>NZ_CANKYW010000041.1 GCF_947488135.1 uncultured Marivita sp. | reverse complement strand
CCGGTGATCATGTTCTTCACGTAGTCGGCGTGGCCGGGGCAGTCGACGTGTGCGTAGTGACGGTTCTCGGTCTCGTACTCCACGTGCGCGGTCGAGATCGTGATCCCACGCGCCTTCTCTTCCGGCGCACCGTCGATCTGGTCATAGGCCTTGAAGTCGCCGAAATACTTCGTGATCGCCGCCGTCAGCGTCGTCTTGCCGTGGTCAACGTGACCAATCGTGCCAAT
>NZ_CANKYW010000040.1 GCF_947488135.1 uncultured Marivita sp. | reverse complement strand
ACCGGTGCGGCGCAGATGGACGGCGCGATCCTGGTGGTGAACGCCGCTGACGGCCCGATGCCGCAGACGCGCGAGCATATCCTGCTGGGCCGCCAGGTGGGTATCCCCGCCATGGTCGTGTTCATGAACAAGGTGGACCAGGTCGACGACGAGGAACTGCTCGAGCTCGTCGAGATGGAAATCCGCGAATTGCTGTCGGCCTACGACTTCCCGGGCGACGACATCCCGGTGATCGCAGGCTCCGCGCTTGCGGCGATGGAAGGCCGTGATCCGGAAATCGG
>NZ_CANKYW010000039.1 GCF_947488135.1 uncultured Marivita sp. | reverse complement strand
AGGAAGCCGCCAATGCCGATCACCGCTTCGGGTTCCGACGCGCCCTGGATCACGTAGTCGATTTCGCCGACATCCTCACCGGTGCCCGAAGAGACCACGTCGAGGCCGAGGAATTCGCCGACGGTCATGTCAGAGATGCTCTGCGGCGCCTCCATGTCCATCGTGTCGGTGGCCATATCATCCGTCGCCATCGTGTCTTCGGTGGCATCAGGCGCCATGGTGGTGTCTTCGCCAGCGCCTTCGATGATCGGGGCATTCTCCGTCTCGGTCTCGGTCGCCGTGCTGTCGCTTTGCGCGAAGGCGGAGGTGGCAAGAAGGAGGCTCAGTGCGGTTGTTGTCAGAAATGTTTTCGAGGTCATGGTATCACCTTTTGGTTTCATGAGGTGAT
>NZ_CANKYW010000038.1 GCF_947488135.1 uncultured Marivita sp. | reverse complement strand
GAGCCGGTTCGGGACCCGGAAACGGGGCACGCGATCTCCCCGGTCATCGCGGCCGCGCTGTGCATCAAACCGCGCGGCAAGCTCACCTCGGATCAGGCGCGTAAAGTCGATGCTCTCAAGACCCGCTCTCCCGCCTTCGTATCGATGCGCAGCCTCGCCATGCGGTTCAACGGTATCATGCGTGGGCGCGACGCAGGCCCGCTCCCTGCATGGATCGACGACGCAATCGAAACCGAGTTGGTGCCGATCGTACGCTTTGCCCGCACATTGAACCGGGACTTCGATGCGGTCAAAAACGCGATTGAGATGCCTTGGAGCAACGGCCAGGCGGAAGGTCAGATCAACCGCCTGAAAACCCTCAAACGCGCCATGTACGGTCGGGCCGGCCCAGAATTGTTGCGGGCAAGAATGCTACCGTTTGACCACACAAAGTGAGGCAGAGCCG
>NZ_CANKYW010000037.1 GCF_947488135.1 uncultured Marivita sp. | reverse complement strand
TCTTCCTTGGTCAGGATGTAGACCTCGGCTTCGAACTTGGTGTGCGGTGTCACCGAACCCGGCTTGCAGAGAACCTGGCCGCGCTCGACGCCTTCACGGTCGACGCCGCGCAGCAGCGCGCCGATGTTGTCGCCGGCTTCACCGCGGTCCAGCAGCTTGCGGAACATTTCCACGCCCGTGCAGGTCGTCTTGGTGGTGTCGCGGATGCCGACGATCTCAATCTCGTCGCCGACATTGATCACGCCACGCTCGACACGACCGGTCACAACCGTACCACGACCCGAGATCGAGAACACGTCTTCGATCGGCATCAGGAACGGCTGGTCGATCGCACGTGCCGGCTGCGGAATGTACTCGTCCACGGCCGCCATCAGTTCGCGGATCTTGTTCTCGCCGATTTCCGGATCACGGCCTTCCATCGCCGCAAGCGCGGAGCCTGCGATCACCGGGATGTCGTCGCCCGGGAAGTC
>NZ_CANKYW010000036.1 GCF_947488135.1 uncultured Marivita sp. | reverse complement strand
CAGACCAAGAGGTGAGTGGTGGTAGACGAGATAATGGACCCTTGGAACTCCCGCCCCTTGGATGTGCACAGGTGGTCCCAGGAACTGGGCCCAATTTTTGGCGAAGTGGACATCCGACTGAATTTCTAAGATAACAGCTTCGAGCCCAAAAGGTCCTGCCGATCACGCTTAATATGCATTGCAGCGCTGAATGACGCGCCCCAATGTCATGGCGATCATCTAGATCGCGTGAAAAAGGTCTCCGTGTCTTCGATGGTCCCGTTGTCAGGGAGCATGGTCAGCAGCACCCATTTGCCGTCAGCGTCGTAAGCACTGACCAACAGTTCGTTACCGTTTACGGCTGTGAGACGCTTGAAGAACCGGTCACCCTGGCCCAGCACCTTCAGCCGCACAACAACGGGATTTGCAAGATGTGTCTCGGCTCGAATCGGAGTTCTGGCTACCGAGGTCCGAGGGCAGCAGGTGATCGTGGTTCTACGCGTAAAGTGTAAGCATCCGGCGTAGGCCACAGCGAGGTCAACGTGCGTGTTGACGGTCCATTTCGATGAGCTCGCACAGGTTTTC
>NZ_CANKYW010000035.1 GCF_947488135.1 uncultured Marivita sp. | reverse complement strand
TCATCGTTAACTCTCCTGTCGTGACAGCAGGAGACTAGGTCGCTCTCGATCTGAAACCCCAGAACTTTTCCACTCCCACGCGACAAGAGCCGAACAGCAAGCGAGCGATCCCAAGGTAGAGTACAAAATCTTGGAGCCGGTTCGGGATCCGGAAACTGGACACGTGATTTCCCCAGTCATCGCGGCCGCGCTGTGCATCAAACCCCGCGGAAAGCTCACCCGGATCAGGCGCGGAAAGTCAACGCCCTCAAGACCAGCTCTCCCGCTTTCGCAACGAAGCGCAACCTCGCCATGCAGTTCAACGGTATCATGCCCGGTCCGCAAGCAGACCCGCTCCCTGCATGGACCTGTGACGCGATCGATACAAACCTGGCGTCCATCGTGCGCTTCGCCCTTGCCTTGAACCGGGACTACGATGCCGTCAAAAACGCTATCAAAATGCCATGGAGCAACGGCTAGGCGGACGGTCAGATCAACCGCCTGAAGACCCGCAGACGCGCCATGTACGGTCGGGCTGGTCCAGAATTATTGCGGGCGAGAATGCTTCCATTCCGCCACACAGATTGAGGCAGAGCTCGATTAGGGGCTCTGCCTCACTTTGTGTGGCGCAACTATCCTGAAACTGGAAAATTCAGGAGGGATAGTTGTGAGTTCGAAGAAG
>NZ_CANKYW010000034.1 GCF_947488135.1 uncultured Marivita sp. | reverse complement strand
TGAACCGCTCCGGGTTTTCCGGAGGCTGATTGGTCTTAGTTACGCGGCCATGTCTGATGTTTCCAGAGCCGCGTAGAAGTTTGCCTCGGCCTCTGCTGGCGGGATGTTTCCGATGGGTTCCAGCAGGCGGCGGTTGTTGAACCAGTTGACCCATTCGAGTGTGGCGTATTCCACGGCGTCGAAGCTGCGCCATGGCCCACGACGGTGAATGACCTCTGCCTTGAAAAGACCGTTGATCGTCTCGGCCAGGGCATTGTCGTAGCTGTCACCCACGCTGCCCACGGAAGGTTCGATCCCTGCTTCGGCCAGGCGCTCGGTGTAGCGAATGGACAGATATTGCGATCCGCGATCCGAATGATGAACCAGTCCCGATCCAGGTTGCCGCTGATGAACGGCCTGTTCGAGGGCGTCGAGAACAAACCCGGCATGGGCCATGCGGCTGACGCGCCACCCAACAATGCGGCGCGCGAAAGCATCGATAACAAAGGCTACGTGAACGAAGCCTTGCCAGGTGGCGACATAGGTGAAATCGCTGACCCACAACATGTTCGGCGCCGGGGCCTTGAACTGACGGTTCACCTTGTCCAGCGGGCATGGCTGAGATTTGTCTGGAATCGTCGTCCTGTGCTTCTTGCCACGGATGATGCCTTCCAAGCCCAAGTCCTTCATCAGCCGCGTCACTGTGCAGCGGGCCACATCGAAGCCTTCCCGCCGCAGCTGGTGCCAGACTTTGCGAACGCCGTAGACTTTGTAGTTCTGCTCCCAGACGCGTTCGATCTCAGGCCGCAAAACGGCGTCCCGCTTAGCCCGATCTGACAGCAACTCGGGGTTCGCCCTCTTGACCATGTGATCGTAGAACGTGGATGGGGCAATCGGCAGTTGCTTGCAGATCGGCTCGACCCCGATATCCCTGTTCTCTTCGATGAAGGCGATCATGTCCTGGACCGGCGGTCGAGCTCCGCCTGGGCAAAATATGCCGACGCCTTGCGCAGGATCTCGTTCGCCTGCTTCAGTTCGCGGTTCTCGCGTTCCAAGGCTTTCAACTTCTCGGCCATCTCGGTCGTGATACCGGCGCGGTCTCCGCGATCGACCTCGGCCTTCTTGACCCACTCGTTCAGCGTCTGAGGTGCGCAACCAATCTTCGAAGAGATCGACAGGATTGCTGCCCAGCGGCTCTCATGCTGCCCTGCGTTGTCCAAAACCATGCGAACAGCGCGCTCGCGTAATTCCGGTGAATATTTGTTCGTCGTCTTGCTCATGATGCTCCATCCTACTCAAGAGTTGGAGCCTCCGGCAAACCCGGAGCGGTTCA
>NZ_CANKYW010000033.1 GCF_947488135.1 uncultured Marivita sp. | reverse complement strand
CCGCGCGGTTTGATGCACAGCGCGGCCGCGATGACCGGGGAGATCGCGTGCCCCGTTTCCGGGTCCCGAACCGGCTCCAGGATCTTGTGTTCTACCTTGGGATCGCTCGCTTGCTGTTCGGCTCTGCGCCAACCCGCCAGCAGCCGCTGCAAATGCGACTGGCTCCCCTCGTAACCACGCTCTTGGATCAGACTGAAAAGGGCGCTGCCAGTTCGAATGCCCTCCTTCCAGCTTTGGCTCAGGAACTCTTCAAAATACCATGGCGAACTCGGCTTCAAAGCGGCCCGCCTGCGGTCCGGTGGTGTTTCGAACTGCAGCCATTTCGCGATGCTGCGACGCGGAAACCCTGTTCGCCGCCCGATCTCGCTGCAGGAAAGTCCCTGATTTCGGAGCGCATGGATGGTGGTGAAAATCTCTTCCCGGGACGTCCTGTGCGCAAGGCGGGACTTCAGAAGGCTTCCGGCTGCGGTGATGTTGTCGGCGTCGGACAGCAGCGCCCTGCCGGTGGCACGGCCGTGAAGGTTCATCTGCTCCTCGATGGCCTGCCGCAGGTTTTGCACGATATGGAACCGGTCGGCGACCTGCTTTGCCTGCGGTGCCCCTTGCCGGGCAGCCTTGGCGTAGAGACCGCACCGATCTCTGCTGATCACTTCCACCTCGGGGTGTCGCTTTAGCCAGTTGGTGCAGGTGACGACATCTCGATCCTCGAGGATGTCGATGACCACGCGACGCTCCAGATCCACGATGATCGTGCCGTAGGTTTGCGATTTCCGCCAGCTCCAATCGTCGATCCCGATGATTGTCGGCGCCTCGGTGGTGCCTTGAGCACACCTTTTCAGCTGCCTGAGCACCGTGTCATCGCTGACCCCAAGGCCCAAACGATGCAACAAGCGCTCCGCAGGCCGTCCGCCTGTCGCATGCCCAAGATGGCCGACAATATCCCCTACACGCGAAGTACGACGTGCAAATGGACGCGCAATCGAGCTGATCTGGTCCGAGAAAGTCCGGCGCGGGCAAGCAGGCGCCAAACATCGCCAACGGCAAACTGCGAGATCAACCGTTACCGCGTCTCCATGCGCGGGATAATCCTGCAGCCACCGACGCCGCCAGCCATGACGTCGGCGTGAATGCAATCCACAGTCTGGGCAAATGCCGTTGGGTACCAAGACGCCAGATACAATCCACCCGCCGGATTCACTTCGTTCAACGCTTTGAACTGCAACATCGCTGCCCGGCGACCAGTGCTTCTTCGAACTCACAACTATCCCTCCTGAATTTTCCAGTTTCAGGATAGTTGCGCCACACAAAGTGAGGCAGAGCC
>NZ_CANKYW010000032.1 GCF_947488135.1 uncultured Marivita sp. | reverse complement strand
GGGAGTGGAAAGGATCTGGGGTTCAGGCGGCGTTGGAGCTGCGAGTCAACAGTCTTCCGTCCAGAACGGCCGCTCGAACCGTAGCGACTCTGTGGGCACCCCGTGGTGACCACCGCATCCGCTGCTTCCTTCCCATTCGGACATTGGCGATTTCGTTGACCAGGCCTTCGGCCCGGGATGTCGAGACAGCTTTTCCTTGCTTCCGCCGGTGCCCGTAGTTGACGAGAGCGGACAGGCTATGAGTCAAGTAGGTCTGGAGGTCCATCGTTCGACCCGCTGCCGACAGTGCCGCTTCCTTTGTGTCACCTGCAGCGCAATCGCGCGCCTGCATGGCAAACCGGAACAGAATTCCGAGTGCTTCCAGCGCACGGTGAGTCTGGCCATGCCAGATGCGCCATCGTAGCCGTTCCACAAGCGCCTCGACATCGAAGGTCTCGCTGTTTTCAAGCTGCGACAGCAAGGTTTGGAACGTTGTCTCTACGTGCCTGATGCGGGCGGATATGTGCCACCAATCGAGGATGTGTTCGACGTTTCCATTGATTGCGTTTCGCACAAGACGCGGAAGGGCGGGATCACCGTCGGACAACACTGTTATGGCTGAACCAGGGATCCAGCCTGCGGCTTTGAGATTGGACTTCAGGCATTCCAAGGGATGGTCAGCCCCTGCAAGACTCAATCCGAAACGGCGTTTATTGCCTGTTTTGGTCTCGATCGATCCGACAATTACTTCAAAGTTCCGCCGTTGATATTCGGGTCTTGAGCGGACATAGGCGCTGTCCAGAAACACTGTCATTTCAGATTTACACGATTGAACCTCCGGGTCCTTTTGGGTTTCGTCACATCGGGCTTCCAAGCCGTCAGCGACCGAGGCAAGGCGGTTGCGAATTGTCGTGTGGTTTTGTCTGGCGCATGGTGTCATCGCATTCAGAATCCGCGCGGCCTCGCGAAAACTGTGTCGCGCGGCCAAATCGGCCTGCAGCTTGCAAAGCTCTGGTGTCGCATTTCCGGGGAGCAAGCGCGTGAGTGGCGAGAAAGCCGTTGTGCAGTTTGGAAAACCCGGGAAACGGCACATGCAGATGCGGATCCGTGGTGCCTCGACGGTTACACGGCCGAACAGAGTGTCTATCCGACGCGACCGGCGATCATGTATGGGCAAGTAGGTTTGGCAGGTCTGGCAAACCCGCTCAATCTCACTGATTTCCTCTACTTGATCTTGCAGAACTGCCCTTTGGATCTCTTTCAGGATTGCCTTTCCTTCGGCAAGGCTTAGCCCGAAATCCTCCGCGCATGCCTCTGTCGAACGCCGTTCAAGAACACCGACATCATGAACCCGACGCTCGCCCCAGCCAAATTCCGTTTCGATCCTAATTCGTACTTTCATCGTTAACTCTCCTGTCGTGACAGCAGGAGACTAGGTCGCTCTCGATCTGAAACCCCAGAACTTTTCCACTCCC
>NZ_CANKYW010000031.1 GCF_947488135.1 uncultured Marivita sp. | reverse complement strand
TCTACGCGGCTCTGGAAACATCAGACATGGCCGCGTAACTAAGACCAATCAGCCTCCGGAAAACCCGGAGCGGTTCAACATCGACACGGCTTCTGTCTTGGAGAAACCCCAGTGGCTTTCGATGGAGCACCATAAGCGGTTGCTTTACACGAGCATCACCAGAGCGCGAAAGCGGGTGGTGTTCTACAGGATGGAGGGGCTCTGCGAGTACTCTGCTGAATCGGAAGCGCCGTTAGCTGCCTGACAGAAGTTTCGCAGCTACCAAGAAAAACTTCCCCGGCTGGCTTGCGCTGGCCGGGACTAATGATAGCAGTTCGATTTGGTAAACATAGATATGGCAAAAGGCCGTTTCGACCTAAGGTTTTCAGTCGGCTCCAAAGATGGGCCACGCGGGAGTGAATGGAGGATTTGGTCGCGAAAATCTGATGTGTATGTCGCCCATAGGAGTATGGGTATGATTCAGAAGTATAGCTACCATCCGCCCAATATCTGCAGAAGCGCGTTAACCAAAGAGTACACAAAATCCGTAGGTACAACCGATCGTAATTCAACTCAATGGCTTCGGGATGAGACTCCACCGCTTGGAAGCCGCAAAGTTGTGAGAGTTATGCGAATTGCCACTCCTACCGACTATCTTTCCACCCGCATAAAAGCCAAGGCTCCGCACAGTCAATGTTATTGGATCGACCCTGCGCCATGTGGTGGAACGACTTTTGTCGATGTGTTCTTTACCCGCGACGATGAGACCGTAATTCGCGAATTGCTAGCTTCTGAGGTGGAGTCGCTTCAGCACGATCTGATTGCTTATCGGCAACTCGAAAACGGGGAAGCGTTTGCCATCACAAGTTTTCACGTGAGCATCAGCCATGAACCCGTACGGCTGAAGGCCGCATTTCACGACCAGACCGACATCATTGCTCTACCTGTCGATCCGGGTTCAACTGGTCGACCTTTACGACTTGCACTGAATGTACCGACAAACGACGGAGACTTCTTGCCCGTTTGGGAGCTAGGGTGTTACCGCAGCCCACCTCTCACTGACGCCGAATGGGAACAGCTTTCTTACCCTTACAGAAGTCGACCAGCTGGATCTATAACTCGGAACTCACCTCCGATACTTGGTTCTCGGTAACTCGCCACGAACACCCCACCTTAACCCCACACCCGTTGCACCCGTGGGACCCCTTCCTTAGCCACCCGGGTAGCCTCCCTCTCCTTGTGTTGGAGGGGTAGGCAGTCGTCTTCCATTACTAATACCTAATTCCTCCTCCCTCCCCCGATAGGATACCAACAGCAATAACAGACACTTAGCCTGCCTAGGAGACTGTCCCAGAGGGCCCCAGAGAGCATCCCCCATGTTGGTGATGATGGTTGGTATGCTCCCTGTAAGAAAGCCCGTAAGTGGCCCAGAGAGGAGCTCTGACAAGCTCTGATGATTGTTGCTGACAACCAATCGTGCCTCTACCTTCCGCACATAACAGAAGATGACGAACCGAATCTGGTGACCTCAGGAAAAAGTCTCCGAGTTGTCTTGGAAGGCTACCCGTTCAGCATCGAGATCTTTCGCTTAGAACACGAAGCTCAGTGGACGCTGGAGGTTGTGGATGCCGAGGGAACCAGCCACGTCTGGGACGAACTCTTCGACAGCGATCGGGAAGCAAGAGACACTGCTATCAGGGCCTTGGAACAGGAAGGGCCACAGGCGTTCGTGCGGGGCGGGAGTAATGTAGTGCCGTTCCGGGGGAGGTAGAGAAAATGATGGTGGTGTTTGTATCTCTCTGAGCTCCAGAAAGCACGTCTGAGAGGGATATTGGATGGTGATAATCAACACCAAAATGCCCCCAAAACTGCCCCCTTTTCCCGACTGCCTAAGCTAAGGCCAAGAAAGGAATCAGAAGGGAAGGTTTCCTACCACCCCAGCCAGTTCTTTCTGACATCAGCACCTTACACCTCCCTCAGACCTTTCGGGCCAGAAATGCCCCT
>NZ_CANKYW010000030.1 GCF_947488135.1 uncultured Marivita sp. | reverse complement strand
CTACGCGGCTCTGGAAACATCAGACATGGCCGCGTAACTAAGACCAATCAGCCTCCGGAAAACCCGGAGCGGTTCAATCAGCGCGGGACGAACATTCCGATCCCACCACATCACGATGTCACCGGTGCGCGCGACGGCGGCCTTCCACGCTCCGGCAACCTCGTCGGTTGGACCGTCTTCCGACACCAGCACGAAGTCGATGTCGCTAAAGGCGTCTGCCCGCCCGTTGCCGAAGCTGCCACTCAGGAAAAGACCGCGAACGGCGGAATGATCGCGTAGTGCGTTGCTAATCGTCTCTATGACTTGCTCTGACTTCATGAGCTTTTCCTTTCAAACGCATACGGGTTCGCACTTCAGCGACGTAAAGAAGCCGTCGAGGAGCGCTGTAACTAGAGCGGTATGGCGGGTTCTATCGCTTGATGGACCAGACCATCGCGGTCTCGTAACCAGCAGCTTCCAGCAACTCGATCTTGGACGTCCATCCCGCCGGGCAGACGACAAAGGCAGCTCCCATACCACGATTGGCGAACGCCGCCTCGGCCGCGCGCAAAAGCGCGCTGGACTCCTCACTGCCTCGGTCAAGCGCAGCCGGGTTGGCCAGCTCGGGATGATAGTAGTCATCAATCACACCCGTTCCCGTGATGTCGTGGGCCGGGGGAAAGTGCAGCCGTGAGGCGGGCTGTGCGATGATGTAGCCCTGCAAGTCCTCGGACGGTCCCAGAACCATCATGTCCCGATCTCTGAGCGTTAGACTCCGCGTCATCCAGGCTGAAAACCGTGGATCAGCTTCAGGATGAACTTCCCAGAACGGGTCGATTTCGAACAGAAGCTGCCGGTTCTCGGCGCTGCCCGCGACGATACCTGGAATATCGTCTTCCGTCGCTTGTCGAACTCCGGCGGGCATTCCCTGATCGCCGAGGTCACTGCGCGACAGATAAAGTGTCAGAGGCTCATAACCGCTTGCCTCAAACGCGGTTCGCCAAGCTTCGCCCGCCACGTAGGATGCCAGTTTGATCTGGGCACCGGCTTCGTGAAGTGCATCCTCTGCTGCGGCCAATAGGTCGTCAACAGTGCCGCTCGCCGCATCGGCAGCAACGAAGGAGTCTGGCAGGATCAGTCCCGGCTCGCCGAACGGGCCTGCATAGATTGGAGGGACCGGTAGCAGCATCGCATGAATGACGCCCGTGATCTGACCCCCATCGTCTGCGACATGCCAAAACTGTCGAAAGGGTTGTTGCTCGGCTGTCAGCGCAAATGTCAGCGCCTTCTCGATCTGCGCGGGCGCGTCATCTGCCATCTTCCAGAGGATCGCATCCTCTGCATGGCGCGCCTCGGCATCCAGCATGAGGAGTTCGACCAGGCGCGGCATGTCATCGGGTGTCGCTGGTCGGATTGTCTGTGTCATCGCTCGATCTCTTGTAGCTATCGCTGAGTGCTGCTTGCCCGCTTGTATCGGTCACCTGCACTAAATTGACAAAGCAGGATAATTCCATCAGCGTTTAGAAAAACTATCGCCTTTGGAACATCGAATGAAGAACGTGAATCTGAATGCGCTTCGAGTATTCTCTGTCGTCGCAACGCACGGGAACCTGCAACGCGCGGCTGAGGAGCTGAACCTGTCGCGTGGTGCGGTTTCTCAGCGGATCAAGCAGCTCGAAATCGAGCTGGGCGTGGTTCTTCTTGTGCGCGGCGCACGCGGTGTCTCGCTGACCCCGGAGGGTGAGCGCTGTCATGCGGCGATGGAGGACGCTTTGGCAATCCTCGACACTGCCTTCGTGAGCATCGGCGAGGACAGTGATCGCGTCACGCCCAGGAAGTGAGCTAAATGCTCTCCACCAAACCCGGGCAAGTCCACACCGCGCCGAGCGACAACGAAGCCAACCATTTCCTCATCATGGTCAAAGGCTCCAATGTAGTAGCCGCTCTCTATGTTGCGAACAAAGCTGCTTTCTGGGATTGCAAATAGCTCGTCTTCAGTCAGCAAGAAGTAAGCTGACGCAGTGCGCAGTGCTTCAGCCCAGAAGTTACGAAGAGTTGCCGAGTCTCGCGCTGTCAATCGACGAAGCATTCTTGTTTGCCCTCAGGATATAGGGGTCCGGCATCAGAAATGGTTCGGGATGACCTGCTCCCCTGCGAGTCCGCGCTTTTCAGTTAGCTCTGTTCAGGGTTTGGTCCTCTCTTGACCGTTGGTGATA
>NZ_CANKYW010000029.1 GCF_947488135.1 uncultured Marivita sp. | reverse complement strand
GTAAGCCTCCGGCGGCGGCCGTCTGATTTCGGGATCGATCCGATGGTAAGTCCGACCTTATGTCCGACTTTATCAACCGCCCTCAAATCGAAGTTCTTTCCGCCGCTGATGGTGAACGCCGCCGGTATTGGTCGGATGATGACAAAGTGCGCATTGTGGAGGAAAGCTTCATCGGCCACCGCCAGGCGGCAGCCACAGCGCGGCGACATGGCATTTGCCGGTCGCTGCTGACAACCTGGAGGCGGCAGTATCGAAACGGTGAGCTTGGATCCTCTCGCCCAGTATCGTTCGCGCCGGTGACCGTGACGAAAGCGCCCGCGCGGCAGACCAATTCAGTCGATCCCTGTCCGCCTCCGGGCTGTCAGGTTGAGATAGCCCTGCCGAACGGGCGCCGGGTCACCGTGCCGGTGGGCGTGGAGCCCGAAGCGTTTGCGCGGATCCTGGCGGTGGTGGACGAGCAATGATCGCGTTTCCGGCGGGCGTGAAGGTTTGGATTGCGGGCGGCACCACCGATATGCGGCGGGGCATGAACACGCTGGCGCTGCAGGTGCAGGAGGGTCTCGGTCGCGATCCCCATGCGGGTGAGATCTTCTGCTTCCGGGGCCGTAAGGGCGATCTGGTCAAGATCCTGTGGCATGATGGCGTGGGCATGTCGCTTTATCTGAAACGCTTGGAAGCGGGCAAGTTCATCTGGCCGGTGAGCCGGTCCGGTGATGCGGTGCAGATCTCGGCGGCGCAGTTGGGCTATCTTCTGGAAGGCATTGACTGGCGCAACCCACGCTGGACGCAACGCCCTGCAAAGGCTGGATAAATTGCTCTTACAGGCCTGTTTTTGTTGGTTCTTCATGAGCTTGAGTGATAGACATCCGCCATGTCTGACGCCGCCTCCGAACTCGCCAAATTACGCGCTGCCCTGGCCGCCGCCGAGGCCCGTGCAGATGTGGCCGAAAGCGAGCTGGCACAGACCCGTGCGGTTGTGTCCTGCTCGGAAGCGATGATCCAGGAGCTCAAGCTCGAGATCGCCAAACTGCGCCGTGACAAATACGGTATCTCGTCAGAACGACGCGCCCGGCTGATCGATCAGTTGGAATTGCAGCTTGAAGAACTGGAAGCGGCGGCCACCGAAGATGCCCTGGCCGCAGAACAAGCAACCGACAAAGCCACCACCACGGTGCGTGCCTTCACGCGCCGTCCACCTGTGCGCAAGCCGTTCCCCGAGCACCTGCCGCGCGAGCGGGTTGTTGTCGAGGCACCTGCCGCCTGCACCTGCTGTGGCTCGGATAGGATCGTGAAGATGGGCGAGGATGTCACCGAGACGCTGGAGGTGATCCCGCGGCAGTGGAAGGTGATCCAGACCGTGCGCGAGAAGTTCACCTGCCGGTCCTGCGAAAAGATCAGTCAGCCGCCGGCGCCGTTCCATGCGATCCCGCGTGGATGGGCCGGGCCCAGCCTGATCGCCATGATCGTCTTCGAGAAATATGGTCAGCACCAGCCTTTGAACCGGCAGGCCGAACGCTTCGCACGTGAAGGCGTCGAGTTGAGCCTGTCGACCTTGGCTGACCTGATCGGGCATGCCGCTGTCGCGTTGCAGCCAGTCCATGCCTTGATCGAGACCCATGTGCGCGCCGGTCACCGCCTGCATGGCGATGACACGACCGTGCCACTTCTGGCGCGGGGTGGCGCGAAGAAAGCCCGGTTCTGGACCTATGTCCGTGACGATCGCCCCTGGAACGGGGGAGCGCCACCGGCTGCGTTCTTCCGCTTCTCCCGTGATCGCGCGGCCACCAATCCCAATCAGCACCTGGCCGGATGGCAAGGTGTGCTGCAAGCGGACGCCTATGGCGGATACAACGACCTCTATCGCGCCGACCGATATGCGGGGCCGGTGACCAGTGCGCTGTGCTGGGCGCATGCGCGCCGGAAGTTCTTCGAGTTGGCGGATATTGCCAGGAACGTGCGAAAGGGCAAACCCGCCCATCAGATCTCGCCGGTCGCCCTGGAAGCGGTGAAACGGATCGACGCCATCTTCGACATCGAACGTGACATCCATGGGCTGGATGCCGCTGCCCGCCTTGCCGCCCGCCAGGTCCTGTCACGTCCCTTGGTGAATAATCTTCATGACTGGCTGCAGGAAGAGCGCGCGAAACTGTCCCGACACAACAAGGTGGCCAAGGCGATCAACTACATGTTCGAGAAAGATGGCCGTTGGAAAGCCTTCACGGCATTCCTTGATGACGGGCGCATCTGCCTGACGAACAATGCGGCCGAACGCGCCGTGCGCGGGATAGCCTTGGGCAGAAAGTCGTGGCTCTTCGTGGGTTCCGAGCGCGGCGGTGAGCGGGCCGCCGCCATGTATACCCTCATCGTCACGGCCAAAATGAACGACATCGACCCACAGGCCTGGCTTGCCGATGTCCTCGCCCGGCTGCCCGAGATGCCCGTCTCGCGCATCCATGAACTTCTACCATGGAACTGGAAAACCCGACCCCTCGCTGAGGCGGCATGACCATGCAGTTGAACAAGATCCATTCCGTCAAGACCATCGACCGCGTTGCAGCCGAACTGGGCGAAACCGTCGATCGGATCTTTGATCTCGCCATCGATATGGAGCCCGAAGATGGCGTGATCTGGGTCTACGGCCCCGGCAACGACAGCGTCATCGCATTCACTCCGTTCGGGATCGAAAACCTGTGCGAGCTCATCGAAATGGACCGTCAACACGCACGTTGACCTCGCTGTGGCCTACGCCGGATGCTTAC
>NZ_CANKYW010000028.1 GCF_947488135.1 uncultured Marivita sp. | reverse complement strand
TGACCTGCTCCCCTGAAAAGTCCGGCATTTCGGGTTAGGCTGTTCTCCAACTGAGGAGACAGACGATGAAGAGAAGCCGTTTCAGCGAAGAACAGATCATTGGCATCCTGAAGGAACACCAAGCAGGTCTGGGTGCAAAAGAGCTGTGCCGAAAGCACGGGATCAGCGATGCGACCTTCTACAAGTGGCGGTCGAAGTATGGCGGCATGGAGGTGTCCGACGCGCGGCGGCTGAAGACGCTGGAAAGCGAGAATGCCAAGCTGAAGAAGATGCTGGCCGAGCAGATGATGGATGTGGCGACGTTGAAAGAGATGCTTGGAAAAAACTTCTGAAGCCCGGTTCGAGGAGAAATGCTGTGAACTGGGCGATGAAGACCAAGGGCTACAATCAACGACGCGCCTGCGCGTTGGCCGGGATTGATCCGCGAGTGTATCGGCGCACGTCGAAGCGCCCTGCCGACACGGAACTGCGGGCCAGGATGAAAGAGTTGGCATCTGAACGGCGTCGGTTTGGCTATAGGCGGTTGCACATATTGCTGAAACGCGAAGGCTGGGAAGTGAACTGGAAGAAGCTGTATCGGCTCTACCGCGAAGAAGGGTTAACCGTTCGTAAGCGGGGCGGACGCAAGCGCGCAGTCGGCACCAGGGCACCCATGGCGATCCCTCAGGGGCCGAACCAAAGATGGTCGCTCGACTTCATGTCGGACGCACTGGAAGACGGGCGTCGGTTCCGGGTATTGAATGTGATCGACGACTTCAGCCGTGAATGCCTGGCCGCTGTCGTGGATACATCAATTGGAGGTGCGCGTGTCGCTCGTGAGTTGGATCGCATCGCCGAGTTACGCGGTTACCCGTGCATGGTGGTCTCGGACAACGTCCTATGTCGGGAAAATTTGGCTGCTTAGGTCAGCAGGTCATGGGACATCCGGCGAGCCGAATGCCCTGCTAAGGTTGCCCAGACGGGTTCTGCCGTCAAGAAATGATCTCTTCCATAGCAAACACAGGGTACGCGCGGTGGCGGCCCTCACCGTCCTCAATACGAGATTCCAAATCCCAAGCAGAAGGCCCGAACATTATCTACGAGGTCAGCAGGCTGCCTCCACGGCTCATCAGAGAGAGGTCCTTCCGCCTGGGCTCACCCCCTCGAAGAAGGGGCGATAGGGTTCGCCGTACTTGACCACGGCGTGTACGGTGCGCGCCATCTTGGCCGCGATCGCGGTGTACGCCTTGCGGCGCAGATGGGCGTTGTGTCGATCCTTCGAGATATAGCGCTCGAACTTGTCGCGAAAGCTGTTGGTCCGCTTGAGGACGGCGGTTTGGCCGGCCATCCAGAGCGTGCGCCGCAATCGGGCATTGCCGTACTTCGAGACGCGGCTCTGACCGCGGAACATGCCGGACTGGACTGTGGCGAGATCCATGCCGCAGAACTTCAGGAACTGCCGATGATGCCGGAACCGACGCAGGTCGCCAGCCTCGGCCAAGATGGTCATAGCGTTGATCGGGCCGATGCCGGGAATGCTCGTCAGCAACTGATAGTCGGACAGATCCGACAGCAACTCGACGGCCCGCGCTTCGATCTCATCGCGTTGCCGGATCAGGCTGCGGCCCTCTGCGAGAACGAGGCGAAACATGCGGACCGCGTCGGAATTTGGGTGGACGGGAAGTCCTACCGAACCAGCGGCCGTCGCGTAAATATCTGAAAGCAATTGTTCTTTCGACACCTTCCGGCCGACGACCTCCCAGGCATCAGCGATGAAATCGTCCCGGCTCATAGCCGAGATCATGTGTGGCGATGGGTACCTCTCCAAGAATGCCAGGAACCAATCTGTCCGTGAACTCCGGTGAAATCGCTCGGCCTCAGGAAAATACAGCGGCAGGTAGTGGGTCAGGATGCGGTGCCAGAGCTCAGTCTTCGAGCGTGAAACGATCTCGTGGGTCTTTGACAACTCCTGGATGTCGGCGGTCCCGACGACCAGCGGATCATGAAAAAACTGCACGGCGCCGATCTCCAGCATGTGCAGGATGACCTGGGCGTCCTTCGGGTCGTTCTTGTCCCAGCTGTTGTGCAGGGCCTCCCGCGTTCGGGCGAGGCCAACAGAAGACACGAGCTTCAGGTCGAAGCCCGCCTGGCCGAGATGATGCGCCAAGGTCCGATGATAGTTACTGGTCGCCTCGAACCCGATCCGCACCGGCAGGTCGTAGCTGGCGAGGGCCACGGATAGGCGCTGGAAGTCTTGCAGCGTGTTCATCACCGTCAAACGTCGGCGGCGCGTCTTTCCGGGAATGCCGATCAGCACCTCATGGCGGTGCTTGGAAATGTCGATGGCGACCAACAAGGTCGAGGCGGTAGTCTGAATAACGGTCATAGCCGGTCTCCTCATCAGTGTGGTTCATGCAAAACCACTGTTGAGACCTGAGACCCGGTTATGGCCACCCGCTACGCTATTCGAGGACTGCGCAGGCGGCCATAACCTACAAACAGCGCTTCTTCCCGACGTGCTACGGCACGGAGCTGACGTCAAACGCGATGCTGAAATGGCAGGAAGACCGCCAAGTCGGCTGGCACTACATCGCGCCGGGCAAGCCAATG
The DNA here is from genome assembly GCF_947488135.1 of uncultured Marivita sp. Classification (GTDB taxonomy): domain Bacteria; phylum Pseudomonadota; class Alphaproteobacteria; order Rhodobacterales; family Rhodobacteraceae; genus Marivita. Next base: position 242 of record NZ_CANKYW010000028.1, on the reverse strand, counting down.
CAGAACGGCTTGGTCGAGAGCTTCAACGGGCGGATGAGGGAGGAATGCCTGAACGAACACCTGTTCCCGTCTCTGCGCCATGCCTGCCGCATGATTGCGGCATGGCGCGCCGACTACAATCACCACCGCCCGCACTCGAGCCTCGACGGGCTCACTCCATGGGAGTATCACCAACGGTCAAGAGAGGACCAAACCCTGAACAGAGCTAACTGAAAAGCGCGGACTCGCAGGGGAGCAGGTCA
>NZ_CANKYW010000027.1 GCF_947488135.1 uncultured Marivita sp. | reverse complement strand
GCCGGGCCATATAAACAAGGTAAAAAGGAGGGGCGAAAGGGGCGCACCAAAGCACCCCGCGCCACCACCACAAAGGAGTTCGCAACCATGTCAGCATTTTTCGTAGGACCGCAGACGATCAACGCGGCGGCTACCTTGATCTTGATGGCCGAAGGGCCGCGCAGCACCGATGAAATGGACAAGCTGGGCCAGTCGCTCTGGCTGATGAACGCGATGGCTATCGAAGCGAGCTACGCGAACGCCGATGCCAGCGATTATCTGAACACGATCTGTCGCTATCGCTTTGAACACGTCGAAGGGGCGAACTTCGTCGCGATCCTCAAGGCCGCAAACTGCCTTCTCTACCAATGCCACGAGGGCAACGTGCCGGAAATGTCCCTGTTCAAGAAGCTGGACGACATTGCCGACCGCTATGCCGACCAGACTGAAACCGCCGCCTATGAAGCGGCCCCGTGGGGCCTGTGCGGGTGCCCCGCAATCGTGAACAGGAGGGCAGCTAATGCCCTATGATAACCCCATCACCGTCCATTGCAGCACATGCGGCAGTCAGGACGTGCGCGCCGACGCCTATGCCGCGTGGAACCCCGAACTGCAAACGTGGGAACTGGTCGCGATCTTCGACAGCCGGGATTGCGAGGATTGCGGCGGCGAGTGTTCCACCGTCGAGAAGGAAATCGCCCGATGAAGCGCAGCGTAAAACTGATCGAGGGGCGGCACATCACGGCCCAGGACAAGCGAAATATTCTCGATTGCATCGACTATCTTGCGGACCAGCCGCCGAGCGAAGAACCGCTATGGCTGGGGCGGGGTAAGTCCCCGAAACGCTACGCCGTCGAGGCGGACCCGCGCCAAGCTGGACGCTACACGGTCAGGATGCGGGAGGCTTACCGGACAGACTTCGGAGAGCGCCGCGAGCGGATCGCCAGCGTCGTGGTGGACGTAAAGAACCCCGCCGCCCGCAGCCCCGCCGCAACGCCTGACCTGTTCGCCTGACAGGTAGGCCCGGCCCTTCGAGGTCGGGCTTTCCGCGATGGTTTGACCCCTCCTTATTAACCGGGGCGGCAGGGTTCGGGAACCCCGCCGCCCCGGCCCGGCGCTTGCGCGCCGCAGCGCGGCCCAGGGCCGCGCGGACGCAGGACAGATCGGATATTCTGGATAGACGGCGGGATATTCGTTTGGTAATATGCAGGATATACACGGAAGGATATTCCATGCCCCTCTACATCCGAGACGACAAGGTGGACGAACTGGCGGAACAGGTCATGCAGGCGACCGGGGCCAAGACGAAGACCGACGCGGTGCGGCAGGCGCTTCAAGCTGCACTCGCGGCCAAGCTGGACAAGATACCCTTAGCCGACCGCATCGCACCGATTCAAGCGCGGCTGGCCGCGCTCGGCCCGGTCGATCCCGACTTCGACATGAAGTCCTTCACCGACGAAATGTGGGAGGGCGACTGATGTTTCTGGACGCATCCGTGATCGTCGCTATCCTTGGGAACGAGCCTGACGCGAAGGCGCATCTCAAGCACATCGAGGGTTTGCAGCAACAGCTCTATTGCTCGCCGCTGGCCCGGTTCGAGGCGTCCGTCGCCTTGGCCCGCCGCATCGCGGGGGACAAACGCCGGGACGCGGCAACGCACGAGGAAGCCGAACGGGCCGTTGCGGATTTTCTCGACGTGGTGAAGGCCCGCGACATTCACATATCGGGCAGTATCGGGCGCTTGGCCCAAGAGGCCGCGCGCACCTACGGCAAGACCGTGGGCCATCCGGCCCAGCTCAATTTCGGCGACTGCTTCGCCTACGCCTGCGCCAAAGCCTATCGCGTGGGCGTTCTCTACAAGGGCAACGACTTTGCCGAAACGGATCTGGCATGACACTCCCCTCCCCCGTCCGCGCAGTCTGGAAATCGGCCGAACTGCTGATCGCGTTCCACAAGAACAAGAAGCGCGAGAAACGTGACGAGCCGTTTCTTTGGCGCCCCAAGGACGCCTTCGCGCGGCTTCTGTCGAAGCCCGAGGACCAAGAGGCGTTCATCGTCCTGCGCGGCGCGGACGATGTTGAGGACGTTCAGATCAAGCTCCATCCCGACAAGATGGTGATCCGCCGCGACCAGCCTTTGGGCTGGTCGGGCATCATCATTGACGAACACATGGTCCGGGTGAAGGTCGATAACGTCTGGGTTCACGTCGATCCGGGCGGCAGCGTCAAGGTCGAACGGGACGCCGATACCACCTACCTTGAAGGCGACGGGTCCATCATCAGGATCAATCCCGAGGCCGAAATCATGGTGTCAGGTGACGGCAGGCGCATGAGCCGCCGCACCGAAGTCCAGATCGACGCCTTCACCGAGGACGGATTCGTCTCGCGCAAGAAGTAACCGCGTGAGTGACAAATGCCCTGATTTGTGCTAGCCCACCTCTCCTGTTGCGCCATTTGCTTTTGCGGGTGAAAGCAATGGCCGCAAAGGAGGTGGATCATGGGTTATTCGCAAACCGAAGGGCTTTTCTACTACGCCGATCATCAACGCCGGGTGAAGGCTGACGCCGCCCGCCGTGCCGCCCGTGCTAACGGTGCGCCTGGTCGCGGCCTCGACTTCGGAAGTATCGCGGTATTCTTTTTCTACGTCGCTCTGGTCGCTGTCGTGGTCGCCGCGATCCGTCTTTACAGCTTCGCGATGTTCCACATCGCGGCGTTCTTCGAGACGGTGCTGTCCTACATCCCCTTCCTATGAAAACGACCGGACCCTTGCAGGTCCGGTCGCGGGAAGAAAACTTCACCTTTCACGGCCATCGGCATCCCTGCCTGTTCCGCCCGTTCAGGTTAGCATTTTCCCCCTTTCCGTCAATGTGAATTGCGTTGCGCCGCGCGCGCCGTCTCATCTTCATCTTTCTCTAAATATCCACGGGGGAGGCGCGGAACGCGCCGGGGGCGGTAGCCCCCTCGACGTTATGGCCCCT
>NZ_CANKYW010000026.1 GCF_947488135.1 uncultured Marivita sp. | reverse complement strand
GGCCATATAAACAAGGTAAAAAGGAGGGGCGAAAGGGGCGCACCAAAGCACCCCGCGCCACCACCACAAAGGACCGAGTTTATGACCACCTACCGTTTGCAATCATCCCCGATGGTTCACACCCCCGGCCTGATCGCATGGGCCATCAACGGCTATGCGTTCGAGGCTGACCGCCCGCAGATGCTCAAAGTGATCGGCGAAACCTTCGCAGGCGTCCCGACCGACGCCATCGAGCGGCTTCTGTCCAAGGAAGTTCCCTACACCGTGGACGGCGAGACCGTCACCTTTGAAGTGGAGGCATGAGCATGTCCGCACGTCTTTTCACCATGCAGGCCGACTACGAAGGCCAGCCCTATCCGCAGGCCATCTACGGCACGAGCGAAATCACCCTTCGCATGATCGGGCGCGACCACCACCGCGCCGCGACCATCAAGCCGGTCCTGACCCTCAAGAACCCGGACGGCATCACCATCGCCACGATGGACGAATGGGCCGACGACTGGACGGACGCGGCAAGCGCCCCGGCCAGCAGCCGCGAGAGCATCCATTTCTTCGACACCGCCGAGGAAGCGATTGCCTACCGCGCCGAAAACGGAACGGGAGGCTGGATCTTCGCATGTGCCGACAAGAACAGCGGCACGATCTTTCCGCCCCGCATGACGCCGAGCGACATTCTGGCGACCGGCCAGACCAGTTCGTCGGGTGGCCGCTTCATCGGCCCCGCCGGGAAAATCATCAAGCAGGAGGACGTGGCATGAGCGCGCTTTTCAACATGACCGGCGTATCGCTGGATCGCGTCGAGTTGGCGGCGGTTCTGACCGGCCTTCGCATGTTGCAGTCGGAATTGGAGGTTCCGACGCTTCTGCACCACATCCTGACCGATTGCGGAGAGTTCGACCCGATCACCGAAGACCAGATCGACGCCCTTTGCGACCGTCTCAATGGCGGGGAGGTCGGCTGATGGACATGATCGCCTACTACCGTCAGCTTGTCGGCTTCACCGTTACCGGCTTTCGGATGGACGCCGACGAGTTCGGCGACGAGCCGTTCCCCACCTTCACCGTGAAAGCCCCGGACGGGGAAACGCTGGAAGTCAGCCTGTCGCGCGACCCCGAGGGCAACGGCGGAGGCTTTGCCTTCATCGCCCCGCCCGCCGCGCCGGAGGGCCGGGCATGACCAAGCACTACGGGTTTTCGCGTATCGGAGAAACCCCGGAGCAGGAGGCGCACAGCGCCCCTGCCCTTCGGCGCAGCTTGGCCGAAATCGTCGCGGACTACGACGACAAGGCCGGGAGTATCCCCGAGCGGATCGGCGAGTTCGAGCGCGTCACGGACGCCCTCAAACTCGCCAGCACCATAGGCGGGGCCTATGGTGCCAACCCCTTCGCCAACGAGCCGCGCCTATACGAGCGCGACGTGCGCCTGGCCCTTCTGCGGTCCGCATGGCGGCATGTTTACGAGGGGTTGAACATCGAGGCGGTCGCCAGCGCCAAGGACCGCCAACAGCTCGACCTGAAACTGACCACCCCCCTGCCCTTCACCATCGAGAACATCCGCGAGATTTTCGGGCCGTATCTTCTCGACCCGCGCTTTCACGTCCTCAAAGGACTGGCCGAATGTTTCTGTGACCTTGACCCGGCCTACAAGAGCCACAGCCGCGTCAGGATCGGGGTTTCCGGCCTGCCCAAGCGGATCATCGTTTCATCCGTCACCGGATGGAGCGGATGGGGCAAGGAGCGCGTGAAGGACACGCTCAATGCCCTTCGCGTCTATCGCGGCCAGCCGCGCTACGAATATGCCGAGTTCGCGAACATGATGGACGAGGCCGAGCGGCACGGCGAATCCGACTTCTGCGGCGGCATCATCCGCGTGTTCAAGAACGGCAACGCGCACCTGATCTTCGACGCGCAGGGCTTGCTCGATATAAACCGCGCCTTGGCCGAGTTCTACGGTGAGGTTCTGCCCGACGCCCCGTCCGAGGCGCAGACCAAGCGGCCAAGCACGGAGGTTTCGCGCGATCTGCAATTCTACCCGACACCGCGCGCCGCCGCGCAGACCATGATCGACGCGCTGCACCTGTCGGGCGGCGAGACGATCCTTGAGCCTTCATGCGGCGACGGTCGGATCATGGACCTTCTGGCCGACTGGCACGACCAGCCGGACAGCTACCGCCGCCGCGATCCGTTGACCGTGACCGGCATCGAGTATGACGCGGGCCGCGCGGGACAGGCCCGCGCCAAGGGCCATCACGTTATGACCGCCAATTTCCTACAGGTCGCGCCCGATCCGCGCTTCGACGTGATCGTGATGAACCCGCCCTTCTACGGGCAGCACTACAAGAAGCATCTCGACCACGCGGCGAAGTTCCTGCGCCCCGGCGGGCGGCTGGCCTGCATCCTGCCCGCCACCGCCCACTATGACCACGCCAACACCATCGGCGAATGGCGTGACCTTCCCGTTGGCAGTTTCGCGGAGAGCGGCACGAACATTCCGACCGGGTTCTGTGTCTGGCGCAAGCCCGGTTGATCCTGGCGGGGCTTACGCCCCGCCGGTCTCATTTCCGCTTGGCTTCCTTCGATCCGGTTCCGAACAGGAACCAGTTCGCGTCGGCACCGCAATGCTCTAGCAGGATCGCGAGTTCGTCCGCTTTCAGGTCGCGCTCGCCCGCCTCGATCTTGCAGTAGGTGCGGAACGTCGCGCCGATCTTTTCCGCCATCTGCGGCTGGCTCATGTTGGCGCATGTCCGCAAGTGCTTGAGCCGCGCCACCCTGTCGTGCGTCTTGCCCAGCTCGACGACCTCGACCTTGCGGCCGCGCGTCTCGATCTTTTCTTCGCCCGACGCGGCGTCGTTCGGTGTCATAGGTCTGACCTCTATTTTTCTGTGCAGTCTGTAGGTTGTCTGGCCGTTAGATGGTCAGCATACATTACATGCCGCTTTCGGCAACCATTCATCTTTCTCTAAATATCCACGGGGGAGGCGCGGAACGCGCCGGGGGCGGTAGCCCCCTCGACGTTATGGCCCCTGCCCCGCCGCCCTGACCGGGCGTCGTGTCACCGCGCTCTAGGCTCCGGCCGGCGGGCGGCCTGCGCCCCGCACCCTGCGATCCTGGCCTTCCTGATCCAA
>NZ_CANKYW010000025.1:0-2500 GCF_947488135.1 uncultured Marivita sp. | reverse complement strand
GAGGACCACCTTCGAAGGCTAAGTACTCCTTACTGACCGATAGTGAACCAGTACCGTGAGGGAAAGGTGAAAAGCACCCCGACGAGGGGAGTGAAACAGTACCTGAAACCGAACGCCTACAATCAGTCGGAGCCTCCTTGAGAGGTGACGGCGTACCTTTTGTATAATGGGTCATCGACTTGGTCTATCTAGCAAGCTTAAGCCGTTAGGTGTAGGCGCAGCGAAAGCGAGTCTGAATAGGGCGCATGAGTTAGATGGATCAGACCCGAAACCGAGTGATCTAGGCATGGCCAGGTTGAAGGTTGGGTAACACCAACTGGAGGACCGAACCCACATCCGTTGAAAAGGATCGGGATGAGCTGTGCCTAGGGGTGAAAGGCCAATCAAACTCGGAGATAGCTGGTTCTCTGCGAAATCTATTTAGGTAGAGCGTCATCCGAATACCCCCGGGGGTAGAGCACTGGATGGGTAATGGGGCCCCACAGGCTTACTGATCCTAACCAAACTCCGAATACCGGGGAGTACTAGATGGCAGACACACGGCGGATGCTAACGTCCGTCGTGGAGAGGGAAACAACCCTGACCGACAGCTAAGGCCCCCAATTCATGGCTAAGTGGGAAAGCAGGTGGGACGACCAAAACAACCAGGAGGTTGGCTTAGAAGCAGCCATCCTTTAAAGATAGCGTAACAGCTCACTGGTCTAAACAAGTTGTCCTGCGGCGAAGATGTAACGGGGCTCAAGCCATGAGCCGAAGCTTCGGATGCACATAGTGCATGGTAGCAGAGCGTAGTGTGATATAACCCTACGCCTCTTCTCAATCTTTGGAATGAAAACGAGCGCATTTGCGTTTGGCACGATCGCCTGAGCGACGTGAGGTGGAGAGATCACTCTCGGCCTCAAGTAGCGAAGCGATAGGCCAAATAAAAATGAGCTAGTGGTCACTCCAGCGAAAGGATTGAACGGAGGCGAAGGGTTGACTGTGAAGCCGCCCTGTGAGGGAAGCGGTGGAGTGATCACTAGCGAGAATGATGACATGAGTAGCGACAAAGAGTGTGAGAGACACTCTCGCCGAAAGTCCAAGGGTTCCTGCTTAAAGCTAATCTGAGCAGGGTAAGCCGGCCCCTAAGCCGAGGCCGAAAGGCGTAGGCGATGGGAACCACGTTAATATTCGTGGGCCAGATGGAAGTGACGGATCTCGAAGATTGTTCCTCCTTATCGGATTGGAGGGGCCGTTCAGAGGTTCCTGGAAATAGCTCCATCATCAGACCGTACCCTAAACCGACACAGGTGGACTGGTAGAGAATACCAAGGCGCTTGAGAGAACGATGTTGAAGGAACTCGGCAAAATACCTCCGTAAGTTCGCGAGAAGGAGGCCCGGTTCCTAGGCAACTAGGGGCTGGGGGCACAAACCAGGGGGTGGCGACTGTTTATTAAAAACACAGGGCTCTGCGAAGTCGCAAGACGACGTATAGGGTCTGACGCCTGCCCGGTGCCTGAAGGTTAAAAGGAGGGGTGAGAGCTCTGAATTGAAGCCCAGGTAAACGGCGGCCGTAACTATAACGGTCCTAAGGTAGCGAAATTCCTTGTCGGGTAAGTTCCGACCTGCACGAATGGCGTAACGACTTCCCCGCTGTCTCCAACATCGACTCAGCGAAATTGAATTGCCTGTCAAGATGCAGGCTTCCCGCGGTTAGACGGAAAGACCCCGTGCACCTTTACTACAGCTTCGCACTGGCATCAGGACTGCATTGTGCAGGATAGGTGGTGGGCTTTGAAGCAGGGACGCCAGTCTCTGTGGAGCCTCCCTTGAGATACCACCCTATGCATTCTTGATGTCTAACCGCGGTCCGTTATCCGGATCCGGGACCCTGCGTGGCGGGTAGTTTGACTGGGGCGGTCGCCTCCTAAAGCGTAACGGAGGCGCGCGAAGGTTGGCTCAGAGCGGTCGGAAATCGCTCGTTGAGTGCAATGGCAGAAGCCAGCCTGACTGCGAGACTGACAAGTCGAGCAGAGTCGAAAGACGGCCATAGTGATCCGGTGGTCCCAAGTGGGAGGGCCATCGCTCAACGGATAAAAGGTACGCCGGGGATAACAGGCTGATACTGCCCAAGAGTCCATATCGACGGCAGTGTTTGGCACCTCGATGTCGGCTCATCTCATCCTGGGGCTGGAGCAGGTCCCAAGGGTACGGCTGTTCGCCGTTTAAAGAGGTACGTGAGCTGGGTTTAGAACGTCGTGAGACAGTTCGGTCCCTATCTGCCGTGGGTGTAGGATACTTGAGAGGAGTTGCCCCTAGTACGAGAGGACCGGGGTGAACGATCCACTGGTGGACCTGTTGTGGCGCCAGCCGCAGTGCAGGGTAGCTATGATCGGAAAGGATAACCGCTGAAGGCATCTAAGCGGGAAGCCCCCCTCAAAACAAGGTATCCCTGAGGGCCGTGGTAGACCACCACGTCGATAGGCCGGAGGTGTAAGCGCAGCAATGCGTTCAGCTGAC
>NZ_CANKYW010000024.1 GCF_947488135.1 uncultured Marivita sp. | reverse complement strand
ATATTTGTTCGTCGTCTTGCTCATGATGCTCCATCCTACTCAAGAGTTGGAGCCTCCGGCAAACCCGGAGCGGTTCATGTAGATTGAGTCCACTGATCGACCTTGAGACTTATGTACTGTGGCGAAAGCGGCCAATTCGAAGCTGTTGATCTGGTCCACCCACTTCAGGACGTAGGCCGCCTGACGATATGTGAGTTTGTTGTTTTCATACAGCCGATTGACCCTCCGTCTCAGTTTTCCTCGATCATCATCATTGGCAAAGACAAAGGCGGGCGAGATGCAGTCCTCTAATGTCAGGTAGAACCCGTCGACAATGAGCTCCCCCTTCAACCCCAAGCATTTCGGCACGTCAGGAAGCGCTTTCTGGCCGGGTTCGACTTTCACCACTTTGAAGACCTGGCCGTTCCGGAATAGCTCATCGGTCTGTTTGCTGATGACGACGTCGCCCGCTCGAAGCCGGTCATCATCGCCACCCCGGATATGGGCCCGAAGAGCTCGCTGCTTCTTATTGTCAGAGGTTACAGCCAGCATACTAGCGCCTTTTGCGTAGTCAGTTTTGGCACCTGAGGTCCAATCCGCCGCACTGACCACCTCAACATCGCCACCACCAAGGATGCATCCGAATGTTTGGTTGGGGTGATGCTGGATTGAGTTTCTCAGCTCTTCACCAAGACCAAAGATCCTACTATCTTTTGAGAACCGCATGCTCTCTTGTAGAGCAATAGTCTCAAAACCCTGCAGATGGATGACCTCTTCGTCATTCACAGGAGGAAGCTGGAAGGGATCCCCGCTGTATACGACTGGCAGCCCGAACTCGTTGGCATAGTCCTCCGTCGCATTGAAGAGATACTTCCCAACCATCGAGGACTCATCGACAATTATGATCTCTGCATCCCCAAACGGACTTTTCGATCGGCCGTTCTTCGCCATCTTTGCCGGACGGTAGGTATTGACCGGAGTGAGGCCATCTTGGGCGTATTCCTTCTTCCAACCTATCGCGCCTTGTATGGTCATCACCCTGTGACCGGTACCAGAGAGCTCCCGCTCCAAGATTGCTTTCGCAGGGTGGGTTGGTGCCAAGAACAGCGCTTTTCGATCTTCGACGGATCGAGAAATTGCAAATGTCTTTCCTGAACCAGCTCTACCAGAGCCGATTAATCTTCCTCCTTTCTTCAGCGACCGAATTGCCGCAACTAAATTTTCTTGTTCTGAATTCAGTTTATAGTTTCGTATTGTCATAGTGGAAAAACCTTTCCACTTGTCCCACTGCGCTGGCGTTTGCCTTACAAATTGGCACCCGATCCAGCTTGCATAATTCAGATCGCCCGGGAGCGTGGGCCACTCACAGTAGGCTTACCGAATTTGCCCCACAATGAGGCCGGCTGAATATTGGTATTCGACGCATTAAGTTCAAGGCCGGTAACTAAGAATTCGGGCGCGCCCCACGAAACCGAGCAACTCCAGGCATCTATAGAAGAAGAAACCCTTCATAGGAGAACTATAGATGCTTACGACCTTCACGCTGCTTCTGGCGGCTGGGGCTGGCTGTCGGCTGGCCCTCTCACTGGCTCTCAGCCGGTATTCAGACCGCTCACTGGAGCTCCCACAGGCACTGGCAATCATCCTGATTGTGCTGGCCTGTCTGCCCGCTTGGGCCTCACCTTTGGCTTTGCCGGTTCCGCTGGCTTTCGTCCTCGGGGCTGTCCTGCCTGACCTCCTGACACGGAGGACCGGGGCATGACCAAGCTAGACCTCAAGGAAGACGACATTGTTGTCATTCGTGCCTTCGAAGACGAATGGCCGGAACACCTCTTCCGCGTCACTGACGTGTGGGAGGACTGTGTGGGTGGGGTATCCCTAACCGGCCCCCTGAAGGACGAGTACGGCGAGCCCGACTACGACCTGATCCTTCGCGTCCACAGCCACGCCAAAGGCTGATCACCAACCCAATCCCTAAAACCAAATCTACCTAGAAAGGAGAGGACCTATGTCTTCTGCTACCATTCGCTATGCCTACCTCAAGGGTCAGACATGGCTGTATCGCCGTAACTACCCAAAGGAAGTTGCAGCCATCGTTGGCCAACAGGCCCTCAAGCAATCCCTCAAGACCAGTGACGCCAAGGTGGCCCGCCAACGGGCTGCGGAGGTGAATGCCCGGTACGAGGACACTGTCCAGCAGGTCCTGTCGGGGGCCTTGTCTCTGCCACAGAGTGCCACGCTGGCAGACGCTTCCACCTCTGAATGGGCAACCCCATCGGAACTGGCTCTTTCTCGTCTCCGTGCCATTCTGCAGCACTCTGAGCCAGTTCGGTATCAGGTCCAGGAAAGGCGATCCGTGGCGGTACACAAGGCTGTCCGGCGGTATCTTCTGCTTCGGCAGAGGGACCTGCGTCCAGGCGGGTTTAAGTCCGTCCGGTACTCTCTGGAACTCTTCCAGTCGAAGTATGGTGACCTCACCCTGAAAGACCTGACGCGGGACCACGGTAAAGAGTTCTTGTCCCTGATCGTTTTGCTCAGCCCGTACCTCGGTAAGTCAAGGAACAGCCAAGGTCTGTCTCTGGATGCCTCTGTGTACTGGTCGAAGACGAGCACCAAACGCATCACCGGCAGGACCCAGCGCCGTATCTGGTCACAGGTAAAGCACTGGCTGGACTGGTGTGTCTACGAAGGAGAGCTGGAAACCAACCCGTTCACCTCTGTCCGCTTCGAGGCCAAGGTTAAGCAAAAGCCCTATGCTGTTCCCACAGAAAAGGAGGTTAGGACCCTTCTGGGACAGCAAGACCCGGTGATCGGCAGGGTGATGTTGGTGTGTCTGTTGTCTGGCATGCGAGCTGGAGAGGCGGCGGGACTGCTGCGTGAAGACATTGTCGCCAAGGGTAACCTTGGTGCGTTCTTCCACGTCAGGCCCAATGCGCTGCGTCTGCTGAAGACTGAAGCAGCAGAACGTTTGGTTCCGGTTCATGCCAACTTGGATGCTGTTCTGTCGTCTCTGCCAAGCAGTGGGCCTCTGTTCCCGCACCTCAAGGTGAATGACATCACCAAGCGGTTCGCGGTTCTGAGGGAGAAGTTGGACATCGATCGTCCCGGTCTGGTGTTCCACGGCACCCGAAAGTGGTTCATCACCCAGTGTGAGCGAACGGGTGTGCCTGAGCATTTCACAGCATCTTTGGTGGGCCACAAGTCCGCCCGGTCAGAGAACGGGATCACCTACAGCATCTACTCGGCTGGTATCAGTGACGAGCAGAAGCGGGACATCGTCGACCAGATCAGGTTGCCGTTATGATGGTGCCTCCCGACATCGAGGCCTTCGAGGAACGAGCCGCCATAGCTGAGTTCGATGGTGGGCTTACCCGGGCAGAGGCCGAAGACGTAGCTGCTCAGGACCAAGGCTTCATCAGTGCGAAGTACTACTGGCAGTGGTTGGCCGACTATGTGGTGAATAAGGGCTACCCACGATAACACTTTCCCCGGCTGGCTTTGTGCTGGCCGGGTTAATCAATGCAATTTGTCGATCTGTGGCCTCGCCTGCTCTGGGCCGAAACGCTTGGTCACAGTTTATGTTCGACTGCGTATAGCGTTGACTGACTGGCATTTTTTTGGTCACTTGAGTTGGAATTGTGTCGCAAAGTGCGATGCTGGATTATCTGCCTGGCTGCACTTCGATAATGCAGTGCCGGATGAAGTTTGGAGCAACGATGTTATTCACCGTAAGAGCTTTTTTGGGGTTCCTCGCTATTGGAATGATCGCTGGATGCGCTCCACCAATTCCAGTAATCGGAAAAATTGACGCGACTTCAGAGGAGTTCGTTGGTTCGGCAAATGCGGCAAAGGGCGAAGTCACGGGGGTAATATACCCTGCAAATGTATCTTGCGTAGCTCCATACAAGACACATCTGGTTTGGGACGATAATTCGACTTATACTCTCAATGGTACGATTTCATGCGCTGATGGAAGAACCGGCAGTTGGACAGCTACTGGATCTAACAACATAGGTCGAGGCGTCGGTACACTAGGTGGTCAGAAGATGAGCATTAGCTTTGGTAATCTTGGAATTATCAACAGCTACTGAGGGAATTCCGGGATACTGCATACCCACACCCGTTGCACCCGTGGGACCCCTTCCTTAGCCACCCGGGTAGCCTCCCTCTCCTTGTGTTGGAGGGGTAGGCAGTCGTCTTCCATTACTAATACCTAATTCCTCCTCCCTCCCCCGATAGGATACCAACAGCAATAACAGACACTTAGCCTGCCTAGGAGACTGTCCCAGAGGGCCCCAGAGAGCATCCCCCATGTTGGTGATGATGGTTGGTATGCTCCCTGTAAGAAAGCCCGTAAGTGGCCCAGAGAGGAGCTCTGACAAGCTCTGATGATTGTTGCTGACAACCAATCGTGCCTCTACCTTCCGCACATAACAGAAGATGACGAACCGAATCTGGTGACCTCAGGAAAAAGTCTCCGAGTTGTCTTGGAAGGCTACCCGTTCAGCATCGAGATTTTTCGCTTAGAACACGAAGCTCAGTGGACGCTGGAGGTTGTGGATGCCGAGGGAACCAGCCACGTCTGGGACGAACTCTTCGACAGCGATCGGGAAGCAAGAGACACTGCTATCAGGGCCTTGGAACAGGAAGGGCCACAGGCGTTCGTGCGGGGCGGGAGTAATGTAGTGCCGTTCCGGGGGAGGTAGAGAAAATGATGGTGGTGTTTGTATCTCTCTGAGCTCCAGAAAGCACGTCTGAGAGGGATATTGGATGGTGATAATCAACACCAAAATGCCCCCAAAACTGCCCCCTTTTCCCGACTGCCTAAGCTAAGGCCAAGAAAGGAATCAGAAGGGAAGGTTTCCTACCACCCCAGCCAGTTCTTCCTTCCCATTGTTATCTTGATCGTTTTCGGACCATCCGCCGGGAAAGTGTCCGAAGCATCTTCGTGGCTTGAGATTGATCGCTCGTTGCGTTCGGTAAGTTGGCGCAACTGGCGATCCCGATGTTGCAAGGCGTATCAGGGTTCGATGCTCGCCGGACATCGATACATCGGTCGCGATCACGCGGAGTGGACATACAAAAGCAACGGTCGGGGAACGGCTCTGCCTTAGCTCAGGCCGGAGTTGATGAGTATCTCGCGTGCCTCACCCGAGCCATAGAAGTCGAGTAGCGACTTCGCGGCGGCGAATTTAGCACCCAGTTGGTGAATGCCGACGGCGTAGGGTGTCCGTTTGCCGATTTCGGCAGGAAGCGGTCCGACAAGCCGAATACCGAGGTCCTGTCTGAGCTTGATCTCGGTAATCTGGCCGAATCCTATGGCGTACCCTGACGTGTCATCGGCGAGGCGCTGCATCGTTTGAGCGCCGTTATCTGTCCTGATCGTCTTTCCTGAAATCTGGCGAGCGATGCCAAGCCTTTCGATCATCGTCTCGATATACTGACCGCTCGACGCCTTGTTGTAGATGACCCTATCCGCAGCCAGAAGCGCGTCGCGAAGTGTGTCGACCGAGGACAGGTCCGGGCTGGGTGTCCCGTTTGGAACGGCAACCCCTGCTTCGATGTCGCCGAGCTGCTTCAACGAACCTTCGACGATGTGACCCGCGTTTATGAATTCCATCAGTGTTGCGACTGGTGCCACGATCAGATCGACGGCGGCGCCACCATGCACTCGTTCGCAAATCACCGGCGCGGTTGCGAATTCGATCTCGAACGCCTGGCCAGTTCTGGTCTTGTGCGCCTCGGCGCACAGGCGGACTGAACCGCTCCGGGTTTGCCGGAGGCTCCAACTCTTGAGTAGGATGGAGCATCATGAGCAAGACGACGAA
>NZ_CANKYW010000023.1 GCF_947488135.1 uncultured Marivita sp. | reverse complement strand
AAAACCTGTGCGAGCTCATCGAAATGGACCGTCAACACGCACGTTGACCTCGCTGTGGCCTACGCCGGATGCTTACCCTCAAGCTGTGTTTGCGAGCGCTTTTCGGATCGCGGAAGCGATTTTGCAAATTTCTCATGCTGGCCTGCAAACCTGCAAACATGAAAAAAAGGGACGGCCCTAAAGCCGCCCCTTTCTAAACTGACTAAAGTCCGGATTTAACCTTCCGGCATAATCACCGTGTCGATCACGTGGATGACACCGTTCGACGCTTCGATGTCCGCGGTGGTCACGGTTGCGTTTTCGACCATGACGCCATCGTCGAGGTCGATGGTCACTGTAGAGCCCTGAACGGTCTCTGCTTCCATGTCATCGGTGAGGTCTGTCGACATGACTTTGCCCGGCACCACGTGGTAGGTCAGGATGGATACGAGCTGATCCTTGTTCTCCGGCATCAGGAGGTTTTCTACGGTGCCTTCCGGCAGTGCTGCGAACGCTTCGTCGGTCGGAGCGAACACAGTGAACGGGCCTTCGCCCTTCAGCGTTTCCACCAGGTCAGCTGCCTGGACTGCGGCAACAAGAGTTTCGAACGATCCTGCTTCCACGGCTGTGTCGACGATGTCTTTGGAGTGACCGTCAGCGAATACAGCGGTGCTTGCCAGCATGGATGCGGCTGCGGTGAGGGCGAGTGTTGTCTTACGAAACATGTTAGTCGTCCTTTGTGTCATTCAGTCTGATGTGTCGTGCACATCTGATAGTTAAACGCAGCCCGGACGGCTTTGGATCTGCGGGGATATCCGCCTATCTGCCTTGACGAAAAAGGCTTGCCGCCTAAGCCGCAAGCCTTTGCATCTTCAAGTGAAATTCTTGTGATCGGGTGTTAGCGTTTCGTCATTCAGACAGCCCGATCGCCGCCTTCGCAATGCCATCCAAAAGCTCTTCGACCTGGTCCATCGGACCGTCCGGAAAGGTGCGGAATCCGATCGTCGTCGTCTCGGGCGTATCGGGGCGGACGAAGACGAAAATGTCGTAAGGGCAGAAGATGATGTTCATTGGATCCGCTTCCATGACCTCTCGCGAGACCTTTGCGGAGCAGAAGCTGTAGATTTCGGCATTCAGGAACAGGGTGACGTCCGATCCGACATCGCCTTTCGTTCTTTCGAGCATGTCTCCCGTGTGGCTGACAGAGTCGATGACCAGTCCTGCGTCCAGGATGGCGTTCTCGAGACCGAAAGTGACATCCTCGAAGGTTTGGTCGGTGTCGTAGGTGATCATCTCGGATGCCGAAACCACGGAGGCCGCGACCGACAGGGCGAGGGAAGCGAGCAGACGTTTCATGAGGTCTCCTTTTCTGGCAATCCATGCCATAGGGTGCAGTTGATTGGGTGTACCTGACTTACCCATCAAATGCAACGAATCGAATGTGAGGTCGTGATGGGATTTGCCATGTATGCGCTGCAATTTCTGGCCGTTCTACTGGTCGGAGTGATCGGCCTCTTCCTTTTGGCGGTGCTGATGCTCGGGATAGCGGACCGGTCCCAGACCAGCGATGCGATCCGGCGGAACTACCCGGTGCTCGGCCGTTTCCGGGGCCTGTTTTCAACTTTGGGCGAATTCTTCCGCCAGTACTTTTTTGCGATGGACCGCGAAGAGTTGCCATTCAACAGGGCGCAGCGCGAGTGGGTCAGACGATCTTCCGAGGGGCATGGCAACACGGTGGCCTTCGGGTCGACCCGCAACACGGGGATCGTCGGAACCCCCATTTTCGTGAATGCGCCGTTTCCGCCGATCGACAACCAGTTCGCAAGCTCCGAGCCAAAGGTGATCGGCCCCGGAACACGGAATCCCTTTACCGCCAAATCCTTCTTCAACCTGTCCGGCATGAGCTACGGCGCGATTTCCAAACCGGCGGTGCGTGCCCTGAGCCGAGGCGCGAAACGGGCTGGCATCTGGATGAATACCGGGGAGGGCGGTCTGTCTTCGTATCACCTGGAAAGGGGGTGCGACATCGTTTTTCAGATTGGAACGGCCAAGTACGGGGTGCGCGATGCCGACGGGCGGCTTGACGAGGATAAGCTCCGCGAGATCGCGGCGCATGAGACGGTGCGCATGTTCGAAATCAAGCTGAGCCAAGGGGCCAAGCCCGGGAAGGGTGGTATTCTGCCCGGTGAGAAGATCACTCCCGAAATAGCAGGCGTCCGGGGCATCCCGGTGGGTCAGGACAGCATTTCCCCCAACCGGCATGTAGAGGTGGACGACTGGGAAGACCTCTTGGATATGATCGCGCGGGTGCGCGATATCACCGGCAAACCGACGGGCATAAAGATGTGCGTTGGATCCGAGGATGGCGTCGCCGATCTGTTCGATGCGATTTCCGACCGAGGCGCCGACGCCGCGCCTGATTTTATCACGCTTGACGGTGGAGAGGGCGGCACGGGTGCCGCGCCGATGCCGCTTATCGACCTTGTCGGGATGAGCATTCGCGAGGCGCTGCCGATGGTGGCGAACATCCGCAACGCGCATGGCCTAAGAGATCGCATCCCGCTGGTGGCCAGCGGCAAGCTGGTCAATCCCGGCGATGTGGCTTGGGCGCTCGCGACCGGAGCGGATTTCGTCACTTCGGCGCGGGGTTTCATGTTCGCGCTGGGCTGCATCCAGGCGCTCAAGTGTAATCGCAACACGTGTCCGACCGGGATCACCACGCACAATCCACGGTTTCAGGCCGGGTTGGTCGTCGAAGACAAGGAATTGCGCGTGGCGGCCTACGCCAAGGAGATCATCAAGGAGGTGGAAACCATTGCCCATTCTGTCGGTGTGGCCGAACCGCGTCTGATGCGTCGGCGTCATGTGCGGGTGGTTCAGCCTGACGGACGGACGATCCTGATGTCGGACCTGTGGCCTCAGACGGTGTCGGCGTGATGCGGGGGTTCCGGCCCCGCGCGCTGGGCGAAATCGCCATCCGGTGTAAAGACTACGAGGCGATGGTGGCGTTTTATGAAAAGGTGCTGGGCCTTGAGGTGCTGCCAAACGGCAGACGGCCTGGCCCGCCCCAAAGGATCACTTTCTTCCACCTTGGCGAAAGCTTCGGTGGGCATACTGCCGTCCTTGCTCTGTTCGAAGACACCGCGTTTACCAGCAATGACGCTGACAGGTCTGCTCTGCATCACATCGCACTGAGCCTTCCCTGGGAGGAACAGGAGGCCGCCAAGGCTTGGCTTGAGGCGCAGGGGCTTCCTGCGCAGTTTCAGGATTTCGACTGGGTTGGATGGCGCGGGTTGTTCACGCGCGACCCGGATGGAAACACGGTTGAACTTGTTGCCGCGTTGCCGGATCGGCAGGTGGAGTGACTTCGGCGACTTGCGACATTGGGAGTCGGCCGCGAATTGACGAAGAAGCATTCATCTGATCCAAGGCGTGCGAACTGCCTTGTGAAACAGGATGACCCCGACATGACCGGTGTAAAACGCATAGTCCTTTCCAGCGATCACGCAGCGATCCAACTGCGCCAGACCCTTGCCGATCACATCGCCGCGCAAGGGTGGGAAGTTGTCGATATCGGGCCGACCACGCCGGAAAGCACGCATTACCCAAAGCATGGCCAGGCCGCGGCCGAACGTGTCGCGTCCGGGGATTGTCGCCTCGGGATTATCCTTTGCGGCACCGGTCAGGGCATCATGATGGCCGCGAACAAGGTCAAAGGAATCCGGTGTGGGGTGTGTTCGGACACGTTTTCCGCACGCATGATCCGGCAGCACAATGACGCCAATATGTTGTCGATCGGTGCGCGTGTCGTGGGAGAAGGCCTGGCGATGGATATCGTCGATGCGTTCCTGACGGCCGAGTTCGAGGGTGGGCGCCATGCAACACGGGTCGAGATGATCGAAACCGTCGAAGGCGCGTGATGGCGCGCTCCGCCAGTTCTTTGCGGTCGGAAGGCTAGCGTGCTGACGGTGGCGGAGCCCGCGGCTCCGAACGTGTCAGGGCCTTCCCGGGCGCATCGTCCGTGACCGATCCGGGATGGCGCGCGATCATCGGATCGTCGTCCATCATGTCGCTCGCCTTGTTGGGCGATGCGCTGCTCTATGCGGTCCTGCCTGTCTATGCATCGGAGTTCGGGCTGACGCTTGGTTGGGTCGGCGTCATGCTGTCGGCCAATCGGTTCATTCGCGTCTTCGCCTATGGTGCCGTGGCGCGGGTGACGCAGTCGATCGGCGTGCGGAATATGTGCTTCGTCGCGGCGGCCACGGCCACCTTGTCCACGTCGCTTTACGGGGTGGGTCAGGGACCGACTGTGCTCCTTTTCGCGCGGCTGCTCTGGGGGCTGACCTATGCAAGCCTCGTGCTTGCGACGCTTTCTTATGCGGTCGAATTTCGCGCACGTGCGGGAACGCGGATTGGTGTCGGTCAAGCCATTCAGCGCATCGGGCCGATACTCGCGCTGTTCGGCGGCGCATGGCTTGTCGGCACTATCGGCGCGCAAGCCGCTTTCCTGTTTCTGACTGTGCCGACGGCATGTGCGATCCTCGTCGCCTTCACCTTGCCGAAAGAGCGAGTCAGGGCACAAAAGCAAAGCAGACCGACCTCATTGGCCCGACCCAAACCGATCGACGTTCTCTTCTTCTTACAGGGTTACGGCGTCGATGGCGTTTTTGCCTTCACCATCACGCTTATCTTCGCGCGGGAAGCGTCCCTGGCTGATGCGGTCCTGAGCGGTGGCGCATTGCTTGCGCTCCGGCACTTCGCCGAAGCCATCGCGGCACCATTTTTCGGATGGATTGCGGATCGCGTGGGCGCGCGGCCTGTCTTTGTCGCGGCAGCGTTCCTGACCACAATCGGGTTCGTATGCGTCGCGTCCGGGCTGACAATCCTTGGGGCCGTCATCATGCTGGTCTTTCGCGGCGCGCTGGCGTCACTCGGCCCGGCGGTGATCGCGCAATCCTTGGACGTGGACGAAGACGCCATTGGCCCCATGGCACGCATGCAGGCCTGGCGCGATCTAGGCGCCGCGTTCGGCCCTTTGGCCACGGGGTTCGCCCTGCCATTCGCGTCGGCGGAACTCCAGCACGGTCTGGTCGCGATCGCTCTGGCGCTCGGACTGGCGTATTGGCTGGTCGATCACCGGACCGCCGCGCGACGCGTCTGACGTCAACATTTCAATTCCACCACGCATATTTGAGGCGAGTTGCTTTGGTCACCTTCGGGTACACGTCTATATCAAGAGAGACACAAAACAGAGGACCGCATGGCATATCGTTGGAAGAACACCCTGACTGCGAAGGACGCCACTCCCTATTCGGCCTTCCTGAACAGACGGCAGTTGATGGCAGGACTGGCGGCAGGCGGGATCGCGGGGTCGCTCCCATTCGGCGCGCGGGCGCAGGAGGCGCTTGAGCCGAACACGTGGGAAGAGATCACGACCTATTGCAACTACTACGAATTCGGCACGGGCAAGGAAGATCCGGCGCGCTACGCGGACGCGCTGACGATCGAACCGTGGACGGTTCGGATCGACGGTCTTGTGGACAAACCGGGCGATTACAGTTTCTCCGATATCATGTCGCAAATGACCATCGAGGAACGGATCTACCGGTTCCGCTGTGTCGAGGCCTGGTCGATGGTCATCCCGTGGAACGGCTTTGAACTGGCTGACCTGCTCAACTGGGTCGGCGTGCAATCCTCCGCGAAATACGTGGCCTTTGAAACGGTCCTGCGCCCAGACGAGATGCCCGGCGTCGCCTATCCGGTTCTGGACTGGCCCTATGTCGAGGGCTTGCGGCTCGATGAGGCGATGCATCCGCTCACGATCATGGCGACCGGTCTTTACGGTCGCGATCTGCCGAAACAGAACGGCGCTCCGATGCGGCTCGTGGTGCCGTGGAAATACGGGTTCAAATCCATCAAGTCGGTCGTGCGCATCACTTTGACCGAAGACGAACCACCTGCGAGCTGGAATGTCGCCAACCCCCGGGAATACGGCTTCTATAGTAATGTGAACCCCGAGGTCGATCATCCGCGATGGTCGCAAGCGACCGAACGCCAGATCGGATCGGGTCTGTTTGCCAAGCGCGTGCCCACGCTTATGTTCAATGGGTATGATGAAGTCGCGGGTCTTTATGAAGGCATGGACCTGCGGGAGTCCTTCTGAACCGTGGTGGGCTGGCTGAACACGTCCCTGCGCCGCGTGCCTGCGTGGCTGCTTTATATCCTGGCACCGGTGCCGGTGCTTTGGATTTACTATCTCGGCCTTACGGGACAGTTGGGGGTCGATCCAGCCAAGCGGATCGAACGCGAGCTTGGCCTTTGGAGCCTTTGGTTGTTGATTGCGGGACTGGCCGTAACGCCCCTTCGGCGCTGGATCGGTCTGAACCTGCTCAAGTTCCGTAGAGCGATCGGCGTCATTACCTTCTTCTATCTGACCGCACATCTGCTGACGTGGTTGGTGCTGGATGTCCAATTCCAGAACGTCTGGGCGGATATCGTCAAGCGCTGGTACATCACGGTGGGCATGGCCGCCTTCGTGCTGATGATTCCGCTGGCGGCCACTTCGAACAACTGGAGTCTGCGCAAGCTGGGTGCTGGGACATGGCGTAGGGTGCACAAGCTGGTCTACCCGATCGCGATCCTCGGCGCGCTGCACTTCCTGCTGCTGGTCAAAGGTTTCCAATGGGAGCCGATCCTCTACGCATCGGTGATCGCCATTCTGCTTCTGAGCCGAATAAAGCGGGATTCGTTCGCACGGTCCTGGACGACGACCAAGGCCTGATCCGCATTCCTAGCGTAAAGCTCAGGGCAATGCGCAAGATATAGAGGGGTCGGGGTCGAGAATTGCGCGAAAGGCAGTGTTTGAGCACGGAAATTGCGCCAAGCCCATGTTTTTACGCGAAAATCGAAAAAACGAAAAAAAGTGGATTTTGGGTGTTTTTTCCTCTTGCGGACTCGGGGCGCACTCCGTAAATACCCCTTCACCGGCGGCGCTGAGGCGACACGGCGGGACATCAGACGGTGCGCGTGACGCAGACGAGGTGGAT
>NZ_CANKYW010000022.1 GCF_947488135.1 uncultured Marivita sp. | reverse complement strand
GCCATTGTTTCGGGTTCGGGCATCATCGCAACCGCCCGCCGGTTGATACGAGGCCGGCGCGATCGCGAACACCTAGAAGCCCTGCAAACGACGATAGCCGGCACGCAAGCCCGTATGCAGGAAATGCGCGGGAAGCTGGACGCACAGCACCGTGCCGAACGGGAACGCCTTGCCGCCATACAGGCCACCAGAGCACGGCAACAGGCCGAGGGGATGCAGAAGGCCACGGAGCGCAAGGAAGCCGCCCTGAAGGCGAAGCAGGAGGCCGCAGAACGTCAGGCGAAGGAGACAGCCAAGAGGGGTTTCAGCTTGGCGGAGGGCTTGGAGAAGGTCAGGGAGAGCCGTGCCGCATGGAAGAAGAAGCAGGAGGAAAACCGCCAGAAGGCACACGCCAAGGAACAGGCCAAAGAGGCAGGGAACACCCGCGCGCGCCAGAAGGTCGAGAAGGACAGCAAAGCCGCCGCCGATCAAACCCGCCGTTTCAAGTTGCAGGGGCATCGGGAAAAGGCCACGGACAAAATGCGCCACCAGACCCCAGACCCGCGAGTCGTGGCAGAGCGCCAGCAACACCAGCCCCGCAAAGCCCGTTCCAGATGGCAGGCCGACCAAGACCGCAAGGCCGCAGATCGTGCCAACGCTTACCAAGAGCGGGAGGCGGCAGACAAGCGAGCCAAGGCCACAGAGACCGCCGCGAAGATGGAGGCGCTACGGCCAGCCTACGAAGCCAGACAGGAGGAAATCAGGCGCAACCTTGAGAGCATCAAGGGCGAGATCGAGCGGCAAGCAGAGAGCCGCAAGGACAAAGGCAAAGATATGGATTTTGAACCGTAATCAGCTCCAACATTCGGGCGGCAGGTGCAGGCAGGGAATGAACTCGTCAGGCTCAAGGTCACGGAAAAGGGGGTGTTCCCAGAGCGCCGCTTGTTCTTCCAATGTGCGGGGGCGTTGCGCGTCCGCGAAGCTGTAATAAATCTTTGTTTTTCCGTCAGTTAAGATCATTCGACAGTTATGCCACAAGTGCAGAGAATAGGTCAACAATTTTGACCTATAAGACTTATTATGTTAATTTGAGTATGAGGCTATCCTTTCCTCAAGTGCGGCATTGTAACTGGAGAGGTTATCCAGATCGGCGGTGAGCAGCTTTTTTAGGCTTCGTTCGCCATCGCTGTTAGCTGCCCCAAGATTATCAATAACAAAATCAATGGATTTAAGGACTTCGGACATTCGCCAACCATAGACAGGCTCATGATGCGCTAATCTGTTGCGGGTTTGATAAATTGTCTCAAGGTGGGGTGATATGTCAGAGCGTTTCAGTTTCTTGTCAGGGAAGGTTCGTTTTAGGGCGGGCTTCCATAGCGCCTCTTCATAATCAGATGAATACATCTTTTTCCAAAAATACAGTGTTAGTTCAGCAATCACTTTGCCATTAGAAACAGTGATTGCAGACTGCCGTTTTTTAGCCCGCTGGCTATGGCTTAAGTTTGGAGGTCTGCCGTTCGGGAAGGCAATGGCATCGAGCGCATGTTTTTCCGCTTGAGATTTTTTCGCGTACTCTGCCCGCCTTGCGCTTGCGAGAGCCTGCCCGACTTTGTTGTTCTCGATATGCCGCCACTGAAAAGGCGCAGGTGGACGCAGCAACCAGTCAGCAACGCCAAAATGTGCAGATAGGCAGTCACAAACCATGTTTCGCAACGCGATTTCAACGGTTGCCGTGACGGGCATCAGCAGCGTTCCAAGCCGCAGGATATCTTGATGTAAAATAAGTGCAGCTTGTGCGTCCCCAGTGATCGCGACCAGAGGGGCAAGGCGTTCCTGTGACAGCATGGCCATGATGTGTGCTGCATCGTTATCACCCAAATTCACTTGACAAACCCCGCCTGACGGTATAACTTCACACTTGAAAAGTCGGGATTGTGTTGGCAGTCACCTTCGGGCGGACGAACCCCCGACTTAATTAAATTAGGGCGCTCTTCGGAGCGTCCTTTTTCTTTTGTTTGTTCCAAACGGACTTGCCCTTTTTTATGTTAATTAGAACGGGATTTCATCATCCAAGTCTCGCGGACTTTCACCGTAGCCTTGATAACCCTCTGGCTTTTCTTCCGTAATCATTTTTGGGCGGTCAGGCTTTGGCAGTTGCTCAACCTTTTCCGACCTATCCCAGAACAGTTTTTTTATTCTTTCGAGTTGGTCAACAGCAGGCTTGATGTTGCCCCCAGCTTCACCCAGCATTTTACTTAGATCGAGAACACGCCCGAATGCTGCATCAACCGTTGTTAAGTCGCGATCAACTTCGGATTGGAGGGCTGTGATTTTGGTGAAAATCTTGTCTTTTTTATTACCCGCCGCGACTTCCTGATTCACGATCTTACGGATTTTTTCAAGTAATGAGCCAATTTCGGTTTTGTAGGTCGCGGCGATGGCAATGACAGTACCAACGCCGCCGTTTGCGATACGGCTTTTCCGCAGTTTGTAACGCATTGTCGTATATTCTATCTTCGATTTGAATTGCCTGAACTGCTTATAAAATTCTTCGCCTTCAAGCTCAGATATATCCTCTATTTCGGTCTCAAGGCCAAATTCATCAAGGAAAGCCAGAACGGCCATTACGTAAGAACGCTCTGGCGCATAAGAGCCTATGTAATTATCGTTTTGATCTGTCTCATGTTGGCGATCATCGCGCATACTTTTTTCATACGCTGTGCGTATCTGGCTTTCAAATTCAGTGAAAGCCTCTTGACTGTTTGCGGAAAGGCTATCGAGGTTTAGGCCGTCGTCAATCATTTATGGCCTTCCATTTTCGCGCTGCCATGTGTGACAAAATTTCAAAAAGAATGCGTCAGGGTTTAGTGTGTCAGGTTTGCCGATCTTGAACCACCACGCCGCAAAGCAGTCTTTGACATGACCCAAATCCCAGCCTTGAGCAATCTGGCGGGCTTTCTCGTCTATGTCAGGGGACAAGCGAAGTAAGATCAGTTTGGCGTCATGGCTCGGCTTAGGTTTGTCCTTTGGCATTGTGTCGCGGTTGATGATGATTACCTGATCTGTTTCCTCAACAAACTCTAGGAAATAGTCGGGCATATTATCGACTGCGCAGATCTCTTTCAGGCGACTGCGGAACAACTTGAGCGACCCTGTGGAGCCTGATTTCTCAAACAACGTTGTCACGTAAGGTTGCCAGCTTGCTTGTTGTCCACAGTGCTTGCGGGCGATCTCATACAAACGGCGTTCCATGGGCTTTGACAGGCGGAAATAATCGCGGTGAAGTGTCAAAACGTCTTTGTGCTTAATCGCATTAAACACAAAATCAGATAGTTTGATTTCGACCCAGAGAAGCCGCCCGTTCAAGCCTTCCTTTCTGCGAACCGTTCCACCTTCGATCAAACCGAAAGCGTCGAACTGTTCTTCGTCACCCGTCTTAATGTTTGTTCTAATCCGCGTCCCGTCTAGGCGTTCGATTGCGTCGCAGATTGCACTGTAGTCTTTGCCGCCTTCCCCACGCTGCGTAAACTTGAGGAAGTCGCGGCAGTTGATCCGCACTCGTTGTTGCGGCTCTTGTCCCGCCTTCATTGCCGCCATGATCTGGGAGACAGCATAAATCAGAATGTCTTTGTCGTAGATCGTCGCCAGTCCCTTATGGCTCGGCACGATCTTCAACCAGTGTTCGCCCCGTCGATACTCCCGAACCGTCATTACGGGTTTTTTGGAGAGGGAATAGAACGGATGCTCCATAGTGGGCATGAGGTCTTTTAAAGCTGCGTCTGCCACATCACACACGAACAGGTCAGGCTCATCATGCTTGAGAGCCTTCATGTTCGGAGCGGGGGCATCCTCATCGAGGACAGCCCAAAGGTTCGGGGTATCAGAGACCATGCACCATATTCGGGGTAACAGATACCAGCGTCAAGGAAATTTTCGGGGTATCAGATACTGCCTGTGGATAACTTCGCCATGAAGCGGACTTTAGATACCAAGATTCGGGGTATCAGATACTAAGATTCGGGGTATCAGATACCGATTGGACATAATGAGCCGCGTAACACTTTGATATAGCTTGTGGTTTTGGTTTCCATATATCGCTTAACACCCTTATTTAACACATATTTAACACCAAGGACGACAACAGGGCTTTTTCAGCCCCCTACCCTCCCTGCCTCTCACATCGGATTTGCCCCTACATCGTTCGGGGTCTGGGGCAGCGCCCCAGCGTCACCGTAGGTGACTTAGAAAAGTGAGACGATTAAGCCGTCACGTTGTTTTGTTTGATCGAATTACGGGGATTCTGCTAAGATCAAGGCAGGCGGACAGGAGTAACGACCGACCCCGCTTGCAAAAGACGATGCGGGCGGATTTTTCGGAATCCGTCCGTTTTCAGTTGAGGCCACAGAATGACATTTGAACCAAAGCATACGCTTGCAGGGAAACCGCTAGACCTTCCGAGAGACCTAGAAGCCCTCGCCCATATCGAAGCAGAGACGCAAGAAATCATTCTTCGGTCAGTCGCACCACGTCACGTTCAGGGCGTTTGCAGGGCAAGAGATCAATTTTTGCAGACCTTGGCGAACGCCTACTCATGGAAGCACCAGCAGAACGCCAAGGGTAGACGGGGCGAGTTATGAAAAAACGCGCCTTTGCCGACCTTGAGAGCCTAGCCAACGCCCCGAAGCTGGACGAGAAGCCACCCTTTTCCGTGGCGTGGTGGAGAGAGCAACCGCCCGAACCTTTGGCCGCAACCGTCAGGCGGTTTCAGCAGATCGGCCACAGAGAACCGCCAGCCGTGCGCAGATACCTTGAGAAGTACCTACCGCCGCTTGACGTGGCCGAACAGTTCGACGGCGATCTAGCGGCCTTCTGGAAGCGGGCGAAGCGATGAAACCCGCCCTGCCCTACATCGTCAATCAGCTTGAACACTTGGCACGGGAAGCGGCTAGCCACTACCGCGCCTTGTGCCAGATCGAGGGTGAGAACCCGCTACAAGACCCGCACAGCCAACAGGTTTTAGAAGGCTTGCTTGCGGCACGGCGGGAGAGTTTGCGGCAGGCGTGGACACGATGAGCGCCAAGGCTATTTGCGAGATACTGGAACAGCTAGGCCGCAAGGCAACCTGTCAGGCCGCGCATGTGGCACGGGTTCAGCGCAAGACGGGATGCACCGACGAAGAAGCCGCCGCCATGCTGGAAAAGCGGCTTGCGTCCGATCTATTCGGTTTCAATGCCACCAGCGCCCGCGAGATCGTGAGCCGTGACGTTCGGCAGGTGTTGAGAGGAAAGAAAGGCTAAGGGCTTTGCCCTCGCGCGATCAAGGGTAAAGGCTAAAGCCCGTCAGCCGCGTTTTTTTCCCCTTGCCTTGGTCTCTGCTACGCGACGACCAGGGCAATTCCTCGCGGGACAAAAAAACGCGTCTGCCGCCCTTGCTCTTGCTACCCCACTTCTCAGCGAAGCACCGTTCCCTTTGAAATTTCATTTCAAAGAGACGTTGCCGATTGAGGGGCGCTCAATTTCGGGCGCTTTAACGAATTTGAAAGATAGGTTAATTTAATATCTAATTTATTGAAAGGAAAACACATTATGACAAAACCAGCCGCGAAATTCAGAGATGGGCGATTGACGGCCACAATCTGGAAAAACGAAACCACGAAGCAGGACACGGGCGAAATCTCGCAGTTCTACAGCGTGGACATTGTGCGATCTTACAAGGATGCAAACGACCAATGGCAGGAAACGCCCAGCTTTACAGGCGCGGACTTGCTCAAGGTGGCGAACCTATCAACCCAAGCCTACAACTACATTCTGAATTTGAAGGCAGAGAGCCGCCCCGATCATGGGTAAGAAGCGCCTTTCTTGCGATCACGTCCGAACGGTTTACGCGGCCATGTCCCCTAGCGGTATGATAGCCCTTGCGACCGTTCGAGACACGCCCCTAGAGGCGGCAGAGGTCAACGCGAGGTTTAACCCATCGGTGAACGGCCACACGCCACCCATGCAGATCGTGAGCCTTAAAATCGGCTGGAACATCGACGACACGGCGGAGATGCCGCTATGAGATGGTTGAAGCCTTGGGAGCGCCCCCACTACAAGCACCGAGCGCGGCAGTTCAGCAGAGCGAAAGCGCGGGATATTCGGGCGCGAACGGCCGACCGCCACAAGGTCAGGCTTGCCCGAAAGACAAGAACGCAGTTCAACACGATCACCCCCCAGACCTAGAAGCGCGATAGAAGCCCGCACAGAGCGTTTAAGGCTTCCTGCGCCCCTGCCCTACCCGAACAACCGACGAAGCAAGCCGCGGGGCTTTTCTGGTGACGTGGTGGCCTGTTCAGGAGCAGGCAAGAGGCGATCCGCACGGGCTTCCGCACGGTCGAGGCGTTCCCGATAATCTGCAATCTGGTCAAGGAGGCGTTGCCGTTCCTCTGCCGTATCAGCGCGGGAGCGGGCGAGTTCATCGCGCAATGCTTCAAGAGCGACGTGCAAAGGGTTGTTTTCAGGGGTGTTTTCCGTTGTGTTCACCCCCGTTTTAGTTTGTGATCTTTTGCCCCTTTGCGAACGTGTTTCGTTCCAGCGCATCAATTCGGCGGGGTCTATGGAGAAAGAACCATCTTCTAGTTTATCACCAGAAAGAGCGCCAGTTTTCAAGGCTTTGGATACTGTTGCCGTTGAACAAGAGACCGTTTCAGCCGCTTGCCTAAGTGTGAGTTTGTGCGTTTCCGTCATGTTTTCTTGCCTGTTTTAGTTCGTCTTTTTGATAGGCTAACATGAACGAACGCAAACACCTAGCGGTCAGGCTTGTCGAGGCGGGGCTTGTCCACAGGTGTAGAGAGATCGGCAGGAGATCGAGGCGCGGCGGGCTTCACATCATCGAGCGGCGGACGAGCATCCCAAGCCCGCTTGATTTGCTCTTGCGTGAGCGGGGGAGCGCCCTTTCCTTCCGTTCGGTATGTATCCCAGAAGCGACGAAGCCAGCCACGGGAGCGGGGGCGTTCCGTGTCAGGTTCATAGGCCGCAGGGTCGAGGATAGCGGGCAGGTCTTTGCGTTTGTCAGTCATAGGAAACACCTTTCAGAAACGGCACATATCACCCCAGAACAGCCAGTCATTCGGCAGGACGCAGAGCCACATCATAAGGCGCGGCGTAACGCCCAAATCCATGAAGCCGACGACCTCAAGAACGACGATCAGAAACAGCCATGTGAACACGAACCCGAACAGCTTGGAGATTGCCGAGGGTTGCCCGTTGACGGCCAGCGCGGGATTTTGCCCGCCGAGGTATGCCCAGAGGCGAGAGGGCAGGGGATAGCGCCACAGGACGAGCCAGAGCACCACAGAAGCCCCCAGAAGGACGAGAAGGCCAGTCATGCCCCCAGACAGCCACGACAGCAGGAGAAGCCCCAGAACAGCCAGCACAGCGCCAGCACGGAGGACTTGCGACCAGACGAAGCGAACGTGTTTGTTTGCCTGTTCACGAACGCTTTCAGGGCGCAGAGGGTTAGCCCCCGTCATGCGTTCCCATTCAGGCACAGCAAAATAAGGCTTGAGCGCCCCCATGATGGGAGGACAGCGCCCCGAAGGCATCAAAATTTGTTCGTTCGGGGCAAGCCGCATGACCTCATGCGGGCGCATGATCGGGCGGCGTTCGCGAACGACAACCTTGCCCCGTTCGTCAACCTCTATGTGTTCGTAATCGCCCAGAGTGTCGGAGATCATGCGGGCGGTTTCCAGATCGTCAGGCTGGAGGTATTGCTTGACCGCGCAGAGATCGACAATCAGGCGGGCTTGTTCTTGGCCGTAAATCTCGTTCAGTTGTCGGATGCTTTGCAGGGTCAGGACAGCCCGCAAACCAGCTTCGCGCAGTTCGGCCAAAAAGCGCGTCATAGGGAAGTGGCCGAGGTTGCCCATTTCCTCGATCATGAGCAAAATCGGATGCGTGTAACCGCCCCGCGCTATGGCTTCGGCACATAGTGACATGACCAGCGAGAACCATTGTTTGTTGTCAGCGCGACGGCCAGAGGGGCAGACCACATAAACTGTCAGCTTTTCCCGCTTGAGATCGTCAGGGTTGAAGCCGTTCTTTTCGACATGCTGGCCTAGTGGCTTGTCAGGGTCATAGATACCAACCGCGCCCGTGATCGTGCCGAGAACCGCCGACCATTGGCGATCAGCCGCCATATGCGAAAGGATGTTCTTCGCGCCTGCCGAGAGATCGGGAGAGGGCAGGGCGACCATATCCATACACAGTTTTTGCCAATCGTCTTGGACGCCGTGAACGAGCCTATAGAGCGCCGTCAGGGTGCAGTCATGGGAGGACGAGAAGGCGAGGAACGTCATCACGTCAGCCAGAACGCGAGCGCCAGCATCGTTGAAGAAGTTGTCACGGTTGCCCGCAGGGGAGGGGCATAGCAGTTTGGCGATCATCGAGGCGTTATCTTTGACCGCCCCAACACCGCTTGCAGGGTCAAGGAGCGACAGAGGATTGAAGCCCGAATCCTCATAATCAACGCCGACCTTATCCCGCAGTTCGTCGCGCCACGGGTTGAGATACACGACGCGGTTGCCGAGGGCTTTGCGCCGTTCGTCGGTTTGCGCGGTTAGCGTTCCCTTGGGGTCAGTCACAACGACCGAACCCGCCTCATAGGTCAGCAGGGTAGGGATAACGAGTTTCGTGGTTTTGCCGACTTCGGGCTTGCCGAAGATGATGGAAGCACCTTCCCCGTTGTAGCTTAGGCGGCGACCTGTCAGGCGACCGCGCCCCAGATACACGCCCCCCTTTTTGAAGAAGCCAGCGCGGGCAATGTCCGAAGCATCGGCAAAGCGACCTTCCCGACCGCCTAGCATATTGTCGAAATATCCCATGTAACGAACCCCCCATGAGGATGGGAAAGAAATCCTAGCCCGTTAGTCTGGCGGGCTGGCGAGAGGCGGGAGGCCGAGCAGTTCCCTATCATCTTGGCGGGTGATGGCCTTTGAGAGCAGGGCGAGAAAATCCTTGCCCCATTCCGCGTTTTTTTCGGCATGTTCGAGCGCCACAGCCCCCGCAATGATTTTGCGGCGGGTGTCGATTTTCCGTTCCTTTTCGGCCAGCTTGGCTTGCGTGGATTTTATCTGGTTGCTGATCTGGTCTAGTTGCTTGTCAAACTTCTCGCGCTTGGCCTCTTTTTCGGCCTTGAGAGCGGCAAGTTTTTCTTCTGGGGTCATGCGTGGCATGGGGTGTTTCCTCTGTTTAGTTCGACCGTTCAGACTATCATAATCGACGCGCCAGCGTCACTTTTTCGGGGGAGGCAAGAGCCGCCGCGAGACAGCCGAGGGGAGAGCACGGCGCAGGTTTAACCAGCGTCTTTTCCGCTTGGCCTCTCGATCAATCCACGCTTGCGAGCGTATCCATGCGAAGGCGACTTTTGCCTGATAGCCCGCCGCCTCATCGGGAGGGATTGAAAATTCCTCGATCATGAAGCGGAGCAATTCGGGATTGTGCAGTTCGTTGACGAAGTGCTTTTCAGGATAGCGCACCTTGAGCGCGGCCAGTTCGTCGGACGTGTAGCGCACGAAATCCCCGCTTGACGTGAACCAGCGCCGCCCGCCCCATAATTTCTTATCATCAATCGGCATCTGCATCCCCGCAGGGTGAAGCCAGCCTTTGACCGCATGATAAGCGTAATGCGAGAGGACATAGGCCGTTTCCATCTTGCGCCGCAGTCCGAAAATGTAGCGTTCGGAGCGTGTGACTCGGAACACGTCGCGGAACTCGTATTCCTTGCGCGGTATGAGATCGGGCAGGGGGTCTTGCCGATCACGCGGGCGACCGTGTTGCCCTATATGGTTGAGTGGTTGCATGGTCGAAACCTTGAAAAAATTGCGGAAAAACCGTTATTATTGAAATCTTGCGCTCACGGGGGGCGCTACAAGAAGGCGATGACTTATAGTTTACTGAGAAGGCGGCAGAGGAATGGTGATAATCCCGAATGAATATGAAGGGCGCAATTACACATTTTCTGCGAAAATGTTTGCGGCATGGGTCAACCCCTGCACCCCGAAGCCCCCACAAGTGAGGGCTGGACACTCCAAAGCCGTTAGGGCTTCCCACTCTTTCGCCGTGGGGGGCGACGCTTCCCGCTTGGGGGTCTGTTGCTGACATGGCGGGTTCGCGGCCACGTTTTCAGATAGCCAGCCGAAGCACAGGCCGTTCCGTTTGTGCAATGGCCGCCTATCGTGCCGCCGCTGACATCGAGTGCGAGACCTACGGAAAGACCCACACCTACGCGAAGCGGGGCGGGGTTCTTCATTCCGAGATCATCGCCCCCGACCACGCGCCAGACTGGGCGCACGACCGCGAAGCCCTTTGGAACGCCGTGGAGCAATCCGAAATGACGAAGGCGGGCGGCATGAAGGTTCGTGCCAGACTTGCCCGCGAGATCGTCGTTCCGCTTGCCCATGAACTCGATCTTGAGACCAACCGCGAAGCCCTGCGCGAGTGGGTGCAAGCCGAGTTTGTCAGCCGTGGCATGATTGCCGATGTGAACATTCACGCGCCCGACCCGAAGGGCGACGAGCGGAATATTCACGCCCACGTCATGTTGACCATGCGGGAAATCACGCCCGAAGGGTTCAGCGCGTCGAAGATGGGCGCGGCACGGGATTGGAACAATGCCGAGTTGATAACCGACAGCGTGAGCGCGTGGCAGATCATCCAGAACCGCGAACTTGAGAGGGCGGGCTTGGCCGTTCGCGTGGATTTTTCCAGCTTCGAGAGCCGAGGCATTGACCGCGAGCCAGAGCAACACGAAGGCGTTGCGGCCACGGCCATGAAGCGGAAAAACAAGGAAACCCGCATCGGGCAGGAGAACGAAGCCCGCCGAGATCGGAACGCCGAGCGGGCAAGCCTGCACATGAAGGCATTGCACCAGATCGTGCAGGCCGAGGAAGAACGCCAGAAATTCGCCGCATGGGTTGAGAGCAAGGAAGCCAACCTTGCAACGTACCAGCACAAGACCATGAGCCAGTTAGAGCGCGAACAGGTCACGGAGGCGATTAGGTTTGAGGACAGGGTTCAAGAGGTTTATGCGCCGAGCCTCAAAACCGTTCAGGCCGAAGCCGAGCGCATGGAGGCCATTGTTTCGGGTTCGGGCATCATCGCAACCGCCCGCCGGTTGATACGAGGCCGGCGCGATCGCGAACACCTAGA
>NZ_CANKYW010000021.1 GCF_947488135.1 uncultured Marivita sp. | reverse complement strand
ACGCGACACCTCCTTCGAAGATCGACGGTGACCGGCGGCGCCGCCTGTGGCGTCGCCCGCAGTTTCCTACGCCACGCTACGGGGCACTATCGATCAGCGCCACAAGGCGCTCAATCTCATCGTCTTCTTTCCTTTGAAGATCAAGTTTCTGAATCAATCTCCGGCCTCCGTTTTTCTATTCAATTTCAAGGTGTTGAGAATTGGATTGCGGTGTCAGCTTCGATCAACGATCGTCGCTATCTTTCCTTCGAGGAACGTAAACTCACTTATTCCGAGGAGTTTGATTTCTTCGCCAGCCTTAAGCCCATCGGGAAAATCTTGTGCAATGGTTCCCATGTAGTCGATAACGACAACGAGAGTAGCATGCTGTGCGTTGACCGTCTTTATGACTTGATTTCGCTCACTGAACATCCGGGCGGCCTTTTCGGCCTGCTTTCGGAATTCCAACGCTCCGCGCGTTTCATGGGTCAATTTGCCATTCGAATAGTTCTGGAATACCACCTCGGGGTGTAGTTGCTTCACCATTCGTTCGATATCGAAGCGGTTGTACGCATCGATGTATGCGTGAACCAGCGCGATGTTTTTTTCGCTAATTTTGCTCATTCCGGTCGGCATTTTGTCTCGGTTCTTCAGGAAGGCACTTCACTATTTGAATAGATGCGCAGAAAGGTTTTGCAGCACGACGTCCGGAGCTTCCAATTGAGGGAGGTGCCCGAGGCCCGGTAGGGGTGTCAGTGTAACGCCGATCCGCTCAGCAAGCGCCATGCCTCGAGAGATCGGAATCCAAGGGTCGTCGGATCCCCATAGCACCGATGTTGGACAACGGATTTCGCCATACTGCGGTTCAATCTCGGCCGTGAACGCTTCGTCCGCCAGCTCGAACTGCCGCCAGAAGGCCTTCTGGCCATCCGGTGTGAGCCAGGGAGCATCAAGCTTATCGTAGTCTTCTTTAGGAAGCGCATGCGCCAACGCACTGTCGATGTACGCGCAAACGATCGCTGCATGAATGTGCGGTGGAAGTCCTGTAAAAGCACAGATGTGGGTCTTCACATGTTCGAAAAATTCGGATCCCCAAGGTCTCATCGCGACGACATTCATCAATGCGAGGCCGGAGAACTCCTTGCCATGTAAAAGATGCGCTCGAAGCGTCACGGTGCCGCCGAAATCATGTGCGACAACCATCGGGGCCTTCAGTCTCCAATGATCCAGCATCTCGCAAAACACCTCTCCCTGGACGGCGAGCGAGGGCGGGCGAGCGGGTGAAAGCTCTGACCGTCCAAAGCCCGGCATGTCATACCAATGGACTTTAAAACGTTCAGCGAGGGCCGGAATGATCCGGTGCCAGCAATACGAAGACCAGGGCCAACCATGTGCGAGGACGAGCGGCGGCCCTTCGCCCGCGGTGCCATATACGACCTTTCCGGCTGACGTCACAGCGGCACGCTCGAGGTTCCATATTGTGGTGGCGTCTCGCCCGTGGCTCTGCATTTGATCGCTCCATTTCTTCCGCCAATCACGCGCGGTCTTTT
Organism: uncultured Marivita sp.; assembly: GCF_947488135.1. GTDB lineage: Bacteria > Pseudomonadota > Alphaproteobacteria > Rhodobacterales > Rhodobacteraceae > Marivita. The sequence goes on along the minus strand of NZ_CANKYW010000021.1, from coordinate 10,349 downwards.
TTCAACTTCAGACCGAACATTACGTGAGTAACGAGCTTGCGTTAGATAGACAAGTCGAACTATCAAGTCGATATGCAAGAATCAGTCACTGAACGACTCACGGCCACTGCGGCGCGCCTGTTTCAGGAGCGCGGTCTGACCCGCGTCGGCATTAACGAGATCATCCGCGAAGCCGACGTTGCGCGGATGTCGTTGTATAACAACTTCAAATCCAAAGAGGATCTCGCACTCGCAGCCTACGCCGCAGTGTCGACGGACCGCCAAGCTTCGATCGATGTCGTCATCGAAGCCTCAGCTGATCCCAGATTGGCGATCCTGGCCATTTTTGATCTCGCCGCCGATCTGGCTGGAAAAGCTTCGTTTCGCGGGTGTGCCTTCATAGACTTGGCGGCTCACGTCGAGGTGGATGATGCGCGACTACTGGCCCTCGTGCGCAGTCACAAAGTTGCCCTACGTTGTCGCTTCTCACGTCTCGCGGAAGAGATTGGGCTGTCTGACCCAGACTTACTCGGACGACAGCTTCTCGCACTTTGGGACGGTGCCCTGACAGACGCATTTATTGAGCGGAACATTGCTCCCATTTCAGCCGCGCGGTCCGCTGCCGAACAACTCCTGCGACCAGCGGCATGACGTCGACGGCTTTGACACCGTGGCTCATCGTTTTAGGCCTTTCGCTTGGTCCTGCAGTCAGTAATGGCCTTGCCCGCTTCGCATATGGCCTCATCCTTCCGGCAATGCAGACCGATCTTGTCTGGAGTTTCACCGAAGCGGGTTGGCTCAACACGGCGAATGCTGCCGGGTACCTGCTGGGCGCTCTGTCGACCTTTGCCTTGGTCGATCGCGTAGGCCCTCGTCGCATTTTCATTATTGGCATCGTCGTGACGCCCATTGCGCTTGTGGGATCGGCGGTTTTTGCGGATCTCTGGACGCAATCGGTGTTTCGGGTTGCGGCGGGGGTCGCAGGCGCGGGCATCTTCATCTCCGGCGGAGCGATGGCCGCGACGCTGTTTCGCGACACGCCTTCACAGAACTCGCTTGCAATCAGTCTCTATTTTGGCGGAGGCGGGCTTGGAATGATCGCCAGCGGCGCGGTGCTGCCGATCCTTTTCGACTACAAAGGCGCAAGCGCATGGCCGACGGCGTGGATGTTTCTTGCGGGACTGTCTTCGCTTGCCGTTTGGCCGGCGCTTTGGGCAGCGCGCAAGTGCCCCGAGCCAAGCCGAATCCACGTGTTGGTCGCGCCACGGCTACCAATGATGAAGAAGATCCCGCTGACACTCGGCTACTTTCTTTTCGCTGTAGGCTACATCGTATATCTCACTTTTCTTGTCGCTCTGATGCACGAAGGTGCGGCTGGCGCTGCTTTGATCGCCGCATGCTGGACGCTGATTGGTCTTGGAGTAATCGCAGCGCCGTTCCTCTGGCGGGGTGTTCTCGCCCGTAGCACGGGCGGAGGAGCGCTGGCACTGGCCTGTCTTGCAACCGGCGCGGCGACACTGCTCCCAATCGGCATTCCGGGATCTGTTCCGGCCCTTATAACCTCTGTCGCCATCTTCGGCCTTTCGTTTTTCATTGCGCCAACGGCTGTTACCAGTTTTGCCCGAAAGAACCTGGACCAAGCGGTATGGGGCAGGGCTGTCGGCATGTTCACAATCGTCTTCGCGCTCGGCCAGATCGTCGGACCGGTTTTGGCAGGGCTGGTGTCGGATCTGACCGGGTCCGTTTCTCAAGGTATGGCGGCCGCAGGTTTCATTCTTCTCCTTGGAGCCGCTTCAGCCGCGTTGCAGCGCCCGTTGGCGCCGCGCTCCATCGAAAGAGCAACTTAGGGCGGACTATCCATGTTTCAGGCTGCATTCATGTTTCGCCCCGGCCAAACCGATGCCGAGTTTGATGCGTTTACCGCGCAGATCAACGCCTGTGCCAACCGGCTTGATGGCTTTCTCGGAGAGGAAAACTGGCGATCCCCGGACGGAACTATCCGACTCGCAATCTACTATTGGGAAGACCGCGCTTGTCTCGATGCTTTCGTTCGCGATCCGGTCCACAGACAGGCGAAAGCTCGGCAAGCGGAGTGGTACAATGGCTACCACGTCATAATGTCTAAAGTCATTTCCACTTATGGCGATGAAAGGCTTCCCCATGTGACGGGGGACAGCAGACGAAAGAGAACCTCATGAGCGTCGATGTTCTCTTGGCTTTCGCCGTTTTTGCATTCGTTTCCGCGGCCACGCCCGGACCGAATAACCTTCTCATTCTCGGGTCTGGACTACGTGTTGGCCTGTGGCGAACCATGCCGTTCGTCGTTGGTATCAACTTTGGGTTCTCGGTTCTGCTTGTGAGCGTTAGCTACGGTCTTGGGACTATGTTCGAACGGTTCCCTGCGGCACACTTGAGTCTGAAGGTGATCGGTACGGGATATTTCCTCTATCTCGCGGCAAGCCTTCTAAGGGGCGGGAAAGCAAAACGGGAAGCGGAACGGGAAGATCTCGGGTTCTGGTCCGGCGCTGTCTTTCAGGTGGTCAATCCTAAAGCTTGGCTCATGTGCATCACGGCCGTCGCGCTTTTCTTGCCTGTTGGTTGGTCGCCGGCAACCATCATGCTCATGGTCATCACTTTCGTGTTGTTAGGCTTGCCGTCAAACGTCGCTTGGGCGGGGATCGGACAATCGCTTCGGAAACTTGTCTCTGATGAGCGTCGCATGCGAGTGTTCAATCTCGTCATGGCGGTCCTGCTTGTCCTTTCGATCATACCAGTCTGGATTTCGTAAACATGCCCGATCTCTTTCTAATGCTTGCTCCAGTCCTCGCAGCAGCGCTCGTCGCGCAGGCGAGCCCGGGTCCTGCAACGCTCGCTATCTCCCGGGAGGCAATGCTGCACGGTCGGACATCCGGCATCGCCCTGGCACTTGGTGTCACCACGGGATCGTGGATCTGGTCCGCCATCGCGGCTGGCGGGATGAGCGCGATCATTCTAGCCAATGAATGGGCAGTCATCGGCTTGAGGTTCTTCGCCGCAGCATATCTTGCCTGGCTCGCTCTCAAGTCCGCGAAAGCGGCAATCCAGAACCAGGAGAACAACAGCTCGCAATCTGCTCCAAGGGCTGAAGGTAGCTACATGCGTGGTCTGCTGATCCACTTGACAAATCCCAAAGCGATCCTGTTTTTCGGAGCACTCTATGCATTCGGTCTGCCGGTGGGCGCTACCAGCGAAACCGTACTTATCATAGCCAGTGCGGTGGCACTCCAAAGCGTACTTATCTTCGTCGGGCTTGCGGTGCTGTTCTCGCATCGCGGCATTGCTCAGGGTTATTGGCGTTTTCGACGTGTCCTTGAGAGCGTTTTTGCAGTCGTCTTTGGATCGGCTGCGGCGAGTTTTCTTCTCGACGCCCTCCAATCGCTCGGCGCCAAACTGCAGAGGGTTTAGATATGGCAGGCTCAGGCTCCTCTGAGCAAGACATCCTGCTTCGATGCCTTGTCTCAATCGCAAACAGCGAGGGCAGATGAATGCCGATGCCCTGGACCTATCGTCACGCAAGTCGTGAGTTTCGTGCTTTTCTTGATGATGCAAAAGAGCGGATGTCACTGGAGTCCGACAACATGACCTACACGGCCGTCGACGCCGTGTTCCAAGTGTTCCGCCGTCGCCTGACTGCGCAACAGGGCCTCGATTTTGCAAGCGTTCTCCCCAGCGTCACTCGAGCAATGTTCGTGAAAAACTGGCAGGTCGAAGATCACCCGGCATCTTTCGAGGACCGCGACACGATGACGATCGAGGCCAAGCGTGTGCGAGTTAACCACAATTTGACCCCCGACAATGCAATCGAAGCGACCGCTTGGGCTCTCCGTAGGAGCCTTGACCAGCGCGATCTTAATCGGGTCCTCAAGAGGATTGGCCCGGATGCAGAAGCTTTCTGGCATGTCCAAGTGTCGGACCCGAGAGAACTGGAACAGCGGATCGTCTAGGCAAGGTGAACTGAGTGAATGGTGGGGAGGTGCGACGATGCCGATAAAATCGGGTGCTCGAGAGGCAAAGGACTGTCACGAGCACACAGGAGGGAAAATGAAAAAGCATAGCCCTCGCGATTTCACCGGGCTCAGCGCGTGGGACGCCCTCAACATCGAGGAAATCGGTGGAGCAACTGTTCGACTGCATTGGACCGACAGGCCCTATAAGTGGCACATAAACGATGGACCGGAGGTCTTCGTTGTGCTCGACGGCACCGTCGACATGCACACTCGCAGTGACGGCGAGGAAAGGGTTATCCGCCTTGAAGTCGGAGATGTGTTTCACGCGGAGGATGGTGACGAACACTTTGCTAATCCCAAGGGAGTAGCGCGCGTCCTCGTCATTGAAAGAAAGGGAAGCGTATGACCGCTGCTGCACCCATCATATTTGACAGGATGTTGGTCCCTGATGATCTGCTGATTGATGGGAGACGGATCGCCTATGGTGAACACGCGCTGCCGAAAGCCTCGAAAGGCGCGCATGTAGTTTTGGTCCACGGCACACCGTCTTCCTCGATAATTTGGAGGAACGTGGCACCCGTACTCATCGAAGCGGGATATCACGTTATTTCTTACGACCTTTTGGGCTATGGCGCTTCCGAAAGGCCCCACAACCCCTCGGTCGATACATCAGTGTCGGGTCAAGTGCCGGTACTGCTGGGCTTGCTGGACAGGCTTGGCGCCGAAACAGTTCATCTGCTAGCACACGACATCGGCGGTGCAATTGCTCAACGCGCTGGAATTCTGCACCCGGAGCGCGTCAGTTCCTTAGCTCTTTTGGATGTGTGTTCGTTTGATTCCTGGCCATCCGAGAGAACGCGACAGCAGATGAAATCAGGCTTCGACGCGTTGATCCGCGCACCCGCAGATGAACACGAGAACCACTTCAAGGAATGGTTGCTTTCAACCGTGGTCGACGAAGCGGCGATGCGCGCCGGACCTCTTGGGAGTTACCTGGACTTCATCTCTGGACCTGTCGGTCAGTCGAGCTTCTTTCAACATCAAGTGGCTCACTATGACCATCGCCACACAAGTGACATCAGCGAACGGCTCGGGGAACTCGGTCGGGTGCCGGTTTCCATTATTTGGGGTGCAGAAGATCAGTGGCAAAAGCCGCACTGGGCGGAGCGTCTGCACACAGCCATTCCCGGCTCAAGCCTCACGTTCATTGAGGCTGCGGGGCATTTCGTGATGGAGGATAAGCCTGTAGAGGTCTCCCAAGCTCTGCTGGAGCATCTTTCGAAAGCGGTCAGGTAGGGGGTGCATATGGCGGTCAGCGATTTCTCATCGCAATGGCCCATTCCAGAAAGGCGAGTGCTGACAGGGCGATGGTGTCGCCTTGAGCCGTTGGACCCTGAGCGGCATAGGGACGCTTTGTTCGAAGCGATAAGCGGCGAGCACGCTGATGCTCAACACCGCTTCCTTGCTGACCCTATCCCGACATCGCGGGCAGACTTCCAAGCGTGGCTAATCCCGCGCGCAACGTCCGAGGATCCGATGTATTTCGCGGTCATCGATCTTGCTTCCGGCCGAACAGAAGGCAGGCAGAGCCTGATGGACATTTTTCCTGGGTACGGTACCGCAGAAATTGGGCATATCCTTTGGGGACCGCGCATCGCGAGAAGCCGGGTGTCGACCGAGGCGTTCTTTCTTCTGACAGACTACGTCATGACCGACTTGAGGTACCGCCGGTGGCAGTGGAGATGCAACGCGCTGAATGAGCCGTCCAGGCGCGCTGCGGATCGCTTTGGTTTTACTTTCGAGGGCATATTCCGAAACCACATGGTTGTGAAAGGCAAAAACCGGGACACGGCCTGGTACTCGATAACAGATGAGGAGTGGCCGAAGATTCGGGCCCGTTTTATTGCCTGGCTTGATCCGTCTAACTTCCGGGCGGATGGGTTCCAGGTGAAATCCTTGAGACAATGACTCTCGGCGGGCCTTCGCAGAGCGGACCATCGCGCACACTGAGGACAGAGGATATGACCGGAACGTCATTGGGAGAAGGTCTCGCGTTGCGACCCTATTCTGCTTCGGACAGAGACTGGGTAGCTTCGGCCCATATCGCACACTACCGCTCTGTCGAACGGTTTGATCCGAGCTTCGATGACGTCGTTTGGAAAGCACTTTCGGATATAGACAGGCGGATCGAGGAAGATCGAACGTTCGGTCTGGTCCTTGAAGGCTCCGCTGATGTGCATCACGGCTCGATTTTTCTGTGCGACACGGGGAATTCTGCACGCATCCGGTTGTTTTATCTCGATCGACAGCTCCACGGCGAGGGATTGGGTCGCGCCATGCTGCTGGCAGCTCTCGAGGCGGCGAGAGACTCTGGCTTCAGACAAATAGAGGTATCGACGTTCGACACCCATGCCGCCGCCTGCTCGCTCTATGCTCGGACCGGTTTCATCGAGCAGGCGCGGACCCGCTGTATTTCCTTCGGGCGCCGCATGGCGCAAGTGGATTTCGTCCATGACTTGGTGACGGAGCGAGCGGTTTCCTGATGTCTTTAGAAAATGTGTGCGAACGTCTGTCGCCCTGTTGACAGCAGGCGCGAACCGCCTTCTCAACTGTATCCATTGGATGTGAGATCAGGTGAGCGCAAAATCGCACGCGTGGATCACACAATTCGATCAGGTCCCTAGCGTCCACCACGTGTCCATCTCCGACCAGTCCTGGACAAACTTGTAAGGGTAGGATGGCAACCCAGGTGCCGAGACCTTTGTCAGCGCGGCCAAATCGGCACAATTGAGTTGGAAGTCTGCCGTTGCGAGGTTGGCGTCGAGTTGCTCGGCAGTGCGCGCGCCAAGGAGTACCGATGCGACGCCCGGTCGAGACAAAAGCCAGGCGATCGCGATATGGGCCATCGGCCGGTCATGGCGCTGCGCGATCGCCCGAAGCGCATCCAGCACCGCGTGGGTGCGCGCTGTGTTGCGCAGATCATAAGCCTCCACGCCCCGACCGGGGTCTTCGCCCAACCTGGTTGCGCCCGAGGGAAATACATCGGCGCTGTATTTGCCTGTGAGCCAACCACCCGCCAACGGCGACCAAGGCGTCACGCCGATACTGTTTTCAAGTGCGCAAGGAAGGACTTCGATTTCGATGCCGCGATCGAGGAGGTTGTATTGTGGCTGGAGCGCCACGGGGACCGGGAGACCCTGTGAACGGGCAGTGGAGACGATGCTCTGGAGTTGCCACCCCGTGATATTCGACCATCCTGTATGATGTAGCTTTCCGGCCTTAACGAGATCGCTGAGGGTCGCGAGTGTTTCCGTCACATCCGTGTAGCGGTCCCAACCATGGACATAATAAAGATCGATCGCCTCCACTTGCAGTCGCCGCAAGCTTGCGTCGACCGATCGAACTAGGGCCCGTCGAGAGGCCCCATTGCTGCCAAGCGGCGGGGCGAAGCGCCCCTTCGTCGCAATTACGAGGTCATTGAGACCACCACGGTTTTTGCCCCACCGACCGATCATTTCTTCCGACACACCAGCGGAATAGACATCTGCGGTGTCGATCATCGTGCCGCCTTTGGCGACAAACATGCCGAGTTGCCGATGCGCCTCGGCCTCCTCCGTCTCCGCACCGAACGTCATCGTGCCCAGAGCGAGGCGTGAGACATTCGGTCCGTTGCGACCAAGCACCGAGGTCGGAAGAGTGGCGGGGGTGCCAGTCTTGTTCGTAGTATTCGGCATTGCGCTATCTCCAATCCAGTAGCGCCGAGAGCCGATAGAGCGCACGCACACCGGGGCCGGAATGCGCAATCAGGAAATCTTGCTCTTGCCGTTGGAGCTCTCGGCGACGGGCTTGCGATGGCAGGCCATCGGACATGTTGGGCAGGTGCAGTTTCACGGAATTTCCTCGGATCAAGATGCGGGTGTACACAGCAAGGTAGACAACTACCCACCCATGTGGAACGACATGAAACGAAAGGATCGTTTCATGGATGAACAAACATTATCAGGCGTGAGGTGGGATGATCTGTCCGCTTTCCTAGCCGTTGCCCGCACTGGCGGTCTTTCGGCGGCCGCGCGCATTGCCGGGTCGAGCCCGCCTACCCTGGGGCGGCGGATGCGGGCTCTAGAGCGCACAATGGGACGTGAACTCTTCGTCCGCAGATCGCACGGATACGACCTGACCGACGCCGGTCGCGTGTTGCTGGGCGAAGTCGAAAACATAGCTGGAAAGATCGATCGGATCACGGCCAGACAAACTGGCGAGACTATTCCGCTGGTCAAACTGTCCGCGGGAACCTGGACAACCTTGGCGATCGTCAAACGCTTGCACGACCTCGTGGGCGATCCCCAAGATGTCCGCGTGCGCTTCATTGCGGCGGAAGACATCCTCAACATCAGTCGGCGAGAAGCTGTCATCGGTATTCGGAACCGGCAACCGGCTGAGGCGGGACTTGCGGGACGCAAACTCGCGCGTGTAGATTTCGCACCCTACGCGATGCCGGGCACCGCGGATGGCTGGATCAAGGTACATGCCGACACGCCATCCGCGAGATGGGTCACGGCGATCGCGGACGGTCGTATCCTGCAGGAGGTAAGCCATCCCCGGCTCGCGCTCGACATGGCTTTGATCGGCGCTGGTCGCGTGGTTTTGCCGACCTTTATCGGGGATGCGCAGGCCGAGCTGGAACGTCTAGGCAACTTGATCCCTGAATTATCCCACGATCAATGGTTAGTTACGCATGACGATGATCGATCTTTGCCCGAGGTTCGTCGGACAATCGACCGCGTCGTACGTATTTTGGGGCGTGGTGTCGGATAATCGGCGCAGGTGCCGGTCAAAATGCGCTCCGCTGTCGAATGCTCCGTTTCACAACGGCATGCCCGGCCATCAGAGAGCTGTATCATCTCCCGGATCGAGCCCGGTGATCGAAGGACGAACTCGGACTTTTTGCCACCAAGCATCCAGACAAGGCAGGCCTTGCGTGAGATCTGCGCCTTCAGGCGCTCTCGTGAAATAATCCATCATCCCGCCCAGATGGCAATCCGCGAGCGAGACGGCATCCCCCGTGAGCACACGCCGCTCGGCCGCGATGGCCTCTAGCGCTGAAAGGACACGCAGCGAACTCTCCAGCCCCTCAGCCACCTCGGTCTCGTTGCAAGTGCTCTCTTCGTGAGGTGCAAAAACCCGCCGGGAGAAGACCTGTCGGATCATCGGCCAGTAGCCGTAGGAGTCGAGGATGGCGATAACCTGCGCCATCTGTGCAGCGGCGCGAGGATCATCGGGAACGAGGCTCGGTCCGATGAAGGCGGCATCAACGTAACGTGTGATGGCGCTTGTCTCGTACAGAACGAAGCTTCCGTGCCGTAAAACAGGTACGCGACCGAACGGGTGAAGATCGCGCAGCCGCTCGGCCTCAATCACATCGAACGGATCTATCTCTTCGACGGTGAACAGAACACCCTTCTCTTTCAGGGCAACGCGGGCAACGCGTTGATAAACGCTATGGCGAAAACCGAATAGTGTGACAGGGTCGTTCATGAGTCCATCGTTCTCTCAAGGCCAGAGTATGAATCCAGTATCTATCCTGCAGCGGAGATGTTTCTCAATGAATGATAGCTCGCGACTTTTCGCAGATCGCTGAAGAGCGAGACCGCGAACGAGAAACCAAAGGCTACTGCGACCATGCCGAGACCCGCCATTGGCGCGGCATCACCAGCAACAAGTCCGCCAGCCAGGGCGCCAATAGGCCGAACCCCGTAGATCGCTGTTTGTATCATTGCATTCACGCGCCCGAGAAGGGGTGGCGGCGAGACGAGTTGCCTTACCGCGTTTTGGGCCACGAGCCACAGCGATGGACCGAAGCCGAGAAGGAAGAAGCACACGTGGAGCCAAGCTTCTGGAGTGCCTGCATCAATGACCATTAGCCCAATCGCTGCGATGACGGAGCTTCCAGGGCCGAACAATAGCACGATCCGGGGTTCTACCAGGTCGGATAATCGCCCCGCGAGCCAAGAGCCGAAAATAGCCGCCAAACCAAAAGACGCTAGCGCAAACCCAAACGCACCCGGATCGAATAGGTAGACATTCTGGAGGACGGGAACGAGCACGACGAGAAGTGCTGCGAACGCGAAGTTCCAGAATACCGAACACAGCGTGATTGGCAGAAGCAGGCGATGACTGGCGACATAGCGTCCTCCCTCGACGATCCGTCTCAGGATTGGTGTCGTCGCCTTTGGGTCGAGATCAAGGCGAGGCAGGGTGAAAGAGAATGCGAGCGCTGCAATTGATGCGAGCGCGGCTACAGCGAAGATGGACCATAACGGCACGTCGACGATGATGAGTCCGATCATGAGCGGCACCGCAAATGAGCAGAGTGCTCTAGGAAAC
>NZ_CANKYW010000020.1 GCF_947488135.1 uncultured Marivita sp. | reverse complement strand
TATTTGTTCGTCGTCTTGCTCATGATGCTCCATCCTACTCAAGAGTTGGAGCCTCCGGCAAACCCGGAGCGGTTCAATCTCTGAGTTGATCGAACTCCAGGGACACCCTGATCGGTCGTGCCAGGCCGCGACAGACATTGCGGTCTCACAGCTTTCCGAAGTCAGAGCCAAGATCAAAATGCTACGAGCACTAGAGAAAGAGCTGGTTCGAATTTCAAAGGGCTGTGACGGTGAAGGCGTGTCAGAAGATTGCTACGTGCTGGCATCCCTTGCCAATCATCAGCTCTGCCGTCACGAACACTAATCGGCCAAAACTCAGACGTTTTTGTCACCGGCGAAAAGGACCGTTTTCGCAACATTTGCCTGATCTGAAAAACCTGCCTCGTTTACGAGTTGGCTCTGTGTAGGTTTGATGTGATACCCAAAGTGTCCCCGGCCAAGGCCAGATTATCCACACTTCGACCAGACAGACGGCCCTTGGATTCACCGGCGGGCCTACCGTTCAAATGTTGTTCGCCTGTCGAAACGCTCTGATTTGAGCGCGCGACGCCGTGACGACTGGATCGTTCGCAATTGGATATTCTTTTGAAATGAAGATGTACGCAGTCCGGATCGAGACCAGCGAGATCGCAGACCATCCGGAAATCCCTGCTTGGATACTGCCCTACCCACCGCCGCGCGAAGCTCTGGTCGCGGACGGTCTGGTCGCTGGACGATTGCAGATCGGACAATATGGCCAGCAGAACGTGCTGCCAGAGCCTTTGCTCCGCACTCATCGGCATCCGGGACATCTCCGATTGTGGCGCGGTCTCACTGCCCCCTCCTGATGACTGAAATCCTCTGTCGTGACCGGTTGTGTCGCGAAGGTGGTGGAAATTCAACCCAAGGTATGGCATACTACTGTGTTGGGACCACAGGCAACGGCCCGAACGGTCTTATGGGGTTGAGCGGCGCGGAAATCCGCGCATGAAGCCCTGGGCACCCTAAGATGTTCGCAATGGTTTCCGTGACCAGTGCATATATTAGTTCAATCCAAGCGAAGCTCTCTAACCCAGAGGTATGCATGAAAATTCTTGCCGTCGATGACGAGCCATTCATTCTTGAGCTGCTGACCATGATGGCAGCAAGGGCAGGTTTCACGGACATCTCAACCGCTTTGTCGGGCGAGATCGCGCTGGATATGCTGAACGCGGGCGACATCGTTTTCGATTGCCTGCTACTCGACATCAGCATGCCGGGGATGGACGGGATCGAACTCTGCGGTCTCGCCCGCGCGACGCCCGGATACAACAAGACCCCGATCATCATGTTGACCGCGATGGCCGAGAAGGATTACATCGACCGCGCTTTCAGCGCAGGTGCCACGGACTATGCAAACAAACCGTTCGACATTGTTGAACTCCACGCTCGTCTGCGCATGGCGGAAGAACTGGTTACCGCTCGGCAAATGGCGACATCGGGCAATACGGATACCGACGGGTCGCAATTCGATGATGCGCACCGTCACGCCTTCGATATCTCGGATGAGATCGGGATAGAGGGCGTAAAGAACCTCATCAAATACAATGCGTTGGGGAACTACCTGACACAGCTGTCAAATGCCGGAATCGCCGGTTCGCAGGTCAGGGCAATCAAGATCGACCGAATCGAGACCATCTATGCACGGGCGTCGGACGAAGAGTTTCTCTACGCAATCAGCGAGGCAGCGGATGCAATCAGCGACGCCCTCAGTGTGCACGGCTATATGATGGCCTATGCCGGGAACGGGACGTTCGTGGTTGTTTCGAACAAGGCAACCCTGGAACCATCTTCTGGACTGGAGACTGAAATCCAGAACCTGCTGGACGAGAAAGACAGCGAATACGACAACGGCGATCCTCTGGACATCGAGATTTCCATCGGAAATCCGCTCCGACCCAGCACGAGCAAGACGCAACGCATTCGAAAAACCTTCGGCCGCGCCATTGCCCGCGCCGAAAACCGTGTCTTGAGAAAGCGAGCCGCGCCGAGGCCGCCAAACATCCGCCTGGTTGGCGGGTAGCGCCTGCCATAATCAATTTTTTCAGCACCGCTGGAGAGTTCAATAAACGTAGGACGGAAGACTATCAAACCGGTTCGTTGACGGGGACGGTAAACCAGAATGTTGTCCTCCCGTTCTCTTCACTGTCGAAACCGATTGTGCCGCCTGTCTGCTCCACAATCTTTTTGGTAATACTTAGACCGAGGCCGGTTCCGCCTCTCGCACGGGTCGCCGAGGGCGCAGCCTGGACGAAGGGTTTGAATATCTGGTCTCGAAACGAGTCCGAAATGCCATGGCCCTCATTGGCAACCGACACCCGTATGTCTTTCGGTTGCCCCTCGACCTCAATGTCGATCATGCTGCCTTCAGCCGCGAACTTTGCCGCATTCGTGAGAAGGTTTGTCATCACCTGCTGAAACCGTTTCGGATCGACAAAGCCTGTCAGGGACCGATCCGGACAGTCGATATTGAACCGGACCCCAAACTTGTCTGCGGAAGCCATGTTGGCCAGAGCCGCTTCTTCGATCAGTCCGGCAATCTCGTGTCGCGACAGCTCGAAACGCATTTGTCGGGCCGAGAACTTCTCGAAATCCAGGACATCGTTGATCAGGGCATGAAGCCGTTTTCCATTCTCCTGCCCGATGAACATCAGTCTCTGTGCCTCGTCCGAGAATGGCTCGGCATCCATAGACGACAGGAGCGCCAGCGAGCCCAGCACCGATGTCAACGGTGTCCGCAACTCATGGCTGACAGTGGATATGAACTCTCTTTTGAGTTCATCCAGCCTCCGCTGCTCGGTGATATCGACGATCTGGGATATGAACTGGTCCGGTCGACCATCTTCATCTTTCACCATGCCGACACTCAGCAACCCCCACATCGTCGCCCCATTTGCCCGGATATACCGCTTTTCCAGCTGGTAGCCTGGGATTTTGCCCGCTTTCAGCAGATCGAGCTTGTTAAGGTCATCATTCAGATCGTCGGGGTGCGTGAGTGTCTGAAAATCTGTCGTCAGCAGTTCTTCTTCGGAATACTCCAACAACTCGCATAGTGCCGGATTGGCGCGCAGAAACTTGCCGTCAAGGCCGACGACCGCCATACCGACCGCCGCGCTTTCGAAGGCCGATTTGAACCGCTCTACGCTTTTCCGAAGGGCGTTCTCGGTCGTTTTGCGTTCGGTGATGTCGGTCATCGCCCCAATCAGACGGGTTACGCGACCTTCTGCATCTCTTTTGGCAATCGAAATGTCGGCCCGCATCCAGCGCCATCGGGATCGGTCTTTCGATTGAATTCGGTATTCGCAACTGGCGCGCTCGGCGATGTCTTCCAGGCAGATCCGGACAGGTTCCAGAGCGGTCTCGAGGTCGTCGGGATGCACACGGTCGCGCCACGCCTTCTGAACATCCTCATCCTCCAGTTCCAGAAGCTCGCGCCAGACATCGGAGACGATCACGGTATCCGCGACAGGATTGTATTCGAAGACCCCGATGCGCGCACCCCTGATCGCACTGTTGGCGCGCATCAGTTCGTCCTTGGCCAGACGCGCCGCCTCCATTTCGTCGGTGATGTCGCGCAGGACCAAAGCGTGTTGAAGCCCCCGTTCCGCATCGCTCCACGCGGTCATGTGGACCGCGAGCGGGATTAACTCGCCGCTCCGGTTCCATCCGCTCATGTCCTTGATGATGGCATCCACAGCAGGCGCTTTGATATGGGCATTGAGTTCTGCCACAGAGGCGACCTGCAAGACCTCGAAGACGGGTCGCCCTATCAGATCGTCGCCGCCATATCCGAACAGATGCTGGGTCGCACGATTGCAATGGAGAATCAAGCCATCCGGTCCGATGATCATCAGCGGCATTTGCATCCGCTTGAACGCATGAATGATCGGCGCGTCGTCCATTCTACACTCCTTTCAGTATGTCCGTTGCGCGGCGATGCATGCCCCCAAACCACCGCGCCGGACACAATCGCTCGGTTGAACAGAATGCGGGAACCACCACTTTTCAGCTTTGTTGATGATCGGACAACGCGCATAATCCGAAAGCTTTCGCAAACGGGCGCAAAGCTCGATCCCGTCCATGTCTGGCATCTGCATATCGAGAAGGATACAATCATAAGGGATCGGAGAGTTTTTTATGGACTCCATCGCTTCCTTGGCGCTGACCGCCTCTACCATCTTGGCAAAGCCCAACCGGGCTAGAAGTATGCCCAGGATTTCGAGCGTAGGCTCGTCGTCATCAACAGCAAGTATCCTCATCATTCGTCGCCTTCAGCAGCACCAGAAACTCTGGCTATCCAGCCCCACGCCAGTTACGATTTATCAATCATTCCGAATTATATATGAGAGCATATGCATGTGGCGCTTCTTGGGCATTCAGGTGTTCATACGGGCAATGCTCACTGACGTGCTCAGGCTTATGGAATTTGTGGCATTTTTGCCCATAGAGCGCGATCAAATCTTTGGCTTCTTGGGCCGCACTACCTTGGTAGCAAACGCTCCGCGGTATAAAAATAACGCGCTTTCTTGAGCGCCATCATTTCGCCACTATATCGAGCCATTATTTTCCACGTTGTCACTATGAAGCCCGGAAATCCGGGACAAGAGTTCACGTCCAGAGCAAGGTTCATGAACCATCCGAAAACCTTTGGCTCTGCGCTACGTTATCTGCTTGGATGGTGGCGGAGCGGGAGGCGCTCACATGATAGTCGGATATATCTTTCTCGGTGCCATCGTGGGCATACTCGCAGCCGGTGTTGCCCTCCTCCTTGGGACATCGTTCTGGCTTGCGCTCGGTATCTATGCTGTGGTCGGTGCCGTCACTATAGTCTTGTTCGCGGCTATCCAAATGGTCGCTGGCATTCTTGTTGATCGCGCCGATACTCCAGCCCACGCAGATTATTGGAACGAAACGCGCACACCGCGCCCGGCTAGGTCTTCCGCCAGCCAGCAGGGTGCGGATGCCGAAGCGTCAATGAAAATCCTTGCCGTAGATGACGACCCGTTCATTCTGGAACTTATACCGATGATCTCCGCGAAGGCGGGATTTTCAGAGGTTACACCCGCTGCATCCGGCGAAGAGGCACTGAAACTGCTGGTGAACGGCAAAGTGATTTTCGACTGCTTCCTGCTCGATATCAGCATGGCTGGCATGGATGGTGTCGAACTTTGCCGACAAGTTCGCCAGATTCCGCGATACCGCCATACGCCAATCATCATGCTGACCGCGATGCGAGACATGACAAATATGGGCGACGCCTACCGGGCCGGTGCGACGGATTATGCCACCAAACCGTTCGATATCGAAGAGCTGGGTACACGCCTGCGGTTGGCGCAGGAGACGATCCACGCACAGCGGGAGACGGGCCCTGCCAGACACGAAAGCGCCGGATACAACCGGAATTCGGTACGCAACTACGGCTTCGAACTGCCTGACGGGCTACCGCTTGAAGGTGTGGAAGGCCTCGTCGATCATACGGTCTTGTCGAATTATTTGACGCAATTGCCGCAAAAAGAAATAGCTGGTGTGCATGTGTTCGCGGTCCGCATAGATGAAATCGAAGGGGTTCACACGCGATCTTCGCCCCGACAATTCGCTGCGCTACTGAAAGATGTCGCGGCGGCAGCGGCCGATTGCTTCGGTGCCAAACGAACCGTGATGGCCTACACCAACAGTGCGACCCTTCTGATTGCGGTCAATTCTGCGAACCCGCTGTCTGCGGTCAATATTGAAATCGACATTGAAAGACGGCTTCAGGACTGCATAGGTGTTTCGGTCGGGGGACCGGTGCAGCCGCAAGGCACAAAGACAGAGCGCACCAGAATGACGACGGACCGCGTGATCGCCCTGGCGGACAACAGAGCGTTGGACAAACAAGGCAGACCAGTTGCGGGCTTGTTCAAGCGCTAACTGGTTTTGAAGTCAAGCCTCCGCGCATTCAGGCTGCGGCCTGCGACAATGGGCTAGCGGCACTTATCCGGCCTCCCCTCACAATGGGGCTGCTGGAGGGAAAGTACGGTGCCGGTGCGGTCATTCCAACTGGCGATATTCGTGGAACGGCGAAGCCCAAAACCGACCGTTTATGGCCTTAAGGATTACCCGAGGGCTTGTCTATGACGCATGATGTCCAAGCCCTCGGCGCAAAAGCTATTCGATTTCTTGGACAAACCCGGCGATGTTTGGTTGCTGCTTATCCAACTGCGACTGGTTGACCATGACCGATCGGCCTGCAAAGCTCTTCTGACCTGCAGTCAGCCGGTTGATCGGTCGGCAAACCCTACTCTGATGCTCAGCTCCTCAGAGCCGTTCAAGAGGCGGCATAAAAAGGGTAAAACGAAGTCCTTTTAAATGCTTTTGTATGCTTGAGCGACCGTCAAATATTTCTGCCCATCACGGAACCAATTCTCTCACAAAAAGTTTATTGCAAGAGCGATTTATGGGAGTTCAAAATGAAACGTTTCCTCACAACCACCGCCGTTATCGCGGCACTGAGCGCACCTGCGTTCGCTGACAATCATCAAGGCGCATTCCTCGATTACCAGGTCACAGCTGCCTCTGATCTCTATGCTTCCGAGCTGATCGGCATGCGTGTCTATGCTGCCGAAGCCGAGATGGATGCTTCTACTCCTGTTACGGAAGAAAACCGCACTGAATGGGATGACATCGGCGAGATCAATGACATCATTGTCACGCGAGAAGGTGATGTTGCAGCGGTCATCGTCGGCGTCGGCGGTTTCCTTGGCATCGGCGAGCGCGATGTCGCAATTGACATGACTCAGCTCAGCTTCATGCAGGATGACGGCAACGCGGATGACTTCTTCCTCGTGGTCCAGTCATCGCGTGAGATGCTGGAAAACGCACCCGCCTTCGAGCGGGCTGAGGCGGATGCAATGGCGCAAGAAGACAACGCCGCGACGGACGGTGGCACCACCGAGACGGCTGACGCCGACGCTACGGAAACAACGGACAGCGACACCGAGCAAATGGCCAACGCGGATGAACGTCCGATGCTGATGGCACCGGAAGTCGAGCGCGAAGGCTACTCGGTTGCCGAGCGTGAGCAGCTCACGACGGAAACGCTGACCGGTGCGCGTGTCTATGGTGCCAATGACGAAGATGTCGGCGAAGTGTCAGAGCTTCTTCTGACCGATGACGGTCAGATCGACCGTGTCGTGATCGATGTTGGTGGCTTCCTCGGCATTGGCGAGCGTCCGGTCGCGGTGACCTTTGACGAGCTGACGATCCTGCGCAACGAGGGCGGCGACAGCTTCCGCGTCTACATCGACGCGACACAGGAAGCTCTGGAACAGCAGCCGGAATACGAAGGCTGATCGACACGTTCATCTAATACAAGATAGGCTCCCTTCTGGGGGCCTATTTTTTGCGGTGCACCCGGCTCAACGGTCTAAAGGACATTCGCCTATCAGCTGGAGCTGAAATTGTTTGGTCTGCTTTTGCGGGTTTGTGGCCATGTCGTTAGCTTGCTGGACCCGACCCTTAATCAAAAGACCAACGCGTGGTCTATGGGTGACTAGGTCTCGTCCTCCCAATTCGCGCCGATGGGGTCGCGGGTCTGCTTTTCTTCGGCCTCCACAAGCTCTTCAATTTCTGCAATGTCCTCCTCCGACGCATCGGGCGGGACTTCTTCGGCCATCGGCACACCTGTCATGGCCAAATTGAAGTAGATCGGAAAGTGATCTGAGCCGATGTGGGGCAAGCGGCGCATTTCGATCAGCCTGAATTTTGCATCGTGAAACAGGTGATCAAGTGGCCAACGGATGATGGGATTGCGAGCATCGAATGTATTGTAGAATCCTCGGCCGACACGCGGATCGAGGAGGCTAGACAGACGCTGAAACCGCCGCGTGGTGGACGACCACGCAACATCGTTCAGATCGCCCGTTACAATGGCTGGTAGGGGATCCTCCTGCACCTCAATTCCGACAAGACCAATTTCGCCGTCGCGCCCTTCGGTGCCTTGTGTCGGGATCGGTGGTTCGGGGTGAACAACGTAGAGCCGCACCCGCTCGCCAGAGCGCAGCATCACGCCGGTTCGTAGTGACGGTACGTCGGTTACAAGAAGTTCGCGAAGCTCGGTTTCAAAAAGCACAAGCTTCGACCAGACGGACATCCCGTAGCCGTTGTCTAGCGGGTGATCAAAGTGGGTCTGATATCGCACACGAAGATTGCTGACGCCAGCAAGCCAGGCGGCATCCACTTCAATGAGGATTAGAATGTCGGGATTGATTTCTTCCACAAGAGAAATAAGCCGCGAGTAGTGCCGGTTGGATTTCTTTATGTTCACCGCGAGGATCGAAACCCGGCGGTCGATTGCCTTCGATTGTTCGACGGTCGCGCGCAAGGATTGCTTTACCCAGAGCGGCGTGAAGCGCAGAATGTAGGCTGCCTGAATACCGATGATCATGAGCAGCGAAGAAAGAGCGACTGTAAGGGATCGACCATCCAGCGCTATCGGCGCGGCCAAGATGAGGATGAGCGCCAAGCAGAACACCTGGATGCGCGGGAAGTCGGCGACCCGGACAGCTCCGTGTGGCAGGCGGCTGAAGGGCAAGAGGGTCAGAAGAGCGAGAAACCCAATCAGGCCCGAGACCGCGTAGTGTGCGAGGGCTTGTATCATTTGATCCGTGCCCATCCTTGGCGGAAAATCGTCAATCGTCTTTCCCCGCGAGGAACTCGCCAAATGGCTTTAGGGGCTCGACGTGCTGACATAGGACCCGGAAACAGACCAGAAGCGGGACGGCCATGATCATCCCCATCACCGACCAGAGCCAGGCCCAAAAGGCGACCGCGATCAGGATCACAACGGTGTTGAGGCGAAGACGGCGGCCAACCAGCCACGGCGTGACGAGCTGCCCTTCAATAGATGTCAGCGCGAAGTAAACCGCTGCGACGACAAACGCATCGAACGCCGTGGGAAGGCTGACGAGCGCCACACCAAAGGAGATCACAACACCGCCGATGGCACCCAGGAACGGCACAAAATTGAGCGCGAAGGCTAGAAGTCCGAACGCAAGCGGACTGGGCATACCAAGAAGCGCCATCGCGCAGCCCACGGCCACGCCGAGACCGGCATTGATTGCTGTGATAGAGAGAAGATACCTCGAGACATCGCGCTCAATGTCGTAGGCGATCTGCAATGCGCGTTTCTTCTCGGTCATCGTCGGCATCACGCGAACGAGCCGTTCGTAGAACAAGCTGCCCGATGCAAGGATGAAAAACATCAGGATCATGATGAAGATCGTCTGCGCGACGATGAGAGGCGCGTCGAGGGCAATCGTTGTCAACGGCCCCTCCTCTGCAACCACAACCTCTATGGGCGCATCTTCGGCTTCGTCGCCTCCTGTTGCAGCTTCCTCGATCTCGCGGCCTGCGTCTGTGACCGCTTCCGCGACGCCCATGAATCCCCTGAGCTTGCGTTCGGCCTCCCGCGCGATGCTCGGCGCATCCTCGAGCCAGCCCGTGGCTGGCAGCGCAAGAGTGTAAGACGTGACCGCCAGTGCCGCGAGCAAGGACACAACGATCAACAGCGCCGAGAGAGGCTCGGGCACGCCACGACGCCGAAACCACCGGCACAGCGGGCTGAAGACAAGCGCGAGCAAGAATGCCATAATGACCGGCACGATGAAGACGCGGGCGATAGCCAGGGCTGCCAGGAGAGCCAGAAGCGCAAGACCGATAATGGCCCATCCGACGGCTGTATCGAAGTCGGTTCGGTTGACCACTTGAGCGTCTTGGTCATCCGCGGACATCGCCCCGTGTTCCGCCTCGTCGGCAGAATCCTTTGCTAAATTTTCCTGTGACACCTTTTTGTCCCCTCCCCCCAACCATTTAACGCAAGTCCAGTTTCAGGCGTATGAAAATATCATCGGGGTGGTTGCTGCTGGCGCACGCTAGTGCATTAGCTTTTTGCTAAGATGCCGT
This sequence comes from uncultured Marivita sp., assembly GCF_947488135.1. Taxonomy (GTDB): domain Bacteria; phylum Pseudomonadota; class Alphaproteobacteria; order Rhodobacterales; family Rhodobacteraceae; genus Marivita. Next base: position 5,114 of record NZ_CANKYW010000020.1, on the reverse strand, counting down.
ATCCGCACAATCTCCTGATGGCTGACGCGGTTTTGAGTGCGACCACTCACGTTCACTTGTTTCCAATCGGCATCGATCCATCTCTCAAGTGTCGGAACGCATCTTCACGATTTCGATTGGAGAACCTCGATAAAAGCAGCGAACAAGAATACTGCTGGTTGAAAGCCAGATCGGGATTGGATCGACCGTATCCGATCTTTTGGAGCAAATGGGTTGTTCGGTAATGGGCCCGCATTGCAGCGTTTCTGGCGCGCGCGAAATCGCTTCGATCACACGGCCCGATGTGGTGCTCATGGACCTACGCCTCCGCCGCGACGCAAGCGTTGCTTTCGGTGACGAGCTCGCAAGACAGGACATCTCTGTGGTGTATCTGGTTGATAGCCCGAACGAGCTGAATGCTCTTCAGGCAACCGGACGGCGAGGAATATTGAAACCGCTCGAATCGCGGCGTCTACAATCGGTTATTGCCGAAATCACACCACAACCCCTCCAGGTCGCCTGACAAAGGCTGCGGCTCAATGTGGTAAAGTGAGAGATGGCTCTTACGGTCCGGCGTTGGAACTGGGAAAAAATGAAAGGCGCAGGGGGATCGAGGTAGTCACCCCCCTGCGCCTCCAATCGAAGTGAAAGGCCGGAACCTTACGAGTTCATCCACTCATCAACTTCACGCTTGGCCTCTTCCTTCGATTTTCCATATTTCGCCTGAAGCTTGCCCTCAAGGGCTTCGCGGTTGCCGTCGATCTCGTCGAGCTCATCATCGGTCAGCTCGCCCCATTTGGCTTTGGCACTGCCTTTCATCTCTTTCCATTTACCCTGGATTTGATCCCAATTCATAGCGGTCTCCTTTTCTGATGACATCCACATACGGAGAAGTCGCGAGTACCTCCAATCGTTCCCCTACCTCGTGACCGTGGCGGAAAGACGCCTACGGCACTCATTCGGGAACCTTTTGAGGGTCGCGACGTTAACCAACGAATTAACGGGAGACTGAAAATGCTCAAGTGGGCTCTGATATTTCTGATCGTTGCAATTGTTGCAGCCGTTTTCGGGTTTGGTGGCATCGCAGGCACCGCATCTTGGATCGCGCAGGTTCTTTTTGTCGTGTTCCTTATCTTGGCGATCATCGCGTTCGTCCGGCGAAACGTCTGACGCGTTTCGCGCTCATCACTTGTTAGGAGCGGCAATATGGCCATCAGCAGCCTCAAAGATGTTTACATCGACCAGCTTCAAGACCTCTACAGCGCATGCAATCAAAGCCATCCGGTGACAGAGGAGCTCGTGAATGCTGCGAAAAACAAAGACCTGAAGTCAGCCCTGAAGGCGGGGGCAGAGGGCATCCGGAATGGCATGGCCATCGCGAAGGAGATTGTCTCGGCGCATGGTGAAGACGCCACCGACGAATTCTGCAAAGGCATGGAGGGCCTCGTGAAGGAGGCCCGTGCCCATGGTCTTGCAGCGGAGTTCTCGGACCAGGACGCTCAGGACGCAATGATCATTACACAATATCAGCGCATGGTGCATTACGCGCTCGCGGGTTGGGGCTGTACGGTCGCCTTCGCAAAGCGGCTCGGCCTGGATGAAGATGCCAGCAAGCTTCAGAAGTGCCTCGACGAAACTTATGACGGCGACCGTCGCTTGACCAAGATTGCTGAAGCCGATGTCAACGCATACGCGGCTTCCTAACGCGCAACTTTGTCTGCCATTAACTAATGTCAGGAGAAGAAATGAGCACGTTTCAACATGGATCAATCAAGTCCATCGCTACTGATAATCCAAGGGTCCACGCATTCGAGATAGTTGGGCACGCGGACGACGATGACGTTGAAGCGATGGCAGAGCACATGAATGAGGTCTTTGACCGTGCCGATGGCAAAGTCGACATGCTTCTTGATCTCAGCGCGATGACGGGTCGTGATCTTGATGCGATCTTCGATGGGGACGTACTGAAGGCTCAAGTCCGCTCGTGGACAAAGGTCGGCAAATATGCGGTCATTGGTGCTCCGAAGAACGCCGCGAAAATGATCGAATGGGCTGATAACGTAATTCCAGTTGAAGCGAAGGCCTTTGAGGTTGACAAAGCGAACGAAGCCTGGGCGTTTGTTAGTGCTGCCCGGATCGGTCAAGTGTAGCTTTTGGCACCTACTCATCCAGCTTTTGAACAACTACCCTGCGTAATCTTTGATTTGCTGGCTTTTGCTTCGCAAATCTGCCACGTGGCGAACGCGGGAGGGGGCGAGGCCACGTTATTCGATGGCAGTGGTGCGGCCCGCAGCGCGTGCGCGCGAGGACCCGGTGCCGTCGAATGGGGTTGCCCGAGGGGGAGGGCCGCGCCCTCCCCCTGACCTTCACCTTGGCTGAAATGCTGCAACCATCTCGTCCACATGGATTGCTTTCATGCCCGCCCGGCGCGGTCCCTCGATGTCGGCCCGCGGTGTATCCCCGATAAACAGCACGCGACCAGCTGCGACCTTCAACCCGTCCAGCACATGCGCGTAGATCGCGGGCTCCGGCTTGATCGCCCCGACCTTGCAGGACAGCACCTCAACGTCCGGGCGGTCGGGCAAGGCGCTTTGAAGGGCCATCGCGTAGTCGCTGGCAAGATTGGAACAGAGCGCCAAGCTCAGCCCCGCGCCGCGCAACCGCGCCCAGACGTCCGCCATGCCGGGACGCAGGGCGATGGAGCCGGTTTCGATCAGCATCCGCTCCATCACCTCAAGAAGCACCATCGGATCAATCTCGGCCCCAAGCGCCTCGGGCCAGTCCGTGAACGGCCGGTCTTCGCGCATGAGCCGGTGTTTCAGCTCGCGCCGCTTGTCCGGTGTCAAAGCCTTAAACAGCGGGCGGAACGCTTGTCGCTTGTCGGTGATTTCGACCAGCGTTCCGAAGGCGTCGAAACACACCGCCTCGATCCCATCGAAGATGGACGGCAGATCAGTGACTGAGGCCGGGGTCACGGTCGATGTCCCTGTCGATCTCGCGGTCGTTCTCCTTCTCGACTTCCTGATCTCTCTCCGGGTCGCGCGTGTCCTCGATCTCCAGCTTTTCGCGCGGCTTGTTGAGCACGTCCTTCAGCCGCTCGTTCACGGACGGCTTGCGGTCCTCGCGCCCGGTGTCCTCGCCAAGCTCGGGATCGCCATGCCCGTCCAGCTTGTGCACCGCCGCCTGGCCGTCCCTGCCCGCTTCCTTCTCCATGATCTCTTTCAGGCGCTCTCGCGCATAGTTGCGGCCTTCCGGCTGTGGCGCGTCATCCTGGTCCTCCGACCGGCCCACGACCCGCGCCAGCCGTTCTCGCATATCCTCCGGCCCGGCCCGCGCGCCACGTTCCTTTGCGGCCGCCGCCCGGAGTGCCGCCAGCCCGGCCGACACACGCCCCTGCCCCGCGTCCCGCTCGGCCCCATAGGTCTCCCGCGCGATGTCCAGGCGCTCCCGCAGCTCCCGGAAAGCGGCGCGCGCCTGGCGGGCGGCATGGACGACAGCGCCACGTTCGGTGACGGGTTTGTGTTCCCGTCCCTGGCGCTCGGCCATCGCCTTGGCCCGGCGCTCCATGGAATTGGCCGCTGGCCCCAGCTTCAGCTCCCGGTCGCGGTCCAGCTCCTCGGCAGAGAGCTGATCACCCCGCTCCAGCGCCGCCTCGCGCTGCGCTTCGAGCGACCGGTGATCGACGCGCTCCATCTCCCCCGCCCGCTCCAGGGCGCGGTTCTGCAGCTCTGCCCAGAGACCGCGCATCTGCTCGATCTCGACACCGCCGGTTTTCGCGGAATCGAGTACTCGGGTCTTGGTCGTGAAGCCATCCGCTTCCAGCTTGCGGGTGGAGGTCAGCACATGGGCGTGGTGATTGCGCTGATCGCCTTCCCGGTGCGGCGCATGGATCGCCACATCGACAGCCACGCCATAGCGGCTGACCAGCTCCTGGGCGAAGTCGCGGGTGATCTGCGACCGGTCCTCGGCACTGATCTCGGACGGCAGGGCCAGCTCCCACTCGCGGGCAGTGACGGAGTTGCGGCGGGTCTCGCTAGCCTCGACCTCGTTCCAGAGGCGGGACCGATCCGTAGCCCAGTCCGGGGCGTCCTTCGGGGTCAGGATGAAGGTCTCTTCGATGCCCTGCTTGCGGGTGTAGTCGTGGACGCGGCCTTCGCGCTGGCACTCGATGCGCTCCCCGACACGGTAGGCGGCAGCCGCCGTGGCAGAGCGCCCGGCGCTGCGTTTGATCGTCTTCACGGAGAGGTGGTAGCTGGCCATGCGCCCTCCCCACTTCGATGAAGCAAACGATCCCGACGCACGCCGCTGCTGACCCTGGCCCATGCCCCAACATGGGCCACAGGGTCAGCCGTCTTTTCCCCGCTGGATCGCGCCCTGCCTCGGCGCGGAACGAGTGGAAAAGACAGCCCGCCCGAAATGAGCCTCTGGCTCTCTGAGGCGCGGGCTTGCCAGTGATCTGCCCCCAGATCCCCAGCCTCATGGGGGGCGGGATATGGGGACAGTTCACTGGCGGTTTGCCGGGGGCAAACCCGGTTCGTGTCGGCACCGCCAGGTCCGACGACACGAACCTCCTGCAAGGGAGACGCCAGCGGCAGACCGGCCCCCACCGTGGGGCATCGGACGAGACGCTGGCGCGACATTGTGGGAAGCGATCCAACTGCCAAAGTTGGCCTTGGTGAGTTTGAGAGGCCGGGAGGGCCTTTCATTCCGGCGCGCCTCGCGTCGGACGGAGTTCGCCATCGGCTGAGGCCCTGCCTCAAGGAGATCGCACGCAAATCTCGGAACCGCAGGTGGAGAGTTTGCATAAGTGCGCCCTTAGGGGCGCCGAGAATCTAGGGAGGCATCAAAAGAGAGATTCCTAAGTCAAGAACGGCCCAGACCGGCCATTGGCCTCATAGTCGGGCGCTGCGGCGCAGCTTCACTGAACCGGCCATTCGTACATCGTGCAGCATTTTCAGGTGGCGAGCGACGGGAGTGCGGGACTCTGCTGCAGTTTGTATCTGCCGAACGAATGGCCGCTTTCGTTTTGAGTCCAAAGTCATTAACAGCTGGACTCCCTGACCTGCTCCCCTGAAAAGTCCGGCATTTCGGGTTAGGCTGTTCTCCAACTGAGGAGACAGACGATGAAGAGAAGC
>NZ_CANKYW010000019.1 GCF_947488135.1 uncultured Marivita sp. | reverse complement strand
TCATCGTTAACTCTCCTGTCGTGACAGCAGGAGACTAGGTCGCTCTCGATCTGAAACCCCAGAACTTTTCCACTCCCCTAGGAAACTGGAGACCTGCGTTGGCCTTCGCGATTCGATCGTTGCCCACGACCTTTGGTAAAATCGATAGACTGGTCAATCCGAAGAGGACCACACCAAAGCCAGCAAGTGTTATCGATGCGCCAAACAACAGCAAGCTTCCCAACACGATGCCGACAGTCGTCATGACAAAACCTACGGCTGCAATCAGCGCCGATAAGATCGTCAGCGTGCGCAGCTGCCCTTGATCAACGAGGATGCCAAAAGGAATTGAACCCAAAAGGTGCGCGGATGACTGGCAGGCGGCGAGGACGCCGATCATCTCCGGCGACGCATCGAATGCCAAGGCTGCCACGAGCGGCAGGGATACGAGGGCAATTTGGTCTGCGAAATGGGTTCCGTAGGCGGCACCGATGAGCTGGCGGATTGCGGGCATGGTTCAACTCCAAATTTGTCAAACCAAACGTATCGAACACGCGTTTCTCCGAGCGACCCGAATCGTGAGCAAAACCATGATGGCACAGGATTGCCAAAGGATAGTTGGTGTCGCTCTTCTACTAGAGGGCAATTTAATTAACATAAACTTCTTTATAAGAAATACGTACTTGTAGCGGTGGATTCACAAACGAAGTGCAAATTCTGTACGAATTCAGAGAGTTGCATGGAGTATAACGAAGGGGAAACCACTACTGTCACCTGAAGCTGGACGAACGACGCAAGATTGCAAAGTGGCTTGAAGCCAAAATGCCGGTTTCTGAGATCGCGGATAGACTGGCTCGCGACCCTTCCACGATCTACCGCGATATCAAGCGGAACCGATACACTGACGAAGAGCTGCCTGAGTTGAACGGCTATCACGCGCTTGTCGCTCGGGACAAATACGAGGAGCGCCGCGCCGTTCACCGCAAGATGATCGTTCACCCTGAACTCAAGGAGGCTATCGAAGATCGGCTCAAGGCTGGCTGGTCGCCAGAGCAGATCGCAGGTCGAATGCGGCTCGAGCGCCACCCGATCCGCGTGAGCCACGAGACCATCTACCGCTTCGCCTATTCCAAAGACGGTCGCGAGGAACAGTTCTATCGCCATCTGCCGGAGCACCGCCGACGCCGCAGGTCGCGCGGGCACCGGCGGCATAACCGAACTCACATCTTCGACGCCCAAAGCCTGTCTCACAGGCCTGAGCATGTGGCAGATCGCTCCGAGTTTGGTCATTGATGGTGTGGATACCTCACCCCGCAACGGCATCGCGATGTGCCAAGATGTTGATGTCGAAACGCACCAGCATGGAGGAGGTATCCGTGGAAGAGGTTACAGTCATCGGCATCGACTTGGCAAAGTCGGTCTTTCAGCTTCACGGCGCGGCGGCGTCAGGACGGCCCGTATTCCGCAAGAAGCTCTCGCGGGCGCAGCTCACCCGGTTCATGGCCGACCACCCGCCCTGCCTTGTCGCCATGGAGGCTTGCGCTTCGTCGCACTATTGGGGCCGGGAGTTCATGAAACTCGGCCACGAAGTGCGGCTCATCCCGCCGATCTACGTGAAGCCCTTTGTGAAGCGGCAGAAAAACGATGCGAATGACGCCGAGGCCATTGCGGAGGCCGTGGTGCGTCCGACGATGCGGTTCGTGTCCGTGAAATCAGAAGAGCAGCAGGCCAGGTCCATGGTCTTCAAGACGCGCGATCTCCTCGTCCGACAACGCAACGCCCTCATCAACGCGCTGCGCGGGCACCTCATGGAATATGGCATCATCGCACCTCCCGGACGGACATTCGTCAGGAAACTCGAGGCGCAGCTCGATGCTCCAGAGAGCACACTCCCATCCGGCGTCATCGAGCTTTGTCGCCTGCACTTTGAGCAGATTGGCAGTCTCGACATCAGGATCATGAGAATAGAAAAGCGCCTCAAAGAAGAAGCCAAGAGCGATCCTGAGACGATCCGCCTGCAGACCGCCCCGGGCGTCGGCCCCGTCAGCGCCATGGCAATTCAAGCCTTCGCCCCGCCAATGGAAGGGTTCCGAAGGGGGCGTGATTTTGCGGCCTGGCTGGGGCTCGTCCCTGTTCAGAAATCGACAGGTGGCCGGCAAATTCTGGGGCGCACTTCGAAGATGGGACAACGGGACATTCGTAGACTGTTGATCATCGGCGCAATGACGCGGGTCAGATGGGCGGTCAAGAACGGCCCTCCCAAAGGGTCCTGGTTGGAGCAGATGCTGGGGCGCAAGCCCCGGATGCTGGTCGCCATCGCCCTGGCAAACAAAACCGCCCGCGCGATCTGGGCGATGATGACGAAACAGGAGGACTATCGAGACCCCGCCCTTGCCGCGTGACACGGTAAGGGTTGGCAGGTGTGAGACGGACATTGAACAGTAAGGACAAACGATCGACCAGATCGAGGTTGGGAAAACCAGGCCTTCCCAGAGAGCTTGCAGCTCGGGTGCATTGATATGGACCCAACCTTCGCATCGCCATACCGGCCCGCGGCATTGTCAAAGCCGCACATCGAGGCCTGACACATGACCGTACCCGATCACATGTTCGACCCGTTCAAAAGAATGCTTGCACCGACCGAGGTATCCACACATGGGAGTGTGACCTGATGATGTTCCGTAAAAAGCGTGGGAGGGCGAACGTGACGTCCCTCGTTGAACGCGTCAGCCGCTTTGCCGTTGTCACGCGAAACGAGGATTGCCAATCCAAACCTGTCATGGAGGCGTTGATTCAGGGGCTGGCTCCCCTGCCCGCCGAGGCGCGTCAGTCGATCACGTTCGACAGAGGCACCCAGTTCTCGGCCTGGAAGCATCTCAAGGCCGGGATCGGCGCGGAAGCGTGGTTCTGTGACCCGCACGCACCTTACCAGAAAGGCACCGTCGAGAATACGAACAACAGGCTGCGGAAGTACCTGCCTCGCTCAACCGAACCGACGGCGCTGACAAATCGATATTTGAGATCGATTTGCCACCGCCTCTATTCCACGCCCCGCAAGTGCCTCGGCTACCGGACACCCGCAGAGGTCTTCGAAAGCAAACTCATGGAAATCCAGAACCGATTGGAATAAAACGACATATCAAGAACTGCACTTCAACGTGAGTCCACAAACGCTATAATGCGAAGTTTGCAAAGGCTCCCGCCAAGCCGGACAACCTGCATCGTGCTTTGAACATTGAGCCGGATCGCCTCGTGAAAGTCTTTTGTCTCCGCGACAAACGCTATGTTACCAAGGATCTGACGCTGAAGTACGACCGCAAGCGCATCCGGTTGGAGGTTAATGATCTGACGCGTGGCTTGGTCGGCACATACGTAGATGTCTACGAGATGCCGGACGGGCGCATCCAAGTGCATGCCAAAGGCGTTGCCCTGCCCTGCAGCATCTTCGACCCGCATCAGCAGCGGGTCACCTACGCAGCAATCACCGAGAACAAGCACCTCAGCGCTGTGCTGGCCCACATCAAGAAGGAGCAGGAGAAGGCGGCGTCTCCGCCGAAGGTAAAACCCGTCAGTGCAAAGAATAACTACAAAAAGAAAGAATAACTACAAAAAGAATGGGCGTCGGAACACTGGCTGGAACAGCCTTGCAGACCAAAAGCGCATCGCAGACCGCAAAGCCAGCCAGGGCTGCGATAGCTGAGGTCTCCGCCCTGTCAGGCTTTGCTCCCCTCAGCGCATTCGGTGACATTTCTACTTTGCAAACCAGGGGACATTCCTACTTGGTTACAACACAGGCCTGTAGCGGTGGATCACCAAGCGGCGCGGCACGGTTGAGGCGGAGCTATGAGAGATGCCGGTACTGTCGAGCGCACATCCATTCTTTCTGTTGCACCTGCCGGATGCCATGGCACGGGCGGAACAGCATGCGGGCTGCGTGAACGACCTGCATGGCGCGAGACCTGCTTGCAGCGTCGGCGCCCCACTAGCGACGGAACCCGAGCCTCGCCACTGGGTTAATGCGTATGAGCCACAACCTTGCAAACACCACGCCGCCACCGCGCTATTGTTTTATCGCCGGCTTGCACCGGTCGGGAACGACAGTCCTGGCGCGCCTGCTGGGGGCACATCCCGATATCGCGCCGCTGACCTGTCCGCACGTGCCCGAAGATGAAGGCGCATACCTTCAAGGGGGCATCCCGCATACCGCGCGTCAAGGCATCCCCGGCGCGTTCGCGTTCGATCCCAATCAGCACCTGACCGAGGACAGCAACTGGAACAGTCTGGAGGTGTCGCAAAGGATCGCGCGGGACTGGGCACCGTGGTTCGCCGACGGGCGAATGTGGCGGCTTGAGAAGTCTCCGGTGAACTTGCTGCGTATGCGGCTTTACCAGCAGCTTTTCCCGATGGCGCATTTCATTATCATTACCCGCCATCCTGCGGCAGTAACACAGGCAACGGCGAAATGGTCGGACGCTAGCGAAGCGCGCCTGATGGATCACTGGCGCGCCGCGCATGAGATCGCCCTGAACGACCTTGGTTACCTGCACAACGTCCTTTTTCTGCGCTACGAGGATGTCTGCGCCGACCCTGGTCGCACCCTTTCAGCCGCGATGCGGTTTCTTTGTGTCGATCAGGCTGCACTGCCCTTGGATGATCTGCGAGATGGCAATGCGGATTATACCCCACTGCCGGATGCGCAGCTGCCGAACATCGCGTCGAAATTCGGATATTGCGCTGGCAGTTTGCGACCGTCGCGCCCTTTGCCGACTGCTTTGGCAGTACGGCATGTGTTCCGCGCTGTCCGTGAAGAGACGGTGATGGTGCTGACCCGGACTGTCGACTGTGAACGAATGCGTAAGGCCTGACGTACTTTTTTTTGCGGGCCGACCGGAACCGGATCACAGACACCGCAGTTGGCAAGGTATCTCCAGTTTTCAAAGGATGCACCACCATGCCGTTTCGTTTTGACATGTTGCTTGTAGCCGAAAAAAAAATGCGCATCTTGCCTGCAGCCAAGGTGGGTACCTTAGAGGCGTCGAACCCGTATTGCGACCTTTCGGCCATAGCACAGCCAATCGCAGTGGCTGTGGAATGACCATCGTGGTTCGGAATGGACGGATCGGTCGGGATGGCCTGCGCATCATGCATGTCGCACTTGGCGGTTCCCTGCACGGAGGACCGATCGATTACGGCGTGACCGAAGACACGGGCGGGCATATCGCTTACGTCATGGGCGCCGCGCGGGCTCAAGCGGATCGCGCCGATGTCTCGCATGTTGATATCGTGACGCGCGCGTTCGACGATCCGGCACTTGGGGATATTCACGCGCAGGAGAGTGAGACATTTCATGAGCACGGCACAATTTCGCGGCTGTGGTCGCGACGGCGAGGCTACCTTGAGAAGGTTGATCTGGTTGCTGAGTTGCCCTCTCTGATCGCTGCGTTTCTCGGGCATCTGAAGGCCGCGCCAACGCCGGATGTCATACACGCGCATTTTAGCGAAGCGGCGGCTCTTGCGCGTTCGGCGGAACAGGCGCTCGGAATTCCGTGGGTCTTCTCGTCGCATTCCCTGGCTATCGAAAAATCGGGACATGCGGATCCCGCCCGCGTGGTGCGCGAATGCGATTCCATTCGTGAAGCAGGGGCCATCATCGCGTCGTCGCGGGACGAGGCAGAGCGGCAAATCCTGGCGGCAGACGCCTTTGCCGCCGGTCGTGTGCACCGCATTAGTCCGGGTGTGACATTGCTCGCCGGTGACGGAACGGAAGCTGCACGCGCGTTGATCACACCCTACCTGACGACGCCGGACAAACCGATCCTTCTCGCTATTGCCCGACCGGTGTGGAAGAAGAACCTTGGCGCTTTGGTCGATGCCTATGCTGCTGATTCAGGCCTGCGGCAGGCGGCGAACCTGGTAATCCTCGCAGGCCAACATGCGGGGCTGTCCCGAGGCACGTCCGAAGCGGCGCAGGTGTTGGCCGACCTACGCGCTCGTATCGCGCGGCACGAGCTGACAGGTCAGGTCGCCTTGCCCGCATCGCACACCGCTCGCGATGTGCGGTCGCTGTATGCGCTAGCCGCGCAGGATGGGGTGTTCGTGAACCCCGCTGTGACCGAGCCTTTTGGTCTGACCGTGGTGGAAGCCGCGCAGGCGGGATGCCCGGTGGTCGCGACCTGTCATGGAGGACCTCCGGGTATTCTGGAGGACATCGGATACGGGCGGGTGATCGACCCCGATGCACCGGCTCAGATCGCGGCGGTGTGTCATGATCTGTTGCGTGATCCTGATCGTGGTTCAAAGACGAAGCATGCAGCGGGCCGTGCAAAGCGGTTGTTCAACTGGGCGCGTTGGGCGGATCGGTCGGTGCAGGTGTATCAGGACCTCGCTCGACCTGTGACAGTTCCACGGGCGCGCAGCGGGATATGCTGTGTTGCCCGCAAACGCATTGCCAGAGTTGGACCACCTGACAGGACCGAATGTGTTGCGCAGCGAGCGGCCCTTCGCGGCTGGAACGCTTGATGGTGTGCGCCGCGCGCTTGATGCCTTCGACGACGCGATGGTTGCGGCGGAGTGATCTAATGTTTGACCAGTCGCAACCACCCCGACCGCGCCCGGTAGGTATCTTCGTTCACCATCAGGGACGGGGGCATATCAAACGCGCTTCGGACCTAGCCAATGCTTTGCCCGGCTGGCGGCCCGTGACACTTTTCTGCGCACAGCCCGAGGCGTTCGTGGGATTGCGCCCCAATGTAGAGGTGATCGCATTGCCGTCTCTGTTTGAGCCGATGGGTTCCGAACCGGACGGATCCGTCGATATAGCGACGCCCGACGTTTTACATTGCGCACCGGTTGGTTGGCCCGGGATCAGGGCCGCAACTGCACGGCTGGCACAGTGGTTCGACTCCGCGGACCCGGCGGTGTTCATCAGCGATGTAAGCGCGGAACTTGCCCTTTTCGCACGCATCTGCTCGGTGCCGCATATCATGGTGCGTCAGCACGGCACGCGGAACGATCCAGGCCACATGGCGGCTTATGACGCAGCGATTGGCCTGCTGGCCCCTTTCGATGCGGCCCTGGCGCAACCGGACTGGCCGAAACGCCATCTCGAGCAAACGTTCTTTGCCGGGGGTTTGGGGGTGCGTGCCGATATGCCGACCCGGCAGAAGGCGCGGAATCGCCTGGGGATCGTCGCGGACAACAAACTGGCCGTGGTGGTAACAAGCGGTGATCCCTCGGGATTGTCCCAGGCGGCGATCGCCGTTGGTGCGCGTACGTTTCCAGCTATGCAATGGGTCACGCTTGGCAACATTGCGCGCGACTGGCATGCCACCGAGCCTACGAACCTGACGCATGAAGGCTGGGTTGACAATGCCGAGGACTGGATCGCGGCGGCGGATGTAGTGATATCGTCGACCGGCAACACGACCTGCCATCAGGTCCTAGCCGCCGGTGTGCCATGGCTCACCATTCCCGAATGGCGCTACTTCGATGAACAGGTTGAAAAGGCGAAGGCGCTTGCGCGGGCCAATGCCGCTACGGTACGCGATCATGCACCGTCCTCTGCGCAGGCGTGGCGCGACGCCATTCGTGAGACATTGGAAACGCACGAACGCGCTCGCGCAAAAGCGCTGTACACCCCCGACGCCGCTGTCAAGGCGGCGCATTGGTTGGAAACCCGAATCGCCGCGTTCTGGGGCGACCGGGCCGACCATCGCGTTCCAGCAACATCAGGAGAGCTGTCATGACCACCCCATGGGTTTCCGCCCTGACCATCGGCAAAGGCCGCGACGCGCATCTTAAGAACCTGATCAAGGGGTTCTGCGAACAAACGCGGCTTCCCGATGAGCTGATCATCGGCGTTATGGACAATGTGCCCTATGCCGACCTGCCCGACGCGCCGTTCCCGATCTTGCAGGTCGGGGTGTCAGGCGATGATCTGCCGCTTGCCGCGGCGCGCAATCGCGTGGCCGATACGGCGCAGGGGGATCATTTGCTCTTCGTCGATATCGATTGCATCCCGAACCCGCAATTCGTGGCCGACTGCATCGATCATCTGTCCGCAGAGGCGGGGCTGATGATGGGAGAGGTGGTGTACCTGCCCAAAGGTGCCACGGCAGGCGAGCTTGACTTCCCAAGGTTCGACGCGCTTGGAAAACAGCACCCGGACAGGCAGGGCCCACCGCCACAGGGACGTCGGCGCTGCAACGACTACCGATGCTTCTGGTCGCTGAACTTTGCTATGTCCAAAGCTGATTGGCGGGCCTCGGGTGGGTTCGACACGCGCTATGTCGGCTATGGCGGAGAAGATACGGATTTCGGCCGCACGCTGGATGCGAAACAGATCCCGATCTGGTGGGCGAAAGGGGCAAAGGTCTATCATCAGTACCACACGCACGCGATGCCGCCGGTGCATCACATCCATTCAGTCCTGCGCAACGCCGAGATGTTCGCAGATAAGTGGGGCCGTCGCACCATGGAACACTGGTTGCGCGCCTTTCGGCTGATGGGCCTGATCGAAGACACCGACACCGGATTGCAGATTGTACGACAGCCGGGAGAGGCGGATTTTGCCTTGTGTGCGCAACAGTCGGATGAACCCTTCGCCACAACGCGCCGCACATTGGATACGCTGGAACATGGCGACTGGCGGGTCGCGGATCGCAAGCGGGGTCAGGATGCGTCCTGGGCGGCAGAGTAGCGTGATGCGTCCGCTGCGTATTGCGGTTCTCGCCCACATCCGGCACCCCATCGCAGAGCCGTTTCGTGGCGGCATGGAAGCCCACGCGCATCAGCTGGTGCACGGGCTTGCGGATCGGGGGCATGATGTGACGCTATTCGCAGCAGGGGACAGCGAGGTAAATGTTGCGCTTCGCCCCTTGGTGCCACAGCATTACGACAGCATTTATCCCTGGCACGATTTTCATGGTACTGACGCGTTGAATGCGCATCTTGATGCGGCGTTCGAAGGGTGTCTGCATGATCTGGCAGGCTATGACGTGGTGCATAACAACGCGCTGCATCGCTTCCCGCCCCGCCATGCGCAGAGCGCCGGTGTTCCGATGGTCACATCGCTGCATGTTCCGCCGTTCGGGGCGTTGCAACGCGCCGTGCATTCCGCGGATGCCCCTTGGATGCGTTATACGGCGTGTTCGAACCACCTGCTGCAAAGCTATTGGCCCGATGGCACGGCGCCGCGGGCATCGGTTGTGCCGAACGGCATCGACACGGCCCGCTGGCCGGTTTCGTCCCATGGCAATGGAGAAGCGATCTGGGCGGGCCGGATCACACCGAACAAGGCACCGCATATGGCAGCGCAAGCGATCAGGATGGCGGGCCTCCGGATGACGATCTACGGCGTGATCGAACATGAGGATTACTTCAACGACCACCTGCGCCCGCTGTGGTCGCAGGACATTCGCTATGGCGGGCATGTGTCAAGCGATGATCTGGCCTTGGCGGTAAGCGCGGCCTCGGTTTTAATGTTCACACCGTTGTGGGACGAACCCTTCGGCCTTGTCGCGGCAGAAGCGATGGTATGTGGCACGCCGGTCGCGGCATTCGACAAGGGCGGCGTGCGCGAGGTCATCGGCACCAGCGGCGGTGCGTTGGCGACAGCCGGGGATATCGCTGGGCTGAGAGCGGCAATTGCACAGGCGCTGACCAAAGATCGTGCGTCTGTCGCGCGTGATGCACGGACACGACTTTCAAAAGAGCGTATGCTGTCCGCCTATGAAGCGCAGTACCGGGCTGCAATGGCTGCCGCACGACGGAGATCACCCGATCGGTCGGGATGTCGAACCACCCCAGCCTTGGCCGCCCCGTAAACCTGCGCTTGCAGTTCTCTCGGCGCAGCGCCTTAGCCCCGCTCGATAAATTCCTCCGCTTGACCGGGATGCCGGTGAAGCTGTTTCTGTCCGACGCCGCTAGCGCCGGGCCGCGCCGAGGGATGCAACGATGTCCGGAGCAGATGGGCAAAGCGACGTCACTTCGGCGAAACCGTCGGGACTGGCGGCGATCTCTCTGGCGGCGCGGCCGGACCAGTGCATGTTGGGCGTCAGCGCATTGATCAAGTTTGTGTCAATTTGGATTTCGTTGTCTTCAATCAGCCCCACCTGCGCGATCGGCGGCATCGTGAAGGCACCGGAGGCGTCGCTCAGCTTGTCCTTGATACGGGCCAGAAAATTGCTGAAATCTGGGTCGTCCAGGGGCAGTATAACGTCTCGCGTGCTGATCGCCTAGCTTCGCTCATGCGCCCAAGCGGGCTGCGATTTTGGCGAATGCGCCGCCGCCCGACCCTCGGCCAAGGGCAACGCGGCTCGGCAGCCTTAAACTTCGGGTTCGTTCACGCGGGGAATGGCATCTGTGCGGTCTTTGCGAGTGTGATCCCAGCTTACATCGTTGCGCTTAATCCGCCGCGAAATGACATAGGCCACGGGCCACGACATGACATAGCCAATTGCGACTGCGGTCAAGATCGGAACCCAGCCGTAGTAGCCGAATGTGAACGCAACAATCACCAAGGACCCGGTCAAAACCGCGCCGGTCATCATCGTAAGATAAATGCTTAATCTGTCCATGATGAACCTCCTGTTTGGCAAACGGTTGAAATGCGGGGAAGGTTCCGCAAGCGGCCCGTTATTTAACCGATTTACACAAGAAATCCGGTCTTCTCGATGCGTGTTGGGTCGGTATCATACGCTGAAGGAAGGTATTCCAATGGAACTACAATCGCTTAAATGTCTACATCGACCAATTGCAGGGCATCTACAGTACCTGCAAAAAAATTTCATGTCGCGGTGAACAAACTGGTGGAAGCGGCGCGTGACGAGGGTCTGAAAGACGCGCTTGATCGCAGTGTTCAGGGGGTCGAACGCTGGAAGGACACGCTCAAGTCCATTCTCGAATGTAATGATGCCGATCCAGCCCGAGGCGGAATTTACCTCGCGCTAAAGCAGCGCTTAGTCGGTCTCGGTCGCGCATCTGCCTTTTAGCCTCGCAAGACAGTCACTATTTTCTCTGTGCATTCGGCGAAGGGCAGCCGGCAGGTATTCATTGTGCAACCGCCTACGACACTGCTGGAAAACGGCAAGCGGCCGCGGAACCGTTGGATCGGGTGTGCGACGACGATCAAAGCGTTCCTTTCGGCTTTGCTCAGCATCTTCTTTGGCCTTTTGTCGCTATTGCAACTGATGAGCTAGTCGATCAAGGCTATTGCACGTCACTCAATCCACATAGTGAAGCAAAATTAATGCCTCGATTTGGAGGATACGATCCGAGCGGAAACCGTTGATCAATCAGGGGCGTCGATCTTGAATCCGTCCCGGCAGACGGCCCACCAGCGAAAGCCCGATGGCGCGAACTCCATGTCGATCTCGGCGGCCATCGTATCCGCCACCATTGACGTCAGCACGAAGCTGCCGAAGCCCTTGCGTGACGGAGCGGTGACCGCCGGGCCGTCATGTTCGGACCAGTCGAGCACAAGCGTTCCGGTCCCGTCCTGGTCGGGTTCGATGCGCCAGTCGAGCTTTACATGCCCGTGCTCGTTCGACAGGGCGCCGTACTTGCTCGCATTGGTGGACAATTCGTGGAAGACCATGCCAACGGCCTGGGCGCTGCCTGCCGGGATGAAGACATCGGGACCGCTCAGGTGCAGGCGGTCGCCGCGAAATGCCTCGATATGCGCCATCTGCGCCTCGATCAATTCGCCCAATTGCGCCCCGTCGCGCATGTCGCGCACCAGAAGGTCCTGCGCCGCGGCAAGGCTGCGCAGGCGGGACTGGAATTGCGGCATGAACTCGTCGGGATACCGGCGCACGGTCTGGCGCGCGATCACGTCCACCAGCGTGAGCAGGTTCTTGGAGCGGTGATTGATCTCGTGCAGCAGGATCCGGGTGCGTTCCATCGCCTTGTTGCGGTCGGTCACGTCATAGCCCGAGGCGACCAGCAATGTCACGTCGCCATTGTCGTTGCGGATCGGGGAAAGCATGAAGTCGATCGTTATGAGCGTGTCGCCCATCATGCGCACCGGAACGTCGTAGCGTTGCACCTCGCCTGCGGCTGCGTCGCGGATCGCAGCCCTGAGCTGGTCGGCTATGGCGGGATCGTAATTCCACCAATCCGCCTCCCAGAACGGCCGGTTAAGCACATCCGTCCGGTCGATCCCCGCCGCGTCGAGCGCGGGGCGATTGGCCTCGATCAACGTGCCTTCGAGATCGAGAAGCCCGGTGAAGGCGATGCTGTTGTCCAGAACCAGCCGCAGGCGTTTTTCGGAGGTGCGCAAGCGGCGCGCCATGCGGCGTCGGTCTGTCACGTCGTAGTTCACGCCGATCATGCGCAACGGCGTTCCGTCCGGGGCCCGGTCCACGACGCGACCGCAGCCCGCGATATGCCGGATGTCGCCGTTCGGGCGATTGATGCGGAAATCGGTATCGAAGGTCGCGCCCTCGGTCATGGCCGCCTCGACCGCCGCTGCCGTGGCGTCGCGGTCTTCGGGATGGATCACCTCGAAGAACGTATCGGCGGTTGCGGGTGTGTCGGGGTCGATCCCCAAAAGCGCGTACATCCTGTCGGTCCAGATCGCCTTACCGGTGGTCACGTCGAGATCCCAGGCCGCCATGCCTGCCGCGTCATAGGCCATCTCAAGCCGGTCATTGGCGTCGCGCAGTGCAGCCTGCTGGGCTTCGCGTTCGGTCAGGTCGTAGAAATGGCAGACCACGCCGAAGCGCCCGTCCGGCAGAACGGTGCGGGTCAAGTGCCAGTCATAGGATTCGACGCGGTCGCGGTCCTGACGTTTCTCGACGAGGGTCGGCGCTTTGTAGGGCTCTCCGGTCCTAAGCGTGTGTTCGAAATGCCGGTAGATGTCGCGGGCCTTGTCTTCGGGCCACTGGAACAGCAGGGCGTCCCAGATCGCGCAGCCGATCACCGGGTCGATGCCCTCGAACGCGCGAAGCGCGGCCTTGCTGGCCATCACGATCTTCAAGCTGTCGTCAAGGACGTAGACCCCGAAGGGCGATTTGTCGATCAGGTCGGTGAGGACATGGTTGAAAGACCGGACCCGCTCTTCCGCGGTTTTGATCGCGGTGACGTCGGTCAGGGAGCCGCGCACCACATGCGCCAGGCCGGTCTTGGGATCAAGCGGCCCGTAGGCATAGCCGCGATCGAGGATCCAGCGCACGCTACCATCGTCGTCGACAACCCGGAACGTCATGTCGTAGCTGCCAGTGCTGCGGCGGAAGCGATTGATCGACTCGAGCACCCAGCCCCGGTCGTCCGGATGCACCCGACGTTCGGTCGCTGCGGCGGGCGAGATCGCCGAGACCGGGTCGATCCTGAACACCCGGAAGGCGCCCGCTGACCACCACGACAGGTCCTTGGCGACATCGTATTCGTAAAGCGCGGCTGGCATGTCGCCGTCATCGGCCTTTCGGTCAACGAGGTTCCGATGGTGATGGGTTACGTCGATCAGCACACCGTGCAGCGCCGCTCCGCGCCCGTCGGCATCCCGTTCCACGATGCCGGTGTCGTGAACCGCACGTTCCGTCCCGTCGGGCCGAAGGATGCGGAATTCGCGAGAGTAGCTGTCGCCCTTTTCCAGAAGAGCCGCGCAATTGCCCTTGATGCGGGGTCGGTCTTCGGGGTGGATCAGCGCCAGGTAGGCTTTGGTATCAAGCTGTGCGGCGACGTCCCCGTGAAGCGATCGCATCGCCGGAGACAGGAAGACCTTGTTCGCATCGTGCACCCAGCGATAGGACGCCATGCTGCTGGCAAGGTCTGGGTTTAATCGACCCATCACTCGATCTTCATCAGGCATCACAGGCCCCCGATTAAGCAGACAGCTCAAGATAAACGGGTATGAAAAATTTCCTACAAAAAATTTCGGTGTTTGAAAGGCTAGACGCACCAATATCGCTTAGGTTGTGATATGTTGACCCGTCACGTCGCGTCGCGACAGCATGGAACCGTTCCGGAGTTCACACGTCTTCAAGGGGCCCGACTACCTGATCCTCCCGACTCTCAAGGTATTACGGAGGCTCAGATTGGTGGGCGCACAATCATCACGCTCTTGGCGATTGTGGACCCGGGGGTCACCATGGGCGGTGCGAAAACGCAATATATCCTGAACGAGATGGTCCCGCAGTTCGTGGACGACTATCCGAATGACGTCATTGCTGGCGGCTGCCAAAAAAGAATCACAGCGATCCACATCAGCGCTGGGATTCAACTCCGGGGTGATGTTCTTTGCCATCTACGAAGTGAGCTTCCCTACGATAATCGGCTAGTAACGCAAGCTTCGATTTGATGAATCACGAAGTTCATAAGCGCTTAGAACGCAAACCATTTATGTTCAAAGCATTTCGGAACAAAGCCGGGTCGCCGGCGTTCATGAGCTACTGTTTCCGACATGTGAGAAGATTGGGTGTCGGCGATATCGCGGTAACAAAATAAGAGGTTCGTTAATGTTAGTCATGAACGAGCATTCAAAAGTTTCCCGAAAGACAGATGTCCCTACTTGGAACTTGGCCGACGCGGAAAACCGAATTCATCAGACGCCGCCGCGTTTCTTAGATCGATTAACGCATCTCTTCTTCAGCCCTGGGAACCTTCCGATACTCGCGTGCGCCAAATATTCAGTTCGCGGGTCAAAGAATGGTATGATTATCGTCGCTGATACTGCGCGACAAACGGCTCCCGGGATCATCACGGCGTTAGCATTTCTCCTCGGAATACTGAGTGGATGAGCGACGCGGACATCGATATCATCCGATGGATCGGTGCTGTCGCGACAATCGTAGCAGCCATTATCGTCGCGTGGGGACCGACCGCAAAGGTAATGGCTGGCGGATTTGTCTTGTTTTGCATTGCCGCATTATCGTGGGTTTATTCCGGGATCGTTGAGGACAAACCAGCACTATTGTTGCAGAATCTTGTGTTACTTGCGATTAACGTCTTGGGCGTTTGGAGATGGAGTCGGCGCGCATGATCCGTCCTCGCTAGCTTTAAAGCATCGCCCATCTAATCTGCGACATATACGGCGGCCTTGAAGAGGTTTCGACACTCGTCTGGTGGAAAGAGGTCGCATGTCGGTGCAACGAATTGGAAAAGCGCTTCGAAGGTGCGGGTCTTGAGCCTTCTGAGGTGTGCCTTGAGTTTTGAGTATGCTATTTCGACTAATATGAGTTCGGGCGAGTATGGCGGCAGGTAGAGCAGCCAGTTGCCTTGTGATTTCAGAGACTCTTGCGCATGGGCCGATTTGTGAGACGACAGGTTGTCGGCAATTACCACATCGCCAGGCTGTAGTGTCGGCGCCAGCTGTGTCTCGATGTGGAGTTCGAACGCAGCCGGGCGCCCTCTGGCGGATCGACCCCGAAGCCGTGTCATCTCGGTCGTGACAGCTGTTTCATCAATAAAGACCAGCCTGTGCGGCTCAAGAGGCACTGACCTGCTCCCCTGCGAGTCCGCGCTTTTCAGTTAGCTCTGTTCAGGGTTTGGTCCTCTCTTGACCGTTGGTGATA
>NZ_CANKYW010000018.1 GCF_947488135.1 uncultured Marivita sp. | reverse complement strand
GTCTTGCCGTGGTCAACGTGACCAATCGTGCCAATGTTGCAGTGCGGCTTGCCGCGCTCAAACTTTTCCTTGCCCATTGCAAAGCTCCTTTTTTCGGGTGCCGGGCTTAGGCCCGGCCTACGGTGAGTGGGTAGGCCGGGCATCGGCCCGGCATCCCGTTATGCGTATTTCGACTGAATCTCTTCCGAGATGTTCTGCGGAACCGGATCGTAATGATCGAACTGCATCGTGAACTGCGCGCGGCCCGAGGACATGGAGCGCAGCGTGTTGATGTAGCCGAACATATTGGCCAGCGGGACCATGGCGTTGATCGCAACGGCATTGCCGCGCGGCTCTTGCCCGGTCACCTGACCCCGACGCGATGTCAGGTCGCCGATGATGCCGCCGGTGTATTCTTCCGGTGTCACCACTTCGACCTTCATGATCGGTTCGAGCAACTTGGCGCCCGCCTTCTTCATGCCTTCGCGCATCCCCATACGGGCCGCGATTTCGAAGGCCAGAACGCTGGAGTCCACATCGTGGAACTTACCGTCGACCAGAGCCACCTTGAAGTCGATCACCGGGAAGCCCGCCAGCGGACCGGAGTCCATGACCGACTTGATGCCTTTTTCGACACCGGGGATGTATTCCTTCGGAACGGCACCACCGACGATGCGGCTTTCGAACGAATAGCCTTCGCCCGGTTCTGTCGGCGAAATGATCAGCTTCACTTCGGCGAACTGGCCAGACCCACCCGACTGTTTCTTGTGGGTGTAGGTGTGCTCGACCTCGTGACCGATGGTTTCGCGGTAAGCCACCTGCGGTGCACCGATATTCGCTTCGACCTTGAACTCGCGCTTCAGACGATCGACGAGGATGTCGAGGTGAAGTTCGCCCATGCCCTTCATGATGGTCTGACCGGACTCGAGGTCGGTCTCCACACGGAAGGACGGGTCTTCCGCCGCAAGACGCGCCAGACCCTGGGACATCTTCTCCTGGTCGCCTTTGGTTTTCGGCTCGACCGCGATCTCGATCACCGGATCGGGGAAGGTCATGGTTTCGAGAACCACCGGATCGGCCTTGTCACACAGCGTGTCACCGGTCGTGGTGTTCTTGAGACCACCCAACGCGATGATGTCGCCGGCGAACGCTTCGGTGATTTCGTCCCGGTTGTTCGAGTGCATCATCATCATCCGGCCAACACGCTCGGTGTGACCCTTGGTCGAGTTCAGCATCGAGTCGCCCTTGGCGAGGGTCCCCGAATAGATGCGCACGAAGGTCAGCGATCCGACGAACGGATCGTTCATGATTTTGAACGCGAGGCCGGAGAACGCCATGTCATCATCCGCGCGACGCGGAATATTGCGGGTTTCCGTTTCGTCGCCCGGCTTGAAGCCCATGTAATCGACAACGTCCAGCGGGCTGGGCAGGTAATCGACCACGGCGTTCAGGAGCGGCTGCACACCCTTGTTCTTGAATGCGGACCCACACAGAACCGGCACGAAGGACATCGACAGAGTGCCCTTGCGGATCAGCTTGCGCAGCGTCGCCACATCGGGCTCTTCGCCTTCGAGATACGCTTCCATCGCGTCGTCGTCCATCTCGACGGCGTTCTCGATGAGCTTTGCGCGCCACTCTTCAGCAGTTGCCTTGAGGGAGTCGCGGACCGGCTGACGGGTCCAGGACGCGCCCAGATCTTCACCCTTCCAGGTCCATTCTTCCATCGTGACGAGATCGACCATGCCTTCGAGCTCGTTCTCGGCGCCGATCGGAATCTGGATCGGGGCCGGGATCGCTCCGGTACGGTCTGCGATCATCTGGACGCAGTTGAAGAAGTCAGCGCCGATCTTGTCCATCTTGTTGACGAACACGATGCGCGGAACCTTGTAACGGTCGGCCTGACGCCAAACGGTTTCGGTCTGCGGCTCGACACCGGCGTTGGCGTCGAGAACGGCAACCGCACCGTCGAGAACCGCCAGCGAACGCTCGACTTCGATGGTGAAGTCCACGTGGCCGGGGGTGTCGATGATGTTCATGCGGAACTTGGTGTCGTCGGTTCCCTCAGGCGTCGGGTCTTCCTGCCACTGCCAGAATGTCGTGGTCGCAGCGGACGTGATCGTGATGCCACGTTCCTGCTCCTGCTCCATCCAGTCCATCGTGGCGGCGCCATCGTGCACTTCGCCAAGGTTGTGCGACTTGCCGGTGTAGAACAGGATGCGCTCGGAGCAGGTGGTCTTGCCTGCATCGATATGCGCCATGATCCCGAAATTCCGGTAGCGCTCGAGAGGATAATCGCGTGCCATTGTGTTTGGCTCCTATTACCAGCGGTAGTGGCTGAACGCTTTGTTCGCGTCGGCCATCTTGTGAGTGTCTTCGCGCTTCTTCACGGCGGAACCACGGGAGTTCACGGCATCCAGAAGCTCAGCGGCAAGACGCTCTTCCATCGTGTTTTCGTTGCGGGCGCGGCTGGCATTGATCAACCAGCGGATCGCAAGCGCTTCGCGACGCTCGGGGCGGACTTCGACGGGAACCTGGTATGTGGCGCCACCAACCCGACGCGAGCGAACCTCGACGGACGGCTTGATGTTGTCCAACGCCTCGTGGAAGATTTCCACCGGCGCGCGCTTTACCTTGCCTTCGACGCGATCCAGCGCGTTGTAGACGATGTTTTCTGCGACCGACTTCTTACCGTCGATCATCAGGTTGTTCATGAACTTTGTCAGAACCCGGTCGCCATACTTGGCGTCGGGCAGGACTTCGCGTTTTTCTGCGGCGTGACGACGAGACATCTGTAATTCCTCTTACTTCGGACGCTTCGCGCCATATTTCGAACGGCGCTGTTTCCGGTCCTTGACGCCCTGGGTATCCAGAACACCACGCAGGATGTGATAGCGCACACCGGGAAGGTCTTTCACACGACCGCCACGGATCAGAACCACGGAGTGCTCCTGAAGGTTGTGGCTCTCGCCCGGAATGTAGCTGATGACTTCATAACCATTGGTCAGACGCACCTTGGCCACTTTCCGCATCGCCGAGTTCGGCTTCTTCGGAGTGGTTGTGTATACGCGTGTGCATACGCCCCGCTTCTGCGGGCACTGCTCAAGGTGCTGCGACTTCGAGCGCTTGATTTTCGGCTGCCGCGGCTTGCGGATCAGCTGTTGGATCGTTGGCATTCCGGTTCTTTCCCCGTGTAGCTCACATATGTGGTGCACGAGGCCATCCCCGTGCGGGTTTCGTATTCAAGTACCGCGCGTCCGCAGCACCGATTCAAGTCCCGCCTTTCCTTTCGGAACGACGCAAAAGACCGCATCCGCTTCCCCTATCGGAAGCGATGCGGTGGATTTCCAGAGGATCGGGGCATACGCCCGGATCTTGACCGCTCCAGTTCTGCAAATCGACAAAACGGGCATAGGCCCTGTCGAATTAGACGCGCGTATATGGAGAGTCGGAAAGCTTGTCAACAGCACCCCGGCGCTTGTGTGGCAGACACGTCCGAGGCACAGTCACCCTACACGAAATGCCGACGTCACACAGGGCCAATCGTCATGCAGACCATCCTTTTCTGTCGATTTTCCTACCCGGCCGAAGGTGGCTTTCAGGTGGATCATGCGACCATCGCCGAACGGCGCGCCTTTCTTTATGCTCCGGACCGTATGGCGCACCGGTTTTCGCTGTTCGAGCATCTGTGTCTGCCCGGTCTGATGGCGCAGACCGACCCGGACTTCGACTTTGTCGTGCTGGTGGGAACATGCATGCCCGATCGGTATCTGGCCCGTCTGCAAGACCTGCTGCGCCCTTTGCCGCAAGCGCGGATCATCGCGCGCGATCCCGCGCCGCACCGGCAGGTGTGCCAATCCGTGCTGAACGCCGCGCGCCGGCATATCAACAAGCCCTGCCTGCAAGTGCGTCACGACGATGACGACGCCCTCGCCATTGATTTCGTCGCGCGGCTTCGCAAGGCCGTGTCCGACTGCGAACCGCTCGTGCTTGGAAACAAGCTTGTCGGGTTCGACTGGAATCGCGGCTATACGCTTTGCCCCTCCGACATCCACCCGTTCGAGATCACCGAGACCGTGACGCCCTATATGGGTGTGGCTCAGGCAATGGCGGTGCAGGGTGGCGTGCGGCAAAGCCTGATGAATTTCGCCCATAGCCGGATCAACCGCTTCATGCCGACAGTCACCTTCACCGATCCGCCGATGTTCCTGCGCGCGCAGCATCCGCACAACGACTCGCGGCAGAAAGCGAATGTCGCACAGCTCGATTTCCACGCACCGACGCTCGATCACGTCGAAATGCTCAGCCGCCGCTTCGCCCTCACGGCTGACGCGGTAGAATTGGCATTCTCGCCCGCCGTTTCAGACGCGCCTCGCGCAACAGGCTGAACACGCCCGTCGCCACGATGATCGAGGCTCCGATCAGGGTGAGCGGCTCGGGCCATTCGCCAAACACCAAGAACCCGAGGATCAGTGCCCAAACCAGCCCGGTGTAGCGGAACGGGGCCACAAAGCTCACCTCGCCCACCCGCATCACCATGACGCTGCACAGATATGCCCCGATGATGAACGTAGTCGCCATCAGCACGAGCATCGTCAGCCGCGGCGTCAGTGCGACCCACTCCTGTTCGATCGACCACACGCCCGCGAAGAGCGTGACGATCACCGAGGAAAACACCGTCACCGTCAGCGAGGGTACCGCCTTTGACACGCGCCGCGTGACCAGGTCGCGCACCGTCACCGCCGCAACCGCACAAAGCGCGTAGACCGAGGCCGAGGTGAACCCATCCGTGCCCGGTCGCACGATGAGCAACATGCCCAAAAATCCGACCGCGATCGCAGTCCATCGCCGCCAACCCACCGCTTCGCGGAACACCAATGCGCCGCCCAGCGTGACCGTCAGCGGCAACATCTGCAACAACGCCGTCACATTGGCGAGAGGCATGGCCAGCAAAGCGGTCAGGAAGAAATAGGCAGCCGTGGCTTCGGCCAATCCGCGGGCTACGATCAGGACCCAGTCCTGGGCCGGAAGACGCAACCGCAACCCTTTGAAATAAATCGCCATCGCGATCAGCGCCGCCGAGGCCAGAACGCCTCGGATCACCAGCAGTTGCGAGAGGGGCAGATCGCCCCCTGTCGCCTTGATCGACGCATCGCCAAAGGTGAAGACGGCCATTGCGACGCACATCAAAAGCGCACCGAGCATATTGTCGGAAAGCTGTACCATGAGACCCGCATTAGCAGTCACGCGATGCGGCCTCCACGCCAAAAGCGACATGGCGAAGGTCTTTGGCTTTCGCCGCCAATCCGTGTATCGCGATGACAGGGGCGCTTGCGGCACAGGCCCGTTCACAGACGACAGGAGCCCCCGTGGCCATTGCAGCGAATGACGATCTGACCACGGGCACAATGCTCACGCATTACCGCAACCTCGCCATTCCAGCGGCGTTGGGGATGCTGTTCTCCACGCTTTACAATGTTGTCGATGTCTATTTCGCGGGCCAATTGTCGACCGAGGCGCAGGCCGGGCTGGCCATCGGCTATCAGGCGTTCTTCATCATGATGGCCGTGGGCTTTGGCCTTGGTTCGGGCCTCAGCGCACTGGTCAGCAACGCAAAGGGCGAAAAGAACACCAAGGCCAGCCGCAGCCTCGCCGCGCAGGGGCTCAGCTTTGGCGTGATCGCCACGGTGCTCTTGATGATCGGCGGCTGGTTCAGTGGTCCGCACCTCATCGCGCTGGTGTCGGAACCCGGCGGCTACCGAGATGCGGCGCTCGGGTACTTCCGGCTCTTGATCGTTGCCCTGCCCGGGTTCCTTCTGGCCTATGGCGGCAACGGTATCCTTCAGGCGCACGGTGATACGCGGTCGATGCAGCGCGCCATGATGGTGGCGTTCTTCGCCAATATCGGGCTGAACCCGCTCATGATGTACGGCATTCCCGGCATCTGGGGCGGCATGGGCTTCAACGGCATCGCCGCCGCCACCGTGATCAGCCAGACCGGAGTGATGATCTTCATCCTGTCCCGCGTGTTTGGACTGAGCATGATGGACCGGGTCAAACGCGCCGAATTCGTACCCGATCTCGCGTGTTTCAAAGCCATCGTCGAACAGATGCTCCCCGCGACGACTGCGATGGTGGTGATGTTCGTGTCGGGCTTTGTCGTCCAGTTCGCGCTCAAAAATTTCGGCGAGGACGCGATCGCTGCTTACGGCGTCGCGCTGCGCATCGAGCAGATCCTGCTTTTGCCGGTCCTCGGCATGACGAGCGCACTTCTGCCCATCGCGGGCCAGAATTTCGGGGCGCGGGACTATGACAGAGTTCGGGATGCGGTGTTTTTCTGCTGGAAGCTCGGCTTCGCCATTTCAGCCGTCGCGATGCCGCTTCTTTGGTTCGGCGGCGCCTGGGCAATGCGCCCTTTCACGTCCGATCCGGACGTGATCGAAATCGGGGCCAGTTACCTGCTGGTCGATGGGTTCCTGTTCCCCGTCTACATGATGCTCTTCTCGATCAACTCGCTTTTGCAGGCGATGAAGCGGCCGATCTACACCCTTTGGATCAGCGTCTACCGACAGGGGTTCGGCGTCGCGTTCTTTATCTGGCTGTTCATCGGAGTTCTCGGATTTGATGTCTGGGGCGTCTGGCTCGGCATCGCGACCGCCGTCTCCACCGGTTGGGTCATGGCGTTGATTGTGGCCGTTCGCGTATCGCAGACGACGATGGGGGGCCTTCGACCGAGCCCGGCATAGGAAAAACGGGGCACCTGAAGCGCCCCGTTCATCGTGGTTGATCGTGGATTAATCCGCGCCCGCAACGGTCACGTGGACAAGCCCGCCGTCCTCGTAGTCGGTGGCGAGGACCAAGCTACCGTCGCTCAATTCCTCGATGTCACGCACACGGCCGTACTCGGTGAACAGACGTTCCTCGGCGCTGACGCGATCACCGTCCCATTCAAGACGGACAACACCCGGAGCGACCAGACCCGTCACGAGGCTGTCGCCCTGCCACTCGGACATCATGTCCCCTTCGTAGAAGATCATGTCGCCCGGAGCGATAACAGGGTCCCAGTAATAGGCGGGCTCTGCCATGCCTTCGGCCTGTGCCTTGCCGGTGCCAATCGGTTCACCGTCGTAGCGCACACCGTATGAGACAACGGGCCAGCCGTAGTTCAGACCAGCTTGCGGGATGTTGATCTCATCGCCGCCGGCAGGCCCGTGTTCGACGGTAAAGAGCTGGTCCCCACGCATCGCCGCGCCTTGGATATTCCGGTGCCCGTAGGACCAAATGCTATCCTCTGCGCCGTCTTGGCCGACGAATGGGTTGTCCTCGGGGATCGAGCCATCAAGATTGATGCGGACAACCTTACCATAAGTGTTGTCGAGTCCCTGCGCTTTCTGCCGCTCTTCGTCGGTGAAATGTTCGCCGGTCGTGACGAAGGCGTGCCCGTTGCCGTCAAAGACGATGCGACTGCCGTAATGCATCGCGGCGGGGGATGGCGGCGTCTGAACGAAGATATCCTCGACCTCGGTCAGCTCCGTCATGTCGTCGGACAGAACGCCCCGCCCGGCAGCTGTGACCGACATCCCGTCGCCCATGCCCTTGGCGTAGGTGAAATAAACCATGCGGTCCTCGGCAAAATCCGGCCCAAGTTTCACATCAAGCAGCCCGGCCTGGGTGCTGTTGCCAGCAGACTGGTTGAAGATCTCGGGAAGACCGGAGATCGGGTCCGACACCTCTCCCTCCAGCGTGACATGGACAAGGCGCCCGGGACGCTCGGTCACCAGCAAACCCGCTCCATCGGGAAGCTCCGCCACGGCCCAAGGATGCTCGAGACCCTCGGCGATCTGGCGATATTCAAATGTCAGGTCTGACTGAACAAGCTCGGCCCGCGTCTGGTTTTCAAATGCGGGCTCGAAATCGGCGTTCTTTTCGCCCCAGGTATGGGTCTCCTGCGCAGCCAGCGGCGCGGCAAGGCACACAGCCAAAGCGGTGGTCGTCGTCATTGAACGGATCATGAAACTCTCCTTTGTCGCTGTTGAAGGGTCAACGTGCGATAAGGGGTTTCCGTTCCTGTCATAGGAGAGCGCACGAACAAAAACCCCCGCGACCTGCGCGGGGGTTTTTTACCGTTCGGTAAAAAGCCGCTTATTCGCGGCTTTCCGGCGTGTCGACGATGATGTTGTCGAACTCGTCGCCGCCGACCACATCGCTGGATGTGTCCGGAGCTGCCAGTGCGGCGGCCGCTTCGGCTTCTTCGCGGCGCGCTTCGATCACGACATTGTCGCGTTCTTGCGCGATACGACGCACCTTCTGGGTTGCCCCACCGGTGCCCGCCGGAATCAGGCGGCCCACGATGACGTTCTCTTTCAGACCGACAAGCTTGTCCTTCTTGCCCTGAACAGACGCCTCAGTCAGGACCCGCGTGGTTTCCTGGAACGACGCCGCCGAGATAAAGCTGCGGGTTTGCAGCGACGCCTTGGTGATGCCCAGCAGGATCGGTTCGCCCTGTGCGGGACGGCCACCCTTCTTCTCGGCCTTTTCGTTGGCAAGGTCGAATTCGGCCTTGTCCACGTGTTCGCCCTTGAGAAGCGTGGTGTCACCGCTGTCGAGGATCTCCCATTTCTGCAACATCTGGCGCACGATCACTTCGACATGCTTGTCGTTGATCTTCACACCTTGCAGGCGATAGACGTCCTGAACCTCGTCGATCATGTAGTTCGCCAGCGCTTCGACACCCATGATGGACAGGATGTCATGCGGCGCCGGGTTGCCGTCCATGATGTATTCACCCTTCTGGATGAAGTCACCTTCGGCCACCGGAATATGCTTGCCCTTGGGCACCATGTATTCCACCGGCTCGGCACCCTCTTCCGCGGGGTTGATCGAGATACGACGCTTGTTCTTGTAGTCCTTGCCGAAGTGAACGTAGCCGTCGATTTCCGCGATGATGGCGTGGTCCTTGGGGCGACGCGCCTCAAAGAGTTCGGCCACACGCGGCAGACCGCCGGTGATGTCCTTGGTCTTGGCGCCTTCGCGCGGAATACGGGCCACCACGTCACCGGCTTTGACGTCCTGACCGTCTTCGACCGACAGGATGGCGTCGACCGACATCGGATAGGTGATCGGGTTGCCCGCGTCGTTGCGGAGCGGCTCGCCGTCCTCACCCATCAGGATGATCTCGGGCTTGAGCTCGTTGCCCTTGGGCGCGGCCCGCCAGTCGATCACGATCTTCTGGGTCATGCCCGTCGCATCGTCGGTCTCGTCGCGAACGGCCACACCTGCGGTGAGGTCCACATGCTTGGCGATACCGTCCTTCTCGGCGATGATCGGCAGGGTATAGGGGTCCCACTCGAACAGCTTGTCGCCGCGCTTGACCATGTCGCCTTCCTTGACGAACACCTTGGTGCCATAGCCCAGCTTGTGGCTGGCCCGTTCGACACCGTGCTCATCCATGATCCGCAACTTCATGTTACGGCCCATGACCAGCGTTTCACCCGAAGAATTTTCGAGCGTCGAGGCGTTGTCGAATTCGACTTTACCTTCCTGGCTGGCTTCCTGGAACGACTGCTGACCACCCTGGGCCACGCCGCCGATGTGGAAGGTCCGCATCGTCAGCTGTGTTCCCGGCTCACCAATGGACTGCGCCGCGATGATGCCCACCGCTTCGCCGGTGTTGACCATCGTGCCGCGTGCGAGGTCACGGCCATAACACATGGCACAGACGCCCTCTTCGGCCTCACAGGTCAGCGGCGAGCGGATGCGCATCGTGGCAACGCCTGCCTCTTCGATGGTGTCCGCCATCCGTTCGTCGATCAGCTGACCGGCGCGCAGGATGACCTCATCGGTGCCGGGCTTGAGGATATCGTCCGCCGCAACGCGGCCGAGGATACGCTCTGCCAGCGACGCCACGACTTCCCCGTCATTGACGGCGGCTTCGGCCGTGATCGCACGATCGGTTCCGCAGTCATGCATCCGCACGATACAGTCCTGTGCGACGTCCACCAGACGACGGGTCAGATAACCCGAGTTCGCTGTCTTCAACGCGGTGTCCGACAGACCCTTACGGGCGCCGTGGGTCGAGTTGAAGTACTCAAGAACGGTCAGACCTTCCTTGAAGTTCGAGATGATCGGCGTCTCGATGATGTCGCCATTCGGCTTCGCCATCAGGCCACGCATCCCGCCCAGCTGTTTCATCTGCGTGACCGAGCCACGGGCACCGGAGTGCGCCATCATGTAGACCGAGTTCGGCTCCATCGTGGCGCCGTTCTCGTCGACCTGCTCGGCCGAGATGGTGGACATCATGGCCTCGGTGACCTTGTCGTTACACTTCGACCAGGCATCGACAACCTTGTTGTACTTTTCACCCTGGGTGATCAGGCCGTCCATGTACTGCTGTTCGAAATCCTTAACCTGATCGCGGGTTTCTTCCACGATCGGCCATTTGGTTTCCGGGATCACCATGTCGTCCTTGCCGAACGAAATGCCCGCCTTGAACGCTTCCTTGAAGCCCATGGTCATGATCTGGTCACAGAAGATGACCGACTCCTTCTGACCGCAATAGCGGTAGACGGTGTCGATGACCTTCTGCACGTCTTTCTTCCGAAGCAACGTGTTCACGAGGTCGAACGGCGCTTTCGCATTGAGCGGAAGCAGAGCACCCAAGCGCACACGACCGGGCGTGGTCTCGTACCGCTTGGTGATCTCGTTGCCTTCGTCGTCGATCTGCTTGACGCGGCATTCGATATTGGCGTGCAGATGCACTTCGCCCGCATTCAGCGCGTGCTCGACCTCTTCGATCGACGCGAACTTCATGCCTTCACCCTTCATGCCTTTGCGGGCAATCGAGGTATAGTAGAGGCCAAGGATCATGTCCTGCGACGGAACGATAATCGGCGCGCCGTTGGCGGGCGACAGAACGTTGTTCGTCGACATCATCAGAACACGCGCTTCAAGCTGTGCTTCCAGCGACAGCGGCACGTGGACCGCCATCTGGTCGCCGTCGAAGTCGGCGTTGAAGGCCGAACACACAAGCGGGTGAAGCTGGATCGCCTTGCCTTCGATCAGAACCGGCTCGAACGCCTGGATGCCCAGACGGTGCAGCGTCGGCGCGCGGTTCAGAAGAACCGGGTGTTCGCGGATCACTTCGTCAAGGATATCCCAAACCTCAGGACGTTCCTTTTCCACCAGCTTCTTCGCCTGCTTGACGGTTGAGGACAGCCCCTTCGCCTCAAGCCGCGAATAGATGAACGGCTTGAACAGCTCGAGCGCCATTTTCTTGGGCAAACCACACTGGTGCAGCTTCAACTCCGGACCCGTCACAATGACCGAACGGCCCGAGAAGTCGACGCGCTTACCCAGAAGGTTCTGGCGGAAGCGACCCTGCTTGCCCTTGAGCATGTCGGACAGCGACTTGAGCGGGCGCTTGTTGGCACCGGTGATGACACGACCGCGACGGCCGTTGTCGAACAGGGCATCAACGGATTCCTGGAGCATCCGCTTTTCGTTGCGCACGATGATATCGGGCGCGCGCAGTTCGATCAGGCGCTTGAGACGGTTGTTCCGGTTGATCACCCGGCGGTACAGGTCATTGAGGTCGGAGGTCGCGAAACGACCCCCATCCAGCGGCACCAGCGGGCGCAGTTCCGGCGGGATCACCGGGATCACGGTCAGAACCATCCATTCCGGGCGGTTGCCGGACTCGAGGAAGGACTCAACCACCTTGAGGCGCTTGATGATCTTCTTCGGCTTCAACTCGCCCGTCGCTTCCTTGAGATCCGCGCGCAGCTGATCGGCCTCGGCTTCGAGGTCGATATTGGCGAGCATCTCACGGATGGCTTCGGCACCGATATTGGCGGTGAACGCGTCCATGCCATAGACGTCTTGCGCGTCCATGAACTCTTCTTCGGTCATCAACTGGCCGTAGGTCAGGTCGGTCAGACCCGGCTCGATCACGACGTAATTTTCGAAGTAGAGGATACGTTCCAGATCGCGCAGCGTCATGTCCAGCATCAGGCCGATGCGCGACGGCAGCGACTTGAGGAACCAGATATGGGCGCAGGGCGCGGCCAGTTCGATATGGCCCATCCGCTCGCGACGGACCTTTTGCAGCGTGACTTCCACACCGCATTTTTCGCAGACAACGCCGCGATATTTCATGCGCTTGTATTTGCCGCACAGGCATTCGTAATCCTTGATCGGGCCAAAGATACGCGCGCAGAAGAGACCGTCACGCTCGGGCTTGAACGTGCGGTAGTTGATGGTTTCGGGCTTTTTGATCTCACCGAAGGACCACGACAGGATCCGCTCGGGCGATGCCAGCGAGACCTTGATCTCGTCGAACACCTTGGGCGGCGTGACGGGGTTGAACGGGTTGTTGGTCAGTTCCTGGTTCATGAGTTTTCCTCAAAGTAAGGGCGTGGGGGATGAAGTCGGGCCGGACTTTCTTCGAAGAAAGTCACCAGTCTCTTCGAAGAGACTGGTGCCCGATGCGAACGGTGTCGCTTATTCCTCATCCTCCGCATCCAGGAGTTCCATATTCAGGCCGAGGCCGCGCACTTCCTTGACGAGAACGTTAAAGCTCTCGGGAATGCCCGCTTCGAAATTGTCCTCGCCCTTGACGATGCTTTCATAGACCTTGGTCCGGCCCGCGACGTCGTCCGACTTGACGGTCAGCATTTCCTGAAGCGTGTAGGCCGCGCCATACGCCTCCAGTGCCCAGACTTCCATCTCGCCGAAACGCTGTCCGCCGAACTGAGCCTTACCACCCAGCGGCTGCTGCGTGACAAGGGAGTACGGTCCAGTGGAACGCGCGTGGATCTTGTCGTCCACCAGGTGGTGCAGCTTGAGCAGGTACTTCACACCCACGGTCACGGGACGCGAGAATTGCTCGCCCGAGCGACCGTCGAACAGGATCGACTGACCCGAGGTGTCAAAACCGGCGCGCACGAGCGAGTCGTTCACATCCGCCTCTTTCGCACCGTCGAAGACCGGCGTTGCGATCGGCACACCGTGCGTCACGTTGCTGGCCGCCGTGACAAGCTGGTCCTCGTCCATGTCCTTGATGCCTTCTTCATAGACATCGTCACCATAGGCGATCCGCATGGCTTCGCGCACAGGGGTCAGGTCGCCGGAACGACGATAATCCTGCAACGCTTCGTCGATCTTGATCCCCAGACCGCGCGCGGCCCAGCCCATGTGGGTTTCCAGGATCTGACCGACGTTCATGCGCGACGGCACGCCAAGCGGGTTCAGACAGAAATCGACCGGAGTACCATCGGCGAGGAACGGCATGTCCTCCATCGGCACCACCTTTGAGATCACACCCTTGTTGCCGTGACGACCGGCCATCTTGTCGCCCGGTTGCAGCTTGCGCTTCACCGCGACGAACACCTTGACCATCTTCATCACGCCCGGGGGCAGATCGTCGCCACGACGGACTTTCTCGACCTTATCCTCGAAACGGGCATCGAGCGCGCGTTTCTGCGCCTCGTACTGCTCGTTCAGGGCCTCGACGATCTTGGCATCGTCCTCGTCTTCCAGCGCCAACTGCCACCACTGACCACGGGTCAGGCTGTCCAGCAGCTCTTCGGTGATCTGGCTGTTCGCCTTGACGCCCTTCGGGCCTTTGACAGCCGTCTTGCCAAGGATTAGGTCTTTC
Source organism: uncultured Marivita sp. (assembly GCF_947488135.1). Taxonomy (GTDB): domain Bacteria; phylum Pseudomonadota; class Alphaproteobacteria; order Rhodobacterales; family Rhodobacteraceae; genus Marivita. The sequence goes on along the minus strand of NZ_CANKYW010000018.1, from coordinate 10,351 downwards.
AGACGCGCATAGATGTTGCGGTCGAGGATCGCCAATTCGTCGTCCCGATCACGGGCCAGACGCTCGACTTCTTCACGCTCGATCTGCAACGCACGTTCGTCCTTTTCGACGCCGTGACGGTTGAAGACGCGTACTTCCACAACCGTGCCGAAATCGCCCGGCTTCACCCGCAGCGACGTGTCGCGCACGTCGGAGGCTTTCTCACCAAAGATGGCGCGGAGGAGCTTTTCCTCCGGCGTCATGGGGCTTTCACCTTTCGGGGTGATCTTGCCGACGAGGATATCGCCCGGCTCCACATCCGCGCCGATATAGACGATGCCCGCCTCGTCGAGGTTGCGCAGCGCTTCTTCACCGACGTTCGGAATGTCGCGGGTGATCTCTTCCGGCCCGAGCTTCGTGTCGCGCGCGGCGACCTCGAACTCTTCGATATGCACGGAGGTGAACACGTCATCCCGTGCGATCCGTTCGGAAATCAGGATCGAGTCCTCGTAGTTGTAGCCATTCCACGGCATGAAAGCGACGATCACGTTCTTGCCGAGCGCCAGTTCGCCCAGATCGGTCGACGGACCATCGGCGATCACTTCGCCCTTGCCCACCGTGTCACCCACGTTCACCAGCGGACGCTGATTGATACAGGTGTTCTGGTTCGACCGCTGGAACTTGCGCAGACGGTAGATGTCCACACCGGCATCGCCCAGCTCAAGGTCTTCGGTCGCCCGCACAACGATACGTGTCGCGTCCACCTGGTCGATGACGCCCGCGCGCTTCGCCATGATCGCCGCACCCGAGTCACGCGCAACCACACCTTCGATGCCGGTGCCGACCAGCGGCGCCTCGGAACGAAGGGTTGGGACCGCCTGACGCTGCATGTTCGAGCCCATAAGAGCGCGGTTGGCGTCGTCGTTTTCAAGGAACGGGATAAGCGAGGCCGCGACCGACACCAGCTGCTTCGGCGAGACGTCGATCAGATCAACGCTTTCATTCGGCGCGAGCGTGTATTCACCCGACTGGCGGGTGTTGACGAACTCGTTCACGAACTTGCCGTTCTCGTCCAGCGTCGCGTTGGCCTGCGCCACGGTGTGACGCTGTTCCTCGGTCGCGGACATGTATTGCACATCGTCGGTCACCCGGCCGTTTTCAACACGGCGATAGGGTGTTTCGATGAAACCGTACTTGTTCACACGAGCGAATGTCGCGAGGCTGTTGATCAGGCCGATGTTCGGACCTTCCGGCGTTTCAATCGGGCACATGCGACCGTAGTGGGTCGCGTGCACGTCGCGCACCTCGAAGCCCGCACGCTCGCGGGTCAGACCGCCCGGTCCAAGCGCCGACAGGCGACGCTTGTGCGTCACTTCGGACAGCGGGTTGGTCTGGTCCATGAACTGCGACAGCTGCGAGGAGCCGAAGAATTCACGCACCGCCGCAGCCGCCGGTTTTGCGTTGATCAGGTCTTGCGGCATGACCGTGTCGATCTCGACCGAGGACATGCGTTCCTTGATCGCGCGTTCCATACGGAGCAGACCGACGCGGTACTGGTTTTCCATCAATTCGCCGACAGACCGGACCCGGCGGTTGCCGAGGTGGTCGATGTCATCGATGTCGCCCTTGCCGTCGCGCAGTTCCACCAATGCCTTGACACAGGCCACGATGTCTTCGCGGTCCAGCGTGCGCTGGGTGTCCGGCTTATCGAGCGCCAGACGCATGTTCATCTTCACACGGCCAACGGCGCTCAGGTCGTAGCGTTCGCTGTCAAAGAACAGTGTGTCAAACAGCGCAGAGGCCGCTTCGACGGTGGGCGGCTCACCCGGACGCATGACGCGGTAGATGTCCATGAGCGCGGTTTCGCGGTTCATGTTCTTATCGTTCGCCATCGTGTTCCGCATGTACGGACCCACGGTGATGTTATCGATGTCGAGCACCGGAATCTCGGTCACACCGGCGTCGATCAGGTCTTTCAGCGTGCCACCTGTGACAGCCCCGTCCTTGTCGACGGTCCAGGTCAGCTCATCACCCGCCTCGACATAGATCGCGCCTGTGTCTTCGTTGATGATGTCCTTGGCGACGAACTTGCCGACGATCTGTTCGAACGGAACCAGCAGATCGGTGATCTTGCCTTCGTCGATGATCTTCTTGACGGCCCGCGGCGTGATCTTCTTGCCGGCTTCAGCGAACACTTCGCCGGTGGCCGCATCGACCAGGTCATAGGTGGGACGGGTGCCGCGAACGCGCTCGGGGAAGAACTTGGTTTCCCAGCCTTCACCTTTGCGCAGCTTGTAGGACACGGTGTTGTAATACGCGTTCATGATGTCTTCCTGGTCGAGGCCCAGGGAGTACAGAAGCGTCGTCACCGGCAGCTTGCGGCGACGGTCGATGCGCGCGAACACGAGGTCCTTCGCGTCAAATTCGAAGTCGAGCCACGAGCCGCGATAGGGGATGATGCGGCAGGCGAAGAGCAGCTTGCCCGAGCTGTGCGTCTTGCCCTTGTCATGGTCGAAAAACACGCCGGGCGAACGGTGCATCTGCGACACGATCACACGCTCGGTGCCGTTCACGACAAACGTCCCGTTCGGGGTCATCAGGGGCATGTCGCCCATGAAAACGTCTTGTTCCTTGATATCCTTGACGGATTTCGCACCGGTGTCCTCGTCGATATCGAACACGATCAGACGCAGCTTCACCTTCAGCGGCGCGCTGTAGGTCATGTCGCGCTGCTGACATTCCTCGACGTCGTATTTGGGCTTTTCCAGCTCGTAGCTGACGAATTCCAGCACGCTGGTTTCGTTGAAGTCCTTGATCGGGAACACCGACTGGAAGACACCCTTGATACCTTCGCCGTCAAGCGGTTCAGGCTGATCGCCGGATTTCAGGAAGAGATCGTAGGAGGATTTCTGAACCTCGATGAGGTTCGGCATCTCCAGAACCTCGCGAATTTTACCGTAGTACTTGCGAAGACGTTTCTGGCCAATGAAGCTTTGCGCCATGGTCGATATCACCTTTTCATTCTCAGCTGAGCGTCACGCCGTCGGGCCCCGGCGGTCTGCCCAATAGAGACGACACGAACCCGATCAATTCCCGGTGCGCGTCCCACCGCACACCTCCCGATCCTTGGGTCCTGTCTAAGAAAAGCCCCTTTTGGAAAGGGCCTCTCTAAGACAGGCTTGGCTGGGCATGGAAAACTCCATACCCAGCCTCGCATGAATGCTCGCCGATCCCGTAAGGGACCGATAAGCGATTACTTGAGCTCGACTTCCGCGCCAGCTGCTTCCAGCTTCGCCTTGATGTCTTCGGCTTCGTCCTTGGAAACCTGCTCTTTGACAGCCTTGCCGCCTGCTTCGACCAGTTCCTTGGCTTCCTTGAGGCCAAGACCGGTGATGCCGCGGACTTCCTTGATCACGTTGATCTTGGATGCGCCAGCCGACTTCAGGATGACGTCGAATTCGGTCTGCTCTTCAGCAGCCGCGCCACCGGCGTCGCCGCCAGCCGGGCCCGCCATCATGACCGCGCCACCGGCTGCGGGCTCAATGCCGTACTCGTCTTTGAGGATTGTTTTCAGTTCTTGTGCTTCAAGCAGCGTCAGAGCAACGATCTCTTCTGCCAGTTTTTTCAGATCAGCCATTGTGACTTTCCTATCTAAATGTGTTCCAACGTCGAGGTTTCAACCCCACGAAGATGTCCAGATGCCTTACGCCGCTTTCTCTTCGATCGTCGAGAGAATGGACGCGATGTTCGATGCAGGTGCGCCAATCGCGCCGGCGATGTTGGAGGCCGGTGCGCCGATCATGCCTGCGATGGTAGCAATAAGCTCCTCGCGCGACGGCATCTTCGACACGGCTTCCACGCCAGCCCGGTCCAGTGCGTTCTCGCCCATGGCCCCGCCAAGGATTTCGAACTTCTTGTTCTCCTTGGCAAAGTCCTCGACCACTTTGGCGGCTGCCACGGGGTCTTCGGAATAGGTGAGAACCGTCATGCCCGACAGGAAGTCAGCGATGCTTGCGCAGGGCTTACCTTCGAGGGCAATCTTGGCCAGACGGTTTTTGGCGACACGTACGGAACTGCCAGCGGCGCGTGCGCGCCCCCGGAGATCCTGCATCTCGGCAACTGTGAGACCTTCGTAGTGGGCTACCACTACGACGCCAGAGCTTTCGAAGATCTGGCCGAGTTCTTCGACCACTTTCTCTTTTTGGGCTCTATCCACAGGTGTACTCCAGTTTGGGAGGCGGACCCCCCGGCTCAGTCATACCGGATCGCTCCGGCGGTTTTGGTCCGCTTTCGTGCGGTCCCAAACCCGCCTAGCGCTCAACGGATGAGCCTTGGCATGTCGGTCTGTTCCCGCCTCGGGCAGGAATTATTGCAGCCCATGCCACAACCCACCGTCTCGGACGTAATGCAAAAAACCGCGAGACGAATCACGCGGCCTGATGCATGTGCGGGGATAGTACGGGCGCAAGGATTTGCCAAGCCCTCTGGCCTGCAAATCCGCAGAGTTTCGCCCAAATGTCGGAACGAGAGATTAGCACAGGTCAGGAAATACGCAAAACCCTTCTTCCGGGTCAGTCCTGCGTCGGGTCAGACAGTGTCCGAGTGCTACACCGGCACAGGCCCTCAGATGTCAAAGATACTATCCATGTTCGAGATGATCGCGGTGACGATCACAGCGCCGCAGATCAACAGGGCCATCCAGAACACATATTGCATCGCCACAGCCCCAAGGCCAAAGCCGATCGCTAATTTTGGCAGCGATGTCGGCTCTTCGCGATACACGCTGACGCCGCCGAGGATGACGGCAATCGCGGCAAGCACCGGAGTGACGATCGCAAGAAGCTTTGTCGGATCAAAGGGACCAGGTTCCGGCGGTGCGGCGCTTTCTGTAAACGCGCCCGTCGCAGCCGCTTTGATATCCCGTGCGATTTCTCCGATGGACGTGCCGATGCTTTGCTGGGTTTCCGGCATCAATATGCCGGAGGTCATGATCGCGGCCGCCAGCAGGGCCACGACACCAAAGAAAAAGCCGATCAATCCGAAATGCGCGCGGGGGGCGTCAGCAGCAAGTGACATAAACAGGTTCCAGTTTGATTCCTCAAAGCCTCCATAACCGCGAAATCTGCCGGAATTGTGGTCGGCTCCGGGCAACCGCCCGAAACAAAAAAACGGCGCCCCGAAGAGCGCCGTTTCCCAAATATCGAAATGTCAGGTCTTAGTGACCAGCGGCATCGTCGACCGAAACCGACACGCCCGGGCCCATCGTCGAAGACAGCGCGATCTTCTTCATGTAGGTGCCCTTGGACCCTGTCGGCTTGGCTTTGGCCACGGCATCGACGAACGCCTTGACGTTCTCGACCAGCTTCGCCTCGTCGAACGAGACCTTGCCGATCCCTGCGTGCACGACACCGGCCTTTTCGGCCTTGAACTGAACCTGGCCACCCTTGGCCGCTTCAACGGCTTCCTTGACGTCCATGGTCACGGTGCCGACCTTGGGGTTCGGCATCAGGTTGCGCGGACCAAGCACCTTACCCAGACGGCCGACGATCGGCATCATGTCCGGGGTGGCAATGCAGCGATCGAACTCGATGGTGCCGCCTTGCACGGTTTCCATCAGGTCTTCTGCGCCAACGATATCGGCACCCGCTTCCTTGGCTTCATCGGCCTTGGGGCCACGGGCAAAGACGGCGACGCGCACGGACTTGCCGGTGCCGTTTGGCAGACCGACAACGCCACGCACCATCTGGTCGGCGTGACGCGGATCAACGCCAAGGTTCATCGCGATTTCGAGCGTTTCGTCGAATTTCGTGTTGGCGTTGCTCTTGATCAGCGCAACGGCCTCTTCGACCGAGAGGTTTTCCTTGCCTGCAAAGGCTTCGCGAGCGGCGCGGGTGCGTTTTCCAAGTTTCGCCATCTTACTTCACCTCGATGCCCATGGACTTCGCAGAGCCCACGATGATTTTCATTGCACCTTCAATGTCATTGGCATTGAGGTCTTTCATCTTTGCTTCGGCGATTTCGCGCACCTGCTTGACGGTCACGCTTGCCACGGTCTCACGACCCGGCAGTTCGGCACCGCGCGGACGGTTCCGCTTGCCCACCGGCTTCAGACCGGCGGCCTTTTTCAGGTAGTAGGACGCCGGCGGCGTCTTGATGTCCATCGTGAAGGACTTGTCCTGATAATAGACGATCTCGGTCGGGCACGGTGCGCCCTGCTCCATGTCCTGCGTCTTGGCGTTGAACGCCTTGCAGAATTCCATGATGTTGATGCCGCGCTGACCCAGCGCAGGGCCCACGGGCGGGCTCGGGTTGGCTTGACCTGCAGGGATCTGCAGCTTCATCTTGCCAGCAAGTTTCTTGGCCATCTGGCCTCTCCTTTTCCAACGACCTCGGGGCGCGCCCTTCGGTCACTTTCGTTGTGTGGTTCGGTCCGGACATCGCGATGCCCTCGCCTCCCACGCTTGCTTGGCGGGTTGCCCCACCTCCACGCATATTACGACTGCTTGGTAACCTGCGTGTATTCCAACTCGACCGGGGTTTCCCGGCCGAAGATCACAACCGACACCTTGAGGCGCTGGTTGTCGTCGTCGACTTCCTCGATCATGCCATCGAAGTCCTCGAACGGACCGTCGTTGACCTTGACCTTCTCGCCCACCTCGAAGTGGATGAGCTGGCGCGGCGCGTCCTCGCCCTCGGCCACGCGACCGAGGATGGCTTGCACTTCGGCATCGCGCATCGGCATCGGGCGGCCTTGCGGGCCAAGGAACCCGGTCACACGGTTGATCGAGTTGATGAGGTGATATCCCTCATCCGACATCTCCATACGCACCAGCACGTAGCCCGGCATGAAGCGTCGCTCTGCCGTCACCTTCTTGCCGCGGCGGATTTCGATCACCTCTTCGGTGGGAACCAGGACTTCGTCGATCTGGTCCTGAAGGCCTTTTTCCTCGACCGCCTGAAGGATTTGCTCTGCGATCTTCTTCTCGAAATTCGAGAGAACACTGACCGAGTACCAACGCTTCGCCATCTGGTCGCAAACCTTTTTATCCGTGCGGCTGAAACGCCGTCTGATTTCTGCTTCAGGGCATGTCGCCATGCCCGCGCCGGAACAAAAAATCGGCGTGCAACTCGAATCGATGCACGCCTCATTCCGTCTTGACAGGTCAGTTACCGCCTTCGCCTGCCCTTTTCAAGGGCCGACCGCCGTTAGCCAAAGAGGTTCAGAAGCCCCTGAAGACCACTGCGGATCAAAAGATCGACTAGCGCAAAGAACACCGCCGTGAGCGCCGCCATGATGAAAACCATCACGGTCGTCAGCAAAACCTCACGCCGTGTGGGCCAGACGATCTTGGACACTTCAGCACGAACCTGCTGAATGAACTGAAGCGGATTGGTCGTTGCCATGGGTGTGGCCTCACTTTGAAAACGTGTTTCATGGCACTTAGCGAAGCCCGGCCCCGAATTCAAGCGAGGCGCGCAATCACACCGGAAAACGACAAGTAATAAGGAACGCGCGTAATGCGCGTCATGCGGGAAAGTTCCCGCGCCCTCTCTCACAAATATGTGTCCGCCTTTCCAACGTTTTACAGGAACGAAGATCGCCCGGGCCTGTTTGTCACCCAGAGCCGACGGGGAGAAAGCCCGTCAGCACTGAAAGACGGACGACTGAATTTTTAACGAAAGGACATCGCAATGAAACGCATGATGATCGCAACCGCACTCGCAACCACACTCGGCACCGCAGGCTTTGCCGCGACCGAAGCGCAGATGCAGCAGGTCGATACCTTCAACACCGGCATCGACACATCGACCTTCACCGAGCAGGATTACAACATCGCATATGGTATCATCACCTCCGGCATGTCCAATGGTGAGAAAACCGCAAAACTGCGTGCCCTCGCCACTGACGACAATGTCGATATGGGCCCGGTGATGCTCAGCGAAGCCGAAATGGAGCGCCTGATGCAGTACGCGCCCGGTGCTGACCTGAGCAATGTCACGCAAGCTCAAGCCGAAGCTGCGGTCGCCGTCACATACGGTGCCAACTCGGAGGCAGAAGCCTCGTCGCGCGTGCAGAGCATTCTTAGCGGTGAAGACATTGACGATGAAACGATGGTCATGATCACCGCCGGAGAAACGAATATCTTGCGTTCGTACGTGCCGGAAGCTGATCTGTCAGGTCTGTCCGAAGACGAACTGCAACTCGCACTGAGCTATGCCTACAGCGGCATGTCGCGCAGCGAGAAGACGCAACAAATCGAAGCGCTCCTCAACTAAGCGCTTGGTTGATATACTCAAGAAGGGTCGCCCATTGGCGGCCCTTTTTTCGTGCCGCAAACGTCTCGAGCCATTCGCCGCGCGAAGATCAACGATTGAATTAATGGAAAGTGGCAGGGGCACAGGGACTCGAACCCGGGACCTACGGTTTTGGAGACCGTCGCTCTACCAACTGAGCTATACCCCTATCGCCGAAGAGACGCGTATTCCAAGCCCAAGGCGAAATCAAGGCCCAGATCGCGGTGATCGGGACAAAATAATTTTGACCCGATTTACAAGCTCTGACGCGCGACGGTCAATAAGTCTATCGGGGCTTTGACGCCTCGGCCTTTGGAACCTCACTCTGCCCAAACGCAGTTCAAATATGGGGACGCCGGGAGCCAGCGCTTGGATAAACCCGATGACAGGTCGCTCACCGAACTTTGGCGCACTGAAGATCACTACTTTTTTCCCCTCTGCTCTTCCCCATCTCCAGCTCCAGAACGCAGCCGAACCCTGACACATCCCTCACAGCCAGCCTCGCGCCCCTCTCGGTGCGGTGTTCGGGGTGAAACAAAGCCGCTTTTCCAGATCGTCACATTTTATTGATATGTCTTATGACATGGTCCCGCCCTTGATCGCCGTCACGCGCCGGTGTCAATTCCAGCGCCGACCGGGCCACGAAACCCCCAGCAAAGCCTGACCCGCACCAACCCTGTGCAGCATCGCGCAGGGGGTGGTCGCGGAGCCCTCGCGTCAAGTCCACTTTTGCGAGAGCCGCTGTGCACCAGCTGTGAATTCTCCGACCGCCCGACCGACCCTAACTTCATGGGTGTCGGACAGACAGCCCGACGACAGACATCAACCGAACCGCGCCACAGGGTGCGGGCACACAGAAAGAAAAGGACCAGACCCATGAAAACCCTCATTACAGCAGCCGCACTTGCCCTCACCGCCTTCTCCGCATCCGCGATGGTCGACACAACCGCCATCCAGCAATACGCGCCGAATGCCGACGTCTCGACCCTGTCGGACGCCGAAGTGAACACGATCCTGTCGATCATCCATTCCGGCGACAGCGAAAGCGAAAAGCGCGCCACGATCCAAGCCCTGGTGAAGTGATCGCCCTCCGGCCCATGGCGGCCGCACACCCCCATCCCGCGACGCGCGATCTGACCAAGGCGCGTCGCGGACGATGATCAGGCCGCCCCAACCGGGCGGCCTTCACTCTTTCGGCGCCAGCGCTTCGAGAGCGTCGATATCGCCCCCACAAATTTCCGCCTCGGCCGCCAGGATGCGGTCAATCGGCCAATCCCACCAGGCCAGTTTCTGCAATCGCGCCGCGGTGTCGTCATCGAACCTGCGTCGCACCACCCGACCCGGATTGCCGGCCACGACGCTGTACGGCGGCACAGCGCCCGACACGACGGCCCCCGCCCCCACGATGACGCCGTCGCCGATCTGGGCTCCGGGAAGGATCATGGCACCGGTGCCGATCCAGACATCGTTGCCCACCCATGTGTCAGGCCCCGGCGCGGGCATGCTTGGGCGCGTGGCTGGATCACCTTTGCCAAAGATCATGAACGGAAACGTCGATACTCCGTCGTATCGGTGATTGGCGGATGCCGTGATGAACTGAACCCCGTCTGCGATTTGGCAAAACCGCCCGATCCTCAGTCGCTCGGGCGACGTCGGGTAGAGGTACGGCGCCAGGTGCGTCGCCCAATCAGCGGGTGGATGATGCGCGCTGGCATAGGTGTATTCTCCCACGTCGATGCGCGGATGGGTCAGGGCGACGGACAGGAAAACGGTGCCTTCATGCGGCGTGCCGTCGGGCAGGATCACGGGGTGCAGGGCACCGGGATCGGCAAAAGGAAAAGACATGACGTACCTCTTGATCTGGGTTCGAGAAAATCTGGTTCAGATCAGGGAATTGGTCACGTCACCCTCCGTCGGTTGCACAGACAGAATAGACAATAGAGGGCCAAAACAAAAGGGCCGCCCATTTGGACGGCCCTTCGCATGCGGTAAGCAGGTATGCTTACGCGACGATTTTGGAGACGACGCCGGAGCCGACGGTGCGGCCGCCTTCGCGGATGGCGAAGCGGAGGCCGTC
>NZ_CANKYW010000017.1 GCF_947488135.1 uncultured Marivita sp. | reverse complement strand
TACGCGGCTCTGGAAACATCAGACATGGCCGCGTAACTAAGACCAATCAGCCTCCGGAAAACCCGGAGCGGTTCAGATTGCCTCAATCGAGAAGCCAAGATCACGCGCGTGCTTGATGAAACTAAGACGCTCCAACCCTGCCGCATCGTACCGGCGTTGGTTGCCTTCTGTGCGTTCCGGCGCAGCGAGCAGGCCCATTTCCTCATAATAGCGGATGGTTGGAACCTTCACTTTGGTCTGCTTTGAAAGCTCTCCGATTGAAAACATTAAAATACCTCTTGAACCTCTAGCCACTAGAGACACTACACTATGCTCAAGACAGATTCAAAAGGGCTTTCCAAATGTCAGGATGCTGCGGCCAAGACGCCAAGTTCGACGGTGTCTCAGATGATTACAAGCGGCGGTTGTGGATCGTCATCGCTTTGAATGCGACGATGTTCGTGGTTGAGATGACCGCCGGTCACTATGCGAAGTCTCAGGCCCTTCAGGCTGATGCGCTCGACTTTCTGGGAGACGCACTGACCTACGGTATCTCGCTTGCGGTGATCGGGGCCTCCGTTCGTGCGCGTACCAACGCTGCTTTGGCTAAAGGGGTGAGCTTGCTCTTGATGGGCCTTTGGGTGTTTGGCTCGACCGTCTACCACGTATTCTATGTCGGCGTTCCAGAAGCCGAAATCATGGGCCTAATTGGAGCTCTGGCACTGGCCACGAACCTGGCCAGTGTGTTGCTGCTTGTCAGCTATAAGGACGGCGACGCTAACGTTCGCTCTGTCTGGCTTTGTTCACGCAATGACGCGATTGGCAACGTGGCGGTCATGTTTGCGGCCCTCGGTGTGTGGGGAACGGCAACTGGCTGGCCTGATCTCATCGTTGCTGCAATCATGGCGAGCTTGTTCTTATCCTCAGCCTTTCAGATCGTGCGCCAAGCTCTAGCGGAACGTCGCGAAGTGGATAGTCATCGACGCGCAACAACCTAATAGAAACCCCCTGACAAGCCATTCCGGTCAAAACGGTGGTAAGCGCCGGTGACAAAAACGTACGGGTTTGGGCCCATACTGCGCTGCGGGGAACGTCCGGAAGGAGCCCTTCCACGACATTTGCGGCGACCCCGCCGCACGTAACCGGGAAGGACGCCCATCCTCGCTACATTGCGTTGGTGACGTTCTCGCTCATGCGCCCCGCCAACTCTCGGGCTGCATCGCCTTCGCTGCTCCAATCGTCCGTGACCTCGCCGAGATAAGCCCGTCGCGCATGATCGAGTGCCATAGCATCTGAGCCAGACAATCGCGGAATCGCCCATTCGGCGGCAGCATCCTTCGTGATGAACCTCCCCGTGCTGGCCGTGTGCCACATCCGCGCAAGCGTCAGCAGGACATTCCGCTCGTCCCCGCGCAATCCATCCAACAAGTCCGGAAGTGCATCGCGCATGGCTTGGTTGACATGTTCTGTCGAAACGTCCGTCAGAAGTTCGCTCCTCGGCGGTCCGAACAACGAAATGGCCTCCTGATGGGCCTGTGCGAGAACCAGAGAATACTCGGGATCGCGTTCAGGCACCGGCGTTTCACCGGCCTCGAAAGCCTTCCTCAGCCACTCTCCATAAACGAACTCCGCTCGCGCCGGGTAGTCATGCGGGGTGAGGTCGCCGTGGCAAAACACGATCACCTCCAGGCAGCGCGGGCCTCCCGGCACGGCAGGATGGCGTCCCGAAAGGCGCAGCAAGTCCAGCAGCAGGCCGTCGCGCTGGCTTTCGGTCAGCTCGGACTGAACCACTGCCATCAGATCAATGTCGCTCTGCGGCCGGAGACCGCCGGTAACAGCCGATCCATGCAGATACACACCAAGCAGCGCGTCGCCGAGACGGCGGCGCAAGATCAGAAAAGCCGACTGTATCTGTTCTGTCTGATGGAGTGCCACCTGCATGATGGTTTCTTAACGGGCATAGCTCATTATCGGAAGGCAGCTATGTCCGCACACCGGACATAAACCTCCTGCCAGAAGGTGTTCGCCAAAAACGGTTAAGTTTTGGCGCGTCGCAAGGTTCCGAAGATGCTCGCCTAGCGGCCTCGCGGCAACGTAAGCTGAACAAGTCGAGTACATAGCTGCTCCCGATCCGGCAACGGTACACCAGAGATATCCGAAAGCCAGAGGCCGTCTGTCGCCAAGCGGACAATGGCAAGGTCGATATCTGTTTCCCGATATTGATCGAGTCTCAAGAGGAACCAGTCCGCCCAAGTCTTCCGCAGATCGGGATCATTCAGCATCAGAACGGCTAGCGAAGCCCAGGTATTGAGCTTTTCGTCGCTGTCTCGATTCACGACAACATTGAGATATGCCCTTGTGAAAGCGCCGTGTGGCTCAGGGTCAACTTGCACCCGTTCGGCCAAGGCGGTTCCGATGTCGTTCAGCAGTTCCTGAAACAGGGCATCCATCAACGCCTGTTTGCTCGGGAAGTGATGTGTGAACCCACCCTTTGTGACGCCAGCGGCGGCGGAGACCGCCTGCACCGTTACGGCGGTGATACCTGACTCCGCTGCGATCCGAGCCGCGTGGTCAAGAAGGTTGCGGCGCACGACCTCCGGCTGCTTCCTTCGTTTGTGCGCATTGGCCATCTTAGTGTACCACGCTTCCCGAAAGCAGGTTCATGACCAAGACACCGGCAACGATAAGGGCGATACCGACGATCGCTGCGATGTCCAGCGACATGCGAAAGATCACCACGCTCACGACCGTCGTGAGGACAATCCCCAGACCCGCCCATATCGCATAGGCGACGCCAAGCGGGATGGTTTTCAGTGCAAAGGACAGAAAGTAGAGCGACGCGGCAAAACAAAGTGCCATCCCGAGGGTTGGCATCAGCTTCGAGAATTGCTGGCTCTTCTGGAGCAGCGAAGAGCCCGTGACTTCAAGCACGATTGCAGCGGCGAGTGCCGCGTAGGCAGGGAAAAGAGGGTTCATGAGTCTCACCGATCTGATTGATGCCCAAAGATACCAAACGTTCGGTTTTTTGTCAATGGATCGTATTTTTGTCGCGGTTTCCCGGTGTGGTTTGGGAGGAAGGCGGGATAGCGCGGCTTGGACTAAAACCCCTTGCCGCAACCTACGCGCCAAAAACGGTCGATGTTGTTGAAAAACTCGCCTACTCTACGACCACCGGTCTCGGACCAGAATTTCGTTCTGGTAGATGGCGAATTATACCTACTGAGCCGACGTTTCAGAGGTTAGTAAGAACAGGCGTTCTCGGATTTCTGATCTAATTGGAGCCGCCCGAGTTTTTCAACACAATCGGTCGTTTCCGCCTCGGATCGGCCTCCCCGCCCCGTTTCGACCGGCCCTGCATCACCCCACGCAGATAAGTAAACGGGGGCCGCATGTCTGCAACCCCCTGAGGCTCTTGTGGCAGGATCAGTTGTTCGACGTGGCGTCTTCTTCGGCTTCGCCCGAGTCTTCGGACCCGGTCTCTTCGGTTCCGTCGGTCTCCGTGCCATCCGTGGACATGGTGTCGCTCTCCGTGGCACCCTCTTCCATCGTGCTGTCTTCGGTCATGCCATCCGTCGATGTCGCGTCGTCGGTCATCCCCGTTGTGGTGCCTGACGTGGACATTCCGGTGTCGTCCTGCATGAGCGTCGACAGCTCCACATCGTCTTCCAGACCCTCAACGCCGGATTCATCGAATTCCGGCATCGCTTCGAGCTCTTCCCGGGTCCGGTTCACCATCAGCGTCCGGTCTTCCGCGTCGTAGGAGAAATCGCTCAGCGGCAGCGCCACCGTGTATTCGCCCAACCCGAGGAAGCCGCCAATGCCGATCACCGCTTCGGGTTCCGACGCGCCCTGGATCACGTAGTCGATTTCGCCGACATCCTCGCCGGTGCCCGAAGAGACCACGTCGAGGCCGAGGAATTCACCGACGGTCATGTCAGAGATGCTTTGCGGCGCCTCCATGTCCATCGTGTCGGTGGCCATATCATCTGTCGCCATCGTGTCTTCGGTGGCATCCGGCGCCATGGTGGTGTCTTCGCCAGCGCCTTCGATGATCGGAGCATTCTCCGTCTCGGTCTCGGTCGCCGTGCTGTCGCTTTGCGCGAAGGCAGAGGTGGTAAGAAGGAGGCTCAGTGCGGTTGTTGTCAGAAATGTTTTCGAGGTCATGGTATCACCTTTTGGTTTCATGAGGTGATCCGGAAACTGCCGAGAGACGAGCCCGGTTCCCACGTTTGTTTTCAGGTGCTTAAGAAATATTCAGGGCGCTGAAAAAGAGGGCGCCGGTTCCCGCTCATCTACATGTGAGGACCGGCGGGACCCTAACGAATTGATTCAATGGCTCTGCATGGTGGCGATATTGCTGACTACGGCGATAGCCACAGGTGCAGGCTTATTCGTCTAAAAAAGCCTCAACCTGCGGCAACAGGTTGAGGCTTTTCTATGGTCGATGATCCAAAGGGATCGCGAACATATCGATGAATCAACCATATTCTTAGTGCACATTTTGTCTATGAAAAAGTTTCCACGATGGAAATACGGGGAGGGTCGTGCGCGGATTTTCAACCACAGGGCGCGTACCATAACACCCGCTATGCGAGAATAAAAATAAATGAAATCAGGCACATAAATGAATTCAGCTTCTTTGAATGTGTAATGCATCGTCTTAAGCTAGGTGTAAGGGGCAAAGAGGACCTTAACCTTACCCGCTGCGGTCGATCAACCGATAGAGCCCTACCAACATCAGAGCGGACAGGTGGGCTGCACCCACCAAGATCATTGGTACAATGAACACGGAACCTGTCAGAATTGCCAATTGCATGTCCGACCAGCGATTAAACGCCTCTAGCAACACAGAGTAAGATGTCCCTACAGCTTCTGGAGCTAGAAAGAATAGGTTTTCAGTATCGGTCAGACGGGCATGCGCATACGCATGAATCAGCGTAGGGACACAATAAAATGCAAGTACCGTTAGCGACCAGAGCGCCAAAAGCTTACTTAAGGGAAATCTCTGGCCAGTTCTTAGCACCAACGTTAGGCACAAGAAGACTATAAATGCGAAGCCCACGCCAAAAATAACGCGGGCATCGACACTGAGAAGCATGATTTCCAGTTCTGACCTCGACAAAGGTATTTATCCCTCTAACAGCGTTCGCCTGTCAAAATCATGGGTATTCATGTATGTTCAACGAGTAAAGTTCGTCGTCATAGCTTGAGCTCGCAGTTGACATTTTAGATTTCCTAAAACGGGCGTTATCGCCTGTGACAGAAACGCTTGAGTTTTGGCACATCTTGCGGCGCGGAGAAGGTCTGGAAGGAGTCCAAAGTTTCGAATGCTGCGCAGCGATCAAATGGCAGCTATCGACCCTGGGGGCTGGATACCGTTCGAGCTACGAGACAATAGCTCATTGGAATTTGAGCAGTGCGTCCCTCGTAAATGTCATACTCCGGCTCGCGAATGGTGTGCCCGTATTCTCTCAGTTCGATGATGCCGAGCCCAGACTGGGCACACGCGGTGATGATCTCGCCGAGCGGGTGAATAAACCAGTAACCCGTTTCACCCTCGCCGTGGTCTTCGCCGTCATAGGTGATTGCTTCGGTCACCGTCTGTGGCTGCCGCTCAAAATAGCTGAAGGCAGGCTCAAACGGTGTGGAACTTGCTGGATCAAAGACCTCCATAAACGGATGCGTTTCGTAGATAACCAGCCGCCCGCCCGGTGCGAGCAGCCCGGATGTAATACGGAAGAACTCCGACAAGTCCGGCATCCAATTAAGAACGCCTATGGTAATGAGGGCAAGGTCAAACTGGCCGACATCCGAAGGCAGTTCGTAAATGTCCGCCTCAAGAAGGCGCAGGTCGAGGCCAGCGGCGTCTGCGAGTTTCTTGGCTTGGGCGAGGAAGCCGCTCGCTTGGTCGATACCCATTTCGGGCAGGATTCCCAGTGAGGCCAAGGAAATCAACTCACTGGCGTTGTTGCAGCCAATTTGCACGGCAGATTTGCCCTTGAGGTCAAGCCCTTCCAGCGTGGCCGTCAGAAACGGGTCGAGTACCGAAAAGCCGGGATGGGCCGCATTTTCAAGAAGCTGCTCCCAGTGTTTCCCTTCACCGTGCAAAGGTGCTGAAGCGTTCCATGCAGCGCGGTTCGCCTTCGTAATTTCCTTTTGTGTGATGTCAGCCATCTAGCGCACCGTTGGGGTGAAGTGTTGATCATGTGTAGCCAACAGTCGACCTTCGAGAAGTCGTGAGGAAGGGCGGCTTTGTCCCGCTGAGCCGTCGCTCGTACAACCAGCGGCGAAGGTCGGGACTGCGCCCAAAGTACATTATGCTGCACATTGAACGAATGCCTGCCAAAACAGGCGAATAAGTTGCTCGAACCATGACGCATCTTCATGCGTGTTCCACGGTAAAAGTTCCGACTATGAACAATTGTGTGCGCAATCAAAGCACGATCATGAGAACCTAAGGCCCCTGACACTCTCAACTAGAGGTTCAACTGTGGCGAAACTCGACTACAGCCTAGCAAGCCAAATCTATGACCAAAGCAGAGTTCTTGGCACCGAAGCACTCGATAGTTGGAGAACAGCGGTCATACCTTTTGATCCGGGCGGAGGTGGTCAAATCGCCGACATAGGTTCCGGCACTGGCGTATTTTCGGGATCATTGGCTGAATGGTTTCAGGCAAATGTCATGGCGGTGGAACCTAACGCCGCCATGCGCAAAGTAGCAGAAGCGACACGACCGAATGCTCGTGTTCAGTTTGTAAATGGTGATGCAAGCCGAATTCCAGCACGTGACCACTCGTTTAAAATCGCTTGGCTATCGACGGTTATTCATCACATTCCAAGTCTCTCGGATGCTGGGCATGAATTGTCCCGTGTTCTGAACGCGCGAGGAAGAGTGTTGGTGAGATCGGCATTTCCGGAGCGCTCCGCAGGCATCCATCTGTTTCAGTTCTTTCCGGAAGCGTCTCAGCAGCTTCAAACTTTTCCAACTATTGAGAGTCTGGCAAACGAATGGGCTTCACATTTTGCTTTGGCTCACGTTGAAGACGTGCCCCAAGTTACGGCGCAAAGCCTCGTCGAATTTAGGAGTAGATTTAGCGGTGACCGACGTAAGAGTGATACGACCCTATCTGTGTTGACCGAGGGACAATATAAAAGAGGTATAGAAAGGATAGATTCGGAAATCGTTAAACGTGAAGACCTTAGCGAGAAAGTCGTAGATTTTATCACCTTGGCGGTATTTGAGAGAAAATGATCGTAAGTGACGGCCCCGGCATTTGGCTGAAACCGTACTTCGGCCATTGGTGTAGTCGCAGCCAATGCCCGCTTCGTCCGCACACCGGACATAAACCCCTTGCCAAAACATATGCGCCAAAAACGGTCGTTTTTGACCGGGCGTGCCACTCCACCCAAGTGTGACCTTCAGCATTATCTGACGGTCTTTTTACAGCGGTATCTGGCGGGACCGGAATTTACGAAAGGGTGCGGTCCTATTTTCAAGATTCCGCGCCAACTGCCGCGAGGATTGAAGCCGCCGGGGTGTTGATCCAGTCTTTTTCATCTAAACGTCCGGCTTGGCGGAGCCATGTGCCGACCACCTCGTACCCCATCGTATATCCCAACCAGCGCGGCAGGGCTTTCGTGCCGAAAAACCATTCGGGATGATCATAGTTTGTGGACCAGAGAACGTCGTCATCGGGCATGTACTGCATCAACTTTGCAGGATCGACTGCCTTCTCCCAAAGTTCGGGTGGCGTGCCAAGAACATGTTCGACAAACCGACCTGCCAGCCCTTCGCTGATGATCGCTTCGGCCAAGGTGCGCCCATATCCTGGTCCGGCATGTCGAAGACAGTGATGCACCTCGTGAACGACCTGTCGTTTGAGAGCTCCATTCGAGACACTGCTGTCGAAATTCGAGTTTATGGGATTGCAGGCGAGCATGAACAGAGAGGGAGAATACGCGAACCCGCAAAGGCCAAGCTCGGGGATAACCGGACCCTCGCGCCGATAGGCGACCAACACATCAATTGCTTGAGTTTGGACAATAGACGCAACGGCGTTTTCGGCTTCTTTTACCTGAGAAGATATTTCATCTTGCCAGTCCTCCAAAGCGCCTTCTGCTTCAAGCCAGTGCAGCTTCCAGTTCATTATAGAGCATCCGCTGATTTTGGGTTGTTGTCGAGCACGGACGCTGTTGCCGTGACATCAGGAAGTTCGCCGCGCGGGTCAGTTCGTGCCAACACGCGGTAGACGGTCGGCCGCGACACATCGAACAGCTCGGCCAGGTCGCTGATGGAATACTCGCCGGTGTCATACATGCGCAGCTCTGTTTGGCGACGATCAGAGAGTTTCGGTTTCTTGCCCTTCAGCTTGCCCTTGGCGCGGGCGATGGCCATGCCTTCCTTGGTGCGCATCCGGATCAGATCAGCCTCGAATTCGGCGAAGGTAGCGAGGATGTTGAAAAACATCTTGCCCATCGGATCGGTCGGATCATGGACCGATGCACCCAATGCAAGCTTCACTCCGCGCTTTTCCAATTCGTCTGCAATAGCGCGCGCATCGGGAACGGAGCGCGCCAAGCGGTCAAGCTTCGGCACAACGAGCGTGTCGCCTTTACGGACCGCTGCCAAGGCCTGTGCGAGACCCGGTCGCTCTCGGTTTGTGCCGGTCAGGCCATGATCCGTGTAGATCCGATCTTCCGCTACATCGAGATCGAGGAGTGCGGCCTGCTGTGCGGCAAGGTCCTGTTTGTCAGTCGAGCAGCGAGCATAGCCAATGCGAGTTTCAGACATGAATGCATCCTTGGGCCGGAATTGGCCGAGTTTCATTTTGGCCGCGCTCGTGTGTAACGCACGAGGCCCCTTCAATGATACTATCACCGTACCAGCCAAATGAGAATCGATTTCCGCTTTAAACACTGGGATCAGCTCACTGATATTCTGTCGTCCGTTGATCGATCCCCTTACGGACACCTGAAAGGAGGGAACAATGGATGACGCGATGCGCCGTTTTGCAGTTCTCAAACCGCATCTGGAAGATGGAGTTTCCTTGGCAACGGCTGCGCGCATCGCCGATGTTCCGATCAGGACAGCGCAGCGATGGCTTGCGCACTACAGGGCATTTGGCCTGAAAGGTCTGGAACGCCAAAGGCGATCTGACGCAGAAACCCGCAAGCTACCGCATGAGCTGGTACGCCTGATCGAAGGGCTTGTACTGCGCAAACCCCGTCTATCCTGTGCTGCAATTCACCGGCGCGTCACGGCGATGGCAAGAGTCCAGGATTGGCGCATCCCGACTTATAGCACTGTCTATAGTATCATCCGCGCGCTCGATCCGGCCATGGTCACGCTGGCGCAGGACGGGGCCACAGCCTATCGCGACCACTATGAACTGATCTACCGGCACCGGGCAACGGCCCCGAATGCGCTGTGGCAGGCCGACCATACGATGCTCGATATCCTGATCCTCGATGCAAACGGAACGGCGGTGCGCCCGTGGCTGACCGTGATCATGGATGACCATTCCCGCGCCATTGCTGGATATTTGGTGTTTCTGGGTGCGCCGTCTGCCCTGCAAACATCCCTCGCGCTCCGGCAGGCGATTTGGCGCAAGCAAGACCCGGATTGGCCGGTTTGCGGCATTCCGGATGTGCTTTATGTTGATCACGGGAGTGATTTCACATCGGAACACCTTGATCAGGCGGCTGCGGCCTTGCGCTTTCAGATCATCTACTCGGCCGTCGCGCGTCCGCAAGGGCGCGGAAAGATCGAACGGTTCTTCGGGACAGTGAACACTGAGATACTGCCCGACTTACCCGGTTGTCTTGCACAGGGCAAACCTGCGATCCCCCCGAAGCTTTCTCTGACGGAACTCGACACCGCGATTGGTGCGTGGATCATCAGCACCTACAATGCGCGCATCCACAGTGAGACCGGTGCGACACCCATATCCTGCTGGTGTGGCAAAGGCTGGTTGCCGCAGATGCCAGAGAGCCTCGAAGACCTCGATCTGCTGCTGGTTATGGTCGCAAAACCCCGTACCGTGCGCCGCGATGGTGTCCATTTTCAGGGGCTGCGCTTCATGAGTCCAATACTGGCCCCCTATGTCGGTGAGGCCGTTACCATTCGTTATGATCCGCGCGATATCGCGGAAATACGTGTTTTCCATAAGAACCGCTTTCTGTGTCGGGCAATCAGCTCCGAACATGCGCATGAGACGGTTACATTGAAGGATATTCAGACGGCCCGATCCGCCCACCGGCGCGCCTTGCGCAGCCAGATCAATGAACGGGTCAGCGCGGTGGCCGAGTTCCTGCCTGATAGACAAAAACGACCACAGTCTTCGGCAGAACCTGCCCCAGCACGAAAAACAAAGCTCCGAACCTACCAGACGGACGACTGATGATGATGGTAGGGCACCGCAATGGCACGTTCATCGCCACAAAAGAACATCGCCGGTTCATGGAATTCGTCAGCGCCGTGAAAAAACATCGCTATATCGGTATCTGCTTTGGTCCCGCTGGTGTCGGCAAAACCGTCTCGGCGCAGCGCAGCGCGCGATGGGAGAAGGCCGGGCCGTTGATCGACACCTGGGGGCCGCGCGATCCGTCAGACATGATCGCCTACAAGGCCCTCGCGAAATCGCGCACAGCCTTCTACACGCCAACAGTCAGTGAACCCGCCCGTCAAACCCGCGATGATCTGGGAACCCTCATGACCCGCGTCGAGGGATGTATCGAGCTTGCCCAATATCCGGAGAAAATTTTGCCCGACAGCAGACGCTTGGACCTGATCAACCTTCTGATTATTGACGAAGCAGAGCGTCTATCGGCCCAAGGCCTCGAACATGTGCGCGATATCTTCGACAGAATGGGCATCAGCGTCATCCTCATCGGCATGCCCGGCCTTGAACGAAAGCTGGAGCGGTATCCCCAATTCTACAGCCGCATCGGCTTTGCACATCATTATCGCACACTGAAAGGTGACGAACTGACCTTCGTTCTCACCCGTCACTGGCGCAAGCTCGGGCTGCAACTTGATGACGCCGACTTCACAGACCATCAGGCCATTGCATCCATCGCCCGGATCACCGGCGGCAACTTCCGACTCCTGCATCGGTTATTTGTCCAGATTGAGCGCATCTTGAAGATCAACGATCTCTCGCTTGTAACTGACGAAGTGGTTGAAGCTGCAAGGTCCACCCTCGTCATAGGTGCCACTTAGCGCCGAAAGAGCTACGCCAGATACCGATGAAGGTCACACCCAAGATCAATCGCTTAGCGATGACAAAAACCCCCGGCAAAACCTTAGCGGTTTCGGCAGGTTTTTTGGCGCTGTCGACTCACCGTCTTCCGAGACGACCCAACCTTGAAAGCTGCGCCAGCATCCGGGCTCCTGTGCCGGTCGCGACGCCGGCAGGAGCACCGGTTGGCCCACCTGCAGTATTGGGTCGGCTTGGCAACGCTTGCACGCCAAAGAATTGCCGCGCGCGCAGAGCTGCGTACTCCGCACCAGTCGCACCTCCGATGGAGTATCGGTTGTAGACTTGCTGGCTGCCTGCGAGCCCTCGGGCAAAGGCATAGCTACCGCTGAATCCAGCGGAGAGCGCTGGCATCATGATGTTTCCAGAAATCGCCCGAACCAAGAAGGGCGTTGCTATGATGAACCCCTTTGCCATCAGCACCATCATGAAGAAGGGGATGAGCGCGCCGATGTTGGAGGCACCCTCCGGGTCGCCCAACTCTGCAAGCAGCGCACGCGAGACTCCCGTGATCGTTGCGAACACACCGGCAACGACGATGGGGTACATCGCAAAGGAAACCAGCGCCGAGAGCCAACGTGCGAAGTAATCCTTGGTCACTTCAAAGAGGGTCAGGAAGATCATGATCGGTGCAATCCCGATCAGCAGAGCTATCATGAGCCTGGATGCGACCACGATGAACGCAGCCAAGCCGCCGAGGATCGAGAGTAACAAAACCCCAAGGGTGTCTAGCAGGGCACCTGCCATCCAGTTCAGTTCAGACCCCGCAGCATTCAAATACTCCCCGAGCGCCGCGATCAGGTCGTCGAACTCCTCTGCGAAGGTACCGGATGGGCCCGGTGATCCGCCGCCGACAGAGGCCACGAGCGATCCGGCAATTCTGTCGATCCCGTTCAGGATCGCCGCAGCAAGGATGTTGAACTGTACCCAATTGGTTGCAAATGCGCCTATCAGCCCGATCTTCACGGCGAGCCAAAAGGCCGTGCGCCCGTCCATGGCGCGGTATTGGTAGATGGCGTTGATGAAAACCAGAATGACAACGAGCGTAGTGCCGAGTACGAGTATCGTTCCGACTGTTGCGGCGACCGCACCGAATTGCGTCTCAGCTGCGGTATTTAGATAGCCTTCGGCCGTTTCTACGAAGTAAGTGACGACACTCATGAAACCTTACCAGTTTCCAGCGGCTTGGCAGATTGGAATGGCTTCGCGCCGAAGCTCATTCGCCTGTCGTCGGTATTCTGACGTCGCTTCCACGATGTCCCGGTATTCAGATGCGGCGAAATGCTCGAAGTAGACGCCTTCAGCTGCCTTCCAAGTCGGATACCGCGCTGGACATTCACAGCTTTGGGCTTCAACGATGCGTTGCATGCTCTGCGCCCGATAGATCTGTTGGATCAGGAGCCGCTTGTGGGACTCGCGTACAGCGATGTCTTGCATCCACTGCGGCTCTGGAGGCTGGTCGGGACAGACATCTGGCTGGTTATCGAGTGTTGGGATCAGGTTCCGTTCAGCGACGCCGGCGGTTGCACAGAGAACTACGAGCACGCTTGCAGTCGCAAGGGCCTGCATCATTCTGAAGCCGCCTTTGTCGCCAAAGATTCTCGCTTCAAGAACGTGGTGTAGCCGTAGTCACCTGCTTCAGCTGCAATGACTTCCCATCCCTCTGCGCCGCGCTCATTCAAGGCGCTTCGCATCGCGTCGTAGTCCTTTTGTTTCTTCACCTGGAAAAACAGGATGTCATATTCAAAGGTCTTCATTGGCAAGCTCCGATCTGGTTTGCGCCGGGGAGGAAAAACTCGGTGATGCCGCGCCGGCCGTCATGGCGACCGGCCTGGATGATCACATCGATGGAATTCTCGATGTATTGGATCATGTCGGTATAGGTCATCGGGATCTCGGTCTTGAGGGCCGCAATCGCGAGGCGCTGCACGGCAAGTTGCGGCGTTTCTGCGTGCAGCGTCGTCAATGACCCGCCATGGCCGGTGTTGATCGCTTCTAGAAAGGTCATGGCCTCCTTGCCACGCACCTCGCCGAGGATGATACGGTCGGGGCGCATGCGCAGCGTGGCAGTGAGCAGCACATCGGCGGTCTGGAATTCCGCATCCCGATTGGCGATGAGGGTCACGGCATTGGGCTGGGTCGGCAGAAGCTCGGCCGCTTCCTCTATGGTGACGATCCTTTCCTCTGCCGGCACATGAGAGAGGATCTTGCGCGCGGCTACAGTCTTGCCGGTGGAGGTGCCCCCGGAAACGATCATGTTAAGCTTATTGTCGACGCAGAAGGCCAAGGCATCGTCGATGACGCCGGCTGCCACGACCTTGCGCAGTTCCCGGGTTTTCTGGAGGCGGAGTTCTTCCAGTTTGCGTTCCTTGCCATAAAGGAAATCTAGTGTGATGCCCTCAAGTGGCAGGCTCGAGAAAAACCGCAGGCTGATCGACATGGCCGACAGCACGGCGGGCGGGGTGATGACCTGCGCCCGGATCGGTCGTCCCTTGTAGGTGATCGAGACGGAGACAATCGGCCTGTCCTTGCTCATCGTTGTGTGGGCGGAAGAGGCGATCTGGTTGCCGAGGTCTTTGACTTCTGTTGCGGTCAGCGTCTGGTCCAGCTTTCGCATGAAGTGATCGCCCTGGAATTCGCCCCAGCAGCTGCCATCGGGATTGATGCAGATCTCGATGACATCGTCGCGGGCGGCGGCGTCGATCCGGTCGAGCGATGTCTGGAGATAGCTCAGCGACATCGGCCTAGAAAATCTCCAGATCGCGGTCGACCACGACGGTGACGCGTGCGCCCTGGTCGACATGGATGACCGGACCGATGGAGAGGTAGTCGCCAATTACACTGTCCGTGGCGTCTGCAAGATCATCGCCCACGTCTTCGAGCACGTCCGCGGTGGTCTCGTTCCGGATCTCGGAGGCGGCGGCACTTGGTGCGGCGGAAATCAGCGAGATCAGGGCAGCTGAACCGAAGCGCTCCGTAAAGCGCGTGTCCACGAAGCCGGTCACACCCGAACGACCCAGCTCATCGCCCCCGAAGGAGCTGATCTGGACGGTCTGGTTGTCGGGCAGGATGATCCTGTCCCAGGCGATGGTGACGCGACGCTGCGCGATGTCGACGCCCGAGCGATAGCGCCCGATGAGGCGGGACCCACGGGGGATCAGGAGACGCGTGCCATCGACGCTGTAGACATCCTCGGAGACCACGGCCCGTGTCTGGCCAGGGAGCGAGCTGTCGAGGGCGGTTTCCAGGACGGCCTGGATCATGGTGCCCTGGATGATCGTGTTCGACGGGTTGGCAATGACTTCGGCTTGGGTAACTGAGGTGGGAAGCGCCCCGTTCAGCACAAAATCCGTCACCTCGCCGAAGGTACGTTTTGCAAGTTCTGTCTCACGGGCTCCGGACGTACCCCCAAAGGCGATCGTGGGCGATGCGATGCGCCGTTCCTGGAAGGCGCGTTCTTCTGCGGCCCGGCGCTCGAGCTCAGCCATGCGCCGGGCGTCTTCTTCACGGCGCAGTCGTTCCTCTTCCCGTGCGCGGAGCTCATCTGCCGTTGGACCCATTGGGGCTGGTTGGGGTCGGCGGGCCGCGAGTTGGGCCAGTTCGAGATCCATGCGCAGCTGTTCGAGGCTGCGATCCCGCGCTGTCAGTTCGTCCTGGAACCGCTGCTGTGCGGCCTCCGAGGCGGCTTGCAGTGCCGCGATCTGGGTGGTCAGAGCGTCGATGGCCTCGGCGGCGGCAGTATCTTCCCGGACAACGGGTTCAGGGGCGCTGCGCAACTCCTCGATCTGTGCCTGCAAGGTGGCGATCTGCGCCAGAAGCTCGGCATTGGGCTCGACTGGGTCCGGTGCGACGAAGACAACTTCGGGCTCGGGTGGGGGCAAGGCCTCGATGGCACCGAAGCCGTCGCCTTCGTTTTGGAAGATATCCGGAGTGGCCGTCGGCAAAGTTTCCTCTTCATCGGGCAGGGAAAAGAGATAAAGCAGGGTGCCACCCGCGCCGATGGCGAGAACGATGATCAGTGCGAGGAAGGAAGACCGGCGCTGCGGCGCCGCGTTGGCACGGCCTTTTTCGAGAGCGGCGAGGCGCTTTTCCAGCTCTGTGTTCTCGAAATCGCTCATGAGGCGGCCTCCGCGGGCGGGATCGCCTCGATGCAGACTAGTTCTTCGCCAAGTCGCAGGACCCATTGGCGGTTCACGCCACTGACACGGATCACCCCGTCCTCGGGGGTCTGCGTGTTGACGGTGCGTTCACGGCCATTTGCGTAGCGGAAGATCGCCGGCACGGGCGCGTTTCTTGGAAAGGCGAAATACGTGAAGGTCCCGTCATCCCAGATGCGGGTCGGCGTGAACTCGGTCCGCGCGCTGGCACCGTAATTGTAGTTCGGCGCTTGGGCGGCAATGGCCCGGGTCGGGCGCGCAGCGTCATCAGGGTAGCGGAACTGCACCACGTAGAAGGTCGGGCTGCGGGTCTCCTCGACGTTGAAATAATAGCTGCGGCGGTTGGTGTATACAGTCACGTTGGTATGGACGCCTCGGGCGACGGGCTTGATCGCGAAGGCTTGGCCACCGGGTACACCGTCGATCTCGAAGCCTTCTGTGTCGCCGGCAATGATCGAGCGGATGCTTTCGCCTGTGCCGAATTCAACCGTGGTGACATGGGTGAGCGAGACGCTGAGACGATAGACTTGGCCCTCCTGATAGGTGGCCAGCCGCACGCGATTGTCATGTGGGCCGCCCCGCGGGATGGCTTCGGCGAAGGCAAGGCCGGGGAATAAGGCCAACAGGCCAGCAGCAATCAACTTACTGATCAAACATGCGTTTCCGGAATGAGTTGCATCGCCAATACCCTGCCGCACTTCGCGCTCTCGGGACATTTGCGACAAGATGTTTTGGAGTGAATTCCAGAAACGCATTATGACGTTTTGAGCATATATTGGATCATTTGTTCGCTGCCTCTTCCTTCGGTCGAACGCGAAAAGTGATAAGACTTTTTTCTTTCTGAGCTCAAAAGGCATTAATTCTCCAATCTGTCGGAGCGGATGGAATATTCGAGGACCGTGAACCCAAAGGGGTTCGTCCAGACCTCGTCGATGGAGCGGCGGGTCTCGGGGCGGAACTCGAAGAGCAGCGTCGCAGTGAAGAGCCCGGTCTGGACGCCATTGATGGATGTCAGGCGCTTGCGCAGGCGGACCGTGGCGCGGTTTGTCCCGATCCGGCTGATACTGAGGATTTCCACGTCGAGCCGGGCATTGGGGCCATAGACGGTCGGAGGGTAGGTCTCGTTGGCGCTGTTCCAGATCTGGCGCAACCCGCTCTCGGCCGCACCGTCCGAGCGGCGCAGGACGCTGCGAATGCGCAGATCGTTGTCGAGCTGGTTATAGATCTCGCGGTCAGTCACGTAGCGGAAGACTTCCGCCTCGATGACAGCCTGGTTGGCGGTGACGGATGTGGCCCCAACGGACGCCTCGGGCAGGGCAAAGCCGGTTTCGGGATCATAGGGCACAACGACGGGGGGTGGATCGACATCGAGGATCGACACGGCAGCGGCGCTCAGGCAGCCGATGATGCCGAACACAAGTCCTGTCAGACCGATGCGCTGCCAAAGCCGTTCGCGGCGCAGGGCACCGTAGACCAGTTCTTCTTCGATGATTTCTTGTTCACTCGCCACGCGTCACACCTCGGATCAATCTGCGCGCAACTCGGGCAGCGTAAAATCCATGAAGCGTTGCTCTTCGGCGATGGTGGCAGCATCGATCACGCCGCCGGTGCCGTCGCCGACGGTCTGGATGGCCTCGAGCTGCCACATGGCCACCAGCGCAATGGCGAGCTCGGCCGTGACCCGCGTATTGAGATCAACGCTTTCCTTGAGTTCATCCATGTCATCGATCAGCCCGACGAGCCGGTCGACGCGTTCCAGCGACTGGCCAGCATCTTCATAGCTGTTCTGGGCGGCGGCAGAGACGAGTGCGCCGGTGGTGGCTTGGGTGGCCACGCGATTGGCCCCGGCATTGCCGCTGCGAGCCATTTCCGAAAGCGTGTCCTCGTCAAAGCCGAGATCGGCCAGAACCCGGTCCATCTGGGTTTCGATCTCTCCTGCGCCGGAGCCTCTCAGGCGCGAGAAATCCCCGGTCTTGATGGCTTCGATGGTGGCAAGAATATCACCGAATTCCTGGTCAAGGAGACCATTGAGCTCATCCTCCATTTGGGTGCGGATGATCTCCGGAAGTTCGGCAAGGCGCGTGAGGGCCTCGTAGGTGCGTTGCAGCTCTGCGAGTTGCTCCGTGAGCGTGGCAAACTGTTCGCGGAGCTGCGTCAGCTGCTCGTTTTGCAGGATCTCGTCTTCAATCATCTGCCGGAGCTGCTGGATGTTTTGCGCGATGTTCTGGGCGTCGACGACGGGCACGCCTTGTGCTGTGGCAGAGGACATGGGTGCGACGTGCAGTCCAAGCCCGAGCATTGTCACCAAGGCCGTCTTCATGAGGGCAGGTCTCATCACTCCATCTCCCTGATCCTAAAATTCATGAATGCACCTTCCGCCATCCGGGCGCTGGCCAAAGCCAGCTCTTCGGCGGAGAGCACGCGGGTCCGCGCGGCCTTCAGGCGCATCCGGGCCGCGATGAGACGCACGAGTTCGGCGCGGGCATAGGTGTTGAGCGCGACACTTTCCTGGACGTCTTCCGTCTCGGATATCCGCTCGACGATGTCGGAAATCCGCAGGGCGGCTTGCCGGATCGCATCCGGTGAATTGCTGCCATAAAAGGCTGCGCCATGCCCCGTGAGAGAGAGATTGGCATTGGCCAGCAAGACAGGGTCAATCGTGCCGAGCGCGTCGATCTCGCCGATCCGGCTCAGGTAGAGATTGTAGCGCTCCGGAATGACCGTGACGTAGTGTTGGGTTTCTCTAAAAGGAGGCACACCGCCATACTCGAACACCCGACCGGGCCCGGCGTTATAGGCGGCAAGGGCGTTGATGATATTGCCATCGAAGGTATCGAGTTGCGCCGCAAGATACCGCGCGCCGCCATGCACCTGCAGGTAGGGGCTGTCATAGTATTCCGGGTTGATGCCGAGATCGCTCGCCGTGCCAGGCATGATCTGCGTTAGGCCATAGGCGCCAACGGGAGACCGTGCCCCAATGGTGAACCGGCTTTCCTGCCAGATCAGCGCTTGCAGCAACGCGCGCCATTGGACGGGGGAGAGCCCTGCGCGGCCAACACCAGCAAAGCCGCTCGTCTCCTGGGCCACGCGGATGATGAGCTGCTCGATATTTTCCGAAGCGTCCCCGAACATCAATGTGCCGCCGGGATTGGGGTCGACCTCGGCAGTGCCGTAAACCGCCTCGACGGAGCGGTCGGGATTTCCGCTGCCGTTCTCCAGCCCCGAGACCATGGCGGGCAGGCCCTGACCACCAAAGCTTGTCTGCGCATCGAAGATGCGCTGCAGAGTTTCCAGCTGCTCCCGTTCGATCTCGGCAATGAGTGCGCGGATGGCGAGCTTGTCCGCCTGCAGGGCCAGGTCAGCTTCCCGGTCCCCGGTCTCGATGATGTCGCGGGCGGTGAGCCCGCTGTCATCGGTGGGCACGCCCTGGGCGGCGACAATACCGGGCAGCAGGCAGAGCGCCAGAAAAGGGGAGGCCTTAGACGTCAATGCCGTCCTCCGGCCTTCCAAGGGGGGCGAAAGTGCAGTCCGGGACAGGTGTTCCCGCCATGTTCAATGAAGCGCGAAAGCTGAAACAGTTGGCTTGCGGCTCCTGGTACTCGGCGCAGGAGGCCAGCGCGGCGAGCATCGCCAATGGCAAAAGAAGACGAGTCATGAAAGCCTCCAGAAGTCTGGGCGGTTGCGGTAATCGGCCCCCACAAGGGCCTCGCCTTTTTCCATGCCGCCGAGAATGGTGAGATTGGGCCCAAGAGCACTGAGGTCGGCATCGACGACGATCGAGCCTTGGTCATCGCGAATGAGGGCGAGGCGGCTGTCGCTGCCGGTGTTGAGAAGCACGTCGAGCTCCTTCTCGGAGAGATTGAGCATGGCGTAATCCGCAGGCTGCGCGCGGATGTTCGGGAGCAGGATCTGCGTCGGCACCGCCTCGATGATGGTCTTGCCGGTCCGGGTGCGTTCGAGCTGGCTCGCGTATTGCGTCATCATCACCGCGACAGTGTTCTGCTTGCGCGCGGTCACCAGCCAGTTCGACAGCCGCTCGGCGAAATACGCATTGTCGAGTGCCTTCCAGGCTTCGTCGATGATGATGATCGTGGGGCGGCGGTCCTCGATCTCCCGCTCGACCCGGCGGAAGAGATAGGAGAGGACCGCCATGCGCTCTCTTTCGGCTTCGCTGTCGAGAATACCCGTGAGATCGAAGCCAACCACATCGCCCTTGAGCGAGAAGGTGTCCTCGAGGCTCTGCCCGAAGATCCAGCCATAGCGGCCGTCTTCGGTCCATTCGAGCAGGCGCTGGTGCAGATCACCGCCATCATCGGTGGAGACAAACAGCGATGCGAAGTCCCGCCAGTTCCGCAAGGCGGGGTTTGTGGCTTGCGCGTTCTGACGGACAACTTCCTGCAAGCGAATGCCTTGCACGGGCGTGAGAGGTTTGTCCGCGCGATGGATCAGGGTGGCGAGCCAATCCGAGAGCCAGGCCGTGCCGTGCGGATCGGTCTCGGTCCAGAGCGGGTTGAGGCCCGTGGGTTGCCCAGCTTTCAATGACGCATAGCGCCCCCCAACCGCGCGCACCGCCATTTCCATCCCGAGACGGTAGTCGAACACGAAAACCCGCGCGCCCGTCCGCTGGGCCTGCGTCATGAGAAAGGCCGAGAGCACCGATTTGCCCGAGCCGGGTCGCCCCAGGATCAGGCTATGCCCGCTTGTGGGTTCGCTCGAAGGGCTGCCTTGTTCGTGATAGGAAAACCGGTAGGCGCTTTGCTCGGGTGTCGGAAACAAGGTGATGACCTTGCCCCAAGGGGTCTTCTCGGGCGGCTTGCCGAGCTGTGTTCGATGGAACGCCGCAAAATCTGCGAAATTGCGATTGGTGATCGCGCTGGCGCGCACACGCTTGGGCTGGTTGCCGGGATGCTGGCTGAGGTAATGCGCCTTGGCGGCCACCCGCTCTGCGATCATCTTGACGCCCTCAGATGCCGCGGCGTTGACAATCTCGGCACTGAGGCTCTGCAATTCGTCCAGAGTATCGCAGAAGAGCGTCACCACCATATGGTGCTCGCCGAAGCTTTGGCGCTTGGCCTCAAGATCGTCGGCGGCGATGTCGAGTTCTTCCATCAAGGAGAGCGCTGCGTCCTGGCTTGCCTGCATCTGGCGCTTTTGCCGCTTGATGCGGCCCGCCATCACGTTCGAATTGATCGGTGTGAAGGACTGGGTGACAACCATGTCGACGGGCAGGTTCAACATGTCGAACATGGTGCAGGAGGTGGACTCCGAGTATTCGCCGATGGTGAAGCTCTTGCCATAGCGATGTCCCACCACCCCTTCGGAGAGCTCGAAGTGATCTGCCCGGAAGGTCACGCGGGTGTTGGCGACATTATAGGACAGAAAGCCGTAGGTGTTCGCCGGATAGAGCGGCAATTCCTGTCCGGTATTGAGCGCCCCCAGAAACCCGATCAACGCACCGTTCTCAGCGGAGAGCACATGTGGGCGCAACTCCGTGAGGCCCGACAAGAAGACATTCATGGCCTCACCCAGACGCCGCAGACGCTTTTGCGTGTCTTGCTTCAACCGATCCGGCGCACTGCGCCCCAGAAAGGGCAGGGAGCTGCCAGCCGGTGGTCGATGGATAATTGTGAGCGTCAGGGTCTTGTCCCGCAGACCGCTGCTTTCCAGCTTCTTGCGCCAGAGACGGTCGACCTGGCCTGCAAATGTGTCGTCTCGCACCGGCTCCAGCTCCGGTGTGATCGCCTTGGAGACCTTGTGGACATAATAGCTGAACTCCGGCCCCAACTGCGCGATGATCCGGGCAAAAAGGGCGGTCAGTTTGTCGAGATAGGCATCATCGGTTGTATAGCTGTTGACCCCTTCAAGACGGATGCACTGGAACAGCTCGTTCACCCGGGTCCGAACGGTCTGGTCATCGACCAGACTGACGTAAGGAAGCATATGCGCAAGCCGCGTCTCGCGCGCATACCAGACCGGCGTCATCGTGCGGAGATCGAACGCGTCGCCCATGCCCAATTCATGGGGCATAGCTGTCCCCGCCATGGAGCCTGCGGTTCGGGGTATGCGGCGTTTCCTGGAGAACCGTAAGGATCACATCGATAAAGCGTGGGTCCCAGTCGGCTGCCTTCCAGAGAACCGGGTAGAGGATCGCTGCGATTGCGAGAACGATCATATGCTGGAGCCAGACGAAGAGCAGTACGCCGCCAAAGAGCCAGACCATCGCATACATGATGGGCAGTCCCAGCAGCTTGGGTGGGCGGACCAGGCCAAGAAAGAGGGGGGATCGCGCGGCCATGATCGCGCGCCTTATCCGCCAAAGACCGCGGCCACGATCGTCGGCGCGGCCGCAACACCCGCAATGCCAACCAGCACCCAGAGTGCCTGACGCAGATCGATGATGTTGAAGAACCAGCTGAGAAACACGCCAAGGACGGCCAGTGTCGCAATGACCACGCCCAGAGGCCCTGTGAGCGCATCGACGATCCCCTGCAGCAGGTTCTGGATCGGGGAGAGGTCGATGCTCTGGGCAAACGCGGGATCTGCGGCGACGAGACAAACGGCGAGGGAGATAGTGAACAGTGTGGCGAGGTGTTTCATGACTCTGCTTCTTCCAATCGGGCCATGACGGCCAGGACGCGCGCCACGTGGTTCCGGGTTTCTTTGTAGGGAGGGACGCCATTATGGCGGCGCACCGCATCAGGGCCGGCGTTATAGGCCGCAAGCGCAAGGCGTGGATCGCCGAACGCGCTCAGCATCATGGCGAGATAGCGGGCAGACCCATCGAGGTTCTGGAGCGGATCTCGCGGATTGACGCCAAGATCGCGGGCCGTTGCTGGCATCAGCTGGCCCAGGCCGATGGCGCCCGCGCTCGAGATCGCATCCTGCCGGTACGCGCTCTCCACCTCGATATTGGCGCGGTAGAGCGTCAGCCAATCGGTGACCGACAGGTTTGCGATCCGCAAACCGGGATGGCTGGAATAGCGCAGAGCGGTGGCTTCTAGAGCGGCAAGAACATCTGCGCGGGGCAGGGGGCCGGGTCGCCCACGGGTCGCAAGCCGAGGCACATCACGGTCAGCGTCCGTGTTTGAAGTGTCGAAGATCGTCAGGTTATCCGACGGGGCGCGCAGGCCGATGCCTACAGAATAATGTCGGGTAAAGCTGCTTTGGGAGCGGGAAGGTGTCAGGGAGCCGTCGCTCTCCATGACCAGAACCATTTGGGCAAAGGCGGGGTCCGCGAGGCACGCCGCAAAAATCAGGCTATTTGCGACCGCCTTTATCGGATGCCGAGAGCTTGAGTGCCGTGCGCTGGCCTTCTTCGAGGGGGATATCGGCATGGGAGAACCCGATGCCGATGAGGAAGGACACCACGCCCGCGATGGTCTTGAACTCGCGGATCTTGATGTCGTTATAGCTTGTCCGTGTCCGGGCTGTAACCAGGAGCTTCTCCACACCGTCGTCCGAGACGGCGCGCATGACCCAAACCCCGTAATAGCTTGGGCCTTTCTTGTAAGCCGGCTCCCGGCACTGGATTTCCGCGCGGTAGCCGTTTTGCATGAGTTCGCGGAAGCCGCCTTCCATGACCACATTTGGTGCTTCGATGTCCCCGTTCATGGCCCGGCTCACGCTTTCTCGAAAGACGCAACGCTCGGACATTCCTGCTTGATGCCGAGAGTTACGATAATATATTATCAACTGCAAGATGTATTATTGACATGCAGCTATATTGGTTCACAGCACACTAGGCACGGCGGTCCGCGTCTATCAAGGAGATAACGGGATTGAAAAACCCTCGGTTGCAGCGCTTGGTCCATGTGCAAGCTGTGGTCATCTTAAGCACCCTCTGCAGTGCGGGTTTTGCACAAACCTGTCTCGCTCCGGCGCGGCCATTCCTACCGAATGATTCGTCGAGCGTGAGAGATTACGCGGACATTCTCCGGCGGGATTTCGGTCTCTACCTTGCGGATATCCAAGCCTATTTCCGCTGCCTTGACGAAGAACGTGCCCGTGCCTTCGAGGAGGCGAGCCAGGTCAGCGAAGACTATGCCCGGTTTCTTGAGATGGTGAGCGATTGATGGTGGGGCTTGGGGTTCTCACGTTGGGCTCCACGCTACAGACCATCCGCCTTCCAGGCCAAAATATCCACATTTTAGATACTGGATTTGATCCGCTAGCGACGTCACGAGAGGTGAGCGGCGCGTGGCGAAAACGATCCGAAGCAAAGGGCAGATGGCACTCGTCAAGGCGTTGGCCGTCGCGCGCGGTCGGGCTGGCCTTACCCAGGAAGATTTGGCCGCACGGCTCAAATGCCATCAATCGCTTGTTGCACGGATCGAAAGCGGACAACGCAGGATCGATGTGGTTGAACTCATTGTCCTCGCACGGGCTATTGGGTTCGATACGACGGAGATTTTGGCACTTGTTGAAGCCGCCACGGAGTCCGACCACAGCATATAATCCTTAAGAATTTTTAAACATTTGTTCCGTTTCCAGCCCCGCAACAGGCGAAAGGCGGCGAAGACCAGGCACATGTTTTCTCAGGCGCGGCAAAGCGCGTGCAAGCTGTCTGAGACGAGTTGGCCAGTAATATAGGAAGCAATAATAAGTGGACGAAATAGAGGGTGAGGGCGTCGCGATCGCGTTGCTCATTGGTGCTGACGAACGCAGCCTTGTTGGATGGGTCTATCGATGGCCAGAAGGTACTTTGCTGGTTCTATGGGATAGTCAGGGCCCGCAGCGGGTTTCTCGAACGGACCCGAAACTCAATCCTGAACAATTGAAAGAGATCAGCTTTGGCACTTTGCAACGAATTCGCGGGTCTCGTCGAAAATCAGACGAAAGGTAGTGCCAGCGGTCGTGATTATTTGGAGCAGAGTAGTTGGTCAACAACCGATGCGATGTTGCGTCCACTGCTATGGCATGTTGAGCTCAGCGCGTCCCGCGCCACGGCTAGGTCAATAATTTATCTGTTCGAACCCATAACGCCCTTTGTAATCGCGCCATTCTACGAACACCGAACGGTGACTTACTTCCGGACACCGCTTGCCAAATCTTTCAAGTCCCGAGTGAGCGGCAGGCAAAGCTGATGTGGACGAACGTTGCCAAGCGAAGTCGCCCTGAATGCCATACGTGCCAAGCACGACTAATTCGCTTCTAGTGCAATCGCCCGTACTCTCGGACTCGCTCTGCCGTGCGTAACGCACATTGAAGACCCGGATGGACCGCACGAAATTGAATTCTGGGCCGCTGATGTCGATGTCCGCGCGATCCTGAACCCTGCTCAAGCCAGATTCCGGCAAGGTTTCTTCGGGAGTAGCTTTCTGGAGCCGAGACATAGCAAGGGCACCACCTCTTGTGGAAGTCACACTTCGTGCGGGCCATGAGCTTTGCTCTCGATTGCCGTCCGCTAGGGAAAAGGCGTCAATGACACGCTCCGAGTTGCTCCAGCTGCGCGGAACGTCATACGACGCACCCATAGGGCACCTCCAAATCTGCAGCGGAGGCTCGATTGGCCACGGTGTAATCCGCCGGATAAACTCGGCGCGTGCCTGCGTGCACGGCAGAGAAGTTGGCCAACTGCCAGCCAGGCACAAGAGGATCGCGCAGTCGATCGGGTAAGTCTGGGCTCTTGCCTTTTCGGGTAACGAGGCGGCACTTGTCGTAACTGCCAGTGCGAATATTGGAAGCAGTTTCCTGGTCAATAATCCCATCCTCAAAACCTTTCGGAAGCAAACGCTACGTCCTACCGATAATATATTAACTTTAACAAAAGTATACTACTGAAGACTCAAGAAATACGTGGGTTTCACGTGCAGCGGCCCAAGTGCTACCTGACAAGAGCGGTAGGGTCTCTCGCCGGTTTCTCGACTTATCGTGATTGAGCCTCAGGTAAATCCCTCCCCTTGTTACCTAAGACCCGCTGCCTCTTTGAGGTAGAGTCCGTTCCAATGAAGGAGACCGGCAGAATGAAGAGATCACCGTTTAGCGAAGAGCAGATCATCGCGATCCCGAAGCAGCAGGAGAGCGATTTAGCGCCGGCAGATTGACCTGCTCCCCTGAAAAGTCCGGCATTTCGGGTTAGGCTGTTCTCCAACTGAGGAGACAGACGATGAAGAGAAGC
>NZ_CANKYW010000016.1 GCF_947488135.1 uncultured Marivita sp. | reverse complement strand
CCCTCGATCCCCAGGCGAACGGGACAAACGGACAGGGCGGCGTTCGGCTTGCCCGAACCCCCCTGTCCGTCAAAGGCGAAGCGGCGTTCGGCTTGCCCGAACCCCGGAGCCGCCCGCCCCAGCGATCGTCACCCGAAAGGGCCGCTCACAAGGTCCAGGGCGACCATGATCCAAGGTGCGCGCGGCGGCTCGGCACGAGACGGCGCGCGCGCCATTGGATCAGGAAGGCCAGGATCGCAGGGTGCGGGGCGTAGGCCGCCCGCCGGCCGGAGCCTAGAGCGCGGTGACACGACGCCCCCAGGGCGGCGGGGCAGGGGCCATACGCTTTGGTTTTCGATTTTCACAAGATGGCGGTATCCTGAATCCAATGAAGCAAATGGAGAATATCAGGATGTTGGACACGAAATACGATGAGCTGTCACAGGTCACGCCGGTAACGGTCCAGTTGAACCGCTGGGCGACGATCATGGAAACCGGATCGAACGATCACGACAAACTTACGGCAGCGACGCATATCTCCCGGCTCGGACAGGAGATCGTGAAGCTGGGCGGAATCGACGGCTTGAAGGAGATCCACGCCGAACTGGATTCCGACCGGAAAAGGACGGTCGAGCTGCAATGGTTCGGACTGACGGCGGAAGATGGGCGGCAATGGCTGCCGTGACAATCAGTCAGGGTCGTCCAGCGCAGCGACGATAAGGCCGGTGAGGCTGGCATAGGCCATTGATCCGTCCGGCTGCTCGGCCCGCGCGAGGGACTTGGCAATGTCCGCGGGCCGGTGGCCGTGCTGTAGCAGGAGAGAAATGAGGACGCAGGCGTCCTGAATCTGGAACTCCAACTGCGACCCGGATTTGAACCCGGCCGAGTAGAAAACCTCGCGGGGCCGATCCGGCTCGGCGGGGTCGAACCCGATCGACAGATGCACGGTCTGCCCTTCCGGTGTCTCGACCCGCCGGGTTTCGGCCAGCCGCCTGGGCGGAAGATCGTGGCGCGGATCGGGCGTTTGCTTGTAGTCGTCCATGACGGTCTCCGCGAAGCCGGGGGCGAAAGAGGGAGGGCGGCCCAGGGGCCGCCCTTCCTTCCCTAGTTTTCGTCTTTGTCCCGCTTGGGGAAGGCGACCATTTCGACGTTCGGGAACATGACGTGCTTGACGGTGATCGAGGTGATGTTGCCGCTGTCGTCGGTGTTGACGAAGACCACACCGCAGTCGGACCAGTAGTTCTTGCCGTCCTTGCCTTCGTTCTTGACGTTCAGTTTGAAGTGTTGGTTAGCCATTGGTTCGTTCCTTGATTTCGTGTTTCGATGAACATGCTTGGCGGATGGGTGGCGTGTGTCAAACGCTACTTTGTTCCGCGAGGAATGACCCGAAGGGGCAGGGGAAAGTAGTGATTGAAGCGAAGCGTCTCACAGAACCCATTCGCTATGTTCATCAATAAGAAACACGTATCGGGGAACGGACGAACAAGGGCTGACGGCAGTGAAACAGTCGAGCGCGAAGGCGGGGCAAGAAAGGATGGTTCGACGGTGATGGTTGGAACGGCACCGATAAGGCACTATCGCCTCACCGACAAGAGAAGCGGGTTTCCAGTTCGGAATGGCGGTTTCGCGCGACAAGGAAAAACGGGAAAAGGAAGGGCGGTTCCGGGCCGCTCTCAAACGACTAATGCAAAAGCGAGGCCCGCAGGAATGACGATAGCAAGCGCCACGATAAACGTCGCTTTGAAGCGGTTCGGACGAGGCTTCGGCCTCCGAAAGTCGAGCGGTTTTCGCGGCGGCATGGCGGTCGGATTGGTCCTTCTTCTCGGGGCGCTTCCCTCAACCGGATTTAGTGAGCAAGTCGCGGCTTCGCAAATATACGTTGTGGACGGTGACACGATAGATGTTTCAGGCGAGCGCGTCAGGCTCGTCGGCTTCGACACGCCGGAGACATACCGTGCGCGATGCACCTATGAAAAGCGGCTTGGCGATCTTGCGACGGCGCGGGTGCGTGAGCTGCTGGACGGCGTGGTGCGCGTCGAGCTGATGCTGCTGCCGGGGCGGGACAGGTATGACCGGCTTTTGGGACGGCTGATGGTGAATGGCACGGACGTGCGCGACACGCTCGTATCGGAGGGGCTGGCCCGGCCCTACGAAGGCGGGCGGCGGCAAGGTTGGTGCGGGTGAGTGCGGGGCGCTGCGCTGTCCAGCCCGCACGGGGAACGCAGAAAAGCGGCCCCGAAGGGCCGCTGATCCGTCAGGGGGTCGGACCCCCGAAGCCTACAAGCGCGTTGGCGACGACCAGCGTGCCAACGATGATCGCAAGGACAAGCCCTTGAACCGTCAGCACCGCTTGGAAGAGGTCGCCCTTGCGGACCATGTTGTCCTCGACGTTCTTCATCCGAACGTCGTTAGCGTCGAAACGCTGCATGATCTGCTGGAATTGCTCTTGGCTCATGTTCGTGTCGCTCATGGTGAGTTCCTTTCCAATATAGGTTGAAACCGCGAGGAAATCAAAGCTCTCGCCCGCCCCGCGCGGTCGCAGGCATACGGACACGCGAGGTCAAGGACGCCGAAGGCGCTTGCAAGATTTTCGGACGAAGGACGAAAATCGCCGTCCTTGAACCGTGTGGTAGAATGACAAGACCGTGTGGGGTGGGGAGGTCCGGCCCTGGGCCGCGCCTGTGGCGCGGGCCAGGTTAACAGCCGGACGCCTTCTGCGCGGTCAGACACAAGCGCCGGTCAGTCAGTGACGCCGCCGCTGGAATGGCAATGACATGCGGCTTCGGCGCGAACAGCGCCGGATCGAGCGGGGCAGGGCGAAGTCCTGGCCCGCCCGATCATACCTAGATCTCGTAGGCCGACAGATCGCCGCCGTTCTTTTCGAGCGCGGCCTTGAGCCACTGCGGCTTCCGGCCCTTCCCGGTCCATGTCTCGGCGGGGTTGTCGGGGTTGCGATATTTCGGCGGGGTCGTGGACCCGATGCCTTTCGCGCTCCCCTGACCGCCGAACAGGTCTTCGACCGTGAACCCGTGGTCCCTGGCCGTCGCCCGGACGGCTTTCTTGGCTTCGGCGCGGCGGGTCTTCTCAAGGTTTCGCATCGCGCTTTCAACCTCCTTCTGGTGTTCGGCCAGTTGGGCGTAGGTCATTTCGGAAAGGTCCATCGTTGTCTCCGGTATGGAAGGGCATGGGCTGTCGTCGCATCATCTGTAAGGCGTAGCGAGGATCGAGTGCGAAAAAAAGGCCCCGCCGAAGCGGGGCCAGTGTTCCTCACCACAAGGAATAGGAATGTTCAGGGCTGTTCAGTCGAAACGGTATAGCGCCCGCGCATCGAGCCGACTTTTCCCAAGCCGCTCGGGGCTATCATAAACGGACCGCGCATCTGGCGCTGCTTGGCCGCGACAATCTCGTTTCGCAGCGCGACGCCCTTGATCGCGCAGAAACAGAACAGACCGATCAGGAAGACGGTGATCGTCGCGGGCAAGGCGGGATTGAACAACGTCAGCGCAACGTATCCGAAACTCGCGAAAGCCGCGACGGTGATCGCGCCGATCCATTTGTAAAGGCGGGATTGCTTGTCGGCGATTCGCGCGGTCTCGCGCTCGTAGCGGTCAAGATCATAGGTCATTGTGAAGCGGCTCCTGTCGTCGTGGGTTGGCAAGGCCATACCGAATGTCGTTCTCGATGAAGTGACCCGTGAAACCCAGAAACCATGCGCGATGGATTTCCGATCCGGCAACCAATCGACGGACCCAAACGGGCAAAACGAAACCGCTGTAGCCTTTCAGGTAGGTCCAATGCAGCACGGCTTTTCTCATCGGGTCGTATCCTGTTCCTGCCGCGCCGATCATCACGCGAAGTCTAGCTCAATTTCGTTCGTGCAGCCAGTGATTACGGCCCGTTCCGGCCCTAGAAAAACGATGGTTGCTCGGGTTGCGGGCGGATGCCAGCGCGTCCCCATGGGTCGATGGTCCAGCTTTCACCGATCCGTTCGATGCTGGCGTCTGGTCCGTGCTGCTCGATGAACACGCGGTCGGCCTCGGCCTTCCGGCTTTGGTGAAGGTCGCTGGCCTTGTGACCGCTGGGCCGGACGCACCAGATACCAGGGGCCTTGCGACAATCGGGGCAACGAACAGCCAGGACGGGGTGACGATGGGCAGTGAAGTTCGGCATGGTCTCGATCCTTCCGGCAATCAGATTATCGAAAATCGGGATTCAGGACGGGCAGGGCGCGGCATCCCTCACGGATGCGCTCGTAGCCTTCCATGTCGTCCAGCATGAACAGAAGGCTCTCCTTCGCTGCCTTGAACGGCACAGGCGGTCCCATGCGGCTGATCTGGTCGAACGCGCGGATCGCGTAGCCAGTGCGGGGATGGTCGGCGGCATAGCCGCCGCTCGTCTTGTAAAGCGCCACGTCCACGGGCGTCTGTCCCTCACGGGCAAAGCTGACGATGTGGCCCTTGCGCGGCTCCGTCTCGGCGCGGTTGGTGGCGATGGTATAGGTTTTAATGGGCATGGCGTCGGTCTCCTGCGATCTGGGGAAGGGGCAGGGCGCTTGCGCGCCCTGCGCTATGGTCAGGCCATGCCTTCGGGAAGCCATTCGGCGATGCGGGCGATCTGCTCGTCCGTCAGGCCAAGGGCGGTGCGGGTCGCCTCGTCGGTGAAAAGGCTTTCCAGCCGCTCGGCCTTCTCGCCCTTTTTCAGCCGCTCGAACGTGGTGATCGTCGGATGATCCGCCGTCAGCCCCAGAAGGTCACGCCACAACTCGTTGAGGTAGGGGCCACCCACACGGGAAAAGAAGTTCGCTGCCGTGGGCGTCCAAACCTCGCGGATGCTCGGCTGCGTCTCCTTGTCGATCATCGCGGCCAGCTTCTCGTCGCCCCCGCGATATTGAGCGGCAAGGAACCGGACCAACTCGCCGCGCACATGCTCCGACCCCTTCTTGCGGAACGCGCGGAACGATGCGCCAAGGTCTTTCGCATCCCACATATCGCGGGGCGGATTGGCGGTCAGCCGCTCGTCCAGCGCGTAGCCATCGGCCTCTGTCGTGGGCCAGTTCGGCACGTCCGTCAGGCTGATCCCCAACGGGTTCTTCCAGTTCAAGGCATGGCTCAACTGATAGGCCAGAAGATCGATCAACAGGTCGGGGTCGCGCAATGCCGCGTGTTGCCGTGCGCCCTGTGCCACGCGGTTGAGGTCGTCGCGCAATTTCTGGCTGATCGGGTCTTTCGGCCCCTCGTCCTCGTCGGCTCTGTGGCGGCTCTTTTGCAAGACGCCAGCGGCGATGGCGTCGGCCTTGTCCGCGCCGCGCACAAGCCCTTCGTAACCCTGAATACGCCCCTCGTTGTCGATGTAGAGGATCGCGCCCGCATGGGCCTTCTGCTCGTCGGTATAGGAACCGTCCTGCTTGGCCTGCAAGGCGTCCAGTTCGGCTTGCCCTTCGTCGTCCAGCACGTCGCCGTCCGCCAGTTCGGCCAGTTCGTCATACCGCTCGGCCTCGGCTTCGGTCAGGTCGCCCTCGGCGGGATAGACCCGATCGAACTTGCCCTGCTCGATGTGATACCAGCCGACATAGGACTCGGGGCTGACCTCGACCCATTTCCAGCCCTGCTGTTCGCGGTGCAGCTTCGCGGCGGCGTCCAGCTTTTCTCGGAAAAGCGTGTCCAGCGTGTCGGGATCATCGAAAAGGGTTTCGTCGGCGAACAGATCGCCCCCTATCCGGCCCCCTGCGGCCTTGTAGGCGTCCACGCCGACGAAGATCGCGCGGCGGTCGCTGCCCCGCACGGTGTCGGGCTTCAACAGGCGTTTGATGTGATAGTCGGACGTGTTGGACCCTCGCACTTGCTCCAAGACCTCAAGGCTGCGCTTTTCGTCGTCGCCGATGGTGAAGGCGGCGGCACCGGACAGGGTGATTTCGTCGGACTGCAAGGCGTCCAGCACGGGCGCGGGAAGGTGCGCCAGCGCAAGACGGCGATAGACGTGCTTCTCCGTCACCGCGAAGGCGCGCGCGATGGTGGCGGGGGGCGCTCCTGCGGCTTCCATCTTGCCATAGGCGCGGATTTCCTCGGCGGGGTGCAGGTCGCGCCGCGCGATGTTCTCGGTCGTCGCCCATGCCTCTGCCGTGGTCCGGTCGGGCGCGAGATTGACCAGCGGGTTCGCCAGTTCGGGCCGCGTCTCGGCCATGTCGGGATGCTGTTCGGCCAGATATTGCAGGGCGCGAAGCCTGCGGCCCCCTGCCACGATTTCGGCTCCGCCTTCGTCGGTCGCCATCCCCGAAAGGTTCTGGATCAGCCCAGCGGTCCAGATGCTCTGGGCCAACTCGATCACGTCCTGCTCCGGCACGTTCTGGCGCGGGTTCATGGTCGAAAGGGTCAGACTCGCCAGCGGAAAGCGGGCTTCTGCGGCGGTGATTTTCGTTTGCTTGGTCATTGGGACATTCCTTGTTTTCGTGTGGTGAGTTTCGTGTTATTGGTTGCCCCGCCCCTGACGGGGCGAGGCGAGGGGCCTTAAATGGCTCCGTGCTGGATCAGGAAGCGGCGTCCGATGCCAAAATCATCGCCCTTCCTGACAAGCGCCCATGCTTCCGCAATCCGGGCTGTCAAAGTCTCTCTGCTCATGCTGTCACCTCCTTTCCGGCGCGGGCTGCGCCTGACGGGTGCGCCCCTCTCGGGATGCCCCGATTTCAGTAGTCGGACGGGAACATGATGGTCAGGACGCGGCGGGTCTGCGCGGGATCGTCGGGCGTCTCCGAACCCCAGTGATAGTCGAGGTCGTAGAGGTCGATCTTCCACCAGACCTTATGGCCCTGCACAGTGACGGCTCCGAAGCTGTGATCGCCGTGGGGATCGTTATCCTCGGTGAATGTCTCGTCCGCGATAACGGCGCGGGCGACTTCCATCTGAAAGGTCGGCCCGACTGCGGCAACGGCACGGGTCATAACGATGCGGCCCTGCGGTGTGCCTGCGGGACCGCCCGTCAGAACGTGCTTGCGGAACTGGTCGTTCTGCTCGGCGATCCGCCGGGCCGTGGGGCTGATTTCGATTGTATCGCACATAAAATCGGTCCTTTGTGGTGGTGGCGTGGGGTGCTTTGCTGCGCCCCTTTCGCCCCTCCTTTTTACCTTGTTTATATGGCCCGGCCCAGCTTTTTATTGCCGTTTTCTGCAATTAAATAGTTTGACACCAGCACCCCCTTCGGACTTCCTTTGATGCCAGAGGCGAGGGAGCGCACGGCCCCCGAAGGGGGCCAGAAAATCACCGTCACCGCGCAGCGGTGTCAGCTTCCTGACCGGAGCGCACCGGGGCCGGGTCTGACTTCCTCGTCAGCCTTCGGGTCGGTCGCGCAAGGACAAGCAGGACGGCTCGAAACCGAACGCACAAGGGGACCGTGGAATACCGCAGGAGCGCAGCGACAAGGATATGCCGCGAAAGCCCCTTGGGCGGGCGGGGGCGAGCTGTCAGGCGAAGGACGCGACCGATCCCGAGGGAGGCAAGGCAGACCCTCGATCCCCAGGCGAACGGGAAACCGGACAGGGCGGCGTTCGGCTTGTCCGAACCCCCCTGTCCGGCAGCGGCGCAGCGGCGTTCGGCTCGCCCGAACCCCGGAGCCGCCCGCCCCAGCGATCGTCACCCGGAAGGGCCGCTCACAAGGTCCAGGGCGACCATGATCCAAGGTGCGCGCGGCGGCTCGGAACGAGACGGCGCGCGCGCCATTGGATCAGGAAGGCCAGGATCGCAGGGTGCGGGGCGCAGGCCGCCCGCCGGCCGGAGCCTAGAGCGCGGTGACACGTCGCCCGATCAGGGCGGCGGGGCTGGGGCCACAACGTCGAGGGGGCTACCGCCCCCGGCGCGTTCCGCGCCTCCCCCGTGGATATTTAGGGAAAGATGAAGATGGAATGGCAGGAACGGTCATTCGTCCCTGCGACCGATTTCGAGCGCGACCTTGAGAAAGACAAGGTTGATCTCGATGGTGAGGCTCAAGTCGATCTTCTGGAGCAGCTTGCGGATGGTTCGCATCCGGCGAGAGGCGGCATGGCGAAGGCGGATGGATCGTTTGCGAAGGTAGTTCATGGTCGTCTCCTTGGTGAATAAACAGGGCAAGAAGACGCGGTGAAAAAAGGGGCCTGTCCACACGCGCGGGACGCGCCCCGAAGGGCTAGGTGTTGACAGGTTCCTGCGCTGCGTAAGATGCCCGTTCGTTGTTCACGGAGGCGGCCGCACCTTCGGGGCGGTCTAGACAGACAAAGATCAGGCGAGTGAAGTGCTACTCGACGTAGCCTCGTGCCTTGCGCTTTGCGGTTATCGCTCGGATGGTGTCGAGAGCTTGGCCCGTGTCGCGGTGAGGGATAAAGCGAACCGTTCCAGGCGAGCCGATCCGCCCCCATTCACAGACAAGATCAACCCCGCCGAACAAGGTCGGCTGGACGGCAAGAACATAGAAGCGGGCCTTGTTGGCGGCGGGATCGACGCATCGCAGGTAGGCCCGGTCGGGAAAGAGGTCGAGCTGCGAGGGTCGCACGTCCTGTCCGCGAACTGTGGCGGCGCTGATGCTATCCAGTGTCACGGCGCGGTTATCGTCGTGTGACGGCACGGGCGAAGTAACGGCTTTCTTTGGGCATTTTTCGGCCATCAGACGCCTTTGCGCGTCAGAAGGCCGATCAGCCCGCCGTCGAGCTTGAAGGTGCCCTCCCGATCCTTGCGGGTCAGGGTCCGCAACAGCCCGCCGGGCGATTTGACGGGGGTTTCGGGGTGGTCGCGGTTCGCGTCGATCAGAAGAACGGTGAGCCAGGCGCGGTCGATCCCCATGAACGAGACGGCGTCGTTCCAGGCGGAAGGGTTGATGCCGAGGGCGGGCAGCATGGCTTCGGCGGCGCGGAAGAAGTCGCTCTTGCGCGGCTCGGTCCTGTTGCCCAACTGGACGCTGATTGCGTGCTGCATGTCGGCCGAAGCCATCTTGAAAATCCTGTCCGGGGTCAGATGCGCGAG
Organism: uncultured Marivita sp.; assembly: GCF_947488135.1. GTDB lineage: Bacteria > Pseudomonadota > Alphaproteobacteria > Rhodobacterales > Rhodobacteraceae > Marivita. The sequence goes on along the minus strand of NZ_CANKYW010000016.1, from coordinate 23,381 downwards.
CATTTTGGCCTTGCGCGATGCGCTTGCCGCTTCACACTCATTTTCTCTGCAATCGCCGGGGCCGGTAGGCTCCGACACAGGTAAATCAGAGTGCGCGGGTTTGCCCGCGCTCCATCTATCCACGGCGTCGTTACAGGATACAGAGTTATCTATTACGTTGTTCTCTTGTATATGGGACCGGAAGTTTTCTGCCGGTTCACCGGAAGAATCACGCAGTAAATCGAGAACATCATCGACGGCGATGCACAGGCGGCGGGCGTCTTCGACATGGGCTTCGAGGGCGTCGAGGCCCATGCGGGTGAGGCTGTCGGTGCGCGGCCATGCGGCCAGCGCGCCGCGGATGTGATCTAAGGTGCTGTCGTCGTTCGTCGCTTCGCGCAGGCGGGCGTTGACGTAGTGCAGGCATGAGCTGCGTTCGTTGGCGAGGGCCTTGATGCGGCGACGCTCGATCTCGGCCTGCTCGATGAGGTTCAGAAGGTCGGGGAAAGCGGCGATTAGCTTGGAAAAGACGATGCCGCATTTGCCGTGCGAGGATCGCTGGCCGTTGGCCTTCACGCGGCGCTCGATGAGGCCCATGCGTTCGAGCGTTATTTCGGTGTTGTAGAGGGCGCGGCGGGTCTTGCCCAGGGCGCGGGCGGTTTCGTCCTGTGGGGCGAAGAAGACGGGCTCCCGCGCGGGATCAGTCCAGGCGGCGGGATCGGTCTTCTGCATCATGTGCAGGAGGGCGTGAAGGGTGGGGCCGCGCAGGCCGATGAGGGCTGCGGCCTTGAGCAAGGTCTGCTCGACAGAAAATCTCTTGAAGCCTTGCGGCAGGACCGGGTGGTTCGCTGTGGTCATGGTTCTTGTCCTCGATGTGGTGAGTGGGACAAGGCGGCGCGGGGCAAGATTTCCCTGTTCGCACAGGTGCGTTTTTCGCTTGCCAGTGATGTTGGGGGGGTGGTAGAACCAGTCCAAGTTATCGGTAGTGGACCCTTCGGAACGCCAATTCCTAGGTTCTAAAAGCCCCCCCTCGCTAGGTTGCCGCCTTGCGGGGGGTTTTCATTTGTATGGGGTGCTGCTCACTCCCTCGGTTGATTCTTCTAAGTGTTGGCAACAGGCATACACAGTCTGGATGCCTGTCGCAATTATTGTGGTGCGACCGGGGCCGTGGCCCCACGTCTAGTAGTTGACCTGCTCGAAGCCGTAGTTGCCCTCGTAGTCGCGCCAGTCCACGAAAACGGAGCGGTGCCAGACGCGCGGGCAGTTTTCGCCCCAACGTGAAAGACCCGTATGAGCTGCTGGAAGCTGGCCGGGATCAGAACCGCCATGCCATGAGAACTCACCCTGCGGGCCGTAGCGACCGATCCGCATCGAGAATGAGCGGCGACATTCCTCGTCGCCTTCACGTCCCGCCTCGCGCTGGTGGGCGCCGGTGACGTTGTAGACGCGGATTGAGCGCACGAAGTCGAAGGCTGGATCAGAAATATCAATGTCCGCCCCGGTCTCGGCGCTCTGCGCGAGCTGCAAGGCGAAGCCTTCGGGGAGCGTTCGCGCAGCCCCGTCGCTGTTGCGGACAACGGCGGGCTGCGGAACGAGCGCGTCCCGTGAGTGGTCCTGGAAAGGTGCGCTCGGGAAGGATTGCTGCGGCGCGTCGTCCAGATCGAGCAGGATTTCGTAGATCCGGTCGGCGGTCAGGGTGTCGGGATCGACGGTGTAGGCAACGCCCATCGGGCAACGCCAGATTTGCAGCGGGGGTTCGATCGGCCAGGGCGTGATGCGCCGGATGAACTCTGCGCGGGCGCGGGCGCATGGCTCGGATGCGGGCCAGCCGCCGGAGAGGCACAGCAGGATCGCGCAGTCGATCTGGTAGCCTTGGGCCTTGGCGGGGGTCGGAGTGGATACGAAAGCGGCGATGGCGGCTGTCGCGGCTATTGCGGTGGTCTGTAGGAAGTGCCTCATGGTTGGGCCTCGCGGTTCTTATAAGACAGGGCGAACCCTATAAAGCGGGTTTAGTGCCGTTGAGCCGCGCTTTGCAAGGAAAATCGGGTGGAACCGTTGCGCCAAGTGATCCAAACTGACATATGATTAAACGGATCGGGGCCGTGGTCATGTAATTACTGGCCTTTTCCGGTCGCTTGGCGAGGGGGTCTGAATGGTGCAACGTGTTGCTATCTATGCGCGGGTTTCGACCGGGCATCAAGACACAGACCGTCAAGTCGCCGAATTGACTGCTCTGGCCGATCGGTCGGGCTACCGGGTGGTGGACACTTTCACCGAAACGGCGAGCGGTCGCCGGGACACGCGGCCGGAACGTAAGAAGATCATGGCGCTGGCGCAGCGTCGAGAGATCGACGCCGTTCTGGTGACGGAGCTGTCCCGCTGGGGGCGGTCCACGACCGACCTTCTTTCGACGCTCAAGGAGCTGGCGGGTAAGGGCGTCTCCGTGAAGGCGCTCAACAAGTCCGAGTTCGATCTGACCACGGCGACGGGCCGCGCGATGGTCGGCGTCCTGGCGGTAATCTCGGAGTTCGAGTCCGATCTTCTGCAAGAGCGTGTTCTGTCCGGGCTTGAACGCGCGAAGGCCAACGGCAAGGTTCTCGGGCGGAAGAAAGGCGATGCGCCGAAGGTGAAGCTCTACAAGTCGCGCGTTCTCAAGTTGCGCGCGGAGGGTCGTAGCTTCCGCTGGATCGCCAAGGAGTTGCAGATCGACCCAAAGACTGTCGCCAAGATCGTTCACGCTTACGGCGAGGAGCGATCGGTTTCGGCCCGGTCAGCGGCCTAGTTCGCCTTTATCACTGCCTGAAAACGCCCGTAGTCTTGACTTACCTGTCGGGCTTCCTCAAAAGCCCGCGCACGTTCTTCGTCTAGGCACCGGAAGTATGCCTGAATGTCGTTGATGTAGTATTCAAAATCCTGGCGGATGATCTCGGCGAACTCGATCATCTCTGCCTCTCCCGCTGGCAGGAACGGTCGCGGCGGGGACAGGCAGGTCTCGCCCTGCGCCGTGGTGGCCGCAAAGGTTATAAGTATAAACATGCCAGCGTGAAGTCCGCGCATAGGGTGTGATCCATCAATAATCTTGGCGTTCTCAGCAGCCTAAGCTAGAAACCGGCGACGCGCCGCTTTTTTGCAGATTATCGTATCTTATAGCTTGCGGCAACTCTTATAAACTCGTAGAACGTAGGCACCCGAGAAGGGTGCCGCGGTCCCCGTCTGGCGAAGGTAGGATTCCGTGGTTTCAGAACCCGATAAAGAAAAACCGAATGTGGTATCAGAAACACAACTCTACGAATTGGTCCAGCGCGGGTTTCACGTTGAAGTTGTCGCGGCTAAGGACGCAACAAAAGTTAGCTCTGTCTGGTATGGGCTATGGTTCGTCCGGGTCGTCAGCGAAGACCGTTCGTTCGAGAAATTACTTACGTCAGCCAGAAGCACCAATGTGGGAGGCCCAGACCGGAGAGAGTTCAAGACCGCCAATGGCCTCATATCATTCCTGCACCGGAACGGGTTCACGACCAGTTCTGTGCCGCTCTATGAAGGCGGGCGGGAAACTCACATCCTGTCGCCGTAGCCTTTCCCTTCGCCCGCTGCACACGCTGCGCGGATGCGTATTCCCCTTCCTTATGATAGTAGCAACAGCCGCAAGCGCGGATGTTCTCGTCGTCGGAGACGGCGGCTTTGTGAACTATGAACAGGGAAGCAGCCTTGTGGTTTTCGGCCCTGAGCCGCGTGAACCCGAAGTCGTTCTTTCGACCAGTGGAGGGGCGGTCGCAGCCCCTCGCGTTCTCGTTCCGCGCGGCGACATTCTGGATGCCATTCATCAGACAGGTTTCCGATACGCGGCGGATCGCGCGATCGCCGACGCGGGACTGTCCGCAAGCGAATGGGTGACGCTTTTCCGATCGAATATTCAGATTGAAAGCGCGTTCAATCCGAACGCGCGGTCGCATGTGGGCGCAATCGGCCTCGGTCAGCTTATGCCGGGAACGGCGCGCGACCTGGGGGTGGACCCGCATGACATGCACCAGAACCTAGATGGATCGGCTCGCTACCTTTTAGCGATGCTTCGCCAATTCGGCACCCGCGAACTTGCTCTTGCAGCATACAACGCAGGACCGGATGCAGTCGAACGGCACGGGGGCATCCCGCCGTATCGAGAAACACAGGGTCACGTCCGGAAGGTGATGGCTGTGTTTAATCAAACCTTGGGCAACTAGGAGAAGTTGACAATGAATAGACACCTAATCGCGATGGCCGCGATTGCGACCCTGCTTTGGTCGCAACCGGCCCTCGCGCAAGACATCGACTTGAGCGCGGTCGATTCCCTTTTGCAGTCGATCCTCGACGCCCTGACAGGCACGACCGGACGGACGGTTATGACCATCGTGGCCGTGTTCGTTCTGCTCGGCGGGGCCTTCAACTTCATTGATTGGGCGCGCGTCTTCACGCTGCTGATTATCATCGTGATTATCGGCGTGATCCCGACCGTGATCCAGTCGATCTGGGGAGCGACGACCTAAGATGATGGAACGGACCCCCTTCTACATTGCGCTGACGCAATCCTCGAAACTGTTCGGCTTACCCTATGGTTTCGCGTTGCCGTTCATGGGGGGGACCGTTCTGCCCCTTATCTGGTCCGTAAGCGTGGTCACTATCGTTTGGTGTATTCTCGTTTACGGCCTTTGCCGCTGGGCGGCGGAAAAGGACGAGAAAGTGGTAGATGTGCTTCTGACGGGTTCGCGTGTGGCCCCCGGCACCAGAACCCGCAAGATGTTCGGTGGTGACAGCTATGGCGCTTAATCTATCGGCTGTCGCCGCGAATATCGTCGCCCAGCGGAACCTGCTGAAGAACGGGTTCATGCACGTTCCCTATGTCACGCTGGTCAATGACCGGACGGTCCGGCTGCGGGACAACTCATTCATGTCCTGCATCCGGGTCGAGGGCCTGAACGCAGCGACGACGCCTGACAGCGAGCTGGACAGCTTGAAGAACGCCTTCGCGGCCGTTCTCGCGCAGATGGGGCGAAACTTCACTGTCTATACGCACAAGATCAGCCGCAAGGTCGATCTGTCCGAAGACCTCGAACCCCTCAAGAACAATGACTTCTCTGCGGCGGTGGATCAGCGGTGGCGGAAAGGTCTCGCGGACGGCGAGCTGCGCGACAGTCGCCTGACGATTTCGATTGTCCGAACCGGACGCCTCAAGAAAACGGCGGGCCTGTTTCAGCGCGCAAGCGGCCTTATCGAAGGCGCGGGCGACGCAAAGGATCTCGAACTTCTGGACGAAGTGGTCCGGTTCATGCGGTCCTCTATCGGCGGCGATACAACCCGCGTCCTCACGGCGTCGTCGGGTGAGCTTCTTGGCTTTCTCGGATCGGTGCAGACCGCCGATGAACGTCCGATCTACCCAAGCGGCGCGCTGACGGTCGTGGCCGACGATGTGCTGTCGGATCGCGTCACTTTCACGAAAGACGGGTTCGAGCTGACGGATGGTCCGCTCGGGGATCGGTATGGGCAAATCCGCGCCCTGAAAACCTACCCGCCGCAATCCTGGGTGACGATCTTCGATGATTTCGCCCTGCCATGCGACTACGTGATTTCGCAAAGTTTCTCGCCGATGGGCAACAACGCGGCTGCCGACCTGATCGAGCGCAAGCGGAAGATCATGGCATCCACGGCTGATGTGCGGGCAAACGCAAGCGAGGCGCTGGCTGCTCTGCATGAACGGGTGCTGGTCCAGGACGTGTCCCTCGGCAACCACCAACTGTCGATTTCGATTGTCGATCGCAGCGAGGCGCGCGTCCGGGACATTATGTCGGAACTGGAAGGTGTCGCCACTAACACCGGCGCGCGGCTGGTGAAGGACAGCTTCGTCAAGCGGGCGCACTACTTCGCGCAATTCCCCGGCAACATGGCCGCGCGGTCGCGCCTGAATGTCATCACCAACGTCCATTTCGCCGACTATGCGTCCCTGCACCGAACCCCTCTCGGCAAGAGCGGTAGCGAAGTCCCGTGGAAAACGCCGGTGTCGGTCTTCCCGACCGCGCATGGATCGTCCTATCGGTTCAGCTTCCATCGGCGCGGATCGGGACAGGGCGAGCCGCCAGCGGGCCATACGCTTGTCCTGGGCGAGACGGGTTCGGGCAAGACGGTCCTCGCCTCGTTCCTTCTGACGCAGGCGCGGCGCACGGACACGCGGATCTTCGTCTTCGACTATCGGCGCGGTCTCGAAATGGTCACGCGGGCGATGGGCGGCACATATTCGACTATCGAAAGCGGGATGCCCACGGGCCTCAACCCGCTTTGGGTCGAAACCGACGAGGAAGGCACGGCCTGGCTGACTGACTGGCTGGCGAATATCCTGTCGCCTCACGAGGAACTGACCTCGTTGCAAACGCGCGCGATTCTCGAAAATGTGCGGCGCAACGCGGGTGCCGCCCCGTCGCTTCGCAAGTGGGACACGTTCGCAAAACAATTCGCTTCGACCGACGACGATGGGCATGTGCAGGCGCGCGTGGCCGAATGGGCGAAGGGCGGTCGGTTCGGCTGGGTGTTCGGGGAGACGTTGGAAGATACGTTCTCACTCGACGGGAACGTGGTCGGCTTCGACCTGACCCAAATCCTCGACGCGCAATCGGATCGGGAACGCACGGCGGTCCTTAGCTACATCTTCCGCCGGATCGAGCGGCAGATGCGCGACCGGACCCGCACGATCGTCCTGATTGACGAAGCGTGGAAGGCCATCGACAACCCGTATTTCGCCACGGTGATCGAAGGCTGGCTCGCGACCCTGCGGAAACAGAACGCGGTCGTGGTCATGCTGACCCAGAACGCTTCGCAGCTTGCCCGCTCGAAAGTCGGTGATCGCGTCTTTTCGTTCTTCCCGACGCAAATCCTGTTCCCGGACGGGAAGTCCTCATACGAGGACTACGAGGCTTTGCGCCTGAACGCGGCTGAACTCGATATTGTCACGTCGCGGTCGGCGGGACGGAACTTCCTGCTGCGGGACGATGAAAACTCGCTGGTCCTGAACGGCGATATGTCGCCCCTCGGCGACTACCTGCACATCCTCGGTGGCGGCAAAGCCGGCCTTTCGGTCGTCGGCTCCGATTTCCGTGAAACCCCCGACTTTTGGAGAAAAGCGAAATGATGAAACCTCTCGTCCTGACCATCGGTCTTTTGAGCATCGCGGGCTGCACCACGATGGCGCAGCGCGAAGCGCGGTGCCAGTGCTTCAACAGCGACGGAACCGCGAGCGGGTCGTGCGACTTCGAGCGGCTGCCGGGGCAACCGGCGGTCTTTTCGTTCATGGCGACCGCGCCCGTTTCGTCCTCCCCGGCGCAATCCTCCGCCGCGCTGGAAAGCCTTCGCGGGGAACTGTGTGGTGGCTAGGGTGAACGGGTTCTCGAAGCGCCTGCTGGGCGCGGCGCTGGTGGCCGGTCTTCTTGGATCGACCGCCTTGGCGCAAGGCGTTCCAGTGATCGACGGACAGAACCTTGCGGAACGCCTGCGCGGGTATCTTCATCTGGAAACGGATGAAGATACGCAGCGCGAAAAGGCAGACAACCGGGCCGAAATCCGGGAATTCGAGAACGAACAGATTGCCAGTCTGGATCGCATGATCGCGGCCTTTAGCTCGGTCTCGACGTATCAGACCACCTTCATGGGCGGCAATTCTGACATGGGCGGGGTGCAGGAGGTTTATGGGCCTCTGGCGAACCCGGCAGGACGCTTTGTGTTCGGTGACGCCCGCGAGAACATCGAAGAAATCATCATTCGCGGATCGCAGGACACGTATGGCCTGCCGGGGGTGGCGGCGGCGGGGCTGTCGCCCCTGCAATGGCGCTGTCTGATGCAGGCCCTTATCTGGCAGGAAAGCCGCTTTCAGGTTGGGGCCAGATCGCCAGCGGCTGCGTTTGGCCTCACCCAGATCATACCCGGCACAGCACAGGACTTGGGCATTTATCCCGAATACTACACCGATCCCTATATCCAGGTCGTCGGCGGCGCTCGGTATCTTGCCGCGCAGCTTCAACGCTTTGATGGCAACATCATTTTCGCTCTGGGGGCCTACAACGCCGGTCCCGGTCGGATCATCGAATACGGTGGCGTTCCGCCCTTCGCGGAAACCCAACACTACGTCCAGGTGATCCCGGAAAAATATAACAGCTACTTGCGGACCATCGGCGGTGTGGAAGCACAAGGCACCATTGATCCGGCGCTTTACGCCGCGTCCGGTGCAAGCCTCCTGTCTTCGGGGTCGCTGCACCATGCCGAATACTCGATGAACAACGCGCAACAGGCGCTGATCCGGGTCCGCAATCTGGTCGCCCAAATCAGAAGCACGACCGACCCGAAGGACGCCTACGACCTGAACACGATGATGCGCGCCGAACTCATCCTTATCCTCAACGCGCGGATCGAGACGAAAGCGGCACGAACCCAAGCCGAATACGCACAGAACGCGGCGCAACTGGCGCGGCAACGGGAAGCCATGAGCTTCCTCGATTTTACCCAACCTGACCTCTGATCGGAGACCGTGATGAAAATGAAGAACCTTCTTGGCACTGTATTTACCACGGCAACTCTGGCCGCGCTGCCTCTGGCGGGGGTGCTTGCACCCGGTCCGTCCTACGCTCAAGGCGTTCCCGTCAATGACGCACGAAGCCTAATACAACAGCTACAGACCTTCGAGCAGCTTCTTGTAGATGCGGGTTTACAGGAAGAACAGATTTCCAAGCTGATCGAGCAGATCGAGCTGATGGAAGAACACCTGACGAAGCTGGAAGAGATCGAGGATCTGTTGAGCGATCCAACGGCGATCCTCGAACTGGCGCTTGGCGACGACCTCGACGGCATCCTCGAAGGCGAGTTTGACGCCGATATGGTCGGAACGCTGATCCGGGGTGCGCGGGGCGACTGGTCGGGCCTGCAAGGTGACGGCGCAGATGTGTTTCGCGAAAAGATCACGGCGGCGCTGGAAGGCGGCGGCACGTCGCAGGACGAAGTGACGGCGATGGCGAACTCCGGTGTCGTGGAAGCCGAGCGCAATGCGACGGCGACAACCACGGGTGCCGCGACCTCTGCGGCGGCGGAAGTGGCCTACGAGGAAGCCGGGCAGTCGGTCGAGAGGGTCCGCGTTCTCGTTGCGGAAACCGCGAACATGGAAAGCCTCAAGGAGTCGGTCGATCACAACACTCGCGTCACGGCCGAGCTGGCGATCGCGATGGCTGCGATGTGGCAGCTTGAATCCGTCCAGACAATGAATGTCGGCATGACCGGCGTTCTCGACGCCGCCACCTTGGCTGACATTGAGAAGTTCACCGACTTCACGCAGCCGGACTTTGAATGATGGCTGATGATCCCAAGAACGTCCTTGAGGCGGAAATCATCTACGGCGCGATGCAGCGTGAGAAGATCTGGAAAATCGCGTTCGCCGGGATGGCCGTAACCGCTGCGGTCGCGGTCTTCGCGTCGGCGGCGGTGATGGTCTGGCACAAGCCGCCTGCGCCTATTGTCGTTCCGTTCGATCCGACAACCGGAATGGCGGTCCCGAACGCCTCCGTCGAAGCTGTTACGCTCGATGAACGCGCGGCGGTCGTGCAGGCGCTCGTCTATCAGTATGTGACCGACCGCGAGACCTACAACCAGATCGACAATGACCTTCGTATCAACCGCGCTCTTGCGCGGACGAAGGGCACCGCGCGTCGGGGCCTGGTCGAGCTGTGGGATTCCAGCAGCGAACGGTATCTGCCGGATCGCTATGGAGACCGGACACAGGTGGACGTGGTTGTAACGGGCATCACGCTTCTGGATGAAGATCGTGTGCAGGTCCGCATGAGAAAGCGGCTGACCAACCCGGACGGGTCGAACACCGGCAATTTCACCGCCGTGATCGGCTACGACTTCGAGGCAGAAGAACAAGCCACACTGGAAGCCGTCTGGCGGAACCCTCTGGGGTTCGTCGTAACGGACTATGAGCTTTATCAGGACAGGAGGGGATGATGCGTTCTGGAATACTCTGCGGTGCGCTGATTGCCTGTCTGGGATCAGCCGCCTTCGCCGAAGCCACACCGCCGCGCGGCTCTCACGACAATCGCGTCCGCGTCACTCGCCACGTCGATGGTCAGGTCTATGCCATCAACGTGACGCTGACCCGGGCCACTACGGTCGAGTTCGAGGAAGGGGAAAGGATCGTGTCGATTGTGGCGGGCGATACCGCGGCCTTCCAGTTTCAGTCGATACCGGGGGATCGCGTCTTCGCGATCAAGCCGACCGCTCGGGGCGTCCAGACCAACGTGACGGTCTATACCGACCGCCGGAGCTATTACTTCACCGTCAGGGAAAACTCATCCCCGTTCTATGTGGTTCGTTTCAGCTATCCTGAACGGACGCGCCAGCAGGCGGGAACCGCGCCTGTTCGGACAGCCCAGAACACGAACTACGGGGTGAGCGCCCGGAACGAGATTACGCCTATCGCTATCTGGGACGACGGCGCGTTCACCTACTTCCGGTTCCGTGAAAATGCGCCCATCCCGGCGGTGTTCAAGGTCACGAACGGCAGGGAACGAAGCGTAAACTCGCAAATCGTTGAAGGGCGCACCGTGAGGGTGAGCGGCACGTCGCGTCAATGGGCGCTTCGGTTGGGCGAACAAGAAATCTGTATAGCGGAGCTGTTCCAATGAGCGACGAAAATAGCGATCTGCGGAGCAGAATGGCGGAAATCGAAGGTCAGGTTGCATCTTCGAGCCGAAGGGGATCAACGGGTAGGACGCTGGGGATTGCAGCGGCGGCGCTGGTGCTGGGCGTCGGCGGCTATGCGATCTACGATGCCGTCTCCGAACCGGGTGAACCGGGGGTCACGATCCCGTCGAGCGGGGTGCAGGAGTTTCCCGAAGACAGGTCGGCCGATGAAAGCCTGACCATGCCCCAACCTCCGGACCCGATCGTGGTCGAGCGTCCGGTCGTCACGACACAGACCGACAGCGCCACCCTGGCGCGACTGGCCGACCTCGAAGCCGATCTCGCCGCCGCGCGCGCCTTGGCGGCAGAGCGGGAAAACGAGACGGAAGCGGAAAGGGAGTTGCGCGAGGAATTGGAACGCGAACGCGATCGGTTCGCCGCCGACATTGCCGCCCTTCGTAGCACCGCCGAGAACGACCAGGATCGCGCCCGCGAAACCACGGAACAACTGCAAGCATCCATCGCTGCCTTGCGCCAGCAGATAGCGGACAATCAGCGTGAGCTGTCCGCCGCGCAGACCAGGGCGCAGCAAGAGCTTCTGGAACAGGCCGAGGACTATCAGCAGCAGCTTCGTGAAGCCCGCGCGGTGGACCCCTTGGAACAGGAGCGGATTCGACTGGAAACGCTACGACTTCAAGAGGAAGCAGAACAACAGCGGCTTCAAGCGCAGCGCGAAGCAGATGATCGTGCGCGGCTGGAAGCTCTGCGCGCCGAACGCGCGGCGGCGGAACAGGCCCGTGCGGAGTCCGGCCTGATCGCGGTGAACAACGGTGGTGCGGAGGAAGCCGGCGCTGCGGAAGGCCGCGAGCTTAGCGCGAACGAGTCCTTCGTTCGGCGCGGCGTCGATCCGGTGCCGGTCTCTCGGGCACAGCAAATCACCGCGCCCCAAGCTACGATCCCGCAAGGCACGATCATTCAGGCGTCCTTGGAAACGGCGGTGGATAGCACGTTGCCTGGCCCCATTCGTGGCGTGGTTTCCGAAGACGTTCACAGCCTAGACGGGTCGGCGGTCCTCATTCCGGCCGGATCGAAGGTTTTCGGCGAATACAGCAGCGGCATCCAGCTTGGCCAGAAACGGATACTCGTTGTGTGGACGCGGGTTCTGACACCCAGCAACCGTTCGATCGGTATCGCATCCTATGGTGCGGACCAGCTTGGACGGAGCGGCACGGGCGGCACGGTCGATACACGGTTCGCCACCCGGTTCGGCGGCGCTGCCGCAATCTCGATCATCGGAGCCGCGCCGGAAATCGCCGCAAGCCAATCGGATAGCGGCGATACAGCGGTGATCGCGGAAAGAGTTGGCGAGGATTTGAGTTCGGCAACAGACAGCGCGATCGGGGCCTACATCAACATCCCACCCACGATTTACGTCCGGCAGGGAACGTCCGTGTCGATCATCGTTGATCGCGATCTGGAGATCTTCTGATGATGGACAGCTACGTCGATAAGGCGTTCGGCCAGCTTCGGAACCTTCTGAACGACGACCTTGTGGAAATCTGCGTGAACCCTGACGGTCAGGTTTGGTTCGAGAACCGTGGCGACGCTTCGATGCAGCTTTCGGCTATCAAGCTGACGGAGGAAGAAGTCAGGGACGCGGGGATGCAGATCGCCGCCGAAGGGAACATCCGGCTCTCGGAAAAGCACCCTGTCGGAAGTGTCTCGATCGACTATCGCGACTGGCTGGTTCGCGCGCAGATGGTGCAGCATCCGGTTGTGCGGGGCGGCGATGCGCTGTCGATGCGCTTCTTCAAAGCCGACACGGAAATGTTCGAGCCCGCCTACCTCGGCGATGGGCCGGAAAGCGCGAGCGCCATGCGCCGCGAGCTGACGAACCGTGTTTGGGGCCTTGCCGAAGGCAACCTGACCGAAGCCCTGACGATGTGCGTGAAGGAAAAGTTGAACCTCGTGGTGAGTGGCGGCACCAGTTCAGGCAAGACGACTGTAGCCCGATGGCTGGTGGCGCAGGTCGATCACAGCGAACGCATCCTGACGATCGAGGACGTGCCGGACCTAATGCCCCGTCAGCCCAACAAGGTGATGATGGTTTCGAACCGTCTCGATCCTGTTCGCAGCCCGGACGTGCTGCTGCAATCATCGCTGCGGATGCGTCCCGACCGGATCATCCTGTCGGAAGTCACGGGGTCGGACGCCTACACGTTCCTCAAGGCGATCAACACGGGGCATGGCGGGTCGATCACGACGATCCACGCCGAGACGGCCGAGCTGGCAATCGAGCGCATGGCGCAGACGGCGTTGGAGGCGGATGGGAAAATGACCTATCAAGACATGATTTCGTATGTGGTGCGCTCCATCGACGTTATCGTTCATGTAGGAAAGCGGGACGGCAAGCGCGGTGTGCTAGAGGTATTCCTGCCGAGCCGGTATGATGGAAAAGGGGAAACCGCCGATGAAAGCTGACATTCTCCTACGGGCCGTCGCGGTCGCCGCACTCGTGCTGACAGCCAACACAGCACTCTCGGAAGATATTGCCCCTGTGTCCGAAGGGGCCGGGGCAGAAGACGGCTATGTCGATCCCGGCCTGAAAACACGCGGGCGGTGTAAGGATCATCCTGGCCGTCCACGATGGATGATGGAACATCCAATCGAGTTCATGTGGCGGGCGGAGCTGGCGAGCGAATTTCGCAGCGTTCAGCGGGCCGAAGCCGTTTCCGAAGCCGGAACGTGCGATTGCGATATGCTCTACCCGGACTGGAACGTCTATCGCGCCGAGATCGAGGCGATGTGGAACGAAGTCAGCACGGAATCGAAGTGGGATTGGGACGACGAAACCCGCGAAAGGTTCAATGCCACCCGCGACAGGATGAACGACTATAGCCGACCGCTCCTGCCAATGGTCACAAGACTATGCAGCGGTTTGGAGTAGGGTAATGGGTTTCATCGAAAGAACCTACACCAGCACAATGGCGCTGCTGGACTCATTGGGCCAGACGCAGTTCGAGGCGGTCGCCTCTCAAATCGGCACCACCGCGCAGATATTGTCCGCGCTGGTGGTAGTGCTGGTTCTGTTCAACATGGCATTACAAATCCGCCCGATGGAAGCCGGAACTTCAGTCTGGCTGATCTTCAAGCTGGTTCTGGTTGCTTTGTTCATGCAGAGCTGGACCGACTTCAACGGGGTATTCAATGCCATAGAGACAGGGTTTGAAGCGGTCGGCAACGCGCTGCTTGCGGGGGGCCTGGGCGACGGCGAAACTGAAACGAGCTTCCCGCAGGAACTCGATAACCTGTCGCTGGAAATGGGCCAATATGCGAACGTGACCGCCGGTCGGATGAATATTCTGGGAAGCGTGATTAACGGGCTGATGTTCATGGCCATCGCGGTCTTCGGCGCTCTCGCAACGCTGGCGATGGTAGCGTCCAGGGTCGTTCTCGCCGTTCTGGTCGGCCTCGCACCACTTGCCATCCTCGCCACACTCACCACCGTCACGAAGTCCTATTTTGACACATGGTTGAGCGGAGTAATCAAAGTTCTGATGTATCCTCTCATTCTTATCGGGATCTTCGCGACGATCCTCGGGATGGGAAACGCGACTATCTCTGGCATCGACCCCGATGATGTTTCGGCGATCGGGCAGGTAACTCCAATTCTGACCGTCCTTGTGCTCGCGTGCTTCCTCGTTCTTCTTAGCCCGCTGATCGTCACGCTGGTGGCAGGCGACTTCGCACTTGGGGCTGTCACGGCCTTGGCCAGCGGGGCGCTGAAAAGAGCGGGTGGCTCGATGGCGCGAGGGGCTGGCGGAGCGGCGCGCGGCGCGATGGGTATGGACCCCGCGCAACCCCGATCAGCGGCTGAACGCGGTGCGGCGATTGGATCGGGAGCGCGCAATGTCGCCAGCGACACGGCAGGATTCCTGAAAAACCCGGTGGCGAACACCCGCGAGGGTGTGAACCTGCGGGCCGCGCAAATCAACCGGGCGGCGGAACGGGTGACGCGGCTCCGGCGGAAATAGAAAAGGGGGCCTTGGCCCCCTTCCCCTCGTTCTGGATCAAGCTGCCTCGGGCGGCTTTTTGCTCTCACTGCCTTTGTCCTTTGGCGCGCCCCCGACTTCCATGTCGCCCAAATCGAGCTGGGCCTGCCCCTTCAACGTCACGCGCGCGCGCTTACCCTTCTTATCGGGACGTGCATCGACCGATGGTTCTGCCTTCGCGTCTTTGATCTTTTGTATTTCGTCCAGAAGATCGAGCGATGATGCGACGTAGGCAGCGACCGTTTTCAGGTCGTCGGTCGTGAGCTGCTTGACCGGCGGCAGTGCCAATGCCGGGTCGGCCGAGCGTTCGACACCGCCCGATGCGGAACCCGGCCCCGATTGCGGCGACTTCGCTGCGCGGCGCTCAAGGTTGTCGATGCGCGACTGTAACAGCGAGTCGGTGACAGCATCCCATCCTAGCTTCTCCTGCTTCTTGAGGATCTTCTTGAAGCGCCGATCCTTCCAGTGGACGATCGCCTTGACCTTTACCGGCTGCTTGCCGTTCACGATGATAATGCTCACATCTTCGGGCAGGCGACGGGCATCGTCCTCGGTCAGAAGCGGCTTCTCGTCAGTGCGCTCGGTGAACGTAGCGCGCTGCCCCAGCCCTGCCTGACGCGACCGGGTAACGGTGCGCTTCGTTGTCATGCCGACCGCGTTCGACAGGTCTTCGATGGTCATTTCCTCCGATGGCGTCATGTAGAGCTTCAAGCCCGCGCCACCCTGAATGGAAAGCCGTTCCTCGTAGGAATAGATCGCGTCGAGCTTCGGGATGGTCTGCGTGATGATGGCGATCCGGCCATTGAAGCCCCGGATCGTGGTCATGGCCTCCGCTACCTCGGACATTTTGCCCAGCCTGTGAAACTCGTCGAGGATCAGCATGGCGTGATACGGCTCGTCCTTGCCCGGTTTGCGCGCCTGGATGGTCGAGACGAGTTCGTTGAAAAAGAGCCGCACAAGGCCGGCCAAGGGTTTGAGGTCGCCGTCTGACACGATGAAGTAGATCGAAGTCTTCTCGCGCCGTATGTCCTCGAAGCTGAAATCGCTGGCCGAAGTCATGTCGTCAACGTGCGGGTTGGACCAAAGGTCGAACCCGGCGTTGTTCATCACCGACATATAGGATGAAAGCGTGCGCTGCTCCAACTTGGCGAGCGACGCCAGTTCGCGCTGCAACGATGGTTCCTGAACGGTCTGGGAAAGGACTTTCAAGTGCTTTTGCAGGTTATCCTCGCCCTCGGACAAGACGCGATAGATGCCGCCCAGGGTGAAGTCGCGCCGCTCGTGGGCAACGCCGCCAATCACACAGAAAAGCTGTATCGCGCCGTTCAACCACTCCCCTGCCCCATCGGCTTGAAGGAACAGCGTGGCGATCTTGCGTAGCTCGAAGTTAATCTGTCCGTAGGTCGGCAGTTTGCCGATCCGGTCGAGCGGGTTGTATCGGTGCGACGGCTGACCGAATTGGACGGGCGCAAACTTGTAAACCTTGTTGCCCATCTTCGACCGCCACCGGGCCGTGGTCTCGTAGTTCTCGCCCTTAATGTCGAGCGTGACCGTCGATCCCTCGAAGGTCAGAAGGTTCGGATAGACGAAACCGACACCCTTACCGGCCCCGGTCGGGGCGACGATCAGACAGTTGGGATACTTGTCGGACGTGACGAAGCGACCGGGCAAACTCGGCCGGGTCGTCTTGGCGAGGACGAAACCCTTGCCCGGCTTGCCCAACAGCTTGTTCCGGCGCATCTGGGCCAGCGACTGCCACTTCGACTTCCCCTGCTGGGTCAACGCTTCGGACGCGAAGTGCGCCCCGAACGCGAAACCGCCGATCGCGCAGAACAGGAAAATCAGCCAGACATGCGTGAACAGGTCAGGGTCGCGCCACTGTAGATCGAGGCCGTCCCTGACCAGATAGCCGTAGCCGATGGCGCCGGGCAGATTGTAGTCCACCCAGACGGTTGCGAAAATGTAGGCAAGCATCAGCCCGCCCATTGCGAAGAACAGCCCTGCGGCGAGTTGACGTTGCATGATGCCTACCTCTCGTTCTCGTAGGGATTGTTCCGATCCGCCTCGAACGTGTCTTTGAGGTAGTCGCGGCTGTCGGACATGAGGCGTTCGGTCTCGTCCGACATTTCAAAGCCGGTGCTGCGGTTGTTCATTTCAGCCTGCATCAAGAGCTGGCGGCTGAACACCTTGTCGTCGGTGATGTGGTCGATGGCGCTTAGATCGCCCCTGCGGAAGCGGTCATACTGCGCGTCCGTGGTATTTTCCTTGAGAAGCCGAATGACTTCCTGATGTTCCTCGGCGCTGTTGGTCAGCATGTAGTCGTCACCGCTACGCGCCTTGAGGTCGGCGAAACGATCCAACTCGGCCGCGGCTTCTTCTGGTGCCATGCGTTCGCGCTCGGCCTCGGGCAGATAGCCTTCGGGCGGACGAACAATGTCAGTTGACTTATCCCATAGGGCCGACGCGAAAACGGCGTGATTTCGCGATTGCTGCGCGAACTCGGCGAAACGTGTCCGTGCCGCTTCGACCTGTTCACGTCCACTGTTGCGGGCCGAAGCATCGTCTGCATATCCGTAGTTGAAGTCGGTGCGGCTGAACTGGTTTTCGAGACTGGCGCGCTCTGCCGCCGTAACCGTGGGCCGCCCGTTCGCGTCGAGATAGTCCGGCTCGAACTGCGGGATGGGTCGAATGTCGTAGTGCGCTTGAAGATCCTCGCGGATTTCCTGATAGGCGTTCGCCAACTCCGAGATTGCCTGCTGACGCTGAACCGGATCGGAAAGGCTAAGGTCGGACGCCTTGGCGACCTGCCGCAAATCATCCTGCATCCACATCTGTTCGAGATAGAGGTTCCCTGCCCCGGCTTGCAGTCGAGCTGTGATCGCCTGGGCGTCCAGCCCGGTGCCTTGGGTGTATTCCTCGATCCGTTCCGCCGCGCGCGACCACGTAGCTTCGTCGCCCTCGGCTTGGTGCATGTAGATCGACTTGCCACTCGGGTCTTCGTGCAAACCCTTGGCGTAAGCGGCATCGGGATTGAGCGCCGTGAACGCGGCCATGTTCGCCGTGAGCTGCTTTTCGTAGGGAACGCGGTCGGTGGCGTCCTTCGTCCGAAGAACCTCTTGTGACTTCGCAAGCGCGTCGTTCAAGAGTGACGAATATTGATCGAACTTTTCCAATTCATCGGCGCTAAGTGCTGGCATTTCGTAGTCTCCTTTTGTGGACATTAGCATGTTCGCTACATCGGTATAAGCGCGCTCAAGGCGCTGGCAGTCGGCGTTCGCCGCGATCACGGCCATTGCCTCGTAGCCGATCCTGGCAAGGCTGATCTGCTCCTGTGCATACTCCAAATCCGCACCTGTGCGGGGCCGTTGCTGGGGTGCGCGGCCTTCCCGGCTTGCGTTCCATTGCTCCGTCTGGGTCGGCTGCCGATCTGTGATGCCGCGCTCGAACCGCGAGGTCGGATCGAGCATGATCCCACGCCGCTCCGCATGAACCGCCATTGCCTCTCGGAAACCCTCGTAGCTGTGGTCCGTGCCGCGCCGCATGTTGAAAAGGCTGTTGTCGCTGCCCCGTCGGTTCAGGACGATATGCGCGTGGGGGTGGTGTTCCTGATCGTCATGGATGGCGGCAACGTATTTATAGCGAACGTCCCCGCTCTCGAACTTCTCGTTGCAAACGTCCCGGACGATCCCGGCCACGTCCTTGATCGAGGTTCCGTTCGGAAAGCTAAGGATCATATGCGAGGTCTGGCCGTTCCTGGTCTTCGCCCACCAGTTATCGGACAGGCTATCGACCAGCCGGTTGATCTGCCGACCGTTCGGCTCGTCGTGCGGCATTACGATCCCGCTGGGGTCGATTACCTCGGCCACCTTGTCGTCCCGGAAAATGTAGTCGAGCTGACCCTTCAACCCGCTTCGGCTGTCCACGCCTCCGGTGCGGACCAGCTTGAAGATCGCCTGACCGTGCCGCGCACCCACACGGCTCATGCGGCTGATCGAAGGCCCGCTGCCGTTGGAAAAACGGCCCCCGCGCGACCCCGGACGCAAACCGCGCAGCGAGCCACCCGATTTGGGCGGGTCACGGTCGAGCAACCGGCCCATGACCTGCTCGATGGCGGAATAGCCCCTACTCATCGTCGGCGTCCTGGGGGATGGGCGCGGATACCCGCTCGTGCAACGTCACGGCCTTTACCTGCGTGTTCCGAAGCATGGACCCGACGACCCGCTTGATCTTCTCGACCTCATCGTTCGCCTGCCGTATCCGCTCGATCTGCGCGGCGGAAGCGTTGGCCTCGCCGGTGCGCTTGACCGACACCGACAGGTCTTTTGCGATCTGGTTGAAGTTCCCCCCGAGGGCGGTCAGGTGCCGCAACGCCTCCGCCAGAAACTCTTCCTCGCCGGGGTTCGGATCATAGAATCCGCTCACGGCCCGCGTCATTTTTCGCAACAAGGCTGACCGGCTGGGCGCAACCTTCGCCCGAACGAGTCGGTCCAGACCCGCCTTTTCGTGTTCCGTGACTTTCGTTCCGATAGAAACGTAGCCCGCACGATCGCCAATGATCGCGCCCTGGCCGCTCCTGATGCGATAAACCGTCGATGGCGCAACGCCGAGCTGGCGCGCGATCTGCGCGGCCGGAACGCCTTGCGACAGCAGGGTTCGGATGCGGTTTCGACGTTCAAAAGGCTTCACACATGGCTCCAAAATGCAATTTTGGTTAACATTGCACATATCCTGCAACTCAAACACTACCCCTTGCCCCCCACTTTGACAATCCTCCGACGCCGCAGGTGTCGGATAAAAGGATTGGGGGGCAAGATACGGGTAGTGTTTGGCAATTTTCTTCCCGGAGATCGGCAGATCGAAGGGCGTCATACCGCTTAACCGCAGCCTGCTTGCAGGCTCCAATGCCTCGCAGCGCCCCGGAGAGGCCCGCCAGAGGCGCGAGTCGCCGCCTCCGCTACCCTGGCACCCCAAAAAGACGGGAACCGCCCCAGCGGCGCGGAAAACGGCCTCAATAAAATCCTTGCCCATGTCCTGGCGGGACTGTCGCTATGATAACTCGCAATATGAAAACCTCGCGCCCTCGCAACCCCGCGCCCTCGCAACCCCGCGCCTTCGCGACCTCGCGACCGCGCAACCAGACAAGCCACCAACATCGCTACCACGCGACTACAACAACTCGCGATTTGGCGACCTAGCAATCTCGAAGCCTTGCGACCACGCGACCCTGCGACCTCACTACTTTGCGATGCAGCCGGATTGCGACCACGCGACATTACAATTGTGCGGTGTGGCTATGTGGCGACGCAGCGACTTGACGACACAACAATCTTGCAAGATAACGCAATGGCGAGGTCACAGGGTCGCGACACCGGCAGGACGCCAGTATCCGAGCTGACAAGACAATTCTGATGCCGTCGTGCCGCTCTGTGACAACCCGAAAATGATACAGGCAAAAAAATGGGCATATTGATAGTTTTCGCCAGTCTGAAAGGCGGAGTCGGCAAATCCACTCACGCCGCCGCCTTGACCGCCGGTCTTCTGGATCGCGGTCATACCGTAAGAGCGATCGAAACCGACCCCCAAGGCAGTTTCGGGGCGTGGGCCGATGAAACCGCCGCACACCACGAATCCCTAGACTCCATTTTCATGGACCCCAAGGAAGCGGATTTCGAGTCAACGAACGAACAGATCGTCCAGCTTTGCGACGGCCCGGACTTCATTGTTCTCGACACTCCGGGCAACGCGAACAGGATGACAATGCCCGCGCTTTACTCGGCCGATCTGGTTCTAGCACCGTTTTCCCTCACCGAATGGGACATAGAGGGGTTCAACCGAACGAAAGAGACATATCAAAAAGTGTTCGAGGCCATGAACGAGGAAACCCCTGACAGCTTCGTCGGACTGTATGTCGGAACGGTTCGGTTCATCAGCAACGCCGAACGCGAGAAGCTGGAAAACCTCTCCGAAACCGCTTTCATCCGAAAAGGGCTGACGCACAGCCCCCATATCTCGAATTGGGTCGAAGCGTGTCGAACGCCCGCGCAGTTGGACGAAGGCATCCTGCCAGTGGAGGGATCACGGCCGATCAGCAACGCAGCCCGCAACAAGGCCAAAAACGCGATATACGAATATACATCAAAGATTGCAGAGGTGTTCGATGCCGAGAATGAACCCAAAGGGTAAGGACCGTCAGGTGGCCGACTCTCTTGAAGGCTTTAGCCCTCAATCAGCCGGAGGCGATGCCCCCTCGACCGGACAAGCCGAAAACCCGAAACCTCGAAGTGACGAAACCGCCGCCATTCGCTTCACATTGCAGCTTCGGGGCGAAGCCGCCGCCAACGTCAACGATCACGTCGCAAAAATAAACCGGATTGCTAACCGGGAGGTTCTAACCGCTTCCGCCGTAGTTCGCGATTTTGTCAAAGAAAACCCGGAAGCCATCATCGAGTGGCTTCAATCACAAAGCGGCGGCAAGTAATTCTGGCCGAAGGCCAGCCCGCCCGGAGGGCGGGGCAGGGGGGCGGATCATCGGTCGATGATCCGCCCCCCTGTCAACTTGAAGCCGGTCGCCTCGCCATGCCGTCCCGCCAGCCTGAACCCGAACCGCCAGACGTGACACGGGGCCGCTGATGCGGCCCCGTGCGGTAGTGTGGGCATGGTCAGACTTTGACCCATGCGCGCTGCATGAACCTGCTGATCCGGCAAGCGGCTCCCGTTTTCTGGCATAGAAAGTGGGTGGTGGCCCGTCGCGCTCCGGCGAACCGCTCCCGCTGGACGGTGAAGGTGTCCCGAGCGATCCCGTCGCTAAACTCCAACGGCTCGGCAAGCCTGATCGTGTCACCGTGGGCGATCTTGCGGGCAGAAAGGGCTGCGAACGCTTTGCACCGCTCGCGCCATGCGAGGGCGTATTCCTTCGTCGTCGGCGATAGCAGGTCGAGCAATTTCTGCGGGGCCTGCGCCTCGTGCGGCCCCATGCTTTCCTCCATGTCCTTGTAGCACCATTCGCCGTTGTCGCGGCGCGTCAGGATCACGGCGGCAAACACATACCGCCCGAGGGCGTCCGCCTCGTATCCGTGAGGGTCGGCGTCCGTGGTCTTGGCCGTGACTTCGACGGCCAGATACCAGACCGATCCCTTGCGGGTGGTGAAGACGGGGCGCATGGCCCGGTCTTCGTTCTCGAACGTCACAAGCTGCTCAATCTCGGCGCGCTCGTCGCTGGGCGGGGTATAGTGGCAGGTCCAGCCCATTACGCTGCCTCCGCCTGCTCTGCGGCCTCGGTCGCGGCCAGGATGAAGTCAACCGCCTTCTGCGCCTCGGACGCCGCCTTGAAAATCAGCCCCTTGTCGTCCTTCAACGCTTTCAGCCATCCCTCGATATAGGCCGCGCTCTGGTCGAATTGCGGGGTGACGCCAAGGTGAAGGCACAACAGGCAGTTGCCGATTTCCGCGACCAGTTCCTCGAAAGCGTATGCCTCGCGGTTCTGAAACTTCTTGATCCGGTCAAGGCGCTTCTCGGCCCCGGTCCAGTGGCAAAGTTCGTGGGCAAGGGTGCCGTAGTAGCCGCTCGCCTCGTGAAAGGTTGCGATAGGCGGCATGTGGATCTGGTCGGTCGCGGGGCGGTAGTAGGCGCGCGCGTCGTCCGTGCTGATAATGTCCGCCCCGGTCCCTGCGAAAAAGGCGTCCAGTTCCGGGTTCGCTTCGGTGCCAAGGTCACGCGCGGGTTCCGGGGTGACGTAGTATTCGGCGGGCAGGTTCTCGATTTGGTCGGCGTTGAACACGTTGTTCGTCTTGGCGTAGGGGATGCGGGTCTTGCCGTCGCCTTCGCCCTTGTCCTCGCTCTGCTCGGCGTCCTTCTCGAACGTGCCATAGAACACGCTGCGGGCGCATTTCTCGCCCTTCTTGACCATGCCGCCAAGCTCCATCGCCTGCTTGAACGTCATCCAGTGCGCCGAATTGTAGCCGCGTTCATGGGCGGTCGCCCACAACATCAGAATGTTGATGCCGCGATAGGCTTCGCCGTTGTGACGCAAGGGCAGGGCCGCGCCGCCTGCGCCGCCCGTCCACGGCTTGCGCCACGGCGGGGTTCCGGCCTCGATCTGCCCGATGATGGTATCCGTGACGTGCTGGTGAATGTCGAGTTTTGCCATGATTTCGGTCCTTTGTGGTGGTGGCGCGGGGTGCTTTGGTGCGCCCCTTTCGCCCCTCCTTTTTACCTTGTTTATATGGCCCGGCCCAGCTTTTTATTGCCGTTTTCTGCAATTAAATAGTTTGACACCAGCACCCCCTTCGGACTTCCTTTGATGCCAGAGGCGAGGGAGCGCACGGCCCCCGAAGGGGGCCAGAAAATCACCGTCACCGCGCAGCGGTGTCAGCTTCCTGACCGGAGCGCACCGGGGCCGGGTCTGACTTCCTCGTCAGCCTTCGGGTCGGTCGCGCAAGGACAAGCAGGACGGCTCGAAACCGAACGCACAAGGGGACCGTGGAATACCGCAGGAGCGCAGCGACAAGGATATGCCGCGAAAGCCCCTTGGGCGGGCGGGGGCGAGCTGTCAGGCGAAGGACGCGACCGATCCCGAGGGAGGCAAGGCAGACCCTCGATCCCCAGGCGAACGGGACAAACGGACAGGGCGGCGTTCGGCTTGCCCGAACCCCCCTGTCCGTCAAAGGC
>NZ_CANKYW010000015.1 GCF_947488135.1 uncultured Marivita sp. | reverse complement strand
CCGCGATACCCGAGATCATCAAAAGCGTGTTTTCGTTCCGGCTGGCCAGCACACGATCATAGACCTGCAACATGTAAAGCGGCCCGACGAACATCAAAAGGTTGCTGAAAAAGCTGAAAACGACCGTGGCAAAGATGATCGCCTTGAAGCGTCCATATGCTTTTGCAAGAGGTGAAGTAGATTTCATGGGAGCGGATGCCCTTTCGAAAATCGCGGATCAACTACGAGAACGATTATTCTGGCGCTGCTATGTTGAGAAAGCCTTACACCCGTCAGCAGGCGCATGCAATTCAAGGGTCTCACACAGCCAAATAAAGTGACGAAAAAGCCCTGTACCGGCCCTTCGTCCAGGGCCGGTAAGCGTGATTTTAACTAGGCGTCTTTCGGCAGTGCCCCCTTGAGAGCCAGCGCATAGGCATTACGAGCGGTCTGTATGATCGCCAGCTCGCGCTTCAGTTCTGCAATCTTGTCATCACAATACTTAGTGTTGAGCATGTTGTTACGCGCCTCCTCCGAAAGAGAGGCACTGTCATACTCTTTCCCATCGATTGATAACTTAGCCACTTTCTTCTCCTATAAAAGTTGGTTTCTCGGGATCGCGTTTGCCGTAACCCAGTAGGAAGGAAGGTGCAAAGCCATTATTTCTAACAGCGCTCCGCGTGATGTTTAACACGAAAGGTCTGAAACCACTGATACAGATTTTCTCTACACTCTGTGTCAGTATTCAAATCTCTCAACCCACGGATCCAACAGACTTCTACAATCAGAGTCAAATAGGAAATCAAAATTTTGCCAAGACGTCTGGACACCAATTGTCAAACCTTTACGCACATTTTTATAGCTTGGAGTTCTTACAGCGCGTTTCTGAGAATGCTCGACAAAATTCAGCACCTCATCAGTCCAATCAACTGAAAGAAACTTCAGGACTCTTTCCATTTCAAATTTGAAATTTTCAACTAGATCATCGTATTTTACATAACAAACGCGATCCGTTTCACTAGGAAAAACCTCAAACCAATCACTCATAACAGCATTATACAAGACACAGGCTGACTTCACATCATTAAAAGCAGACATTGCTGAGTTTTGGGAATAGACTTGCTTAAGATTACTCAGAACAACATCATAAGGATGCCTAATAGAAAATATGTATCTTTTGTTTGGAAATATTTTCTCCATATACTTAATATTCGCACTTATAATCGGTGTCTTATCGATGATCGCTTCTGCATCATCCTTCTTAACAAATCTATTAATATTCTGATAATAAAGGCTTTGATGATAAGCCAGACGTAGCATTATTTTCTTTCGCTCCGGATCGCTTTCAAGAGGCGCAAGGAAAGCCGGCGCAAAAGAACCGATCAGTGAACTGGTTTCCTCACATGTGGCAATACGCGGATGCGCACTGAGAGCATTTTCGAGCAATGTTGTGCCCGAGCGGGGAAAACCAGTCATAATGAAATAGCGATCGTGCGCGTCGGGGATTGGGCGTGGTATTTCAATTGCCGCCCGCTCCTTAACGCCGCTCAAGAAAGCCTCTGGTTGAAACCTTTCATCTTTCTGTGCTTCGTTTTGGATTTGATACCACCTCGCGGAATCCTCATATTGTCCGAGCTTTTCGTAACAAGTAGCAGCAATATTCGAGAGCAAGGGAGATTTGTCCTTGGTTGCTTCAAGAGCATTGCTTTTTTCAAGAAAATCCAAACATTCCCGGTACTTCTCAGACCAAAATAACCTCATCGAGTAACAATATGCGCGTGCAACTTGGCAAGTTTCCAATTTCTGAATTATTGGAAACAGGGATATAAACTCTTTTTTTGCGCCTTCCCGATCAAGGCATTGCAAAAGAGATATAACGGAAGGCTCCAAACTTCGTTCGTCCTGCATGAATATCATGCGGACTATGTGTTGTGCGCCAATTTTCCACGGCAAACGTTCGCGTGCCAATTCAGCGGCTTTATCAATATGTAGAATATTTCCCGTTTCAATATACAGGGCTTCATGCAGTTTTACTTGAGTTTCATAATCATTCTTCAATTCGCTGGTCATAAGCGCTGCACGAAGGTCGGGGCCTTTCTGTCCGACCTTTTCCTGCATCTCGATAACCTTCTCGACCAGGTCAAAGCGAAACTGTCCAATTAATTCAGAAATCAGAATTTGGCGCAGGAAGGCGCTTCTTCGCGCGACGTGCAGTGCGACAGTCAAGACATTCTGATCGAAGCGATATTTTTGTTTTAGAAGCGCGGCCAACGCAAAAACGCGGATCACCGGGTCATGTATTCTGAGCCGGTCCTTGAGCGCCTGTTCCGTCGAATATGGGGCAATCTTGGGAATCAGCCCAATGGCTTGGGTAAGATTTACCTCATTCGGAAATTCAGGAATTTCAGTTGCATATGCGTTGCGTTGAGCCATGGTCGCCTTCCAAAGAAAATGTCTCACCCCTTGGAAGGGGTGAGACACATTTTTCAGTTCACTTAATCACAAACGATCAAGCAAGTGGTCTTATCAGCCGAAGGAGAAATCACCGATTGTAAGAGCGGTAACACCTGTCAGTTCGATGACCATGTCATCCGCAGCATTGAAATCACCATCAGCGTTTGCGTCCACGAAGACGTAGCCGTCAGTCCCATCGGTACCAAAGGCAACTGCACGATCTACGAGACCATCGTTGAAGAAGTCGGCGCCGAAGCCTTCAAAGACGTCAGCCAGATCTTCGGCCGCGGGGAACGTACCCAACTGATTCAGAGCGGAACGCGCATCCCCTGTTGCCAATCCCAAAAGGGACGACAGTTCGATGGTATCTTCACCTGCGACGAAACCGGAGATCGCGTCCTGGCCGGAGAAGGTGTCAGCATCGCCGTCGTCATCGCCATCTACCAGCGTGATCTGCGAGTCTGTTGCCGCCTCGTAACGGATCGTTTCCTCAACCGCATTGGCCGCGATGGCGTCGAGGAAGAACTCGTCCGCACCGCCATTACCCTGGAGAACGTCCCCATTCGCCGTCGCGGTGAACGAGTCAGCCGCGTCGGACCCGTCAAAGCTGATGGCCACGGTGTTCACACCGACACCGCCGTTCTGGGTGCTGGCGTCGATCGTGACACCGGCCGTATTGGCCGTTGCATCGATCAGTTCGACCACCATCGATGCGGCGGTTGCCGTACCAAGGGTCAGATCGAACTTGGCGTTGCCATCGATGTTGATCGTTTCAGCATCGTCACCAACAAAAGTGAAGGTGTTGGTGTAGTCAGCCGATGTCAGAGCATCATCCGCACCCGGAGCGCTTTCCTCGGACAGCGTTTCGGCATCCGACGTGATGTTGATGGTTTCGATACCGTCCGCTGTCAGACCAGCCGTGATCTGCCCTTCGGCAGTTACGTCTGTATCAACGTCCGTCGCGAGGAAGGAGATGGCCAGGCTATCGTTTGTGCCGGTATCGTCATCCAAGGCAAGCGAGAAGGTGTCGTCACTCAGGGTATCGTCGGACCCGTCTGTGATGATGAACTCCAGGGTCGCGCCGGTCGTGGCTGCACCGACCACCGAAGTCGCACCTGCCGCGACGGCGTCATTCCTGATCGAAACACCCGTGAGCGATGATTCAACGGACAGGTCATAGGCACCTGTACCACCACCGATTTCGAGGATCTCGAAGTTGCTGATATTGGCTGCCGTACCGGCGTCAAGATTGGCTGCATCGTCGATCCCGATCGTATCGATATCCGCACCACCATCCAGCTTTCCGGCACCCGCAGCGCCATAGTCGTAACCATTGGTGTCGACGAAGTCGTCACCCGCGCCCATGTTGGCGGTTGTTCCGATCCAGCCAAGGGTCAGGCTGTCGTCACCTGTATTACTGGTGAACGTGTCCAGCGCGCTGTTGCTGTCGTAGACAGTGATATTGCCCGTCGCCAAGGACGCATCCACGATCTGCGTCGTGTTGGCATCGTTTGCCAGGTCAAGATCACCAAGGTCGACATTGCCGGCACCTGTGATCGTCACGGTCTGATTGAACGCGTTGTCGTTCATGTTCAGATCGTTTTCGATAACGAGATTGCCATTGGCCACGATGTTCAGCGTCTGATCGCCTTCGTAATCATAGAACTCCATGTCGTCGATGAAGACGTCACCGTTGATCACCATGTTGATGAACTCAACGTGGTCGACTTCGAGATTGTCGTCGATTTCGACATCTGTCAGCGTGATGTTGGCAACATCTTCGGTACCGGTACCATTATTTGAATCGTCAATATCGATGTAGAACTCGTTCAGATTAGTATCTGTCATCGTGACATTGACAGTGGCCATTTCAACACCGTTGGTGTCGAACTCCAAGTCAAAATACCCATCAGTGTCAGTGGTCATGTTGTCAAAATTGACATTGACTTCCAACATCAAGTCAGGAGCGCCGAGCTCAATGTTTGCATTGACATTGAAGTTATCATTCGCATCGAAGTCACTGATATTCAGATTGAACGTGTAGTCCGTTGCCGATGTAAAGGTCGCGTCGATATTGATATTCATGTCGTCGACGGCTTCATCACTTACAGTGATATCGGTGACACCTGTCGCAGCTGAGCTCGACGCAAAATTGAGATTTACGTCGTCATCATAAAAACCAAGATTGTCGAGGACAACAGCGGATGCTGCGTTGATGTTGTTGACATCAAAGCCACTTAGATTTTCATCGCCACCGAAGTCGATCAGAACATTCTCAAATGCCTTGTTGGCAAGATTCATGCTGTTCAAATCTACGTTTGCGTTGAAAATTTCCAGATTCTCAACATTGAGGATCGTCTTGCCGAAAAGGCTCAGCTTGTCCTCGGTATCGCTGAAGATCCGCAATGTATCGACGCCCGACTTACCGTCAATGTTGTCACCAAGGGTGAAGGTTGTCGATCCAACGAGAACATCTGCGGCATCCGCCTCGACCAGGCCGATGATCGTATCGTTGTCGCCAGTGCCGGCGACGTTATCAAGACCCGACGTGAGGAAGAACGTTTCACCCTCGCCTGCGGCATCACCAAAAAATGCGTCGGTTGCGGCTTTGGCTGCGGCAACGGTTGCGGCGTCATCGGTTACACCGTCGAGGACATTGCGCGCACTGTCATATGCATCCTGGTCCAGAATGATCAGCTGACCGTTCACAACCTCGGAGAGCGGGTTGTCCACTGTGGCCACGTTTGCCGCCAGAGCAGATTGCGACCAATCGAGACCAACCTCGATCTTGTTCTCAAGCAGCGTCTTGTCGGCACCTTGGGCGCCGCTGATGATGTCAATGATCACCTGGCCGATATCCGCGCCATTGATCAGCTCTTGGACGTAGTAGTTGTTCAGGCCGTTTGCAGGGGGCCGACCCAGCAGGTTGTCGAAGATATCTGTCACCAGGTCCAGATAACCCTGATCGCTTACCAGGTTCGGAGCTCCGAGCAACGGATACAGACCGATTGCCTCCGGCTGATTGCCAAAAGATTCCGCGATTTGTGTGATCGTCATACGGCCGCTGGTCAGCTCGCCAACCCAGTAATTCAGGCCGGACGGCGCGGGGGCACGGTCAAAATACCCAACGAACAGGGATGCGATTTGCTCTTGCGGGGATAGTGTGGACAGATCTAACGCCATACTTTTTTCCTTTAGTGTTTGGGACTTAATTCAGCCCAGTTCCAACAAGCGATCACTCAAACTCCACCTCGGAAGATGGACTTCGGGCACGGCTTGGCGTCGGTGGTACACCGTTTTGCACAACCGAACAAGTGTGTTAGTAGCGCAAATTGTATACCCCCAACGCAGACCTATTAACATATGGATTCATTGTATAATTTATGTGTTTTAAACAGCACACCCAGGCCGATATTCCTTTAAAGAACCCGCTTCCGCGCAGTCGCTGACAGTTGGCCCACGAGGCTCACGCTCCAAACTCAAGCCTTAAGATCCGGTTGCGATAGGGCTGCACCGGGTTGCGCAGGGTGCGTCGTTGACGTCAGTTTTGAGCCCGCTTGGAGCGGTCAACAGCGTAGTGGTAGAGTGCAGTATCTTCTTCGTGGAACTCCATGAAATGTGCACGCAGATGCTCGTGCGTCTCCACTGCCCCCGAAACCGGTCCGGTGTTTTCCATGAATTGCTCCAATGGGCGCCCGATCATTGCGGAGAGCTTCTTCAAGTCCTCTGGAAACCGCTCGACGACACCAATGAAATCAATCCGTTGCCACGGCACTCCGCGCAGGAAAAGGGATTGGTAGTTCTGCAACGCTGGATGGAACAGGAAGTCTTCGAGACTCCAGCGATCCGACAGAACCGTACGAACCAGCGGGTCCGGCATGTGCTCGGGATCAAAGGACTGCCAGTAGAAATAATTGGACACCGCCCGCGCAAAAGGGTCTCGCACCCAGGTGATGTAGAACGGCTTCCGCCACGTCATAAGCGGGTGGTACTTTCGAACTGGAAAATGCCCGTGCACCAGCTTGCACCCCTTCGGCAGGGCGTTGATATCCTGCCGGTATCGCCGCGCAAGATCGAGCCAGCCCGGAGACAGCCAAGCGCGGTGGGTCTCCAAGGCCCCAACACCGCGTGCAGCAAGCTCCGCATGGTCTCGCGCATGTCGATAATCCAGAACCAGCTCATCTTCTTCAAAAGCCTGCCCAAGAGCCTTTGCAAAACTGGTTCCTGCCGTCTTGGGAATGTGAACAGACACATATAACATTTAAAATCCGGTATTTGTGGACCGCTGATCAGGGCAGTTTTGGGCTAAAGCGGCAGGACAGCACAGGTGTTCCCATGACGTCCAAGGTCGAGATGCCGTGTAAATCGCATCTGGTTCAAGTCGAACAGAGCCAGCATGGAGCCACTGTCCATCCGGGCAGACCGGTCTTCACTGTTAAATCCATAGCTGACAAGCAGCATGTTCCCGTTGACGCCAAGACCGCGCGGGAACGGGTCTCCAGCTTGGCTCGTCAAAGCGAAGCGGCGTTTCGATCCGTCCGAAGGATCAATCCTGACAAGAGCAGAGCCACCGCTGTCCAAACTCCAGACTGCATCGTTCACCGCAAGGATATCATGGCAACAGGAGCCAAGACCCTCGTAAAACGCAATACGGGTCGCTTTCCCCTGTCGGGCCTCTCTGAGACAAAGGCGCAGCGCAAAGCTCGGCTGGTCCCAGTTGTGGGCCAAAACAAGCAAACTGTCCCCATCGAGACTGACTGAATTGAAATGGTAGGCGTCCCTGCCCTCGACATCCTCTCTTCGCAGATGTTCAGGGACGGCTTGGGCAAGATCAAGACCCCGAACAGACTTGCTCAAAACGGATTTCTTCAGAAGAAACGGGTGTTTTCCGGACGTAACGAACAGGTTGCGTTGGTCATAGGCAATCTGATGCAGGTCATCGAAAGCTTTGGAACCATACCAGATTGGCGTCCGGGTCAGACGTCCTGGCGAGGCGCTGAGATATAACCGTATGGCGTTTTGCGGCAATCCAGGCGTAACGGGCTGCTTATCGATGTCGAGGTTTCGCTCGGCCACGAACAGACAAGGACCGGCCTGCGCGAGACCAAAATAAACGCCCTGCCCTTCCCTTACGATGCACATTTCCAGCAGGTCTCCCTCATCTGTGAGGGTTACCTTCAACAGGCGTTTGAACGTCGAAATCAGAAAACTGCGCATGATCTATCGTCAAAGTCTCGCTGAGCGCTGCCTGGATGGGATCGCGCACCATCACGCATCGTCCAAAACACCAAGCGTTGTTGTAATGGTGCCGCGTTATTATTGATTCTCAGCGCGTTCGCGAGGGGATAATTCCCTGCCACGCCAGTAAATACCGTCCTCTGCACATCCCCGACAGACAAGCTCAGAGGCATTGTGCTGAACCCGTAAGTCCGCTGATCCCCAATGATTTCGACAATACTAAGCTCAAAAGTTATCCGATTTTTACATACACCGGATACTTAAAATAACCCGGTATTTTTAATTACCGGATAAATAATTTTACTGGATTATTACATTTATCCGATTAGCATAGAAATCGGATAAAAATTTAAGCAGGACAGATCATGCCAACTATCGTCATCGCCTCTCCGAAAGGAGGGGCTGGAAAATCTACAACAGCCGTCCTCTTGGGAACCGAGCTTGCTCATGAAGGACTCCCGGTTACCATATTGGATTGCGACCCAAACCGATCTCTCACACTATGGGCCAGTCAGTCGGCTCTTCCCTCCAACATCTCGGTGCTTTCGGACGTATCTGAGGCTGATATCGTACGCACAATCAAAACACATGATCAGGACGGTCAGGTGGTTATCGTTGATCTTGAAGGGGTCGCGTCCCGCCTTGTGTCCCGCGCCATCAGCCAGGCGGATCTGGTGCTCACGCCCATGCGCGCAACAACCCTTGATGCCACCATCGGCGCGCGGGCTCTGCAGCTCATTGCTGAAGAGGAAGAGGCGCTTGATCGTGAAATCCCCCATGCTGTGGTTTTCACGATGACCAAGGCCATTCAGTCAAAGCAGCACAAGGGCATCGAGATTTCACTGCGTGACCAAGGCGTGGACGTGATCGATCCACCCTTGATGGAGCGCGCCGCCTTTTCAGGGCTTTTTGCCTTTGGCGGAGATCTCCACTCGATGCCCGCGCAGGGGAACATGCAAGGCGCTCGTGACAATGCCCGCGCCTTTGCCATGCAAGTCTATCGCCGTCTGGCAGGGGAAGCGTAAAATGTCCGACAAGAATCCATTCGGAATTTCCATCACACCTGGCAAGCTTCGCTCCAAACCAAAAGACGCCAGCCCGACAACTGTCGCACGCTCCGACGCGGCCGCCGAAAAACATGGGTTTGTCGATCGTACTCCCAAAAAACGCCGTGGGAGAAAGCCCAGTCCACGCACTGGTCAGGTGCACGCAAAAGTCATGCCGGATGTAGCGCGCGATATCGCTGCTGAAGCCAAGTATCGTGGTGTGCAACAGGGTGTCGTGATCGAGGAAGCCTGGGCCCTCTACAAAGCCGAGAAAGGCTTGTGACCTAGCTTTCCGCACCGTTCGTCTGCGCATCCCAGAGTGCCGTCATCATACCTTTCAGGCGCGGCCCCAATACACCATAGGACCGCTCCGTGAGGTAAGCTCTGGCACGATCCAATGTGTCTTGCAGGTCCACATCCAGATCAGGGCTACCGTCGCCCCGCATCCGGTCGATCAGGCTGGAAATGCCGCGTGCCATCTCATCGGGTGTGATCCCGGGAAGTTCTACAGAGTAGGGGGCCACATCCGAGAAAATCTCAAGCGGTGTCACCGCAACAGGACGGCCTGAAATCAAGCCATAGCGCACTGCACCACTGGCCGATTCCGAACTGCGTTGATACCCGAATACGATCAGGTCACAGTCCGACAGCTTCGATAACGCCTCTTCGTCAGACAGGAACCGCGTGTCCATCTCGACCAGATCACCGATACCGGCCTGAGAAATCTGCGTTTCAACACTCTTGATCAGGTCCCGTGACTCTTCCACGGGGTATTCAGCATTGACCATGCGCAGCCGAACATCGCGCCCCGCGTCTTTCAGATGCGAGACGGCCTCCACCAATTCAGGCAAGCCCTTGTTGGGCAGAAAGAAGCCGTAGCTCCCGATCGTAAAGGGCTCATCCTTGGGCTTCCTGCGCGGGGCAGGGGCCTCCACCATTGGCAAGACACCGTGGGGGAACAGGGCAACATTGTCGATCAGGCCGAGTGCCTTCATCCGGTTGGCATCAAGCACCTTGTGCACCAAGAGACGATCACATTGCGCAAGGGCTTCGCGGATGGAGGCAAGCTGGAGCATCGCGGGATGGGGAGTGTCGTCAGTGGCATGAAGTGTCATGAAGACCTGGCGGCCTTCGCCCTTCAGGGTTTCAATCAATGCCGCAAGATTTTTGAAATTGTAGAACCCGTAATTGAACTGGATCACGACGGTCTGCAAATCTTCCGCGCGGATCACGGAGAGCACGTCGGAGAAATCGTCTTCGCGTCCTTCCTTCCAGCACCGCGTGATAGGAAGATCCAGAGATAGGTCAGGCTCAACCGGAGCCTTGGTATGAGCCGCCAGGACATGCACAGGGAGGCCCAGATACCGGATCAGATGCTCGGAATAGGTCGCGATACCACAGCGCGCGTTGTAGGTGGTCATCCACCCAACCCTTGGCGGTACCGGCTCAGGACGCGTGGCTGCGTGCCGCAGAGCCTCCAGGCTGCGCTCGGCCACCTTATCCCAACGGAACCGCTCCAGCAGCAGCTCTCGCGTCTGCGCGCGCGCCTCTTGCGCCGGGGCAGGGGCCTTGGCCGCGTCCTGCATCAGCCTTGCCATGTGCTCGATATCCGGCTCCGCCCACATGCTGAGCCCCGCGCCCAAATGGCTATCCGTCTGCTCAAAACGGTAGTCAATTTTTTGAACCAACGGCAGATCGGCAAAATCCATCTGACCGCTCCAACCCGTGGTCAGGACAGGTTTGCCAACCAAGAGGGCCTCCGCCAAGGGAAGACCAAATCCTTCTGCACGTGAAGGGAAGACACTGACATCACAGGAGCTGTAGAGCGTCCGCATTTGCCCATCGCTCAAATCCCCATCAATCACGTGGATTGGAGCCATGTTCGGATGAGAGACGCGCAGAGACGCGATCTGCTTCGCAATGTCATTATGCGGATTTGGGAAGCTCTTGATCAGAAGCGCGACATCATCCCGGTTGGTAAAGGCTTGTACCCAAGCGGCCAGAAGCGCATCGGCCCCCTTGCGCGGAAAACACGACGAGACATGCAGAAACAATCGTCCTGCCTTGGGCAGGGTCTCAACCGGCTCTGGTGCGATCTCCTCAAAATGATCGATTCCGTTGCCCACGGGATAGGCTGGAACAAACACCCCATTGTCGATCATGATTTTTCGTACGTGAGACGACGTGACCGTTATGTAGCGCAAGACATCGTTGAACGCCTCTACGTGGTCTCGTGGAAACCCGGTTTCTTCCCAAGCGTAGGAATGCAGCCCCGGTAAGGTGTCGTCCATATCCAACACGCGAGGCGGGTACATATTGCGACTGACCGTATCGACGGGCCCTCGATTGGCATCCTGCATCCCGGACAGATCCGGATTTTCGATCATGAACTCCGGATCCGGGTCATAATCGCCTGGCCCCTCGGAAGATTTCAGCCTCACTTCTACGCCCTGACGCGCAAGAGCCCGCGCCAGTTCGCGATTGACGATCGCAAGGCTATAGGTGCTGTCAAACGGCCCCTCAATGCGCCAGCGCACCGTTTCGGGAAGACTGACCGGCACCCAGGGCCTGCTGCGATCGAGTCTGGGAGTGATGCGAGAGGCTGCCCGCCGCGCCTCTGCCGCCCTTGCACGGCGGCATTCGCGGCGGTTGGTGAACCAGCGTGTAATCTTCTTATGATACTTCTCGATTTTCTTGGATCGGTAGTAGAGCCGCGTCTTCTTGGTTTTCTTGAGTTTGGCAATCTGCTCGCTGTGCAGCTCGACCTGCCGGCGCAAGGCCGCGTTTTCGGCCTGTAGCGCGGCGATATCGGATAGGGCAGCTCGCTGCACCTTATCAAAGCGCTGGGCCAGATCCCGCGTCGATGGGCCTGTCAGTTTGGCGAACGCCGCCTCGGTCGCCTCCATCAGCGCATCGGAGCCTGCTTTCTGAGCCACCAGTGCGTAATCGGGGCTCGCACGGAAAAGGGCATCTTCAAGTCCAATCACATCCGACACTGCTTCGGCATTCAGCCGCAGTAATTTGATCCGGGCATAGCCCGCATGTTCAGCCAGGAATTTCAGAACGTTGGGTGGGATCGGCGCAACATGGGTACTGTCATTGTGAAAGGTAACTGTGCCAACTTCGACATTCTCGGGATTGGGCGTCTCCAGCACGAGGAGTCCGCCCGGTGCCAAAACCCGGAGTCCATCGGTGACAATGGTGCGTACCTGATCGAAAGGCAGATGTTCGATCAGGTGAAAGGCAGACAATATCCCGAGACTGTCATCTTCCACTTCTGTCAAGGCTTCAAACGCATCGCGCAACTCGCCCGAGAGGCCTGCCGCGAGGCAATCAGACAGCATGCCTTCGTCGAGATCCACGCCGTGACCATCGAAGCCAAAATCATTCAGTGTTTCCAGCCATTCCCCGCGACCACATCCAAGATCGAGCGCGGATTTCGGAAGTGCGCTTTTGGCCAGGGGTTCGGCAAAAGACCGATATTGCTGCAATCGCGCGAGGATCTCTGCCCGGCTGCCACGAAACGCGGCTTCGAAAGCATGGTAAAAAGTGGTCTCTGTCATGCGTTCCCTCTAGCCAATTGAGTAAGCCTCGACAATGCGGCAGGGTTGGATGTCAACCGACTTGCCAAAGCAAGGACAGGGCGGCATGAGACCGTTGGATGGTGACGGGGGGTCTGATGTGAAGCAATTCTTCTTCGACGTAACCAATCTGCGGTTATACGTCGCCAAAAGAAACCGTCTGTCTGGCATCCAGCGTGTCACC
Organism: uncultured Marivita sp.; assembly: GCF_947488135.1. Classification (GTDB taxonomy): domain Bacteria; phylum Pseudomonadota; class Alphaproteobacteria; order Rhodobacterales; family Rhodobacteraceae; genus Marivita. The sequence continues at coordinate 22,207 of NZ_CANKYW010000015.1, read as the reverse complement.
GTGATGCTGATCGAACACATTGCTCGCCAAGTTGGTGGGAACAATGTGTTCCTGTCCTTCCATGACAAGAAAGCCAAAGCCTACCATGCCGTGTCCTACGAGACGGTTGAGGCCCTGGGGGGCGTTCTCTCCGCTGATGCACTGACTGAGGCGCTTTATCGAGGACAACTAGCGGTCAATGTACGTCCAACCCTGAGAAGATATTCTCAGAGCCCGGTCAAACTCGCTGTGCACACGGCCATCCGTGAGGTGAATGCGATGATGGGCAACCGCAAACATTTTGAGAAACGCAGAACGACACTCGAGGCTTGGAAAGCTTCAGCCAAGAAGCCCAAACAACACGGTTCCAAAACACGCTCGAAAGAGCACTTTCAAGATTTTTCTGAGGTGGCCAAGGAAGGGGATTGTATCATCTTGGCGGATGCTGCGTGGTCTGTCCCGCTCAAACGTATGGAAGAGGCCCAGGCGCGTGGCATTTCATGCTACTTCCTGATCCATGATCTCATCCAGATCAAAGCTCCAGAACTGATAGGTGGGACAGAGCAGTCCTTGCTTTTCCACGCCTGGCTGCGAAAGACCATGGGGTTTGTAGACCACTATCTTGCAAATTCGGAGGCCACGGCCCGGGACTTGCGTGAGTTCCTCGACGCGTATGGAGGAAACCAGGAAATTTCTGTGGTTTCTCTGGCTCAAGCAGGCGTGCCCGTTCTTCCAAAGGCTGAAACGGAAGTTGCGACACCCACCGACATAAACAGGGATGTTTATCACAAGTTGGCGGACTCTGCAGGTATCAAGGATGATATTCGCGCATTACTAAAGCGCCCATATGTTCTGTGTGTCGGAACAATGGAAGCTCGCAAGAACATGTGGGGCTTGGTGCAAGCTTGGGATCGTTTGCGGCTGTGCGACGGTATTGAACTTCCGAAGCTGGTTTTTGCGGGCAACCCAGGTTGGCTCAATCAGGATTTTGAACGTTTCATGGCTGAGACTGGCAACCTGTATGGTTGGGTTGAACTGGTTATCAGTCCCTCAGATGAAGAACTGGAATTTCTCTATCAAAATTGCCTGTTCTCAGCGATGCCGAGTTTCTTCGAGGGTTGGGGACTGCCGGTTGGAGAGAGCTTGAGTTATGGCAAGACAGCTGTGGTCTCACAGACGAGTTCTCTGCCCGAGGTTGGTGGGGATCTCGTTCTCTATTTTGATCCTCATTCGATTTCTTCGATCACCTCTGCCATCCATCGCATGATAAACGAAGACGGGCTTCGCCAGAGGCTCGAGAGCCAGATTTCCCAAACTCCTCTGCGTGGTTGGGAGGATGTCGCCAATGATATCCTGAAGGCAATTCCGTAAGCCAAACTTCGGCTTCTTGAAGTCTCATTGTTCCGCGGATTCAACGGCTCTGCCTCAGCCATCATGGCTCTGAGGAGTGTTAATAAGTGTTAGACTCGTGTTACGCCCTCTCCGAGGGCCATTTTCCAGAACAACATCAGACACTTCCAGACACCCCCCGTGTGCAAAGTGGTGATTCTGCGTGTGTAAAGTGGTGATTCACCGTGTGTAGAGTGGTGATTCCCGAATCAAAGCCGCGATCCGCCTGAAACCCTGTGGATAACCCCTTGAGGGGACTCGCGTTTTCCGGTCGGGGCGTGTGTGAAGTGTCGAATGGTCCGTGTGTGAAGTGTCGTTTTGTCCTTGGCGTGTGTGAAATGTCGTTGTACGGTGCTCTGTGTGTGAAGTGTCGTTGAGGAGCGTGCCATGACAACCGCCTATCCGCTGCTGCCGGACCGCCATCCGCAGGGGGATTTCTTCGTCTGCGATATCCTCGACGCCGCGCCCAAGGGCGATATGGGCTCGATGGAACACCCGATCTTCTCGCTCTCGACGAAACCCGACACCCGGCCAAGGCGCTACGAACACAACGGCGTCACCATCGACATCAAGCCCTCGGTCGACGGGCTGGCCACGGTGCATGACCGCGACGTGCTGATCTACTGCATCTCGTCGCTCATCAAAGGCATGAACGAAGGCCGCGAGCCGCAGCAGGTGATCCGCTTTCAGGCCGCGGACCTGCTCAAGGCCACCAACCGCATGACCACCGGGCGGGGCTACAACCTGCTGAAAGCCGCGATGGAGCGGCTGGCGGGTACACGGATTTCCACCAACATCACCACCGGAGGACAGGAGATCTTCGAGACCTTCGGCCTCATCGAACGCGCCAAGATCGTGCGCGAAACCCGCGACGGGCGGATGCAGGAGGTCGAGGTCAAGCTCAGCGACTGGGTCTTCAACGCGATCCGCGCGCAGGAGGTGCTGACGCTCAGCCGCGAGTATTTCCGCCTGCGCAAACCGCTGGAGCGGCGCATCTACGAGCTGGCGCGCAAACATTGCGGCCGCCAGAAGGAATGGCGCGTGTCGATGGCGGTGCTGCAGAAGAAATGCGGCTCGGGATCGACCCTGCGGGAATTCCGCCGCCTGGTGCTCGCCATCGCCAAGGAAGATTCCGAGTACAACCACATGCCCGATTACGAGATCCGCATCGACGACGACAAGGACCAGCTCATCGCCCGCAGCCGCGGCACCGTGGGCGACGACCGTTCCGAAGCGGTGGAGATCCCGTCCCTCGATCCGGATGTCTACGACATGGCCCGCGCCGCCGCCCCCGGCTGGGACGTGCACGTGATCGAAGCCGAATGGCGCGCCTGGGCCAGCACCACGCCCCGCAATCCTGAAATGGCCTTTCTGGGGTTCTGCAAGAAATGGGCTCAACAGCGCGGGGAGGCTTAAGCTCCGGCAGCAACGGGGCTCAGGCCGCAAGCCTGCCGAGGTGTCACCACCTCAAGGAGAAGGAAGATGGCAGGAAATAGGGAGCTTTCTTCCGCATCCCCAGTAAGGTGGCTTCCTTACACGGGATCCGGTCGTCATTGGTCAGGTCACTTCAACAAGAGATCGACCATGATGAGCAAGCACCAGAGAATTCCCTACGCCAAGAATCTCACGCCCAAGAGCAGCCTGACCAAGGAGTATCTCGATCACCTGGCTCAGCTTGAACGCCAGGACCTCGAAGCGTCCCGTGTCAAAACCCGGGCATCCCCACCAACCGTGCAGATGTCGATCCGGATGTGACAGGACGAGTATCTCCGCTTGCGGGCACTCTGCCGGGCCATGCGCAAAACCAACGGCGAGATGGTCGCGCATCTGTTGGAAACGTTTCTGGAGGAGGGCAGGGGAGTCGGGTCTACGGTATGAGAGCTTACAGCTCAGCGCGCTTGAGAGGTGACGCAACAAAAACAGTTGCTAGTCGACCCGGTACATATCCGGCGACAGATGAGCCTTCGCGACTTCAAGGACCAGATCGCCCAATCGTCTCAGAATTTCGCTGGACTGCGTGCTGGTCTGCCAATGTAGCGAGACCCGGACAAAATTCTTGGGACTCAGTTCGATGAGCTCGCCCTGCTCAATGTGCGGTTGCGCCGCAACGCTCGGAACAAGCCCCCAAGCCGTCCCGTTAAGGCAGCACGCGACATAGCCTTCGTAAGAGGGCATCATATGCGTCGACACCTCGACCGTTTCACCAAAACAGTTCATCATCCACTGGTCTTGGATGGTGTCCTTGCGGTCGAAAGCAAGGCAGGCTGAACCTTTCAGCGACTCAAGTGACACGCCATCGGAGAAGTTGGCATCAAAGAACTCTGGTGACGCCACAGCAATATAGTCCATTGCCCCCAGCGAAACGCGGCGGCACCCTTGCACAGGCGTCTCCATCGCCGTGACGACGGCAAGCGCCTCACCGGTCTTGAGCCGGTTTTCGGTATGCTCCTGATCATCCGGAAATATGTCGAAGCGAATGCCGAGCTCATTCTTCGCTCTCTTGATGACATTGGGAAACCAAGTGGCAAGACTGTCATTGTTCACGGAAATCCTGATCCGTGCTGCGGCGTTCCCTGCCGTCCCGGAGAGCGCATTCATCCGCGCATTCAATTCATATTGCAGCAGTTCGACCTGCTCGACATACCGACAGAGTTGAACCCCGGCCTCCGTCGGGACGCAGGGACGGCCGCGCACGATCAGCACCGACCCCACCCTGTCTTCCAGTTGCTTGATTCTCTGACTGACCGCAGATTGCGTGACATTCAGCGACTGTGCCGCCAGATCAAAGCGGCCTTCGCGCACCACAGCGGCCAAAGCGACAATTGCATCGTAGTCAAACTTCAACAAATTTTTCGCCCCGCGCATTAGCTGAACTGATGTCAGTTTAGACTTGGAACAACATTTATCACCGCACTTCGGATGTTGGCCAGAATATTCTAACTTGGAATTAGCAACGCTTATGAATTGATGTCACATCGTCTGTTTCTGTTTTGGAAACAGAGTGTTCACGGATTGATTACACGTTAATCTTTCACTCGATGACTGAAGTGAAGGAATGACGATGTCAGGTCAGCAGGTGAGAAAACGGTATATGCGCCATTTTGCGCGCATGACGCGGCATACGAGGTTGAAAGCATGGGCCATTGTTCTGGCCTTCGTCATGCAGGCACTGGCCGGGGTTCTTCTGGGACACTATCTTCTGTCGCTCGAACTGTCGGTCGCCACTGTGGCGATGATGGTCCTGACGGCGATCTTCATCGGAACACGTTTGCGCGGGCTGAACAACATCGTGCACGAATGCAGCCATTCGACGTTCGCCGAAAACCGGGAGGACAATGTCGTTCTGGGCAAGGTGTGCTCCTCTTTGCTGACGGGATGCTTCCGCCGGTACAAGGATGATCACCTGTCTCACCATGCCCACCTTGGCGATTACGCGAACGATAGGGAAATGGCCGCGATCGAGAAATTGAGGCTGCACGACCCCCTGTGCGCCAAGACCGTGCTGAGGCACATCGTGACGCCACTGACAGGGCGCCATCTTCGGATGTACTCAGGGGTGAACCTGTCTCGCGCAGACGGGCTGCTGTTCTACATCCTCAAGATCGCCGTTCTGGTGGCGATTGTCGCGTTTTCGGTTATGGAGCCACTGACCTCGGTTTTCTTCGTGGTTTTGCCACTATTCTACATATTTCCGACGATCAATTTTTGGACCGATTGCCTCGATCACGCCGGTCTGGTTGGAGAAGAGGACGAACTCGCGGCCTCACGCAATGTCTTGGCGCCCGCGCCCATACGTTTTCTGTTTTTCCCGCGGCACGATTGCTACCATCTGGTGCATCATCTTTTTCCGCAAGTACCGGCGCAGCATTTGAAGGAAGCGCACGAACGGCTCTGCGAGGACCCTGAGTATCGCAGTCAGCCTCTCGCGGTTCGGCCAACACATTTAGGCCTTACAAGTCTGAAGCCCCGGACGACGAGCTGAGAACAGATTTTTGACGGCTTCGGGCGCCCGTGAGACATCAGGCGCCCGAGCATCGACTGCAAATCAGGTCAGTCGCTTGGCAGTAACACTCATCGTGTCTGCTCAGTTTCTTCTCCAGATATCTCTCCGCTTGCGGAGCCCATCGGATGATCCGCCTTTTTAAAGAAAGGGCATCAACCACTGCCGTTGTTTCGTCAAAGGAAAGGGACTGTTCATGGCATCAAGCCCTTTTGCCTAAAATTAGCCTTTTTAATTCAAGATAAGATGTACTAATAATGTATGAACTAGCCTGCCCATAGCGTAATGAGTGTTGTGAAATTCAGTGGTACACGCAGCGCGAGTAAGCGTACGAGTGTGAATGTGATTGCGAGTATGAGTATGCCGCGTGTAACGACGCTGAGCTGGGGCTGTTCCCTCGGAATGGCTCCGGCTCAGCCGGTTGCCGATTGGATCGATAAGACGCCTCCCCCAAAAAACATTGCCAAAACCCGCAAGAAGCGCAGGCTTGCAATAATGATCATGGGTGTCTTCGGCATTCTGGTCTTGCTGATCTGGATGGCGGCCGGATAAGCGTCTACGCTGATCTGCATTCCGGGGCACTGCCTATGTCAACGGCATGTCGCTTGAAGACATCGCCGAGGAATTCGACACGCAGCCGAAAACACTGGCGACCTGTCCCGATGATGCGAGCAATTTGAAATTCGTCTCTGACGTTTAACAGAACGTACTGGCCGGACCCCCGATATCGACTGGCTGCGTTCCTGAAGTGAAGTTTGTGAATAAACAGCTCCCTCGCAATGTTCACCTATTAGATAACATATTGTTTTCTAATAGGAATCGCACTTCAGGCTAGCGCGCGCCCCTCGAGGTAAAGCGCACGCGTAATGATGATTATGTAGAATAAATCTCTAATTGGTCAAACTATATGCCCGGAAAGGAAGACCTTGAGACCATCCAATCATATGAACCAGCGAGATGTGGGCACAGGCCCTCAGATAAACGGGTCGTCAATGACACCTACCAGTTCAATCAGAAATTCTCCGGAATTGGGGTCAAGCGCATCTGTATGAAGGAGATCAATCTCGTTCACAGCATTGGTCACACTGGCGCTGCTGCCATCAAAAAGACTCATAACGGAGATTGTGTCATTGTAGTTTGACATGCCTTTGATGGCCGAAAAATATACACCTATATCTGTTTTGGCCTCAAGGTACTCTGCATCTGCGTTGCTTCCCGTCGTAGCTTTCGCGCCATTCAAAACCGCTAAGATGAAGATCGCGGGTGTGATGTGAGCGTCAGGTTTTTCGAGCTCATTGATCCAGAACGACTTGCCTGACTCATTGGGATCACGACCAAGGACGTTATTGTATACAGTGGTTACAAATCCCTCTGCATCGGTCAATTCGCCATTTGCGTCCAAGAACGCTTCATAAGTCTTTTGAGTTTCCGGCTGTACGAAGAAGCTTTTGGCAATCTCAACGCGAGACATGCCATTTGAAAGCTCTGTCGCCCAGTAAAAGAGACCTTTGGCAGCTGGTGCACGGTCAAAATAAGCGATGTAAAGCTCGGTAAGTGCCGCAAACTCCTCGGTTGATAATTCAACTGCGCCCACATATTTACTTAGCTCGAGCTGGCTATTTTCAAAGCTCAGATTCTCTATATTCAGCAGAGTATCCGTACCGTCTTCAGACGGGCGCCGATCAAATACGATCGTTTCGCCTGGAGAAAGCTGCAACGTGTAAAATCCTTGGTTTCCCGAGAACGCCGCTGTGTCTATTCCAAGGCCTCCGTCAATCAGGTCATCACCGGCCCCCCCCATCAAGGTATCATTACCGCCCAACCCTACTATCGAGTCGTTCTCCGGAGTCCCCAGAAGGTATTCAACGGTGGCATCACCAACCAAAATGCTGGTTGTATTCGGTGATGGGCTGGTGCTTTCTAGCGTTGTGGCTTGTGCGGCAATATCCGGACTCACTCTCCCTTCAGTCCTGGCAAAATTTTGCGTGGCCATAACCGAAAAATATGTTCCGCTGTCATACGTGTAGGAACCTGTCTGGATTCCGATCCCCACAACTTCCAGATCAGGCAGGAGAATGTTTTCCCGATGCCCGGGGCTGTTCATCAAGGCAATGTGCAGGTCGTACACATCATCGAAAAACCCTTCAGCCCCACGGACGCTCTGCGCTGCAATATTTTCAGCAGTACGCCATGACCCGGAGAGGTCGAACCCTTCAGCTTCCATACGTTGCGTTGGCGTTGACCCTCCGATGCCAGTATGGCTGAAGACATTATTATCCAGCATCCATGCTGAATGTACATCCGCGGATGCGTTCAAGACCTGATCAAGCACGAGAGCATTCAAGCCGCGGCTTGTGCGCTCCTCGTTGACGAGATCCAGCATGTATCGTTCCAGATCACTGGCAGTGGCAGCAGACACTCCGAACTCCCCAGTTCGAACCCCCAGTAAATACCTAAGGAAAGACTAGGGCAAGAAACAGGAACAGTTGTGTCGTAATCTGGTTTTTCCCAGCAGCCGCTGGGCAAGAAGGAACAGCCCCCCCCCCCGAAGACCTTCGGTCTCGTCGCCGTGTCCAAATCAAAAATCTTGATGCGATTGCCTGTTTTGATCCAGATTTATCACTTCAAGTATATCTCTCACCAAACGCTCAAAACGTTCGCAAGATCATGATATCTTGTATTAAAATTCTACTTATGACCTGCACTGCATGCCAAAATATCGATATGATCCACACCGGCTGAGCGCCACGCGTCTAGAACTTTTTCAGGAGCGATCACTGCTCCCAAAGTGCCATTTTTCGGAATGATTCTGAACTGATACCCTTGTGCAGCAAGCCAATCCAGAAAACCTTTCCCATCAATGCCCTGCAGGCCTTTGGGAGCAAATTCAATCACAAGGTCTGGTTGATCGGCCTCCAAAATACTGCGCATTCCAGACAGGGCCTTGTATTCGAAACCCTCAACATCAATTTTTAGAAGGCGGATTCGACTGGAGCGATCAGCCAGTACAAGATCCAAAGGTATGCCTGGGATCGTTCGACTTGAAAAAATCTGGTCGGATTGCAAGGCCCCTGTACTGCCATTGCCACTCGCAGCATGCAAAAAGAGTGTCTCGATATGCTCGGACGCTCCAATTTGAAGAACTCTGAGGTGTTCGAAGCCGTTTTCGGATCGGCTTTTTTCCAGGAGTTTAACGTTAAGATCATTTGGTTCTATCGAGTAAACTCGGCCTGTAGACCCCACGATCGAAGATGCGAGCAGTGAGAAGTAACCGATATTCGCACCCACATCGACGAACGTATCGCCCTGTTTCAGGGTATCTGAAATCACCTTTGCCACATGTGGCTCGTAACGACCCGCAAGAGCTGGTGCACCGATTACCGGGTCACTGGCATTGGCCCAGATGATGAAGCGGCCAGTATCAGCATGTACAATATTTTTTGGAATTTCCGGGTTCAATAATCCACGGCTTTTAAATTGTTGGCTGTTGACGAAGGTGCGGACAATGTCTTCCAAGAGCTCACCAGCCCGAGAAGAGTGACCAGGCCATTCTTCCAAATTTGGTTTGCGGCCAAGAATTATCCGGAAGCACGAGAGAATGTCTGCCTTGCTTGCAATCGGATCAAACTCACCGTCACAGGGATTTTCTGGATCGTGAAGCTTATGAGAGGCCGTTTTTCTGCGGTCAGGCCCAAAGAATGATTTCCACATCGGCTCTCTCATGGCTGTAATTAATCGTCTTGAGCCGTTCGCAAAGCTCAGGCTGACACGCTTCAAAAGACCTGCCGCCAACTAGGTAGTCACAAGGTTACGCGACCTGATCAAGCATTTTTCAGAGCGCGCGCTTCGTTTTATTGCGAAGGCTCGCCCGATCGCTTCCTCAGGTGCGGTAAGCTTGAAAATTTCCGGCATGTATGGGTGTGAGGAGAGCTATGCCGGAATTTGGGTGACGCGACCTGATCAAGCGGCGCGGTTTGCGGTGTCATTCTCGGCGACACCGTCGGTGAATGTGACGCCTTTGATGACCAAAGGCAACTGATTGGCGCCCTTCAGGCGGCGCCATGTCTTTGCGGCCGCCTGAACGAGTTTGAAGACCATGAGCTTTGCCGTCTTCTGCGACAGCGCCCCCTTGGTTCGCACTGTCCGATGCCGAACGGTGGCGAAAACGCTTTCGATGGGGTTGCCCGTGCGCAAATGGTCCCAGTGGTCACCCGGGAAGTCGTAGAAAGTGAGCAACGCCTCCCTGTCCTTCGTAAGGCAGGTGACCGCCTTCTCGTATTTCGCCCCGTATTTTTCGGAGAAGGTGTCCATGGCGGCTTCCGCCGCGGCGCGGGTGTCGGCCTGCCAGATCTCGCGCAGATCGGCCTTTATCGTAGGCTGCATGGACTTCGGGAACTTGTTCAGAATGTTGGCGATCTTGTGAACCCAACATCTCTGATGACGTGTGCCGGGGAACACCTCGTCAAGCGCCTTCCAGAAGCCCATGGCCCCGTCGCCAACCGCTATCTCCGGCAGAACCGCAAGGCCACGAGACTTGATGTCGACTAGCAGCTCACGCCAGCTCTGCGCGCTCTCGCGAACGCCAACCTGAAAGCCGACGATCTCCTTCTTTCCCTCTGGCGTAGCCCCAAGAATGACCAGGATACACTCGGCTTGAGGCTCCATCCGGGCCTGGAGGTAGACGCCGTCCGCCCAGATGTAGACATACCGGCGTGCCGAGAGATCGCGGCGCTGCCATCGGTCATATTCCTGCTGCCACTCCTCGGTCAGGCGCGAGATCACGCTCGGCGACAGGTTCGGCGCGTCCGCACCGAGCAGCGCAGCCAGCGCCTCCTGGAAGTCTCCCGTCGAGATACCGCGAAGGTAGAGCACCGGCAGCAGGGCATCGAGGCTCCTCGAGCGTCGCGCCCATTTGGGAAGGATGCCGGAGGTGAACCGAACCTTCTCATCATCCGGTGCGGATGCGCGGTCACGCACCTTCGGACGCCGGACATCGAGCGCTCCGATCCCGGTCTGTATGCTGCGCTCCGGCCCATAGCCATGACGAACGACCCGCTGGCGGCCATCCGGCAGGATGTCTTCGGCATGCTGTGCGACGAAGGCGTCGGCTTCGGCCCGAAGTGCAGCGGCCAGCATCCGGCGCGCGCCATCTCGGGCAATCTCGGTCAGAGGATCGTAAACAGATTCCGGCTGACGCAGGGCAATGATGTCGGTATCGATCGTCATAGGCGTATCGTTCCTTTTGGAAGTTCTGGCAGGCTTGATCACCCGCCACGATACGCCGCCTTCTCAAACACCGTCACCCATTTCCCGGCATAGCTCGTGTGAAGCGTATCACCAGAAACCGCAGCGCAGGCTTCAAGCAGTGTGGCTTCCTGTTGTGGCGAACCGAGTGCACGCCCATTCATAAAGCTCAACATCCAAGGCATTGTATTTAGTGATTAACGAGCGAGCATCATCATCCAATACGAGCCCATCTTGCTTTTCGGTGCGGTTGATTTTCTCAAGTGGCTCCGGAACTGCAGTTCCTTCGATCGTCGATGCAAGCCTGACATAATCGGCATGTAGGCTTGCTTGAAACCCAACAAAACCCATGGTTCTCAGCCGACGCTTCGCTTCTGATAGCGCTTGGTTTTGACTACGCCCTGTCCGCTCGTAAATCGACGTTGCGAACTGCCAGGTCGCGACGTCGACAAGTTCTCGGTATTTCCAGATTTCGGACGATCGCAAAAGTATGCGATCAAGATCGTCTTTCCAGTGAAGTGTTGGATCGATCATGGGTATTTTCCCGACACCATCAACATCCAACATGACATCAAAGGCAGTCTGTCGCCAAAATCGGTAATTTGAAAATACGCGCTCGATAGGATCCCGCAGGAATGTTGAAATTTTCAGATTGAAATCATCTCTGAGATAAGACAGCTCCCGACCGCCTAAATGGCAAATCACGATGTCATATCCAGACAGACCATTCTTCTTCGAGTGTTTCACCAACTGGTCAAACCAGTCGCATCTTAGAACTCTCTCCGTTCCGAATGTCTTCTGCAGCCCCGCAGAAACCGAAGCTCCCCCTGTCTTGGGAACATGCATCACAACATTCATGGTTGGCTTGTTTGCCTTGTTGCGCTTACCAAATATCATAGCGAGGCCGCTGAAACTGGCAGGAACAGGGCTCAGGTTCAACCGCACGACGCCGTTCCCTCAAGCGCATCAGACTTTACCATTCGCCGACAGAAGTACCGCGATCGGATAAGTCGTCTTGACTTCGGCCAGCACAAGAACAAGGCTCACCGTCAATGGAACCGCCAAAAGTGCGCCAGGCAAACCCCAAAGTGTACTCCAGAACGCCAGAGCCAGCAGAACGACAAAAGGGCTCAGGTTGAAGGCGCGCCCCATCATCCGGGGCTCGAGGATGAAGGCGACGAAGATCTGCGCGGCGGTCAGCGATACCATCACGGCGCCCGCCATCGACAGGGTGCCGAACTGCGCGAGGCTGAGCAGAACCGGGAAGATCACCCCGATCATCGAGCCGATATAGGGGATGTAGTTCAGGAACGCGATCAGCACCGCCCAGAAGAGCGCGAACTCGATCCCCAGAAGCAGCATGATAACGAAAGAGATCGCTCCCAGGATCACGTTGAGCACAGTCTTGACGAACAGGTACTGCCCGATCCGCTCGTTGATCCGGGACAAGAGCGCGATCGCCCGATGCCCCACCGCCTCGTCGCCCATGGCGATCATAACCTTTCGCGCCATCACACCGCGTTCGGCGATGAAAAAGCTGGAATAGAGCACGACGAGAAACAGCGTCACGCCGAAGCCGCGCAGGGACAAAAGCGCCGGGGCCATCCAGGCGCGCATGTCGATCTGGTCCAGCGTCGCGCGCCGCAGGTTCTCCCAGGTCGGTTCGTTCTCGATCCCCAGGAGGCTCGCATTGCGGCTGATGAGCTGTTCGAGATTGCTTTCGTATTGCGGCAGGATCGCCACCACCTGCACAAGGTTGTTGATCACGAGGATGAACAGCATCACCACGACAATGGTGAAAAGGATCAGGATCAACCCCCGCCGCGCCCAGGCCGGCAGACGACCAAGCACCGGCAGGGCCTGCATGCTCGCCGCCGCCGTCGACAGGATATAGACCGAGATCACCGCCGCGAAGACCGGCAGCAGGATAGGCTTGCCGATCCAGAGCAGCCAGCCGAGCATCAGGGTCAGTGCCGTCGCGTATGTTGCGCTGCGCATATGCCTTCCAAAATCCCAGGGCCGAGGTCCCCGGCCTTCCTCACTGCGCCATCACGAAGCGTCTGGCCCTGAGTGTCAATCACTTGGGAGACGGTCGCCCGTGTTCCAGACAAGGTTTTTCAGTCAGTGCCGAGACAGCAATCCGATTGCCGCCCTGCAAGTATGGTTGGCGCTTGTTCTAGCCGTAGCTCTGCTTCTGGGCTCCGTACATCCCGGCGTAAAGTCCCTGTTGTGCCAATAGGTCTTCGTGGGTTCCCTGCTCCACCACTTGTCCTGCATCCAGCACATAGATCCAGTCTGCATGGGTGATGGCCGACAACCGGTGTGCTACGATCAGGGTGGTTTTGCCTTTTGACAATCGGTTCAACGCACGTTTGACCTTGTCTTCGGTTTTTTGATCCAAAGCCGAGGTTGCTTCATCGAGCAATAGGATTGGGGAACCTCTCAAGAACGCCCGTGCGATGGCAATACGCTGTTTTTGGCCACCAGAAAGCTGGCTACCTTTGGGACCAAGCGGTTTGTCTCCGCGCGCATCCATCAGGTCAATGATCTCTGCAGCCTCTGCTGCGGCACGCACTTCTTCGTCCGTTGCGTCAGGGCGCACGTAGCGGATGTTGTCCTTTAGAGAGCTGTTGAAGATCACGATATCCTGGGCAACCACGGAAAAGGATGAACGCAGAGCCTTGATCTTCAACGTGTTGATGGGGGTGCCTCCAATGCTCACAGACCCTTCATCGACGTTATAAAGACGGGTGAGAAGACTCAGCACTGTGGTCTTGCCCGAGCCGGTTGCCCCCACGATGGCGGATACTTTCCCACCCTCAAACTTCATCGACAGACCGTCGAATAGCGGGTGGTCAGCGTCATAACTGAAGCGCACATCTTCGAGCTTGATATCGCCCGCTCGATCGAAATTATCGTGCGCATCTGGGGCATCTGTGATGATAGGTGTCTCGCGATACAGGCTACGAATACCATCCAGAAGGATCAGGTTGGCTTGTAGCTTCGCAAAAAAACCAGCCAACGTGCGCGCCGGGTCAAATATCAACGCTAACCCGAGAAGATAGGCAATGATCCCTGCTCCATCGAGCCCATACTCCCCAGACAAGACCATGTAGCCACCGCCACCGATGACCAGTACGTAAACAAATGCAGCCATCATATCGATGGCTGGCATGACCAATGCTTGGGCTGCCTGTAGACGTATTGAAATGCTGCGGATCTCCTTTGTCGCCTTCACAAGACGTGCACGTTCTACTGGTTCCTGGCCCGCAATCTTGACGGTACGCATGCCAGACGACATCTCATCAATCCCGGTCATGTAAGCCCCCATCGCGTTTTCCGCTGTGGACTGAATATGCTTGATGGCCGCCGAGACGTGCTGCAGCAGAAGTAGGATTGTTGGAAGAATGATCAGGGCTGTCAGGAACAGAACTGGTGACTTGTAGACGAGATAACCTGACACGATCAGGATCGTCGCGGCATCTCGCACTGCATTTACAGTTGCCTGACCTACAAACTGGCTCAACGCTTGTGACTGGTTCACCAGTCGCAAAATGATATCACCCGATTGGGTGCGTTCGAAAAAGGCCAGATCCAGCGTCATGAGGTGATCGATCAAATCCCGCCGCATCTTCATCACCGCATCGCTCGCAAGCGATACGGAAAGGCGCGGAATGAGATACGACATGAGCGCGCGCGTCGTAAACAGGAAAAATACGATGCCGCAAACCCGCACCAGATCAGATACCGCACCGCTCTCAAAAATGACCCTGAGCCCATCTTCTGTCAGGGATAGAAACTGTTGGTAGACTAGGCCCTGAATCGTGATCATCCCCAAGACAAGAAACAACCAGGGCGTCTTCGATTTTAGATACCTGTTCCAAAACCACGAGATATTGGAACGGTCCAAGGGAGAAAACATTGGAGGCTTTTTGCTCCGTTCACCTTTCGGGCGGCGTCTTGAGAGGACATTGTGCAGAGCCATTTGATGTTCCAAGGGATGTATTCCATGCACCCACACCAAGCTGTAGGACGAACCAGTGGTATCACAACCCGGAGAAGGTTCGCGCTAGGTAGCAGACCACCGGCATCGCGGAAACCCATAAGAACACGGGACACCTGAATCGAATAACTGAGCCCACCGCATAAAGCCGATGGACGGTATTCATTTAAACCCTTCTCAGTAGTACTTTAAAATTGTTGACTTTTTCCGGGAATCCTTCTGAGTACTGTTCATTGCTTCAGAAAGAATGTGAGTGATTGACTATGGAAAACGAATTTGAACAAGAATTGGCAGCGTCACTTGCCTCATTGGCACCGATTGCCAGTTTTGGGGGCCTCACAGCGCCGACAACGATCGAAGGTTTGTTCCAGTTAACAGTTGGCGAGTATCTCGACCTTTTGAACGTTGCAGAACAAGCATTGCAAGCCAATCGACCAACGATCCAGGGCCTGCTGAATAATCCGCAGGTGACGGCTAATCTTGATGCGGAGGCCTTGGCCTTTCTTCAGGATTGGGCCGATGGTGACTTCAGCCTAATAACCGAGGCGTTCGACGTGGCTCGTGCAGCACTTTCGGGTGTTCCGCGAAGCACACTCTTGATTGAGGTCGAGGGGCTGGATGGCGACGGCGGCACTATCGAGGACGAGCTTCAGCAAGCCTTTGCAGACGCTGAGGCGCGTCTGATCGACCTTCTCTGGGAAGAAAACAGTGGGCTGTTCACATCCCCCACATTCACTATCGATCCTGCAACCGGGGACTGGTTCATTCCTGGAGCCAACAGTTTCAGCGGCACCACGCTTGCGGAACTTTGGGCCTTGGTTGGCGAGGCTGCTGGCAATGCCGTCGTTGCGTTTTTTCAAACCCAGACAAACTTGATTAATCAGATCGCCGATAACGGCGCGTCCGCAGCGGATTTTGAGCAAGCAGAGGCTGCTGTACAGGTTGCTGCTGCCTCCGCGCTCGAAGCGCTCCAGTCCTACGGCACGGCTCTGACTACAACGAATGATGTGGAACTCTCATCGTTTGAAGCATTGGCACTTGCCCAATACAGTTCTGTGATCAGTGCTATCACGGATATTCTTCCAGGCTTAGCGGATGCGCTAGACGCACTTATTATCGGGTCTCGTAATTCCAACCCAACCTTTGTCGTTAGTCTTGAGGGTGAGGTTGATGGCTCTGACGAAGGCGACTGGTTCTATCTTAATGATCTCGCCAATACATTTGATGGCGGCATCGGAACGGATGTAGCTTTCGGCTTTGGCGGCGATGATCAGTTTACAGGCGGGGTTGGCGACGACACATTCTTCGGCGGTATGGGGACAGACACTGCAGTTTATTCCGGCAACCAAGCTTCTTACACTCTGCAGTTCTCGCCCAACGGAACAACAGTTACGGATCGACGGCCATCCGCAGATGGCATGGACACACTGATCGATACTGAGAATCTGCAGTTTTCAGATGGCAATTTCTACATAGGTATTCGCGCAGGCGCTGTTGAACTGACTGCAGAGGATTTCTCCGCAATTGTTGAACTCTACATCGCTTACTTTAACCGCGCCCCAGCATCCAAGGGCCTGCTTTATTGGGCGGACCGGCTCGCAGACGACATGACCTTGCCCGAGATTGCGGAAAGCTTCTTCAACCAGGTGGAAATCCAAACAACCTACTCGGCATACTTGGATGCAGAGGGCAACCTTGCCGACACTCAGGCGTTCGTGAACGCCGTCTTCAACAACGTACTCGGGCGTGATCCATCCGGGCCATACTGGGTCAACCAGCTCGAGACAAACCCCGAGATGACACCTGCCATCTTCATCTTGGCCGTTCTGAATGGAGCAAAAGCAGCTACCGGGAGTGCTTCGGATGCGGAATATCTCGCTGACAAGACCGACATCGGCGTGTACTTCTCGGCCATCAAGGGTCTGTCAAACTATGATGATACGATTGCGGTGATGAGCCTGTATGACGGCAGTGCCACCAGCATCCAAGCCGCGATAAATGAGACTGATCAAATCCATACCGCGGCGCTGGACCCCAACAACGGGGAATTCCTCATCGAACTCGTCGGCGTAATCGACGACCCATTCTCCATGACGTGAGGTCCAAGTGAGTTTCTGTCAGTTTCTTCAGCAGGATGCCTTGGCTGATCCCTGGCATGGCTCGCACCAGCAACGCGGTATCCCCCACCCTTTTGACAGGCTTTGCAATGGGCAAAGGTTACCTATATAGTGAAGTACTAAACACTCGTTTATCCCTATGCTGCCACTCAAGGGTAAATCTATGCTTGCTGAACTACACAAATCGACGCCTGAAGAAGCAAAAGAACAACGTGCAACTCTGGGCCATTGGCTGAAGTCTCTGCGCGAAGCTGAAGGCTTGTCACAACGCGATCTCGCAGCCCGCCTGAATCTGGACTACTACACATTCATCTCGCAGCTCGAAAACGGTCGTGGAAAAATTCCTGCGTATCGCTATGCTGAATGGGCTGTAGCGCTTGGGCAGGAGCCGAGAAACTTTGTTCGAGAGCTTCTTCGCTACTACGAACCCTTGACCTATAAAATCTTGTTCGAAGAAGACGCCATTTAGACACCCATCAAAAATGGACCAGTGCTGTCGGAAGAGCATGAGCAACAAAGCCTTTAGAGCTTTCCAAACTACTTGAGCAGAATTTATGGCAGATATCCTAACATTCCGACTCAAAGACAGTTCAATGCCTGACGAATGTTTTCTTGAGGAGCGCGATAAAACTCTGTCATTCAGAAAAACACCGGAAGGGCATTTTGATCTTGATACTGTCAAATTTCCGGCACGCGAGAAAAAAACCGCGCAGATTTCCCGTGACTGGAGCAATCAAGAGCTCGCTACCCTCTTCCGAGTCAAACATATTTTAGATGCTGCCGGTATTGTCAGCGAGACTGAACGTGGCCTGAGCGACGAGGGAGATCCTTGGTTCGTCTTCTGCCATGAAGATGGCAATGTCTTCATTCATTTTTGTCGGATAGACGGTCTTTACGTCCTCGACAGCCCCAATCTAAACCAACCACTCCGTGGGCATGACTTCGAAGCTTTAATCTCCGATTTTACGCGTCGGGAAGTGCCGAGTGGGAATTTAGAAAATGGAACCACTGACAACCATCGTGTGGTCCGTCTGGAACGTGGCGGTAAGGTTAGACTACATCCCTCCACACTGCTTGCAGCTCTCGTTTGGACCCTCTTCTTAGATTCTGAAGACCTTGTTCTTTTGGTGAAAGATACTGGTGACGATGGCCAGAATGAAAATCCATCCTCAGATGAGCTCATCGCGTTTGGCGGCGTAACCCAACAAGTTTCGATTGAGACACACACAGCTGCAGAAGTTCAGACAAACGCTGACGGTCCTTCTGTGGCACAAGAACCCCAGATAGTGGCATCTGGACAGACCACCGCTACGCCGAAGGAGATGTTGAGCCAGACAGGCCTCGCTATCATACCCAACAGCTATGTGGTGGGGCTGAGTTCCATAGCAATCGCCTTAGGCCTGATATCTGAGCACAGCCTGTCCGAAACCGCACAGAACATCGTGGTAGACATGGAAAAAGCTCTGGCTTTTCTCAGCAATTCTTCGGTGGAAAAGGATGATAGTCCTGCACTTCCCGAAGCTGGCGCGATCGAAGATGCGTTTTTACACCTGGTTAATTTCCTCGATGATGCCTTCTCTGAAAATACTAATGGCGAAGAACTCTCTGCCGTTCTTGAGGATGGTCAAAACTCAGGCGATGCTATTTTTATCTTGGCCGGAAAAGGGGAAATCAAAACCGTATCCAACTCTAAGATCGTGATCGACATTCCGGAAGAAGATCTTAGGGTCCCGTTGGAAGATGCAGGCGATTTCCACGAACACATTTACCTGCTTCCAAAAGGTGAAGTCGGGTCCAACGACAAGAATTTGGCAATGATCTCGGCAGAGAATATCGAGGAGCTGCTTCAAATCTGGAAGACGCCACTTGAAAGTTTTGTCATGGGTGGCCAAAAGATATTTGCCTCGTTTGACATACTCGATATTCCGCTCATCGAGCTCGGGTATGCTATTTCAGACAACCCAAACGTAGAAAGTGGCAGCACATTCGAGATTGGCACAACTACAGGATCACTTGCTCCACTGCCAGTGTCGGCAGGTCGTTCGATCAAGAGCCTGATTGATACAGCCCTTTCGATATCAGTTGCCACAGAAAACAAGTCTGCCTTTGGTGAAGAGGCTGCTGACTTTGTTCATTTCCTTCTGAGCCGTATCGATAGCATCGAAGTCATTCGGACAGATCGCGATTATGTATTTTTAGACTCTGAAAGCTTTCTAGGTGGTCAAGGCGAGCAGTTACATGTCATGAGCTGGAGCTTAGATGATGGCGGCGTTGTTGCCACTATCGGGCTCCGTAGCGATTTTGACAGCTATGATATGATTGCTTAGGCATTCACGGAGCCCAAAAAAACACATACTGTTGACGTCTGTGTTGTCCCTAATTCAGAATGACGGCACACGACTTGCATAGCTCAATGAGCTTCTTCAGGCCCATGGCAAATTTCACAATCAATGCTGGCCGAATTTCAATGTTCAGCATGAACCAAGTACGGCTGCGCCCTACTCTTCGATCATACTCTTGCGCACCGCATCCATCAGGGGCGAAACGATAAAATTCGCTACAGTGCGTTCACCAGTGGTGATGATCACATCCGCTGGCATGCCGGCCGTTATGCGGTCTGTGATCTCTTCGGGAATCTCATTCTCGTCCACTGCAACGCGCGCTAGAAAATACGGCTGCTCGTTGGGATTGTCCGGCGTGATGACATCGCCCGACACGGTCTCCACGGAGCCCAGCATGATCGGCGTCAGTTTGGTCTTGAACGCGGTGAAGCGCACTTCGGTCGACAGACCCGGCGCCACATTGTCCTTGTCGATCGGCGACACCCGGGCGTTGATGATCAGCTCTTCATCCTCGGGCACCAGCTCCATCAGCACGTCACCCGGACGGACCACCGATCCGACCGTGTGTACCTTGAGGTTCTGGATCGTGCCCGATCCCGGAGCGCGGATCTCCGTGCGGTTCAGCACGTCCGCCGCCACCTTGCGGCGCTCCTGCAATTCGCTGATCTCGGCGCGGATCTGCTCGAGTTCGGTATTGGCCTTCTGACGGTACTCCTGCGTCAGTTGCAGGATCTGCAACTCGGTCTCGCCGATGCTGGCCCGCGCCTGCGCGATGTCCGAGATGACCTGGCCCAGATTGGCCTCGATCTCGATCAGCTCATCCTCGCGCTGGCTCAGAACGTTGCCTTGGATCAGACCGCGGCTTTCACCGTCGCGCATCCGGTCGAGCATCTCTGTGTAGTTATCGATCCGACGCTGGAAGGCGGATTTCTGCAACTCCAGACCTTCGATCTGCACCTCGATCTGACCAGCCCGCGCCTTCAGGATATTTTCCTGAGACTTCAGGATCGACCGACCCTCGCGGAACAGGTCGAGCTGATCGTCCCTGACCGCGCCGACGATCTGGTTCTCGCCGGACACGAGGTCCGCCGGAAACTCGATCTCCTCCGCCAGCTTGCGCTCGGCCAGAAGACGCGCCTCGATCATGCGGGCCACGTCCAGACGGGTGGACAGAACGTCGAGATTGGATTGGGCCTCGACCGAGTTCAGACGCAGCAGTACGTCACCTTCCTGAACGGAGTCCGCCTCGGCGACGTGAATTTCCTCGACGATCCCGCCTTCGAAATGCTGCACGACGCGGCGGTTCCCTTCGAGAGAAATGGTCGCCGGTGCCACAACGGCGCTGTCGAGCTTGGCCACGGCGGCCCAGCTTCCCAGCACACCGAAGGTGAGGAAAATCAGGACATACCCCGCCAGAGCGACGGGTTTCGGGCTCGGTTTCTTTGCCATCTAGCATCAAGCTCCTTGAGAGCGGTTTCATCTTTAAACTATTCGGGATCAGCTCCGAGGTGTGTCAGCCATGTTGACAACAGTTGAGCTCTGCTTGGTGGCTGCGGCATCATTTTTGGCTTGGCCATTGTGCATCTGTGCAAAAATCTCTCGGGTTGGGCCGAACTTCTCGACAGCTCCATTTACCAGCATCAAGGATTTATCGGACAGGGCCAAGAGGTTGGCCTTGTGCGTAACCAGGATCACAGTCTTACCGCGCCGCTTCATCTCTTGGATGCAGTTAGCCAGCGCCTGTTCACCATGTGCGTCAAGGTTGGAGTTTGGCTCATCAAGCACGATCAGGCTGGGCTCGCGGAATACGGCCCGAGCAAGACCGACGCGCTGACGCTGGCCGCCAGACAAACCGTTGCCACCATCGCCCACGTCAGTATCATAGCCATCACTCAATGTCGCGATCATTTCATGCGCCCCCGAAAGGGTAGCAGCAGCCACGATTTCTTTGTCGTCAACATCTTCGAGGAAGCGAGAAATATTCTCTGCCACGCTGCCGCGGAAAAGCTTCACGTCTTGGGGCATGTAGCCCATGTACCGGCCAAGCTGATCGGCGTCCCAATGGTGCAGTTCCGTACCCTCAAGGCGCACAGACCCAGATTGCGGCTGCATCGCCCCGACCAGGTGGCGCACCAGCGTCGACTTGCCGGATCCGCTAGGTCCGATCACCGCCAGCACTTCGCCCTGCGCTAGGTTGAATGAAATGCCCTTGAGGATCGGCGTCTTGGAACCTGGTGCCATCGCGATAAGGTTTTGAACCACAAGGTTACCCTTGGGTGCTGGAAGCTCCATCCGCTGGTCTTCATCGCCGAGCGCATTGAAAATCTCGGTGAGCCGCTTGTGCGCTTGACGCGCGGCGACGAACTGCTTCCACTGGCCGACCGCCTGTTCGACCGGGGCAAGGGCCCGCCCCATCACGATAGACGCCGCAATCATGATACCGGGTGAAATCTGCTGGTGGATCGCGAGATAGGCACCCGTTCCGAGTATAGCAATTTGCAGGGACATACGCACAAACTTGGTCGAGGCCATGATGGCCCCTGCCCGGCCACTCGCCCTAGCCTGCGCCGACAGCACGTCATCATGCTGCTTGAGCCAGCGGTTGGTTAGCGGCTTTTCCATGCCAAGCGCGCGGATCACTTCTGCGTTCTGAACCGTGGTGTTAACGAAATGCGCTGCCCCCATATTGGCCGTTCCCGCCTCTTGCAAAAGGCCACGCGTGGAGAATTCATTGGCGAGAGCAAGGATAAAGATGATCAGGGCACCGCCCGTAGCGACAAGGCCTAACCACGGGTGGAAGGCAAAACAAAGCGCCAGGAACAGGGGCACCCAAGGCGCGTCGAAAAACGCCAGGATTCCCTGCCCTGTCAAGAATTCCCGAACTCGATCCACGTCCTGCAGCGTAGTGTGAGCACCAGAGTTCGGCGCCAGCAACTGCTTACGTACAACACGGTTAAACGCTGGATTGGCCAGCATGTCGTCGAACTGCAACCCTGCCCGAACCAGCATTTTGGAGCGGATGTATTCCAGAAACCCGTAGGTGATCAGCAGCAGCACCGCGATACCCGAGATCATCAAAAGCGTGTTTTCGTTCCGGCTGGCCAGCACACGATCATAGACCTGCAACATGTAA
>NZ_CANKYW010000014.1 GCF_947488135.1 uncultured Marivita sp. | reverse complement strand
ATGTTTTCGAGGTCATGGTATCACCTTTTGGTTTCATGAGGTGATCCGGAAACTGCCGAGAGACGAGCCCGGTTCCCACGTTTGTTTTCAGGTGCTTAAGAAATATTCAGGGCGCTGAAAAAGAGGGCGCCGGTTCCCGCTCATCCACATGTGAGGACAGGCGAGACCCTAACGAATTGATTCAATGGCCGTTTCCGGAAGGTTCCGTCACGACACCCTCCTGCGGTTCCTGAATGCCCCGGGAGATCCCACCCGGCAGCCCGGCGGAAAAGCGCCGAATTCCAGGGGGGTCGGATGGACGAAGAGGTTGAGCGATGAGGGCGGACGACCGCCGGTTCCGCATCCTGTGTGTCATCGACGACTTCAGCCGGGAATGCCTGGCGACAGTCGTCGACACTTCGATCTCCGGCATCCGTGTCGCCCGGGAGTTGGACCGGATCGCCGAGATGCGCGGCTTCCCTTGCATGGTGGTCAGCGACAACGGCACCGAGCTGACGTCGAACGCCATGCCCCAATGGCAGGAAGACCGCCAGATCGAGTGGCACTGCATCGCGCCAGGCAAGCCGATGCAGAACGGCTTCGTGGAGAGCTTCAATGGTCGTCTGCGGGATGAATGCCTCAATGAGCACCTGTTCCCAAACCTGCGCCATGCCCGCCATTTGATCGCGGCATGGCGCGACGACTACAACCATCACCGACCGCACTCGAGCCTCGACGGACTCACCCCGCGGGAGTATCACCAACGGTCAAGAGAGAACCAAAACCCGAACAGAGCCAACTTATAAACGCGGACTCCAAGGGGAGCAGGTCAGACTCAGGAGAAATACGACAGGACTTCCGGCAAAAACATTTCTTTTGCACCTGTGTGAAAAACGGGCGTTTTGCCGGTGACAGAAACGATTGAGGTTTGGCACATCCTGCGGTGCGGAGAAGCTTCGGAAGGAGACCTTCCATGACAATACGCCACTCCGCCCGAAGAATACGAGAGTAGGCTTTTGGGGGACCCGTTGGTAAGTTCACCGAATTACAACTGAAATAGTTTCACGGGTAGGTGGTCCTGAATGCCGACGAAACCGCAAATATTTGTTCACCTGGTGGGGTATGCTGGCTCTGGAAAGACCACGTTGGGGCATGCTTTGGAGCGTAGCCACCCGAACCGGATACTCTTAGCCTCGCGCATCGAGCGAGGCAGCAATATCAAGCGCCTGCGCGTCCAGATTCGCGTCCTGCGTTACGTCCCTCGAATAATGGGCTTTGCCCTCATGTGCAGACCTTTGACCTTGCGAGCATACTTCAAGATTTTCAATACATTCTTGGACTATTACTTGCAGCGCACACGTTCAGCCGAGGTGCCTGTCCCCATCGTCGTTTTCGACGAGGGCATACCACACAGGCTTCGTGTGCTAAGGCGCATGCTGGGTGGCCGGTTTTCGTTCAACGACCTGCCTCGACGCAGCCAAGTTGCATTGGCCAGAGAAATTGACTGCATCATTATTGTGAAGCCGCCTGCGGATATCGTGCAAGAGCGGCTCACTATGCGGGGATCTCCGCCTCGTTACAGCTCCAAAACCTTCGATGCGCATTATGAAGAAAGCATCAAGAAGACACTAGGCGATGTTCGTGCGCTCGAAAGTGTCAATCCTGGGGTTTTCTCGATACTCACCGCTCCAACGGCAGATATCGACGAGGAGGCACAGCGGATCGCCGAGCAGTTACTGGTCGCGTCGGTAGCGTCGTCCGCAAAACGGACATAAATCCCTAGTCAAAACTTACGCGCCACAAACGGTCGTTTTTGCCACGAACCTACCGTCCACATAAAATCAACACTTTCGCCCTACCAAAACACCCCCCGCAAAACCCGTTTGGTTCTGGCAGAAATCTGACACTTCGCACCAAGCGGGTCAGTCAATCCGCAGATCAGGACTACGGTTCTCCGCGCAAAACGCATACCAAGGGCGCTTAACGGCATAAACCCTCATGGATACGCGGCATGGACATCACCCTCATCAAGACCTTTCTCGAAGTGGCCAATTCCGGGTCCTTCGTGGCCGCCAGCGACCGGCTCTATGTCACCCAATCGGCGGTCAGCCTGCGGATCCAGCGGCTCGAGGACAGTCTGGGCCATCCGCTCTTCGCCCGGTCCAAGGCGGGGGCGGTGCTGACCATCGAAGGCCGCCAGTTCGAACCCTATGCGCTCAGCCTGTTGAAGCTCTGGGAAGAGGCGCGCCAGCAGATCGCCATCCCCGAGGGCTACAGCCGCGCCATCTCCATCGGGGCGCAATATTCGCTCTGGCCCCGGCTGGGGTTCCGCTGGCTCGATGCGATGCAGGCCGGGATGCCCGGGCTGAGCGTGCATTGCGAGCTGGGCATGAGCGACCGCATCATGCGGTTTCTGGTCGAAGGCGTGATCCAGGCCGCCCTGCTCTATACGCCGCAGCTGCGCCCGGGGCTGATCGTCGAACCGGCGCTCGATGACGAACTGATCCTCGTGGCCTCCTGGCCGGGGGCGACGCTCGATCTGGGGCAAGCCTTCGTGTCGGTCGACTGGGGGCCGGAGTTCACCCATGCGTTGGCCATCGCGCTGCCGCACCTGACCGATTCCGGGCGCTCCATGGCGCTGGGGGCGCTGACCATGGACTATATCGTCAACCGCCGGGCCGCGGCGTTCCTGCCGGCCCGGGCGGTCAAGCGGTATCTCGATGCAGGACGTCTGCACATTGTGGCGGATGCGCCACGGTTTCCCTACCCGTCCTGGGTGATCTGGCGCGACGACATTTCCCCCGATCTGGCCGAGCTGGCGCGCCGCGCCCTGGCCGATGTGGTGCAAGCCACTGAAAAGGAACAGGCATCCGTCATCGACCGGATTGCCCCGATCGATCTGGGCGACGCTGTCCTGCATTCCGGAATTACAAATGAGTAATCCTCGTTTCATACACGATTAATTCGAATTACCCTCGTTTAAAGCGCGTCTTTATATCCCCTGACAGCAGAGATGCTCCTGATCACCCCGGCGCTTTGACCCGGGGGGCGGGTCCGCTTTTTTGGGGAAAGGAATAGACCCATGACCACTCTCTTGAAATCCGGCGTCGGGACCCTGGCACTGGTCGCCGCCCTCTCCGCGACCTCCGTTTCCGCGCAGTCCCTCGTCGGACGCGACTCCGTTGCCGCCGATCGCAACGAAGACCTGCTCGAAGCCATCGAAGACGATGCCGAGCGCGATCTGGACCGGTTCGGCAACGAAGGCCGTCCGCAAGGCTTTAACGGCTCCGTCGCGGTGCGCGGCATCGCTTCGACCGGCAACACCGACAGCCTCGACATCGGTATCGGCTCGGACCTGAACTATGTCTGGGGCCCGAACGGGATCGAGCTTCAGCTGAACTATGTCTACGGCGAAGATGAAGGCGAAAAGACCGAGGAAAGCCTGTTCTACGACCTGGAATACACCCGTGATTTCACCCCGGTCGTCTTCGGCTTCGCCAAGGTGCAGGGATCGGTCGACGAATTCTCGGATTACGAAACCGACACCTTCCTGAGCCTCGGTGCGGGTTACCGCATCTACAACACCGAGACCCTTCAGTGGTCGGTCCAGGGTGGTCCCGGCTACCGCTTCGCCGAGATCAACGACGTGACCCGCGGCGATATCGACGAAGGCGCCTTCGGCATCAGCTCGGACTATGCGCACAAGCTCACGGACACCGTGTTCCTGACCAACGACACCGATGTGATCTGGTCGGACTCCGACACCGTGGTCTTCAACGACCTGGCGCTGAACGTGTCGATGACCAACAGTCTGGCCCTGCGCACGAGCATCCTGACCGAGTACCACTCGGAAGTGGCCCGTGGCGTCGATCACTATGACAACACCTACGGCGTCTCACTGGTCTACTCGTTCAACTGATCGACCGACCAACGACCCTCATGTGAACTCGGGGCGGAGCAATCCGCCCCTTTTTTGTCGTCCAATTTTGTCGTCCGGCGCGCGTGTCCCTCCGATGGGCCCCCGATGGGAGTGTCTCGCGACTTCGACCGCTCCGACCGCAGCGGCTCCGGCGACAGCACGGCATTGTGCTCGGGGCAATCGAGAATGGCGTAGATGCGCGACATGATCCGCCAGTCCAGGGACATGGGAGCCTTGCGCAACTATAGGGCCACCGAGGCCAGGATCACCCCATTTTTCCCAGTCCAAGGCAGGGTTTTCCGGGCTGCCGGGGATCGGCAGAGCTCAGGCAGGACAGGCGGATTTCCCCGCGCCGCATCAGGACCGCCAATCCCCGCCGGGAACAATACGCCACCATAAAGGGTTTCCCTGCCAGACAGAGGGAAGTTCCCTCCCGGACAGACAGGAAAGGCGACACTGATATGGAATATGGAATTCTCGGCCTCATCGTCCTTATTGCGGACATCTACGCATTGGTCAAAACATGGCAGAGCGCGGCCTCCACGGGCGCCAAGCTGCTCTGGACCCTTCTGATCCTCGTGCTGCCCGTTCTGGGCTTCATCATCTGGCTCATCGCCGGACCCAAGGGCACAGGCCGCGTCAACGCCTGACGCGACCCCACAGGATCACCGATCGACACCACAGGCCGGGCCGCAACGCCCGGCCTGTTTCGTGGTCTCCCCCGATCCGGCGAAGTGCAGGGCGCGCGCGCGCGGTTTAGGCTGACCGCATGACCGCGCGATTCCTGCTGCATATCGGCGCCAACAAGACCGGCACCTCCTCGATCCAGCGGATGCTGGCCCTCAACGCGGACGCGCTGTCCCGTGCGGGCTGGTCCTATCCCGATTTCCACCTGAGCCATTGCGCCCATCACAAGCTGGCCTATGCGCTGGCGGGGCATCCATCGCGCGGGTTGGAACCGGGTTGGCGCGGGGCCTTCGCGCAGGTCACGGCAGATCCGGCAAAACGCTACGTGATCTCGTCGGAACTGTTCTTCCGCAACGTCCCGCCACAGGCCGCCGCCACGCTCTTTCCGCCGGGCGAGACCCGCATCGTGCTCTATCTGCGCGAACATCTGTCCTATCTGGCCAGCTGGTATGCGCAGGCGGTGCAGGAACGAAATCTGACGGCGAGCTTCGACGATTACATCCGCCTCTTCCCGCAGGCTTTTGAGACCTTCCTCAAACGCTGGGAGGCGGTCTACGGCGCGGACAGGATCACCCTGCGCCCCTTCCGCCGCGACGCCTTTCCCGGTGGCGACATCCGCGCCGATGTCCTGGCGCAGATGGGCGGCGTCGACGGCATCACGATGCCCGCCGCCGACAGCAACCTGACGATCTCGGGCAACTTGCTCTTCTTCAAGCGGATGCTGAACCACGTGATGAGCTATGAGGAGGCACATGCCCACCCTATCCCGGACGAATTCGGCGCCTACGCCGAACTGACCGAGAGCTTTCGCGGCCGGTTCGAAACCGGCCCGGACACCGCCGCGCTGGTCTCGCATCTCTTCGCCCGCGACCGCGCCGCGCTGGCCGACCGCGGTCTCGACCTCGGCCCGGTGCCCGACCGCGTGGCGGGCCAGCCCTGCCCCGACCTCGACACGCTGCAATCCGACATCGACCTGATCGCCCGGGTGGCCCATGAGACCGGCAAGGCGTTTCTGCCCTATGCACGCCGCCTGCCGGTCTGGCCAGGCTAGGGTTTCTTTGGGCTCCAAATACCTCGGGGGAGGCCGCAGGCCGGGGGCAGAGCCCCCAATACCGCGCCCCACGAAACCCGCCTTTCCGTAACGCTTCGTTAACCTTGCTGACCCAAACATGAGCGCGACACATCCCGTCCCGGACCTTGCCCCATGCTCATCCACCTTCCCGATCCCGGCAGCCAAAGCCTCTCTCTCAGGGGGCGGCTTCTGGGCCAGTCCCTGCGCGCGCATTTCGCCCGGCGCGGCGAGACCCTTGTCGCCCCCGTGCCGCGCCAGATCGGGGCGCGGGCGGTGCAGGACACCATGACGCTCGCCGCCCTGCCGCCCAGGCCCCATGCGCGCCCCACCCTGTCGCTGGGGCTCGGCCTGCCGGAGGCGTTGCGCCACGGCCCCGCCACGCTGCTGCTGACACAGCCGCTTTCGGCGGAGTTGGAGACATTCGGCGGCCCCGGCGCCTGGGAGGCGGCGGGGACCCTGCCGCTGGTGCTTCAGGGCTACAGCCGCGCCATCCTGACCGACCGGGCCGATGTCGCGGGCTCCGTCGGGTTCGCGCCGTGGATTCCGCTGGCATTGGCCGACCGCGTGCCGGTGCAGGTGGCGCTGCCCGACGCCTCCGCCCCGGCGGCACCGCGGATCCTGCTGTTCGATCACGGCGCGCCTGCGGGACAGGCCGACGTGCTGCGCCGCGCGCTCGGCGATCTCGACGCAGCCCTGCGCTGCGTCACCCATGACAGCGACCACGCCACGATGGGCGCGGGGCTGGTGGCCGATCTGCACCTGCATCTGGGCTTCGGCCCCGACCGACCCGTGGCGGGGCTCTCGCCCTTCGACAGCCTGCTGTCGGGGGCCTATACGCTGGTCCTGCCCGCGCCGGGGTACGGGGCGGGCAAGGACCTGCGCGCGCTCTGTGCCGCGCGCTCCTACGGCGATCTGGCGCCCAGCCTGTCAGAGCTCGAGGCGCGCGCCCGCGGCTTTCTCGACCGGCTCACCGCGATCCGCGCCACCGGAGAGGCGCAGAACCCCGAGCTTGCCCGTTTTGCCGCGCTGAACGCCGCCGCCCGCGCCGAGGGGTTCAAACGCTTCGACGCGGTGTTCGATGCGCCGTTGCCCATGGACGAGGCCGCCTGATGCGCCTCGCCTGGATCTGCCCCGTTTCGTCGCGCACCGGCGTGGGCGCCTACGCGCAATCGGTGCTGCGGGCGCTCACCCGCCGCAAGGGCCTCGAAGTGACGGTGCTACATCCGCCCTGCCCGCCCGGGGACTGGCTCGAGATGCCCTGCCCCACCCTGCCGCTCTCGGAGGCGTTGGTGCACTCGGACCTGCCCCAGCTTTTCGACCTGATGCTCTACCACCTGGGCAACAACGACCCCCATCACGGGCTGATCCTGCGCGCGCTGATGGCCCATCCCGGCCCGGTGGTGCTGCACGACCATGTCTACCAGCACATGCTGGCCGGGCTGCACCATGACGGCACCGCCCCGGCACCGGGCTTCGGCGCGCTGATCCATGCGGTGTCGGGGGCCTCGGGCTTTGACTACCTCGCCGCCAGCGGCACCCTGCGGGGATCGGGATCGGTGTCCTACGTGCCTTGGGAAAGCAGCTGGGCTGCGCAGGTGCCGCTGTCCGACGTGCTGGCGCGGCTCGGCACCGGGGTGGTGACCCATTCCGATTTCGCCGCGCGGGCCTTGGGCGACAGCTACCCGGGATCGCACACGACGCTCTTCATGCCGCGCCCCGACGTGCCGGTCGATCCGCCCGACCGCACCCCCGGCCCCGGCGCACGGCTGCGGCTGGCCGCCACCGGCCATATCGGCCCGACCAAGGGGCTGGAGCTGCTGGTGGACGCGCTGGCAGGGGCGCCGGATCTCGCCGCGCGCTACCATGTCACCATCGCGGGCCATGCGGGTGATGCGCCCTACATGCAGATGCTCACCGCGCGGATCAAAGCACAGGGCCTGACCGAAAGCGTGCGCCTCCTGCCCGACCCCGATGCGGCGGGGTTCGCGGCGGTGATGCGCGAGGCCGATCTCTTTCTCAACATCCGCCGCCCCAACACCGAAGGCGCGTCGCTGTCGCTGGCCGAGCAACTGGCCAGCGGGCGACCGGTGATCGTGCAGCACTCCGGCTGCTTCGCCGAGATGCCCGCCAAATGCGGCTGGCACCTGCCCGCCGGTGCCGGGGTCGAGGCATTGACCGAGACGCTGTCCGCCATCGCCCGCGACCCGGCCCAGATCGGCAAGCGGGGTGCGGCGGCGGCACGTTACATGGGTCCGCGCAACGCCACCCGCTATGCCGAGGAACTGGCCAGCTTCCTCTACGCCGGGCAGACCCGCATGGCCCGCCGCGCGCGGCTTGCCACCACCCGCAGCACCGCGCCCGAGCGGCAGGATGCCGACTGGCACGCCACCTATGCCCAGGTGCGCGGCGTGATGTCGGGCGTGATGGCCGGGCGCGGGCTGCTGCCGCCGGATCTCTGGTCCTACCCGGACCGCGATGTCGGGCGATATGTGTCTCTGAATCTGCTCAACACGGCTGTATCCGACCCGGCCAGACTGGGCCGGGCGCTGGTGCAGGGCGGCGCGCTTGCGGCCACCACGCGGCTGGGTCTGTTGCGGCAATTGCTGGCACGGGCCTGTGGCACGCCGGGGGATACCGGGCTGCACCTGTCGGATCTCGCCCTGCCGATCCGCGACCCGGCGCTCTGGACGGTGATTCTGTGCCTGCCGCCGGGCATCGCCCTGCCGATGGGCCTGCACGCCCTGGGCCAGCGCACCGGTCCCGACGGCCAGACGCGTCTGACCGAACTGGCCGCGCGGAACGGCGTTGGCCAGACCCTGATGACCTATCTCGACGGGCGCGGCGATCCGCTGCTCGACCACCCCGACATGGCCCCGGTGCGCAGGCTGCTGCAAGGGCCGGATGTCACCGCCCTGTCCCCGCTTGAGGCCGATGCCGACCTGGTGCGCCTCGCCCTGACTCCCGACACCGGCGCGCTGCGTCTCGACGGCTTCCACCCGCCCGAAGAGACCGGCATCTGGACCGCCCGGCCAGAGGCCAGCCTCCGCGCCCTGCCCGACCCGGATCATCCCGTGACCCTGCTCGCGGGCACCGCCGCCCTGCTCGAGGCCGCTTTGGCACACGCGGCCCAAACCCTCACCGTCACCGCCACCGAGGAAAGCACCGGGCGTCACGCCACCTGGTCCGACACCCGCGCCCAGGGCGGCGATCCGGTGATGGACTGGACGCTGCCCCTGCCCCGGTTCAGCGGACCGCTGCGCATCGACCTGACCCTGCCCGCCTGTCACAGCCCGCGCGACCTGGGCGCCTCGGCCGATCCCCGCCCGCTGGGCCTGATGCTGCACAGCCTGCGGCTCGAAAGCACCCCGGCCCGGCTGGAAGCCGCCGAATAGGTGCCAGGCTGCCGTAGGCTGCGTGCGCGCACGCGCCGTCCCGTCAGGCCAGCTTGTGCGCCAGGCGCTTGGTCATCCAGCGCCGCCAGTAGGATTTGTACAGCAACCGCCGCAGGCTCTTGCGCCGCTTGTGCTTGTGCTTGCGCCGCCCGGCCTCGAGGCTCGATGCGCAGCCCGCCCGTCCGCGCTGGGTGATCACCCGCGGATCGCAGGCATAGCTGTCGAATTGCAGGATCGCGTCGGGCCAGTCCGAGGGCTGCACCACCGGCCCGTTGCGAAACGCCAGATGCGCCGCCACCTCGCGCGAGACCATGTAGCCGGTGGCCAGGAAGGGCGGCAGCGCCACCCGGTAGGCCCGCACGCCGCCGGGCAGGATCAGCCGGTCGCGCACCCGCACATAGGTGTTTTTGTGATCGAAAAGCAGCAGCCCGCAGGGCGGATCGGCCAGCGCGGAGACCAGATCGAAAAACGCCGGACCCGGATCGGCGTCATCCTCGAGCACGATGGCCGACGGCGCGTCACCCTCCGCGATGCGTTCGTAGATCTGGCGATGCGACAACGCGCAGGCGAACTCCCCGTCCGACATCGGCCGCCCCATGCGCGCCTCGGCGCCGTGCCGGTCGACCCGGTGCTCATGCGCCTCGGGCAGCGTCTCGCGCCCGTCGATGCCCCAGAACACCTCGTAGGCCAGCCCACGCGCCTCGAGCGCTTCGGCCAACGGTCCGAACCTTTGCGCGCCTTCGAGGCTGAGAATATAGATCGGAGGAAACTCCATCAGGCGGGGACCTTTATCGACGTCGCTGGCACAAGAGGTCCCCGACGGGGCCCGAACGCGACCCTAATGCGTATGGCGAAGTGCCTCAAGCGGTCCCGGTGGACACCCGCCACCCGGCAGGCGGATTGGCGGCAAAACCACGCCGCTTCCGAAAATTCGACCGGGATCACCCCAAGGATCAACTTGTGGTTGTGATGCATCCCGGCCCGCGCCATGATCTCCGCATGGATCCGCTGCCGCATATCACCGTTCTCATGGGCACCCGCAACGGCGCCGCGCATCTGCACCAGCAGCTGGCCAGCCTCGCGGCGCAGGACCACCTGCGCTGGTCGCTCTGGATCAGCGATGATGGCTCCACCGACGCCACCTGGTCCCATATCCGCGCCTTCGCCGAGGATCAGCCGAACCCGGTCGTCCTGCTGCGCGGCCCGAAACGGGGCATGAGCGCGAATTACCTCGGCCTGCTCTGTCACCCCGACCTGCCCCCCGGCCCGGTCGCCTTTGCCGATCAGGACGATCTGTGGCTGCCGCACCACCTGACACGCGGCCTGACCGCACTGACCCGGTCCCCCGCCCCGCCCGGCGGGCGGATCTATTCCGCACATCGCCTGGTGCTGAAGGGTGGGCAGGTGCCGCGCGCCCTGTGCTGGCGCGGCGGCGGCGATCCGGGGTTTCGCAATGCGATGGTAGAGTGCCGGACCCCGGGCAGCGGGCTGATCCTCGATGCGGGCGCAGTGGCGCTTGCCCGCCGCGTGGGGGTGGTGGATGTGCCCTTCTGGGACTGGTGGCTGACCCTGCTCTTCACCGGGGCGGCCACAGAGGTGGTGCAGGATGCGCGTCCCGGCCTGCTCTACCGCGCCCATACCGGGAATTGCCTTGGCCCCCGCACCGGCCTTGCCGCCGCGCTCTGGCGTTTGAACCGGCTGCGCGATGGCAGCTATCGTGACTGGGTGTGCCAGAATCTGGCAATGTTAGAGCCACATATGGCGCAATTGACACCGCCTAACCAAGACATTCTGCGCCAGGCCCTGTCGCTCGATCCCGGCGCCCGCCTGCGCCGCCTCAGCGCCCATCGTCACTGGCTGCGCGACCGCGTGGCGCTCTGGCTCGCGGCCTAGAAACACCCCCTTAAAAAGACAAACTCGGGTCATACACGCGCCAGAATATCTGTGCTTCGTACGTCTATCGTGTCCAGCAACCTAACGATGCCTATGAAGGGAATTTCTGTGAAAAAATTCGTTCTCGCAATCGTTGCCCTACCAATGATCTACGGTAGCTGGCAAATGACTGATTGCTACATCAGGGCAATGGCGTATCAAACCATGTTCTGTCCAGGCAATCCTTTGCATGAAGTGTTCATTAACATACAGCCAACCGACCCCATTGAGCGCGAGGCGCATCGCGAAGCTCTCAAATCTGATATCTTACAATATCGGCTCACGAGTTTGGGTCTTCTTTGAAGTGATATACCCCCACTTTTTAGAGGTCTACTCCTCTGAAAATTTCGCTTCACTCAAGAAGGACATTCAATTTTTTAGAGTTCTACGTAGTACGCCATCTTTCACCAGCGCCCCCGCCTGGTAAACCGCGATCGCCTCCTCGAGATCGTCGAACATCCGCAGCCGACCATCCTCAAGCACCGCGCCCGCCGTGCACAGCCCCCGCAACTGCGCGGGCGCATGGCTGACCACGATGGCCCCCGCCTGCCCCAGCCGCGCCCTGAGCAGATCGGCGGTTTCGCGGCGAAACGCGGCATCGCCCACTGCCGTGACCTCGTCCACCAGATACATATCGAAGGGGATGCCCATCGATAGCGCAAATCCCAGCCGCGCGCGCATCCCCGAGGAATAGCGCCGCACCGGCTGGCGCATCGCGTCGCCCAGCCCCGAGACATCGCGCACGAAGGACAAGAGCGCACTGCTGTCCACGCCGTACACCCGTGCCACGAAGCGGGTGTTCTGCGCCCCGGTCAGATCGGGATGAAACGCGCCCGCAAACCCCACGGGCCAGGACACCCGGCCCTGCCGCTCCACCCGTCCGGCATCGGGGCGCAGCGTGCCCGCGATCATCGCCAGAAGCGACGACTTGCCCGCCCCGTTGCGCCCCAAAAGCGCGGTCGCGCGGCCTGCGGGAAAGCGCGCGCTGACCCCCTGCGCCACCAAAGCTCCGCCGGGAAAGCGTTTCCACAGGTCATGCAGCACGATCATCCGCGCCGGTCCCGCGCCGCGTAGACCGACAGCACCGCCAAGCCCCAAAACAAGAGCGCAAACCCCGTGACCATCGCCAACAGGCGCGCACGCCTCGGATATTCGGCGGTTTCCGGCAGGGTCGGCTTCTGCCAGGCGGCCAGATAGCGGCTCTGCCGCCGCGCCTCGGCTTGCGCCATGTCATAAGCGGTGCGCGCCGCCGCATAGGCGCGTTCGGCGAAATCCCGATCCGCCATCAGCGCCTCGTACTGGCCCACCACGCTGGCAAAGGCCCCGTCCGCGCCCTCGAGACCCAGCTTGGCCTGCTCCGCCGCAATGCGGTCCTCGATCACCGCCACCCGGCGCGCGCCCTGCGCCAGACGCGGATCGTCGTCCCGCGTCGCCTCGCGCAAGAGATCCAGCGCGATCAGCGCCTCGGCCAATTGCGCCTGCAAATTGCCCAGAAGCCCCGCCCGGGTCTGCAAATCCACCGCCGGATCGACCAGCTGGTGCTGGTTGCGGAACGCCGTCACCTGGGCGCGGGCCAGCCGGAGGCGACCCTCTGCCGCCTCGAGATCGGCCGCCGCGTCGCGGATCGCGTCGGCGCGCGCCACGTCGCTCAACTCGTTGATGAGGGCCGTGGCTCGGGCCACGATCGCGACCGTGATGGCCTGCGCATCGGCAGGCGCGAACCCCGTCACGCGCAGCGCGATCAACCCGGCGCGGCTGTCGTAAGACACCTGCACCCGCCGCCCCCAGTAACGGTGCAGCTCTTCCAGAGAACCGCCCGCGTGAAAGGCAAAAACGGGGTCTGTTTCGCCGCGAAACGGCTCTGCTCCCGGTTTCGACCACAGCACCGAAAGCCCCAGATCGGCCTCGAGTTCCGCCACAAGGCGGCGCGAATGGAGGTATTCGTACAGAATATCGGTATCGCGCGTGCTGCTCCCCGACAGCCCGGCCAGACCGCCCAGCATCTCGACCGCCGCACCGGCCTCTTCCCTGCGCACGGCAAACCCCGCCTCGGAGGCGTATTGATCGGCGGCGCGTGTCCAGAGATAGCCCGCGCTCAGCAGCACCGGCAGCAGCACGCACAGCCCGAAGGACAGCGCCAGCGCCACGTGCCGACGCGCCCAGCGGGCCCGCGGCGCGGGCTGGCGTGGACCGAGCGGCGTCACCGTCAGCCCCGGATCGGCGGTGCCGTGAAAGGGTAGAACGGGATCGCGGGGGATTGATTTAAGGCGAGTCATGATGTAGATTTTCTATCTATGCGCGAATTTCGCAGCGAAACACAGCCATGAGCCTCGCGGCCCGTCCCAGCCTCTGGCGGGCGGTGGCGGCGCTCATGCTGCGGGAAATGTCCACCACTCACGGTCGCGTGCCCGGAGGTTACCTCTGGGCCGTGGCCGAACCGCTGGCGGGGATCGCGCTTTTGTCGGCGATCTTCGCCATCGGGTTTCACGCCCCGGCGCTGGGGGTCAGCTTTCCGCTCTTCTATGCCACCGGGCTGCTGCCCTTCCTCGCCTTCTCGGACATCACCGGCAAACTGGCGCAGGCGCTGAACTTCTCGCGCCCGCTCTTCGCCTATCCGGCGGTGAGCGTGGCCGACGCGCTGCTGGCAAGGTTCCTCTTGGCGGTGCTGACCCAGATCGCGGTGGCGAGCCTGCTTCTGGGCGGCATCCTGTTTCTCAGCGAAACACACGCGGTGCCGGACATGGCGATCCTGGCGCAGGCGGCGGGGCTTCTGGCGGTGCTGGCGGGTGGCATCGGCGCGATGAACTGCCTGCTGATCGGGCTGCTGCCGCTCTGGCAGCGGGTCTGGTCCATCGCCATGCGGCCGATGTTCCTGATCTCGGGGGTGTTCTTCACCTTCGAAAGCGTCCCCCTGCCCTGGCGCGACATCCTGTGGTGGAACCCGCTGATCCACATCGTCGGGCTGGTGCGGCGCGGGCTGTATTCCGGCTATGACGCCGCCTATGTCAGCCCCGCCTACCTGCTGGCGCTGGGTCTGGGCGTTGCGCTGCTGGCGGGGATCGGGCTGATGCGCTGGCACCGGGACATCCTCAGCGACCTCTGACAGATAGGTCCGAAACGGACCCAATGTTTCGCGCGCGAAACAATAGGTCCGAAACGGACCTATTTCAGGCCATCCGCCCATCACGCGCGAACCTTGCGGAAAGGCCGGTTTCGCAGCGAAACAGAGACGGGTTTCTCCTGTACCACGGGCCATCCCGGCAGCGCCCGCAAGCTGCGCAGCAGCGCCTCCACATCGGGCGGATGCCCGTTGCGCAGCGCAACCACATGGCCATGCGCCGCATGACGCAGCGCCTCGCCCTGCCCGCCCAGATCGAACCCGACCGAGGGCAGACCGGTGGCCAGCGATTCCTGGGTGACATAGGAAAAGGTCTCGGGCCAAAGCGACGGGATCAGCCAGCACCCGATACCGTGCCGCGCCACCAGATGCGGCAGATCGTCGAGCCGGTAGCCCCCGACCACCCGCACCGACCGGGGCAAGGGACAATCGGGCGCCACCTCACCCAGCACCACCAGACGCGCCTCACCCGTTCCGGCAAAGACCCGCGCCAGATCGGCCACCACAGACGCGCCTTTCTGCGCATTGAGGTTGCCCGGCACGCCGATCACCATCCGCCCCGAAGGTGCGGGCGACAGGCGCGGCACCGCCCCCAGCGGCCCGTGCCGACGCAGGCGGATCTTGTGGGCAAGATCGGGATGGGCCGCAGCCACGATGGCGCGGGACGCGTCGGAAAACACCGTCAGGTGATCCGCCCGGTCCAGCGCGGGCCGCCAGAGCGCTTGCCAGTCCGGGTCGGGTTCGCTGCGAAACGTGTAATCGGGGTTGAGCGGAAAATAGTCGTGGAACAGGATCTCAAGCCCCTGCCCCCCTGCACAGAGATCGAGCAGGCGGAACGGGATCTCCTCGGGGGCCGGATCCCCCACGGCGCAGGCATAGGTGATCTGACGCGGCCCGGCGGCGCGCAACAGGTCCAGCACATCGGCAAAGCGGTCCGTGGCACCCCGCGTCACCCCGGCCGGACTGTGCAACTCCAACTCCCAGCGCAGCGGTCCGCCGACGCGCAGCACCGCCGCAACCTCGTGACCGGCCAGCCGCTGGTCCAGCCAACGCGCCGTGCCACCGCCCAGGGAATGGGCGAGATAGACGGGCAGGGGTGCATCCGCAAGGCGCAGACCGGCCCAGATCAGACCGGCGCGCAGACGGTCGCCCGCCAGCGGATCCTGCGCCTTGGCCTGCGCCACCTCCGCATCGAAGCGCGGCCAACGGCGCCGCAGCAGGGGCGCGCTGCGGTGGCGCAGAATGCGTCTCTGTTCAAGCCCGAAACTGGCCGCACCGACATGGCCGACGAATAGCCCGGTCTGGCAGACATGCCGCCCACCCAGCGCGCGGGTGCGCTGGCACCAATCCACCTCTTCGCCGTAGCCGCGACCGAACCCTTCGTCCAGTCGCGGCACCTCGGCCAGCCAATGCGGGCTGAGCGCCATGCAGAAGCCCGACCCGGTGGGCAGTTTGGCCAGATCCGTGTGGCGGGCATAGGGGGCAAGGGCGGCGTCCACCGCATCCACTTCGGTGTTTCGCAGCGCAACACCGGCACAGGCATGGGGCGCGCCCATCAACTCGCCCTCGTTCGACAACGGTGTGACGCTGGCGATAGAACCATCGGCCAAGAGCGGCGCGATCAGGCGCGACGCCCAGCCCTTCGGCAGGGTGACATCGGAATTGAGCAGCACCACGGGCGTGCGGATCGGGCCACAGGCGTCCAGCGCGGCATTGACCGCGGCTGCGAACCCCTTGGGGTGATCATGGCAGATCAGCGTTGCCTGCGGATGCTCCGCAACCCAATCGCGCAGCATCGGGCTCAGGGCAGGATCGGTGGAGCCATCCTCGACGATCACCAGCCGCCAGGGCAGGTCGGTCATGGTGGCGATGCGGTCAAGGCAGCGGGCGACGTGATCGGCCGCGTTGTGCGCGGGAAGGACGATGGTGATGCCCGTGGCGATCCGATGGAACGCCGCGTTCGGGGCCGACAGGTGCAAGGGTGGGGCAGGGGCCTCGTGCGCCAGCCCCAGGATCCGCGCCGCCCGCGCCCGGATCTGCGGATCGTGGCGGCGCGGCAAGAGTGGCAAGACCCGTATCAGGCGACGGGCGAGACCCGGCCAGAGCGCGGCATGTCCCGCCGCACGCCGCAGCCACGACAGGGCCGGGAGAGTGACCGCGTCGGACGCCGTGTTTCGCAACGAAACGTGGACATTTACACCGGGCAGATAGGGCAGGGACGGGTGCTTGCCGGTGGCGCGGGCGCCGCCATGCTCGAGCAGGACGTCGTCTGCGTCGACGCAGACGCGCCCCTGCCGCAGCGAGACCGAGATGGGGGTCGCCGCGAAGGACAGGCACAGGTGGCGCGCGGCATAGCGGCGGTAGAGATGCGCAAGGCGCGGGAGCATGGGCAGGGCTTTCCGGCAATCAAGGTGCCAGGCATCCTGCCGCAGGGATGGTTAACGGGGGCTTAATCCGGGGGAATCCGTTGGTTCGGGAATTAGGTCCGAAACGGACCCATTGTTTCGCGCGCGAAACATTAGGGCCGAAGCGGACCTATTTTTCCACCCGATCCGACGCCGCCTTGAGCAGCATCAGAAGGTCGGATTCCATGCGCTTCGGCCAGGCCGCACCGAGGATCGACAGCGTGCCATCCCCGTGCCGCCGCAGGGTAAACGCGCCCACGGTTTCGTCGCGAAACGCAGGTTTGGCGCTGTCCTTTTCAGTCTCTGAACCGCCCTTCGGAGACTTGTTCCTGTCCCCAAGGGCTTTGATGAGCAGGGCGGTTTCCGCCTCGGGCGTCTGACTGTCCGCTGCGGCCAGACGGGCTTGAAGCGCATCGGCAAAGCCGGGATCGTCCGTCAGCGCCTGTGCAAGGCCCAGACCCAGCCGCTCGCTGAGCGCATGGGGAAAGCGCAAATACCCGTCGAGCGCGCGTACCACGGGAAGAAAGCTGCCGATCTTGGACCGCTTGGCGCGGGAAGCGGCGCGGAAAAGTTCCTGAAGGGCCGTGCGTTCCGTCGCGAACACGCCTTCCTCCACCGCCTTGGCGACGATGCGGGCGCGTTCGAAATAGCTCAGATCGACGCGGATCTCGTTCTCCTCGACCATCGCGAGATAGGCATCCGACGCCTCTTCGGGGCGGCGCAGCAGGGCCAGCACGGTGGGGGCGGCGTCCTGCGTCTCCTGGGCCAGGATCGACAGCGCCTTGCAGCGCCGCCAGCCCGAGATGAGGCCGTAGCGCCCCTCGCCCAACTGCATCACCTCGATCGGTGTCTGCTGGCCCCGGTTTCGCAGCGACGCGACCAGCGTCTGCATCGCGTCCTCCTCGACCACGACGCGGTCGCGCACAAGGTGGTCGAGCACGATCTGGTCGAGCGGCAGTTGCACCACCATCCGCCCCTCGTCGCGGGCGCGGGCCATCGTGTCGGTGAGTTCATTGAGCGCCGCCGAGGCGGAGGCGTCGCGCGCCACATCGGCGATGGGGGCGGCGCGCGGCGCGCTGAACATCGACTTGGTTTCCGGCGCGGGCGCGTCGAGATAGGACGGGTTTGCGGGTGTCAGGCGTTTACGTTTGGCCATCGAGACCTCCTTTTTTCCGGGGGGAGGTTTGGCGCCTCTGGTTAAGCCTTGGTGCATGTGGCGCGCGCCGGATTGGGGCTCTGCCCCAAACCCCGGAGTTTACGGGCAAGATGAAGGAGGCGCGTTTCGCGGCACACATCCCGGTCACTCCGCGGCCTGTTTGGTGGCCTGTACGTCGCGGTGCCAGGAGCCGATGAGAAGCTGTTTGAACGCGGCATAGGTGGCATCAAACGTCTCGCGCCCGCGCACGTAGGTTTCGCGGTTGAAATCGCGGTAGTCCGCCTCGTAGATCCCCTGCACCTGTTCTCCGGCCTGGCCGATCAGCGCGGTGAAGCCCTGGCGATGGGGCGAGAGGGTTGGCCCGAGATAGGCCTGCATGAGGGCGGCCAGTTCGGCCTGCTGGGCGCTGTCGTAGCGAGTGACGACGGCGCGCACCGCGTCCCATTGGAACGCCAGCCCATCGCGCCCCAGCGCGCGGGCGGCCATGTTCTCGGCCTCTTCGATGGAGCCGAAGGTGGAATGCAGCATGTCGAAGAAGCGGCCCGTCGAGTCGAATTCGAGGAAGGACGCGCCCAGGGGGACCAGCAGGATGTCGGAGGCCGCGAGGCCGTTGATGGTGAGGTAGCCAAGGGCCGGAGGTGTGTCGAGGAAGATCACGTCGTACTGGCTCAGGATGCCGTCCTCTTCGAGGGAGTCGGTCAGCGCATCCCAGAGCTTCCAACCGCGGGCGGCCATGCGCCAGACGGGGATTTGAAACTCGGCCCAGTAGAGGTTCAGCTGCGCGCCGATCAGGTCGATATTGGGCCAGTGGGTTGTCTGGATCAGGCTTTGGGCGTTGGTTTTGAGTGCGTCGCTAAGCGTGTCGTCGAGCGGGGTGGGGGCCTCTCCCCGGTCGAGGCGGCGCTGGTTGTCGGCTTGCAGGTGGCGCGCGTAGTGGCGGGCAAGGAGCGGGAAGACGGTTTGCCATTCGTCGGCGACGGTGCCGCCGAAGATCGAGGTCATGGAGCCTTGGGAATCCAGGTCGATCACCAGCACCTTGTAGCCGTCGAGGGCGGCGGACATGGCGAGATGGGCGGCGGTCGAGGTCTTGCCCACACCGCCCTTGAAGTTGGCGACCGCGACGAGCTTGGCGGGCTGACCGGCGGGGCGGTAGGGGAGGTATTCCTTGGTCTTTGACCCTTCACTGGCGAAATGGGCGCGGAGTTTCAGGACCTCGTCGAAAGTGAACCACTTGGCGCCGCCCGATGTTTCGCTGCGGCCCTGCGGCAGGTCGGGGTTCTGTTTCAGCACGCGGCGGAAATGCCCCGTCGCCACGGGGATCAGGTAGCGGGTGATTTCCCAGGTGGAAAAAAGCCGCAACGTGCGGCTGCCGTTCTCCTCCAACCCCCGGCTGGCGAGATCGGTGCGCCCGGCTTCGCAGGCCTTGGCGATGCGGGCGAAATCGGCGGTGGTGGTGGGGGCGCCCAAGGCGCTTAACGCGTCATCGGGATTGATGTTAAAGTACGGAGGAAGGGCGTGATCCGGTGTCATCTGCTGCTCTGCTTGCCTGGGACGCGCCGCTTGGTGTGCGCTGTTTTTCACAGACTACCAGAAAAATGCGTACATGGAAGAAAAACCGCAACACACTGTGCTTTCCCGAGTAATTTCAGGGGCTTGCCTCCTGTGAGCGCCGTATCCAGGGGATGTGCCTGTCCAGGTCGGATCCTGTTAATTATCGTTAGTTATTCGTTACGGGAGTTTCCTGATATTAGTAAACCTTTGAGGAATAACAAAAAAAGACGGGTTTTTCGGAGCAAGGCGACTCTGAACCCCCGATAGGGTGACTCCGATCCTCCGCAGCGGCGACTCCGATCCGACGCTGGAGGCGGCATGAATCGTGGACGCGGCTTGTGGATAACTTTACGCTGGGTGTCACTGAAACCCCGATAGCGAGTCGGCAGCAGATCGACCAGAAAACAAGCGTGGGTTTCGCGAGCAGAGCAGTTACAGGCGGACCTGATGCACGGGACGACCACTGGCGGGCTGTTGCCCGACCGACACCCCACAGGCGATTTCTTCGTCTGCGATATCTTCGACGCCAGTCCCAAGGACGATCTGGCCTCGATGGAACACCCGATCTTTTCGCTCAGCACCCGGCCGGACACGCGGGTGCTGTCCTATGCCCATAACGGGGTGGAGGTGCAGGTCACACCCTCGGTGCGGGGGCGGGCGACGATCCATGACAAGGACATCCTGATCTTCTGCATCAGCCAGCTGGTGGCGGCGATGAACGCGGGCCGCGCCGTGGGGCGCACGCTGACGCTGCGCGCCCATGACCTCTTGGTGGCGACCA
Source organism: uncultured Marivita sp. (assembly GCF_947488135.1). Taxonomy (GTDB): domain Bacteria; phylum Pseudomonadota; class Alphaproteobacteria; order Rhodobacterales; family Rhodobacteraceae; genus Marivita. The sequence continues at coordinate 20,897 of NZ_CANKYW010000014.1, read as the reverse complement.
ATCGCGATACGGGGGGCGACAGCTACACAAGGTTGCGCGAGGGGTTCGAGCGGCTGGCGGGCACGCGCATCACCACCAATATCGACACCGGCGGGGTCGAGGCGACGCGGGGCTTCGGGTTGATCGAAAGCTGGGAGATCCTGCGCCGGTCCAAGGGCGGGCGGATGATCTCCGTGACCGTGACCCTGTCGGAATGGCTTTACCGGGCGGTCTGCGCGCGGTCGGTGCTGACGCTCTCGCGCGATTATTTCCGCCTGCGCAAACCTCTGGAGCGGCGGGTCTACGAGCTGGCGCGCAAGCATTGCGGGCGGCAGGCGGAATGGGAGATCGGGATCCCCGTGCTGCATCTCAAGGCGGGCAGCGCCGCCCCAGTGCGGGTCTTCCGCGCCGCGATCCGCCGGATGATCGAGGAAAACCACCTGCCGGATTACGCCCTGACGGAACGCGCGGGCGATATCCTCGTGGTCACGCGGCGGGCCAAACCGCGCCCCATGGATGCCCCGATTCTGCGCCAGGAGACGCTGGAGGCGGCAAAGGCGCTGCGGCCCGGCTGGGACGTCTACGGGCTTCAGGCGCGTTGGATCGCCTGGTGGGACGAGACCGGGCGCGCGCGATTGGGCAACCCGGACGCCGCCTTTCTGGCCTGGGTGAAGACGCAGAGGAGCGGGTGATGCTCGAGGTTGAAAAGACGGCGCTTGCAGGGCTTTTGATCCTGACGCCCCGGCGGTTCGGGGATGTGCGCGGGTTCTTTGCCGAGACCTGGAACCGGGCGCGGTTTGCCGACGCCACCGGGGTCGATCCCGATTTCGTGCAGGACAACCATTCGCTGTCGCGCGATCCGGGCACCATTCGCGGGCTGCATTACCAGGCGCCGCCCGAAGGCCAGGGCAAGCTTGTGCGCTGCGGGCGTGGGGCGCTTTGGGACGTGGCGGTGGACATAAGGCGCGGCTCGCCGACCTATGGGCAGTGGGTCGGGGTGGCGCTTTCGGCGGAGAACGGGCGGCAGCTCTGGGTGCCGGAAGGCTTTGCGCATGGGTTCGTGACGCGCGCGCCCGACACCGAGATCGTCTATAAGTGTACGGGGTATTACGCGCCGGAGGCCGAGGGGGCTGTTCGGTGGGACAGTGTGGGTATCGACTGGGGTTTGACTGGGGAGCCGGTCCTGTCGGACAAGGATGCGATGGCCCCGGCGCTGGCCGATCTGGACAGCCCGTTCAAGTGGAGTGACACGTGAAGCTACTGGTAACAGGCGGGGCAGGGTTCATCGGCTCGGCCGTGGTGCGACAGGCGATTGCGGCAGGGCACGCCGTGGTGAACCTCGATGCGCTGACCTATGCGGCGTGCCTCGACAACGTGGCCTCTGTTGCGGATGCGCCGGGATACAGCTTTGTGCACGGTGATATCCGCGATGGCGCTTTGTTAGAGACTGTATTTACAGAACATATGCCGGACGCGGTGATGCATCTGGCGGCGGAATCCCATGTGGATCGCTCCATCGACGGCCCCGGCGCGTTTATCGACACCAATGTGGTGGGCACCTACACGCTGTTGCAGGCGGCGCGCAGGTTCTGGGAGGGGCGGGGCAGGCCAGAGGACTTCCGCTTTCACCATATCTCGACCGACGAGGTGTTCGGGTCTCTGGGTGCGACAGGCCAGTTCACTGAAGAGACGCCCTACGATCCGCGCTCGCCCTATTCGGCGTCGAAAGCGGCAAGCGATCATCTGGTGATGGCGTGGTTTCACACCTACGGGCTGCCGGTGGTGCTGAGCAATTGTTCGAACAATTACGGGCCGTATCACTTCCCGGAAAAGCTGATCCCGGTGGTCATTCTCAATGCTTTGGCAAGCAAGCCGATCCCGGTTTACGGCAAGGGCGAGAATGTGCGCGACTGGCTGTTCGTGGAGGATCATGCCGATGCTTTGCTCACTGTCGTCACGAAGGGGCAGGTGGGCCGCTCCTACAATATCGGCGGCGAGAACGAGGCGCGGAACATCGACCTTGTCCGCATGATCTGCGCGCTGATGGACGAGATGGTGCCGGAGGGCGCGCCGCATGACCGGCTGATCAGTTTTGTCACCGACCGGCCCGGGCATGACCTGCGCTACGCGATCGACCCGACCCGGATGCGGGACGAGATGGGCTGGCGGCCTTCGGTGACGCTGGAGGAAGGGCTGCGGCGCACGGTGCGCTGGTATCTCGACAATCGTGACTGGTGGCAGGCGTTGCAGGGGCGTGATGGTGTGGGCCAGCGGTTGGGGGTGACGGCGTGAGCTTGGAAATGAGTGCCGCGCCCGACCCTGGGTGGGCGCTTGGATCGCCTGTGCTGCGCAGGCGATCCAAAGCCCGCATGTCGGTTGTGCGGCATCTGACATCGCCAATGCGCCCTCCCGTCTCGCCGAAGGCGAGCCACTCAACATCGGCGCACCTCCGGTGCGACGGGAGGGTCGGGCGCGGCCCGGGCTGGTTGCCCGTGCCAATCTGCACCGAACGGTGCGCCCCATGATCCTCGTCTTCGGCAAAACCGGCCAGGTGGCGACCGAACTGCAACGGCAGGCCACGGTCACTGCCTTGGCGCGCGATGAGGCCGATCTGTCGGACCCGCAAGCCTGCGCCGCGATCATTGCGGACCTGAAACCCTCCGTCGTCATCAACGCCGCGGCCTATACCGCCGTGGACCGCGCAGAGACGGAAGAGGCGCTCGCCCAAACCATCAACGCCGCCGCCCCCGGTGCGATGGCGGGGGCCTGCGCGCATCTGGACATCCCCTTCCTGCATATCTCGACCGACTACGTGTTCGACGGATCAGGTACAGCGGCATGGCAAGAATCAGACCCTAATGCACCGCAAAACGCCTATGGCCGCACCAAGCTGGCGGGTGAACAGGCCATCCGGGCCAGCGGTGCGCGACACATCATCCTGCGCACGGCTTGGGTGTTCTCGGCCCATGGGGCGAATTTCGTCAAGACCATGCTGCGCCTGTCGCAGACGCGCGATGCGCTCAATGTGGTCGATGACCAGATCGGCGGGCCGACCCCGGCGGCGGACATCGCCGCAACCCTGCTGGTGCTGGCCGACCGGATGAGAAGCGGTGCAACCGGCGGCACCTATCACTATTCCGGCGCGCCGCATGTCTCGTGGGCCGGGTTCGCCCGCGCGATCTTTGCTGAAGCAGGGCGCGATGTGGCGGTGACGGGCATTCCCTCCCGGGACTACCCGACGCTCGCGACACGCCCGCTCAATTCCCGGCTCGATTGCGCCAAACTGGCGTCGGATTTCGGGATTACACCTGCCGACTGGCAGACCGGCCTGAGCGCCGTGATCAAGGAGTTGGGCGTATGAGCAGCCATGAAACTGTTGCGCGGTCTGCGCGCAAGGGCATCATCCTCGCAGGCGGCTCGGGCACGCGGCTCTACCCGATCACCATGGGGCTGTCGAAACAGCTGCTGCCGCTCTACGACAAGCCGATGATCTACTATCCGCTCTCGGTGCTGATGCTGGCGGGCATCCGCGAGATCGCGATCATCACCACGCCGCAGGACCAGGACCAGTTCCAACGCCTTCTGGGCGACGGGTCGCAATGGGGACTGGCCTTCACCTATATCGCGCAGCCCAGCCCCGACGGTCTGGCACAGGCCTATCTGCTGGCCGAGGATTTCCTTGATGGGTCCCCAAGCGCAATGGTGCTGGGCGACAACATCTTCTTCGGCCACGGCCTGCCAGAGGTCTTGGCCAGCGCCGACGCGACGACCACAGGCGGCACCGTCTTCGGCTACCGCGTGGCCGATCCCGAACGTTACGGCGTGGTGGATTTCGGCGAGGGTGGCACGGTGCGGCAGATCATCGAGAAGCCCGCGAAAGCGCCCTCGCCCTACGCGGTGACGGGACTCTACTTCCTCGACGGCACCGCCCCCGCGCGCGCCGCGAAGGTGACACCGTCAGAGCGGGGCGAGTTGGAGATCACCTCGCTTCTGGAAAGCTACCTCGCCGATGGACAGTTGAGCGTGGAACTGATGGGACGTGGGTATGCCTGGCTCGACACCGGCACGCATGGGTCCTTGCTCGATGCCGGGAACTTCGTGCGCACGCTCTCGGACCGCCAGGGCCAGCAGATCGGCAGCCCCGACGAGATCGCCTTTGCCCAGGGCTGGATCGACGCCGCCGCCCTGCGCAAACGTGCCGAAATGTTCGGCAAGAACGGCTATGGCGACTACCTGCTCAGCCTGCTGGAATAGGCCCAAGGCATCCCTCTCCCTACCACCCGCCACGCTGAGGCGATTCGGATAAGGAAAGGTTGAGGCGTTGCAGGCAATTCCGCTGTGACAGTGCCCGGATGTCTGGTATGCTCTTGGCATGAGCACCACCAAAGCAAAGCTTGCGGCCCTCGATGCAGAGATGCCTCCTTCGACCGATCCAGAATATCTGGCCTGGAAAGAGGCCAAGATCAAAGCGGCTATGAAGAAGAAGCAAGACGGCACCGCCACATACACGTCCATTGACGAGATTGCCGCCAAGTTCGGCTTTGATGCACGTTAGGTTTTCCGACACGGCCGAAGCTGACCTGCAAGCGATTTACGACCACATCGAGGACGACAGCCCACAAGCCGCCCAAAAGGTCGTTGATAGGCTTATTTTCGCGGCCTATCAGCTTGGCGATTTTCCGTTCCTGGGCCGTCCCGGAAAAATTCAACAGACACGGGAATGGAGCGTGTCAGGCACCTCCTATTTTATCGTGTATGCAATCAATGACGATGGTGCACATATCGATGTGGAAACCATCATTCACACGTCGCGCCTGTTTCCCTCGGACGAGGCTTAGGGGCTCCGCCCGTTCGCGCTTCAAACGCTCTCCCAGAGCGTTTGCCGGGCAAAGCCCGGACCATTGCTCACACCCACCGCCCGATCGCACAGAGCCGCAGGTTCAGACCCACGGTGATCTGAATGAGCGCGGTCGCCTTCAGCCCCGTCGACAGCACCCCGTGCGGCGCGAAGGTGGGCCAGGCGCCGGTATTGCCGCTCTCCCCGGTCAGGATCGGCGGCATGCCGGGCGCAAAGGCGGCCGGAAAGGTCCAGGCCAGGTGGTTCGACTGCCACAGCGCCCCCGCCTGATTGCTGATCGGACCGGTGGGAATGTCGGGGCTGGTGCAGATCTGCGTGCCGTCGGCAAAGCGCACATACGCGCCATTGGCGTTCGAGCCGCGTTCGATCACGCCGCCCGTGGGTGTCCCGTTGCCGTCCTGCGCCACCGGACCGAGGATCGTGCCCTTGAGATACCCGTCGCCCGCCCGCACCAGGGCCTCGGGGTTGCCGTCCTCCGGCCCGCTGCTGACGGCGGCCCCGCTGGCGGCTCCGGTGGCGGGATCGAAGGACAGCGCGGTGGTCCAATCGGTCCCGTCGCTGACCTTAATGGAAAAGGCATCCTCCCCCGCCAGCCCCATCTCGGCATATCCGGTCCAATCGGACTGGAACAGCAGGCTTGCGGTGTCGGCACTGTCGGCCTTGTTCACCTTGAGCTGATGCCCCGCCCCTTCATGGGTGAGAAGCGTGGCCGGCGAGGCGACGCTCAGCCGGTTCACCGGATCCGCCGCCGTGCCCAAACCCAACCGATCCGGCACGCCGCCCCCTGCCTGCACCTGCCACGATCCGGCCTGCCAGATCACCTCCGTGCCTTCGTCCTCGACCCAGGCCCGCCAGCCCACATTCGGTGTCAGGAACAGCCAGCCCCCCCCCGCATTCAGTGCGACCGCATTGTCCTGCCCGGCCCAGTTGTCGGTCGCGCCACTGGCCACGATGAAACGCGCGCCATCGGCAGGGGTCGCGGGCGGCTCGGTCAGCGCCCGGCTCTCCACCGAAAGCTGCACCAGCGCATCGAGCATCCGCAGCGCCTCGTTATGGGTGACGTGTTTCTGCGCCTGTGCCGGCTGGATGTAAGGCAGGGAAAGAAGCGGTGAGGTCTGTGACATGGCAGGGCCCTTTCAGCGATCCGTGTTGGGGCCGGACGCTAGGCGGGATTTGGTAAACGGGGTGTAAGTCCTGCGGGCGTTGCGTCCTGTGACTGGTGGCGTGTGTGCATATTTGGAAAAAGAAGAAGCTGGGGAGGGTGCGCTGTCCCGGTCCTTCTTCTTTTCATAAATATGCCGTGTCCCGTGGCGCACGGCCTGTCTTGCGCCTTGGTGTCTGCCAAGGGCATACCTGCGAACGACGCTCCCAAGACAAGGACAGATAATATGCCCCCCAAATTCGGCACCAGCGGTCTGCGCGGCCTTGTCACGGATCTCACCGACGCTCTTGTCGCCGATTATACCCACGCCTTCCTGACTGCCTGTCCGCATGGCGGGGCGGTGCATGTTGGTCAGGATTTGCGTGCATCATCCCCCCGGATCGCAGAGGCGGTGACCCGCGCGGTGCGGGGCATGGGGCTCAAAGCGGTGGATCACGGCGCGCTGCCGACGCCCGCGCTGGCGCTGGCGGCGATGGGAGCGGGGCAGGCGGCGATCATGGTCACGGGAAGCCACATCCCCGCCGACCGCAACGGGCTGAAGTTCTACCTGCCCGATGGCGAGATCGCGAAATCCGATGAAGAGGCCATTCTTGCGGCGCTGGGATCCGGCTCTGTTTCGGCGGAAAACGGCGATCTTGTGCCGGAGGCGGGGGCCGTTCCGGCTTATGTGGCACGCTATGTGACGGCCTTCGGGGCAGACGCGCTGCGCGGTTTGCGCGTGGGCGTCTACGAGCACAGTTCGGTCGCCCGCGATGTCCTGGCCGAGGTGCTCGGGCAGATGGGGGCCGAGGTGGTGCGGCTGGCCCGCGCCGAGACCTTCATTCCCGTCGACACCGAAGCGGTCGACCAGGACACCCGCGACATGCTCAAGGCCTGGTGTACCGAGCACGCGCTGGACGCGCTGGTCTCCACCGATGGCGATGCCGACCGGCCGATGGTGGTGGATGCCAGTGGTGCATTGGTGCCGGGCGACGTGCTGGGGCCCTTGGTGGCGCAATTCCTGGGGGCGGAGATCATCTGCACGCCGGTGTCGTCGAACACGATGGTGGACCACATGGGCTTCGTGCAGGTCATCCGCACGAAGATCGGCTCGCCCTACGTCATCGCCGCGATGGAAGAGGTGAAAGGCCGCGTCGTGGGGTACGAGGCCAATGGCGGCTTCCTGCTGGGGTTCGAGGCAGACGGCCCGGCGGGCAGGCTTGCCCCGCTGATGACCCGCGACTGCCTGTTGCCCATCGTCGCCCCTCTGGCGATGGCACAGGCGAAAGGCGCGCGTTTGGCCGCATTGGTCTCTGATCTGCCGCCGCGCTTCACCGCTGCCGACCGGATCGCGGGGATCGCGACCGAGTCGTCCAAGGCGTTTATCGCGGAACTGACCGGGGACGCCTCGGCGCGCGCCACGTTCTTTGCCGGACGGGCCGAGGAGACCGGTCTCGACCTGACCGACGGGCTGCGCGTGTCCTTCGCCGACGGGTCTGTGATCCACCTGCGTCCCTCGGGCAACGCGCCGGAGTTCCGGTGTTACGCCGAGGCGGAGAGTACCGCCCGGGCAGAGGCGTTGATGCGGGAGACGCTAGAGGCGGTCGCGGACCGGTTGAGGTGAGGGGCGTTCACGCCGCCACAAGCGGCTCAATGCCCGACAGATCCACCTCTTTGCGGGCTGCGGCCATGTCGAAATTGGTTTGCATGGCCATCCAGTAGTCGGGTGTCGTGCCAAACACGCATGCCAGACGCAAGGCGGTGTCCGGGGTCATGCCGGTGGTGCCCTTCACAAGCCGCTCGATCCGCGTGCGGGGCACGCCCAGACGGCGCGCCAATGCAAGGGCACTCATGTCCAGAGGGTCGAGATAGAGTTCTTTCAGGACTTCACCGGGATGCATCGGGTCATCAAGCAGGCTCATGGGACATTCCTTTCAATGGTAATCGACGATCTCGACATCGGCAGGCCCGGTTGGGGTCCAGACAAAACAGATGCGCCATTGCGCGTTGATCCGCACCGAATGCTGACCGGCCCGATCGCCCTTGAGCTCTTCCAGCTGGTTGCCCGGTGGGAACCGCAAATCGTCCAACTGGGTTGCCGCGTCTAGTGCCGTCAGCATCGCGCGTGTGCGCTTGACCAAATCAGCGGGAAACCCTTTGCCATAAAGCCCCTTCACGGCATTGGCGGCCCGCTTGCCCTTGGTGCTCTGGATCATGCGGGATGTGTATCACATCATGATACGTGTGTCAAGACGTGATACATTGTCACGACCGCGAATAGATGTCCTCGTAGCGGATGATGTCATCCTCGCCCAGATAGGTCCCGGTCTGCACCTCGATCAGCACCATCGGCACCTTGCCGGGGTTCTCCATCCGGTGCACCGCGCCCAGAGGGATGTAGACCGACTGGTTCTCGCTGAGCAGCCGCACCTCACCGTCCACCGTGACCTTCGCGGTGCCCGCCACCACGATCCAGTGTTCGGAGCGGTGCACATGGCTTTGCAAGCTCAGCGCCGCGCCGGGATGCACGTGGATGCGCTTCACCTGGAAGCGGTCGGCCAGGATCAGCGTCTCGAACCAGCCCCAGGGGCGGTGATCGACGGGCAGTTGCACCGCCTGTTTCGCGCCGCGCGCCTTGAGCGTGTCGACGGCGCGGCGCACGCTCTGGCTGTCGGACATATCGGCCACCAGCACCGCGTCGCGCATCGCCACCGCGACCACGTTTTTCAGGCCGATGCCCACCAGTTCGATCTCGTCCGACTCCGAGCGCAGGAGCGTGTTCTCGCAGTCGATCGCCGTTGCCAGACCGGCCAAAGCGTTGCCGCTGCCGTCCTGCGGGCTTTCCTGCCAGACGGCCTCCCAAGACCCGAGATCGGACCAGCCACCGCAGAAGCGTACGACGCTGACATTCTGCGCCTGTTCCATCACCGCGTAGTCGATGCTCTCGGCGCGCACCTGTCCCCAGAGCGCGGGGTCGATGCGTAGGAAACCCAGATCGGGTTCGGCGGCCTCCATCGCAGCGCGGGTGTCGCTCAGGATGTCGGGGGCGTGTTCTTCGAACGCCGCGATCAGCGTGTCGGCGCGGGCCAGGAACAGCCCGGCATTCCAGAGATAGCGGTCATCGGCAAAAAGCGCCTCGGCCTTGGTCGCATCCGGCTTTTCGATGAAGCGCTCCAGCGCATTGACGCCGGGATGGGTTTCCTGCCCCGCCTCGAGCCAGCCATAGCCGGTCTCGGCCCGGGTCGGCTGAATGCCGAAGGTCACGATCTGGCCCTGCGCGGCGGCGGGCGCGCCGGTGCGCACCGCATCCCGGAAGGCGGCATCGTCTGGAATGGCATGGTCGGCGGGCACCAGCAGCATGAGCGCCTGCGGATTGGTCTGCGCCAGGTGCAGCGCGGCGGCGGCCGCGGCGGGTGCGGTATTGCGGCCCTCCGGTTCGATCAGGATACCGGCCGCACGGATGCCGCAATGATCGAGCTGTTCGGCCACGATGAACCGGAACCCGTCGCCCGTCACGGCCAGCGGCTTGCCGAACCCGTCCCCGGACACGCGGCGGGCGGCCTCCTGGAACAGGCTCTCATCCCCCAGGAACTGCGCGAACTGCTTGGGGTAGCTCTTGCGCGACAGCGGCCAGAGCCGGGTGCCGGAGCCTCCGCAGAGCAGTACCGGGGTGATGAGGGGAAGATCGGTATCGGCCATGGGCGCTCACTCTTACGGGTCAGGTCAGACCGCCCGAAGCCTGCGCCCCCGAGCAGCATATTCAGGTGAACCGAGGATCATCCGCTCGAGCGCCTCCAGCGACGGGCTGGCCTGCAGCGCAAGCATGTTTCCTTCGGCGGCGTCCCGGCCCAGATGGCGGCGGAACACTTTGTTCACCTCCTGCCGGGTCAGGGTCAGTTTGTCCAGATATCCGAACAGATGGGCGTCGTAATGGCGGAATTGCGTCACATCGCGAGGGGCATGAACCCCTGTGCCGGGCCGGGGGGTGACGCGGCGGTGGGCCACCTCTTCGCCGTCCACCTGCGCGATGGCGGCGCGCAGGCGGCCCGGGTCGGGTCCGGTGTCGCCAAAGCTCGACAGCGCATAGGTCAGCGCCGTGGCGGGATCGCGGATCAGCGCCTCGTAGGGGATCACGGTCTGGGTTCGGGCGAACTCCGACGTGACCCATTTGTCCTGGAACGCCCGGTACGCGGTGAACTGCGCGCTGGCGAAGCGGGCGAAACTGGCCGCGTCATCGCTGCCGCCTTCGCGCAGGTAGAGCTCGAAATTCGACACCACCGAGGGGACGAAGGCGCGGGTCTGAACCAGGTATCTGCGGGAGGGATCCTGCGGCAGCGTCCCGTCGAAATCGTGGTTCTTGGAATAGCGGACCTGACCCGCCCGCGCACAGGGGGCCTGACCGCAACACCCGGCCTGCCCGTAAAAGCCGCAATAGGCGAAACCTGCGCCGTAATAGAGCCTGAGCAGCCGCGCCAGAAGGTGATGGCCAGACCGCGGCCAGCTGACCCCCATGACATAGCTCGAAACATAGCCCGGTGGCGCGGATCGGCGGAGCAGGAACCTCATGCCACCCTGCCGTGTCGGCTGCCGAAAACGGTCCCTGTTCCGGGTAGCGAAGCAGCAATGTGCAGGACCGGATCAGAGATGGTGTTCGGTATCCATGCTTTGATGCGGGATGCGGACAATCTCGATGCTGTCGGACAGGATACGGAAATAGACCATGTGCGCGCCGACAGCGTGTTCGAGATATCCGCGTCGAATGCTGACGGCGCGACCTGTGCTCCGGCCGTCCGCCAGCTTTTCAAACGCGTCGGCAAACGCGCCGAGATAGCTATCCGCCTGTGCCTGCCCCCATCGTTCGAAGCTGTAGAGCCAGATCTCCTCAAGGTCCAACTCCGCGCGCGGCAAAAGCCTGCACGCCCGAGGGCTAGTCGACATGCCGCGCGTGCATGCGCTTCAGGAAGGCGTCGGCATCGAAGGGCTGCGGCGCGCCGGATTGTTCCCCGTCGATCAACGCCTCTTGCAGGGCTTTGACCCGGGCCTCGTGTTCTTCCAGCAGGCGCAACCCTGCCCGCACCACGTCGCTGGCCGACCCGTAGCGGCCGGTCCGCACCTGTTCGGCGATGAAGCCGGTGAAATGTTCGCTGAGCGAGATCGATGTGTTCTGTGCCATATGCGTGCCTCCTGATACCAGGATATACCAAATTTTGGTATCTCTCAAATGTCCTGGGGAGAATGCGTTTTCGATCATTCGCGCCGTGGGTTTGGGGATGCGTGTTCCTCATGCCGCATCCGCCTTGCCCTGCCGCAGCAGCGTCTCGATCCGGGTGGCGTAGCGTTTGCCGATGGCCTCGGGGCTGAAGCTGCGCAACACGCGGGCCTGTGCCGCCTTGGCCTTGCGGGCGCGCAGGGCAGGGTCGGACTGCATCCGGCGCAGGAGCGTGACGGCGGCGGCGTGGTTGGGCTCACCCCAAAGCCCGCCTTCGGGGGTGAACATGTAATCGCCGGGGGCAGGGGACACTTCCGTCGCGGGCACCAGCCAGGTGGTGGCGTCGTCAGAATAGGCGAGGGTGCCGGAATAGCCCGTGGCCAGCACCGGCACACCCAGCGCCATCGCCTCGATCATGCCGAAACCCCAACCTTCGGACCGGTGCAGCGACAGGTAGGCATCGGCCCCGGCGGTGAGGTGCAAGAGCGCGTCGCGGTCCATTGTCTCGTCGAGGATGGCAAACCGGGGGTCGCCCGCCGTCAGCGCGTCGATCTCGGCCCAGACCCTTTGCTGCGCGGGGTCGCTGACGCGCGTCCGGTTCTGGGTCTTGAGCAAGAGCTGCGCGCCACCCTGCGGAAAGGCATCGCGGAACGCCCGGATCAGGCCCAGCGGGTTCTTGCGCTGCACGAAGGAGAAACTGTCGAAACTCGCCATGCAGAGGAACCCGTCGGCGGCGAACCCGGTGCGGGCGACAAACCCGGCCCGCGCGCCCAGAGGATCGGCGGAAGGCGCCACCTCGTTGGCCAGCCCCATGACGCGGATGGGACCGTCGAAACTGTCCGCATAGATGGCTTTGCCATGATCGGAGGCGGCCCAGATCTCGTCCACCATCCGCAGCGCCAGCGCGTGACAGGCGGCGGGGCGGGTCAGTTCCCAGAACATGTAGGCGGTGAGGTAGGAGCCGTCGGTGATGTCCGGTGCATATGCGGTGAGCAGCGGGATGCTCTCGGCGTTGAGATGCAGCAAGGAAACCCGCGCGGGCCGGGCCTCGGCAATCGGCGTGTGGGGCGTGTCGATCTCGGGCGCGGGGTTGTCGAGCGCGAAATTCACCACCTGCATCGACAGGCCGGTGGTCTCCAGCGCCGCGATCGAGGTGCGCATCGCCTGTCCCAGACCGCTGGCCTTGGTGACGGGGCCGATGACCTGCACATCGACCTGCCGCCCGCCGTGCAGCGCGGGGGCGGGCAGGGCCGCCGCGTGCAAGCGGTGGCCCTCGGGTGTGCGCGTGGTGAACTGCCGTGTCTCCATGTCGTAGCCGCGCCCGCGCAGGCACGCGGCATAGTCGCGGGGCAGGATCCGCCGGTCCAACCCGTCCAGCGTTTTCGCGTAGGTGCCAAGCGGGGTCTGGCCGTCAGCATCGGGGCACAAAAGCGTCTCTATACTGGCCCAAGGGATGTAGCGCAGCGTGTCGGGCCGCTCCGCCGCGCGCACCATCGCGGCAAGGGTGATCTGCCGCCGGTCTTCCTTGGTGGCGCTGTCGAGACGAGCCAGGGCAGGGGTTTCGGCGATCCAGCGCAGCAGGTAGCGCGACAGCGGAAAGGGACCGTCCTCGGGCACCTCGGCAAGGCGGGTGACGGTGCTTTCGGGCACAAGGCAATCCTCGGCACCGGTGGCGCGAACCTGATGGGCCGACCACCAGTAAAGCACCGAGTCCACCCAGTCGGGATTGCCGAAATCCATCCCCTGTCGCAGATGCGGCACGGCCTGCAATGCCGCCCAAGTGGCGCGACTGAGGCTGAGGCGCTGGCCGGGCACCACAACCGGCGCGTTCAGCCATCCGATCGCGTGGTGTGACAGCGGCACACGCAAGGGCGCGCGCATCGGGGCATAGCCGGTCGACATCCAGTTGAGGAAATGCGCCGCGCCCTCCGGCGCGTTGTCCCAGTCGAACTCGGCCTCCAGCCGGTAGCGCGGGCGCAGATAGGCCATGTATGCGCAAAGCGGATCGGGCAGGGGCGCACCGCACGCGGGATCGGTCGCTTCGAAGAGCAGCGCCTGCCGCTCCGTGAGGGGCGCAGGCATGTCGCGCGTGGGCACCGGGGCGGCGCGCAGGGCGGCAAGGCCGGGGGCCAGCAGGTCGTGGATCGCAGGGGCCGGGCTGAAACCCGGCCTACGGGCGGGTGCGGACCGCGGCGAGGGCCGGGCGCCCGTCTGGCCTCCCAGATCGACCCGCCCGATCTCCACCGGGCGTGCGCCGTCCAGACGACAGACCCGCAAAACCCCCGTGTTGGTCTCTATGGCAAAGGAAAACCCGCAGGCGCCCCCGGCCAGCCTGGCATCGCGCAGATCGCTGCGGAACTGGCAGGCCAGCGCTTCGGCAATCCGCTGCGGTCCGTGATAAAGCGCCACGGGCACCGGCCCCTGCCCAGGTTTCGGCAGGGCCCAGCCGCAGAGCGTCCCGTCGCGGATTCCATCAAGGTAATCGCGTCGTCCGGTCAGTCGGCGGAGAAGCTTGGGGAGCATGGGCTTGGGTCCGTTATGGTCTCAAGGGGGTGTGAGGCCTGTCAGATGAAAGGAGGGCAACCCCCGACCGCGGGTGGGGGAGAAGCCCCCGCCCGTCGAACCGGAGGTTTGCCTCTGGCAAAACGGGGCGGTCGGGGGCTGCCCGGTGGTTCCCACCGGGCGGAACGGGCAAAAAACAAATCTTGTTCGCCCTTCACGCCACCGCATCGTAATCCGCGCGCGCCATCATGCCGGCAAGTCCGCGCACATCCACTTTCGGCCGCCAGCCCAGCCTGGCCCGTGCGCGGCTGGCATCACCCACCAGCAGATCCACCTCTGCCGGGCGGAAGAAGGCCGGGTTCACCTCGACCACACGCCGCCCGGTGCGGCGGTCGGTGGCGACCTCGTCCACCCCCTCGCCCTGCCAGTCCAAAGCCATGTCCAGCGCCTCTGCGGCGAAGCTCACGAAATCGCGGATCGGCGTGGTCACGCCGGTGGCCAGCACGTAGTCGCCGGGCGTGTCCTGTTGCAGCATCCGCCACATGCCCTCGACGTAATCGCCGGCAAAGCCCCAGTCGCGCCGCGCGCTCAGGTTGCCCAACTGGATAACGTCATTGCCGCCGCGCGCGATCCGGGCCAGCCCACGGGTGATCTTGCGGGTGACGAACTCTTCCCCGCGCAGGGGGCTTTCGTGGTTAAAGAGGATCCCGCAGGAGGCGTGCATCCCGAAGCTCTCGCGGTAATTCACGGTGATATAGTGACCGTATGCCTTGGCCACGCCATAGGGCGACCGCGGGTAGAACGGTGTCGTCTCGACCTGCGGCACCGCCTGCACCAGCCCGAACATCTCTGACGTGGAGGCCTGGTAGAACCGCGTCCCGGGCGCCAGCGTGCGCAGCGTGTCCAGAAGCCGCGCCACACCGATGCCGTTCACGTCGCCCGCATAGATCGGCTGGTCCCAGGAGGCACCGACGAAGCTCTGCGCGGCGAGGTTGTAGAATTCGTCCACCGGCACATCGCGGATCAGGCGGAAGATATTGGTCATCTCGGCCAGATCCAGATCGTGCAGATGCACCCGATCGGCAATCCCAAGCGTCTCTAACCTTGCCCGTTCGGCCTGCGCATTGCGGCGCAAACCGCCATGCACCTCGTAGCCCTTGTCCAGCAGCAGCTTGGCCAGGTAGGCCCCGTCCTGCCCGGTGATCCCGGTGATGAAGGCGCGTTTGCCCGAGGGCGCTATGGTGTCGGCAAGGGGCATGGAAACTCTCCCGTCAGGGTTGCATTTGCCCCCTTATCCGGCCCGAGGAGTAAAGAATGCGTTAAGGTTAACCGCCGGGTAAGAAAAAACGCTGATTGGACTTTTCCACAGACATGTTGTATCTCATTTGAGATACATAGATCAGGAACGCTGGGATGCCCGCCAAAACCTCCATGCTGCACGTCCGGGTCGATGATGACCTGAAGGCAAAAGCATCGGACGCCTTGTCCGGCGTCGGGCTAACCCTGTCCGATGCTGTGCGTATCCTTCTGACACGGGTCGCGGCCGAGGGCGGACTTCCTGCCGGGCTTGCCGCCGATCCCGATGCCTATGACCAATGGTTGCGGGCCAGGATCCATGAGGCCTTGACCGATCCGGTACCCGCGATCCCGCATGACCAGGCCATGCAGGCGGCACAGGACCTGATCGACCGCAAGCGCCGTGCCGATCCTTGAATGGTCGGCCAAGGCGCTTGGCGATCTGCTCGCCATCCTCGACCATATCTCGGATGACAATCCGGACGCGGCGCAAACGCTCAAGGACGAGATCCTGCTCAAGGCGACAGGCCTGACAGAGCACCCGAAGCTCTATCGTCAGGGGCGCGTTCCCGGCACACGCGAGATGGTGGTGCGGCCGAACTATCTCGTGATCTACCGCGAAACCGCCCGAACTGTGACGATCCTGCGCGTCCTTCATGCCAGCCAGATGTGGCCCTGACCCATGCGTACCGTGTTGCGCGCCACTGTCGATGCCCAGAGAAAGGCACGGTCCTGACCTGATCCATCCGCAAAATCGCCCAAAACCCCGGTATGCTGCGGCAAACATCAAGGGGGCTTGCAGTGAACCACCTTTTCGAACCCGTCATCGGCATCTGCCGCTTTTCCTTCTGTGGCCGGGGCGACTGGGCCGCTTATGCGACCATTGACGCCGACACCGATCTTGACCTTCTGCACCTGCAACAGGCCGAACGGCTTTATGACGACGCGCGCATGGCGCTGCGGTTCCACCTGTTCGAAACCTTCCTGCTGCCCTCGCTCAAGGCGCAGACCGATCCCAATTTCGTCCTGCTGGTCCTGACCTCGGACATTCTGCCCGCCAAACACCTGCGGCGCCTAAAGACCCTTTGCGACAGCGATGACCGGCTGCACCTGGTCGTGTCCGACGAAACCACGGTGCACGCCGCCCTCCAGCCCGAGATCGCGCGCCTCAACAGCGGGCTCAGCCGACCTCTGGTGCAGTTCCGCATCGACGATGACGATTGCCTGTCGCATGACTACGTGCACGAGCTGCGCCGCTACATGCAGCGGCTGGGCGACGTGATGCCGGTGGCCTATTCGCGCTCCAACGGGCTGGTGGTGACGGCCTATGCCGGGCAGGAGACGCAGATCTACCGCGCCACCCTGCCGTTCAATTCGATGGGCACCGCGATCCGCATCCACGGCGACCGCACGATCTTTTCCTTCGGCCATGCCGCGCTGCTCAAACGGTTTCCGGCACTGGTGGACAATGCCGGCATGGGCTTCCTGTCGATCAAGATCGACGGCCACGATTCGCGCCCCGTGTCGCTGGACGATCCCGCCTTCCGGCGCAGCCACATCCCGGTGGCCGAGGATCAGGCAGAGACCATCCTGTCGAAATGGTTCGGCTTTCTGGGCGACACGGACCGCAGGCAGCGGCTCGTCACCCATGTCGAAGCCGCCGCAGCCCTGGCCGGAACCGCCCGGACCGAGGTGCCAGCCCGCAAGGCGGTCTGACGGCGCGGGTCCGCCACACGCTCCGGCTCCGGCGCTTGCCCTGACACCGGCTTGCCCCTATGGAGGCCGCGCCTGTCTGGCGAGGGCCCATCTGCATGACCGTCATCATCACCCTGTCGTCGATCCCCCCGCGCTTCGGCCTCATCGGTCCGACGCTCGAAGCGCTCGTGGCGCAACGCGGCGTGGACGCAGTGGAGCTGACCCTGCCGCGCGGCTACCGCCGCTTTCCCGATTGGGACGGCACGCTGCCCGCCCTGCCCGCAGGGGTCAGCCTGCATCGCACCGACACCGATCTTGGCCCCGCCACCAAGGTGCTGCCCGCCGCGCGGCGCCACCGGGGGCAGGATGTGCGGCTGCTCTTTTGCGACGATGACCGCGATTACCGCCCCGGCTGGGCGCAAGGGCTGCTGGCCGAGGCCGACCGCTACCCCGACCGCGCCGTGGCGCTGGCGGGCTGGGACATCGCCGGGCTGTCGCAGCGCGAGGCCCACGCCGCACCGCGCCATCAGCGCCGGTCGCGGACCTGGGACATGGCCTACCGCGCCGCCCGCCTGCGCCAGATCCTGTCCGGGCAGGCGCGGGCGAAACTGGCGCAGAAACCACCACGGCGGATCATCGCGCAGTCCGGCTTCGCCGATATCTTCGAAGGCTATGGCGGCGTGGTGGTGCGGCCCGACTTCTTTGACGATCAGAGCTTCGACATCCCCGCCGCCGCGTTTCACGTGGACGATATCTGGCTCTCGGGCGCGCTGGCGCGGAACGGCATCGGCATCTGGCTCGCCGCCGATCAGTATGAGCCCAAGACAACGCAGGCTGACCGCGAGGCCGCGCTCTACCGCCACCGCGAGGCCGAAAAGGGCCGGACCGAACTGGACGCCGCCGCGATCGAGATGATGCGGGCGCGCTGGGGCATCTGGGGCGGGCGTGACGCGCGCATTCCCGAGGGGGGCGCACGGCAGGTGTAACCAGAGCCTTGAGAGGCTCTGACGCGGCTTTTCGAAAAGCCGCGCGCCCCGCGTTGGACACCGACCGCGCCACCCGCTATCACCGCGCCCAGACAACCCGACAGGCCCCCATGACCGACAGCCCCACCGCCATCGCCCGCCAGGTGCTCACCACCGAGGCCGCCGCCCTGACCCGATTGGCCGACGACCTGCCGCCCGATTTCGATGCCGTGGTCACGCGGCTTTTGGCGCTACCCGGCCGGGTGATCGTCTCGGGCATGGGCAAGTCGGGCCATGTGGCCAACAAGATCGCGGCCACCCTGGCCTCCACCGGCACGCCGGCGCAGGCGGTGCATCCCGGCGAGGCGAGCCATGGCGATCTCGGCATGATCACCCGCAGTGACGCGGTGATCCTGATCTCCAATTCCGGCGAGACGCGCGAACTGGCCGACATGATCGCCTATTGCACCCGCTTCGAGATCCCGCTCATCGCCGTGACCAAGCGCGCGGGCAGCACGCTCGCCCGCGCCGCCGATCACCTGTTGCAACTGCCCGACGCGCCCGAGGCCTGCGCCATTGGCATGGCCCCCACCACCTCGACCACGCTGACGATGGCCCTGGGCGATGCGCTGGCCGTGGCGCTGATGCAGCACCGCGGCTTCGACCGCGAAGGCTACGCCGCCTTCCATCCCGGCGGCACGCTTGGCGCGCAGCTGCTCCGCGTCTCGGCGGTGATGCACCGAGGCGAGGCGCTCCCCGTGGTGACACCCGACACACCAATGGGTGAAACATTGGTGGTGATGAGCGCCAAGGGCTTCGGCGTCGCCGCCGTCGTGGAGAAGGACCAGCTCAAAGGCGTCATCACCGACGGCGATTTGCGCCGCAATCTCGACGGCCTGACGGGCCGCACCGCTGGCGAAGTGGCCACCCCCAACCCGCGCAGCATCGCCCCCGACGCGCTCCTGACCGAGGCGCTGGCCGAGATGAACGCCCACAAGATCGGCGCGCTGATGGTGACGGAGGAGGGCAGGCTGCTGGGGCTGATCCACATCCACGACCTGCTTCGCACAGGTGTCGCATGAGCGTTGTCGTCTTCATCCCCGCCCGCTACGCCTCGACCCGCTATCCCGGCAAACCGCTGGTGGAATTGACCGGCGCAACGGGTGTGAAAAAGATCCTGATCCAGCGCGCCTGGGAGGCCGCGAAAGCGGTTTCGGGCATTGATAGGGTCTATGTTCTGACCGACGATGACGGCATCAAAGACGCCGCAAACAGCTTCGGCGCCGAGGTGCTGATGACCTCCAGCAAGGCCCGCAACGGCAGTGAACGCTGCGCCGAAGGGCTGGAACAGCTGGACGCAAAGCCGGACGTGATCGTCAACCTGCAAGGCGACGCGCCACTGACGCCAGCCTGGTTCGTCGAGGCCCTGATCGGAGCTATGGACGGAACCACGCAGATGGCCACGCCTGTCGTCAAATGCGACACGGAAACGCTCACCAATTTCGTCACCGACCGGCGGGCAGGCCGCGTGGGCGGCACGACTGCCGTGATGCGCGCCGACAAGACCGCGCTCTACTTCTCCAAGGAAGTGCTGCCTTATGTCGGCGATCTGAACGCGCCGCCCGAGGTCTGGCACCATGTCGGCGTCTACGCCTATACCCCCGCCGCCCTGCGCGCCTATGCGGGCTGGGCTGAGGGCCCGCTGGAACGTGCCGAAGGGCTGGAGCAACTGCGCTTTCTCGAAAACGGCACCCCCATCACCTGCGTGCCGGTCGAGGGCCGCGGCCGGGTGTTCTGGGAGCTCAACAACCCGGTCGATGTTGCCCGCATCGAAACCGTCCTGAACCGCGAGGGGATCGCATGACACCTGTCCAGATCGGCGAAATCACCGTCTCTAACACGGCGCCCTTCGCGCTTATCGCGGGTCCATGCCAGCTTGAAAGCCTCGATCATGCCCGCATGTTGGCAGAACGGATTGCCGCTGCCGCAGAGGCCACCGACACGCCCTGGGTCTTCAAGGCCAGCTACGACAAGGCCAACCGCTCGTCTCTGAAAGGCAAGCGGGGCCTCGGCATGGACGAGGGGCTGACGATCCTGAGCAAGATCAGAGGCGAATTCAACGTCCCCGTCCTCACCGACATCCACACCGCCGAGCAATGCGCCCCCGTGGCCCAAGCCGTCGACGTGCTGCAAATCCCCGCCTTCCTGTCGCGCCAGACCGATCTCTTGCTGGCCGCCGGCGAAACCGGAGCGGCGCTCAACGTCAAGAAGGGCCAGTTCCTCGCCCCCTGGGACATGGAAAACGTCGCCGCCAAGATCGCCAGCACCGGCAACACCCGGATCCTGCTCTGCGAACGCGGCGCGAGTTTCGGCTACAACATGCTGGTCTCGGACATGCGGTCCCTGCCGATCATGGCCCAGACCGGCTACCCGGTGGTGTTCGACGCCACCCATTCGGTGCAACTGCCGGGCGGGCAGGGCACAAGCTCCGGCGGCCAGCGCGAATTCGTCCCGCCTCTTGCCCGCGCCGCCGTGGCCGTGGGCGTCGCGGCCGTCTTCATCGAAACCCACGAAGCCCCCGACACCGCCCCAAGCGACGGGCCGAACATGGTGCCGGTGGACCAGTTGCAGAGCCTTCTCGCCACGCTGCGCCAACTCGACCGCGTGGTGAAGAGCTAAGCGTCTTCGAAGACGCTGGAAAAGGCTCTTCGAAGAGCCTTGCGCCCGCTGATGACTTAACGGCCCATAATGCGTTTTATGTAATAAAATGCGTTTATCATGCTCCTGCACCACCACGCAGGCACATGAATGGGGGCCGCATGTCTGCGACCCCCTGAGGCTCTTGTGGCAGGATCAGTTGTTCGACGTAGCGTCTTCTTCTTCGGCTTCGCCCGAGTCTTCGGACCCGGTCTCTTCGGTCTCTGTGGCATCCGTGGACATGGTGTCGCTGTCCGCGGCACCCTCTTCCATCGTGCTGTCTTCGGTCATGCCATCCGTCGATGTCGCATCGTCGGTCATCCCCGGTGTGGTGCCCGACGTGGACATGCCGGTGTCATCCTGCATGAGCGTGGAGAGTTCCACATCGTCTTCCAGACCCTCGACGCCGGATTCATCGAATTCCGGCATCGCTTCGAGCTCTTCCCGGGTCCGGTTCACCATCAGCGTCCGGTCTTCCGCGTCGTAGGAGAAATCGCTCAGCGGCAGCGCCACCGTGTATTCGCCCAACCCGAGGAAGCCGCCAATGCCGATCAC
>NZ_CANKYW010000013.1 GCF_947488135.1 uncultured Marivita sp. | reverse complement strand
CTTCTTCGAACTCACAACTATCCCTCCTGAATTTTCCAGTTTCAGGATAGTTGCGCCACACAAAGTGAGGCAGAGCCGACTTATGGGCTACGCGACAGCAGGGTTTTCGTCAACGGAGCGAAAACAGTCGTGCTCTGAACAGCTCGAATACGCTGAAGCGGTCCAGGGGTCTTTCTGATACTCCGCCGTCGAGGCATCGCCTCAGAGGTTCTCTGACATGTTCGCCTTTATGGGTTCAAGGTGTTCTGTCATGAACACGGGCGCACCTTCCGCATCACGTTGTTCGATCACGTCGACGATGCGTTCATGCTGATCGCTGTGCAGGGTTTGAAACGCCAGCGTTTCGATGCGTCGGTAAGTGCGTTCCCATTCCCGCAGCCAGACGACTCGGAGGCGCACACTCGAGAGGTAGTTCAGAAAGCCGATCCGCATCGGGTTACCGGAGATCTGCGCCAGCGCGCGGTGGAACGGGTCGTCCGCCTGTTTGCAGGCGGCCCGGTCTCGGGCCCTCGATCAGGAGCGTATCGCGCAGAGGCAGGTGGCGCGGTCGCGATCCGCGGAAGGAGCCCTGACCGACATGGCGCCAGAATTCGCTGTCCTCTTCCAGCGTTGCAAGGCAGGTCCGGAGGGTCTGCCGCGAGCAGCCGAGGCGCTCTTCCGGTGCCAGGTCATTAAGAAGCCGGCGCAGTCCAGGTTCGATATCCGTCGCGGATCGTCTTGGCATGGATAACTCCTTTGCAGACCAATTCGCAGACCGTTGGGGGAAAGCCGCAATGACGCCGCATACCAGCGAAGGAGCTTGCGCCATGCTGACTGACCGTCTCTTGCTCTGCCTCGCCGTGCCGGTCTGTGGAGGGTATTTCAATGGCGGTCTCGGGAGCATGCTGCTGGCCACGTCCGGCTTGTTGGGCACGTGGTCCTGCATGGCAAGTCCGGGCGTTCGGGACCAGGAAGGAAATCGGGGAGGGCGGCATGACGCCATCAGGCCGCAGCGCTCCGTTAAGTCCTGCCGGATGCGGCTGTCAACTCGACCAGCCCCTCTTCAGTTGGTTGAACCAACAGGGCCGCTTGACGCATTCTCAGGCAACCTCGACTGCTTGCTCAGATGAAATCGCGCACTATCGCGCGAAAAGGGGCGGCTCGGTGAAAGCCGCATCTCGCAACCAAGCGAGAGACTGCCGCCAAACCTATTGCGTTTCAGATTAACGGACAGCGCGACAGAGCTCTGACTTCATCGAACAAAGCACATCGACGATGCCATCATTCGACAGGGTTTTTGCCACGAGGATCTGTCGCCAGTGACTGGATTGAAGACCGCTTGCCACCTTTTCCGAAAGTTTTGCAGCAGTCGCAGAGCAGAGACAGCTCGTCAGTCCTGCGGATTGGTACAAAGCGGTGAAGCAAGCGGCGGTGCGGTACGACATAAAAATCACACAGTCGATTTTCTACCCGCGCAGCAGGTCCTGTGTGTGAGCTGACAGCGCGCGAGAAGGTCGGGCTTCGTAAACAACGACACGCTTTGCGTCATATCCCCGATCCACCAATAATTGCGCAATGTCCGCCGTGATGTCCTGCCCGCTGATGTAGAAAATCGTCCCATCCGTGGGCGTCACGTTCTTCAGGATAAGGCTGAGAAGGCTCTTTGCATCTCCTTCGGCTTGAAACACCTTGCTGAAACCCGCTTTACGGAGCGGTGCTGCCGTTCCCGGGCCCACAGCGTAGATCGGCGTGGTTTTTGCCATCATGCCCGCGTTGATGAGATGGAGGGATGCGTAAACGGACGTTACCACGAATATGTCAGTCTCCCGCAGCGCATCGTGATTCGGGTCCGTCGAAGACACGTCCGAAACGGGTTCAAGAGAAACCTTGTAGCCCTTTTTTTCCAGCGACGGGCGCATGAGGTCGGCTTGGAGGGAGGGGGGGGGGTGAGCAGAACGTGCATGTTGGGCTTTATCAGATCGCCACGTGTAGGTGTCTTACTGGATCAAAGGGAAGAAGTTGGCCGGTGAAAAGGTGATCTTATTCAAGTCTTCGTCTCCGGCCTCTACAAGGCGTATCGGTGGCCCAACCCAATCGAATGACGTGCCATCGTCTATCGCGGCAACAGCATGTTCAATCGCCATAGCACCCTGTTGTACCGGATCGTCGAAAGGGGCTGCGATGACACGCCCGCTTTTCAATCCGCGCAGGATCGAAGGCGTGACGTAGGTTGAGACGAGCAGCGGCTGTTCCATTGCGTTGCCTGCCGCAGTCATGCCAAGCGCCGCCTCTATCGCAGGTGCGCTGCCGATCAGGTAGTCAACGCCTGCACGCCGGGTCAACGCGGTCTCGACGAGGTCCAGCTGTGCGCGTACCCCCGTGTCCGCCCGCAACACATCGACGATCTCGACCGAGCTTTTCGCGAGAGCTTGCCTGAGCCCATCCTCCAGCGGCGCTGTCCATCCTGCTTCTGCCGGTCCATTCAGCAATACGGCTGTTTTTGCTTCTGCGGCCTTGGGGTGCCTCCGCGACAAGAATGCGCCGACCTCGTAACCCATATTGCGCCAATCCACGCCTATTTGGCCCGCCAGCCCGTCTGCGTGTAGTTCATTGACCAGTGCAAAAACCGGCACTGCGTTCGAGGCGCGGGAAATGGCGGTGGTCATATCCGGATGATCAGAGGTGACAGTACCGATCAGGATGCCATCGACCCCGGCGCGTGCGCAGTCGTCAAGCTGGCCGACCTGCTCGGCCAACGCCCGGTATCCGCCCGCCTCGTAGAAACTCAGGTGCACCTTCTGGCGCGCGGCTTCATGTTCGATTCCGAACCCGACACTGAGCCAGTAGTCATCCTTGAAATGAGGAACGAGCACGCAGAAATGGCGGTTCTCCTCCGCTTGCGCATCGCCGGAAAGACCCACCGCGCAGAGAACGATGGCGATGATTGTGCAACGGAACTCGGCTCCGTACTGTTGGGGTATGCAACGCATGAGTTTCGACAGACGGCTGAAACAGGTTCTGACCGCCATGGCGGCATTGGCAGTTATCGTGGGGATCGTGGCCGTCGCCGTCAATCGCTATTTGGTGAGCACCTATGATACGCTTGTGCGAACGAACCTCCCTGCAATTGAACTGGCCAGCCAGATAGATTCATCGCTGAACGTCGTGTCATCGCTGCAACGGACACTTGGTCAGGCAACGACGCTTGAAAGCGTGGAAGAAGCCTCTGCTTCACTGAGAAATGTGGTTCTTACGATTGAGAGAGCGACCTATGATATCGAGGGTGCGACTGGGTCCGATGGCAATGATGACGGTTCGGCGAGCGCCGTTTCCATTGTCGACGGGATCACGGCGTACGCGCGCGAACGGCTGGAACTGCGCGCGCGGTTTGCCGATAGCCTCGTGGCGATTGATCAGGCAGGCGCCCGGCTTGCATCTGTTTTGGAAGCGGAAACCGATTTGGCGCGGCTTCGGATCACTGCGGGCATCGCGGGCCTTTACAGACCGCCAGGCGAAGACCCGCGCCCGGCGCTCGATATCCTTGCCGATAGGTCGTTCTTTGCCTTCGAGCGTTTGACAGAGTTAAGCCGGATGCTGAGTTCAAATGAACGGCAGGTGCAGCAGGTGCGCGGTCTTGAGACCCAAGCGGCGGTCGAAACTGCGCGCGCAGAAATGTCAAAGCGCCTTAACGTCATGTCGCGCCGCCTGATCTATCTACCGTCGCAAAGCGGCATGGCTGACGCGCGCTTGCTAATGGACCGGCTTGACGTCTTGGCGCTTGGCGGCGGCGGATTGCTGAACCAGCAAAGTCAGCGCCTTGCGCTCGAAGACAACCTCGAAAGGAGTGATCAGCTTTTACAAGATACACTGGCTGACCTCTCGGCCCGTGCACGTGACGCGCGCGACGTTGTCCAGATGAGGGGGTTGGAACAGATCGCTGTTGCCGAGCGGCGTGCTTCGGTCATTCTGATCACCCTGCTTGGGATGGTTGTCGCCGCTGTCGCCGCAGGCACGGCTCTCTGGGTCTATGCCCGTCGGCAGTTGATCACGCGGCTTGCCACGATCTCTCAGAGGATCGTGTCCGTCGCTGGCGGGGACTATGGCGCTCCGGTTGCCATAAGTGGTCAGGATGAAATCGGGCGGATGGAAAAAGCACTCAATATCCTGCGCCGACGGGCGCGTGATGCAGACCGACTGCGCGATAGCCTTGAAGACGCAGTGATCGCCCGGACCGGCGATGTGGTGGCTGAGATGCAGGCCTCGGACGCAGCACGCGCCGAGGCCGAGGCGGCCAACCGCAGCAAAACTGAATTTCTGGCCCGGATGAGCCATGAAATCCGCACGCCTTTGAACGGTGTCATCGGGATGCTGGACTTGTTGCAAGCAGACACGAAGGACGCGGAGGGCCAGGCGCGTCTGCACGCTGCACTGCAATCGGCGCAAGACCTGCGCGAGATTACAAATGACATTCTGACATTTTCCAGCACCGTGGACACAGGGGATCGAATGAATCCGGTTCACTTCATGCTGCGCGACCTCGTGGGGCAGATGGGGCACCACTTACAGTCGCTGGCGGCGCAAAAAAGACTGGAGGCGGATATCGACCTTTCGCAAAGCGCGCCCCCGGCGTTGTTCGGGGACGTCGTGAAGATCCGCCAGATTGTCACCAATCTTGTCTCCAACGCGGTGAAATACACCAAGCAGGGCAGGGTGGCGTTGGTCGTGGATCATGCTGAGGACGCACAGTCAGGCCTGCCCGTCCTGAGCTTTACCGTCAGCGATACCGGCGTCGGTATGACGCGTGAGGCTATCACGCATGCCTTTGATGCTTACACACGCGCGGATGCTGCCAAACGGGCCGGGATCGAGGGATTGGGGCTTGGGCTTGCGATATCGCGGAGTTTGACCGAAGCGATTCGCGGTGCGTTGAGCGTGGAAAGCCAGCCGGGCATCGGCAGTCGTTTTATTCTGACCGTCCCGCTATTGCCGGGGGATGCAGATCTGGCCACGCAGGACGAAAGCCGAAATGCGATGTCGGGCGCTGCAAAGTCAGTTCTTGTTATTGACGATCACGCCGTCAATCGCATGGTCGCGCGAGGATATCTTGAGCGGTTGGGCTGTGCAGTCGAGGAGGCGGGTACAGGTCACGCCGGTCTTGATATGGTCAGAAGCACGGCTTTTGATCTTGTGCTGCTGGACCTCGATTTGCCCGATATGCGCGGCGAAGAGGTTGCGGCACAGATCGCCGTATTTGACGATCCTCCCGAAGTGATCGCCCTGACTGCACATTTGATCGACGATACGCCAGCGGAACAGGCCCGCCTCGGTGTGGCGCGGGTATTGACCAAGCCGATTTCGCCCCGTGCGCTTGCCGAGGTTCTGGGCGCGCAAAATGATACTGCCGTCCCGCATATCGAAACAGACCCCGTTCTAGAGACGGTGCGCGCGGACGTGGCTGATCTTGGGTCGGAGATCACGGGGCAGATTATTTCCGAATTTCTGGCAGATCTCCCCCAGAGTTTGAGAGACCTGCGCGATGCTGCCCCGCCAGATCGTGGAAAACTTGCCCACAAGCTCAAGGGAGCGGCATCGAATTTCCGGCTGGATGATCTTTGCGCTGCGCTCAAATCAGCGGAGGACGCTGGCGAGCCGTGCGACACAGCATGGGAATATCATGTGACGGCGACAGCAGAAGAGGCAAAAGACCGGCTTGTTGACGCCGCCAAAGCTGCCGGACTTCATATCGAGGTGGGATCGACAAAGTGATATCCTTTGCCGTGTTCGGTCAGGATCCAATCGGGGTGGGCTGGGTCATTCTCAATCTTCTTGCGCAAGCGCCCGACAATCACATCAATCATCCGGTCATTTGACCGCATCGCGCGGCGTCCCATCAATTCAGCCAGGCGCGCACGGCTGAGCGTCTGGCCCGGATGACCGGCCAGGGCTGACATGACGTCGAATTCCTGTTTCGTGAGTGACTCGGTGCGGGCCACCGACACCAGCCTGCGCCGGATGCGATCAAATGCCCAGGGGCCGAATTTCTCGACGGGAGGTGCTCCTTGCGGGGCTTGTCCGATATCAGCAATCCGCGCCAACAGATTTTTGACGCGTGCCGAAAGCTCGCGCTTGTCAAATGGCTTTGTGATGTAATCGTCTGCGCCCATCTCAAGGCCCACGATCTTGTCGACTTGATCGTCGCGCGCTGTCAGCAGGATGATACCCACACGCGAAATCGCGCGCTGCTCACGCGTTATGGTGAGCCCGTCCTTGCCTTCAAGATTGATATCCACCATCAAAAGCTCGGCAGGGTCCTCGGTCAGGGTGCGCTCCATCTCCTCGGCATCTTCGGCCTCTGAGACGCGATACCCCTGCTCGCGCAGATAGGCGGCAAGTCGCATGCGCGTCGTGCGGTCGTCCTCGATGATCAGGATATGCTGGCCCATAAGGGTTTTTACAATCATTTACATTTTCGAACAAGCGCTGTTGACTCCGGTCAAAGTCCAGTGGCGGTCCCGAAAGATAATCTGGCCCCAGATCGTCATTCACAGGAGGCCAGCATGTCCTTTTCTCAACCAACGCGTCGCGCGTTTCTTCAGGGCGGCGCGGCCGCGTTCGGCGTTGCCAACCTTATGGGATCGACCGCTCTTGCGTCGATTGATCCCAACTCACACGCGAACCGTGTTTTCCACGCCACACACTTTGGCCCGTTCGAAGCCGTGGTGCGCGATGGCAAGCTCGTGAACATATCGTCCATGACCGAGATCGACGCGCAGCCGACAGAGATGTTGTCCTATGGCATCAAGGACCGCACATACGACAAGAGCCGCATCAACTATCCCATGGTGCGCAAGTCCTATCTTGCAGGCTGGGAGAGCGGCGACATCAAGCCCGAGCTGCGCGGCAAGGAAGAATACGTGCGCGTCGATTGGGACACCGCCTGGGGTTTGGCGGCCAAGGCGCTGCTCGATACGGCCACCAACCACGGCAACGAGGCGATCTTCAGCTCGTCCTATGGCGGCTGGTCCAACGCTGGCAGCTTCCGCCCGAACGTGCTTCAGGGCCGCTTGCTGAACCTCATGGGCGGCTGCACGAACACCCAGGGCGACTGGTCCGCCGGTGCTTCACAAATCTCATTGCCGCATATCATCGGCGATATGGAGGTCTATTCCGCGCAATCCGCATGGGAGACCATCCGCGACGAAGGCGAGGTCTTTGTGCTTGTGGGCTGTGACCCGATCAAGAACAACCGCATCGAATACCGCGTCGCCGACCATGGCATGTATGCCCACTGGAAGAGCATTCGCGATGCCGGTGTGAAATTCATCTCGATCAACCCGCAACGCACCGCATCTGACGAATACCTTGATGCCGACTGGGTGCGGATCGTCCCCAATACCGATGTCGCTCTGTTCCTTGGCATGGCGCATCACGTGCTGGAAAACGGCCTTGAAGACCGTGCCTACATGGATCGCTACACCGTGGGCGCCGACAAGTGGATCGCCTATGTGAACGGCGAAACCGATGGTGAAGCCAAGACGCCCGAATGGGCGGCCGGCATCACCGGCATCGACGCTGACAAGATCCGCGAGCTGGCCGAGTTGTTCGCCACCTCCAACACCAACATCGCCGGCGCATGGGCGCTTCAACGAGCGCAGCATGGTGAATTGACCCACTGGGCGATTGTCAACTTCGCGGCGCTGACCGGCAAGATCGGAAAACCGGGTTGCGGGGTTGGCTTCAGCTGGCACTACGGAAACGGCGGCATGCCCGCCTCCGGCAAATCCACACCGTCCGGCATGAGCCAGGGCCGCAACTGGGTCAAGGGCGTTGTGCCTGCGAGCCGGATTACCGACGCTTTGGAAAACCCCGGCAAAGAGGTGTTCTACAACGGCAACACCCACACCTATCCTGACATCAAGGTCGTCTTTAACGCCGGCAATAACTTCATGTCGCACCAGCAGGACACCAACCGGCTGATCCGCGCGCTTGAGAAGGTTGAGACCATCATCTCGGTCGATGTGTGGTGGACGGCGGCGGTCCGCTGGGCCGATATCGTGCTGCCCGCCGCCTCGACTCTGGAACAAGACGACATCACCTCGGGCGGGACCTACTCGAACGACAAGGTCTACGCGATGAAGAAGGTGATCGAGCCCATCGGTGAGAGCCTGCCGGACTACGAGATCTTCGAAGGTCTGGCCGACAAGCTGGGTCTCTGGGCGCAGTTCACTGACGGTGAAGACAAGATGTACCACATCCGTCAGGCCTATGAGAAATCCAGCGCGGCGGAGCACACCCCATTCGAGGAGTTCTGGGAAAAGGGCTATGCCTTCATGGAGGTACCGGAAGAGGCCCGCAAGTGGACCCGCCACGGCGCGTTCTATGAAGACCCCGAAGGCAATCCGCTGCACACCACTTCGGGCAAGATCGAGATGTATTGTGAAGATTTCAAGAAATACGAGATCGACGACATGCCCGCCATGCCGATCTGGCTTGAAAAGCACGAGTATCTCGGCAACGCCAAAGAGGGTCAGTTGCACGTGGTCAGCCCGCACCCCTGGTTCCGCCTGCACAGCCAGATGGACCAGTCGGAAAGCCTGCGCGACCTTTACAAGGTTCAGGGCCGCGAGCCGGTGCGCATCAACTCCCAGGACGCCGCGGATCGCGGGATCGAAAATGGCGATCTGGTCGAGCTTTTCAACGACCGAGGCACTGTGATCGCGGGCGCGGTTGTCAGCGATGACATCATGCAGGGCGTGGTCTCGATCTACGAAGGCGCATGGCCGCAACTCGACAGCAAGGGCCGGTGCAACTCGGGTCTGGTCAACTTCCTGACCTCGACCCAGCGGTCTTCGGGTTTGTCTCAGGCGACAACGGCCAACACCGTGCTGTGCTACATGCGCAAATGCGAGGATCCCGAAGGGCCCAACATGGCCTATGAAAAGCCTCCGATCATCGAAGATATGGAGATCGCGGCGATTGATGAGGACAAGCTCGGTCTCGACCGGATCTACGACATCACCGATAAGCTGTTCGCCGATATGGGTCCGGGCGAAAAGATCTTCTACGAGCGCTGCACCGTATGTCACGGCCCGCGCGAACCCTCGCACTTCAGCCAGCAGCAGTGGAAGGGTATCACCCCATCGATGTTCCCCCGCGCCGGTCTTGATGAAAGCGAAGCGGCGCTGGTTATGGAATACCTGATGGAGAACGCGTCCGACGCGATGTAAGCGCCGGGGCGGCGACCAGAAGGCAGGCCGGGACGCCCGGCCTGCCACTTTAAGAAACCCCCGCAAACTCTTTTGGGAGACGACCAATGCAGATGACGCGTATCGCTTCAGGCTGCGGATGTGACGGTCCGATGGTCGCTGACGCTTTGATGTCTGTTGATGATGCGGTGAATCGGGCGTTGGACCTTGTTACACCCATCGTAAAAGGGCAGGTAGTCGCGCTTGGAGATGCACTCGGATGGGTCAGCGACGGGCCTGTGACGGCACCCCGCGCCATGCCGCTTTTTGACAACGCGGCGATGGATGGGTTTGCGCTGCGCGCTTCCGATCTTGAGGGGCGCTGCTGTCTGCCGGTTGCAGGCACAGTTGCGGCCGGTGACCCCCCGCGCGATCTGCCTCATGGCACTGCGCTACGCATATTCACTGGAGCCCCGCTTCCCAAGGGGGCGGATACCGTCGTGATGATCGAAGCCTGTATCGACAAAGATCACAAAGTGCATATCGCGCGCAAACCTGCGCCCGGGATGAACATTCGCCTTGCAGGCAGTGATCAGGACAAAGGCGCTTGTGTGCTGCACTCTGGCGCCCGCATCATGCCGCACCATATTGGCCTTCTGGCTGCCAACGGCATCACGCACGTAACCGTCACCAGACGTCCGCGCGTTGCCGTGTTTTCAACCGGGGATGAGCTGTGCAGTGGCCCGCTTGCGCCCGGCCAGATATCCGATGCCAATCGGCCGATGCTTTTGGCGCTTGCGGCGCAGGCCGGGGCGGAGGTTCACGACCTTGGCATTATACCGGACGACAAAGAAGCGACCGCCAAGGCACTGTCACGGGCCGCCGGAAAGTACGACCTGATTGTATCCTCTGGTGCCGTGTCGATGGGTGGCAAGGACCATATCCGCACAGCCGTCGAGGCGGCGGGCGGTGGGATCAAGGGCTGGCGCGTGGCGCTCAAGCCCGGCAAGCCCGTGATGTTCGGCAAGATCGGCGACACGGCATTCACCGGACTTCCCGGCAATTCCTTTGCCGTTCATGTAGGCTTTCAGCTGTTTGTTCTGCCGCAGCTTCAACGGTTGTCGGGACAAATGAACGAGCCCTTTGCGCCCATGCCTGCCATTGCGGGATTCAACTGGACCCGCAAAGCAGGCCGATCCGAGGTTTTCCCGGTCCGCAGGGTCGGTTTTGACGCCCATGGCACGCCCGTCTTGCAGCGTCTTGGCCGCAGCGTATCCGCAACGCTATTCCCGTTGAGCGGTGCCGATGGTTTGGCCATTGTGTCCGCTGAAACATCCGGGATCCAATCCGGCGCACCGCTTTTCTGGCGCCCCTTTGGCACCGAAGGAGGTCAGGCATGACCAACTTTTCTCTCGCGGCAATCCGCTTTGACAACGGCGACATAGACGCATTTTTCAGCGATATCGCGCAGACATTGGCCGGGCAGGGCATGCGCGTCCGTGGCGCGCTTCAGACGCGCGGCGCGGAGAGGGGGGAATGCCACTGCGCCGACATGGACCTGACGACGCTTGGCTCCGGGCGGACCTTTCGCATCTCGCAACCTTTGGGCAATGGCTCGAGCGGCTGCCGCCTGCACCCCGGAGCGCTGGCTGAATGTTCCTCTTTCATCGAGCGCGAGCTTGATGAGGGCGCTGATCTGCTGATCCTCAACCGCTTTGGCCGCGGCGAAAGTGAGGGGCGTGGGTTTCGGGATTTGATCGGCAAGGCCATGGCGTTGGAGGTGCCGGTCCTGACGGCGGTACGCCCGATCTATGCCGACGCCTGGGCGGCCTTTGGTGCCGGTCTTGCATGCGATTTGCCAATGGCACGGGCAGCCGTGTTGGATTGGATCCGCCCGAGACGGGAGCTGCGCCATGTCGTTTGATACCTCTTCTGCGGCCTTCGTGGACAGCTTTGGTCGTGCGGTACGTTATCTGCGGCTATCGGTGACTGATCGGTGCGATCTGCGCTGCACCTATTGCATGGCCGAGAAAATGAAATTTCTGCCGCGCAAAGATGTTCTGAGCGTGGAGGAAATGCTGAAGCTGGCGCGGATCTTCGTGACCCGCGGCACCCGCAAGATCCGCGTCACCGGTGGAGAGCCGCTGGTACGTTCGGATATGATGGACCTGTTCGAAGGTCTGGCGCCCTGGCGCGCATGCGGCGATCTCGATGAGATTACGCTGACCACCAATGGCACACTTCTGGCCCGCTATGCCGAGGATCTGACCCGCTTCGGTGTTCGCCGGGTCAATGTTTCGCTCGATACGCTTGATGCGGATCGCTACCGCGCGCTGACGCGGCTGGGCAATATCCAACGTGTGCTCGACGGCATTGACGCCGCGCGCGAAGCCGGTCTGCGCATCCGGTTGAATGCGGTGGCCAGCCGGGGTGCCTTCGAAGAGGAAGTCGATGACCTGATCTCTTTCGCTCATCTGCGCGGCATGGACCTTGCCATAATCGAGGAAATGCCGCTCGGTCAGACAGGTTGTGACCGAGGTCAAAGCTGCTTGTCCAACGCCACCTTACGCAAAAGTCTGAGCCAGCGGTGGACATTGACGCCTGCTCGCAACGACAGCGGAGGGCCGGCGCAAGTTTTCCAAGTCGCTGAAACGGGGGGCAAACTGGGGTTCATATCGCCCATCTCCTGCAATTTCTGTGCTGCCTGCAACCGAGTCCGGCTGAGTTGCACAGGGCGCTTGTTTACGTGCCTAGGCGATGAGGGATCCGTTGATTTGCGCACGCCCGCGCAACGGTCGGACGCCGACGTGATTGCCGCAATCCGCGACGCGCTTTGGCAGAAACCTGAACGACACAGTTTCGATCAGGCAACGATTTCATCACCCAATCTTGACCGGCACATGTCGGTCCTGGGCGGATAACTCTCCTGAAGAAAGAAGGAAGACTGACATGAAACTCAAATCATTTGCCATGGCCGCCGCATTGTCCCTCGCGCCGTTTGCCGCCTTGGCCGACATTATCGAAGTTAAGATGCTCAATCGCGGTGAAGCAGGCGCCATGGTATTCGAGCCGCGTTTTGTCTCGGCCAATGTGGGTGATACTGTGAAGTTCATCGCGGTGGACAAGGGACACAACGCCGAGACCATGAACGGTATGGTGCCAGAGGGCCAAGAACCCTTCAAGGGCAAGATCAACGAAGAGATCGCCGTCGAAATGACTGCGGAAGGCACAATCGGTGTGATCTGCAAACCGCACCTTGGTATGGGTATGGTCATGGTCATTCAGGTGGGCGATGCTGAGATTGCCGAAGATTTCCTCGATGTGAAGATGCCGAAGCGGGCCGAGGCCAAGTTCGAGGAAGCCATCGCAGAACGCCCGCAAAGCTAACTGGAAGGAACACCATGTCCAACGATTTACCCGGGGCCGCCGGTGCGCTGGCAAAGAAACACCCACAGGTTTGGGAGGCATATGCCGCCCTTGGTGCTGCAACAGCCGGTGCCGGTGACTTGACTGAACGTGAGCGGCGCCTGGTCAAGCTGGCGCTTGCTGTCGGTGCCGCATCCGAAGGAGCAGTGCATTCGCACACGCGCCGCGGCCTTGACGAAGGGATCGCCGCTTCTGATCTCCATCAGGTTGCCTTGCTGGCAATCGGCACGCTGGGCCTGCCCCGTGCGGTTGCCGCCGGCACTTGGATTGCGGACGTGACGGACAAATAGGGCACCACTCCCCGACACAGCGACGCAAGCCGCTGTGTCGAAACTCCTGGGCTTAAAGTGGTACATGGAGAGACCTTGCGAATAGGTATATTAAATACTAGTATAACTCTCGACATTTATTCGCCGAGAGGCAATACACGATCATGTCGGCGCGACATTCGGCAAGGCCCGTTTTCCCTTTCCCGACGGAACGGTCGCGTGCGCTGAGTTGTCTCGGGACACGCTGCCTGTGCCCGGCGTCGAGAATTCCTTGAAAGCCAAAAATTCAAAGTAAGGCACGCACAATATGACCGAACACTCTGCGCTGGACGAACTACCCGGAGAGCTGTTGATGTGGATCCTCATCGTCAGCGAACTCCGTGTCTTCGGTGCGGGACTGATTGCCTTCCTGTCGGTCCGCATCACCGACCCTGTGGGCTTCGCCGAGGCGCAAAGCGGCCTCGACCGAAGCGCGGCGGGGATCAACACGATCGTCCTGATCACCAGCGGTTTTCTTGCTGCTCTGGCCTGCAAGTTTCGACAGGGCGGTAGGCGCGGGCGTGCCCGGCTGGCACTGGTCGGGGCAGCGCTGCTTGGGATGGTGTTTTTGTGGATCAAGACCGTGGAATATGCATCGAAGGCGGCGAGCGGCATTGTTTGGGACACGCACACTTTCTTCAACTTCTACTTCATGCTGACCGGTTTTCACGCCGCGCATGTCGCCGCTGGGGTGGTCCTGTTACTGCTTGTGGCCTGGCGGGATCACGTCGACAATATTGAGGACGCGACAGCGTTTTGGCACATGGTCGATCTGATCTGGGTTTTGCTCTTCCCAGTGATCTACCTGCTGCAATGACGCCGCGGTCTCTCTTTTTCGCCTGGGCTGCCTTGATCGCCCTGAGCCTCGGATCGACGCTGTTGGCGCGTTCGGGTATCTGGGCGCATTGGTCGATCGCGGCGGGCGTGGCCGTTATGGCGCTAGCTTGGCAAAAGGCTCGGATATTCAAGCGCAATACTTGGGGCTCGCTGATGCGCCGACATGGAGGAGGGGGTTCGATCTTGCCCTGACGGGCCTGTGCCTGCTGATGCTTGGCCTCTACCTCGTTCCACTCTTCCTTTGAGCCGCGCGCAAAACGGTAGCTCGGATCAGGAGGGGTCGCGCCAATAGTGGTTGGCTGCCGAAATCGTAGCGAAATGCGTGGCGATAACTTGGCTCACCGCGATGAGGGATTTCGCATCCTCGGCGTATTCCGGGCGCAAACGGTCGCGGACGGCTGCATCGGGTTGCGTCATCTTTATCGCAACGCGAGACAGCTTTACGGCAAGGTCGTAGCCCTCTTCGGGCGTGGCAGTGATCAGGCTGGGAAGCCAAGAAGTCATGGGATGTCCTTTCGGTTTGTGGTGGAGGCAGTTCAGCCGACATTCTGGAGTTCGGGCAGCGCGATGTCGGCAAGGGTCGACCGGTTCAGATCGTCGATAAATGCGCGTTCGGCAGAGCGCAGCCGCGCCTTAAGCCGACACTGCGCATCGATCGTGCAGCGATTGGGACCCGGGCCGAAGCATTCCACGAGCGCCTGATCGGCTTCCAACACGGCAATGACTTGACCCAACAACAGCTCTGATGCCGGGCGCGCAAGCCGCGCGCCGCCTCCACCGCCACGGCGTGTCTCGACAATGCCGGCGCGGGCAAGTTGCTGCACGATCTTGCTCAGGTGATTTCGCGAAAGCTCGAACTCATCAGCAAGCTCTGCCGTTGAGAACGCGCGGTCCGGCGCGCTGGCCATGCGCATCAACATGCGCAGTCCGTAATCGGTGAAAGATGTCAGGCGCATGCGGCATCTCGCTCCTTAACTGGTATTTACAATGCTTATTGCTAAGCTTACGGTCAAAAGCAACGAAAAAGGGCCTTCTCTCTTGACCGACGTTGATACGATCAGCCCAAAGGTTTCTTCAGCACGCCCGGCCATGACGCGCGAGATCATGGAGCAAACCGGGCTGGATGAGGATACGTTGAAGATCCTCGTGCACGGTTTTTATGCAAAGGTTCGTCGCGATGCGGTCCTCGGACCCATCTTTGCAGACCGGATCACGGATTGGAGTCCACATTTGGAGCGCATGGTAGATTTCTGGTCGTCGGTCGCGTTGATGACCGGCCGGTATCACGGCGCTCCAGTGCCAGCGCACACCAGCCTCCCCGTCAAATCGGCGCATTTCGATCGCTGGTTGGATCTGTTCCGCGAGACCGCACACGAGGTCTGCACGCCCGAGGGGGCCGTCCATGTCAATTCTCGCGCGGAACGCATCGCGAGATCGCTCAACATGGCGGTCGAGGATGCACAGCGTCTGTGTCCGCACGCCGTCCCTGTTTTGCGTCAGAACAATGTGAGGCACGATTGAGTTTGAATATGAGACTTGCATCCCTCACGGGAAAACAACCCGGTGAAACAGACAGGCTCTTGGTATCGGTCGTCGCCCGCTTGAGAGGAGAAGGCTTCAGACTGCTCGGGGCGATACGCACAAGCGACGCATCGCGTCCCGCCGACTATTGTGAAACCTCGCTTTCGCTCCTGCCGGACGGTCCTGTCGTTCGGATCACACAGGACTTGGGCGCGGGGTCATCCGCCTGCCGGATGGATGCGGGAGCACTAGAAGACGCTGTTGGCATTGCCACCGCGCGTTTGGTTTCGGACGGAGCCGATCTGGTCATCTTAAACAAATTTGGTCTGAGCGAAGCCGAAGGACGCGGCTTCCGTGCCTTTATCGGAGAGGCGCTCGCGCGGGATATTCCAGTTTTACTAGGCCTGTCCAAGACACATCGTGCTGCCTTCGAAGCCTTCGCGGATCGATCGGCGATCAGCTTGCCACCGGACGAAGCTGCAATTGCACATTGGTGCGATGGCGTTCTTGATTCCACTCGGGCGGGAGGCGAGAGCGTTTAGATCCTGTCAATGGGTGCGCGTTTCCATTGACGTGATCCCGGTGGGCTGGTCTGAAAGCCGGTTGGTAGAGCCCTTCAGTGGGGCCGGCGTGGCTCCCTCCACACCAGGTCCAGCGCCCGCAGCGTTCTTTTGAATTCGACCTTAGACCGCCGAGACGGTTTCTAAACAACTACGATCCAGACGACGATCAGGCTAACGATCAGGTAGACAAGCGTGTTGACCATCCAACGGATGAGCCCTGCTTCGCCCTCGGGATCGACTCCGAGACGTTCGCAGACTTTGGTTCCCGGCCAGAGAAATGCTTCTGATAAGGTCATCGTGTCGATTCCTTAATTGGTATCCTCAATATGTATTAAGTACCCAAGTTAATTCGGTATTGCAAATACTGATTTGCTCGGTCTGGATCTAAATGGAATAAGGCGTGGTGGCCGTGGTGCTCGCCAATAAGGCACCACGAGGTTTCGTTGGATCGAGCCTCTGAGGTGCGCGCTTGGTTCATTTGGCAAAATGTCCCGGTGGCATCGGATATGCTCGAACGCGGGGGAAAATGGAAGGTTGAGGTCGACAAAGAGACCGTGCGGTCGTTGCATGCGAAGACCGGGGAGCTGACCGTTGCCAATGGTTTGAATTCAGAAAGCTCAAGCTCTGGACCAGCAAGAAAGGCGCTGCATGATCGAAGGCCAGCACCAAGGCATGACAGCCGATGCCTCTTAACCAGCTTTTCAACCGCTGTGTGTGTCGCCTTCACGTTGTTTTGGAAAGACGTCGGCGCGCGAGGGTGCCCCGGACAATCGGAAACGCAAGCGCAAGGGCCGTAATGACGAACAGCACACCTGCGATCGGGTGATCCGTCGCGAATGACGTCATGTCTCCACGTGTTAGGATCAAGCCTTGCCGCAAGGTCAATTCCAGCGTCGGACCGAGCACCATGCCAATGACAAGCGGCGCCATTGGGACGCCCTGCCGCCGCAGAATGAAGCCGAAAACCCCTGCAAACCCCATCACCAACAAGTCGAACGGATTACCGCGCACGAAATAGATGCCAACCCCGCACAGGAGTACAACGCCGGTCATCATGAAGCCTTCGCGCATCCGCAAAATTGGGGCCGCAACCCGGGCAAGCCCCATCCCCAGGGGCAAGAGCAATAGGTTGATGATGAAAAACCCCGCGAAAATGGCGGCGATGAGTGTCGGGTTGTCTTCCATCAGACGAAAGCCAGGCGTGATCCCGTGAAGTGTCAACGTGGCGAGCATCACAGCGGTGATCGCGTCGCCTGGAATACCCAAAGCCATGGTGGGCACAAGCGCCCCCCCGGTAACTGCGTTATTTGCCGCTTCGGAGGACACGATGCCGTCGGGCTCTCCGGTGCCAAAGGCATCTCTATTGGGTGAAGACCGCTTGCCTTCGGCATAGGAAATGAAGGCCGCCGTGGCAGCGCCGGTGCCCGGAAGCACACCGATAACGTTGCCGATGAGAACCGATTTTGCGAGATTCTTCTTTCGGCCGGTCCAATCGCGCCAACGGGGAATGACAATACCACGGAACTGGGCCAACTCGCTGATCTCATCGGCCTTTTTGCTTGCCCGAACGAAAACTTCGGACAGTGCGAAGATGCCGATGACTACGGCTAGGAGGTTAAAGCCTGAGATCAGTTGCCAATTGCCGAATGTAAAGCGCGGTTGACCTGTGACCGGATCGCCGCCAACGGAAGCAAGGAAAATACCGATGGCACCCGCAAGAAGGCCCTTCACGAGCGACCCCGTAGACACCGAGACGATGCAGGTCAGTCCCAGTAAAACCAATGCGAAGGTTTCGATCGGGCCAAAGTTGAGCGCAAGCGCCGCGAGTTGAGGTGCGGCAATCAGCAGGACCACAGCGGAGACGAGGCCGCCCACAACGGATGCAACCGTGGCCCAACCCATCGCCTGACCTGCCTCGCCTCTTTGGGCCATGGGATAGCCGTCAAAACAGGTGGCCGCCGATTGCGGCGTGCCGGGTGTGTTGATGAGAATAGCCGAGATGGAACCGCCATAGACAGACCCCGCATAAACCGCGAGAAGAAGGAGAATTGCAGGAGCTTGCCCCATCGACAGAGTAAAGGGCAGCACCATCGCGACAGCAACAGTCGACCCGATGCCGGGCATAGCGCCTAGTATGATCCCCAACACAGTGCCCAGTACCAGCGTCAAGAGCGCTTCGGTGGTCAGCAACAGCGCCAACGCGTCGGGGATGGCCGAAATCATAACAATGCCTCTTTAAAAGAAGTAGGTGAAAGGCGACGTCGGCAGCGGGAGTTTAAGTATATGATTGAAGAGGACCACAATACTGCCCGGCACGGCTACCGCATAGGCCGCAATGATCAACGGGCTTCGAATATTGAATATCCATAGCGCCAGTGCCGAAAACGGCACGGCGGACACCATAAAGCCCAGTCGCGTGATCGCATTTGCAAACACAAGCGAAGCGATCACGAAAACGACCAGCGTCCCCCATTTCTCTACGGCGGGTGGAATGTCCTGCGCCATGAGGTCCTGCACCATGACGATGACTGAGAGCCCCATGATCAGGCCCAAGATGATCCGTGGGAAGAAGACCGGCGATTGGACCGTGCCCAATAGCCGATACTCCGCACCCAGCGTAGAAGCAAAAAGCCCTCCCGCCGCAATCAGAACGGCCAAAAGAACGAGAATACGTTCCGAGTAGATTATTTGCATGAGATATCCGAAGACGGTGGTTGGAACCGATCCTACACAAGGGATCGGCCCAATGGCATTGAGTTTCAATTCAGGCCGGCGGCTTCGATCAAGACCGAGTTGGCCTCATATTGCGCGCGGAAAAAGGCGTCAAACTCTGACGCTCCGCGGTAGTTGATGACGGTGCCGGAATTCGCGGCGAACTCATTGAAGCCATCGGACGAAACCGCTTCCTCGCAAGCGCTCTCCAACTTGGCGACAACTTCGGGTTCCACACCGGCCGGCGCGAACAATCCGCCCCAAAGATACAGTTCGTTCAGCGGCGCTTCGATACCAGCTTCGGCGGCTGTCGGCACGTCGGGATACGTCTCGAGGCGTTCGTTATTGAAAACCATCAGGGGACGGAAATCGCCGCGCTGCATCAGAATCTCCGTGTCGCCGAAGAACTGGATGGTTCCCGCCGTCAAAGCCTGAACTGCAGGGCCGGAGCCTTGAAACGGCAGATGCACCATGTCGTCGATGATATCGAGGCCCGCAAATGCCGCAACGGTTGTTAGATGCGTCATGGCGCCTGCGCCGGAAGAGCCGTAGACCAGCGCGCCAGGATTCGCTTTAACGGCCGCCACGACGTCTTCGGCGCTCATGTACGGCAAATCGGCGGATGTGAAGAGCAGCGTGGGTGAGGCAGCAACCGAACAAATCGGTGTCCAACTGTCCACACCGTAGGGGACATCCCGGATCTGCGGCTGGATCGTTGAAACGGTGATCGAAAAATAGCCGAGCTGATAGCCATCGGCGCGTTGGCCCTGAAGAGCGGATGCTGCAACGGTCCCGGATCCGCCAGCCATGTTCGAGACGAACACATCACCGCCAATTGCCTCGGCGAAATGAGGTGCCAGCCCGCGCAAAAGCAAGTCAGTCCCGCCACCCGCGTTGAACGGCGCGATCAGATTAATGGGGCGTTCGGGAAACTCGGCAACGGCTGCACCCGCAGACAAAATAAGCGAAATGACCCCGGTCGTAACGGAAACGTAGTTCATTTTTTCCTC
This sequence comes from uncultured Marivita sp., assembly GCF_947488135.1. Classification (GTDB taxonomy): domain Bacteria; phylum Pseudomonadota; class Alphaproteobacteria; order Rhodobacterales; family Rhodobacteraceae; genus Marivita. The sequence goes on along the minus strand of NZ_CANKYW010000013.1, from coordinate 24,080 downwards.
CCTAAGCCCCGTGTCGTGGGGCTCTAAGTTTTTTCTCCCGTAAATTGGTAACGTTGTCATTTCATATGTCAACGTTGTCATTTTCAATTATTTCGTTCAGGAACGAATTCGAGAAACGATATGACCAAAACCCGTAATCACGTCACCCAGTCCGAACGTACACGTCGCGCCACTTTACGAGACGTGGCGCAGCTATCGGGGGTCAGTGAAATTTCAGTCTCTCGCGTCATGCGAAATGCGCCTTCAGTATCTGATCGCTTGCGGTCCCGTGTCCTTGCCGCTGCCGGTGAGCTTGGATACACGCCAAATCGCTTGGCTGGCGCACTAAAGACCAGCTCCACCAATCTTGTCGCTGTCATAGTGCCGTCCATCGGGAATGGAGTTTTTCCCGAGGTGCTTGACGGAATCGAATCTGTACTGGCGGACGCTGGTTTAAGGCCTGTTCTTGGCATCACTCAGTACGATCGCGCGCAAGAGGTGCAGGTTTTGCGCGACATGCTCGCTTGGTCACCGATGGGTGTAATCTTGGCGGGCACGGATCATGAACCCGCCGTAACTCGCATGATCGATCAGCAGGGAATTCCGGTGGTCGAGTTCATGGATATCGACCGGTCCCCGATGCAGTCGGCAGTCGGCATTTCCAATGTCAAGGCAGCCGTTGCGGTGGCTGACCTCCTCGCCAAGCGGAATTACAAACGTCCAGGCTACATCGGCGCTTGGTCAGAGCGCCCGGATCGATCCAAAGCGCGACGGCTGGCCTTTGAAGCGCGGTTGGTGGAACTTGGAATACCCCTCGTCGACAGGGAAATCGCATCGGTGAGAGCTTCGGCCGAAGTAGGTGCAAAGACCACTGAGACGCTTCTCAAACGCTCACCGGACATTGATGCAATCTTTTTTGCCAACGACGATCAGGCGCTTGGCGCTTTGTTCTATTGTCAGCGGACTGGACGGAAGGTGCCTGACGACATCGGAATCATCGGGTTCAACGGTATCGAGATCGGTAGCACAACGCCCACAATCCTCGCAAGTGTGGTCACACCCAGGTTCCAAATGGGAGTAGAGACGGCAAAACTCATGCTTCTGGCCGCAAGCGATCCATCCACGCGTAACGTGATCGATCTGGGGTTTGAAATACGCTTGGGCGAAAGTATCTGATCCACCATGTCGCGGGCGCAGACAAGAAGCTCGCCAGACTGAAGACCCATGTAGACCACTTCGTTTACATCAAGTTCGTCCGACGTGAGACATACGATCGTTTCAGAGCGAAACGGCAATCGGGAGTGGGCATAACCCCCAGGTTTTGCTTACTCCCCAAATTGAGGATGATCCGATTTAAGGGGTCATCCTCAATTTGTGTGGCGGAACGGTAGCATTCTCGCCCGCAACAACTCTGGACCGGCGCGGCGGGGTGATCTTTCCGCGGGGCTTGATGCACAGCGCGGCCGCGATGACCGGTGAGATCGCGTGCCCAGTTTCCGGGTCCCGGACTGGCTTAAGGCTTTCTTGCTCGACCTTGGAGTCGTTCGCTAGCTGTTCGGCTCTGCGACAACCCGCCAACAGGCGCTGCAAATGCGACTGGCTCGCCTCGTAGCCACGCTCTTGGATCAGTTGGAACAGGGTGCTTGCATTTCGAATGCCTTCCTTGCTGCTTTGACTCAGGAACTCTTCAAAGTACCACGGCGACGTCGGCTTCAAAGGGGCCCGCCTGCGGTCCGGTGGTGTCTCGAACTGCAGCCATTTCGCGATGCTGCGACGCGGGTACCCTGTGTGCCGCCCGAACTCGCTGCAGGAAAGCCCCTGATTCCGGAGCGCATGGATGGTGGTGAAAATCTCTTCCCGAGACGTCCTGTGCGCAAGGCGGGACTTTAGAAGTCTGCCGGCGGCGGTGATATTATCGGCATCGGACAGCAGCGCCCTGCCGGTCGCACGGCCGTGGAGGTTCATTTGCTCCTCGATGGCCTGCCGCAGGTTTTGCACGATATGGAACCGGTCAGCGACCTGCTTCGCCTGCGGTGCCCCTTGCCGGGCAGCTTGGGCGTAGAGACCGCAGCGATCTCTGCTGATCACTTCCACCTCAGGATGTCGCTTAAGCCAATCGGTGCAGGTGACGACATCTCGATCCTCGAGAATGTCGATGACCACGCGACGCTCCAGATCGACAATGATCGTGCAGTAGGTTTGCGACTTACGCCAGCTCCAGTCGTCGATCCCGATGACCGTCGGCAGCTCGGCGGTGCCTTGAACACACTTCTTCAGCTGCCTGAGCACCGTGTCGTCGCTGACCCCAAGGCCCAAACGGTGCAAGAGCCGCTCGGCAGGCCGCCCGCCGGCCGCATGCCCAAGATGGCTGACAATCTCCCCGACACGCGAGGTGCGCCGCGCAAAAGGACGCGCAATCGAGGCGATCTGGTCCGAGAAAGTCCGGCGCGGGCAAGCGAGCGCCAAACATCGCCAACTGCAAACCCCGAGATCAATCGTTACCTCGTCTCCATGCGCGGGATAATCCTGCAGCCGCCGACGCCGCCAGCCGTGACGTCGGCGTGAGTGCAATCCACAGTCTGGGCAGATGCCGTTTGGTGTCAGACTGCCCAATACAATCCACCCGCCGGAATCATTTCGCTCTACGCTTTGAATCGAAACTTCGCCCCCAGGCGACCAATAGTGCTTCGAAGTCATGGCTATCCCTCCCGAAGTTTCCTGCTTCAGGATAGTTCCGCCACACAAATTGACGATGAGCCGATTAAAGGGCAACGCGACAACCTGAGAAGAGGCCGTCAAAATGACTCTCTCAAAAGCTGCCAATCTGTTTCGTCGAAACCGTAGAGCGCGGAGCTGCCATCCGGTTTCCGTGCCGCCGCGAGATAGGACGAGTTGCCGGCGGCCCAGCCGAGGCGCTGAGCCGCTCCGGCGGAAACCAGTCATCTCTTCGCGTGCGCCGTCATCCGTCGAAAACCCCATCCGCCGGGGCGCATGGGGGCATGGTCTTTAGTCGGGCAGCTGTGCGCTGATCTTTTCAGACAGCGCCGCCGCCGCGTCTTTGGCGCTTTGCTGATCATTGGCGATCGAGGCCATTTCATCAAGCACGATCTGGCTGATCCGTGCGCCGTTCTGCCCGGGCCATCCGAACCAAGGGTAAGCTCGGTCCGTTTGCTCTGCGCTTGTCTTGAATTGCGGATGGTCTTCGTAAAACGCGCTGAGTTCGTCAATCGCGCCGCTGTTCACGGGCATGTATCCGGTGTTTTGAACAACGAAGGCCTGTGCTTCGGCACCGGTGCCATACAGCAGGTAGTCCCACGCGGCCTGCCGCTTTTCGGGATCATCGGTCAGAATCACGGCAGCCATGCCACCGGCGGCCACGCCCCCTTCATCGACCATACGCGGCATTTGCGCAGTGCCCCATTCAAAGCGGTCACCGATTTCACGGTCGAAACTGCGCACCGCCGCGGTCGAGTTGTAGTAAAGCCCCAGCTTTCCCGCATACATCTGCTGCCGCCCATCGTTGTTGGAAATCGCGGTCTGGCCGCCTTCGTCATGGAACCGTTCGAACAAGGCAATCGCCTGTTCGCCTGTTTCGGTGTTGAAGGCGATGGAACCGTCCTCGGAGATCGGGGCCAACCCGGCGGACGCGAGCAGGTTCTGTGTCATCCAGTCGTCGTCACCTGGGGTATAGTACATGCCCATGATGTCCTCACCCAACGCGTCGATGTCGGCGGCGAGGGCGATGGTGTCGTCCCACGTTGTCGGCATGTTGTCGGGATCACCGCCTGCCTGTTCCACCAGTTCGGCATTGTAAAACATCACCGGGGTCGAGGACGTCCAGGGCAGGCCATATTGCACGCCGTCGATCTGAGTGAAGGCCAGCACTTCGTCCGTATAGCCTTGCGCGTTCATGTCGGTATCGCCGATCAGATCGTCAAGCGGCTCTACCATCTCGCGCGCGACCAGATCGCCCAGGAGGTGACTTCCTACCATGAAGATATCGGGAGGATCACCCGCCATGTTCTGACGGATCACCGACACAAGCCCTTCGTCATAGTCGGGCGAGGGTGCTTGGAATTCGATCTGGACATCGGGGTTCTGAACCATGAATTCTTCGGCGATCTGCGTTTGCCATTCGGCGTGATGGGGCCATGCGTGATAGACGGTCAGGGTCGTCTCGGCCAGCGCGGGCCCGGCGGCCAGCAGCGCGATACCCGTCAGCGTTGGAATGTGTTTCATCAGTCGGCTCCTTGTTGTGGACTTGATTGTGAGGTTGAGGATGAGCGCGGTCAGCTGGCCCCGATCCCAAGGCCGCGAATGAGGTGTCGTTGGAAGAAGACAAAGGCGATCACCAGCGGGGCGGTCACCATCACGCCGCCCGCCATCAGCGCTCCGGGGTTGCCGGTGCTTTCGCCGTTGGATCGGAATGCCGCCAGCCCCAGGGGCGGGGTCATCATGTCGGTGTCGGTGATGACGACCAGAGGCCAGTAGAGGTCGTTCCAATGGGCGATGACGCTGATCGTGGCAAAAGCGGCCACCGCGGGCCATGCGGCGGGCAGCATCAGCCGCCAGACAATCGCCAATTCGGAAAAGCCGTCAAGCCGGGCGGCATCCAGCACCTCGTCCGGGTAAGAGGTGAAGAACTGACGGAACAGGAAGATCGCAAAGGCCGAGATGATGACGGGCAGGATCAGCGCGGTATAGGTGTTCAGCAGCCCGGCGTAGGCCAGTGCAACGTAAAGCGGGATCGCGGGCACCTGGATGGGGATCATCAGCGCCAGGATCACCGCCCCGAACAACAACCCGCGTCCGCGAAACGGCAGCTTGGCCAGCGCATAGCCCGCAGGGGCGGCGACCAGCACTTGCAGCACAAGGATCATCGCGCAGACGAACGCGCCATTGGCCATGTAGCGCAGCAGCGGGACTTCGGTCAGGGCGTAGGCATAATTGGCGCGCGCGGCGTCGAGCGATGGGGCCGGCAGCAGTGACCCGGACCAAAGCGCGCCGGTCGGCGCAAGGCTGACCGCGATCATGTAGATGAACGGCAGTAGCGTCACTGCCGCCGCCAGTGTCAGGATCAAGGTTCCGCCCGCCCTAGACATAGCGCGCCGTGCGGTCGAACAGCCGCACCTTGAGGATGGACAGCGCCGCTACGAACCCCAGGAACGCCACCGAAATCGCCGCCGCCAGCCCGATGTTGAAAAAGCGGAAGGCTTCTTCGTACAGGGTGTACAGCATCATGTCGGTGGCCCCGTTCGGCCCGCCATTGGTCAGCACCGCCACCGTTTCGAATTCCGAAAACGCGCGGATCAGGGTGATTGTGATAACGAACAACGTCACTGGGCCAAGCAGGGGCCATGTGACCAGTGTAAAGCGTCGCCAACCGCGTTCGGCCCCGTCGATGGAAGCGGCCTCGTAGAGATCATGGGGGATTTGGCTCATACCGGCGATGAACAGCAGGGTGTTGTAGCCGACCATCTTCCAGACACCGATTGCCGCAAGCGACCACAGCGCGATATCGGGATCGGTCAGGAAACGCTGCTTGTCGAAACCCAGCCCTGCCAGCGCGGTGTTCACCAGTCCGAAACTGGGATGCAGCAGCACTTCCCATGCGGTCGCCATTGCAACCAGCGTTGCCGTGACAGGCAGAAAGAACACCGCCCGGTACAGCCCGCGCAGCGCGCCTTGCGCTTCGATCAAGATTGCAAGGCCCAGTCCAAGCAGGATCGAGATCGGCGCGACGGTGCCCACGTAACGCAACGTGTTGGTCAGCGAATTAAGGAACCGCGCATCGCTCAGCATAGCGCGGTAATTGTCGAGCCCGACATACGCGAACCCGGACATGCCGAACTGGTAATCGGTCAACGACATGATCAGAACACCGCTCGATGGTACGAAAAGCAGCGTGACCAACAGAAAAATCGCGGGAAAGGCGAGCACGCCCCCGGTGCTGCGTTGCTCGGGTTGGACATCGCGGCTGTCCGCGAGGACGGTCGGGGCGTCGGGCGGTGCGCTCACTTATGCCACCTTCATCGCGTCTCGGTCGGTATCGGCCGTCTGTTCGGGAACCGGAAAAATCCACGCGGCCTCTGTATCAATTCGCAGGTTGGCAGGCGTACCGCCGGGCCAGCGAGGGATGTCCGATGACGGGATACGGACCACCAGCTGTGTGTCGCTGCCTTGCAGGGTGACGAACAGGTTGGCGTCTGATCCGGCGTGCTCTGCCCGGTCCACTGTCACCCGAAGCGCAGGTTCGGCGCGGTCGCTTTCGGGATGCACGCTGGCATGTTCGGCGCGAAAGGCCACGACACCTGTCTGTTCGCGCAAGGGCAAGCCGCGCACACGGGCGGTCGGTCGTCCCGGCCCGGCTTCGAGGTGATGCGCGGCGGTATCCATGTGGATACAGTTCAGCCACGGTTGCGACAAAAAACGCGCGACATCTATATCGGCGGGGTTGCGATACAGGTCGTCGGGAGTGCCGATCTGCCGGACCTGACCGTCGAACATCACGACAATGCGGTCCGAGATGGCCATCGCTTCGGCCTGATCGTGGGTGACAAACAAAGTCGTCGCTCCGACCCGCCGTTGCAGCGCGTGCAGTTCGGCACGCGTGGTGTTTCGCAAGGCCGCATCAAGGTTTGCCAGCGGTTCGTCCAGCAAGAACAGCTTGGGTTCGCGGATCAGTGCCCGACCAAGTGCCACGCGCTGGCGCTGCCCGCCGGACAATTGTCCGGGGCGGCGGTCCAGCATGGGGCCGATCTGCAATTGATCCGCGATCTTGTCAACGCGCGATGCGATCCGTGCCCGCGTGTGACGAGCCTTGGGCGACAAACGGTGCAGCAGCGGAGTGCGCCCTAGCGCGGACAGTTCTGTCATTACCAACGGCGCAGCTATGTTCTGCCGACATGTCATATGTGGATAGAGCGCGTAGGACTGGAAAACGAAGGCGACCTCGCGTTCGCTTGGGCGCAGGGCGTGCACATCCTTGCCGCCGACGTGAATTCCCCCGTCGTCAATACGTTCAAGCCCGGCGATGCTGCGCAGCAAGGTCGATTTTCCGCATCCCGAGGGGCCGATAATCGACATGAATTCGGCGGGCTTTGCCGTGAAGGACACGTCTTTCAACGCGGCGACGTCGCCGAAACGGCAGGTGACATCGAGCAGTTCCAGACCGACCGACTGTGTTTTTTGCCCTGAGGCGGAATCGCAGGCAGATGCTGTTTGCATCGGTGTCATATCCCCAACGTGTCAAACGTGTCGCCGCGATGGTCATTGGGACAGTTCGATAACTACAACTCGGGGCCAACGCCGATGCGACTGGAAGAGTCCCCGAAGACTTAAAAGTTGTTGAGATTTGTCAGAATTTGGTGGTCAAGCCTGTTGCTGACGCTGCTCGTCATGTTCAGCTTCTTCGGCGACCTGTTGTATCTGGTGATCATATCCGTATTTTCCGAAAGCCTGATGGAAAGCTGGCCGGGTGCGGGAGAGGCGACGACCGGGCTTGACCACCTAAAGCTCAGTCTCTTTCTGGCGGCGATGGGCGTACTCGCTGGCTCGCTCGGCGGTTGAGCAGACAGCCGCGACTTCGTTAGGGACGCCCTCCTCATCACCGAAAATACCTGACGAGATCAAATCTGGCGCTTTCAGGAGCAGCGGAATAATGCGCTCGCATCCGACGAGGCGTCCGCCTGAACCAAGAAAGTCCGAGAGAGTCCATAGTTGCCCTTGCAAACATCCTTTTAACATCCATATACCATCCATGCAGATGTTAATACACCGTCGGAGGCTGCAATGAGCAATGTCACACCCATCCGGGACAAGCTGCCTGAAAACGAAAAGATCACGATCAACCTCGGCTTCGTGGATCTAGGACGTATCGACCTGTTGGTTCAGGAAGGCTTTTATTCGAACCGGAGCGATTTCATCCGCACCGCGATCCGCAATCAGATCGAGGCGCAGGGCGATGTTGTACGCAAATCGGTCGAGCGGCACACGATGGAACTTGGGCTGCGCGACTATACCAAGGAAGACCTCGAGGCGCTGCGCGACGCCGGCGAGATGCTGCATGTCAAGGTCGTCGGCCTGGCCCGCTTCGCCCCCGACATCACGCCCGAACTGGCAAGACAGACGATAGGAACGATCACCGTTCTGGGGGCCATTCAGGCCAGCCCGGAACTGAAGAAGGCACTGGCTGACAGGATCAGCTGACAAAACCAAAGGAAAAATCATGGACTTTCTCAACGCGGGCGCCTCCCGCCCGGCGAATGATGGCGCGCGCGCCGATCACCTCAGAGCCGCGAACGATCTTGTACGGCAGACCCTTGCCCGGCATGGGCTCATCTCGACGGGCGGGGAGGGAAAAACGCCGCCGCATGGCGATCTGCAACAAACGATATCGAACGCGCTCGCCCAGGCCGGGATTGCGACAAGCACGCCCTTGCAGTTCCGCAAGCCGGGAACGGCCATTCCCGTGCCGGACGGGGCCGAGTTCCGCCAAGGCAGCTTCACGGGGCGGACCGGCAGGCGGGACTATCGAACCTACATTCCCGCTTCCGCCAGCGAGGGTGTCACCGGGATCGTCGTGATGCTGCACGGCTGCACGCAGACGCCCGAGGATTTCGCGCTCGGCACCGGCATGAACGCGCTGGCCGAAACCCACCGCTTCATCGTGATTTATCCGGCGCAGTCACGGGGCGACAACGCCCAATCCTGCTGGAACTGGTTCAGCAAGGGCGACCAGCGCCGCGGTCGGGGAGAGCCCGAAATCCTGGCCGGGATCGCCCGCGCGGCAATGGCCGAGCATGGCGTGCCGTCCGAACGCTGCTTTGTCGCGGGGCTCTCGGCGGGTGCGGCCATGGCCGTGATCCTCGGGGAAACCTACCCGGATGTCTTCGCCGCGGTCGGCGCCCATTCCGGCTTGCCTTTCGGCGCGGCCAGCGACGTTCCGTCCGCCTTCGCCGCCATGGCCGGAACACCGTCGTCCGAACGTGTCGACCAGGCGGAGACCGGGTTGCGCACGATCGTCTTTCACGGCGATGCCGACCGCACGGTCAGCCCAGTGAACAGCGATGCGATCGCTCGACAGGCCGAACGCCACGGCGCGACCGGGGCGGTCTCGACCACCCAGACCGGGCGGGCGAACGGGCGCCGCTTCAGCCGGACCCTGACGACTGATCGCGATGATGCGCCGCAGACCGAGCATTGGCGCATCGAGGGGCTGGGCCACGCCTGGTCTGGCGGACGCAGTGAAGGCAACTACGCCGATCCCGCAGGCCCCGATGCCAGCGCCGAGATGATCCGGTTCTTCTTCCAGACGGCAGAAGGAACAATGACATGACGACGATGGCATTCGATGCGGTGAGCGAGGATCTGCCTGGCGCGAAATGGCTCGCCAGGTGGTACCGCTCCTGGCCGTCCTACGAGGCTTGGTTCATCGCCCGCGGCGGCGATGCCGGTCCCGATGCGGCGACCTGCCGCGCCGCACTCGGCCGCCACATGCCGGAATTGCTGGTCACCTATGACCGATTGGTGGCGATCACCGGCGGCTCTGAAAGGGCGGCGCGGTTCCTCTCCACCTGGTGCCCGAAGATGGCTTCCAAGGAAGCGCGACATCACGGCAGTGACAGATTATGGATCGAAAATGATCTGTGACCGCCTCAACGCAACACCCAGACAATGCCTCGGATGGAAGACGCCATCCGAGGTCTTTCGCGAAAAGATGATGGAAGAGATCGGCCAGCGCCCCTACCCTCAACGCAAGTAGGCGTCGCTCTTCAAGTGTCGCTCGCTCATTGGCTTCCATCCTAGGCGTCGGCGACCCCCTTGAACAGGGCCTCGCCCACATGATCGCCGTGCAGCACCGAGATATCGCCGGTTGTCTCCAGCACCACGGCACGAACGGATGAGAAATCAAGCGCATTGGCCTCCCGCAACTTTGCGATCAAGTCTTCCTCGGCAACACGCGTCGCGCGCAAGGCATCGTGCAGGATGACGCCGTCCTTCATCAGCAGGACCGGCGTATTCTGAACCAGCGCGTCGAGCCGCGGTGACCAGCGCCGCAGCCGCGAGACGCCATACTGGACGGCAAAGAGGCTGGCCATCGCCGTCGCTGTCTGCACGAACCCGGTCCATTGCTGCGATTGCGACGCCCCCGCCAGAAGCGAGCCCATGGCGACGGTCATCACGAAATCGAAATTCGTCATCTTTGAGAACGATCGCAGGCCGACGATACGGACCAGCAATATAATCCAGGCAATGCCGATCCCGCTCAGCAGGGCACCTTTGGCGAGGGCATCGATGAAGGGTTCGTCGAAGAACATCAGGCTTCTCCTGTTGTGCAAGGTCGGTGTGCCGGGATCGTTCTGCGCTGTCACGGAGTTGTAACCCTGCGACCGCCGGCCCAATTCAATGCAGATTAAACTGAAATCATCCCGGTAACGCTAAAGAAACCCCTCCGGTTTAGAAAACTGTGAAAGGAGATCTGTCGCCAATGGTCGAGTTCAGCGAATTCATCCTGCGCGTCCTTTTTTCTGGAGGGTGTGGTCTTGTCGTCGGGCTCGACCGCGAGATCAAGGGCAAGCCGCTGGGTGCCGGAGTTTACGTCCTGGTCGCCATTGGCTCTGCCGCCTTGATGGCAGTCACCCTTAATTTTGCCCTGAGCGGCGTTGCCGAAGACGAGGCCATAACGATCGACCCGACCCGTCTGATTCAAGGCATCGTCGGCGGCATCGGCTTTCTCGGCGCTGGGGCGATCATGTCGCCGCGCGACAACGGGCGGTTGAAAGGGGTGCGCAGCGGCGCCGCCATCTGGGCGGTGGGGTCGATTGGCATCGCCTGCGGGCTAGGTTACCTGAAGGAGGCGGCGTTCATCTCGGTGCTGATCTTTATCGTCCTCAACATCTTCGACTGGCTTCATATCCGGGGAAACAAATAAGGGGGCCGTCATGTCCAGTACATCCAGTTGCCTCGTCACCAAGCTGTCTCATTACGTCTCTCTGTCCGAGGCGGATTGCGTAAGGCTGGCTACCCTTGAAAAGGCAGAGCGCACATTCGATGCCGGACACGAGGTGTATCAGGGCGGTGACGAGAACAAGGACCTCTATGTCGTGAAACACGGCTGGGCCTTCAGCTATACCGATCTGCCCGATGGCCGCCGCCAGATCGTCAAGATCCATCACCCGGGCGACATCATCGGCTTTCCGGATGTCGCCCTGAAACATGCGACGACGACCTTGCGCACGGTCGAGGACGTATGCCTCTGCCCGTTTCCGAAATCGTCGCTGGACGAGATCCTGCGCGAGTCTCCGAAGCTTTCAGCACTTTTGCTATCGATAGCACTTCGCGACCAGGTTGTTTTGATCGATGTTCTCCGCGCAATGGGCCGGATGAGTGCGCAGGAACGGGTCAGCTACATGTTGCTGGATCTCATATCCCGTCTCCGGATCACCAATCCGGGCATAACCGACACGATCCGCCTGCCGATGACGCAGAGCCAGATCGCTGATTACCTCGGCCTGACCAATGTCTACATCAGCAAGACCTTCATCCGGATGGAAGAGGATGGCTATATTCACCGCGATCAGAATCGGCTCCAGATCCTTCGGGAAGATGCGATGATCGAACTTACGGATTTCCATGATCGCTATGCCGACATGGATACCTCTTGGTTTCCGCAAGACTGACCGCCGCGGCGGAATTCAATCCAGTTGAAAGCATGGTTTGGCGGTGTCGCGCATCTTTGGCACACCCGCGTCGGCGATGAATCATCCGAAGTGGGAACCAACGAGCAACGAAATTTGTTGGACCGTCGGTAGCGTCGAAATCTGACAAGCTACTGATCGATAAATTTTATTGCTACTTAACTATCGCTCGGGGGCGAATGTGGAACTGCGGGCTGTCATCATCTGGGGAATACTGATTCTGTCTGCCGTCCTCCCGGCGGTCGGTCTGTTCCTTTGTGCGGTCATCATCGTGGTTCAGATCGGTTTGATGGGCCTTCGGCCATTTGTTGCCTGTCTGCCCGCCCGGCTGGCGACGGGTCGGCAGGACTTCGCCAGCCCGCGTTTTTCAATCCATGTCGCGACCCATGCGGAACCGCCCCGGCTGGTGATCCGCACCCTGCGGGCCCTGCTGGATCAGGATTGGCCGTCGGATGACTACGAGATCGTCGTGATGGACAACAACACCGCCGATCCCGCGCTGTGGAAGCCGGTGGAGAGGTTTTGCGCCGCGCATCCGGGCCGGATCGCCTTCCTGCACCGGACGGGTGTCAAGGGTGCCAAGGCCGGCGCGCTCAACATCGCGCTGGCGCATACGCGCGACGATGCGACCCATGTGGTCACCGTCGATGCGGATTACGTGGTCGGCCGCGATTTCCTGCGCCGCGCGGCGGAGGCGCTGCACCGGACCGGGGCGGATTACGTGCAGTTTCCGCAATCCTATGTCGCCACGACGACCACCGCACCGGGCGTGGATGCCGAGCTTGAGGAATATTTCCGCACCAATGCCGCCGCCGCCGATGAGGCCGAGGCGGTGCTGTTGACCGGCACGCTCTGCGTGATTTCGAAGACTGCGCTGGTTTCCGTTGGCGGGTGGTCGGGCGCCACCACGACCGAGGATGCGGACCTGGGCGTGCGGCTTTGCCACGCGGGCTTCGCGGGCCGGTTCATCAACCGGGTCGTGGGCAAGGGCCTGCTGCCGCTGTCCCTGCGCGATCTCGAAAGGCAGCGGTATCGCTGGTGCAGCGGCAACGTCCAGACCCTGCTGCGGCATGGGCGGACGATCCTCACCCCCGCGGGCGATTTCGACCTGCACAAGCGGCTGGTGATCCTCACGCAACTGACCGCATGGTTCAGCCTCGCCCTCGTGCCTTTCGCGCTGCTGACGGTCTGGCTGCTGACCGGGCAGGGGCATACGGTCGCCGCCGCGCTGGCTGCGGTGGCCATCCTGCTCGCGCTTTGCGACATCGTTTCACGCGTCGTCGCGCGCGGGTTGCGCGACGGGCAGGCCCTTCCGGTCATCCTGCACGCGCTGGCCTGTCGCATCGCGCTAGCGCCGCAATCGGCCAAGGCGACCTTCGATGCGCTCACGGGCTGCCGCCTGAAATTCGTGGTCACCGACAAATCGGGCGGCAAGGGCGCCGGTTCCCTGTCCATCTGTCACCTCATGGTTTTCCTCACCGCGCTCCTGCTGCTGCTCGGCGGGCACCCTGCGGAGCCGCTGATCCGCGCCGCGCTGCTGGCGCTCCTGCTGCCGTTGCCCGCCGCGCTGCTGACCGACAGGAGCCTGCGCGCCTATCGTGCCACCATCGCCTCACCTGTGAAGGAGGTTTCCGCATGACATCCGATCCGCTGGCCCCCCTGGTCGATATCGTCATCCCGACCTGGAACCGCGCTCATTTGATCGTCGGGGCCATCCGCGCGGCACTCGAACAAAGCTGGTGGAACATCCGCGTCACGGTGATCGACGACGCCAGCACCGACGCGACCGAAGACGCGGTGCGGTGCTTCCTGGCCGATCCGCGTTTCAACTATATCCGGCTGTCGCAGAACCTCGGCACCGCCAATGCCAAGAATGCAGGCCTTTTGCTGACCGGGGGCGACGCCGTCACCTTTCACGATTCCGACGACATCCCGCATCGCGATAAGGTCCTGCACCAGGTCCGCGTGCTGACCGCGCAGAACATCGGTGCCGATGAATGTCTGAACTGGAAATTAGCGAATAAGAAGGCGGGTCAGCGGCTGGAGGTCAGCGCGGCGTTGACCCACCATGAGTTGATCCTGCCGGACGGGCGGCGCGTCGAGATCAGGCGCGACCTGTCCCTGCTCGATGACGTCTTTCCGAACCTTCAGATGGGCGCGCAGGTGCCGGGAGAATGGACGCACATCAACTCCGGCCTGTTCCGCGCGGATGTGTTCCGCCGTCTCGGCGGGTTCGAGGATTGCATCGAGGAGGACCGCGAATTCCGCAACCGGCTGATCCTGAACGGCGAGATCATCTGGATCGTGCCGGAACTGCTGCTGACCAAGATCGAGACCCCCGACAGCCTGACGCAATCCGCAGTCTCGGATTACGACAGCACCCGGCGCAAGGCGGACCGGCAGCTGGTTTGGGCCAAGGTCGAGGAGTGGCGGCAGAACGGCAGGGTCGCCTCCGTGCCGGTGGATATCCCGACCCTCGGCGTCAGCCATGTCAGCCGGCCCGACTTTCTGGCACGGCGCGACATGCCCGCCACGTCCGCCACGTCGGCCCGGGTCGGGCACATCTTCGCCTCTGCCCCGGAAACAGGGATGGCCGCGCAATGAAGGCGTTTCGCCAAGAGGCAGCGCGCGCACCCGTGGCGATCGTCGATCCGTGCTCTGCCGCGGGTTACGACCTGCCCGACCTCAGGACCGGCGGTCTTGGCGGCACCGAAGCGACGGTGCTGCGGGTGGCCGCAGCACTCGGCTCCCGTTTCGAGATCACGCAGTATCAGCAGGGTCGCGGCCACCGGCAGCTGTCCGACGCGGGGAAGTTGCGGCCCCTGCAAGACCTCGATGACGCGCAAAACCCCGCCGCCCTGATCGTCATCAACCGCTGGAAGGTGGCGATCAAGCTGCGCAAGCAGCACCCCGACATGCCGATCTTCCTCTGGCTGCACGTTTATCCCGGCCGTCACAACCGCAGAATGGGCGTGGCGCTGAAGGCTGCCGACATCACCGTCATCTGTGTATCGAACACGCACGCGCGTGCGCTTGCCGGGTTCCTCGGGGCGGAGGATGTGCCGCCCATCCGGGTGATCTACAATCCGCTCGATGACGATCTGCACCCCGACGCCACGCCCCGCGATCCCGACCGGCTGCTCTTTGCCAGTTCGCCCCACAAGGGGTTGGCCGAGGTGTTCGAACAATTCGCCGCCCTGCGCCGTGACCTTCCGAAGCTGACCCTTGCCGTGGCCGATCCGGGCTATCTGCGCTGGGATACCGGGCCGGTGCCCGAGGGCGTGGTTTTTCTGGGATCCCTGTCCCATGGGGCGCTCATCCGGCAGATGCGCTGTGCGCTCTGCCTGTTCTATCCCCAGACGACATTTGCCGAGACCTTCGGCCTGGTGCTGGCCGAGGCCAATGCGGTCGGCACGCCGGTGCTGGTGCATGATGGGCTGGGTGCCAATGCGGAAATCGTGGCGGATGCCACGCAGCGCGTGGATGGTCATGACCCGGCGCAGATCCTTGGGCGCATTCAGGCGTGGCGGCGTGCGCCGCCTCAGGTCACCGCCAATCCCGCCTTCCGGCTGGGCCGGGTCACCGGGGACTGGGTGCAGCTGCTGGAACACGCCGCTGCAAGGCATCCTGAGATGGAGATGGTAAAGAGCACATGACAGCTTCCAGACCCCTTGCCGAGTTGCCGCCTTCGACCACCGCCGGGCCGGTGCCGTCCGATGTCGCGGAGGCCCTGCGGGCTGCCGCCGCAGAAGAGGAGCGTGGCGCGCGCCCGATCGGCCGCTCCATCGATCTGCTGCGACAGGCGGACCTTCTGACCGATGACGGCGCGACCGATCCCGCCCGCACCGCCCGGGTGCTGATGCAGGTGGGCGCTGCGAACCTCGGCGTCGGGAGGCTGTTCGAAGGGCATGTCAACGCGCTGCACCTGGTCCGCCTTTATGGAACGAAGGTGCAAGAGGCGCAGGTCGATCGCCAGATCGCCGAGGGTGCCCTGCTGGGCGTCTGGGGGGCCGATGGCGCGGCGCCGGTGACGCTGGATGCCACGGGGCAGCATTTGCAGGGCGGCAAGTGCTATGCCTCGGGGCTGGGCACCGTGACCCATGCGCTGGTCACTGTGAATTCCGGTCCCGAGGTGCGGCTGGCGCTGGTCGATGTGACGGACGGCGCCCCCGCGGACCCGTCCGCATGGGACATGCAGGGGATGCGGGCGACTGCCTCGGGCAGCTTTGATTTCACCGACCTGCCGGTCGACAGGATCGAATGGATCGGCGACCCCGGCGATTACCTGAAGGAGCCGCATTTCGTCGGCGGTGTTTGGCGGATCGCGGCCTTGCAGGCCGGCGCCACCGTCGGCCTGCTGGACGTGGCCGCGACAGAGCTTCGCGCCGCAGGCCGCATGGCGGCGGAAGCCCAGAAGAGCCGTCTGATGGATGCGCTGATGCGCGTCTGGGCCGGCATGGCCCTGACCGAGCGCGCCGCCGGAGCCGCTGCCGATCGCCACATCGCGCCGGACCACATCGTTACCACCTCCATCGCGGCCCGGCTCTTTACCGAGGAGGTCGGGCTCGATGCCATCCGGGCCGTCGAGCAGAGCATCGGCCTGCGGCATTTCGAGGCCGGTTCCGAGACCGGACGCATGGCCCGCGATCTGGCGGTCTATCTGCGGCAGGCCGCGCGGGATGCGTTCTTGCAACGCGCGGCGCAGACGGCTCTCGGGGAAGACGGGCGCATCTGGGGAGTGTTCGGATGAATGTCGCGCACCTCCCTTTATTGCCGGACGTGTTCGAGGGTCGCGAAAGCCTCGTCGTCTTGGCCCCGCATCCCGACGATGAATCCCTCGGCTGCGGCGCACTTCTGGTGCGAGGTTTCGCAGGCGCCGGCGCGCATGTCATTTGCCTGACGGATGGCAGTGCGAGCCACCCCGGATCTCGCCAATGGACGCCCCGGCGGCTGGCCCGCCAGCGACGTGCGGAGATGGTAGCGGCCATCGAATGTCTCGGCGGTTCCGCGCGCGATCTGACCTGGCTGGGCATGGCCGACAGCCGTCTCTATCAGGCCGATGCGACAGAGGTTGCCGCCAGGCTGGAACAGATCATCGAAGGTCATGGCGCGCGCCATGTCTTCGTGCCTGCTGCCGAGGATCACCACGAAGACCACCAGGCGACGGCGCGGTTCGCCGGCGCGTTGCGCCGCCGCCGCCCGGAGTGGGCGTTCTACAGCTATCCCGTCTGGTGCCGCTGGGACGATCCCGATTTCCGCCAGACCGCCACCCGTCACGCCCCGGTGTGCGTGCCCCCGGAGGACCTGCGCGACAGGAAACGCGCGGCAATCCATGCGCATCGAAGCCAACTGGGCAGGGTCGTCACCGATGATCCATCGGGCTTCATTCTTCCGGCAGGGTTCATCGAGAAATTCGTGACCGAAGACGAGATCTTCTGGAGGATGCCGTGATGGGTGTGGGCCGCGATCACCTGCACGCGCTTTATGCCGACACCTCGGACCCTTGGGATTTCGAGCACAGTGGTTACGAACAGGCCAAGTTCGCCGCGACGCGGGCGGCGCTGACGCGGCCCCGCTACGCCTCGGCCTTCGAGCTGGGCTGCGGCAACGGGCAGCTTGCACAGCATCTGGTGGACATCTGTGACCGCTATACCGGCATGGATGCGGTGGCCATTGCGATCGAGGCAGCGCGCCGTGCCGTGCCGGATGCCACCTTCATCCACGACTTTTACCCCTGTCCGCTGCCAAGGGGCGATTTCGACCTGCTGATCCTGTCCGAGATCCTCTATTTCCTCGATGAGGGCAGCTTGCGCAAACTGGCATTGGATATCGCTAGCGCCTGGCCGAAGGCGGAGGTGCTCTGCGTGAGTTGGCTTGGCGAAACCGACCATGATTTGCAGGGCGAAGAAGCGCTGGCGATCTTCACGGCGGCGCTGGACACCCATGAGTTCGATTGCGTGGCGCAGACCGACGGGTATCGCATCGACCGCGGACTGTTGAAGGGCACGACATGACCCGCCCCGCCGCAAAAGACACCGCCATCGTCATCCCGGCCCGCAACGAGGAAGCCCGGATCGGTGCCTGTCTCACTGCCTTGGCTGGGCAAGGCAACGCGGTGGTGATCCTGGTGCTCAACAACACCACCGACCGCACCGGCAGCGTGGCCCACGACATCGCCGCGCGGCATGACCTTGACCTGACGGTGCTGGAACGGACACTGCCTTCACGGGAGGGTGTCGGCACCGCCCGGCGGATCGGATGCGATCACGCCCTGCAGACCATGCCCGCGCTTCGCTACCTTTTGACCACCGACGCCGATTGCATCGTCGCCCCGGATTGGATCGCGCAGAACCTTGCCCACCTGAAGACGGCGGACGCTGTCTGCGGCAAGGTCGATCTGATCGCGGGCGAGGCAGATATCCTCGATGGCATGGACCCCCACCTCGCCGAACTGGAAGGCATCTATAGGGCCCTGGTGCAGGACATCTACGCCCGCCAGGCGCCCGGAAGTGCGGATATCGGCTACACCCACGGCGAAGCGGCGGGGGCGAGCCTCGGGTTCACACGCGCGGCCTATCTGGCAGGAGGCGGGTTCGCGCCCGTTCGTTGCGGCGAAGACCGCCGGATCGTTCGCGCGCTCCGCGCGGCGGGTTGCCGGGTCCGTCACGCCGACGATGTGACGGTGCAGGCCTCGTGCCGCCTGATCGGACGCGCGGCGGGGGGCATGTCCGACGCGCTCAAGGCGCGGATCGGGGACCTGGATTACCTGATCGACGATTGCCTGCCGCCGGCGGACTGGCTGGTCAGGCAGGCCAGCGGCAAGACGCTGGGCCCCTGGCCGCCGCAGGTGCCCGCCCGCTTCCGCCTGCATGTGCGGGATCTCCCGCAGCATATTGAAATACTGGAGAAGTTCAGGAATTCGGAGCGGCTGATATCCGCCTCGATAGCTTCGGCAGCAACGATGCCATGTTCCCACCTTGACACGCTGCTGCCGGGCAAGGGGTCAGCAAATGTCCCCGCTGGCCCCGGCATGCGGGCCTGTCCGGTCCCTGTGGATCGTCTGCCCTCACCCACTCAAACCAATGCGTCGGCACTGCCGACCGTGAAAGGAGCATAAGATGACAACGTTGAAAGACCTTTATATCGATGAACTACAGGATCTCTGGTCCGCAAACGACCAGATGTCGAAGGTGGTGTCGGCGATGGCCGACAAGGCGTCCGACAGCAAGCTGGCCGACCGGTTGAGTTCGGCCAAGGATGGGATCGACCAGCATACCCGCCTTCTGAAATCCGTGCTCGAGGACACCGGTGCCGATGTGAAGAAAGAGCATTGCAAGGGTATGGAAGGGCTCGTGAAGGAGGCCAGGAAGCACGCGCTCGACAGTGACATGAGCGATGCCGCGCTCGACGTGGCGATCATCGCGCAATACCAGCGCATGTGCCATTACGGCATCGCCGGGTTCGGCACGGCCAAGGCATTCGCCGAGGCACTCGGCAATGATGAGGCGGCGCGCAAGCTCGACGAAGCGTTGGACAACATCTACGGGTCCGACGATTTCATGACCCAATTGGCTGAACGTTCCCGAAACGTCGACGCCAACGCTTGATTGCCGGAGTTTGGTGGGGCGAATTCCACCGCCCCACTGATTCACTAAAAGAATTCTACGGAGCGCGAACAAATGTCGAGTTCAAATCAGAACCTAGTGGATCTTCACCGCTGCCTGCTTGAGACAAACGGAGCTTACGATGCTCTATATCAACGGGTGCAAGACACGGAACTGGGGGACGCTATCAGCGTAATCCTCTCCCGTCGTGAGGAGAACATTCAGGAACTTGAGAACTTTCTTGCAAGCGAAGGAGAGGAGATCGCTTCGCCTGAAGCCCCTCAACCCACGGATGTTTCGACCCCAGGGGAGGTCGTCGCGAATGAAAACAAAATCCTCGACGCCTACGATAGAGCGATCCGTCCGATTTCAGGTGAACATGAGAAGTTCGGGTTTCTTGTCGATCAATACGATTGGTTGAAAGAGGTCGTGGATAGGTTGGAAGCGACCATCGTCGAACTCCCGGGAACTTACGAACAATGAGACGGTTAAATTTACAATAACAGAAAGTTGAACAAACAGGAGAAACCCCAATGCACGGCATCTTCTATCTCATCGGCCTGATCGTGGTCGTTCTCGCCGTTCTCAATCTCATCTTCTAAGCAGGGAGAATAACATGACGAATACTGACAAAGGCCAATCGACCGAAAACAAGCCTCTCGGTGAAAAGGCAAAAGAGGCCGCCGCCTCCGTATCGAACCAGGCGAAAAACCAGGCCCAAGGTATTGCCGACACAGTCACGACCGAAGCTGGCAACTATGCGGGCCAAGCCAAAGACGCTGCGGCAGACGAGGTAAAAAGTGTCGCGTCAGCTTTGCGGACCGCGGCGGAGGAGATGCGCAGCGGTTCACCGCAAGAGCGCACGTTCAGCCAGATTGCGGAGGGTCTGGCGGATGCGTCAGATGCCGTGCGCGACAAGGACCTGGGCGAGATGGTGGGAGCGGTGAGTGATTTCGCGAGACGCAATCCCATGGTTTTTCTCGGTAGTGCCGCGCTGATCGGCTTTGCAGCGACCCGTTTTGCAAAGGCATCCAGCCATTCGACATCGCACCAACCGACCTACGGCGATCCTGATCGTTCTATGGAACGCCCAGTTCCTGCTGACCGTTCCGACTTCTCGGGTGCAGGCGGCGTAGCGAGTTCTGCGATCAAAACCTCTCAAGAAGGGAGCAAGATATGACCACCGATCCAAATAAAACCACCGGGGGACTACTCAGCGATGCACTGACGCACGTCAGCTCCCTTGTGCGTAGCGAAGTTGATCTGGCTCGGGCCGAAGTGAACGAGAATCTCAAGAGTGCCGGTGTCGCCATCGGCATGATTGTCGGAGCGATCGTGGTTGCTCTGACCGCTCTCAATGTCCTGTCAGCGGCGCTTGTCGCTGCGCTGACAGAGGCAGGGATCCCTGCCGGCTGGTCGGCGCTGATCGTAGGCGTGATCTTTGCAATCATCGCTTACGTGATGCTCAACAAAGGCACGAACGATCTGAAACTCAGCAGTCTTGCACCGTCGCGGACCGCGAAAAACGTAAAGCGCGATGCGCAGGCCGTGAAGGAGGTTTACGATGACAAATGATACACGCAGCCCTGAAGAGATCGAACGCGAGATTGAACGTGAACGGGCCGGTTTGACGGACACCCTGGACGATCTTCAGGACAGGTTTTCGGTCGAGCATGTCGCAAGGCAAGTTTCAGACCAGTTTCGTGAACATGGTGGCGATATCGGACGATCCGTGTCCGAGGCTGTCAAGCGCAATCCGGTCGCGCTGGCCCTGACCGGCGTCGGACTTGCATGGTTGATGATGGGCGACAGACCCGGTGACCGTGACCGCTATCGTCGTGACGCCATTGATAATCGTGACTATGACAGGTATGCGCGAGACAGGCGTTTGAATGATGGACGCGACAGCCGAACAGGCTTGCCGGACGACACCGCTTCTCGCACCTCCCACCAACGCAAGCTTGGCCCACAACCGGGTCTCGCTCGGAATGAGCCTATCGGCGGCTATCGCTATCGCCGTGACGTGCCAAGCTGGGCGCGGTCAGACGGCGACGATGGCGAAGGCGCTGTCGGGTCAGAGGAGAGCAGTGCTGCGTCCAGTGCGGGCGGTGGCGTGAAACAGGCAGCATCAACGGCCGGACATACGGCACGCAAAGCAGGTTCGAAGATAGCCGATACCGCCAAAGTTGCCGCAGATGCGGTGATCGGCGCGGGCGAGAGCGTCGCTGGCAGCGCTGAGGACCTCGCAACGTCTGCCTCCGAGCGGGCGACGGCGTTGCGCGAACGCTTGGCAGAAGGTACCGAAAACTTCACCGAGGAGGCACGCAACCGCGTAATTGCCGCGCGGGAGAGAGCCTTGGAGGCGCGCGATGCTGCGGCGTCCTATGCCCGCCAAGGCCGTGAGCATACTGTTGACATATTCGAGGAGCAGCCCCTGATCGCCGGTGCGCTCGCAGTGGCCCTTGGTGCTGCATTAGGAGCGGCGCTGCCGCGCAGCCGGGTCGAAGATCAGTATCTCGGCGAAACAAGCGACCAACTCATGGACGAGGCGGAACGAATTTTCCAGGAAGAGAAGCAAAAGCTTGGGAAGGTCGCGAAAGCCGCCACGGACGAAGCGAAGAGCATCGTCAGCGAAGCCAAAAAGGATGCTGATGATGCGGCACCGGCAGAAACGGCGGCTCAAGCGGTCGCTGATAAAGCCAAATTTTCAGGAAAACGGACTGTCGACGCTGCGGAATCCGAAGACAAGAAACAGAACGTGGGCGATGTGAAGAAATCGTAAGCGTGATGTGAACTGAATCTAACAGCCCGCGCTAATCGTGCGGGCTGCTTCATCTCAAGGAGCGAACAGATGAACCGTGGCAGGAACGCCGAAACACCCAAGGAAATTCCGGCAAAAGGGTGGAAAGACATCATCCTGCGTGTGAAGGATGAGTTGGCCTCCGATCACGTCGGGCTGATCGCCGCGGGGGTGGCATTCTATGCACTTCTGGCAATCTTCCCAGCCATCACGGCGCTAATGGCGCTTGGCGGGCTGGTTCTGGAACCCGCGGAGGTGACGGCACAGCTTGAGGCATTGACCGAGATGATCCCGGAAGAGGCAGCGCAAATCATTCTTGATCAGGCAGTCGCTGTCGCAGGTTCGGAACAGGTGGGCCTCGGCATCGCATTTGTCATCGGTCTGCTGCTGGCCATCTATTCCGCGTCAAAGGGCATGAGCAGTCTGATGGAGGGCCTGAATGTTGCGTATGACGAAGAAGAGACACGCGGTATTATCAAGAAAACCCTTTGGACGCTCGGACTTACCGTATTCCTAATCGTTGGGCTGGTCTTGGGTCTTCTCGCTGCACTTGCGGTTCCAACCGCGATCAACCTGATGGCGCTTCCGGGTTGGCTGGAAACAGTCCTATCCCTGTCGCGATGGGTGATATTGGCACTAATGACCGTGTTCGGTCTGGCCGTGCTCTATCGGTATGGACCAGCACGGGATAACGCCGAGTGGCAGTGGTTGTCATCGGGTGCGATCGCGGCCTGCGTCATTTGGATTGTCGCATCCGTCGGCTTCTCGATCTACGTCAGCAATTTCGGCAGCTACAACGAGTCGTTCGGCAGCATGGCCGGGGTAATCATCCTGCTCATGTGGCTGTGGATTTCCGCTTTCATCGTTCTACTTGGGGCGGAGCTCAACGCCGAGATGGAAGCACAAACGTCCGCCGACACGACCGTGGGACCTGACGAACCGATGGGAACACGGGGAGCTGAGAAAGCGGACAATCTGGGTGATGCGAAGGACGTGTTATGATCGGCAAAGAACTAGAATATTGTGAATATATATAGCGCATTTTCGCAATCGACGACGTGACTACCAATCAATGCGCGGATCACCGCTTGCCGGACCTCGTGACCGGAACTGTGATGCCGTCGAATAGGTTAGTCTAACAGTAGAAAACTTCAGCAGAGATGATGCTATCATGGACCATTCCAAACATACACCCCTTCGCCCGGACGAACTGACCTCCGAGACCGTCGATGGTGCAAACGTCTACGGCCCTGACGACAATCATATCGGGGACGTGTCGCATTTCCACGGTGCAGGCCAGAATGCCCAAGCCGTTGTTGATGTCGGTGGGTTCCTCGGTATCGGCGCCAAACCGGTTTCACTGCCGGTTTCGAGCTTGAACTTCATGCGGGACGAGAGTGGCAAAGTTCACGCAACCACGTCTATGACGAAGGACCAACTACAAGACCTTCCGATGCATAACCACTAACGTGCGGATCTGTAGCCTAACCAGGTTGCCTTATAAGGCTGCTTTGGGTCCGATCTTGCTCCTAAACTCGCAACCTCGGGGAGTCTGACTTGGTGTTGGGCTCTTCGATTTTATAACAGATCAACTTCCGTGGCACGCTCACTTGAGATGACACTGCATCGCGCTAATGTGACGGTCAAAAATTCGCTCACTCAACATAAAACGTGTGTGGATGCCCCGTTTACTGTTAGTGATTTCTAAGCTTTGGAACGCTTGATCGGGTGCAGTCATGTGTCCGGCCTCTGAAGTGCCGCAACACGCGCGGCGGGCCCTTATGGAGATGCGAGGCGCGGGTCCCACTGGTTTGTCCGCTGCCGATCTCATGATCGTCGTGTTCCTTAATTTGTCCTTCGTCCTCTCAGTCCTGCCGGTATCCTGACTGCGCCGTTTTAGGCGGCAGCCCGAATGTCGTAGGTAAGCATCCGGCGTAGGCCACAGCGAGGTCAACGTGCGTGTTGACGGTCCATTTCGATGAGCTCGCACAGGTTTTC
>NZ_CANKYW010000012.1 GCF_947488135.1 uncultured Marivita sp. | reverse complement strand
TTGAAGGAAACCAATGCGACTGTTCTGGCGATATCACTGGCCGTCGGGTTTGCGTCGAAATCGAACTTCAACCGAGAGTTCCTGCGGGTCACCGGTGTTTCGCCAACGCAGTGGCGTGCGGTAAATGCAAGGAAAGGCGTGACCTGATGGCGCGTTTGTCAGGCATCTTGCGCCTGCTGGCTGCCGCCGTCCTCTGCCTGCCCGGGCCGGGCCGGGCGCAGAGCTTTGGGGTTGCCGGGTCCCCGGTGGAGACAATCGAGGATAGGGACTATCTGCGTCTGTTCACGACATTGAAATCCAGAGGGATCGACACCTACTTTCCGACGTTTCAGTTCCAGGAATTGCCCCACGCTCTGAGCCTGGGATATGAGATTGATTTCATGCCCCCCTGCACGCCGGGCGATCCTGCCTTCGCGGCGTTGCGTGAGACGGGTATGAGGCTGATCTTGCCGGGGGAACTTCTTTATCCAGATGCTGCGGCGCTTCGTCAATTGGCCATGGATGAAGACCTGCTCCGCCAGGTTCTGAGCTGCGCCGGGCCGGAACATGTGGCCGCGATAACGACTTACGATGAAGCCATTTTCAACGGTCGTCCTATCGAGGATGTCGCGGCTTTTTACGCACGGGTGAAGGTCGTCGCGCCAGAACTGCCAGTTCTGATGGTGCATGCCCCCATTCTTGTGGATAGCCCAACGTTCGGAACGCTCGACCGCATCGATCAATACCTAAAGGAGGTTGTCAAATATTCAGCGCACGCGGACGCGGTGGGCTTCGATGTCTATCCTGTGCCGGCCACCCTGTCCAATCTGGCCACGCCCGTAAGCGGCGGAGCAGTCGTGGCAGAAGACAGGGCAGTTGCGGATTACCTGTCCTGGCTGAAGGACGCAGTCCCGGATCGTCAGCGATTGGTCGTTTTGCAGGGCTTCGGCTATGCTGATCTCTACGAAAGCACGTTTCTGGAAGCCAGCTTTCCGGCCGAAGTGATTAACGCGGCCCGCGCCCCGACAGGAAAGGAAACGGACCTGATGATGTCGCAAGCGATTTCAAGTGGCGCTGAATGGGTGATCTGGTGGGGGCCATCGCTGTTGAAAGAGACCGGCTCGGCGCCTTGGCAATCCATTCTTGATATAACGGGCCGATCACATAACTAAAGTGATCCTTGCTGTGGCCCCCTTTTTTCCCAGCTGAACCAAGGCGGAGCATGTCGGTTGTGTGTGGCCTTGGCGAAGAGTCGGCTGAGACCTGCGGCACAAAAACCAGGCGCCCAATAATCGCCTAAAAACTATGTACTTTTTCTGTAGCGATCACTTGAAAGAGCAATCATGATTGTCGAATTCAGAAACGAGATCAAACGCGGGCATCGGTTCATCGGTCTTCTGGCGGTTCCCCTCTTCGCTTTCATCGCGACGGTCATCGGATCGTTTTTTGGCATATTCAGCAGTGAAGCCCGTGACCTGATTGCGTCCGTCCTCCAAGGTGATATGTCCCGATCAGGCGACCTTTTTGCGTATATGGCGATCCTTGGATCATGTGTTGGCGGCACCGGTATCGTTGTCATCGGTAGCCTGTACAGCGCGCTCTTCAAACCTGATCATATCGTCACCATCTCGCCGGAACGGCGAATGGTCGACGTGCAATTTCATCTTCCGTGGCGTGAGCCCCGATCTGCCAGCTACCGGTTTGATGAGATTGAGGCCGTTGAACTGAAATACGACGATGAGCAGAATGAGATCCTGCTTCGGCTTCCTGATCGCAGACGGCCTCTGATTTTGACGCGCGAGTTCAGGCCCTGGGCCGCCGAGGCAAAATTGAGGCAGCTGAACGAGATGGGCCTGACAAGCAAGTGATCAATGCAACGCGACCTTTTTCCGTCGCCACCGATCTGGCCTTTTGAAACAAGTTTGTTGGAAATATCTCTTCGCTAACGCAGCAAACGTCCGGTCTGGCGGGCCGCATTGCGGCAGAGAAAGCCTCCGCCGGATGGCCGCTAAGGGCCGCTTTCCGACCCCGCACTTTCTTGATCTCCTAGATTCGTGGCGCCCCTAAGGGCTTACTTATGCAAACTCTCCACCTATGGTTCCGAGATTTGCGTGCGATCTCCTTGAGGCGGGGCCTCAGCCGATGGCGAACTCCATCCGGCGCGATACGCGCCGGAATGAAAGACCCTCCCAGCCTCTCAAACTCACCAAGGCCAACTTTGGCAGTTGGATCGCGTCCCGCAAGCTCGCACCAACGTCTCGCCCGCTGCCCCACGGTGGGGGCCGGTCTGCCGCTGGTGTCTCCCTTGCGGGAGGTATCGCGCCCAGGAGCTGATGCCCCTTCGCGATACCGGGTTTGCCCCCGGCAAACCGTCAGTGATTTTTCCCCATATCCCGCCCCCCACAAGGCTGGGGATTTGGGGGCAGATCACTGGCAAGCCCGCGCCTCGGAGAGCCAGAGGCTCGCTTCGGACGGGCTGTCTTTTCCCCTCCAGCCTCAGCGGTGCGAACGCGCATTGCGATTTGGGGCGCGGGCCTCCGGGGAAAAGACGGTTGCGCAAAGCTGCGGCGGTCTTGGATCACTGATCTCCAAAACCACCGTCTTACGCCCTACAGGGAGGACGAAGCCCTTTCCGAAGGGAATCGGAAGAGGTTGGGCTTCATCCCCACTCTGCACCAACACCTCAGCTCTTGTCACGAGCCAAGAGTTGGGCGCTCTGCCACGGCGGCAACTATCGCCTTTGAGAGAGGAGGGCGCATGGCGAGCTACCACCTCTCTGTGAAGACGATCAAACGCAGCGCCGGGCGCTCCGCCACGGCGGCGGCCGCCTACCGTGTCGGGGAGCGCATCGAGTGCCAGCGCGAAGGTCGCATCCACGATTACACCCGCAAGCAGGGCATCGAGGAGACCTTCATCCTGACCCCCAAGGATGCACCGGACTGGGCGCAAGACCGGTCGCGACTCTGGAACGAGGTCGAAGCCGCCGAGACCCGCCGCAACTCCGTCACCGCCCGCGAATGGGAGCTGGCCCTGCCGTCCGAGATCAGCGCCGAGGACCGGTCGCAGATCACGCGCGACTTCGCCCGGGAGTTGGTCGGCCGCTACGGGGTGGCCGTCGATGTGGCGATCCACGCGCCACACCGGGAAGGGGATCAGCGCAACCACCACGCCCATGTTCTGACCTCCACCCGCATGCTGGAGGCGCAAGGCTTCACCGCCAAGACCCGCGTGCTCGATTCCGCGAAGACCGGCGGCGTCGAGATCGAGCAGATGCGCTGCGTCTGGGCCGAGTTGCAGAACCGGGCCCTGGAGCGGGCAGGGGAGGCGGAACGCGTCGATCACCGGTCGCTCGAAGCGCAGCGCGAGGCTGCGCTGGAGCGGGGCGATCAGCTTTCGGCCGAGGAGCTGGACCGTGACCCCGAGCTGAAGCTGGGACCGGCGGCCACCTCCATGGAGCGCCGGGCGAAGGCGATGGCCGAGCGCCAGGGGCGGGAATACGTGCCAGTGACCGAGCGCGGGGCCGTGGTTCATGCCGCCCGCCAGGCCCGTGCCGCCTTCCGCGAACTGCGCGAACGTCTGGACATCGCGCGGGAGACCTACGGGGCCGAGCGCGAGGCCGGACAGGGCCGTGTCTCAGCCGGTCTTGCAGCGCTCAGGGCGGCGGCCGCGAAGGAGCGCGGCGCGCGGACCGGGCCGGAGGACATGCGGGAGAAGCTGGCGCGGGTCGTGGGCCGGGCAGAGGACCGGGACGACGCGCCGAAGCCGGAACGCCTCACGTATGCGAAAAAGCGCCTGAAGGAGATCATGGAGAAGGATGCCGGGCGCGACGGGCAGGCGGCGGTCCACAGGCTGGACGGGCACGGCGAACCTGAGCTTGGCGAGGATACAGGGAGCGGGACGCGCAAGCCGTCCGTGAACGAGCGCCTGAAGGACGTGCTCAACAAGCCGCGCGAAAAGCTGGAGATCGAGGACGAGCGCGACCAGGAGAAGGATCAGGAGGTCGAGAAGGAACGCGACATCGATCGGGGGCCGACGCATGGAATGTGACCCAAAAAGGGCAGGGCGCGCGTTGCCGGAAGGTTGGCTGTGAGCTCCTTGAAGTCGTTGTTCAATAGCGTGATCGGTGCGATGTTCCCCGAATCGCTCTGCCGTTGAGGACCAAGTCTGTGGAACAAGAAGTGCATAAGCTGTTCGAGCGATACGAGGAATTTTTCGAGCGCTCTTTGGCTGACGACTTCGATAAAGAAGAGGTCTCAGAACTCTACGCCTCCGAGTTTATCGCGGCTAATCCTGCCGGGGTCATGGCCGGGAAGAACGACGAAACACTCGTTCAGGCGATGGTTCAAGGTTATCAGAAATACAGGGAAATCGGCACCCGGCAGATGCGAAAGCGCAATATTCGGCTGTCTCCAATAGACGACCTCCATTGCGTGGCCCACGTCTCCTGGACCGCAACATATTCCCGAGACGATCTGCCCGAGACAGCCATCGACTTTGATGTCCATTATCTCGTTCAGGTCCTGAACGGCACCGCGAAAGTCTTTGGCTGGGTGTCCGGCGACGAACAGGAACTGCTGAAGCAGCACGGGATCATCTGACGTCCACAAATTCCCGCAGAGCCGCCGCATGGTCTCGGCAGGATGTCTGTGATCCCGGCCGGTTGCCAGTCTCGCCTTGAGCGATAGTCAGGGCAAGGAATCGACGGGCTGACGCCCGCTCACCCCAACCCTGACAATTTCTAATCCAGTTGATCCGCCTGCCATCCCGGCAGGTCCGAGAAAACCGGCAAGCGCCGCCTGTGGCGTCGGTTCCGATCGAGAATTCCGGTTCCTCCCACGCGGGCGCGGCCCGCGCGGTTCCCTCCCAAATTCACGGCCTTCACCCGGATGTCACGGCCCCGCCGGGCCGCAGGACGGGCTTTGCCCTTACCTGCTCTGCCGTCCGGAATGCATGGGCATTCCAGACAACAGAGAAGGAAGGCCCGCCCATCGGCGGAAAGGGAAGAGACCCGGACCGCTTTTGCGAGGAGGGTCACAAATGACCGCAGCGAAGTTTGACGTCTACATCCATGTCACCAACCAGATCGTCGCGCAGATCGAGGCGGGAACGCCGCCCTGGCGCAAGCCGTGGACCGGCGGAGGGGCAGGGGCCAGCTTGCCGGAGCGGTTCAACGGCGAGGCCTATCGGGGGATCAACGTCCTGATGCTCTGGGCTACGGCGATGAGCAAAGATTACAGCTCGGCCCGCTGGATGACGTTCAATCAGGCCAAACAGCTCGGGGGGCATGTCCGCAAGGGCGAGAAATCCGCCACCGTCGTGAAGTACGGGACCGTCGAGCGCGAGGACGAGACCGGCGAGGAACGGCAAATCCCCTACGCGAGGGCCTACCGCGTGTTCAATTCCGAGCAGATCGAGGGCCTGCCCGCCGAGTTCTACATCCTGCCCGATCCGCCGCGTGACCTGGGCACCATGGCCGACCCCGCGCTGGAGGCGTTCTTTGCCGCGTCCGGCGCACAGATCGACGTGACCGGGGAGCCGCGCGCCTACTACAACATCAGGACCGACCGCATCCACATGCCGCCGATCGGCACGTTTCATCGAGCGGCCGGATACTACGGCACTCTTGCGCATGAGCTGACCCACTGGCCAGGAGCGACGAAGCGGCTGGACCGTCTCGGCCGGTTCAGCGACCGAAAGGCCTACGCGTTCGAAGAGCTGGTCGCCGAGATTGGCAACTGCATGCTTTGCGCGCAGATCGGGGTGGAGCCCGAGTTCGACCAGAGCGCGGCCTATGTCGAAGGTTGGCTTGACGCGATGAAGGAAGACAGCCGCGCGATCTTTCGTGCCGCGTCCGAGGCGCAGAAGGCCGTGGATTACATCATGGAGCGCACCGTGCAGGTTGACCGGATGGCGGCTGAGTAACAGCCCGTACCGCCGAGAGGATCGAGGCCCCTATCGGCAGGTGGGGACCTCTTTCATTGCGGCGTGATCGAGGTGACAGGGTTCAGGTGAGACAATCACCCGAGTTCAGACCACGGGATGACACGGGCCGCTGAATGAGGTTGAAACCAGGACCCCTCGTCGGACGTAAAAGCAATGATCGGACATGAGTTGTCCGGCTTTCCTTGAGGTGCCCCATGATGTCTCTTGTAGTCAACATGATCGGCTTTCTGGCCCTGTTGCTTCTGGTCAATGTGCCCGCCGGTCTACTGGGGCTGGAATTCGGTGGAGATGGACCGTCGCCCGCGTCCTTGGCCCCGCCGGGCTGGCTGGTTGTGGCGGCCTGGCTGATCCTGTTTCCGGCCATGGGCTACGCCCGCTGGTCGGTGCTGGAGGCGGGCGGGCCCCCGGGACTGGGGGTTGCGATCATCCTGCTGGGGGTGCTGTGCGCCAGCTATGCCTACTACACGCTCGGCCTCGCACAATTCACAGGTATTTCCGCGCTGTGGTTCGGGCTGATCGGCAACGGCGTGGTGATCCTGTTTGCCCTGTTCCTCGCCATGCAGGCATGGCCCGTTTCAACGGGCGCAGGGATCGCCCTGGCTGCAGTCGCCGTCTGGACCGCCTTCGCCAGCATCAGCGTCGTGCAGGAGTTGCTTTTGCAGTGACAACCGGAGCCATCGTCATTGTCGGCGGATCGCGCGGGATCGGGCGTGCCGCCGCGCGAAAGCTGTCGCTTGACGGTCACAATGTCATTCTGACAGCGACAACGGAGGCTGCGGCGACGTCGGTTGCGACCGGGATCGCAAACGAAACGCGTCATCCTATGACGGGTATGCAACTTGATGTGCTGGACCCGGCTTCAATCCATCGCTTTGCAGAGCGACTCCCCCATCCGGTAAGATCGGTCATTGTCGGTGCCGTGCACTGGCCGGAAGGTCGCCAGCCGCAGATGACGGATACCGGTCTCGAACGGACGTTTGCTGTCAACGTGTTCGGGGCCTTCCGGCTGATGCAAGCGATGACGCCGCATCTGATCGCATCGGCCAAAACCCTGGGAGAGGTTCGGGTCACACTGGTCAGTTCGCGCCTGCACCTGCCCGGACGCTTCGGGATGGGGCCCCGGTTCGACTGGACCGATATCGACCTGTCCCGGCGGTTTCGACCGATGACCGCCTACTGCAACAGCAAGCTTGCCATGATCTGGCTTGCGCGCGAAGCAGAGCGTCGGTTGCGCAGTCACGGCGTGCGCGTGAACGCGCTTTGCCCCGGCTTCGTGCCCATGGCCGTAGCGGAACGGTCTGGTCTTCGGCGTCAGGTCTTCATGCGACTTCTGTCATACATGCCTTTTGCAACATCGCTCGATCAGGCGGCAGCGGCCTATGCCTGGGCCGCGACCGATCCATCGCTGGCAGGAGCAGGCGGGCAGTTTCTGGCGGATTTCGGTGAAAGCCTATCCAGTGAAGAAAGCAAGGATACTGACAGCGCAGAGCGCCTTTGGAATTGGTGTCGGGACTGCGACGAAATTTTGCCGTCGCACCGACCTTGATCGAAACAAGAAGGATTAGGTCCTGCACAGCTGACATCAGCCCCCTTCCGAACCCTAGTCCTTAAACCGTTCGATTCTATCGGTGCCAGAAACGGTTGAGGTCAGGCACATCCTGCGGTGCGGAGAAGGTCCGGGACGAGCCCGTTTTGCAGTTCACTGCACATAGGGCGAAAGGCCGCAGTGCATCTTGGTTCACTTCACGGCGTTTCTGAATCGGACAACTCAGTCTCAGACCGTTTCGCCCGCATGTCCGCAAGAATTTGAACGCGCGGTTCATGCCGCTTGCGATACAGAAACCGTGCCCAGAGCGCGAAGGCCCATGACATCCAGCCCGCGTCGATTTCTATGACGTCGCGCAGCCTGGACCCTGACTGCTGCGGTTCCACGGTCAGAGTGTGACGCCACGATTTGACGCCTGCGCCCTTTTCAGAAGACCGCAAAATCATTGCTTCGTCGTCGCACTCCAGGACTTCCATGAAATACGGTTGAGGCGGTAACTTCCCGAACAGCGACACCTGCACGGTAATTCTCTGGCCTTGGTATATGCGACCGCTCGGCAACCCTTCGAAGCTGACAACCCCATCCATGATTTCCCTGAGTGCATCGAGGTCCGTTGCCAGCGCCCAGACCTCCTTCGCCGGTGAGGCGTATTCGTGTTCGAGGATGACGGTCTTCACAGTCGCTCCTGTGGTTCAAAAAGCTATCCCTGGTTGATTGACCTAAACCGGACATCTGCGCAACCGCAGCGAAGGACAGCAAAGTCTAAGATTTTTTGATGCGGGCCAGTGTATTAGGTTTGTGCTTGGCAATCTGGCCCGCGTTGACAAATCTGACAAGGTGGAAGCCGCGGGATGCGGTTGATGCGCTATGGAGAAAGCGTGTCGTAGGCAGCGTTTGATCTTGGTGGAAGCGCTGTTGTTTGCCTTCTGTGCTGGGTCGTCTGACTGGGGATGTGTAGTCGTTTCGCTGATTTCACCTGCGGAACACAGATCAATCTGGCTGTGATGTGACCCTCCTCCGAGAGAAGGCCGAGCGCCGTTGTTAACCGCCGCGGCAAAGCACACGACCGATACGCCTTGCCGCGCCGTTGTTAACCGCCGCGGCAAGGCGTATCGGTCGTGTGCTTTGTCAGATGATGGGCGTTTCATCATGCGGCCTGGCTCCGGGGCGGTGCGCGCGATTTGGGGACTTGGCCTCGCCGGAAGGTCTCGACGATACGCATGAGCCCACCGCATTCGGGGCATGGCTCTCGCAATGTGAGCGTGGGCGTAGGATCGTCGACGGTCGGGTCTGGCTTGGGGGTTTTAGCGGTGCCAATGAGCGTCCTGATCTGCGCGACTTTATCCTTACGGCGAGCGCTTGCGAGGAAGCCATAGTGCCGAATGCGGTGGAACCGATCAGGGAGAACATGCATCAGAAAGCGCCGGATGAACTCCCGGGTCGGCAGTCGCATCACCTTCATGCGATCACCCCGCTTGATCCTGTAATCCTTCCATCGGAACGCCACGGTACCAGCATCGGTGCTGACCAGCCGGTGGTTGGAGATCGCCACGCGGTGGGTGTAGCGGGCCAGATACGCGAGTACTGCCTCGGGCCCACCAAATGGCGGTTTGGCATACACGACCCAGTCGACTTTGCGCAGTGGAGCCATCCATTCGGCGAAGGTGCTGGCATCTGCCAATCCAGCAAGGTCGGCGAAGAACTTCAACTGCCCTGTCCGGTGCAGAGCCATCAGACCTTCAAGAAACAGCCGCCGGAACAGCCGTGACAGCACGCGCACATGCAGAAAGAAGCCCGGCTTGCAGGCGATCCACTCGGTGCCATCCGACGACAGGCCACCGCCAGGAACGATCATGTGGATGTGGGGATGATGCGTGAGCGCGGAACCCCAGGTGTGCAGCACGCTGGTCATACCAACGCATGCACCCAGGCGTTTGGGATCGGCTGCGATGGTGGCTATCGTCTCAGCTGACGCTTTGAACAACAGCCCGTAGATTGCCCGCTTGTTCCAGAGGGCGATCTGCGCGATTTCCGCGGGCAGCGTAAAGACTACTTGGAAGTACTCAACTGGCAGCAGGTCTTCTGAACGCGCTGCCATCCAGTCGCGCGCCGCAGGTGCCTGACATTTGGGGCAGTGTCGGTTTTTGCACGAGTTATACGCGATGTGCTGATGGTTACATTTGGTGCACGCGAGAGTGTCCGATCTTCTGTGTATGACTGATCCGGTCCATGCTTCACCGAAAGGAAGCATGAATGACCATCTCGAAAGAAATCCTGGACGAACTGCTGAAGGGTGTGGAGCGCCCTGAGGATCTGCTCGGCGATGCCGGGCTGATGAAAGAGCTGAAGATCAAGCTCATGGAACGGATGCTGGGCGCCGAATTGACCGCGTTCGACATGGATCAGCATCCGGTCGCTGTCGATGTCAGTGACTTTGAGATTGCACACCTCCGACGCACGCAGCCCTGTGCCATAGGAAATGCTGAGCGCCGCGCGATACTTCTGCCCCGGTCCGGGTGCCACCTTCAGCAACTCGAACACTTCCTTGATGCTCAGCACGACAGGCAGTCTGCGCGGTTCCGTGCGGAAGTGCAGACACTGCTTCATCTCGGGTTTCTGGCACGTCGTCTCGAAAAAGAAGCGCAACCCAACGAGCCGCGCGTTGTACGTTGATGACGTCACGTTCGTGTTCACCATGTGAAGTTGATAGGCGCGCAGGTCTTCCGCAGTCGCCGTGTCGGGTGAGCGGCTGATGAACTCTGCCAAGTAGCGAACCGCCCGAATATGCGCTTTCTGGGAGCTCTCCCCCAGGCCTTTGATCCGCATATCTTCTATCATCCGTTCGCGCAGTGGCGTGGTCTTTTGATCCACCATGGGATCCTCCTGTCCGTTGATTGAGAGGTCCCAATCGTCAGACAGACGCGCCCATTTCCAAAATCACGATACTCAGATCACCGCGCCAACCTCACCACATGCGCCCCTGCCGCGGTAGCGGCTTCATCCTCGTCGAGCAAAGCAGACGTTCGAAGCGCCAGTTGAGTTTGTCCCGTGATGGATGGAAGCGATTCTGCTGTATTTTCAGTCGATTAACGAGTGGCGTGTGCAGCACATGTTCATGTTATGATCGCAGAATTTCGCAATGTATCGCGCTGCGTTCGGCCGACCGCTTCAGCTGATCCCGGCTCATCCCGCCGTACTGCCGACGCCACCAATAGTACGTCTGCTGCGTCATGCATACCTGGCGCACTGCCTCCGCGACGCTCAGGACCTGACCCTGCAGCACTTCAACCTGTCGCAGCTTCATAACGATGTCTTCCGGCTTCTCTCGCTTGCTAGCCATCTCCTGGTCCTCCAATCTGCGGGGCAAAGCTAGGCCAGTTGGAGGACGACTTCAGTGGGAGCAATCCAGGAGGGCTTTCGTGCTTTTCTGACATGGGCTTCAGGCGGCATCGACGTCATGCGGTTGAACCCGAGGGCTTCACCGCCAAGACCCGCGTGCTCGATTCTGCCAAGACGGGTGGTGTCGAGATCGAGTAAATACGTGGTGTCTGGGCCGAGTTGCAGAACCGGGCGCTGGAGCGGGCAGGGGAGGTGGAGCGCGTCGATCACCGGTGGCTTGAGGCACAGCACGAGGCGGCGCTGGACCGGGAGGATCAACTCTCTGCCGAGGAACTGGATCGCGACCCCGAGCTGAAGCTGGGACCGGCGGCAAACTCCATGGAACGGCGGGCAAAGGCGATGGCCCAGCGACAGGGCCGGGAATATGTAGCGGTCACCGAGCGCGGCGCGCAGGCCGGGCCGGAGGATGTGCGCGAGCGGCTGGCGCGGGTTGTCGGACGATCAGAGGACTGGGACGACACGCCGAAGCCGGAAAGCCGCAACTATGCGCGCGAGCGTCTGAAAGAAAACATGGAGAAAGATGCGGGCCGCGATGGCCAGGCGGCGGTTCACAAGCTGGACGGTCACAGTGATCCCGAGCTTGGCGAGGAGACCGGGCGCGAGGAGCGCAAGCCGTCCGTGAACGAGCGGCTGAAGGACGTGCTGAACAAGCCGCGTGAAAAGCTGGAGATTGAGGACGAGCGCGACCAGGAAAAGGACCGAGGGGTCGAGAACGAGCGCGAAATCGACAGGGAGATCGACCGTGACCCCGGCCTCAGTCACTGATCTGCCGCCCGTCTTTGACGGGATCGAGACGGTGTGCTTCGACGCCTTCGGAACGCTTGTCGAAATCACGGACTGGCGGGGCGCGTTTGTGCTGTTGTTCCGGGCGCAATCGGGAAACAATCAGATTGAACTGAAGAACCAGCTGATGCGCGAGGACCGGGCCGTTTTCGATTGGCCCGATCTTCTCTCCGTCGAAGTCAGCCGTGTTATCATGGAGGGGGTTCACCGGTTGGTGTCTGTCGCAGGTTGCGCAACAGTCATGTCGACGTGGAGGTTTGTCCGGCCCTCTGGGGTGCTGGTCATTTGATCGCGAATGATCCTGGTCTCTCGAACCCAGCGGAGTAAAATTTTCGGTTTGATGACCTGCGGGCTTTGATTTTGTACGCACCGGTTTCAGACGGGTTGCGTAGCACGGCACTTCTTGGTGGTGCGGTGCCGCAGAAAGAACCGGACCATCTGCCGCGAGGCATCGGGGCCTTTGGGGTCGGTATAACTCCCCGCCGCATGACCACCTGACCAGGCGTGTCCGGCCCCATGAACGACCCACTGCTCGGTGCAGGGACGTCCCTTGCCTACACGATGTACCGTGCGGGTAAATTCACGGCCACCGCTTACGCGACCCGTTTTCACCGCCCGATCAAGATGGGCATAAGGCTCCAGCGCCCGGATGGCGATGAAGCGACTGTTGCGTGGGTTGACGACCTTGTCTGAATCACCGTGAAAAATAATGGTTGGCATCTGAACCTCGTGACGTCGGCCGGGGTTGCCGCTCTGCATCGCCATTGGCGCAGAGGCCGAATCATGCGCCGCGCCTACGGCCAGACCGGAATGAATACCAACCGCTGCAAAAACGTCGGGATAGGCCGTTGCAACAATCAGCGCCGCAGCCGCACCCGCCGACAGGCCCGCAACATAGACCTTGGCCGGATCGACATTCTGGACGGCAATGATATGGCGCGCCAAACCTGCGATCAGGGCCGGTTCTCCTGCGCCCCGTGCCTGATCGTCTTGCCTATACCAATTCCAGCATCGATAGTGATGGGCATCGCGTGCCTGAGCCGGATAAAGGACCAAGAAACCGAACTCCTCTGCCAGGGTGTTCATGCCGGTGCCGCGAGCAAAATCCACCGAAGATTGCCCGCACCCGTGCAGCATCACGATCAGTGGAAGTGGCTCCGGTGCCGATTTGGCGACGGCAGGTATGTAGAGCTTGTAGGAGCGGGTGCCAAATGCGCTCTCATACGTCCCACTTGGGAACGCCGCACCATGTGGAACAGTTTTCTTTAACCGGGATGTAGCAGGAGCACTCGATTTGGCGTTGGCGCGGGTTGAGCCCCTTTTGCCTGCGGCTTTCCGCGTGACGGCGGACGGTTTCGTGGCCTTGGCGGCAGGTTTTGCTTTTTTTGTGCCCTTGCGTTTCGCAGGTTTCGTAGGGGCAAGCATTGCGCCCCATACATCGGTCACCGCTGAAACGGTTGCGCGCCGGAGCTTTCTTGTCGCCTTTGCGCGGGTACTCCTGAACGGATCGAACATTTGACCTCAAATCTGATGGGGAATAGAGACGGAAGTCCCTCGTCGAGACCCAAGCCGCGAGAAAAACGGAAGCCTATCTTTTCTGGCCTTGGATAGGCTTGTCGCACCTTGCCAAGGTTTATGCAGTCCTGGTTTCGCAGGCTCTCATAGATCATTTTTTCCAACTATCCTGCGCAAAGTATCACGCGGCAATTGTCCGCGCGTCCGAGAACGACAGCAGCGTGCGACTCTGTTCATCCCAGAGGTGAAGTCGGGCACAGCGGAAGCTGTCCAAAAGCGTAAGACGCTGGGACTGTGCCAGGATATCGTGATCCAGGATCACCTCGCTCAGGCGGTAGAAGGGAATGCGACTGGCAAGGTGATGCACATGATGGACGCCGATATTTGCAGTGATCCAACGCAAAACGACAGGCAGGTCATAGTGTGAACTTCCGTTGAAAGCCGCATCGCGCACGTCCCAGCTCGCCTCGTGATCCCAGACGGTGTCTTCAAACTGATGCTGGACGTAGAACAGCCACATACCGACACTTGCGGCCGAGAACATGGTCGGCAGGAACACGAACAGCAGCACGTCCCAGCCACCCAGCCAAGCGATCGATCCGAGTGTGACGCCAATGGCGACGTTGGTTGCCAGGGCACTGATCCAGTAGCGCCAGCCTGATCGCATCAGATCAAACGGAAGCCGCTGGCGCAGAAAGAAGATGTAGAACGGAACGACACCGAACAGGAAAACCGGATTGCGGATCAGACGATATGCGGCCCTGCCTATCCACTTCCTTTCCCGATATTCCCGGATTGTCAAAGTGGGTATGTCGCCGACACCCCTGTCGTCGAGATTGCCGGTCGTCGCGTGGTGGATCGAGTGGGTTTTCCGCCAGACGTCATAGGGCGTCAGCGTCAAGACCCCTATGAACCGACCAAGCCAGTCGCTTAGTCGACGGTTCGCAAAGAACGCTCCATGGCCGCAATCATGCTGGATGATGAACAGGCGGACGAGGAAGGCGGCATTTCCCAAGGCAATGGCTAACGCCAGCCAGGCGCTGATCGTCAGCGACCACCAGGCCAGCGTCCAAAGCGCCACGAAAGGGACAAGGGTCACGGTCAGCTCAAAAATGCTGCGGGAGAGGATCGGTTCGCGATATCTGATCAGAATCCGTGTCCATTCGGAGGTATGCAATTCGAGTCCTTTCCTTTGGAATGCCAGAAGTGCAGCAGACAATGGCAGTGTTACGCCTGAGCCGCCGGAAGACCTTATTTGATGGCTTTAGCCGGTGACTTTGCGGATACCCGTTTGGATTTGGGCGCGACCGCCTTGACCTGCGTACCGGCCTCCCTTTCCAGACGTGCCTTGCGAAGACGCGCTGTCTTGATCTCGCGCTTTTCCGTCTGCGCGTCGATGATTTCCGTCACGGCGCGTGTGGTCCGGTCCATCGGCGTTTCTGCTCGGGGGGCGGGCGTTGTGAAGAGTGTCGTCCTTGTCAGCTTGGTCATTAATCAATCTTTCTGATATGTTTGTCGTAGGGCGCGCACTTCAGAGAGGCAGGCTCCCGAGGGGCACATGCCCGAGGCATTCGGAAACCCGGCAGGTATCAGGTAGCTACGTAGGTCACGGACGGCGCACAGAGTTCCCGCCATCGATGATCCCGTTTATCAACTTCGCAACGGCCGCATGAAGCGCTGTCTTCTCGTCATCCCCCGGTACGTCTTGATGGGCATTCACCGCATCCCGCAGGACGCCTACGATCTCATGCTCAGGCAACACGCCTCTGTCGTTCAGCGCCAGCAGCAGCGACTCGCAGATGGCGAGGGCGGCCGTGCCCGAGACGTCGTTTGGCTGGTACACGCGATAGGTTCCTTTCAAGAGTAACCTCAGTGCCGTTGCGACCGTAGGCGCAGCACCAGTTACCTATGACAGCATGACAGAAACGATGTAAGATTAGCTAACCCCGAGCAGTATGTTGCGGTTCTTTTTCGGCGAGAATGACGCATCCGGGGCATTCGCCGCCAGATTCCTTGGCGTGGGAAAGGACAATCGTTTTATGAGCATTCAGAGCAGCCCCCTCGTGCGCAAACTCGGTGCCTATGTTGCATTGTCCGATCCCGAGCTTGCAATTCTGGAAACCTTCCACGCGAAACGTCTGAGCTTTTCTGACAAGAAAGATATGGTTTACGAGGGACAATCTGACCCGTCTGCCTACATTCTGGCGAAAGGATGGGTATGCTCCTACAAACTGTTGCGGAGCGGTGGCCGCCAGATTGTCGATTTTCAGATACCGGGTGATTTCATCGGCCTGCGCAGCGTTCTGTTCAGGACGTCCGACCACAGCATCGAGCCGATCAGGAAGGTCGAAGCATCGGAAGTAAAGATCAAGGATCTTCTGGGTGCTTTCGAGACGAGCCCGCGCCTTGCCACGGCCGTACTCTGGTCCGCGTCGACCGATGAGGCAATCGTCGTCGAGCGCCTTGTCAGTCTGGGGCGGCGCGACGCTGCCGAACGTGTTGCACATCTGCTGCTGGAACTCGGGGCTCGGCTCAAGCTGGTCGGGCTGGCGACGGGGAACAGCTACGAATGCCCGTTGTCCCAGTATCTTCTGGCCGATGCACTGGGCCTGAGCGCCATTCACATCAACCGTGTTCTGCGGCAATTGCGCGAAGAAGGGCTGCTGACGTTTCGCGATGGCACCGTGACGTTCGACAACCTGGACAAGCTGGTAGAATTCGCCGGTTTCGACAAGGCTTATCTGGATTACGAGGGGCCGATGTTGAAGTAATGCAGCCGGGGCAGAAGTTGACGCCACCCCCGTTGGGTGACGCCAACCGATAGACGATCTTAAGCGTTCAGCTGGCTCATCGCCGCATCGCATTCCTTCATGCACTCATCGTTCTTGTCGGCCGATTGGGCCTGTTGCGCAGACTGATAGTGCTTCTGGGCGGACTGCTTCTTTTGTCCATCTTCGGCCTTGTCGATGGCCTCCTTGGTCGATTTCAGCTTCTGTTGCATCTGGTCGGATTGCTTGTTGTCCATTGGAGTGTTCCTTCCGGGTAGGAGCCGTCAAACGGGTGCCCGCCGTCCCGAACATCTGTTGTCGGGGGTGTGCAGGATCGTCAGCTGACGCTCTGTTCGAGGTTCGATCGCCGATCATTCGGGGATCTTCATTCACGCTACCCGGATTCTGACAGCCTGATACTGACGCAGGTTTGCGTCGGTTCCTGCTGAAGGTGTTCCGGCTCCGGAAACTTGCTGGATCTGCGGTTTTCAGCCGCTGGCGCAGGTATCGCTGCACATGGCTTCCGGTCTTGCAAGACTAATGCCTGTTAGCGCGCCGTCCTCTGACAGCAGATAAAAAACCGTCACTGCACGTCGCGATTCTTTGAAAAGTCATTCCATCCGGCGGCACCTGCGTTTGTTTCTTGACGAGTTCTGTATTCGGGTGCCGCCAATTTCCCTGTTAACTGTTGGAGCGTAGCCATGAACCGGAAGATTGAAGGTGAGACAATCGAGACGGCTCCTGCGAGAAAAACTGAATGTATTCCCGACAGGAAACAGTTACGAACCCCCGGGCCGATCTTCCGGAGGACTCCGACGGATGCCGGTGTTTCGGACGGCGGCATGGCCGATCCGAAAATTGCGATGTTCTTTACATAAAGGGAGGGCGTCAATGTGAGGCAATCAGTCGACCGCAAGCCCAATAGAACGAACGGCGTGGATGCGATTGGTCCGTCAGCGACGAACGACAGGCTTGATTACGAACAGGTTTTTCATTCGTTATCGGCGGCCTGCGCGATCCTTGATCGTGATTTCCGGTTTGTCGAAATGAACGATGATTACGTTGCCGCATTGAAGGCGACCCGCGAACACCTTTTGGGCAAGAGAGTTCTCGACGTGTTTCCCGAAATCGAGGAACACCAGATATTGCTGACGGGCGCATTCGACACGGCTCTGACGGGCAAGCAGGCGTCTCTCAAGGAAATTCTCTACGCGATACCGGACAGCGCGGCGGAAGGCGGCATGCGCAAGGTATGGTGTAATGCGCACTTCACACCGCTGACCGACAGGGACGGCGGGGTGAGCCATGTTCTCTTGCGGGTCAGGGACATCACGGAGCAAGTAAAGGCCCGTGAGATGAAGGATGCAATTGCAGGGGAAATGCAGCACCGCATCGGAAACCTCCTGGCGATGGTCACAATCGTCGCGCGGCAGACCGTTCGTGGACATGCATCATTCGATCAATTCCTGCCTGAATTTGAATCGCGCATCCAGTCGCTCGCCAAGACTCATTCTCTGCTGACCGGGGGGAATCGGGACGGCATGACGATGGATCGGTTGATCCACCAACAACTCGATATTTATGCCGACAAGCTGAACAAAACGATCTTTGTCGAGGGGCCGAATTTGCACGTCACAGCAGTTGAAGCACAGTCAATCTCGATGGCGTTGCATGAACTCGCAACCAACGCCGCAAAGTATGGCGCGTTGGCCAAGGAGGGCGGGCGACTGGCAATCAGTTGGGGCAAGGTTGGAGATGGTTTCCAGTTCGAGTGGAAAGAAACCGGCCTGATCGGCGTCACCGAGCCGGTAAAGTCAGGTTTCGGCACGATGATCCTGACCCAGATCCTGCCCAGCCAGCTCAATGGAAAAGCGACGCGGGAATTCAGGAAGGACGGCTGCTCGTATCGGCTTCGCGTCAATGAGAGAGAAGGAGCGCCGATCACGCCCTGATCGCTGCGACGTCATAGTGATCTCGGCGGCCGTGAGGGGACCTATCCTGTCAAATCGCTGTTCTTGAGGTTGCTAAGTGCTTCCCGATCAAAATCCAGAGAAGCAGCGTGCTCGCTGGCAATGAGCACCTGTTCACTCAGCGCCTTGATGGATTCACGCGCTGAGGGTGAGAGCGAGCGGCTCAACTTGCCCATTGTGTTTACCAGACGCGTGACCACATCGGCGTCGGAAATCCCGTAGCGGGCTATCGCTGAAAAGGCTTTGCATGCCAGTTCCTCAATGAGGATGACTTCAGTCAGGATACGCAACTGTCCGGACTCGTCGTTGAGGGTCGGTGACGGGATATCCCGGCCAGACAATCGACCGAACACCTGTCCAAGGCGGTCAATGCAGTAAAGCGCGGTGGTGGGGTCGTTTATGCCAGGCGACAAGGACCGCTGGGCCAGCTCAACGATACGCCGGATCGAGAACTCGAGGTCTTGGTTGATCGTCCGATTCCGCCCGATGACGATTGCGCCACGCAGGCTGTCGGCAATTTCTTCCGACACCCGATCACGCGGATATGCCGCAATCATGCATTCACCTGCGGTCACAAAACGACCGGGCGGGGTCTCGATCCGCAAGACAAGATCATGCTCTGCAGCAATCCGCATGAGCGCCTCCATACCGACTTTCTGCACGTATCCGCTCGCATCGGCACTGATCCGTTCGGAGCCGTCCTCGAAGTCGTCTGCGAGTCGATCCCCACCAGGCTCGTCTTCGCACTGCAAGTGGCCATGGACGAGGCGTTCCGGAAAGAGCCTATCGACGGCGGCGCGCCCGTCGGCGGCCAATTGCGCGAGCAGCGTTTCGATGCGGATCGACGTGGCGATATGATGGATGAAATAGATAAGAACCGCGACACCGACAGCAGCGAGACCGACCGCGAATGCAACGGTCAGGTGCGGAACGAAACTGGAGTCCCCCGGACCCCGCACCGCACGCAGAACGACCAGACAATAGAGAAATGTCGCCA
Source organism: uncultured Marivita sp. (assembly GCF_947488135.1). GTDB lineage: Bacteria > Pseudomonadota > Alphaproteobacteria > Rhodobacterales > Rhodobacteraceae > Marivita. Next base: position 24,849 of record NZ_CANKYW010000012.1, on the reverse strand, counting down.
CAAAAGTTCCAAGCACAACCTGATTGCTGCGGTCCCGCATGAAGTTTTCCAGAACCCGCGGCCCGAATTGCGAGGAGGCGAGCTGCAGTGACAGCATGGTGATGGAGAAGATCAGGCTGGCGACAGTGATCATCGAACTCGCGATGACCGACAGGATTGCCCGGGCACCTTCCGGCCCGAAGGTATAGAGCAAGCCGAAATCGCTCACAGTGCCGACACCAAGCCGGGTATCCACCGCGATCAGCAGGAATGATAGTCCGACCGCAACCGCGCACATCATGGCGGGAACGAACCAGAAACTCGAATTCAGGCGTCCCCAGAACGCGTAGACACGTGTGATGGAAAATGACTTCGCCAAATGGCTCTCCTTTTGGTCACGTGCAGTTAGGGGAAATTGTTCGCCCTGATCCTGTAGACATGCCTACTCAGCGATAAACCGGAGTCGGATCAGCAAAACGCCTCTTCATTTCCCAAGATCGCGGCGACAGCCTTGCGCAGGCAATTGGCGAGACCAGCATGCCGCTGACGGGCGGTGGCATGCAGATCGATCTAAATCTAAGAATTCCGGACGCCGCTCCGGAAGCCTCACCAGCCAACTGTTGACAACAGGACGCCGCTAAAAGTTCGCCCGCTCGTTTGCAGGGAATGATCCAGCGAGGGGCGGTGCATTGTCTCAACGTTCCCGCTCGAACTATGCTGCGGTTTCCGTTTTCGCACCAGTCTCCGTCAAACCCCAGAAATCCGCAATGTGACGCGTCGAAGAAATGCCGACTTCTAGCATATACTCACCTTCTTCGCCAAGACCCTCGTCTCCCCCGGCACTGATCGGCGTGCCGTGGCCCATGGCCTCGATAATATATTCCTCAATCACCACGCGCCCGTCCGCGTCGCACCAGACTTTCCGGGGAATGCTGTCGACGGTCTCCACACGTGTCGGCGGTCCTTCAACGTTGTGGATCTTCTGCCACTGTCCGACGATATCACCGGCGTTGGAACTGTCGACGGTCGTATCGCTGCCGCCATGCCAGACAGAGATCGTCGGCCAGGGGCCTTTGGAGTCCGAGGCTTCACGGACAGACGCGTCAAGTGCGCTGTCCGATGGGCTGCCAAATCCATTCATGCGAATGATCGCTTCCATCATGTTGTCCGCGCTGCGATAGGGCAGCCCTGCAATGATCGCCCCTCCCGCGAACACTTCCGGATAGGTCGCAAGCATCACAGATGTCATGGCACCGCCAGAAGACATCCCCGTGATGAAGACGCGCGACGGGTCTACCGTGTGATCATCAACGACCTGCTTGATCATCTGACGAATAGACAGAGGCTCGCCGCCGCCGCGCTCGCTGTCGCCGGTCTCAAACCAGTTGAAGCTGCCAAGGAGGTTATTGGTCAGTCTTTGCCCCGGAAACAGGAGCGCCATCCCACATTCGTCGGCGAGAGTAGACCACCCCGATCCGAGATTATAGCTTTCCGCCGACTGGGTGCTGCCATGGAGCACGACGACAAGCGGGCCGTTCTTCGGGAAGTTTTCCGGAATATAAATGTCCGCGCTCAGCGACCCGGGGTCGGTCCCGAAATTTTGCATGGCGGAGAGACGATCGCTGGAAATTAAAGACGTTGACATAAGAACTCCTGTGCATGACCGATACTGGCCACGTAAGAAAACCCCCGAGCCCAAAGTTTTTCGGGCCGGAGGCGATTTGATTGTCCACGGTTCGAGGCGGACACGAAGAGACCTTTGTCGCCCGCGTTAGGTGAATTCCATCAGAGGCATACGCCAAGTGTCCCGGTGATCATGTTACACCTTGCTGGTTTACCACTCCGCATGCACTGACGTGGGTTAGTCCGCGCACGAATAAAAGAAGGTGTTTTGCCTGACGGCCGCGTGACGCGCCGTTCGGCCATGACAAAACAGCGCCAGCCGGTCCTGTCTCGAAGATGGGTCCAGATATGGTCGCCCTGCAGGATGCCGAGAGGATAAGGGGAAAACCACTATGGCGTTGCTTGCTGTCGTTGCCTGCGCGTCGTCGGCGCCACTGGTCCAGAAGTGTTCCTCCATGTCCCAGAGAACGCCCTGTTCATGTGGAGAAAGCGTGCTGGATTTGTGCGCTGCATGTGCCGGTCTTCTCGCGGTCTCGCTTGAGGCGGTCATTCGCCTGACCCCGACCCGACAACCATGACCATCTGAAACAGGACGAAGAAAATCGCAAGCACTGTCCAGATCGCGCCGCTTATTCCCGGCCTACCGTCGGCCACCGTCGAGGCAGCGCTCTGCAAGACACCTGACGTCTGGGCTTCGGGAAGCAGCTGGCTCAGGTCTCGTGCGACTCTGCCGTGGTCGCTGGCGAGCGCAGGAACGTCCCGAAATCGGGCAAGCAGTACCCCCAATCGCGCTCGCGCGGCTTCGCGTCCCAGCCCGACCAGTCCAGCAGTTTCTTTCCATGGATCGAGGCCGAGCCGCGCCAGTGTGGAAAGGACAGTCACGGCATAGCCGTTTCGATCCTCGCCGACGGACGCGTAGAGGAACCGGGCAAACTCCGGCGGGTGCGGGTCGAGAACATTGCGATCAGCCATTGTCATTCCATTCATTGGTTGCAGGAACGCAGATCGCCCCTGATTCCCAAAGGATACGCGCAGGTCGGTCTCGTCGCCCTTACACAGGTCAGTGCGGGCGACTGCCCCAGGGAGGCCGCACTTGGTTCGGTGCTCGGGACTAACTTGTGTCAGTGCCAGTCGGATGCTCCTGAATTACAACAGAAGAAGTCGTTCGACTGGGAAAGCTCGGAATCCAATAGGGCATGAACCGTGGCGAACGAAGATCTGCCAAGATCGTGTAGGCTTGAGGGTGACTTTCCTGCACCTTTTCTGCCTGGCCAATTTTCCGGACGAACCTCCGGCTAGGGACTACGAAGTCCTGATTCAGGAGGAACTTCTCCGCGGGCAAGGTTTCGAAAACGGTGCCTGCTGGCCCTGATCGCCGACATGGCTTGTACCGGGCCGTGGTTCGTCGACCACCTGCGAGAACGGTTCGTTGAGCCGATGAGATTGACCCAGCGCTAACACGGCCACCGCGAAACCAATGATTATGCGGCAGAATTCACTCGCGCCGTGATGCTTCTCGGAGATGCGCGCGCGCCCCACGCGAAGGAGCCAGAAATGACCGTCAAGCAACCCGTGTCGCTGAAAAGTAGAGGAGCAAAGGATTCTTCCATGAACCGACCAGCGCGGCGCGGTGGGGTCCAGGTGCGCGAAAGAAGCGGCATCTGGGAAGTGCAGGTCAATGGCAAGCTCCGCTGCGACTACCACCAGAAGGAACATGCTCTTGCCGCTGCGGCCCTGCACAGGCTGTCGCCCCGATGACCGGTAGCTCTCAACTGACAGTCCCGCAGGACTTCGCGATCCAGGTGGCCGAGAACGAAGGCATGCCGACGAGACCGAATTCCAAGGGATCCCCGCCACCGCCCGCGCCAACTCGACGGCTGACCGGAACGCTCACGCTTGGGCCATCGAACACGCGTGGGGCAACCGGCGGACTCTGGTCCGTCAAGGAGAAAGCGGCGATGAGACATCCGCTGGCGAGGCTGATCGCGAGGACGGCAGTTATAGCGGGTCTGATCGCGTCCTTCGCCTTCCCCGTCCGTGCGGAGGATGGCACTGACCCGATGCCTAGGACGCTCATCCTTGCAAGATGATCATGACATGACCAGGCGCGGCCGTGTGTCCGGCATGCGGGTCAGCATCGGGTGCCGTCTGCGATACGGCTTCCCGCAACCGACGCCGCTGATCGCGCTGCTGAACGTTCACTATTCGCGCTTCGGCGACCTAGAGCGCGCGGACTATCTCGTGACCTCCCCCAGCGTGCAGCTCGAAAGCTACCGGGATGGCTTCGGCAACTGGTGTACCCGCATGCTGGCCCCGGAGGGCGACTTTACCCTGTCGACAGACGGCATCTTCCGCGATACCGGCCAGCCCGATCCCGTCTTTCCTGATGCGCAGCAGCACGCGGTTCAGGATCTGCCGTTCGAGACACTCGTGTTCCTGCAGGGGAGCCGGTATTGCGATACCGATCTCCTCTCGGAGGAAGCCTGGCGACTTTTCGAGTCCACGGACCCCGGATGGTCCCGTGTCCAGGCAATCTGCGATTTCGTGCACGAACATGTCCGCTTCGACTACATGCAGGCGAAAGCGACGCGCACCGCATCGCAGACCATGGCCGAGCGGCAGGGCGTCTGCCGCGATTTTGCCCATCTCGCTATCGCCTTGTGTCGCTGCATGAATATTCCGGCACGTTACTGCACCGGATATCTGAGCGACATTGGTGAACCTCTCCCGCATCCGCTTGGAGACTTCGCCGCATGGATGGAGGTCTTTCTCGCTGGTGAATGGCACATGTTCGACCCGCGCAACAACAAACCGAGGTTTGCGAGAATTCTGATTGCGCGCGGCCGCGATGCCGCCGATGTGCCGCTGACCCAGACATTCGGGGAAAACACTTTGACGGAATTCAAGGTCTGGACCGATGAATTGGCCTAACTGACTTTGGTTTTCTTCGAAGTGCGCCGTCGTAAATTGAGTGGCTGGTCCCCATATATGTAGAACCGATGCCAAGCCTCCCAGTCCACCAAGGACGACGAGTTTGCGCCGGCCAATCAAAGGATCGATGACATGTCCTTCAAGGACCTGACTGCCAGGGCTGCGGCCGCAATGAAGCCGAAGCCTGCGGAGACCGCGAGGACTCCTGCCAAAGCGAACGAACCCAAGGCCGCCGGCAAGGAAGCCCCAACGAAATCCAAGACATCTTGAGACCTGCAGAGGCCACGTGCCCCACCCTCAAATGGGGCGCGGACCACCCGCAGCATCAAGGGAGAGGATCACGCCGATGGAAGATCTGATGAGCAAGACCGTCGCGGTGTTCGCCCGACCGTTCACTGTACCCGGCTTCAACGAGACGCTCCCGGCGGGAGAGTACGAGATCGAAACGGAGTTGGTTTCACCCCCGGATCGAAAGGATCCCGCAGCCTGGAAGGCCTCCGTTCTGGTGAAGCTTCATCCCCGGATATCGCATCCCGGGCTTGCGCGGGCCCTGACAGTTTCCCTTATCGACCTCGACCAAGCACGCGCCAGGGACAAGCTGACGGGCAAGGCTTTGTCCGACCTTTTTCTCGAGGAAATGTTATCTGATCCGATGGTACGCCTCGTGATGGAGGCCGACGGGGTCTCTGCAGCACATCTGCGGCATCTCTACTCGGGGCACGGGATGCCCGATCCCATTCTGAATGTGCCGGCGTCGAAGACGACCACCCAAAGGACGCGGGATGATGCGTCGATCCGGGCCGCCGAAAACGAAGGCATGCCTTCAAGACCGGAATTACCGTCGCCCTCGCGCACCCGCCACTTAGCGGGACAGACTTGATGGCGAACAAGACCATGGCCGAAGGTGCCACGCCAGACATCTTGATCGCAAGGGTCTCGGGCGACGTTCCGCAGGAACGCCAATGCCTGAGCTGCGAAACTGGGTTCTGGAGCAAAGGTTTCGGAGAGCGGATTTGTAGACGCTGCAAGGGGTTGAACGCCTGGCGAAACGCCTTGCCTGTCAGTCCGGGCGCATCACGCCGTCGCTGATCCTCTTCGACGTGCGTGCAGTCTTCCTCGAACCACACTGGACCCCCAAATTTTGGCCTGCCTCGACATCCTTCACACCACAACCTACCGATACCGTCATGCGGTCTCTCTAGGACCGCACAGATTGATGCTGCGTCCCCGCGAAACGCGGGAATTGCGTCTTTTCTCCCACGAGATCTCCATAACCCCGACGGCCACCGTATCCTGGGCGCATGATGTGGCCGGCAACGCGATCGCCACCGCAATCTTTGACGGTCCGACAGACCATCTGGTGATCGAAAGTCGCGCCACCGTGGAACTGACCGCGCTAGCTTGGCCGGTCTTTGCCATCTCCGCTTCTGCCATCGAGTACCCGTTCCTCTATTCAGCCGACGAATGGACGGATCTGGGCGCGCTGACGGCTCCGCAATACGCCGACCCCGACGGCCGATTTGCCCGATGGGTCGAGGGCTTCGTCATGGGGCACCGAACAGACACGCTGTCTCTGCTGAAGGACATCAGCAACGGTGTGGTTTCGCAGATTTATTATCAGGTACGTGAGACGGAAGGCACCCAGACGCCGATCGAGACGCTCGACCGGAAATGGGGCTCGTGCCGCGATTTCGCGGTCCTGCTCACAGAGGCAGCTCGCTGTCTTGGCCTGGGAGCCCGTATCGTTTCGGGCTATCTGTCCGATCCAGAAGACAGCCTTATCGGTTCCGCAGGTACCGGGTCCACCCATGCCTGGGTCGAAATATACCTGCCCGGCGCAGGGTGGATCGCCTTCGACCCCACCAACCGGAGCGTCGGGTCGCAGAACTTGATACCGGTCGCAGTCGGTCGCGGCATCCACCAGGTCGTACCTGTCTCGGGGAGTTTTTCGGGAGGTTCCAACGCCCTTTTTGACTTTTCAGTTCAGGTCTCCGTTCGCAGCAGAACAAGGCAAAACACTTTGCGATGGAGGATTGGACGCGCTGGTACGCAGCATCAACTAGGTAAACGCTAGAAGTGTGCGTTTTGTGTGCAACTCAACTTAGAGCCCCGCAAAGCGGGCCGAAGCGGACATGTGCGGAGTTGCAGTGAACTTAGGCTCTGTTGCACAAATCGCGTGAGAGATTCATCTCGCGAATCCAGGGTGGTAGCTGGGATGCATGAGCAGACCCATACCCCCGACCTACAAGACCAGGAACTGGCCAGCCTACAATGAAGCACTCAAGCGCCGGGGCTCGCTGACGATCTGGTTTGACCCCGAGATGAGCTGGGATGCCGCGCCGACAGGCAGGCGTGGCCGCCAGCAGACCTACAGCGATGCCGCTATCCAGACGTGCCTCTCGATGAAAGTGCTGTTCGGCATGGCGCTCCGGCAGACGACCGGGTTCGTCGAGAGCCTGCTACGGCTGGTCGGCCTGAACTGGACGGTGCCCGACTTCAGCACGCTATCTCGCCGCCAGAAGACCTTGGCCGTGAACATCCCCTACCGCGGCTCCAAGGGGCCGTTGCACCTGCTGATCGACAGCACCGGGATCAAGGTCGAAGGTGAAGGCGAGTGGCACGCACGCAAGCATGGCGGCCCGAAACGGCGCGTCTGGCGCAAGCTCCACCTTGGGATCGATGAAGAAACGTTGGAGATCCGGGCCGTCGAAGTCACCGGGAGCCACATCGGTGATGCGCCCATCCTACCCCACCTTCTCGACCAAATCCCGCAGGACCAGGAAATCGGTAGCGTTACGGCTGATGGCGCCTACGACACGCGCAAACGCCACGATGCGATTGCAGATCGCGGTGCCCATGCCGTCATCCCGCCCCGCAAGAACGCGAAGCCCTGGAAGACGATCACCGCCGGAGCCGTGGCGCGAAATGGGGCCCTGCGCGCGGCGAAATACCTGGGCCGCGCGCTCTGGCGACGATGGAGTGGATACCACCGCCGAAGCCGCGTCGAGACAAAGATGCATTGTATCAAGTTGCTGGGCCAGCGGCTCATGGCACGGGACTTCGACCGACAGGTCGCCGAACTCCAGGTCCGCATCGCCGTCCTGAACGGCTACACCGCGCTCGGAATACCCGTCACGGAAGCTGTGGGATAAGTCCGTCCGGGGAAAGGGGAACCTCGGCCTTAAGCCGATTTGTGCAACATGTATAACCGCCCCATGCGCAAGAGGGTTTTCAGAGCAATTTGGCGTGGTGTCGGGTGCTGACATGTATCCGGCCTCATGGTGCGGCCATCGTCATGCCGCGGGCCCGCATGGTGTTCGCGGGTCGGACCCAAATCAAAGCCGCGTGCTCGGTGGCACTCTGTTGCGCTCTGGTTTTCCGACCCCGTCTCGCGACCGTTGCGCCAAGCTGCTCTCAGCCCTCCTCCGCTCCGACGACCTCGCGACTGCTGACAGGTGTTACGCTGCCACAGCCGGAGCTCGGTAGATCTCTCCGCTCTTCATCAGCGCCCAGACGATCCGCGCCATCTTGTTGGCGAGCGCGACCCGGACCAGCATCGTCGGCTTCCGCTCCAGCATGCTTGCCAGCCAGGTGCCCGGGCGTGCTGACGCGTGGCAATGGCGCTTGATGATGACGCTGTTGGCCCCGATGATCAGCAATCTGCGCAACGAGCGCTCGCCCATCTTCGTCGTGGCCCCGAGCCTTTGCTTGCCGCCTGTCGAATGCTGCCGCGGCGTGAGACCGAGCCATGCCGCGAAGTCGCGGCCTTTGCGGAACGTTTCCGGCGGCGGCGCCAACGTAGTCATGGCCGTGACGATCAGCGGACCGATGCCCGGAATGGTCATCAAACGCCGCGCCACTTCGTTCTCCTTGGCTCGACGGGTGATCTCAGCATCCAAGGCCTCGATTTGATCGTCGAGCTGGGCGAGCGTTGCGGTCAGGACCTTCAGTGAGGCCCGTGCCGTCGTTGGTAGATCCGACTCGTCGTCCGCGACCAACGCAATCAGGCGCCGGGCATTCGTCGCGCCCTGCGGCACGACCTGACCGTATTCGGTGAGGTGTCCGCGGAGGGCGTCGATGGCCTGGGTGCGCTGCCGGATGAGCAATTCTCGGACGCGGAAGACGCTGGCCGCCCCCTGCGTTTCTTCGCTCTTCACGGGTACGAAGCGCATGTTCGGTCTCTGCGCAGCTTCGCAGATCGCCTCCGCGTCAGCCGCATCGTTCTTTTGCCGCTTGACGAAGGGCTTCACGTAGGCGGGCGGGATGAGCCTGATGTCATCGCCGAGCCGTGCCAGCTCCCGCCCCCAGAAATGGGCGCCACCGCAGGCTTCCATCGCCACGAGGCAGGGCGGCAGCTTACTGAAAAACTCCAGCACCGCGGACCTTCTGAGCTTCTTGCGAAAGACCACGCCGCCTCTGGCGTCAGCACCGTGGACCTGGAACACATTCTTCGCGAGATCCAATCCGACCGTGGTAATCTCCGACATGACCGCCTCCCAAAATGGATTGTTGCGATCCCACCTTGGCACGTCGATGCCGTCGGGGGGCGGTTACAGCATCAGAGCCAACCAGCGCGGCACGGCCGAGCAGCATATCAAGGAAGGCAAATGCGCCTTTCGCTGGACGCGGCTGTCATGCCGGAAGTTCCGCGACAACGAGGTGCGACTGCAACTGCACGCTCTGGCCTACAACCTGGCGACCTTCTTGCGCTGCATCGAGCTGCCCGAGGCGATGGCGGACTGGTCGTTGACCAGCCTGCAACTGAAGCTGATCAAGATCGGGGCGCGTGTCGTCCACCATGCCCGCGCCATCACCTTCCAACTGGCTGAGGTGGCCGTCACCGGCCCGATGGTCCGCGCCATCCTCGCCGCCATCCGCCGATTGCGAGCACCTCCGTCATGTGCATGACCGCGATCCACGTCCAAACTGAACGAAAGCGGCAGGACAGGTCTGCCCGCTTCGCCGAAAAACACCACCGCCGAGCCAGATCACGGCGCATTCGCGGTCTGATCCACCCTGTTCCAGCAGCCTGCGCGACCGCAGGCGCCGTTCCAGGGCGAAAAACGCTTGTCCAGCGGTCGGACCCAGGCGATCTTTACGTCAGACGACACACCACTTGGGGAATGTTGGCCAAGAACATGCTGGTCATCTACAACCCCAACAAGCTAGGCTTTTTCTGAGGAGGAAAGATGTCCCAAGTCTTCACATTCGTCTTGGCCCTGCTGCCAATCGCCACAGTGTTTCTGCTCTTGGTGGTGCTCGCACGCTCGGCCAAGCTTTCGATGGGCGTTGCCTATCTGGTCACGGCCGCGACCGCGCTTTTGGTCTGGGGCACGGACCTCAACAAGATTCTTGGCGCCACCGTGAACGGTGCTGTGACCGCAGTCAGCTTGCTCTACATTATATTCGGCGCGATCCTGATGCTCTACACGCTAGAGGAAAGCGGCGGCATCCGGTCGATCCGGGCAGGGTTCACCAGCATTTCGCCTGACCGGCGGGTACAGGCGATCATCATCGCCTGGTTGTTCGGATCGCTGATCGAGGGGGCGTCCGGGTTTGGCACGCCCGCGGCCATCGCTGCGCCACTGCTGGTTGCCATCGGCTTTCCGGCCATGGCAGCGGTGCTGGTATCGCTGATCATCCAGTGCACGCCTGTGTCATTCGGCGCAGTCGGCACGCCGATTCTTGTCGGTGTCAATACCGGGCTTTCGGGTCAGGCGATTGTCGAAGAGACCATCACACCGATGGCCTTCGCTGACTATCTGGTCGAGATTGCTGTCAAGGTTGCCACACTGCATGGCCTGATCGGCTTTCTGATCCCGTTGATCATGATCGGCATGATGACGCGGTTCTTCGGTTCCCGGCGGTCCTTCACCGAAGGGTTCCGAATCTGGAAATTCGCGCTGTTCGCCGGGCTTGCCTTCACCGTTCCGTACTGGATCATTGCCAGCCTGCTTGGCCCGGAATTTCCGTCCCTGGTGGGCGGCATCATCGGGCTACTGATCGTCGTTCCCGCCGCACGGGCCGGCTTCCTGATCCCGAAGGAGTTCTTCGACTTTCCGCCCCGCGAACAGTGGGACGGAAAATGGGTCGGCAAGCTGGACGATCTGGAGGATCACCGTGCCGGGCTTGAGATGATGTCGTTGCTCAAGGCCTGGGCGCCCTACATATTCGTGGTTCTTCTGCTGGTCGCGACGCGCACGATTCCCGATTTCAAGGCCTGGCTGACCGCCCCGGAACGGACCATGGCCTTCGATGATCTGTTCGGGTCGGGCATCAATGCCCGCGTGCAATGGCTGTATCTGCCTGGAACGGTGCTGATCCTCGCTTCGCTGTTCACCTTCCTGTTCCATCGAATGCGTCCGGCCGATTACGGCAAGGCATTGCGTACGTCGGGATTGACAATGATCGCGGCGGCCCCGGCACTGCTGTTGGCGGTGCCGATGGTGCAGGTGTTCATCAACTCTGCCTCGGACACGATGGCGTCGATGCCGATCGTGCTCGCCGAAAGCGTCTCGGCCGTGGTCGGCAGTGCCTGGCCGATGTTCGCGCCACTGATCGGGTCGATGGGCGCCTTCGTCGCCGGGTCGAACACGATTTCGAACATGATGTTCTCGTTGTTCCAGTTCTCGACCGCTGAACAGATCGGTCTGGGCGCGGCCGGGGCCGGATTGGTTGTTGCGCTGCAGGCCATCGGCGGTGCGGCAGGCAATATGATCTGCGTGCACAACGTGGTGGCAGCCTCGGCCACGGTGGGACTTGTGGACCGCGAGGGCGAAATCATCCGCATGACCCTGATCCCGATGTTCTATTATATCGTCCAGGGCGGCTTTCTTGGTCTTGCTATCCTGGCGGGCGGGCCGAACCTGTGGTGGATCGCCGTGCTGATCTGGCCGGCCGCCGTGCTGTTCCTGATGTCGCGCAATCGCGGGGCTGTTTCCGCCACCCAAACACGCTGAGGTCGTCATGTCTGGACAGCCAAATCCCCGCGTCGGCCTTTTCGTGACCTGTCTCGTGGATGCAATCCGCCCCAGCATCGGGTTTTCCGCCATCCAGCTTCTGGAGGAGGCCGGATGCCGGGTCGAGGTGCCGCAGGCACAGACCTGTTGCGGGCAACCGGCCTTGAACAGCGGAGACGAAAAAGATGCAGCAGCACTGGCGCGACAGACCATCGCTGCTTTCGAGGGCTTCGACTATATTGTGCTGCCCTCGGGATCCTGTGCGGGAACCATCGTGCACGGCTATCCGGACTTGTTGGCCAAAGATCCGGTCTGGGCGCCCCGCGCCCGGATCCTCGCCGCGAGAACCCACGAGATCACCAGTTTCCTGGTTGATGTGATGGGTTTTCGGCCAAAGGGCCGTCGCCTGTCAGCGACGGCCACCTACCACGACAGTTGCGCAGGGTTGCGCGAACTGGGCATCGCCGCGCAACCCCGTGCGCTTCTAGCGGAGGTCGCGGGCCTGGAGATGCGGGGATTGGAAGGCAATGATGTCTGCTGCGGCTTTGGCGGCACGTTCTGCGTCAAGTATTCCGACATCTCGAACGCGATCGTCACCGAAAAGGCCGAGGCGATCGAGCGCACCGAGGCCGACCTGCTTCTGGCGGGAGATCTGGGATGCCTGATGAACATGGCAGGCAAGCTGAACCGCCGGGGCGCAAGGACGCGCTGTTTCCACACCATCGAGGTTCTGGCGGGCCGGGCCGACGGTCCCGCCATCGGCGAGGAGGGCTGAGCATCATGAGCGCACCAGAGGCATCTGTGCAGGTTTCGTTCAAGAACCGTGCCAAGACGGCACTGGCGGACAGAACGCTGAAGATCGCCATCGACCGCACCACCGGCACGGCCGAGGCCAAGCGCGCGGTGGCAGTGGCGGCGTTTCCCGAATTCCAGGCCGCCCGCGCACGCGGACGCGCGATCAAGGATCACGTGATCGCCCATCTGGACCATTATCTCGAACAGTTCGAGCGCAACGCCACCGCATCTGGTGCTACGGTCCACTGGGCATCCGACGATGCCGAGGCGCGAGCGATCATCACCCGCATCTGCCTGGATGCCAAGGCCAAGTTGGTGACGCGGTCGAAATCGATGCTGGGCGAAGAAATCGGCCTGCCCCATGCTTTGGCCGATGCCGGGATCGAGCGGGTCGAGACCGACCTGGCCGAACACATCATCCAGCTTGCCGGAGAGGCCCCCTCACACATCGTCTGGCCCGCGATGCACCGCACCCGCGAACAGGTGGCCGAACTGTTCAAGATAGCTCATCACCCGCCGCCCTCGGCCGACGATCCGGCCACCATGGTGCAAAGCGCGCGGCGCGAATTGCGCGCCAAGTTTCTGGGGGCCGACATAGGCATTTCGGGGTCGAACTTCCTGGTGGCCGATACGGGTGCCACCTGCACGGTGACGAATGAAGGCAATGCCGAACTGACCACCACGCCGCCGCGCATTCATATCGTCACGGCGGGAATCGAGAAAATCGTACCCACCACCGCCCATGCCCTGTCCCTGCTGCGCCTGCTGGTGCGGTCGGCCACGGGCGGCGAACTGACGCAATACACGACATTCCACTGCGGACCCAAACGTCCTGGCGATGCCGATGGTCCCGAGGAGATGCACATCGTGCTGGTGGACAACGGCCGCACCAGAATGCTGGACAACGAGTTCCGCGAGATGCTGCGCTGCATCCGCTGCGGGGCCTGCATGAACCATTGCGTGGTCTATCGCCAGATCGGCGGGCACGCCTATGGCGGCACCTACCCCGGACCAATGGGTTCGGTTCTGACACCAGTGCTGAACGGGCTTGCCGGTTCACGCGACCTGCCCAATGCCTGCACCATGAACGGCCGCTGCGCCGAAGTCTGCCCGGTCGAGATTCCCATCCCCACGCTGCTGCGCGCCTGGCGGATCCGCAGTTGGCGAGAAAAGCTGGAACCGGGAAGCCTTCGCGTCGGCATCGGTATCTGGGCCGTTCTGGCCCGGCGTCCCGGTCTTTACGGGCTGGCCAGCCGGGTCGGCGTGCGGGCCCTCCGGTTGTTCGGCAAGGGAGGCTGGATCGCGCGCCTGCCGCTGGCGGGCGGCTGGACGGCCCATCGCGACCTGCCGCGCCCGGCGGGCCGCACCTTCATGGAACAGTATCGCGCCCAGCAGGCACACAAGGGGAGCCGCCCATGACCGCCCGCGACCGCATCCTGTCCGCGATCCGCGCCGCCCTGCCACAGGAACGCCCGGCGCCCGACGCCATCTCCGCCGAGGCCAACGCCCTGCTGGCCGATCCCGACACCAGCCGCCCCCGACTGGTCGCTGAGGGGCTGTTAGATGCCTTCATCCTGAAGGCTGAGGCGATCGGCACGACGATTGACCGCGTTGGCGGCATGGAAGCCGTTCCCGACGCTGTGCGGCGCTATCTGTCGGGACACGGCCTGTCACTGTCACTGGCCGTGGAACCGGCGCCGGCGCTGACCGCACTTGACTGGACGGGCCTTGACACCGGCACCACTCTTGCCCCGGACCAGCCGGCAGCGCTCGGAAAGGCGCTTTGGGGTATCGCCGAAAGCGGGTCCATGATCGTGCATTCGGGCGCCGATACGCCGATCTTGCTGTCTTTCCTGCCCCTGCATCATATCGTGGTGCTGCAGGAATCCGATATCCTGTCCCATCTCGAGGACTATGCTGCGCAGCTGGCCGAGCGGCCCCATCCGCGCAACGCGATCCTGATCACCGGACCCAGCGGCACGACCGATATCGAGGGGAGCTATGTGCGCGGGGCGCATGGGCCGGGCTTCCTGCGTGTGATCCTTGTTGCAAGCACAGACTGACAACCTGCCGGTTGCCAGTCCCCACCACCGCCGGCCGTTGCCAGCAGAGCCGGTCGTCCTAACTAACCCCAAGGAGACCCGGAATGGACCGAAGCAAAATTGCCGAACAGACCGCAGAATTTGCCAGCCTGATGTAAGCGTCCGGTCTGACTGCCCTGCCGGAGGTGCGCTAGTGTCGGATAGTGTCCACTTAGCTAAATGGACACTTAAGAGGCCGGGATGGCGAAGCGGCGCAAGCGCAGGAAGTGGAGTGATGACGAGAAGCGCATGATCTGTGCGCAGACTGTTGTTGCGGGTGTATCGGTTGCCCAGGTCGCGCGGCGGTACGATTTGAACGCCAACCAGATTTTCAACTGGCTGAGAGACCCAAAGTTTGCGCCGGATGATCCTCCCGAAGAAGACGAAGCGAAGTTTCTACCGGTCGAAGTGATTGCGCAGCCGACCCCACCAGAACCTGTGCCCGAGCTGACCTGGTTGATCGAACTGGAACTTGCGAATGGGCACCGCCTGCGGATCAGCGGCAGCTATGATCCTGAGGCAATAGCTCGCCTGGTGCGGCATCTGACATGATCCCCGTTCCCGCGAACACGAAGGTCTGGCTTGCAGCGGGTGTCACCGACATGCGCAAGGGGTATGCATCCTTGGCCGCGCAGGCCGAGAAGGTGCTGAAGCTCGATCCCTTTGTCGGGCATCTGTTTGTGTTCCGGGGCCGCCGGGGTGATCTGATCAAGATCATCTGGTGGGATGGTCAGGGCGCGTGTTTGTTCTCGAAGCGCCTGGAACGCGGCAAGTTTGTGTGGCCTGCCACCAAGGAAGGCAAAGTGTCCCTCTCGCCTGCGCAACTGGCGATGCTTCTGGAGGGCATCGATTGGCGCACACCGGGCCTAACTTGGCGACCTTTGCGCGCGGGATAGGATTCCCTCAGTCTTTCCAATGATGTAAGCTCAGGCCATGGTGGCTGAAGCGATGACATTGCTGGAAGATTATGGGGAACTCAACGAGTTCACGACCCAGCTTTTGGCTGAGATCAAAGCCCAGGCCATGCTCATTGAGAAGCTCCGGCACCAAGTCGCCGGGCAAAACGCTTGGCGCTACGGATCGACGTCTGAACAGACCAAGCAGCTTATGCTGGCGCTTGAAGCGAGCGAAGTGGCCGAGGCCGCGATGACGGCCAAGATGAAGTTTCCCCCGGATGAGCCCGAGGATAAACCAAAACGCCGTCCGATCCCGGATCATATCCCGCGCAACAACATTGAGCTGTTGCCGCCCAAAGATCATTGCACATGTGGCGGAGCACTGCGTCAGATTGGCGAGGACGTGACCGAAGAGCTGGAATACGTGCCGGGGCGGTTCATCGTGAACAAGATCACCCGCCCGCGCTTTGCTTGCAAACGTTGTGAACAGTTTACGCAAGCTGTGCTGCCATCGCGCCCAATTGAGCGTGGTCGCCCTGGGCCGGGTTTGCTGGCGCATGTTTTGGTCAGCAAATACGCAGACCATCTGCCGCTCTATCGCCAGAGCCAAATCTGCGAACGTGACGGTCTTGACCTTGACCGTTCCACTTTGGCGGACTGGGTTGGCAAGACAACGACGCTTTTGGCTCCACTGGCCGACGCCATCGGCAAACATGCCCTGAAGGGCAAAGCCATCTTCACCGACGATACTCCGGTCAACATGCTCGCGCCCGGTACTGGCAAGACCAAGACCGGACGTCTTTGGGTTTATGCCCGCGATGAACGGCCACGGAATGGCGATGCCCCACCTGCCGCCTGGTATCAGTTCTCCCAAGATCGGCGTGGGGCGCACCCGAAGGACCATCTGAGCAAGTACAAGGGTTGGATGCACGCTGACGGCTATGCCGGGTACGAAGAGCTTTACCGCGACCATGGCATCAAAGAGGTCGCCTGCATGGCTCATATCCGGCGCAAGTTCGTGGATGTTCATCGATCTCAGGGTTCAAGCATTGCAGAAGAAGCGATCCTGCGGATCAGCCAGCTCTACGCCGTTGAGAAAGAGGCACGCGGTTCTCCGCCAGATCAGCGCGCCGCCATTCGGCAAACCAAAGCCAAGCACATCTTTGACGACCTGCAGGATTGGCTGAACAGGCAACTCACGATCATATCGGGTAAATCACCACTCGCTCAGGCAATCCGGTATGCGCTGACGCGCATGCGGCGGCTCAAGCCGTACCTCGCCAATGGCATCCTGGAACTCGACAACAACACAGCCGAACGCGCCATGCGGGCCATCGCTTTGGGCCGCAAGAACTACCTCTTCGTCGGATCGCCCGCCGGTGGCCGTGCCGCCGCCGTGGCGTACACACTGATCGAAACGGCCAAGCTCAACAGTGTCGATCCCCAGACTTGGCTCGCTGACACCATCGCCCGCATCCCTGATTACAAAATCACCCGCGTGAACGACTTGCTGCCTTGGGAAAGCGGAAAGGTTATCTCATGACTGTTGAACGTCCTGCACTTGGTCTGCGTCAGGCTTCTTTGTCTTTGACCGAGTACGACCCCAGATGGGCTGAATTGTTTGCCAAAGAAGCCGCATTGATCGCTCAGGTTCTGCCAGACGTGCCATTTGATATCGACCATATCGGCAGCACCTCCGTACCCGGTCTGGCAGCAAAACCCATCTTGGACATTGCCATACGCTCAAATCACGAAGAGCAGATCGCGACCGCTCTTACGAAGTTGGGTTACATCGACAGAGGCATTCGAAGCGGGCGGCTGTTCATCCGGTTGCGCGACGGTGACATCAGAACCCACAATCTGCATTTGTACCATCCCGACGATGCCGATTGCCGCGATCAAATCGCCTTCCGTGACGCATTACGAGGCGACCCAACACTCCGGGATCAATACGCCCAGCTGAAACGGGCGCTTGTCGAAGAACTTGGTGACCAGGGTCGAGGATCATATGCAGGGCGGAAAACCGAGTTCGTAAGAGCCGTCATCGACGCCCAGAACAAATAAGGGCGGTCAGACCGGACGCTTACGAAAGTCCTCGGCCAATGTTGGACGTACGGTTTCGGCGATATCCAAAGAAGTGTGGGCCTCACAGCGTCGCGGCGGCGCGGCTGGCCTGGTCGAACTGGCCCGACAGCGCCCGCAGCATACGCGCCAGTTCTCGCAACTCGTCGGTCGATGACATTCCTTGCAAAAGGCATTGGCGTCGCACGTCGCGGTATGCGTTGCAAAGTGCCACGCCTTCGGGAGAGGCACGATAAAACACCTCCTTGCCGCGTTTCTCCGAATTCATAAGCCCGGCCTTCAGCAGCTTGCGCAGGGCATAGTTCACTGTGTGGCTGTCCTCGATATTGAGCTGAAAGCAAATGTCGGACAGGCGCTTGTCGCGGGACCGGTGTTTTACGTGGTGCAGGGTCAGGATCTCAAGCGGGCTCAGATCCGGCTGACCGGCGGCTGCCATGCAGCGGGTTATCCAGCGCGAGAAGGCGTTGAAGACGATTATCAAGCCAAATTCCAGTTCCGACACTTCCCAGCCTTCGCCTTCGGCCAGGTGACGGGACGACACGATTCGGCGGGAGGGGGACTCGTGATCCGTCATGATCGTTGCGCAGCCTATCTTCAAAGTATCAGTGTTTTGCAATTATTAGTCAGCAAACCTCCATTCATTTCAACGTTTCCACGCCCTTTCGCAGACCCGAGGCACGCCGATACGATCACAAAACGTTGACAGAATATTATTTTGCTTCCAGCGTTTGAATTGTGCAGAAATCCACGGGGAGTATGGGACGATGTTCTTATCACGCTATTTGGGCAGCGCGGTTGCCGCGCTTGCCGGGTTTGCGTTGCAGGTTCAAGCCGACACGTGGGACATGCCGACGCCGTACCCGGACGCAACATTCCACACCGCCAACATTCATGAATTCGCCAAGGACATCACCGCCGCGACAGATGGCGCCCTAGAGATCAAGGTCCATTCAGCCGGGTCGCTCTTCAAACACCCCGAAATCAGCAAGGCAGTGCGCAGCGGGCAGGTGCCGGTGGGCGAGTTCTTCCTGTCGCTCTTGGCAAATGACAACCCGGCCTTTGGAATCGATTCCATGCCGTTCCTCGCCACTAATTACGACGAGGCCCAGCATCTCTGGGCGGCGCAGAAGGACGTGATCGACGGGCTCCTGGACGAACAAGGGCTGATGGTGCTGTATGCCGTGCCGTGGCCGCCCCAGGGGCTCTTCACGACCAAGGAGATCACCTCGGTTGACGACCTCGCCGGGCTGAAATTCCGCACTTACAATGCCACGCTCGAGGAATTCGCCAACCTCGCGGGCGCGGCGCCAACGCAGGTCGAGGTGCCGGACATCCCCCAGGCGTTCTCCACCGGGCGGGTCGAGGCGATGATCACTTCGCCTTCGACCGGCGTGAACTCCAAGGCATGGGACTTCCTGAGCCATTATACCAACATCCAGGCCTGGATCCCGAAGAACATCGTCGTGGTAAACAAACGCGCGTTCCGCCGCCTGGACGAGGCAACGCAAACTGCAGTGCTAGAAGCTGCCGCCGCCGCCGAGGCGCGCGGCTGGGAGATGAGCAAGGCCGAGACCGAGGCGCAGACCAAGGTGCTGGCTGAGAATGGCGTCACCGTCTCCGAGCCGTCGGAAGAGCTTATGACCGGCCTACGCGAAATCGGTGCGCAGATGCTGGAGAACTGGAAAGGCGAAGCCGGCGAGGCCGGTGCCGCCCTGCTCTCGGCCTACCAGCAATAAACCATTCGGCCGTGCGCCAAGGCGCGCCCGGCCTGCAGCGCGATAGGGGGACATCATGCGGGCGACACTGGACTTCATCTACCGCGCATCCGGCGGGCTGGCGGCGTTCTTCATCCTCGCCATTGTCGTTCTGGTCTCTGCCCAAGTCTGCCTGAACCTCGCCGATAAGATCGCCGCCGGTTTCACCGGCACCGGCATCGGGCTGACCATCCCGTCCTATGCCGATTTCACCGGCTTCTTTCTCGCCGCCTCGACCTTTCTCGCCCTTGCCTATGCCCTGCGCGCGGGTGGGCATATCCGCGTCACCCTGCTGATTGGGCGCCTGTCCAAGGGTCCGCAGCGGGTGTTCGAGATCGCGGTGGTGACCGTCGCGCTGGCAATGAGCGCCTATGCCACCTGGTACGTGATCTTGCTGGTTTACGAATCCATCGAGTTTGGCGACCGCTCGTCGGGCATGGTTTCGGTTCCGCTGTGGCTGCCTCAGCTTCCTGTGGCTCTGGGCCTCGTCATCCTCACCCTTTCGCTGGTCGACGAGTTGGTCGGTCTCCTACGCGGCCACCCGGCTTCGTGGGAGGGCAAGGAAGAAAACCTTTTGAGCGAGTAGGAGCCGGAGCCCATGTCCGTCGCCACGCTATCCATCATCCTGCTGGTCCTGCTGTTCGCCTTCCTTGGTGCCGGCCTCTGGGTTGCCTTCTCGCTGCTGGGCGTCGGGGTCGCCGCCATGGCGCTCTTTTCCGACGCGCCGCTGGGCCTGGTCATGGCGACAACCATGTGGGGGCACAGCAATTCCTGGGCTCTGGCGGCGCTGCCCTTGTTCATCTGGATGGGCGAGATCCTTTTCCGCTCACGGCTTTCCGAGGACATGTTCACCGGCCTCGCGCCCTGGATGAACCGCCTGCCCGGCCAGCTTCTGCACGTGAATGTCTTTGCCTGCGGGATTTTCGCCGCGGTCTCGGGCTCGTCAGCCGCGACCGCCGCCACCATCGGCAAGCTGTCGATCCCGGAGCTGTCGCGCCGCGGCTACCCCGAGCGGCTGGTGATCGGCACACTGGCAGGCTCGGCCACGCTGGGCCTGCTGATCCCGCCATCGATCATCCTGATCGTCTATGGCGTGGCAACAGAACAGAGCATCGCGCGGTTGTTCATTGCGGGCGTCCTGCCCGGGGTGCTGCTGGTGACGCTGTTCGTGGGCTACGTGGTGGTCTGGGCGCTCATCAACCGCGACCGGCTGCCGATGGAGGACATTTCGGCCAGCTTCCGCGAGAAACTGCGCCGCTCGCGCCGGCTGTTGCCGGTGGTGCTGCTGATCGGCGGCGTGATCGGCTCGATCTATGCAGGCATCGCCTCGCCCACAGATGCCGCCGCGGTCGGGGTGGTGCTAGCGCTGGTTCTGTCGTGGAGCTCCGGCACTCTGACACGGGCCAGCTTTGTCGACGGGCTGATGGGCGCCACCGTCACGTCGTGCATGATCGCCTTCATCCTGGCGGGCGCGTCTTTCCTGACCGTGGCGATGGGCTTTACCGGGATTCCGCGCATCCTCGCGGAATGGATCGGTGGGCTGGGCCTGTCGACCTTCACGCTGCTGGCGGCGCTGACCGCGTTCTTCGTCATCATGGGCTGTTTCCTCGACGGCATCTCGGTGGTGGTGCTGACCGCCTCGGTGATCATGCCGATGGTTTTGCAGGCGGGGATCGACCCGCTGTGGTTCGGCATCTTCCTGGTGATCGTGGTCGAGATGTCGCAGATCACCCCGCCGGTGGGGTTCAACCTCTTCGTGCTGCAATCGCTGACCGGGCGCGATATTCTGAGCGTCGCCTTTGCCGCCTTGCCCTTCTTCTTCCTGATGGTCGTGGCGCTGGTGATCATCGTGATTTTCCCCGCCATCGTGACCTATCTGCCGGGCCAGATGTGACCCGCGCGATGCGAGCGAACGGACAACCGAAACTTTCCCCCCAGGGCGCGCATATCAAGGAGAAACTCCAGTGTGGCAATTTTGGGTAGATCGTGGCGGCACATTTACGGATATCGTCGGCCGGACGCCTGAGGGAGAACTGCGCTCGCACAAAGTGCTATCCGAGAACCCCGAGCGCTATAAAGACGCCGCCGTGCATGGCATTCGGGAATTGCTGGGTCTGGCTACTGGCGAGGCGATCCCGCCGGGCACAATTGAGGCGGTCAAAATGGGCACGACCGTCGCCACCAACGCACTCTTGGAGCGCAAGGGCGACCGCACTCTGCTACTGACCACAGAAGGTCTGCGCGATATGCTGCGCATCGGCTATCAGAACCGGCCCGACATCTTCGCGCTCAACATTCAGCTTCCCGAACTGCTTTATGAGCGGGTCGAGGAAGTGTCCGAACGGGTCGGCGCGGATGGCGAGGTCGTCGCGCCTCTCGATCTTTCCAGTGCCCGAACCGCCCTTCAGAGCGCGCATGACGACGGCATCCGCTCCGTCGCGATCGCCTTCATGCACAGCTACAAGTTCCCCGATCACGAAAAAGCCGTCGCGGATGTCGCGCGCGAAATCGGGTTCGAGCAGATCTCCATGAGCCACGAGGCCAGTCCCCTGATCAAGCTGGTGGGACGCGGCGACACAGCTGTGGTCGACGCATATCTTTCGCCGATCCTGCGGCGCTATGTGAAGCAGGTCAGCGACGAGTTGGGGACCGAGCATGGAAGCTGCAAGTCGCTGATGTTCATGCAGTCCAATGGCGGCCTGACCGACGCCTCGCTGTTCCAAGGCAAGGACGCGATCCTGTCGGGGCCAGCAGGCGGCGTGGTCGGTATGGTGCGCACGGCCGCGGCGGTCGGTTTCGACAAGCTGATCGGATTCGACATGGGCGGCACCTCGACCGATGTCTGCCACTACGCGGGCGAGTATGAACGCTCCTTTGATACGGAGGTCGCAGGCGTCAGGATGCGCGCGCCGATGATGAGCATTCATACGGTCGCTGCGGGCGGCGGCTCGGTCCTGACCTTTGAGAACGGCCGCCTGCAGGTCGGCCCGGAAAGCGCTGGCGCCAATCCGGGTCCCGCCAGTTACCGCCGTGGCGGTCCGCTCACCGTGACGGACTGCAACGTGCTTCTGGGCAAGATCCAGCCGACGCAGTTCCCGAGCGTTTTCGGCCCGAATGGCGACCTGCCGCTCGACGTAGATATCGTGCGCCGGAAGTTCGAGGAGATGGGCGAGAAGATCGCGGCCGAGACCGGAGAGGCGCCGCGCACGCCGGAGCAACTGGCGGAAGGCTTTCTGCGCATCGCGGTCGAGAACATGGCCAACGCGATCAAGGAAATATCCGTCCAGCGCGGCTATGACGTCACCAAATACACCTTGAACTGTTTCGGCGGCGCGGGTGGACAGCATGCCTGCCTGGTCGCCGACGCGCTGGGCATGGAGTCAGTCTTCGTTCACCCGTTCGCCGGAGTTCTTTCTGCGTTCGGCATGGGCTTGGCCGATATCCGGGCGATGCGAGAGTTCCAATTGGCGGTTCCGATCGAGGACGTGGCGGCGGCGGCCGTCAAATTCGCGGAGCTTGACGCCGAGACCACAAGTGAAGTCGCCAACCAAGGCGTGCCGGACGCGGCGATCCAAACCGTTCGCGTGGCGCATATCCGCACCAAGGGCTCGCATCAGACGCTTCCGGTTCCCTTCGGCTCAGCCGAGGACATGCGGTCGGCGTTCGAGTCGGCGCACGAGACGCGGTTTGGCTTCATTCCGTCCGAGTCGCGCCTAATCATCGATCTGATCACTTCCGAAGCGATCGGCGACACCGGCGCCGACACCAGCGCCAGCGAGCTAGGCAAACCGTCGGGCGAACCGACGTCGCAGAGCGCCAGAATGTGCGTTCACGGCGAATGGTGCGACGTCGAACTCGTCGATCGCCTCTCGCTCGCAGTCGAGGATACGGTGGACGGCCCGGCGATCATCGTCGAGCCGACTGGGACCAACGCCGTCGAGGACGGCTGGCGCGCCGAGATCGTCAAGGGCGGCGACCTGTTGATGCGCCGCGTCGTTCCGCTGAGGAGGACCGAGGCGATCGGCACCAAGGCCGACCCGATTATGTTGGAGGTGTTCAACAATCTCTTCATGTCGATCGCCGAGCAGATGGGTGCGACCCTCGCCAACACCGCCTACTCGGTGAACATCAAGGAGCGGCTCGACTTCTCCTGCGCGATCTTTGACCCAGAGGGCAATTTGGTCGCCAACGCGCCACATGTGCCGGTTCATTTGGGTTCAATGAGCGGCAGCGTCCGGTCGATACTGCGCGCCAATGAAGGCAAAATGCGGCCGGGCGACGTCTTCATGATGAACAATCCATTTGACGGCGGCACGCACTTGCCTGACGTCACGGTCATCACGCCTGTTTTCGATAAAGCCGGTGAGAAGATTATCTTCGTCGTGGCCTCACGCGGGCACCATGCCGATATCGGCGGCAAAACGCCAGGCTCCTCTCCGCCCGACAGCCGCCATATCGAGGAGGAAGGCGTCCTGATCGACAATTTCCTTCTGGTCTCGCAAGGCGCGCTGCAAGAGGCGGAGGCGCGCGCGTTGCTGGCCTCTGGCAAATACCCCTGCCGCAATGTCGATCAAAACATGGCCGATCTCGCGGCCCAAGTCGCGGCGAACGCGACCGGCGCGAAAGAGCTGCAAAAGATGGTGGCGAATTTCACGCTAGATGTGGTCCACGCTTATATGGGCCACGTGCAGGATAACGCCGAGGAAGCTGTGCGCCGGGTGCTAGACGTGCTTAAGGACTCCGAGTTTGAGTACAAACTCGATTTCGGTCCGTCGATCCGCGTCAATGTCAGCATCGACAAGGAGAACCGCTCTGCGACCGTCGACTTCACCGGAACCGCGCCTCAAAACGCGGGAAACTATAACGCCCCGCTTTCAATCTGCCGGGCGGCGGTCCTCTACGTGTTCCGCACGCTTGTGGGATCGAGCATTCCGATGAACGAGGGCTGCATGAAGCCGATCAACGTGATCGTGCCCGTAGGAACGATGATCAACCCGTCCTACCCGGCGGCGGTCATCGCGGGCAACACCGAGGTCAGCCAGGCCATCACAGAGACGCTTTATGGCGCGCTGGGCGTGCTGGCGGGCTCGCAGGGCACGATGAACAATTTCGTCTACGGCAACGATGTTCATCAGAACTACGAGACTATCTGTGGCGGCGCGGGCGCAGGCGACGGGTTCGACGGCGCAAGCGCGGTGCACACCCATATGACCAACACCCGCATGACCGACCCCGAAGTGCTGGAGACCCGCTATCCGGTCCGGGTGGACGAGTTCTCGATTCGCAATTGTTCGGGAGGTGAAGGAAAGCACAAGGGCGGCGACGGCGTTGTCCGCAAGCTGCGGTTCCTTGAGCCGATGACGGCGACGGTGCTGACCTCACACCGCGTCGAACGGCCATTCGGCGTCAATGGCGGCGGCGACGGCGCGCCCGGCGAAAACTGGGTCATCCGCGCCAACGGGTCCGAGGAAAGGCTCGACGGGAACGACTCGCGGGAAATGGGCGTGAACGACGTCTTCGTGCTCAAGACTCCGGGCGGTGGCGCCTACGGCGCAGCCTGAAGCGCCAGGAAATGGTGGCGCACGGCCCTTGCGGCAGATGCCGCGGATCAGGCGTCCGCGCCAGTGTCACTGTACCCCAGGTGTTTAGTCCCGGCATCTGGTGGATCGGGTTAACGATGAATCTGGGGAGGGGGCAAAACTTGGGGGTGTTCGGCTAAGCTATGGCAGATGTCGCTTTGACTCTAAAT
>NZ_CANKYW010000011.1 GCF_947488135.1 uncultured Marivita sp. | reverse complement strand
GTTGATAAAGTCGGACATAAGGTCGGACTTACCATCGGATCGATCCCGAAATCAGACGGCCGCCGCCGGAGGCTTACTGTCGTAGTCGCACTCTTTGGTAAGCATTGCCCAAAGCCGTCGTGCCATCCGATTGGCCAGGGCAACGGCCACCACCATGCGCGGTCGTTTCGCAGCGCGCCTTTCTCAATCTTCACATCGAGAGCGGCGACCTCAGTATCGACGCTCTCGATCTAGCGCAGATACGCATGCACGATGTTTGCGACGTCCAATGGTGCAGCGTCCAATTCAGTCCGGCACCGTAATGCGAAGGCGTGCCCGTTGCGCCGCTGCTGGGGCAAGATGATCCCGTATTCTGCTAGATGTACCCGTACCGCATTGATCAATTGAGTGCGTTGCCGCACGAAAAGCTCGCGCGTGCGAAAGAGCACCGCCTGAGCTTGCTGGTCTTCGTCCTTCACAGCAACCGTTCGGATCGACGGCCGAGAGGCCGCTTCGGCAATCGCCTATGCATCAATGGCATCGTTCTTGTGTCGCTTTACAAATGGTTTGACGTACAGCGGTGGGATCAACCGAACGTCATGACCGGTAGCGCGGGCCAAGCGCCCCCAGTGATGGGCGGAGCTGCACGCTTCCATGGCAACGATGCAAGGCGGCAGGTCTGACAGCATTTTTTGGAACTGTAGTCGGGTCAGTTTCTTTCTGAATATAACATAACCTTTATTACACGTGCCACAGGCCTGTAGCGGTGGATTCACATCCGAAGTGCAAATTCTGTATCAAAACAGAACGTTGCACGGAGGCTTATGAATGGGACGCAGCTACCCTCACCTGAGTTTGGAAGAACGCCGTAAGATCGACAAGTGGCGAGAAGCAAAAATGCCGGTTCCAGAGATTGCGGATCGGTTGGGTCGCGCGCCATCGACGATCTATCGCGAGCTGAAGCGGAATACCTATGAGGACAAGGAACTGCCGGAGCTGAACGGCTACTACTGCATGACGGCGCAAGCCAAGTACGAGCAACGTCGCGCGATCCATCGCAAGATGATCGTGCATCCCGAACTGAAGGCTGCCATTGAAGACCGTTTAAAAGCTGGCTGGTCGCCGGAACAGATCGCAGGGCGGATGCGGTTGGAGCGCCACCCGATCCGCGTGAGCCACGAGACCATCTACCGCTTCGCCTATTCCAAAGACGGTCGCGAGGAACAGTTCTATCGCCATCTGCCGGAGCACCGCCGACGCCGCAGGCCGCGCGGGCACCGGCGGCATAACCGAACTCACATCTTCGACGCCCAAAGCCTGTCTCACAGGCCTGAGCATGTGGCAGATCGCTCCGAGTGTGGTCATTGGGAATGCGATCTGATGATGTTTCGCAAAGAGCATGGCAAGGTGAACGTGACGTCCCTGGTCGAACGTGTCAGCCGCTATGCCGTCGTGATGCGCAACGAAGATCGTCAATCTAAACCGATCATGGAAGCGCTGATCCAAGGCCTGGCTCCCCTGCCCGCTGATGCACGCCAGTCGATCACATTTGACCGCGGCACCGAGTTCTCGGGCTGGAAGCATCTGAAGGCCGGGATCGGCGCGGATGCGTGGTTCTGCGACCCGCAAGCGCCGTACCAGAACGTGGATTCACAAACGAAGTGCAATTTCTGTACGAATACAGAGAGTTGCATGGAGTATAACGAATGGGAAACCGCCACTGTCACCTGAAGCTGGACGAAAGACGCAAGCTTGCAAAGTGGCTTGGAGCCAAAATGCCGGTTTCTGAGATCGCGGATAAACTGGGTCGCGACCCTTCCACGATCTACCGCGATATCAAGCGGAACCGATACACTGACGAAGAGCTGCCTGAGTTGAACGGCTATCACGCGCTTGTCGCTCAGGACAAATACGAGGAGCGCCGCGCCGTTCAACGCAAGATGATCGTTCACCCTGAACTCAAAGAGGCTATCGAAGATCGGCTCAAGGTTGGCTGGTCGCCAGAGCAGATCGCAGGTCGAATGCGGCTCGATGGACTTGCCCGGCAAAAGTGGAGAGCACCAACTGAGGAACTAGGAGGTGTTCTATGGGAAACGGAAACAGGCCGACGCCGGAATTTCGGCGTGAAGCGGTGCGACTGGCATTGACGAGCGGCAGGACGCGGCGGGAGATCGCTGAGGATCTGGGCATCGGGTTATCGACGCTGACACGATGGCTGAGCCAGGAGCGTGATGTCAGTGAGCCGAGTGAAGCACCGGTCGATCTCCATGCTGAGCTGAAGCGACTGCGGCGTGAGAATGCGGTCCTGAAGCAGGAGCGCGACATCTTAAAAAAAGCCACGGCCTTCTTCGCGAAAGAGGGAAGTCGATGACCTTCGGCTTCATCAAAGCGGAGAAGGCCAGCTTCCCGATCAGTCGGATGTGTCGCGCCCTCGGGGTCAGCCAGAGCGGGTTTTTCGCCTGGCAGAAACGACCGGCCTGTCGCCGTCAGCAGCAGGACATGGTCTCTCTGGCGCATATCCGGACGGCCTTCGCGCTGTCGAACGGCACCTACGGTAGCCCGCGCATGCACCACGATCTCGTCGATGAAGGCCATGAGATCGGGCGGCATCGCACGGCGCGCCTGATGCGAGAGAACCAGTTGATCGCGCGGCAGAAGCGGCGCTTCAAGCGCACGACGGA
Source organism: uncultured Marivita sp. (assembly GCF_947488135.1). Lineage (GTDB taxonomy): Bacteria > Pseudomonadota > Alphaproteobacteria > Rhodobacterales > Rhodobacteraceae > Marivita. Next base: position 82,456 of record NZ_CANKYW010000011.1, on the reverse strand, counting down.
CAGCGAACATGCCTGGCCTGTCGCCCCCAATCTGGTGGCGCAGGACTTCACGGCGGACGGCCCAGACAGGAAATGGGGGGCGGACATCTCCTACATCTGGACGGCAGAGGGCTGGCTCTACCTCGCCATCGTTCTCGACCTCTTCTCGCGGCGCGTCGTTGGCTGGGCCGCGAGTGACCGCCTGAAGCGCGACCTCGCCGTCGACGCCCTGCGCCGTGCTCTGGTCGCTCGCAATCCTGCGCCAGGGCTGGTCCATCATTCCGATCGCGGGTCGCAATACTGCTCGATGGACTATCAGGCGCTGCTCCGGAAACGCGGCATACTGATCTCGATGAGCGGGCGCGGGAACTGCTACGACAACGCGATGGTCGAAACATTCTTCAAGACCATCAAGTCGGAGCTGATCTGGCCGGTCGCATGGCAGACACGCGCCCAGGCTGAAAACGCCGTCGCCAGATACATCGACGGGTTCTATAATCCCGTCAGGCGGCATTCATCGCTCGGCTTCCAGAGCCCCATCGCCTTTGAGCGAAAGGCACGGAAAGTGAGCTAAACGCTCTCCACTTTTGCCGGGCAAGTCCACGAGCGTCACCCGATCCGCGTGAGCCACGAGACGATCTATCGTTTCGCCTATTCCAAAGATGGTCGTGATGAACAATTCTATCGTCATCTGCCGGAGCATCGTCGCCGCCGTCGGCCGCGGGGTTATCGTCGCGAGCAACGCACGCATATCCTTGACGGCAAGAGTCTCACACACCCAGGCCCGGGGGCGTCAGCCGCTTTGCCGTTGTCACGCGAAACGAGGATCGCCAATCCAAGCCTGTTATGGAGGCGGTGATTTAGGGCTGGCTCCCCCGCCCGCCGAGGCGCGCCAGTCGATCACGTTCGGCAGAGGCACCGAGTTCTCGGCCTGGGGGCTTCTCAAGGCCGGGATCGGCGCGGACGCGTGGTTCTGCGATCCGCAAGCACCTTACCAGAAAGGCACCGTCGAGAATACGAACAACAGGCTGCGGAAGTACCTGCCTCGCTCAACCGAACCGACGGCGCTGACAAATCGATGCTTGAGGTCGATTTGCACACGCCTCAATTAACGCCGCGCAATTATCTCTGGTATCACAAGCCCGCAGAGGTTTGTTAGGGCAAGCTGATAGAAATCCGGAGCCGATTGGAATAAAAGGACACACCGGAATCGGCGCTTCACCGTGATTGCACAAGCGCGTCTCTGAGGGCTGGATAAATCGCAAGGTAGCGTGCGTAGATTTCTTCGTATGCGATAACAGCCTTCGGGTTTGGCTCGATCACCCGTCCCGGTCTTACCATCGCGGCAATCCCTTCGTCGATACTCGCGAAATGCCCTGCACCATGAGCGGCGAGAATTGCTGAACCGAGGGTTGGGCCATCGGTCGATGCAGGGATACGCACCGGGATGCCTGCGGTGTCAGCGTGGATCTGCATAAAGAGATCAGAGTTCGTCGCCCCGCCCCCCGCCACCATCTCAGTGCCCGCATACCCACCTTTGGAAAAAGCGTCGAGGATGGCACGAGTGCCCATCGAAATACCTTCCATGATCGCGCGGAACACGTGATGCGGCTCGTGCGCGAGCGTCAGCCCGGTGATCGCGCCGCGCGACTGAGCGTCGGTATAGGGGGTGCGGTTGCCCTGAAAATGGTCCTGCACGATCAGACCTTCGGCCCCCGGCGGCAGCGACGCGGCCTTACGGTTCATTTCGTCGAAATCCAGGTCTCCGCCGACGAAACGGCGTAACCAGTTGATGATCGACCCGGTCGATGTTTGACCGCCTTCGATGATATAGCGGTCCGGGTAGACGATATCGGCATAGGCCCCCCACATGCCTGGTGCGTGAAACGGCTGTTCCGTCACACCGAACTGAAGATGCGACGACCCGGTGATCAGGCAAAGCTGCCCCGGCTGCGACACGCCCAGACCGATCATCCCGATCAACGCGTCCGCCCCGCCCTGAACCAGCTTGGTCCGGGTAGTCAGGCCCAACGCCTCGGCGGCGTCGGATGTCAGGGGGCCGACGACCTCGCCGGGGGCGGCGACGCGCGACGGCCATTTCTCGACGAGATCGGCCATGCCAAGGGAGGCCACAAGGCTTTTCGCCCAGCCGCCATCACGGTTCGCATAGTGCCAGCGCAAGCCGACATTGTTGAGCGACGCACAGCGTTCGCCGGTCAGGCGCAGCGTCAGGTAATCCTGGTATTCGCAGATCGTCGCGGCGGCCTCAAAGACCTGTGGCTCATTGCGCTTGATCCAAAGCGCCTTGGGGATCATCCATTCCGCCGAAACCGGCCCCGCCCCGTCCGAGTTCAGTCGCAGACGCGCATCGCCAGTGGCCAGGACAGCCTCGGCTTCCTTGTCGGCGCGAACGTCCATCCACAGCAACGCGGGCCGCAAGGGCTTGCCCGCCTTGTCGAGCGCGACCACCGTGCAGCTGGTCGTGGCATAGGCCATCGCCTCGATCCGGTCGCCCGAAAGCCCCGCTTTGGCCAGGGAAGCCCGCGTGGCCTTGCACAGGCTGGTCCACCAGTCCTCGGGGTTCTGTTCGGCGCGCGCGCCCGGCGAAAAGGTGGTTTCGTAGGGTTCGGCATGAGAGGCGACGCAGGTGCCGGTCACATCGTAGATGCGCACCCGCAGGCTTTCGGTTCCGCCATCGGCTGCAAGAAAATACGCCAAACTCCCATCCTCCCTCGGTCAGCGTCGTGTCACGGTGCGGCGATGATGGACGCCACCTCCTCTGTTGCGTCCCAATGCGGCATGTGCCCGGTCTCTACCATGTGGCAGGCCACGGCGGGCGGCAAGTGGAAGGCGTGATCGCGGGGGATGATGCGGTCGCCCAGACCGAAGATCGCACGCACCGGCACCCGACCCGCAAGCGCCCGAAGCGGGCCGATCGTGTCCATCCGCTGCACATCCCCCCGGGCTGCCGCCTGCGCTAGGGCGGTCAACCGCATCCCGGACAGCTCTTGCGCCATCGCGGTCAGAGCCGAGGTGTCCATCTGCGCGGCCCTGGGACCCAGAAGCCGCATCAGGTGCGACAATTCCCCGACACCGGGGGCCGAGGCCATGCCGGACAGGAATGCGCCGTTGATCTCGATCCCGCATCCGGCGGGCGCGATCAGCGTCAGGCGGGCCACCCGCGACGCATCCCGCAGCGCCGCCTGCGCCGCCACATGCGCGCCAAGCGAATGGCCGACAAGGTGCACCGGCGCGGACTGGTCCGCGAGGCGCCGGTCCAGCCAATCGACGAGCGATCCGATGTCTGCCGCCTTTTCGGAGTTGCGCCCATGTCCGGGCAGATCGGGCGCGTCAGACCTTAGACCCGCCCGGTTCAGGATGGCCCGCAGCGCAGCCCAGTTCGAACCGAGCCCGGCAAAGCCGTGAACGCAGAGAACCGGCGCGGTCAGGTCCGGCGCCTTCTTGATCACGGCGGGAGCCGCAGGCGCGGTCGATGTCAGGGCTTGCACGTCCCGGGCCTCGATTCTCCCACGCCGTCCCGTGCCCACGATGTCGTCAAGCGCGATCCCGTTATGCTTCGCGATGCGCCGCGCCAAGGGCGTGGCGCGAAGGCGGGGAGTGTCGGGCGTCGGAGATGGCGCCGCGGCATCAGAGTGCGGCGCGGCGGCTGGTTCGGGATCCGGCCTCTTGTCGTCCTCCCCGTCAATCCCGTCCCAGACGTCGGCGGTTTCGATCACCGCGATCGGCGTGCCGACCTCTACCACATCCCCGGCGGCCACGAGAGTTTCGAGAATCGTTCCATCGCCAAGCGCCGGGTATTCCACCATCGTCTTGTCGGTCTCGACCTCGAGCAAGGGATCGCCGCGTTGGAACGGCTCGCCGGGCCGGACCAGCCATTCGGCGATGGTGCCCTCTTCCATCGTCTCGCCCAAGCGCGGCATCGGCAGGGTCAATCGGGTGGGCGTGCTCATGCGAACATCTTTCGCGCGGTCTCGACGATCAGGTCGGGTGTCGGGACCGAGTTCTGCTCAAGCAGCGGCGAAACCGAGATCGGGATGTCCTCGCCCGCCACCCGCACCACCGGGTCTTCAAGGAAGTCGAAGCATTCCTCGGTGATGCGCGCCGAAAGCTCGGCCGCGACGCCGCAGGTCATCACCGCTTCGGAGACGACCATCGCGCGCCCCGCAGTTTCGACAAGCGGGCGGATCGTGTCGAAATCAAGCGGGTTGAGCGTGCGCAGATCGACCACCGACGCATGGATGCCCTCCGATGCCAGCGTCTCTGCCGCCGCCAGCGCATGATGCACCTGCCGGGAATAGGTCACGATCACCAGATCGGCGCCGTCGCGCAGTACCTTCGCCTTGCCCCAGGGTGCGGGTTCGGCATCGGGATCAAGGGTGCTCTTCATCGTGTACAGCCCCTTGTGTTCGATGAACAAGACCGGGTCGGGCTGCCGCAGCGATTGCCGCAGAAGGTGATAGGCGTCTTCTACCGTTGCGGGCATGGCAAGCCGCAGGCCTGGCGTGTGCATCACATATCCCTCAAGGCTCTGGCTGTGCTGCGCGCCTGCCGACCGCCCGGTACCGCCTTGGGTGCGCAAGACCATCGGCACGCCGATCTGCCCGCCGAACATATACCGGATCTTGGCGGCCTGGTTGGCAAGCTGGTCCATCGTCATGCCGATGAAATCGACATACATCAGCTCGGCCACCGGGCGCAGGCCGGTCATTGCAGCCCCGACCGCCGCGCCCACGATGGCGGCTTCCGAAATCGGCGTGTCGATCACGCGTTCTTCGCCGAATTCCTTGATCAGATCTCTGGTGACCCCGTAGGCCCCGCCATAGCGGCCCACTTCTTCGCCCATGACGATCACGCTGTCGTCGGCAGTCATCGCCTCGGACAGCGCCAGACGAAGCGCGTCGCGATAGGTTGTTTCCTGAACGGCCATCGTGCCTACCCCTGCGCCAGAATGCGGTCGAGCCGGGTGCGCACCGGCTCCGGTTCGGGCTGCGACGGATCATAGACATCGCGGAACATCGACTGCATCTGCGGTTCCTTCCCGGCCACGGCAAAGTCGATGGAGGCATCCATTTCCTCGGCCACACGCGCATCCAGCGCATCAAGATCGGCCTCGGACATCAAGCCGGTCGAAATCAGCTTGTCGCGCGCGCGCAGCACCGGATCCTTCTTGCGGCCTTCCGCCTCCTCCGCCTCGTCGCGGTAGGGCGACTTGTCCTTGCGGGCGTGCCCGAAGAAGCGGTAGCAATCCACCGCGAGGAAGGCAGGCTTGCCCGCCCGCGCACCGTCGATCAGTCCGGCTGCGGCCTCGGCCACGTCCTCGACCTCAAGCCCGTCCACGGTCCGGGCCGCCAGACCGAAGGCCAGGGCGCGTTCATGCAGGTTGGGGTTCGCCGTCGCCTGGTCGATGCGGGTGCCCATGCCGTACTGGTTGTTGATGCAGACGAACATCACGGGCAACTTCCAGAGCGCGGCCATGTTCATGCTTTCGTACAGGATGCCCTGCCCCGTGGCACCGTCGCCGAAAAACGCGACCGAGATGGCGCCGGAGTTCCGGTGCCGCGCCGACAGCCCCGCACCGACCACCGCCGGGATGCCGCCGCCCACGATGGCATTGGCCCCCAGATGTCCCAGCCCCATATCGGCAATGTGCATGGAGCCGCCCTTGCCCGCGCAATAGCCGCTTTCCTTGCCCGCGATCTCGGCCATCATCCGGTTCGGATCGGCCCCGCGCGCCAGAAAGATGCCGTGCCCCCGGTGATGCGTCGTGAAGGTGTCGCCGTCGCGCATCTGGGCACAGACACCCACTGCCGCGCTTTCCTCGCCAATCGACAGGTGCAGCATGGAGCCCGCCGATTGGCCGCGCACAAACAGCTCTCCGACGCGCTCCTCGAAGGTCCGCACGCGGCGCATGTCCTTGTAAAGCTCTGGCAGCGTTGTGTTTTTCATTGGTGTTCCTCTGAAACCGGTCAGATCAGTCCGTATTGCCGGGCCTTGTTTCGCAGAAAGGGCAATCCGTTCTCCATCACCTCGGCCTCGCCCGAAGCCACCGGCCGCCAGACCGACAGGCCGTTGGCGATTTCGGGCGGCATGTTGATGAAGCTCTCCATCGCCAGCCCTCCCCTGAAACCAATGGCCCTCAGGGCACCGAATATTTCGTCCCAGGCGATGGTGCCCGCACCGGGTGTGCCGCGGTCGGATTCGGACAGATGGATGTAGCGAAGGTGATCGCGGGCGTCGATGATGCCCTGCGCGATACCCTTTTCCTCGATATTCATGTGATAGGTGTCAAGGTGAACGAACATGTTGTCCGCGCCGATCCATTCGATCATCTCGACCGCCTGCCACCCGGTATTGAGCAGATGGGTCTCGTAGCGGTTCACGGGTTCGATCCCGAACTGCAACCCCAGCGATTTGGCATGGCGCGCAGCGCGGGTCAGCGCGCCGGCAACATTGTCGAGTTCGGCTTGAGTCGCAGGCTGGCCGGTCCGTTCGCCGATGCCGCCATAGACCACACCTGAGAGCGCCTCCGCCCCCATCGCTGCGCATTGATCCAGCGCTAGGGTCAGGAATTTTACCGCCCCGTCAGGGTTTTGCGAGGCCCATACCGCTTGCGGCAAGCCCAAGGAACAGACCGCGCGCATCTCGGCGGCCTCGAGTACCTGACGGCTGTGGCGAGCATCCACGCCGTGCGGGTCTAGGAGCGCGATTTCCAGGAAATCCATCCCGTAAGACGTTGCCTTGGCCACCGCCTTGTCGCAGCCGTTGCGATCCCACGACATCGTCCACATGCTCGTATGCACACCGAAGCCTTGCATCACGCCCTCTCTTTGTTTCGCGCCGCGACGAGAGCTGTTGCAAGCCCCTCGTCCACCAGCAGTTTTTTCACGAACCCCGCGCGCAGCACCGCCAATGTCGCCGCCAGCTTGCCAACCCCACCCGCAAGAAGAACCGTATCCATCGACGCCATGTCGTTCGGCTGAACGCAGGGGGTGCAGCGGTTCAGTTCGATATCAGCGACCGATCCATCCGCCTTGTAGAAGACCCCGCAGCAGTCCCCAACGACATCCGCCTCGCGCAGTTCCCGGATCTGTGCGTCGCTAAAGATGCCGCTGTCGAACAAAATTGCTCCGTCCTGGCATTCTCCGACGCTCATCAAGGCATGATCGGCGCGGCGCGCGACGTCCAATGCCTCACGGACAAGACGTTGCGACATAATCCCGTCGCAGGCCGCCTTGCTGTCGGTGACGAATGGTGCGGGCATAAGGATCGCGCGTCCGCCAGTCTGGGCGGCCAGCCTGACGCAGACATCGCCCGGCGCGGTATGCGACGCATAGGTCACCGATCCCATCAGCGACACAAAGGTCAACCCATTGTTGCGCACACCAGTTAGGTTGTCCGCCATGCTGGACAGGGTCCGCCCCCATCCAAGACCCACCGTTGCCCGGCTGTCCGACCCCGCGATGCGGGCGAGATATCCGCTGGCCAGAATCGCCACCGCATCGCGCGCCAGCTCGTCATCCTGCGACGACGCCCTGACCGGGGCCACCTGCACCTCCTGGAGACCGAACGCCTCGACCAGCTGATCCGCCAGCGCGAGGCTGCGCGAAGTCCGGTGTTCGACCGTGATTCGCACCAATCCCTGCTCGCGCGCGTCGGCCAGCATGCGAAGCACCTTGAACCGCGAGACGCCCAGCCGCTTGCTGACCTCCTGCTGGCTCAGATTGCCAACGTAGTAAAGCCACGCGGCCTGCGCGATATCATCATCAGCCTGGCGTTTCTGCATCGACATGGCGCGCCCGCGACCCCTGGATTTACTGCGACAAAATGGCTTGACCACGGCTATCGTGCTTATATAGTCACAAACGTGCAGTCAATGCACATGTGTTGAAAGAACGCTGCACGCATGGTCGAAACCGCTAACCGGTTGTCCGCGGCAACGTTGCTCTGTCGGATCGCCGAGAAACGGAACGGCGCCGGAAAACGACCCGCAAATGCGGGCTTAGGGAGGAAGACATGAAGACAAGATTTACACTGCTGGCCCGCGTCGCCATTGCTTCGACGGCCTTTCTTGGCACCCAGGTCGCAGCCGAAAGCCATTCCAAGAACATCGCCACCGTGGTGAAGATCGCGGGTATCCAGTGGTTCAACCGCATGGAAGAGGGCGTGAACAAGTTCGCCGAGGAAACCGGCATGAACGCATTCCAGGTCGGACCTGCTCAGGCGGACCCGCAGCAGCAGGTCGCGCTGATCGAGGACATGATCGCGCAGGGCGTCGATGCGCTCGCCGTCGTTCCCATGTCGCCCGAGGCGCTGGAACCCGTGTTGGGTCGCGCGATGGAAGCCGGAATCACCGTCATCACGCACGAAGCCGCGGCACAGCAGAACACCGTCTACGATCTCGAAGCCTTCGTGAACGAGGATTTCGGCGCCAACCTGATGGAGCAGCTTGCCACCTGCATGGGCGGCGAAGGGGAATACGCGGTTTTCGTCGGCTCGCTCACCTCGCAGACGCACAACCAGTGGGTCGATGGCGCGATCGCGCACCAGAAAGCCAACTATCCCAACATGACGCTGGTCGGCGACAAGAACGAAACCTTCGATGACGCCGAACAGGCCTATTCCAAGGCCCAGGAAGTCCTGCGCGCCTTCCCCGACATCAAGGGGATGCAGGGATCGGCCTCGACCGACGTGGCGGGCATCGGGCGCGCCATCGAAGAACGCGGCATGGAAGACGCCACCTGCGTCTTCGGCACCTCCCTGCCCTCCATCGCCGGTCAGTACCTCGAAACCGGTGCCGTCGATGGCATCGGCTTCTGGGATCCGGCGGTTGCGGGCGAAGCCATGAACAAGCTTGCCGTGATGGTCATGAACGGCGAGGAAGTGACCGACGGCATGGACCTCGGCCTGCCGGGCTACGAGAGCGTGTCGCTCGACGGCAAGGTCATCTACGGCCAGGCCTGGGTCAACGTGAACAAGGACAACATGGGCGAATACCCGTTCTGATCCTGTCACATCCGGGGGCGGCCTGCGGGCCGTCCCCACGCCCTGAATACTCTCACTTCAAGTTGGTTGTTCATGTCCCCAGACCATGACACCGCGTTCGTCGACCTGCGCGCCATCACCAAGCGGTACGCAGGGGTGACGGCGCTCGATTCCGTCGATTTCACCGTTCAGCCCGGAGAGGCGGTGTGCCTTGCGGGCGAGAACGGATCGGGCAAGTCGACCCTCATCAAGATCATCTCGGGCGTCGAACCTGCGACGGCAGGCACCATCCGCATTGCCGGACAGGACCGCCCCTATCTGAACCCGCGCATTTCGGCGGCGGCGGGGGTCATGGTGATCTTCCAGGATTTCTCGCTCTTTCCGAACCTGAGCGTGGCCGAAAACATCGCCTTCGCCACCCAGCTTTCGACCCATCAGAGGTTCTTCAAGGCCAAGGCCGTGCGCGACATCGCCAGTGCCGCGCTGGATCGGATCGGGGTTCGGATCGACCTTGACGCGCGGGTGGAAACGCTGCCCGTCGCGCAGAAACAACTGGTCGCGATCTGCCGTGCGCTGGCCTCCAGGGCGCAGCTCATCATCATGGACGAACCGACCACCGCGCTGACGGAAAAAGAGGTGCGCCGCCTTCAGGGCATCATTCGGATGCTCAAGGACGAAGGCGTGGCGGTGATCTTCGTCAGTCACAAGTTGGGCGAGGTGCTGGCCGTGTCCGAAAAGGTCGTCGTCCTGCGCAACGGCAAGAAGGTCGCCGAAGGCCCCGCGTCGGAGTTCGACACCCAGTCGCTCACCTACCACATGACGGGCCGCGACGTGCCAGAGGTGCCGCCAAGCGATGTGACGCCCGGTGCGGAAACGCTGATGCAGGTCAAGGGCCTGACCAAGGCCGGATCCTTTGCCGATATCTCGTTCGATCTCATGGCGGGCGAAGTGCTGGGGATCACCGGGCTTCTGGGCTGTGGCCGCACCTCGGTTGCCAAGGCGTTGTTCGGGCTGGTCTCTCCAGATGCGGGGAGCATCACTGTCGCGGGCCGGCCCGTTCCCCTGGGCGATCCGCAGGCGGCATCCCTGGCGCGGATCGGCTACGTGCCCGAAGACCGCCTGACCGAAGGTCTGTTCCTCAGCCAGTCGATTCTGCGCAACGTCGCCGTCGGTCGGCTCGATGCGCATTCAAGCGGCGGGTTTCTTGACATGACCCGCCTCGCCGACGAGGCCGCCGACTGGTTGCGCAGGCTCAAGGTCAAGACACCCGACGTCAACGCCCCGGTGCAATCGCTCTCGGGCGGCAACCAGCAACGCGTGGCCCTTGCCCGCTGGCTGTCGCGTGCGCCGCGCGTGCTGCTCCTGAACGGGCCAAGCGTCGGTGTCGATGTGGGATCGAAGGCCGACATTCACGACATCATCCGCGATCTGGCGCGGCAGGGCATCGGGATCATCGTGATCTCGGACGATCTGCCGGAACTTCTATCGACCTGCCACCGCATCCTCGTGATGCGCGAGGGCCGCATCATCGACGCGCTGGACGGCAAGTCGTTGACCGAAGACGATCTTGCCCACAGGCTGGCCTCATGACCAATTGGCTTCCCAAGGATTTCTGGACACGCAACGAAACGCTGGTCGCCGGCGTAATCGTCTTGTTCTGCGTCATCGCGACCATTTCGGACCCGCGCTTCTTCACGATCACGACCGTGTCGGACCTGCTGCGCGCGGCCATCGTGATCGGCATCCTCGCCGTGGGCGCGATGCTCGTTCTGGTGTCGGGCGGCATCGACGTGAGCTTCACCGCCATCGCGGTCTTCGCGATGTATTCGTCGACGGTGCTGTTCCTCGCCATCTGGCCCGACGCGCCCTGGCCCCTGATCTTCGCGGTCTCGGTCGGGTTCGGAGCCTTGCTGGGGGCGTTCAACGGGTTCTTCATCGCCTTCCTGGGCCTGCCGACGCTGATCGTCACCCTTGGCACGCTGTCGATCTTTCGCGGCTTCCTTCTGACCTTCATCGGATCGCAGCGCATCTCGGACCTGCCACCGTCGATGCGCGACTTCTCGCGCGGGGTGCTGGCGCGCGGCACCACCGAGGCGGGGAATTTCTATTCGATCCCCTGGGCCGCGCTGGCGCTCCTGGGCGTCATCGTGCTCACCTGGGTGATGCTCAAGAAGACCATGCTGGGCCGGTCGATCTATGCCATCGGCGGATCGGTCGAAAGCGCGCGGCGCATCGGGATCAACGTGAAATGGACGCAATTCTTCGTCTATGTCTATGTCGGCGCGCTTGCCGGTCTTGCGGGGATCATCCACGGCTCGGTCGGGCGTATGGCCGATCCGTTCTCGCTCGTCGGGCTGGAGCTGTCGGTGATCGCGGCGGTCGTGCTTGGCGGCGCGCGTCTGATCGGAGGCTACGGCACGCTGACGGGGACGATGCTGGGCGTCGCGTTGATCGTGATCGTGCAGAACAGCCTGATCGTCGTCGGCATCCCGACCACATGGCAATCGGTCACCATCGGGATCCTGATCCTCTTGGGCACCGGCGTTCCCGCCTACCGCGCCAAGCGGGCCGCAGCACGGGCAGGATGAGGGCAGCATGACCACACGCATATCCACCAGAGACGTCACCACCGCACCGGAATTTCGGCTTCTGGTCATCGCCGTCTTCGTCTTCGGCCTCATGGCGGTGCTGTCGCCCGAACGGTTCCTGTCGACGCAGAACCTGACCTCGATGGCGTTCCAGTTCCCGGAATTCGCCATCCTGGCGCTGGCCATGACCATCGCCATGATGACCGGCGGGATCGACCTGTCGGTGGTCGGGGTCGCGAACCTGTCGGCGGTCGTGGCGGCGATCATCCTGACCCAGTATTCCAACGCCGACATGCCTGCCTCGCAATCGGCGATCTGGCTGGCCATCGCGATTGCCGCCGCGCTCTGCATCGGGGCGACCGCCGGTCTGGTGAACGGTGCGCTGGTCGCGTTCTTCGGCCTGCCGCCCATCCTTGCCACCCTCGGGTCGGGATTGGTGTTCACCGGCTTCGCCATCGCCATGACCGGCGGCAGCGCAGTCATGGGCTTTCCGTCCACCGTCGCGCTGATCGGCAACGCGACCCTTTTCGGTATCCCGGTGCCGCTGATCCTGTTTGCGGTTCTGGCGGTCGTCCTGCACCTGATCCTGACCCGCACCGCCTTCGGGCTGCGGGTGACGATGTACGGCGCGAACCCCCTGGCCGCGCTTTATGCCGCCATCGACATCAATCGCATGTTGCTCAAGGTCTACGTGATCGCGGGGCTGTTCTCGTCCATAGCGGGCCTCATCGTCATGAGCCGCGCCAATTCCGCCAAGGCCGATTACGGATCGTCCTACCTGCTTCTGGCCGTGCTCATCGCGGTGCTGGGCGGGGTGAACCCCTATGGCGGCTATGGCCGGGTGATCGGCGTCGTTCTGGCGGTGTTGTCGATGCAATTCCTGTCGAGCGGCCTGAACATGCTTCAGGTGTCGAACTTCGCGCGCGAACTGATCTGGGGGGCGCTGCTGATCCTGGTCATGGTCATCAACACCCACGCCGTCACCGCCCTGCGCGGCAGCTTCAGACCCAAGACATGACCACCCATCCTGACCGCGAGGAGGACACGATGAAGAAGATACTCAACAACCCGGAACATTATGTCGACGAGATGCTGGCGGGCCTTGTCGCCGCGCATCCCGAATATTACCGCCTGCATGGCGACAGCGGCAAGGTCGTGGCGCGCGCGACGCCCGGCAAGACGGGCAAGGTCGGCATCGTCACCGGCGGCGGATCGGGCCACCTGCCCGTGTTCACCGGCTATGTCGGCACCGGGCTGCTGGATGCCTGCGCCATCGGCGACGTCTTCGCCTCGCCCTCGGCCGAACAGATGGCCGATGCGATCCGCGCCGCCGACAGCGGCGCGGGCGTGCTGCGTCTCTACGGCAATTACGGCGGCGACGTGATGAATTTCGACATGGCCGGCGAACTGGTGGAATTCGAGGACATCACCTGCACCACCGTCCTCTTGGCCGATGACGTGGCCTCTGCCCCACCCGAAGAGCACCAGAAGCGCCGGGGCGTCGCGGGCATGGTCTACGCGTTCAAGATCGCAGGCGCCGCCGCCGAAGAAGGCCGCGACCTTGATGCCGTGACCGCCGTGGCGCAGAAGGCCGCCGATGCCTGCCGCTCCATCGGCGCGGCGCTGTCGCCCTGCACCGTGCCGCAGGCGGGCAAACCCACCTTCGAGATCGCCGAGGACGAGATGGAGATGGGCATGGGCATCCACGGCGAACCGGGCGTCTGGCGCGGCAAGCTGCAAACGGCGGACCAGATCGCCAACGAGATGATGGACCGGCTGCTTGCCGACATGCCCCTTGCGTCGGGCGACCGCGTGTCGGTCATGGTGAACTCGCTGGGCGCGACCCCGCCCGAGGAACTCTACATTCTTTACCGGATGGTAAAATCCCGGCTCGAAGACGCAGGTGCCGCCATCGTCATGCCGTTGGTGGGCCGCTACGCCACGTCGATGGAAATGGCGGGGGTGTCCTTTACCTTGTGCAAGCTCGACGACGAGATGGAAAACCTGCTCACCGCGCCCTGCGATTGCGCGTTCTGGAGGGTTGGATGACGGTCACCCGCGACACGCTCCTTGCCGCCATCGACCGGATCGCGGCGGCGATGGAGCGCGATTTCGACCGGCTCAACGCCGCCGATGGGGCGTTGGGCGACGGCGATCTCGGTGTCACCATGACACGGGGAATGCGCGCCATCGTGGCGATGAAGGACGACCTGCCCGACGATATCGGCATGGCGCTGTTTCAATGCGCACAGGCTTTCACCAAATCCTCGGGGTCGTCCTATGGCACGCTCATGGCCACCGGGTTGATGAGCGCCGCCAAGACGCTGCGCGGCCAGACCCAGATCGAGGACGCGGACATCCCCGCCCTGATCGCGGGCGCACGCGACAAGATGCAAGAGCGCGGCAAGGCAGAACTTGGTGGCAAGACCGTGCTCGACAGCCTCGACTACATGGCGCGCGCCACCGCCGATGCCGATGACAAGGCCAGCGCCGCCGCCGACGCCGTCGACCGCGCGCTGGACGCGTTCCGCGACAAACCCGCCACCGTGGGCCGTGCCCGCATCTTCGGCGACAAGAGCATCGGCATGGACGATCCCGGAATGCTCGCGATGCAATCCGTGGTCAGGGCGGCGGTGGGGCGCTAGACCAGCGAATCCTCTCCGCCGTAGTGCCTGTCGGGATAGTCCGCATGAAGCGCCTGGTCGGCTGTGCCAAAGCGCGGGCGGGCGAAGTTGTGCTGGTGCCAGTACGGGTAGATCAGCGGCAGGCGGCTGACATCGTTCAGGCGCTTGAGGTCATCCTCGGACAGCACCAGCTCGACGGCGCGGAAATTGCGCACGAACTGATCCGCGGTCCGACCGCCCACCACGAGCGACGCCACCGCCGGTCGGGTCAACAGCCAGGCCAGCGCCACCTGCGCCGCCTCGACCCCGTGCGCCTCACCGATCTCGACCAACACATCGACGATGTTCCAAAGCCGGTCCATGTCGCGGATCGGGGGTTCGTTCCACCCCTCGGCCTGACGTGAGCCTTCGGCAGGTCCCTGCCCCCGCCGGTGCTTGCCCGACAGCAATCCGGCGGCCAGGGGCGACCAGACCTGCACGCCGAGCCCCTGGTCCACCGACAGCGGCAACAATTCGTATTCCGCTTCCCGCGCCTCGAGCGTGTAATGGATCTGCTGAGACACGAAGCGGCTTGCATGGCTTGGCGCGGCGGCCAGCGATTTCATCACCTGCCAACCCGAATAGTTGGAACAGCCGACATAGCGCACCTTGCCCTGCTGGATCAGCGTATCGAGCGCCGCCATCTTTTCCTCGACCGGGGTCAACCCGTCCCATTCGTGCATGTAGTAAAGGTCGATGTGATCGGTACGCAGCCGCTTCAGCGACCGTTCGCATTCGCGGATCAGGTGCCAGCGCGACACGCCCTCGTCGTTGGGTCCGTCGCCGATGGGCATCCGCGCCTTGGAGGTGACGAGGATATCGTCGTATCGGCCTTCCAGCACCTCGCCCAAAATTTCTTCCGACAGCCCGGTGGAATACATGTTGGCGGTGTCGAACATGTTGACGCCGTGGTCGATGCAGGTGTCAACCAGCCGCCGCGCGTCGGACACGTCCTGGCTTGCCGTCCGGCCGAAGGCACCGCGACCGCCGAAGGTGAAAGTACCCATCGTGATGACCGAGATTTTCAGCCCCGTCCGCCCCAGCGTTCGATATTTCATCACATCTTCCCCTCTTCGTTCTGATTTTTCGAATGACGCGGCCCGTACTCGGCGAAGGCCACGAGCACGTCGGCGATTTCCGCATCGGACAGGATCTGCGGCTGTCCCCCAATGCTGCTGAACAGGTAGGTCCGCGCCAGCGTTTCCAGCTCTTCCAGCCGCCAGCGCGCCTTGGCCACGGTTTCACCCAGCACCGTGGCCCCGTGATTGGCCATCAGGCAGCCATGCCGGTCCGCCATGATCCGGGCCATGTTGGCACAAAGCTCGGGGCTCCCGAAGAGCGCGTAATCGGCCAGAGGCACATCGGTGCCGCCAAAGGCCGCGACCATGTAGTGACAGGCCGGGATCGGCCGGCGCTGCACCGCAAGGACGCTGCAATAGGGCGGATGCGCATGCAGGACCACCGGCATGTCGGGACGGGCCTGGTGCATTCCCTGATGGAACAGCCATTCCGAGGAAGGTTTTGGGCCATCGCCCGAAGGCAGCCCCGAAATCGGGATAGTCACCAGCGCGTCGGGCGTCAGGTCTTCGTAAGGCACGCCGGACGGGGTGATCAGGATACCACCAGCAGTCCGGGCCGAGATGTTGCCCGACGTGCCCTGGTTCAGATGCCGCTCGTTCATCCACAAACAGGCGTCGATCAGCGCCGCCCGGGTCTCGGTCGTGTCGGGCAGCGGCGGGGCTGGTCTCATGTGGCCATCTCCAAAAGCTCTTCGGCAACCCGTGTGCTGGTGGCGATATGGGTGACGAACCCGCCCTTGATCGCCGCCTTGGCCGGCGCGGCGCGGCCCGGGCCCGCCGCGACCAGCAGCGCCATCTCCTTGCCGCGCATCCGGTCGAGCGACACGCCGATCATCCGCTCTTCGACATCGGCCATGACGGGACGCCCCTCGGCGTCGATCAGCCTGCCGCAGATCACCCCCGCCGCGCCCTTGTCCCGGTAGGCTGCGATGCCCTCGGCGGTCAGGATGCCGCTGCGCACCACGTGGGCGTCGGTGTCGCAAGTGCCGCAGGCCAGAACCGTCTTGTTGCAGGTCGCCAGCGCCTCGAGCTGGTCATACACGACGGGTTCGGCGCAGAGCGCATCGCGCAGGGCCTTGCTGGACAGGACCAGCGGCACATGCAGGTTGATGCACTGCCCACCCAGGCGATGCGCCAGCATGGACGTGCAGGCCTCAGCCTCGAAACCGGGGGCGGCAGGGCGCGATCCCAGAAGCTGGATCACCGTCAGGTCAGGCACCGGCGTGTAGGGCATCTGCTGCGCCATCTGGTACACGGTCGCCCCCCAGGACACGCCTAGCCGGTCACCGGGTTCGAGCAGGCGGGGCAGCCAGTCGGCGGCGGCCCGTGTCACGCGTCCGATACTCGCCTGACTGTCCGCCGGATCGTCCGGCACTACCAGCGCCTCGGTCAGGCCGTAGACCGCGCAAAGCTCTGCGGCAAGGCGGTGCCCCCGGAACACATCGCTGTCCAGATGAACCCGCACCCAATCGCGGGCGCGCGCCTCGTTGAGGTAGTTCACCACCGAGGCACGGCTGATCCGCATCCGCTCGGCGATCTCGTTCTGGTTCAGCCCGTCATGGTAATAAAGCCAGGCGGCCTCCACGAAGCTTGTCTCTTCACGCGGGGAGACGCGCCCCGGGTCCGTGACACCGCCCTTCGTCTTGCTAAGAGAGCCGACCGACAGCGGCATGGCCTATTCCGCCGCCTTGGCAAAGTCCGGGAAGAGACTCGCCAATCCAGCCTCGGACGCGTCGCAGACGCCACGTTCGGTGATCAGGCCTGTAACCAGGCGGTGAGGTGTAACGTCAAAGGCCGGGTTGCTCCCGACGGTTCCGTTGGGCGTGACCTGAACGGAGCCGATTTCGCAACTCTCCGTGACGCCAAGCACATGGGTGACCTCTTGTGCGTCGCGTTCCTCGATCGGGATCTCGGCCACGCCGTCGCGCACCGTCCAATCGATCGTCGGGGATGGCAGCGCCACGTAGAACGGAACGCCGTTGTCCCGTGCAGCTAGCGCCTTGAGATAGGTGCCGATTTTGTTGCAAACGTCGCCCTGCCGCGTGG
The DNA here is from genome assembly GCF_947488135.1 of uncultured Marivita sp. Classification (GTDB taxonomy): domain Bacteria; phylum Pseudomonadota; class Alphaproteobacteria; order Rhodobacterales; family Rhodobacteraceae; genus Marivita. The sequence goes on along the minus strand of NZ_CANKYW010000011.1, from coordinate 65,098 downwards.
TGCGGTCGGTACCGGTGATCACCATGTCGACCATCCCGTGCTGCATCAGATGCCCGCCCGCGTTGTCGGTGATATAAGTGTGCTGGACGCCGTGCTTGCCCAGTTCCCACGCGGTCAGCGCGCCCTGGTTGCGCGGTCGAGTTTCATCGACCCAAACATGCAGCGGGATGCCTGCGTCATGGGCGTGGTACATCGGACTCGTGGCCGTACCCCAATCCACCGTGGCCAGCCAACCGGCATTGCAATGGGTCAGTAGGCGCACAGCGTCGCCCGCCGGCTTCTTCGCGGCGATTTCGCGGATGAGCGCCAGTCCGTTTTCGCCGATGCGGCGGTTGATCTCCACATCCTCGTCCGAGATCTCATGCGCCAGCGCCAGCGCAGCCGCGGAGCGGTCGGCCTGTGGCAAGGGGCGCAGCACGGCGCGGCAGCGGTCGAGCGCCCATCGCAGATTGATAGCGGTGGGGCGGGTTTTCTCGAGGAAGGTCCAGGCCGCATCCATGTTGGCATCCGACGCGTCCTCGGCCATCGCGAGCGCCATGCCATAGGCCGCGGTCGCCCCGATCAGCGGTGCGCCCCGGACGCGCATCTGGGTGATTGCATTGGCGAAGTCCTGCATCGTCGCCACCGGGATCACCCGGAAATCATGCGGCAACCAGCGTTGGTCGATGATTTCCAGAACGTCCTTGTCCGAGTTCCACCACAGCGACCGGTAATGCGTGCCGTCGATCTTCATAAGACGTCCTTTCCGTTATATTCGCGCGCAAGTGCGCACACAGCCGTCGCACCGGCAAGGCTTTCGGCCGAATGGATCAGGTCGGCCCCCATCATCAGATTGCGCGCCTCAAGCCGGGCCCGCAGCGCGACATAGGCAATGTCTTCGAAATCGGCATTATGCGCGAGCGAGAGGCAGCGGCGGTGCATCTCGATCCCGCACACCGCCCAGGCATCCCGCCACAACCCTTTCAGAACCGCATCGCAGGCCGGGGTGCTGTCGTGCCCCTGATCCTCGAACAGCGACGCGGGGTAGAGAATGCCGGTGCGTTCGGTTGCCCACAGATGGCGGAACTCGGCCTCGAAAACCGAACAGGTGTCGGTGATCACGCCGAGGATCCAATCCTGATAGTCGGCAAGATCAGCCACGCGATGCGCAGGCTGGCTGAAATAGGCCATCAGGAAATTGGCGCAGAGCATCCCGATATCGAACCCCATCGGTCCGTATTGCACGAATTCCGGGTCGATCACCCGGCTGTCGCTGTCCGTGGACATGATCGAGCCGGAATGCAGATCGCCATGCAGCATGGTTTCGGTGTTCGACACGAACCGTTGCAACGCCTGTTGCACCCTGACCTTGAGCGCCACATCGCCGCGCAGCCGGGCGATGACCGGTTCCAGCCCCGTGGTATGGCTGTTCATCTCGGCATCGAAATAGGGATCGGTGAACACCAGTGCTTCGGTGATGGCGGGGATCTCCACATTGCCTGCGAACAATGCCACATCGGCTTTCTTGTCGCCGCTGGCCAGTGACAGCTCCGATCCTCGGAACGCCGTGCGCGCGCAGAAACGGCCCAGGAATTCCGCCAGCCCGGCCACCCGTTCGCCCGCGATCAGCTTGCGGCGCAGGATCACATGCGGGGCAAGATACTCCATGATGATGAGCGCCTGCGCCTCGTCGAAATGGTAGACCCTTGGCACCGACCCCGGATCGCGGGCGGCCTGACGTGTCAGCGCGTGATACTCGAAAAAGGCGCGGTAGAGCGGCAAGGGCCAGCTGTCGCCGACAAGGCGCACATAGGGCAAGGCCTGCTTGACGATGGCTTTGCCCTTGGGGCCGGTGACGATGAAGACAAGGTTGAGGTTGCCGTCCCCGACCTCCTGAACCTGCCACGCGGTTGCGTCCTCTCCGACGTGGTCCGCCAGGGCGGAAACGGCCTTCAGCCGCTCCGGCAATGTGTCCACGCTCAGGGATTCATACGCCGTGCCTGCGCTCATCAGTGACCTCCCCCGCTTGCTCTGACGCGCTGTTTCGTCTTTGCGTATCCCCGCGATTATACTTATGTCAAATCATTTGACAAATGTATTCCGCCACGCCTACCGTCGCGCCACCAAGGGGAGAAAACGGGTGGCCGGTGACGCACTCAAAGTGAACGGATTGCAAAAATCGTTCGGAAAAAACCATGTGTTGCGGGGAATCGACCTGACCCTGTCACCGGGGTCGGTGACCGTTCTCATGGGCGCAAATGGTGCCGGGAAATCCACTCTGGTCAAGGTGATCTGCGGCCATCATCGCGGCGATGGCGGGACCATGACGTTAGCCGGAACGGCATTCGAGCCGGAAGATGCCGCCGACGCGATCCGCAAGGGGGTCGTGACCGTCCACCAATCCATCGACGACGGTGTGATCCCCGATCTGGACGTGGCCAACAACCTGATGCTCGACCGTCTGGTCGAACGCGGTCACGGGCTGTTCGTGCGTGAACGCCACCTGCGCGCCGAAGCGGCCAAGGTTGCCGCAGCGATGGGCATCGACGTGAATCTGCGCGCACGTGTGTCGGACCTGGCGGTCGCCGACCGCCAGATGATCGCCATCGCCCGCGCCATGGCCCGCGCGCCCCAGGTGCTGATCCTGGATGAACCGACATCGTCGCTTTCCGCGACGGAGGCAGACCGGCTTTTCGCCCTGATCGACCGGTTGCGCGCGCAGGGTGTGGCGATCCTTTATATCTCGCACCGCATGTCCGACATCCGCCGCATCGCAGACTGCATCGTGGTGATGCGCGACGGCGCGGTTTCGGGTGTGTTCGAGACCAAGCCGCTGGATTACGAGGCGGCGGTGACCGCGATGCTGGGCCACCGCATGACCGAGGTCGATGTCGCGGTGCAAAACGGCAGCACGCCGGTGCTTGAACTGCACGATCTGCAGCTGTTCGACGGCGCGGCCCCGATCAGCCTGACGGCGCATGACGGGGACGTGGTGGCGCTTGTCGGATTGCTGGGCAGCGGCAAAAGCCGCCTCGCCGAGATCCTGTTCGGCATCGCGCCGTCTCACGGCGGAGAGATCCGTATCAATGGTCAACACTATGCGCCCCGTTCCGTCGAGGACGCGGTGGCGCAAGGGGTGTTCATGTCGCCCAAGGACCGGGCCACGAATGCAGTGATCCCGGCCTTCGACATCGCCGACAACATGACCCTGCCCTTCCTGCGCGGCCTGAGCATCGGATCGTTCCTGAAACCCCGCCAGCAACGCAACACGGCGCAGGGGATGGTGGATCAGTTGGGCATCGTCTGCCAATCGGTCGGCGATGGCATCAACACTCTGTCGGGCGGCAACCAGCAGAAAGTGATGATCGCCCGCTGGCTGCTGGAACCGGCCAGGGTGCTGTTGCTGGACGAGCCGTTTCAGGGCGTGGATATCGGCGCGCGACGCGACATCGGGCGGCACATCCGCGCCACGGCACAAGGGCGTGCTACGCTGGTTTTTCTTGCCGAGATCGACGAGGCGCTGGAAATCGCCGACCGCATCGTTGTGATGAACGAAGGCGCAATCGTCGGGGAACACGCCAATCGGAATGTCGACCTCGCCGCGCTGGTCTCGGACATCTCCGGGGCCAGACCGACCGCAGCAGGCCCGGCACCATGAACGACAAGATCCTCAATTTTTCCATTCGCTATGGCTTCCTGATCCTGCTTTTCGGGCTGATCGTCTATTTCAGCATCGCCGCACCGGGCTTCTTCGGCCCGCTATCCGCCGCGTTCGTGCTGCAATCGGTGGCGATCACCGGCATCCTGGCGCTGGGTGTGACCTGTACGCTTGTCGTCGGCGGGTTCGACCTGTCCATTGGTGCAGTGGCGACATCGGCACTGATGCTGTCGGCCTATTCGATGGTGATCCTTGAACATCCTGCTATTGTCGCGGTTACCCTTTGCCTTGGCATGGGCGCGCTGGTCGGGTTCATCAACGGGCTGCTCATCGTGAAATTCCGGGTGCCCGACCTGTTGGCGACGCTGGGCATGATGTTCCTGCTGATCGGGCTGCAACGCATCCCGACCCAGGGCAACTCCATCGCCACCGGCATGACGCTGACGGACGGCACCGTGGCCGAAGGCACGTTCTCGGCGGCCTTCCTGTGGCTGGGCCGTCATCGGTTCGACGTGGTCATCGACCGGCTGTTGCCGATGCCGGTGGTGATCTTTGTCGCCATCGCCGTGCTGATCTGGCTGTTCCTTGGCTTCACCCGGCATGGGCGGCTGATGTACGCCATCGGGTCGAACGCCCGCGCGGCAAGCCTCGTGGGGACGCCGGTCAACCGCTACAAGGTCGTGGCCTACATGATTTCCGGCGTCACCGCCTCGATCGGGGGCATCCTTTTGGCGGCGCGGCTGGGGCGGGGCGATATCGCCAGCGGCAACAACCTGCTGCTCGACAGCGTGGCGGCCGCGCTCATCGGTTTCGCGGTTCTGGGCGCGGCCCGGCCCAACGCCTTCGGCACCGCAATGGGGGCGCTGTTCGTCGGCATCCTGCTGCAAGGAATGACCATGATGAACGCGCCCTATTACACCCAGGATTTCGTCAAGGGGGCCGTTCTTGTCGGCGCCCTTGTGTTCACATTTTACCTGTCCTCGCGCCGTACCGGCACGAGGCATTGATCATCAGCGATAGGGAGGACTCGATATGCTGAGACGTCACTTCATGGCCCTTGCGAGCGTGGCAAGCCTCGCGCTTGGCGCGGGCGCGGCAACAGCGCAGGACGCCCCTGCACCATTGGACAATCCCGGCGACGTGACCATCGCGCTGGTGCGGTACCTTTCCACGGGAGACTTCTTCCAGGCCTATCTGTCCGGCGTGGAAAGCCAGGCGGCGGCGCTTGGCGTCAACCTGCGCGTGCTCGACAGCCGTCAGGATGCGGCGCTTCAGGCCGACATGGTCGATCAGGCCATCGCGCTTGGCGTGGACGGGATCATCATCCAGCACGGCCTGACCGAATCCATGCGCGAAGCCGCGCAGCGGGCGGTAGACGCCGGGATCAAGGTCGTGGCGTTCGACGTGAACGTCGAAAACGACGCCATCCCGCAGATCGAACAGTCCGATTACCTGCTGGGCAAACTGGCACTGGAACAGGCCATCGCGGATAACGGCGACAACTTTGCCGCAGGCTATGTCTACGTTCCGGGCATCGCCCCGCTGGATCGGCGGCATGTCGCATGGGAAGAGGTGAAGAAAGCCAATCCCGGCATCACCGAGGCAGCCCGCATCGGCACGCTCGACAACCCGATCGCCAATGCCAACGCCAACCAGGCGCGCGCGGCGTTGCAGGCCAATCCGAACATCTCGGTGTTCTTCGCGCCCTATAACGAGTTCGCCAAGGGGGTGAAGATCGCCGCAGACGAGCTGGGCATCGGTGGAGACCTGAGCATCTATTCCGCCGATATATCGACTGCAGACATCGCTTTGATGCGCGAAGCCGGGAGCGGTTGGAAAGCGACCGTAGCAACCAACCCCGCTGTGGTGGGCGAGGTTTCAGTGCGTGCTTTGGCACTGATGCTTGCAGGTGAAAAGCCCGGAGCGTCAGTGATAGTTCCGCCAACACTTATCACGCAGACGTTCCTGAACGACAACGACATCCGCAACATGGAAGACCTTGGGTCCAAGATGCCGCAATTTCAGCATGCCGATGTGGCAATGGCCGACTGGATGCCCCTGCCGGCCCGTTGAACTAACTGCTCCGGCCTTGCAAACGCGGGGCCGGCCTACATCCCGTTCGGAGAACGAACATGCTGATCGGACTCGACCCTCGCACGACGCCCGAATTGCCCTATACACTTGCCCGGATGGGACATGGCGACGAGATCGTGATTGCGGACCGCAACTATCCGGCAACATGGTCGGCAGCAGGATGTCTTGTCACCGACGTGATTCAATACCCCGGCCATGACGCGACCACGGTGGCTGACCTGATCACCCAACTCATGCCACTAGACAATTTCCACACCCATTCGGCGCTGCGTATGGAGATTGACAATGAACCCGACGCCCTGTCCGACGTCCATTGGGCAGTGTGGGATCTTCTGACACCGCGCTTGCCGGACGGTGGCGTCTTGGTAAGCCTCGAGCGTCAGGCGTTCTAAAGGCGCGCGCGGACAGGTTTTGCGATTGTCCAGTGCAGCGAAGATCGTCCCTTCGGCTGCTTCATCTTGCGCAAGGGCGTGATTTTTTTGATGCTCGCGGATCATCAAATTTACCGCTAAAGCGCCCCGCCAAAAACCTGAATCGTTGGGATTCCCATGAGAGCTGAATTGTGATTCATCCTTTTTGGGAGGATGGATCATGTCGGCACCTTTACCGGAAGCTCCTCGGGCGCGGTTTCAGAGATTGATTGAAGAAGGGTTAAGCGGGCGTGCGGCAGCGTTGCGGCTGAAGGTGTCGCCTGCCACTGGGGCGCGTTGGGGGCAGGCGATCCGCCGGACAGGTCAGGCCCAAGCTGCGCCGCAAGGTCGGCCCAAAGGCAAGGGCAAGCTTGACCCGCATCGCGCCTTCTTCGCCGAGGTCATTGCGCAGGACCGCGACATCACGATGCCGGAACTGGCGTCTGCCTTGCACGACGCGACCGGTGTGTGCGCGCACCCGAACGCGATCGGAAAGTTCCTTCGCAAGCTCGGCTACACGCACAAAAAAAGTCGCTGGTAGCTGCCGAGCGTCGCCGCACTAAGGTAAGGCGGCAGCGCGATGACTGGTTCAGGCACCGTATCCCGGCTGTGTCAGCGCACCCAGAACGCGTTGTCTTCATTGACGAAACGTCCGTGAAGACGAACATGACCCGGTTGCGGGGATGGGCACCGCGTGGGGATCGCTTGGTCATGGACGCCCCATTCGGGTCGTGGGGGACACAAACCTTCATCGCGGGGCTCACCGCCGATGCCATGATCGCACCCTGGGTCATCAAGGGGGCAATGGATGGTCCCGCCTTAGCGGCCTATGTCGAGAAAGTGCTGGTCCCGGAATTGACCCCCGGCACCGTGGTCATTCTGGACAACCTGGCCACGCACAAGAACGCCGCCGCAACCAGGGCGATGAGGGATGCAGGGTGTTGGTTCCTGTTCCTGCCGCCCTACAGCCCCGACCTCAACCCCATTGAAATCGCCTTCTCTAAGCTCAAGGCCAAACTCAGACGGATCGGCGCGAGGACATTCACCGAAATGTTCAAAGCAATCGGCCATGTCTGCGACCTCTACTCGGAGCAAGAATGTTGGAACTACTTCAAGGCTGCTGGATATGTCTCGGGTTAAAGGCGTGACGCTTTAGCTCTCGTTGAGCTATGGGCATACTCAAAACCCGAAGTGTCCCACAGCGCGATATCGATGGCAGAGTTTTCCCGCACCTCCGCCCCGGCCGTGCCGAAATACAGGTATCCCGTCAGGTTGCGCGCGATAGCCTCGATCCGGAGCGGGTCCTGCCCAATGAGGCCCGCATCGGTATGTACCTCCACCCAGAGCCCGTGATTTTCATTTCATCTTGCCCCGGGCGGTTGAGGCGCGCGGGCGCAGCGCGCAGTCCAGCCGAATTGGTGTTTCGTGGCTTTCGCCGCGCAGGCGCGACAGGATCAGTTCAGCGGCACGCCGCCCCATTTCGGCGCGTGGCGTGTAGACAGAGCTCAGCCCCGGTTCGGCGGCGGCAGCGAATTCCAGATCGTTGAAGCCGATGATCCCGAACTGGTCGGGGACCGACAGCCCCATGCGTTGCGCCTCGAACAGCGCGCCGAGCGCGAGGTCGTCGTTGATGCAGAACACCGCGTCCGTATCCGGTGCGCTCGACAGAAGATCTACCAGCATCCGGCCGCCGAGTTGTACCGAAGACGGAGCAGGTGTGGTGACACGGCGATGGGAATCGAAGCCAGTCGCGGCCGCCTCGAAGCCCGCTGCGCGTTTGCGGGTGCGCGGGTCCATCCGGGCGGTCAGGATCCCTGGCCGACGATAGCCCATCTCGGCCAGATGCCGGGCCGCCAGGCCCGCAGCGGCGTGATGGTCGATCCCGACCAGCATATCCACCGGATCGTCGCTGACATCCATGACTTGCACGATCGGGCAGCCCATGTCCTCGAGGATCGCGCGGCCCTCCGGCGACTGATCCGTCCCAGCCACGATGAGCCCCGCAGGCCGCTGCGACCTGAAGGTCGCGAGGAGTTTTTCTTCGGCCAGCGGTGAATAGCGGAAGTTACCGATCTGGACCGGATTTGTCCCGTCAAGAGCATCGAAGACGCCGCGCAGCAGGTCGGCAAAGACGTTGTTTGTGACCGACGGGATAACGAGACCCACCGTGTCGGAGCGACCAGACGCGAGGATGGATGCGACCGGATCGCGTTCATAGCCGAGCGCGCGCACGGCGCGTTCCACCTCTGCGCGCGTGCGCGCGCTTACCTTTTGTGGGTCCCGTAGCGCACGACTCGCAGTGATCGCGCTAACACCAGCTTTCGCTGCGACATCCGTCAGCGTTGGCCGCCCACTTGATCGAACCCTTTTATTCATAAGGTTTATGTTACCACGTAAAGTAAATCTGACAAGTAATTGACAAATGATAGCGCTGCCATTAGCCCCTAGGAGCGATCAGACACCGGCGAACAGGGAGGCGGCGGAATGATAGACATGATCAATCCTGCCGTTCTCGTGATGGGTGTGTGTGGTTCAGGCAAGTCGAGCGTTGCTGCCCGGCTCGCCGAACAAATTGGCGCGACATATTTGGAGGCGGACGACTATCATCCGAAGGAAAATATCTCTGCAATGTCACAGGGCATCCCCCTGACCGACGAGATGCGGCAACCCTGGCTCGACGCCCTGGGCGACAGTCTGGCCGAGGAGCGGGTGAACGGGCCGGTCGTGCTTGCCTGTTCGGCTCTCAAGTTAAGCTACCGGGACACGCTGCGGCGGCGTGGCGGTCCGTTCGAGATCGTGTACCTGACCGCACCGCATTCCGTCATCTCAGAGCGGCTTGCGAATCGACGTGGCCACTACATGCGGCCGGGGCTTCTCGACAGCCAGCTCGCCGATCTTGAACCACCGGGTGCCGACGAGTCCCCGGTTATCCTCGATATCCAATCACCGGTCGATCAAATCGCCCGAAATGCTGCCGACGAAATCAGGCGTCGGCATCTCCAACGCGTAACCTGATTAAAGGGAGAAACCTCATGAAGACATTCATTCTCACCACGGCAGTCGCGGCACTTGCCGCCACCGGCGCGCTCTCGCAGGATTTCGAGCTGCGCTTCCAATCGTCTGATCCGGCGGGCAACCCGAACTTCGAGCTTCAGCAGCAGTGGACCGAAATGGTTTCCGAAATGTCGGATGGCCGCGTGTCGGTTGAATTGTTGCCGGTCGAGTCGATCGTGGCGCATACCGAAACGCAGGATGCCATCGCGGCGGGTCTGCTCGACGGTCATATCACCGATACGTCCTACTTCGCTGGCAAGGATCCCGCCTTCGGCCTGATCGCGAACCCAGTTGGCGCTTGGTCCGCACCGGAGGAAATGTTCGCCTTCATGCGCGAAGGTCCGGGCGGTGAGATGATGGACGGCCTGTTGGAACCCTACGGTTTGAAATTCCTTGGCGCCACGACGCCGGGCCTGGAGGCTTTCGTCTCCGACGTTCCGCTGGACGGCGTTGCTGATCTCGAGGGATTGCGGATGCGTGCGCCAGAAGGTCTTGTGCAGCAGGTCTTCGCCGCCGCCGGTGCGGCTCCGGTCAATCTCCCGGGTTCAGAGGTCTTTACCTCGCTCGACAAGGGTGTGATCGACGCTGCGGATTACTCTGTCTTTTCGACCAACCAGGCGCAGGGTCTGCATGACGTGGCCAGCCATCCGGTCTACCCGGGCTTCCACTCGATGCCGCTCGTCGAGGTCTCGATGAACCGCGAGCGCTTCAACGAGATGCCCGAGGACCTGCAGCAGGTCATGATCGAAAGCGTCGAGGCTTTTGCGGACATGCAGGTCGCGGCACTGCGCGAGGCCGACGAGGCCGCGGTTGCGGAAGCCGAAGCGTCTGGCTCGGTGACGGTCCACGATTGGCCAGCCGAAGAACGCGCTGCCTTCCGTTCGATCGCGATGGGCGAGTGGGAAACCGTCGCAGACGGGTCGGAGAACGCCAAAATGGTGTTCGACACGCTGACCGGTTATCTTCGTGAAAACGGCCTGATCAGCGAGTGATCGAAGCACTGGAAAGGTGCCCGGAACCGGGCGCCTTTCCGGAACGTCATGCCAAAACTGGCGACCGCACAACGCTCGATGCGTACGAGGCCGACGACGGCATTTTCGCTGCCTTCGACAAATGTCCTGCGCAACTGGCCTTTGCCCGAAGGGTAAGCAACACCGACAGTGCGATGGGGAGGAACACATGGACGACACCACACCGGAAACCCCGGCGCACGATGATCCCGGCGCGATACCCGAGGCGGGCGCGCTCGGACGCGCCGTCAACGCTTTGGGCGGTGTCTTCGCCTTGGCCATCCTCGCGTCGGCCGTCATCCTGATCATCGAGGTTGCGTTGCGCTATGGCTTCAATCGGCCGACGATCTGGGGCCATGAGAGCGTGATCTTCCTCACTGCCGTCACCTTTCTTTTCGGCGGCCTCTACGTGGCCTCGCGGGACCGGCATATCCGGGTCGTGTTGATCTACGACGCGCTCTCTCCGGGTGCCCGGCGCGCGCTGAACATTGTGCTTTCGATCGTGAATGCGGTGGCCTGCGCGATCTTCGCTCTTGCCTCGTGGCAGGTAGCGGAGTCGGCGATGTTCACGCCGAGCGGCAGCTTTCGTTTCGACACCACCGGAAGCGCCTGGAACCCGCCGACACCGGGCCTCGTGAAGCTCTTTCTTTTCATCATCATGGTGCTGCTGACGCTGCAATTCGCACGGCTCGCCTGGGGCTACGCGCGGGGGCGCAACACATGATCGACCTGCTGACATCCGGCGCCGAGTCTCTGCTCGTGGCGCTGTCCTACCTTCTGCCCGACATGAAGGAATGGGGTATCGAGATCGCCACCATCGTAATGTTCGCGATGCTGATGCTGCTCCTGCTGACGGGAATGCCTCTGGCGTTCGTGACGCTGCTGGTGGCCTTGATCTTCCTCTTGGGCTGGTTCGGTCCGGCCGGGATTTCGCTGATCGGCAGCCGGATCTTTTCCTTCGTCAATTCCTTCGTTTTCGTCTCGGTCCCGATGTTTGTTCTGATGGCCGCGATCCTCGACCGCTCGGGCATCGCGCGTGACCTTTTCGACGCGATGCGGATGGTCGGCGGACGCCTGCGCGGCGGGATCGCGATCCAGACTTTGATCGTGGCCGTGATCCTGGCCGCGATGTCCGGCATCATCGGTGGCGAGGTCGTCCTTTTGGGTGTGATCGCCTTGCCGCAAATGTTGCGGCTCGGCTACGACCGGCGGCTGGCCATCGGTGTCTGCTGTGCAGGCGGCGCGCTCGGCACGATGGTGCCGCCGTCGATCGTTCTCATCATCTACGGGCTGTCGGCGAACGTTTCCATCGGAGAGCTGTTCACAGCCTCTTTCCTGCCGGGGCTGATGCTGGCGGGATTCTACGTGGCTTATGTCCTCGTGCGCGCCTATTCCGATCACAGCGTCGCCCCGATCCCCGAAGCGGGGTCGATCCCGCGTGAGGAGAAACTCCGCCTGCTGAAGGGGGTCTTCCTGCCGGTCCTCGTTGTGATCTTCGTTCTGGGTTCGATCTACGGCGGTATCGCGTCGGTGACCGAAGCATCCGCTGTGGGCGTGCTCGGTGTCACGCTCTCGACAATTATCCGGGGCGAATTCACCTGGTCGCTGCTTTCCGGCGCGGCAAAGCAGACCCTCGCGACGGTCGGCATGATCGTGTGGATCGGCATTGGAGCCACGGCACTGGTCGGGGTATTCAACCTCATGGGTGGCCTGCGCTTCGTCCAGTCGATGATCACAGGCATCTCCGAGAATCCGACGATCATCATAATCTTCATGATGCTGGTGCTATTCGTCCTCGGCATGTTCCTCGACTGGGTAGGCATCGCGCTTCTGACGGTTCCGATCTTCGTTCCGATCGTGAAGGAACTCGGCTATGACCCGATCTGGTTCGGCGTTCTTTTCGCTATGAACATGCAGGTGAGCTTCCTGTCACCACCCTTTGGTCCCGCGGCTTTCTACCTCAAATCCGTGGCGCCGCCGGACATTTCACTGGGAGAGATCTTCCGCGCACTCCTTCCCTTCATCGGGCTTCAGATCCTTGCAGTCGGCGTTCTCGTTGCGTTCCCTGGCATAACCACGATCCTGCGTTAGAGAGCGAGCCTTCAACTGCATCGAATTAACTTGGTCATTCGGACCTAAGCCGACCGATAGGTTTTACACTTCGAAAGGTCGAAAGGGAAAGTTGCGGAAAGGCATTCTGGGCAAGCCGTGATGACTGGCCCCGCTCAAAGCACCCATTGACCCAGCTATGCGCCAAAAAGTCGACGGTACAAAACAAGTATCGACCCCATCAAATCGAACGATAGTTAAGACCCTTTCCTGATCGGCCCATAAGGGACTTCCGGCCAATACAGAGAAGCACGTCCGCGTTCACGCCCTGGCCGGCCCAAAGCCGACTTTCAACAACGGCGATGTATGCTGCATGTGCAGCCCCCATAGCGGACATTGGAGAGGTATCGAATTTACAGAGACGTCTAGAACGCGACAATGCGTCCCATTGTCGTGCAACGCGCCCAAGAAAATGTCTTTGGCTCATGCTTCAGCCTGCAAATCCCGACTTTCGCAAGTCAAATGGACAGAAACACCGCGAAATATCCAATGAGCATGATCGAGGCCTCGCGACGGCTTAGCACGAACCCGGACCTAAGGAAGATCAGAGTTATCACGGAACCGACAAGCATCACCGGGATCCAGAACCCCGTGAAGTCTGGCGAAACCGGCAGAGGAACGGCCAGAGCGGCACTTCCCAAGACAATGGTGCCGTTGAAGACGTTACTCCCGAGGATGCCGCGGAGAACCATGTCGGACTTTCTTCGCAAGGCCGCCGCCACGCAGGATGCCATTTCCGGCAACGATGTCCCGAGTGCCACGACGGTCAGTCCGATTATCGTTTCAGACACTCCAACTAGTTTTGCAATTCCGACCGCGCCGTCGATGAAAAGATAGGCGCCAGCTGGCAAGGCAACCAGCGCCGTGACACATCTGAAAACCGATGCAGAATAACCCTGCGCTGGATCATGATCCACCGTGGCCGTCATCGGAAGCGTCCAGTATCGAAAACCAAGGTAGCCGAGCATCCCTGCAATCAAAAGGAGTGCGTCGCTCCTAGAAACCATACCGTCCGCTGCGACCGCACCGAGCGCCAGGGCGGACAACAGCATCGCGCCGCCATCGATCCGAAGGACGTTTCGGTCGATGGCCAGCGGCATGATCAGGGCCGTTACCGCAAGCACCAGGAGCAGATTTGCGATGTTGCTGCCGACAACGTTTCCCATCGCGATGTCGGGCGCGCCCGACAGAGTGGCCTCCACCGCGACAAAGAATTCTGGTGCGGAGGTTCCAAACCCCATGACCACGAACGCCACGAGGACGGGCGGGAGTCGATACTTCGCAGCGATCCCCTCGATACCGTCCACCAACCAGTCACCGCCGTAGAACAGCAAGGCGCCGCCGATGCTGAGAAACAGGATATCCAGACCCATCAGTCGGGTGCCCCGAAATCCAGATCGTTGGGGCGGTAATTGAAGAGTTCGAGCCGCGGCGGCTTTCCGTTGCCGAGGCGCAACGCGCTAAGGCTTGCCGGGGCGACAGGGATGATGTGGGCGGGTGCCAGTCCGACGTAGTTCTGGAGCAGCGCCCGGATCACGCCTCCATGGCAGACCACGAGGAGGTTCTCGCAAGGGTTCTCCCGCTCCCGCTCGATGATCCCCGAGACGCGCGATACGAAGTCGCCCCATGCCTCTCCGCGGGGTGGCGCAACGGTTCCGGCGCGCCAACCGAGATAAGCTGCCTCGTCTTCGGCCACGATCTCCGCGATCGGACGACCCGTCCAGTCTCCGACGTCGATCTCGCGCAGACCCATCGTGTGGCGGGGCGCCTCGGCACCGATGCGTGCGGCGGTTTCGCGGACACGCTTGAGATCGGACGCCACAGTGCGGCAAGGGCCGATCTTCTCGAAAACCGGCCGCAGGGCGTCTGCCTGCGCCCTGCCCACGTCTGACAGGCCGATATCGGCTTGACCTTGCAACCGATGGTCCGCGTTCCATTCCGATTGCCCATGGCGCACGAGAAGCAGCCGCATCAGCCGATCCTCTCGCCGTCGGGCCCAAACCAGCTATCCGGCCGCTCGGGCAGACGGAACTGGACCGTCTCGCCGATCCGGGCCGCGGGCGGACGGTCGACGATGGCGGTCAGACGCAGGCCATCACGAAGTCCCGTGACCATCGTGCGCCCCGCGATGGCGCTCGTTTCGACCAATTCCATCGGGAGGGTCGTTTCGCCCTCTGTCTCACTCAGGGTCATCTTTTCGGCGCGGTACATCGCCAGGCAGTCATCGGCTGGCGGAATCACGGGCATGTGGCGCCCCCCGACCTTGTAGCCGGTACCGTTCTTCACAACCGGCACCATGTTGTTGGGCGGCGTGCCGACAAAGGTGGCGACGAAGGCCGTCTCGGGATGATCGACGAGGTCGGCGGGCGTGCCGAACTGCTGGACACGCCCCTGGTTCATCACCGCGACATGGGTCGCCATGGTCATCGCCTCGATCTGGTCGTGGGTCACGTAGACGGTTGTCGCGCCCGTCGCGCGATGAAGCTTCATCAACTCGGTCCGCATCTCGACCCGAAGCTTGGCGTCGAGGTTCGAGAGCGGTTCGTCGAAGAGCAGCACCGACGGCTTCGGCGCGATGGTCCGCGCGATGGCCACGCGCTGCTGCTGGCCGCCGGAGATCTCGTTCGGGTAACGGTCGGCCAGTTGTCCAATGTCGAGAAGCTTCAGCACCTCGGCGACCCGCGCAGCGCGCTCGGCCTTGGGCATCTTCATGACCTTGAGCGGCCATTCGACATTCCCCTGGACAGACATGTGCGGCCAGAGCGCGTAGGACTGGAAGACGAGGCCTGAATTGCGCTTGGCCGGATCGACAGACCAATTGCGATCACCGTCCGAAACGGTTTGGCCGTCGAAAACGATCTGCCCCGCCGAAGGCAGTTCGAGCCCCGACAACATGCGCAAGAGCGTAGTCTTGCCGCAGCCCGACGGTCCGAGCAGCACGAGAAATGCGCCGTCGGGGACGGAGATCGAGACGTCCTTGACCGCTTCGAACGAGCCGAAGCGTTTCACGAGGTTTTGGATTTCCAGCATGGGATACCCTCAGTTTTGCAGCCAGGGCTGGGATTTCGATTGCAGCCGGTTCGCGATGAGCGTCGCGGCAATGGAGAGGAACAGGATCACGACCGTGATTGCGTTGGCGAACTGGCCGAAGCCTTCCGACGCATAGCGGTAGGCCAGCACCGACAGGACCGGCATCGTCGGGGTGAACAGAAGTACAACGAGCGATAGGTCGCGGATGATCTTGACGAAGATCAGGATACCGCCTGCCGCCAGACCCCGGATCGCCAGCGGCACGGTGATCTGCGTCAGCCTGCGGGCGAAACTCGCCCCGGTGATGCGGGCCGACTCCTCAAGCTCTCCGCCAACCTGCTGGATCACGGCGCGCCCCGTCTGCACTGAAAACGGCAACAGGTAGGCCGTGGCGGCGATGACCAGCAGCGCGAAAGTGCCGTAGAGCGCCGGGAAGGGTCCGATGGGCGCACCGAGATAGGCGATATAGGCCGCGCCGAAGGCGATCCCGGGCACCAGAAGCGGCAGGAAGCTCACCTGCGTGATGGCGGCCGACATCCACCCCTCGCGGTAACGCGCCGTTGTGTAGGAGGCCAGGAGCCCCACGACCATGCCGGTGAAAGCGACGGCGAAGCCGAGGGCAAGGGTGATCGTCAGTGCGCGCACGATATCCTCGTTGTAGGCGATGCCCGGGATGCCCTGGGCGAAGGACGGGTCGCTCTGCCCGATCCAGTAGTGCAGCGTCCAGTCCGAGAAGAGATTGGCCGAAGAGGGCGCGAGGCTCGATGCGGTCAGCACGATGACCGGCACGACTGTGGAACTAAGAAGGATTACCATCGCCACCGCGAAGAGCGGCCAGCGCGCACTGCGCAGGTCGAAGCGCTTGGCCCGCCCGCCCTTGCCGGTGATCGTGGCGTAGGAACGCCGCCCTGAGACGATGCGGTTCCCCGCCCAGAGGAAGGCGCCCGAGATCAGCACCAGTAGGATGCCGATGACATAGCCGCGTCCGACCTGCCCCACCTCGATCATACCGAAAAGCCGGGTAGAGAGAGTCTGCATCCGGACCGGCAGTCCAAGAAGCGCAGGCGTCGCAAAGTTCGACACCGCTCCGGCGAAGCAGAGCGACCCGGCGGCTACCATCGCTGGCGTCGTCACTGGCAGGATGATCCCCATCAGGATGCGCCTCCCCTTGGCACCAGCAATCTGGGCTGCCTCGACGAGGTCCGAGTTCACGGTCGCCAGCGCGGCGGCGATGATCGTGAAGGCAAGACTGAAATAGTGCAGCGTCAAAACGATCAGGGTCGGCACCATGCCCCAGGCCAGCCAATTGGGGATGTCTGCGCCCAAGCCCTGCAACCAGCCGACCTGACCGCCGACGCGATCATTGCGAAAAAGCGATCCCCAAGCCAGCGCCGCGGCGAAGGATGGAATCATGAACGGCAGCGTCGCCATCACGCCGATAGTCTTGCGGAAGGGAACGTTCGTCATCACAACAAGCCAGGCCAGAAATCCACCGATGAGCACGCAGCCCGCTGACACAACGACACCGATGAGCAGCGTGTTGCCGAGCGGCTTGTAGAAGAGGTTGGTCGAGAGCCGTCCAACGAGCACATCCGACCAGGCGCCGACTGTGCCGGGCTGCAACGTGAAGAGCACGGTTCTGAGGAGGGGCAGAACGATCAGTGCGATCAGGATCGCCAGAACCATTGTCTTCAGGACGGTTCCCTGTCGAAAGAACACGCGCCGTCCCTGCCCACTCATGGCTGTATCCACCATCCGAGGTCACCTCTGTAGATTAAAATCATGATAATGCGGGGGCGGTCGCTACGTCACGCCCGCCCCCACCAGGGAGGCCCCGTTTACTGAAGGGTCAGGATCAGGTCGCCGATCTCGGCGCGGATCTTGGCTGTTTCCGCCGGGGTGATCCGCCAGGCGGTGAAATCGTCGAGCGGCACGGCGTCGGGATGCGGAGGGATGTCGGTGCGGGTTACGTAGTCGCCTGCGACATAGAACGGCGCGAGGCCTGGACCGCCGGTCTCTGTCTCGTCTCCCATCAGGAAGTCGATCACCAACCGCGCTGCAGCAGGGTTGTTCGGCTCGGTAGACAAGGCCAGAATCGCCGGGAAGATGATCCCCGGAGCGGGCTCGACACCGTTCGCGACCTGGAGCGCCCATCCCTCGTCCTCATTGTCGCGGCGGTCCGAATAGCTGGTGAAGCCAACAGGCGGGTTCTCCTGCCCGATTGCACCGACCGCGATGTTCACGTCATCAGTCGATCCAACGAGGATCAGGTCATTGGCGAAAAGGTCCATGATGAAGCGTTCACCCGCATTCGCCGCCCCATCGAGATCGATGGCCTGCCCGAACTGCGCCTCGTAGGCCTCGTCCATCTCACCGGAGCGCAGCACGATTTCCGTCATCAGGTCTAGGTAGTCGCCACGCTGTAGCGGATCGACCATGACGACCCGGCCGCGCCAGTCATCTGTGGTGAGTTGCCACAGGTTCGTCACCGGTGAGCCGTCCGGGTTGGCTTCCTCGTTGTACATCAGGACCTTGGTTGAAAGGCGCTGCGCAAGAAGCGGCGACTGGAACTCGGCCGGAACGCGATCGGCCACACGGGGCGGCACGTAGTTGGCGATGATCCCGGCCTCAAGCAGCGCGGGCAGAACAACGGGCACGTCCGAGACGTAGATAATGTCCGCATTCGTCACGCCGGCCTGCGCCTCTGCCGTCAGGCGCGCGATCTGCTCGGTCGACGAGATGTCGAACCCCTGCAGGTCGATGCCGGGATAGGCTTCCTCGAAGGCTGTCTCCACCCTGCCGATCCGGCTGGTGAAGGAATAGACCGTGACAGTCCCTTCCTCCTGGGCCAGAGGCAGCAGCTCTTCCGGGGTCATGGTGTCAAGATCGTCCTGCGCCAGCGCGGCCGTGGACATGAGAATACCGATCGCGCCGAGGCGCGTTGCAGTCAGAACCTTCATGTGATCCTCCCTTGGGTCCTTCGTTATTCGAACCGCTCGATCAGCTGTCCCAGCCGTTCGAGCTTCTTCAGCGACTCCTCTTTCGCCGTGAGACCGGCCGCGATGACGATGGCATTGCACACCGTCATCGGCACGGTCAGGGTCTGAAACGCGTCGGGGTCACCCGACCTCGGCGCGGCCAGAAGGTGGTCGGGCCGGGGCGCAAGCAACGCGCCCGACTGGCCCGAAATCATGATCGTGGTCGCACCGGCCTCGCGCGCCGTCTCGATCAACGCAACGTAGCCCCGCGGCGGACGGCGGAAGGCGAAGCTCAGGATGACATCTCCCTGACCCAGCCCCAGCATCTGCTCGGCCATGCCGCGCGGGTCGGTTTCAAGCTGGTGTACATCGCGACCGAACCGGCGGAACCGCTTGACCATCATCAGCGCCAGAACTTCGGCATTGCCGTAGCCATAGATGAAGATGCGGCGCGCGCCCATAAGCAAGTCCGCGACCGTCGTGATCTGCTCGGGGCTGATGAACTCCTCGATCCGCGCCAGCGCTCTTGCTTCGTCCTGCATCAGCTTGCCGAGGATCGTGTCCGACGAACTTCCCGCCATCGTCTTTTCGAACCGAGTGGCGGTTTCGCGGGTGGCGATGAATTCCTCGCGCAGCGCCTCCCGGAAGGCCGAGTAACTGTCGAACCCCAACTTCCTGGCCAGGCGCGACGCGGTCGCCTCGTGAACCCCAACCGACTTGGCCAATTCGCCCGCAGTCCCCAGAGCCGCCACTGTCGGACTTTCGATCACCGTCTCGACAAGCCGGCGTTCGCTTGGTGTCAGGCTTGGCGCCTGGTCAGAAATCTTTTCGATGAGTGACATGCAAGTTTCAATCCTCTTTGCAGGAATACTTGCATGATTCCTTTATATCTGCAAGTAGGCTTGCGGAACGCCGATGAAATAGTATCAGCATCGCGAACACACCTGCTTCGGACGTGTTCGGAATGAGGGACAATAAGGCGGTATCATGGTCGATGTCGCGGTTCGGCCCAGACCAGACCTTCATCAGGCAGGTTATCGCTGCGTCACAACTTACCCGAAGGTGCCATTCATGTCGGTGCTATTGACCCGACCAAAATTACTTCTCTTGGCACGTCAAGGCATGGCGTGAACATCCTCAGCAGCGAAGTCGATGAGGGTTCGTATCTTTCGAGGTAAGGTCCGACCTTCGAGATAGACGACGGTAACCGGTCCCCCATCCATGTCGAAATCCTCGAGCAGTGGGACGAGGCAGTCAGTGTCCAGCATGTCGGCGATCGCGAACCGCGGCGCATAGGCAATCCCCATGCCGGCCGAGGCCAACTCGATTGCCGCCCGGGCCGAATTCACATGGAACCGGCCCCGCACCTGGGCGACGACCTCAGTGCCGTCCTTACTGAACGTCCACCTATGAGGTTGGCGTCGGTTGGTATCGACAATGCAGGCGTGCCGAGAGAGATCATCTGGTGCTCGCGGGTAGCCGTGCTCATTCACGTAGTCTGGATGCGCGACCAGTGAGCTATGAAACGTGCCGAGCTTGCGCGTCTTGAGTGAAAGCGTCTCCGACACGCCCATTCGAAACGCCAGGTCGATGCCGTCGGCGGCCAGGTCGACGTAGCGATCGTCCAGCCTCAGGTCGAACGTCAGATCCGGGTGCGCTTCGGCGAACCGGGCCAGCATGCCGGTCACGTAGACTTCGCCGAAGGTCACTGGCGCCGAGACCCGGATGATTCCGCTCAGGCCGCGCGACCCCTCCGACACCGAACCCAGGAGAGCATCGAGCTCATCGAGGATGGCTGGCGCCCGCGCGAGGAGATCCTCGCCGGCTGGCGTCAGCCCCACCTTCCGGGTCGTTCTCTGGAGCAATCGCGTGCCGAGGCGCGCCTCCAGTTCGGCCACGTATTTCGAGGTCAGGCGGTTGGAAACCCCCAGCTGCTCGGCCCCTGCGGTGAAGGAGCCGGTCCGTGCTGTGGCCACGAAAGCCTTGAGTTCATCAACGATATCCATGGGCGCCCTTTGAGAACAAAATCGCGACAGTCATTCTATAACATCGTCATTTTATGGAATATTGGGAAGCCTTACTTTCGCTTCAGTGATCAACAGGCCGCCCCGAGGGTGGCGAAGCGAAGGAGAAATGAAATGCGTATCGCAATTATCGGCAAAGGAAACGTCGGCTCCGGGCTCGCCCAGGTGCTGGGCCAGGCCGGCCACGAGGTGACCACCATCGGCCGCAACGACGACCTCTCTGCCGCCGTCTCCCGGGCGGAGCTGGTGGTCCTGGCCACGCCCTACGGCGCCGCGGCCGATTTGGCCGGCAAGGCCGACTTCACCGGCAAGGCCGTCATCGATGTCTCGAACCCGGTGACCGAGGACTTCTCGGGTCTCCAGGTCGGGCACGAGACCTCGGCCGCCGAGGAGATCGCGTCCCGGCTGGCCGGCGCGACGGTGGTGAAGGCTTTCAACACGATCTTCGCGCAGCACTACGGCACGGGCCTCAAGGTGAATGGCCAGCCGATCCAGACCTTCGTCGCCGCCGATGACGACGAAGCGCGCGAGACGGTCAAGGCGCTGGCCGCCGAGATCGGCCTCGAGCCGGTCGATGCCGGCCCGCTCGCCAACGCCCGCTACCTCGAGCCCATCGGCTTCCTGAACATCCAGTTCGGCTACGTCTTCGGTCACGGCACCGGGATCGCGCCGCGCTGGCAGTTTTCCTGACACCGCCACGGAGCATCTGACATGACCACGCAAACCAATACCGACTACGCCGCCGCAGCCCTTCGCATCTCGACCGGCGTCCTGTTCCTCGCTCACGGCTGGATGAAGGTGAGCACCTTCACGATCCCCGGCACCGTCGCCTTCTTCGAAAGCCTCGGCCTGCCCGGCGCGCTCGCCTACTTCACGATCATCGCAGAGCTGGCGGGCGGTATCGCCCTGATCCTCGGCCTCGGCACCCGCCTCGTCTCCATCGCGCTGATCCCCCTCCTCCTGGGCGCGACCTGGGCGCATTCCGGCTTCGGCTGGAGCTTCTCGAACGAAGGGGGCGGCTGGGAATACCCGCTGTTCTGGGCGGTCGTGCAAGGCGTCGTTGCCGTACTGGGGCGCGGAGCCTTCGCGCTGCGCGTGCCGGAGCTCGACCGTCGACTTGGCCAGTTCGCCTGACCTCCCCTGCAGGCCGCGGGGACCCTCCCGCGGCCGCGCTCTTTCCCAAGGAGATCCTCCATGACCATTGCCAACGACGACTTCGACATGCATGCGGCACCGCTGCGCATCGGGACGGGCCGGCTCAAGGTGCGTGATCTCGATGCGGTCTCCACCTTCTACCAGAGCGTGCTCGGGCTCAGCCCGGTCTCGACCGGCGACCATCGCGTCACTCTTGGCGCCGCCGGCACGCCACTTCTGGAACTCGAGGGCGACCCGAGACTCTCCCCGCTCGATCCGCGGCAGGCCGGTCTGTTTCACACCGCGTTCCTGATGCCGACCCGATCCGACCTCGCGCGCTGGGTCGCTCACGCCGCCGAGGCGCGCGTGCCGCTCCATGGGGCCTCGGATCATATCGTCAGCGAGGCGCTCTACCTCGCCGATCCCGAGGGTAACGGCATCGAGGTCTATGCCGACCGCCCGGTCTCGGCCTGGCACGGCGAGAGCGGCGAGATCCGGATGAGCACCGACCCGCTGGTCCTGCAGAACCTGCTGCAAAGCGCCGAAGGCACAGAATGGTCAGGCTTCCCCGACAACGGCAGCATCGGCCATGTCCATCTGCAGGTGGGCGACACGGGCGAGGCCGATAGCTTTTACCGCGACGTGCTCGGCCTCGATATCGCGGCGCGCTATCCGGGCGCCAGCTTCTACGGCAGCGGCGGCTACCACCACCAGCTTGCCGGCAATGTCTGGAACAGCCGCCGGGCGGGCAAACGCCCCGAAGGCATGGCGGGCCTCGATGCCGTCGAGATTGTCGTCCGGAACGCGCAAGACCTCGCGGCCATTGCCGTACGCGCCGAAAGCGCCGGTATTGCCGGCATCACGAACAAGGACGGCCTGACCCTACACGACCCCTGGGGCACCGCCATCACGCTCAGGACCTGAGGAGAGACGACCATGCTTCGAGACGGAAAATGGGTTGCCGACTGGCAGCCGGTCCAGGCCAAGGACGAAAAGGGCGGCTTCGTCCGCCAGACCTCCAGCTTCCGCAACTGGGTCACACCTGACGGCAGCGCCGGGCCGACCGGCGAGGGCGGCTTCAAGGCCGAGCCGGACCGCTACCACCTCTATGTGGCGCTGATCTGCCCTTGGGCGTCCCGGACGCTGATCGCCCGCAAGCTGAAGGGGCTCGAGGACGTGATCTCGATCTCCGTCGTCGAGCCGGAACTCTCCGACCAGGGCTGGCGCTTCGGCGATCCGACCGAGGCCGAGGGCGCGTCCTACATGCAAGAAATCTACACCCGGGCCGACCCGACGATCTCGGGCCGAGCCACGGTGCCGGTGCTCTGGGACAAGAAGCGCGGGACCATCGTGAATAACGAGTCCGCCGATATCCTGCGGATGCTGAACTCTGGTTTCGTAGATCTGGCCGACCATAGCATCGATCTCTATCCGGCGGACCTCCGCGAGGAGATCGACGTGCTCAACGACCGCATCTATCCGAGCTTGAGCAATGGCGTTTACCGCGCGGGCTTCGCCACCACGCAGGTCGCCTACGAGGAAGCATTCCGCGAGGTTTTCGCAATGCTCAATGAACTCGAGGAGCGCCTCGGTGACGGTCGCGGGTTCCTTTTGGGAGGTCGCTTCACCGAGGCCGATGTGCGACTCTTCGTGACGCTGGTGCGCTTCGACGTGGCTTATCACGGCCTCTTCAAGTGCAACCTGCGCCGCATCGCGGATTACCCTGCCCTAAGCCGCTACCAGGCCCGTATCCTCGCTGTCCCCGGGGTGCGCGATACGGTCCGCATTGACCACATCAAGCGCGGCTACTACTCGATCAAGGCGCTGAACCCCACCGGCATCGTGCCTCTCGGGCCGGAATGCTCCGTCGGCTGAGGGCTTCGGTCGGCCATCAGGATTCAGCCCCCTGGCGCGGGCGGGGGGCGCCAGCCCCGCCGGACACTGATCACTCGAATCGCGAAGGCCGCAATGAGATCGGCTACGGCAATCCGGGAATGTCCGCTATTAGATCACCGACGGCGTCGTATCGCACTTGCAGCAAAGGTCAGCTCTCCGCCCTTCCCTGCCGACGATGCACTATTCGCCCATCTCCTCAAGCTTGAGCCAGTACCGCGTGTATCGGCGTTCGCCGGTGCGCGTCAGGGCACCGTTCTCGACAAGCTCCTGGAGATCCCTTGTTGCCGTCGCGCGGGAAGTCCCCGTGATCGAAATATAGTTCTCCGCGCTCAGCCCACCTTTGAACCCATCCGGCCCTTCCCGGAACATCCGCTCGATCACCTTGGCCTGTCTTTCGTTCAGCGCGTCGCGATGCCGGTCATAGAAATGCGCCTTGGCAATGAAGAAGCCCACGCGGTCGAGGGTAACTTGCTGCGCTTCGAGAACGGCCTCTGCAAACCAGACCAGCCAAGGAGTGACATCCAGCGTCTTCTGGTGCCGCTCAAGCTGATCGTAGTAGTCCTTCCGTTTTCGCTCGATGGTGAAGGCCAGCGCGATGAGGCTCGGTTGCCCAATGTTCTGAGCCAGGGATTTTTCGGCCAGGGCCCGGCCCAGGCGACCATTCCCATCCTCAAACGGGTGGACACTTTCGAAGTAAAGGTGACTGAGACCGGCGCGCGTCAATGCTGGCAAGGGCTCTTCGTCATCTGGCGCTGTCCGATTGAACCAGTCGACATATCGGTTCATCTCTTCCGGCACCTGGGCAGATGGCGGGGCCTCAAAATGTATGACCGGGCGATCAAGACGCCCCGAGACGATCTGCATGGCATCCTCGTGCTGCCAGTATGACCCGATGGCCTCCAGACGCTTGTCGAAGGCAAGAAGCATCTCATGCCACCGAAACAGGGTTTCGTGCGTAAGGGGCTCGGCATAGGTCGAGTAAACGTCAACCATCATCTCAGCCACACCTTGCTCTCGGGGTTTGTTCGGATAGTTGTCCGGTTCCAATCCAAGGTGGCGGCGAAGAGAGGATTGCACACTGCGCCGATCCAGCATCTCGCCCTCGATGGCACTGGTCTTCATTGCTTCATCGCTCAGCAGGTCGATGCGGAGTTGATCACGCTCGGACGGGTTCACATGGTGGACAGCCCCCAAGACCTCGCCCGACGACATCAGGAAACGCTGCTCAAGCGGTGCCAGTGCGGCCTCGTCATACTGGAAATCCGGCCAACCCGGTACCTGCCAGTTCCATGCCATGAGTTATAGAACTCCTTTCTATAACTCACATATAGAAGATTTTTGAGTTATAGAAGTCAATTCTATGCCTCACAGCGCACAACGCCGTGTTGCACTCTGATACCCGTGGACTTGCGCTCCGGACAAGTCGCCGACTGTTTGAGAGTCAAAGCCCGGCCGATTGAAAGCGGGCGACGTTAAGTGTCCGAAGTTTACTGCATATTTCGGACATCAAGGCTTCGATAGCTCAAGCTCCGGGAGGTCCCGCAGGCTCTGCAGGTCGAAGGTCACTAGAAACGTATCTGTCGTCACGAAGGTATGCGGCGCCCCCGGCCGCGGCGACCGCGGACCATTTGCGATCAGCTCCTTGTGGCGCAGCCGGCCCAACAGATCGCGGCTGACCTCCTTGCCGAAGATGTCTGCAAGGCCGGCGCGGTCGATGGGCTGATGATAGGCGATGGCGCAAAGCACGCCCATCTCCATCTCGGTGAAGGCCAGCGACTGATCGCCCAGGTCGGCAGCGGCCTGAATGGCGTCAGCAAACTGCGTCTTGGTCCGGAACATCCATCCACCCGGTACCTGAGCCAGTTCGTAAGGACGGCCGGTCAACTCGGCCCGGATATCGTCGATCAACATCTCCACCGAGGCCCCCTGCCCCACCACGCGTGCCAGGTCGTCGCGGCCGACCGGTGACGCGCTGGCGAAGAGCACCGCCTCGATCCGCACCATCCACTCCCGCCAGCGTAGCTCTTGCGGAAGATCGTCTAACTCCCGATCGAAGACGGCGCCGCCCTCCTCCGCGGATTTCCGTTTCCGGGTCGCGACTGTCATGGCGCGATCCCGTAGAACCGGAACGTCGGCCGTCCGGTTAGCTCTTGTGCGACACCCAACTCGACCAACCGGTCGCAGAACCGCCGCGCCGCCCGATCGGTCATGGGAATGTTGGTTCCTCGAATGCGCGGCGACAGCATGGACGACGGGGCCACGGCATCCTCGGTCAGGAACAGGTCGACCGCTGCGTCCGATCCTTTCGCTCTCAGCTTGGGGGCGACACTGCGAAGGGCGGTGGCGCGGCGGGCGACGTCCGTTGCCAACTGGATCGTCTCTTGGATGCACTCGAGGATTCGTACCTGAACAGCCAGCTCGGCCCCCTCCCTTTCTGCGGTCAGCTCCCGCAGCGCCGTCTTTGTGAGGTGCTGTGCCGAAACCGGCAGCACGAATTTCCAGTTCAGCGTCCGCGCCAGGACAACATCTGAGAACAGGCAGGCGACCCGCTCCGCCCGGTCGTCGACCTCGAGCACGGCACGTAGGACGGCGACGCAGCCCACCAGCGGCCCATCGGTCCGGGACCGCTTCATTCCCGCATCGAGCCAGACTCCTACGAAGCTCGCGAATTCCGCTCCAACTAAATCGGCGATTGCACCGACCCCACCGGAACGCAACCGACCGGCCGCGCGCCAGAAGGCCAGCAGATCGCCATCGGGCCCCCGCGCCTCACCGGGCGGCGTTAGGTGGTAGGCATCCCGGATATCCGCCTCCCGCGCCAGCCGTCCTTCCAGTTTTGAGGTGGCGGTTGCCGCGCTCAGCGCCAGCCGATTGGCCAGCAGCCTCACCGGCACACCATGCCGCGGATCGGAAACCAACTGATCGAGCACCGTGAGAGCCGCCCCCAACCGAAAGGCCACAGTTTCAAGGGTTTCTGCCCGTGCTGAGGTGACCCATCCCGGAAGCTGCGGTAGGGTAGTCAGGTCGTTCGAGATGGTGGCGGGCTGATATGTCATGCCACAACACTAGTCTCTCACGGCGCTTTCGTCCACAATATGATGTAGAAACCGCCCCGCTTCGCTGATCTTCGCTGTGTCCAATAAGTTTGCATTATCGGACATAAAAAAGTATGCTGGGAGACATGCCAGAAAACCACGAAAAATCGCACTCGGAGCTACCAAACGGCCCCTCACCCAACGAAGATGACGAGAGAGATCCGTCTGCCAGCGATGCTCTGACACTCCCTTCGTTTGTTGCCGGCTCCGGCAGGCTGGATCGGCTGGTCGACACCGCACGGGATTACGCAAGACAATCGGCCTCGGAGAACACGTTGAAGGCCTATGCGAAGGACTGGGCGCATTTCACGCGCTGGTGTCGGCTGAAGGGGACAGAGCCCCTGCCTCCTTCGCCCGAGATGATCGGGCTGTATCTCGCCGATCTGGCCTCCAGGTCCGGCCCCTCCCCTGCCCTATCGGTCAGCACCATCGACCGGCGCCTCTCGGGTCTCGCCTGGAACTACGCACAACGCGGCTTTTCGCTTGATCGCAAGAACCGTCATATCGCCACGGTTCTGGCCGGGATCAAGCGCAAGCACGCACGCCCTCCCGAGCAGAAAGAAGCGATCCTGCCGGAAGACATCCTCGCTATGGTGGCCACCCTGCCCTTCGACCTGCGCGGGCTGCGAGATCGGGCGATCCTACTGATTGGCTATGCCGGGGGTCTGCGCCGTTCGGAAATCGTCAGCCTCGACGTTCACAAGGATGACACACCGGATTCTGGCGGCTGGATCGAAATCTTCGACATGGGTGCCCTGCTCACCCTCAATGCCAAGACTGGCTGGCGCGAAGTCGAGATTGGCCGCGGCTCCAGGGACCAGACCTGCCCCGTGCACGCGCTCGAGCAATGGCTACACTTTGCGAAGATCGACTTCGGTCCGGTCTTCGTCGGCACCTCGCGCGATGGCAAGCGCGCCCTCGATGCACGGCTCAACGACAAGCATGTCGCTCGGCTGATCAAGCGCACCGTCCTTGACGCCGGCATCCGGTCGGACCTGCCTGAGAAAGACCGCCTCGCCCTCTTCTCTGGTCACTCACTGCGCGCCGGCCTCGCCAGTTCGGCCGAGATCGATGAACGCTATGTCCAAAAGCAGCTAGGCCATGCCTCCGCCGAGATGACTCGCCGCTACCAGCGCCGCCGCGACCGGTTCCGGGTGAACCTGACCAAGGCCGCGGGCCTTTGAATAAGTTCAACTGTCATTGAGTCTGAGTGCTGTCAGAGCCGCAATGTGACGCGGCAGATCGCTGCGGGAATGCAGGATATCGGCAATGATGACCTCCTCAGGCCGATCCAGGAATACCAGAAAATGCTCCCCTGCCCTCAAGTATCTGAGGTCTGCAGCGTCATCGACTAGAATTGAACAGCTTCGGCTATGTGCCTGGCCATTCACGATAGCATCACAACGGGAAAGGAGTTCCGCCTCGTAGATATCCGCCTGACCCGGTCCGAAGGTCTCGATGGTCCAGAGGGCGATCTCAACGAGGCTTTCTTCTGCACGACGTGTCAGTCGAAAAGATCGACTCATGACGTTGTCCGTGCCCTCGCAAAGGCCCGGCGAACCGCATCCGCCCCACTCCCTTCGGCCAAGTCACGGCGTTCTGCCTGCTGAAGACCTTCCAAAAGGCCGCTCCGAATGCCGACTAGTTGAGCCTCTTCCTGCTCAAGCAATCTCAGCCCCGCGCGCAGAGCCTCGCTCACATTCTGATAGCGGCCGGACGCGACCAGAGCCTGAACCAGCTGGTCCTGGGTTTCAGTCAGAACAACGTTGCGTGTCACCATGGAATACATCTCCTTATTGGCAATATATGCCAATGCGAGGTTTCGGTCAATGTTGGGGAGCCTTAACCCGCCGTCGCCAAACGGTCGTTTATTGGTGATACATAAAATTGCAAACGGCCCGTTTTCATGCCCCTGATAGGCTACGCCCGTGTTTCCACAGAGGATCAGACCCCCCTGCCCCAGTCCGAGGCGCTGCAATCGGCGGGCTGTGCCGAGATCTTTGAAGAGCACGCCTCAGGCGGCAATCGCGCGCGACCGGTGCTGGCACGCGTGCTCGAACGCGTCCAGAGCGGCGATACGCTGGTCGTTGTGCGGATCGACCGGCTTGCGCGATCTCTGTCACACTTGCTGGAGGTGATCGAACGTCTGGAGGCCAAGGGAGCTTTCTTCCGCTCGCTGCAGGACCCCATCGACACCGCCTCCCCTCAAGGAAAATTCACATTGCAGGTTCTGGGCGCCGCGGCGGAGTTCGAACGCGCGCTGATACGTGAGCGCACGAAGGCCGGGCTTGTCTCTGCGCGCGCCAAGGGCCGCGTTGGTGGCAATCCTGGGCTGCGCGCCAAGGATCCCGCTGCGCTGCGCAAGGTGCGGCTGGCGCGACAGGACGGCTATATGGAGCGCTTGAACGAAACTGCGCAGGATTGGGTGCCCCATGTGCGCCGTTTGCGCCCCGATATGGCTTGGGAGGACGTCCTGCGGATCATCAATGGCCCCCTGCCCCCAGATCGCCATTGGACACAAAGCCGACTGCTCCGTGCCGTGAAGGCCTATGTTCGCGACGGGTTCCTGCCCGATGCAGTGCTTGGCCGCGCCGGACGGCGCGAGACCGATGACCGCCTGCCGGCCATCGTGGCGGCCATCAAAGGGTCGGACCCGGATATCACGCTACAAGCGATCTGCGACCAGTTGGAATCCATGCGTGAGCGCACCCCTCGAGGCCGCACCAGCTGGCAACCGTCCTCCGTCAGGATGCTGTTGGAACGAGCGGAGCGACTTGGTCTAATTTCATCAGAATCGGCTCACTCCCGACTGTAGCTAGCAGGGACTCATCCAACTGAATCTATCGCTCCAGACGCCGTCAGAAGGTCGATTGTGCTATTGGTCGCATGGGTTTAGCTGAAATCATCCAAACAATTCGGATTGGTAGCTTGAAGCGCGATCACGTTGACTTAATGCAATAAAATCAAACGTTTGAGGCTATCCTGATGCGACTGAACGTATTGGTGCTGTGGATAACTTTCACACTACATCTAGATTCCTCTTGCCGGACTCACTGGATCGTGGCATTCCCATTCTGACGGCAAAACGCGTCAGATACGCTGTACACCGTCAGAATGACCAAGAGCCTCAACAGAGGCCGAGAGTGGGCGGCAGGATATGGATGATCGTAACGTTGGATACGCGCAAGGCATAGGCTCTTCCGACATCGGAGCATTTGCCGACAATCTGGCTGAGTCTTTGGATCGCCAGATGAAGATCGCTTTCGAGCCCGAAGAACGAAAGTCCCTGCGTCGATTCAGTTCTACCGAGGTCGCCAGCCTCCTGCGCGTGAGCACATCTAACCTGCGCAACCGGCACAAGGACGGCAGCTTCCCGGAAGTGCATACAGACAACCGCGGACACCGGTTCTACACAGCCCAAGAGATTGATGAGTTGCGCGATATTCTGGGGCGCACTGGAAAGAACGCAGAAAACTACCGCCCTGGTCGACGTGAGGGCGATCGTCTCCAGGTGATATCTGTCGTCAATTTCAAAGGCGGATCGTCAAAAACGACAGCAACGATACATCTTGCACAACGGTATGCCTTGCGAGGCTACCGAGTATTGGTTTTGGATCTCGATCCGCAGGCAAGTCTGACCACCTTTTTCGGCTTTCGGCCCGAGCTCGAGTTCGCCGAAGGCGGCACAATCTATGATGCCCTGAGATATGAGGAGCAAGTTCCGCTCTCAGCCGTCGTCCAAAAAACCTACTTCCATAAGCTCGATATGGTCCCAGCGGGTCTAATGCTCTCGGAATACGAAACCGAGACGGCAAACGCCCTTGCTCGCCGGGTGCAGCCCATATTTGCGGAGCGTCTCGCCCTAGCGCTTGAGGAAGTAGAGGCGAATTACGACATCGTCCTAATCGACTGCCCACCTCAACTTGGTTTTTTGACCCTTACGGCGTTGGCAGCCTCGACGGGGCTTTTGGTAACCGTGGTACCCGGCATGCTCGACATCGCTTCCATGAGCCAGTTCCTGAAACTTGCTTCGGAAACGGTCAAGGCCGTGGAAGAAGCCATTGGCCGGCGCGTTACCTGGGACTTCGTAAAGTTCTTGATCACGAGATACGAACCGTCGGACGGGCCCCAGACGCAAATGGCGGGCTACTTGAGATCGATCTTGGCCGGACAAGTCATGACTGAACCAATGTTAAAATCTACGGCAATCTCGGACGCTGGTATGACCCAGCAAACCGTCTACGAAGTTGATCCTAGCCAATTCATCAGAAAAACGATTGATCGCGCTTTGACCAGCGTGAACGGCGTTGGCGATGAGTTGGAACAGACAATCCAAATGGCATGGGGGCGTCGCTGATGGCCCGAAACATCTTCAATCAGCCACCAAAGGAAGAGAAGGAGAGCGCGGCCCCCTCCCCTACCCCATCAAAGGCAGCAAAACTGCCAGGTTCTGTTGGCGGATTGCGCGACTCTTTGCGCGAGATTACCGCGAATTCGATCCGTGACATCGACCCCGACCAGATTGATATGGATGGCCTGCGCGATCGGTTGGTGCTGGAGGATTCCAGCATTGATGAGTTGGCCGAAAGCATTCGCAAGCATGGGCAACAAGTACCAATTATGGTCCGTCCGTCAGCGCAACCGGACAGATACCGCATCATCTACGGACGACGCAGGCTTGCAGCGATCCGCATGGTCGGCGGAACGGTCAAGGCGATCGTTCGGACCTTGGATGACGACGCTTCTCTGATAGCACAGGGCCAAGAGAACAACCTCCGACTAGACCCGTCTTTTATTGAGAAATCTATTTTTATCAAAGAGATGCAGGAATCAGGTTACAAGCCAAACGTCATCCAGGATGCTCTCGGCTTGACACGGCAGGGCGTGTCCAACCATCGCGTCGTCATAGAGCAACTGCCAGAAGGGCTTGTACAGCTGATAGGGCCGGCACATGGCATCGGACGACGGCAATGGGGTGACCTGGCTGCTTTCTCGAAAAAGATAGATCTGGTGAACACGGCCAAAGAGGTGATTGCCGCCCTGCCCGACGACACTCCAAGCGCGGAAAAGTTTCAGGCAGTCTACTCGGCTTGCTCGAACAAGGCACGTAGCGACAAGAAGCAAGCCAACGGTAGCCTAACGTCCGTCGTCAAAGATGCGGACGGTAGCTCTGTGGGAACGCTGACAATCGATCAGAAAACGATCGCCATCAAGATCGCCAAGAAAGACAACCCAGAATTCGGCCAATGGATCGAAGAGCGCGCGGAGGCAGCGCTTTTGAAGCTCTTCGAACAGTGGCGGAATGAGAGCGGCTCTGGGTCCTAGCCCAAGCCACACAGAGTAACGCGAGCAGAGGAGAAAAGCGAAGGCCAGAAGAAAAGAGCCCCCCAAAGTTTCCCCTGGAGAGCCCTCATCATTCGATTAGCACTCATGATGTAGCAACCTCCAGCAAACCGGTCAAGAGTCACCGATTCGGTGGACGGATTTTTATTGCCTTCTCCTGAGCGAAATCTCGGGAAGAGACTGGGAAGCTGTAGGCCGAACGGTCGTCGTGAACAAACCATGGCATTTACAAAACTATCGATCAGAACCGCTGGTGCTGATGCATCACGCGGCTCAACTTCTGCGGATGAAACCGACATCTGGACCATCTTCAGGGCACTTAGAGATGCACGTTGCGTATTCGGTCTGCGTCCTGGCCATATCCAAACACTTCAAGCCATGCTCAGTTTCTTGAAGCCCGGCCATGGCGAAACGGTTTTCGCGTCCAACGACTCCATTTGCCAGCGCGTCGGCGGAATCGACGAACGGACACTCCGCAGACACATCAACCGCTTCGTCGAACTCGGTTTCATCAAGCGCAATGACAGCTCGAACCGAAAGCGCTACCGCGTTCGCTCGTCCGGCGGGGAGTGCATCAGTTATGGACTGTCTCTAACCCCCCTCCTCCAACGTGCGAGCGAGCTTATCGCCATCGCACATGAGATGGAAAATAACCGGCGGGATCGGATATTTGTCCGCAAACAGATCCTTACAAAGCTCGCCCATCTGGAAGAGCATGATCCCAACAACACATTCATCAACCACGCACGGAAAGCTCTACGCAGGAAGCTGAGCCTCCCTGAATACCACGCGCTGCTCGCAGACACAGACAGAGAATGCCAGAGTTTGCATACCCCAGATGACCCGCCAGAAACTATGGAATTGCCCGCCAATGACGGACAAACTGTCCGGCACCAATCTAAGTCTGAAGAAGAAAAGAAAGATTTAGATAGCAACATAGACAATGAAG
The DNA here is from genome assembly GCF_947488135.1 of uncultured Marivita sp. GTDB lineage: Bacteria > Pseudomonadota > Alphaproteobacteria > Rhodobacterales > Rhodobacteraceae > Marivita. The sequence goes on along the minus strand of NZ_CANKYW010000011.1, from coordinate 32,335 downwards.
CTCTGAAACCAGACTTGCTGACGTCAGTTTGCGATCAAGCTACATCATTCTCCACAGAGAGGCTTAGAAACTGGTTGGACATTGAAAACCATGCTCGAACACTTGCACCCATGATGGGCATTCACCCAGAAACATTCGAGAAAGCCAAGGAAGCTGTAGGAGCTCAGAAAGCGTCATGCGCGATCTTCATCATGCTGCAGCTTGGAAAACGCATCAGGGACTTTGGAGCGTATTTTCACAGTATCACCTTGGGCCAACGTCAAGCCCAGTTTGATCCAATGGCTTTGATCACGCGTCTGTCCAAAACTTCTATGCAAACCGCCTAGTGTCCACCGCGGTGGACTTCTGCCCGGTAACTATTCCCATGATGCACCGTCTCTCCAAGTGCATCAAAGCCACCGAGCCAAACCCGCTAGGTCGATACCGTGTGGTCAGACCGGTTGCCTTAGGCCAACCGAAGTCCACCGCGGTGGACAAATGAAAGACCAATTCTCACAGCTCACATGCGTGACAGCCGCTCTTCGTCATCCACCACTTCCAAAGAACCGGTATTGTCAGTCCAGGCCCACAAAACGATGTTCAAGTCCGATGATGACGCGCCCTTCGCAAAACTCTGGATTAGAAGCCCCGCAAACCGATCCGCTATGAGGGCGCGTGCTAAATCCTGTGTCGGCACCAGTAGGCCATCGAGCATCTTCATGCGCCATGCAGGGTCGGCAAGCATCGCCTCGGTCGCGTTATACCGGTCAAGTCCATCCTGATCGCGGGTATCGAAAATAGGCCCAAGGTCGGCCTTGTAGGACACCAGGATCGTGGGTTGCAGGCTGCCGACCTGGTTGGCTTCTCTAAGAGCGGTCGCGGGATCCAGCGAGGTGTAGAGGGCAGGGGTGCCCTTGGCATTAAAGCGCCCTCCACAAAGTTCAGCGCCTCGTCCGGACAGAGGTTCACGCGCATAGACCGGGTTCAGTGCACGATAGAGTGGTCCTGTATAGCGCCCATCTTTCAGCGGCATCAGGCAAAGACGCCCGCATCGACCGCGTCGATGTATTCCAGAACTTGCTGAGCTTTGCCTTCCTGAACCAGCTGCATGGCTGTCCGGCCATCAAAGCCGGGCAGGGGCTCTGACCGGTACCATGCATAGGCCATCAGTTCCGAGCCGAAGCGGGGTTCGACCTTGTTCAGCACCTCTACCAATTCGCGCAGGCGGCGCTGCGTCTTGTCCGAACCGATGCGGGCTCGCCTCTGCAACGCGTCTTTGCCCAAGCCGACGGTCAATGCGATCTCTTCTGCTGATGTGCGCAACGCTGCGGCGATCTTGCGCGGTTCGAATTGCCCGGCTTCAGCAAAGTTCGTGATGTGCATGATCTATGCTCCTGCAGTGATACTGACGGTATATAGCGGCAATATTGCTGAAATTCAAGCTGTCAGGAGGTGCTGTGACTTCGTTTCCCATGCTCTTCCGAAACGCTGCATTGCTCTGAACGTCGGAAATCCTGATTTTCGGGTCTGAGAAGTTGCATTAGGAGCGTTCCTTGCCGATCGAGAAAATCGGATAAGTTATTGATAATATAACAAAGACTGTGGCAGTCGGATAGGGGTTGCAGATATGGCTTGCCAATCTTGGACCGGAACCGGCACTTACTGCATGCAGTCACTGGGATCTGCGGTGGTTTCGGACCCTCGGTAGTTACCAGTTACCCGGGACCAGTTGGCTGGTGAAAAGGGAAAGTGGACTTCGGGTTTTGTGACTGACGGATGAGGGCCCTTGGGGGTCCCTCGGACGGGTCCGGGCCGGGTTCCGGTCTGCCGTTCCTGATGAAGGGCATTCCCATGCAAACAGGTGTCTTGCGCGTGCTCCGCGCAACCGCAGCCTCTTGGTGGCGGCATAGAGAGCTGCGCCGGACTGGTCAGACGGCGCTGGCACAACGGCTCGAACGCCAGATCGTCCTGCGTGATCTCGGCTGGACCACCGTCTCGAGTTTCGCGCCGATCGAGCGCTTTCCGTTGGCCGCTCTTGCGGTCGCACGAGGGACGCCCTTCATCGATCTCCGACCCGTCACCGATGTCATCGCCTTTGCGAACCTGCCGCGGGTGGCGCAGGACGGATCTGTGGACCCTGACCCTTGCGGTCCTGGCAGGTCCGTCTCGCTGACCACCTACATCGACATGGTCGTAAAGCTCGGTGCCAGCATCACCAACGATCCGCGGTCCCGTCAGTCAATCTGATGACCATTTCCTCTCACCAAGACTCGAAAGGAGGCCATTCATGGCCCGATCCCGCACGCCCAAATTCGATGCATCCGAGGTCATCACAAACGAAATCATCCGTATCATTGAGCGCGGCGTCCTGCCCTGGCGCAAGCCCTGGACCGCAGGCGGCAGCTCTCGACCCTTGCGCGTGGGCGGTGAGCCCTACCAAGGGGTCAACAACTTCCTGCTGACGATGCGCACCGTGATGGCGGGCCACAGCTCGCCCTTCTGGATGACGTTGCCGCAGGCCAATGCCTTGGACGCAAAGGTTCGCAAGGGCGAGAAGTCGTCTGTCGTCGTCTACTACGGACAAAGCCGGACGAACGCCGCCGATGAGGACAGTCGCAGCGATGGGGATGATAGCTCTGAGGAAGCCCGCATCTTCCGCTTCCAGAAATCCTACCGCGTGTTCAATGCCTGTCAGATCGAGGGCCTGCCCGACAGTTTCCACCCCGACCCGGAGCCCGCGCCCGAGCATCCGCCGTCCGAGCCCATCCCGCACATGCAGGCGTTTTTCGACGCCATCGACATCACGACCGTCTTTACCGGCACGGAAGCCTACTACCTGCCGCCCGTGGACAAGGTCTACATGCCGTCCCTCACGCGGTTCCAGGACCCGCGCAATTTCTACGGGGTCTGGGCCCATGAGCTGGCCCATGCCACGAAAGCCCCCCATCGACTGAACCGCGATTTCGGGTTCTCGAAGTTTGGCAACACATCCTATGCGCGAGAGGAGATCGTCGCGGAATTGACCTCGGTGTTCCTGGGTCAGACGCTCGGCTTCACGGCGCATACGCTCGAGATGAATGCCGCCTACCTGCACAACTGGTTGCGCGTTCTTCGGTCGGACAAGGGTGCGATCTTCAAGCACGCCGCGGACGCACAGCGCGCCTGCGACTATCTGATCGCCAGATCGGAGGCAGGCAGGGCAGGGCGCAGCGCCGAGGCTGCCTGACCACAGCGAGAACGGAGACATCTATGCCACGCAAGGAACCCAAGACGCTGCGGGTGGCCTGCTTCGCTGACGGCCGCCGCAAGATCATCACCTTCAAGCGCAGTGCCTATTGGTGGAGCGCGTCCGAGGGTGCCTATCCACTCTCGGCAGCGCTTGAGACCATCAAGGAGCAGGGCGGCTGGATCGAAACCATCCCCAACCCGAATTACAGACCTAAGGGATTGTTCGGGTAGGGCACCTTCTGCTTCGGTCCCGCCGCCAGGCGGAAAAGAAAAAGCAGGCTTTGAGATGGGTGTTTCAACTTCACAGAGGAATGCCCCATGACCAGCACCGCACAACCCCAGACAGACCGCTCTGATCCGAGTGTGATCGCCGCGCAGAACGACGCGTTTCGCAAGCTCGCTTGCCTCGGGGTGCCGCCCGCGCAGCCCATACAGGGCCGCATGCATGTCACCCGCTCGATTTTGGAGGCTGGCGACGGCTTCATGGCCGAGGCGGTGAAGGCCACGGGCATGTTCGAGACCTTCGAGCCCGAGAACGATCCCGAAGGATGGCATGATTTCGGGGCGTTCGAGATCCGGGGCGAGACCGTGTTCTGGAAACTGGATTTGTACGAAGCCGATTCCGACTTCCGCTACGGGGCTGAGGCCCCGGACAATCCCGCGACCACCATGCGCGTGCTGACCATCATGCTGGCGCGCGACTGGTAGGGCAGGGGACTCCTCCCCCCTGACATCTGAGACGATGAAGGCCTACTGACCCCTCAAAAGGGAAAGCGGGCCTCTTGTCGTGGTGATCCCTGAAGCCGGGGATTGGTCACGCGCAAGCGCGCAGGCCGCATCTCACCCACCTGGAAGGATATCCCATGACCACAAGCTTTGCCCCTCTCACAGTCGCCATCGGCGATCTGGTTCCGCATCCCGCCAATGTGCGCAGCAACTCTCCGGAAACCTACGACCCCGAGAACATCGCACATCTGAAGGCCAGTATCGCTATCTTGGGCCTGCTCCAGCCGCTCCTGGTCCAGAAGATCGACGGCAAATACGGCGTGCTCGCTGGCGGCCGGCGCAACGCCGCGCTGAAGGAACTGGTTGCCGACAAGGCGGCGAAGGGCTTCACCGCGAAGACCAAGATCGACTGCCGCCTCGTGCCGGAAGACTGCGACGTGACGACGGCGCTGTCGCTTGCTGAGAACATCACCCAAGCGCCGATGAATGCCATCGACGAATTCGAGGCCTTTGCGCGGATGATGGAGTTCGACGGTCAGACGCCCGAGACCATCGCCAAGACCTTCGGCACCACGATCGCCGCCGTGAAAGGCCGGTTGCGCTACGGTCTGATCCATCCCGACATCCGCGCCGCCGCTCGGGCGAAGACGATCACGCTCGACACGATGAAGGCCTTTGCGGAGCATCCGAGCCAGGAGGTGCAGCGCGAGGTCTTCGAGGCGCTCACCAAGGAAGATAGCTACCTGCAGGCTTATACGGTCCGCCAGGCGCTCAAGTCCCGCGGCGTGCAGGTCAGCGACGATATCGGAGCCTTCGTGCGCGCGGACTACGAGGCGCGGGGCGGCGCCGTTGCGGCTGACCTTCTGGAAGAGCATTCCGTGCTCGAGGATGCGGCGCTGGTCGAGACCATCCTGCTCGAGAAACTGACCGCCGCCGCCGAAGAGGCCCGTATGAAGCTGGGCTTTGCCTGGGCCGATGCGATGGTCCGCTACGATTACGCGACCATGGCGGACTACGGCCGCGTCTATCCCGGCCCGATCGAGCCCGATGAGGCTGCCCAGAAGCGCGTGGACGAGATCACCGCCGAGCTTGAGAAATTGCAGCTCGAAATGGAGGACGAGGGGCTCGAAGACGACGCCTACAACGCCCTTTACGAGCGCGTGGACACCTTGGAAGAGGAAGCGCGCGATCTGCAGGAGGCCTACAGCGCCGAGGACCTGGCGCGATCTGGAGTGATCGCGTCGTGGCAGGGTGGTCAGACCACGCTCCATGTTGGCCTCGTTCGCCCGGAGGACACCGCGAAAGAGGAGGGCGGGCGTGGCTCTTCAAGCAACCGAACGGGCGAGGAGGCCCCGGACCCCGGCGAGATCACCTACCCGGCCTCGCTGGCCGAGGACCTCAAGACCGAGCGGGCAATGGCCCTTGGCGCCGCGATGGCGCTGCATCCGGAGGCCACGCTCGATCTGACGCTCTTCAAGCTGGTGAGCGACGTTCTGGGTCGCGGCATGAGCGTCACGCAGGCGATCAAGGTAGAGGCTCGCAAGGAATACCGCAGCCACGCCAAGATGGACGAGATCGATGGCACCTCGCTTGAGCAGGCGGCGGTGGCGCATGATGCGCTTGACCTCTCGTGGCTCGATGACACCCGCCCGCCCGCGGATCAGTTCGCGGCGTTTCGCGCACTCGAGGAAGGCGAGAAGGCCAAACTCGTCGCCTATGCGACGGCCAGCACCACGCAGTCCTGCTTTGCCCGGGATCGGCAGCGCGACAGCCTGATGCATGACTTCGAGATCGAGATCATGCCCAACATTCGCGCCCACTGGACGCCGAACGCGGCGCTCTTCAACCGCTTCAAGAAGGCCTGGCTCTTGAAGATCCTCGGCGAGGATCTGGGTCTCGCCCAGGAGGCGGTGACGCTGGCCTCGTCGAGCAAGAAGGAAATCGTCGCCTTCTGCGACAAGCTCTTTGCCGAACCCTTCGCCACACTCACGGACGCGCAGCGCGCTGCCGTTGCCGCCTGGTGCCCGCCGATGATGCAGACCGCCGGTGGCGCCTGTGATGAGACGGCGCCGATCACGGAAACCCCGGAACCTGACGGCGAGTTCGCGCAAGCGGCCTGAGCCATCACGCGACCCGCGCGAGGCATTCCCTGCGCGGGTCGACCCTCTTCCAAACCGAACAGAAAGACATCCCCATGGCTATTCTCAAGTTCTCTGCCTCCGCAGTTGCGGCGCAGATCGCCCATGCGCGCGCCTGCAAGACCTTCCTGCCCAACTGGAACGGACCCGTGGACAGGCCGGCCCTGATCCTCATCATCGGCAACGGCGTGCATCTGCGCTCGAATGGCATCGATGGCACGACCACCCGCATCGTCACGACCGAGCAGGCCGATCCGTCCTTTGCTTTCGCCGATGGCATGAACCCGTTTCGGGACACCGACTGGATGGCGCAGCGCCGCATGGCGTTTCGCGATTTGACCGGCCAGTTCTACACCGACATCCTCGACGATGTGCAGGTGCTTATCGACCGAGGGCAGTGGGCCATCCGCCTCGCCACCGATGGCCACAGCATCCGCGTCTTCGTGCGCCGGGCCTCGGACTATCTCATCGGCGGGACCTACGAGGTGCCCTCGGGGCTCGGCGGCACCTTCCGGGTCATCCTCAAGGATGCCTGCGACACCTTCGCGATCGTGCAGAACTGCGGCAATTGCGAGGATTTCGACGCCATGCAGCCCTATCGCGTGCCGCTCGATGCGCTCATGGAACTCGATGATCGGAGGGTGGCGTGATGGGTTGGCTCTTCTACACGGACCGTCGCGTCAAATCCTACGCGGATGAGAAGGCGGAAATCACGCGGCTTTGCACCTTCGAGGGCGACACGCGCGAGACCGAACTGGTCAAGGCCTGCAAGGTTGGCTCCACCTGGTATGCGGCGGCAAAGGTCACAAGTCTCGACGGCACCCCTGTCGAAGACGCAACCTATGTCACCGATCCTGACGGCTCGATCACCTTCGGGGCTGTCTTCCTCACCCGATACGATGATGGCTGCTGGGGCTACAAGGATATGGAGGAAAGCGCTGGCTCGAACGAGTCTCGCGCTCCCTTTGGGCTGATCGAGCTCCTCTCCGACCTGAAAGACCCGGCCAGCTACGCCCATGCCTGGCGCCAGCGTTGCCGGGACTGGGCTGCGATCCCGGACTATGCCGAAGGCGACAAGATCAAGCTTGCAGCACCTGTGACCCTGACCGACGGCAGCACCTGCCAGATCGTCACCGCGACGCACTACAGGCGCGGGCGGCAAAAGCGTCGCTGTTATCGCATCGAGGAAACCGGTGGGCTCGTACGTCTCTCGAAGGCCTCGCTTGCGGGCTCGGAGCTGCTCAGCTCCGCAAAGGGCGCGGTCAGCCCAGTGCTGGCGGAGTTCCTGGCGGGGCGAGAATAGGTGCTGTGCCGAACCGTTGATCGACCTGCCGGCGACAGCAGATCCTGCGGCTTATCTTGACAGGGCAATGCAAATGCATTACCTATCGCAGGCAGCAAAGACCCCATTCTTTCAGGAGACTGCCATGACAGCGCTCGCACAAGATGTCTCGAAACTCACGGATCGGTATCAGACGACCGTGCCGGCGGGTGTGCGCAAACAGCTCAAGCTGGGCAAGGGCGACCAGATTCGCTACTGCACCGAGCCGAGTGGCAGGGTCTATATCGAGCCCGTGCGCAGCGACGAGGATGATCCTGCGCTCGGCGCCTTTCTCGATTTTGTCGAGGCCGATATCAAGGCGCATCCGGACCGCATTCGGGCGTTCAATGGGGCTTTGCATGGCCGTCTAGCAGCACTGGTCGGAGACGTTGACGTCGATCTCGATGCGCCGCTATCGCTCGAGGATGAATGAGCGGCGATAGCGTGCCAGCCCAAGCGCCCCTCGTCGTAAACGGATGGTCGATCTATGCGCATCCGCTCTTTCTGGACCAGCTCGAAGGGCTGATCGAGGAGGTTGAAGCGCGTAAGGCACGCGATCCAAAGACCTGGCGCAAGAAAAACCCCACGAAACGGCTGGCAGCCATCTTCAAGCTGGTCACCGAGGCCATACCGGCGGACCCGGGTGCCGCCGCTTTCCGGCAAGGCGGCACGCTCGGCGATCATCGCAAGCACTGGTTCCGGGCGAAATTCTTCCAGAAGTATCGGTTGTTCTACCGCTTCAACAGCGATGCCAAGGTCATCCTGGTGGCCTGGGTGAACGACGATAAGACTCTGCGCGCCTACGGCAGCAAGACGGATGCCTATGCGACGTTCAAAGGGATGCTGGAAGATGGAAATCCACCTGACAATTTCGACGTGCTCTTGAAAGACGCTGCGGCGGCGGACAAGCGGTTCGAGACGGCTGTCGAAGCGGCGCCCGATCGGTAAGTGGCCCGGTTAGCTGTGAACCTTACGGCCTTGCCGGTTACGGCACCACTCTGGGTGATGTAGCATCGACCCATAGTATAGTCGGAGAAAGCGCAATGGACCCAACGGGTAAGGAAGAACCGTACTTCGGCACTGGTGGGCAAGGCGCATCTCGGATGAAATGGAAGCATTCGCAATTTTCTGTGCGCGTTGCAGACATGCCCGATGACCTCGGCAAGCTGCTGGATATGGATCTCGAGGAGTATGTCCGTGGCCGCTGAAGCGAATGCGTATGACGCGTGGTTTCGCATGACGGTAAAGGCCGCGCTCGAGGATGCACACGCTGGAACTTCACAGGTTCAGGTGATGCAGGCCGCACAGGCATTGATTGATGCGAAGCGGCAGGTCGAACCCAAGTCCTGACCAAGCCTTGGAGGTCAGCGCGGTCTGACCTCATCACCCCGAAAAGCAAAAGAGGGCTTTTTGTCCTTTGGAACTCAGACCTTGATCCAAAGGAAAATCCCCATGACCAAGCCCAAAACGGCGAACCCGACTCTTTCAATCTCCAACGCTGATCTCGCCACTGCGCTGGCGGAAATCGGCGCGGAGATCGACCATCAACCCCTGCGTAGCTCAGCGCTCGCGCGCATCATGCGCGAGACGTTTCATGGCAGCGATGCTGGCGGTGCCTGGGACTGGCGCATGGCATATGACCTGATGCAGGCTGCGGCTGTCCAGGTGCTGCTGCGTGGGGACGGCGCGGCAGGTGATATCGCCGCTGCAAAGCTGCTTGCCTCACGGCTCCTGACGGAAACGCGCCGGTCAGAGCAGCAGATCCGGCTGCAGCAGTTTTCCACGCCGCTGCCATTTGCGGCGCTGGTCTCGCGGGCGGCGGCGATCAGCAAGGGCGAGACCGTGCTGGAGCCCTCGGCTGGCACCGGTGCCCTGGCTGCTTTCGCTACCCGGGCTGGTGCCACGCTTGTGCTCAACGACATCGACCCCTTTCGCCAGCGCCTTTTGTGCGCGGTCTTTGGCGGCGATGTGACGGGCCATGACGGCGAGCATATCGACGATCTGCTGCAGTCGCCGGTTCTACCCGACGTCGCGGTGATGAACCCGCCCTTCGCCTCCTCGGTCGATCGCTCCCGAGACAAGCACATCGCCGCCAAACATCTCATCGCGGCCGCGAAGCGCTTGGCACCCGGCGGGCGGCTTGTGGCGATTATGCCGCCGGGGTTCACGCCCGAACGCGATGCCGCGCATTGGTCACGCGCTTGCGGTCTCCTGACGCCGCGCCTGGCCCTCACGATGCCGGGACAGGTCTACCGCAAGCTCGGCACAACTGTGGAAACCCAGCTGATGGTCTTCGACAAGGTGCAGGAAGACGGCGAGATGATCCGCGCCAGTGTCCGGGACTTAGATGAAGCCCTTCCTTTTGTCGACGCCGTGGCCGCAACCCGGCCCGAGATGCGCCCCGTACAACAGGCAGCGGCGATCCCTCATGCTCGGCCGACCGTTCCATCCTCTGCTCCGCGCAAGACCGCCGCTGCGCCTGTCGCCGCCTCCAAACCCCGGGCCAATGCCGTTGTCCCGCTAGTTTTCACGAGCCTTGATATCCCGCGCGACAACACCCCGATCTCGGACATCTATGCGCGCTACCGTCCGCAGCGGATCGAGATCGCGGGCGCGCAGGAACATCCAACGCCACTCGTCGAAAGCATCGCCATGGCCTCTGTCGCACCGCCGGTGCCCTCAGGCACGGCCAGTGCGGAATTGCGCCTGCCTGCCAGACTGATCGAGGAGGGACATCTCTCCAAGGCGCAGCTGGAAACCATCATCATGGCGCATGATGCCCATGGGCGCGACCTGCCCGGTCGATTCACGATCGATGACGACCAGACCAAGCTGACGCGCGCCGATGATGACCCGGATGCACGGGCCTATCGCCTCGGCTATTTCCTCGGGGACGGCACCGGTTGCGGCAAGGGCCGCGAATGCGCGGGGCTCATTCTCGTGAACTGGCTGGCCGGACGCAGGAAGGCCATCTGGGTCTCCAAATCCGCCACGCTCATCGAGGACGCGATCCGCGATTGGACCGATCTTGGCGGCTCGCCCGCCGACATCCAGCCGCTCTCCAAATGGAAACCGGACCAGCCCGTCCCGATGGGCGACGGTATCCTCTTCGTCACCTACGCCACGCTGCGCTCCGCGGGCAAATGCGGCACCACGCGGCTGAGCCAAATCCTCGCCTGGATGGGCGCGGAGTTCGACGGCGTGCTGGCCTTTGATGAGGCCCATGCCATGCAGAATGCGGCCGGGTCAGAGCAGGGCAGGGGGGTCAAACCCTCGCGGCAGGGCCTTGCAGGCCTCCGGCTGCAACTCGCGGCCCCGCGCGCCCGTGTCTTCTACATCTCGGCCACAGGCGCCACGAGCGTGCACAACCTCGCCTACGCCGCGCGTCTCGGTCTCTGGGGGCTGGGGCCCGAATACCCCTTCCCGAGCCGCGAGAGTTTCGTCTCGGCGATGGAAGCAGGCGGTGTCGCCGCCATGGAGGTGGTCGTGCGTGATCTCAAGACGCTCGGTCTCTACACGGCCCGCGCCCTCAGCTTCGATGGCGTGGAGTATGACGTGCTCGAGCACGCGCTCACCCCTGCCCAGATCGAGATCTACGACGCCTATGCGGGTGCGTTTCGCACGATCCACCACAATCTCGAGGCCGCGCTGACAGCGACCGGCGTCAACGACGCCTCGGGAGAGACCAATGCCTCGGCCGCTCGCGCCTCGGCCAAGTCCCGGTTTGAAAGCACGAAGCAGCGCTTCTTCAACCATCTCCTGATGGGTATGAAAGCTCCGACCATCATCCGCGCCATCGAGGAAGATCTGGCGGCGGGCAAGGCTTGCGTCATCCAGGTGGTCTCGACAGGTGAGAGCCTGCTGAAACGCCGGCTTGAGACGATGGACCCGGAGGATGAACTCGTCGAGGGCGCGCTAACGCCGCGCGACTACGTCCTGGGATACCTCGAACAGGCTTTCCCGATCCATGCGCAAAAGCTGGTCGAGATCGACGGCAATATGGTGGCCGAGCCGCTCCGCGATGAAACTGGCGCGCTGGTCGTCTCGCGCGAGGCGCTCGCCCTGCGCGACGCGGCCATGATGGAGTTGATGACGCTGGCGCCGATCCCTTCGGCGCTGGATCAGATCCTCTGGGTCTTTGGCGACGAGGCCGTGGCGGAAGTGACCGGGCGCTCGATCCGTCCCTTGAAGGCCGAGGATGGACACCTCTTCATCGAGAAACGCTCGGCCAGCAGCAATTCCTCCGAGACCCAAGCCTTCATGGACGGCGAGAAGGATATCCTGATCTTCTCGGACGCGGGCGGCACGGGTCGGTCCTATCATGCGGCGCAAACCGCGAAAAACCAGAAGCGGCGGCGGCACTACCTGCTGGAGCCCGGCTGGCGCGCCGATGCGGCCATCCAGGGGCTCGGCCGCACGCATCGCTCGGCCCAGGTCAGTGCGCCCTTCTTCCGGGTCTGCACCTCCGATGTGCATGGCGAGAAGCGCTTCACCTCGACAATCGCCAAACGCCTCGACCAGTTGGGAGCCTTGACCAAGGGCCAGCGCGAAACCGGCTCGCAAGGCATGTTCCGCGAGGAGGACAATCTCGAAAGCCCGATCGCGCGGGCGGCATTGCGCGGGTATTTCGCCGATCTTGCCGCCGGGCGCGCTGAGGCGATGAGCTACGAGAGCTTCACCGACTGGACGGCCCTGCGACTGATCGACAAGGACGGGGTTCTCCTTGAGGAGCTTCCCCCGATCCAGCGGTTTCTGAACCGGGTTCTGGCCCTTCCCATCCACATGCAGAACGCGCTCTTTGCCGAGTTCATGAGGCGGATTGCCGATCAGACTGAACGGGCGCGCGCAGCGGGTACGCTCGATCTCGGCGTGGAAACCCTGCGTGGCGAAAGGATCGAGCAGGTCTCCACAGAGGATCTCTGGACCTGCCCGAAATCCGGCGCGGTGACGCGGATCATCGGGCTGGAGGTCACCGACCCGGTCCACGTCCTTAGTGCCGAAGAGGCCATTTCGCGCAATCCCGACAAGCTACCCATGGTAAATCGCGCCTCCGGCCGCGCGGCTCTCATCTCGGCGCGGCCCATGCAGATGTATGACGAGGACATCGTCACGCTGATGCGCAAGGCGGTGCGGCCCAATGGGTCGAGCTACCTCGAGGAGACGCGGTTCGAGTCCTCGGCCTGGGAAGAGATCGGCAAGCCTGAGTTTGCAGGGCTTTGGGATGCCGAGGCCGCTGCACTTCCCAAGACCACCACGACCAAGCTCTACCTGCTGATCGGGCTGCTGCTGCCGATCTGGAAGGATATTCCGACCACCAATGAACGTATCTACCGGGTCACGCCGGACGGGGCGACGGCGATGATCGGGCGCACGCTGAGCGAAGAAGGGGCGGCCGCGCTGCGCTCCCGCTTCCTCGTCTCCAATCCGCAAACACCGGAGGATATTCTGACCGCCGCCCTCGGCACCACCGTATCTGTCGATCTGGGCCGGGGTCTGACCCTGACCCGTCGCCGCGTCGCAGGCGAGATGCGCCTCGAGCTGGGCGGTGCGGATCGGGGTATGATCGAAAGCCTCAAAGCGCTTGGCTGTTTCACTGAGATCATCGTCTTCCAGCTGCGGGTGTTCCTGCCGCATGGGGACGGGATCGACACGGAAAGCATTCTGGCCCGGATCGTGGGGCAGAGGCCTGCCATCACGGCAGACCAAGCCGCCTGAAAAGTCAAAGCGGGCTTTGGGTCGGTCGTCGCGGATCTGGATTTGACCGGTCTGCGCTTTCCGGGAGGGGGCTGACCAATGCCACGCCCGGCCCCCCAAATTCAGACAAGAGGACGGACCCATGACCAATCCCCAGATCGACTATGCCGCAATGGCGGCTCAGTGGCGCGCAGAGCGCGAAACCACCCTGAAAGCATCCCGAGCGGAGCTGCTTACGCAACTACGCGCGCTTGGCATCAGCGAGGTCACCGCCGAATACGAAGGCTATGGCGACTCTGGCAATGTCGAGGACGTGAATGTGCAGCCTGCGGAGGTCAAACTGCCGGAGGCGCTTTTGACAGAGGTTGGCGACTTCGCCTGGTCACTCGCTTATCACCATCACCCGGGGTTCGAGAACAACGAGGGCGGCTACGGCACGCTGACCTGGGACATCACGGGCGACAGCATCACCCTCGATCATGCGGACCGCTACGTTGAATGCGCGCACAGCTATGACGAAGGACTGTGAGATGGCCCATCCGCTTCATCATGCTGAAAGCTCTGCCCGGAAATTCGGCGGGGTGCCGTCTGACTATCAGGCGATCCACGATTGGTTCGATGCCTCGAAAGAGCACCTCGCGCTCTTCACGCACCGAGCGATGCGCCATCATGCTCAAGGCCTGTTTGAAGCCGAACGTGTCTTCGGCCTGACCCTGACCAATAGCGCTGGTCGGGACATACCCGTGCGCTGGATCGGCGAGCAGCATATCCGTGAAGACTGCCAGGGCCGCATCCCGAGCATGGCTGACTGGCTGCGACGGATCCAGCCCGAGCCATGGATGGCCAACGGCCATATCGACCGGCACACCGGCTCCGAGCCCTGCGGCGACCCAAGGCTTGCCTGGGCCTCCGAGGTCGTCGCCGGAAGAACGGTTCTTGGCCTGAAGGATTGGATGGCTGCGCGCGCGATGCAAGCCACGCAAGGTGCCTGACAGAACCCGGCTTTTTGCCAAATGAATGCCGCACGGAAGCCTGGTTGGACGACCGGGCTTCTTGCATCTTTTCCCACCACTCTTCTTGAGGAGGACCCCATGATACTCGAAGACATCAAGGCCGCCGTCGATGCCGGCCAGACCGTGCACTGGGCCAATACCGGCTACGTTGTCCACAAGGACCGGCTCGGTCAGTACCTCATCACCTATGTGCCGAACGGCAGCTGTATCGGCCTGACCGACCGGGGCGGGCACCGGTTGAATGGCAAAGAGGCGGAGTTCTTCATCGCGCAATCGAAGGACGCCGCAGAAAATCCGGGCAGCCAATCAAGACCAGACGGGCAGGGGAGGGGCGCAGCACCCGGAGGCGCGGGTGCATTCCCACTCGGACGGCAGCTCTGACCAGTTGGCGGGGCTGAAAGAAAAGCAAGCTTTCTGATTTGTGATCCCTCAAGGGGTCGAGAAAGCAATCCCGGATGCGCTGGCAAGGACGTCAGGCACCGGCCAATCCAAAAGGAACCATCCCATGTTCGCAGGAAACCTCACCCGCAATGCCGAAACCGCAGCCGCCGAATACACCGGCATGATCCATTCGACGCGCTTCGATGTCGCCATCCAGCTTGAAACCCGCCCGAAGATGTCCGCACGCAGCCCTGATTACGACGTGACGGCGATTAACAAATCGGGCCGCAAGGTGCGCATCGGCACGGCCTGGAACGAGACCGGCAATACCAGCGGCAACCCCTACATCTCGATGCAGATCGATGTCGGCTTGGGCCCGTTCCGGGTCAACGCGGTGCAGACGAAAGAGGCGCGCGCGGCCCAGAGCGGCGCGTTCGAGATCATCCCGCTGGTCTCGAACGGCCTGATGAAATCCGGCTCGATCTCGGGCGAGCTCACCGCCATGGACGCTGACAACGCCTTCACCGGCTACATCGCCAACATGATGTTCGATCTGGAGTTCATACTGATCGAGAACAGCTACAAATCCGAGGAGACCCACCCCGATTACCGGATCGAGGTCAGCTCGCCCCGGGGCACGCCGATCCGCGTCGGCTCGGCCTGGATGGCGAAAAGCAGCCGCACGGGCAATGACTATCTGTCGCTGCTGATCAACACGCCCGATGGCGACCTGCGCGTCAACGCCGTGCAGAACGAAGAGCAGCGCGGCGGGCAGACCTTCTCGATCATCCCGTTCATCGACAGCGGTGAGCAGCCGCAGGATGCAGGCACGGGGCTGTCCTTGGTCGCCTAATCGGCGCGCGAGGGGGAGACGATCTGAGCCCAAAGGGGAGCCGTGGGACCACGGTTCCCCTTTTTCCATGTCTGGCTGCACGACGCACACATCTGCTTGCGATCTGCTGAATATGATATACGATAATATATTATTGAATGGTCGAGGGTGGGCACATGGTAGCGAGACTGGGAAAAGCTCCGTGGTTCGAGAGCTTTGATGTAGACGCCGAGGTTGAAGAGCTTATTGCTCATATCGAGCGTTGCACCGGATTTGCGCTGCCTGAACGACAGCGTGATGTCATCATGACCCATGCAAGGGCAAAGCTCGACAGGACAAGGCAGGCATATCTGGAGGCCAAGGCGGCGGGAAAGCCGGTGTCCACATCGCGCCGCGCCTATCTGACCGACCTGCAGGACACGATCTTCATGGCGATCCCGGAAGAGAACCTCGCGCGGATGCCCCTGAGCAAGCAGGTTCTGAACGATCCATCATTTTACGCGGACGCCATGCACTATGCCGCCGCGATCAGCGAGGATGAGCTCTTCATGGCGCTGTCCTCTTCGCTGAAGGACATGACGGTGCAAGACGCCCAGGCGTTCGTCTCGAAGCTCTGGCACAGCACGATCGATGACAATGCCCGCAAATATGCCGAAGCGTTGAAGCGCCCCGAGCGTGAAATCATGCCGCTGCGGCCTGGGAACACCGTGTAAGATCGGAGCCATTCTCTTGGCTTGAGCCCTACCGAGGTTGGCCGCCGCGAACCCCCTTTCCCGGAGGTGGCACCCTGTGCAGCGCGCGAAAGCCGTTGAAGGCGCTGTGGGGACGACTACTGTCGCCAACATGATGAACCGGGATCACATGCGCGTCTTCTTCCGGCGCACCGCGGCGCTTGCAGCCTTTGTCGCGCTGCTCTGGGCGGTTCAGGTTGTCAATTGGATCACCGGCTACGGCCTGAACCCGGCCTTCGGCCTGATCCCCAGGCACGGCAGCGGGTTGGATGGTGTCATCGCTATGCCCCTCCTGCATGGCAGCTTCTCGCAACTGATGGCCAATACGCCGCCGCTATTGGTGATGGGGGGGGCTGCTGGTGGCAACGACCACGCGAGCTTTGCTGCCGGTGAACGCCGTGGTGATCGGCCTCGGCGGCGGTCTTGTCTGGCTGTTCGGAAGCTCCGCCATCCATATCGGAGCGTCAGGGCTGGTCTTCGGCTGGTTCGGCTTCCTCATCGCGCGCGGTCTTGTGGATCGCTCCCCGATCACGCTGGGCGCGGCACTGGGTGTCGGTGTCCTCTATGGCTCCATTCTCTGGGGCGTTCTTCCGAGCCAACCCGGCGTCTCGTGGGAGGCGCATCTCTTCGGCGCCATCGCGGGCGCTGCAGCTGCAGTCCTTGTCCGGACGCATGTCCATGTGCCGCGCCTCGGCAGCGTCGATCTGGACTGAAGCCGTACACTCGGCCGATTCCGGCCGTTCGATGAGCGCAAAGTTCGCCGCAGCGCGGCTTGCTCGAAGCTGACGTTTGTTAGTCCGAAGATTACCGATAGACGCGCAACAATTGCTAGAAAATGTCGGGGTCTTCAGGTCCGCAATCTCGGCCGTAGCCTTGCATACAGCTGCACTTGAGCATGGTGCTCCAGTTCGACTACCAGCGCGAAGTTTTGACGGATCTCCTGATCCATAGCCCAGCCACCCACGCAACGTACTACCAGATGATATTCACCGCCATATTGTGTTGTGTCGGCTGAGAACGATATCGAGGCGCTTTGGATTGTGTTTTTGTCGCGAGCGTTCTTCTTGGGCACCAGATCACAATCATATTTTCCCGCCATCTCTGGGGGATCCGTTCCCTCTCCCACCCGCGAGCGAAAATACTCGAAGACGTGATCGACCGGGCAGCCCCGAATAAGGCGAAAATTCATACGCGTGCCGATATACTCTGCGCGGGTTCTTTTCACCGGAGGATCATACGCCAGAGAAACCCGAATAGTGCGTTTTCCTCCTGTCTGAAACTCAATCGGTATTGGCACCCGATAGACTGCGAAATGGTCCAGTTCCAGACTGTCTTCCACGAAGTAAACAACGCGGTGATCATCCGAGTAGGCCGCACGCAAGGTGTCGACGAGGCCAATACCATGGACTCTTGAATGATCACGCGCATCAAGAGCCAACAGTCGTCGAGTGGTAGCCTCTGGAACAGTCGCGGAATTCGCCAGAAGCGCTTTGATCAGATTGGCTGATGCCCCGGGGAAACGTCTGACCAACTGCGCAGCCCTGTTCGCTAACATCGGTGCGGCGAAAGACGTGCCGCTTTTGCTTGTAAGCAATTGACGCAAGAAATCGTGGTTTGTTGTAATCAGGCCTGCCGTCGCCAGATGAGGGGCCGTCTGCAAACGCCTCGCCACGGCATCAAAAACCATTGTCCCGCCATAGTCGACGAAATCAGGTTTGGTCATGCCTCCGGCGCCTGGGCCAGTGCGCGTGAAAGGTGCAGGTTCATCTCGCTCGGTGATGGGCTGAATATGCGCATCAAATTCATGCTGAGGGCCAATGCCGTTTGCATGAGCCAATGCACCAACCGTCACGATGTTTGCGCCTCCAGCAGGTTCACATACACGGTTTGCGACTTCAAGGAGATAGCCCGGATATTGGGTCACGCCTTGCTCAACTGATGTACCGCCACGAGGGGGCCGGTTTCCCGCTGACACAAAGATCAGGACGTTCAACTCACGTGCCAACTCATCCAGCGTCGTTGCCCAAGGACCAACGCGTCCTTGCTCAAAGTTAGCCTTCGTGTCGCCGAGAGAGATCACGAATATCCGGCATCCATGACTTGCATTTAGGCTCTGGATCGTTTGTCTCATCTGGCTCGGCAGCGTCCGACGATCAAAAAACTTCCGCTCGTCCGTTACCACCTTTGCCGAGATAATTCTCGCCACACGTTGCAAAGAGGTTCCGTCGAGCTGCGACCTTAAATCACCAAGCGCGGCAACACCGGCCACTGCCGTCCCGTGTCCGGCAATATCTGCTTCACCGAGCTCGCTGGGAAAGGCCTCGCGCGCGACGATCGCATCCGCGAGGAATGGATGATCGTTCACGCCCGTATCCAACACAGCAATGATTGGCAGATCAGGGTCAAGAGGCGCAACGGGCGGAACATCATCTAGCGCGAACTGGACGATCTGATTGGCTTCGATGTCCGGCTCCGGTGGAAGGTCAATAAAAGCTACTTCAGGAACAGAAAAAATCGGTCTGATGGACTGCCCTGAAGCCTTGACCCGGATCATCGTGATAGATGGCCCAGAATAGTGGTCGTATGGCTCTCCACCCTGCTCCTCAATGAACGCGATGATTTCTTCTGCCTTTCGACGACGCGCAGCCTGCGTCCCGAACTCCCAAAGTTCGACATCGAGTATGTACTCTTGGCCGTCTTGAAGATCAGAAACCTCCGTAAAACCGGCTTCTTTGATCCTGATCCCGAGACGGTCGCGCGGCTCCAGTGTGCTAATACTACCGATACGGTTGATAAAACCGGAGTAGCTCGGATTCTTCTGACCTGCAGATGTTGGTCCCTCATAGGCATCCAGCCTATTGCGAAAATCGCTCAGTTCATCTGTTGAAGAAAACAAGACGATATTGTTGTCATCGTCTGTATTTAACAACGTGAGTCCAAGCTGTTCCCAGTCTCCCACCATGGCCAGTCCATGCATGTGGACTTTCAGAATCAGGGATGGATCGACAAATTGGGGAGGGCGGATGGCGCGTTGACGTGCGACCGCATCATCGGCTTCGCGCCGTATTTGCCCTCCGTGACCCTTTCCCGGCTTGGGCGCTGGACCGGGTCTGCCGTCTTTTCGGCGTGCAAAAGGCTCTTTCGCTCTGACCAGTTGCAGATGATCGTATTGTGCCAACAGTGGCCTCACTGGTTGTTCGATAATTTCCTTAAACGCATCCTGCGGCGTTCAGCGTAACGGATGGCATCACGAAAGTCTTTCTTTGAAATGCTTTTTCGGCGATCAAGAAGAGAAATTTTCTTGGCCTGGTTGCAAATTTTTTCAAGCTCGGCATAGGAATAATCAGCTAGGCTCTGAACGAAATCCTCTGCTTCGAACTCCGTTTCGGTGTTTTTCAGCGCATTGGTGAGATACCTGCGGACCATTGCTTCGTCGGGATGGTCAAACCATACTACTTCATCGAAGCGTCGCCATATGGCGGGATCAAGGTGAGCGTCCAGGTTGGTGGCGGCAATCAGAAAGCCACCTGGCTGTATCTGATCGATGAAGATCAGAAGACTGTTGACCACGCGTCTCAGTTCACTGTGATCGTTGCCTTCTTCCCGCGACCGCGCAATCGCGTCAAATTCATCGAAAAAAAGTACGCATGGCTGGCGGCGTGCAAACTCAAAGGTCTTGCGAATATTGGTGGCAGTCTCGCCCAAAAATGAAGAGATGAGGCTGTCCAGTTTGACAAAGAAAAACGGCAATCCCAGCTGGCCGGCGAAAACCTCAGCACACAATGTCTTGCCCGTTCCAGGTGGCCCGCAGAACAGTAGTTTGGAACGCACGGGAAGCCCGTGGCGCTTGATCGTTTCGGACTTTCGGAATTCATCCAGTAGCCCAGTGAAGAGCTCAATGTTATCGTGAGTCAGGATGATGTCATCGGGCGTATGAACGGGTTCGATCCGCTGGATGAACTCTCCGGCCTCGTCTGGGAACGGCACCAAAGGAGAAAGACCCTTGGCTTGCGGGTGTGTCGTCAGTCCATCCAGTGCCTTGCGCAGTGACCGTGCTAGCACTCGGTTGTTCTTTTTTTCCTCTTCGGAGATGATCTGTTCGACAACACCACGGAATTCATCGTCGCGCCCGTAGCTCGACAACAGCTTTTTCATCAGTTCTCCGCGTGCCATGCAACCACCTGCTTTTCGTAAAATCGTAGCCGAGTATTGCGACGAGCGCTACCGAATTTGACGCTTGATTTGGATAAAGCCGGGTTGGAATGCCACGGTGTCGAGAAAGGCTGAGGGCGCATCAATCAGTTCGAAATCTTACGGCAAACGTCCGGTTTTCTTGACCTGCTTCACTATTTTCGCTGCCGCAGCGAACGTCCGCCCGCCCTTTAAGTCGAATGCCCGGACAAGCAATACCTATAGTCGGCAGCGGCGTCGCCCGCACATCAACCTTGGCCGGAGCCTTGCGGCTCCCCAGCTCGGCTGCGCGTGTCGCAGGGGAGAACGGCCCTTCGGTCCGTCGCGCATTCGGCCATGCGGCCTCACCGCGGCGTTGCGCCTGGCATCCCGGTTTGCCCGCCTCGCGAGCACGTCTCTCCCTGGCCGCTCCGCCGGATTGCGCTCAGGTCTGTTTTGCGGAGCAAAACGATCCCGCCGCTTCATCCGTCTCCCGCGTCCGGTCGGGCCGTTTGCCTGCTCGGGTCGGGCAAACCTACCGTCTAAACACACACACATGAGCGTGGAAGCATATCCTCCGGATGGCCCCCAAATCAGCCCGCGTCAAGGATCGCAAAACTTTTCGGCGAGGGCGGGGTCTGTGGCGCGGGGCGGTCTCGTGCGTGAGGGCGCGCAAGTGTCAGATGCTGCGCGCGGAAAACTTTTGCGCCCGGCAAGCCGGCGGCTGCGCCGTCCCTGACCCGTGCAGATTCGGAAACCAGGCATTCGGCCATGCCCCCACACTCACGTGGTGGCCTTGGAACCGAACACTGGAGACCAGACATGGCTTACGACACCGCAAACACCTACGAGACCATTGAGCTTTTCGGACTGACCGAGAAGGACGCACAGCTGCCGATCCCCGAGGATCACATCCTGACCGACCGCATCATCCGCGAGAGCTTCGAGGCTTTGCTCGGTCCGCTGCGCGCGACCGGCCTTGAAGGCGAAATCGAACCGCTGGCCCATGGGCTCGCCACGATCCTACAGCGCCGCAAGGTGGCACTTGGCAAGGAGATCGACCGCACCGCCGACAAAATCGGCGCGCTGGCAAAATCCCATGACGGATCGGAGATCGCCGAGACCGCGCTCGAAGAGGCGCAGGCGCGCTTTCTGCAGCTGCGCGAGATCGACGGCGCCATCGAGGTGATGAGCGAGGCAGCGGCGGAATGCTACGAGATCGAGACGGGCCACGCCTTCATCCCGGCAGCCGGGTCGCGCGCAAGCGTCCGGGCGCAGGAGACAGGCGCTGTCTTCGAGGCGCAGCAGCTTCTCGAGCAGCACGACCGGGAAACCGCCGAGAAGTCGAAAGTCGAGGGCGTGCCCCTGATCGTCTCGGGCGCAACCGACTGGACCGATGTCGATGTGATCTTCAACACGCTCGACAAGGTTCGCGAACGGATCAAGCAGAACCGCAACCAGGAGATCTTCCTCTGCCACAAGGGTGGCAAGCACGGCGCGGAGATGATCGCGGCTCGGTGGGCCCGGGCACGCGGGATAGCACAGGCGCGCTTCGATCCGCGCTGGTCCGCGCACGGGCGGGCGGCACCGTTCAAGTGCAATGACGAAATGCTGGACGACAAGTTCGCGGCGACGGGGGTTGTACTCTTTGGCGGCAACGGAGTCGCGCTGAACCTCGGGCAGAAGGCGGAGGCAAAAGGCCTGACGGTCATGCGGGTTGCTGACCCGGCGAAGAGGTCTGCGGAGAAGTGAATTGAGAGGGTCGCCTTCGGGCGGCCCTTTCGTCATGTCTCATGGCGCGTGCGATCGGTCACACTTGATCAGCAACTCGCGGCGGCCAGCACCGTCATCGCTCTACCCGGTCCGTCTGAGTTCGGTCCATCCGCATCGGTAGGGGCTGGGGATGGTGCGCACCTCGCACATCGTCAGCAGCGCAAGACCGAGGGGTCGAGACGTCGCACATGAGGCTAAATACCTGCACAACCCTCGGGTGGTGTTTCGGAACATCGCATCCACGCGGGCGGGCGTCATCAGCACCCCGGCTAGGTTCGGCAGGACGTGGACGCGGATGGTGGCGACTGCGTGATGGCAGAGGTCATTCGGGTCCCTCCTTTTTGCTATGCATGTGGATCGCACGGGGTCGGCCCGTTCGTGCCCTCAGCTCACGCTTCGGCAAGCACAAATACGGCTTCCACGGCGGGGCCGCGGACCCTCCGCATTTGCGCTTGCGACCGGTCCTCTTCCCCCCGTGCTGGGTGATCCTCATCGCAATAAGGAGTAACCCAAATGACCAACCACTACGTCGCCACCGTTCCCGTCAAGTTCACCGATACCGATGGCCAGGAGCGCACCCGTTTTCAGCGCGTGGGCGCGATGTTCCGCAACACCCGCAACGGGGATGGCTCGGAGTTCTTCAGCCTCAAGCTCGATTTTCCGGTCGCGGTCTCGGAGCTGGTGATGTTCCCGCCGAGCGCGAAAGATCCCCAGGACTAAATCCTCTGGCGAGGATGGGTCGCCCCAGGACGATCTTGGGGCGGCCCGATCCCTGTTCCAGGGATGCTGGTCCTTGCGCGTTCAACGGACGCACTCCGCCCGGAATGACCAGGCCGCGACAGACCGGCCAGTCAGCCTCAAGGGGGCCATCCACAAAAACCTATCGGCCAGGGCCTCCCGGTTTTTGCGGCAGAGATTTGGGAACCCAAATCTGGCCCTCCTTGACCCTGCCTGTCCGCCCTGTCGGTGGGGTTTGCGCCCGCCCGCGGTTCCGTCCGAACACATGCGTGTTCGGCCAGAGCCTCGGGCGGGGCTGGCGGACCGGATCCCTAGGACAGGTGTCGCCCGGTGGTGAGGTCGGCAGAGCCGCGTCCCTGCGGGCCGCGGGGGAAGCGGACACCAAGGCTGCCTGAGCCTGAATGCGACGTAAGTATATAATTGACAGCTTGTTATATTATCGTAATGTGGAGGCAGCCTTGGTGGAAGGTGGCAGGAAATAGGGGGTCTTTCTTCGCATGTCTCGTTCAAAACGTCTCACAGATGCGGAGCGCATGGAGATCGTTCGCGAGGCTGCGGAAGGTGTATCGACATCCGTGTTGGCGGAGCGGTTTGGCGTGTCCCCCCGGGCGATCCAGTACACGCTCAAAGCCAGTGCAGAGCGCCAGGCAGATGCCGCGATCCCGGTTTCAGCAGTCAGTGTGAAGGTCACCGCTGCGGAGCTTGAGGCGCTCGATGCGGTGTTGGCGAAGGCGGGGATCGAGAGCCGGGCCGAGGGGCTGCGGCGGCTCATTCAGGCCGCAGGCGGGGTGTTCGTTCCGGACGCGCAAATGGCGGTCGAAATGGCGCGCTACCGCGCCTCGCTGCACGAGGTTGGCAATGGGGTCGCGCAGATCGCCAAGCAGATGACCCGGGCCAACCGGCAGGGGCAGGGGGCTGATGGTGGCACGCGTGCCGAGTTTTCTGAGCCGCGCCTTGCGCAGATGCGCGGGTTGGCGCGGTTCATCCTCGATTCCGCCGACGAGATCGACTTGCTCCTGCGCCGCCGTCGGGACGCGATGCAGCTCGAAGCCACTGCCGCACTGAGGGAGTTTGCCCATGCGGCTGAATGATGCTGTCGACGCCGTCACCGGCGAGGTCTTCCGGGACGGCTGGAGCCGCATCCGCGGCTCGATGCAGGGCCTGCATGTGGCCAAGCAAACCCAGCTTGTGCGCGCGGCAGCGGGGCATCGGCCAGCGGTCTTCAAAGCGATCCGGGGCGGGGGGACGCACAACAAGTCGCAACTGATGAACCAGCTCGAGTACCTCACCACCAAGTCCACCCATATCGTGGACAGTAGCGGGTTTCTGGATGGCAAGGCGAGGCTTGAGGCGAAGGACATCAAGGACCTCACCGAGCGCTTTGCCAAGCGGTGGGATGCGGGCTTCAAGCCCAAGCTCGGGCAGACCACCCACATGCTCATGTCTTTCCCCATCGGCACGCGCGGTGAGGATGTGCGCGATATCGCAACGGATGTGGCAGAGCGGTTCTTCCAGACCGACGAAGGGCACTTCGACTACATCATCGCGGTGCATGAGGACCGCGATCATCCCCATGCGCATCTGGTGCTGAACCGCCGCTCGCAGGAAGGCGAGTTCTTCTTCCTCGGGCGCAACCATCGCTTCAACTATGACGACTTCCGCCTCGCCATGGTCGAGGAGGCCGAAAAGTATGGCGTGCGCCTGGAGGCCACGCGCCGGGTGGATCGCGGGGTTGTGCATTACCCAGCCCGAACCAGCGAGGTCTACGCGGCCAAGGACGAGGGTCGCGCGCCCCGCGAGCGCGAACGTGTGGGGCAGGACCTGGCGCGGACGCTGGCGGAGATCGCCAACACCAGAACCGTCTACCATTCGCTTGCCGCGGAAGCCTCCCGCGAAGCCCGCGAGGATATTGCCGCAGCCCTCTTCCGCGCGGGCGAGGTGCTGGCGCGGGGCGGGCAGGTGGATCGAACAGGAGATGTGTATATGGCCGAGGATCAAAGCTTCGAGGATCTGAGAAGCCTCTATGCGGAGAAGCTCACGCGGGTGCAGGGCATGATCGCCGAGAAGTCTGACGCGGAACGTCCCGTGCTGGAAAAACGTCTCATCGAGATCCAGACGCAGGTCCAGCACATGCAGCCTCTCGGTTTGCGATCATCCACGCTGTCAGAGACCCCCTCGGAGGGCGGGATCTATTCGGAAGCCAATATCGACGCCAGCCAGCGCGAGCGACTGGCCGAGCCCGACCTGAGATCGCGCATTGACGCGGCACTACGGGGCACCGGCATCAGCACATCGGAAGTGGTGGCCCGGATCGAGACGGGCGCCTCAAATGCAGCGCTCGAGCATCAATGGATCGCCAATGATCTCTCCAAAGTAGCTGAGGCGCGCGATCTGAACCTCGAGCGCCGCGCCGATCTGGAACAGGCCCGCGACATTCTCAACGATGTGCATGTCGCGCTCGGCACGCTGCTGGAACGCGAACAGGTGCTGCGCCGGGATGGTGTCATGGAAGCGGAACCGGACAGCGAGCGGTTCCATTATCATGAGGGCGCGGTGCGGGCGATGGAAGGGACAATCCGTCAGGAGATGCGCGCAGACGGCCTGACAGCGCAGCAGATCGAGGACCGGGATTGGGAGGTTGTCTCGCGGGCGGAGCGCCGGATCGAGACGGAGCAGCGCGCGTATCTCGAGGCACACCCGGACCTGCTCGCACGTCCTGGCGATGTGATCGACCGGTCTGAGCCCTATAGAGAGACCATCACCGATGCGGCCCGCGCCAGCGAGATCACCCGCGAGGTCGACCGCATCATGGAGGGACGCGATGTCCGCACGCCCCTTGCAGATTCGGTCGCGGATGACTTGCGCGCGCGCTATCCGGACATGCCGTCCCACCTCGCCCGCGGGCTTGGCGCGACCTATGCGGCCGTCGTCGAGATCCGGGACACGGAGGCCATTAATCAGGTCCGCCGCGAAACCGAGATGCGCGAGGGGCTTGGGGTTGGCACGCGCGACGCACTCCTCGCAGCCCGCGGTGAAACTGCGCCGCAGTCTGACCGTGCCGACCGCCTTGCAGACGAGATTGCGCGTGTCCTGGACCATGAGCGGGCGGGGGAATTGTCCGCGCCCTTCGAGATCGAGGCGGAGCGGGACGCCTTCCGCGACGAGATCGCGCGGGTGCTGGATGACCGTCAACTCGAGCGGCTCACATCCGGCGATGCCGATGCGCTGGACAAGGTTCTCGAGGACCGCCTCGACCGGCTTTATGTCGCCAAGGTCTACCTGCAATCGGATGCCGCGACGGCCAACACCGAGGCCTTGCGCCAGGTGGTCGATGAACTCGCTGACGCCGAATACGAAAAACACCGCGCGACAGACGTGGATGGCGAGACCGAGCGGGGTCAGGTCCATTGAGCGCGTCCATGGGAAAAGCGCGGATCGCCACGGGCGTCCTGCTTGTAACGATGGTAACCGCCGCCATGGGCTATACCATCGCCTCGGCGGTGCTGACCTACCAGGATCTCGGCTTTGGGGCCGAGATCGACTTTGCCTATATCGCGCAGAACTACATGGCGATCCTGGACCGCCGCCCGGAGCATGCCCAACTCATTCACCTGATCATCGGCAGCTTCGCCGCCGCGGGCCTTATGCTGAGCCTTGCCCTATCGGGATCCGCCCTCACACGCTTTGGCCAGACCCATTGGCAGACCGCGCGCGAGATGAAGGCCAATGGCTTCTTCGGGGCGCCCGGGACCGGGTTCATCCTCGGCAAACTTGGCTCTCCAAAATCCCGCGCGAAATACATCTGCTCGAAGGTCTTCCCGCATGCGCTGATTGTGGCGCCCACGGGCCGCGGCAAGACCACGGGCTTTGTCATTCCGAACCTGCTGACCTGGCAAGGCTCTGCCGTGACGCTCGATGTAAAGGGCGAGTGTTTCGAGGCCACGGCGCGGCACCGCGCAGCCCAGGGCGACAAGGTCTATCGCTTTGCCCCCACCGATTGGGAGGGCAAGCGCACCCATCGCTATAACCCGCTCCTGCGTATCTTCGAGCTGAAAGATCCTGCGCGCCAGCAGATGGAACTGCAGCTCTTGGCGACGCTGTTTCTGCAGAGTGACAACGACCGGGTGCACGGCCTCCTCAAGGGCGGGATCGATCTCTTCGTGGCGGCAGGGCTCTTGGCCTTCCAGCGCAAGCGCCCGACCTTGGGCGAGATTTACCGCATCGCGGCCTCGGGCGGGAACAAGCAGAAGGAGTATTTGGCGCGGGGCCACGAGGTCGACAACCGGGCGGCCAAGCTGATCTTCACGCGGCTGGCCTCAACCAACAACGACACGCTGACGTCATACGTCTCGCTCCTGATGACCTCGGGGCTCGATCAATGGCAGAACCCTGCGATCGATGAGGCAACGGCGGTGTCGGATTTTGATTTCCGGACGATCCGCAAGAAGCCCTTTTCGGTTTATCTCGTGGTCCAGCCGTTGATGGTGAGGCCGCTTGCGCCGTTGATCCGGCTCTTCTTCTCTGATCTCCTCTCGGCCATGCAGGAAAAGGACCCCGGGCAGGATGAGCCTTGGCCCGTGATGATCATGCTCGACGAGTTCAACCGTTTGGGCAAAATGCCTATCGTGGTTGAGAGCATTGAGACCCTGCGGACCTATCGCGGTCATCTGGCCGTCGTCACGCAGACCATCCCCGCCCTCGATGAAATCTATGGCGAAAACACCCGTCGCGCCCTGCAGGGCAATGCGGGCGTAAAGCTCTACCTCACGCCTTCGGATGAGAAGACAGTCGAGGAGCTGAGCAAGGCGGTCGGCAAGACCACCAAGACCGTGGTCACGCGGTCTCAGTCCATCGGCAAAAACCCCTTCGAAGGACGCAGCCAGTCCACACGGACCGAAGAAAGTTCTTTGCTGCCCGAAGATGAGGCGCGCCGTCTGCCGCTCGACGAGATCGTCATGGTGATCGATGCCCAGATGCCAGTCCGTGCGAAGCGGATTCAGTATTTCGACGACCGGCTGTTCAAGGCAATCCATGCAGCGCAGACGGGCGAATTGCCGTTTCCGGAGCTGGGGGGAGGTGGACCGCAGGGCGATCTGCCGCTGAGTATGCGCGCCATGCCGATGACGCCGCCACCGGACGGGCCCCGTGGAACTGAAACCGATGTGGTGGCCGGACGCCAGGCTGCTGAAGGCCAATCGTCAGAGCAAACCCATGTCGCCCCAAAGAAGACTGCGCCCGTCGTTCAAGCAGTTGTCGCCGAGGAACAGCGTCAGATGGAGATGGATTTTGGCGGCCAGGTTGCGGATGCCGAGACAGTCGGCGTGGATGATGAGGCGCAGATGCATTCTGTTGTCGATGGCTTGGATGACATGGAAGCGATGCTGCGGGAGGAGGATGGTGAAAGGCTGATTGCTCATTAGGGTGGTGGGCATCGCGTGTCTGTCAGGGATGGCGGAATGCCGATTTTCTCTGCATCCGCTCGCCAAGCGCCTCATTTTGAAGAACGCAGCCACTCGAGGAACCACCGCGCTGCAGGTCTCGTGGGAACTTGCACCAGTGGCAGCTATGTGCAGGAGATAAGCTTTGCAGAATACAGCAAATGATCCAAGGCAACGTTTGGGCCTCGTCGCTGAGGTGTCCGTCAGATCAAGTCTAAAGTTTGAAACTACAAGAAAAGAACTTACGGCTCCAAAATGGCGTTTAAGAAAGGCAGCATATGCCTGCGTACGGCTTCATACTGATCAGCTCGAAGAAGCTGCTCCTTGGTTTCTGGGTTTATCTCTCGTCCAGAGAACTCAACGCCCTGCATGCTGCCAGTAGCCAATACTAACTGACTTCCTTTTGGGCGGTCATTGATGGCGAACCTGATCATCTTTTCTGCATTCTTGGGATCAGGGTCTTGTTGGAGGGGAGTGTCAACAACAATTGGGCAGAAGCACGATGTAGAAAACTCATGGATCGTGTGCAAAACAGCATAATTGTATGCCAACAGTAGGCGTGGAGCTCTGTTGCCAGTCTCTTTGATTGTTGGGCGAATGTTGTCCCACATATTCGTAGGAACATTTTCAATGCCTAGTTTCGTGCAAAACTCATGCAATTTTCCTGCATAAAACTTTATTATTTTCTCTTTATGCTCTTTCTTGTCAAAAGAGCTCATTTCCTTTTTAGCCTCTAAGATCCTATCGTTTAATACCCCTATGTCGCCATCAATAGAACGTTCTTCTTGCTCAAAGGTATCGTCAACGATGCGTTCACTTTCGTCGCGCAACATGTCACCAAGCTTGATCTCGCCACGCGTCTCTTCCAGGATTTCCTGAATCCGCTCAATACGTTTATCAAGCGTGGGTATAGCTTTGAGCTTTGCGTCTATATCTTTGTCAAGCCTTTGAACCCTAGCTCTCGCTTCGACGAGAACAATTCGACAAGCTTCAGCGTCATTGTGAAGCCCAAACCTGTTGGCAAAGTCGTTTTCATGCACCGTGCTGCACACTGGACAAACGATTTCAGCCTCGCTTAGTTTTTGAGAGAACTTGATATCTGCTTCCAACTCAGACAGCACTTTCGCGGCTATTTCTACCTCCTCTTGATAGGCGGCTCTCTGCGACTGTAATTGCCCAATTTCACCACGTATTTCATCATAGCTGCTCTGAAGGCCGTTTTGCTCTTTCAGTAATGCTTTGATTCTGTCTTCAAACGCTCCAACGTCCAGTGCGATACCCATCTTTTTACGCTTATCGCTAAAGCGCTTCTTCGCTTTAGACAAAGCGGTACGCTCTTGGGCTAGCTCATTTCGTGCAGCCGCAGATTCATCTCTTAGTGCCTTCGCACGGTAGTATTCCTTGGGGCGTATTCCAGTGTGATAGCGAGCAATGTCATCCTTATAACTGCTCACCATGTCCAAACCTGAAAATGACGCCCATGTGTCTACCCAGCCCTTCTCTTGATCAAGATAAAAGGGAAGGAAGCAGAAAGCTGGAGGAGGCACCGCATTACTGCCTCCTTTGAGCTTTGTCACAATCTCAAAATCAAGTAGCTCACCAATTTTTGCGCCTAACTCCTTAACTATCGAACTTGCAGTCCAGATCAGCGATCCATCTTGCTCAAACAACGCAAAGCGGCCCGCCTGCCTCAGGATAAAGTAGTAATTGCCGTCGATCTCAAATTCCAGAAGTGATTCAACCTTTGCGTTTTTCCAAGCTTCTGGCGTGCGTGATGGATCCGCTCCAAGAGAAGAGTAGAGCGATTTGATCAAGCTAGACTTGCCAAAATCGTTGTCCGCTACGACAGCTGTTGCAGCTTGGCTAAAATCTTCAACTCTGGCCTTCTTTTCTTGATTTGATAGCAGCCAAAGTCTTTTGAATTTCAGCTTTTTCATGCCGCTTGGTCCTCAAATTCCTGATCAAAGATTTGTAGTTTTCTAACTTATTCGATTGAATACGCTTCATATAAGATCATCGCCTTTATGCGTTCGTCTGATGCCATTTTGAGCTCTGCACGCACTTTGCCTCCAAGTGCGTCGAAAACACTTGCCAGCATTGCGTTCAAGTCCATGTCCGTTCCACTTTGCTCCTGAAGGTGGACTGCGATCAACCTCCTCACCTTCCGCACAGCTTTGTTTGGGTTTAGCACAGCAACGCGGTAACTGTTCCACTCACGCCTTAAACGTAGCTTTTTTGGCGCTGGCAAGTTGATCTCTGGTGCAATCTCTTCCCATTTGGGACACGCAACGGTTGCAGACACTGTTTTAAGCCAGTTGTCTGTATCTCTACGGGTGATTCCGCGCTGAGCAACGACGTTGTCGTAGTCAGCTAAATCGATTTTTGTGGCGCGTGCTTTGGTGGTACATTCGTCTGAAACGGCCTTGAAGAGCGCAGACAGAGAAAACTCAACCTCCCCAAGGCTGTCGACAACAAATGCTTCAAGCTTACCTTTGGCATGGTTGTCTGCATCTTCAAGGCTTAAGTCAGATTTCTCAATCCAAAGAAGCTCACTCTTTATTGTATCTTCACCGCCAAACTCTTTCTCCAGTTTCTCAACTATCTTTTGCAAGTCAGCCTTATCGCACTCTTTAAGGCAGAACTTTTGTTTATCTGTTGGAGCAAAGTTTGTGGGAGCATTGCTGAGGAATGTGCTCGACTCAACATCACCGTCAAACGCGACAAAATTTTGATACATTTTGCCTAGAAACGAAGAAGATTCTTCGCCCTTTTTAGTATCGCGTTTTGTCAAAGCGGCAGGAGTCCAATGTCCACTCTTCTTAGACTTAACCTGATAAAATTTGACGCTCCGCGGATCAATTGAATCGTCAAACAGCGCAATGTCATCGTGGAATTCAAAGACTAAAGCGTAGTCGCCATCTAGCCTATGGCGCTCCAAAACCAATACAAGACCACACAGCGCCTGAAAGTGATAACGGGCATTGGTTGGCGCACCGCTATCTTCTCGCGGCTGGGTGGCTGCCAGCTTTTGCTTAAGGTTGGGCAAAAAAATGCTTCCTTCGCACATCAAAATAGCTACACGAACCATTGCCGAAAATTTCAACCCTGACAAGAGCCTCACTTCATCTAGAAGGCCCATTGAGGCAACCTGCTACATTTAGTCCGCCAACCAAAATCGCACATGATGTGTCGAGTGCAATTTCACAGACCGCCTTAGGCCGTGATCAGTGTTTACCTACGATAACAAGCACGACTCGAAAGTCCGATGGCCATTCTTCATCCTTCGAAAATGCTGCGCCATGGACGAATGGCCGGTCTGGTGAAGCTGCGGCGCGGCATTGGCCGGTGGGTAGAAGGCGGCTCTGGGCCGTACCTGCTAGGGATGGATGGCCTGGCCATCGAACATGCTGCGACCGATCTAATGACCGCGAAGAGCCCATATTTCTCGGTTTCCGCATCGCGGCGAATGTCAGCTTTAGGGTCGTGCTGCGCGCGATGTACCTTACAAAGTAATCTACTCACGAACCCAACATTACGATTCATAGGGCCGCTCAACACCCAAAGCCTCGTTCAGCTTGCCCCAGGTTGCGGCTTCGAACCGTTCAGGCCATTCCACATCGCGCTGTTTCGCGAGCTGCCGCGCGCGCGGCAAATAGGCCTTCGCATAGGCAAGGTGTGTTGTAATCATCGCCTCCCGTTCTGCGACAGGCGCGGGCAAGGCGGTAATCAACGCCTTCTGCTCTTCGGTCAGCAGGCGGTTCAAGTGAAGCGCTCCGCTTCGATCCGGCGCAGCGGTTTCTTCAACCATGAGGTCGATCAGTTTGGTGCGCAGGTGGAAGATACCCGCGACACCGTTGATGTATTCTTCGCGGCCCGCTGCAAGATGCAGAAGCCCCAGTATGCGAATGAACTCCTCGATCTGACGGAACAGGCGTGCCGGTGAAGCCTGTGGTTGTGGTCGCTCTTTCGGTAGCTGGTCGTAAAGACCGTCATGATCGAAGAGAGGTCGAAGGCTTGACTGATTGTGTGCTGCGAACTGTTCCGGCTTCAGGATGATTACATCCGTGCGTGCCCAGTCTGCGGTGATGGCGTTGATCTGAACCGCTCCGGGTTTGCCGGAGGCTCCAACTCTTGAGTAGGATGGAGCATCATGAGCAAGACGACGAACAAATA
>NZ_CANKYW010000010.1 GCF_947488135.1 uncultured Marivita sp. | reverse complement strand
CCGATTTCCGGATCACGGCCTTCCATCGCCGCAAGCGCGGAGCCTGCGATCACCGGGATGTCGTCGCCCGGGAAGTCATAGGCCGACAGCAATTCGCGGATTTCCATCTCGACGAGCTCAAGCAGTTCCTCGTCGTCGACCTGATCGACCTTGTTCATGAACACGACCATGGCGGGGATGCCCACCTGGCGGCCCAGCAGGATGTGCTCGCGCGTCTGCGGCATCGGGCCGTCAGCGGCGTTCACCACCAGGATCGCGCCGTCCATCTGCGCCGCACCGGTGATCATGTTCTTCACGTAGTCGGCGTGGCCGGGGCAGTCGACGTGTGCGTAGTGACGGTTCTCGGTCTCGTATTCCACGTGCGCGGTCGAGATCGTGATCCCACGCGCCTTCTCTTCCGGCGCACCGTCGATCTGGTCATAGGCTTTGAAGTCGCCGAAATACTTCGTGATCGCCGCCGTCAGCGTCGTCTTGCCGTGGTCAACGTGACCAATCGTGCCAATGTTGCAGTGCGGCTTGCCGCGCTCAAACTTTTCCTTGCCCATCTTTTCAGACGCCTCGTGCGTTGGGGGGTCCACCCGACCCGGTTTTCATCGCGGGCGATCTATTCGGAGAAAACGGGAAAATCAAGCCCAAACGCACCGCGGTGTCCGGCACGGGTCACACGTGGCGCGAGCGATGAAATTCAAGGGGTCGCTGGCAGCGGCGTTGCGTCCACATCCGTGGCGAGGGGCAGTGCCGCCGTAGCCTGTTCCGCGACGCCGGGATCGCCGGGATCGCCGCGCATGAACCAACCGTCGCTTTCCTGCATCTCGCGCAGCCATACCTCGACAAGCCGCGCAGCCTCTTCGGCGAGACCGGTCAGCTGTTGGTCCCGGTTCTTGGAAATCCGGGATTCGAACACCTTGATCACATGGATCTGCTTGGGTTCGGAGTTCATCTTGGCCTGCGCCGCGTCGTCCCACAGCGTCACGTTGAGCGCGACTGCGGATTTGCCGGGAATGATGGGCGGCGGCAGGGAATACGCCTCGACGCTGACACCGAGGTGGTAATACTTGTCGCCCTCGAACCGGCTGAACCGTTCGCCAAGCGCATCTTCCACCGCCTTGATCCACTCTTCCTCGGTGGCGTCGCGTGACACCAGAAGCTTTTGCAGATTGGGAGCCACAACACCGATATGCCCGATGCGGAAATCGCCCATCGGTTCGGTCGGCTCTTCAAGGTCGCGCGTGGAACTGGCACAGGCGGCCAAGGCCAGAAGCAGTGGCAGAGCAACAAGAAAACGGCGCATCGCGACCCCCGGGAAAACTGTTCCAACCTGTCTAGCCCAGCACAACCGGCGGCGCAACGCGACGCCACTGGCAGAGCGTCGCTGCCGCCCTAACTTTTCAGTGACATGCAACGCGTTTCCCATACCCACGGTTCAACAGTCGAAACACGCATCCCTCCGGTGCGCGCGGAGTTGGTGCGCGAGCCGCTCAACGTCCTGCAAAGTTGGCAGGCGTCACGGCAGAACCTGCTGAATATCATCCCCGAGGCGTCCACCCGCCAGCCGATCGTGTCGGGCCGTACCGGCACGCGGTGGCACATGGTGACGGACCCGGCCGCAATCCGGTGCGTATTGCTGGAAAACGTGGACAATTACCCGAAATCCATCGTCACCAAGAACCTTTTGCGCCCTGCAATCGGAGACTCTCTTTTCATCGCGGAAGGCAAGCACTGGCGCTGGCAAAGGCGAACCGCCGCGCCCGCCTTTTCGCATCGCAATGTCGCAGCACTTGCCCCGGTGATGACCCGCGCGGCGGACCGTTCCGCGGACCGTATCGCGCAGGCTGGAAACCGGGCGGTCAACATGCTGGACGAGATGATCACCGCCACCTTCGATGTGATCTCGGACGTGACCTTTTCCGGTGATACCGGGTTCGACCGGGCGGCGGTCCATAAGGCCATCGACCTCTATATCGCCGAAGCGGGAAAGGTCTCGCTCTTTGATGTGCTGGGTCTGCCCGACTGGATCCCGCGTCCGGGCCGCACACTGGCCACCAATGGCATGGGCGATATGAAAGCCGCGGCGGACCGCGTGATCGACGCGCGTCAGGCCAGCGGTCATCACGACATACCCGATCTTCTCGACCTGCTGCTGGAGGGCGAGGATCCGAAAACCGGCCGTCGGATGAGCACTGAAGAGATCCGCGACAACCTCTTGACCTTCATCGTCGCGGGGCACGAGACCACCGCTCTGACCCTCGCTTGGTCCCTCTATCTTTGTGCCTTTGACCAGGATGTGCAGAACCGCGCGCGTGCCGAAGCGCAAAACGTCCTGCACGGCCGCGCCGCCACAGCCGACGATCTTGCGAAATTGCCCTACATTCGCCAGATCATCGACGAGGCCCTGCGCCTCTACCCGCCCGCCGCCATCGTCTCACGTACCGCACTGGCCCAAGACACGCTTTGCGGCACGCAAATCCATGCGGGCGACACCGTGATCCTGCCGATTTACGCGCTACACCGATCACACCTCCTTTGGGACGATCCCGACCAATTTAATCCCGACCGCTGGGCCGATGGCGCAAAACCCGACCGTTACGCCTATCTGCCCTTCGGGGATGGCCCCCGCATCTGCATCGGAGCGAGCTTTGCCCTGCAAGAAGCGGTGATCATCCTTGCCACCCTTCTAGGGCGATTCCGTTTCACATCCGTTAAGGGCGTCGATCCCGACCCAGTGATGATCATCACCCTCCGCCCCGAACGCGGCGTCTGGCTCGAGGCCGAGGCGCTTTAGATCACCGCCCGTTCGACCTGCGGCGCACCGGTCAACAGTCGGTCATAATGAAACGCGCCGAGATCCAGAGATCGGTAACGACCAAAACACAGCCATTCCGCCAGCCCGCGCCCCATCGCCGGAGCCTGCTGAAGACCGTGGCCGGAAAAGCCGTTGATAAATAGGAAATTCCCGATCTCCGGATGCGGCCCCAGAACCGCGTTATGATCAAACGTGTTCATCTCGTAATGCCCGACCCAGCTATGCGTCAGGCGGATCGCTTCGAATTGCGGGATGCGCGCCGCCAGAATCGGCCAGACCTCGGCCTCCCAAAGCCCATGATCCATATCAAAATCGTCGAAAGGCACCGCCGGGTCGTCGCCAAAATGGCCACCGGCCTGGTATGTGCCACCGCCGTTTTCGCGCACATGCAAACCGGACGGATCAATCGTCAGCGGAAGGTCCCGATCCAGCGGCCTCTCCGCCTTGAACACCCAGGAATAGCGCTTGCGCGGCTCCACCGGCAGGTCGATGCCCGCCATCGCCGCCACGAGCCCAGCGCGCGGACCGCCCGCGTTGATCACCTGCCCGCAGGCAACCCGCGTTCCATCAGCCAATTTGACCGACTGCACACGGCAGCCTGACACGTCCATCCCGACGACTTCGGTTTCGACGTATTCAACGCCCCGCTCAGATGCCTGCCGCCGCAACCATTCAAACACGGCCATGCTGTCGAAATAGCCTTCGTCCCGCGTGTTGATCGAGCCGAGAACGATGTCGTCCAAAGCATAGAACGGATATGCCTCCGCAATCTGGTCCGGGATCAAAAGCCGTGTCCCTGCCCCAGCCGCCTGTTGCACCTCCGCCCGCGCGCGCAGGTCGTCGGCGAAGGCGTTGCTTTCCGCGAGGTACAGGTAGCCAAAGCTGCGGATGCCGATCTCGGGCACCCGCGCGTCGCCCCCCATGAAACGACGCAGGTTGGTGATGAACTCCGCCCCGAACTGGCTGATCTTCACGTTCAATTCGGTCGAGAACTGCTGCCGGATACAGCTGGTCGACGTCGCCGTCGCCGACCGCTCGAAGCTTAGATCGCGATCCACGACCAGGATCCGCCCGTCGAACCCCAGATCGGTCAGAAACCACGCGACAGCCGACCCCATGATCGCACCACCGACGATCACGATGTCATAGCTGTCGCGCACCCTCCGTGCCTCAGATCGCGGCTTTGCGGCTTTCGTCGAGATAGATCTCGCGCAAACGCGCCGTGCGCGCGCCCGGAACACCATCGCCGAGGGCAACGCCGTCGATCTCGATCACCGGCATGACAAAGGCCGAGGCCGAAGTGATGAACGCCTCATCCGCCTCTTTCGCCTCGTCGATGGTGAAGTTGCGTTCCTCCACCTGCATCTGCGCTTCCCTGGCAAAGCGCAGAACGGCGGCGCGCGTGATCCCGTGCAGGATGTCGTTCGACAGCGCGCGGGTGATGATCGTGTTGCCCTTGATGATGTAGGCATTGTTGCTGGTGCCTTCGGTCACATGCCCGTCCTGCACCATCCACGCATCATCCGCACCCGCCTTCTTGGCCATCATCTTGCCCATCGACGGGTAGAGAAGCTGCACCGTCTTGATGTCCCGCCGCCCCCAACGCACGTCTTCGATGGAAATGATCTTCATCCCGGTCTTCGCCGCCGGGCTGTCCGCCAGCCCCGGTTTGTTCTGCGTGAACAGAACCACGGTGGGTTCGGTGGTCTCGGGGTCGGGGAACACGAAGTCCCGGTCTCCCGGCGCGCCGCGCGTGATCTGAAGGTACACCAGCCCGTCCTCGATGTCGTTCACCCGGACCAACTCGCGGTGGATCTCCAACAGGTCGTCAAATACCGCCGGTTTCTTGATGTCGAGCTCGTTCAGCGACCGCTCCAACCGCTTGGCATGGCCCGCGAAGTCAATCAGCTTGCCGCCCAGCACGCTCGTCACCTCATAGACGCCATCCGCCATCAGAAACGCCCGGTCGAAGATCGACACCTTCGCCTCGTCCTCGGGCAGATACTCTCCGTTTACGTAAACGGTGCGGGTCATAGCGTACTCCTCGTGGTGCCACCCAAGGTAGCGATGTCTCTTGGGTTCAGTCGGTTTTGGGTCAAGAGATGCTGCAACGCAATGGCAACAGATGCCGCATCCTCGCGTGCATCATGGGCTTTTGTCCGGCCCGCCAGACCGAAATGCGCGCAAAGCGTGTTGCTGCGCAACGCGCAGACTGCTTCAGGATCCTCGCCTGATGTCACAAGCAAAGGAACCGCGCTGCGGAACCTATGCGCTGGGATAGGACTCTGATATCCCTGAACGAATAGCGATGTGGACAGCGTCAGAACATCATCGGTGCCCCAGCTTAAAAGCAGGCTACCCTGGGAAAAGGCGTCGAGTTCGCTCAGCGCGGTTAAAAGCGGAACGGCTTCGCGTGCGAGCAACTCATCATCTATGCCAGTCAAGGCGGTCAGGAGCGAGTCCACAGACAATATCTTGCCATCGCGATCCATTGGTTGAACATACCAACCTACAGGCTGGGATATGGCGAACGGCGCGTTCAAGGAAAGTCTGACCGCGCCAATCTGAACGCAAAGCGGGTCGGGATCGAACGGGCCGCACCAAAATCGTTGAGGCGCGCCGGGTGCCGTCAGAAACTCGCAATCATAGACAGTCACCGCGTTCATTCATCACCCCCAAAGGCCGGGTGCAGACGGGTGCACGCCAGCCTCGTCAAACAGCAATGGCTCCTCGCGGTCTTCGGCCAGAAGCAGCGGCCCGTCAAGATCCGTGATCGCCGCGCCCTGCGCCACCAGCACTGCAGGCGCCATCGCCAGCGACGACCCGACCATGCACCCCACCATCACGTCATACCCCTCGGCCCGCGCCGCATCGCGCAGCGCCAGCGCCTCGGTCAACCCACCGGTCTTGTCGAGCTTGATGTTTACCATGTCGTACTTGCCTTTGAGCGCGGGCAATGATGCTCGGTCATGACAACTCTCGTCGGCACAGAGCGGCACCGGACGGTCCACTCCCAAAAGCGCGTCATCCGCGCCTGCGGGAAGCGGCTGTTCGACAAGCGCCACACCCAACCGCTGCAAGTGCGGCGCAAGTTCGGCATAGATCTCGGCCGACCAGCCCTCGTTCGCGTCCACGATGATCCGGGCATCCGGTGCACCTGCCCGCACCGCTTCGAGCCGCGGCATGTCATCCGGCGTGCCCAGCTTGATCTTCAGAAGCGGACGGTGCGCGTGTTTCGCCGCCTGCGCCTGCATCGCCTCGGGCGTGTCCAGCGACAGCGTGTAAGCCGTGATTGCCGGCCCCGGCTCGGGCAATCCGGCCAACTCCCACACCCGACGCCCCGCTTGCTTGGCCTCAAGGTCCCAAAGCGCGCAATCCACCGCATTCCGCGCGGCGCCTGCGGGCAGAGCCTCCTGCAATCCGGCGCGGTCGATGTCGTCCGGCAAGGACCGGATCTGCGCCTCGACACTCTCCAGCGTCTCGTCATAGCGCGCGTAGGGCACGCATTCGCCCCAGCCCGTCACACCGTCCCGCGTCACGTGCACCGTCAGCACCTTCGCCTCGGTCCGGCTCCCACGCGAGATCGTA
The DNA here is from genome assembly GCF_947488135.1 of uncultured Marivita sp. GTDB lineage: Bacteria > Pseudomonadota > Alphaproteobacteria > Rhodobacterales > Rhodobacteraceae > Marivita. The sequence continues at coordinate 81,039 of NZ_CANKYW010000010.1, read as the reverse complement.
AAGACCTGCGCCAGCCGGAAGACATCACGCGTCACTTTGATCATGGGTGTGCCCCCTGCTTCTTCTCTTTCCAAATACGGACACGCAACGCCCCCACGGGTGCCGCGTCAAGGGCCGTCACAGCGCCGCCAGAGCCTCGGCCAGCCGGTCAGCCCCATGTCGGTAGGGATCGACGGCAGGAAGACCCATGCGATCCTCCAACTCCTTGAGATACGCCACCGCCTCGGCCTCACCCATATGCTGCGTGTTGATCGAAATGCCCGCAACCACACAATCCGGGTTGGCGATCTTCGCCAGGGGCAATGCCATATCCCGCAGCGCCTCGAGCGATGGCAGATCGTAGCCCGGCAGCCCGCGCATGTGAGTGCGCGTCGGCTCGTGGCAGAGGATCAGCGCATCGGGCTGCCCACCATGGATCAGCGCCAGAGTGACGCCGGAAAAGGACACGTGAAACAGGCTACCCTGCCCCTCGATCACGTCCCAATGGTCGGCGTCATTGTCCGGCGTCAGCCATTCGATGGAGCCGGCCATGAAATCGGCAACCACCGCATCGAGCGGCACCCCGTCTCCGGTGATCAGGATACCGGTCTGACCCGTCGCGCGGAAGGTGCTCTTCATGCCACGGTCGCGCAGGGATTTGTCCAGCGCCAACCCGGTATACATCTTGCCCACCGAACAATCGGTGCCGACGCCCAGCACACGCTTGCCGCTGCGCTTGACCCCGTCGGCGATCGGGTACTCCACCTCGGGCACCCGTACGTCATGCAAGCTGCGCCCCGTCGCTTCGGCCACGGCCACGAGATCCGGCTCATCGCGCAACAGGTTGTGCAGCCCCGAGGCAAGGTCGAACCCTTCCTCCAGTGCCATCACCAGAACCTTCTTCCACGCCTGGCTGATCTTGCCGCCGCGATTGGCCACGCCGACGACAAGCGTCTTCGCCCCGGCGGCCTTGGCCTCGGCCAAGCTCATGTCCGGGAGCCCCAGATCGGCCTTGCAACCGTCCATGCGGAACTGCCCGACACAGTTCTCCGGCCGCCAATCCTTGATCCCCTGCGCCACTTTCGCGGCCAACCCGTCCGGCGCGTCGCCCAGAAACAGAAGATATGGTGTTTCGATCATCGTGGCCCCCTGCAATTCGAAATTCTGTCCGTGAAGATGACAGCCTCGCATTTGAATTACATCGCATCAACCGACGACACAGCAGCTGCTTGCACAAAATTTTTGCGCCGAATGGACCGTTCTTCGAAGAAGCTTGCACGAGGCAATCGCGCTGCACGGCAGCATGATTTCGCAGCTGCAAAATGCACTTGCAGAAAGTCACGCAATTTCATAACCCGATGGCAGCAGAAAACGCAATTTCCTTACAATGAGGCGCCTCATGTCCTTTCGCATTCAGCCCACACCGCCCGCCCGCCCGAACCGCTGCCAGCTTTTCGGCCCCGGCTCGCGTCCGGCGATCTTCGAGAAGATGGCCAAGTCGGATGCGGATGTGATCAACCTCGATCTTGAAGACAGCGTCGCACCCTCTGACAAGGACAGCGCGCGCGCCAACATCATTCAAGCCATCGGCGATATCGACTGGGGCAACAAAACGCTCAGCGTGCGGATCAACGGGCTTGATACGCCCTACTGGTATCGTGACGTGGTGGACCTGCTGGAACAGGCGCCGGAGCAGCTCGACCAGATCATGATTCCGAAGGTGGGATGCGCCGGAGATCTTTACGCTGTCGACGCGCTTGTCAGCGCCATCGAGGCCGCAAAGGGCCGGACCAAGCGCATCGCTTTCGAAGTCATCATCGAATCCGCCGCCGGCATCGCCCATGTCGAAGAAATCGCCGCCGCCTCGCCGCGCCTTCAGGCGATGAGCCTCGGGGCCGCAGATTTCGCCGCGTCGATGGGAATGCAGACCACCGGCATCGGCGGCACGCAGGAAAACTACTACATGCTGCACGACGGGGCAAAACACTGGTCCGATCCCTGGCATTGGGCGCAAACCGCCATTGTCGCGGCGTGCCGCACCCATGGTGTCTTACCTGTCGATGGCCCGTTCGGAGATTTCTCCGACGATGAAGGCTACCGCGCCCAGGCGCTGCGGTCGGCAACCCTTGGCATGGTCGGCAAATGGGCCATCCACCCCAAGCAGGTGGCCCTCGCCAACGAGGTCTTCACCCCGTCCGACGCCGCCGTTGCCGAAGCCCGCGAGATCCTTGCCGCGATGGATGAAGCCAAGGCGAAAGGCGAAGGCGCCACGGTCTACAAAGGCCGCCTCGTTGACATCGCGTCGATCAAGCAGGCCGAGGTGATCGTGCGCCAGTCCGAGATGATCGCCGCCACCAACTGAAACCGGTCGGTTTCAGCCGCGTAAAAAGGCCCGCGCAAAATGTCGCGCTGGCCTTCTTTACCTGATCACCAGTTCCAGAATTTTATGGGGCGCGCCAAGAATCTTCGAACGAAGATTCTCAAACACATCTTAGCAAAAGATTAACGTCACTCCGGCCAGGACTTGCGCCCATGGACGCCGGTCTCGTCCAAAAGCCCCAAACGTTTGGCTTCGTAATAATACCCGCGCGCATACCACATCACGGCTTCCGCCTCATCCCCGTCCGAGACAAGCCACGCACCACGCAAATAGCGCACCGCGTATCGGAGGTTGGTCTCCGCATCGAGAAGGTCGGTGGGATGACCGCGAAACCCCATGGAGCGCGCTGTGGCGGGCAGGATTTGCATCAAGCCGAAATACGGCCCATTGCGGGCCTCGGGGCGATGGGTGCTTTCCCGGATGACCACGCGCTGAACCAGCGAAACGGGCACCTCGTTCTCCTGCGCCGCCTCCACGATCAGCGAACGCAGTTCCGGTGTCTCGTTAGGATAAAGGTTGCGGGTCGAGATCGTTTCTTCCACCGGTGCAGATGCGCACCCGGCCAGGAAAACAGCGACGGACAGAACCAGTGAGGAAAGGCGCAAATGTCTCATGCGCCAGCCTTGCGACGAACGCCGCCGCAAGGCAATCCCGGGAAATCGGCATCGGCAAAGCTCTGCCCATGTCGGTGCCCGTCAGGCGGCGTAGTATTCTTCGATCACCGGAGACGGCTCACCACTGCGCGCGGTCACGAGCCGGGGCATCGGGGTGTAATAGGACCACGCTTCGTTCAGCAGGCGGAGGGCCTCTTCGGGTGCGACCGGCGCTGCGTTCTGCGACATTTTCTGTGTCATGGGACAACTCCTGTAATTCTGTCCCTCCCTTGACCGACAACCTATGCTCACCGACCGGGGATACCAGCCCGGAATGGACAGGCTCGCCATGCGGGCACTGCATGGCTTACGCGCGGTCATCCTTGGGCGAGCCCATGACAACGTAAGACGTGATGGCATTGACCTGCGGCAGCACGCCCAGCACTTCGGTGTGGAAATGCTTGTACGCCGCAAGATCCGCCGCCTCGACCCGCAGCAGATACTCCACCGATCCGGTGATGTTGTGACATTCCTTTACTTCGGGACTGCGCGAAATCGCGCGCTCGAAGGCCTCTTGGGCGGCCTTGGTGTGTTGGCTGAGACCGACAGTCACATACGCGACGAACCCCACCCCGGTCTTTTCGGGACTCAATACCGCACGATAGCCGGTGATGACACCCGACCGCTCCAACGCGCTGACCCGGCGCAGACAGGCCGACGGCGACAATCCCACCCGGTCCGCCAAAGCGAGGTTGCTGATCCGCCCATCCTGCATCAGGACACGCAATATTTGTCTGTCAATCTGATCAAGATCACTCATTTGTTGCGCATACTGCCTCTCAAAGACGCAAAAACACAACCCTTGCGCGCTCAGCAACGCACATATTGCGCCACATGACACCTGAATTGTTCCTCGCCCTCGCCGGCTTCGCCCTCGTCACCGTGATCACGCCGGGGCCGAACAACCTGATGCTGATGACCTCCGGCGCGAATTTCGGCTTTCGCCGGTCGATCCCGCACATGCTCGGCGTGGGTCTCGGATTCCCGATGATGATCGTGCCTGTGGGCCTTGGTGTAATGCAGATCTTCGATCTTTGGCCGCTGTCCTACACCATCCTCAAGGTGCTGTCGGTGCTTTACATGCTCTACCTCGCATGGCGCATCGCAAATGCGGCGCCGCCCGACGGCGCTCCCAAGGCTGATAGCAAGCCCTTCTCCTTCCTTCAGGCCGCCGCCTTCCAATGGGTCAATCCAAAGGCCTGGTCTATGGCCCTCGGCGCGATCACGCTCTACGCTGCCGGGCGCGATCTGGCCGCGGTGCTCTGGGTCGCCGGCACCTATGTGGCGATGGGCTGCATCTCGACCACCAGCTGGACGATCCTCGGCCAGCAGCTTCGCCGCATCCTCAACCGCCCGAACCGCCTGCGCGTGTTCAACTGGGCGATGGCCGGCCTCTTGGTGGCCTCCCTGATCCCGGTGATCTGGACCTGAGCCCGATCTCGTTGCAAATCCTCGCCCATACGGCCATATAAACCGCCAGCCGCAGGCAACAGGGCGATTGCTGACCATGACAAACTATCTCGATTTTGAAAAACCGCTGGCCGAGATCGAAGGCAAAGCTGAAGAACTCCGCGCCATGGCGCGCAAGAACGACGAGATGGATATCGAGGACGAAGCCCGCGCGCTCGACGCCAAGGCCAGCGTCCTGCTCAAGGATCTTTACAAAAAGCTGACGCCCTGGCGCAAATGCCAGATCGCCCGTCACCCGGAACGCCCACATTGCAAAGACTATATCGAGGCGCTCTTTACCGAATACACGCCGTTGGCCGGCGACCGCAACTTTTCCGATGACGACGCCGTCATGGGCGGCCTCGCGCGTTTCGACGACCAACCGATTGTGGTGATCGGCCATGAAAAAGGCCATGACACCGAAAGCCGCCTGAAGCGCAATTTCGGAATGGCCCGCCCCGAAGGCTACCGCAAGGCCGTGCGCCTGATGGATATGGCCGACCGTTTCGGACTGCCGGTGATCACCCTCGTCGACACCCCCGGGGCCTATCCCGGCAAGGGCGCCGAGGAACGCGGCCAGTCCGAAGCGATCGCCCGCTCGACCGAAAAATGCCTTCAAGTTGGCGTTCCCGTGATTTCCATCGTCATCGGCGAAGGTGGCTCCGGCGGAGCGGTCGCCTTCGCCACCGCCAACCGGCTGGCGATGCTCGAACACTCGGTCTACTCGGTCATCTCGCCCGAAGGCTGCGCGTCGATCCTGTGGAAAGACGCCGAAAAGATGCGCGAAGCCGCCGAGGCGCTGCGCCTGACGGCACAGGATCTGCTTAACCTTGGCGTGGCAGATCAGGTGATCCCCGAACCTTTGGGCGGCGCCCATCGCGGGCGCGACGAGACGATCCAGGCGGTGGGCAACGCGCTGCGCCTGATGCTCAAGGACCTGTCGCACATGGAGCCGAAATCTCTGATCACCCACCGCCGGAAAAAGTTCCTCGACATCGGCAGCAAAGGCCTCGCGGCGTAGATGCGCGCCCTGATCCAAAGGGTTTCCGAAGCCTCGGTCACCGTCGATGGCGACACGCTCGGCGAAATTGGACCGGGTCTTCTTATCCTCATCTGCGCCATGCAGGGCGACACCGAAGCACAGGCCGACAAGCTCGCCACCAAGATCGCCAAACTGCGCATCTTCAAGGACGACAACGGACGCATGAACCGATCCGTGACGGATATCGACGGCAGCGCCCTTGTCGTCAGCCAGTTCACCCTGGCCGCAGACACCTCGCGCGGCAACCGCCCGGGGTTTTCGACAGCCGCCCCTCCCGAGGACGGCGCGCGTCTCTACGAGTATTTCGCCGATCAGCTGGCGGCACAGGGCATCCCGGTCGCCAAGGGGCGCTTCGGCGCGGACATGAAGGTGCGCCTGCTGAACGATGGTCCGGTGACGATCTGGATGGATACGGCGGACTGATCCCGAGTGCCTGTTCTGGTGTTACCCTCGCTTTTGCATATTTGAAAAAAGAAGAAGCAGGGGATGGCGTCCACCCCGGCCAAGGTGCCCTGTGCGAGCGAGGCTCTTGGTCGACCTTGGCCCGGGGCTTCTCCATTTACGGTCATCGGCATGCCTGCCTATACCGTTTCTGTAACATGACCGGTGTGAGTTAATTGCGGGTTAAAGCCGATGCACAACCTGATGCTTCTTCTTTTTACAAATATGCAATCACGCCGGCACCACCGGAGCAACACCATCATTTGCGTCACGTCCCAAGCGCCCGAGCCGCAGGCGAGATACCCTGCCATGACGGGCGCAGCCCGGCATGTCCTTATGGTTCGCGCAGGGCCACGCGGGACTTGTAGAGCGGTTTGAGAAGGTATTGCAGCACGGTTTTTTCGCCGGTGTGCAACTCCACGCTCGCCTGCATGCCGGGGCGGATTTCCAGATGCCGCTGACGGTCGGTCAGGGACGTCTTGTCAACCCGCACCGTCACCTTGTAATGCGCCGGTGCTTCGGGGCGGCGTTCGTCCTTGAACGTATCGGCCGAGATCACGTCGACACGCCCTTTCAGCGATCCGTAGACGGTGAAGTCATAGGCCGACAGCTTGATGTCCCGGGCGGATGCCCGCGATGTTCTCGGGGGCGACCTTGGCTTCGACATAAAGTTCTTCGCCAAGCGGGATGATCTGCAAGATCTCCTCGCCCGGGCGTACCACGCCGCCGATGGTCGTGACGCCCAGTTTGTTGACAACGCCGTGCATCGGGCTGACCAGAACAGTGCGGTTCAACTGGTCCTGGCTGGCGCGGAGGTTCTGCCGCAACGTGGCCAGTTCCTTGAGCGTTTCCGAATATTCCTGAGCGCGCAGCAGTTCGGTCTGGGTGATGATCTCGTCCATCTTGATCTGCGCATCGGCATGGGCCTTGCGCGCGCGTGTCACCTCGATCAGGGCCACGACCTTCTTGTCGAGCAGGTTCTCCATCAGTTCCTTCTCGCGCGCGGCTTGCTCCAACACCCGGCGCGCGCCGTCGTGGCGCGAAGTGAAGTCCAACTGCCGTGCCGCCAGAAGCGCCTGCTCCGACGCCGCCATTTCCGGGCTGCGGGCGCGCAGTTCTTGCGGGATGTCGAATTGGACCAGACCTTCCATCTCGGCCTCGATCCGCAGGCGACGGATTTCGAGCGCGGTGATCTGGTCTTCGAGATCATCCACCGACGACCGGAACTGCGTGCCGTAAAGCCGCGCCAGCACGTCGCCCTGCATCACCTCGTCGCCTTCCTTGACCAGAAGCTCGGACAGGATGCCGCCTTCGAGGTTCTGGATGATCTGCGGGCGCGAGGTCGAGATGAATTCACCCTCGGCGCGGACGATCTCGTCGATCCAGGCATAGGCCGCCCAGATGATGAACAGCCACACCGCCGCTCCCGACAGCCAGATGATCATCGACGGTCCGCGCAGGCGTCGGCCCAATTGTGCGGAAAGATCGGTGGTGCTGACCGCCACGACTATGCCCCCTGTCCGGCGCGCAGGTGATCGAGCACCTGATCGCGCGGCCCGTCCACCACCAGCCGTCCCGAGGCCAGAACGCTGGTGCGGTCGGCGAGTGCCAGGATCGGCACGCGATGTGTCGCGACAATCGCGGTGCGGTCCGCCAACCAGCTTTCCAGCCGCGAGATCAGCGTCTTTTCAAGCGTCTGGTCCAGCGCCGCCGTGGGTTCATCCAGAAGGCAGATGTCCGGGTCCTGCAACCACAGCCGCGCCCAGCCGATCGACTGTCGCTGCCCGACCGAAAGACCTTCTCCACCGTCGCGGATCGGCAGGTCGAGGCCCAGCGGATGCCCCTTGATGAACGGCCCAAGCCCGGCAAAATCGAGCGCCGCGAACAGACGGTCATCGTCGCGCTCCATCATGTTGAGGTTCAGGTTGTCGCGCAGCGTGCCGTGAAACAGCCGCACGTCCTGCCCAAGATATCCCAGCGACCGGCGCAGGTCGCGCATGTCGATCTGGTTCATGTCGGTGCCGTCGATCAGGATCGACCCCGAGGTCGGCGCGTAAAGACCCGACAGCAGCTTGAGCAATGTCGATTTTCCGGATCCGTTGGTCCCTAGAATGGCCAGCGTCTGACCGGGTTGGATCACGAGGCTCGGGATATCCAGAACCGCCGGGCTTTCGGCATCGTAGCGGAAGCTGACTTCGCGCAGCTCGAACTTGCCGGTCAGCCGTTCGCGGCGCAGGTACTTGCGGCTGTCGCTGCGATCCTGCGGCAGATCGGCGATCCCATCCAGCGCATCCAAGGCCGCCTTCACATTGCCCCAGCGCGCCATGATGCCCGAAAGCTGCGTGAGAGGGGCCAGTGTGCGCGAGGTCAGGATGCCCACTGCGATGATGGACCCGACGGTGAATTCGCCGGCAAAGACAAGGTAAGTGCCCGCGATTACCGCACCCACATAGGTGGCTTGCTGCACGCCCTGACTCCAGAAGGTCAGCGCGGCGGCAAGGCGGCGTTGTTCGGACGATTTCAGCGCCTGCACCGATGTCAGCTCTTCCCACTGGCGGGCAAACCGGTCTTCGGCGCGTTGGGTCTTGATCGTGTCGAGCTCGGTCACGGTTTCGTTCAGAAGGCGCGATTGCTTGGTCGACGCGCCCTGCATCTCGCGGGTGATGCGGATCATCTTCTTTTGCAGGAAGAACCCCGGGATCACCATCAGGACCGCACCGGCGATCAGCACCCAGACGACGCTGCCCGCGATGGACCAGACCATCAGCAGGAACAGCACGATGAACGGAATGTCGGCCAGCGCCCCAACCGTGCCTGCGGTGAAGAATTCGCGCACCGAACTGAATTCGCGCATGGAGGCAAAGAGTTGCGACGGCGACCGTCCTGCCGCATCGGACCGCATTCCCAACAGCCGGTTCAGCAGGGTCTGTTGCACCCCGGTTTCGATCTGCCGTCCCGCCCCATCCAGCAGCGTTGACCGTGCGACCTTGAGAAACGCCTCGAGCATAAGCGCCATCGCGGCGCCGATGGCCAGAACCCAGAGCGTTGCCGAGGACTGGTGCGGGATCACGCGGTCATAGACCTGCAAGGAAAACAGCGCGACCGACAGGGCCAGCACGTTGGCCACGAAAGACCCAAGCGCCACTTCGCCGAACTGGCGGCTGTAATTGGAGAAGCTGCCCCAGAACCAATGCGCCGTGTCGCCGGTATCGGCTTGGGTGTCGACCAGAGTTTGAACCGGGGCTTCGCCGCGGATCAGCACACCGCTGTAATAGGGCGCGAACTCGGCCACATCGACCCGCTCGATCTTGTCCCTGGCACTGTCGTCCCAGATCGACAGGGTCATGCTGTCCTGCCCGAGGACCAGCACCGCCTGACCGTTCGACATCAACGCGATGGCCGGCCAGTGATCGGGCGTCGGGCGCGGCACATGCAACCCTTGCGCCAGAAGCCCGGCGGCTTTGGCCCCTGCGACCAGGGCATCTTCACCGACCATGCCGTCGCCGTCCTGATGCAGGCTGATCGCCTCGACGATGTCAGCGGCCACCGTGGTCAGGCCAAGACGGCCCGCATAGGTGCGGATCAGTTCGGTCCGGGCGCGCACCCGGTCGGAATAGCGCGGGGCGCGTTTGGGTTCGTTGGCAGGTTTGATCCCCTGCGGCACCATGCGCAGAACGGCGTCTTTGGCGCGTCCCGACAGCAGGGTGATGTTATTGACGCCGCTCAAATCTTCGCTCCATCCGCGAGGACGCCCAGGCGCTTGGCTGCATCCAGCTCGGCGCGGGCGGCCCGAAATTTCAGGTCGAGTTGTTTTTCAAGCGCCCGCAGGAAAGTCTCATACACGCTGACCACATCCATCACCTGCCGCGTGCCCGCATCGTACTGGCGTTGGAACAGGTCGAGATTGGTCTTGGCCTGCGCAGTCAGGCCTTCCGCTTCCGCCGCCTGCCGTTTCAACGCGGCAATGGCGCGCTGATCAGCGTCGATGCCGCGTTGCGCGATGTCTCGCGCCTCGGTCACCTTGCGGTCGGCGGTGATCTTGGTGGCCTCGATGGCTTGAAGCGACGCGCCGGTGCCGATGCCAAGCATCTGTTCGGTGTTCACGCTCAGCGCCAGCCCATCGCCGCCATTGCGGATGCTTCCGCCCGCCGAGAGGCCCGGCAGGTGGTCGGCACGGGCGATCCGCGCCTGCGCGATCTGGCGGTCCCGTTCGACCATGGCGCGGAGCACGTCGAGCGACGTGTCGGTTGCAGTCGCCCCCATACCACGCAGCCCGCGCTGATCGGACAAGGGCACGGCGGACAGGGCGTTCAATTCGGCCATCGCCCGCGTGGTCTTTTCCCGCGCCGCCGCATCGCGCGCGCGTAGATCGGCCAGTTTCTGTTTCAGGACATTGAGATCGGAAAAATCGGACACGCCGCCTTTGACACGCTCGTTCATGACCCATTCGAACTGGCCCATGTCCTTGAGTGCCTGACCGTACAGATCGGCAGCCGCCCGGCCTTCTTCAGCCTGAAGGTAGAGGACCAGGCCGTCATAGACACGGTCATTGCTGCTTTCGGACAGCGCGACAGCGGCCAGTTCCACGTCGGCCTTGGCCAGATCGCGTTCAGCCTTCTTGCGGCCGTTATCGAAAAGCACCTGGTTGATGACCAGATCGGCCACCAGATCGCCAAGCGAGGTGAGTGTGATACGTGGTGAAATCGTCGGCCACCAGTTCTTTGACGCAGCCTCGGCGCGCAGTTGCGCCACGTGCAATTCGGCCTCGGCCACACGCGCATCGGCGGCCAGAACACCGGCGGCCACTTCTGCATAGGGCGATCCCGGCGTCAGTACGCTTTGGCGTGCCGCCAGCGTTGCAATGATGGGAGACGCGTCTTGTGAGGTGCGCGCGTCGGGTTGGGCTGTCTTGGTCTCACTGGTGTCTGCGACACCCGCCTCTGGCTGTGCCTGAAGAAACCGCGATACGGTTCCTTGCCCCATGTCCTGCATACATCCCGAGAGAGCCGTTACCGCAAGCACTGCCCCTGCCATGGCCCTGGTCGTGTTCCTCATGTCGAATGAGCCCCCGCCTCTTTGGCTTTTTGTTGTGTCGGGGCTCGGGCCGTCACCGCAACGGCCCGAACAGAACGATCCTTTTGCTCAGATTGTCACGTTGGTGATCTCGTCATCGACCAGAACGGTCGAATCGCCAAGATCGTAGACATTGTAAGTCTCGCCATCTTCGTTCCGCGTGCCCTGGCGGGTCGCGCCGACAATGCGCAACGCATCGTCGTTGTTTCCGAGCACCTTTACGGTGTTCTCTTCACCCGTCATCGCCACGATCTGCGCGTCGGTGATGGTCAGCGTCGCACCGTCGATGAAGTCGAGGTCGATCGTGTCGATTTCACGATTGCCGATGGACCCGGCCAGCGTCACGTTTTCCTGCGCCGTTTTCGAGTTATCGACGACGATGTAGGTTCCCGAGCTATTGCCCGCAGAATCCGTTGCCGTGACCACGAGGTGTGATCCATCCGGCACGGGATTGCTGAACGAATAAGCTGTTTGCCCGGTATTTCCGATGTCGGTCTCGACAAAGGACACCAATTCCGGAGCACCGTTTCCGCCTGACGAACTGACCTGTTCGATGGAGATCGCGTCATCCGAGGACGCGAGCCTGATGCCGGAGACCTGCTGTGCCTGGGTCCGGCTGATTTCCACCATGTCCGGTGCATCGGGCGCCACATTGTCCACCGTCATGTTTTCGGTGATCGACCGCGTGTTACCAGCGCGATCCGTTGCCGCGATCTGGATGGCGACGTTTTCGCCGTTGACGATCGGGATCAGGCTCGCAGGAACCGCCACGGACCATGCGCCACCGGCGCTGACCTGTGCGTTCATCTGCTGACCACCGATGGTGACCACCACGCTCGATCCCTGTTCGACCTGGCCGGTCAGTGTAAAGCCTTGCGAAGATTCCGCTTCGTTCAGCACTCCATCGGCACCGCCGGGACGGCTGTTCGAGGTGAGCGGAACCACTTCGGTGTCGACCTGGAAAGTCTTGGTCGTCATTGCGACGTTGCCCGCCCGGTCTTGGGAACTGATCTGAGCGGTCGTCGTGTACGTGCCGTCCGGAATATCGACGCCCGAGAAGGTCGCGCTCCAGTTGCCGTTCGAGTCCACGTTCGCAGCGCGGCTCACACCTTCGATGACAACGGTGACAGTTGCGCCCGGCTCGGTGGTACCAGTCAGGGTCACGCCCTGACCCTGCTCCGCGTTATTGACGATATTGTCCGCAGTCACGGGGTTTGAGCTGACCGTGAAGTTCCGCACGAAGGTGTCGACCATGACGGTGTCCGTCCGGGTCAATTCGTTGCCTGCGGCATCCACTGTGTGCGCGGTGATCTGTGCTTCGTATTCGCCCGCGCGCACTTCGCCCGCGAGGTAATTCGCGCGCCAGATGCCCGAGGCGTCGGTTTGAACCGTCTTGCTCACACCGTCCAGCGTCACATCGACCATCTGGTTCGGGGTGGAGGTGCCGGTGATGGTCACGCCATCGGAGGCTTCGACATTGTTCACGATATCGTCGGTCTCGATCGGCTCCGGGCTGATCGTGAGCAGGCCCGCATCGGTGTCGAAGATCACGCTGCGTGTCTCGACCGCGGTGTTGCCCGCCGGATCGGTGGAACTGGCCGTCAGCATCGCGGTCTGTTCGCCTGCGGGCAGCTCGGCTGCCATGAAGGTCACCGTCCAGTTGCCATTCGCATCGACGCTGGCCGACCGCGATACACCGCCCAGCGATACCGAAACGGTCGCGCCCGGCTCTGTCGTGCCCGTGACGGTCATGCCCTGCATCGCTTCTTCGGCGTTCACGATACCGTCCGCACCGCCGGCCTGGCTGGTGATGTCGAAATTGCGCACCCAGGTATCAAGCCGCACTTCGCCTGACGCGGTGCTCACATTGCCCACGCCATCGGTCGCGGTTGCGTTGATGGTCAGGTCCCGTTCACCCACCGGGATTTCGGTCGCGACGAAGGTCACGCTCCAGTTGCCCTGCGCGTCGACGTTGGCGGTGCGGGTGTAGCCGTTCATCTCCACCAGGACCGTCGATCCGGGATCGGTGGTGCCGGTCACGTCAACGCCGTCGGTCCGCTCTTCGGCGTTGATGATGCCGTCGGTTTCGATGGTCGTGGTGTTGATGGTCACACCAGAAACCGTGTCGATCTCGATCCCGTCATTGATGGTGGTCGAGTTGTTGAAACTGTCGGTTGCGATGACGCGGATGCTTTCCACGTATTCACCGCGTTCGAAGGTCGAACTGCTGAGCGTCACGCTCCAATTTCCCTGAGCGTCGACATCCGCGACATGGCTCACGCCGCCCGCGATCAGGACGACCGAAGCGCCGATCTCGGTCGTGCCGGTGACGGTCGCGCCGCCGTCGAATTCACTTTCAGTGATGATCTCGCCGCTCGCCGTCGTACCGCTGGTGATGGTCAACGCCGGGGGTTTCGTGTCGATGATGACGTCCGGTCCAACAAGGACGGTTTCGCCTTCGTCGCCGATCACGGTCACGTCGGTGGTGTATTCGCCGTCTGCCGGGAAATTGGGTCCGGTGAAGATCACCTCCCACGTCCCGTCAGAGCCTGTCGTCGTGGTCTCTGTCTTGTCGCCGATGACGACGATCACGGTATCCCCTTCGTTGGCAGTGCCGCTGACAAGAATGGTCCGGTCGTCGTCGGTCAGGCCGTCGCCGCCGATCACGTATTCGCCGTCGTTCACCGTCGGGGTCTTCGGGCCACCGCTGTCGCCCTCGTTGCCGACAAGGCCACCGCCGCCGTCACCGCCTCCATCACCGTTGCCGCCGATAACAGCCGCGCCCGTGGCAACGGCTGCGCCGCCCGCCAGCCAGGGCAGCATCCCGCCACCGGCCAGAAGCCCGGCCGCCAGCATCGACACGCCACCTTCATCGTCGGCCGCGACAAGATCGCCCGCGACAACCTCTGCGCGATCGAAGAAGATCAGGGAATCGTCCGGGCTCCATTTGCCCCAGGCAGCGACATCCGCGTATTGCGCAAACAGCGTCCCGCCGTCGCCCTGTGCGAAAGCCACCTCGCTCAGCACGCCATCCGTGCTGAGGAACAACCGGCTTGCCCCATCAGAGCCGAAATAGTCTTCAAGAATGATGACCCGCCCATCGGCGAGTGTGATCTGCAGATCGTTCCCGGCGCGATCGTAGCTGCGCAGATCGGTTCGATGCAGATTGAGAGAGATTTCGCGGCCACCAGCGGCGTCGATCAGATACCCCTGATCCTCAGCACCAACGACACCACGCTCGATCGCACCCGTACGGGTACGGACAACGAAATTAATCGCATTCATAACAACACCGCTCTACCTCAAAGCCGCCCGTTTTCGGGTTCGGCATATTATTGCTCTGAGCGGGAGTTAGCCGAAAAATCGTTAACCGCAAAGCGTGAAGTGCGGAAATGATTCGCTTTTTCCCCCGTCACCGCAGAGTGTTGCGGGGAAAATACGGTCGAACTGTGTCTAAAATCTGTCGATCACGGTTTGTGACGCCGCCGCGTTTTGTGCCGCAAGCCCCATACGTACAGCCCATGCACCGTCCCCGATGGACACTTCCGGCGTGCCCCCATTGCGCACGAGCTCAAGGAACCGCGCGTGCTGATAAAAGGTCGATCCGTTGTGATCGCCGGCTTCGAGAATCGTCGGATCGACCGGGATATCGACCGCCTGCGGCCCCTTCGGATGACGCGGGCTGATGATCACCTGCGGCACGGGCGGCGCCCCCAGATGCGTGGGCCAGAACCGGCCCGGCCCCGGGACGAAGGCTTCGATCTTGCCGTTCGGACCGACCGCGCTGATCTCTTCCTGGTATTTCGAGCCCTCGGCATACATGCACAATTCCAGCATCGCCCGTGCGCCATTTGCGAAGTCGACGATGACGTAGGCGCTGTCCCAAATGTCCGGCACCTGGCCATCATAGGTCTCGTCCTTGTGGTTGACCTCCTGCCCGGCGCTCGCAGTGACGCGCACCGGGTCCGATTCAAGGATCAGGCGCATCAGGTCGAAGAAGTGACAGCACTTTTCGACCAGAGTGCCCCCGGTGTTGCGGTTAAAGCGGTTCCAGTCCCCCACCTTGTGCAGGAACGGAAAACGGTGTTCTCGGATCGTCAGCATCTTCACCCCGCCGGTGGCGCGCTGTGCTTCCTCGGCGAAGACCTGGATCGGCGGCATATAGCGGTATTCCATCGCCACCCAGATCGGCGCGGGATAGCTGGCCGCGATTGCATCGACGCGCGCGATATCCGCCGGATCGGTGTAAAGCGGCTTCTCCATCAAAAGCGGCAGCGGGTTCAGTTCCGCGATCTGCTCCAGCGCGTCGATGTGGCAATGGTTCGGGCTGGCCACCAGCAGACAATCCAGATCATCCCGCGACAGCAGGTCAGCCATCGACGCCTCCAGCTTGGCATTGGGCGCGATCGCCTTGGCCGCGGCCGCCATGATTTCATCGGGCTCGAAGATCGCCGCAACCCGCGCGCCTTCGAGCAGGGCGATATTGCGCAGGTGTTCCTGCCCCATCATGCCGCATCCGATGATGCCGTAATTGATGATCGTCATGGCTGTCCTTCAGGTGATGCGCGCGACCTAGCGCGGCCTAGGTGATGCGCGCGACGTAGCGCGCGACGTCTGTGTTGATCCAGTTCCATGAGGCTTCCGCAGGTGTGCCTTCCGGCCCATAGCCGATCCGCGTGGCGCGCATGCAGGGCTGGCCCGGCGACTTGCCGAAGCCGGAAGGCGCCCAATCCGGCACGCTTGTCAGGTCGAGCCTGTCCACCGCCTTGGTGATCCAGAGCCCGAGCGTCTCGCGGTAGTAGAGGTAAAGCGACTCCCGCAAAGCCTCCGCATCGATCCGGTCGACGAAACCTCCGTCCAGCCAAATCTCTTCAAGCACGGCAGGCACACCATTCAACCGCCGCAACCGGCGGATGCGATGGCCCTCCGGCGCGCTACCAAAATGCGGAAGGCCGTCGGGCTTGACCAGGCGATCCACCGACACAAGCTCTGCCGTGGGCAACCCACCGCCCTCGATCAGTTCGACCCGGAAGAAAGCGTAGACGGATTGCGCGTCCTCCTGTGCGCAAATGTAGTTGCCCGAGCCCTGCACCCGCTCGAGCAGGCCCAGCGCCGTCAATTCGTCCAGTGATTTGCGCAAGGTGCCGACGGAAATCCCAAGCTGCGCCGCCATGTCCCGCTCGGGCGGCAGGCGTTCGCCATCCACCAAGCGGCCAGCCTGAATGTCACGGATCAGCAATTCGCTGATCTGGACATATTTCGGCAGGGCGTGAGTGTCGGACATGTCAGATACCAGAATTGATACACTATTGATCTACATTTTTGGGAGTGCTACGCAAGAGGAAATGATGCGCCCCGGAGACACCTTATGACCATCGTGCCGATCACCTCTCCCGACCTCGACGCGGCCGAGGTGTCCTGGTTCGCAGCTTTGTGTTCGGACGACTACGAGTTTCTCGGCGTGCCGGACGGCAAGCTCCGGTCAAGCTGGGCGCATTGTTCGTCCATCGTGAAAGAGGCCGAGGCGCAGGGCTTCCGCAACATCCTGTGCCCGTCGTCCTATCAGGTCGGTCAGGACACGCTGTCCTTCGTCGCCGGCTGCGCGCCGATTACGCAAAAGATCAACATGCTGGCAGCCGTGCGCTGCGGCGAGATGCAGCCCATCATGCTGGCCCGCACCATCGCGACACTGGATCACATGCTGGAAGGGCGTCTGACCGTAAACATCATCTCGTCCGACTTTCCGGGCGAGAAGGCAGACAGCACATTCCGCTACCAGCGGTCACGCGAGGTTGTCGAGATCCTGAAACAGGCTTGGACCCAAGGTGAGATCACCTATCAAGGCGAGGTCTACTCCTTCGAAGGCCTGACCACCGACCCGGCGGTTCCTTACCAGACGAACGGACCGCTTTTGTATTTCGGCGGCTATTCCCCCGACGCGCTGGAACTCTGCGGGCAGCATTGCAATGTCTACCTGATGTGGCCCGAACCCAAGGACGCGCTGGCGCAGCGCATGAAGGATGTGAACGCCGTTGCCGAACGGTATGGCCGGACGCTGGACTACGGGCTGCGCGTTCATGTTATCGTGCGCGACACCGAGGTCGAGGCGCGGGAATACGCCCAGCACATCGTCAGCAAACTTGACGACGATCAGGGCAAGTCGATCCGCGAGCGTGCGCTCGATGCCGGGTCGTTGGGCGTATCGCATCAGGCCAAGAACCGCGAACTGGCGGATATGGAAGGGTTCGTGGAACCGCACCTCTGGACCGGTGTGGGCCGCGCGCGGTCAGGCTGCGGCGCGGCGCTGGTCGGGTCCACCGATCAGGTGTTGTCCGAACTTGAGCAATATCAGAAGATGGGCATCCGCGCCTTCATCCTGTCCGGCTATCCGCATCTTGACGAATGCCGCCACTTCGGCACTCGCGTGATGCCCCAGATGAAGACAGTGCAATTGAACGAAGCCTATGGACGTCTGCCCACCGGCACCCCCCTGACACCGCTGGGCGCGGGGGAGCGTCGCTGATGACCACGCGCCGTTCCCCAGAATTTTATGGAGCGCGCCCAGATTCTTCTACGAAGAATCTGTCAGAGAGCGGTTGCGAAATCATTTACAAGAGTTTGAGAGGATGACCATGGACCGCGTCACATTCACCGACGACCTCGAAATGAGCCGCCTCGTCTACGGCATGTGGCGGCTTGGCGACGATGCCGACACCAGCGTGGAGCATATCCGCAACAAGATCAGCGCGTGCCTCGATCAGGGCATCACGACGATGGATCAGGCGGATATCTACGGCGGGTATGAGGCTGAGGAAATCATGGGCAACGCGCTCACGAAAGATCTTCGCAACCGGATCGAAATCGTGACCAAATGCGATATCGTCGCCCCAGTGGGCCGCTACATGGATGCGAAGGTCAAGCACTACGACACGTCCCGCGCGCATATCCTGTCCTCGGTGGATCATTCGCTGCGGCTGATGAAGATCGACCATATCGACCTGCTGCTGATCCACCGTCCCGATCCGTTGATGGATGCCTGCGAAACCGGTGCAGCCCTGGACGAGGTCGTGGCATCGGGCAAGGTGCGCGCGGTGGGTGTGTCGAATTTCCGCCCTTGGGATTGGGAGCTGTTGCAGGCATCGATGAAATCCCCCCTGGTCACCAACCAGATCGAGATCAGCCTTCTGCACCACGCGCCCTTCACCAATGGTGACATCGCCTTCCACCAGAAGAACGGCCAGCCCTTAATGGCGTGGTCGCCGCTTGGCGGTGGCGCCTTGTTCGACGGCAAGAACGCCGCCTTGCGCGCTGCACTCAAGAAGATCGGTGACGATCACGGCGTTGACGAAGCCGCCGTCGCGGTCGCCTGGCTCTTGGCGCATCCGTCGCGCATTCTACCTGTCCTCGGCACCAACAATCTGGACCGCATCGCACGCATCGGCGATGCTGCGAAAATCCAGATCGACCGGGAGACTTGGTTTGACCTCTACACACACGCCCTTGGACATGAAGTGGCCTGAGAACAGCGATGAATGCCTTGACGCACAGCTTTGAACCTACGCTGGACACAGCGCGCGACTATCGCCATGCGCTTGGCCGGTTCGGCACGGGCGTCACCGTCGTGACCTGCGACACGGGCGACGGACCGCTGGGCATCACCGCCAACAGCTTTGCGTCGGTCTCGCTCGATCCGCCGCTGGTGCTCTGGTCGCCGGCCAAATCCTCGAGCCGGTATCCGTTCTTCATGGCCGCCGATCACTTTGCCATTCACGTGGTCGCTGCGGAACAGGCCGGGCTGTGCAAGGCCTTCGCGCGGGACGGAAATCCGTTCGATCAGTTCGACTGGCATGTGGGCGATCATGGCGTGCCGCTTCTGGACAATTGCCTGAGCCGGTTCGAATGCACCAAGACCGCAGAATATGACGGCGGCGACCATTCGATTGTTGTGGCACGCGTCACCAAGGTCACGTCGCGGGACGGAGACCCGCTTTTGTTTTACAGCGGACGCTACGGAGGCTTTACTGAACCGACATAAACCGCTCCGATAACACAATAAACGGAGCCATCGGCGAGGAGGCCGATGTGGGACACGGGAGGAGGCCAGTCATGGCCATATTGCTTTGGCTGCTGAGACCATTGGAGGTCACGCTCGACATCGTCCTGCGCATCGGGCGTTGGATTGCGATTGTCGCGATCGGCCTGATGGTCTGCGCCATCCTTCTACAAGTCTTTTGTCGGTACGTTTTGGGCAACGCCCTGCCTTGGCCCGAAGAGTTGGCCATTTTCCTGATGCTCTGGATGACCGCCGCCATTGCGCCCTCGGCTTATCGGCGCGGCGGGTTCGTGGCGCTCGAGGTCCTTTCCTCTGCCCTACCGAAACGCGGCGCTGCATTTCTTGCGCTGGTGCTGCTGCTGATCTCTGGTGCGGTGCTGTATATCGGCGCGCAGATGGGGCTGGGCGAAATGACCAGCCTTGCGGGCAAGTTCAAAAGCGCGTCTCTCAAATACCCGACGCCGGATGGCTGGGTGAAGATGCCCAACTCCTGGCAGATCGCT
The DNA here is from genome assembly GCF_947488135.1 of uncultured Marivita sp. GTDB lineage: Bacteria > Pseudomonadota > Alphaproteobacteria > Rhodobacterales > Rhodobacteraceae > Marivita. The sequence goes on along the minus strand of NZ_CANKYW010000010.1, from coordinate 61,466 downwards.
TCGTTGGTGATTGGCCTTTGGCTGCTCCTTGTCGTCAATATCGAATTGATCCTGCGCAATCTCATCACGCTGGCCGGAGGGGAAGACCGTCTGCGCCCCGCCTATGATGCCGAATTGACGGTGGAGTAAGCCTGATGCTGGTCTGGTTCCTGCCCCTGTTCCTGCTCTTCCTGATGATCGGATTGCCGGTCTTCTTCGGGATGCTCGCGGCACCAGGCATTCTGCTTTGGCTCAACGGTCAGGACCGCGACCTGATCCTGCTCTACCGCAATGTCTATAACGGCATGGCCTCTTTCCCGCTCATGGCGATCCCGTTCTTCATGCTGGCGGGCGAGTTGATGAACCGGGGCGGCATCACCATGCGGCTGGTGGAATTCAGCCAGGCGATGATGGGCCATTTCCGGGGCGGGCTTGCGCATGTGAACGTGTTGTCCTCGATGCTGTTCGCGGGACTGTCCGGGTCTGCGGTGGCGGACACCTCGGCGCTCGGCTCCATGCTGATCCCGGCCATGGAAAAGGAAGGCTACACCCGCAAATTCGCTGCTGCGATCACCGCTGCCAGCTCGGTCATTGGTCCCATCATCCCGCCCTCAGGCATCATGATCATCTATGCCTACGTCATGGGCGAGTCCGTTGCCGCGCTGTTCCTCGCGGGCATTGTCCCGGGCATCCTCGTCGGGGTGGGCCTGATGCTGATGGTCAAGTTACAGGCCGACCGCTATGGCTTTCCGGCCTCACGCGCCAAGGCAAGCTGGGGCGAACGGGGACAGGCATCGCTCAAGGCGTTCTTCCCGCTGATGACGCCGGTGATCATCCTGGGCGGTATCCTGGCCGGTGTCTTCACCCCGACCGAGGCCGCCGCCGTGGCCGTGGGCTATGCCATCATCATCGGCATGTTCGTTCTGAACACGCTCAAGCTCAGGGACCTGCCCGACGTCTTCATGCGCGCCGCGATGACCTCGGCCACGGTGCTGTTGCTGGTTGGCGCCGCGATGGCGTTCAAGACGGTGGTGTCGCTGTCGCACACGCCTGAAATTCTCGCAGAGTTCGTTCTCGGGCTGTCCGAGAACCCCTTGATCCTCTTGTTCCTGATCAACCTGCTGCTCTTCGTCGTGGGCATGTTCCTCGACGCAGGCCCCGCCATCATCATCCTCGGACCCATCCTCGGTCCGATCTTCGTGGACCTTGGTGTCGATCCGATCCACTTTGCCATCATCATGTCGGTGAACCTGACCGTGGGCCTGGCCACGCCGCCGATGGGGCTGGTGCTGTTTGTCGCCTCCAGCGTTTCGGGCGAACGGGTCGAGACCATTTCCAAGGCGATTCTGCCGTTCCTCGCCATCGAGATCGTGGTGATTTTCCTCATCACCTTCATCCCCGAGATATCCATGACCATCCCGCGCCTTACGGGGTTTGCGGACTGACACCTGCGGATCCTACGATCCGCGCAACCGACCAACGAGAAGCAACAGGGAGAACCAAATGCTCAAAGGTCTTACAACGGCGGCACTGACCGCAGCACTGCTGGCTGGCAGCGCGATCACCGCAGCGGCGCAGGATTTCACCATCCGCGCGACTGCCAACTCGAACGAGAACGACGAGGATTACGACGGTCTGGTCGTCTTCAAGAACCATGTCGAGAACGCCTCCAACGGGCGCATCGCGGTCGAGCTTTTCATCGGCACGCAGCTTTGCTCTGGCGGGGCGGAGTGTTTGCAGGGCGTCTCTGACGGGTCCATCGACGTATTCGTGACCACCTCGGGCGGGGCTGCGGGGATCTTCCCCTACGTGCAGGTGCTGGACCTGCCGTATCTCATGTCGGATGACCGCGTGGCGGAGCATGTGCTGTCGGGTGACTTCACCCGCACGATGCGCGACATGGCGCTCGAGGATTCCGGTGACACGATCCGCATCATGACCATCGGCAACACCGGCGGCTGGCGCAACTTCGCCAACACGCAGCGCCGTGTGACGCAGCCCTCCGATCTCGAAGGGCTCAAGATCCGCACGGTGGTCGCTGACCTGCCGCAAGAGCTGGTCAAGGTGCTGGGCGCGTCGCCGACCCCGATCAGCTGGCCCGAGCTCTTCACCTCGCTCCAGACCGGGGTTGTGGACGGGTCCAAGAACGGCATCACCGACATCATGGGCATGAAGTTCCCGGATGCGGGCCTGCAATACCTCACGCTGGACGGGCACGCCTACATGGGTGCGATCTGGGTGATGAACAACGAGAAATTCATGTCCATGCCCGAAGACCTGCGCCGCGTGGTGGCGGACGGGTTCTACGCGCTGCAACAGGCGACATTCGCCAGCCCGAAGCGCAAGTCGATCCAGGCCTATGAAGAGTTCGTCGCCGGTGGCGGGGACCTCTATGTGCCGACACCGGAAGAGAAAGAAGCCTTCCGCGAGGCGGCGTCGCCGGTGTTCGACTGGTTCCAGGAGAACGTCGAAGGCGGCCCGGAAATCTTCGACGCGCTGACCAAGGCGGTCGAGGAAGCCGAAGCGGACCTTGCGGCAGAATACGAGGCCGATCTGAACTGACCTCGTACTGCACGCGGTTCTGGGCCTCGGAGGAAACTCCGGGGCCTTTTTCGTTGGAGAAATCAAGGCACAGCGTATCGTCATCCTCGGGCGTGACCCGAGGATCCGGTTTGCATGAGGTCCTCGGGTCGAGCCCGAGGATGACGTGTGTTTCAGAGAAGAAGCGGCGCCGCCCTTATGGGTCTGACAGTTCTCTAACGATCCCCGATTCAACGGGCGACCTGTACCCTGGGTCTCAGGGCCTGTTCGGAAACCGGTCTCTCATGGTCAGCCTTCCGGCATGTGAGAGATGTGTCATGTAGTGTCGCGGCATGGGAGTGACCCTTCCCGCTCAAAGCGCTTTGTGGCGGGAGGTATGGGGGATGGAGGGTTAACGCATTCGATATGCACCGCGCGGTGGCACGTCTTTTCGAAAAGACGTGCCCCGAGCCTTCGAAGGCTCGGTCGCCCGCTTGGGAAGTGCCGCGCATCGCCGACGCGCGAAGGGGCAATCCGACGGCCGAGTGGCGTGGTTTATCTCTGCCATATCCGAAGAGGGTCTGAGGTTCCCCCTGCCTCACCCAAATCGCCGCCGCGTGGGGGCGCGTCATGCCAGAGGCATGCTTCCAGCATGACGATGCGCGGCGGGCTCCGCCCGCTGTTGACTGTTCAACCCTACATCGACGTCCTCTATAACTGTCTAACTGAATGTCGAAAAATGACTCAGGATTGTTGCAACGAGCTACCAAAGTAGTCATGCTTGGTACTCAGCAAGGCAATCTCTGGAACGAAGAGTTAGGTACAACTTGAGCATCGCTGACGAAGAACTACTGGAAACAGTCGAAGAAATTGACGAGGAGCCTTATGTTGAATTTGACATCTCGGTCGCACCTTCGGATCCATCACTTGAGTTATTGGCTTCCCAGATACAGCGTGGAGATATCATAATACCTTTCTACCAACGCAAATTTGTTTGGAAGATCGAACAGTCATCAAAACTCATAGAATCATTCTTGATGGGCCTTCCCGTTCCACAGGTGTTTCTCTACGAGAATGATCAGGGAGAACTTGAGGTAATAGATGGCCAACAACGTTTAATGTCGGTCAAATATTTCATTGAAGGATACTTTGGTGAAGCTGATGATAAGGGCAAGCGGCAGGTATTTCGACTCAAAGGCTTAGCAGAACGTTCCGACTTCAACGGCAAAACATTCGAAGAACTCCCTCCACGCTACCAGAGGAAAGTTCGAAACTCAACCCTTAGAGCGATCAATATCCGCCAGATTACTCCTTCCGGCACTGGAGATAGCGTATTCCACATCTTCGAACGCCTTAATACTGGAGGCACACTTCTGAAGCCGCAGGAAATTCGCAACGCTGTTTATAGGGGTGAGATTGTTTCCAAACTCTGGAAATTGAATGAGACGCCGGAATGGCAAAAAATTCTTGGACTCAAGAAGCCCGACAAAAACCAAAAGGATGTTGAGTTGGTGCTTCGACTCTTTTCACTGTTTCATAGCTGGAAAGACTACGAAAAACCAATGCTAAGCCACCTGAACAAATTCATGAAGGATAACCGTGATTTTGATTCCGCGGAAGCAGAAAAATTCGCAGAGAAGTTCCCTAAGGTGGCTGAATTGGTTAGTGAGAACCTAGAGAAGCCGTTTAGGCCGCGCGGAATAATAAATTCCGCTGTCCTTGAAGCTGTCATGGTGACCCTACTTGAAGACGACACCATAGACGGAACTCGCCTTCGCGATGGATATAAACGACTTTTGGAAGTTCCCGAGTTTTTAGAGCGCATTACGGGCGGCACAACAGACACAGTTGTGCTACAACGCAGGATTGAAATCGCCAAACAGACGATCTAGATGCTTCCAGCCGAGCTACAGGAACACTTCTTGCGGGTCGATAAACTTGTCGAGGAAATGGATCAGTTCGTTCCCGCAGGGTCACGCGGAGTAGTCGAGTTTCGTGCCGATTTGGCGGGCATGCTCGTAGTAACAATTGCTGCAATGTACGAAACTTGTGTCAAGACTACGATGATTTCCTACGCTGCAAGATTTGGAAGAGAATTCGAAGGATTTACAGAAAGAAACTATAAGAAACTTAGCAGCAAGATTTCGCATCGTGACTTGAGAAGATATGCAAGTACTTTCGATACAGCATTATGTGATAGATTCGACGAAGTTTTGGACCGCCGAAGGAAGATGGCAGTCAAATTAAGCGGAAAAAACCCAATCAAGCAACTGGATCAGATACTTGATTGGCGGCACGACTTTGCTCACGCTGGCTTGAGGCAAACAACCATAAGTGAAGCGATGAACACTCACAGGCTTGCAAGTATAGTTATCTTGTCGTTTCACAAGTCATTTACCGAACATACTTAGGAAGTTTGGGCCATACAGTCTTCAACTTGGATTTTTCGCGATAATTGCACCGCCACATTCCCGCCACTTGCCCCTGCTACCCCGATCCGCAACACTTACCGAAACGGGTAGAGCCAGACCCGGTAGTCATCCACGAGCTGTTGCGCATGGTCTATTTGCTCCGGCGTCATCTTCTTAATCACCTCCTCGACCGAGATTGCGGCGTCGGGGTCTCCGCCGATGGTCGAAAGCTGATACCACAGGAACGCGCGGACAAGGTCGGGGGCGGGCAGGCCGAGACCGGTTTCATAATACCAGCCGACACCCGATTGCGCGCCCGCGTGACCCTTCATCGCGGACCGCAGATACCAGTCGAACGCGCGGACGTGGTCCTGTTCGACGCCGAGCCCGAGGGCGTACATCACGCCGATCAGCTCCTCGGCCTCGGCATTGCCCGAGCGCGCGGCGGGCCAAAGGGCGTCGCGCGCTTCCTCGAAACGCCCCTCTTCCATCAGATCGCGTGCGTCCTCGATATCGGCCAGAGCCGGAACCGCCATCAGGCAGCAGGACACAATCCGTCCGGTCCATTTCATCTCGGTCTGCTCTTCGCTCTTTTCCTGGCCGCCCCGCCTGCTCTGGCGCAACCGATCACGGCCGAGGATTTCATCGCCTTCGATGCGGATAAGGCCCGGATCGGTCAATTGCTGTTTTACGACAAGATCCTGAGCGGCAACAGGAATATCTCGTGCGGGACGTGTCACCATCACGATCTGGGCGGCAGCGACGGGCTGTCACTGGGCATCGGAGAAGGCGGGACTGGGCTTGGTGCCGACCGCACGCCCGGCGATGGCCCGGACCGCATCCGCAAACGTATCCCGCGCAATGCACCGGCGCTCTGGAACCTCGGCCACAAGGATGTGCGGGTGCTGTTCCACGACGGGCGGCTGGAGATGTCGGATATCTACGGCAACGACTATGACAGCCCCGCCGAGGAATGGCTGCCGCAGGGGTTGGAGACGATCCTCGCGGCGCAGGCGCTCTTTCCGATGACATCGCAATTCGAAATGGCCGGGAATGTCGGCGAGAACGAGATCGCGGGGGCAGTGAAGGACCGGATCGACAGAGCCTGGCCGATCATCGCCAAGCGGGTGCGGACAATTTCGGACTATGGCGAGATGTTCGTTGCCGCCTTCGATCATATCGAGCGTCCCGAGGACGTGACCATCGTCGAGATCGGCAACGCGTTGGCGGCCTTCATCGGCACTGAGTGGACAAACTACGACAGCCCCTATGACGCGTTCCTGACGGATGGCACCCCCCTGCCCGAGGCGGCAGAGCGCGGGCGGCAGTTGTTCTTTGGCGAGGCGCGCTGCGTGCAGTGCCATAACGGTCCGTTGCTGTCCGACCAGGAATTTCACGCGATGGCCTTGCCCGCCTTCGGCCCCGGCCGGACCCGCATCTGGGACCCGATCCCGCGCGATGTCGGGCGCATGGGCGCGACCGACGATCTGGAAGACGCGTACCGCTTCCGCACGCCCTCTTTGCGCAACGTCGCGCTGACGGCGCCTTACGGCCATAACGGCGCCTATGCGAACCTGCGGGACATGGTGCACCACATGGCTGACCCGTTGAGGATGCGGGCCGATTGGACACCGGAGAAAGCCGCGTTGCCGGAGGTTCCGTGGGTGCAGGAGATCGATTTCGTGATCCAGACCGATACGCTCGAAATGGAGCGTCAGGCCGCGTTTCTGGACGTGCGACCCGTGCCTCTGTCGGAGGCGCAGGTGGACGACATCGTGGCCTTTCTCGAAAGCCTGACCGGGGAGACAGCGCTTATGCGCCCGCTTGGCCGACCGAAGAGCGTGCCCAGCGGATTGCCGGTGGATTGAGCTCTCAGGACGCTTTGAGGAATTCGCGGATCACCGGCTGCTTCGCCGGTTTCTTCATGAGGCTGCGCAGAAGTTTTGCAAGCTCCGGTTCGCTGACCCGTTTGGCCGCGCCCTTGGCCGAGAACCATTTGCGCTTGCGCTCGTCGCGTTCTTTCCAGTTGCGCTTGAGATTTTCGACAACCATCGGATACACATCGACTTCGCATTTCAGCGATGAGCCGTCGTCCAGCTTCTTCTTGTAAGTATAGATTCCCAGCACGTCCTTGCCGATATAGCCAACCGCGCCCGCCTCTTCCAAGGCCTCGATTTCTGCCGCGACCCAGGGTTTTTTCCCGTTCATGGTCCAGCCTTTCGGCATGATCCACCGCTTGGTTTCGCGTGACGTGACCATCAGAACCTGAAAGGTTCCGTCCTTTTTCCAGCGCATGGGCAGCGCCGCAATTTGTTTTCCGAGTTCCGCCATGGGTGTGCGCGCAATTTCTTGTTGTTATGTCTGCCTCGCCCACAACATACACAAAAGATGAACCTTTCGCAAATGAAGCACGAGTGAGACCCCACGGTCAGAGCCCGGAAATCCGTTTCAGATGCCCCAGAACATCGTCGACACCCTTGTCATGACGCACTGCGGCGAAGACGAAGGGCCGACCTTCGCGCATCTTGGTGGCGTCGCGGTCCATCACCTCGAGCGAGGCGCCGACATGCGGCGCGAGGTCGGTCTTGTTGATCACCAGAATGTCCGATCGTGTCAGCGCAGGCCCGCCCTTGCGCGGGATCTCCTCGCCTGCGGCCACGTCGATCACGTAGAGCGTCACGTCCGCCAGTTCCGGGCTGAACGTGGCCGACAAGTTGTCCCCGCCGCTTTCGATCAGCACCACCTCGACCTCGGGGTGACGGCGGACCATCTCGGCCACAGCGGCCAGGTTGATCGAGGCATCCTCGCGGATCGCCGTGTGCGGGCAACCGCCGGTTTCCACGCCGATCACCCGGTCCTGCGGCAGGATCTGCATGCGCATCAGCGCCTCGGCATCTTCCTGCGTGTAGATGTCGTTGGTGATAACACCGACGGAATGGGTGTCTTTGAGGCGCTTCGCCAGCGCTGCGGTGAGCGAGGTTTTCCCGGCGCCGACGGGGCCACCAATACCAACGCGAAGGGGTCCATTGCGGGTGCTCATGTGCGGAAAATCCTTGGGCTGAGGGTTTCGTGACGCATCGCGGCGATGTCGGCAGCGAAGCTTTGGCTGGTCATGTCGTCAAGAGACATCGCCTCGGACTGGATCGCGATCTCGGAGCAGAGCGGAGCGAGCGCCGCGACGATGCGCTGTGCCTCGGTCTGACCCAGCGCCATCAGGCGTTGGCAGGCGGCGACCACGGCACTGACCCAGGCGTGAAGATACATCTGCACCGCCATGGTCAGCGGCAAGTCGAGATGTTTGATGCCGACGCCAAGCGCGACGGGATAGGTGAGGTTTAAGACGTCGATCCCCCAATTGGCGCGCAGCTGGTCACAGAAGGCCGTGCCTTGAGCATCAAGTTCCAGAAGACGTTCGCGGCTTGGGCAAAAGGCGCGGGCAACCTCGTCGATCTCTGACGGATCGGATGCGTCGGCTGCCGCGCGGATCAGGATGGCGTCGGCCAGGCCATTGCCATGGCAGAGCATGTCCGACAGCCAATCCTCGACCGTGGCGGGTATGACCACCTTGTCGGCGATCGCCTGCTCAAGCCCGCTGGAATAGGCAAAGGCCCCGATGGGGAAGCCCGGCGACAGCCATTGCGCCAGCGTCAGGATCGGATCAGTGGGCGTGCGAATGGGTCCGTCCATGACCGTAGGCGCCTCCTTCCGGGGTAAAGGGTTCGACGCGTTCCGTCACCGTCGCGCCCAGCTTGCCCAGCATGTCGCGGATCACGTGGTCGGGCTGGATCAGCAGGCGGGTGGGCTCGACCTGACAGGGCGTGTGGCGGTTGCCGATGTGCCAGGCAAGGCGCACGAGGTTGTCGCCGGTGATCTCCAGCAGAGGTTCGGGGGCGGCGACCACTTGGATCTCGCGCCCGTCTTCGAGGATGAGCGCACCGCCGTGATCGAGCGAGGTGGTCTGTTCAAGGTCGAGCAGGAACGCCAGACCGCCATCCGTGGTCAGAACACGTCGCCGCAGAAACCGCGCTTCATAGCTGAGCGAGATACGGTCACTTGGTGTGCCGTGGGTGTGGGTGTGGTAGGTAGAGACTGTGAGCATATCCGCCTTCTCAAGTTAGCGATGTGACGCGACCGACCGGGCGGGCGCGTTACGTCGCGTCGCGTTGCGACGTGAATGGCCTGGACGGGCACCCGTCAAAACAGGAAATACCGCTGCGCCATCGGCACCACCTCGGCGGGTTCGCAGACAAGAAGTTCTCCATCGGCACGCACCTCGTAGGTTTCGGGATTCACCTCGACCTTGGGCGTGGCCGTGTTCAGCTTGAGATCGGATTTCCCGATCCCGCGCGTGTTCTGCACGGCCAGTGTTTTCTTCGCGATGCCCAGCTTATCTCCGATACCGTCGGCCTGCGCCGCCTCGGACACGAAAACAACCGCGGAATGCTCGACGCTGCGCCCATACGCGCCCCACATCGGGCGGGTGTAGACAGGCTGCGGCGTCGGGATCGACGCGTTCGGATCGCCCATCTGCGCACAAACGATGGTGCCGCCCAGAAGCACCATCTCGGGCTTCACGCCGAAGAACGCGGGATGCCAGAGGCACAGATCGGCACGCTTGCCTTCCTCGATGCTGCCGATGTGCTGGCTGATGCCATGCGCAATCGCGGGGTTGATCGTGTATTTCGCGATATACCGGCGCACGCGCATGTTGTCGTTATCGCCGGTTTCCTCGGGCAGGCGTCCGCGCTGCTTGCGCATCTTGTCGGCGGTCTGCCAAGTGCGGATGATCACCTCGCCCACACGACCCATCGCCTGGCTGTCGGACGCGATGATGCTGAAGGCCCCCATGTCGTGCAGGATGTCCTCCGCCGCGATCGTCTCGCGCCGGATGCGGCTTTCGGCAAAGGCGATGTCCTCGGGGATGGATTTGTCGAGATGATGACAGACCATGAGCATGTCCAGATGCTCTTCCAGCGTGTTCACCGTGAAGGGGCGCGTCGGGTTGGTGGAGGACGGCAGCACATGCTCTTCGCCGCAGATCTTGATGATGTCCGGCGCGTGCCCGCCGCCTGCCCCTTCGGTGTGGAAGGCGTGGATGGTGCGGCCCTTCATAGCCTTCACGGTATGTTCCACGAAGCCGGACTCATTGAGCGTGTCGGTATGGATCATCACCTGTACGTCCATCGCATCCGCGACACTCAGACAGCAGTCGATGGCGGCGGGCGTGGTGCCCCAGTCCTCGTGCAGCTTCAACGCGCAGGCCCCCGCCTTCACCTGTTCTTCCAGCGCAGCAGGTAGAGACGCGTTGCCCTTGCCCGCAAAGGCAAGGTTCATCGGGAAGGCATCCGCCGCCTGCAACATCCGCCCGATATGCCACGGCCCCGGCGTGCAGGTCGTGGCCAGCGTCCCATGTGCGGGGCCCGTGCCGCCGCCCAGCATGGTGGTGAGACCGGAATGCAGCGCGTCGTCGATCTGTTGCGGGCAGATGAAATGGATGTGACTGTCAAAGCCCCCCGCGGTCAGGATGCGCCCCTCGCCCGCAATCGCCTCTGTGCCCGGACCAACGATGATGTCGACACCCGGCTGCGTGTCGGGGTTGCCCGCCTTACCGATCTTGTGGATGCGCCCGTCCTTGAGCCCGACATCGGCCTTGTAGATGCCGGTATAATCCACGATCAGCGCGTTGGTGATAACGGTATCCACGGCACCTTCGGCGCGCGTCGCTTGCGACTGCCCCATCCCGTCGCGGATCACCTTGCCGCCGCCGAATTTGACCTCTTCTCCGTAGACCAGAGCATTGCCCCCAGAGCCGCCGCTGCTCGCGGCGCCGACCGCTTCGGCGGTCAGGTCACGCTCAACCTCGATGATCAGATCCGTGTCGGCCAGCCGCAACCGGTCGCCCACGGTGGGTCCGAACATGGCAGCGTAATCGCTGCGTTTGATCTCAACTGGCATATCAGCCCCTCTTCAGTCCGCGTTTGGTCAGCCGCTTGTGGTTCGCGCGGGTCGCCTGCCGGATCGGTTTGATCGCAAGCGCGGCGACGATATCGGGGCTTTTTCCGGCGGCCGCTGCGAAAGAGGCATCCGTGGTGCCCTTGACGAAGGCAAAAACCTTTTCGTTCAGCATGCGCTTGTTCTCGGTTTTGGGCACAGACCAGAACCCGGCCAGTCCCATGAGACGCATCGCGATCACCCCCTGCGCCTCGGCCAGAACGAACCCGACCTGCATTGCGTTTGCCCAGTAATCCATCGGTGTCACGATCCGGACCATCACAGTTCTCCCATCACCTGTTGGTTGAACCCGATCACCCGGCGGTCGCCGCTCAGAGGGATCACCTGCACTTCGCGGCGCTGACCCGGTTCGAACCGCACCGCCGTGCCCGGCGCGATATCGAGCCGGTGCCCGCGTGCCGCATCCCGGTCAAAATCGAGTGCGGGATTGGTCTCGGCGAAATGGTAATGGCTGCCCACCTGCACCGGACGGTCGCCGGTATTGGCGACCATCAGCGTGATCGCGGGTCGATCGGGGTTGAGCGTCAGAGTGCCTTCCGCCAGAAAAAGCTCTCCGGGGATCATTTTCGTCTCCGAATTTTGCCCATGGCCAGACCGCCCGCGACGGCGATCACGCCCAGTGCGCTGACCAGAACCAACCAATGCGCGCCGTCATGCGGGTGCACATGCGCGCCGGGATGCGCCATCGCCGAGGACGCCCAAATCAAGGAAACAACCGCCAAAGCCAGACCGTTTTTCATCTCAAAACCCTTTCACTTTTTCTTTTTCCAGATATGCAAACTCATCGGATCGGATTGTGCACCGTCACCAGTTTGGTGCCGTCCGGGAACGTCGCTTCCACCTGCACTTCGTGGATCATCTCGGGCACGCCCTCCATGCATTGATCGCGGGTGATGACCTGTGCGCCAGCTTGCATCATGTCGGCCACCGAACGTCCGTCGCGCGCGCCTTCGACCACCGCGTCGGTGATCAGCGCAATCGCTTCCGGATGGTTCAGCTTCACGCCACGGTCCAACCGCTTGCGGGCCACTTCGGCGGCCATGGCGATCAGCAATTTGTCTTTTTCACGGGGGGTCAGGTTCATCGGTCAAAGTCTCCAGGATCGTGGCAGGGTGTCCCCGCTCAGCCGATCAAGCACGGGGATCAGGGTGCGTCGCAGGTCAAATCCATCCTTCGCCAAGGCGCGCATCACCAGCACGCCGTCGCGCACCAGGGACACACCCGCAGTCTTCGGCAACATCGCGCGAACGGGGTCGAGATGCGCCTCGGCCTCGGGGGCGGCGAACACGACGAGCGCCATCGCGCGGGCGCCATTGCCCACAGCGGGCTTGTCGAGGGTCGCGGTGATATCGCCGGTCAGTGTCGATGCATCACGGAACACGACGCGGCCCGCACGTTCGAGCGTCAGACTGTCAGCGAGCCGGGCCTGCGTGACCACCTCACCCATCGCCAGGCGCCCGAAGAGCACGGGTTCGACAACCAATACCCGGGCGTCGGCGGCCATCCTGATTGCAAGCGACCGCCGCAACGCACCGTTTTGAAACAGGATGGTTTCCTGCGGCAACCAATCCACGCGGCCGCCGCTTTCGACCGTTATCACGTTGCGCACCCGCGCGGTGGTGTCATCGGCGGTGCGGTAAACGCGCTCCGCCGCCTGTGTCGTCAATCGCAGCCGCGCGCCGGTTTGCGCCGTGGCAGCGATGGACAGGGTATCGCCACCGGTCAGCCCGCCGGAGGTGTTCAGGATCACACCTTCGACCGCATCACGGGCCGGTGTCATCAGCACCTTGGCCGAGCCCGTCTGATGCAGATCGGCCAAGGCTGACACCCCCGCGCCGCGCGATTTGGCGGCAATGGAAAGCTTGCCATGAGACCGCGGCGGCAAGGTTGTCAGAGGGGTCATCCGGGTCATTGTGTTCGAACGCTAGATATCGGGTGCGTCCGACTTCCAACGCATTTCGCCAGCGCGCATCAAAACTGATCGTCATTGGTGCGGAAAGCCGCCTTGGCCACGAGGTGTCGCACAAAAGATGGGCGGCTTTGTCCTATCAGCATATTTCTTGGGCGATCTACGAACGCAGGAAATCAGGCAGGATGTTCGCAGTCGGGAAGCTGTCTCAGCACCATGTCGCGCGACGGGCGGACGGCTTCGGGGAGGTCCTGAAGAACGTCGTCCACCACCTCGGCGCTGAGTTCCGCCACCTCGCAGGAGTAGTCCGCAAAGGTGCCATCGGGGTTCTCTGTTTGCCAGTCGCGGAAATCCTGGGCCTCAAACGCCACCGCGGCACCTGCCCCAACCACGGGAACCGCGACCAACACCCGTCGCAAGCGGGCCTTTGCCTTTGCTTTGGACACCGCCTTGGCCATGTCCTTGCGATGCTTCAGCGCGGCGGCGGACGCACTGGCAGTTGCCGTGGCGACCTGCGCCGACAGTGTCAACGCCTGAAGGCCAAGGACCGCAGTGCTGACCGCCAGCGCGCCACACAGCCACATCAGGAAAACTGTGTTGCGCAGCCATTTGAAGAGCCGAAACACCGGATCAGCGCAGGCTTTGCAAAAGCGCCTGCGAAGGTGTGCCGGTCACCGGAAGGCCCCGACTGCTCTGGTAGGCGCGGATTGCGGCTTCGGTGTTCGATCCGATTACGCCGTCCGCGCCCTGCGTGTCGAAACCGCGCGCGGAGAGGCGTTGTTGCAGGGTAATCCGGTCGGCCTTGGTCAGCCCGTTGGCATCGGGCGGAAAACTGGCGCGCAGCGGCCCGGCGCCGCCGATCCTGTCCGCCAAGTGTCCGACGCCAATCGCGTAGGCGTCCGAATTGTTGTAGCGCTTGATCACGCGGAAATTGCTTGTCGTGGCGAACCGCGGCCCGCCCGGTTGCGGTTGCAGCGACCCGTTGGGCGACTCGCTTCCCCATCCCAGCCCGCGCGTCCAGCCATTGCGCTGAAGATACGCCGCTGCCGAGGCCAGCGCGTCGGACGGATCATCCGACCAGATATCGCGCCGTCCGTCGCCGGTGTAGTCGACCGCAAATTGCAGGTAGGAGGTGGGGATGAACTGCGTATGTCCCATCGCCCCCGCCCAGCTTCCGGTCATTTGCGATGCGGGAATATCGCCGTTCTGAAGGATACGGAGCGCCGCGATCAACTGCTGTTCGAAGAACCGCCCCCGCCGTCCGTCAAAGGCAAGGGTCGAGGTCGCCGAGATCACCGGCACCTGGCCGCGCCGTTCACCGTAAAAGCTCTCCAGCCCCCAGATCGCGGTGATGATCCGCGCATCGACACCATATCGGTCCTCCAACGCATTTAATGTCCCGCGATGTCGGGCAAAGGCCGCACGCCCCTTCTGCACACGCTCATCCGAGGTCGCGATGGAAAGGTAGTCCTCGAGCGTCCGGCTGAATTCGGTCTGGTTGCGGTCGCGGGTGACGACACCGGGCAGATATCCAGTGCCGCGAAACGCGGCCTCCAAAGTGTTTTGCGAAATGCCCTGCGCGGCGGCCCTACCGCGAAACGACGCGACCCAGGCATCGTAGGCAGCGTTCGGAACGGGCCGCAGGTCGTCCGGCAATCCCGCAGGTGTGTTCGTGCTCACGCTGCCCGGCACGCCACGCGAACAGGCGGCAAGGCCAAGACCCATGAGTCCCAGCCCAAAGAAACGTCGATTGATCTGCATCGGTCTGCTCACCTCTGGATGCGTTTTTCGCCATTGTGGGGCCAACCGGCCTGTCGCACAATGATTCAGGCAAAATTTCGGGATTCAGGCAAAAATTCGGATCTTTGCGCGGATGCGTGCAATTCAGGCAGTTTGATCCGATGGGCCCGTCCACCCTGCACCAAACCCTTCCCTTTTTGCCCATTCGCGGCCAGTCTGGGCAAGAGATGCCAAAGGAGGGACCGATGGACGCCAGTTTCTCGCGCCGCAAATTGCTGACACCGACCGAGTTGCGCAGCCTGACCGAACGCTCTGACCTGCATGGGGCGCTTCAGATGGCGAGCCATGTGGGGGCCATCCTGATCGTGGGATACCTGCACGCTTTGGCGATGGGCACTGGCTGGGTGTGGGTGACGGGTTTCGCGCTCGGTGTGCTGCTCAACTTCCTCTACGCCGCGCAGCACGAGCTGAGCCATGCCACTGTATTCAGAACGCGCAAGCTGAACGAGGTGTTCGGCCGCATCATCGGGTTCATCCAGGTTTTTCCGCGCGACTATGACCAGATCATGCATTTCGCGCATCATCAGTACACGCAGGATTGGGAACGCGACGGTGAGTTGGTACGCGAGCCCTACACGCTGACCACCTACCTGCTTTGGCTGTCGGGCATCACCTACTGGCGCAACCGGGTGTTCGGTGTCGTTCGCCGCGCCCGTGGCGTGATTGTGGAGCCGTTCATCCGGCCCGAGGAAGAGGCCAAGGTGATCCGCGAAAGCCGGATTCATCTCGGGCTGTATGCGCTGATTGCCGTGGTATCGGTGGTCACAGGAAGCTGGGCCGCGCTGACATTCTGGCTGATCCCGATGGTGCTCACCAAACCGGTGCACCAGTTGCAGAACACGATCGAACATCTGGGTCTGAGCCACGAAAACGACATTTTGGAAAACACGCGCTCCACGCGCACCAACGCGATCTTCCGCTGGCTCTGCTGGCAAATGCCGTATCACACCGCGCATCATACATTCCCCGCCGTGCCGTTCTGGAAGCTGCGCGAGCTGAACGACAGGATCGAAGACAAGGCGGGCGAGGTGCATCGCATGGGCTGGATCGAGTTCCAGATCGAGGTGATCCGCAAATTGATGGCCAAGGATGAAAGCCAGTACCCGATAAACGAGGTCTGGATCGTGCCCACGACGGGCGGCCGCACCCGCCGCGTGCCGGCCGAGTGAGGCGGCTTCAGGTCTACACCTCGCTCTGGGCGATGCAGCCGCATGACCAGAGCGGTGTGAAACTGCCCTACGATCAAGTCTGCGAGATGGTCGCCGAAGCCGGGTTCGACGGCATGGCCATCGACCTTGGCGCATCGGACGTCGCGGTTGCCCACGCCGTGCGCCCGCATATGGAGGCCAACGGGCTGACGCCGCTCATCGTGGCCTTCCCCAAGACCATCGAAAGCCTTGAAGACACGCTGCACATGGCGACCGATTTCGGCGCGCCCTTCGTGGATTTGATTGGTCAGGTGATGCCCATTGCGCTCGATGACATGGTGCCGGTGATCGAAACGTGGCTGGCGATGTCGGACCGCATCGGCATGCCGATCCAGTTCGAGACCCATCGCAACTGCATCACCAACGATCTCTACGTCACGTTGCAACTGCTCGACCGCATCCCGGATATGCGCATCTGCGCCGATCTCTCGCATTACGTGGTGGATCGCGAATTCTGGTTTCCGATGTCGGAGCATGACCTTGCCCTGATCAGCCGTATTCTCAAACGCTCGGACAGCTTTCAGGGCCGCGTTGCAAGCCGTCAGCAGATCCAGCTGCAACTCGACTTCCCCCAGAACCGGAAATGGGTGGATCTGTTCAAGGGCTGGTGGCGCGAAGGTCTGGCCGATTGGCGCGACCGCAACGCATCGGGAGACTGCATTTTCGTCTGCGAACTGGGTCCACCGGAATACGCCATGACCGACGCGCAGGGGCGCGAAATGTCCAACCGCTGGGAGGAAGCACAGGTCATCAAGGGCTGGGTCCACGAGATCTGGAACGAGCTCGGCGGAGACGGGTGATCCGGTTTGACTCGGTCCGGTTTCCTGCGAAACTGCCCTTTGCCTGATTTACGAACAAACGGGATCGCCATGACCACCCCTTGCATCATCTGCGTCGCCATCACCGGCTCGGTTCCGACCAAGGCCGACAATCCAGCCGTCCCGGTCACGATTTCCGAGCAGGTCGAAAGCACTCACGAAGCCTTCGAAGCGGGTGCCAGTATCCTGCATGCCCATGTGCGCAACGATGATGGAACGACCACATCCGATCCAGACCGTTTCGCGCTGCTCAAGGAAGGGGTCGAGGCGCATTGCCCCGGCATGATCATCCAGTTTTCGACCGGGGGCCGATCCGGTGCTGGTCAGGCGCGCGGAGGGATGCTGCCGCTGCGTCCAGACATGGCGTCGCTCGCCGTGGGGTCGAACAATTTTCCGACCCGGGTCTACGAAAATCCGCCTGAACTGGTGGCATGGCTGGCCTCTGAGATGATCACCTACGACATCAAACCCGAAGTCGAAGCCTTCGACCTGTCGCATATCTTCCGCGCCGCCGCGATGTTCGAGGCCGGCGAGATCAAAGACACGCCGTATGTCCAATTCGTCATGGGCGTGAAGAACGCGATGCCGGTGGATCGCGAGGTGTTCGACTTCTACGTTCACACGGTCAAGCGGCTCTTCGGCGATGACGCGCCCTGGTGCGCCGCCGGGATCGGGGCGAAGCAGATCACGCTGAACGAGTGGGCCATCGCGGCGGGCGGTCACGCGCGGACGGGTCTCGAGGACAATATCCGTCTGGACCGCAACACGCTCGCGCCATCAAATGCCGCCTTGGTCAAACGAACCGTTGACCTTTGCGAAAAGCACGAACGCCCGGTCGCCTCATGGCAGCAGGCGCGCGACATTCTTGGGCTGCGCAGCGCCGCTGCGTGACCGCGCCCTAGGCTTTGCGGGTTTTCTAGGAGCAAGCCACCGAAAGTGGTCGGCCTGTTTTCGTTAACGAAAACATGCGATGCGTTGACGCATCGCGGCACCGCCCCAAGGCAGCAAAAAAGAAAACCCCCGCATCCTAGGATACGGGGGTTTCCAACGTCATAACGGACCGAAAGATCAGTCGTCGTCGCCCGTCTTGAGCGCTGCGCCAAGGATGTCGCCCAGCGACGCGCCGGAATCGGAGGAGCCGTACTGCTGCACCGCTTCCTTTTCTTCCGCGATTTCGCGTGCCTTGATCGACAGGCCCAGACGGCGGGTCTTGCTGTCCACGTTGGTCACGCGCACATCGACCTTATCACCAACCGAGAAGCGCTCGGGGCGCTGTTCGGCGCGGTCACGGCTGAGATCGGAGCGGCGGATAAAGGACTTCATGCCCTCGTATTCCACTTCGATCCCGCCATCTTCGATGGCCGTGACCTGAACGGTGATGATCGAACCACGCTTCGTGCCGCCAACGGCTTCGGCGAACTTGTCACCGCCGAGTGCCTTGACCGACAGCGAGATGCGCTCTTTCTCGACATCCACTTCGGTGACAACGGCCTGAACCATGTCGCCCTTGCGGTAGTTCTGGATCGCGTCTTCGCCACGCTCGTCCCAGCTGAGGTCCGACAGGTGAACCATGCCGTCGATGTCGCCTTCGAGGCCGACGAACAGACCGAATTCGGTGATGTTCTTGACTTCGCCTTCGACCTCGGTGCCCTCGGGATGCGTTTCCGCAAAGACTTCCCACGGGTTGCGCATGGTCTGCTTGAGACCCAGAGACACGCGACGCTTGGCCTGATCGATTTCGAGAACCATGACCTCGACCTCTTGCGAAGTGGACACGATCTTGCCCGGGTGCACGTTCTTCTTGGTCCAGCTCATTTCGGAGACGTGGACCAGACCTTCGACGCCCGGCTCCAGCTCAACAAATGCGCCGTAATCGGTGATGTTGGTCACGCGACCCGTGTGCACGGATTCGAGCGGGTACTTGGCAGCGACCAGATCCCACGGATCTTCCTGAAGCTGCTTCATGCCGAGGCTGATGCGGTGCGTTTCCTTGTTGATCTTGATGACCTGAACCTTGACCGTCTCGCCAATCGAAAGAATCTCGGACGGGTGGTTCACACGGCGCCATGCCATGTCGGTCACGTGCAGCAAGCCGTCTACGCCACCAAGGTCCACGAACGCACCGTATTCGGTGATGTTCTTGACCACGCCATCAACCGCCTGACCTTCGGTGAGGTTGCCAATGACTTCGGCACGCTGTTCGGCGCGGCTCTCTTCGAGGATCGCGCGACGCGAGACAACGATGTTGCCACGGCGACGGTCCATCTTGAGAATCTGGAACGGCTGCTTGAGACCCATGAGTGGGCCTGCATCGCGCACGGGACGTACATCGACCTGGGAGCCGGGCAGGAAGGCCACGGCACCGCCGAGATCGACAGTGAAGCCGCCTTTGACACGGCCGAAGATCGCGCCTTCGACGCGGGCGTCGTCGGCATAGGCCTTTTCAAGGCGATCCCATGCTTCTTCACGGCGCGCCATTTCGCGGGAGATGACCGCTTCGCCGCGCGCGTTTTCTGCGGAGCGCAGAAATACCTCGACTTCGTCGCCAACGGAAATGTCGGGCGCTTCGCCGGGGTTTGCAAATTCCTTGAGATCAACGCGGCCTTCCATCTTGTAGCCGACGTCGATGATGGCCTGGCCCGCTTCGATTGCGATGACCTTGCCTTTGACAACGGACCCTTCGTCCGGTGTGTCCATTTCGAGGCTTTCGTTCAGCAGTGCCTCGAATTCTTCCATAGATGCGTTCTGAGCCATGTGGCGTCTGTTTCCTTTACGTATCATTTTTCTGGCCGCGCGGTTGTCTCCGCCGGTCTGGGGTGATGTCCGCACTTGCGGCGAACGGGATTGGTCAAGGCGTCCACAAAACAAAGAGGGCCGGTGGTTGCCGACCCCTGCTCGATCTTCGTCTCGCGGCGTTGTTTGCCTTATAGCGACGCGCGGGCCATAGCAGAGCGTATCCCACAGCGCAAGACCGGGACGCGCGCTGACACGATATCGGCAAGGTCGCGCGTGCGATTCCGGGTTCAGGCGCGACGCCGGGCGTCGACAGCGGCGACCGCCGCCGCGATGGCGGCTTCGACATCCAGATCGGACGTGTCGATGATCACCGCATCCTCGGCCGGGCGCAGCGGCGCATCGGCGCGGTTCATGTCGCGGTCGTCGCGGGCTTTCACATCTGCCAGCACGGTCTCGAAATCGGTCTTGAAGCCATTGTCGGACAGCTCGGCCAGACGCCGCGTCGCCCGCACCTCGGGGCTGGCGGTGACAAACAGCTTCACTTCGGCCTGCGGGCAGATCACGGTGCCGATATCCCGCCCGTCCAGAACCGCACCGCCCGACCGCCGTGCGAAGGCACGCTGGAAATCGAGCAACGACGCGCGCACTTCGGGGATCACCGCCACCTTCGACGCCGCCTGTGCCACATCGGCGGTGCGCAGATCGGGGTTTTCCAGATCACCCGCCGCCAAAGTTTGTGCGGCAGCAATCGGGTCTTCCCCCTGCAACATCCGCGCGCCAACGGCCCGATACAGCAAACCTGTGTCCAGATGCGCCAGATCGAAATGCGCAGCGACCGCCTTGCTGATCGTGCCTTTGCCGGCTGCGGCGGGCCCGTCAATCGCGATGGTGAACGGGGACATCATGCGGGTTTCCGGAAGGTCATGTAATGCGGCATCCGTTTTTCCCTCAGCGCCTTCATCTCGTACCGGGTCGAATACCAGTCATCCCAAGGGTGCCGCCAATCACCCGGCCCCTCAGCGAGCCATTCGAACCCGGCCTTGGGCACTTCGATCAGTGTCTGGCGCACGTAGTCGGGAATGTCGGTCGCCACACGGAATTCGGCCCCCGGTGCCAGCACCGCGTAAAGCGGTTCGAGATGTTCCTGCGTCACGAACCGACGGCGGTGGTGGCGTTTCTTCGGCCAGGGATCGGGGTAAAGCAGGAACGCTTTTTCCACCGATCCTTCGGGCAAGACGTCGAACATATCCCGCGCGTCGCCGGGGAACACCCTCAGGTTGGTGACACCGGACTCGCGGATCTTGCCCAGCAGCATGGCCACACCGTTGATGAACGGCTCGCACCCAATGATGCCGACATCCGGGTAGGTCTGCGCCTGATGGACGAGGTGTTCGCCTCCGCCGAACCCGATTTCGAGCCAGACCGGTTTGCCGTCGAGCACCGACCCAAGATCAAGCGGTGTCCGCTCGGGGTTATCTTCCCACGACACCGGTCCGGGGCTGAGCGCGTCGAGATCGCTTTCGAGATAATCCTTCTGGCTTGGCCGCAGGGTCTTGCCTTTGAAACGGCCGTAGAAATTGCGCCACGGGGCGCCGGAAGGATGTTTGGTCTGTGTCATGGCGCGCGGTTTACCGATTGCAGCGTCCCCCCGCAACGGAGGGTTCGCGTTTTTCGGACCCAACGAAGCGTCAGGGGTCGATCCGGATCGAGCCCAGCACGTCAAGCCGATCCCCCGCGTGCCGCACGATCAGGACTTCGCCGGAACGGGTGAATTGCCCTGTCAAAGCGCTGATATTGACCTGATGGGTCACGATGAAGGGGCGGTCAGACCTGTCCTCCAGCAGGGTGAGCGCAGCGGCAGTCTGACGGTCGCGGGTGGAAAAGTCCTGAAAGAAGGAATTGAACGCGGAGACCTCCTCAACCGGGCCAAGGTTCAGAAGCATGGCCGTATCCCGACAACGGCACCATTGGCTCGTGAGAACGACATCGAAGCTGTGTCCGCGTTCTGCGAAGGCCTCTCCGATCCTCGTGGCCTGCGCCCGCCCGCGAGCATCGAGATTGCGCTGCGTCGCACAGTCGTTCACGTCGAACCCGGCCGGATCGCCAGTACCCGGCGCGAGCGCGTGGCGCATGATGGCAAACGCGCCGGGGGTGTCCAGCGCGTCCCAATCATTCGCCATGACCATCCCCGGCCACAGCAGGCCGAGGATCAGGACTAGTCGCCGGATCATAGCCGTTCGTCGAGGAACTCTTGCAGTCCCTCCCAACTGCCCTGATCGGCGACAAGATCGTAGTCACTCGATCCGTAAACGGTGAAGCTATGCCGTGCGCCGCCGAACACCTCGGCACCGTGGGTCACACCCGCAGCTTGAAGCTGATCGAGCAGCGATGCCAGTTCGGACATGCCGGACACCGGGTCGGCAGAGCCGTGGAACAGCATGATCGGCGCGCTTGCGGCGGAATAGTCCTGCCCGTCCGGCGTGCCCAGGCCGCCGTGGAAGCTGACGAAGCCGTCAAGCTCTGCACCAGCGCGCGCTGCCTCGAGAACCGCGGCACCGCCGAAACAGTAGCCCATCATCACATGGCTGTCGGTCGCGCCCGCGATGTTGGCCGCCTCTTCGATCGCGCCCATCAAACGCATGCGGAATTCTTCGCGATCACCGTACATCGCGCCAGAAAGCGCGCGATATTCGTCAACGCTCTGCGGGTCTTCGTCGGCGCCGTAGACGTCGATGGCAAAGGCCGTATAGCCCAGCGCCGCCAGCATCTCGGCCCGGCGCTCTTCGTATTCGGTCATGCCGTCCCAGTCGTGCACGATCAGAACGGTGCCCTTCGGCTCGATCGCGGTGTTGGTCGCGACGTACCCTTCGTACTCTCGATCACCGATGGTGTACCGGTGGTAATCCGCCGAAATCTCGGCCTGAGCGGCGGTTGCGGTCAGCGCCAAAACGGCAAGGCTGGTTCTGAGCATGGCTTTCTCCTCTCGCGTCGTTGATAGGGAAAACCATAGCGCGTCCGGCCAAAAGGAAAGGCCGGGACTTAGCCTTCTCCTCCGGTCACCGTCAGACCAAGGACGCGCCAGACCTGCATCCCGCCGCGATAATAGAAAATCCGGTCGGTCGGATATCCCGCCTCGATCATGTTGCGAATGGCGGTCGGGGACTGCCCGCACCAGATGCCGTTGCAGAACAGCGCGACGCGTTTTGCGCCATCGCAATCCCAACCTTCGAAATCCGGCTCGCAGCCCAGTTGGCCGAGCTCGTCAAGGATGAACGTATAGGGGATATTGACCGCCCCGGGGATCGTACCACCCGCGAACCAGTCTGGCGTTCGGCTGTCGACCACGACCGTCTCGGGGTCTTGCAGGAACTCGATCAACTCCAGCTCTCCGATGGTCGTCACACCCTCCGCCGGCGTCATCGGCTGGATGCAAAAATCTGGACAGGGCCGTGACGTGCGCGCCCATTCGCCCGTCACTTCGTTTTCGGTGTCCTGAATACGGCCGATCTCGACCGGGCCGTTCCGGGTCTCGACGGTCGCTGTGGGCATGTCCTTTGTGATGCCCACGGTCGTCTCGGCCACGGCCGTGCCTGCAAAGCCGATCAGGGCAAGGGTCAAGGCAAGATGTTTCATGATGGCGTCCTCCTCCGGGGTTTCACGTGGCCTTAGCCTAACCGCCGGAGGAGACGCTGTCACCGGCAGAACCGGTGCGTTTCCGTCATATCAGACCGATGATTTCAGCGCGTCGACCAGATCGGTGCGTTCCCAGCTGAATCCGCCATCCGCGTCGGGCGCGCGGCCGAAATGGCCATAGGCCGCCGTGCGCTCGTAGATCGGCTTATTCAGTTCCAGATGCGTGCGGATGCCGCGCGGTGTGAGGTCCATGACCTTCGGGATCGCCGCCTCGATGGCGGCCGCTTCGATCTCGCCGGTGCCGTGGGTGTCGGCATAGATCGAAAGCGGCTTGGACACGCCGATCGCGTAAGAAAGCTGGATCGTGCAGCGTTCGGCCATGCCTGCGGCCACGACGTTCTTGGCCAGGTAGCGCGCGGCATAGGCGGCAGAGCGGTCCACCTTGGTCGGGTCCTTGCCCGAGAACGCCCCGCCCCCGTGCGGCGCGGCACCACCATAAGTGTCCACGATGATCTTGCGCCCCGTGAGACCCGCATCGCCATCGGGCCCACCGATCACGAAGGTGCCCGTTGGGTTCACCCACCATTCCGTTGCCTCGTCGATCCAACCGTCGGGCAAAACCTCCCGGATATAGGGTTCTACAATCGCGCGAATGTCGGCAGAGCTTTGGCTTTCGTCGGCGTGCTGCGTCGACAGCACGATCGACGTGACGCCCATCGGCTTGCCGTTCTGGTAGCGAACGGAAATCTGCGATTTCGCATCCGGGCGCAGCAACGGCTCAGCCCCGGATTTGCGCACCTCGGCGAGACGGCGCAGGATCGCATGGCTGAACAGGATCGGCGCGGGCATGAGCGCGTCGGTCTCGTTGGTGGCATAGCCGAACATGATGCCCTGATCGCCGGCACCCTCGTCCTTGTTGCTGCTGGCGTTCACGCCTTGCGCGATATGCGCCGACTGTTGATGCAGCAGATTGGTGATCTCGCAGGTGGCGTGATGGAACTCGGACTGCTCGTATCCGATATCCTTGATACACGCGCGCGCGATATCGGGGATGCGGTCCATGTAGGTTTGCAGGCGGTTCTGATCCGACAGCCCCACCTCGCCGCCGATGATGACACGGTTCGTCGTGGCGAAGGTTTCGCAAGCGACCCGCGCTTCGGGCTCTTCGCTGAGAAACGCGTCGAGGATCGCGTCCGAGATACGGTCACAGACCTTATCCGGGTGGCCCTCGGAAACGGATTCCGAGGTGAAGATGTAATTCTGTCGGGACATGCGTGCTCCATTAGGGTCTGCCGTCACGTCAGGAAGCCGTTGTGACGGGAATGATGCTCTGCGTTACGCGTCGCGCGCAGTGGGGTCAATGGGATTGCGACGTTCCAGACCGATCAGAGTCCCAAAAACCACAAGAAGCGCCGCGAAGGCGAACCAATCGCCGGTTCTGCTGTAGAGCGTCGGAGCCAATGGCGCGGGCACCGCGACGTCGAGAAACCCGGCCCGACCGAGCGGTAGGGAGTCCACGATGCGACCCGCTGGATCAATGACCGCCGAGATGCCGGTGTTTGCCACCCGGATCATCGGCAGACCTTGTTCAATGGCGCGGAGCCGGGCCTGGGCAAGGTGCTGTTGCGGTCCGGCACGGGTGCCGAACCACGCGTCGTTGGTGATCTGAAGCAGCACATCCGGGCGCGAAGGCGCGCCGTTCACATCCTGCGGAAACACCGCCTCGTAGCAGATCAGCGGCAGCGCCCGGCCCAAGACCCCAAGGTCGATCAGCGCAGGCCCTGGCCCCGCCGAATACCCCGCATCCGCCCGCGCGGCGAGGCCGAGGATGTTGAAACGCGCAAAAAGCGATGCCGCGGGCATGTATTCTCCGAATGGCACGAGGTGATGTTTGTCGTACAGTTCGGACACCGCTCCCGTACGGTCGAGCGTGATCAGGGAATTGTAGTAGCTGCCTTCCTCCTCGCGCTGGATACCAAGGACAACCGGCGTCCCGGCGGCGGCATCGGCGATGACCTCGAGCGCGGGTCCGGCCATGTCGAGTAGGTTCGGCACGGCGGTTTCGGGCCAGACGATCAGGTCGGGCTTCGGCAATTGCGCGGTGAAATCCACTTGCCGATTGAAGAAGATCGGGATGAAATTGCGGTCCCATTTCTGATGCTGCGGCGCGTTCGGTTGGATCAGGCGCACCACCGGCCTGTCCGTCTGGTCTTGCGACCCTGGTGTCATCCAGATTGCCGCGCCGTAGAGCGCCGCGACCGCAAAAATGCCGCCGCCGACCTTCAGCGGCGCATGTGTCACCACACCCTGCGCGATCAGCGCCGCGACCAGCAGCGTGACCAAGGTCAGGCCGTGCGGGCCGATCACGGCGTGCCACTGCGCCATTCCGGTCGGTGCCCAGACATAGCCCACAAGGCCCCACGGAAACCCGGTCAGCATATAGGCCCGCGCGAACTCCAGTGCGGCCCAAGAGACTGCGATGAAGAACGGCCCGAAGCCGACCCTGCGTCCGAGCCAGAACGCAAGCGCCCATAGCAGCGCAAGCCCGGCGGCCAGTCCCACGAGGGCAAAAGGCGCCATCCAGCCGGTCGTCGCGGCGTCCACCTGGAACGGCTCGAGTATCCAGTGCAGCGAAAGCGAGAAATAGCCGACGCCGAACACCCAGCCGGTCCAGGCTGCGGATTTGGGCCTGTGATCCCAGTGCAAGAGCGCGAAGACGCCAACCAGCGCCGAGACCGCCACCCACCACAGATCGAAGGGCGGCTGCCCTAAAGCAAACGCAGCACCAAGGCACAGCGCGCCGACGCGGCGGATAAACCTCATGCGATCAGGCAGTGGTCGCGGTTGCGGCTTTGGACGCCTCACGCGCGCGGGCGTTGTCGCCTTTGGCGGTCGTGCTGAGCCGGACCCGCATCCGCTTGATGCGGCGCGGATCGGCGTCGATCACTTCGAATTCCGGCCCCTCGGGATGCGGCACGACTTCGCCGCGCGCGGGCACGTGACCGGCCAGCATGAAGACCAGCCCCCCAAGCGTGTCGATCTCTTCGCCGTCGATATCATCGTGATCGGTCAGGTTCAGCCCGATCTCGGCCTCGAACTCCTCGAGCGGGGTTCGCGCGAAAGCGAGGTACACGCCGGGCTTCTCGCGCGAGAAATTGGTGCCCTCGTCCAGGTCGTGCTCATCCTCGATCTCGCCGATGACCTGTTCGATGAGGTCCTCGATCGTCACCAAGCCGTCGACACCGCCATATTCATCGATCACCAGCGCCATATGCCGACGCTCGGTCTGCATCTTGGCCAAAAGCACGCCAATGGGCATGGAGGGTGGCACGAAAACCAGAGGGCGCAGGATTTGTGTCAGGTCGAAATCTTCGCCTGACCCGTTGAAGCCGTGCTTCAGCGCGAAATCCTTGAGATGCGCCATGCCGACAGGTGTATCGAGCGTTCCGCTGTAAACCGGTACGCGCGTCATGCCGCTTTCGCGGAACACCTTGACCAATTCATCGCGTGTGATGGTGTCAGGAACCGACACGATGTCGGCGCGCGGCACAGCCACGTCCTCAACCCGCATCCGGCGGAGATTCATCATCCCGTGGATAGGAGAGATTGCGCGTGCAACCTCTGGCGTGGGTGGATCTTCCGTGGTGTCGTCCGCACCACCGAGCCAATTGCGCAGACGTGTCACTATTCCACGTCCCTGTGTCTGTTCGTCCGTCTCATGCGCGCCGTGCGCTGCGTTAGACGAGTCGTCGTTATCGCCCATTTTTTCCTGTTCCGGTGAAGGCCAACTGGCCCGTACTATTACATATATGGGTCCGCAATACCCATTTTGCCAAGTATGCGGGTCTCCAACCCTTCCATCAGCGTGGCATCGCGGTCACGAAGGTGATCATAGCCCAAGAGATGCAAAACCGCATGAACGACCAGATGCGTCACGTGATCCGCAAGCGGTTTGTCGCCGATCCGGGCTTCCCGCAGGCAGGTGTCATAGGCGATGGCGATGTCGCCGAGACTTTCGCCCATCATCGGATCGGGTGGTGGAAGCGGATCGGGCACGTCGCCGTCGACCTCGGGGGCAAGATCGTAAGCTGGCCAGCTCAGGACATTGGTCGGCGTCGGCTTTTCGCGAAACTCGGCGTTCAGGTCCGCGATGCGGGCATCATCGCAGGCCAGAACCGCGATCTCATAGCCTTCAACGGGAAGGTCTAGGAATTTCAACGTGTTGACGGCTGCGTTTTCGGCAAGCGGCTCAAGGCCAACGGATTGCCAGCGCGCGTCCTCGATCATTATGTCGGTCAGTCTGGTCACGTTGCGCTCTTGGGGGTCAGCCCCCAAACCCCCGGAGTTTATCTGGCAAGATGAAGATCAGGGCGTTTCCGCGTCTTTTTCGTAGGCCTCGATGATCGCCGCCACGAGAGGATGGCGCACCACGTCCTTCGAGGTGAAGTAGTTGAAGCTGATTTTCGGGATGGTTTTCAGCAGGCGTTCCGCATCGGACAGACCCGACGCCACGCCGCGCGGCAGGTCGATCTGGGTGCGGTCGCCGGTGATCACCATGCGCGAGCCTTCGCCAAGACGGGTCAGGAACATCTTCATCTGCATCGAGGTGGCGTTCTGGGCCTCGTCCAGAACGACGAAGGCATTGGACAGGGTGCGCCCGCGCATGAAGGCCAGGGGCGCGATCTCGACCGTTTTTTCCTCGATCATCTTGGCAAGCTGCTTGCCCGGCAGAAAATCGTTCAGCGCGTCGTAGAGCGGCTGCATGTAGGGATCGACCTTGTCCTTCATGTCACCGGGGAGGTAGCCCAGCTTTTCGCCCGCTTCGACCGCCGGACGGCTGAGGATGATCTTGTCGACCTGGCCGGTGATGAACATGTTCACGCCCACGGCGACGGCGAGGTAGGTCTTGCCCGTGCCCGCCGGGCCGATGCCGAACGCCAGTTCGTTTTCGAACAGCGAGCGGACATAGGCCTTTTGCGCGTCGGTGCGCGGTTCTACCAGTTTCTTGCGGGTCTTGATCTCGACCGGGCCGCCTTCGAACATTTCGATCTGAGCGTCCGCGTCGACCTCTTCGGCGGCCATGCGGAATTCGCGGTCGATGTCGCCGGGTGACACGCTGCGCCCTTGTTCGAGCCGCTGGTAGAGCGCCATCAGAACATCGCGCGCCTCGCTTTGGGCGTCCGGTTCCCCGTGGATAGCCAACTGATTCCCGCGACGCAGAATCTGAACCCCGAGCCGGGTTTCGATCTCGGTCAGGTTGCGG
Organism: uncultured Marivita sp.; assembly: GCF_947488135.1. Classification (GTDB taxonomy): domain Bacteria; phylum Pseudomonadota; class Alphaproteobacteria; order Rhodobacterales; family Rhodobacteraceae; genus Marivita. Next base: position 33,177 of record NZ_CANKYW010000010.1, on the reverse strand, counting down.
TCGTATTCGCCGCAAAGGTCGATGAGCAAACGGTTATCTGGGAATTCTACAAGCGCTTCTGACAAGGTGTCTGTGGTCACGCGGGTCTCCGGTGCAAAGGTGTCGAGAACAGGGTGTCAAGTTCCATCACGCAGTGCAAGCGGTCACCCCTTCCGTCACAATGCATCCCCGATCAAAGATGTAGAGCCGCCTTTGAAATCACCAATAGCGGTGTTGCGTTCGCCGTTGCTGCCGGAACAGACCGGCCTGCCATTCGGATCGAGGCGCGGCGAGAGGTAGCCTTCAACGCCGTCGTCGATGATCCAGTGGTCGCAGCCGTTCGGGTCGATCCAGATCCCGGCTTGCAGGTTGCTCAGTGGCTTTTCGTCCCAACCGCGGTCGACGCTTTTATCCGGTGTCGATTGTTCGCAGGCGGTCAGGGCACCACACACATAGATCGCCATGATGATCCGTCCCATCGGCACGCTCCTTACCGCAAGCACAGGATTTCCACCCTGCGGTTCTTTGCCATTCCGGCCGGGGTTGCATTGCTGGCGATGGGGCGGCTTTCGCCGAAGCCGCGCACGGAATAGACCCGTGCACCGGATTGCTGGGCCACCTGCGCCACGGCCCGGGCGCGGTGTTCGCTGAGCGCGATATTTGACGCCTCGGACGCGCGGCTGTCGGTATGGCCTTCGATGACGAAACCGTTTGCCGGATTGGCGGCGAAGAAGCTGCGCAGGCTGTTCACGCCCCCTGGCGCGATCGCGGCGCTTCCGGTTGCGAACATCTGATCGGTGGGGACTACGGCACAGCGGCTGACCTTGTGGCAGACCGGGGTGCCATCGCGGCGCAGATGCGGGCTCATGAAGCCTTCGACGCCATCGTCCATAACCCAATGCTCACAGCCATCGGGGTCAATCCAGATTCCGGGGATGTACCGTTCGCCCTGCTGCGCGCTTGCGATCTGCGGCACGGCCAGCGCCATTCCGACGATCCAAGCGATCATACGCCCATTCACCACGCGATCTCCTCAAACAGGCCAGTACAGGGACAGGTCTGCGTCTGACCCGATTCCCGTTGATAGTACCAAAGACAGCGGTTCAGGGAAGAGCGAACCTCAAGATATCGAGAGATACGCTATATTCTGTGTCATTCGACCAATTCGCCCTTGAGCGAATTGCGACCGGACTCGACGATGCGGACCCGGCGCAGATCGCCGGGCTGAAGACCGTCCGCCTGAACGTGTACCGCATGGAGGTGGTCCGATTTGCCGACCATTTGGCCCGCAAGGCGACCCGGCTTCTCGAAGAGCACGCCGACCGACTTGCCGACCATCGCGTCCTGCGCAGCCTTCTGCTGTTCGGTGATCAGTGCTTGCAGGCGTTGCAGGCGATCATCCTTGACGTCCTCGGGCAACTGGTCGCGTTCGGCCGCGGGTGTGCCAGGGCGAGTGGAGTACTTGAAGCTATAGGCATAGCCGTAGTTGGAGGCGCGAATGATGTCCAAAGTGGCCTGGAAGTCCTCCTCGGTCTCTTCGGGGAAGCCGACGATGAAATCGCCAGAGAGCAACAGGTCTGGCTGGGCTGCGCGCAGTTTCTCGATGATCTTGAGATAGCTTTCCGCCGTGTGCTGGCGGTTCATCCGCTTGAGGATACGGTCCGAGCCGGACTGCACGGGCAGGTGCAGGTAGGGCATCAGTTTCGGGCAGGTGCCGTGCGCTTCGATCAGGTCGTCAGTCATGTCGTTGGGGTGGCTGGTGGTGAAGCGGATACGCTCCAGCTCGTCAATGTCGTTGAGCGCCCAGATCAGCCGCGCGAGTGACCAGTCCCCGCCCTCTCCGCCGCCATGATAGGCGTTGACGTTCTGGCCCAGCAACGTGATCTCGCGCACGCCACGATCGACCAGATCGCGCGCTTCTGTCAGGATGCGGTCGGCGGGACGCGAGACCTCTGCCCCGCGCGTATAGGGCACGACGCAAAAGGCGCAGAACTTGTCGCAGCCTTCCTGCACCGTCAGGAAGGCGGTCGGGCCGCGTTTCGCCTTGGGGCGGTTCTTCAGGACCTCGAACTTGTCTTCCTCGGGGAAATCCGTGTCGAGCGCCTTTTGCCCGGCGCGCGTTTTCGCCTCCAACTCGGGCAGGCGATGATAGCTTTGCGGACCGACAACCAGATCGACCATCGGCTGGCGGCGCATGATTTCCTCGCCCTCGGCCTGCGCGACGCACCCCGCGACCCCGATTTTCAGGTCAGGCTTTTCGGCCTTCAAACCCTTGTAGCGGCCAAGCTCGGAATAAACCTTCTCAGCCGCCTTTTCACGGATGTGGCAGGTGTTGAGCAGGATCATGTCGGCATCATCCGGCGTCTGCGTCTCCACATAGCCCTGACCGCCCAGCGCCTCGGCCATGCGTTCGCTGTCATATACGTTCATCTGACAGCCATAAGTCTTGATAAAGAGCTTCTTCGGTTCGGACATTTGGCCAATCCTCCGGGGCAGGGTTCAGGGCGTGGCGATACCGCATGTCACCCCTGTCTTGCAATGCACGCTTTTTTCATCGAGTCTGCGTAAAAAACCGCAGGGGATCCCTCATGCGATATGCAGGCGTAAGCGAATTTCTCTCTCAAAGCTCCGGCACATTGGCCAAGGGGCCGATTTCGCTTGTTTTTGTGGAAGACGACGTGGAAATCGACACGACCTTGCGGCACAACCTTCAGCTTGGGTTCAAGGCCGTGATCGTCTTCATGACGCCCGAGTTCACTTTGGCCGAGGATGTGGAGGATCGGTTGATCCGCGTCGACGCGAATATCGTGCGTGACGAAAACCGCGAGGCCATCATCAACGCAATGATCGCCAAGGCGCCCGGCGTCTGGTTCTACACCTGCTATAATGCGGAATACCTGTTCTTTCCCTTCTGCGAGACACGCACCATCGGCGAACTCCTGGCGTTTCACACGGAGGAACGGCGCGACGCGATGTTGTGTTATGCCATCGACCTCTATGCAGGTGACCTGGACAGACATCCGACGGCAGTCAGTATCGAGGACGCCTATATCGACAGGTCAGGCTATTACGCATTGGGCAGGCCGGATCCCACGACAACCCATCCAAAGGACCGGCAGTTGGACTTCTTCGGCGGTTTGCGATGGCGCTACGAGGAGCATGTTCCGCCAGAGCGGCGCAAGATCGACCGGATCGCGTTGTTCTGTGCGAAGCCGGGCCTCAAGATCCGCGCGGATCACACATTCAATGACGAAGAATACAACACCTACGCCTGCCCCTGGCACAACAACCTGACAGCGGCGGTCCTGACCTTTCGCACGGCCAAGGCGCTGAAGCGCAATCCGGGGTCTGCATTCGAGATCGAGACCTTCCGCTGGCACAATTCCGTGCCGTTCGAATGGCACTCGCGCCAGCTGCTGGATCTCGGTTTGATGGAATCCGGTCAGTGGTTCTAGACTGACCCTCGGTCAGTCGGCCACAGGCACATCGAGCGTTACAATCGTACCGACCGCACCGCGCGTGACCTTCAGGGTAGCTTGAAGCCCATCGCACAAACCTTCGACGATCCGCCCGCCCAAGCCATCCGAATTGGGCCATGTCACACCTTCGGGCAAGCCAACCCCGTCATCCGTGACGATGGCGCGCATACCACCATTGTCCGTGCGGACGACCCGCAACTCGACAAGCCCGGATTTCTGCTCCTGAAACGCGTGTTGCATCGCATTGGTCAGGACTTCGGACAGGATCAGACCGATGCGGACCGCCGTTTCGGTATCGACGAGCAGCGGCTCCACATGGATATTCATCCGAACACCGGGACGGCTGTCGAGATAGGCGATCGCATTGGCAACACGACCCAGATACGCGCCGAGTTTGATCTTGCCGTCATTCCGTTCCAGCGTCGCCGCAGACATCTCTTCGTACAGCAATTGCAGGCTTTCGATGCGACGGGACAAGTCCTTGAATTCGTCCGGGTCGCTGCTCTTGCGGGCTTTCATGCGGATCAACCCCAGGATCATGGACAGGTGATTTTTCACCCGATGCTGAATTTCGGCGGTGACGGTTTCGAATTGCTTGAGTCGTTCGGCCTGTTTGTCGCTGGCAACCTCGCTTTGCAATCCGACGAAATAGACGACCTCTCCATCGTCGTCGGTGACTGGCGAAATCAGCAAGGCGTTCAGGAAACGTTCTCCGTTTGACCGGGCGTTGGTGAGAACGGTTGAGATTTCCTCGCGTTTGTCGATGGCTTCGCGCAGTTCCTTGACCGTGGAGGTAGAGGTTTGTTCGCATTGCAGAAAACGGCAGTTCCGACCCAGCGCCGCCTCGGATGCGTATCCGGTCAGCCGTTCAAAAGCCCGGTTCACGTAGACAATGGGATTGTCCGGCAAGCGTGGATTGGTCAGGACCATGGCCACTGTGGAGGCGCTGAATATCGCGGTCGCGTCCTGTTCGCTGATGCTGCCTGGCTGGAAGGAAACTTCTCTGTCCATATGATTCACTCTAATTCGCAATGCGGTCCGATATCGCGATCTTCGGGCCCGGTATCAACCTGATGTGACGCCGCCAGCGGAAAGCTGCGGCGTCACCTGACGATTGATTGTCAGCCACCCGCGCGGCTTTAGTCCAGATCCTCGGTCACAATCCGGTCCTCGGACACGTTCAATTCACGCAACGCGGCCACAATATCATCAATCATCGGCTCTGGGCCACAAACATAGACCGGACCGTCGGTGTCGGTCACGATGCCGTCAAGGTACTCCTTGTCGATCCGGTCTCTCGAAAATTCACTGTCCGGATCATCAGTGACGACAAAGTGGCAATTAAGGCCCGGCATCGACGTGAAGTGATCACGCAGGATGATGTCTTTTTCGGTCTTGTTCGAGAAAACCAAATCGCAACCTTCCAGAGTCCCGTGCGTCTGCAACCGGCGCTTGAGCACGGCAATAAAGGGTGTGACGCCCGCGCCGCCAGCAATGAACACTCCGGGGCCCTTGTCCTCGATGGCACCCCAGGGATCGCCGATTTCCACCTGATCCGTCATGGACAGTTTCGCGATCTGCTCGGTCACTCCGTCATGGTCTGGATAAGACTTGATGACGAATTCCAGCGTCGGGTCCGTCGGCAAACCGGTAAAGGTGAAGGGACGCTGCTTGTCCCGCCAGCCGTCTTTGGCCAATGCAAAATCGCAAGCCTGACCGGGAGTGTATTCGTACCCATCCGGCTTGTTGAACACCAGATGATGGGTGTCGTGGGTGACGGGTTCGATGCTTTGCAGCGTCAGCGTATATGTCATTTGACGTGTCTCCTTTGGTGGAGACAACGATCAACTCAAGGCCGAGTTCCCATACAGGGTCACAGATACTCGTATTGCGGCATGCCCAGAACGTGGAACCCGCCATCGACGCGGATAATTTCGCCGGTGGTGCAGGCCCCGGCCTCAGAAGCCAGATAGACCGCCGTGCCACCCACCGCCTCAAGCGTCGCGTTCGACCGCAGCGGCGCGTTCTGGTCGGTGTGCTTGTAAGTCTTGCGCGCACCGCCGATTGCTGCCCCTGCCAACGTTTTCATCGGGCCGGGGCTGATCGCGTTCACGCGGATGCCCTCGGGGCCGAGATCATTCGCAAGATACCGCACCGAGGCTTCCAACGCCGCCTTGGCGACCCCCATCACATTGTAGTTCGGGGTTACACGGGTGGAGCCCATGTATGTCAGGGTCAGCAACGTTCCGCCGTTTTCGACCATAAGCGGATGCGCACGCCGAGCCACGTCGATGAAGCTGTAGGCCGAGATATCCAGAGAGGTCTTGAAGTTGGCCCGTGAGGTATTGAGGATCCGCCCCTGCAATTCGGACTTGTCAGAAAACGCGATTGCGTGGACCAGGAAATCAATCGTCGGCCAGCGCGCGCCAAGCTGTTCGAACGCGCTATCCAGAGAGGCGTCGTCGGTCACGTCGACATCGACCATGAAATCCGACCCGACGCTTTGCGCCAGAGGCTCGAGCCGTTTGCCGAACGCCTCACCCTGGTATGTAAAGGCAAGCTCGGCCCCGGCCTCGGCCATCGCCTTGGCGATCCCCCACGCGATGGAGCGTTCATTTGCAACGCCCATGATCAGGCCGCGCTTGCCCTCTAACTGACCTGCCATACTCAATCCACGTACTTGGACAACAACATCGACCCGTTGGTGCCACCAAAGCCGAAGGAGTTGGTCATCACCGTGTCCAGACCGGCGTTTTCCACCAATTCTGTCGCAATTTCTTCGGGTTTCAGCGCCGGATCCAGCGTTTCGACGTTAATCGACGGAATGATGAAATCGTCGCGCAGCGCGAGCAGGCAATAGATCGCCTCTTGTGCACCGGTCGCGCCCTGGCTGTGGCCCGTCATCGACTTTGTGGAACTGACCGGTGGTGTCTGGCCGTCGCCGAACACCCGACGCACCGCTTCGATCTCGCCCACATCTCCTACGGGCGTCGAGGTCCCGTGCGCGTTGATGTAGCTGACCTTGCGGCCCTCGGGCAGTGACTTGAGCGCTCCGCGCATCGCGCGTTCGCCGCCTTCGCCCGATGGCGCGACCATGTCTGCACCATCCGAGGTCGCAGAGAAGCCCGTGACCTCGGCATAGATCGTGGCTCCGCGGGCTAACGCACGGTCCAAGGATTCCAGTACCACCATCGCGCCGCCACCGGAAATCACGAACCCGTCGCGGCCCGCGTCGAAGGCACGCGAGGCTTTTTCCGGCGTGTCGTTGTACTTGGACGACATGGCCCCCATCGCGTCGAACAGGCAGGACAGGGTCCAGTCCAGTTCCTCGCCACCGCCGGCAAACATCACGTCCTGCAAGCCCAGTGCCACCTGCTGCGCCGCCATGCCGATGCAATGGAGCGACGTCGAGCAGGCCGACGTGATCGAAAAGTTCATGCCCTTGATCTGGTAGGCCGTGGCCAGGTTCGCGCTGACGGTCGACGACATCGTCTTCGGCACGGCGAAGGGCCCGATCCGTTTGGTCCCACCGGTTTTGAGCACAGTCTGATGCGCGGCCAGCATTGCGCTTGTGGAGGGACCGCCCGACCCGGCGATCAGCCCGGTCATCGGGTTTACGACCTCCTTTGGCGTCAGACCAGCATCGGCGATCGCCTGCCCCATCGCGATGTGCGCATAGGCGGCACCCGGCCCCATGAAGCGCAAGGTGCGCTTGTCCACATGCTCGGAAACATCCAGATCAATTGCGCCCGCGATTTGCGACCGAAAGCCATGTTCGGCCATATCGGCGTTCGCGCTGATCCCGGAACGGCCCGCTTTCAGGCTCGCAGCCACTTCTTCGGTATTGTTCCCGATGGAGGAGACTATCCCCAATCCTGTCACGACAACTCGGCGCATCACGGCTCCTTACAATTGTTGCAAGTGTGTGTAGGGGAATGAGGGGGGGAGGAGCAAGCAGATTGGACACGCACGCAGATAGGTTCCGGCTGACGGGACTTGCCAATCCTGTCAGCACCACATCTAGGGTTTGGATTAGAGACGCCATAGAACCGCATTTTTTGCCTGAATTACCGGCGGATCAGCGCACTTTGTGACAATCGGACTTGCGCAAATGCTGCAAATCGGGACAGAGGCGCATTGAGCGCGCGACGTTGAACCGAGGACCGCGATGACTGACCAACCCCGCCTTCAAGACCGGCCCAATTGGCTCTATCTGCTGCGCGACTACTACGAGCTCTACCGACGGCTGTCCGCAGGTGGCAGCGCCAAGATCCGCAGCCACCAGAAAACAGTGCGCGAAGGTATCAGCCGGGTCATCAAGGCGAATGCCGAAGTGCATGAGCACGAGGCCATATCAAAACCGGTGACAGCCCACTGGCGCCGGGCGCTCGACAATGGGCGGATGGAGCGTCACGCGCCGTTCATCCGGGTTCTCGAAAGCATCGAAGCACATCTGGTCTGGCAGTACGGATACGAAAAAGTCCCGCGCGGGCTTGAACGCAAATATGCTTATGCCGAACTTGTTGGCCCGACCGGCCCTGTGATAACCGACGAAGTGATCCTTGGCCTCGTCCTTTTCGCTCCGGGTTGCACCTACCCGGCGCACGCTCATGACGGAATTTCGGAAAGCTACATCTGTCTTTCAGGCGCGGTCTCCGAGAACGACCAAGGTGTCTACGCGCCGGGCTCGCTTATCTTCAATCCGCCGGAACAGCGGCACAGAATTACCGTCGCGGATCAGAACCCGGCCCTGCTCTGCTATGCATGGACCGGAAGCCGGGACAAGCTGGCAAACCAGAAGATGGTGTTTTCGCGAGGGCCAAAGAAGTAAGCGTCAGCTTTCGGACAACGCCACTTTCATGTCCTTGACCTGATAGATCACCTCACCGTCAGCTTCGACGATACCGTCGGCAACACCCATCGTCAGACGACGGGTTTGGATGGCCTTGGTGAAGTCCACCTTGTAGGTCAGCATCTTGCGGTCGGGACGCACCATTCCGGTCAATTTGACTTCACCCACACCCAGCGCATAGCCCCGCCCCTGCCAGCCGCGCCAGCCAAGGTTGAAGCCGGTCAGCTGCCAGAGCCCGTCAAGGCCGAGGCACCCCGGCATGATCGGATTGCCGGGAAAGTGGCAATCGAAGAACCAAAGGTCCGGCTTGATATCGAACTCGGCGACGACATGACCTTTGCCATGTTCACCGCCATCGCCCGAGATGTCCGTGATACGATCCATCATGAGCATGGGCGGTTCGGGAAGCTGCGCATTGCCCGGCCCGAAGAGCTCGCCCCGCGCGCATTTCAACAGGTCGTCGCGATCAAAGCTCGTCGGATAATCGGTCATTGTTGGGCAAAGCTCCCGGTTGGATTGGCGAAATCCTGAACCCTCTAGCATCGTGCGCGCCAAACGCGCAAGCCCGGTGCCCCAAGGGCGTGAGACAAGTTGTTGCAAGAAATTTATTTGAACTGCGAGCCATTCGCACCCTATATAAACCTTAGAACAAAAGCGGGATTGGCATGTCTTCACTATCCATCGAGCGCGGAACGGAATGGCTGTCCAAAGGGGGCGTACGTCCGACCCGCCAGCGCGTCGCGCTGGCTTCGCTTCTTGTCGGCGACGGAAAAAATCGCCATGTGACCGCTGAAAGCCTTTTCGCCGCAGCGCAAGATACCGGTGAACAAGTCTCTCTCGCAACGGTCTACAACACATTGCGCGCCTTTTGTGACGCAGGCCTGATGCAGGAAGTCACCGTCGATGGCGCGCGCAGCTATTTCGACACCAACACCCATGACCATCCGCATTTCTATTGGGAAGACGAAGGTCGCCTGACCGATGCCCCGGCGGACGAGCTTGAAATCGCGCGCATCCCCGGCCCGCCGGACGGTGCCGAGATCTCGAGCGTCAACGTCGTGATCAAGCTGCGTCGGACCTGAGCGTTACAGTCTTTTACAGCGCCGAGCAGTCAAACACCGTAAGGTCAAACTCCAGAAACAAGGGCTTCTGAGCCGGATAGTCTTTGACTCGATCGCAACGCTTCAGCAAATCATCGTGGAAACGGCGGATATCGCTGGAACGGCTGTTCTGCCAGAGATGGTCGAAATCGTTGACGACGAAGACATCGAAGCCGTCGGAAATCCAATTGTCCAATACCCACTCGTCCGGCTGGATTGGCCAGGCGTGAGGTTCGATGGGGAAGTCCTCATTGCGCGTTTCATCCGACTCCAGACCTGACATCGAAAACGGGGTGTTGACCCAGAAGAGCGCGTCTTCCGCGTTTTCGGTCAGTATTCGCTCCTCGGCGATTTTTGGCATGTCGATGTCATATTTCTCGGCCAAACTGTCAAAACGGTCGAACTCGCGTCGTTGCGCCGCCACCGTCTGCGGGACAGGAAGAACGATACCGGATTGGATTTTTGCGTTGGGATAGGTCTCGGCCAGAAAAGCCGCGAGACGTACCGCATTGGGCATCGCACGGGCCTGGCGCACCACATCGGCCGCACCAGCCGCCATCAAGGCGAACCCGGCAAGAGCCGCAAGAGCGACGATCACCTTCGGGAAACGGACATAGGCCCGCAGCATGTCCATTAGCACCACGGCAGCCAAAAACAGCGCGATATAGAGATTTGGCAGAAACAGGTGCTCTGGCTGCCGCGTACCGACAATCAAGGAAATGACGACAATGGATGCGAGGTTCGCCATCCAGATCGCGCCCAGCGCATCGCGATGCGCAAGCCGACACCCCTTGGCCACCAACCAGATCGGAGCCACAGCGGCAATCGCCAAGAGGACCGGGTTCAGCCCGGTCACAGCATCGCCGAAAATGCCGAATGTGATCGGAAGGCCGACGCCAAACGGATCTTCTTCGCGCAGCGACATGACCGTCTGAATCCGCTGGAAGCGCAAGAAACCCTCGATATCGAGCAGGATGCCGATATTCATGATCGGCCACAGCACCAGGAAGACCAGAACTGACAGACCGAAGGACCTGAGCGCTTGCCCCACCCCCTCACGGCGCGCGAGGACGACGATCATCCCGACAGCCAGCGGTCCAAGGACGAGCAGCGCGGATTGCTTGAACCCGAACGCGAGGGCGACGGTGACTCCGAGAATGATGTCCCACCGCCGCACCCGGGACGTGTCGATCCGCGCGAGGAACGCCCACACGACGGCCAGGCACGACACGGCAAGCCCGGTATCCCCCTTCGCGATATGCGCCATGAAGACCGCGATCGGAAAGATCACCGCAAAGCTTCCGACGATGAACGCGTGTCCGGCCGACAGTCCGACGCGGCGCGCGCAATCATAAAAGAGCGGTGCACTCAGGGCGCCAATTGCGGCAGTGACATATCTGGCCGTCACGTAGAACGGAGTGGGATCGCTGAAGTAGGCCTGCCTGAATTCGGCTGTGCCCGACCACATATCCGCCAAGAGGCCAAAGACGAACAATCCCACGAAGGCCAAGCCATTCACGTAGTTGAAGAATGGCGGGTAAAAATGTTGCGATGGCACCAACTGTCCGGTGAGAAAACGCGCGGAGTCATTGACCCGCTCATCGCCGTTGAAAAACCCGAAATCCGCGCCGGTTGCCCGCAAAAAGACGGCAACCACGAACAAACCCAAGCAAATGGCCAGATTTGCCGCTTTTTTGTCGGAATTAACCATTAGCGCTTATGCGTCCTCGGGATGAGTAAGGGCAGACGACGTGTAATGAGTGACCGCACAATACCACTGGGGCCGCACAAAAAGGGTTCTGCGCTGAATTATCAACATTTTTCGCTGGTTTGTTGCGAAAGGTGGATAGAATGACCGCTATGGCAGAGATCGTTTCCCAATCTTCTCCAACAGACACGATGGATCTGTTCGTCGACCTCGACGGGACGATGATCGCGGGTGACATCGCGGCAGAGTCGCTGGCCCATGCTGCCCGCCATATCACGGCGTTCCTGACGGCCATCCGCGCCTTTTCGTCCGGTGGCCGCGCCGAGTTGAAGCGGGCCCTCGCAGAACACGCCGCACCGGATGTGGCCACCCTGCCCTATCGGCAAGAGGTTTTGGACTACATTCAATCCGCCCGCGAACAGGGTCGAAGGGTGATCCTCGCGACAGCAGCGGACGTCACAATCGCGCGACAGGTGGCCGATCATCTGGGTCTGTTCGACGAGGTGATCGGATCGGAACCGGGGCGCAACCTGAAAGGCGCAGCCAAGCTGGACGCCATTCGCGATATGGCTCGGGGGCCGTTCGAATACATCGGCGACAGCAGCGCGGATGTTCCAATCTGGCAAGCTGCGGCCAAATCCGGCTTTGTGAACCCAAGCCGTGGCGCAATAGAGCAGATGAGACGCCGACCCGAGGCCGTGACGCTGCATGTTGAAAACAAAGTTTCGGTTCTGGGCGCTCTGATCAAGGCGATGCGGCCCCATCAATGGGCAAAGAACATTCTCGTTTTCGTGCCGATCCTTTTCGCCCACGAATATGTCTATGCCGATGTCATGCTCGCCGGGCTGCTGGCCTTTATCTGCTTCAGCCTCTGCGCCTCGGGCGTGTACTTGGTCAACGACATGGCCGACATTCAGGCTGATCGCCGTCACGCCACCAAGTTTGCGCGCCCGTTTGCTGCCGGACACCTTTCGATAAAACAGGGCATTTTCGCCGCGACGACCCTCATCGGCGGATCGATCCTGATGGCGTTCCTCTTGGTCAATATTCTTTTCGGGCTGGTTCTGGCCGGATACGCCATTCTCACGACGGCCTACACCTTTTGCCTCAAGCGTTTCTCGACGGTCGATGTCGTTGCCTTGTCGCTGCTTTACACCGTTCGGATCCTGGCGGGCTCTGCCGCGACGCTTCTCGCGCCAAGTCCCTGGCTCCTGAGCTACTCGCTCTTCTTCTTTCTCAGCCTCGCCTACATGAAGCGTTATATCGAACTGGACCAGATGGAAGCCTCGCGATTGGACGAGCGGTTGCCTTCGCGCAATTACTACGCCTCTGAAGTGCAGCTTGTGATGACATTCGGCATCGCGAACGGCGCCTTGTCGATCCTCACACTGGCGCAATACGTCAATTCGACCGCCGTCAATATCGCCTACGCAACGCCCTATCTGCTTTGGCTGATCGTGCCGATCATGATGTTCTGGACCTATCGCAGCTGGACCTGGGCCAGCCGCGGGAAAATCGGGGATGACCCTGTGGTGTTTGCCCTGAAAGACCAGATCAGCCGCATTTGCGTGGTCAGTATTCTGATCATCATCCTCAGCGCGCGGATCATCCCCGTCGAATGGGGCGCACCATGACCTGGGGGACCTTCGCGCTCGTCTTCACGAGCGTGTCACTCTCGGCCCTCGGCCAGACCGCCTTCAAGGTCGGCGTCGGACAAAGCACCACGGCGCCGGATGCCAGCCTCTGGGTCAAGACGCTTGGCATGGTTCTTTCTCCAATGGTCCTCTTGGGTCTCGCGCTCTATGGCGTCGGCACCGTATTCTGGCTTTTCGCGCTGCGTCAGCTTGATCTGTCGCTTGCCTATCCCTTCGTTGCCATGAGCTTCGTCATGGTTGCGGGTTCGGGCATGCTCTTTCTCGGCGAACCGATTCAGCCGTCGCGTGTGATCGGCCTTGGGCTAATCATCATCGGTCTACTGGTTATGGCCCGCGGTGGGTGATTCAAATCCTCTGCATTGATTTCCTGACACTCCGGACCCGCCGCTGTGATCCATTTTTGCGTTTCACTGACTAGCTAACACACTGACAGAACGCACAATTTCCACGACACTCGCCTGACACCTATCGCGTCTTTTGGCACGGAACGCCTCGCGCGCATTTTCATCAAATCCCGCCTTTAACAGCCCGTTCACACTCCCACCCCCAACAGTCGTCGTGGGGGCGTTTTGGATGAAAGACACAGAGTTTGCAACTTTTAGCAAGATGTGGCGTTACAACCTAAAGGTTACTATGTATACGTACCATCTTCTTATGAGAGAGCTCAATCAAGGGAGTAGGGCATGGATCCTGTAACTGACGTGTTCGGAACGCAGACTTCTGCGGCGGCAATGGCTTTTGGACTTCGGGGTGTGGTGGATTGGAGCGTACAGCAACCGTTCCTCGATGTCTTCAAAACAGCGAGACCTTGGCACGGTCACACTGACGGCCAGTGGGGTGCCTACATGGCCGAGGATCTGGAAGCGATGGGCGTGCTCGATGCCAATGGCTGGGTCACAGAACTCCCGCCCGGCGTCGTTCAGATCCAGACTTTCATCCTCACCGAAATGCCTGCCGAAGCCACCTATACCTCAGGCCTCTACCGGCTGAGTTACGATGGCGCGGGCGACATTACCGTATTGGGTGCCGATATCGTTTCGCGCGGGAACGGGGAAATATGGTTCAAATACCATCCCACCGGCGATGGGATGGTCACGATCTCGATCAATTCGACCGACCCGCAGAACACAGGCAACTACCTGCGCAACATCGAAGTGGTCAAGCAAGAGCATATCCCGGCCTATGAGGCGGGGCAGCAGTTCAACCCCCTCTGGCTCGATCTCATTGGTGACGCGCACGCGCTGCGCTTCATGGATTGGCAGGAAACCAACGACTCCACGATCCGAAGCTGGTCGGAGCGCCCGATGGAGGGCCATTACACCTATCACGGTGGCGTTCCGATCGAAGTTATCATCGACCTCGCCAATGCCACTGGGACGGAACCCTGGATCAATATTCCGTGGGACGCCGACGCGAATTTCATTCGGCAATTCGCGACATATGTCCGCGACAATCTCAATCCGGACCTGCGTGCGCATATCGAACTGTCCAACGAGGTTTGGAACTGGATGTTCGATCAAGCGCAGGATGCGGCCGAAGCGGCGCGCGCACGGTTCGGCCAGGACCTCGGCGATGGGTGGGTGCAGGAATACGGCGCCCGCTCTGCCGAAATGGCCCGGATCCTGGATCAGGTTTACGCCGGATCCGAGGATCAACTGGTCAAGGTAATCTCGACGCACACCTATTGGCCCGGTCTCGAGGACGCGATTTTCGATGCACCCGCGTGGCAGGCGCAAAGCGCGGCGAATGCGGCGCCTTATCTGTCATTCGATACCTATGCGATCACGGGATATTTCGGGAACAGCCTCGGCACCGATGCCAAAGCCGGAACTGTGCTCGAATGGATTTCGCGCAGCGAGGCGCAAGCGCGTCAGGATGCGGCGGCGCAAGGTCTCAGCGGATCGGCGGCGTCGGCATATGTGGCACAGCACCGCTTCGATCTGGCCGAGGACCTCGCCGTTCGGGAGTTGCGGGACGGGTCGATCACCGGAAACGGCGAAGATTCCCTACAGGGGCTTTTCGAGCTTTTCCGATACCACAAGTCAGTCGCCGATGCGCACGGGCTGGACCTCGTTATGTACGAGGGCGGCACACATGTGGTCGGGATTGGACAATGGGTAAATAATGACCTGCTCACGGAGTTTTTCACCCACCTGAATTATTCCGAGGGCATGGGTCAGCTCTACACCGAGTTGCTGGCGGGATGGGAAGCCGCCGGCGGGACGCTTGTCAACGCGTTCGTCGACGTTTCCGAACCGAACCAGTGGGGAAGCTGGGGATCACTTCGTCATCTGGAAGACTCCACAGCGCGCCATGACGCCGTGGTCGATTTCATGCAAAGCCATCCGGCCCCCGAGCATATGAAAGACGGAACCTGGGCATCGGTCCCAACAGATTTTGGTGTAACACCGGATCCCGAGCCGTCGACCGATCCGGTTTCGGAACCTGATCCCGAGCCAGAACCGAATCCCAACCCCGAACCGCGGCCTGAGACAACCCTGCCTCTCACCCAGACTGATAACGTGCGGGAGTACGTGTTCGGAAATGATCTTTTTGTCTGGGCCGTCGGCAATCCCGAACTCTCAGTGGCACATTGGGTTAGCATGATGGCAGAGGAGGCCGGCCACTCCTACGCCGTGGCCATGCAAACCGGAATGCTGACACAGCATGACAACTTGCCTCCGAATCCGCACGTAACCTTGCCGACCGTTGACGAGGCATGGGATCCCGACTCCGGACACGGATTTTCCTCTGCCGGGTTCAACCAGATCACGATTTCGCCCGTGAATTTCGTTCAGGATCAATCGCCGGACAGCCCCTATTGGATCGATCCGACCACGTCCCCGGCCGCATCCGCGCTTCGGATCATTGACTGGGCCGAGGCGCGCGCCCCCGGTGCGGCGATCAACATCTACGAAACCTGGCCCGAAATGGAGGGATTCATTTCCAGCTTCCCCCCGTCCGAAGCCGAATTCGCCGCTTGGCAATCCTACATGATGGGCGACTGGCACGACTGGTGGGTCTCACTGACTGAAATCATCCGGTCTGAACGTCCGGACCTTGACGTGAGGCTGATCAGCGCCGGGCCCCAGATTGCCTTGATGCTCGACGATCCCAGTGTCGGCCTCGGTCGGCTCCAACCGAGCGACCTGTATCTGGACGACGGCCCGCATGGGACACCGACGCTCTATTTCCTGGCGTCGATGATCCACTACACAACCGTGTTCGGCAGCGCCCCGCCGCGGGATGTATCTTTGCCAGGCACGATCCATCCCGATGTCGCCGCGAATTTCGATGCGATCGTTGACTGGATCTCGGAAGAGATCGTCTCGGGTTTGCCTGAACCCATCGTCAATCCCTTCATCGAACAGTCAGGCAGCGGTTCCGGACAGCCATCATCGTCCAGAGATCCGGACGACGAAACCGGAGTTGCCACCAATGGAGACGACCGGATCACTAGCGACGGGTCCAGTGGGACAATCGACGGTCGTGGCGGCACGGATACGTTCGTTCTCTCCGGGGATCAGGCAACGTACACCGTCGGATTTTCGTCCGGTCTGGTGGTCGTTGAAGATCGCGCAGGAGACACCGGTTCCATCAGTCTGCGAAACTTTGAATGGCTGGACTTCGACAACGAGGTCGCTCCTTTCGGCAGTGAAGGGATGTCGATCGAGATGCTCGATGGTATGGCCGATCTCGATGGTGGATCGATGGCGGCGCTGACCGAATTGTATATCGCCTATTTCAATCGTGCGCCGGATGCCATCGGGCTGTTCTACTGGGGCGATCAGATGGCGGGCGGAATGAGCCTCCGTGAGATCGCGGCCCATTTCTTTGACCAGCCGGAAACCCGGGCGATGTACGGAAGCCTTGACGACCTGCCGTCTTTCGTCACGGCCGTTTATCAAAACGTGCTCGGGCGTGCGCCGGATGCCGAAGGTCTGGCCTACTGGCTCGACCAACTTGAGAGCGACAGCGGTGTCACACCGCCGACATTCATCCAGGCGGTTATCGCGGGAGCGAAAGCGGACACGGGTGGACCTGCGGATGCCGCCTACCTGGAGAACAAAGTGCTTCTTGGAGGTCATTTCGCAATCACGCGCGGCATGTCCGACGTCGCGGACGCCAACATGATCATGGCAGGTTTCGATGGATCGGACGCCAGTTTGCAGGCCGGCATCGCGCAAAGCGATGGAATTCATGCCGACATTCTGGATGGATCGGAGGATGGGTTCCTGCTGCAATTGGTCGGGATCACGGACGATCCGTTCGCGCTCTGAGCCCCTGATCAGGGCCGTCACGCCAAAAGCGGCGGCCCTGACCAACGAGATCAGGAAGCGATAAAGCTGAAGGATCGTCAAAGCTGCCGTCATCGATTTGTTTACCTTTGAGGTCATTCTGGGCCGACCTGCCCTACGGATGTCCTGTTTTGGCACCGAGGTCTTAACAAACCTTTTCCTGCATCCCGGGTTACATCCAATTCGACGCAGTTTCGGAAAATGGATTGATTGGAATCACGGCTTCTGTGACAGTTTTCGCGATGGTGGTCGGCGTCAAAAGCGTCGGCCCAATAGGGAATACGGTGCAAACCCGTGACTGCCCCCGCAACTGTGAGCGGTGAGTGTTTCGCGCAAGACCACTGGGCCGAAAAGCCTGGGAAGGTGCGAGCCGCACGATGACCCGCGAGTCAGGAGACCTGCCATCACACGTGAACTGAACCCGGGCGGGGTGCACCGGAGGTCCTTCTGCACGGCGCATCTCTTGCGCACGACGTGAACGCGACCTCTGTGTATCCGCCCTAGCGCGGAGGGCGCTATATATGTCGATCGAAAGAACCCTGACCCAGCTTCAGGTCAATCCCCGCACACCTGAGCGGGCGCGCGAAATCGGACAGCTGGGGTATATGCAATGGCTGGGCGGGCTTTCCGCAAACGCTTGCTACCTTACGGAAGCAACCTGCGCCTACATGGCGGCCGCACCGTTTCGAAACACTGACCCTGCTGTCGAAGAGTTTTGCAGGCTCCTGAAAGCCTCGCTGGATCATCCGCTTCGACCACTTGATCTCGCTTTGCCGAAACCCCGCAGACGGGGCGGCGCGCGGGAACGACGTTTATCGCTCTGACGCGGTCGTGGCGGCCTCGAACGCGGCCGTGGCCTCTTCGGTCAGCGGGTCTGACAAAAGCGAGCGGGCTATTGCAGGTGACAGGGTAAAGCAGTCGAGCCCGCGATGCGCCAATGCGACGACCTGATCCGCATCGCGCAGTGACGCGACCAAGATCCGAGGCCGTCCTGCGGTGATGACATGCATCTGCTCGAGCATGTCCAACGCCGGACGGCCGGCTTCCGCCATCCGCCCGAAATACGGCGCGAGGAAATCCGCGCCCAGAGCCTTGGCGACGATGGCCTGTTTCGGATGATAGACCGCCGTCAAAAGGATGGCGCCGCCCAGGTCTTTGATCTGCGGAACCATGCGCAGGGCCTCTGGCGTCATCGGGATCTTCACCACCGCTTTTAGACCTGCCGCTTTTCCCGCCTCGTAGAGCGTCCCGGCCCAGTCGACATAGCCTTCGGTCGGTCCGAACACCTGTGCGTGAAGCTCTTGAGCACCGAGACCACGCGCGCGGCGGGCCTTGGCCGCCCAGTCGATGGTTGGGTAGGTCAAGCCAGCACGCTGAGCGAGAAGTGGGTTGGTGGTGATGCCGCGAAACAGCCCCGCGGGCATGAGGTCTTCCCAATCGGCCTCATCCGCGCTGTCAAGGTAGAGGTCCACGCCTCAGACCGATCTATCCAGCGCTGCGTCCAGTTCTTTCACTGTCGGCGGGTTACACCCGGCCCGGCTACAGTTGATCGCGGCGGCCATACCGGCGCGGCGGATCAAACCTTCGATGTCGGACTTGTCGAGACGGGACAACGCTTCGGGCGATAGGGCGTTGACGCGCGCAAGCCCGGCAAGCAGCGTTGCCATGAACGTGTCACCTGCGCCAACCGTATCGACGAGGCCAGGCACCGGAGGGGCGGGTATTTCGACCAGCGTATCACCTTTCCATGCAACCGCACCGTCCGGCCCCTTGGTCATCACGACAAGGGAGGCCGACGTGGATGCCCGCACTTGGTCCAGCGCTTTTTGTTGCGACATATTCGGATAAAGTCCCTCCAAATCCTCGTCGCTGAGCTTGAGGAGATGCGTGGACGCCATCATCCGCAGGATCCGGGCACGGTACGCGTCGGGGTCCGTTATGACGGACAGGCGAACATTAGGATCCAGCGACACGAGAACGCCGCTGTCATAGGCGGTCTTACAGGTGTGCTCCCACGCATCGGCATCCGGCCCGTCGGTCAGGGCAAGCGAGCCTGTGTGAAGCGCGGCTGTTTCGTCGGGCATCGCGGCGCGCAAAGACTCTGCCGAGACCTGCCGTTCCGCCGTGCCGTCGCGTTCGAACGTATAGGACGGAATGCCCGCAGTGACCGTGACCCGCGCGATGGTCGTGGGCGCATCCACTCGGCCGCCATCAAGGGCGACACCGGAAGCGGTAAGCGTATCCGCCAGAGTATCGCCCCAGCTGTCGGTCGAGATCGGCGTCAGGTAATGCACATCCGCATTCTGCCGTCCCAAGGCCATGGCAACATTGAACGGCGAGCCGCCCGCAAGGGCCGAAACGTCACCATCGCGGGTCACATGGTCGATCAGGTTTTCGCCACCAACGCAGATTACGGGCTTTGCGGTCATACGTCTGCCTTTCCGTTCTTCGATCAATCCGGAAGCAAGTTGACGTCCGGCAAGGTATCGAGCGCCTGCTTAAGCGCATTGCCCCATTGAGTCGAGATCGTCTGGAACTCGGTATTGTCCGCCTCGACCCGGCCGACATGGGTCTTCTGGAGACTGTCGGTCTCGTAGCAGAAATAATCGAGCGGCGCTCCGACAGAGAGATTTGCCTTCAGCGTGGAGTCAAAGCTGACCAGCAAGAGCTTGAGGGCGCTGGAAAAGGACAGGTCGGGATCGTAAGCACGCACGAGGATCGGACGACCGTACTTGATCTCGCCAATCTGAAAGAACGGCGTGTCGTCACCGGCTTCGATGAAATTGCCTTCGGGATAGATCAGGAACAGGCGCGGATCGCTTCCCGCGATCTGGCCGCCAAGGATCAGCGTCGCCTCGAAACCGCTATCGGCGCGCTGGCCGCCCTCGGTCAGGTTCTTGATGACTTCGCGCAGGGTGTCTCCGACCATGCAGGCCGCCTGGAACATCGATGGCGCCATCATGAGCGACGACGTGCGATCCTCGGGCAGCTTGCTGCGTTCGTCCAGAAGGCTGACAACCGCCTGAGTCGTCGCGAGGTTTCCCGCCGACATCAGGGTGATGACACGCTCTCCGGGTTCTTCCCAGATCGTCATCTTCTTGAAGGTCGAGATATTGTCCAAACCTGCGTTGGTGCGGGTGTCGGACATGAACACCAACCCTTTGCGCAGCATCATTCCAACGCAGTATGTCACTGAGACGCCTTTATTGCTGAGTCACGTAGATGCGGACTTGCAACTCCTCGTTGGCGCCGCCGATCCGTGTTCCAGATATCGGTGCTGCATCGGAATAGTCCAGCCCCGTCGCAACTCGGACGTAACGTGTATCCGGCGAGACACCGTTGGACACGTCGAAGCCGACCCACCCCAGGCCATCGACATGCGCCTCGGCCCATGCGTGCATCGCGTCCTGTGTCGTCGTCTCGTTGAGCATGAGATAGCCGCTCACGTACCGCGCCGGTATATTCAGCGCCCGGGCGCAGGCGATGAAGATATGCGTGTGGTCCTGGCAAACGCCCTCGCCTGCGGCGATCGCGTCTTCCGCGCTCCAGTCCGGCTCGGACGCGCCAAGGGTGTAGGGCACGACGGACCTGATGCGATCAGACAGTGCATGAAGTTCGGGGATCCCCGGCTGTCCGGTCATGTCCTTGATCAACGCACGGGTTCCGGCGCCGGGCTCCGTCCGCGGCGTGGTCATGTCGTAAAGCCAGAGCGGCGCAGGCCCATGATGCGGGCCCAGGATCCCCGCATTGTCGGTGATCTCGACTTCGCCTTCGCTGGTGACGGATAGGTCGGTCGTGTTGGGATCGAAGCTGATCAGTTCGGTTGTATTGTGGTGTTGGTCCTCGAACTCCACCTCTTTGCGGCCACCGTCGATGCGGGTCTCCCATCGGACAACCGATTGGTTGTACGAGCTTTTCGGCGTCTTTCTAAGCTGCTGCAAGCCGTAGATGACAGGCGCGTCAAAGCTGTACGTCGTGGTGTGTTCGATTTTCAGACGCATGAGCTGCGATCAGGATGAAATCTAGGCATAGAACCGGAAATCCTCTTCGATCTGTCGAGAAATGCTTGTGATTTCCTTCAACGTGTCCTGAAGGAATTCATGCAAGCCATGATCGAAGATATCATCAATGGTCTTGGAAAGCAGCCCGTTCTCCAACGCGCCGACCTTCTGACGCGACGGCAAACCAGCATCGCCGCCCTCATCGGCAAGATAACCGAGGTTGTCGCACAGCTTGCTGACACAAAAGGCCAGCGAGCGCGGCATGCGTTTGTCGAGGATCAGAAAATCCGCGATCTCTCGCGGTCCGCCACCGGCCCCGTATTCCATTCGGAACCCACCACGCGCGGACACGGATCGCAGGATCGTCTCCCATTGCACATTGTCCAGCGACGTGCCGACCGAACGGGCCGAGGGCAAAAGCACGTAGTACTTCACGTCGAGGATCCGCGCAGTGTTGTCGGCGCGTTCCAGAAATGTCCCGAGCCGTGCAAAGTCGTAGATTTCGTTGCGCAGCATCGTGCCGTGCGTGACGCCCCGTACCAAAGCGGCGTGATGCCGGATCAGGCGCAGGACCGACGGCAGGTCCCGTTCGGACACCTTGCGCGCCAGAGCCTTTTTCAGCGACATATACGCCGAGTTGATGGCCTCCCAGACGTCGCCGGTGATTGCGGTCCGCACCAGTCGTGCGTTCTGTCGTGCGGCATTGACGCTCGAGATGATCGAGGATGGGTTGTCCTTGCTGCGCAACATCCAGTCGACGGCAAGATCGCGGGACATCTCGTCGTGCTCGGCCTTGAACCCCCCAAGGCAATCAGCCGATTGCAGGACTGAGGCCCATTCATCGTCGGTCTGGTTCAACCGGGTCAACGCGATGCGCTGTCCGGTTTCGATCAGCCGCGCTGTGTTTTCGGCCCGCTCCATGTAGCGATACATCCAGTAGAGGCCATTTGCGGTTTTTCCCAGCATGTCTCTACTCCTCCAGCACCCAGGTGTCTTTCGTGCCGCCGCCTTGCGACGAATTCACGACGAGAGAACCTTTCTTGAGCGCGACGCGCGTCAAACCTCCGGGGGTGATCTTGATCCCATCCGGGCTGACCAACACGTAGGGCCGCAAATCGACATGACGCGGAGTGAGCCCGGCCTTTGAGAAGATCGGCACTGTCGACAGGCTCAGCGTTGGTTGGGCGATGTAGTTCTTCGGCCGCGCCTTGAGCTTTCTGCGGAAGGCGGCAAGATCCTTCTTCGTCGCAGTCGGCCCGATCAGCATCCCGTACCCGCCAGAGCCATGCACCTCTTTGACGACAAGGTCTTCGAGATTGTCGAGCACATACGCCAAGGCATCCGGTTCGGAGCACCGCCAGGTCGGCACGTTCTGCAAAAGCGGCCGCTCGCCGGTGTAGAATTCGACGATGTCGGGCATGTAGGAGTAAATTGCCTTATCGTCGGAAATTCCGGTTCCCGGCGCATTGGCGATGGTGATGCCGCCCGCACGATAGACATCCATGATCCCCGGCACACCAAGCTGGCTTTCCGGATTGAAGTTCAGCGGATCGAGGAAATCATCGTCAACGCGACGATAGAGAACGTCGATCGGCTTGTACCCCCGCGTCGTCCGCATCGCGACACGGCCATCGACGACGCGAAGGTCGTGCCCCTCGACCAGCTCGACGCCCATCTGGTCCGCCAGAAACGCATGTTCGAAATAGGCGGAATTGTAGATCCCGGGCGTCAGAACAGCGACCGTCGGATCGCCGTCGGTCATGCGTGGCGCGCAGGCCGCCAGGGACCGCCGCAAGTCGATCGGGTACTGCTGGACAGATTGAACGCGGTTTTTGGAAAACAGCTCGGGGAACATCTGCAACATGGTTTCCCGGTTTTCGAGCATGTAGCTCACCCCGGACGGCGTCCGTGCGTTGTCCTCGAGAACGTAGAATTCGCCCGGCCCGGTGCAGACAAGGTCGATCCCGACGATATGCGTATAGACGCCCCCGGGGACGTCCACGCCGATCATCTTGTCCAGAAACGCCTCGTTCTGCGAGATCATCTCTTTTGGAATGCGTCCCGCCTTCACGATCTCCTGCGTGTGATAGATGTCATGCAGGAAGGCGTTGATTGCGCGGACACGTTGTTCGATCCCGCGCGACAGCTTGGCCCACTCAGACCCGGAGATGATCCGCGGAATAATGTCGAAAGGGATCAACCTTTCTTCCGCCTCGGCCCGGCCGTAGACGTTGAAGGTGATGCCAGTGAGGCGAAACAGGTCTTCCGCCTCACGGTTCTTGGCCCGCAATCGCTTGGGGTCTTCCTGGTCAAACCAGGCGTGGAAGTCCTGATAGGGCGCGCGCAGTTGCTCGTCCTGACCCCACATTTCATCGAAGACAGTTTTTTCAACCATGGCCTAGCGTCGCCCAATGCGCCGCCATGTGCAAGGAGATGCTTAAAACGGCAGTATCTAGCACGCGTGAAGGCCTCACAAGCTGCCTGCTTTTTAGGCAAAGAATTTTGTTGTTTGCCAGTATGATCGGGGGTTTCGGGCTTGCTTGTCCCGCCCATTAGGCCAATTGACGAGCACGAAAACCAGCCCCAGAACCGGCTGTCATCCGAATATCACGAGAAGCATCAGCGTCGCTTAAGCGTTGCCACCAAAATTTTGAGGATGTTGTTCCATTTGTCCGAAGCGCGCCTCGCGCTGATAGCAAATCCGACGAGCATTATTGACGCGTTTGGACGCAGCTTCCTTGGCGAACCGCTCAAACCGCCATATTGTGCGATCAAAGAGGCTGGAGCCTTGTTTCACACGCGACCGACGGTGTTGCGGTGGGTGTTTCAGGTTCCGGCGATAGCGGCTATCTGTTGGGCAACGGACTTCTGGCGGCAACGGTTCTGGGACTCATTGCCGGATCGACCGCCGCCACCGACATGAAAAAGGAGCATGATCATGCTTGATGCGTCGAACACGGGTCACGGACCCTCACTCGCCAAATTCGACTGGGAAGACCCGCTGGGTCTGCGCGCGGCTCTGGCCGAAGACGAGCGCATGATTGCGGACAGTGCAGCGGCCTATGCGGCGGACAAGCTGCTGCCGCGCGTGTCGGACATGTACCTGAACGAAGGCATCGCACCCGAGATCTTCGCCGAGATGGGCGAGATGGGCCTGTTGGGCGTCACCATCCCCGAGGAATTCGGCGGGTTGGGTGCGAATTACGTCAGCTATGGCCTCGTCGCGCGCGAGGTCGAACGCGTGGACAGCGGCTATCGGTCGATGATGAGCGTGCAAAGCTCGCTTGTGATGTATCCGATCCATGCCTACGGGACCGATGAACAGCGCAAGAAATACCTGCCCGGCCTCGCCGCCGGAACGCTGATCGGCTGTTTCGGTCTGACCGAACCCGACGCCGGATCGGATCCGGCGGGCATGAAGACCGTCGCGAAGAAGACCGATGGTGGCTATGTCATCAACGGCGCCAAGATGTGGATTTCGAACAGCCCGATTGCCGATGTGTTCGTGGTCTGGGCCAAGTCCGAAGCACATGGTGGCAAGATCAAGGGCTTCGTGCTTGAAAAAGGCATGAAGGGTCTCAGCGCGCCAAAGATCAACGGCAAGCTGTCGCTGCGTGCGTCGATCACCGGCGAGATCGTGATGAAAGATGTCGAGGTCGGTGAAGACGCGCTGTTGCCTGGTGTCGAGGGCCTCAAGGGACCGTTCGGGTGCCTCAACCGCGCGCGCTATGGAATTGCCTGGGGCGTGATGGGCGCCGCCGAGGACAGCTGGCACCGCGCACGCCAGTATGGTCTCGACCGGACGCAATTCGGCCGGCCCTTGGCGCAGACGCAGTTGTTCCAGAAAAAGCTGGCCGACATGCAGACCGAGATCACTTTGGGCCTGCACGCAGCCCTGCAAGTGGGTCGGATGCTGGACGCAGGCACCGCCGCGCCAGAGGCGATCAGCCTGATCAAGCGCAACAATTGCGGCAAGGCCTTGGACATTGCCCGCAATGCCCGCGACATGCACGGCGGCAACGGGATCATGGCCGAATACCACGTCATGCGCCACGCGCAGAACCTCGAGACGGTCAACACTTACGAGGGTACGCATGACGTGCACGCCCTCATCCTTGGCCGCGCGCAGACAGGGTTGCAGGCGTTCTTTTGATGTCCGCACCGCTGGAAGGTCTGAAAGTCCTTGAATTGGCCCGCATCCTTGCCGGGCCAATTGTCGGTCAGACATTGGCCGATCTTGGCGCGACCGTCATCAAGGTGGAAAGCCCCAAGGGCGATGACACCCGCACATGGGGCCCGCCCTTTATCGACCGCGAGAGCGAGGACACGCCGTCAGCCGCGTATTTCTACAGCTGCAACCGGGGCAAATATTCCGTCACGGCGGACCTGACGACCGAGGAAGGCCGCGCCTTTGTGCTGGACCTCGCGCGCGAAGCGGATGTCCTGATCGAGAATTTCAAGGTCGGCGGCTTGGCGAAATATGGATTGGACTACGCCAGCCTGTCGGCGGCGAACCCCGGCCTCGTCTATTGCTCGATCACCGGCTTTGGCCAGACCGGCCCCTATGCAGACCGCGCGGGATACGACTACCTTGTGCAGGGCATGTCCGGTCTGATGTCGATCACCGGCGATCCCAACGGCGAGCCGCAAAAGGTGGGCGTTGCGGTGACCGATATCTATACCGGACTTTATTCCGTGATCGGAATTCAGGCCGCTCTTCGGGAGCGGGACAGGACTGGCCAGGGCCAGCATATCGACATGAGCCTGCTGGATGCCGGAACAGGGTGCCTTGTCAATCAGGCGATGAATTTTCTGGCGACCGGGCAATCCCCCAACCGCATGGGCAATCAACATCCCAACATCGTGCCTTATGAGGTCTTCCCGGCCTCCGATGGCGATATCATCATTGCGTCCGGCAACGACCGCCAGTTTCAGGGCCTGTGCGAAATCGTGGGTCGCCCAGACATAGCCGAAAACCCGGACTACCGAACCAATGCCGGACGGGTGCAACATCGCGACGAGCTGATCGCAATGCTCAAGGCCGAGACCGCCAAACAGACCAAGGCCGAGCTCCTCGAGGCGCTCAAGTCCAAGCAGGTGGCGTCGTCCCCGATCAACACGGTCGGAGAGGTGTTTGACGACCCGCAGATCATCCATCGGGAAATGAAGATCGCGCCAGAGGGTGTGCCGGGGGTCCGCACGCCGATCACGTTCAGCGCATCACATCTCAAACTGGACCGAACAGCCCCGAAACTTGGCGCGCATACCGATCAGGTGCGCGCATCCGGGTGGTCGATCAAAGACTGACCACCCGGCACGCTTCAATTCAACCGCAGTCCGGTTTCCGGCGCGAAATACGACACCTTGCCCAGATCGAAGGACAAGCGCTTCTGCTCTCCGGGGCGGGCCGTGGTTTCGGAATGCAAACGCGCGGTGACGTGTTTGCCTCCCAATTGCATGACCGCAAAGGTATCCGCGCCTGCCGGTTCCACAATGTCGATCAGACACTCCGCTGCCTGCGTGTCCTCGGACCCGCGCAGGTCGGGATCGGCGATGTCCTCGGGACGCACACCAAGGATCACGTCTTCGGGCAGGTCGCGGTTATTGGTGTCAGTCAGCACGATGGGATCGCCCGACTTCCGGGCAATCTCGATCCGCGTGCCGTCTGCCGCGCGATGCGCCTTGGCGGGGATGAGGTTCATCGCGGGGCTGCCCATGAAATCGGCGACAAAGAGGTTCGCGGGGCGGTTGTAGATCTCGGACGGCGAACCGATCTGCTGGATCACGCCACCTTTCATCACCACGATCTTGGTGGCCAGCGTCATCGCTTCGATCTGGTCATGGGTCACATAGACCATCGACGCGCCGAGTTTGTGATGCAGCGCCTTGATCTCGGTCCGCATCTCAACCCGCAGTTTCGCATCGAGGTTGGACAGCGGCTCGTCGAAAAGGAACAGCTTGGGATCGCGCACCAGCGCCCGGCCCATTGCCACGCGCTGCCGCTGACCGCCAGACAATTGACCGGGACGTCGGTTCAGCAGCGGTTCGATCTGCAACTGCGCTGCCACCTGCGCCAGCTTGCGGGCCTGCGTCGCCTGATCGACGCCGCGCACCTTCATGCCGAAGGTGATGTTCTTGGCGACGGTCATGGTCGGATAAAGCGCGTAGGACTGGAACACCATCGCGATATCACGGTCCTTTGGGCTGACCTCGGTCATGTCCTTGCCGCCAATGCGGATTGACCCGCCGGTGATTGGCTCCAGCCCAGCGATACAGTTCAGAAGCGTGGACTTGCCACAGCCCGAGGGGCCGACCAGCACAAGGAAATCGCCCGGTTCGATGGACACGTTGATGTCCTTGAGGATCTCCGTGCTACCGTAGCTTTTGAAGAGGTTTGTAATTTCAAGGATCGGAGACATGGGATTATCCTTTCACGGATCCGGCGGTCAGACCGCGGATGAAATACTTGCCGGCGACGACATAGACGAACAGCGTCGGCAGCGCGGCGATGATCGCGGCGGCCATATCGACGTTGTATTCCTTCACGCCGGTGGTCGAATTGACGATGTTGTTGAGCGCCACGGTCACGGGTTGCGTTCCCGCCTGGCTGAACGACACGCCGAATAGAAAATCGTTCCAGATCTGGGTGAATTGCCAGATCACGGTCACAACGATGATCGGCAAAGACAGCGGCAGGAAGATCGACCAGAAGATGCGGAAGAACCCCGCCCCATCGACCTTGGCCGCCTTGGTCAGCTCTGACGGGATCGACACATAGTAGTTGCGGAAGAAGAGCGTCGTGAACCCGATCCCGTAGATGACGTGGACAAAGATCAACCCTGGAATGGTACCCGCAATCCCCATGATCCCCAGCATCCGCGCCATCGGCAACAGCACCACTTGGAACGGGATGAAGCAGCCAAAGAGCATCAGTGAGAAGATCACGTTTGCGCCCCGAAACTGCCATTGGGCAACGACATAGCCATTCATCGCCCCCAGCAGGGTCGAGATGGCGACGCCCGGAATGGCGATCAGCACCGAATTCCAGAAATAGGGCCGCACGCCTTCGCATTGCACGCCGGTGCAGGCCCCCGACCACGCGGTGCGCCAGGCGTCGAACGTGACCTCGCGCGGAAGTGCAATCAGATCGCCGGTGCGGATTTCCTCCAAGCTTTTCAGCGACGTGGTGATCATCACGAAAAGCGGCATCAGGTAAAACAGGGCAAAGAGACCCAGCGCAAGATACAGCACCCAGCGCAGGATGATCTTGCCGGTGCGGCTTTGGCCCTGGGGCCGAGACATCGACAGATCAGTCATCTTTGGACCTCAGCTCGGAATAAAGGTACGGGACCACGATCGCGAAGACGACCATCATCATGATCATTGCGGAACTTGCCGCCTGACCGATGTCGCCGCGCGAAAAGGCCATCGCGTACATGTAGGTTGCGGGCAGATCCGTCGCATAGCCGGGACCACCTCCGGTAAGCGCGATGACAAGGTCAAAGCTCTTGATGGCGAGGTGCGACAGCACGATGAAGGCCGAGAGAAAGATCGGGGCCATCGACGGGATGATGATGGCCGTGTAGATGCGCCATGTCGGGATGCCATCGACCTGCGCGGCCTTGATGATCTCGCCATCCACCGACCGCAAACCAGCAAGAAACAGCGCCATCACGAAGCCCGAGCTTTGCCAGATCGCAGCGAGGACGATGGTATAGATCGCCATTTCGGGGTTCACGAGCCAGTCGAAGGTAAAGCTTTCGAACCCCCAACCGCGCACCATCGCCTCGACCCCCAATCCGGGGTTCAGGATCCATTTCCAAGCCGTGCCGGTGACGATCATCGAAAGCGCCATCGGATAGAGGTAAATCGTGCGGATCGCGCCTTCGGTGCGGATGTTCTGGTCCAGCAAGATCGCCAGCACCAATCCCAGCACCATCGCGATCACGATGAACAGGATGCCGAAGATGAACAGGTTGTTCAGCGCGGTGTCCCAGCGCGGCGACGCGAACAGGCGTTCGTACTGGATGAACCCTTCGATGTCGTATCGTGGCAGCAGGCGCGATCGCGTCAGCGAGACCCAGGCGGTCCAGGCGATGAAGCCGTAGACAAAGATCAGAACTGCGATGAACGAGGGCGCCAGTACCAATTTGGGCGTGTTTTCTTCAAGCCACTTGGTCATTGGATCTGTCCCTGAAAGTCCCGCCCCAAGCGGGAAACCTGGGGCGGGAGATTGCGCTTACATGCTGTTGGCGACCGCGTCGGCCAGCATGTTGACGGCTTCGTCAGACGACATGTCCGAATTGAAATGCGCCGTCACCACATCGGTGATCGCACCGGCCTGCGCACCGCGCAGCGCCATGCCATGCGCATAGCTGGGCAGAAGCGAGCCGTTGTCCGAGCTTGCCGTCATGTCTTCGGCCGATTTGAGCGCGCAGCTGTCAAACTCGTCCAACGACACGTCGGTGCGCGCGGGGATCGAGCCTTTGTTGAGGTTGAAGACCTTTTGGAAATTCTGACCGACGATCAGCTCTGCCAGCAATTCCTGACCGGCTTTCTTGTCGTCGCCGTCAACGTCGAACATGGCAAAGCTGTCCACATTATAGAGGAAGCCATCGCCCGGCACGGATGCGCAGAGGAAGTCTTCGCCCGGCACTTTGCCTGCGGCCATGAATTCACCTTTGGCCCAGTCGCCCATGATCTGGAACGCCGCTTCGCCGTTCATGACCATCGCAGTAGCAAGGTTCCAGTCGCGACCCGAGAAGTTGTCATCGACAAAGCCGCGCATGGTGCGCATCTGGTCGAAGACCGCCTTCATTTCGTCGGACTTCAGAGTGTCCATGTCGAGATCGACAAACGCCTTGCGGAAGCCATCGGGGCCGAGAATTCCCAGTGCCACGGCTTCGAACACGGTTGCGTCTTGCCACGCCTGACCGCCATGGGCCAGCGGGATGATACCCGCCGCATCCAGCTTTTCGGCAGCGGCATTGAATTCGTCCCAAGTGGTCGGCATCTCGATACCGTTCGCTTCGAGCACGTCGGCATTCGCCCAGATCCAGTCGACACGGTGTACGTTCACGGGTGCCGCGCACCATGTGCCCTCGCACTTCATGTGACCCGCGATGGAGGCCGGCAGAACATCCGCCCAACCCTGCGCTTCGGCGACAGACGAAATATCGGCCAGAACGCCCTCTTCGTACCATTCCTGGATCGCGGGGCCCTTGAGCTGCACCGCGGTCGGAGCGTTGCCCGACAGGACGCGGGCACGCAGTGCGGTCATGGCAGCATCACCACCACCACCGGCGACGGGCATGTCGGTCCAGGTGCCACCCTTGGCGGCGAATTCTTCTTGCAGGACGGCGACGGATTTCGCTTCGCCGCCGGATGTCCACCAATGCAGGACTTCTGCCTGGGGTTCAGCGTATACGGCGGATGCGATCAAAGCGGTGGCCGATACGGCCCCGAAAAATACGGATTTCATGTGTAGTCCTCCCAAAATCTGTGCCGATTCCGGCATCAGGTACTTATCTTTGACGAAAGAGGCCCGAGCATTGCAATCACGTCATGGCGGGTTTTCAAAAAGCGGATGCAGATTTTTCCGGCTCCCGTTACAAGCTGTTACACTCGGCGAGATTTCGTTTCCTGTTGTTACATAAGTTGCCCGGGGAACGGCTCGGACCTGCCGGGCGGGAGGAGAGCGGCACGTGGCGATTCCAAGGATACTCGTGGTCGATGACGACCCCGACATGCGCCAGATGATGAGCCAGTACCTGCGTCAGAACGGCTGTATCGCCCTGCCCGCCGCCACCGAAGCCGAAGTGCACCGCCATCTCAAGGACGGCCGCATCGACCTGATCCTGCTCGATGTCATGCTGGGCGACGAAAGCGGGCTTGAGATCTGCATAGGGCTCAGGCGCGATCACGATGTGCCGATCATCATGGTGTCAGCCCTGTCCGCCGATCATCAGCGTATGGCCGGGTACGAAACCGGCGCGGACGACTATATCGCCAAGCCCTTCAACCCGGAATTGCTGCTCGCCCGCGTGCGCGCCGTTCTGTCACGGGCGCGGCGGTCGTCCTCGCTCATCTATCGTCGGCGTATCCAGACATTTACCTTCGGCGGCTGGATTTACGACGGAAAGCAGGACGAAGTTCGTTCGCCCGACGGCTATCAGGTGTCTCTGTCCCGCCGCGAAACCGCATTGCTGAAGGTGCTTCTTGCAAACCCGCACATTCCCCTCACCCGACAGGAAATCGCAACCGCGCTGGATGTGACCGGCGATCAGGATCAACCCGACGCGACAGGGCGGGCCATTGATGTGCTGGTCGGACGGCTGCGCTCCAAGATCGAGGCCGATCCGAAAGCGCCCGACATGATCCGCACCGAACGCGGTATCGGCTACGTCTTCGCCGTCGACGTGAAGGCCGAGTCGACCTGATGGCGCGGGCCGTCCGGCTGCGCACCCTGGCGCTGATCTGGGTCGGGATGGCGATGGCGGCTGGCGTTCTGGCGACGGCCCTGTGGCTGCGGTCGGTGCAAGAATGGTCGGATCATCTGTCCGACGCGCAAACAGCCGGGCTTCTGACCTACGAAGCCTTGCGGACGGGTCAGGACACCCATCCCGATCTGCATATCGCACCGCTGAACCAGAGCGATGCCGCGCTTGCCGAGGCGGGCAAGTTCGAACGCATCTCAGGCATGCCGCAGCCTGCCTATGTTACGGTTTTGTCGCTTCAGGACACCGAAGGCGGAGTGCGGATCGGGGCTGTTTCTGACGTATTGCGCTATCCGGTCGCGGATATTCCTGCCGAAGCCGTGCCCTCCGCATCCGCGCAACTCGCCGCACTGACCCGTCTTTTCGCCACCTATTGCAGCGATCCGGTGCTGATCGCGCGATATGGCAGCGGCGCCTGGCAACGCGTTGATGGCAGCGCGATCTGGGGATGCGATGCGGCGCCCCGCGACCTGCGCCTGATGGCGGTGCTCGCCATCCTTGTGGCGGTCGCGGGTCTGGTCACGGTGATCGGCAATACGACACAGACGTTCGATGCCTTCGCGCAGGCTTTTCGCAACCGTCGTTTCGGCGGGTCCGAAAGCTACGAGACCAAAGGTCCCGCTGAACTCAGGGACATTGTCGACTCTCTGAACGCGTTTCTGGAAGCCGAACGCAAACAGCTCGCCAATCGCGCGGCTGTATTGTCCAGCGTGAGTCATGACCTTGGGACCCCGGCCACGCGCCTTCGCCTGCGGTCGGCGCTGATCCAGGACGACGAATTGCGTCGCAAGCTGGAATCAGACATCGACTCGATGACCGGGATTATCGAAAGCGCCCTGACCTATACCCGCGTGGAAATGAACGCCGAGGCCCCGCGCAAGCTGTCCCTCAATTCGCTCGTCGAGACCATCGTGTCAGACTACCAGGATATCGGCGAACCGGTGACGTATGTCCCGCCGCAGGATGTGGTGGTGCGCGGCGGAGGGTCACTGTTCATGTCCCGGCAGGGTCAAAGCGTGATGGCCGCCGGGCGTCAGGTCATCGTCAATGGCAGGCCCGTTGCGCTTGAGCGGGCGATCACCAATCTCATCGACAACGCGCTGAAATACGGGCGCAGCGCCCGGATCGCGATCGAGGCCGACGCGAGACGCGCCACGATCGTGGTCGAGGACGAAGGCTCCGAGACACTCGCCAAAGACGTGGAAGCCCTCATCGCGCCTTTCGAACGGGGCGAGAATACGAGCTACATCGACGGCCACGGGCTTGGCCTGTCCATCGTTGCCACGATCGCGGCGCTGCACCACGGCGCCCTGACCTTCGAGATGTCCGCGACCGGCCTGCAAGCGCGGCTCAGCATTCAAAGACTGTGACCTCAGAGTACGGTCGCGACCATCTTTCGTTTGCCGGCCGCATTTGCCAAGGTGGTTCAGGGTCTGGCGTCGCCGCCGGTCCGGATAGAGCCAAGCGACAGGGCATATGGTCAAACAGCGCAGCATCCGAATCCTCAGCGCCGGCGCTCCGAAAAAAGGGGTCTGAACCGCTCCGGGTTTTCCGGAGGCTGATTGGTCTTAGTTACGCGGCCATGTCTGATGTTTCCAGAGCCGCGTAG
>NZ_CANKYW010000009.1 GCF_947488135.1 uncultured Marivita sp. | reverse complement strand
ATATTTGTTCGTCGTCTTGCTCATGATGCTCCATCCTACTCAAGAGTTGGAGCCTCCGGCAAACCCGGAGCGGTTCAGTCCGCCCTCTCCTTCTCGACCATGGGCGCTCCGGTCCAGCAGGCTGCAAAGTCTGACTGCAGCTTCGAGCCCCTGCCGCGTCCGGAATGAGCCGTGCCGCGATCATATCCGCCGGGTTCTGCCTCGGCCTCGGTGTGCTGCCCGCGCTCGCCCAAGGCGTGCCGACGCAGGACAATTCCGCGATCGGCCGCGCCATAGCGCGGGTGACGGCGCTCGCCGAAGATCTGGGCGTCCAGCAGGACAAGGATCGGACGGAGTCCACTCTGGCCGATGTCCAGGCCGACCAGATCCGCGTCCTCGAGGAGATGACCGCTGCAATCACCGGCCCCGGCTTCGATATCCGCGCACTCGAAGGCAATGCGGATTTCGGGGTGGCTGCGGTCTATCCCAATACCGATGCAAGCCCCATGAACAACCGCCTATTCGGCGAGGGCCGCGAGACCGTCGAGATGATGATCGTCGAGGTGGCGGGCGAGTTCGCGAGGGCCCCCGGTGTGGCCCGCGCGGGTCTCTCGGCCACCCAGTGGCGGTGCCTCTTCCAGGCCCTGATCAAGCAGGAAAGCCGCTTCAACGTCGCCGCCGAAAGCCCGGTCGGGGCCTATGGGCTCACCCAGCTCATGCCCGGCACCGCGTCTGACCTCGGCGTCGACCGCTACGACGTGAAGGACAACCTGCGCGGCGGCGCGCGCTATATCACGACCCAGCTCAACCGTTTCGGCAATATCCCCCATGCGCTCGCGGCCTATAACGCGGGCCCTGGCCGGGTCATCGAATATGGCGGCGTGCCGCCCTTTGCCGAGACCCAAGGCTACGTGCGCAACATCTCAAAGTTCTACAACGAATATCTGGCCGTGGTGGGGGGCGCCGACGCACTTGGCACGCTCTCGCCCTCGGACTTTGCGCTCGCCGAATATGCCAGCATCTCCGAGGCGGGCGTCTATTACGCCGCAGACAGTTCCGCCACGACCGAACAGGTCATCAATCGCCTGCGCGCGATCATCCTGCAGATCGATGCCCAGCCCAATGCCAAGGCGGCCTGGGAGCTCAATACCTACGCCAAGGCCGAGATCGGCCGCATCCTCAATCTCCGCGTCCGGCTGATGGCCGCCAACCAGCAACGCGAGGCGGCCTATGCGCAGCACCTCGTCGCCGACCGGCTGGCCGAGCGCGACTTCATGCAGATGGGAGTTCCCGAATGAGACAGCTTCTCCTGACCGTGGCTGCGGTCACCGCACTCGGGCTCGCCTCGCCCGCAGCGTCCCAAGGCGTGCCGACCTTTGACGGATCGCAACTCGGCCAACTTGTGGCCCAACTCGAACACATGGCCGAGGACCTGAACGTCCAGATGCAGCAGCTGGCCACCATGCGGCTGGAGTTGGAAACCCAGCTGTCACAGCTCACAAACCTCGAGGCGCAGCTGACCTCCTTGATCGAAGGCAGCGGTCTTGGTGAGCTTTTTGCCACGGTCGAAGAGTTCCGCGCGCTGCGCGGCAAGCTGGTGGCCCCGCTCAACACCGCACAGTCACTGGCGAGCGGCGATTTTCTGAGCGGCTTCAATCCCGGCGCTGAGCTCTCGGCCTCGGTCGAACGGGTGCTCTCCGGCAGCGGCTTCACCTCGGAACGCCTGAGCACGCTTTCGGGCTCCGATCAGCCCGCCGACAACCGCATCGCCGCTTCGGCCGGGGCCAGCGCCATGCTCTCGGTCGCCGCGCAGGAAAGCCACGAAGAAGCGAGCCAAAGCCTTGAGCGGCTCGAGACCATGGTCGGGCTCATCGACGATCAGGATGGGCTGAAGGCTGCCGTCGATCTCAACACCCGCGTCACCGCCGAGCTTGGCATCATCCTGACCCAGATCTGGCGGCTGGAAGCGGCGCAAGGCGTAAGTGCCGGTCAACTCGGCGTTGTCGATGCCGCGACCCTCGCGGATGAGCGCAAGTTCCGCTCGATGGCGGTGGATCCATGAGAATGTCCATGATCCACGGCTTGGCTCCAATTAGGGCGCTTGGTCTCGCGGTGATGGTCCTGGCATCCCTGCCCTGTGCCGTGCGGGCCCAGACCCCGACCACGGACCCGTCCGGCGACACGTCCTTCAACTCGATGGCCATCGCACGGGATGAGGCCGACGCCTGCCGTGTCCCAAAACCGCCCACCGATCTGGCCGAAACCGCCTATCTGCGCAATGGCTACCGCGCGATCTTGCGCATCCTGATTGCCGAAGAGGCGCTCGCTTCGGAAACCTGCACCTGCCTGCTGGATCAGTTCGCCTGGGATCAGGCGCTTGCCGCCCTGCCCCGGTTCCAGACCTCGGACAACCCGCGCCTGCCCTTCAACGTGCTCGAGCTCTACGCCAAGGCGGACGCGCTCGAGGCGCAAGTTGTGGAGGCCTGTGCGGAGTAAATGGGGGTCATTCGCGACATCCTTGGCCAAGTCGACGCCGCGGTGAACACCGTGGCGCAGGACGGCTTTGTCTCCTCGGCGGACTCGGTCGGCAACGTCATCTCGGCGGGCGCGACACTCCTTGTCGTCCTTCTCGGCATCAACGCCGTGATGCAGCTGCGCCCCCTGCCCTTCGGCACCGGCTTTGCCTTCGGCATCAAGGTGGCACTTGTCGGGATATTCGCGCAGAGCTGGGACAATTTCAGCGTCATCTATGGCATCGTCACGCAGGTCCCCGACTCTATCGGCGCCTCCATCTTGGCCCTCACCGGGTCGGGCGACGAGGCCGGGGTCTATGAGAGCCTCGACAACATGGTCGCCCGCATCACCGCCTATGGCGACACGATCGGCGACCGCGCGGGCTGGGTCTTCGGCGCGGTCCTGGGGGCGATCTTCTTCGTCCTTTCCGCCGTCTTCGCCGCCGTCACTGCCGGGATCATCGCCTTCGCCCGCATCGTCTTCGCGCTGATGATCGTCATCGCCCCCTTCATGATCGTGACCTCGCTCTTCAAACCGACCCAGTCGCTATTCGAGGCCTGGACCCGTGCAACCATCGGCTATACGCTCATGCCCGTCGCTGCCGCAGGCGCTGCGGGCATCATCGTCGCCATCGCCGAGGCCATCGGGGACGCCTCTGCCGACCCAAACGATGTCGAGACCGTCAGCCTCATCCTGCCATTCCTCGTGATTCTCATCCTCAGCGCCGGGATTATGGCCTCGGTTCCCTACATCGCCTCCAACCTCACCGGCGTCGTGGGCATTGCGTCCAATGCCGTGGGCCTGACCGGGCTCGCGCGGCAGGGGTTCGTGAACACGCGCCAGTATGGCACCGGCGCGACCTCGCGCCTCGTCACCGGCAAGTCCCCGCATGAGCTGAACCAGATGGCCAATGCGGGCGTGGTGAAGACCGGCGAGTTGATCCGGCAAAGCCCCGGCGCGCTTCTCTCCGCCGCTAAATCCTTCCGCAAACCCTGATGTGAAAGACGACTGACTTGAAGAAGCTTGTGACCAGTTCCGCGAACCACGACCGCGACGCTTTCGAGGCGGATTTCATCTACGGGCCTCGGCGGCGAGAACGATTTGCCTGGTTCGTCGCGGCAGCCGGCGTGCTGGTCGGCGTCGCCGGCATGGTCGCAGGCGCGAGCCTCTTTCCGCTCAAGACGACCGAGACTTTTGTGGTCGTGGTCGACAAGGAAACCGGCGAAATGGACCGGGTCGCCGCCGTCCAGGCGCTGACGCTCTCGGAAAGTGACGCCATCATCCAGGCCAATCTCGTATCTTACGTCGATGACCGAGAAACCTATGACCTGACCGACGGCGAGCAACGCATCAACTCGGTGCTGGACCGCTCAGATGGCGATGCCGCCCGCACACTGCGCGATCTCTGGTCCTCCACCAACGAAGACTACCCGATCACCGTCTATGGCCGCGACGCCAAGATCGAGGTCGTGATCAAGTCCGTGAACCAGATCGAGCGCGGCGTGGCCCAGGTCCGCTTCACAAGGACGCTGCGCCGTCCCCGCGACACCCGCACCGTCACCCGGTCCTATGTGGCCACCGTCGGCTACGACTTCCAACCCGAAACCCGCCAGCGCCTTCAGGATGTCTGGGCCAACCCCTTGGGCTTCGTGGTGACCGCCTACCGCGTCGACGCCGAGACCCTGGAGAACTGACCAACATGAAACCCTTCCCCGCGCTCCTCCTGGCGCTTGCCCTTCCTGTTGCCGCACTCGCCGAGGCCACGCCGCAAGGCGGTCCACTCGATATCCGCATCCGCACCGCCGTCTACAACGAAAACCAGGTCTACCGGATCGAGACGGATCTGAGGCATTCGACAACGATTCATTTCGGGGCGGGGGAGCGGTTTGAAGCGGTGATCGTCGGCGACACCGAGAGCTTCCAGGTCGATCCGATCCCCGAGCTCGGCAACGTGCTGACCATCAAGCCGCATGTGGCGCAGGCCTCGACCAACATGACGGTGATCACCAACCGCCGCACCTATTCCTTCCATCTGCGCGAGGGCTCAATCCCGAACCGCACCGGCATGTTCTTCGAAGTCCGCTTCCGTTACCCCGACGAGGAGCGCCGCGCGACAGGTAACACCCAGCCCAAAGGCTTCGAGGCCCCGCGCAACTACAACTACCGCGTCTCGGGCGAGGGCGACTTCCGTCCGAGCCATATCTATGACGACGGGCGCTACACGTATTTCGTCTTACCGGAAAACGCCCGCCAGCCTGCCCTCTTCAAGGCAGACGACCAGGGCCGCGAGCGCACGGTCAACTGGACGCAAGCTGGCAATACCGTCCGCGTGCTCGGGGTGAACACCTATTGGACGCTGCGCATCGGCGACGAGGCGATCTGCGCCTGGCGCGACGAGAGCGCGATCTACGTGAGCAACTGACTTGGCCGATCAAACCCCTCCCGATCTGCAGGACCGCCTCGATCAATTCAGCCAGCGCGGCAAATCCAAACGCCGGGGCAACAGCCTCGGGGTCGGCGCCCTCGCCGCCGCGCTCGCCCTTGGCGGTGCCGGGGTCGCGTATTTCCTGGCCACCGGATTGCAAGAGGGAGATAGCGCCCTCGAGACCTCCGATGTCGAGACCTTCCAGGACCGTCGGCCCGGCACCGGCGGGCGGTTGGAGTTTCCGCCAGATGAGACCGAGCAACGGGTCAATGACGCGTTGATCGCTGTCGAGGAAGCGCTCGACGTGCCCGCCGCCCCTGCCCCAGAACCGAGCGCCGAAGTGCTGGCCGAGATCGCCAAACTCCGCGAGGCCCTTGCCGCCAGCCAGGCCGCGCGAAATTCGGAAATCCAGTCTGCCGTCGCAGACCTGCGCGAAGCCTTCGACGAACAGAAGGCAGCGCTTGAAGCCACACTCGCCGCAAAGGAAACCGAGCTTGCCAATCTGCAGCGCCAGACCGAGGCCCGCATCGAAGGGCTGCAAGCCATGCTCGATGCCGAACGGGCGCAGCGCGAAGGCCTCGAGGCCGAGCTCGATCGCGAAGGGCTAATCGCCGATCAGCGCCTGCTCGAAGAACGCCGGCGTCAGGAAGAGGAGCAGCGTCAGCGTGAGGCCGAGCGGGTTGCCGAGGAGCTTTTGACCGCGCAGATCAAATCGCCAGCGGTGGTCTTTGCCGACGATCCGCGCGGCGGCGCGAGTGGCGCGGCGGTGGCCGATCCTGCTGCTGTTGGCACCGGGGGGCCGGTCCTGTCAGGAAATGAGGCCTTCCTGCAAAGCGCGCGACCGCTCGAAGTGCAGGAGGCCGCCCGCCTCACCCATCCCGAGCGCACACTCACCCAAGGATCCGTCATCCAGGCGGCGCTCCAGACCGCCATCAACAGCGATCTGCCGGGCTCAGTGGTCGCGGTTGTCTCCGAGCCGGTCCCGGCGTTTTCCGGGGACCGGATCCTGATCCCCCGGGGCTCCCGCCTTTTTGGTCAATACCGCTCCGGCATCGACATGCACCAGAAGCGCATCCTGATCCTCTGGACCCGTGTCCTGACGCCGGACGGAACCTCGATGGAAATCGCTGCCGTGGGCGGGGACCAGCTTGGCCGCTCCGGCCTCACCGGTCTCGTCGACACCAAGTTCGCCGAGCGCTTCGGCGGCGCGGCGCTGATTTCTGTGATCGGAGCCGCGCCTGCGGTGGCGGCGGAAAGTGCCAATAACGAGACGACCAGCATCGTTCTGGGCGATGTCGGCAGCGATCTTCAGGATGCCGTCGGCTCGGTCATCGCCGATCAGGTTTCGATCGCGCCGACGATCTATGTCGATCAGGGTGCCTCGGTCACCGTGCTCGTGGACAGGGATGTGGTAATCTATTGACCAGGACAGAAAGCCCAGCCTCCTACCTCGAGCGGTATCTCGACCCGTTCCGCGACCTTCTGCGGCGCGACGACGTGGTCGAGATCGCGATCAACCCGGACGGCAAGGTCTGGCTCGAGGTTGCGGGTGACGCCACCATGCGCCACGAGGGCCAGACCGTGGATCGCACCACCGCCCTCAACATGGCCCAGACCATCGTCGGCGACGCCAAGGCCCGCGTCTCAGAGAAGAACCCCCTCGTGTCCGGCAAGGTGGAATATGCAGGCCGGCCGCTTCGGGTCCAGGTCGCCGTGCCGCCCGCTATCAATCGCGGTGCCTCAATCACGATCCGCCTCTTCGCCGCAGGCAGCGTCCGGGACTACGCACCCACCTATCTCTTCGGTAAGGCCGTCTCGCTCGATGCGCTCCGCGCCGAAAAGATGAAAAACATCGCCACACTCGCCGAAGAGAACCTCGAGGCCGCGCTGCAGACCCTGGTCGAGGCTCGGCTCAACGTCCTGATCAGCGGCGGCACCTCGACCGGCAAGACCACTTTCGCCCGCCGCCTGCTGACCTACGTGGGCGAGCATGAACGGCTGATCACCATCGAAGACGCTTTTGAGCTCTTCCCGAGCCAGCCGAACAACGTCGCCCTTCTGGCCGACCGCGGTGCCGACTCACAACGCAGCGCCAACGCCCTCCTGCAGGCCTCGCTCCGCATGCGCCCCGACCGGATCATCGTCGGCGAGCTGCGCGGCACCGAGGCTCTGACCTATCTCGAAGCGATCAACACCGGTCATGGCGGGTCTGTCTCCACCATCCACGCGGAAACCGCAGAACTCGCCATCGACCGGCTGGCGATCATGGTGCTGCAAGCTGGCACACCGCTGACCTTCGCCGAGGTGCGGGAATACATCCGGAAATCCATAGATGTGATCGTGCAGCTCGGGCGGGCCGAGGGGAAGCGGGGGATTACGGAGTTCTATTTGCCGGGCGGCAGATGACAGGCCTGCCACCCGACACTGGAAGCCCCTCAAATGAGCCATATAACAGCCCGAAACCGTGGGGTTTTTCTTCCTTGCAGAGTCCATTTGGGCTACACCCCCAATAAACTGCGGCACGGACCAATCCGTGGAGGCAAGAATTCAGGGTGGTCCCGTGACGGAAGAACAGAAGAAAAAACTCGAACAGAAACTATGGGATATCGCCAACGAGCTCCGTGGCCGGATGGATGCGGATGAGTTCCGCGACTACATCCTCGGGTTCATTTTCTACAAGTACCTGTCCGAACGCCTGCACATCTACGTCGACCAGGAGCTTCTCAAATCCGAAGGCCTTGCCTTCGCTTCGCTCGACGAAACCGACGCGGTTCACCAAGGCATTCTTGGAGCCGTACAAGAGAACTGCATCGATAGCCTCGGCTACTATCTGCGCCCGCGCGAGCTGTTCTCGGAGGTCGCCAAGCGCGGCGCAGAACCGGGCAGCTTCATCCTCGCCGATCTCTCCGACACGCTGAACAACATTCAGAAATCCACCATGGGCAACGAGTCCGAGGAGGATTTCGTCAACCTCTTCGAAGATCTCGACCTGAATTCCAGCAAGCTGGGCCGCAGCAACGAGGCGCGAAACACGCTGATTTCCAAGGTGCTGGCCCATCTGGAATCCATCGACTTCGAACTGACTAATTCGAATTCGGACGTTCTGGGCGATGCCTATGAATACCTGATCGGTAAATTTGCGTCTGGTGCGGGCAAGAAGGCTGGCGAGTTCTACACCCCGCAGCAGGTCTCGACCGTACTAGCCAAGATTGTGACCACCGGTAAGGCGCGGCTGCGCTCGGTCTATGACCCGACCTGCGGGTCTGCCTCGCTGTTGCTGCGCGTGGCGCGGGAACTGGGCTACAAGAAGTCAAACAAATCCGTGGGCGAGTTTGTCGGGCAGGAGCTGAACCGCACCACCTACAACCTCGCGCGGATGAACATGATCCTGCACGGGGTGCATTACCTCGATTTCGATATCCAGCAGGAAGACACGCTGGAACACCCCCAGCATATGGGCCAGACCTTCGAGGCCATCGTCGCCAACCCGCCGTTTTCGGCCAAATGGTCGGCGAACAAGATCTTTGAGAGCGACGACCGCTTCGCCGAATATGGCCGTCTCGCGCCCGCGTCCAAGGCCGATTTCGCCTTTGTACAGCACATGCTGCATCATCTGGATGAGGATGGCACAATGGCGGTGATCCTGCCGCATGGTGTGCTGTTTCGTGGCGGGGCCGAGGGGGCCATTCGCGAGTTCCTGATCCGTCGCAACTGGCTGGATGCGGTGATTGGCCTACCGGAGAACATCTTTTACGGCACGGCTATCCCCACCTGCATTCTGGTGCTGAAGAAATGCAAGGAAACCGAGGACGTCCTGTTCGTCGATGCATCAACCTGTTTCCAACGCGGGAAAAACCAAAACTGGCTTGGCGAAGAAGACGTGGAACGCATCGTTGGGGCCTATCGGACCCGTGCCGAGGAAGAACGGTTTACGCATCGGGCCCTATTGGCCGAGATAGAAGAGAACGATTTCAACCTCAATATCCCGCGCTATGTCGACACCTTCGTGCCCGAACCGCCTATC
Source organism: uncultured Marivita sp. (assembly GCF_947488135.1). GTDB lineage: Bacteria > Pseudomonadota > Alphaproteobacteria > Rhodobacterales > Rhodobacteraceae > Marivita. Next base: position 85,900 of record NZ_CANKYW010000009.1, on the reverse strand, counting down.
GACCTAGAGGAAGTGACCCGCCGCGTCGAACAGATCAGTCTGGACATGCGCGACGTTGACGAAGAACTGCGCGGGTTCTGCGCCGAACTTGGTCTGGAAGCCCCGCTATGAAATCGCCTGTGCCGGAGCTTCGTTTCCCAGAGTTCAAGGGACCATGGAAACCCGCACGAGCGGGCGATGCCTTTCGCAACAGCAAGGCGAAGGGCGAAGCCGGGCTGCCGGTCTATTCTGTGACCCAAAACCGTGGGATGGTTCGCCGCGACAGCCTTGATCGCCACATGGGCGCGGACGCGGCGGATGGCTCCAACCTACGCGCGCAGCCGGGCGATCTGGTCTACAACATGATGCGCATGTGGCAGGGCGCTGTCGGAATGGCGTCGGAGGAATGCATGGTCAGCCCTGCCTATGTCGTTCTTTCGCCCAGGAAAGGCGTGTCCTCGAAATTCTTCGATTACTGGTTTCAAAACCGGCACATGCTCCACCAGCTTTGGGCCTATTCGCACGGGCTGACCAACGACCGCTTGCGCCTTTATTATCAGGACTTCGCCAAGATCCCACTCGCGCTGCCGGATCAGCCGGAACAGGAAAAGATTGCGGCGGTACTCGACGCCACTTCCCGCAAGATCACCCTTCTGACCAGCAAGAAAACCGCGCTGGAGGATTACAAGCGCGGGCTGATGCAGCGGCTGTTTTCGCGCGAGCTGCGCTTTACCCGCGATGACGGTAGCCCTTTCCCGGCTTGGGAGGAGCGGAAGCTTTCGTCGCTACTGAAAGAACATAAGCAGAAGAGCGACGGCACGGAAGCTGTACATTCTGTATCTGTAGTGCATGGCCTTATCGACCAAGTTGCCCACTTGGGCAGAAGCTATGCAGCCGAAACCACATTGCACTACAACAGAGTTAATCCCGGCGATATCGTTTATACGAAGAGCCCAACTGGTAAATTCCCTTTTGGTATCATCAAACAAAGCCAGATCGCCTATTCTGCCATCGTTTCACCGCTATACGGTGTATTCCGACCCACGACACATCAGATTGGAATGTTTCTGGACGTCTATTTCAGTTCAGAGAGCAATACGGAGAGGTTTCTAAGGCCTTTGGTCAACAAAGGTGCCAAGAACACAATGAACATCAACAACAGCACTTTTCTTTCTGGAAAAGTCTGGGTTCCTGTTGACCCTGACGAAATTCAGAAAATCAGAGACTTGTTCAGTTCACTCGACAAGAAGATTCTCTGTCTATCAACAGAGATTTCCGACATGGAGGCCTACAAGAAAGGCCTTCTGCAAAAGCTGTTCGTTTAAGGTTTTCCGATGAATACCCAGTCCGAAGCCCAGCTCGAAAATGCCTTGATCCAGCGTCTGAACGATCTGGGTTGGGCCTCGGTCGCCATTCCCGACAATGCGGCGCTGGAGTCCAACCTGCGTGCGCAGCTTGAGGCGCATAACGGGCTGCAATTCTCGGACGGGGAATTCCGCACCATACTGAACCATCTGGGCAAGGGCTCGACCTTCGAGAAGGCCAAGACGCTACGCGACCGCATGGCGCTGCAACGCGACGATGGGACCACCGCCTATGTGCAGTTCTTCAACGGGCGTGAATGGTGCCGCAACCGCTATCAGGTGACGCATCAGATCACGCAGGAAGGGCATTACAAGACCCGCTATGACGTGACGCTGCTGGTGAACGGGCTGCCGCTGATCCAGATCGAGCTGAAGCGACGCGGGATCGAGTTGAAAGAGGCCTTCAATCAGATCAACCGCTATCACCGCCATAGTTTTGGCGCGGGCAATGCCCTGTTCCAATATGTGCAGCTTTTCGTGATCTCGAACGGGGTAAACACGAAATACTATGCCAACAACCGGCATCAGGATTTCAAGCAGACGTTCTTCTGGGCGGATGAGGACAACACGCCGATCACGCGGCTCGAGGCCTTTGCCGACGCCTTCCTTGAGAAGTGCTTCGTGTCCAAGATGATCGCGAAATACGTGGTCCTGCACGAAAGCGACCAGGTGCTGATGGTGCTGCGGCCGTATCAATATTATGCCGTCGAACGGATCCTCGACCGGGTGATGAAGGGGCGCAAGAACGGCTATATCTGGCACACGACCGGTTCGGGCAAGACGCTGACCAGCTTCAAGGCCAGTCAGGTGATCGTCGAGACCCCCAAGGTCGCCAAGGTCGTCTTTGTCGTGGATAGGGCTGATCTGGATTACCAGACGACGAAGGAATTCAACTTCTTCTCGCCCGGATCAGTCGATGGCACCGACAACACCAAGGCACTGGTGGATCAACTGGCCGATCCCGACACCAAGCTGGTCGTGACGACGATCCAGAAACTGAACACTGCCATCACGCGCGAACGCCATGCGGCGGCGATGGAGGCGCTGAAGGATGAGCGGATCGTGTTCGTCTTCGACGAATGTCACCGCAGCCAGTTCGGCGACACCCACAAGAATATCGTGGCGTTTTTCCCGAAGGCGCAGATGTTCGGTTTCACCGGCACGCCGATCCTGAAGGAAAACGCCATTGGCAAGCGGACGACGGCAAACCTGTTCGAGGAATGCCTGCACCGCTATGTCATCACGGACGCCATCCGAGACGAGAACGTACTTCGGTTTTCGGTCGAGTACTGGGGGAAGCTGCGCCGCAAGGACGGGACGTTCATTGGCGATGAAGAGGTGTCCGGCCTCGACTTGAAGGAGTTCTTCGAGAGCGAAAAGCGGATCGACGGGGTGGTCGACTGGATCATCGAGAACCACGACCGCAAGACGCATAGCCGCGATTTCTCGGCCATCATGTGTGTGGCTTCGGTTGATGCGCTGACCAAGACTTACGAGGCATTTCAGCGCAAGAAGGCCCAGGGCAAGCATGACCTGAAGGTCGCCACCATCTTTACCTTCGCGGCCAATGAAGAAGACGATGATGCCAACGGATTGATTGGCGAACCCGATGTAACCGGTGGCCCCGTCAGTGCGGCCACCCAGCACAGTCGCGACAAGCTGGCTGGTTATGTGACCGATTACAACGCGATGTTCGGCACCAACAACAGCGTGAAGGACGGGAAGGCCTTCTACGTCTACTACAAAGCTTTGGCGAAGCGCATGAAATGGCGTGACCGGAAGGATTACATCGTCGGCCAGGGCATCGACATCCTGCTGGTGGTCAACATGTTCCTCACCGGCTTTGATGCCAAGACCTGCAACACGCTCTATGTCGACAAGAACCTGCGATATCATGGGCTGATTCAGGCATTTTCCCGCACGAACCGGATCCTCGGGCAGAAGAAATCGCAGGGCAATATCGTCTGCTTCCGCAACCTCAAGGCCAAGGCGGACGAGGCCATCGCGCTGTTCTCGAACAAGGAAGCTGACGAGACAATCCTGATCGCGCCCTACCAAGAGTACGTTGACCGCTTCAACGAGGCGGTGATGGAATTGCTCAAGATTGCTCCGACGCCGTCAGCCGTCGACAGGCTGGTTTCAGAGGACGACATTCTCGCGTTCGTTCGGGCCTTCCGCGAGCTAATCCGCATCCGCAACGTGCTGACCAGTTTCACCGAGTTCAGTAATGATGACCTCTCACTGGACGCGCAGCGCTTCGAGGATTTCAAGAGTAAGTACCTCGACATTCATGATCGCATGAAATCGGATCAAGATGACGACCAGAAGGCTTCCATCCTCAACGAGGTTGATTTCGAGCTTGAGCTGATCCGGCGCGACAACATCAATGTCGCCTATATCCTTGCCCTATTGGCGTCCATCGTCGAGGAGCAGCGAGAAGCCGAGGATGCGCTGGATACAGCGGGAAAGACCAAGACCATTCTCGATCTGTTGGGGTCAGAGCCGCGTCTTCGTAGCAAACGTGAACTGATCGAGGAGTTCATCACGACCTACCTGCCAACTATGAAAAGTGCCGAACAAACCAATGCGACGTTCGAGGGTTTTTGGGCGGAAAAGCGAGACGCGGCCTTTGATTCAATTTGCTCCGAGGAAAAGCTGCGTCCAGAGGGGTTTGCGATCCTGCTCGAAGCTTATCAGTTTTCCGGCAAGCGCCCGATGACCGACGAAGTCATTGCTATCATGATCGAAACGCCGGGCATCCTTCAGCGAAAACCCTCTGCGGAGCGCATCGTCTCACGTATGGTCGCATTCATCGATACCTTTGAAGAAGGGTTAGGCGACCTTTGGAGGACATGAGTGGGTGTCCAATAGGGAGATTTGGAAGTTCAGAGCGCTGGTCTTTCAGGTTGAAAACACGATCAGCGCATGGGACTAGTTCAGGAATTTAACGCTCACCGAGGCCCGATCCGTGCAGCAAATTGAAATTAAAGTTGAAAATGATCATATCCAGCGGATTACCACCGCGAAACCGCTGGCCGCCATCTCTGAACTCATTTGGAATGCCTATGATGCGGATGCGCGCGAAGTAAAGGTTGAGCTAGAAGAGGGTCAACTTACAAAGCTTGGTGTCATTCGAGTTGTCGACGATGGAACCGGAATTCCCGCAGACGAGGTCGAAGCTTCCTTCCAATCATTGGGTGGATCCTGGAAGAAGCGAGCAATCAAAACCGATGGCGGCAGGTCAATTCATGGGGAAAAGGGTCAGGGACGCTTCAAGGCATTTGCACTCGGCGAGCGTGTAACTTGGGTATCCCATCATGCTGGAAAGAAGTTTTTGATCAGCGGTGAAAAGTCGGATCTGAAGCGCTTCACGATTTCAGATATAGTCCCGTCAGGGAACACTGGCTGCACTGTAGAAATTGAGAATGTAGTTCGCGATTTCGAAATACGGTCGGCAGACGGGTTCGCCGAGCAAGTCCGGGATGTGTTCGCACTCCAACTCTACGAAGATCCAGCTTTCAGTATCATCTATGATGGCGAAGTAATCGACGCGCGGGATGCAATTCGCGACGTGACGCCTTATGAAATTTCGGCGATCACCGAAGATGGTCATGAGTACAAAGCCACACTCGACATTATTGAGTGGAAAAAGAAGGTCGAACGGAAGTTGATGCTTTGCCTGCCAGGCCGATTCGTAAGCGGTGCGCCTCCCCCACACTTTCGAGCTGACGTGTGATCTGCGATTCAGAGGCTTCTTTGGTTTGTGGGGAGTTTCTCGATGGGAGCTACAAGCGAGTTTCTGGCAAGGGTGCCGCGCCGTGGGGATGGGAAGCGGAATTGGCCACGGGAGCTGAAGGCTCGGATTGTGGCGGAGACATTGATTGAGGGCGAGACGGTCAACGCGGTCGCGAAGCGATACGAGTTGATCCCCAGCACGGTGTCTGATTGGCGACGGATGGCCCGACAGGGCAAGCTGGTTCTTCCAAATTTGGAGGGTATGGACTTCGTGCCTGTGGAGATCGAGGCGCTTGCGCCGGTCGCCGAGGCTCTGCCTAACCCATTCTCAAGCACGCTCGATGTGATCAAGGGCGACGTCATTGTTCGTCTTGATGCTGCGACGCCAGCCCCGCGGATCGCGGAGATAGCACGGGCCATCGCCACGTGATCATGCCATCCCACAAGGTCCGTATTTTTGTGGCCAGTGATCCGGTCGACTTCCGCAAAGGCCATGACGGGCTGGCCGCTCTGGTGCAGGGTCATTTGCGACAGAAGCCCTTTGATGGGTCTGTATATGTGTTCCGCGCCAAGCGCGCAGATCAGCTGAAGCTGATCTACTGGGACGGCAGTGGGCTGGTGATGGCGTATAAGCGACTGGAGGATAACACCTTCAAATGGCCCGCGATCAAGAACGGGGTGATGCGTTTGGAACCGGCACAGTTTGAGGCGCTGTTTGCGGGTTTGGATTGGCGGCGCGTGCAGCCCTTGGAGGTCGCAGCACCTTCTGCGGCGGAGTGACTCACGGGACCCTTTGCAGGGGTTATTCTGCCCCTGTTTTGTTATGCGTCGGGCATGATCGCACCTGATGAATTGCCCGACGACATTGCTGAGTTGAAGGCGATCATCCGTGCGCAGCAGGATCAGAACGCCCGGCTCGAGGCCCTGGTTGCCGCCTTCAAGAAGGCGCTCTTCGGGAGCAAATCCGAGAAGATCGATCCAGGCCAATACGAGCTGGAGCTCGAAGACATCGAGACGGCCATCGCGCAGGTGGAAGCTGAGATTGATGCTGATCAGCGCACCGCGCCCATGCGACCGCCAAAGCCGCGTCAGACCAACCGGGGATCATTGCCCAAGCATCTGGAGCGGGTGGAAGTGGTCATTGAACCCGAGCTCTCCTGCGCCTGCGGGGCTGAGCGTCATGTCATCGGCGAAGATGTCAGCGAACGGCTGGATATTATTCCCGCGCAGTTCCGGGTGATCGTCACCCGTCGCCCCAAATACGCATGCCGATCCTGCGAAGCCGGGATCACCCAAGCTCCGGCACCCGCCCACATCATCGCAGGCGGCATGCCGACCGAGGCAACGCTCGCCCATGTGCTCGTCTCAAAATATGCGGATCACCTGCCGCTCTATCGGCAAGCGCAAATCTACAGCCGCCAGGGGATCGATCTGGATCGTTCGACCCTGGCCGCATGGGTTGGCAAGTCGGCTTTCGAATTGACCCCTGTCTATGACGCCCTGATGGCTGATCTGAAGCGCTCAACCAAGCTCTTCATGGACGAAACACCCGCGCCGGTTCTGGCCCCAGGGCGCAAAAGCACCAAAACAGGATACTTCTGGGCGCTGGCCCGTGATGACAGGCCATGGGGCGGCGATGATCCACCTGGAGTGGCGTTCACTTACGCGCCGGGACGATCTGGCCAGCATGCAGACAATATCTTGAAAGGCTTCAGCGGCAACCTACAGGTCGACGGCTATGCAGGTTACAACCGCCTCCTCAAGCGACCTGCGCAGGACGTGGCGTTGGCCTACTGCTGGGCTCACGCCCGTCGCAAACTGCACGACGTCACTCAGTCAAGCACGGCCCCGATTGCGCAGGAAGGTCTGGCCCAAATCCAGGCGCTCTATCGCATCGAAAAAGACCTGCGCGGTCAGCCAGCCGATCAACGATGCGTTGCACGGCAGGAACGCTCAAAACCCATCATCGACGCCTTCGAACTCTGGCTCGCCCAGAACCGCGCCCGTGTCTCTGCCAAGTCACCGACCGGGGAGGCCCTGAAATACATCGCCAAATACTGGGACGGGCTGATCCGGTTCCTCGACGACGGTCGCATCGAACTGGATTCCAACCCCGTCGAGCGCACCATCCGTCCCATCGCCCTAAACCGCAAAAACGCGCTCTTCGCAGGTCACGATGCCGGCGCGCAAAACTGGGCCGTCATCGCGTCTCTGATCGAAACCTGCAAACTCAACGGGATTGAACCCCATGGCTATCTGTCCGGTGTCCTGATCGCCATTGCTGGCGGACACAAACAAACGGACATCAAAGAGTTGCTGCCTTGGAACTACGCCAAACCCGTGTGAACGGCGCACCGCTTACGCCGATTCAGCTTCCACGAAATGGCGCCGGGAATTCATGCCCGCGGGTTCGACTTCACTGCATATTTAACCGCAGACCATTTTCAGGACCTTGCAGACGACAACACAGACGGACTCGTAGAGCTCGACCCTCCCTCCATGGCACTTGTCGAGACGACAAAAGCCAAGTTGCGCGAGCACTTTCGCGAGCGCGAAACAGAGCGTTCTCGTGGCAAAATCCAGGAATGGAAAGAGGCCAAGATCTATCCCTATGAGGGAAAAACGTCCAATCCTATCGAGATCAACGAAAGACAGGTCTTTGATGTCGTCGCGTTAAATTTGGCGGACTATAGCCCTGAGTTCGAAAAGGCACCATCGAAGCAGCAAAAGCTTATTCTTCAGCTTGTCAAAGCAGCGATTGAAACTGGGCCGGGTGCCCTGCCTGCAATTCTGGAGAGTGTCGTAGACCTTCCCAAGGCTAAGCAAGAGGAACTGGCAGACCTTCTTCGAAAGACCTCGCTTACAGCTGTTATCAATGCCGCAAAAGCTGTAACCGATCGTCTCGAGTTCTTGCGAGCCTTGCAAATCTTGGTCTTCGACCCAGAGTCCAAACGTCAGTTGCTCGAGCGGTCCCAACTTCACCGGATTATTGCCCAAGAGACGTGGATTTTCGGAGAACAGTTTAACCTAATGAATGATGACGAGGATCTATCCGCCGTTCTACGCAGCCATATCGAATTGTTGGGCAGTGACAGTGACGATGGCACTGCTCGGGAAACACCCGCGCCAAGTGCACCAGTTCTCGACGCCGAGGGCAAAGCCGCTATTGTTGATTTGATGCTGTCGTGCCGGATGCCTACCGCGACCGACGAAGAACGAAGACACCTCGTCATAGAACTAAAACGCCCAAGCCAGCACCTCAATGAAGACGTCATCAACCAGATCAAGAAGTACGCAAAGGCCGTGGCGCTCGATGACCGTTTCAAGCACTCGAACGTGGAATGGGACTTCGTCGCAGTGGCCAACCGCTTCACAAAAGACGCAGAGTTCGAGGCGCGGCAAAAAGACAAACCTCGTGGGCTAGTCCTCGAAGTTGATGACCCAGTCAAGATTCGTGTCTGGGCCAAGACCTGGGGAGAGATCATTCAGGAGGCAGAAGGGCGCCTGACTTTCTATAAGCGTCGCCTAGAATATCAGGCGAATGACAAAGAAGCTTTGCGGTATCTGCGCACGATCAACGCAGATTACCTGAGCGAGGAGGTCAAGGAGCGAATCTCGGCACTTGATGCAGAACAAGGCGTGACAATCGTTTAGGTTGGTTGGCCCTTTTCATCTTCACCCACCCAACAACTCCTCGATAAAGTCCTCCTGCCGGTCGAGCGACGCCTCCCATTCCTTCGGCACGGCCGCTTCCCGCTCGAGCGTCTCCGGCTCTGGCTGCCCGCGCCCGGCCTCCAACGCCATCACGCTCATCGTCCGTGCCTCGCGGCGCTGCGAGCGATCACGGGCAGGCGCGCGTTCGCCTGGTTTCGCCTGCTCGTCTCCGCCGGCCTCATCACCACCGTCGCTACCCCAAGGCCCCGCACCCTGCACACTCGGCGGATAGGGAAAGGGCTTACCCTCCTGTCGGGCCAGCATCTCCTTGAAGAACGGATCGTCGTAATACTTGATCCGGCTCGCCTTGATCGGGTGCTGCGGCGAGGCGAGGATGATGACCTCATCCGGGTTCATCAGACGGGCTTCGGTCTCGGAAAGCAACGGCCGCTCTTCCAACCGCGCCGAGGTCGAAGTCGCGCCGAGGAAGCCCTTGTTGCGGCCATACACGCGGGTGACCGCCTCGCGGGTCGTGCTGCCCACGGCGGCGGAAACTTCTTTTACAGTGCGCTGGTCCCGCGGGGTAATATAGAGCTTGAGCCCTGCCCCGTTCTCGAGGCTCTCGCGGCCCTCGGGTCCGTAGATCCGGTCGAGCGAGGCCAACGACTGCGCAATCATCGCGACGCGACCACCGTAACTTGCCAGCGAGTGGATCGCGCGTTCGAGATAGGGCATCGCCCCCATCTGCTGGAATTCGTCGATCATCATCATGACCGGCCAAGGCTCGTCCGGGCCGGGCTCGTTCAGCCGGATCGAGGCAATGAGATCGGCGAACATCAAGCGCAGGAGCGGCGCCAGCGTCGCGATGTGATCTTCGGAGACGGCGATGTAGAGCGACTGCGGGGTCTTCCGGAAGGTCGAGAAATCAAAGTCGCTCGCCTCGGTGGCCGAGCGCACCGCCGGGTTGTCCCATTGCTTGAGACCGGCGGTCATCAGGGCCTGGATATTTGAGGTGAGCAGGCGCGAGGAGGCCGAGGCGGCATTGGTCCAGAGCTCGCGCAGGATGTCTTCCTCGGCCTCGTCTGCATAGGTCTTGTACTGCGCGTTCTTGTAGTCTCCTCCGGCGACGATCTTGTTCACCTCGCCAAGGCTCGGCGTGCCGCGCTGGATCGCCAGTAGACAGGCGGCGACGAAGATCGACTTGCCCGCCTCGGAGAAGGTGTCGAGGGTCTTGTTGTCCTTGTCGAGGAAGAGGTCGGCCAGGATCGAAACCTCTGTGAAGCGCTGCGCGAATGTCGGGGCTTTGGCGATCCGGGCAAGCGGGTTGTAGCGATGCGTGGCGTTGGCCCAGTCGAAGGGGCTGAAGCGATAGACCTCGTCGCCGTTCACCGCCCGGAGCCGCGCGGTCTTCTCGAAGTTCTCGCCCTTCACGTCGAGCACCACGACCGAGCCCGCAAAGCTCAAAAGGTTCGGGATCACGAAGCCAACGCCCTTACCGGCACGGGTCGGGGCCACCATCATCACATGGGGGATGGTGGACGAAGAGATGAACTCGGCCTTGGAGGTCGGTGCGCCAAGCTTGCCGCAGACGAAGCCCTTACCGGGGGCCTGCAGCATGTCGTTCTTCTTCAGCTCCGCCTTTGTCTGCCAGTGGGCCGAGCCGTAATCGTCGCGCTCCTTCTTCCAGGTCCAGGCGAGCGCCAGGGCGCCGAGGCCGATAGACCCGAAGCCTACAGCGCCGAAACCCACCTTGAAGGCCTCGGGGTGCGCCGCGCGCGTGCCCGTGCTCGCCTTCCAGAGCGCCAGCATGTCGAAGCTCTGGAACCCGGTTTTCAGGGCCAGGGTCAGGTAGAAGGCGGCGACGATGGTGCCGATGACGGCACCGCAGATCACGCCGAAGAGGAGTGCTGCCCAGAGGGGAAGTGTCTTGGTCATGGTGGTCATCTCCCCTTTAGAATTCCATCTCGTCATCGAGTCCGCGGTCACGTCCTAGATCACGCCCCATTTCCTGCGCCTCCTGCTGGCCACGCAGCCGCGCAACCTCGGTCGCCTTATCCTGCTGCAACCCGGCGGCGCGATCGGTGAAGACCTGGTCACCGGTCTCCTCGAAGGTCATTTCGAGGAATTCCTGCGTGACGGTGATCTGGTCGAGCTTGCTCGGCAACACTGCGTCCAGCACCTGGAAGTTGCCGCGCCGGAGTTCGGCCAAGCCCTCTTCGCCCAACTCCTTGAAGAGCTCGGATTGCAGGGTCCGCTCGATGGTCTCTTCCTGTTCCTCGGTGAGCTTGCCGTCCCGCAACATGTCGGCGAGGTCCTGCAGGTAGGGATTTGGCGTCCGGTCGTCTTCGTCGATAAGCGGCAGGATCTCCTGTTCTTCGTCCGCGAGAGTCCGACCGATCTCGACCCCAAGTTCCTTGGCCCGCTCCATCAGCGCGTCCATGACGCCGTCGACCTTTTCCAGCGCGGCATCGAGCTGGTCGTCACTCGCGGTCTCCACGCTCAGACCGTCCTTCGCCAGCACTGCGTTCATGTCGCGCTCGACCCAGTCCTGCGCCATGCCGTAGTTCCGCGTACCGCCGGCAGCGATCCGGGCCACCAGTTCCTCGCTGTCCATGCCTTCTTCTTCGGCGCGCTCGAGCACGTCGCGTAACCCCTCGTCGTTGCCGGACTTCAGCGCGGCGATCAGCACCTCGCTGCCCGCCCCCGGCGGATAGGGTTCCTCGAGCTGCTTGCCAAAGCGCGCGCGCAGCTCCGGGTCTGGCACCATCTGCGAAAGGTCCGCGATGATCGGCGCGGCCTTGGCTTCAAAAGCGGCACGCTCGGCCGGATCCAGTTCTTCGGCCTTGAGCCTCAGCGCCTCGATCGTGCGCTCGGAATAGTCGATCGCGTCACCGACGGTCTTGATGTCCTTCATGTCTATCTCTCCTTCGGTGAAGTTCCACGGCGTGCCCGAGCCAAGCCCGTCCGCCATGCCGCGTACGGCGCGCGCCATGTGACGCTGGTCCATCCGGTCCAGCAGGTCGGCAAGGTTCTTGTAGTCCTTGGCGAAGCCCACCACCTGCGCCTGCGCGATGGCGGATTCTTGGGCCGTCATGACAATCTCACGCGGCAGGCGGGCCTCTTCCTTGGCGCGGTAGAATTCCTCGATCCCGGCGGGCTTCTCGAAGATGCCCCGCTCGAGCCGGGTGGTGGCGTCGAGCATGACGCCGTAGCGTTCGGCGATCTCGGCCTGCTTCTCGCGCATGAGCTGCGGCGACATCACACCCTCGGCCCAGCAGGAGAACCAGGTGCCCTTCTCGACGCCGCGGTTGTTCAGGATGATATGGGCGTGCTTGTGCGCCCGGTCGTCATGGACCGCGAGAACATAGTCCCACTGATCGCCATATTCACCGCTCTCGAAGAAATGCTCTGTCCAGTCCATCGCGATGTCGCGCACCTGGTCGACGGTCACGTCGGTCGGGAATGACAGCAGCATGTGCGAGGTGAAACCGAGCTTGGTCGAGCCGCGCCAGGTCCCGGCCCAGGCCTCGATGATGTCTTCCTTCTGCTCGTCGGTCAGGACCTCCGCGTCGGTCAGCGTGTTGGTCATCGTCGAGTAGGTGTAGACCGCCTTGTCATTGATGTAGGAGATCTGCGCCCCGAGCGAGGTGCGCGTCTTGCACCCCCCCGCCCGGATCCGCTTGAAGACCGCCGCGCGGCTCTGTCCCGAGGCCGCCTTCAGCGCATTGCGCGCCGACATGGATCCGACGCGGGCGAAGCTACGCCCCTGTCGACGGCCCGCCAGCCGCGCATCGATCCGCGCCGCGGCCTGACCCCGGATGCGCTCATCCTCCCAGAGCCGCCCCATGACCGAGGCGTAGAGGGCGAGCGGGTCAGCCATTCCTGACAAGCCTCAATCCGCGTTCGATCGTGCGCGGGCCACCCTCCAGAACCGCGCTCTCCGCCCCCTGCCCTTCTTCCTTTTGCGGCCACTCCTGATGACGCAGCGCCTGCGCCGCATCCTTCATCCGGCCCATCTCGCGGCTCATCGACTGCGCCAGATCGAGCAACTCGATCAGCACCGTGCGGTCCGTCTCCGAGACCTCCAGCCGACCGCGATGCACCGCCTTGGCGAGCGCGAGTCCGGCGTCGCTCACATCCTTCGCCTGACGCCATGCGGCGCAGAATTCCGCCACCAGATCGCGTGGGACATCGAGGAATCCGCACCGTCCACGCAGCACCGCATTGAGCGCCTGCGACCGGTTGGCATAGCCCCGCGCGCGCCACTCCGCGTCAAAGGCTTCCAGCTCGGATCGGCTGGCCCGGAAGGCCACGGTCTCGCTCGGATCGCGCACCGCGATCCCCTCGCCCGCCTCCTCTTTCGCGAGCCGGTTCACGTGGCGCGAAGAGATGCCAAACGCCGCCGCAAGCTCTTTCGCGCTCTCGCCCGCTGCAAAGCGCCGCGCAACTTCGATGCGCTGTTCAAGCTTCAGGTTTTTCGCTGGCCTCGGCACTAGGGCGTTCTCCCGCTTCCAGGAAAAGGGTGCATGCGCAGACGCGCGCGAGGCAGCGATTGCCCTAGGTCGCGTTCGCGTGCGGCGGAGCATTCAGCTTTGCGGGAAACGCCCATCACAGACCCCTCGGACAAAATGTGCAAACATTGGCCATATCCTGCCAACGTCTTCCTTCTCTCCTTCGCTTATACTTCAATACATCACATTGCGCAATATTACGTTTTGCATTCCGTGTCTTTTTGCGGGAAATGAGGTGTACTCAAGACCGCTGCGCAGCGCGGCATGGAACGGACGCAGTTCACAATGATACGCGGCAATCAGGTCAAAAGACTCTGCTGAAACTGTTTCCCAATCAGCAGGTGACGACAGGCAAATCGAGCGCCCGAGCCGGTCACGGATCGGGCGCCAGGAACACGAATACGGCCCGCGCGAGAAAGCGCGGCCACACCCTCTGAGGGCGTCACGAAGCTTCTGAGGGTCGACGTCAGACCCCTGCGGATTCGAAGACCCGCAGGGGTGTCTGGGTCAGTGACCCAGTCCCTGATTGCGCAGATCGTCGTAGCGGCTGCGGGCGATCAGAACCTCGGTCTCGAGGCTGTCGAGGGTCTCCGGATGGGCGTCTTCATCAAAGGCGGCGAGGTAGGCTTCGAAGGCCATGTCGGCTTGCAGTTCCGCGAGGTCGATGGATTGTTCGAGTGTCATGGTGTGATCCTTTCCGTTGATCGTCGTTGGACGGATCGTGGAAAAGACCGGGGGCATGAGAGCGGGCTGCACCCGATAAGGGGCGGAATGAAATGGAGCACGCCGGGGGCAGGTTTGTTGTGAGCGATGCCTCGGCAGCGCTCAAGGCGTCAGCCGTCCAGAAACCTGCCCCCGGCGTTGGTGACCGCTCGACCCCGGGCTAGCGATCTCTGAGGCCAACAAGTCGACGGAAAGGTGCGCGCCGGTGACCCTGACGTGAGACGTTGCCCAGGGATGCATGACGTTGATTTGCGATTTCGTTGCCTGCGGCGCAGGGCTCGTTCGCCGCCCCAAGGAGCTTCGCCAAGACGACCTAGGCGCGGGTTACTCGACTGAAAGAAGGGGCGCGCTTGCCTCGCTCAGCGGGCTCCCAGTTCTCGCTGCTGACTTTCGGTTCCGCCTCAGGTTCCCGCGATCCGCGCTGTCACTGAACAGAAAGATCGAAGTCGCGTCAGCGACCTATCCAGTCCGACTATCCGCGTCGGCGTCCGAAATATACCGCATCCTTCGGACACCGATAGTGCACCAGTCGAGGACAAGTTCCCCCGGAACGAGAAAGAGCCAGACCGCCGGAGCGGTCTGGCCGTTGGCTTAGGCGGCGTCCTTGGGACCCCAGGGGATGATGGCCTGCAGGGACAGATCGTCCTGGTTTGCCGCCTTGCCGAGGTTGGCGTTGAAGCCATGGTCACGGATGGTCAGCGTGTAGTAGTCGGCGCCGGTCTCCTTGTTCTGCTTCTTCCAGATGCCGCCGCACTCGACCAGCTTGCCGCGCGGGGAGCGGCCGAGGACGCGGTGCGTGGGGGCCATCGGGTTCGCGCTTGCGACGGGTTCGACCGTGATGTCGAGGTCGAAGGTCAGGGTCGAGATGGAGCCGACGCCCTTGGCGGTTTCGATGTCGGCGCTGGTGAATTTGATGCAGTTCGTGGTCATTGCTCTTCTCCTTGTTTGCGTTGCAATGATGGTCACCTTGCAGCTGGCCAAGGTCCGGCCACACCGAAGGCGAAGCGCAGCGGAGAGGGGCAGGCGCCGGTCTTTTTGCTCCGCGAAGAATGGCCCGCAGGGTCAGGGGAAAAAGATCGGCGACAACCCTTGTGAACGGGACGACAGCTGCGACCAGCATGTCATGCAACTCAGACAAAGGGAGAAGTGCGTTGGCCGCGAAGGAAACTGGGTGAACTGCAAACAGAGTAGCTGCGGGGGCGGTGTCTTCTCTGTCTTTTTGCACCGATCCGGACCCGGGCGAGTCAGAGCTTTGCCTGCCCCTGGCTCACGTGCCGCGACGGCTGGTTTCCTTGGCAACCCGATGTGTGTCGTCTGGAAGAGCAGCAGGCAGACCGTCGAAGCCTCGACACTGTGCTCGGCTCACCCGGATTTCGAATGGACCCTCCGCGGCAGCCCGACAACTTGCGATCCGCGCATCACGACCATCGCCGGCCTTATGCCAGCTGCGGCCAATGCGATCGCGCGGTCGTCGACCATCGTTTGCGACCTAGGATGACGGGGCGGCACAGCATGTCCGGCAAAGCACGGAACAACACCGGCCGAGACGCGAGGTACGAGATCACTGATGTCACACGCCCGCCCCAGCGACCGTTACCGAATGGCCGAGATGAAGCGTTGCCTCGACCATGCGACGGCTGGCCAGGCTGGCTCCGGAGGAGACTGCATCGCCAGCGGCACGTCGCAGGGAGAGGTGGCGTTTCAGCTCGGGGAGGGCGGCTGCGTTCAGCCGACCGACTAGGGCGCGGTCCTGACCAAAGGGCAGGAGGGGCCAAAATCGACAAGACGGGACTTCTGCGGGGGTAATCAGTCAGCCTCGAACAAAGGCATTAAGCTTGTCAACAAAGTGTGCGCCAGGATGAAACGACCACAACACCGAGTATATATTCTTGTTTTGTTCGCAAGATGGAGTAATTGTTGGTCTATGTCGCACAAGTCATCCATCACGATTCTCTCATCACTCTTTCGCCCAGAGAATGATGCTCGGCCTACACTGCTGCTTGGCGCAGGCGCGTCCTTCACATCAGGCATCCCTTTGGCAGGCGAAAGCGTTCGCAGGCTTGCCAAACAGGTATTCGCAGAACGTGAACTCTGCGGTCGGGTTCCAGTTGATCAAATAAAACCATCCGAATGGGTGAACTGGCTCAGGAACCACGATTGGTTTTTGCCAGGTGAAGAAAATCTTGCTGAAAACTTTCCGCTGATTATCGAACATCTGCTTCAGCCCGAAGCTTACCGGAGGAGACTCCTGCTGGAGCTTACGAGTATCAAAGGAGACATTGGAATCGGCTACCACGCACTTGCCGATCTGGTGCTCCGTGGTTTGGCAGGCACTGTGATGACCACCAATTTCGATCTGTGTCTGCCCAGAGCATTGGCACAGAAGCACCCCCACATCCGCCATGTAGCAGAAGTGAACCGAGGGGAGAGTGACTTCAATGAATTTAGCCTTTTTGCCAAAGCACAGATTGTGTGGCTTCACGGCAAGGCCGAACAATATACCGACCGTAATCTGATAGAAGAAACCAAGACACTCGAAACGGTTCTGCTAGATCATCTTCGCCCGTTGCTTGATGCAACTCCTCTCGTCGTCATGGGCTACCGCGGGGCGGAAGACTCGATCATGCAGTCTTTGCTTGGCGACGCAAACCAGAAATTCAGGCAGGGTGTCTACTGGTGCACAAGAGGGAGCGAAGCCCTACATCCCAACGTCGAAGCACTCAAAGCACGATTGGGGCGAAATTTTCAGCAGCTGGAAATTTCCGGGTTCGACGAGGCTATGAGAGACCTCAACCTTGAGCTGGCTGGAATTCAACGCTTTGCTCAACCAGTCACATCTCAGGAACACCAGGAATTCGACGATCTTGTTTGTGAAGGAGCCACGTGGGCGGACATTGATGCTGATCTGGCACTGACTACTTTGAGGCGATATTGCGAGAAGCTCGAGCGCGGACCCGTGTCATCAGCAGAATTGAAACCATTGATGCGCGAAATTGGATTACTACGTAAAGATCCCGAGGGAAACGAACTGCCAAGCAACGGCTGCGTGCTGCTGTTCGGTAGGCAGCCTGAGCGGTTCTTCCCACATTCTGTCTTGACCGCTACAATTTCCGACAAAAAGCGAACGGTCTTTCAAGGCAACCTTATCAAACAGTATAATGAAGCGTTGAACTGGCTGGAAACCAAGGATGTAAACCCCGAGATCAAGGTCAAAGGCAAACAAAAGCATGTATCTCGTCTTGCTTATCCGGAACGCGCACTGATTGAGCTGCTCGTAAACATGATAGTTCACCGCGACTATGAAGCTCGCGAGCCATCCACAATCAACGTCGAGGACAATTACAGCATAACATTTACGAACCCTGCTAGCATGTCGGCTAGGTCTAAAGTTCGCCTCGCAACAGATGAGAATGGCGCTTTTGATCCAGTCCCCGAGTTCAGCGACTTGCGAAACAGATCCCTGTGCGATGTCTTTTTCGGGATCAGTGCGATGGAGCGCGCGGGAACAGGACTGATCGATGCACTCAGTCTTTGTACCGATGCAGGTGGATCGTCACTATTTGCGTTTCCGCCAGGTGCCGAGCGGTTCGTTGGTAAGCTCTTTCGCCCAGGTGCGTCAGCAGGGTCTGCAGCAGTATCGATCGACAGAAGGCCGATTGGAACCTACACCCTCAACACATTGGTCTTCTCGGCAATCCCACAGTTTATCACGAAGCTAAGGGTTCATGGGGGTTGGGCAAACCTCAAGTCAAAAGCAGCATTGACGGAGGCCGGGCCATTTGTCTTTGAAAGTAGATCGAATTTGCTTTGGACCTTCCTAAACCCCGCTCTTTCCTCCGCCATCTTTGGCGATGCGATGGAGGGAGAACTTGAAGAAATTCCCCTTTCCACAGCCGACGACGATCCAATCCTGCACAAAAAGATTGCATGGCTAATGCGCAAGCACTTCGAAGGGTATTTGCGCTCCTTCGAGGTGGATGGCCTAATGATCGAAAAGACCAAGAAAGGTTTTCCAGCAAAGCGCGCTTACTTCAAGAGTAAAGGGCAAAGAAACCGCACAATCATTTACGACAGCCCATTGAGAAAGGGGATAAGAAGGGATGTGGTCAAGAGACGCGGCGATGACAGTCTCCCTTGGTTTGAGTGCGAAGGTTTCGGCTATGAAGTCGTCCGATTTGGCGAGGGTTGGGGCGTAAGGATTAAGCCGTTTTACATGTTCACCAAGAAAGACGGTCAATCGCCACTGCCGGGTTACCTCAGAACAAAACGGGCAACACGCAGAATAAGGTTCGACAGGAACACTAATGTCGAAAGCGATTTCGCGTTTTGGGGACGCTTCTTATCGAGAGGTCAGCAAACCATAAGTATCGGCGATGGCCATGTGCAAGACCTCATACTGGAGGGAAGTTTCTTTACTGCCGATGTGACCGAAGAAGGATTACTGACTGATGACAGTTCAGCTGAAGATCGACGTCCTGCGTGAACCTATGCTCGAGTTCTCCAACGGAGAGCTCGATGTTGATCCGCGGCGCGCTTTGCCCTTGTCTGGACCATCGGACGATCGTGGTGAAAAGGTTATTCGCCTTGGCTTTGTTGGACTTGCTGACGATGTGAGCGCGGCGACAGAGTGGTTCTCAAAACTCGAGCAGTTCATGCCGGCGAAAGAAAAGAACTCTCAACGCTATAGAGACTGGCCGGGGCTCAAGAGTGCACTCAATGCCCGGTTTGAAATCGATGAACGCCAGAAGCGTGTTATCGACTCGTCAAAGTACCAGCTGCTTATGAATGAAGCTCATCGCGGCCAGAAGTTCGGCGAGCTTGTCGAGCTTTTCGACGATGCGATCGCCAGTCTTTATGGCGATGAGGCACCGGATTGCATTGTCCTTTGCATAAAGCCGGAACTCGGCGACCTGCGCGCGGCCAATCCAGGACTTAGCCCCGAAGAACGACATGCGCTCGAGATGGTGAGAGCAGAAGAAGAAAGCGACCAGCTCGCACTCTTCCAGCCAACGCCAGAAGAACTGGAGGCTGCGAGTGCGCTCCAGACTATGGCTGACGACCTTCTTTTCAGGACTTTCTATCGCGCACTCAAAGCACGGATTATGTCAGACAATCAGTCGGTTCCCGTGCAAATCATCAGGCGGGAGACAATCGATCGCCCCGATGACACGGGGCACAGCCATGCAACCCGAGCCTGGAATGCTGCGGTTTCGATATACTACAAAGCTAAAGGTATACCTTGGAGGCCGGCAGACCTGCCAAAGAACGTTTGCTTTGTGGGTGTTTCCTTTCACCACATGAAGAAGCGCGGCGGGCATCTCGTTTATGCCAGCGTAGCTCAGGCATATTCAACTGACATTGAACCATTTGCGATCAAGGGCGCAAACATCGATCATAACCAGAAACGAGACAGACAACCGTATCTCGACGAAGATCAGGCCAGCGGCTTGATGGAGCAAATACTGAACGAGTACGAGAAAAGAGCGGGCGTGAGTCCAGATCGAGTGGTCGTGCACAAGACGAGCCACTATCAGCCAGAAGAAGAAAACGGGTTCCGCAAGATAGCGGACCAGCGCGTAGCTAACTGCGATTTAGTTTGGCTGCGCAATACATCTTTTCGCGTCGTTCGAAAGGGAACAGAAGAGCCTTGGAGGGGGACGCTATGTTCACTTGATCAGCATGACTATTTATTCACCAGCGGTTACATTCCATGGTGGAACGAGTTTCCGGGAATGCATATCCCAGCTCCGCTAGAGATTGGGAGCATGGGGGAAACAGATATTCGTGCTAGAGCGCACGAAATCTTGGCGCTTACCAAGATGAATTGGAATTCAAGTGATGGCATCACTAGGCTTCCCATCACTTTGCTTTTCGCAAAACGGGTTGGCGAACTCATGTGCGAGCTGTCTGACAACGCTACGCCCAACCCTTCTTACCGATTCTACATCTGAGTTTGGTCCTGCCTTTGGTGCTGAATCTGATCCACTTTGAAGTTTAGCTTGCTGTCACTGTGCGGAGCCCCCACGGAACCAGGATGGGCTTCGCATGCGGGATTCGACGGCGAGACTTATCACTTTCCGCTTTCTCCAGTGCATAGCGGATAACTCCGGAGTGTGTGACAACCAAGGGTCTGTCCGAAGCAGAAATCAAGTCTAGCGCGACTGCAATCCGATCCTGAAACTGCGAAAGAGTCTCCCCTTCTGGCGGATCTACAGTTGTGTCGCGCTCTGTGTGGTGGCGCCCTTCGTAAATTCCCCAGCATCGCTCTTCCAAACCAGGAACGAAGGTGATCGGGAGGTCCAAAGCGCGGGAGACAAACTCTGCCGTTTGCTGACATCGGAAGAGTGCACTCGAAAACAACGTTCTGACTTCCAGGGAATCGAGTTCGGTAATCATAGCTTTAGCCTGCTGAATTCCACTTTCACTCATCGGTAGATCCGTCTGTCCCATTACCAAGCCTGCTTCATTCCAGCTGGTTTGACCATGCCTCATGAGAAGAATTCTGCGCCTCGGTTGATATCTCATCGCACACACCATACTGCTGGAAGCGCCTCACAGAAGGAGGGCAGATGCGATTTCCTTATGACAACTATCCGGTCCAACCAGCAACGTCTCCAGAGCAGTTCGAAAATCCCGCGCGACCTCCACGAGCTCCGAATATGCTTCCGTTTCCATACCAGACCGCCCGGCTAGGCTGAGTTGGCCGCGAATATCAGCATCGTCCAACGAATTCAGGAAAGTCGCATACGCGGCCAGAACCGGACCGGTTTCGACGACACCGAAGACATCTCTGAGTCGGTCAATTGGTGGAACGGCGAACATCTGTCTCAGCGTTTCACGCTTGTCTGCCGCAGGCATGTCCTTGGTCTTACAGATGGCGGCAACACCGCCGAAATAGAGCATCATTCTGGCGAAGCGGAGCTTGATCAAGCGGATCGCGCGTGGCTTTGCTCCGTCTGCAGTCTTTTGTTCGAAGTCCACACAGATCGTCCGCCAGTATCGAATGATGTCATTTAAGAGGTATCGACAGAGCTTCCGATCATCGATTTCATTATCGACATAGTGGCTGATGAGGTCGATCCTGACTTTATGGAAGCCATCGGAATTGTGAAGCCA
Source organism: uncultured Marivita sp. (assembly GCF_947488135.1). GTDB lineage: Bacteria > Pseudomonadota > Alphaproteobacteria > Rhodobacterales > Rhodobacteraceae > Marivita. The sequence goes on along the minus strand of NZ_CANKYW010000009.1, from coordinate 64,818 downwards.
CTCTCCTTCCAAAAGGAAAAGCATACGGCGCGTTGTGAATTCGTTGGTATCCGCCTCGCCACCGATTCTTTGGAGGAGCTCTTCCACAGGTAGAGGGTTCTCAAACACCCCGTTATGTGCAGGCATCTTGATGCCAGCACTCTTCAGCCGTTCTCGGAATGTGCTCTGAACAACTTTTGCTTTGTCTACATCGCCGTTGCGCACGAGAAAGAAGAGATCGACGTCAGAGCCGCTTGTCACCTCTCGGCGCGCCACGCTGCCATTCACACCAACAACGATATTCGCATCTTGACGGATGACATCAACGGCGATCTCCCGCATGAGGCCGATCTGACGTTCCGCCTCATCCTTCGCTCTTTGAAGCGCTCCATCGACCTCTGTCGCATCACTTAATCTTTGAATCACAGTCATTTCTTCAGTCAAGGAGCTCGGCTAGACTCTTGGACATTACTGTCTTGGTCTGTCTGTAACGATGGTTGATTGATTTCGGGTCATTAAGCGTCGACTCGTGCTTGACGTAAAAATCGCGCTTTTTCACCGTGACATCCTGCAAAAGCCAATCCGTCGGGAGTTCGAAATCCGAATTCTGTTCATTACGGGAAACCTGGCTGAGATAGCTAAACAAGGTTGGATGCCGACGGCGGAGCAAGCCCTCAGTATTGAGGAAATCATTGACGGAAAATTCATTCAGATTGGAGCGCATATATGCTTGAGCGACTGCGTCTAGGACTGCTCCACGATTACCCCCAATGAAGAGATTGTAGACGTGGTGCTTGAGGCGCCAGAAAGCGTCGAAATCGTTCTCGATCGTCGATGCTCGACCTCGGGCCCAACGACGAACCACACTCTCACAGCTCCCAAACGCCGGCCGCCGCGCTATGAATGCACGACATCGATTGATCCCCTCGAGCGTGTCGAGATTGATCTGATTAGAAAACAGAAAACCGACATCTCCGTCATGCTCACCTTCAATTAGCGCCAACACCTCATCTAAATCAACACCAGCGTCGGCAAGAACTTCTGGAATCTCATCCCCGAACGCCACCTCACCAGTGACGAGGTGGCGGGTCATAATATGATGGTTGATACCAAACTCTGCCTCGAACACAGGTTCCAGCGTATGAGAGAGCGGCCCATGACCGACATCGTGTAACAATGCCGCGCTGAGCAGAAGCAGCCTCCGGTCATCCGGAAGGTCTGCCTCGCGCGCATATATGTCTGCCAGCCACGCCACGCTAATGGAATGCTCGAGGCGGTTGTGTCGGCGGCGGTGCCCAGCTCGACCAGAGCCGTGGCGAACGTAGTCTATGGCTCCAAGAAAGCCGATCCCGGAAAGGCGCCTGAGTGCCCGGGTGGAAAGTAGTGCCCCGACCACGGAGTCAGAAAAGACATGGCGTGCGTCGGATCTATAGGCATCCACTGCACCATCAGCCAACGTGGGTGCCAGCGCTGGTTGGACGATGCTACTCATCGCCTTTGTGGAAATCTGATCAAGCGCCACCATGGCTCCCATCTATTCGTTCAATGCACCTTGTACATAGTGCTTCCGTGTATCGCATGTAATACCTGCGACTGTCACGGACTGATCGCTGTTGTAGATAAATCGGTACGTGACAATTCAATTTGTACGCGGTTGTTACCACGCCCTGCAGCAAGAACTGCTTCAAGCATCAGATGTGCAAGTCGGTAGAACGCGTTCAACCCACTGCCAGCCCCGCATCCTCGAGCTGCTCCCGATCCGGCAGGTCCCGTAGCGAAGTCAGATCGAACGCGACCAGGAACTGCTCGGTGGTGACGAAGGTATAGGGGGCCCCTCGCCTGGGCGACCTTGGCCCGGTCCCGATCAAGTCGCGCGCATGCAGCCGCCCGATCAAGTCCCGACTGATGTCCTTGCCAAAGATATCCTTGAGCCCATCGCGCGTAATCGGTTGATGATAGGCAATAGCGGCCAGCACGGCGACATCGAATTCACTCAAGTCCAGCAGTTGGTCGCCGACATCTGCCGCAGCGCGGATCGCGGGGGCATAGACGGATCGGGTCCGGAATATCCAGCCGCCAGCGACCTGCGCAACTTCAAAAGCCCGCCCTTCCAGATCGGCGGCAAGGTTCTCGACCAGCAAATCGACCGAGGCCGCCTGCCCCACTATGCGCGCCAGGTCTTCGCGCGGCACAGGGGAAGCAGAGGCAAAGAGGACCGCCTCGACCCGGCGCATCCATTCCCGCCAGCGCAACTCCGGCGGCAGGTCGGATAGTTCGCGGTCAAGCTCGGTGTCGAGTCCATCCTTGACCATCGCTCAGACTCCATAGAGCCGGAAGGTGTCGCGGCCAGTCAGTTCGCGCACCGCCCCGAGGTCAACCAGCCGGTCGCAAAGACGCCGCGCGGCGCGATCCGGCAAGGGTAGCGCCGATGGCGCGACGGCATCGCGGTTCAGGAATATCTCGACGGCGTTCCCGGCCCCCTTGGCGCGCAGCTTCGGTGCGACCGCTTTCAGGTGAGCAGCCCGGCGCGCGAGGTCGGTTGAGAGACGCACGGCCTCGACCGCCGATAATACGAGCGCCCGATGACAGGCGAGCCTCAAATCTTCCCCTTGCTTGCGCAGGTCAGCGCGTTTCAGGCCGACGGCCAGAAGCGGCACGAGATGGTCCCTTCCGAGTGCCTGCCCGAGAGCCGCATCCGCGAGGATCAACGCCGGCACTTCGGCACGCGGTGTCTCGCGCAGCACGGCCTCCAGCACCATCGCGGCACGGCCGACCGGCCCGCCCTGCCCCGTATCGAGCCAAGCGGCAATCTGGCCCGGCTCAACGTTCGGCAAAGCGCGACCCAGAGCCTTGACCGCCACCGGCCGCTCCACCGCTCGCTGCCAGGCCAGGTAGGTTTCCCCTGCCGGGCCGGGCAGGTCGCCGGGGCGCATCAGGTGTACCGCATCGCGCAACTCCCCTGCCCGCTCCGGTCGCCCAGAGAACGCGACACACGCCTCCGCCGCACGCAGCGCGAGCCTGTCCCGCAACAAGGCTTGGGGTACGCCCTCGTACCCCAACACAAGATGCAGGTGGTTCAGCGCCGCACCCGACAAAAACGCCACATCTTCAAGGGTTTCAGCGCGCGCAGAGGTGACCCAGGCGGGCATCCAGGGTAACGTATCGAGGTCGTTGATGTGATCCGGCCGCGCAAGTGTCATGCCCAAAACCTAAACCATCGCGGCGCTTTCTGCCAGATAATTGAACGACAACCGCCTCTCCTTGTTGGGCTGCATTATGTCCAATAAGTTTGCATTATCGGACACAATAAGATATGTTGAAATGGAGTTTAATTTCATGGGTGGATTCGGCCGAAATCGCCTCTCTCGCCCTCGAAATTTCCATTCAATCGGTGGACGGGCCTCTTGCTCAATCTGTGGACTCCCCGCGAAGGAGACCAAATGTTCAACAAGATCAGCGACCTCCGTGAGCAAGGAGCCGTCTGTTCCGCGACACCGCTTAACCTACACTGCGACCGCAGTCCGGCGATTAACCCGTAATCCAGTATTGAAACGATAACGTGACTGCCATGTTATCAACACGTTAGAGTCCGCCAATGGAACAAGAACGACATTAATTTCATCGCTGGATTCACTGGAAAATGGCCGCAGAGGACGAGAAATCGACATCATCAAACTCTGGTACGTTTAGTATCGCTCAGGACGACGAGAGAGATCAAGAAAAAAGCGATGGGATCGCCCTGCCCTCCCATGTCGCGGGCTCAGGCAGCCTTGATCGCCTCGTCGATACAGCGCGCGACTATGCCCGCGCCGCAGCTTCTGACAATACGCTGAAGGCCTATGCGAAAGACTGGGCGCATTTCGCGCGCTGGTGCCGGATGAAGGGCGCGGAGCCTCTGCCCCCGTCGCCCGAAATGATCGGGCTCTACCTTGCGGACCTGGCGTCCGGTTCGGGCCTCTCCCCTGCCCTTTCGGTATCGACAATCGAACGCCGCCTTTCCGGCCTCGGTTGGAACTACGCGCAGCGGGGGTTCACTCTCGATCGCAAGAACCGCCACATCGCCACCGTACTGGCCGGGATCAAACGCAAACACGCCCGTCCGCCGGTGCAAAAGGAAGCGATCCTGGCCAAGGACATCCTCGCGATGGTCGCTACCTTGCCTTACGACCTGCGCGGTCTGCGAGACCGGGCCATCCTGCTCCTCGGCTATGCTGGGGGCCTCCGACGCTCAGAAATTGTCAGCCTCGACGTGCACAAGGACGACACGCCGGACTCGGGCGGCTGGATCGAGATCTTCGACAAGGGCGCGCTGTTCACCCTCAATGCCAAGACCGGCTGGCGTGAGGTCGAGATCGGACGCGGCTCGAAGGATCAAACCTGCCCCGTGCATGCGCTCGAACAATGGATGCACTTCGCCAAGATCGACTTCGGTCCAATCTTCACCGGCACCTCACGCGATGGCAAACGCGCCTCAGAAACCAGGTTGAACGACAAGCATGTCGCGCGCCTGATCAAGCGCACGGTTCTGGACGCTGGCATTCGGTCGGACCTGCCTGAGAAAGACCGCCTGGCGCTGTTCTCCGGCCATTCGTTGCGCGCCGGTCTCGCCAGCTCCGCCGAAGTCGACGAGCGCTACGTCCAGAAGCAGCTTGGCCACGCCTCGGCCGAGATGACCCGCCGCTATCAGCGGCGCCGCGACAGGTTCCGGGTAAACCTGACCAAAGCCGCCGGTCTCTGAGCCCCTGCCCTATCACGCCGCCTGCCCACTGAGCCTACCATAGAAGCTGCGCTCGAGATGCAGCTCCCCTGCCCCGGCCTTCTCGACCATGCCGCGCAGATATCCGCCCGGCGAGGCAACCTCGCCCGCGCTGTGCTTCTCGAAAACGAGTGCAAACGCCGCTGTTGCCACCTGCGTTCCCATTCGGTCCTGCGCCACGTTCCAGGCATGCTCAGAGATCCCGATCATCGGCCTGAGTTGACCGGCAACCCGGTGCAGATCGCCCCAATCCTTCAGGAATCCACCCAAATTCCGCGCCCAGGATGCAAATTCCGGACAGGCCTGCATGATTGTCGGCAAATCGAGCGCTGTGCGCTTCTTGCGCACCTCGGCAACCCAGTCTTCCAGCTCCCTATCGACCCGCTCTTCGGGTGGCGCATTGGGCACCACACCCGCCGCTTCCTCTTTTTCAGAGGAATTACTAGTTACAGGATTAAGTTGATTTGTAATTAGTATATGAGGTTCAGAAATGACCTCCCTGGGGTTCAATTTTTGAGCCTTCTCCATTACTTGGGCATCTTTGCTACCGGTGTTTTCCACAGGTTTCACCGCGGCAGTTGCTTTGAGGTACGCCACCTCGACCCGTTCCTGGAGTTCCTTGAACCATGTGAGCAAGCGCACCAGCTGTTCGGACGCTTCGTGTCGGCGCGGAAGTCGGTCGAGAAGCTCCTCGAAAAGCCCCGTGAATTGCCTCCAGGGCCCACGCAGCGCGCTGCTGAGAGCTGCCTCGATCCGGGCTCGGATCATCCGGCGCGCCACAGTGATCTGGCGCTTCAGGCGCTGGCAGAGTTCGCGCTCGGCCTGCAACTCGGTATGAAGTCCCTCGAACTCCTCGACACGGGCGGAAAGCGGTGAAAGATCGAAGCCATAGGCCTCGACGATACGCCCCTCAGCGTCCCTGCGGCCCCACCGCTTGCCATTGGGGCTGTCTTGGAAGGAGATCACGCCGATCTCAGCAAGACGCCGCGCGTGGCGCTTGAGGGCCGATAGCGAAAAGCCCGTTTGCTCCATCAGATAAGCGTTCGACGCCCAGACGATCGGACGCTGCCCCTTCTCCCAATCCTGGGCTTGCGTGAAGGCCCCGAGCGTGTCGAGGAGCATCATGTCGCCGGCTTTTAGGCCGATATGTGCCCCCACGCGCTTGAGTGCCACGAAGGCCCGTGTTTTGGGTATTGCTACCCGTTCACCGGCTTGGGCAAGTTGCTCAGCAACCCCAAGACCCGGTGTCGGCTTGCGCCAACCTGTATGTTTCATGCCTGTATCTCACCTCCGGTTAGTTGGAGGCAAAAGAAAGCCGTTCGCTCAAAAGCGTTCGTCGTTGACAGTGATTCGTGGGAGAGGTATCTTCTAAGCGACCAAACTTTTCAGATTAGCTCTCAGGCCACACTGCTTGGGGGCTTTTCTTTTGCCTAGATCATTGTTCCGACTGCTCCTCTTTTGTAGCGAGGAATTCGCTGTAGAGCTGATCCAGTCGACCGGAGAGAAAGTCCCCGAACTCGGTTGAATCTTGCGCCGTTAGCGAAATACTGAATGCCTTACCGGACCGACCGATGACGCCTTTGATGCGGCCTTTGCCGGCGGTCCAGGTGCGTTTTTTGGGCGCAGCGCGTGCTTTACGGCGCTTCGGCGCCCTGCCGGCTTCTGCCAGTTTGCTGTGCAAGAACTCGAAGCGAGCATCACTATCGAGATACTGAAACCCGTCAAACTCCAAGGCTTCTTTCAGGATCTTGTCATTCGCGGGCTCCAAAGCCAGCTTTTTGAAATCCTCCCAACGATCCCGTCCGATCTGCTTGGCTGGGCCAATCTGCTCGATAACGTCCCGCGGAACGTTCTGAGCCACCGAGAGCATGCGCGAAAGCAGTGTCCCATCAATGGTCAACGCAGCCTGGATCACATCCTTTGCCTGCCCCATATCCAAGAGACTCTTCGCAAACAGCGCCTTCTCGATGAACGAGAGATCCGCGCGCGCCGTATTTTCCTGCCCTTGAGCAAGAATGTGCGCCACATCGTCCATTGGTTTGACGACAGCGCGAACCTTACGGTCGAGCGCCGAAGCAACTCGCACACGGCGATGCCCGAAGACGATCATATAGCGGCCGTCTAATTCCGGATGCGGGCGAAGCAATACTGGTGTGTCCTGGCGGCCGGCAGCGATCGATGCCTTCAGTTCATCGAACGCCTGATCGTCATCACTGAGGCGATCCGAGACAAAGGACACGTCGATCAATTGTGGATCGATCTCCACAATCGTTTCCCCTTCGAGGAGACGCTTCGAGTTCTCCGCGAGGCTGTCGATTGAAACTTTCATCGACTTCGAAGCACCGCGCATTGCGTAACCAGAGCGGCCAGAATCCTTGGGTTGCTCAGGGGAACCGCTCATGACGCTTTTCAGGAGGTCTTTCCGAGCCATCAAGCCATCTCCTTTTCGTCAGAATCCAACCGACGCGCACCAAACATTTCGACAGTTGCACGGCTGTCAAAACTGGCGCTCTGCACGGCTGTCAAAACCACAGTCATTCTCGCCCCCAAGCCTTGTGGATCAGCTCTGCGATCTCGTCGTTCACATCGTTCAAAGAAGTGACAGCGCGATCATAGGTGGTCCGGACGAACTGCGACCGCTCGACTTCATAGAGCGTCTGCTTCGTGATCCCTGCGTCGGATATCGCGGTTGATTTCAACACTGGAGCCGACAGCATCTGATTTGGAAACATTGCCTGGAGGAACCCGACCATCTGCTTTTGGGGGCCGTCCGTCGGTTCAAATCGCGTTACCAGGTAACGGAACCACTTCAGGCGCATGTTCGCTCCAGCGTCACGGATCGTCTTCATGATCCCGCCCAACATCAAAAGAAACTGGCTCATCGACATGACGTCCAGCATCTGAGGATGGACGGTCACAATCACCGAAGATGAGGCCGTCAGAGCGGTGAGCGTCAGGTAGCCCAACTGAGGGGGGCAGTCGATTACGACCACATCATAGCGCTCATCGACCTCGCCGAGCGCTTTGGATATCCGAGTGAAGAAGGTTCGGCCCTCATGGGGGTCGCTGCTCGTCAGTGCAACCGGGGTATCATATTCGTACTCTTGCAGTTCGAGGCTTGCCGGAACGATATCCAGATTTGGAAAGTTTGTCGGTCGGATTACTTCGGAGATGGGCTTGCGCTCGTCATCATACCGTAGTGTCTCATACAGCGATGGCACGTTGTCGAGTTCAGGCTGAATACCGTGCAAAGCTGTCAGCGAAGCTTGAGGATCCAAGTCGATCGCAAGAACGCGATGCCCCTTCAGCGCCAAATGCTGAGCGAGATGAGCTGCGGTGGTGGTCTTTCCGCTGCCGCCTTTGAAGTTCACGACAGACACAACGTGCAACTCTTCGCCTGGCTGTCGGTAGGGCACATATCGACGCTTGCCGGGCCGACCATGTTTGTCCAGATAAGCTCTCAGCTCGAGCATCTGCTCCGCAGAGTAGCTACGCCTTCCGGATGACGACGTTTCAGGCTCGGGGCCTTTGCCCTCGAGGTGAAGCTTCTTGATGGTCGACTGGGTTACGCCAAGATAGTAGGCAACCTCCGCCAGCGAAAACTGGCGTAGACCTTTCTGCGCATCTGGAGGATACTGTTCCTGCCGCAACATATTGAGACGGTCAGAAATCAGCTCTCCCTGCTGAAGGATGATCTCGTCGAAGGGTTGATCCTTCGTATCAGCCTCAAAAGACCGCTGCCGCATCTGACTGCCCTCTAAATATCGCTTTTTCAGCGATTTCGCTCATTAAAGTGTCATCTACACGGAAAAATGAGTCTTAACAACGATTTTCGCCCGGCGGTTTGACCGTGCCCAATCCGCCAGCGGGCCTAGATGTCTAGACAAACTGTAGTGATCGCGGAAAGTGCTTACTCAATATCTAGGGAAACCTGTCGCAAGCTCGGATTTCCAGCCAACGTGCGTTTCACGTTATCTATACCGCAACCTTATGTTATTATTTTATTTTCGTTCATTGCACGGCTGTCAAAATGCGATAGGCTCGAAGCCTCAAGGCGTTGGAGGGGGGACCAGGAAGACATCTCCTCCGAAACGGATTGCCTCATCATCTCCTACGCCCAATCAGCTTTCAGTTGCTTCCACCAAGCATACCAACCAGTGCGCGCCAACATGCAGGGGATGCGTATCAAGGCGAAGGGAAACAGAGGAAATCGGCTGGGCTGCCCCAGCCGATTCTTTGCGTCACGCGGCGTCTTTGGGGCCCCAGGGGATGACGGCCTGCAGGGACAGATCGTCCTGGTTTGCCGCCTTGCCGAGGTTGGCGTTGAAGCCGTGATCGCGGATGGTCAGCGTGTAGTAGTCGGCGCCGGTCTCCTTGTTCTGCTTCTTCCAGATGCCGCCGCACTCGACCAGCTTGCCGCGCGGGGAGCGGCCGAGGACGCGGTGCGTGGGGGCCATCGGGTTCGCGCTCGCGACGGGCTCGACCGTGATGTCGAGGTCGAAGGTCAGGGTCGAGATGGAGCCGACGCCCTTGGCGGTTTCGATGTCGGCGCTGGTGAATTTGATGCAGTTCGTGGTCATTGCTCTTCTCCTTGTTTGCGTTGCAATGATGGTCACCTTGCAGCTGGCCAAGGCCCGGCCACACCGAAGGCGGAGCGCAGCGGAGAGGGGCAGGCGCCGGTCTTTTTGGTCCGCGCGGAATGACCCGCAGGGTTAGGGGAAAAAGATCGGCGACAACCTTTGTGGACGGGACGACAGCTGCGACCAGCATGTCATGCAACTCAGACAAAGGGAGAAGTGCGGTGGCCATGAAGGAAAGTAGGGGAACAGACGAGAGAGATGCCGCAAGGAGTAGGGATTGTCTTCTCGCCCATCCAAACTTCAAGACTCTTCGAAGACCAAAGCCGTCAGATCACAAATCGATGGCAACGGCAGAGCATTCGCCCATCCTTCCGTGGCATCACAGGGGCGTTTGCGTTCGCATTCGGAGATGCAGGCGTCCAGATACCATCGAGTTGCCAGACACTCATCCGCTCTGGTGCCCGACTAATGGCCAGACCTGGCTCTGAGATTCTTCGCGTGTCGCTGTTATCCACAGACCAATGGAAGTGTCCTGAGCCAGAGATAAAAACGAGGTCATAGCGCGCTCAACAACTCGATTGCATGTGCCAGTGGTAACGCTCGAATGTCCTTCGCGACGGGGACCTCATGCTCACCGGCATAGACCAGGAGCTTTCGGTTGGCTCCAATGTCCTCGGCCCCTGTGTGAAATCCTCTCGAAACCTTTGGTGCAGTCGTCCGTTTGATCTCAACAGCCCAGATGTCGCCGCTTGGCAAACGCAAAACCAAGTCGAGTTCAGCACCGGCCGAAGTGCGATAGAAGAAAGGTTCGGTGCCTAAAGGGGCGGCAGCAAGAAGCGCCTCGATACAGAACCCCTCCCAACTGCCGCCAACGACCGGGTGCCCGAGCAAGCCTTCTGTCGTGCCGATGCCCAACAGCGCATGCACGATCCCGCTGTCTCTCACATACACCTTTGGCGATTTCACCAGACGCTTGCCGACATTCTCGTGCCAGGGCTGCAGGCGTCTCACCAGCATGAGATCGACGAGCAGATCGAGGTAGCGCCCAACGGTCTGGCCGGACACGCCCAATCCCTCGGCAAGGGCCGCGGCGTTCAGAAGGCCGCCCTGGACATGCGCAAGCATCGTCCAGAACCGCCGCAAGGTCGCTGCCGGAATCCGAGGTCCGAGGGCAGGGATGTCTCGCTCCAGATAGGTGCGCAGGAAATCCAGACGCCAGTCCATACTTGCCCGATCGCTCGCGGCCTGAAAGCTGTCGGGAAAGCCGCCGCGCAGCCAGAGCAAGTTCAACTGATCGGCCCCCACCTCGTCAGGCTGCAAGGGGGGCATTTCAACATATCGAACACGACCGGCGAGGGATTCCGCCGTTTGGTGCAAGAGGATATTGGAAGCCGATCCCAATAGCAGGAACTGTCCCGTCCGAAACCCGGCCCGCCGACGCTGATCGATCTGGCCGCGCAAGGTTCTGAAGAGGTCAGGCATCTGCTGCACCTCGTCGAGGATGACGAGTTTGCCCGCCTGTTCGTCCAGATAGAGATCTGGTTCAGTCAGGATTTGCCTGTCCGCCTCACGCTCAAGGTCGAGATAGACAGATGGGCGCTCTGATGCGATGTCGAGTGCAAGTGTTGTCTTTCCGACCTGTCGGGGGCCGAGAAGGACCAAAGCCGCTTGGCTCTCCAAGGAAGACTGAACGAATTGTTGGGTCTTGCGTTTGTACATACCTTGCAATTACTCCACGATACGGAAGATTTGCAAGGTTAATCTTACCTACGGCCATAGCTAGTTGCTCAAGCCGAAGTATCTTACTGCCCCAGCAAAACAGCCGTGGCCAAGGAGCATCGACGCAAAATGAGTGCATTCAAATCTGTATCCAAGGGCTTGGAAGAGGCTCTGGCCTTCGCGAATGGCGACTTAGCAAGCGCGAAGGTGCATGAAGTTTCCGTTGCTGAGGTCGATGTCGCCCAAGTCCGGCAACGGACTGGCCTGTCCCAGGCAGAGTTTGCAAAGAGCATTGGCGTCGCGAAAGGCACGCTGCTGAACTGGGAACACGGGCGTCGGCAACCGACAGGCCCGGCACAGGTTCTGCTCACCCTGATCGCCAAGAATCCTTCTGTCGTGCAGGATCTCTTGCGCGGCGCGTGAACCGGGGCCTAAGCCCCGATCCTCTTGATGCGGATCCCGAGCTTGCGGGCCTTGTCGACGATGTTCTCGGTGATGCCCGAACCGGGCGTGGCAATCAGACCCTGTGGCATGGTTTCGAGCATCTTGTCGTTGCGCTTGAAGGGGGCGGCCTTGCCGTGGCTCTTCCAGTCGGGCTTGAAGACCACCTGGGTGATCCCACGGGTATCTGCCCAGCGGGCCGCGATCATCTCGGCACCTTTGGGCGTACCGCCGTGCAGCAGCACCATGTCGGGATATTTCGCATGGGTGGCATCGAGGACGGACCAGATCAGATCGTAGGCGTGATAATCCCCGCCCGAGAAAGCGATCCGCGTGCCTTCGGGGCAGTGCACCTCGGTCTCTTTGCGGCGCTTGGCCGAGAGATAGGCCCGGCTGTCCACCACGGCGGAAGTCAGGCCGCGATGCGAGACGCGTGAACCGGTGCGGGGCAGCCAAGGAGACCCGGTGGCGGCCGAGAAGTGGTCCACGGCCAGATCGCGCATCTGTTCGAAGGCGTCGCGATGGTCCCAGAGCTTGAGCCCGATCAACTGGAGGCGTTCCAGTTCAACCGAAGCGACCTCGGAACCGTCCTGTACGCCCAAACTTTCCCGGACCTCGAATTCGTTGTCGTCGAGGAGCTTCTGGATATGGGAGAGCCGGCGATGGAAGATCGAGGTGAGGGACCAGAGCATCTCTTCGAGATTGTCTTCCAACTGGCTGCCAGTGAGGAGGCCGATGGTGGCCTCAAACAGTGTCGCCATGGCGAGCTCGACCTCGTCGGGTTGGGGCAGGGGGCGATGATCGGTCTCGCCGGGTCCCGGTGTTGCGCCGTGAAGTGCCAGGTGGTCGAGGATGGCGGAGGTTACGCCGGTTTCCTCCTGGATGTCTGTCTGATGGGGCATTGTCTGGTTCCTCTCTTTGATCTGACCCGATTTGGATGGGGCGATACCAGGACCGGCGGCGACCGGGCCGCATCCGTCAGGATCGGAGCGCAGCGGAGAATGCGCCCAGGGCCGGAAAATTGGTCCCGCGAGGAATGGCCCGCCACGGTCATGTGGTGGGGCAGGGGAATTTTCTGGTACGGGGCGCATTGCTGCCCGGGCGAGGAGCACTCAGCTCCGACCCGCCGGTCCATCGCTCCCCTTATCCAAACGGGATCAGATCGAACCGGCGGAACCTTTGCCCTGTCGGGCGTCACAGAGGGGGCTGGCGCTCACCCGTCCTCGATCTCCAGACCTTGTGCTTTCATGGCCTTGAGCAGGGACCGGCGCAGCACATCTCCGCCAAAAGCCCGCAGATCGTCGTTGAAATCCCCCATGGCCGGCACGAGATCACCGCAGACAATTTCTCGCGATTCCAGTTGGTTACGCAATCTCATGAATGCGTTATGTCCAGCTTCGTCATTGTCCCGCGCGATCCAGATACGCTTGATCCCCGGCGGCGGGATGAAGAGACCGAAATGGGTGGCGGTGAGACAGGAGGCGAGGTCAAACTCCGGAAGAGCCGTGCCGACCGAGAGAGTATTCTCGAGCCCTTCGCCCACGATGAGATCGGAGCGCGCCTCGCCAGACCAGAAGCGGATGGCATGGCCGTGCAGCTGTCCGAGGATCCGCTTCGGGCTCTCGATCTCGGCCAACCCGCCGGTGAACGGGTCGAGATAGAGCCGCGCGCATCCGGTGATCTGGCCCCGATTGTCGGTGATCTTTGCGAGCAGGGCAGGGGACCTCTGCGGCGGATCAGGGTTGTCCTCGCCCTGACGCAGGACGACCCGCGGGTGATAGCGCAGGGCAGGTCCAAGCCGTGTGATCCCGCGCCCCTGCAGATAGGTGGCGGCCAAGGTGCCAAACACCGGCTTGCCTGCGGCGAAAAGTTTGCGCGCCCGCGCGATGCGTTTGCTGGAGGCTGCATCCGGGCGCTCAACCCTTTGGGTTTCACGAGGTACGGTGGGGCGGGGAGCTTCGCCGAGAAAGGACCGGGCCTCCCTCAGCGTCTCCTTGAGCGTCACGGACCCAAGCCGTTCCTGCATCAGGTCGATCAGGTCGCCATATTCACCCGTCGCGAAATCTTGCCAGGACCCGGCTTTACGACCACCCTGCGCCTGCAGACGGATGGCGAGGCTCTGGCCCTTTGCACCGGACGTGTCGCCGACCTGCCAATAATTGCCCTGCTTGCGCCCCTCGGGAAAATACTGGCGGCAGAAACTCTCGGCACGGTCTGCCAGATCGGCCGAGAGGTCTGCGATGCTGCGCCGCGCGCTCATGCAGCGGCATCCGTTGCGCTGGCACCGACCGGGTGGTCGGCGAGCACCCGCGCCAGCACGTCAGTGCCTTCCACCGGGATGAATACCCGCGTCTTCCACTGGATCACTTCGGTGAAACAGCCCATAACCTTCAACCTCGGCATTGCTGCGCCCGACGCACCGATGAGTTCGAGCCTCGGCTGTCCCATGACGAGCGAGCGGCGCAGCTGATAACCGCCGCGAAGGCAGAGGGTCGTTCTTGCTTCCATGACCGCGGCGAACACCTCCTTCGGCGTCATCTCGATCTGGCAATCGAGTCCCAATCGCGCATAGACGTTCAAAAGCTGCTCCTGGCTGACCAGACGGCCGATGGCGCGTTCCCCATCCTCGGTCTGCAGACGGTAGATGCGCATGTTGTCGGCGGGCAGCCGGTCCCAGATCGGCAGGAGGAGGCCACAGATCAGCGTGATCTTCGAGGTGGTGAACTCCTGCACCGCGTCGACCTCGGCCTGCCAGAGCTGTTCGAACATCGCGTCATCGACCTCTACCCAATGCGATTTTGAGAACTCAGAGAGCGCGAGGAGCTCGGTCGCCATTGGCCGCAGCAGTTTCACCCGCAGGATCGGCACGCCATCCTCGTCCATGAAGGCCGGCGCTTTCACCATCAGCGCCGCGCGTTTGGAGGTCTTGTTCCAGCACAGCGTCGCGCCTTTGTTATCAGCGCAGATGGCTTTCACGCGGGGCAGGGTCAGCGGGTCGTTGCGATCCGTGCGCTCCACGGTCAGGGCGGTGGCCGTTGCCCCCGTCGCCTCATGCTCGAAAATCACTTTGCGATCAACAATCTCGAATTTTTCCGCGCGCAGGGTCTCTAGCCCGACATCGAGCGTTCCCGCCTGGCGCGCATCTTCGATGATGGCCGAGAGGAATCCGCCAAAAGCTTCGAAAATTGCGTCCTGCATGTCGATGCGGAGCGCGAGACAGCGGTTCAGGAACTGCTGGATCGGCGGCAGGTTTTCCTTCATCGTGCCATCCGCCTCATCGAGCGTCAGCCCGATCATCTCCTGGAACTTCGCGTAGGAGCAGGCCTCGATCTTGCCCGCCCGCAGCTTGTAGAAGAACTGCCGTAGCGCAGCGCGTGCGTAGGGGCTTTCGAGATTGTCCTCGGCGCGGAACATGTTCTGGCCGCCGGTCTCGCGTTGCCCCTTGGTGATCGCCCCGAGCGTGTCGAGGCGGCGGGCGATGGTGGAGAGGAACCGCTTCTCACCCTTCACGTCTGTGGCAACGGGGCGGAAGAGCGGCGGCTGCGCCTGGTTGGTGCGGTTGGTGCGCCCCAGCCCCTGGATTGCATTGTCTGCCTTCCAGCCGGGCTCAAGGAGGTAATGCACCCGGAGGCGCTGGTTCTTCGCACCCAGATCGGCGTGATAGCTGCGCCCCGTGCCACCGGCGTCAGAAAAGATCAGGATGCGCTTGGCATCATCCATGAAGGCCTGCGTCTCGCCGAGGTTGGAGGGGGCGGGGCGGTTCTCGACCTTGAGCCGCCCTTGCTGCGTTTTCACGATGCGCCGTTTGCGCCCCGTGACCTCGGCGACCGCGTCGCCCCCGAAATGCCAGAGGATCTGGTCGAGCGCGCCCTGCACCGGGGCAAGGGCACCGAGATGCTCGACAAGATCATCCCGCCGCCGCTCCGCCTCACGGCAGATAATCGGATTGCCATCACCATCGGGGGCGGGACGCGAGCGTAGGTCGCCATTCTCGTCGGAGTAGGGCTCGAAGAGCTGCGTCGGGAAGCTGTGCATGAGGTAGTCCATGATGTTCTCGCGCGGCGTAAAATCGACCTGCAGGTCGTCCCACTCCGAGGGCGGGATCTCTTCGAGGCGCCGTTCCATCACCGCCTCGCTGGTCGAGACCACCTGAATCACGGCCGAATGCCCCGCCGCCAGGTCCGCTTCGATCGCGTGGATGAGCGAGGGGCATTTCATGGCGGTGATGAGATGGTTGAAGAAGCGCTGCTTGTTGCTTTCGAAGGCCGAGCGCGCGGCGGATTTCGCCTGGGGGTTCAGCGTACCGGTCTCAGAGGAAATACCCGAGGCCCGAAGGGCGGCCTCCAAGTTGGTGTGGATGATCTGGTAGGCGTCGGCATAGCTGTCATAGATCGCGACCTGGGCGGGCGTCAGCTCATGCACCAGCATTTCGTATTCGACCCCGGCATAGGAGAGGGACCGCGCGAGATAGAGCCCGAGCGCCTTCAGGTCGCGCGAGATCATCTCCATGGCGGCAATGCCCCCGGCCTCCATCGCGGCAACGAACTCGGCCCGCGTCACGAAGGGGAAATCCCCCGTGCCCCAGAGACCGAGGCGGGAGGCATAAGCGAGATTGCCGACGACCGTGGCGCCGGTGGCCGAGACGTAGAGCACCCGCGCATCGGGCACGGCGTTTTGCAGCGCGAGGCCAGCGAGACCCTGCTGGGACGCCTTTTTGTCGCCGCGGTCGGACTTTTCGCCGGCGGCGTTCGCCATGGCGTGGCTTTCGTCGAATGCGATCACTCCGTCGAACCCCTCACCGAGCCAGGACGTCACCTGGTCGAGGCGCGAAGCCTTCCCGTCGCGTTCGGCCGAGCGCAGGGTGGCATAGGTGACGAAGAGGATGCCTTCGGGCAACCGGATGTCACCCCCTTGACGGAATTTCGAGAGCGGCACGATATCGCTTTCGCGGCCCCCGAGCGCCATCCAGTCGCGCCGCGCATCTTCGATGAGCTTGTCGCTCTTCGACACCCAGACCGCCCGGCGGCGGCCCTGCAGCCAATTGTCGAGGATGATACCTGCCACCTGCCGTCCCTTGCCGCAGCCCGTGCCATCGCCTAGAAACCAGCCCTTGCGCAGACGGAAAGCGCCTTCGTCGCCCTCGGCCGCGGCCATCAGCTGGCCTTCGATCTCGCCGCGCTTGAACCAGCCCTTCAGGTGCGTTTCGTGGGCATTGCCCGCATAGATGACGCTTTCAAGCTGCGGCGCGGAGAGGAGACCGTCCGCGACGAGGGTCTTCGGCAGCATTGGGCGGTAGGTCGGTACCGGCGGCGGCACCGAGGCCATGGCGGCGGATTGCACGAGTGCGGTCGGATGAGCGGCCGCGCCGTCGATCCGGATCGATTGCAGGTCATAGGCTTCGTAGACCGTATCCTGCAGCGCGCCCTCGGGTTCGCTCCAGACTTTCGGCAGGTAGTCGAGCGGGGCCGTGTCGATGTCGTCAAAGGGATGCTTGGCGCGTTCTTCGGCGAGGGCGCGGGTTTCTTTGCGTGCTGCGTTGCGCAGGGCGTGGAGGTTGGTGCGGGTCGGCTGAGACGGGACCGAAAGGGCCGATGTGGTGGGGCAGGGCGGGGGGCTGCGGCGTTCCGGGCAATGAGCGAGCACAGCGGAAAGAAGATCACTCGTGGTCGCGCAGATCGGATGATAGGCGGCGTCAATATCAGCCGGTGCGGTCTCTTGTTCGCCCGCCGTGCGCTTGTCGATCACCGTCAGCCGTGTGTCGATCGTGGTGCCATGCCGCGCGAAGACCTTGCCGTCGATGGCGGCGGAAAACACCACGTCAGCGCTCTGGCCGATCCGCTGAAATGTCGATCGGAAGCTTTTCGTGGAGGGGCAAAAACTCTCACCGGTGATGACGACCAGTCGCCCGCCCGGCGCGAGGCGTGCCAGGGCAGAAAGCACATGCTGACTGGTCGCCTGCCGGAACTGACCCTCGACATGGTTCGCAGCCGAAAACGGCGGGTTCATTGCGATGACCGAAGGGGTGAGCGACCGGTCGAGACGGTCGTCGATCGACGCGGCATCGTGATCCGAGACGACGACCTCCGGAAACAGCTGTCCCAGCAAGGCGCGGCGGGTTTCGGCAAGCTCGTTGAGCGCCAGACGTGCACCCGCAATCCGGGCGAAAACCGCCAGCATGCCGGTGCCGGCGGAAGGCTCGAGCACCAGATCGTCGACACGGAACCCCGCTGCCTGCGCGACGATGGCCGCAAGGGGCAGAGGCGTTGAGAATTGTTGTAGACGCACGCTGTCCTCGGAACGCCGCGTGTGAGACGGAGCCAGACCGGCGACACGCTCGATCATGGAGAGGAAGGCCTGCGGCGTGGACGCCTGCCGCTGCATCAGCGCGCCGTAGCGGGCAAGCATCAGGATCTGGGCCACCTCGGCGGCCTCATAGGCGTCCTTCCAGACCCAGGCGCCGCTTGTGTCACTGCCGCCAAAGGCATCTTCCATCGTGGTGCGCAGGGCCGCAGCGTCGATGGGTTTGCCGGCCTCGAACATGGGGACGAGGGATTTAGCAGCCTGCATCAGGTTGTAGGCGCAGCGCGAGGCATCCGGCAGGGCAGGGGGCTCGGCCTCGGTTGCAAACGGGGCGGAATGGGGGTGAGCGTTCATCGGCAATCTCCGGGGTTGAGGGTTGGCCCCGAGCCCCGCGCGCACTCTCTCACCCGGGAGGGGTCACCCCTCCCGCCCTGTCTTTCGCTCTTTCATGGCAAAGCCCCGGTACGCAATTGCCCTGTGTCAGGTCGGCCGCAGATGGCGCGGCACGTCCATGGATTCATGCAGGACCCGGATCACGAATATCCTGTCCGGGTCCACCTCGTAGAACACGAGGTGGCGACCCGTGATCAGTTTGCGCGCACCCTGCTGGAGGTCGGAGCAGTCCGATCCCATTTGCGGGTTGGCGATGACCCCCTTCAGGGCACGATCGATGTCGTCGAGATAGCGGTCCGCCTGCGCCGCGCCCCACTGTCGATCTGTCTCGACACAGATGTCGACGAGATCGGATTTTGCCGCCTGGGAGTGATGGATTTCACGCATCGGAAGCGCCGGAGCGGCTCCGCGCTTCGCGCTTGATCTCATCCATGTCAAGCGGACCGGCGTCACCGGATTGTTTGCCCTCCTTCAGCGCAACGCGAAGCCGCGCCCGCTGACCTTCCTGCTCTTCCATCAGACGCAAAGAGGCGCGGATCAGCTCGCTGGTTGATCCGTAGCGCCCCTCCTTCAGCATCAGGGCGATGAATTCGTCCCAATGGGGGCCAAGTGTTACGCTTGTGCTTGCCATGCTCACCTCCAAAATACGCATGAATAAGATATATGAGTATTTCGGGCGTTTCAACTCGGGGGTGGGCTTGCGCCCTGTTCCGCAGCGGCGGGTCTTTGTACCTCTCGCAAAATCAGAGGATCTACAACCGCCCGCGCCTCGGACAGGCAGTCCAGCTCATAGTGCCCGAAGAACCCCCAACAGGCATCGATCTCTTCACCGTCACGCTCGACGACATAGCCGTAAACCCGTCCGCCGAGGTAGGCGTCGTAGCTGACGATTTCGCCGCGCAGGATGTCGGCTGCCTTTTCGCGTAGCGTCTTGGTGACGCGCTTCACTTCGAACTCGTCCCGGACTGCCTCAAGCGTCACATAGACATAGCCGACCTGACCGGAATCCCACGGACAATGGAAGCCGATGGTGTTCATGGCAAGGCCGGAATGATCGTAGAGAAACACGGGCAGAAGGACTGCCTTGCGGTCCGCCCGCTCGCGCAACTGCGCCATCGAAAGGTCGCTCTGATCTGAGACATCGGCGAGATCGCGCAGGAACGCTTCGGGGCTGTCGAACTGATGGCTGTCACCGAGCCGATAGCGCCGGTGCCAGCAGATCAGCGTGCCGAGGTTGGACCATTCGCGTGGGTCCTCAGCGTCGGGGTCGTGGAAGATTTTGATGGTAAGGCCCTGATAGGCCTCCTCGTAGACAGGGTCGTGCATGTCGATGTCCTTTCTTGAAACGCAATCGACCCGCCAAGCCGGTTGTGGCGCAGTCGGGTCGATTGGAACGGGATCAATTGGGCGGTTGGCAAGCTTGCCGCCCGGTGGATCAGGGGGCGGCGCGGTTCTGGCGGTGCTGAACGTGTTCGACCGAAACCTTCAGCAGCCATTCCTCGAAGCCGAGAATGGTCTGGTGACCCGTAACCGCTTCGACCCAGGCCGCACGCGGATCGCCGACGATCTGCGTCGGATCGTCGTCGATCCGGCCATTGGCCATCCACGGCTCTGGCTGAATGCGCCCGAGCCAGTCTGCCAGCGACGGGATGCGTCCCTGGCAATCCTCGCGCACATGCTGTTCACCGATCCAGCGGATCGGGACGACCCGGCCCGCGCTGTTGGTCAGGCTGCGACCGAACAGCCGTTCGGCATCATAGATCCCAACGGCATGATGTTTTTGGGCTCTGTGAACAAAGAGACCTAGGTGCTCTTTGGATGAGTCGAACCAGTCATGCACGAACTGATAGTCATCTGGCACACCGCCGAACTTTCGGGCTGAGCTTTCGGCGTGATGGAGGGGATGAGCCATATCAAAGCCCCTCGTGTTCGGTGGTGTTGGTTTCGATATAGCGGTTCGAGTGGCTGACATCGATTTTGTCAGTCGCGAGTGCCCAAGTGAGTTCGCCATAGCCGCCTTCGTTGTTCTCGAACCCGGGGCTGAGCGCATAGGCGAAGTCCCAGCCGAAATCTTCGACCAGGCGGCGCATCTCTTCTGTCAATGTGATCGTGTCGGGTGACACGAGGACCTCCTCGACATTGCCGGAATCGCCGTAGCCTTCGTATTGCACCTCGATGTTCGTTATGCCGAGGGTGCGCAGTTCGGAAAGAAGCGCCGCGCGAGTTTCTACCCGCTGTCCGGCGGTACGCCTCTGGGATTCGAGTATCTGCGCGTAGAAATCAGTCTCTTGTGTCATGTCTTTGATCCTTTGGAATTGAGGAAAGGGGAGGGCGACCATTACGCGAGGTCGCCCAGAAAGTTTCCTGCGGGGCTTCAGGCCGCAGCGTCGCCGCGTTTCTCAGCCGTCCTGTCAACGAGGTTGAAATAGAGGTTCTCGGTCGCGCGCTTGAACCCCGGCGGTTTGCGCGGAGCGAGGCAACGCACCGAAGCGCTGCAGCTCTCGCCGTGCTCCATCGCGTACTGCGTCACCTGGTCGATGAGGTCATCCATGCCCGCGGCCTGAATGCGTTTTTCGGGGTAGCTCCCCAGCATCTGGAACTGGGTAACAACGAAGGCGCCATCGCGATGCGCGGGATAGAGGGTGATCTGGTAATCGAGTGTCTTGGCCATCTCTGGTCTCCTGCGGCGGACGGGACGCGACAATCGCGCCCATTGGAACCCGCCAGCCCGAAAGGACCGCCCTTTGTGCAAGGGCGATCCGTGGCGATGTCGGTGAAAAAGGGGCGTCAGTATTCCGACGGGAGAAGCAGGGTCAGCACGCGACGCGTCTGCGCGGGGTCGGAGGGCTCGGGCGAGCCGTACGTGTAGTCGACGTCATACAAGTCGAGCTTGAACCAGACCGTCGTGTCCTCAAGCTCGATGACCCCCATCTCGTGCCAGCCATGGGGGTCGCTATCAGCATTGAAGCCGTCGAAGGCCGCAACGCGGCGTGTGAGCTCCAGTTGCGCATCAAGGCCAAGTGCGGCGACACCGCGGGTCATCACGAACTGGCCCTGCGGGGAATCAGCAACGGGGGTATTGCCGAGGATGGTACGGCGAAACGCGTCATTCTGTCCGGCAATGCGTGCGGCTTCCTGGACAGGATCGAGGTCGAGTGTGGTGGTCATGGGATATCTCCGGGACGGGCCAGCCGATCCGATATCGGCTGTAGGCAACCCGTCAGTCGGAAAAGGCCGCCCTCGATATGAGGACGGCCCAAGGCTCAGGTCAGGTTCAGGTTGGTGCTCGGCTCGTCAGGCCGCATCCTCGCTGAGGAAGGCGGGCAGGGACGACGGTTCATCGCTCTCGGCCTCAGTCAGGGAATCTTCGGCGGACACATCCCCCTCCTCGGCCTCCGGCACATCGCCAGCCATGTCGGCACCGGCGTCTGTGGCACCGGAAAACACCATCCCGTCGGGCAGCCAGCGCGTCGTCTTCGCAACCCTCGCCGCGTCGAACCCTTCCGTCTCGCCGGCCGTTTCCGCGAAAGCCCGCTCCATCGCGGCCGCGATATCGCCTTTGCGCTCGCGATTGCGATCCTCGGCGTAGTCGTCGCCGATCAGCTTGCGTGCCGTGGTCACTGCATGGCCCTTGTTGACCCGGCCCCAGTAGTTTTGCGCGGTCGGGCGCCAACAGGCCGCCACATCGACGTCGAGCCGCGCGCCGATCTCCTCGATGATCGAGGAGGGACGATTGTCGGAGGAGAGCTGGGGTTTGACCGCCAGACCCGTTGCCCAGGCGAAAAGTGCCTGCTTGTCGGCAATGGGCAGCGCCGACATCGCCCGGAAGTCCTCTGGCTTCTCCAGCTTCATCCAGTCGGTGGCGAGGTCCTGTTCCAGCGCCTCGAGCATTTTCTGGGCGACGGTATCCGCATGCAGTACCTCGCGGTTCTGCGCCTGGAAGGGCCGGATCGAGATGTCGAGCGCCTCGTTGTTGTAGGACCGTCCCAGAGCCTGCTCGCAGAGCGCGTAAAGCATCGCATCGAACGCCACCTCGAAATCCGCCGCCAGATGCGCCCGCAGGATGTGTTGGCGCGTCGCCCGCAGATCGTCGGCCAAGCTTGCCGAAATCCCGTCTGCCTTGCGCAAAGTCGCAGCCGGGTCGGAGGTTGGCACCGGCGTCGAGGAGGTCGGCGGCGTCACATGAGGACGGGCAGGGGAGGGAGAGCCACCCGTATCGGCGGCGGTCTCGTCGGGCTTAGGTGCAGCAGGAATATCCTCGGGCCGCACCAGGCCCTTCTCGACACGCAGCGCCCCGTCATGACCGATGGTCAGAACAACGCCTGCGATGGCACGATCTTCGTCCGCATACGGCTGCCGTTCGCGCTGCAGAGCCTCGATCTCGCGCAGGCGCGGCTCGATGGCGTAATATTCTTCCGTCTCGGCGTCCGTCCAGTCTTCGCCGTCATTCTGCGCCGCCAGTTCTTCCTCGCGCGTGATGAGACGTTCCTCTTCGTCGAGAAGGTCTGGATCAGGTTCGATATCCTGCGGATAGACCCGCCCGAAACTGCGAAACGCACCGTAGTCGACCGAAAGATGCACCTCGACCCATTTCCACGCCCCCTCGAAGGGTTTCGCCGCAGCTTGCAGCTTCTCGATCGCGAGACGCTCCAGGAGCTCGGGGTTTTCCATATGGGCGCTGGCGCGATCATCAAAGAGATCGCGGAGCAGTACACCGCCCGCCGCCTCATAGGCCTCGATGCCGACAAACCGACCCAAGGCCGAGTTCGCCGAATGCGCCATCTCGGTCAGATGACGTTTGATACTTTGCGGGTGGATGTGGTAGCCGCCCTTCACTGCATTCCAAACCGCCAGCTGGCGGTCATGGTCGTCGGTCAGGGTGAACGCCATCACGCATTCGAGGGTTAGGTCGCCAGCACGAAACTGTTCGATGATCTCGGGTGCGACGCGAGCGAGTTTCAACCGGCGGCGCACGAGGTCGACGGAGACCCCGAACCTCAGGGCGATCTCGTCCTCGCTGCGACCCTCGACGATCATCTTATCAAAGGCCTCGAACTGGTCGGCCGGATGCATCGCCGCGCGCTGGAGGTTTTCTGTCGCGGAGGTGAGGATGGCGTCGCGCTCATCTTCGATGAGACAGAGCACCGGGTGATCCGCAGGGATGACGCCGTCCTCGGCGAGCTGCTTCAGCGCTTTGAGGCGGCGGCCGCCGGCATCGACGGCAAAACGTCTCTCAGACAGTGCGTGAACCACCAGGTTTTGCTTGATGCCGGTCTCGCGGATGCTTGCAAGAAGTTCGGCGTCGTCGCTGACGCTCGCGGCTACTTTTCGGACGTTGAGCGGGCTCGGCTCCAGTTGGTCGAGCGGGATCAGGCGGATATCGGCGGTGCCGGCAAGCGCGGCCGATCCGGGCGCTTCGGTCTTCTTCACGTTGGCGGGTTTCGGGCGGGTTGAGGTCTTGGCCATGGTCAGGGTCCTTGTCACGCCGGACCCGGATGAGACTCTCTCTATCCTTTCAAGCCCGGCACCCGGGCTTCCCTTTCTCTGGCTCTCTGCATTTGCGGAACACGTCACCAATCGACCGTTTGTAAACGAATGCAAGGGTGGGTTCTCTGATGTTGATTACCGGAATGCCCTTGGTTTCCATAGGCTGAGCGCGATCAGAGAGCCCTCGCCGACTATCGCCCGCGCGTGCTATATAAGAAGCGCGCGTGCACTCTGAAAAAATCCTTGGGTAAAATGCTAAAACCCAGTGCTTTGCACATATGAAGCCTCAACCGCCAGCCTTTCATGATGAATCGGCCGCTATCTTTCTCGATGCTGAGGAGGTGGAGCAGTCGTCCGAGGACGATCTTTGATCGCCGGAATCACTTCGCTCGACGCTTTGAATCGAAACTTTGCCCCTAGGCGACCAGTGCTTCTTCGAACTCACAACTATCCCTCCTAAATTATCCAGCTTCAGGATAGGTGCGCCACACAAATTGACGATGATCCGATTAAAGGGCACCGCGATACCCACCTAAGATATCAGATTTCAAGATTCTGTTGACACACTAATATCTGATATGTCAGTTATGGATGGGGAGGGACGAAAGTGCCATCATACGACTACATCATCGTTGGCGGAGGATCGGCAGGAGCAGCGCTCGCTGGTCGCGTACTTTCGCGCTCTGATGCCAGAGTGGCGCTGCTGGAAGCCGGTTCGAAAGACAGCCATCCCTTGATGCCGCTTCCGGCTGGATTCGCCAAACTGATGCCAACAAAGCATTTGTTCCATTACAAGACCACACCGCAACCGGGGTTGGACGGACGCCCACGTATTCTGCCACAGGGGCGCGTTCTGGGCGGCGGATCATCGGTCAATGCTATGGTGTATATCCGTGGGCAGGCGGAGGATTTTGACGACTGGGCCGACATGGGTGCCGAGGGCTGGGGCTATGACGACGTCCTGCCCTACTTCAAGCGCGCCGAACGCAATCAGCGGTTCTCGGGTCAGTATCATGGCAACGATGGCCCGCTCGGTGTGTCAGATATCGGGCATATTTCTCCCATGTCCCGTGGGTTCGTTCGGGCGGCGCAGGATGTGGGTCACAGCTATAACCCTGATTTCAATGGCGGTCATCAAGAAGGGGTGGGGTTCTGCCAGGTCACCATTCGAGACAACCGCCGCTCCAGCTCGGCCCGCGCCTATCTGCATGGGCAGCTCGACAATCCTAATCTGACCCTGATCACAGAGGCCTTTGCCACCCGGGTCAACCTGTCGGGCGGTCGCGCGGTCAGTGTAACTTACCGGAAAGGCGGCCAGAGCCACACGATTGCAACCGAGGGAGAGATCATCCTGTCAGCTGGTGCGATCGCGACGCCGAAATTACTCATGCTGTCGGGCATCGGACCCGAAGCGGAGCTGGCCCGACACGGGATAGACGTCGAAGTCGCATTGCCGGGCGTTGGCCAGAATTTTCACGACCATTGCGAAGTGCCCGTGATCGGATTCTGCCGTCCCGGAGAGCGGCATGGATACTTTGGCCAGGACAGGGGCTGGCGCATGATCCGCAACGGGGTTCAGTTTCTGGCCACAGGAACCGGGCCAGCGGCCTCGAATGTGGTCGAGGGGCATTGTTTCGCAGCGACGGGTCTCGCTGGTGCGCGCCCGGACGTGCAGATGCAGTTCCTTCCGCTGGTCTATCTCGACCTCATGGATCGGCCGGTCATCAACAGGCCGGGCGCGACCATCAACACCTGTATGCTGCGCCCGAAAAGCCGAGGAGAGGTCACACTGGCCAGTGCCGACCCCTCTGCGCCGGCAATCATCGACCCGCGCTACCTATCGGAGCAAAGCGATGTCGACACCACGATGCGTGGACTGGAGTTGGCGCGCGAAATCATGGCCTCGCCGCTGATGCGGGAATTCGTGATGGAAGAAGCGATGCCGGGGCCTGCCTGCACAAGTGCCAGGGACCTTCGGGAATTCTTGGGTGCCTATGGCAAGACAGTCTACCACCCGGCGGGCACCTGCCGGATCGGCCACGATGACATGGCCGTCGTGGACCCGCAGCTTCGCGTTCGCGGGGTAGATGGCCTGCGCGTGGCCGACGCATCCGTCATGCCCGTAGTCACCTCGGGCAACACCAATGCGCCGTCCATTATGATCGGAGAGAGGGCAAGCGATTTCGTTCTGGGCAATCGATGACCCGCGCCGTCTTGCACGAAACATCCGACACAAAAAACCAGCGCATAATGCGCACAACAGGAGGAAATGATCCGATGAAACTCAACCGTAGACGCTTCATGGGCACTGCTGCAGCAGCGTCCGTGATGAACACCGCTCTCGCGCGCCCGCTCTTTGCGCAGGAGACGGTCAAGATCACCTCGGTCGTCACACGCCTTGCCAATGACTATTTCACCGATTGGAACGTCGGCGCGACGCAGGCCGCCGAGGCGTTAGGGGTGGACTACAGCATTCTTGAATACGAAGGCTCGGCCGCGAAGCATATCGAGATTATCGAAAGCCAGATCGAAAACGGGGTCAAGGGTTTCTTTGGCGACAGCAACGACACAGCGAACGTGCGCAACATTACGAACCTCGCCGGGTCGCGTGATGCCACCAATATCGCTGTATGGGATACTCTGCCCTGGATGCACCCGATCGACCAGGGCATGGGCTACGGCACGTATTTCACGGCCGATGACGTGGTGAATGCCTACTCCTTGGCGAAAGTGCTGTTCGAGGAAATGGGCGGTGCGGGGAACCTCGTCCATATCACCGGTTTTCCCGGAGCGTCGCCTGATATCGCGCGCACACGTGGCCTGGACAAGGCTTTGGAGGAATATCCCGACATCAAGCTGATCGTCCGCCAGCCCGGGAACTGGAATCCGATCGACGGTCGGCAGGTGATGGAAGATGCCATCGTGGCCCATGGGGAAATTGGGGGCGTCTATGCCCAGAACGACTCAATCGGGCTTGGTGTCGTTCAGGCCCTCGAAGAAGCGGGCATTACCGTGCCGGTTGTGGGGCATGACGGCAATGCTGCGAACCTCGACATGATCGCCGAGGGACGCTATCTCGCAACCATCAGCTACATGCCGCAATACCAGGCCGGATATGCATTGGTCCGGGCGTATGACGTGATCCAGGGTTTCCAGCCGTCGGCCGTCGAGCGAATGATGTATACCGGTGGCACCCTTGTGAACAAGGACAATGTCGGTGCGTTGAAGACCTTCCTCGCGGGTGACAACGGCAAACTGCCCTTCGATTGGCGCAAGATGTCGCGGACCCTGCACCCCGATGACTGGGATCCGCAGAATGTTGTTTGGCCCATCGACGCGGCAGACATGTGGGCACCTTATGACAAGCCGGAAGGTTACGCGCTTCCGGAAGCCTATCTGACGGCGGTCTCGGCAGGTGAGCTCGAGTCCGTGACGGCGCTCTATGCTGATCACTACAAGATGAAACTGCCATTCTGACCTTCATGCGCCCGGCGGTTCTTACGCCGCCGGGCGCCCGATACCTTATGAAATTTTGCCCGCGTGGGCTTGGGACGGTTCCATTTATGTCAAACCACACCGGTCATCGGGACTATCGTCCGCTCGCAACTCTCGGGTTTCTTGTCCTCCTGGTTGTGCTCTTCTCTGTCCTTGAGCCCAACTTCCTTGCCGCGGGCAATCTGCGTTCGATCAGCTTTGCACTGTCTGTTACGTTGGTCGCATCCTGCGGAGCGACGATTATCATCCTAATGGGGTCTATTGATCTGTCGGTCGGGGCGATTGCCAGCATTTCGGGCATGGTCGCCGCCGCCTTGGCACCAGAGCTCGGTTTGGCGGTATTTCTTGTTGGCCCCCTGGCGGGGCTCTTTTTCGGGCTGTTGAACGGATCCCTGTTCGTCTGGCTGCGCATACCGTCGATCCTTGTGACCCTTGGTATGGCGACAAGTCTGTCGGGGCTGGTTTTGTTCATCTCGGATGGCCAGTCTATCCCCATTCTAGACGAGCGCCTGATCCGGGTCACCCATGCCGGACCTGTACAAGCGCTGCCGGTGATCGTCTTGTACGCATTGATCATCTATCTCTTTGCGACTTTCCTGCATGAAAAGACACGGTTCGGGCGCGTCCTTTTTTCGATTGGGCGGGACGAGACGAATGCCCGTCTGCTCGGGGCTCCGCTCGACCGGGTGAAGATAGGGGCATTTGCCTTTTCGGGGCTTTTTGCCGGTATGGCCGGCACGTTGCTGATGTCGAGGCTGGGCACGGGGGCTGCCAGCATGGGCGATTACATGATGCTGGAAACCATCACCGCCGTGGTGATCGGTGGAACCGCCATCACCGGCGGGAAAGGTGGAGTGCGGCTGACCATTTTGGGTGTGGCGATCATCGTGGTCCTGTCGAACGGCATGAACATCATTTCGTTGCACCCCTACATTCAAACCGCCGTCAAAGGGCTGACCATCCTGTTGGCCGTCTACGTGACGTCCCGTTCCACCAATGTGGAGGACGTGAAATGACCGAATGGCTGCTTTCGACCGAGGGTCTGGCAAAATCCTATGGGGACATCCGGGTCCTGTCAGATATCTCGATCCGCATAGGATACAACGAGATCGTCGGCATCGCCGGCGAGAACGGGGCAGGCAAATCGACGGTGCTAAAGCTGATTTCCGGGGTCGTAGCACCGACAGAAGGCGCGATGGTGCTGGGCAGTGCGCAATATCGGCCCGTGTCTTATCGCAATGCGGTGACCATGGGGGTTTCCATGGTTTTTCAGGAACAGGCACTGATCGGCAACCTGAGGATATACGAGAATATCTTCTACGGCTTCGAAGACAGTTTTACCCGAGCGGGTTTCGCGCTGGATCACCGCAGGATGCGTGCCGAGGCGCGCGAAAGGCTGAATGACCTCGGGTTTTCGCATATCGATGTGGATGTTCTTGCTGATGACCTTCCGTTCCACGACCGGCAAATGGTCGAGATCGCGCGCGCGTTCATTCTGTCCGAACATTCCGGAATTTCCCATCCTCTCATCCTGCTCGATGAGCCGACCGCCTCTATCGGGGAACGCGAGATAACGCTCCTGTTCGACGCTGTGCGGCGGTTGCGGGACAAGGCATCCTTCGTGATCGTCACGCACAAGCTGTCCGAGTACATGGACCTCTGCGACCGGATCTACGTCTTCAAGGACGGTCAACTGGCCGGTGAGGTCGCAGGGCCGGAAATGGATACGGAAACCATTCATAGGCTGATGGTTGGCCGCATTCGCGATGAAGCGCTCTATCATGAGAACAAGCAGCGCGATGCATATGGGGACGTGCGCCTAGAAGTGTCCAACTTGGACGGGCAGGACGTTTCGGCCGTCAGTCTGACTGTCGCCGAAGGCGAGATCCTGGGTATTGGCGGTCTGATCGGCTGCGGCAAGGAAGAGGTTGTGCGCGCCATTGTCGGGCAGCAGCCGTTTCCCGAAAACGGTAGGGTCACGCTTTGCGGAGACCCATTGCCTATCAAGAATAGAGCCACCGTCGTGAAATCCCGCGGGCTTGGCTATGTGCCCAAGGAACGCAAATCCGAAGGTATCGTCGGCTATATGTCGGTGGCCGAGAACATCTCTTTGCCATCGCTACCGCTGGTGTCGACCGTCAGGGGGGTGATTTCGCGCAAGAAGGAAAGCATCCTTGCCAAACGTCTAATTGAACGGCTCTCGATCAGGACCCGCGGTCCTGCACAAGACGTCGTCTACCTGTCCGGTGGCAACCAACAAAAGGTCGTTCTGGCAAAATGGTTGGCGCGCGATATCTCGGTCATGGTGCTGCACAATCCGACACGCGGTGTCGACGTAGGAGCGAAATCCGAAATCTACCAGATTGTCCGCGAACTGGCCGCCAAGGGCGTCGCAATTCTGATGGTATCTGACGACCTGCTCGAATTGATAGGGCTATCCAACCGAATACTGGTCATGCGTGAAGGCAGGATTTCAGCTGAAATCGACGCACAGGTCTCGGCCAAGCCGGGCGAGAGGGATATTGTGAGGCACATGACATGAGAGGTTTTCTGACACTGTTTTCCGACCGGCAATTGGCCATTCTTCGTGCCGTTCTTCCGCTCCTAGTCATTTTCGCGCTCATCGCCTTGTTCTATTCGATCAACCCGCGTTTTCTGTCGACGCCGAACCTGTTGAACTTGTTGCGGCAGTCGGCCGTGCTGTTGATTGTCGCATCCGGGCTGACATTTGTTATCCTGATCGGATCAATCGACCTGTCGATTGGCGCCATCGTGACCTTTTCGGCCATCGTCACTGCGCTGATGCTCAGCACTGTGCAGGCCCCCGCATTCGTCGCAATAGTGGTAGGCATTCTGGCAGCGGTTGGCGTTGGGCTCGTCAATGGATTTCTGATCGTCAAAGGGCGCATACCCTCGTTTGTCGCGACACTGGGCACGATGACCGTCTTGGGGGGTGCCACGGTTTGGCTGACCGGGGGACGCAATGTGCTTTTCAGGGACGAAACCCTGCGTTGGCTGGCGTCAGGCTCGACCATCGGGATCATTCCGAATGTTGCACTCTGGGCGATCCTCATTTTTCTCGTCTTGGCCTTTGTTGGCGCGCGCACGCATTTCGGAAGGCTGATCCTCGCAACGGGTGCAGCTCCAACGACAACGATGCTGTCCGGCTACAACGTCGTTCGCATCAAGATATTCGCCTTTGTTCTCTCGGCTTTCGCGGCAGGTATTGGCGGCGTCATGATGGTTGCAAGAACCTCGGCCGGGACGATCCGCATGGGCGACGACCTGTTGCTTGACGGGATCGCGGCCGTGGTGATCGGAGGGACAGCTCTTTCAGGAGGCAGCGGGGGCGTTCACAAAACCATCGTCGGCGTGGCGATCATCGCGATCGTCAAAAATGGTCTGAACGTCGCGCAGGTCCACCCCTATAATCAAACACTGTTGACTGGCGTAATCGTGATCGGCGCTGTTGCCGTGACTCTCGACCGTACGCGTCTTGCCTTCGTCAAATGATGCGACCGTTGAGAAATGCCTCGGTGTTCAGCCACAATGGGTGCCCGTTTGGATTCAAATTGAACCTACCCGGTTTTGATGCTCGGATTTCACAGATGCATACGGACGGGGTGAGGCCCTGCAGGATCTACAAACGTTTCGTGTGGTTGTCAGCCGCCGTGACGTCAGCGCTGTGCGCTTCCATACCATTCCGCCATAATCCTGAAACATGAAAGTCGCGCATCGCTTTCACCGTTCTCGGGACAGAGCTGTTCCAGATTTACTCAAGTTAAAGGCACAGCGCTTTGGCCGACGATGGATATTGCAATGCGATTGCTTGACGGTCGCCTTCTTGATTGCTTCGTTCATGCCCACGCGCCACGTTGTGTCCCCTTTGTAAGGCAGAGTTCGATCTCATTCTCGTGGCGCAGGGGATTGGCACAATTGGAATAGACCGTGGCACTTGGCCGTGCGGTTCACCAATCAGGAAATCTGGTCTCGACAAGCTTTGGGAGCTTAACAGCCAACAACTTCTTGAAGGCTGACTTCAGTGCGACTGATGGCGTGACAGTCGCAGCTTTGCCATCTTTCGGGACATAGCCGATGATCCTCCGCGTCTCATCGATGTCCCAACGCATACCCGGGTTCTTGGACATCAAATTCAGTGTGGCGAAGGATACATCCTTTGCGTCGATCGCGGCGCGCATCCCATGCAGAAAATCCCGGTCGCTCAGCCACATCTCCTGACCCCATCGGCCCATCGCCATATGCGGCCCAGGCTGATTGTCATGGGTCCACTGTGTCCAACCGATACGTAGACAGATGACGGACAAGTGGTGATGCTCGGCAAAATAGGCGCCAGTGCGTTCGCAAAACAACTTTGACATGCCATAGGCGTTTACCGGGCCCGGTGCGGTCGCGCTGTCTATGGCGTCTTTTGTGAATCTCTTGTTACCGTGCACCCAATTGGAACTGGCCAGAACGACGCGTGAAACCCCCATAGCCACCGCCTGATGATACAGGGCAAGGGTCACGTCCATATTGTGCTTGATCGCTGACGACCATGACGCCGCCGGCTCCCTGTCGCCGGCCAGATGCACAATCACGTCTACTCCCTTGAGCAAATGGCCCCAATCGCTATCTCTGGACATATCCACGGTGTGGATGGCGGGGTGATCGACAGGTCGGATGTCAAGACCAGAGACCGTGCAATCGGGATCCTGTTCAAGCGTGTCGAACAGTTTCCGGCCAAGATGTCCGCCTGCTCCTGTTATCAAGACGTGCACTAAATCATTTCCTTTTCATTCCTGAGAGACCGTGTTGCGTCCTTGTCTGCAGACAGACGAAATACTTGGCGAAACTGCAGGGTTTCATTCGGGGAAAGGCTGCGCGCGGGAGAATGCCATTCCGCCTCGCAATAATCGTAGTCGCCCGAGTTGAAGATTTCGAAGGGATACTGGTGCGCAAACCTGTCGCTTGGCTGCGGTTTCGCAACCAGGCATTCCAGCCAAAGGGTATCTTTGCAACAACGGATCACTGTGCGCCCAGTTGGGTTCGACAGCCCGATCTTGAATTGCTGCTGCCTCTTGCAGTCGGCGACGACGCAGCCATCGCCTTTGGCGACCATTCCATCCACGTCGCCAAACACGGGTTGCATCACCGGTTCGTCCATCTCCACCGCAATCTTTGCCGGTGTATCCAGCATCATCACCGACCAAATGCCTGTCCACCGAGAGCTCGAGCCGTAACTGGTTACACTGTGATCAATAGTCCATTCGTTGCCGGAGTTGATGGTGACAAGACGTGTGATCGATAACTGAGAATTCGGACAAACTGGACTGACCATTTTCAAATGATTGCTGCCTTTGGACGTGACCTCGTATGCGCCGCTGTCCAACACGGCAGACGGAGCCCCGTTGGCCCAAGAGCTGTCTGGGGCGATCCAGGTCTTTTCGCCACCCCAGAGCGGAAAGCCGAATTGTGGAGATCGCGTGGGCAGGCTGCCAGCCCTGGTTTCATCCATTGCCAGGCCTGTGAGATCAGGATTTTGGAAAAGCAGCGAACTTTCTTGGAATGTCACGTCCCATAGACGCCCCCCGATACCGGGCAGGAGGGTTAGCCGGAGGGTATCTTGTTGAAGGTGATGGACGCTCCATCTGTTCGACATTTCAGGCCCTCCCGGAGTGGCCCCGGCGCAGATAGTCGTGCCGGGAGCCGATATTACACGTGCTTGAACTGTGCTACGTTCTCGGCGGTGATCGGCATCACGCCGGTTTCAACACGCTCGGGCAGCGGGTTGATCCCCGCGGCTTTCCAGTCCGGCAGAATCTTCAGGGCATCCGTGTTCTGCCAATGCATCATGTGAAAGGCCAGAAATATTTCCAGATAGGATTTCTGAGCCACGGCACCATAGATGGTCCCGTCTTCGATGTAGGGCAGCATGTCATCGTTCCGGTCCATGGCGACGATCTTGATGTCCTTGCGTCCCGCTTCGTTGACGGCAATCGCGGCGCCCTTGCCACTGTCGCCATCCGTGCCACCGATACCGACGATATCGGGATTGGCCTGAATCGCCTGGAGATAAGCTGTCGGAGCGTAGGATGGATCGGCCTTGTCGTTGACCACATCCACGACTTCAATATCGGGGTACTTTTCGGCAAAGAGCTGCTTGTAACCTTCGACACGCTCCAGCGTGGAAGGCGCGGGGAAAGTCCCGAGGATAACCTTGCCCTTGCCGCCAATGGCCTGCGCAAGCATTTCGCCGCCGACACGGCCAGCCTGAACCCCGTTTATTCCCAGGAATGTAGAGCGCGGGCTGTCGGGGATATCCCCGATACAGCATGTCACCGGGATTCCAGCTTCTACGGCGCGTTCAACGCCAGGGGCCAGCGTTGCCGGGTCGCCAGGAAAGATGAGGATCCCCGCAGGACGACGTGCAATAAGCTCGTCCAGCTGCCGGGCCTGGGCTGCGGTGTCAAAGTCCAGCGGACCTGTGAAGGTGGCCTTGATGCCCATCAGCTCTTCAAGATCCTTCATCGCGTTGCGATAATCCACCCAGAACGGCACCTGCGTAACGATGGATAGGAATACGTATTCCTTGCCCGCACCCTGCGCCATCGCTTCGCTTGATAGCATCGGCAGGCCAAAGGCGGCGGCAAGCCCAGCAGTGGTGCCCGCTGTGAGAAGCCTGCGACGGTTTACATTGAAGTCAGTCATTCTTGGTCTCCCTGTTTTGGATTCTTTGGCGTTGATTCTTTGGGCGTGTCAGTCCCGCTTGCTTCGTATCAGCATGTCGAGCGCCACAGCGGTGACGAGCACGCCGCCGATAACGATCATCTGCCAGTAGATCGACACAGCCAGCATGGTCATCGTGTTGTTGATCAGCGCCACAAAAACGACGCCCAAGAAAGCCCCGAGGATGGTGCCTTCGCCACCGCGCAAGGAAGCGCCGCCAATGACGGCCGCGGCAAGAACCTGCAATTCAATGCCATTGCCCGCCGTTGGCGTGCCGGTCATCAGGCGTGAGGCCAAAAGGACACCGGCCAAGGCCGCCAAGACCCCCGTCAACGCGTAAAGGATGATGCGCACCCGGGTTACATGGATGCCCGACAGCACGGCGGCTTTCTCATTCGCACCGATGAAATAGACTTGCCGGAAAAAGCGCGTATGTCTGACGGCCAAATCGAACAGGATCACCAGGATCACTGTCAGCAGAACAATCACCGGGAAACCGCCGATGTCTGCCTTGCCGATCCATGCAAAAGACTGGGGCAGGCTGGACACGGAAAACCCTTCGGTCAGGACAAGGGCAATGCCGCGGGCAATCGACATTGTGCCCAGGGTTGCGATGAGCGGATTGATCCCCATACCCGTCACCAGGACCCCATTGACCACCCCGACCACGCCACCCAGGATCAGCCCGAGAACCACGGCAAGCGGGATGGGCATACCGGTCAAAAGCAGCATTGCGACGACTGTCGAGGAAAGCGCCATGACCGACCCGACCGAAAGATCGAACCCGCCCGATGCCAGAAGGATTGCCATTCCGATCACAATGATTGCCGTCGGCGCCATGCCCACCGCTACGGCCCTGAAGTTGGAAAAGCTCAGGAAGTAGGGGTTGATGTTCGACATCACGATGATGATGACGGCGATCAAAACGATCAGCGTGAGCTCGCGAATATCGACAAATACCTGCAAAAGGCGGTGCGGCATGGGTCGGCTCATAGGCAAATTGGAGTGAGCAGTCATCGTTCCTACGCAATTCCTGATTGATTGGTATGACAGGGTCTTGTGGTCGGGCGCACGGTCCCGGCGGCCATCTGAAGGAGTGTGTCTTCTG
Source organism: uncultured Marivita sp. (assembly GCF_947488135.1). GTDB lineage: Bacteria > Pseudomonadota > Alphaproteobacteria > Rhodobacterales > Rhodobacteraceae > Marivita. The sequence goes on along the minus strand of NZ_CANKYW010000009.1, from coordinate 29,834 downwards.
TTGCCTCGGCGGCATCCAGATCGCCCATCAGCCGGCCTTCGTGGACGACGAGGATACGTGTGCAAAGCGAGACCATCTCCGGAAAATCGGATGACACGACAAGGATGGCCATGCCTTCGGCAGCGCAACGCAGCAGTTCGGTGTGAATCTGGAATTTTGCGCCGACGTCGACACCCTTTGTCGGCTCCTCGACAATCAGCAGGGCAGGGGCCCGCTTGAGCCATTTAGCGAGCATGATCTTCTGCTGGTTGCCGCCTGACAGATCCCCGACGTTCTCAGATACGCCGTTGGTCTTGACGCTGAAGGCCTCTACCGCCGTCTGGGCTGCCCGTTTAATTGATTTTGCTCGCATCAGACCTGCGGTCGAATGCTCTGACAGACTGGCTGCGATCAGGTTGTCGCTCAGCGACTGTTCCAGAAAAAGCCCCTCGGTCTTGCGCTCTTCGGGGACGAAACCGACCCCTGCCCGCATCGCCCGGCGCAAAGACGCAAAGGTCACGTTGGCACCGTGAAATAGAATCTTTCCGCTGGTGACGCGCCCGAGACCAACAATGGATCGGACGATTTCGCTTCGGCGCGCGCCCATCAGACCGGCCATTCCGACAATCTCTCCGGCATCCACCGTGAAAGAGATGTCTTCGAAGTCACCGGGGTTCGTCAGGTTGCTGACGCGCAGGACTTCTTTGCCGCCAACATAGCCCGCACGGCTCACATCTCCTGGGTGGGCGGCACCGATCATTTCGGCAACGACTTGTTCCTTGGATGTCTCCGAGGCCGCCATTGTGCTGATGCAACGTCCGTCTCGAAGAACTGTAATGCGGTCTGCAATGCGAAAGATCTCGGCCATATGGTGGCTGACGTAAACGATCCCGATGCCCTTGCGCGTCAAAGCCCGCAGAATTTCGAAAAGCGCGTCGACTTCGTCCGGTGCCAAGGCGGATGTCGGCTCATCCAACAAGAGCACGCGAGAGTTGAGTGAGAGCGCCTTTGCAATTTCAACAATCTGGCGGGAACTGATCGGCAGCCTGTCGACCGGACGGGACACGTCGATGTCGAGGCCAAACTCTGCAAGTAGAGCCGTGGCGCGGCGGCGCAGCTCGGGCCAGTCGACAACCCCGAACCGGGTTGGTGCGCGCCCCGCATATATGTTCTCCGCGACATTGAGCGCGCCAGCAAGGCTGAGTTCCTGAAAAACACATCCAATGCCCAGCGATTGAGCCCGCGATGTGCTCTCAATCCGGGTTTCGTTCCCGTTGCACAGAATTCGCCCTGTTGACGGCTGATGCAGGCCGTAGAGCAAGCCAAGACAGGTGGATTTTCCTGCGCCGTTTTCACCGCAAAGTGCATGTATCTCGCCGGGGCGGACATCGAAGTCGATGCCATTCAAGACGGTATTGTGTCCAAAGCTTTTTCCCACGCCGTCCAATTGAAGAAGCGGTTCTTTCTCTGCGTTTCGCTTTGTCATTGCTGAAAACATGCCGACCTCCCCCCACTGGAAGATACGTTGACATCTGATATGTCAGATGTCAACGGGTGAATCGTTCGGGACTGGATCGCATTCCATCAGACTGTCGTTTCGGGGATAATCGTCACAGGAACTGGCAAGCATATCTCGCGGTTGCGTAAACTGACATGCATGTGTTGCCCGAGACAGGGCCGGGGAAGACAGATGCGTCTACGACTTTCAGACGATCCACCCCGATGACGGAAAACCGTTCGTCGACGACGGCCCTGTGATCATCCCTTCTTCCAATTCGGCAAGTTCCCATGGGGTGATAAACCGTCTTTGTGAACTTCTCGATGTGTGCGACGAAGTCTTCATCGCTCTGACAAGCAGCGCCTGGCAGTGCCTCGTTGCGGATCATGGTTCTGAGCGGCGCTTGTTCGAATATCTGTCGCAGTTTGCGCAAGGCCGAGATCATCGTTTTCCGATCGTTTTCCGCGGTCAGAAATCCCGTCCTGATTAACGGAAGCTGCGCCGGATCAGATGATCTAAGGCTGATCTCGCCCCGAGATTCAGGACGCAGCAAGCAAGCATTGAGCGTCAGACCATGCGATTCCTTGATGTCTGTCGCATCCTTGTCGAGATAGATACCGGGCACGGAAAATATCTGGATATCAGGCCTGTCCTGATTGTTCGTGGATCTGAAGAAGCCGCCCGCCTCGACACCATTCGATGCTGCGGGGCCCGTCTTGAATGCAAGATACTGCAAGCCGGCCAGCCAGCTTCGGGGTCCACGATCCAGTCCGTAGTATCCCAAGGGATCATGTGTGTAGGCCGCAATCGGCGCCTCACAATGGTCGATCAAATTACGGCCGACATTGGCGTTGTCGTAGAGCACGTCGATCCCGTGCTTTGCCAGAGTCCTTGCGCATCCGATTCCGGAAAGCATCAGGAGTTTTGGCGAACTGATCGCGCCGGAACACACGATCACGTCGCGCGTGCATGACAGCGTTGTTGTGCCGTCTTGCGTCCGAGCGACGACACCGGTCGCCGTGCCGCCTTCGAATACCACCCTTTCCACGAGTGTGTCCGGCATTATCGTCAACAAATGATGGTATTTTATCGGGCGAATGAACGCGTCAACAGCGCTCCATCTGCGCGTGTCCCTGGTATTGAGCTGATAAAAGCCAACGCCCTCGGGTCGGCCTGAATTGAAGTCCGGATTGTAGGGCAGGCCTGCGCCTTGCGCAGACGCGACGAAAGCGTGCGAAAGACTATCAAGTTTGGTCGGGTTGGACACATATAAAGGCCCGGAGACACCGTGGGTGTCACCTCCGAATGTATTGTTTGCCTCAAGATCGTGGAAAATCTGCCAGAACGTTTCGCCATTCAGACCGTTGATGCCTGTCAGTTTACCCCATTCGTCATAGTCCTCTTTCTGTCCCCTTATATGCACCATCGCATTGACCGATGAACCGCCGCCCAGCACCTTGGCGTTTTGCATACGTGGGCCGCGGTGGCCGAGCTGCGGTTCGTCTTCGGCCCGATAGTCCCAGTAGTGCTTGTTTTGAGTGTAGAACTTCAGGAAACCAGCGGGGACACGGAACAACAGACCCTTGTCGGTGGGCCCTGCTTCGATCAGCAGAACCTTTCTGGATTTCTGGACGACAAGATGGTTGGCCAGAAGACAGCCGGCAGGCCCGCCACCGACAATGATATGGTCATATTGGGCCATAATCTCAGGTTTTCCTATTGCTGACGCTCGCCACGACAGACGCCGCGAAAATGATCATGCCTTGCACGATCAATTTTGCCGGTTCGCCAAATTTCAGGGCGGTCATGATGTTGAAGACATAGGCAAGGGCGTAGGCCGCCAGGATCGCGCCGATGATGCTCTTTTGCCCTTTTCCAAAGGTGATACCACCGAGAATGACACCGGCGATCGAGGTCATGACGATATCCGTGCCAATCTTGACGGACCCCATGCCAATGTACCCGGCAAGAAGAACGCCGCCGAGGCCTGCGAAACCAGCAGATAAGACGTGCGTCGTGAACAGGGTTTTGGCAACCGGAATCCCGGAAAGCGCAGCAGCGTTGGTATTGGAGCCGATGACACGTACGAAACGACCGTAGACGCTGCGGCGCAGATAGACTTCCAGTGCCAGTGTGGCCGTCAGCCAGATGATTGCTGCGATCGGGACAATTCCAATTTTCCCGACGCCCAACCACTTGATGAAATCTCCAGCCGACCCTGGTGGACGGCCACTGCTGAGGAGCAGTACGAAACCCATCAATACAGACCCCATGGCCAAAGTAACCACCACCGATGAAGAGCGAAGAACAGCCACGAAGAAGCCGTTTATCGCACCGATAACCATTGCCACCAAAACCGGGAGTACCAGCACCAGTCCGTCAGGCAGGCCGTGCAAAACCGAACTGGTGACAAGGTAGTTCATCAGAATGAACACTCCGCCCACTGAAAGGTCTATGGAATTGGCGCGCATGACCAATAGCTGCGCGCAGATCACCAATCCCACTGGCGCCGCCTGGCGAAGGATCACCATCTGAAACGGCAATTTGGTCAGGACCGGAACAAGTGCCAGCGAGACCACCACGAGACAAACGATCACGAAGATCGACGGGGGCAGTTTCAGTAGTGCAGTTCCGAGTCTGGCCAGCGAGCTTTGTCGTTCTGCCGTTGCGGGTGTCGTCATTGTGTTGGCCATGTCAGATCCCAATCGTTTTCCGGCGGGTGAAGCCGACTGCGATGAGCAACAACAGGCCTGCTACAATGGCCTGAAGAAACGGGGACACGTTCAACAGGTTCATTCCGTTGCTGAGGAATGCCAGAAGCATGCACCCCAGCAATGTTCCCCTGGCACCGCCCAGCCCGCCTGTGAATTGCGTGCCGCCCAGGGCAACAGCCGTGATCGAGGCAAGTGTAAAAGGCAAACCGATCAGCGCGTCCCCGGACGAAATACGCGTCGCAAGAAAGAGCCCGGCAAGGGCGGCGAAAGCTGAACAGGCGATATAGGACAACACGGTGACACGCACGACATTGATCCCCGCCAGACGCGCGTTTTCAGCGGACCCGCCTATGGCATAAATATAGAGTCCCAGCTTGGTCCGACCCAGCAAACCGAGCGCGAGCAGAAGCGCGAGGATGCACCACAGCAATTCGATCGGAATGCCCGCGATGTCGCGTCCGGCGGTGCCGGCCAGCCACCCGGGAACGTCGCCGCCCGGTGTCGGTCGGAGGATCAGCGCGATTCCGGTGATCACGGTGCTTGTGGACAACGTTGTGATGATCGGGTGAATGCCCAGCAAGGCTATTGTCAGCCCGTTGATTGAGCCGACAACAGTGACAGCGACCATGATCAGCAAGACAGCCAATGCCGGTTCAACGGGTGCGGTCACTATGGCCGCAGCAAGCCCGATCATAGCCCCCACCGATACATCGAGCCCGCCCGTGAGGACGACGATCATCTGCCCCAATGCGACAAGCAACAACGGTGTCATCTGAACGATCAGGTTCTGCGCGTTCTCTGCCGACAAGAACTGTTCGGTCGACACTGTCAGTCCGACGGCGACAACAATCACAATCAGCAAAGCCAGATTCTGTCCGCCCTTGCGAGAGCTTGTAGATATCCCAAGGTTGCCTGGGATCGAATCGAACGGGTTTGTCACGCCAAAACCTCCTCTCGCGTTTCGCCTGTGATTGCGGCGTGCAATATGCTGGATTCCGTTGCGGATTCCGCGCTCATCTCTGCGACAATCGCACCTGCACGCACCACGAGAATGCGGTCGCACAGTCCGATCAATTCGTTCATTTCACGCGATAGAACGACGATGGATTTTCCTTGAGAGACGAGCTCTCGGAGCAGAGCATAGATTTCCGCCTTGGCGCCGATGTCGACGCCACGGGTCGGTTCTTCGATCAGAAAGACATGGGCACCCGAAGCGAGCCACCGGCCCAGCATGACCTTCTGCTGGTTGCCGCCAGACAGTGTACCGACGATCTGTTGGTCACTGGTCGCGGAAACATTCATACCGGCCATCATTTCCCGCACGATTTTTCGCGTGTTCTCGACGAACCCCCAAAACCCGCGGTTTTGATGGCGGCCAATGGCGATGTTCTCGTCTATGGGAAGCGATAGGTAGAGTCCTTCTTTCTTGCGGTCCTCCGGCACAAACGCGACCCCCGAAGCCACCTGCGATCCCACCCCGGCGTTCAGGTCATGGGTCCGGTCCAAACCGTCGTGATGGCTGATCATCGTGCCCGCCAAAGCCGGTTCTGCGCCAGCAAGAGCACGTACGATTCCTCGCTGGCCCTGTCCTTCTAGTCCCGCGATACCCAGGATCTCTCCTTGTTGCGCGGTAAAGGACACGGGTTCTGTTTGATCTTTGCAGAGCAGGCCTTCGACCGACAATGCGGGGCGGTCCGTCGCTGTATTTCTGGGCGGAAACCAGTCCCCCATTTCACGGCCGACCATCAATGTAACCAATTGATCTACCGTCAGCTCGGATGCGGGACGGGTTGCCACGTGCTGACCGTCCTTGAGAACGGTGATGGTATCACAGAGGTCAAAAATCTCATCCAGTCGGTGCGAGACATAGAAAATACTCTTGCCGCTGTCCTGAAGCTCCCGGATCAGGCGCTTTAGCTTGGTGACATCTTCGTCTCCAAGGGCCGCTGTCGGCTCATCAAATATGAAGACTTTCGCACTGGCCGAAATGCCGCGCGCGATTTCGACCATCTGTTGTTCGGCGACTGACAGCGTCGAGATGAGGCGGTCAGGAGCAATATCCAACCCGACATGATTCAGCACCGCGCGTGTGCGGTCGCGCATTTCGGACAGGCCAAGGCCCAGTTTGGCAGAGCGTTCCTGGCCGAGGAAAATGGATTCGGTGATTGTTAGATTCTCGATCAGAGAGAATTCCTGAAAGACAGTGGATATGCCACCCACCAAAGCATCGCGCGGGGTTTTGAAGTCGACGGTTTCGCCATCAAGTATAATCCGCCCAGTATTGGGGCGCATGACGCCGCCGATCAGCTTCATCAGCGTTGATTTTCCAGCACCGTTTTCGCCGGTCAACGCGTGAACCGACCCTGAACTGCAACCCAGGGAAACGTCACGCAATACAGTAACTTGTCCGTAGCTTTTTGACAGATTCTCTACTTCGATCACGTTCTGTCCTCCCAAACGAATAGCTGGCGCCCGATGTCGGACGCCAGCGGATCTATGGATCAGTTCTGGCCATAGATTTCCTGCAGCTTCTCCTCAGGAAGCGACGACGGGAACCAGAGGTTTTCATTCAGATCTTCGCGCAGATAGTCTTCACGCTGGTCCTGCAGAATCGGGTCGGGCTGCCCGACATAGCGATGCATCATCTCTTCACCTTCCAACAGCGCCATGGCCGCGCGAACAGCCGCTGCACCTTGTTCTGGCGGGAAGACGGCTGCCATCGACTTGGCTCCGGAGGCCTTCCAGACCTTGAAGAACCCGTTGTTGCCCTCGCCGGAAATCGGCGGGATCGGAAGGCCCAGCTCGACGAACACATCCATGCAGGCGTGCGTCATTGCTGCACCAGACGACCAGATACCATCAGGATTCGGATCGCTGAGCGCAAGGCTTTCACAGACCTGTTTGCCCTTGTCATAGGCCCAATCACCGTGCTGTTCGGAGGATATCGTGATGTCGGTCCCTTCCAGCGCCGTGAGCAGTCCTTCGTAACGGAAAAGGTCTTCGGAGACGCCGGCCTGACCCCGCAGTACCCAGATATTGCCTTCGCCGCCCAGTTCATCGACGAGGAAATCGCCCATGACCTTGCCAAAGTGATGGGGGTCGCCCTGAATATCCACGGTGTAATTGTCTGTATCCACGGCTGTCGAGTGCACGACAACGGGAATACCCGCCGCTGCGGCCTTGTCGATGATCGGGGAAACGGCGTTGAGCGATACCGGGGCGATGACGATGGCGTCGACCCCTTGTGCGATCATGTCTTCGATATCGGCGATCTGCTTTGCCGGATTCGAATCCGCGTTCGAGAAAATGAAATCGCCAACGTTTTCATTTTGAGACGCGGCATAGCGGGCTTCTTCGGCCATCTGGATCATCCAGGTGTTGCCAAACCCCCAGATGCTGAATCCGATCTTCCACGGTCCATCTTTTTGATAGGTGCCCGCCTCGATAACGCGGTTGTCTCCCTCGCGCGGCACCATTCCATCCATCAGAAATACGTCTGCCAATGCAGACGACGCCAGCATCGTAAATGCGGCAGTTGTCATTAAGAACTTCTTCATAGCTACCTCCTGTTGCCAAAGACAAACTGCAATCTGATATTTCAGATGTCAACAATAGAAAGCAACGTCCGTCAAAATGGAATGCAACCAGGGGCGCACCCCTGCACGAAGAACGCCCCGCCGTTGGTCTTCCTAAGAGGAGCCAATCCCTTCCTCCAGAATGATGGCAGCGCTTTCGTAGGCTTGCCGCGTGCGGTCGATGTGTTGCGACAGCAAATCCCGAATAACGCTCATGTCGCCCTTGCGTACCGCCTTGGCCAAGCCGACATGCTCCTCATAGGAAAGTTCAGTGTGCTGTGGCAGTTTCGCAAGATGCGTACGCAAGGCCGCGATCTTCCCGACATAGCGCGTGTAGCTGGATGTCAGATAGTCGTTCCCGGCATGAAAGAAGATCAGGTGATGAAACTCGGTATCCAGTTCCAGGTAGCGCCGTTCGTTTCCGGCCTGACGGGCTGACTTCATTTCGCTCACCACGCGCGCCATGTCATCAGCCAGCGCATTGGGGCTGCGTTTGAGTGCAAGCTCGAAAGCGGCCGTCTCTATCGCCTGCCGGAAATCACAAATTTGGGCGACCTCCGATTCGGAAAGCGAGAAGACGCGAGCGCCTTTTTGGGGTTCGATGCTTACAAGCCCCTCGTCCCTCAACTGAGCCAGCGCTTCGCGTACGGGTGATTTCGAAACCCCCAGCTCCTCCGAGATGCTGCGTTCCGAGAGGGTCTGCCCCATCTTCAGATTGCCGCTGACGATGCTCTTGCGCAGATGCTCCAGCGCCAGTTCGCGAAGCGACTTCGGTCTTTCGAGAGCCATCGGAAACGCCTCCAAAATTTGTATTGCATTACATTAGATATCTGATACACCAGACAATGCAACCTGGTATATCAGATATCAACGTGTCCTGGGGAGGATGATACACATGACCGCAAAGCGCGTCGTCGATTGCCGCAATGAGCACGGAGAGGGGATTTTCTGGAATCCCGCAGACGGGCTTGTCTGGTGGACCGACATCGAAGGGCGCGCGCTTTGGTCTTACGACCCAGCCAGCGGGAACAGTGTAAAAACTACCATGAAGGACCGTGTCTGCTGCTTCGCGCCGCGCCGCAAGGGTGGGCTGATCGTGGCCTATGCCGACCGGGTGGTCTTGCTCGATCCGGCGACCGGTGATGAAGAGCTGATCCACAGGTTTGAGCCCGACAACTGGGAAACGCGCCTCAATGACGGGCGCACAGACCGGGCGGGGCGGTTTGTACTGGGGGGAATGAACGAAGTCTCCGGAACTGCCAATTCCTCGGTCATTTCCATCGCACCCGACCTGTCAGTTCGTACCCTGATAGAGGGCGTCTCTTGCGCCAACTCCACCTGTTTCTCGCCCGACGGTACGACGATGTTTTTCGCCGACACGCCAGACCGCGAGATCGTGGCCTACGACTACGATACAGAAACCGGCGCGGTCTCGAACCGCCGTGTTCATGCCAGTTTTGCAGACGAGCCCGGCTTGCCCGATGGGTCATGCGTCGATGCCGAAGGCGGGGTCTGGAACGCCGAATGGGAAGGGCGTCGCGTCGTGCGTGTAGCCCCGGACGGAACGATCGACTGCGTGATCGATGTGCCAGTCTGGAAGCCCACCTGCTGCGCCTTTGGCGGCCCGGATCTCGACACTCTCTACATCACAACGTCCCGCCTGATGAGCAGTGACGACGTGCTTGCAAACGAACCGGATAGCGGCGGTCTCTTCGCCGTCAAACCCGGCATTCGCGGCGTGATCGATGCGCCATTCAACGGATAGCCATCAGACCTCAGGAGGAGAACAATGCTGAAATCCGTAATCAAGACCACCTTGGCCGTCAGCTTCGCCGCATTGGCGACCGCTGCAATCGCTCAGGATTATCCGACCCCGGTGCCGCTGCAGGAGGGCGCTCAGGCCCCCATCGACGCGATCAAGCCGGTAAACGAGACTTTCCGCATCGCCTACATGCCGCCGGCGACCGAATTCAATTACTACATCGCCATCGGCGAAGGCATCAAGGCCGTAGCCGCCGAGGAAGGCGTCGAGGTCTTCATGCTAGCCCCGCAATCAGGCGCCGACATCAACGGGCAAATGGGCATGATCCAGGACGTTCTGACCCAGGACGTGGACGCGATCATCTTTGGTACACATGATGAATTCGCCGCGGCGCCGCTTCTCAAGCAGGCGGTCGACAAGGGCCTTGCTGTTGTCATGATCAACTCGGACATCCCAAATTTCCCGACCCCGATTCATGGTGTGGTCGGATATTCGCAGCGCAACGGCACCCATAATCTCGCTGATTGGGCGATCGAAAACTATGGTGACAAACCTTTGAAGGTTGGGATCATTGAAGGCCAGCCGGGCTATCATTCGACCGAACGGGTCGGCGGCTTCCTTGACGGGATCGAGGGGAACGAGAACTTCGATGTCGTCGTGTCCATCGACGGGAAATGGAACGTCGAGGGCGGCAACACGGCGGGGATGGATATCCTGCAGTCGCATCCTGATCTCGACATGATTTTTGCCGCCAATGACTACATGATCATCGGCGCTTCCTTTGCCGCCAAGGCGCTCGGTCGGTCCGATATCGTGCTGCTGGGCAATGATGGCGATACCTCTGGACTGGAAGAAATCGCCGCGGGAAACATCACGGCCACCGTCAACACCTCGCCCTTCCTAATGGGCAAGGCTGCGATGCACGCAACCCTTGATGCGCTGAACGGCACTTATCCCGGCGGCTGGGTCGAAACGCCAACCTCGATCGAGGATCAGGCTGGCGCGGTCAAAGTGCTGCAAGAGCCCGAGAAGCTCTTCCCACAACCATCCAAAGAATACTGAGGCTCCTCCCGGTCTCCGGCAGCGCACTTGCGCGCTGTCGGGGACATATTTCACCCGCAATGCACGCAACGGCCGAGGCAACTGTGATGACATCCGCAACTCCCATTTGGGAATTTTCCAATATCACCAAGGCTTATCCGGGTGTGCTAGCGAACGATCAGGTTTGTATCAAGCTCATGCCCGGGTCAATCCATGGGTTGTTGGGCGAAAACGGATGCGGAAAGTCCACGATGATCAAGACGCTCTCGGGTGTGCAACAACCCGACAGCGGACAGATCCTGTATAACGGCACGCCGATTACGATCAGTGACCCTCAGGCTGCACGGGATCTGGGCATCGCGACGGTGTTTCAGGAGTTTTCCATCGTGCCGACCCTGTCGGTAGCAGAAAATATTTTTCTAGGGAACATGCCAAGGTCGCGCTTTGGCGTGATCGACTGGGGCAAAATGCACAGGGACGCAGCCCGCGTGCTGACAGAAATGGACGTCAATATCTCGCCTGATGCTATCACCGGCACGCTGTCAGTGGGCGAGCAGCAGTTGGTCGAGATTGCCAAGTCCATCGCGATGAACGCAAGTATGATCATCCTAGATGAGCCAACGGCAGCCCTCGGAGAGGACGAAATTGAGCGTCTCCACCAGCTTTTGCGCAATATGCGCAGCCGCGGCACCGCCATTCTCTATGTGTCCCACCGCCTTGATGAGGTCGAGCGGATCGTCGACGAAGTGACAATCCTGCGCGGAGGGCGTGTTGTGCGCGCAAGCGGAGAAACGAAGATCAACGTCACGGAAATCGTCAATGCGATGGTCGGAGAAGACATCGGCGAGCACTATCCTAAGGAGCAAAACGCTACCGATGAGGTTGTGCTGGAGGCGGAGGGCCTGGCCACCGACGCCGGAGTAAGGGATGTTGCCTTCACGCTGTGCCGCGGTGAGGTACTGGGTCTTGGTGGCGTGCTCGGGAGTGGGCGGACCGAGATCGCCCGCGCGCTCTTCGGGACCGATGAACTGCGTGCAGGCCAGGTGACGCTGCATGGCAAGCCCGTTCGCTTTCGCCGCGAGATCGACGCGATCCGCGCTGGCCTCGCGCTGGTTCCTGAAAACCGCAAGTTTGACGGCCTGTTCTTCAATTTCCGGGCCAGCGGTAATATCACCGCTGCTGCGCTGGGGAGCCTAAGCCGCTTTGGTGTCCTGCGCCTGAAAGACGAAGAGCGGGCAACAAAAGAGCTTGTTCGAGACTTGGAAATCTCAGTTCAGGCCGAACAAAAAACCGTCAATTTCCTGTCCGGGGGCAATCAGCAAAAGATCGTCATCGCGCGTTGGCTGTACACAGACTCGGATATCTTGATCCTCGACGAGCCGACACAGGGTATCGACATCGGTGCCAAGATCGCGGTTTACGAACTGATCAACCGGCTGACCCGCGCCGGTAAATCCATCATCCTGATCAGTTCCGACCATGACGAGCTGCTCGCAATGAGCGACCGGATCGCTGTGGTTCAGCATGGAACGATCACGCGCATTGTCGCGGCGTCCGAAGTAACCCACGGCGATCTCGTTCGCGCCTCGGCAAATGGTCCGCATTCCATTGCACAGGAGGCTTTTGCATGAAGCGGATTTTTGACACCCAGCTGATAGGGCCCTTTGCCGCCATGGTGATTGTCGCCCTGATCGTCGCCCTGACCACAGAGCGCTTTCTTAATCCCGGCAACCTTTCGAATCTTTTCCTGCAAGTCAGCATTGTGGCGTTAATCGCTATCGGCTCGACCATCGTCATATTTGCAGCCGGAATTGATCTAAGCTCCGGGTCCATGGTGGCGCTGTTGACCATGATCCTGGCACAGATGCTGAAATTCCTGGGCATACCGCTGGTGTTGGCGGTGCCGCTCATCTTGTTGGTGGGCGGTCTTCTGGGCCTTTTCATAGGCCTGATCACGGCCTACGGGCGCATTCCCTCGTTCATCACCACGCTCGCGGCGCTGATCGCCTTTCGAGGTCTTGCGCTGACCTTCAACAACGGCTCGCCGATCTTTTCGCTCGATCCTGCGCTCGAGCCGATTTTCTACGGCAAGGTGATCGGTATTCCTATGCCGTTTTTCTACCTTTTGTTCTTCTACGCCCTTGCCGCTTTCACGATGAACTTCACGAAACTCGGCCGCGAAATATACGCTGTCGGAGGCAACCCTTCCGCCGCCGTTCTGACCGGCATCAACGTCCGCAAAGTGCAGACTACAACCTTCGTCATTGCCGGCTTCATGACCGCCGTGGGCGCGATTCTGATGTCTGCGCGCCTGAATTCCGGCTCGCCCAACTATGGGCAAACGCTGGAATTGCAGGCCATCGCGGCGGCGGTTGTCGGAGGTGCCAGCCTTGCAGGAGGGCGCGGGAACATCCTTGCGACCCTGATGGGCGCAATGACCATCGTAATCGTTCAAAATGGTCTGAACCTGAATGCCGCGCCGTCCTCGGTACAGAATATCGTGCTGGGCCTGATCATCCTGATGGCCGTGGGAATCGACATGTGGCGCGCGGAAGTCTCGACACTGATGCGCAACATGTTCGGCCGGTCTTCGGCCAAGTCTTCAACCAAAATAAAGAAGGAGGCCTGACATGGATCTGGGTCTTAAAGACAAGCTGGTCCTGGTAACCGGGTCTGGGTCGGGCATCGGCAAAGCCACCGCTCGTGTATATCTCCTGGAGGGCGCGCGCGTGATCGTGCATGGCCTGACGGATGCGGAAGTCGCGGCTTGCGTTGACGACCTGACCCCCTTTGGAAACGTCAAAGGCATCGCTGCCGACCTTACCAAAACTTCTGATGCAACGGCCCTGGCCGATTTCGCGCGGGCTCAGGGCGACGTCGATGTGCTGGTCAACAACGTCGGTATCTTTTCAGTCAAGCCGTTTGAAGATCTGACAGACGACGACTGGATTCACTATTTCAATATCAACGTCCTGTCCGCCGTCCGGATGAGTCGTATCTTTCTGCCTGCTATGCTGAAACGGGGCGAAGGCTCGATCATCAATATGGCCAGCGAAGCCGGGGTCAAACCGCTGCCCCAAATGGTGCACTACTCGGTGACCAAAACGGCCATGCTGGGCCTGACCCGCGGCATGGCAGAGCTGACCAAAGGCACCAAGGTACGGGTCAACTCGATTTTGCCTGGTCCCACCTGGACCGAGGGAGTCGAAGCCTATTTTGACGGCCTGGCAAACCAGAAGGGTGCGCCGCTCGACACCATCATCGACAACTACTTCAAGTCAGACGAACCGACGTCTCTCATTCAGCGTTTTGTCCAACCGGATGAAGTCGCCCGGATGATAGTCACAATCTCGGCCAGCACGGCGTCGAATGGCGCAGCGCACCGGATCGAAGGCGGCATTGTTCGCAACATTCTCTAACAAACGTACAAAGGACCAAACTACCCATGGCTGCTCTTACATTCTCTCATATCGGTATCACGGTTCCTGACCTGGAAAAGGCCGTGGAGTTCTATTCAAAAGCATTTGGCCTCTACGTTCTGATGGAGCCGACCGAAATCCACCACGACGAAAGCGCAATCGGCCAGATGTGTGATGATGTCTTTGGCGAGGGCTGGGGCAGTTTCCGTATTGCGCATCTGTCGATGGGCGACGGAGTCGGGATCGAACTGTTCGAATTTCCAAAAACCATCGACGAAGACCGCCCGTTTGAATACTGGCGTCGGGGCCTGTTCCACTTTTGTGTCCAGGACGAAGATCTCGAAGGCCGCGTCAAGATCATCGAAGAGCTAGGTGGCAGGCAGCGCATGCAACAGGTGCGCAAGTACTACCCCGGCGAAAAGCCTTATCGCATGGTCTATATGGAAGACCCGTTCGGCAACATTTTCGAGCTCTACAGCCACTCGTATGAACTGACATATTCGGCGGGTGCATATGATTGATTCAGCCAGCTTTGCGCCAAGAAAGGACAGACCCAAAGTTGTGATCACCGACTACGACTTTGGTGATGTAGCTATCGAGACGGAAATACTGGAGGCCGCAGGCGCGGAAGTGATCGCGCTTCAGGCCAAAAACCAGGCGGATCTGTTCGACATCGCGCCGCACTGCGCCGCGATGATGAATCAATATGCCCGCATCGGGAAAGAAACGATCACACGGATGCAGAGATGCGAGGTCATCGCCCGCTACGGCGTGGGCGTCGATATCGTCGATGTCGACGCTGCCACGGAACGCGGCATCCTGGTGACCAATGTGCAGGATTACTGCACCGAGGAAGTGGCAGATCACGCCATTTCGCTTTGGCTGACCTTGGCACGCAAGTTGCCGGATTACGACCGGGCGACGCATGACGGTATCTGGCGATGGCAGAGCGGCCAACCGGTCTACAGGCTGCGTGGCCGGACGATGGGGGTCGTGTCGTTCGGCAAGATCGGTCAGGCCATCGCGCTTCGGGCGCAAGCCTTTGGTGTGAAGGTCATCGCCTATGATCCGTTCCTACCCGCCAATATTGCGGCCTCCTTCGGTGCCGAACTGGTCTCCAAGGCCGATCTGTTGGCACGCTCGGACTACATCCTGATGCAAGCCCCAATGACCCCAGAGACCCGGCATTTCCTGTCAGACGCGGAATTCGCTGCCATTAAACCGGGCGCGATCCTCGTCAACACGGGGCGCGGTCCAACCGTGGACAACAAGGCCCTCTACCGCGCGCTGACAGAGGGACATTTGGCGGCGGCGGGCCTTGACGATCCGGAGGAAGAACCGGCCAAGCGCGCCAACTGGTCGCCCGCCGACAACCCGATCTTCACCCTTCCGAACGTGCTGATCACCCCGCACGCCGCCTATTACTCCGAAGAATCCATCCGTGCGGCGCGCGTCACGGCAGCCACACAGGTGGCCAAGGTCCTGACCGGCCAAGCGCCTGATTACACCGTCAATGCCAAGGCATTGGCCAAAGCGACGACATAACAGGAGATTGTCATGCCAGAAGTGAGCACGGACCTCAGGGTCTTCAATGATTTTGACCGCAACCCGGAGCTATTGAAGAAATTCGACAAGGTGTTGCAGGCATATTCCGCCGCCGCCATCTTCGCCGATGTGCAATATCGCACGGGCGTCATGGACAGCGCCATCAAGCCCGCTTTCCGGGCAAAAGTGACTGGCCAGGCCGTGACGGTTCAGCTGTCGAAGGGCGATCTGGTCGACCCGCTGCGCGCGCTTGAAATGGCGCAGCCTGGCGACGTGATCGTGGTTGATGCCGGTGGCGATCTGCAAACCTCGGTTTGCGGCGGTCTGATGGGCGGTCTGGCCAAAAACCGAGGCATTCGCGGCATGATCGTTGACGGAACTGGACGCGACACCGATGAGCTCGAAGACATCAACTGGCCGATCTGGACCCGCGCGATCACGCCACGCGGAACGCACACGATGTTTTCGGCCCGCAAGGAAGAGCTTTCGATCAATGTGCCCATCGCCTGCGGCGGCGTCGTCGTGAACCCTGGCGACTTCATCGTCGCCGATCTGATGGGCGTCGTTGTCGTTCCGCAAGAGATCGCCGAAGAAACCGTGCGGCTTGCACAGGAACAGGCCGATCGCGAAGAGAAAACCCGCGAATGGGTCGCACAAGGCAAGACGGTCGAGGATTTGCTGAATGAATTCGGCCGCATCTGAACCGGCGCTGATCGGGATCGATTGGGGCACCTCGTCGCTTCGCGCCTTTTTGATCGGCGCAAACGGCGAGGTGCTGGATAGGGTGTCGTCAGCTGAGGGCATCATGCAGGTCAAGGACCGCAATTTCGAAGCGGTCTTTGACAAACTGATCAGCTGTTGGGGTCATCACTCCAAACTGCCGGTGCTTGCTTCAGGCATGATCACCAGCCGCAACGGCTGGATCGAGACGCCCTATGCGCGTGTCCCACTGGATGCACGCGATCTTGCGCAGGCTCTGGTATGCCATCGAACCTCTGGCGGGACTGAACTGCGCTTTGTCACGGGGGTCACCACAGAACATGCATCCGGCCCGGATGTCATGCGCGGCGAAGAAACCCAGATTGTGGGGGCGCAGGCGGTTGGCCTGTCGGACGGCACCTTTGTGATGCCCGGTACCCACAGCAAGTGGATCCGCGTGGCTGGAGGTCGGATCGAGGATTATGCGACCTATATGAGTGGTGAAATCTTCGCCGCTCTAAAGGGACACACGATCCTTGGTACTCTGATGGAGGAGGGGCCCCATCACGCTGCGGGCTTTGCTAAGGGCGTCGCGGCGGGTCTCGATGCGGGGTCCAGTTTGCTTCACGATCTTTTCCACGTCCGGACGCTGCCCTTGATGGGCCGGATGGAGGGCGGCGCGGTTGCGGATTATCTGTCTGGTCTGTTGATCGGGGCAGAAGTCAAGGCGGCGCTGGCGCGTGGCGATGCGAACGGCCCGGTCACGATCATCGGGCGCAGCGACCTGGCCGACCGATATGAAACGGCGCTGACCACCGCCGGTCTGCAAAGCCGCCGCGCCCCTGATGAAATCGTGGCGAAGGGGCATTTCCTGATCGCACAAGCCGCGGGGCTGATTTCATGATGACACTTGATGGCGCATTGAAGGCGACACCACTGATCGCAATCCTGCGCGGGCTCGATCCAGATCGTGCGGTCGCAGTGGCCGAGGTGTTGGTGGAGGCGGGGTTTCGGGTGATCGAGGTGCCGCTCAACTCGCCCGCGCCACTAACATCCATCGAACGGATCGCGCAGCGCCTGGGGGACGACGCCCTCGTAGGCGCGGGGACCGTGTTGACCGAAACTGACATGGCATCAGTGTCTGACGCCGGGGGACGGATCATCGTCGCTCCAAACATGAACCCCGCACTCGGCGCCGCAGCGGTGGCCAAGGGCCTTGCCTGGTGTCCGGGCGTGATGACCCCGACCGAGGCCTTTGCCGCGCTCGACATTGGTGCTCAAGTACTGAAACTTTTTCCGGCGGAAATGATTCCGCCCAAAGCCGTCGCTGCGATGCGCGCCGTCCTGCCGCGCGAGGCGCTTGTCGCTGCGGTGGGCGGGATTACCCCTAAAGGCATGGCAGCCTACCGTACTGCCGGGACTGATGCATTCGGGCTTGGCTCAGCGCTGTTCAAGCCCGACTATTCACTGGAAGACATTGCCACGCGCGCGCGACGCTTTGTTGCGGCGGCGGTGGATCTGGAGGGTACGGTATGAAAACCGCGGTCGTAACTGGTGGAACCCGAGGGATCGGGGCAGGGGTTGCGCTGGCACTTGCAGGGGCCGGCTGGCAGGTTATTGCCGCCTCACCATCGGAGGCGGAGCGCGCGGCGTTCGGCACACATCCGGGGATCACGCTGGCCGATTTGGATGTGACCGACGCCGCCTCTGTCGCGGGGCTTTTTGGCGGTCTGGACAGGTTGGATGGATTGGTGAACTGCGCGGGCATCCTGCGCCGGGGCGAAGAATATGATATCGACGTGTTTGCCCGCGTGCTGGAGGTCAACCTTACAGGCACCATGCGCTGCAGTCTTGCCGCCCAGTCGCTGCTGGCGGCCTCAGGCGGCGCGATCGTCAATACCGCGTCGATGCTCAGCACATTTGGCGGCCCGCTGGTGCCGGCATATTCGGCATCGAAGGGGGGGGTCGCGCAACTGACCAAGGCGCTTGCGGGGAGCTGGGCCGGGGACGGAATTCGGGTCAATGCCATCGCCCCCGGCTGGATCGAGACAGAGATGACCCAGGGGCTGCGCGATGATCCCACGCGCACCGCAGGAATCATGGCCCGAACGCCTATGAAACGCTGGGGAAAAGCCTCGGAGGTTGGCGCGTTGGTGCGCTGGCTTCTTAGCGAAGAGGCAAGCTTTGTCACCGGGGCGGTTTACCCGGTGGACGGCGGCTATCTTGCAATGTGAGGATGAAGACATGACCGAAGACACGTCACGCATGCCCTATCAGCTGCCCTTTCCGAAGGATGTGCAGGACGAGATTGTCATTCCCAATGCCATGAACTGCGACGAACGGCTTTGGGTTCCGCAGGCGGAAAACGTCTGGTTCCGCCCGCTTTGCCTGAACCGGTCGCAGGGCTACTGGATGAACCTTCTCAAGGTGCGCAAGGCTGGAGTGCTGTCGCGCCACCGCCATCCGCAGCCGGTGCATGGCTTCGTTCTGAAGGGGCGTTGGCACTATCTGGAACATGACTGGACCGCCGAAGAGGGCGGATATGTCTTTGAACCGCCGGGCGAGACGCACACACTGGTCGTGCCCGACGACGTAGAGGAAATGGTCACCTATTTCCAGGTCAACGGCGTCATGTGCTACGTCGATCCCTGGGGTAAGGTCACGGGCTACGAGGACGTGTTCACCAAGATCGACCTTTGCCGAAAGCACTTTGCGGAAGTTGGTCTTGGAGAGGACTATGTCGAACAATTCATTCGATAGCCCGCCTCGCTTTGCCCTTGTCGCGCATGATGCGCGGAAGGATGAGATTGTCGCATGGGTCGGCCGGCATCGAGACCAATGGGCCTCGGTGTCGATCTATTCGACAGGTACGACCGGTAGACGGATCGCGGCGGCTTTTCCGGAGCTCAACGTGACCGCTCTGAAAAGCGGACCCTTGGGTGGAGACCAGCAGATCGGCGCCATGATATGCGAAGAACGCCTGGATGCGCTGATTTTCTTTGTCGATCCTCTGTCCCCCATGCCGCACGATGTCGATGTCAAGGCACTGACGCGGCTAGCGACGGTCTATGACCTGCCGATGGCTTGTTCGGCCTCGACAGCCGACCTTATCGTGGCGGGGATGCTGGGAAACAGGCTTTCGTCTTGACCGGAAATTCCGTCAACCCCGGTCAAGAAGGCAATCAGCAAGCGCGTCAAAGCTTTCGACGCCCAGTTGGCTCATGTTGGCGGTGATATCGGCCTTGACGATATGGATCAGATGGTCGACGCCCTTCTGTCCAAACGCTGCGACGGCGTATTGAAACGCGCGGCCCAGCATGACAAAGTCTGCGCCCATTGCCAACGCGCGCATGACGTCTAGCCCCCAAGAGACACCTGAATCGTATATCAGGGGCATGTCAGGGCCGACGGATTCACGGATCTTGGGCAATTGGTCTATCACGGCAGGACCCGCTTCGAACTGGCGGCCCGAATGGTTCGAGACCCAGATGCAATCTGCGCCTTCCGAGACAAGCCGGCGCGCATCTTCAGGGCGCAGGACGCCCTTAACCACCAGCTTGCCGTCCCATTCAGCGCGCAACTCCCGCAGGTACTTCCAGTCAGGAACACCGCGGATCAACGCTCCGGCATGGGTGAAGCTTTCGCGACCGCGCGACGGAACATAGTCGTCGAAGAAACGCATTCTGGGCATGATCCCTTCGCGCAGGTGGGCTAGACACCAAGCCGGACACTTTGCCATTTCCGCAAGCGTACGAAGGTCAGCCTTGGGCGGCACTGTCAGGTTGGCGCGGCGCTGCCTCTCGCGACGGCTCTCTTCCGGGACATCCACAGTGATGACAAGCGTGTGAAACCCCGCTGCCTTGATACGCAGAAGCATCTTTTGGCGCAGTTCAGCGGAATTTACCGGGTAATGCTGGAACCAGCCGTTGTTGCCAATAAACGGAGCCACGTCCTCAGGCGAGGCGACGGCGACGCTGGAGAGGCAGAACGGAATGTTGGCGCGCACGGCCGCCTT
Organism: uncultured Marivita sp.; assembly: GCF_947488135.1. Classification (GTDB taxonomy): domain Bacteria; phylum Pseudomonadota; class Alphaproteobacteria; order Rhodobacterales; family Rhodobacteraceae; genus Marivita. The sequence continues at coordinate 9,587 of NZ_CANKYW010000009.1, read as the reverse complement.
GGCCAGCACCCGTTCTGCACCTGCCCACATCAGCCCCGACATACCCACCGGCGCAATCCCAAAAGGCAGGTGATAGTCCTGCCCCATCAAGCTACGGTTTAGATTGGCCTTGGTCCGCCCACACAGGATCGCGGGCATGAATCCGATGGCATCCAGCGCATCGCGGTTGATCTTCATCCCCAGTTCGCGGCCCGTCGCGCTGTCGAGGTATTCGAAGGCAAAGCGCGGTATCCGCTGTTGCGCGGTGCGGCGCAGGTCTTCGATCGAAGGGTGCGAGAGATCCAGATCCATTCTGCTCACCACAAGGACGGTAGTGCGAGCGAAATCGCCGGCACGTAGGTCACCAGCATCAGGAGTACGAGCATACCGACGAAGAAGGGGAGTATCGCCCGGCTCAGGCCCTCAATAGAGACTTTCGAGATACTGCTTGCGACAAACAGGTTTACCCCCAAAGGCGGCGTACAGAAACCGATTGCCAGATTGACAGTGAGGATGACACCAAAAACGATAGGATCGACGCCAAGCGCGGTGGCCACCGGTAGCAGGATGGGTGTCATGATAATGATCGAAGAGATTGTCTCCATGAACATGCCAATTATCAGCAGAAGGACATTGATCAGTAGAAGGATCATGATCGGATTGTCTGACAGACTGGTGATGGTCGTTGCGAGCTGAGACGGGATCTGCGCGAGTGTGATTAACCTGCCGAAAGCCGTGGCCATAATCACGAGGACCAAGATCGTTCCGCTTGTCTTGGCGCTGCCGGCTAGGATTTCAGGCAGGTCCCGGATCGTGATATCTCGATAAACGACAATTCCGATGAAAGCAGCATACACGACCGCCACCGCCCCTGCTTCGGTCGGGGTGAAGATGCCGCTGTAGATGCCGCCCAAAATAATTCCGGGCACCAGTAGCGCCCAGATCGAGGCGCGGAAGCTGTGCCAGACACCGGGGCCGGAGAAGGGCTTGGTTGATTGCTGAACCACTGTATCGTTGCGCAACAGGATCCGTGCGACGAGCATGAACATCAGCGCAAACAGGATCCCGGGCACGACGCCCGCAAGGAACAGCTTGCCGATAGAGACCTCGGCGGTGACTCCATAGATGATAAAGGGGATGCTGGGCGGGATCATCACGCCGATCATCCCCGACGAGGCGGTTAGCGCGCCGCTGAACCGGCGAGAATAGCCAACCTTTTCCATCTCGGGGATCATGTTCGACCCGATGGCCGCAACTGTCGCAGGCGACGATCCCGAAATGGCGGCAAAGAACACGCAGGCCAGCACGTTCACATAGGCCAGCCCACCGCGGATATGCCCGATCAGCGCATTGGCAAAGCCTACCAGCCGCCGGGACATGCCGCCGTGCTGCATAAGGTCACCGGCAAGGATGAAGAGTGGCACGGCGATTAGCGGAAAGCTGTCCGCGCCGGTCACTACCGAGCGCGCCAGCAACACCATCGGTGGCGTGCCTTCGACAAAGACCATCACGATCATTGTTGCAAGGCCAAGGCAGATACCAATGGGAACACTGAACAACAGCAGAGCAAAAAGCGTCAGGAAAAGTACGGTTGCAAGCATGGTTTGGCCCTCACGCCTTGGTTTCTGCGATCTGACGCAGGGTTCGGATCAGGTGCTGGACGACACGGATAGCAGATAGGCCTGCCCCGACCGGCGCAGAGGCGTAGAGGATCGGGATCGGCAGTCCCAGTACGACCGAGCTTTGGCTGGCGACAAAGGGCATGCGGATCAGCTTGATGCACTCAAGGGTCAGGACGATCAGGAACCCCAGCACCAGCAGTGCGATAACCACATCTGCCATCAGCCGCGCGCGTTCATTCAGGAAATCCCGCAGGACCGTGATCCGGACATGGTCTCCGGTATGAAATGCATAGCTGACGCCCAGCCAGACGAACCAGACGAACATCCAAAGGGTCAGCTCCTCTCCCCAAGACAGAGAGGCGTTCATGACATAGCGCATAAAGACGTTGCCAAAGATCAGCAGGACAATCGCGGCGAGCAACAGGCTGGCCAGCAACTTTTCCGCATTCAGATCAATCCATTTGATGACTGACATGTTTCCCCTCCCCGAAAAAAAGAGGGGCACCCGCACCACTGCGGTACGGATGCCCGATCAAGAACCGTACCTGCCGATCAGTTCGCGCTGGCTGCAGCCACGGCAGCGACCCAGGCGTCATAAGCCTCGGCACCAACCTCATCGCGGTATTGCAGCCGGACGCTTTCGGTCTTGTCGGCGAAGGCCTGTCGCTGTTCCGCTGTCAGGTCGAGAACCTCGACACCGGCCGCGCGGATTTCTTCAAGCTGGGCCGTATCCTCCGAGGTGATCAACTCGGCCTGATAGGTCCGCGCTTCTGCCATGGAGTCGCGGATAAGCTGCTGATGCTCGGCCGACAGGCTGTCGAAGAAGGGCTTGGAGATCACCGGCATGTAAACAGCAAATACATGGCCGGTGGTCGAGAGGTACTTCTGTACCTCGTAGAAGCGCTGCGAAGTGATGATCGCCAGCGGGTTTTCCTGCCCATCAATGACGCCTTGCTGCAGCGCAGAATAGACCTCGCCAAAGTTCATCGGCGTGGGGTTTGCGCCCAGCGATTCAAATGTCGCGACATGCGCGGGCACCTTCATCGTCCGCAGCTTGATGCCTTCCAGGTCCTCGGGGGTGGCGATCGGACGGGTGTTGTTGGTGACGTTGCGCACTCCCAATTCCAGCCAGCCCAGCCCGACAAGCCCCTGGTTCTCAACACGGGCCAGCATGCCGTCGCCCTCTCCGCTGTTCAAAACCTTCCAGGCGACTTCCTTGGAAGAATACATGTAGGGCAGCTCGATCACGGCAAAAGCCGGATCCCAACCCGCGAAGAAGGACGACGGAGGGATGGCCATCTCCAGAACGCCTGTCTGGACGCCTTCGATCATCTCGCGGTCTGGGCCCATCTGCGACGACGGGAATATCTGAACGTCAATCTCGCCGCCCGACCCGGCCTCGACCAGTTCCTCGAACTTCAGCAGCGCACGGTGCATGTGGAATGTTTCAGCGGCTCCATGGCCGACTTTGATGACAGTTTCAGCAGAGGCCCCAAAGGCGAGACCAAAGGACAAGGTTGCGCCGAGCGCGTAGGTTGAAAATTTCAGCAATGTATCCTCCCTTAGGCAGACCTGAGGCGGGCGCCCCAAGTGATGCCGCCTGATATCTCAGATATTGTATGGATTGCAATCGTTTTCGTGGTATAGTCATCTGCATAATGGAAAGGCGTCCTCAAAATGCTGGGCACACCACAGTTCAAAAGACCAGAATCATTGAAGAAACTGGCGGAGGTGCAAATTCGCGAGGGAATCATTCGAGGGCGATTTCGTCTGGGCGAGCCGCTGCAGGAGGCGAAACTTGCGGACGAGCTTGGTATCAGCCGCACTCCGATTCGCGAGGCGCTCGTAGCGTTGCACCTCCAGGGTCTGGTGAAAATCTTCCCACAGAGGGGGGCCTTCGTGTTCACACTCTCTCGCGAGGACATAGAACATCTTTGCGGATATCGAACCATCCTCGAGTTCAATGCGGTCGATTTGGCCATTGAAAGAGATCGCCGGGCGTTCTTGCTTGATCTCGAAAGAGTTCTTTCCGAAATGTCTGTCGCCCAGTCAAATGATGATTTCGAGAGATATCTGGATCTCGACGCGGATTTCCACGACGCTTTCTTCAATTTTTGCGGAAACGCCTATCTGAAGGATGGATATCAAAAAGTGGGGGATATCGTCAGGACAATCCGAACATATCTTTCGCGCGGCCCTAGGCGCACCGACAAGTCATTTGCCGAGCATGAAGATATTGTAAAATTCCTCACGAGTGGACAACTTGGCCCAGCGAAAGAGGTTCTAAAGAGGCAAATATCGCGCGGCGAGCGGGCTTATGCTGAACTCACGAATACCTCGCCCAACTCATTTTCATTTGATAACTCGTCACAGCCCAAAACCAATTCCATAATATTTACATAAGAAGTCTTATGCGATTTTTAGCTGACCTCAAAGCTCCCTGTAGAATGAGTCCTCTACAACCTCCCTGTAGACGACCGACTGGCGGCACCGGTATTGCCGGTGCCGCCCTTTTCCGAAAGAACGACTGAACGGCCCATAATGTTTGCGAGACGGATCATCCCGTGACCTGCGTATCGGCAGGAATCCCATTCCGGCGATCTCGCGCCGTTCCAAGAATTCTTCTCTGCGCCTCCGAATGTAACATATATCGCGTGGCGATATTTCGCGCACCGTGTCCGTTTCACGGGCATGAACTTGCGGGACCGTGTAGCACTGAACATCCAGGACTTGAGACGCGCCCGCGGCCTCAGCCAGGAGGAGCTTGCTCATCGGGCCGACGTGAGCCGCGGCCATATGGGCAAGGTCGAGAACGCCAAGTTCGCGGCTTCCCTCGACCTTCTCGAACGCATCGCCAAGGCGCTCAATGTCGACCCCGAAGAACTCTTCGCGAAGCGCAAGTCCGTTTCCTGAGGCTTTGATCCCGCCACCCAATACGAAAGACAGAACGGCAAGAACGGTACGAGTGGCGCGGGTACATGGCGAAGAGAAAGACAGGCTGGCCTTTCCAGGAAGGGTTTCTGAACGACGGGGCGCAGGAGATTCACCTGTTCACCGATTACCGTTGGAATGATGGCTCGGTGAGCCGCCGCTGGCATGTCGATCCGGAACGCTTTGATGCCAGTCTTGCCATCGTGCGCCCGTTTTCCCTGACGCCCAGTGACAGCTCAGATCAGTAGGAAAACCACTCCGAGTGACCCATGTTGCCCTCGTAGTCGCCGTATTCGACCATGATGCTGCGAGAATAGAAGTGCCATAGGCCAACGCTGGTCGGGTAAGCGATCTCCTGGCCGCTTTCCGAGATGAATGTCGCGGGCCAGGGCGTGTGGGACCCGTAAACCCGCTGGATGTAGCGGCAGGTCCGGTTTTCGCGATCGCAGGAGCGGATCGACCAGTCCCACTGACGTGGTTCGTCGCGCGGTTCGTAGGAGCGCCCGGTGAACCAGATTACGTGAGTGCGGTTCAGCCATTCGTATTCCGGCAGGTTGGTGTCGAGTTCGCCCTCCCCGCCGGGCCCACCAAGCTCGACCGGCACATGGGCGAATGTGCAGACCCCGAAGGGCGGCAAGCTCGGCCAGGGGGTTATGCGGCGGATCATCGTGCGATAGGCGCGCGCGCAGACAGCGCTCGGGGGGAACCCGCCGGCCATGCAGAGCATGATGGCGCAGTCGATGTCATAGGCCCGCGCCTTCTCCGGCACCCCAAGAACCCCAAACACCCCGATAATCGCCGCCAAGACCTGTCGTTTCATGTCACTCTCCCGCAAAAGTTGCGGCGACTATCGTGCAATTTGTATTTTTCTGCAATATGTCGTATTGACTCCATATGTCTTTATGGCCTTAGTGTCGTGAAGTAGAAGGGCTCTCATGGGGAGAGTCCGAACATGCCGATAGCGCGCAACCAGATCCTGATCACCATTGATGGTGTGAAAGACCTTCAAGAAGAAGGCATCGCGTTCCGCTGCCGGTATGAACTCGTAGGGTTCACGGACGATGGCAAGCCGCGCTACCAGTGCATCTACCTGCGCGCAGGCGAGCCGGAAGCCATTCTGGTCTCGACCCGGATCACCCCGCACGGGCCGGAGCCGCGATATTTCAACATATGGCCGGGGCTCTTCAAACATCATCTCGAGTTCGGTGACGGGCGCGATCTGCGCTTTGGTCCTGATTACAACATCACCCTCGAGGAGCGCGGCTGATGTCATCGCCTTCGGCCGCGACGGCACGGCCTGGACATCCGGCTGGACCTTTCATGGCGAGCGGCCTGCATGGGCTGGTCTGGGTGATAGCACGGATGACGATGTTGTTCTGACCTCGCTGGACGCCACGCCGCCTTCCGGTCGCGACGGCATACTCTCCCTGATCCGTACCACCGCCGAGCGCCATGCGGGCAATCGTGCCTTGGGTCGCGTCGGTCTCGACGCGCAGGACTGGCAGATCCTGTTCCGCGCCCTGGTTGAGGCGGAAAGCAGCTATAACCCGACCGCCGTGAGCCCCAAGGGTGCCTACGGCCTGGGCCAGCTGATGCCGGACACGGCCCGCGGCCTCGGAGTCGATCCGCGCGATCCCTCCCAGAACCTCGACGGCGCGGCGCGCTATCTGCTCGCGCAGCTCGCCACGTTCAAGGACATCGACCTGGCGCTCGCAGCCTATAATGCCGGGCCGCACCGCGTGATCGAGTATTCAGGCGTCCCGCCTTTCACCGAGACCCGCGACTATATCGCGCGCATCCATCGGATCCGGTCCCGGCTGGCAGGTAAGCCTGTTTCCGCTCCGGACATCCGCGTCGCAGACGGTGTTCCAGCCCGCGCGCCCGTCCTCATCGATCTTCAGTAAAACAAGGAAACTTCGCATGCTCCGACATCGCCTCAGCCGCCTCTTGCCTGTCGCCACAACCCTGGCGGCTTTCGCAACGCCCGCCTTCGCGCAGGACTTGTCGCCGATCCAGACCATGCTGGAAACCGTAGAGGCCGCCCTGACCGGCCCGATCGGGATCGCGGTCGCCACGCTCGCCGTGATCGGCACCGGCTTCATGTGCATGATGGGGCGGCTGAACTGGGGCTGGTTTGCCTCGGTTATTATCGGGATCGTGCTGATCTTCTCGGCCGGTACCATCGTCGACGGCTTCTCCTGAGATCCGAGTAGAGCAGTGGCAGAACGATCCCCCCTTTTTCTGGGCCTCGCCCGTCCGCCCAAGTATCTGGGTCTCCCTGTCGGATACCTTGTGGTGCTGGCGACCGGGGTCGTTCTGCCGTTTATCTGGACGAAGTCGATGGTCTTCTTCCTGGTCGGGCTCGTCGCCTATCCGATCCTCTGGTTCGTCGCCGACCGCGAGCCGCATTTCTTCGAAGTGCTGCGCGTCTCCTATGGATCGGTGCGCCCGACGAAGAACCGGGCCCTGCACGGGGGCGACAGCTTTGGCGCTTGATGCAGGCACTCTTTCCACTCACGGAACAGCCCTGCATCAAGCGGGCGGCGGGGCGTTCGCGCGGGAGAGCTATCTCGCCGAACACCTGCCGTATTTTGCCCTCGCCGATGACGATGTCATGGTCCTGCGCGAGGGCGATCTCCTGGCGACCCTGCGCCTCGACGGGCTGAACCCGATGACCACCGAGGATGCCCGGCTCGATGCGCTCAAACGCGCGGTCGCAGCCATCGTCGCCCAGACCGGCAACGCCTTCGGTTTCTACATCCATCGGATCTCGGTCCCGCAGGATCTCGGCATGCGCCCCATCGAGGGGGACAACTTTGCCGCCGCGATCGACGCCCACTGGCAGGCCCATGTCAAAGACCTGCGCCCGGCAAAGCGCCAACTCTATCTCAGCGTCATCCGGCGTCCCGACATCTCCGCGCGCATTCCGCTCCTGCGCGCGCTGGCCCGCAAGGCTTGGGTCAAGGACCGCGCGACACGGATGCAGGAATTGAACGAGGTCATGGGCTTCTTCGAGGTTGCGCTTGCCTCGGCCAACCCCGTCAGGCTCACGAAATCGGGCGGCGAGTGGCTGGGCTACCTCAACACGCTGAACGCAGGCAGCTTCTCCCCCATCGCCTTCGGGCAAAGCGCCCTGCCCCTCTCGCATACCTTGAGCAACTGCCGCGCCACCTTTGACGGCGACGTCGTCACCCTGACCGACGCCGTGACCGGTCAGGTCAAATACGGCGCGCTCTTTTCCATGAAAACCTATCCGGCCCTCACGGACGTCACGCTTCTCGACGCGCTCGACCTCCCCCTCGACATCGTGCTGACGAACTCCTTCAGCCCGATCCCGAACAACATCATGGCCGAACGCATTCAACGCATCATCCGCCAGATGCAGGCTTCCGACGATGCCGCCGTCTCTCTGCGCGAACAGCTCGGCCAGGCTGCCGACGATCAGGAGGCGGGACGGATCGCCTTTGGCGATCATCACCTCTCCATCGCCGTCTATGCCCCCGACCGCGACACGCTCGAGCGCGCCGCCGCCCAGATCAAACGCGTGGGCCAGGAAATCATGTCGGTGATCGTGCGCGAGAACATGGCACTGAAAGCCACCTACTTCGCGCAATCCCCCGGCAATTTCGGCTACCGCGCGCGCAAGACACCGATCTCCTCGATCAACTTCGCCGACTTCGCGGCCCTCCATGGCAGCGTCGAAGGGCGTGGCCCGGACCAATCGCCCTGGGGCCAGACCATTTCGGTCCTGCCGACGGTTGGCACCTCGGGCTATCGCTTCAATTTCCACGAGACGGGTAGCCCGGGGAAGGAACCCACCGTCGGCCATACGCTTGTGCTGGGGCGCACCGGCACCGGCAAGACGCTGACCACCGCCTTCCTCGCGGCGCAGGCGCAGCGGGTCGGCGCGCGGCTCTTTTTCTTCGACAAGGATCGCGGCCTCGAGATGGCCGTGCGCGCCCTCGGCGGCCGCTACAACGAGATCCGCGCCGGGGTGCCCTCGGGCTTGAACCCCCTCGATACCGAAATCGACGAACGTGGCCGCGCCTGGCTCTCGGATTGGCTTGCGACACTTCTCACACGCAATGGAACCCTAACGGGCGAGCAGTCACGACACATCCAAAGCGCGGTCTCACAAAATGCCCATGCCGAGGGCTCACTCCGGCGCTTCGCGAGTTTCGAGACCCTGTTTCAGTCGCTCGATGACGATGGCGAGCTGCAGTCCCGCGTCGCTGAATGGGCCCCGGGCGGTCGCTACGGCTGGGTTTTCGACGAACCAGAGTACGGTGCCGGGCTTGAACTGGCCTCTGACATCATCGGTTTCGACATGACCGAGATCCTCGACATGACCACCGAGCGCATGGCGGTGCTCTCCTACATCTTCCGCCAGATCGAACGCGTGGTCGAGGATCGCCGCCCCACCATCATCGTCCTCGACGAGGCTTGGAAGCTCTTGGACGATCCCTACTTCGGGGCGCGGCTGGAAAACTGGCTGGTGACGCTGCGCAAGATGAACTGCGTGGTGATCATGATGACGCAATATCCGAGCCAGCTGCGGGATTCCCGCGTCGGCAAGACCATCGTCGAGACGGTGCCGACCCAGATCCTCTTCCCGAACGATCGCGCCACGATCTCCGATTACGACTTCCTGCGCGTCAACGCCAAGGAGGCCGCCCTCCTTGTCCAACCCACCATTGGCCAGCGCATCGCGCTCGTGCGCTCGGCGGGCGACAGCGTCTTCGTCGATGCGGACCTTTCCGCCTTGGGCGACCTCCTTCCCATCCTCGGTGGCGGCGCCACTGGCGAGGCCCGCGTGCCCGCCGATTGGCGCGCCAATCCCAACTTCTGGAGACATGTGATATGAGTTTAAATCCGTTCCTCGCGCTCTGCGCCGCCGCGGGCCTCCTCTCGGCTTGCGAGAAATACACCGAACAGACCTCGCCCTGCTTCGGTCGCAATGGCGAGCCGCAGGTCACACGGTCTGAACCGCTCCGGGTTTTCCGGAGGCTGATTGGTCTTAGTTACGCGGCCATGTCTGATGTTTCCAGAGCCGCG
>NZ_CANKYW010000008.1 GCF_947488135.1 uncultured Marivita sp. | reverse complement strand
AGCTTGCGTCCAATCATGCCAGCGGCGCCGATGATGAGAACGTGCATGTCGGAATCTTTCATTTGGACGCGGCCAGAAGCGCGCGGGTGGTGTCGTAGATGCGGCGTTCGTGAACGCCGAAGGCTTGGGCCAGTGCGTCGCCGTCGCGGGCCTTCAACGCGGCAAGAATATCGCGATGATCGCCGATGCTGCGCTCGATCGCGCCGGGTTGGGCCACCACACGACGGCGATGGTCAAGCAGATAGGAATAGAGCGTCGCGGCGAGATCCGAGAACACCGCATTGCCACAGGCGCGGTAGATCACCGTGTGAAATTCGCGATCCGCGATGAGATAGCGCACCGGGTCGCCGACCGTTTTTTCCTGCGTTTCGATCAGTTCGGTGAGCCGTCCGATGGTGTCGTCGTCGATCCGGTCTGCCACAAGCGGGGCAAGCCGGGCTTCGATGGTCAGCCGCGCCTCGTGCACATCGTCGAGCGTGTAATCGGTGACGCGCCCACCGGACAAGGCCGAGAGGCCAAGCGCCCCGACATCGGCCGAGATCACCCGCGTCCGTGCGCCCTGTACGACCGACACGATTCCCTGGGTCGACAGGATCAAGAGCGCGCCGCGGATGGTTTCGCGGCTGACCCCCATCGCCGAGGCCAATTCGCGTTCGCTGGGCAATGTGTCCCCAACCGAGAGGGCACCGGAGGCAATCAAAGTGGCGAACCGCTCTGCCACCGTGTTTTTCACGGAGTGATGCGCGACCTTTTCGAGAGATGTTCCATCGTCAGACAGAAACACATCCGCTGTCATGCAATCCCCCCTTTGCGACTCGGTGGGGCAATCCACATTTGCCCACTGGTCTGACCACTAGACCAGTGGGCGCAGGCCGTCAATAGAGTTGGGCTGGATGCCCTCGTTCAACGCGGTTGTTGATCGCGTCTTCCGATGCGTTTTTCCGGGTCTTTTCGCCTGACATCAAAGATCTTGTGCGCCAAAGCGCTGTTTTCTTGGCCGAAACCCGCGTCTTCGGCAGGTTCGGCCCTCAACCCGGCGCATCGAAGCGCAGTGCCCGGGGCTTTCGGGACGACAAGGGGTCGTGAGCTGAGAAGTGCTGCAGTTCGGCATGGCGCAAATCGTCGAACGACCTGAACAATGACACATTTTCGCCATATGGTTGAAGGACTTTCGTATCATTAGAGGTTTACGGTGGATTGTGAAGGGAAGCCGACAGAAGCTACAAAAGCGAAGTCATAGGTTGCCTTTTCGTGATTCTCTGTAAGGTTGTATTTGGGATGTAAAATCAATCGAGGAACAACACATGGTTGCAGGATACCTTCTAATCGGAGTCGTTACGGGTCTCGTGGCATTTGTTTCCGCCCTGTTTCTCGGTAAATCGCTGTTACTCGCGGTTGCTCTCTACACTCTGGTCGGCACTGCAACCGTGATCGTACTGGCAGTATTGTCACTGTTGTTCGGCAACTCTGGTGATCAGACGGTGGATACGACGGCAACAGATCGTAGGGACCGGCAAAGTAAAAGTCCGCTACGCCCGGCACTGACCGGCCCAGGTGTGGCTCGATCATAGGCTCTCACAAAGCACCGCGAGCGATCGCATCACCAAGTTCAGGGCGTCCCATTCAGCTTTTTTGTCGAACCGTCAGCGCAATCGATCCCCTTGGGGCGCATGTCTGTCGACGGGCGCGCCAAAGGCAGAGATGTCTAAAGTGCCTCATGCCTTGGAACGAGTTTCTGCGACAGATCCAGCTACTTGGAAAGTTCCTTTCGACGGGCGACTGCTTTCTAAACGTAACCAAAAAGCTGGATGAGCGATGCTGCCGATTCGGTCATGTCTGCTTGCGCCATGCCGGGTTGGGTGTTTAACTTCTGGAAGAAATCACGCTCACCCACTTCAGGCGACAGTTCGCTTTCAATAACAATTGTATACGTGTTAAGTTGACACAGCCAAGATTTGGCGACCCCAGTTTTAGGGACACGAGTGAAGCATGTGTACTGCACTTTATAATGACCATTTTGGATTTCGTGAGCGACCGTTTTCCTTGTCGCCCGACCCCGAGTTCCTGTTCTGGTCCAAAGCGCATACCCGGGCTCTTTCGGTCCTCGAATACGGTCTCGTAACCCGGGCCCCACTTACCGTCGTCTCGGGCGAGGTGGGTACGGGCAAAACGACCATCATCCAGGAACTGCTGCGGACCATTGAAAGCGATGTGACCGTCGGGCTGATTTCAAACGCGCGTGGTGATCGCGGCGATCTGTTGCGCTGGGTTTTGAGCGCTTTTGACGTGACAGCACCCGAAGGCGCAGATTACGTGTCCTTGTTCCAACAATTCCAGGATTTCGTTCTGGCCGAATATGCCGCCAACCGTCATGTCGCCCTCATCGTGGACGAAGCGCAGAATCTCGGCGCGGACACACTCGAAGAACTCCGCATGCTCACAAACATCAATTCCGGCAAAGACGAGTTGCTCCAGATCATCCTGGTCGGTCAACCCGAGCTTCGCGATCTGATCCGTCGGCCCGAACTGCGGCAGTTCGCACAGCGCGTCACGGCGGCCTATCATTTGAACCCATTAGATCTGGAAACCACGGTGAACTATGTCGTGCACCGTTTACGCCATGCGGGGGGTACTGGCGAAGAGATTACCCCGGAGGCGATCCACTACATCCACGAAGAGTCTGAAGGCATCCCGCGCGTCATCAACAAGCTGTGCGATCTCGCCTTGGTTTACGCGTCCAGCGGTGGTGAGGACAGGGTAACTGCGGACACGATCAAAGAATTGATTGACGATGGCTTGATTTTGAAGCCCTTTCGTGAACCGCTTTTGCTTACAACTCGGGTTGCGGGTGTTGGTGAGGCTGCTGAATGAATCTCGATCTAGGATTTTACTGGGCTTTGTTCCTACGCCGCCTGCCGGTGATGACTCTGTTCGTTTTGCTCTTCTCGGGTTTGGGCATCGTTACAGCGTTCAAGCTGCCTGAAACCTACACGACCTCCGCACGGCTTTTGTTCGAGGCGCCACAAATTCCTGCCAGCATGATCCCCTCTACGGTTCAGACCGGTGCTGCGGAGCAACTTGAAGTCATCGAGCAGAGGCTCGTGACGCGGGCCAACCTGATCGATATCGCGAATCGCTTCAACGTGTTCGAAAACATCCGCGAGATGGAGCCCGACACCGTGTTGGCGCAGATGCGTGAAGCAACTGAAATCTGGCGCAGGGGTGGCGGTCGCGGAGGCGCCACGATGATGATAATCAGCTTCGAGGCGCGCTCGCCACAGATCGCTGCGAATGTCGTCAATGAATACGTGACCCTGGTGCTTCAGGAGAACTCGAGATTCCGGGTTTCCCGCGCAGAGAACACCCTGGATTTCTTCCAGCAGGAGGTTGACCGTCTCGACGACGAGCTTGCCCGCCAGAGCCTGGAAATCGCGCGCTTCAAGACCGAGAACGCGGACGCTTTGCCGCAAGATCGGAGTTTCAGCCTGAGACGCGAAAGTCTGTTACAGGAGCGTTTGGACCGGCTTTCGAGGGAACTGGAATTCGCGCGTCAGCAACGTGAAAACATCGAGTCGGGTTTCGGCTTGCGCGGGCAGCAGGCCTCTTCTCGCGATCCGCGTGAAGAAGAGCTGTTGATCAATCGGGCAGAGCTTGATCGGTTAAGAGAGACCTACAGCGAAAGCAACCCGCGGATCATTCGGTTAAGAGACCGGATTGCGCAACTGGAGGCGATTGTCGCGGCGCAAAACGCTTTGAGCAATTCGAATGCTCAGGAGGAAGGTGAGTCCCTTGAGCAATCCTTGCGAAACGCTGCGCTGGAAGAAGCCGATACCAGAATTGCTGCGTTGCAGGAGCAGATCGAAGCTACGGCTGCCGAACTCGAGGCTTTGCAGAAAAACCTATCCGCTACGACGGCAAACGAATTCGAACTTGCGGAATTGGAGCGGGATTACGCCATCATCCAAGCTCGATACAACTCGGCGGTGTCCAATCTGAACTCTGCTCGAATGAGCGAACGGGTAGAAGCTACGGCTCAGGGTCAGCGTATCAGCGTGATCGAGAGCGCCAGTGTGCCTCAAATTCCCAGCGGGCCCAATCGTCTCGCGATCGCTGCCTTGGGCATCATTTCCGGGATCGGACTGGCCGTGGGATATTTTGTTTTGCTCGAGGTCATAAACCGAGATATCCGGCGACCTGCCGAGCTTTCGGAAAGGTTCAATGTAACGCCGATTGCGACGATCCCGTACATGGAAAGTCAAACGGCTCGTTTCCTGCGACGTGGCGCACTGATCACGGCGTTTGTTGCGGTTTTGATTGGCGTGCCGACCGCGCTTTGGTATGTTGACACGCATTATCTTCCTTTGGAATTGATCGTGCAGAGAGGCATGGCCAAGCTGGGGCTTGGCTAGGGCAAGCTGGAGAATTTGAAGCCGAATGGAAAAACTGCAAGCCGCTCTGGACAAGGCCCGTAAGTCACGTAGCGCGCGCCACTCATCTCCAGAGATAGATCGCGTCGCGTCGAAGCCCGCTAAAATGAAAACTGCCGGCCTTGACGAACGCTGGCTGGCGTTAACACCCTTCGAGGTCCAGGATAAAATCCTGATTCAGCACCGGATTGTGACGCGCTCCGCTCGAAAAGCGGCGACCCCTTTCGATATTCTGCGCACGAAAACGCTGCTTCAGATGCGCCAAAACGGCTGGAAGCGGCTGGCAATCACGTCTCCGATGCCGTCATCGGGCAAGACGACTCTGGCCTGCAACCTCGCCTTGGGTCTTGGACGCCAGCGTGATCTTCGTTCCATGCTCTTCGATTTCGACCTTCGCGACCCGTCCGTGCACGAATTCTTCGAAGCCCGACCGCCATACGCGATTAGCGATGTCATGAACGGCTCAGTTGCTTTCCACGAGCAGGCCTTGCGCTTTGGAGACAATGTTGCAGTTTCCATGGCGCATCATGCCGAACCAGACCCCACACGGATCCTGTTGGCAGAGGAAACCACCGAGAAACTGGACTCCCTTCAAGCGGACTATGAACCTGACGTGATGATTTTCGATCTTCCGTCGGTCCTCGTAAACGACGATTCCCGCGCGTTTCTCAAAAACGCGGACTGTGCGCTGATAGTCGTTCGGGCGGATGCGACCCGTTACGGTCAATTCGAGACCTGTCAGCGCGAGGTTGCTGAGCATACGAATGTTCTTGGGGTCGTATTGAATGCGTTTCGCCACGATAAACGCGCCGTCGAGACCGCATGATTGAGAGGCAAGCGGCTGCTCTCGCGTGAGTAGCTGGAGAGGAAGGTAGAGGAAATCTGCAAGTCTCTTGAATGTAAAGCGATGCCGGAGTAGCTTGGTAAAGTGGGTTTACTGCCTGCAAGCGAACAGCAAGCCGCGCGTGTGATCAAGAAGCTGGTGGGATCAAATTTCAGATTCTCTCATGCACATTGCGCTTGGAATTTTGGAGCGTGGAAGCGAGTTCCGAGCGAGACCGGTTCGCTTCTGTTGAGCAACAATTCGTCGAACACACCAGTGTCGTCGACACACGGTGGACAATCTGTTCGATGCCAAGCGGAAGGGCGCCGGTTGCATCCAAGCTCGTACGGTTTTTCCTTAAAACCCTTGATATGAACGGGTTTTTCTTTCAAGGTTAACAAAAAGTTAACGATTCGGCTTAAAGAGGATTCTGAGCAGCTATAAGTAATTTTGTTCGGGGAGTTTTTGTTTTGAAAAGCAACACAGCTGCAATTACCAGCAGATTTCCATTCACATCGCACGAGGAACGGTCTTACGCTGCGCCGTCTCTTGATCATAAAACTGGGTTTCTGTTTGCCAAGCGAGCAATGGATCTCGCGTTCGCCATTCTGACCTTTCCTTTCCTGGTCGCACTCTCGTTTCTTCTTGCCATCGCGAACCCGTTTTTGAATCCGGGCCCCGTGTTCTTTCGGCAGGAGAGAATGGGTCGGGATGGACGACCGTTCGTCATGTGGAAGTTCCGAACGATGACGGACAACGGCACAGCGCTGCGGGCTGCTGACGCGCCCCTTGACGAGGACCGCATTACGCCTCTGGGTCGTCTGTTGCGTCGGACCAAGCTGGATGAGTTGCCGAACATTCTGAATGTGCTCAAGGGTGACATGAGCCTAGTCGGACCGCGCCCCGATGCATTCGCACACGCCACCGAATACCTTGTCCGCGTTCCTCATTACGGGAAGCGGTTTACCGTACGGCCTGGCATCACCGGGCTTGCGCAAGTACGAGGCGGTTATGCGGATAATCCACGCGCGGTTCAGCGCAAAGCGCGATATGATGTCTTTTACATAAGGAACCGGAATCTCCGGCTAGAGATGTATGTCATTTCTTTGACATTCGGAGTCATTTTCTCCGGGTTTGGACAGCGGTAAATCGTGTCACCTAGCCGGTTGTCAGAATGGGCTTGCGAACCGTGGTACCTCGCGCAGCTGAAGCCCGGTGGCTTTGATCGCGCGGTAACCAATCTCGACCGTCAAGGTTACGAAAGTTTTATGCCCCTGCGCGAAGAGACACGCCGTCGCGCAGGCCGATGGGATACGCGGCTCAGACCACTGTTCCCTGGTTACCTTTTCGTTAGGGTATCGGACAATCGGCGGCAGTGGCGTTCCATCAACTCTACTTATGGGGTGTCACGGCTTGTGGCTCTTGAAGCAGGTCGGCCGACGCAGGTGGCTCCCGACATCATCGCAGCGCTGAAGCTTCGTGCTCGGGATACCGACACAGTATTGCGGACGGAAACGAGACTGGAGGTCGGGGATCAGGTGAAAGTGGTTTCCGGGCCACTCACCGATATGATCGCTGAAATCGAGGCCATTCCTGAGCAGGGGCGCATCTACGTATTGATGGAGCTTATGGGCCGTTACACGAAGACGGCGCTTTCAACGTCCGATGTCGAACCGCGACTTGGGGCAGAGCAATCCTGCCGGGCGTGATTTCGACAATCCTTAAGAAAAAGAGACACACCACTTTTGGTAAACTCCGGAACTCCTGTCCCGGCTTGATGCCTCGGGTCGGGAAGACGACCTTCAGTCTTCGTAGAACTTATGTGAGTCTCGGGTCCGCCAATCGTCCCTCATGTTTTCAGTATCTGTCGGTTTCTATATCTTTTCAGAAGCTTATAGGAGAGTGTCAGGGTGTCCGGCCGATTGCGGCGGTCTTGCATGGCTTCGTCTGGAATCCAGGCTTGGGTGGCGGTATCAACTGGACAGGGACGGACAACTTGGCGGAAATGCACCGAGTCATTTGGATGCACGCATTTCCGATATCGGTTGCTTGGTCTAGCGAAAACAGTGGCTGAAACGAAATTGGATGAACTTTTATGACGCGCGTTTTGATAACAGGTACGGCCGGGTTCATTGGATTTCACTTGGCGAAGCTCTTGCTGGCAAACGGTGTCCGCGTTCATGGCTATGACGGGATGACCGATTACTACGACGTAACGCTCAAGCAAAAGCGGCACGCGATGCTTCTGCAAAACGAAAGGTTTTCCGCGACTGAAGGTATGCTGGAAGACGAGAAGCTGGTTTGGTCTATCGCCGAAGACTTCAAACCGGACGTGATCGTGCATCTCGCCGCGCAGGCTGGCGTGCGCTACTCGCTGGAGAACCCGCGCGCGTATCTGGACAGCAACGTCATTGGTACATTCAACGTCATGGAAGCTGCCCGTAAATTGGAGGTCCGACACCTCCTGATGGCCTCCACGTCATCGGTCTACGGCGCAAATGAGGATATGCCGTTTCAGGAGACCGAGAAAGCGGACACGCAACTCACGATTTATGCCGCCACAAAGAAGGCCAACGAGAGCATGGCGCACGCCTATGCGCATCTTTGGACGCTGCCGACGACGATGTTCCGTTTTTTCACCGTCTACGGACCGTGGGGCCGGCCGGACCTGGCGCTGTTCAAGTTCGTCGATGCCATTCTCGATGGCAGACCCATCGACATTTACAACCACGGGGACATGTATCGCGACTTTACCTACGTCGATGATCTTGTCCGGGGCATCAAGTTATTGATCGATACTCCACCCGAGCGACCCGCAACAGCCGCGGACATCAAAGAGGGTGACAGCCTGTCTCCCGTTGCTCCGTATCGTGTGGTCAATATAGGCAATTCCGATAAGGTACGGCTTCTTGATTTTGTTGATGCGATTGAGGATGAACTCGGCGTCAAGGCGATCCGTAATTACATGGATATCCAGCCGGGAGATGTGCCCGCGACATGGGCAAACGCAGAGCTTCTACAGAATTTGACCGGGTACCGTCCCCAGACCGACATCCGAGATGGGATCCGCGATTTTGTAAGCTGGTTCAGGGATTATTATGGCAAGTGATTTGAAATTCTCCGATGACCTCAAGATCGCGGTAATCGGGCTCGGTTATGTTGGGCTGCCTCTTGCTGTAGAATTCGGTAAACGGTTCCCGACGGTGGGGTTCGATGTCAATCCCGCGCGTTTGTCGGAGATCCAAAGCGGAGCGGACAGCACGCGCGAGGTCACGGAGAGCGAACTGCGGGCTTCGACCGAACTCTCGACCACGGCCAATGTCGACGACCTCAGGGACTGTACTATTTATGTTGTGACCGTTCCGACGCCAATTGATCGTTCGAAACGCCCCGATTTGTCGCCGTTGCAGCGCGCTTCGGAAACAGTGGGGCGCGTTTTGAAAACAAACGACACGGTTATTTACGAGTCGACAGTCTATCCCGGCGCCACGGAAGAAATCTGTGTCCCGATTCTAGAGCGTGAATCTGGTCTCAAATTGAACGATGATTTCACGGTGGGATATTCGCCAGAACGCATCAATCCCGGTGACATGGAACGCCGTCTGCCCAATATCGTCAAAGTGACGTCAGGCTCCACACCCGAGGCGGCAGAGCGGATCAACGCGCTGTATAGTGCGATCATCCCTGCAGGAACTCACAAGGCAAGCAGCATCCGTGTGGCTGAAGCGGCCAAGGTCATCGAAAATACGCAGCGTGATCTCAACATCGGCTTGATGAATGAGCTTGCGATCATTTTCAACAAACTGGGCATTGATACCGAAGCGGTCTTGGAGGCCGCCGGGACGAAGTGGAATTTCTTGCCCTTCCGGCCGGGTTTGGTTGGCGGACACTGCATTGGCGTCGACCCTTACTACCTGACACACAAAGCCGAAGAGATCGGCTACCATCCGCAGATCATCCTGGCCGGTCGTCGTCTGAACGACGGTATGGGCGCCTATGTTGCCAGCCAGCTTGTGAAGGCGCTCATCCATCGGCGTACTCAGGTTCGGGGCGCCAAGGTTTTGGTGCTCGGCCTGACTTTCAAGGAAAACTGCCCCGACCTTCGGAACACCCGTGTGATCGACACGATCCGCGAGCTCGAGGAGTTCGGCGCCGAGGTTGATGTGCATGATCCTTGGGTCGATCCGAAGGAAGCGAAAGCCGAATTCGGAATTGACATGGTTTCGAGCCCGGAAGAGGGCTCTTACGATGGCATTTTACTGGCCGTCGCACACAAGCAGTTTCGGGA
The DNA here is from genome assembly GCF_947488135.1 of uncultured Marivita sp. GTDB lineage: Bacteria > Pseudomonadota > Alphaproteobacteria > Rhodobacterales > Rhodobacteraceae > Marivita. Next base: position 173,637 of record NZ_CANKYW010000008.1, on the reverse strand, counting down.
AGCCGGAGCACAAAACCTCAGAAAGCTCGGTGGGACAAATCATGTTCTCTACGACCTGAAATATGTGCTTCCCGAAAGCGAAAGCGACCTGCGCTTGTAACGAGCGCGAAACTGATTGTTTCTTTCTGGCGATCGCCGTTCAGGACAATTGTCTGGAATTTCGTGAGGAATTGTGTTCTTTGTTCAAGTATGAACTCAGATGTCCGTGGCAGTTTGAGTGACTTGGACTCCTTACTTCGAGCTGGCATCGCCGCGAGCCTCGCTGCGGTAGCCGTGGTTTGACACGCGTCTTAGTCGATGGCGTCTCAGAGAGATAAACTGCGGGAGGATGTGCGCTTCCGCATCTTGCGTCTGCTTGAGGACAATCCTCAGATGAGCCAGCGCGCTTTGTCGCGTGAACTCGGAATAAGCCTGGGCGCGGTCAATTTCTGTCTCAATGCGTTGATCGAAAAAGGGCAGCTGAAAATCAGCAACTTACGTGCTTCGAACAAAAAGCTGCGCTACGCCTATATCCTGACGCCGAAAGGGGTTGCGGAGAAGACCGCGCTCACCAGCCAGTTCCTTCAGCGAAAGCTGAAAGAGTATGATGCGCTGAAAGCCGAGATTGAAAGTCTCCAAGAGGACTTGAAGCTGGGAGCGGATATGGGGCCAGCACCTGTCAGAGCGAAGTCTCGCGAATGAGCCAACAACAATCAATGTCCTTCGCGATCAAGCACGGTCTGCCCCATTTCACCCGTCAGAAATCGCCCGCATGAAGATCCTCATCTCAGTGAACGCGGCGTGGAACATTTGGAATTTTCGGAGACCACTTGTGGAGGCGCTGCTCGCCGATGGCCACAAAATCACGATCCTCGCGCCGAAGGACGATTCTGTTCCGAAACTCACGGCCTTGGGATGTACCGTCCGACATCTCGAGATGGATGTGAAGGGACTCAACCCGCTTCAGGACGCAAAGTTGGTACTGCGCCTTCGCCATCATTTCCGGCTAATCCGGCCAGACGTGATCTTGAGCTTTACCATAAAGAACAACCTTTTCGGGGCACTCGTCGCAAAGGCCGCGAAGATCCCGTTTATCCCGAACGTCACAGGTTTGGGCACCGCTTTCCTGTCGGGAGGTTTGCTGGAGCGGGTTGCCGTGACGCTCTACAAGGGTGCATTCCGAAATCTGCCGGTTGTGTTCTTCCAGAATGAAGATGACAAGGCGTTATTTCTAGAACGCGGCCTTGTAACAGAGGGCCAAGCGCGGTGTCTCCCGGGGTCCGGCATTGATCTGGACCGCTTTGCATCGGTTGCCTATCCGTCTCAAAGCGAAGCGCCGGAATTTCTGATGATCGCCAGGCTTTTGCGGGACAAAGGGGTGTTGGAGTACGTCGAAGCGGCGCGTCTCGTGAAGAAGCGGCACCCTGACGTTCGCTTCCAGCTCCTTGGTGCGACCGAAGCAGAGAACCGCACGGCCATCAGCCGGCACGTCGTATCCGGCTGGGAACAAGAGGGCGTCATCGAATATCTCGGGACCGTGGAGGATGTCCGCCCCTTTATCGAGGCCGCACAGTGTGTCGTTCTGCCGTCTTACCGTGAAGGTGCACCACGAACACTCATCGAAGCGGCGGCGATGGCGCGCCCTCTCATTGCAACCGATGTTCCCGGCTGCCGCGCGGTCGTGGATGATGGAAAAACGGGTTTCCTATGCAAAGTTCGCAGCGGCGAGAGCCTTGCCTCGGCCTGCGAAGTTTTCCTTGCGTTGCCGCACGAGAAACGCGCCGCTCTGGGGTGTGCGGGGCGCGCAAAAATGGAACAAGAATTCGGGCAGAATATCGTGGTGGACGCTTACCGCGACGTTATCGGCGAGTTGGTACCTGTGAAGCGATTGGCGGCATGACGCCGGGACTGAACACCTAGTCAAGGACTATCAAGTAGCGCTCGGGCAAAATAGTAGTAAACTTCAATATCTACTTAGAATATATCAATCACTGAAGAATAATTATTTCCGGCTGATAATTGGAAAACGCATTTTTCATCATTTCAAAGCTAATAACGCCTGCACTGAAACTTGAAACTTGGCTACTCATTTTGGCGGGCATTACGTTTTGGGCCAACCGACGGCATTGGTCAAAATTGGTTGATTTTGGCGCTGCGACTATGTTCCTTACGTTTCTGGGAATAGGTGCATTCCCAATCGGAGATATCCTTATGCGTCCTCTTGAAACGGAATTCCCCGTTCAGATGGAGCTTCAGGAAGTAGACGGTATTATTGTACTCGGCGGTGGGGAGGATGTTCCGGCCAGTTTGCACTCTGGACAACCACAGATTGGAGAGGGTGGCGACAGATACCTTGCCGCGTTCGCGCTCGCTCGGAAATTCCCGGACGCGCAATTGCTTTTTTCCGGTGGCAGTGGCCGCCTACGTGACCTGAGCCGAAGCGAGGTAACCGAAGCTGCAATTGCGGAGCAAATTTTTCAGTCACAGGGAATTGCGTCGCACCGAACGTTGTTTGAAAGTCGGTCGAGGAACACAACCGAGAATGCCAGGTTGAGCTATGCCCAAGCAAAACCCGAGGAAGGCGAACAATGGGTCCTGGTGACCAGTGCTTTCCATATGCCACGCGCCATGATGAGTTTTAAAGCTGCAGGCTGGCAGGAGATCATACCGTTCCCTGTGGATTTCCAAACTCGAAGCTGGTCCAGTGGCCTTGGATGGAATTTTCAACGCAATCTAAGACTGACCAATATGGCAATTCGGGAATGGATAGGGCGTCTCGTACTAAAATTAAGCGACTCTCACAATTGAAAAACGGGAACTAGAATGATCGATCGCCAGACGTGGGGAAAAGCTTGGGAACTGCTGGATGCACGTGAACGGAGAAATGCCTGGATCGTGCTAGCGGTTGTGATCCTCGGCGCGTTCTCCTCTGCGCTTATGGTGGGTTCGGTCTTGCCGTTCCTATCTGTGCTTTCCGATCCTCGGCGCATTGATACAGTGCCGGCACTGTCTTGGGCTTACGAAAATTTTGGATTTCAGAGCGACTATGCCTTTTTGGTCGGGTTGGGACTGGCCTCTCTTGGAATAATCATGCTCACAAGCAGCATCCAGATTCTAAAGACGTGGACTATCGCGCGATTTTCGACCATGCGTATACACTCCATCAGTCGGAAGCTAATCGCAGGTTATCTAAGACAACCCTACGAATTCTACCTGAATCGCCATTCGGGGGAGATGAGCACGCGGATCCTAGCAGAAACTCAACAGGTAATAGCTCAATTCTTCAGGCCTGCGGCAGAACTCGTCGCCTCCTCACTGACTACTCTCGCTATCTTGGGCCTACTTCTTTTTGTGGAACCGCTGATAGCGATTGTCGCGTTCTGTTTACTCGGCGGTATATACGGCGGGATCTATGCGCTAAATCGGCGTGTATTGAAGCAACTTGGCCGTCATCGAGCAGATGCCAACAGTGAGCGTTTCCGGGTCGCAAACGAGGCATTGGGCGGTATCAAGGGCATTAAGATCTTGGGACGGGAGAGCGCTTATGTGGCGCGCTACAGCGCGCCGTCGCAGAGGATGGCGCGCACGCTCGTCAGGATTCAGGTGATATCCCAGGTACCGCAATTCGTGCTGCAACCTTTGGTTTTTGGTGGCATCATACTGATTTGCCTTCTGATGATGGATGCTGAGGGCCTTGCCTCAGGTGCGGTCTTGGCGAACATACTGCCGACTCTTGGGCTGTTTGCTTTTGCAGGGCAAAGGCTGATGCCAGAATTTTCCAAGCTTTACCAGTCGCTTGCCAGTCTTCAAGCGGGAACGAGGGCTGTCGAAATCATCCATGAGGATCTGTTTACACGAACCGTTGGGGATGCGCTGCCGGAAACCATACCGGAAGGCTTGGGCCTGCGCGATCGATTGGTGCTTGAGGACGTTGCCTATCACTACCCCAATTCTTCCCATGCCGGAGTTCGCAACATTTCGTTGGAAATTCGTGCGGGCGAAAAAATCGGAATTGTCGGTGGAACCGGAGCAGGCAAGACAACTTTGGCGGACCTTATGCTGGGGTTGCTGTCGCCGACAGAAGGACGCCTGATTGTTGACGGGGTTCCTATCTCAAAAACAAATGTCCGGGCTTGGCAGCAAAGCGTTGGCTACGTTCCGCAGGACATCTTCCTGACGGATGCGAGCGTTTCAGAGAATATCGCGCTCGGTATTCACCCCCGACAGATTAGCAAGGAACGCGTGCAGGTAGCGGCTCGGATCGCCCAGCTTGATCAATTTATACGCGATGAGTTGCCGGATGGTTACGACACGGCAATCGGTGAGCGAGGTGTCCGGCTTTCCGGGGGACAGCGTCAGCGTATCGGAATAGCCCGTGCATTGTACCATAATGCTGACCTCATAGTTTTTGACGAGGCCACAAGCGCACTGGATAACTTGACCGAACGCGAGGCAATCGCCGCCATTGACGCGTTGCCCGAAGAAAAAACCGTAGTGATGATCGCGCATCGCCTCAGTACTGTGCAGCGCTGCGATCGTATTGTCGTCGTAGAGGGAGGTCGCGTGGTCGGTTGCGATACATGGGCGGCGCTAATAGAAAGCAACTCAACATTCCAGCGAATTGCAGAGGCCTAGAGCCAAGCCTCATAACTAGTAAACGGCGATTGTATCGGCGAATTAAGAAATCTTGGGCCAAACCGCATTCTCTTTTGTGGGAATTGCTCGACCAACGTGGCGTGAAGCCCACGCGTCGCTCGTAGAGAAAACGACACCTATATCCCATGACGAAACAGCGATATTTAAAATTGAAATTTTCCATACCAAACAGTTTTTGGTGTAAGCGCCGATGTCCGTAGTTGTCGTCCTAGGCATGCACAAATCCGGCACCACCCTGATTGCCGATACGCTTCACCGCAGCGGTATTGCGATGATTGGCGCGGAGGTGGCGGGCGGGTATGACGACGGCAACAAAATGGAGCGGGCTGAGACCCGTGACCTCAATATGGACCTGCTCGGTGACACAGGTGTCGAAAGCCTGCGGTTGATCGGCCCTCTTGCGCCGGGTGCTGCAACAGGTGATCACGTTGACGAAGCACGGACCCTCGTTGAGGCTCTTGGGAAATCACTTTGGGGTTTCAAAGACCCGCGGACATTACTGACTTTCGACTTTTGGTGTGAGGTCCTCGACGCACCGATCTTGGTCGGCGTTTTCCGAGACCCGGTCGAGGTTTTCGGACACTACCTGCGTCGGGCAGGCCGGCGGTGGATCAGCCGTGATCCGACCTTTCTGCCCGATGCCCTCCGGGCCTGGTGCGTCTACAATCGGAAATTGCTGGACCTTAAACGTGAGCACCCAGATATGCTGTTACTCGACTACGCGGCATTTATGACATCGGATGTGGGCATGCAGCGTTTGTCATCCCATGTGGGGCGCGAGTTGGTGGATTGCCGCAAACCGGCGATGCGGCGGGCTCAAGCGAAACCGTCCGCTGATTACAAATTGGCGCGTGTCATCGTTCGTGTGCGCGACGGTCTGGATTCGGATCGAATTCATCGCCAGTTGATTGAAGCGGCATCTTGATGACTTCCGCACATCCGGACGAAACAGGGCAGACCCAATCGACGACAGGAGTCGTCTTTGTTGCCACGGGCGCACGCTTCATCGCCTGCGCGGAAGCGGCCGCTCTGTCGGTCAAGCGTCACATGCCCAATGTTGCCATAGCTCTGTTCACCGACGCGCCGCGGCTCGGGATCACGGTAAGCGATGTGTTCGACCGGGTGATCACGCTTGAAACAGTCCACCATCGTTCGAAAGTTGACTGCCTCATGCGGTCCCCGTTCGATCGAACGCTGTTTCTCGATGCCGATATCCGCGTGTTGGAAGATGTGAGCGACCTGTTCAAAGTGCTTGATCAGTTCGACATTGCCATGGCGCACGCACATGCCCGGAACCGGGGCGCGACACGCGCTGTCTGGACCAAACAGCTGCCGGACGCCTTTCCGCAGTTCAACACCGGTGTTATCGCGGTGCGGAAGAATGCAAAGACTTTGGCGTTGCTGGAAGCTTGGTCGGAGTCTTACAAGGCTGCTGGCTTTCGCAAGGATCAAGTCACATTGCGCGAACTGCTTTGGCATTCGGATCTACGTCTCGCCACACTCCCGCCCGAGTACAATATCCGGTATCCGAAATACTTGTATCTTTGGAGCCGACGCGAAGCCTGCCCTCGGATCTGTCATTTTCGTCGTTACTCTTTCCCTCACCGAAGTGAATGGTTGATGCACCTCGCCAAACGCAGGATCGCTTCACTTCGTCAAGTGGGAGCGAGTGTTCGTCAATTCCTGCGCAAGGGCGATTTCACTTGACCGATATACGCAGCAGCATTTGCCTGTTCATTGGCACTCTCAAAGCTGGCGGAGCCGAGCGGGTGACAGTCTGGCTGGCGAGCGAACTCAACCGTCTAGGCCATGAAGTGGTTGTCCTCACACATTCCACACCCGAAACGGATTTTTTCTCGTTGCCCGCGGGAATCAAGCGCGAGACTGTCGGATTTGACGAAGGACGAAGCAGTCTTCTTGGGAAACTGATTATCAACCTGCGTCGCTGCCTACAGGTTCGTAAAGTGCTGCGTCGGCATCGGGTGAGCGCAATGCTGGCGATGATGCCACACGAGTCGGTTATGGCAGTTGTGTCTTCCTTTGGTACGCCGACGCGTGTTGTCGTCTCGGAACGCAATGCACCCTGGCATCGGAAGCAAGACCAAATCTGGACCATCTTGCGGCGTCTCGTTTACCGGTTCTCGGATTGCCAGGTCGCTCAAACGCAGCCAATTTCAGATTGGCTTCAACGCGAGACCGGTAGCCGGAATGTGGCCATCATTCCCAATGCGGTTCAGAGCAGTCTACCTTCGGGGCCGCCAATCGTGCGCCCAAAAGAGCACGTTAAGTCGGGTCGCAAACTTTTGCTCGCAGTTGGAACCAAACCCTATCAGAAGGGCTTTGATATTCTAATTGAAGCCTTCGCCCTTGTTGCCGGTGATCACCCGGAGTGGGATCTGGCTATTCTTGGCCTTTTGCCAGATCGAGTCGAAGAGGGGATATCCGGCCGCAACATTCGATCTGTTGCTGCTAAGTCTGGGCTGACTGAAAGGGTTTTTCTGCCGGGGCATCTTGGTAATGTATCAGATTGGTACACTGCTGCTGATCTCTTCGTCCTTAGCTCGCGGTTTGAGGGTTTCCCAAACGTTTTGGTCGAGGCAATGAGTGCCGGTTGCGCCTGTGTTGCATTTGACTGTGATACCGGACCGAAAGAAATCATCGAGGACAATGTTGACGGCATTCTTGTTCGAGACCTCACGGCCGAGGCGCTCGCCTCAGCATTGGATTTGGTGATGAGTGATCCACAAACCAGGTCCCGTCTCGCAGAAACAGCGCCGCGGGTATCGCAGCGGTATGACCCGAGCTCAGTTTTGGGCGCGTGGTGTCGAGTTCTCGATCTACCGGATATCGAGCAGCATAAATGAAAGAAGGCGAATTCGTACTGTCGCTGGATTTCGAACTGCTTTGGGGGGTGCGCGACCATGCGACGCGTGACAGCTACGGGAAGAACATTCTCGGCGGCAGAGCGGCCATACCGTTGATGTTGGAGCGATTTGAACGTCACGGCATCGAAGCGACCTGGGCGACGGTTGGCGCGGTCTTTTGCGGTTCGCGCGATGAGTTGTTTGATGCACTTCCGCCGGAGGAGCTGCGCCCGCAATACAGCAATCCGGCCCTATCAAACTATAGCTACCTTGACGAGATCGGCCCCGACGAATTCCAGGATCCGTATTATTTCGGTGCCTCGCTGGTCGAAACTATTGCCGCGTGTCCGGGGCAGGAAATCGCGACCCACACGATGTCTCATTTTTATTGCCTTGAGGCCGGTGCGAGCATCGAAAGCTTTGCAGCGGATCTCGACGCTGCCTGCGAATTGGCGGCTACGCGGGGGATTACGATGCGATCAATCGTTTTCCCGCGTAATCAGTTTGCTGCGTCGCATCTTGAGGTAGTTCGACGAAAGGGCTTCAGCCGCTATCGCGGCACTCCGGATACTTGGGCATACCGACCAACACCGGGGCGGGACCAAACTCTAGCTCGCCGTTTGTTGCGCTTGGTCGATGCCCACACCGGTCTGCTCGGGCCCCATCTATATCGTCCTGAAAGCGACAACGTGCCGGCCAGCCACTTCCTGCGGCCCTGTTCCGGGAGGATGGCCGTGTTTCATCCACGGCATCTTTCGGTGATCGAACGCGCAATGACCAAGGCGGCGCAAGAGGGTTCGGGATTTCATCTTTGGTGGCATCCACACAATTTTGGCCATGATACACCCGCGAACCTGGTCGGATTAGACAGGATCATCGCGCATTTTCTCAGATTGCGGGATGAATACGGCATGGTCTCGCGCCCGATGGCCAAAAGTGGAGCAAAGCCATGAGGTTGGTCGTTCTTGCATCCGCAGGTCCACCGACAAATATCCTTTTCAATTTTTTGGAAGATGCTGGCATTCCCCCAGTAGCTGTTCTGGTGGAACCTCCTCAATCCCGCTGGACGTTATTGCGCGGGCGGGCTCGAAAACTCGGCTGGGGCGCGGCAATCGGACAGGTGCTTTTCATGATACTGGCTTTGCCGCTTCTACGTAGGCGAGCAGCAGCGCGCCTCGAATCCATACGTGAAGCCAATGGTTTGCGCACCGATCCGATCCCGGCGGATCGGATGATCGCCATCAGCTCTGTCAATTCGGCCGAAACCCGCGATCAACTTTTCAGTTTGGCGCCAGACGCGGCGGTGCTGAGTGGTACACGGGTCGTCAAACCGGACACGCTGCGCGCCATCGATGGGCCAGTGCTGAATATCCATGCAGGAATAACTCCGGAGTTCCGTGGAGTGCACGGTGGCTATTGGGCGCTTTGGATAGACCGACCAAACGAATTTGGCGCGACGGTGCATTTGGTTGACGCCGGTGTCGACACCGGCGCGGTTCTTAAGCACGTTCGGCCAATCCCCGGGCCTCAGGACAACTTTGTGACTTACCCGCTGCTGCAACTTGCTGCGGCCCTTCCGGCTTTGGTCGAAATCCTCAATGGGCTCAAACAGGGAGAACCGCTACCGCACCCGGTGTCAACGAGCGGGTTTGGTCAGCAATGGTATCATCCGACGCTGGGGCAGTATTTCAAAGGTTTGCTGAGAGGCGTGCGGTAGTGGCAACGGCAAACAAAATCCGTTCGAAGGAGGACTACCGGGCTTGGCGGGATGAGGATCTTCAGCGTGCCGGACTCACCCAATGGCGGTTTGGGAATGCGCTTCGCTATCCGACCGTACATTTCTTGCGAGTCCTCAGGAGATTTGAGTATCTGAACAATTGTCGGCGAGATCCGATCGGAAGAGCCGAAAGACTGTTTATCGCGGTTTATTTCCGCCTGTTGTCAATCTATCTCGGTTTTACGATCCCGCCCAATACATGCGGGCCGGGATTGCGGTTGAATCACTGGGGGACAATTGTGATCAGCCCGGAGGCGCGTATCGGAGCAAGAGCGCACTTCAATATTTGCGTCAATATCGGGTTAAAGGACGGCAAGGCTCCGCAACTTGGGGACGATGTCTATATTGGACCCGGAGCAAAGCTGTTCGGCGGAATCCAGGTGGGGAACGGTGTACGTATTGGTGCAAATGCCGTGGTCAATCGGAGCTTCCCTGATAACGCAATTCTGGCCGGCGTTCCCGCACGAATGATCCGGCAAAAAGAAAAGTAGACGCCAGTTGCTGAGCCCGAATAATGTCTGACACGTTTCTTGCGGGCAGGCGAATTCTTCTGTTGGGCAGCAACGAGCGCGCGGCTCTATCGGTCTGCCGATCCTTGGGTCGCCGTGGAGCAGACGTTGAAATTATTGCCTTCGATCCTGTCCGCCAGCCAGCTGAATTGTCGCGATACTGCCGGAGGCGTCATTTCCTGGGGTCCCCTGTGACAGACGTTGCCGCATTCTTGTATCGTCTGGAAACCCATTTGAAAGACAATCGTTACGATGCAGTATTCCCGATCAACGATGTAGCCTGTGAGCTGGTCTACGCGGATTATGCAAAGCTGGCATCGCATACTGTAATCGTTGGTCCCGATCCCGAAGCTTATCGACAAGCGGTGGACAAAGCGAAGGCGCTGGAACTGGCGCGTCAAGTAGGTCTGCACACACCTGACGGTGTTCTTCTGGCGCCCGGCGATAACACGGCGCCTGCATTCGCACTCCTTGAAAATGGTCCGGTGTTTGTCAAACCGGTTCGCAGTTGTCTGATCAGCGACAACTTCGTCAACACATTCGAGGTTAAAAAATGTCTGGAAACCGCGCAGCTTGAACGCAAATTGGCCGAAGATCTGCCAAGGCTTCCAGTCCTCGTGCAGCGGCCCGTGAACGGACGGGGTACGGGATTGAATCTGCTTGCCGACGCAGGGCGACTGGTGGCGGTTTCCATGAACCGCCGGTTGCACGAACCTGTTGATGGCGGAGGTAGCAGCTTCCGCTGCAATATCCCGGTGTCGGAAGAAAATGTCGACATAGCGCGCCACATCGCCGCCAAGCTCAATTGGTCAGGGTTGATGATGGTTGAATTGAAGGACGACGCCGGCAAATTGACGATCATGGAAATGAATTGCCGTCCTTGGGGGTCGATAGAGACTGCAATTCGCGCCGGCGTGGACTTTCCGGCGCTCGCAGTCGCTCAGGCGCTCGGTATGGATCTGCCAGACGCTCTGGTCCGTAGTGATCGACCGGTGCGAGTGAGAAACTTGAAGAATGACCTGCGGTGGGTGGTCGGACAACGCCATCGCTGGCTGTCGCGCTCTTCACCGCTGATTGACTGGTTTGCGGCCCTGCCACGCGCTCTAGGTGGACGAGAGCATCTCGACATCGAGCAAAGCGACGATCTCCTGCCCGCCTTGGGCCAGTTGAATCCAGTTGTTGTAAAAACATGGCGCCGGGGCTTGCTTGCCCTGCGCATGACGACGGCGCGGCTGGCCCGTCGCCATCGCTTTCGCCGCTTGCATCCGGACGAGCCGGTGTTGTTCCTATGCCAGGGAAACATCAACCGCAGTGCCGTTGCAGAAATTCTGTTCCGGCACGCAGGTTTCAGCAAGGTGCTTTCCGCGGGTGTTCTCCCGTTGCAGGGCAGGGGGATCAGTCCAGCCGCTGCCCGTTTTCTAGAAGAAAAGGGTCTGGACGGAAGCCGGCATAGGTCGCGCAACCTGAAAGCCTTGAAACATGATCATCGCAAAGACGTACATATCGTTGTCTTTGACTTCCGCACCTTGGCGGAGGTGTCGGCAACACATCCCGAATTGCAGTCACGCGTCGTTCTCTTCGATGACCTTGGAAGGCGAAAAACGGGTGAGATAGCCGATCCACATGGCGCTTCGGAAGACCAGTATGCGGATTGCTTCAGGCGCATCGAAGCAACCTTGCAGGATCAGATCAGTTGAAAGGACGATGTCATTGGCACGCTTCGTGATCAGGTTGGATGATATATGCCCTACGATGGATCATACGAAATTTGCATTGGCCAAGACATATTTCGATTCCGCGGGCGTTCGGCCGCTCTTGGGCGTTGTCCCTGACAATCAGGATCCCGACTTGGTTGTCGACACACCCGATCCTGCCTTTTGGGAAACGATGCGAACTCTCCAAGCAAAAGGGTGGAGCATCTCGCAGCACGGATACCAGCACCGGATCAACAGTGCCGACCGTGGGTTACTTGGGATTTCGCCACGAAGCGAATTTGCGGGACGGTCCTTTGATGAACAGAAGGCCGATCTGGCAGCGGGACAAGCAATTCTGGAAGAGCAAGGAATCGGCACAGATATTTTCATGGCGCCGTTTCACAGTTATGACGAAATTACCTTGGCTGCCTTGAAAACCTTGGGTTTCAAAAGAGTTACCGACGGTTATGGGATCTATCCCTGGCAGGACAAGGGACTTACCTTTGTTCCGCAGTTGTTCGAACGTCCTGTCAACTTTGGCGTTGGACTTTACACAATGTGCCTGCATTTGAACAACATGCGAATAGAAGAGATTGAAGCGCTTGGTGAGTTCGTGACAGCCAATTCCAGACGTTTCCTCGACTTCGATCGCGCCAGTGATCGCGTCTCGCCCGTTGCGTTGACAAATCCGATTGGTGTCGCGCTCAGGCTTGCGTTGACTGTCAAGCGGCGGCTGCAATAACGACCAGAATTGGCACAAGCTAATGTTTTTGAACTGCACTAGATTGAGACGACACAAATGACCGAAGAAAATGTCCGACGTGTCGTTCACGTTCTTTACTCAGGGCTTGGTGGACACGGCGCGGTCATGTTCGGAATGCTGGACGCGGGGTTCTTTTCGCGCGCTGAGCATCTTGTTCTTTTGACCGGGGTTGAGCCGCCCGTCAAAGACTACGTAAATCGTTTGGATCGCGACAATATAGTTTGGCGTTATGTTCCGAAAAAGCCAGGCCACGGCTACGTCGAATTCTATCGACATCTGCGACACGCAATATTTGAGAACTGCCCCGACTTGGTTTTCGTGCACGGGTTGGCAACAATCCCGTCGGTTGTCTGGAACAAATCGCCTGCTTTGGTTTTGGTTCGTGAAACCGAGCCGCAATCAACAAAATCCATCAAAGATTGGGGTGCACTTGCGGTGGCCCATGCCAGCGTTGATGCAATTGTGTACTTGACTGATGATGCAGCAAAGGTAGCGGCGGACCATCTGCGCGTGCTCCACCGGCAGGACAAAGTTTCGATCATAGGGAACGGCCTTGATGTAGATTTTTACAGTCCCGCATCCAAAGATGCAGAAAAACTTTTGGCGAGACCGGTCGTACGTTTGGGCATGGTCGCGCGCCTTCAGCCAAAGAAAGATCACTCAACACTCATCGACGCCTTCGACCATCTTTGCGCCGATCGACCATCGCTCGATTTGAAGCTCGAGATCGCGGGCGACGGATCGACGCGCCAGATGCTTGAGGATGATATCTTGCGCCGGGGGCTACAGGACCGCGTCACTTTTCATGGAACGCTTGGCGCTGAAGGCGTGCGTGACCTGCTGCGCAGCCTTGATATCTATGTTCACGCAACCTTTGGCGAGACCATGAGCAATTCGATCATGCAGGCCATGGCAGTAGGGCTTCCGGTGGTCGCAAGCGCCGTTTCGGGTGTCACCAATATGGTCACACCAGAGGTCGGCTTGCTCTATCCATCCGGCGACTCTTCCTCTCTACGCGCCACACTAAATGACTTGCTGGACAATCCTGACGAAGCCCGACGCCTCGGAAAGGCCGCCCGAGCACACGCGGTGCGTCATTACGATGCAAAACTGACCGCTCGGGCCTACGAAGAACTGACCTATAAACTGATCCGGCAACGGGACGGCGATTGATGCCGGAAATCCTACATTTGGTGCCTTACGACACCGTTGGTGGCGTCGAGACAGCCTTGCGATCTGTCCCAGCGGAATGGGACAGTCCTAAGGGTCCAGTCAGCTTGAGACGCGCATATTTGGTGACACATTCACCGGTGGAGATTTTCCCAGACGATTGGCATGGGCCATTTGTATCCGTCAATCATCCCGTTGCGCATTTGAAATTGTTGCGATTTGTTTACAAAGCCGAGGCTGATCTCGTGATCGCCTCGTTGTGGCGCAGTTGCCCCACGCTGCTCCTGCTCAAAGCGTTTCGCCCAAAGACGAGAACAGTATTGTTTCTTCATTCTGCGGTGGATGTTCATATTTTTGACCGCGTCCTGAACCGCGCAGCGATGCACGTCGTGGATGAGATCTGGGCGGATTCCACGACGACACTGGAAGCCCGAGTTCCCGAGGCATTGCGTGAAAGGACGAGGGTGCTTTCTTTTCTAACCAAGCTTCCACCTTCCGCGAAACAGACCCCACCATCTGACGAGACAAAGGGAATATCGCCCAGTTTTGTCTTCTGGGGGCGCTTGCAATCGGAAAAGAACCTCGAACAAGCACTCGATGTTTTCGCGGCTGTCCATAGGCAATTTCCCGATGCCGAATTCGACATAATCGGCCCGGACCGCGGCGCGCTTGACGGTCTGAAACGCCGGGTGAACGATCTGGGCCTCGACGGCGCCGTGAGCTTTACCGGAGCCCTTCCACAAGACGAGCTGCTGGCTCGCGCTCGAAACTACCGGTTTTACTTGCAGACGAGTTTGTTCGAAGGAATGGCCATGTCGGTGATCGAAGCGATGGGCATGGGGTTGGTCCCGGTCGTAACCCCCGTTGGAGAAATCCCCCGGTATTGTATCGACGGGCACAATGGCATCCACGTAACGACGCCGGAGGAGACCGCGAAACGGATCGCTGCGATACTTGAGGCGCCGTCTTCTTGGCACCAACTCTCAGCGCGCGCGTCCGAAAAATGGGCGGATGCCAATCTATTTCGAGACGACTATTGCGAAGCGTGCAACGCGCTTCTGGCGGGACCAATATCCGGGAATGATCCAATATGTGCGGGCTAGCAGGTTTCGTCGCTTTCGACCCTTTTCCCGATCCGGAAAAGGCCCGTCGCGCCTTATTGGCTATGACACGGGCGATAAAGCATCGGGGACCCGATGCCGAAGGATATTGGCTGGATGACACGCAGGGCGTTGCGCTTGGACATCGGCGCCTGTCTATCCTTGATCTGAGTCCGGCCGGAGCTCAACCAATGCAGTCGCCGTGCGGCCGCTACATTCTTGTGTTCAATGGTGAGATTTACAATCACGGATCGCTGCGCCTCGATTTGGAAAACGATATTCCGGGTTCGGTATGGGCTGGCCATTCCGACACCGAAACCTTGCTGGTCGCCATAACAGAATGGGGACTGACGCGAACGCTTGAGAAGGCGTTTGGAATGTTCGCCCTCGCACTTTGGGACCGGCAAGAACGTGTACTTTCGCTTGCGCGTGACCGTATGGGGGAGAAACCGCTTTATTTTTCGCGCCAAGATCACGGATGGGTCTTCGGGTCCGAGCTTCGTGCATTGCTTGCAGGAGGTCTGGCCGCGCCGGTCGACCGTGGGGCACTCGTCTCGTATCTGGAGTTGGGCTACGTGCCCGACCATATGTGCATCCTTGCCGGTGTGGGAAAGATCATGCCCGGCACCATCATCCAACTTCGGGAAGGAGGGGAACCCGAACAGCTTTGCTACGCTTCGGTCGAGGCTCAGTTCGGTCAACCCGCCAAGATTACCGACCGTGACGAGGCTGTCACGAGACTGGAGCGCGCATTGGGTGAGGTCGTGAGCGAGCAGATGGTCAGCGATGTCCCGTTGGGCTGCTTTCTATCCGGAGGGGTTGATTCCTCCCTCGTTGCGAGCCTGATGCAGGCAAAGTCTGACCGTCAAATCCAGACGTTTTCCATCGGCTTCGAAGACGCATGGTTCAACGAGGCGCCGCATGCGGCCGCCGTGGCTGCGCATCTGAAGACGAGCCATACTGAATTCACACTCAAAGAAGACGATGCTCTGGCGATCATCCCGGATCTGCCGTCCATATATGACGAACCTTTTGCGGACAGCTCTCAAATTCCGACAACACTGCTTTGCCGCTCTGCACGGAAACACGTGACAGTGGCACTGACCGGCGATGGCGGTGACGAGGTTTTTGGCGGTTACAACCGGCATATACGCGGACCGAAGCTCTGGAACCAGGTTGTGCAGTTGCCTCGGATACTGCGCCATCTCGGTGCCGGAGCAGTTGACGGCGCAGCGCAACTGGCTTTGCGAAACGAGAGGATATCTCGGCGCGCCACGACTGCACTGGGTTTACCGCTGACCACTCTCGATAACCTGCCGAAGCTTGCAGCAACGCTTCGCACGGCGGGACATGCCGAAGATTTTTACCAGACATTCATATCAACGGGGCAAAGCCTCGCCGATACGCTGCTGGACCCAGCGCCGCCGTTTCAATCAGACCCGAGGGCAGTTGATCCATCACGGATGATGATGGCGGAGTGGATCATGGCGCGCGACATGACCGGCTATCTGCCTGGCGATATCCTGGTCAAGGTGGATCGCGCCGCGATGAGCGTTGGATTGGAAACTCGCGCGCCATTTCTGGATGCGCGTGTGGCAGCTGTGGCTCGCCAAATCCCGATTGAGCTTCATGTAGATCAGCGTACGGGCAAGAAACTGCTCCGAGAACTGCTCTATCGCTATGTTCCGCAAAGTCTGATCGAACGCCCCAAGCAAGGGTTTGCAATGCCGCTCGATGATTGGCTCAGAGAGTCTTTGCGAGACTGGGGGTCGGGATTGATCAAAGATGAAGCGCTCGTCACAAGCCTGGGCCTCGACAGAAATCGCGTCGAAGACATTTGGAGCGCGCACCAGGCAAAGCATATCAATGCCGGAAAAGCGCTGTGGACGCTTCTGATGCTGTTGCTATGGGCACGAAACATTGGGATCGGCACCTCGGCTGACAAACGGATGGCCATTCAAGGCGCGGAGGCCTCCGCTCCAATGTAAGCACACGGGCTTGGCAAGAGCAGAGTGTGAACACTGCGACACTCTCGGCATTCGACAGCGCGGTTACTGACGCGACTGTGAGTTTGAAGAAAATGAGTTTTCTGATAACACGTTATAGTGCCATATTGCCAATTATTATCATAACAGTCCCTCATTCAAGATTTTAGCCTCATGACAACATTGACCGATCACAACTATCTCACCAAAGCCGCAGGCGGTTGGTTGACCTGGGGTCTTTTCTGGCTGGCAATAACGGTTCTCGCCGCCGGTCTGTTTTTCAGCCCGGGCTTCGACGTACTGCTTGATGCGTGGAGCCGCCCGGAATACAGCCACGGTCCGCTGATTCCCGTGCTTTCGGCAATCATGTTTTTGCGCGAACTCAAGGAATACCCACCACAACCAGGTCCGAAAAGTGATCGGTGGCAAGGCGTAATTCTGGTTCTGGTTTCAATCACGGTTGCGCTCACAGGCAAGCTTTTCCACGCAGACAGTCTGGTTGCATACGCCATGATCCTCTGGGTGGGCGGTGTTCTCCTGATCAGCTTCGGCTGGCAGACCGGTAAGCATTTCTGGCCGCCGGTGCTCCATCTCGTCTTCATGCTGCCGTTGCCGGGCATGCTTTACTACGAGGTCTCCACCTTCCTTCAGCTCATATCGTCCGAACTGGGCGTATGGTTTTTGCGGCTGGCGGGCGTTCCGGTATTTCTTGATGGCAACATCATCGACCTGGGCGTTCTGAAGCTTCATGTCGCAGAAGCCTGTTCGGGGCTGCGCTACCTTTTCCCGATCCTCAGCTTTTCCTACATCTTTGCGTTCCTTTACCAAGGCCCCAAGTGGCACAAGGTTGTCTTGCTCCTTGCGGCCGCGCCCATTGCCGTCTTCATGAACTCGGTCCGCATTGCGATGGCCGGGATTTTGATGCAGCACTTCGGAGCCGAGTGGCTCGAAGGCTTCACCCATTTCTTCGAGGGTTGGGTGATCTTCATGTCCAGCGTATTGCTGCTCTTCGTGCTCGCCTTCGTCTTGGTCAAGCTGAACCCCCGTCAACTGAGCTTGACTGAAGCGCTGGATCTAGACACGCATGGATGGTTCCCCCAATTGGCGCGTCTCAAGCTGGTCCAACCGTCCCGCGCTCTGATCTTGGCGGCGATCATGATGATCCTTGCCGCGAGCGCCTGGCCACTGGTGCCGGATCGCACCCCTACGTCGCCGGAGCGTTTCAGTTTCTCGGTATTTCCGAAACAAGTTGGCGATTGGCGGCAACTCGGAGATGAGCGGAGGTTCGCTCCGGAGATTGAAAGAAGCCTTGGCGCGGATGATTACATCGCCGTTCAGTTCAGCCGATCGCCGAGCGAGCCCCGGCTCGATTTCTTCTCGGCGTGGTACGAAGACTTGTCAGCGGACGGTGTGCAGCATACCCCCGAAATCTGCCTGCCAGGTGCGGGTTGGGAAATCGCGAAGGTCGAACGGGTCGACATCTCCGAGAATTTGGGCCTGACCGAGTCGTTCAACGTCAACCGCGTCGTCATCCAGAAGGAACAGGAGCGAATGCTCGTGTACTATTGGTTCACCCATATGGGCCGGGCGATGCCAAGGAATACCGCTGCGAAAATCAGCGTACTGACCCGAGGGGTGATGGCAGGCCGCCTCGATGGCGCCATCATCCGGCTGATCAGTCCTATCGCAGAGGGACAGTCCGAGGCGGAAGTCGAGGAACAGATGAGCGATCTGCTGACAGAACTTCTCCCCAGATTGCCGCGCTTCATTCCGGAACCGTGAATCAGGGTTCAAACTCATCTTGATGCCGCAGGCCAGCTTGGGCCACTTTGACATCGGAAAAGCTGATCTTCCTTGCGACTGGTGCCGAAAGAGACAGTAATGTAAAGCGTGGGGAGGAGACAAAGCTCTGCTTCGGAACGAGTGCGCGTTTGTCCGGGCGCTTGATGTAAAACATCGAAATCAAAGTATTCCGCCACGGTACAGAAAGCGAGCCGCTTTACGATGTTCGTCATTTTCCCGAGGTTGATTGCTGTTGCTTCTATAAGCAACTTTCTGCAATACGAGTGACGCTGAGCACTGCCCGACGGTCAAACCCCCTTTGAACTCATTCAGCAGGGCGATCTTTACACACGCCCGTCAGACGCCCCAGCGTCTTACGCGACAAGAGTTGACGACTCTCCTCAGGTCTGGCCGTCGCACGCTCAAGAATGAACCCAGTGGGTTTTTGAGCGTGCCGAGCAACCTAGTTCGCTGCTGCCGCGACTGAGCCGACTGTTTGCGCTGTATTTACAGTGCCGCGAATTGTGTCGAATGTCTTGGACCACTGTACCGAGGGTGCTTCAGTGACGTAGATTGTATCTCCATCACGGATGTCGAAATCTCGGGCCAGGGGAATTCCGTTCGGTTTTGTCAGGTCGAGGACGTAGATGATTGTCGGATCACGCACCAAATCATAACGACCCAGCACTTTGCTCGCAGTTTCGGTATCCTGCTTACGAATGACGAACAGACCGGTTGGATCAGCAACTGAACTATTCAACCCGCCGGCTTGCGCAATCGCTTCCAGCGCCGACAAATCACGCATCCCGAATGGAACATTTGCCTGGGTACCAGTTGCCCCGAGGACAGTGAATACGCGGGGATCGCGCTGGACCAGGACGCGGTCGCCCGGTCGAAGGGCTATGTCGAGATGCGGGTTGTCGTAGACATCTTCGAACCAGATCTGCCCCTTTGTCTTGTCCCGCAAAACAATCACGCGGGCCACTTCAGACGGAGCTGTAATTCCGCCAGCGGTCGCAAGCATTTCCATCAGCCTGCGGCTGGATCTCTGGATCGGGTAAACCCCTTGTGCGGCAATCCCGTCGCCAAGAATGGATACGGTTGCACCGTCACCTGTTGCGCGCTGAACCAGAACCTGCGGCTCGGGTGTCTGAGCGCCGAGCCTCTCGGTGATGATCTGGCGCAGGCGCTCCGGAGTATTTCCAGCAGCGCGAATGCGCCCTGCATACGGGATAAAAATGAAACCGTCTTCATCGACCTGAATCGAATTGAGGGCCGACGCTCCGACGTTTCCACGGGTCAGTACGCCGTCGTCGACGTTTTCGTAAACCGTGAATGACAGGGTGTCGCCTGCGCTTATGCGATCGGACGCCGCAGCACCTCCCCTGATAAAGCTTTCGGGAAAGCCGGATTCAGGTACAACAGCGACCGCGCGGGTCACGTTTTCGTCCACGAAAACGATCTGCGTTTCGGTGGTCTCGTCGAATTGGATTTGCAGGATTTCTTCTTTATTGGGCCCCGGCCGCGGCAAGGCACAAGCACTGACTGCCGACACTAGGACCGTGAGAACCATTGTTCTGGTCATGCGAGTAAACAGAATAGTCATAAGAGGGGTTCCGTTCCTTTCGGATGACGTCTCAGACGTGCTTGGCCGCAATTTTTCTTTCAAGAGAAAACCACTTGTAAGCCTAAGTTAAAGACAGATCGAGGGAGATTTGGCAATTGTGCAGCGCACAGTGCTTTTGATGTGTTGCACATGAGTTCCAGGGACGCGGGAGCGAAGCCCGAGCCGCCGCAGATTGTCGAAACTCATCAAGGAGGCGTTTTCCGCTCCTGTTCCAACACAGCTCATCTCGATCTATCCAACCGATTACGTCGAAAAGTGGGCCTGATGCAGTTTCGCTCGAAACGACCTCAATCCTCGGTCGAGCCGGTTTCCTGCAATGTGCGCACCAATTCTCTGGCTTCCTCGAGCTGAGGCCGCGTATCGGCCGGACCGGCGACGTCTATTGCCTTGCGAAACTGGTCAAGCGCGTCCTGCGACCGATCCAGAGCATTGTAAACCTGCCCAAGATGATACTGTACGATTGGATCACCGGGAAGCCCTTGAGCCGCGGCTTCGAGATAGGGCAGAGCTTCCGCACTGTTCCCGCGTCGGTGGAGAATCCACCCATAGGTGTCGTTCAATGCTGGAACATTTGCGTCGCTGAAACGCCGTGCTACGGTCCAAGCGCGATCCAAACTGTCCGTGTCATCGCGATAGGTCGCCAACAAGCTGGCAAGATTGTTCGCCACTACAACCGAATTGGAATTCTGTTCATAGAGGGTTTGGTAGATCTCGATTGCAGTGTCGACATTGCCGTCCTGTTCCTCGAAAGAGGCCTGCGCCCAGAGAAGATCCGCGCTTTCCGGTGAATGACTCAAGCCTTCGTCGACGGCCGACTTTGCCGCCTCGCGGTCTCCTTGCCTCAGGTGCAACCTTGAGAGTTCGAGCCACAATCTCGGCCGAACGGGGTTGGCAGACAGCAGGTCCCGGTAGCGCTCTTCGGCCGCATCGAAATCGCCGTTGGCGATATAGGCTACGGCCAGAACGGTATCCAGGGCCTCATTATCAGGGTTCTCCTGTTTCAACTCCTGTGCGAGGGCCAAGGCACCGGCAGTATCGCCCGTACCGAGTCTGGCGCGGACCAGAGCGATCTTTTCGGCAAGAGTTGCGTCTGCACCGTTGGCGATGTCCTCTAGGTAGGACATCGCCGCGTCGGTCCCACTCTGCCTGTTAAGTCGCTCGGCCTCGAGGCCATTTGCGGCTTGGACAGCCATGTCTTCGCCAATCCGGCGCAACGTATCGACAACGCTTTGGGTGCGACTGAGATCGTCCATCTGAAGATAAAGCTGTCCCAAAGTGATCAGGATTTCGGTGTTGGATGGAGCCAGCCGCAAAGCATCGAGCAAAATGTCCTCGGCCGGAAGATAGCGCTCCTCTCCGATCAGAAGTTGAGCGTATCGCAGTGTCTCGGCCGGCGCATTTCCCGACGCTTCAACAGCTTGCGCCAAAAAATCGCGCGCAAGTTCGACTTGGCCCGCGCGCGCATAGGCGCTTGCGATCAAGGTCATCGCCTCTGCGTCCCGTGGCTCCTGATCCAGTGCGATCCGAAGACCTGAAATCGCAGCATCGGTGTCGTCAGCCTCAATCTGCCAGGCGGCTTGCATCTTGAGCGCATCCGGATGGCTTGAATCTTCTGCCAGGACTTCCTCAACTTGGGTCCGGGCACCAACCTCATTGCCCGTTGCGAGGAGCATTTTGGCAAGAGTCACTTTGATATCGCGGGTTTGCTCCGAAGGCTCGGAATTTTCGAGAACGTCCTGAAGCGTCGCGATGGCTTCACTTCGATTTCCCAACGAGAAATCGAAACTCGCCGCCAAGACTTGGAAAGGTGCCGGATCAGAGCGTTCAGAAATCGCTTTCTCTATCTCGGCCTTGACAGCTTCGGCATCTCTGAAAGTCGCAAGAAACCTGATAAGGTCGACAGTCGGGTCTGGATCATCGTCAGCCGCGTTATTGGAAAGGTCACGTAGCACCGCTTCGGCTGCATCCAGGTTGTTGCGCGAGACGTAAAAGCGAATGAGCGTCGCCTTGTGCGCCGGGTCCTCCGGGAACACCTCAATCATTTCACGCAGCTGCGCCTCTACGCCGCTAATGTCGCCGAGCATCGCCAATATCCGAAGACGTTCTTGATAGTAGCGGCTGTTTGCCGGCTCCAATTCGATGATCCGGTCAATTTCATCAAGTGCTCGCGAGAACTGCTGCTCCCGGATCGCGTTGTCCATAAGGACGCTGCGCAGCAGTAAGCTCTCTGGATGGTCTTCGACCAACGTCTCGGCCTGGCTGCCCAAGCTTCGGCGTTCCGCGGGTTCGTCATCGCGGATTGCTGTCCAGTAGTCGCGCACCAGGGCGACGATTTCCACACGCGGATCGTCCGGGGCCAACTCCTCGGCTCGAATGCTATGACGATCCAGCTCTTCCCAACTCCCGGTGATAAAAGCGATCTCGGAGAGGATGATCCGGCTCTCAAAGTCGTCAGGATCCGCCTCAGCCAAGCGCAAATACTGACGGTACGCGCCTTGCCGGTTACCCCGTTCCAATTGCAGATCGGCCATGGCGCGACGCGCACCAACGTGACTGCTATTCAGTTCGAAGACGTTTCTCAGCTCAACCATAGCTCGATCAACGTCACCCTCGGCGATCAAGGCTATCGCGTTCTGGTAGTGCTCCTCGGCCCGTTCCTCAGCCGACTCGCAAGCAGAGAGAACGAGGGCGCTGCTCAACAGAAGCACAGCGGGGGTCAGACGGCTAAGAAATCGCACAGGTAAGTTCCTCGGTAAAAGACACAAAAAGAAAAGATTGTAGGCTTCTGGCTGCCACGCTATTTGTCGCTGAATCGAAGCCTCTCGGCAAGGGTGTGGTTCTGATCTTCAAGGATTATTTCAGTTTTTACTGGAAACTCATCGTTTCCGTCAGCGGCCACCGGAACACCAAAATTCGACCGTTCGCGGTGGCAACAGAGCGATGGTGCATCGCATGAAGGTTTAAGCGTGAAGCAACACAGCTATCCTGTAAGAATGACAGTTCCTCGTATGCTCAAAAACCGCTCACATCACGCGTTTGCTTAAGAGGTGTTGATCGCGCAATGACCCGTTATTCTCCATGCATCCAATCACAAAATTGCGTAATGCGACAGACGGGCAGATTATGATAGGTGACGAGGCATCCGAGCAACCTCTTGGGGCTTCTTTGGTCGCAGAGCGGGCCTTCCGCAGAGTGGGAGTGAGCACAGAACCGAGCCCTTGATTTCTTGAGACCTATTGATCGAGTAAAGTTCGCTTCCCGCCGTGTTGCCTTCAAATATGCGATATTCGAAAATCGGAACCTGATTTATGTATCCTGGATAAAATTGAAACTCACCGAAAACAATTGAATCATAAACCTAAGTTTTGGATGAACGACGCAGTGATATTGACCGGAGCAGAATAGAGACAAGTAAATGTGGCCCTATTGGATTCTCTTTCTGATACCAGCTCTGGCAGCGGCGCTTTCAAAGCCGAATACCGATCTGCGTCCGGATGGCACGCGTAGCATAAGAATCGACGCAGTTTGGATGTTGGTTCTGATCGCGATCGGGTTTTTGATCGGGTTTCGCGATCGAGTGGGCGGTGATTGGTTCAACTACTTCAGATATTTGTTTCAGGCCGAGACGCTCACATATACAGAAGCCTTTCTGCAACCCGACCCTGCATTTAAAATGCTGAACGTTCTTAGCGTTAATTTGGGATTGGGCATAGTTGGCGTCAACCTCGTCTGTGGATTGGTATTCGCTATTGGACTGGTGGTATACGCAAAATCAATGCCGCGGCCTTGGTTGGCCTTGGCTGTTTCAATTCCATATATGACAATCGTCGTATCCATGGGATATACACGCCAAGGCGTTGCATTGGGCCTCGCATTGATTGGCTTGGTCGCGCTTGGTCGAGGTCGACTGGTTTGGTTTGCTTTTTGGATATTTCTTGCGGCAACGTTTCATCGATCCGCAGTCGTGCTCATCAGCATCTCGCTGCTTACTCTGAATTTTCGAAATTACAAGAATCTACCTATTCTGCTGATCATCATCTTCTTCATGTATACGTCGCTCATCGAGGGTAAGACAGATCAATTCATAGAGCAATATATCGAGGAAAAGATGCATTCGGATGGGGCGTTCTTGAGACTTCTCATGAATGTTGTTCCGGCCGGTCTTTTTGTTCTTTTTCGAAAACGTTTCATCATTTCGAAAAACGAACGCAAGATTTATCTTGTCATGTCGCTCTTTGCGATCGCGTCCTTCCTCGCTCTCGTCACTGGAATATTCCCCTCAACGGCGCTTGATCGGATTAGTTTATATATCATACCGCTACAGGTTTTCGTCTTCTCCAATCTTCCTGACGCATTTGGCCGCTATAATGGTCAGAAACAACTTGTCATCTTTTCGATCTTGATCTTTTACGCTCTGGTTTTGTTCGTCTGGCTTAATTTCGCGAACTTTTCGCATTGGTGGCAACCTTATCGCATGTTCCCACCCTTAGACATTGAGGAAGCGGTCCAGATGAGAAGGTAGGATGTCCGCCGGTTTGTTGCTGGAACCCGCCTCTGCTGATCTTTGCAGTTTGTCAGGATTGAGAACCGCGCTAACCCGTCACGAGCACACAACGATCAGGCTGTTTGCCCGTGACGTATTCCTTCGCATAGTGCAGCTTTGAACACGACGCGCGGAAGCACTTCGGCGACGGAACAATCGATTTATTCTGCCGCCCACATGTTCGCGACCCGCTTTGGCGGTGTTTCCGATTTCTGTCGGGCCAGCAGAGCCTCAGCTACGCGCTCGAAGTCTGCGTCGTCCAACATTTGCCCATACCACTGTGGTTCTGCAGGCTCGAATCCGTGTCGGCGCGCCATTTCGGATATGCGATCTGCATCCACGAGGCTGAGATCCCGGCCAAGGCTGTAGTCGTCGGTTTCTCCCTCAAGTGCCAACAGCATCGTCTCACCGAGACAGCCCCAGCACAGGTCTTCAGGGAGGTTTTGGAACGGCCCGAGATTGACAGGGAAGGGTGGTCTGACCAAACCGCCATCAAAGACGAGCACACCTTTGTCCGAAAGATCGGCATGAGCCACATTGGGTGGCCGCGCCACATCGCACACGACTGTTCCGGGACGGAGTTGTGTCGGATCGAGGAACGTCACTTCGGCGCTTGTCGCAACAAGAACCAGGTCTGCGGTCTCAAGTGCGCTTTTCAGATCGGTGGTCGCAGCAATCGGCACTGGTTGGCCTTTAGCGACACAGGCTTGGGCAAAGTCTTTTGCCACACCTTTGGACAATTCTTCGCCTTGCGGAGGAATGAGATCCGTCACGCTGATACTCAATCCACCTGCTCTAGGTGTCTGCGCTTCGTTGGAAAGTGTGTGAACGACCTCGTCGGCAACGCGATCGAGGAACTGCTGGGCTCTGCTGTTACCGGCATTCCCGACCAAGGTCAGCCGGTTCGCTCGGCGGGCGAGCATCATGCTGGCGAGGCGCCCAATCGCACCGGTGGCACCCACGACAACAACATGGGCCTTGGCCGGATCAATCCCGACACGCCGCGCCGCCCGTTCCAAGGCTGTCACGCCAGAGACGGTCGTCAGAGTATTCCCGCTAGTCACCGGTACGCCCCGGCCAGAAACCGCAGAACCGCCGTTCGTAACAATCGACGTAAACGCGCCGAGGCCAAACCGGCTGGCTCCGTATTCCGCAGCCATTCCGGCGGAGGCCTGAATCATGGTCCGCGCTTCTTTGCGACCTTTTCCGACCATATCCTTCGGCAGGAGCGGGACAGACATGATCATCCCTTCGGCTTTCGCCCCAGCAAGAGATGTCCCCCCTGACACTGGCCATGCAAAGCCAGGTCCGACGCGCTTGACCCATTCCATCCAGGTCGAACGCTCTTCCGGCGTGAATTGGGCAAACGACGGGTCGGATCGCAAAAGATCCTCTTCTTGCGTGTAGTGGATGAGAAAACAGAAGCGTCCGGGTTCGGATTTCGGCACAGCTCGCGCAGGACCCTGCTGTGGCGCGAAGGGTACGACGGTTTCTGCAAGACGCGCGCGATTTTCTGGCATTACGAATTGCTGCATGAGTGCGCGATAATCGCCGCGATCAAGCACATCGCAAACGGAATCCAGTGCAGAAACGCATCGATCGATCTCTGCGCGGCCGGCGATCAGCGGCGGCTGAAGCCGCATCACTTGCGCATCGTTGAACACGGGAGCCGTCAACACACCCTCGATATTCAGAAGGTAAGAGCTCAAAAGCCCAATGAAACCGCCATTTAGCCCACAGAACGCCATGGTCGCGGAGTCGGCGCGCTCGAAAGGCTTGTGAAACTCCAGGCCGCGCATGAAACCGCGCCCGCGAACCGCGTTCAGCACACCGGGATACCGTTTTTTGAGAGCCTCCAGTTGCTTCTGGAAATAGCGACCGTTCCGCGCGACCTCATCAATGAGCGCGCAATCATCTTCCATTAGCAAATCAAGGGTCGCATTGGCTGCTGCGCAGGCGAGGTTATTGTTCGCGAAAGTCGAACTGTGCAGGAATCCGAAGCGATCATCCCAGATCTCGGGCCGGACGACCACGGCCGAGATGGGCATAAGGCCTCCGCCCAAAGCTTTTCCGAGGAGCAGCATATCGGGCGCTTCCTCACAGTCATCGCACGCGAACAGCTGACCGGTACGGCCAAGCCCCGTCTGAATCTCGTCAACGATGCTCAGCACACCGTGTTTGCGGCAAAGCGAGATAACAGCGTCGAGATATCCGTCATCGGCGGGGCTGACCACGCCGCCTTCACCTTGGATCGGTTCAACGATAAACGCTGCAATCTTGTGGCCATCCGCCACAAGCTTGTCTTCGAGCGCTTGCAGATCGCCGAATGCGACATACTCAAAGTTGCGGGCCGGTCCCCCGAAGTCTTTTTGGTACATCGGCTTCCCGGTGGCGGACAGCGCACCCATCGTCTTACCGTGAAAGCCGTTATGTGTGGAGAGGATGAGATCGCGCCCACTTCTGGCGCGAGCGAGCTTGATTGCGGCCTCAACCGCCTCCGCGCCCGAATTCGCCAAGGAGACAACACCCAGATCATGCGGCGTGATTTCAGCCAGCCTGTCGGCGAGCCGCTCAGCTTCGATCGCGCGCAACGGTTGCACCATTGCGGGGCGCAGAAGATTTTGTTGATTGTGCAGCGCGTGCCAAATCGGGGACGGATTGTGACCGAAGGGCAGTGCACCGTACTGCGACAGGAAATCCAGGTATTTTCGCCCGGCAGTGTCAATGAGTTCGCAGCCTACGCCGTGGGCCAGTTCAAGATCCAACCCAAATGTCTCGAGGAGGCGCGCACGCGTGGGGTTCAGTCCGTTCATCATGCTCTCCGTTCATTTCCGATGCCCGTAACAAGGGTCGACGCACCATCGTTCACTAGAAAGTGGGGCAGCATTTGGGCGGAAACGGTTTGTTATATTGTCCGAGACTGTCCCCCGGTCAGGATCACTGAAGACTGAACTTACGTGCCACGCATGATTTTTCGGCCTTCCCGAGCCGCGAACGAAACAATCCCGGATGACCGAATGGTCACCCATGGCATTGGTATTCTTTAAAATTTCGGGAAATGTGTGACGAGATAAAAAACACAGTTGAGCGCCCGAACCGGGCGTCGTTTCCTACCATATTTACTTGCCTGTCTTGGTGTTACCCCAACTTGGTGTGGGCATACCCTTACAGCGGCGTTTGAGCAAGTCGGGCGTCAGAGCAGCGGCGAAAACTTGCGCAATCGAAGAGAAATCGTGGATTTATGTGAGGTTGGAGTGTGCTGGTGTGAGAGCGGGGGATCGACGATTATATGTTCGACGCCGGCTTATGTTCCAAATTCTGTATTCACGGATACGGGCATTTCGGGTTTTAATGTGTCCATGGCCACAAAAAAACCACGGTGGACCGTGTCCACCGTGGCTTTCGATTTGCTTCAAGAAGTCGTTAAAACTTCTTTGGATTTAGGACTTCCGACGCCGACGCTTGGACGCAGCAGACACTCCAGCCAATCCACCCAGACCGCCGAGAAGCAGCCATGCCGAAGCTGGAAGTGGAACGACCGATATCGTGCCCAAAGCACCATCGAATTCAGCGGAAATCGACTCCACCGAGAAAGCCAATGCGCCGATATCGGTCCAGTCAAACGACGCGTCAAATGTGAACTCATCGAGACTGAGAGCCGTGTCGAAAGTGATAACTGGCACGTCAAACGGGTTAATCAATTTCTCGAAATACGTCGCGACGTTCCCGGACGTGTCCCATGCGTAAGCGCGGAAATCCAATTCTGCGGGGATGCCGCCATCGGACGCATCAAAGCTGAGGACGTCAAACTCGAAAGTGCTCGCTCCAAGTGAACTGCCCACAACAAAATTAAGACCGCCTAGGCCACCAACATCGACATTAATCTGAGTGGCCGGGCTTGAAGCGAATGTGAAAGTCTGGGCCGCGCCCATACCACCGCCATCGTAAAGCAAGACGGCTTGCCCGGTTGCGTTTGTACCGTTATTGAAATTGACGGCGCCGCTGCCACCGCTAACGGACAGCGACGTACCGACGTCGTCTGATCCATCAGTCGAAACCCACATCGTCCTGACGCTACCCAAGATACCACCGCCATTAAAATCCTGTTCGACAGGATTGCCTTGGAGCGCCGCAACGACCGTGCCATTCGTGGAGAAGTCATCGATCAAAATAGATGCCGCCATCGACGCGTGTGCGGAAAGTCCCAACACACCGGCAGCTGCAAGAAGAACTGTTCCAAATTTCATTGTTTTAACCCCACATTTTAGGAACTGCCGAAGGGATGAACATCCTTGCAAGCAATTCTAGCAATTGTTAACTCACTTCAACGTTAACGTTTTGTGAGCCGCATTGTCAATATGAGTCGGTCCAAACCCTAATTTTCTTGTGGATATCGCGCAATAATCGTGCTTCCGGCCAGGAATCCAGCAGCTTTAGGTTGCGCGCAACGCGAATTAGCGGGAATACGGGGTCTTATCGGACCGCCGGACCTACTGTGCGGCAACCAATCAGGCGGTGCAGGCGGTGCTGAAGCCGAATCATTTTGCGCTCTATGCCCTGATCGCGACCTGCTGCGCGATCGAGCTAGCTCTTGTGCTGAGCGATCGCGCCGTGATCGTACCCCTTCACGTACGTCAGCTCGCCTATGATTACGGTGCCTTCTGGCCCGGACTGCTGGGCAATTGGAAACCCAACTACGCCGCGCAGCCCTACACGATGTTTCTTACCTACAGCTTCCTGCATGGCGGGATCGTACATCTTGTCGTGAATATGATCAGCCTTTGGTCACTGGGGAACGCGGTTTTGAACCGGGTCGGACAGGTGCGCTTCGTCCTCCTATATTTCGGGTCCAGTCTTGGCGGCAGTGCGGTCTTTGCAATGCTGGCGCCCACTCTGCGCCCCATGGTGGGCGCATCGGGGTCTTTGTTCGGCTTACTGGGGGCGATTGTGGCCTGGGACTATCTCGACCGCTACAGCAATCTCGAGGGTCTCCGGGACGCCGCGCGGGTTGTCGCGATTTTGGTTGGCCTGAACCTCGTTCTTTGGTGGGCGATGGACGGGCAACTTGCTTGGCAAACTCACCTCGGGGGGTTCCTCGCCGGATGGGTCGTGGCACTGCTTATAAAGCGTAAGCCGCTGGAGGACTGCTGAGAGATGGATCAGATTGGACCGCGACTCTTGAGAAATTATCGTCGAGATGACAAACACTGTCAGTCAAATACGGCGACAAAAGTACGAGACGTCTGCGCGATCCAGCGTAGCTTGCGCCAAGACGTCAAATCCGACGAAACGACTGGGACGCATCCAAAAGGTGGTATCCTTTGCGCTTGATTTCGAGCCTTATCGGTCTGATTTCCCGACTGCTCTCGATTGTCGGGATCGCTGCGATCATGGTCGCTTATCTGCTCTACGATTTCATGTCCCGAACAGAAATCTCCGACATCCGCGACGACCTTCCGAGCACCGCAATCGTGTTTACCGGCGATTTCGATCGCATAGATCTTGGCCTTGAGTTGCTGTCCTCCGGTCGCGTGGAGCGGCTTTTCATCACGGGTGTAAACGGGGATGCCGGCTTGAACGTCGACCGCTTTCCCAAACAATTCGACCTCAGTCCGGAACAGGCGAGCTGGATCGCCGAAGGAAAAATCGTCCTCCTCCCGGACGCGCATTCGACAATCGAAAACGCTCTGGAAACGTCTTGCTGGCTGGACAAACAGGCTGGCACAAACAGGGTTGCGCTGATCACATCACAACCGCACATGGCACGAGCATCCGTCGCGCTCCAGCATGCGATCTTTCCCACATCTGTGGTGCGCGTGACCTCAACTCCATACAACGCGCATGACGAATCCCTTCTCGACCTTTCGGAGTTCAGCAAATTCTCCCTCACTTGGTTTGCCACCCTGTTGCCTCGATCGCTTTGGCCGGGGAATGAGCCGACGATCTGCCTGGATGGTTAAAGCCTTCATCGCCGCGAGATGACCAGTCTCTTGCATAAAAAGAAGAAACGAAATCAAAGCGGCACCGCAGAATGCGCTCGACCAAGCCATACTAAATCGGTTTTTCCCACCACATTTATATAGTGCCACGCGACGGTGCGGTCTTCCGGCCGTTTGAGTGTCGCACTGGGTGACAGGTTGGCGTCGTTATCCGAACAATCATGCGGGGATGTCTGATGCGTGCATCCCAGATGGAGGAGAACAGAGCTAAGTTCGCCTTTTTGTTTCCGCACGCAGAGACTTGCGCGAAAATGAGGAAAAGGGCATTAAATTAACCCTAGGGTAAGCGGCTCTAACCGCTTCCGTCGGCAAATTAACGGTCACGAGAGCCATGAGCTGAACACTCTCTATGTCTGTTGATGCCTTTGGGGAATGACATGAAGCCAACGCATCTCGCAAACCGTGCCTTTGAGCGCATCGCCGAAAAAACATCGATCGGACGAACATATTTGCTCATGCGGCATACAAGAGTTGCCCAACCGAAAAAACCCGTGGCCAAAGTGGTTATCTCAGCAATGACCGAAGGCGGCGCGAACGCAAATGGCAAGGTAAAGGCAGACCTATTCTTTCCTCCCTTTTGCGACGAGTTAAGGCGGAACGGGTTCAAGATCGAATGGGCCTGGTCAAAAAAGGAACTGGCCCGTCGCCTTGCTGGGAATCTACCGGCGTTCATTATACATTTGTATGGTGAAGACAACGTGCAGATCCTGGACGAAGACATTCAGCAGATTGAAAAAATGGCTGTCGCAACATTCAATCGCGCAGAGACCGGTCCGCTGTTGGCCGACAAAATCGCGTCTCAGAAAATCTTATCAGACGCAGGTGTAAATGTTCCCCCCGTAACCACAAATTCAGGTCACGTCAGAAGGCGACTGGGAAGCAAAAAATCCACGGATCTCGGCGGACAAGTTCCTGCTAATGAAAAGGAAGAAAACTTCATTAGAACCCGGTTCATCGACACCCGCGTGAACTTCAACGGCAAGTCTTACTATACCACGATTAGGCTGATCTGCGTAGATGAGATCGTGCTACATGCATATCCCCGAGCGCGCGACGTTGACGACGGTAATCCAGACGTGCACGCTGGAAACACGCCTTTGGATGCTGATCTCATTGAGTATTTGCATACAACCCTGGTTACGCCATTTGAGGAGGAATTCAGGTCTATCGCCCAAAAGTTATTTTCTGCTTGGGGCCATGGCTTCTTCGCACATGATCTTCTCATCGAGGGGCGGGATGTTTTTGTCTGCGAAAGCGGTTTCAAGATCGATGACTTAAACTATTCAAACCATCTCGGACCCATTTCAAATAAAATTCCAAGCCAAGCGCCTCTTTTTCCTATTGAAGAATTTTCTCGAAAATCGGCAGAGGCTTTTGTCACCAAGTGTGCATCCATTCTACAAGATAAACATTGAGGGAACTTCTTTGAATAGATAGAGCTACAGAATCACAATTGACCCAAGGCGTAACCCCACACATTCGTTTCGCTAAAGCCACCATATACAGGCGTAGACTAAAGCGAAAAGCTCATTTACGATTTATTGCGCATAGAACCGCCGTATTTGGCGAACCTCTCCCAGTCAAGCCCTTTAAAGCATGGCCCTTGCAAGGCTTCGTCGAACGA
Source organism: uncultured Marivita sp. (assembly GCF_947488135.1). Classification (GTDB taxonomy): domain Bacteria; phylum Pseudomonadota; class Alphaproteobacteria; order Rhodobacterales; family Rhodobacteraceae; genus Marivita. The sequence continues at coordinate 141,565 of NZ_CANKYW010000008.1, read as the reverse complement.
AATGCCATTGTGAGTGCCGTTCCACTCCATGACCTTCACCTCACCTATCCGATCGACGCAAATGTCCCATCCAATGCATTGCACATAAGGAACTTTTGCATGAAGCTTCAAAGCAACCTCACAGGCTTCATTAAATTTGGGATAGAAAAAATCCGAAAATGGTTTCTTGCTGTCTGGATGAATTGGCATAGCAGTCCAATCTACGTTGTAACCACTTCTTCCTAACCGACCATTACTCAAATTAACCGAAATTCTTACGTTCCTATCTGATCTCATATGTGCGTCTCCATCGCGGCCGAGTCGCAAACGTGCTGTACGAACCCGTGCAGACCCATCAGCTTCAGTCGTAGTTGTCAATCGCAGCGTGGAAACAGATGAACTCGAAAATTCAGCCAAGGTTTCGTCTTGGTCGATATAGCTTTGGAACACGCCGTTTCCCAGTTTACAAACAATATCAACGTCAAAATTATGCCTGCCAAACACAAAAATTCCTTTCCCCTTCGACGAGTGATCTATCTTAAAAACGACTTTCTCATTAGTAGCGAACAATATCGATGACACTTGGTCTTTGGTGATGACTCTACTATGGACGTCAAAAAACAAACCATTGATATGAGACGCAATATCCGGGAAGTACGTTTCTCCGAAAAATGTAACGTTAAGAGGCTTAAGCTCCGAAATAGAGCCATACGCCCCCTTTATATTTGGGACCACCATTTTTCCATAATAATTATCTGGTATCCATCCTTCTTTAAACCCTCCTGACACTGCTGAATAAACATATAGCCAAGGCGAATAAACCATACTGCCGAAAATATCTCTCGAATACTCATCGCAAAGCGCTTTCGGCTTTTTCCCAAGCTCTCCATTTTCACTTTCGATATTCTTCAAAGCTTTAAAGGCTTTCACACGATGGTTGCGGTGAAACCGTTTTGAGACAAGAAATGAGCGAACTCGATTGAGTTCTCTAATTGATGCGCTATACAAACCCTATCTCCTTAATAAGCAATGATTCCGATAATCCAAACGTGCGAAGACGGTAAGCAGAAAAGCACTGTCGCAAGAACTCACCACCGCATCAACCCGCAGGCCAAAAGCTGGTCGGGACCATGATAACGCTCTGATCTTTCCGACATAAATCCGTCAGGTACCCCTTTCATCGCTTCAAGGAGTCGCGCATAATAATGATACTTCCGTCCTCCGTTGGCATGAGCTCCCCATTCTTTGGCGCGCTCGATCTTTGCAGCGAATTGGGCAGTGAAGACAAAATGCGCGACGGTCAGCATAACGTCAGAAGAGGGCGGAAGGTTACTGCGGTGAGAACCGATCATGCGTGATCGAGAGTCGCGCAGCACCACAGGGGTCTTGCGGCGCGGGGATGACGGCATCTTGGGTTGTCTCTTGGCTTTAAACAACAGTTTAAGCCAATCCCACCGACCACGGTTGGCATTCGGATAAATTTTGAACTTCTCGAACAATTGCTCAGATTTTGATTGTCCTATCAGGACCGGATGCTTTCCGGGCTCCAACTCCAATAAGGGATCGGGCTCGAACCATGGATAAGCCAGAAGCAAGTCTGGGAAGCTTTTCGGCATAACCTTGCTAAAGGCGGCGGTATCTCGCGGGAAGAATTCCACGACAGAGGCTATCGCCGCAGGCGCCTTAGTCAATTGCAATCTGGAAATCACGTCAGAAATCGAAGTAACCCCTGGTGGTAGGAGAAGGAATTCATCAGCATCCAAGTATGCGACATACGAACCATCGAAAAATAGATGCGGCGCGGCAATTTTCGAATAAACACCAAATCGCAATTCCTTACTGGAACCATCTGGATCAAGGAACAGAATTTCGTCCCCATATCCAAGTTCAGATGTTATCACGACGACGTCCGGCTCGTTCGCAAGATAGTCATGGGTTCCGTCGTTGGAGGCGTCATCAAAGATCAGAAACTGTTCGAATCCAATTCCGCGATGATGCTCCAACCATGCAGGTAAAAAATCTATCTCATTTTTCATCACCGAAAACAGCGTGAGCTTATTTTGATCCACCTGCCCGACGTCAACATGAAACATATTTTTTGCATCATGCATTGCAAGCTTAGGCTTAGGTGACATGTACCCGTGACCTCCAAAATTGCATAAATCAGCCTTTCATGCAGTCCGAGCTGTTTTAGGCGCCTATTTGGCGTGCCTTTTGGCCAGATTGCCTTTCCAGACTTCCATGCGCAAGGCATTCCTGCTTGAGGCGGACCACGACCGCTTTACATCGATTCCGATGCCGTATCAGATCCCGTGTAGCTGATCGGTGTTTTTTCGTCCGCAAGTGTGCGGCATATCCAAGGTAAACAGCATTCCTCTCAGGGAACGCGTCATCGGCCTCAGAGGCGTATTTGATCTCTCGAAGGATCGCCAATTTGTGCCGACATGAAACGGGATTCGATGGGGTGAACACCTACAGGAAAATGTATTGTTCTCTTGAGAAAGTCGCTCTTCAGGGTATCGCGCCCGGTCCCTCCGAAACCTCGCGCAGAACCGGGACGCGCGGACTGGCGAGGTCAATCTCGTAACGCGGCCCCGGCGTGTCGCCTTTTTCCGCAACGAAGCGCGATGTGCTCTCGTTCGCATCCTTCCGATCCCAGCCCAGCAACGCGCCGCTTGCGTCGTAACGCGCCGTGTCTGTCCAAGGGGCCGACCAGTAGAGCAGTGGGTCGAAATAGATGCCGCGCTCTTTCGCGGTGTAGTCGATGGATACGAGACGGTGTTCTCCGTCAGGTCCTGCCGAATAGCGGCGGGTCTGGTGCCTGGGGAAATCTATGGAGATGATCGCCGGGGCGCTGTCGTGAACGCCATTATTCGCAAAAACGCCGATATCCACACGCGACACGCGGCGCTCCGAGTCGTCGGAGCCGGGGATCGGCTCGGTCCAGGGATCGTGCCAGGCAACGCGAATTCTGGCCGTACGACCATTGGGTGCCTGCGGTTCGATCCAGACCCGCTCTGGATCGCCGCGCAGCAACCGCCATTCAAAGGTAAGGGGTCGATTGTTCGGCGCCGAGGTGTCCTCAGCGGTGATCTCCATTTCCCGGTCCCATGCGAAGCCGCGCCATAGACGCCCGATCGAGGACGGCGTGTCGAGAAAGCGTTCATCCATTTCGGCAAGCCCGGCGAATTTGGAAAAATCTTCGCTGACCACGCGCAACTGAACCAGGGGCGGGATGTCCGCCGGACGTAACTCAGCCGCTTGCGCCACCATTCGGCCCGTTCGCACGAGCTTACCATCGAACACGACCGGGTGCGCAGCCCCCGATAGATACTCCTCACGGGACGACACAGGCTCGAGATTTCGGCGTAGCACCATTTGCAGGGTCGGGGCGACCAGACCATTCTTTTCCAGAAAGTCGAAAGTATCACGGGGCAGCGCCGCCAGCGTCAGCGCGATGGCATTGAGAAACCGTCTGTCCGAGCGCGAAGACCCCTGGCTGATGATCATGTAAGGCCAATTGACCGGAAAACGGTCTTCGGCATCATGGTCGCGGTGCTCTGGATAGACGTAGATATGGTTGTTGACATAAAGCTTCGGTGTCACGGCACGCCAGAAATCAGTGGTCATCGCCAGACGGGGAAGGCTACGCGGCGCGGGTCCGCCCGTCATCGCGGCGGATGAATTTCCGAAGACGACACCGGGCAGAAAGATCCGACCTGCGAGACCGAAGTCATGTCCTTCGGCAATCAAAGCAGGCCCGTATTTGAGAAATGTGAGGCTCGGATACAGCTCTGAGTCCAGCAGGGAGTGGCCACGGTCCCGATTGTCGTAAAGGACGCCTGTGAACCCATTGACATCACCTTGACCACTGAGAACCCTGAACAGTCGAACGCCATCCTGAGTATTGCGTGGGCCGATAACGGGGACGTCAGAAGCCGGTCTAGGGAGCTCAAGCCCGGTCGCCGCCCAGACCATGGATTGGATCTGAACGAGATCGCTCCTGTTGAGAAGAATCTCACTGGCGTGGACTGGCAAGCTCAGAAACCCGAGCCCCAATGTAATGCGCAGCAGGTTCGACAAAAATCGCATATGCTAGGTTTGCAGATGCAGTCGAACATGTCTATCTGCGAACATGATTTTGGCCGCCTCCGTTCAGCGACACCCGTGGGTTCGCACAAGCAGGTCGCTTGGGTTCGCCTGACTACGTCTCTTTTGGCACCAATCGTGGACAAGGCACTCGGCAGCCCCGCTTCCTCCCTTCCTCCCTTCCTCCCTTCGTCGATCAGATCGATCGGGACCGCTCAAAAATGCACGATCCGGCATCATTGAGGCCAAACAGGTACTGCTGCTTGCCACCGATCTTGGGATCGGCGCCACCTCAGGGATGCGGGTCACGCGATCTGCGTCTTATCACCTGTTTCCGCAATGACGCGTTGACCAGAAAATGAACGGTACCAACCGTCATCTTGGCAGAAAGGACGCCGGTGGCAAAACGGCAGATGGTCCTGCATCGCACCGATGAGCGGGATTGCCCCGACACACCAATGGCCAAAGCGCAGAATAGGCAAATTCCCGTCAGGTCGCGCGACGGAATCCGGGCCGTCGCCCGTGAGAGCTTGTGTGAACAACGGAACATAACAATGAAAACCATTCGGATCACTCTCTGGGCCACGCTTCTGGGCCTCAGTTTCCTGTGGGTTGCGGCCAACCTGCCGTTGCCCGAAACCCTGAACTTCATCGCCGCCCGCAACCTGCTCGTGCAGTATTCAGGTGTCCTCAGTATCGGCGCGATGAGCGTCGCGATGATCCTGGCCGTGCGGTCGCCCTGGGTGGACCGCTGGCTGAACGGGCTCGACAAGTCCTATCGGCTGCACAAGTGGCTCGGCATTTCGGCGCTCGTGACCGCTGTCGCGCACTGGATTTTCGTCAGCGGGCCGGGTTGGGCCATCGATCTGGGCCTGATGACCGCACCCGAGCGTGGACCGCGTCCGACCGGGGTTGAGGCTGCGGATGTCGCGACAATCGAAACCATGCTGCGCACCCTCAGAGACCCGGCAGAGGGGCTTGGCGAAAAGGCGTTCTACATAGCGGTGCTGCTCATCGCCGTGGCGTTGATCCGGCGCATTCCCTATCGCTGGTTCGCCAAGACCCACACGCTGATCGCCGTGGCCTATCTTGTTCTCGTCTTCCATTCGATGGTTCTCATGGAGTTCGATGCCTGGACTCAGCCGGTGGGTCTGATCACGGGTCTGCTGATGGTCGGCGGGGTCGCAGCGGCGTGTTTGACGCTGACCCGGCAGATCGGCCGTCGTCGCAAGTTCGCCGGCAAGATCACCGAGCTTCAGCACTTCCCGTCGATGAAGATCACGGAAGCCGAAGTGACAGTCGACCGCGTCTGGCCCGGACATTGGGCAGGCCAGTTCGCCTTCGTCACCTTTGACCGAAAGGAAGGCGCGCATCCGTTCACCATCGCCTCCGCCTGGGACCCGAAAACCCGAACCATTCGCTTTGTCTCCAAGGCACTTGGCGACTATACCGAGCGCTTGCCCCAGACCGTGAAAGTGGGCGACGATGTAACTGTCGAAGGGCCCTATGGCCGCTTTACCTTCGAGGACAGCAAAAGCCGCCAGATCTGGATCGGAGCGGGTATCGGCATCACACCGTTCATCGCCCGAATGAAACATCTGGCAACTGCCCCGGATGGCAAATCCGTCGATCTCTTCCATACCGTGCCGGAAATCGACCCGAAGCCCCGCGCGCTTCTTGAGGCCGATGTCGCGGCGGCAGGTGTGGATCTACACTTGATGCGCGACAAAGAGGACGGGTTGCTCACCGGGGCGCGTCTGCGCGAGATGCTGCCCGACTGGAAATCCGCGAGCATCTGGTTCTGCGGCCCCGCCGCCTTCGGCGACGCGCTCCGCCACGATCTGACGGAACACGGGCTGAAGCCCGCAGACTTTCATCAGGAGTTGTTCAACATGCGCTGAACGACAGGCCAGACCGAACGAAGGTCAGTCCGTTTTACGCAAAAGCTCCGATAAACCCGATTCCAGGCTTTCGAACGCCGTGCCGAGGCGGCGTTCGATTTCCGCCTGATAGGCCTTGGCCCTTGGCAGCAATTCCGCCATCAGCGCCTGTCCCTTGTCGGTCAAGGCAAGCTCGACCAACCGCCGGTCCGATGGATGCGCGGCCTTAACGATCAGGCCCTTCTCGACAAGTCGCTTTGCGGTGCGGCTGACTTCGTATTTCTCGAGCTGGACGCGGGTTTCGATATCCTTGACCGAGGTGGCATCGCCCTCATGAGCAAGATGGACCAGCACCCGCCATTCGGGGATCGAGATGCCAAACTGATCGCGGTACTGGCGTGACAATTCCTCGCTCGTGCGTTTGGCGGCGACGGCGAGGCGGTAAGGCGTAAACGCGTTGAGGTCGAAATCCGGCAGGGGCGGCTTGGCGTCGGTCATCTGGGTATAGTCGTCGCCGGGCCTCAGGTTTGACAAGCGCTATTCGCATGAGACCGTCATGGCGCCCGGACGGGTCTGCGCCAGCGCTTCATCGTCAATGACTGCGGGGGGCGATGAGATTTGCCATCAGGCGGAACGCGCCCGGCACAAGATGCGCCATCTGGGTGTGCAGCACGAGGCTGCAATGGGTGTGACGCCCTTTGCCGATCTCGGCGGTCAGCAGTGCTCCGGTCAGCGGGTCTTCACCGGGATCGGCCATCGACAGAAGCGGCGTATAGGCCGCGTCCCAGCTTTTGGCGAAATAAAGCCCGCGTTCCTTGACCCAGCCGTCCCAATCCTCGGCGGTGATCCGGTTGGGCGTGGTCAGTAGCGGCTGATCGGGCTCCAGATGCGTGACCTCTGCCTGTGCGTCGGTGATACGCCAACGCAGCGAAGGTTGCCCGATTTCGAGCCTGCGAGGCGGGACAGTCTCTGGATCCCAGTTGTCCCAAGGGCGGTGGTAGAGCGTCAGCAACGTCCCGCCGTCTTCGACCCAGTCACGAATGCGGGGCATCTCGTCCAACAGCCCGTCGCGGAACTGCAGGGCGAAAATGCCGATCACGATGGTGTCGAAAGCCGCCAGCGCGGTTTCATGGTTGATCTGGTCATCGGTAAGCTCGGTCACGTCCGCGCCAAGCGCGCGGAGCCACGTGGCGACGGCATCATGCCGCTGCCGATATAACCGACCTTTGCGTCAGGGACCGTGACGTCAAGCACACGCACGTCAAGCGACGCAGGCCGTGTGTGAACGGTGGGATCAATGTGGTCGTAGGCGATACGCCGTTCGGTCATCGCGGGGGCTGGGCCGACATAGAGCGGCAGGGTGTAAAGGCCGGGGTCGGCATCCTCTGGCAGCATCAGGTGCAACCCGCCATCATGCGCCCCGGCAGTCCAGCCATCGGGAAGGTCGAAACTGACCGCGCTGCCAGCGGGGCTGACATCGGCGACCGCCACGGGAAGCGCGCGTTTCGGTGTGTTGAGGTTGATCAGAGCCGCTGTCGGCACGATCAGTGCCGCACGGTCCGGCAAGATGACCGGCGGTGTGTCGAACGGTACGGCGACGGTTGCCGCATCGAGCTGGATCTCGATCCGCGGCAGGGGTGGATCAAGCGGATCGTATTCAGCGCGGTAGGGATCGGTCTGGTGCGCGTCGGTCGTTATGGTGATCGTGTCGTCGTCAAGCGACCAACCATAGGGCAGGGCAATGCTATGCGCAGCATGGTCGGCATCGCCCGCGTCAAACTCGACAGTGAGCCGCGTCACGTCGCCGGGGCGGAGCCAGATCTGCTCGGTACGCGCGCTGGCCTCGACCCCGAGGGCCAGACGCAGGACATGCGCCAGTTGTCGATGCTTGTCCGCAAGACGATGCGCGATGTGGGCGGGCGCGTCGGCCTCGGCCAGTTGAACGTGTTTCAGCGCAGTGCGGGCGGTGGCCGCCACATGGGTGAAATGCGGGAAAGCCGACATTGTCTCGGTGATATAGCCGTGAGCGGACAGCAGGTGATCCTTGATCGCGGGCGCATTGTCCACGAGGTCCGCCAATGTTTGCGGGAGACCGGCGGTCAGGCTGTCGTCGGGGCCTTCGACATGGCTGACGGCAAGGTGCAGCGGCCAGTCCTGTCCGGGACCGGCGGGCACCCAGCGCCCCATGCCCTGCGTACGATGAAACGCGCGGGACATCTGGCCGATGCGCGCAAAGCTCCATCCCGACACCGGGTCCTTGCCTGCGCCACTGATCGTGAGCGTTGGGTCCGGTGGCGGCTGATCGTCGTCATAGGCTTGCCCCGCGCCAGACCAGGCGGGCAGGTACATCTTGGACACCTGCCAGGGCGGAAGGTTCGACGCGAAGTCGGGATCGGCGGCGGCACTCATCACCTCGTGCGCCGCCTGCGTCATGGCGCGGTGGTGGCCGTGCTGGCCCGGCACATCGAGGAAAGTCGGCAGGATGATATCGGGGCGGTCGGTGCGCACGATCTCGACAAAGCGGTGCAGCAGGTGGTCGTGGCCCCAGATGCCCATCGTTTCCTCGCCGCTTTTGGAAAACCGGAAATCGCGGATCGGATCATCGGGGGAGATGCCATGCCAGTAGAGCCGCATGTTGAGCAGATCGCAGGCGCGCTCCATCTCGCGGGTGCGCAGCGCACCAAGCGCCGCGCCGCTTTCGGTGCCGATATCGTTTTGCCCGCCCTCGCCGCGCGTGGAACAGGCATAGCTGAGGTTGATGCCGTCCCGCAGGCCGATGGCAGCCAGAAACGCGGTGGTTTCATCGTCGGGATGCGCGCCGGTGTTCATCAGCCGCACCACCGATTGCAGCGGGCGCAGCGCCCACCAGAGATCGAGCACGCGCGGGCGCATCCGTGTGTCCTGAAGGCGGGTTTGGTCTGGAGTGGGCATGGTCTACCTCGCTTCGGCGATGGTGGGGATCAATGATCGTCTGCGCCGGTAACAGCGCCTCTGCCGCGCCGCTCAGCCAGCGTAACAGATGCGGGTTTTGGCCGGAATAGCGACTGGTCAGATCGTCCGTATTCGTCACATCCAGTCCCGGTGCGGAAAGATAAGTCTGCGCCAATAAACGGCTGGCGGCGCTTTCCAGTTCCGTGTCCGTGCAGCTGACCAGTACCGGCATATGGCGGCGCGCATCGACGTGGTCAACGAATTGCAGATCCGATGGATGGCGGCAACCGGGCCGCGTTTATCTGGCCGCTGATCGTCACCCGCCGCCCAAAGTAGGGGAAGAGATGACCTTGACGGCGGCCCTGGACACGCTGCACATCTTTGACACGGCGACCGGTGAGGCGCTGCGGTAAACACAAGACAAGAGGCGGGATATGATCGACCTATACACATGGACAACGCCAAACGGGCGCAAGGTGTCTATCCTGCTGGAAGAGCTGGGCGTGCCCTACACTGTGCATTCCATCGACATCACGAAGGACGAACAGTTTACGCCGGAGTTCCTCAAGATTTCGCCGAACAACAAGATCCCCGCCATCGTCGATCAGGACACGGGGCTGTCGCTGATGGAAAGCGGGGCGATCCTGCTCTATCTCGCGCAGAAGCACGGGCGCTTTCTGGCGGAGGGCGACGCCTATTGGCAGATGATGGAGTGGCTCATGTGGCAAATGGGCGGCTTTGGCCCGATGCTGGGGCAGGCGCATCATTTCCTGAAGTTCAACAAGGGCACATCGGACTACGCCGAAGCGCGCTACGGGAAAGAGGCGCAGCGTCTGTATTCCGTGCTGAACACGCGGCTTGAGGGACGGGATTTCGTGGCCGGGGATTACACCATTGCCGATATGGCGATCTTTCCCTGGGCAGCGCGGTTCGAATGGCAGGAGATTGACCTGAACGACTTTCCCAATGTCAGAGACTGGTATCTGCGCATTGCCGACCGTCCGGCGGTGCAGAAGGGCTATCAGGTGCCGAAATTCGTCACGGATATTCCGATGCCCTGAAGCGGGCACCGGGATTTAGTTTTACGCCGCGCGGGACAACTGCGTCGGTGCGGTTTCGATCAGCTCTTCGTGCAGGGCCTTGATGACAGGCTCCATCGAGTCGCGATCCATCACGAACTGCACATCCACATTGCGCGGGCCCTGGCTTGCGCCGATGGCCTCGCGGCCGATGTTGGCGATGGCCTGAAGGCCACGGGTCAGAACCGAAAGACCGTTCAGGTCACGCCCGATCACCGACACCATCGCAAGACGGCGACTGGTGATTTCCGCCGCCGGAAACATCTTGGCGATGTCACGCTCCACCCGACGCATCGTCTTGAGCGAGGCATCAAGATAGTGCGTGATCGTGTTGGCGTTCGACACTTTCGACACGATCCGCACATTGTGCCGCTTGAGCACGTCCAAAATGCCGGAATCGTAGCCTTTGACGCCCACCATGTCCTGTTCGAACACTTCCAGCGTGACGATGTCGAGGCCCGTCACGATCTCGGCCGCCGCCGTGTCGGCGGGCTGATCGTCGATCAACGTCCCCGGATCGCCGGGATCGAAGGCATTGGTCACGCGCAACGGCACACCTGCTTGGCGCAGCGTCTTGGCCGCCTTGGGGTGGATCGCCTCCATCCCCATGTTGGACAGCTGATCCGCCACGTCATAATTGGTGCGGCCCAGCTTGCGCACGGCTTCTTCGCCCACCAGCTTTGGATCGGCCGAGGACAGGTGGAATTCCTTGTGGATGATCGCCTCGCGCGCGCCGGTCAGCGCGGCCAGATGCGAGAACGTGACCTCGGAATAACCACGGTCAAATTCGTTCATCAGACCTTCGACGCATTGCGCATACCCTGTGACAATGGGCATTTCCGTCGCCGGATCAAGGTCCTGAAAGGCGTCGGTGATGCGCTGTTCGAGACAGACATCCCCCTCATCGCGCCAGCCCGACAGATCGACAAACCGGGCCGCGATATTGCTGCGCTGGAGCATCAACGTGGTGACGAAAGCGGAATGCGCCTCACCCAGCCCTGAAAGCAACTCGCGAATATGGCCCATGTGTTCCGGCAAGCGGAAGTGACCGTAGGAACACAGGCGTTGCAGGTCGATCAGGCAATTGCGCGCGCCAAGGATGCGCTCGTCAACGAACATATTTGCCTGTTGGACATCGCCCTTGTGCGACAGGATTTCCTTGTGGGCCGCTTTCATCGCATCGGCCAAGCGGTCAAGCGCGTCCTGCCATTTGTGATTGCTGTCGTCATGGGCAAAGAGCGCATAGACACCCGGTTCACCGGATTTCTTGTGCTCCAACAGCAGGTTCGTGATCCCACCAAAGGCCGAGACCACGAAAACGCGGTTGTAGATGTCTCTGTCCTTGCGGTCGCCGATAAACAGCGTGTCGCGCAATTCGCAGAGGCGGGACATGGACGTCCCGCCGATTTTCTCTACCGTATGTGCCATATCAGGCATCTTCTGACTCTGGCGCTGCGTAGGAGCCGTCTTCGCGGTGCACTTCGGTGCCGGTCACGGGCGGGTTGAAGCAGCAGGCCATGACCAGCTCTTCCTCGGCCCGCAAGACGTGGCGGTCGTGCTTGTCGAGCGCATACATGACGCCGGGTGTGATCTCGTGCGTCTCACCGGTGGCAAGGTCGGTGATCGACCCTTTGCCCTTCATGCAATACACGCTCTCAAAGTGGTTCTTGTATTCGAACGTGTGTTCGGACCCTTCCTCGAGAAACGTGATGTGGAAGGAAAAACCCATGTTGTCGTCGGCCAGAAGCATCCGGACGCTTGTCCAGTTGGCGTCCGACACGACGCGGTCCTTTTCGTTTTCGATGATCTTGTTGAAGTCTCTGACAATCATATCAATTACTCCGCAGCGATTTTGTTATGGGCGCTCAGAACATCGTTTGCGGCATCCAACAGGATGTTGAAGCCCTTGCGCAGCGTGTCTTTTGGCGTGGTCAACGGCGCGAGCACTTTGACCACCTCGTCATGGGCACCCGAGGTTTCGATGATGAGCCCCTTTTCGAAGGCCCGAGCGCAGATATCGCCCGCAAGATCGCCCGATCCGACATCGACTCCCTGCATCATGCCGCGCCCTTTGAGCTTGGCACCGGGGACCAGTGCGGCAATGTCGTTTAGCGCCCCGGTCAGCATCTCGGCCTTTTCGCCGATCTCCTTCTCGAACCGATCATCGGACCAGAACTTTTCGATCGCGACGCGTGCGGTCACGAAAGCATGGGTGTTGCCTCGGAAGGTGCCGTTGTGTTCAGCTGGTTTCCAGATGTCGTGTTCCGGCTTGACCAGCAGCGCGGCAAAGGGAAGTCCCATTCCCGACAGGCTTTTCGCCAAGGGCACGAGATCCGGTTCGATCCCCATCTTTTCGAACGAAAAGAATGGCCCGGTGCGACCGCAGCCCGCTTGGATGTCATCGACGATAAGAAGCGCGCCGTGCTTTTTGGCCAGCCGCGCAATGCCCTGCATCCATTCGGTTGACGCAGCATTAAGCCCGCCTTCGCCCTGAACAGGCTCAAGGATAAATGCGGCGGGCGCGTCGATGCCACTGGAGGGGTTGTCGAGCATCATTTCGATCTGTGCGAGCGTGTCGACGTCTTCGCCAAATGCACCCTCGAACGGCATCCGTGACACGCCACATAGCGGTCCAGCACCTGCGCCCGCACGCTTGCCGGCATTGCCGGTGCAGGACAGCGCGCCCATCGTCATTCCGTGGAAGCCGTTGGTAAAAGCAACGATGTTGCGCCGTCTCGTGACTTTGCGAGCAAGCTTCATCGCGGCTTCGACTGCGTTGGTGCCGGTGGGGCCGGTCATCATGACCTTGTAGTCAAGCCCGCGCGGTTCGAGGATCTTTTCCTCAAATGTCTCCAAGAATGCGGCCTTAGTGTCGGTATACATATCCAACCCATGCGTGATGCCATCATTCGCGATGTGGTCAATCAACGCTGATTTCATGTCGGGATCGTTGTGACCGTAGTTGAGCGACGAACACCCGGCGAGAAAGTCGATATAGGTCTTGCCGGTGTCGTCGGTGATCTCGGAACCGCTGGCGGACGTAAAGGTGGCCGGCATTCCCCGGCAATAAGACCGCGCTTCGCTTTCGCGGCGTTCAAAGATCGAGACAATATCGTTCATGTCCTTGGGCATTGGATGTCCTTTCAAGGCATTGGAATCAGAATGTGAGGTAGAGGCGTGACCGCCGGTCAGGCTGCGCGCTTGAGATCGCCCGTCGCCGGAAGCGTGATCGACACCATGTGTTCGGTGTCGTGGCGGCCCTCGAAATGGGTATCGCGCGTGAAGTGCGGTGTATCGCTCAGATCGCCACCGATGGCGCGCGCAAAGCTGCGGAAGAGACCCCAGGATGCGGCGTTGTCACGGGTGATAGTCGTTTTCAGTTGCGTCGCGTCATCGCACGCGTCGCGTTCGATCAGTTCAAGCAGCATCTTCTTGCCAAGACCCATGCCGCGTGCCTTGTCACTGACCGCAACCTGCCACACGAAGATGGCGTTTTGATCGGGAATCATATGGCCGGAAATCCAGCCAACGATGTCCCCATCAAGTTCGGCGACGACGCATGTGTCGCGGAAGTGGTCGGCTTGCACCAGGTTACAGTACATCGAATTCTCGTCGAGCGGCTTGCAGCTTTTCACAAGCTCCCAGATAGCGGCCCCGTCGGTGGCGTCCGGTTTGCGCAGACGGGGCGATCGCGTTCGAGAGATGTCACTGTTTTTGGGCATAGGTCCTGACCTTTCTTTAGTTCGCCTATCTAACTAGTATAGGGACGGTTTGGTTTCAACACTTATGAAAAATAATGCATAAAAGGGCAAAAGATCGCATATATTGTGGTGTGATCTTGACGGGACGAGGGTTAAGACCCCCTTAAATTTTTAAGATAATTAGCCTTGCGAAGCATGTGTCTCAGCGATCACAGATTGAAGCTATCTCGCGTTTCATGGCATGAGTCCCGCCATGACAAGTGATGCAAATGCCCGGATGGATGACAGCCTGATCGCGCTTCGGCGCATTCTTCGGGCGACCGAACTGTATGCCCGCGATCTGGCCCACTCGGTTGGCCTGACACCCGCTCAGTTGCGTGTCTTGCAGATCGTGGACGAACGCGACAGCGCCACGCCTAAAACTCTTGCGACGCAGATGGGCGTCAGCCAGGCCACGGTGTCCGCCCTGGTCGACAAGCTCGTGGCGCAGGGATTGGTCGAACGTGTGCCCTCCGAGCAGGACCGCCGCCAGACCAATGTGACGATCACCGCCGACGGGCACAACCGGATGGAAAACGCCCCCGACGCCCTGCAACAGCGCTACGTGCGCGCGTTCCTCGACATGGCTGATTGGGAACAAGCCCAGATCGTTGCAGTGCTCGAACGGGTGGCGGACATGCTGGACGCACGCGGGCTCGATGCGTCGCCGGTTCTGACCACGGGCGAAATCACCAAGACGGGCAAGAAACCCACCTGAGACGCGCGGCTCAGTTGCCGGGGCGGCTTTCGGGCGGGTCGTCGTAGATCGACCATCCGCAGGTGCTCTGGCTGTCGGGCAGATCGGTCTTCTTCAGGTTGCGCGCGATATAGGTCTTGGCGATGAAGTTCGCCGTGATCGGCGCGGTCAGCAACAGGAAGACCGAGATCAGAAGCTCGTGGATCGAGAGATAGCCAGTCTCCGCGTAAAAGAAGATCATGGAGGCGATCAGAACGCCCCCGACCCCAAGCGTCGTTGCCTTGGTCGGCGCGTGGAGCCGTTGCAACGAGTCCGTCAGCTTGACCAGCCCGTATGATCCCACGAACCCGAAAATGCCGCTGACGACAAGCGAGATGGCGATAAGAAGTTCAGCGATGAAACTCATGGTCCGACCTCACTCGATGATGTCGCCGCGCAGCAGGAAGCGGCAGTAGGCGACGGTTGACACGAACCCGACCATCGCGACCAGCATCGCGGCCTCGAAATAGATCGCGGTGCCGCGCCAGACGCCGTAGAGCACCAAGAGCGCGATCACGTTGATGACCATCGTATCAAGCGCGAGGATACGGTCCGCCGCGTTCGGTCCAAGCGCGATGCGCCACAGGTCGAGCAGGAGCGCGAGACCGTAACACCCGGCTGCGAACAGGATTGCTGCTTCGATCATTCGAAAATCTCCTTCAGGCGCCGCTCGTACCGCGTCTTGATCTCGTCGCGCACGGCGTCGGTGTCGTCGGTGTGCAGGCAGTGGACAAGGATGCTCCCCCCATCGGCGGCAAGCGTCGCAGAAACCGTGCCGGGGGTCATGGTGATCGTCCCCGCAAGAACCGTGATCGCCTCGGCCGAGTGCAGTTCGAGCGGCATCACAACCCATTGCGAGCGGATGTTCTTTTGCCGCTTGAACAGAATGATCGCCGCCACCTGCACATTGGCGACAACAATGTCCCACAGCACGATCAGCACATATTCCAGCCCTTTGAGCGGCTTGCCGATCTTCGGACGGTTCGGCCAATAGGGCGCGGTCAGCATCGGGATGACGATGGCAAGAAACCCACCCAAGAGCAGATTGCCAAGCGTAAAGGTATTGACCAGCCCCAGCCAGACGAAGACCAGCGTGAGGCTCAGAAGCGGGTGTGGGATAAGACGTGTCAGCATGTCTCAGGTTTCCTCACCGGGGGCCAGAACGGCAGAGATATATCCCGCGCGGTCGAACAACTGCGTCGATGTCTGTTCAAGATAGGACGCGACCGGCCCCGCGAACACCGCCAACCCTACCAAGGCCGCAAGCGTCAGCATCACCGGTGCGACTTCCGCCGGTGTGGCGCGGTTCGGGGGAGGGGTATCGTCAGAGCCGTCCGCGTCGTCGGCGGTTTCCTCGGGTGCGAGCACGGGGATGGCGGTGGATTTCCAGAACAGCGTGCTGCCCGCCCGCGCGAACCCGACGATGGTGAGCAAAGACCCCGCAAGGATCGCGGTCCAGGCCCAGCCCATCAGCCCCGGTTCGCGCAACGCGTCCAACACCAGCAACTTGCCCAGGAACCCGCTGAGCGGCGGCATCCCGGCCATCGCGATCGCCGCGGCAAAGAAGATCGCGGCGAAGAGCCCATTCTGAACGGTGGGATGGGCCGCCGTCAGCGCATCCCCGTCCCGGCGCGACACGACCAGATCGGCGATCAGGAACAGGCAGGCGGCGGCAAAGGTGGAATGCACCATGTAATAGAGCGCCGCCGTTGTCGCGACCGGCGAAAACACGGCCACAGCCACCAGAAGCGTGCCCATGGAGCCAACCACCGAAAAGCTGATCAGCGGCATCAGGCGTTTCGCCCCCAGCACACCGAACGCTCCAAGCGCGATGGTCACGATGGCAGCGGGGAAAAGCCACGCATCGATCATCCCGTCCGTGCCCGCAACACCGGGGCCAAAGACCACCGTATGCACGCGCAGGATGGCATAGGCGCCGACCTTGGTCATGATCGCAAACAGCGCCGCAACCGGGGCAGGGGCGTTGGAATAGGTGGCAGGCAGCCAGAACTGCACCGGGAAAAGTGCCGCCTTCACGGCGAAGACAATCATCAAAAGCATCGCCGCCACCCGCACGAGACCGGCTTCCTCGGCCGGGATCAGCGGTATCTTGGCGGCCAAATCGGCGATGTTGAGTGTCCCGGTGCTGGCGTAAAGCGTGCCAAGCGCGAAGAGGAACAGCGTCGATCCGGCGAGGTTCATCACCACATATTGCAAACCGGCGCGCATCCGGTCGCGCCCGCCGGAATGGATCATCAGGCCGTAGGACGCGATGAGCAGGATTTCGAAGAACACGAACAGGTTGAACACGTCGCCCGTCAGGAACGCGCCGCAAATCCCCATGAGCTGGAACTGGAACAGCGCGTGGAAGTGCCGCCCGCGGTTGTCCCATCCGCTCGCCATCGCGTGCAGCAGCACCATCAGCGCCAGCGCCGATGTCAGCAGAACCATGAGCGCGGACAAACGGTCGAGCACCAGAACGATACCGAAGGGCGCGGGCCAATCGCCCAGCCGGTAGATATGCGTGGTACCATCGGCCGCCATCATGACAAGGCCCAGCGAAATGGCGAGCAAGAGCACGGTGCCCACAGTCGATGTGACCCGCGCCAGAACGATGTCGTAGCGCATGACGAAGCCGATGATCGGCGCAAGCATCGCCGGCAGGACAACGGGAAGAATGATCCAATGGCTCATTTCGCGACGTCCTCATTCGCGTCGGTCTCGTCGATGTCGATCTTGTCGCTATCCGCTTCGAGGAATGCGCCGAGCGAGATCATCACCAGAACCGCCGTCATGCCGAACGAAATCACGATGGCCGTCAGAACCAGCGCCTGGGGCAGGGGATCGGTGTAGCTGGCCTCTCCGTATTTCGACAGGATCGGTGACATATCAATGGCCAGACGACCGCTCGAAAACAGGAAGACGTTGACCGCGTAGGACAGGAGTGCCAACCCGAGGATGACCGGAAACGTTCGGAGCCGCAGTAGCAGGTACACCCCGCCTGCCGTCATCGTTCCGACTGCGCTTGCTACGAGAAACTCCATCAGGTCGACTCCGAACCATCATCGACCCGACTGCCCGGATCGTAATCCATTGGTGTGACGTTCACCGTGCTGCCCGCATAGCGCGCAATCCGCGACAGGCTATAGAGCATCAGCATCACCGCGCCCAACACCGTCAGGAACACGCCCAGATCGAACAGCATGGCGGTTGCCAGCTCGAATTCCTCGATCGGGGGCAGGTTGACATAAGTGTATGAACTGGTGAGGAACGGCGCGCCGAACACCCAGGCGCCGACACCTGTCAGCCCGGCGATGATCACGCCGAACCCGATCAGAGTGTGATACTCGATCCGCTGTCTGTCCTGCGTCCAGGCAAAACCCGACGCCATGTATTGCATGAGCAGCGCGATCGCCACCACAAGCCCCGCCACGAACCCGCCGCCGGGTTGGTTGTGACCGCGCAGGAAGATGTAGATCCCCACCAGGAGCGCAATCGGCATCAGAACGCGGGTGACGACCACCATCATCAGCGGGTGACGGTCGCGCGACCTGTCTTGCGCGTAATCCCGGTTGCGCAGACGCCGCGCCGCAGGCCCTTCGAGCAGCGCGTGCATCAGCGCGTAGATCAAAAGCCCCGCGATCCCCAGAACGATGATCTCGCCATAGGTGTCGTAGCCTCGGAAATCCACGAGGATCACGTTCACCACATTGGTGCCGCCGCCGCCCTCATAGCTGTTGGCGATGTGGAAATCCGAAATCGTCGGGATGTCGCGCTGCATGAAGGCGAAAGACAGACCGCCGACACCGGCGCCTGCCGCAACAGCAATCAGACCGTCGCGGATCTTGAGGCCCATGGGGCTCTCCCTCGGGGTTTCCTTGGGCAGGAAGTGCAGCGCCAGCAGCAGCAACATGATCGTCACCGTCTCGACCGAGATCTGGGTGAGCGCGAGGTCCGGCGCGGACATATAGACAAAGCCCGCCGAGATGGTCAGGCCGATGATCCCGATCAGCACCAGCGCACGAAAGCGGTGATGGTGCATCGTCACGACCGAAATCGTGGCGACGATCAGCATGATCCACCCCACCGCGATCACCGCCGGAATGGGAAGCATGTCGCGCGTCGGCGCGGACAGGCCGCCGCCCATGAAGGCAATGGCCCCAAGCACCACGGACGTTACGGTGAAGATCGCAAGATACCGGCTGATCGCGCCATTATGGGAACCGGCGGTGAAACGTTGCGCCAGCCCGACGATGGACGCGACAAGCCCGTCGAAGATCGCCTTGGCCTCGGGTCGGCGTGCCTTGATCCAGGCGCGGTCCAACGGTGCATGCAGGGCCAGCAGCGCCGCACCTCCGACCACCGCGATGATCGACATGAAGAGCGCGGGCGTGACGCCGTGCCAGATTTTGAGATGCGGATCGAGCTCGGCCCCTGTCACGGCACTTGCGGCGGCGGCCACGATCCCGTCCGCCAAGAACGGCATCACACCGATCAGCACCACAAGGATCACCAGCAGCGCAGGCGCGGCCCAAAGCCCAAAGGGCGGATCATGCGGTTTCGCCGGGTAATCGTCGCGCACCGGGCCAAGGAAGACGTGTCCGATGAAGCGGAAGGAATACGCGACCGACAGAAGCGCACCGATGGTCGCGAGCACCGGCACCGCATAGGCGCTGCCCGCCCAATAGGTATGTGACGCTTCCTCCAGCATCATCTCTTTCGACAAGAACCCGTTGAACAGCGGTATCCCCGCCATCGACAGCGCCGCGACCGTCCCGATCAGGAAGGTCAGCGGCATGACGTGCCGCAACCCGCCCAATCGCTTGATGTCGCGCGTGTGGGTTTCGTGGTCGATGATCCCGGCGGTCATGAAGAGCGCCGCCTTGAAGGTCAGGTGGTTGATGATGTGAAACACCGCCGCAATCGCCGCCGCCTCGGTCCCGAAGCCCAGCAGCATGGTCAGCAAGCCCAGATGGCTGACGGTCGAGAACGCCAGGAGCGCCTTGAGGTCGTCCTTGAAGAGCGCAATCAGCGCGCCCAGAACCATCGTGACCAGACCGGTGGTCGCCACGATGTAGAACCACGCATCCGTGCCCGAAAGGACCGGCCACATGCGCGCCATCAGGAACACGCCCGCCTTCACCATCGTGGCCGAGTGCAGATAAGCCGACACCGGGGTAGGGGCGGCCATCGCGTGCGGCAGCCAGAAGTGGAACGGGAACTGCGCCGATTTGGTGAACGCGCCCAAAAGGATCAGGATGAGCGCGGGCAGATACCACTCGGACGCACGGATCGCGTCGCCCGCTTGCAGAATGTCGGTCAGGTTGAAGCTGCCCGCGATATTGCCGAGGATCAGCATCCCGCCGATCATCGCCAACCCGCCCGCGCCGGTCACAGCCAGCGCCATCCGCGCGCCCTGACGGCCTTCGGGCAGGTGTTTCCAATAGCCGATCAACAGGAAGGACGACAGCGATGTCAGCTCCCAAAACACAAGCAAAAGCAGGATGTTGTCGGAAATGACGATGCCCAGCATCGCGCCCTGGAACAGCAACAGGTAGGTGTAGAACTGCCCGACCGGATCCTCGCCCGACAGGTAGAACCGCGCGTAGAGCGTGATCAGAAGCCCGACACCAAGGATCATGCAGGCAAACAGAAGACCCAGCCCATCAAGGAAGAACGACACCGACAGCCCAAGCTGCGGCAACCATTCGATCTCGGCCTGGATCGTTTCGCCGTTCAGAACCGCGGGCGCCATCGTCAGAAGCAGGATCAGAGCCAGTGCCGTCGGAACCGCCGTGAAGGTCGCCGTGGCATTCCGCCCGGCTCGAATCATGAGCCCGGGAACAAGCGCGCCGATGAACGGCAGCAAAGCGATAAGAAAAAGAAGGTTGCCCGATGTGCTCATGTTACCCGCTAGTCCAACCCGAATTGCCTCGGAGCGCAATATCGTTAAACGCGGGCGATGTAAAAGCCTCGGTTCGTTATTCGGGGGTCACGGGGATAGGGGTGAACTCACGGTGAAGTGCAGATATCGTTGGGTTGTTTTTCCATCATAGGTCCAGAACTTGCGCTTGATCTCCCGGAAGATCATCGATTTGTGGCGCTTGAGGACGCGTGCCACCTCACTGACAGGCACCTTTGCATGCCACCAGTTCTCAATCTTACGGCGTTCTTGCAGCGAAAGTTGCGTGTAAACAGCGCCAATGCCATAAACTCCCATTAGATAACTTTTTGTTTTCTAATAGAAGTCGCACGTCAGGGTAGCGCGGACCCGTTCGGACCAGATGCGCGCGTAATGATAATTATGTAACCAAAGGATAACGTAAGAGATAGTCGACTGTCACCTCCCGACATGCCAACCTGCTCATATCCAAAAGCTCTTTTTGATCACGTGAACATATGTCGAGCACCAGTTGAGGCGCTCGACATGCTACAGGGCATCTCGACAATAACACACCGCGGTCACGCGGCATCGAGAGCATTTTTCAGGAGATCGCGGACTTCGCCTGCGACAGCGTGCAGGTCTTCGTTCTGCACCGCTTGCATCGAAGCGACCGGATCAACTGCGCTGACTTCGGTACCGCCGTCCACCTCGCGCAGGATGACGTTGCAGGGAAGCATCGCGCCGATGCGCGGTTCGATCTCAATCGCCTTGTGTGCCATGCCCGGATTGCAGGCGCCCAAGATGCGGTACGGAGAAATATCTGCATCGAGCTTCTTTTTCATCGTCGCTTTGACATCAATCTCAGTCAAAACGCCGAAACCTGTGTCTGCCAGCGCTTCTCGAACACGCGTCTCAGCTTCATCAATGTTGGCGTCTTTCAGGATACGATCATAGGTATACGCCATGGGACTTTCCTTTCCTCGTCTCAATCTGTTGCCGTACCGAGGCCAAACGATTCAGCCCACGGTTCGGTTCAATGTGTCAGCCGCGCTTGGTTCTGGCGTTTCGACGTCAGGTGCCGGAGCAAGACCCCGGCACCCAATGGATCAATTGTCCTGCATCATGGAACCGTCGCCCATACCCTGACCATTGCCAGGCCGAGCGGGAGCCTCCGTCATGTTCGAGCGCATATTCTGCATCCGTTCCATCCTATCCGCCGGAGCCGCCATTTCTTCCGGCGTCACCGCGCCATCTCCGTCAGCATCGAGATGTTGGAAGCGATCCACCATCATCTCGCGGATCATCGCGCTGTGGAGGGCTTCGAATTCAGCAATCGAAAGGCTTCCATCCCCGTCGCTGTCATATTCTGTAAGCTTGGTCTGAAGCTGCGTGCGCATCTCTTCTGGCGTGGTTGTGCCGTCTCCATCGGCGTCGAACATTTGCATCATGCCGCCACCCATGCCTGCACCCATCATGCCGCCACCCATCATGTTTCCGTGCATGCGCGCCATCATGTCCATCATGCCTCCCATGTTCCCCATCATGCCCGGACCCCCGTTCTGCATCATGCCCGGTCCGCCCTGGGCACCCGGTTGACCCCCATGCCCGTGATGGGATTGCGCCGAAGCGGCAGTGCCAAGTGCGGTTGCGGCGATGGCCATTGCAGCGAGCAGTGTGTTGCGTTTCATCTCGATCTCCTCGTGTCGGTGTTGCGATACACATCATATGGGGAGTGTTCGGTGGCGCGAAACGCGGGAGCACGCATGTTTTGTATCGCCAGGTCGCACAGGGGGTGCCTGTTACAATTTGCGACAAATCTATCCGGGCCGGCCGCCCTTATTCGATTGACCGACGGGTGACTTCAAGCCGACAGGACGGTGCTCACGCCGTTGTCACTTTTGGATACAGGAAAACGCGGGCGCCGATTTCCACGCGATCGTACAGATCTTTTACGTGCTCATTCGTCAACCGCGCGCATCCATTCGACACGGCCGATCCGATGGTTTCCGGAGCGTTGGTTCCATGAATACGCAGATAGGTATCTCGCCCCTCATCGTCATAGAGATACAGCGCCCGGGCACCGAGTGGGTTATCCGGGCCGCCTTTCATCCCGTCCTTGTACTTCGCGTATTTTTCGGGCTCGCGGCGGATCATCGCGTTTGTTGGTCGCCACCAGGGCCATTCGGCCTTGCGGGCCACCGTGAACTCACCGGGTTCGTACAAGCCTTTGCGCCCTACCCCGACCCCGTACCGGATCGCCATGCCGTTCTCGAGCATGAAATAAAGGAAGAAACTGTCGGGAACGACATGGATGTCTCCGGTCATCCAGTGTCTGCGACGGGTGTTGACCAATTGCGGTTCAAACCGGTCCGGCAACCTTTGGTGGGCTGATGCTGCCGTGGGCAGCAAAAGCCCCATGGTCGTGGCGAACATCAGCTCTCGTCTTGTGAGATTTTGCATTGCTCGGTCTCCTCGGTCCCATGGGAAATCAGCCCGCGCGTGGGGCAAAGAAACGAAGTGGTGAGGAGCGGCAATTGCGCTGAAATGTTGCTCGATCGCTACGAAAAGCATTGCCGATGGAACCCTCCAGCGCTGGAATCTCGTTAATTTCCAGATTGGTAGCTGGAGGAATGAACAATGCACTACTCAAGATTTTTCATGATGATCGGAACGTCGACCGTGATCATGTTCGGTCTGATGTACCTGAACACCTACCTTTGGGGCCATATCTTCTTTTCGGAGACCCGTCTTTACATGGCTCTCCTGATGGGCGCGACGATGGCGGTGGTCATGCTGTCCTTCATGTTGTCCATGTACACGAACACCAAGGCCAACATCGCCATCTTTGTCGGCGCGATCCTGGTTTTCGCGGCAAGCCTCTGGTTGGTGCGCGGCCAGTTCACCGTTCAGGACCGGTCGTATATGCGCGCCATGATCCCGCACCATTCGATCGCCATCATGACGTCAACGCGCGCCGAAATCACCGACCCGCGCGTGCGCGGCCTGGCGGATGACATCATCTACGCGCAGGACAAGGAAATCGCCGAAATGCGCTACCTCATCGCTGACATCAGCGCGAACGGTGAAGCGACACGCGCGCCGAGTGAGACGCAAGCCCAGATCGTGGACGCACAACAGGCGCTCGAATCCGAGGTTGTGTCGAAGGTCGATCCAGAGTTCATGACCGAAGACGAAATTGCAGCGGTTTTCCCGAATGGAGGAAACTGTCGCTTTGCCTATACGTCGGACAGCCCGGCCGTCTTTGTAACGGGTGAAACCGATGAAGGGGCGGTGGCCGCGATGAAGATCAGCGGTGACTTGGTGCGCCTCACAGCGCAGGGCGAAAACGCGTTCGCTCAAGGTCCGCTCTCCGCAGAAATCGCACAAACGGACGAAGACCTCACCGACCTCATCGTCAGCGCCGGACCCAGCTACGAGGCGGGATTCCGCGGCAGTTACACATGCGCCGGATAAAGGAGAACACTCATGCCCCGTGACACTGACAGTAAGACGGCAAAACTCTACCGGATGGTCATGCCCGGCCATCTTTGCCCGTTTGGTTTGAAATCGAAGGACCTGTTGGAGCGGCAGGGCTTTGAGGTGGAAGATCACCCGCTTGAAACTCGCGAAGAAACCGATGCTTTCATGAAAAAGCACGGTGTCGACACAACACCGCAGACCTTTATCGGCGGCGAACGGATCGGCGGGTATGAAGACCTCAGGGTGTTTTTCGAACTCGATCCGCCCAAGGACGAACAAAGCGACACGACCTATCAACCCGTCATCGCGATTTTTGCCGTTGCGGCGTTTTTGGCTCTGGGCCTGTCCTGGCACCAGTACGGCTCGCTCCTCACACTGCGCGCATTTGAATGGTTCATCTCGTTGTCGATGGCCATACTCGCGATCCAGAAGTTGCAGGATGTCGAAGGGTTTTCGACGATGTTCCTGAATTATGACCTGCTGGCGCGCAGATGGGTGCGGTATGGCAAGATCTATCCGTTCGGCGAAGCCGTGGCTGGCGTGCTCATGACCGCTGGCGCGCTGCTCTGGATTTCCGCACCCGTCGCCCTGTTCATCGGAACGGTCGGCGCGATCAGCGTGTTCAAGGCGGTGTATATCGACAAAAGAGAACTGAAATGCGCCTGCGTTGGCGGGGATAGCTCGGTTCCGCTTGGCTTCATCTCCCTCACAGAGAACCTGATGATGATCTTCATGGGGCTGTGGATGCCGATCCGGGCGATCTGGTTCTGAGGCGCACCGAACCGGCCCGTTTATTCGGACATCCCCACCGGCGAGAGATCCGCGAGTATTGGGCAATCAGGTCGGTGATCTCCGGCACATTTGTCCACAAGTTCGGAAAGCGTCGCGCGCATGGATTGAAGCTTTGCGATCTTCTCGTCGATCTGGCGGAGATGCTCCTCCGCGACCGCCTTGACCTGCATGCTTTCCCGGTTCTCATTTTCGTAGAGCGCCAACAGCGTCCTGCAATCCTCGATCGAGAAGCCCAGGGCGCGCGCACGGCCCAGAAAAGCCAACTTGTGCATGTGGGTCTCGGTGAAGTCACGATAGCCGTTTTCGCTCCGGTTGGGGTGGATCAGCCCGATTTCCTCGTAGTAGCGGATTGTCTTGGCGGGCACGCCCGAATTGCGCGCGACGTCTCCGATATTCATGTCGAACCTCCTTTATTCGGCTGGGGCGGGCGTTGCGGCAGCGCGAGCTTTGGGAACCGCGCGTTGTTCGTCCATTGCCGGGGCGATGCTTCGCAGGCGCAGGGCGTTGGTCAGCACGAACACCGAAGACAGTGCCATCGCACCTGCCGCGAGGATGGGTGACAGAAGCAGCCCGAACGCAGGGTAAAGCACCCCGGCCGCCACCGGGATAAGCGCCACGTTGTAGGCAAAGGCCCAGAACAGGTTTTGCCGAATATTGCGCATGGTCCGGCGCGATACCTCGAAGGCATTGACCACGCCGCGCAGATCGCCCGACATCAGGACAACATCTGCGGATTCGATGGCCACGTCGGTACCGGTTCCGATGGCAATGCCGACATCCGCATGGGCAAGCGCAGGGGCGTCGTTGATCCCGTCCCCGACAAACGCAATGCGCTTGCCACCCTCGCGCAACGCGTCCAGTGCCGCGACTTTTCCGTCAGGCAACACGCCAGCGACCACGTGATCGATCCCGGTTTCGCGGGCGATGGCTTCGGCGGTTTCGCGTTTGTCTCCGGTGATCATCGCAACCGAAAAGCCCTTTTCATGCAGCGCTGCAATGGCCGCGCGGCTTGCGGGTTTGACCGGGTCGGCGACACCGATGACGGCGGCAAGTCGCCCGTCGATGGCCGCGTAAAGCGCGGTCCTGCCCTTGCTGGCGATCTGCGTCTCCTCATGCGCCAATGCCGAGATGTCGACATCTTCGCGCGTCATGTAACGATCGGCACCGACCAGAACCGTCGCACCGTTCACCACGGCACGGACGCCGTAGCCTGTCACCGATTGAAATCCCTCGGCGTCGAGCGACGGCGCGCCTTCGGCGCGGGCGGCACGGACGATGGCATCGGCGACGGGATGCTCTGAAAGAGCTTCCACTGCGGCGATCTTTGCAAGCGTCGTTTCGCGATCGCAGCCTTCGGCAAGCACAAGGTCGGTCAGGGCGGGTCGTCCTTCGGTCACCGTTCCGGTCTTGTCCAGCGCGACGACATCGACAGTGCCAAGTTGCTGCAACGCATCGCCCTTGCGGAACAGGACGCCCATCTCCGCCGCCCGCCCGGTGCCCACCATGATCGAGGTCGGCGTCGCAAGCCCCATCGCGCAGGGACACGCGATGATCAGCACCGAAACTCCGGCAATGAGCGCCATCGTCAGCGCCGGATCGGGCCCGACGACGAGCCAGACCAGGACCGTCGCAGTCGCAATCGCCATGACCGCCGGGACGAACCACAGAGTTATCCGGTCGACCAGACCCTGGATCGGCAGCTTGGCGCCTTGAGCCTCTTCGACCATCCGGATGATCTGGGCAAGGGTCGTGTCGGCGCCCACGCGGGTGGCGCGGAAGTGCAGGCTTCCGGCACCATTGACGGTTCCGCCCGTCACCGGATCACCAACGGCCTTTTCAGCCGGGATCGGTTCGCCCGTCAGCATGCTTTCATCGACATGGCTGCTGCCTTCGGTCACGACACCATCGACAGCGATGCGTTCACCGGGACGCACGATCACGATGTCCCCCTGAACCAAGGCGTCGATGTCGATCTCAATGCTTTCACCATCCCGCATCACGCGGGCCGTGCGGGCCTGAAGCCCCAGCAACTTCTGGATTGCAGCACCCGTTCGCCCTTTTGCGCGGGCTTCAAGAAACCGGCCCAGCAAAATCAGAACGACGATGACCGCTGCCGCCTCGAAATAGACGGCGCGCAATGTGTCCGGCAGAACAGAGGGCAGGAACGTGGCGACAACGGAATAGAGATAGGCAGCCCCGGTGCCGACCGCGACAAGGCTGTTCATGTCGGGGGCGCCGCGGAAAAGAGCCGGGAACCCCTTGGTGTAAAACGTCCGGCCCGGGCCGATCAGAACGACGGTCGTCAGCACGAATTGAAGCAGCCAACTTGTCTGCTGGCCAATCGTGGTTTCGATCAGCATGTGAACGGCCGGGATCATGTGACCGCCCATCTCGATCAGAAAGACCGGCAGGGCGAGGATGGCCGCAAGGATGACACGCCTGGAAAGGGCATGCGCTTCCTGTTCCTTTCGCGCGACCCTGTCGTCGCCCGAGTGCGCCGTTGCAATTTTCGCCGGATACCCCGCCGCGCCACTGGCTTCGATCAGATCAGATGTCGTGACAAGACCTTCGACATAAACCACCGTCGCCGTTTCGGAGGCGAGGTTGACGTTTACGTCGATAACGCCCGGCACCGCTGCCAGCGCCTTGTCGACGCGACCGACACAGGAGGCGCAGGACATCGCCTCGACCGTAAAATCGGCCTTTGCCGTGCGTGGCGGGTATCCGAGTGCTGAAACTGTCTCGATGATCTTGGAGATGCGTTCGGGTCCGTCCACGCGCAACCGCGCGTTTTCCGTGGCGAGGTTGACCGATAAATCCGACACGCCTTCAAGAGCGGCCAATGCGCGGTCGACCCTACCGACACATGACGCACAGGTCATGCCGTCGATCGGCAAGGTGATCTCTTTCGGGTAGGACATGTTTTACCACCTGTAATTCCGTTCTAAGCGGAATATGGTCCTTCCAGCAACTGGAAGGTCAACGGGTCAATTCAAGTTTTTCCGACTTGACCTTCCAGTAGGGGGAATCCCCAAGTCGGTGACAGACACCAAGACCAAGGAGTGATTCAGGTGAAATTCAGCGTTCCGAACATGAGCTGTGGGCACTGCACCGCTACCATCGAAAGCGCGGTGAAAAACGCAGATCCGCAAGCAGCCGTAGAATGCGACCTTTCCGAACGACAAGTTCGTGTCGACAGCGCGCTAACGGCGGATCAACTGAAAGCCGCCATCAAGGGCGCAGGCTACGACGCCGATCCGGTAATCGCTTAATGCAATCCCGGACCACCCAAATGTGGTCCGGGAACACCAGTTCAATCTTCGGTCTTACGGGCATTCTCGACCAGATCGGCCAGCTGCGCCTTTTCCACGAAGCCCGGAACGAGCGCATCGCCGATCACGAAAGACGGCGTGCCATTAAACCCCAAGGCTTGCGTCAGTTGCATGGAAGTCGCGATGTGCTCTGCAACCTCCGGAGCCTCCATGTCCTTGCGCAACTGCGCGACATCAAGGCCGATCTCCTCGGCAACGCGTAGCACGGAAACTTCTTCGGCACGCCCTTGCAGCCCCATCATGGCCCAGTGGAACTCTTCGTACTTGTCCTGTTTGCGGGCCGCCAAAGCCGCTTTGGCGGCGAACACCGATCCATCTCCGAGAATGGGCCACTCACGGTAAACAAGCCGAATGTCGGGATCGTCTTCGATCAAGGCACGCACCTCGGGCTTGACCCGGCGACAATAGGGACAGTTGTAATCGAAGAATTCCACCACGGTGACGTCACCTTCCGGGTTGCCGAGAACCGGCGCATTCGGATCGTTCTCGATCAGATCGCGCTGGTCCTTCAGAACCTGGGCCTGGCTGAGCTCCTGCGCTTGCGCCTGCCGTTGCTCAAGGATTGCCACGGCCTCCATGACAATCTCGGGATTCTCGCGGATTGCCTCGAGCACGAGCTCCTTGACCCGAGCCTCTGACAGTTCGTCGGCGATTGCCGGTATCGGAAGCAGGGCAGCTATCGCCACTGTCGTGAATGCTTGTCTGAAACGCATCTTAGTTATCTCCTCGTTGTCTGTCGGCGTCTGTCCGTGCTGCCTGAACTTCGCGAACGCGGTCCGGCCAGGTGGACCGGATGAAGGCCAGGATGTTGTGAATTTCCTGGTCCGTCAGCACGTCTCCGAAACCCGGCATTCCACTGTCGTATTCGACGCCCTGACGCGCCAGAAGCGCCGCACCCCCCAGTTTTGTGTAGTCGAAAAGCAGGCTGTCAGGATGATGCCAGGTGTGACCCGTCTCATCATGCGGTGGCGCTGGCAGGCGCCCATCCGCACCGGGCGTTCGCCAATCTGGCTGGCCTTCCAGATCTGCTCCATGACAAGACGCGCAGTTCTCTGCGTATAGCAGCGCGCCTTCTTCAATGTCGTAGCTGTCCGCATCAGTCGCGCTGCCACCATTCAATAAGGCATTGGTCGAGAGCCAATACGTGAAAGCGGCTGCGACGACCGTGAGCGGCATTGACCAAAAGAGATACTTCATGTCACACGCAGCCAGGTTGTCATGCCGGACGCTGCGTGGCTGAGCATGTGACAATGGAACAGCCACTTGCCGGGATTGTCGGCTATGAAGGCAATCTCTCGGGACTCGTTGCCACCCAACAGGATCGTGTCCCGCATTGGCCCGAACGCGCCGTCCGGGCGCACCTCGCGGAAATGCATGCCGTGCAGGTGCATCGCATGTGGGAAAACCGTCTGGTTCTCGATCTTCAGGCGCACCGGTTCGTTCAGCGATAGATCGGCCAATGGTGTGTCCGTCATTTCGGCGACGTCATTCAAAGCCCAGAACTTTCCCGCTTGCGCAAGCTGGCGGAAGCCAAGCCGTTCCCCACCGAGCAATGCCGACTGCATTCGCCCCATTGCCCCACCGGACATGACTAGCCGCAGATCACGCGCTTCGGAAAGGTCTGGGGTGTGTGCGGCGGGATTGGGCGGCAGCGGCGATGGCGTGTCCCTCGAAACAGAGCTGGCTGTGCCGTCAACGCTTAACCGTACTAGCGGGGTCAGTTGATCGTCATCGCCGATGCGAAGCAATTGGGCGGTGCCGCCTTCGTCCTCGGTCACATCGACAATCAAATCCACGCGCTGTGCAGGGCCGAGGATCACCTCGCCGTCAACCGGCTGGGGTTGACCGATCGGCATTCCATCTAACGCCATCGTCCAGCCGCTCATCCCGGAAAGCCGCAGCGGGAATATCCGCGCGCTCGCCGCGTTGATGACGCGCAACCGGATGCGTTCGTTGCGCTTTGCGGGCAAGGTCAGATCAAAGCGCCCGTTCACCGTGATGAAGTTGCCGATGCGCCCCCCGTGGCTCATCATCATGGGTTGATCGAAATTGTCGAACAGCTGCCCACTTTCCGGGTCGAGCAACCAGTCCTCAAGAACAAGAACTTCCTCTCGGTCGATGTCCGGCTTATCGGCCTCTTCAACGATCAAAGCACCGCGCAAACCACGTGCGACCTGCTCGTATGAGCGATTATGCGCGTGGTACCAATAGGTGCCGGCGTCCGGTGCGATGAAATCGTAGTCGAAGGTCTCACCTGTCCCCACGGCCTCTTGTGTCAGCCCGGAGACGCCATCCATCGCGTTGTCGATCCGGATTCCATGCCAATGAACCGAACTGGGATCCGGGACCTCATTGCGGAACCGACGACGCACCCGATCACCCTGTGCGACCCGGATTTCCGGGGCCGGGACAAGGCCGCCATAGCCCCAGATCTCTGTTTCCGGGTAGCTGTCCGGAAGAAGCTGTCGACGTGCAACCTTGGCAACCACATCCTCGAAAGGGGCCTCTGCATAAGCCGACCGCGGGATCGCCACCGCGCAGGTCGCTAGTGATGCATGGCGCAAGAATTCCCGACGTGTTTGTTTCATTTTTCGTCCTTGAGAATGCGAGGGCTCAGCGCCCCCGCGTGAATTTAGTTCGACCGGGCCTCTGCGGCCTCGACCGTGTCTTTATCCAGCAGGAAAAGCGCCATTGCCTGGCGGTCGTCAGCCGTCAGAAACCGGGTTCCCTCTCGAACGACCTCAGCCATGCTGCCGCTGAAGGCGTCACCCGACGGTGTAATGCCGGTTTGCAAGGCATAAGCGAGATTTGAAACCGTCCAGTCTTTAGCCTCGAGGTCTTTCGGACGTATCGAAGGTGCCTTGCTTCCACCCGGGAGTTGGTCGTTGCCGGCAAAGGAGGCACCGATGTCGCGCCCGCCCGCGAGGTTCCGGGGTGTGTGGCACGCGCCGCAATGCGCTGCGCCGCGCACCAATTCCCGTCCGCGGTTCCAAAGATCGCTTCGACCCGCAACCGGTTCGGTCTTCGGATCGTAGAAGAATGCGGCCCGCCAGAGCTTGAGTCCCCAGCGTTGGTCGAACGGAAAGCCGACACCGTGGTTCAAAGCAGGTTCCGCTACGGGCGGCACCGTTTGAAACGCCGCCCAGAGATCCGCGACATCCTGATCCGAGAAATCCGCGTAAAACGTGTATGGGAAGGACGGGTAGTACGGGGTTCCATCCGGACCGATACCCTGCCGGACGGCTTTCGCGAATTGCTCTGCCGTCCAGTCGCCCATGCCATGTTCTGGGTCGGTTGTCAGATTGGAAGGGTAGAATGTTCCGAAGGGGGTTTCGAGCGGCGCGCCTCCGGCAAGTGGCGCGCCTCCCGTTTCAAAGTTGGTATGGCAGGCAATACACCCACTGGCGCGCGCCAGATACGCGCCCCGGTCGACATTGCCCTGCATCGTGATCGGGGTCACCGCACTGCCGACCGGCCAGGCGATCACCGCCCCGAGACCGGCCGCGCCCAGAACGGCGATCCCGCTGACGAACGTCAAGAACCGTCGCATGGTCAGTCTTTTTCCGCCCGGAAGCGTTCATGACACGTGGAACAAACCTGCGTCGTCATCGCAAACGCCGCGTCGGCGGGCATTTCGGCAATGGCGGCAGCATCCATCATGTTACTGCCACCCATCATCGTGCTTCCGCCCATCATGCCGTTGGCGCTTCCCATCATGGATCCGCCACCCATCATCGTCGCGCCACCCATTGAGGCATTGCCGTTCATGCCGCCCAACCCGTTTCCGGCCGCGCGTTCCAAGCCTTCGGAATATTCCTCAAGCTGGGTCGCCAACGCTGCGAAGCGGTCCCATTCGGTCCAAACCTCGTTTTTGGCTTCCGAGGGCGCGCCCCCGGTGCCTTCGGGGAACAGTCTCGTCATGCTCTCACCTGCGTGCTGCTGGAACAGGCGCGCAGCGTCACGCACGGTCTCTGCGTCGTAAGGCGTTTCACCTTGCATCATGGGCGCCACGGTTTTCACCGCCTTCCCCATTGCCAGCATGGCGTCCATGCGTTCTTTGACGATGCCGGTCGCGCCGCTGTGCGCGAATGCCGTGACCGCTGTACCGGCAATCACCACTGCCGCTGCGATAGTTGTCTTTTTCATGTCTTCGATCCTACTTTGGGTCTGCTTTTCAAGCGATGTGAAATCAGACCCGTCGTCGGGGCGGTGGAGGATCGTTGTTGGGCTGCAATTCGGTTCGTTCGGTCGCGCCGACTTGCATGACGGCCTTCAGGAAGTGAGGCTCGTAAACCGCGCCCGGCTGAAGCAACAATGCGGCCGGGACAGAACAATCCAGGCCCGGATGACAGTGGCCAGAGGCTTTGCCGCCCGACGCGCCAAGATCATCATGACGGTGTATGTCTTGCGACAAGGACGCTTCGACAGGAAACGCGGGTGCCTCGGGCACACCGAGCAGGACGACGAAAAGGCCGAAAACGGTCGACAAAGCCCATCTCTTCGCCTTCGACCAGCGCATCAGTTGATCCCATTTGCCCGTTGCAATTCGCGAACGTAGGCGGCCACCATCTTGACGTCCCCTTGGGTCAGCCCCTCGATCCTTGGCATGTTTCCGAAATTCCAGTGATGCGCGCGCACGCCGTTTTGGGCGGCCAACACAAAGGCCATGTCCGAATGGTGGCTTGGTTCGTAAATCTTGTGCACCAGAGGCGGCGCAATACCGTTGCGACCGGCGGCATTTTCGCCATGACACTCAGAACACTTTGCCTCGAATATGGTCTTTCCGAGCACCGCCTGCTGCGAGAGGTCGTCAGGTAGTTGGACCTGAACAATCGGGTCGCCTTCAGCGATCTCACCCGTGTCCGGCGGTGTCATGGAGTGGCCCACTGCCGTATTCCCTGAACCAGCGAACTGCCAAACGGCAAAGCCCGCGCCGACGATAAAAACGGCTCCAATGAGCGCGGTCAGTTTATCCATGCCTTATCTTCCGCCTTGCCTGGTTGGTCAGATGAGTTTGATCCGGGTGCCGACAGGTGCCCGCTTGAAGACTTGATCGACCGTATTGTTTCGCAGAGCAGTCATGACAGAACCCTGACTTCGATTTGGTCACATGACTTTTTACGCGAGGCCTGGCATCAGGCAACCTGACAAGGCCGCGAGAAGTGTAACCATTTGTATCCTTGACCTTACTCCGCAGGAGTGTCGCAAATGCCGTCACACTCGAATGTAACGACCGCCACTGACGACTGCTTGCGCGCGCCGTCGGCGTCAACTCGGGACGAAACCGCATTCTGTCCTGCCAGACTTTCCCGGGGTCAAATCAGTCGACGAAGCTCGTCGGTCGGGTCTATTCGTCGAGCGTCGCCTTCAGTCGGCGATACTCTTCTTCATTGATTTCACCGTTTGCATAGCGGCGCCTCAGCGTTTCCTGCGCGTCCGGTTCCGACGGACGCGTTTCATTGCCTCGCATCCTGACCACCAGAAAGACGATCAATGCGATCACGGCGCCCCAGAACAAAAGCATCATGAAGCCGCCCATGAAACCATAGCCGCCGCCCCACATGTGCCCCGTCCAGGAGCCTGGACCATCAGCCTGCGCCATGCTGGCGGGCAAGCTGGCCAGCGACGGCAGGATCAACTTTTTCAGTTTCATCTGTGTCTCCTTCGATCAGTTCGTTTTCATCCAGAGGGAGGGTGACAACGGCGCGCAGACCCGCGCCGTTCCGATTGACCAACTGGATATCGCCGCCGTGGGACTGGATGATCGTTCGCGCGATCGAGAGCCCAAGCCCGTAACCACCGGTTTCCAGAGACCTCGATTGCTCAAGGCGGTAGAATGGATCAAAGACCTTTTCCAACTGGTCGACCGGAATGCCCGGCCCGTTGTCGTCGATGTTGAGCACGAGGTTTGAGCCGTGGATCGCCCAACTGATATGTGCGGACCCACCGTACCGAACGGCGTTCTCAAGCAAGTTTCTGAGCGCCCTGCGAAACGCGTTCGGTCGAAGCCGCACGGCAATATCCTCGCTCGGCACAAATGCGCAGTGTGCCGCCATATCGCTGCACAGGCTGTCCAGAAAGGTGCGCAGATCGACCACCTCGGAGTCTTCGGACCCGGTAAGGCCCCGTGCAAAGGTGAGTGTCGCATCGACCATGCTCTGCATCTCTTCGACCGAGGCGATGAGGCTGTCCCGCGTCTCTTCTTCGTCAACCAGCTCCGCGCGGACCCGCATGGCGGTGAGCGGCGAGCGCAAATCGTGCCCGAGGGCTGCGAGCATCCGTGTCCGATCACTGACAAACCGGGTCAGCCGGCTTTGCATGCGATTGAAGGCGACGGTCAGGTCCCTGACCTCGGTCGGCCCTGCGATGTCCAGTTCCGGCACATCCTCGCCCCGGCCAAGATGGTCGGCGGCTTCGGACAAATTCCGAAGCGGACGCGTGAGGCGCGTCATGACGAACCAGATGATCGCCACCAAAAGCAGTCCAGCGGAGATCCCGAAGGTCAGCATCGAGTAGAAGGGCCACTGGATCGGCGGGCGCTCGAACCGCGTTCCGACATTCAGCCACTGTCCTCCATCAATCGCAATCGACAAGTTCATTTCAACCGCTGTCAACTCTCCCCGCATCATTGCGAGATGCATTTCCGTCATCTCATCAGAGAGATTGGGCAAGGGCCGCAACTCGCCCTCGACCTCATGCAATTCAACCCGAATATCCCGGCTGTAGCTGTCATCCATCAGCGCGCGTATGCGTCCTTCGACGATGCCGCCATCGGAATGGCCGCTGTGATCGACACTCGGGATGCGCGATAGATCAAAACGGATAAGCGGTGAGTTCGCCGCCCGAAGGATCGATTGATGCAGATCCCGCGGCGCCTCCTCGATCAGCCGTGCGACATTTGCCGCTCGACCGGCGGCTTCAAAACCCAAAGCTGCCCGGATAGCCAGGCTGCGTTCATCGGCGAAGAGGAAAAGGCTGATTGCCTGGGCCACGACAAGCGCGGCAACCACAAGCAGGATCAACTGTCCGCTCAGAGATGCCATCGCACGGCGCCTCATGTCGCATCCTCGACATCGGCAGCCAGACAGTACCCACCATTTCGCACCGTCTTGATGACGCTCGGTCTTAACACATCCGGCTCGATCTTACGGCGAAGTCGGCTGATTTGATTGTCGATCGTGCGATCCATCGGACCGGCGCTCCGACCGGCGGTCAGGTCAAGCAACTGCTCACGACTGAGCACCATCCTCGCTCTTTCAAGCAGGACCGCCAGCAATTTGAACTCGGATGTCGTCAATGGCGTCTCGGTGGCGGACGCGTCGATCAGGACCTGCCGGTCGGTATCCAGGATCCAATGCGCAAAACTGACTTTCCGTCCAGCCAGACGTCCGGCCACGGGTTCGTCGCGGTTGCTTCTTCTGAGAACCGATTTGATCCGGGCGAGCAGCTCTCGCGGATTGAAAGGCTTGGCCAGATAATCATCCGCGCCGATTTCCAGACCCACAATACGATCTGTTTCCTCACCAAGCGCCGTGAGCATGATAATCGGAAGATCACCCTTTGGCGCAAGGCGTCGGCAGACCGACAGGCCATCCTCTCCAGGCATCATGACGTCGAGCACGAGCAGGTCGAAATGGCCGGTCGCGAGTTTCGCATCCATCTCCACGGCGTCTTTGGCGACCGTGGTCCGCATCCCGTTCTTCTCCAGAAAGCGCGCGACGCTTTCGCGGATCTGAGCGTGATCGTCCACGATAAGGATATGCGGTGGCGGTCCCATTGCGTCCTTCCTAAATCATACCCGCGTCGTGTTTCAGGGGCAGAATTGTAGCCGTTTGTATCAGGTCAGTCCCTTGCTACACATGGATACAAATCTGCACCTGCACCGCGCCACACTCCCGGATAGCGTCGCGCATGTGGTCTGTGACGCATAGAACCGCAACCGATCAAACGATGAGGTTTTCGAACATGGCTCTTGATTTGAACCGGCGCCGCTTCGTTCTGGGTGCTCAGATGACGATGTTGACCGTCACGGCGTCGCCGGTAATGTCTCAGATCCGATCCGTTTGGTCGGCAGAGACTGCCTTTGACGCGCTTCAGGCGGACACGGTGCGGATCATCGATGTCAGAACGCGCGACGAGTGGCAAGAAACCGGTATAGGTGCCGGGGTCTGGCCGATCAGCATGCACGAGACCGGCTTTCCGGACCGCTTGTTCAAGGCAAAGGAATTAAGCGGTGATCGTATCGTTGGACTGATCTGCGCGACGGGCGGACGCTCTGCATCCCTGCTTCGGGCTTTGAGACAAGCTGGTTACTCAGGCTACGCTGATATCTCGGAGGGGATGCTGGGTTCAGGCGACGGAAAGGGCTGGATCGCATCGGGCTTGCCAACCGTTCAGATCACTGTCGCCCTGAAGGGGCTGCCCGCCGAATTGGCCTGAGCCGCGAAGGCCTGACGCCCGGTTGTGACAAGAGCCTGATATATGGTCAAATTGGTCTGGTTGAGCAGTAAGGCGGGTCTAGTCGAATGACCGTATCGATGGCGATGCTTGTTGGAACATGCGCGGCGGTCCTGATGGGAATTGTCCATCATTACGCGCTGTCGGGCATCCTGAGGTTTTCTCCGCACCGGTCAGAGGGCTCGGGATTGCGGATCATCCTCACATTTTCCGCTCTGTTGCTGCTCCACGTTCTGGAACTCGTCACGCTTGCCGTGTTCAACGCGATGGTGGTGGAAAACTTACTGCCGCAATCGTTCGGCAATAGCCCGGCGCTGTTTGAGGATATTCTCTATGTGACAGGCATCTCCTTTTCGACTCTTGGCTATTCGTCCCTCGAGGTGTCGGGGCCCTTTCGGCTATTGCTGATGCTGCAATCGCTTTTGGGCTTCATGTTGCTGACCTGGTCGGCGACGTTTCTTTATTCTGCCTGCCAGCAAGTCTGGCAGCAGGCGAAAGATAACCGATGACAGCCACCCGAGTTGTGCGGGTAAGCGCGCGCCTCAATGCGCGCCTGTCCGAATACCCCTTGACCTTCCAGTAGCTGGAATCCCTAGGTACCAAGCTATGGCACAGATAATCGAAAAAACCGGCGATCCCGCATCCCGACATCGCCACAGCGATATCGTGAAATTTCCCGTGCGGATCGGCGCGTTCCTGGTCCTGCTGTCATTGCCGGCTCACCTGTTTCTGGATGAGAGAACCTCGGTGGCTCTTGCTTCGATCACGCTTGCCTTGATCGGTGGCGCCTATATCGGCTTTGGCGCCGCGGACGGCAATGCGCGTGTGTTTTGGGCAGAGTTCGCCGTCGCTCTTTTGTTCGCCCTGGCGGCGTTCTTGGGGCTGATATGGCATTGGGCCTTCCTCCCTTTGGGATTGGCCCTGCACGCCTTGTGGGACATCTTGCACCACAAGTCTCGCCGTCTCGCCAGTGTTCCGAACTGGTACATTCCGTTTTGCGTTGCCTTTGACCTTCTCGCAGCGGCTTTTTTCATCCTGCTTTATGGTGTGTTTTGAACCATGAAGTGGCGTGTACTTCTTCTTGCGATAATCCTTGTCGGAACTGTCGCCTTGGCATTTCCGGATGTCTTCGGCATTGACATTCGCCTGCCCTCTCGCGCGGAAATCGACCGCTGGATCGAGGCCGCAGGTCTTGCCGGTCCAATTGTCATCGTCGCTCTTATGACACTCGCTATCGTGGCGAGCCCCCTGCCCTCCGCGCCCATCGCTCTCGCTGCCGGAGCCGCCTATGGACATACCTTTGGAACGATCCTCGTCGTTCTTGGCGCAGAACTCGGTGCGCTGATCGCCTTTGGACTGGCGCGCAGCCTGGGCCGACCGTTCGTTGAGCGTCATCTCGGTCAGAAGATAAACACGGGACTGTTCGGGTCACAGAACATGCTGACATTTCTGGTCTTCGGCAGCCGCCTGCTGCCATTTCTGTCCTTCGACATGATCAGTTACGCCGCCGGTCTGAGCAAGCTGCACCTTTGGAGGTTCGCGCTGGCCACAATGGCCGGGATTATCCCGGCGAGCTTTCTCCTCGCTCACATGGGCAGCCAGGCGATGAACGGAGATGCCCGCACCGCCACCTGGACCGCGCTTGCCCTCGGTGCCTTTACCGGCCTGTCGGTTCTCTTCGCCGCGACGCGAAAGACCGGCAGGCAACGGAAGGAGAGTTGACATGGCCAGTCATTCTCAAGTGGCTTTGAAAACATACGAGGTCGAAACATGACCGAGACGATCCTTGGTTCGGAACCGGCCATTCGTCTGACGGCGTTCCTCGGCGTCCTTGCGGCCATGGCGCTGTGGGAAAGCGCCGCTCCTCGTCGTCGGCGCGACATTCCGCGTGTCATCCGGTGGACCAACAACATCGCGCTTGTCGTGATCGATACGGCAATCCTGCGTCTGACCTTTCCGATTCTGGCAGTGGGCCTCGCGGTCACCGCCGAAGACCGTGGCTGGGGTTTGTTCAATACCTTGGAGGTCCCGTTCTGGGCGGCTGTGCTCGTCTCAATGCTGCTGCTCGACATCGCGATCTACCTGCAGCATGTGATGTTTCACGCCATTCCTGCGCTCTGGCGCCTACACCGCATGCATCATGCGGACCTCGAATTCGATGCAACGACCGGCCTGCGCTTTCATCCAATCGAGATCCTGATCTCGATGGTGTTCAAGCTCGCAGTCGTCGCTGCCCTGGGACCCCCTGCCGTCGCGGTTTTGTTGTTCGAGGTGATCCTGAACGCCACGGCCCTGTTCAACCACGCCAATATCAGTCTGCCGCCGTCCGTCGACCGCTGGCTGAGGTGGATTATCGTCACCCCCGATATGCACCGCGTCCACCATTCGGTCGATCCGCGGGAAACGAACTCGAATTACGGTTTCAACCTGCCTTGGTGGGATCGGCTTCTCGGGACCTATGTCGCGCAACCTGCGAAGGGACACACCGGCATGGAAATAGGTATCGAGCAATTTCGGACGACGCGAGATTTGTGGATCGACAGAATGCTGGTTCAGCCGATCCGGGGACCCGCAAGCGGATATGCGCTCGATATGTCCGGGAATAGCGAACCGCAGTCCGAACACGCGCTCGACTCCCAGTCCGATAAGACCAATATTCCAGATACCGAAGAAAAGGATTGATGAATGAAACGACGCACCTTTCTACTGACCGGCGCTGCCGCCACAATCGCGCTTCCGGCCATGGCCGATACCGCACCGGCCATCAAGGTTGTCAAATCCCCGACCTGCGGATGCTGTACCGCCTGGGTCGATCATGTCCGGCAGGCCGGATTCCAGGTCAAGGTCCAGGATGTCGAGCAGGACGCCCTCTATGCGCTGAAAGACAGGCTCCAGATCGCGCCGGAACTGGCCGGGTGTCACACCGCCGTGGTGGGCGATTATTTCATTGAGGGCCATGTGCCGGCAGAAGACATCGCCCGGCTTCTCTCAGAGCAACCGGCGGCGCGCGGGCTCACCGTGCCGGGTATGCCGATGAGTTCCCCCGGCATGGGCGGTCCCGGGGCCGGGGACACGTTCGATACGCTCCTCGTCGGGCCGGATGGCACGACATCGGTCTATGCCAGCCACAGCTAGGCCAATCGGTACGTCGCGCGGGACCGGTTGATGACCCGACCCGCCTCGACAAGCGCCCGCAGCGCGTTAGCTGGCCTTTTGCGTCAGCCGGATCAGCCTGTGTCGCCGTGACCGAGATCACGGCGCTCCCGCGCAACGGGTCCGGCATCCCATCAATGGTGCTGAACCAATTGATCTGGGTAGTTACGTCCACAGCCTGTTATCGCTTGCGGATCGCAAACCATGCATTCGCGCCGATCCCCGCCCCGAGGCGGCAAGAAACAGAAACCCCGGGCGATCCGAACCGCCCGGGGTGTGATACGTGGCTTACGCGACCAGATCGAAGCGGTCGGCGTTCATCACCTTGGTCCAGGCCGCAACGAAATCGCGGGCGAACTTCTCGGCGTTGTCGTCCTGCGCGTAGACCTCGGCATAGGCCCGCAGGATCGAGTTGGAGCCAAGCACCAGATCCACGCTCGTGGCGGTCCACTTGACCTCACCCGTCTTGCGGTTGCGGATTTCGTAGGTGCC
This sequence comes from uncultured Marivita sp., assembly GCF_947488135.1. Lineage (GTDB taxonomy): Bacteria > Pseudomonadota > Alphaproteobacteria > Rhodobacterales > Rhodobacteraceae > Marivita. The sequence continues at coordinate 101,541 of NZ_CANKYW010000008.1, read as the reverse complement.
GTCGTCCATCGGGTGCCAGCTGTAGCTCATGTCGGTCAGGTTGACGAAAAAGTCATTCGTCAGCTGGCCTTCGCGATCCGTGAACACGCCGTGCTTGTTGCCACCATGGTTGGTGCCCAGCATCCGCATGCCGCCGACCAGAACGGTCATCTCGCCCGCGGTCAGACCAAGAAGCTGTGTCTTGTCGAGCATCAGCTCTTCCATCGACACCGCGTACTTCTCTTTCTGGAAGTTACGGAACCCATCGACCAGCGGCTCAAGCACCTCAAAGCTCTCGTGATCCGTCATCTCGTCGGTGGCATCGCCCCGGCCCGGTGCGAAGGGCACCTCGATGTCATGGCCCGCCGCCTTGAGCGCCTGCTCCAGACCCACGTTGCCCGCCAGCACGATCACATCGGCCACGGAGGCCCCGGTCTCGGCCGCGATGGGCTCGAGGATGCCGAGCACCTTGGCCAGACGCTCCGGTTCGTTCGCCACCCAGTCCTTCTGCGGGGCAAGCCGGATACGGGCACCGTTGGCCCCGCCGCGCTTGTCGGACTGGCGGTAGGTGCGCGCGCTGTCCCAGGCGGTGGCGATCATCTCGGCGGCGGTCAGACCACTGTCGGCGATCTTGGCCTTGACGGCATCCACATCGTAGGACGTGCTGCCTGCCGGGATCGGATCCTGCCAGATCAGGTCTTCCTGCGGCACGAAGGGACCGTAATAGTTGGCCTTCGGACCCATATCGCGGTGGGTCAGCTTGAACCACGCGCGGGCGAAGGTGTCGGCGAAGTATTCGGGATCGGCGCGGAACTTCTGGCAGATCTCGTTGTAGATCGGATCGACCTTCATCGCCATGTCGGCATCGGTCATGATCGGGTTGCGGTGGGTCGTCGGATCGGACGCGTCGACCGGCTTCTTGTCTTCCGGCATATCGACCGGTTCCCACTGCCATGCGCCCGCGGGGGATTTGGCAAGCTTCCACTCGTACCCGAAGAGGTAGTCGAAATAGCCCATGTCCCACTGGGTCGGGTGCTGCGTCCACGCGCCCTCGATGCCCGAGGTGAACGCCTTTGACGCCACTCCGCCCTGCCCCGGATTGTCCCAGCCGAAGCCCTGGCTGTAGACCGGGCACCCTTCAGGAGCGTCGCCGATCGTCGTGCCATCGGCGTTGCCATGCGCCTTGCCGACGGTGTGTCCACCGCAGGTCAGCGCCGCGGTTTCCTCGTCGTTCATCGCCATGCGCTTGAAGGTCTCGCGGACATGCAGCGCTGTCTTCGCCGGATCGGGCTGGCCGTTCACGCCTTCGGGGTTCACGTAGATGAGACCCATGTGAACAGCGGCCAGCGGGTTGTACATCGTCGCCGGTTCATCAAGATCGCCATAGCGCTCTTCGGACGGGGCCAGCCATTCGCTTTCCACACCCCAGTTCACGTCTTCCTCGGGCGCCCAGATATCTTCGCGGCCAAACGCGAAGCCGTAGGTCTTGAGCCCCATGGATTCGTAAGCAACCGTGCCAGACAGGATGATCAGGTCGCCCCAGCTCAGGGCATTGCCGTATTTCTTCTTCACCGGCCACAGCAGACGCCGCGCCTTGTCGAGGCTGGCGTTGTCCGGCCAGGAGTTGAGCGGCGCAAACCGGATGTTTCCGGTCGCAGCACCACCGCGCCCGTCGCCCATGCGGTAGGACCCGGCAGAGTGCCAGGCGAGACGGATCATCAGGCCCCCGTAGTGACCCCAGTCCGCAGGCCACCATTCCTGGCTTTCGGTCAGCAGCGCTTCGACGTCTTTCTTCACCGCGTCGAAATCGAGCGCCTTGACGGCCTCGCGGTGGTTGTAGTCCGGGTCCATCGGATTGGTGCGCGCGCCGTGCTGGTGCAGGATGCCCAGGTTCAAGGCACTCGGCCACCATTTGGTGACGCTGTTACCGGTGCCGGTGTTGCCACCGTGCATGACCGGGCACGCGCCTTGCTTGTCGAGATTGTTGCCGTCCATGATCGTTCTCCCTCGCAGTGAATCAGTCGAGCGGGCCGCTCGTTCTAGAACGGTTCTAATCGGAGGGAGCGATAAATTCCAATTGGATAATTAAAAGACTGTGATAAGTTTTTCAAATGATAGGACTGACCATCAAACAGCTCAGATATTTCGACGCGCTGGCCCGGCATCTTCACTTCGGACGGGCCGCCGAGGCGTCCTCGATCTCGCAACCTGCCCTGTCCTTGCAGATCAAGGAGCTCGAGCAATTGGCGGGCGCGCCCCTTATCGAACGCAGTTCGCGCAATCTGCGCCTCACCGGCGTCGGTGAGGATTTCGTGCTCAAGGCGCGCGAGGTGCTTGTGGCGGTGGACGAGCTTGAGGACCTGATGCGCGCCTCCAAGGGCCCGCTTTCGGGGCGGTTTCGGCTGGGAGTCATCCCGACCGTGGCACCGTACCTTTTGCCCGCCACGATCACCGCCTTGTCGGCACGGTTCCCCGAGATCGACCTGGAACTGCGCGAGTCGGTCACGAAATCGCTCGTCGCCGATCTTCTGGATTCACGCCTTGACGCCGCCATCGTGGCCTTGCCCATATCCGAACCCGCCCTGCGGGAATTTGCGCTGTTCCAGGAAGACTTCGTTCTGGTCCGCCCGCTTCAGGACGCGGCCAAGCCGGTGCCAAGCCCGGACATGCTCAGATCCATGCGCCTCTTGCTGCTCGAAGAAGGCCATTGCTTCCGCGATCAGGCCCTGTCGTTCTGCGAAATCACCAAGACCCAGCCGCGTCAGTTGATGGAAGGCAGTTCGCTGTCCACGCTGGTCCAGATGGTCGGCGCGGGCATGGGGGTGACGCTGATCCCGGACATGGCGGTGCCGTTGGAAACCCGGTCAGCCAATGTGTCGGTGGTGCGGTTTCCCCACCCCCGCCCCACACGCACCATCGGCATGGTGTGGCGCAAATCGAACCCCTTGGCGGATCAGCTCATGCAGGTCGGTGCCATCGTGAGGGGCGTCGGGACACGCGAGACAGATCGCACGACAAAACCGGCGAGCGGCAACCAAAGCCGGGGCTGAGGCATTAATGACTCAATCAAGTTTGAAAGAGTCCGTGTCGGCAGCCTTAACTTGTTCGATAGAGTTTTGCCCGACATGCTTAAATTATGGGCGTTTTGAAAACAGTTGGATCTGCCTTCACGCTGACCTGTTTGACAGCAACCGCCGGGCTGTCCGAACAAAGCCTTCTGGATCGTGTGACCGAATGTGTCGGACGCCTCTCTGCACAGATGGAGCATCACTGGCTTCTCTCCGACCAACCCACCACACGGATCGAACGCAACCGCGCGCATCTGATCGAGATACTGGATACGATGGTCACACCGGACATCGCGACCCGGATCCTCGCCGCGCGCATCGACGCCAAGATCGCCCATGCCTCGCTGCTCACGCAGGCCGCCTTCGGATCCGACCCAAGGCGGGCACTTTGGGCGGAACGCCGCGTTCATTCCGCCATCGCGCAATGTGACGACATTCTCTTGCCGGACGCGCCACAGGCCCCTCCGACCCGCGTGACGGATGACGCAGACCCACCGGCCTTGGTGAATCAGAAGGCGTGGAACGCGTCGCAATAGACGGTCCCGCCGCGCGAAAACGCACAGATTTTCGCCATATCCGAATAATTCGATTAAAACTTGAGCGTTCCCGTCGGCAGCAACCCCTGCGAGGGACGCATCTGTTCCTCTCAGGAAAATCCGCCGCCTAGATACCGACGGCTGGTGATTTGCATCAGCCGATCACGTGCGATGAAGCCGGCGTTCAACTCCAGGCTCCACCGCACTCCGCAATAGACTTGCGTCGGCGATATCTGGGGCCTTGCTCTGCTCTTGGCAACCATCGCGACGCAAAACGTACAAAGGACGTTTGCACGATGTCGATCAAATTCCTCAGCACCACGGCTGCCGCCGCGCTCATCGCTTCCACGTTGCCCGCACTGGCGCAAGACGTGAGCTGCCCGATCAAGGTGGGTGTGCTGCATTCCCTTTCCGGCACCATGGCCATTTCCGAAACCACGCTCAAAGACACGATGGAGATGCTGGTTGATATTCAGAACGACAAAGGCGGCCTTCTGGGCTGCGAACTCGAAGCTGTCGTCGTCGATCCGGCCTCTGACTGGCCGCTCTTCGCCGAAAAGGCGCGCGAGCTTCTGACGGTTCAGAATGTCGACGTGATCTTCGGGTCCTGGACCTCGGTCAGCCGCAAATCCGCGCTGCCGGTCCTGGAAGAACTCAACGGTCTGATGTTCTATCCGGTGCAGTATGAAGGCGAAGAAAGCTCCAAAAACGTCTTCTACACCGGCGCCGCCCCGAACCAGCAGGCGATCCCGGCCACGGATTATTTCCTCGAAGAGCTGGGCGTCGAGAAATTCGCGCTTCTGGGCACCGACTATGTCTATCCGCGCACGACGAACAACATTCTTGAGGCCTACCTCAAGGACAAGGGCATCGCGGAAGAAGACATCTTCGTGAACTACACGCCCTTCGGCCATTCCGACTGGTCCAAGATCGTCGCGGATGTTGTGGCGCTGGGTGCGGACGGCAAGAAGGTCGGCGTCATTTCCACGATCAACGGCGACGCCAATATCGGCTTCTACAAGGAACTGGCCGCCGCAGGCATTTCCGCCGATGACATCCCGGTTGTCGCCTTCTCGGTCGGCGAAGAAGAGCTGTCGGGCCTCGACACCACCAACCTCGTCGGCCACCTCGCCGCGTGGAACTATTTTCAGTCCGCCGACACCCCGGCGAACGAAGAATGGGTCGCCGCGTGGAAAGAGCGCATGGGCGATGACCGCGTGACCAACGACCCGATGGAGGCGCATTACATCGGCTTCAACATGTGGGTGAACGCTGTCACCGACGCAGGCACCACCGATGTCGATGCGGTCCGCACCGCGATGTACGGGCAGGAATTCCCGAACCTCACCGGCGGCACCGCCGTCATGCTGCCGAACCACCACCTCGCCAAGCCGGTGCTGATCGGCGAGATCACCGAGGACGGTCAGTTCGACATCATCAGCCAGACCGAAGAAGTGCCCGGCGATGCCTGGACCGACTTCCTGCCGGAATCGGCGGTTCTGACCTCGGATTGGGCAGAGCTGGGTTGCGGGATGTACAACACCCAGACCGAGACCTGCGTGCAGATCAAGTCCAACTACTAAGCCCAGAGCGGTGCGTGGGAAACCACGCACCCTACCCTCCCCATTGTAGGGTGTGTGCTTGCACGCACCGAACAGACCGGACGCCCTCATGCTGCGCTTTGTCGCCTCTCTTTTCGTTTGCCTGACGCTGGCCCTGCCCGCCTTTGCCCAGCAGGCCGACGCCCCGATTCAGCAATTACTCCAATCACAAAGCGATCTGATCCTCGAAAGCTCGCGCCGCACCATCGCGCCTGCGATCGACGCGCTCGCCAACAGCGGCCTGCCCGAGGCGCAGGTGGTGATGGACAAGTGGCAAGCCCGCGAGATGTGGGTGAACGAAGAGACAGGGCTTTTCGTCTACGCCGAAGAGGTCGATCGCGACACGCTGCGCATCTTCGACTTCGCCGATGGGTCCGAAATCGGCACCGTGCCGGATGACGGCTTCGATCAACTCAAACCCAATTCCGGCATTCGCGGCATGATCGGCACCGCGCTGGTGCAATTCCAGCTCAGCGACCCGAACCGGGCGACCCGCCAACGCGCGCTGGATGCCATCGAACGTGGGGCCGAGGAAAGCCACCTCGCCGCTCTGCGCGCCAGCATCCCGACAGAGGAGGACGCCACGATCCTCGCCCGCAAGCAGCGCCTCGAACGCCTGCTGACCATCGCTTATGGCGAGACGGATGCGGAACGGATCGCGGCGATTGAGAGCTTTGCCGGCGATTTGAGCGTCGATGTGCGCGCCGCGCTGAACCCGCTGGTGGCGACGCGCGTCGAGGCCGCCGAAACCCTGCCCGACGCCGACGACATCGGTCGCGTTCTGAAACCGGGCAGCGAGGCCCTGACCCGCGACGACGCCTACGCGCTTCTGGTGCGTGCGGATCTTGCCAAACCGCGCATCAGCCGCGAGGACCAGCGCAACGCGCTGATCGCCAATATCGACAACGGCTCCGTCGCGGGTATTCAGGTCGCCACGCTCGACAGCCAGGCGGCACGCGACATGGCCTATGCGGCCCTGGCCGACCAAGGCACCGTGAGCGCCGTCGCCACCGAGGCCGAGGTTGATGACCGCCTTGCCAACCACGTTTTCTACGAACGCTACATCGGCGCCCCGCCCGAAGTCGTCGCCGCCGCGCAACTGGCGCTGCGGGCGATCGAGAACAAGGTCGCGCTCAACCAGGCGTTCGATCTGGGGCTCGACGCACTGTCGCTGGCCTCGATCTATTTCCTTGCCGCCATCGGCCTTGCCATCACATTCGGCGTGATGGGCGTCATCAACATGGCACATGGCGAGTTCATCATGATGGGCGCTTACACCGGCTATGTCGTGCAGCTCTTCATCCCCGACTACACCCTGTCGATCCTCGTCGCGATCCCGCTCGCCTTTGCGGTGACTTTCGGCGCGGGTGTGGCGATGGAACGGCTGGTGATCCGCTGGCTTTATCACCGCCCTTTGGAAACCTTGTTGGCCACCTTCGGCATCTCCATCGCGCTGCAACAGATCGCCAAAAATATCTTCGGCACGCAAGCCCGCCCGCTGACAGCGCCGGGCTGGCTCGACGGGTCGCTGGTGATCAACGACATCGTGTCGATCAGCTTTATCCGCATCGCGATCTTCGTGCTGGCGCTCTTGTTTCTCGCGCTGTTCCTCTTCGTGATGAACCGCACCCGGCTGGGGCTGGAGGTGCGCGCCGTCACGCAGAACCCGCGCATGGCGGCGTCGATGGGGATCAATCCCGACAAGATCAACATGCTGACCTTCGGCTTCGGCTCGGGCATCGCGGGCATCGCCGGTGTCGCTATCGGGCTATACGCCAAGGTCACGTCCGAAATGGGCAGCGATTACATCGTGCAAAGCTTCATGACCGTGGTGGTCGGCGGTGTCGGCAATATCTGGGGGACACTGCTGGGCGCGACGATGGTCGGGTCGCTGCAAAAGGGCATCGAGTTCCTCAACCCGTCCAACACGCTGGCGGCGCAGACCTACATGATCCTCTTTATCATCCTGTTCATTCAATTCCGGCCCAAGGGCATCATCGCCCTCAAGGGCCGCGCGGCGGAGGCGTGATCATGGAGTTTCGCTGCCTGCGGCATCGACTCGCGTGGGGGCTCTGCCCCCACACCCCCGAGGTATTTGGAGCCCAAAGAAGCACAGGGTGGGTCACATGAGTGATGTTGCGCTTGGGAGCCGTAGGCAGCCGTTCGCGCTGCGCTTTCCGTCTGTGATGGTGTTTCTTGCGATCCTCGCCTTGTTCACCCTCGGGGTCACGATCCTGTCCGAAGGGTTCGGCATCGGCGTGATCTCGACGAGCTTCGTCAAGACACTGGGCAAGACGCTGTGCCTGTGTCTCGTCGCGCTCGCGATGGATCTCGTCTGGGGGTATTGCGGGATCCTGTCACTGGGGCACATGGCGTTCTTCGGGCTGGGTGGCTACGCCATCGGCATGTGGCTGATGTATGCCCGGACCGAGATCATCGTTCTGGAAAGCCTCGCCGCCGCCCCCCTACCCCCGACGCCGCAGGAGGTATCCGACGGCATCGCCAGCCAGATCTTCGGCGTCGTCGGCGCGTCCGAGTTTCCGCCGATCTGGGTCTTCGCCCATTCGCTACCGCTGCAACTGGCCGCAGTTGTCATCGTGCCGGGCCTTCTGGCGCTGGTCTTTGGCTGGCTGGCGTTCCGCAGCCGGGTCACAGGCGTGTACCTGTCGATCCTGACGCAGGCGATGACCCTCGCCCTGTCGCTGCACCTCTTCCAGAACGACAGCGGCCTGCGCGGCAACAATGGCCTCTCGGGCTTGCAAAACCTGCCGGGCCTGTCGGACGTGCCGCAATCCATCGTGTCGATGTGGTTCTTCTGGGCCTCGGCGCTGGCGCTGGGTCTGGGCTACCTGCTCTGCGCCTGGGTGGTGTCGGGCAAGTTCGGGTCCGTCATCCGCGCCATCCGTGACGACGAGGCGCGGGTGCGGTTTCTCGGCTACCCGGTCGAGGCGTTCAAGCTGGTGATCTTTACCCTGACCGCCGTGATCGCGGGCATCGCGGGGGCGCTGTATTATCCGCAAGCGGGCATCATCAACCCGGCCGAGATCGCCCCCATCGCGTCGATATACCTTGCGGTCTGGGTCGCCATCGGCGGGCGTGGCAGGCTCTATGGCGCGGTGATCGGTGCGGCTTTCGTTTCGCTCGTCTCCACGTGGTTCACCGGGGGACAGGCGCCCGACATCAACCTTGGGTTTTACACGATCAGCTGGGTGGATTGGTGGACCGTGCTTCTGGGCCTCAGCTTTGTCTGCGTCACGCTCTATGCGCCCAAGGGCATTGGCGGCTTGGTCGATTTGATCGTGGACCGCCGGAGCCCCAACCGCCACGGGGCTGACCTTGGCCCCGACCAGGGCGCTCTGCGCGAACAGGAGGCCGAGAAATGAGCACGCTTTTGGAAGTCTCCGGCGTGTCGGTGTCGTTCGACGGGTTCAAGGCGATCAACAACCTGTCCTTCCAGATCGCCGACGCCGAACTGCGCGCGGTGATCGGGCCGAACGGAGCGGGCAAGACGACCTTTATGGACATCATCACCGGCAAGACGAAACCCGACGAAGGCCGGGTCGTCTACGGCGATCGCGGCGACAGTCTTCTCAAGATGAGCGAGAGCAAGATCGCGCAGGCCGGCATCGGGCGCAAATTCCAGCGCCCCACCGTGTTCGAGGATCAGAGCGTCTTTGACAACCTGATGATGGCGCTCAGGAAAACGCGCGGACCGCTGGCCGTTCTGTTCTTCAAACCAACGCCCGAGGACGAAGACAAGGTGGCCCAACTGGCCTCCGAGATCGGCCTCTCTGCCGCGCTGCACCGCAAGTCGGGCGAGTTGAGCCATGGCCAGAAGCAATGGCTCGAGATCGGGATGTTGCTGGCGCAGGACCCGCGCCTGTTGCTGGTCGATGAACCCGCCGCCGGGATGACTCCGGCGGAACGCGAACACACCACCGACATCCTGCGCGAGGCGGCAAAGACCCGCGCGGTTGTGGTGGTCGAACACGACATGGAATTCGTGCGCCGCCTGAACTGCAAGGTCACGGTGCTGCACGAAGGGTCCGTGCTGGCCGAAGGGTCGCTGGATCATGTCACGAAGAACGAACAGGTGATCGAGGTGTATCTTGGCCGATGAAGTTCTGCGCACCGAGGGCCTGACCCTGCATTACGGCGGCTCCCAGATCCTAAACGGGATCGACATGGCCGCCGCCCGTGGCGAGATCACCTGCGTCATGGGCACCAATGGCGTCGGCAAGACCAGCCTGCTCAAGGCGATCTCGGGCACCCACGCCTATTCCGGCGGCACGCTGTCCCTGAACGGCGAACCGATCGCCCATGCTTCGGCCCACACGCTGGCGCAGAAGGGCGTGGCCTACGTGCCGCAGGGGCGTGACATCTTCCCCCTGCTCACCGTGCGCGAGAACCTCGAAACCGGCTTTGCCTGCCTGCCCAAGTCGGAGCATCACATCCCCGACCACATCTTCGAGCTGTTCCCGATCCTCAAGGACTTCCTCAACCGTCGCGGCGGCGACCTGTCCGGTGGGCAGCAACAGCAACTCGCCATCGCCCGCGCGCTGATCACCAAGCCGAAACTCCTGCTGCTTGATGAGCCGACCGAGGGCATCCAGCCCAACATCATCCAACAGATTGGCCGCGTCATCGCCCTGCTGCGCGAACAGGCCGACATGGCAATCGTGCTGGTGGAGCAGTATTTCAGCTTTGCCTACGACCTCGGCGATCGGTTCTACGTGCTCGAACGCGGCGCTGTGAAGATGAGCGGGCCGAAGGCGGAACTGGATCGGGACGCGCTGCTTGCAGGCGTGTCGGTCTGACGTGACCGTCGCGAGCCGAACCATCACAGCGGGTCGCTGCCCCAACAGCCGCGACCCACTCCGAGTGTTTTAGACCTCGCCGGTGTATTCACCGCGGGCGGGGTAATTCTTCTCGATCGCGAAATCCACCGCGCCCACCAGTTCCGAGAAATGCGGCCTCACGAACGGCATCGTCTGAACCGAGCCGAAATAGAGGGTCTGATCGGGGTTCACCATGAACAGCCCGGGTTCGGAAAACAGCTCCGGCTCTTCGATCCCGATGGACGTTTTCCCGCGAGAGGTCGAGATGTAGAGCCCCCATTCGCGGGCTTTCGCCAAGGGCAGATCATAGGCGAACCGGAGTGTGTCGGCGCCGATTTTCTCGGCCATCTCACGGGTCCGGTCTTCTCCGTCGGAGCTGATCGCGATGGTTCCCACGCCACGCTCCGCGAAGTCGGCGACCCGTTTCTGGAACTCCGTGAGATATTTCGCACAGATCGGGCAGTGCAGCCCACGGTAAAAGCAGATCACGGTTCCCCGTTCGGATGTCTCGGACGACAGATCGAAGGTTCCGTTGTCCAGCGTCGGCAGGGTCAGATCGGGCGTTTTCTGTCTTGGAATAAGCATGAGAGTCTTTCTGTGCTAAGGGATTGTGCGCGCATCTTAACGCATTTATTGTCAAGTAAATCTGATTAATCTGACCGAAAGACCGAAATGGATCGCTTTGACAGGCTGACAACGCTGATCGACCGCTTCAAACTGACGGTCGCGCCCGCGCCATTGGATCAGGCAACGCTTCTCGTTCTCGGGGACGGCGACGGTACACCGGCCCGCGTCGTGTTTCTCCCGACCGGAGAAACTGCGGCCGTGGACGAGGACACCGTTCTGTTCGCCGCGCATGTGGATTGGAACGGGCCGACCAACCCGCTTGTCGCAGCACTTCCGCCGCAGATCGAGATCGACCTCGGCCAGGACCCGGATACCATCGGGCTGATCACGCTCATGTTGAGTGAAATGACGTCCCAGCGATGTGGCGTGGGGTCGGTCCTCAACCGGTTGGGTGAAGTTCTGATCGTGCGCATCCTGCGCCAACAGATCGAAGCGGGATCGACACGTCCGGGGCTCCTCGCGGGCCTGTCCGATCCCCGCCTCAGCCGGGCAATCGTCGCGATGCATGATCGACCGGGGCACAACTGGCGCAACGAAGACCTCGCGCAGGTCGCAGGGTTGTCGCTCAGCCGATTTGCCGAACTGTTCCTGGAGACGGTCGGGGAAACCCCTGCGGCCTATCTGCGGCGATGGCGGCTTGTGCTTGCGCGACAGGACGTCACGAAAGGCGACCGGATCGATGCGGTGGCCCGGCGCTATGGCTTTTCGTCGCCCGAAGGGTTCACGCGCGCGTTCAAGAAGCGCTACGGCATGACACCGATCTCGCAACGGCTTTAGCGCCGGTCCCTGACCTACTTCTGATCCGCCCGCTTGAACGCGCCTTGCACGATGCGGTCCATGACCATCGCGAGGAACAGGATGGCGAAGCCACCAAGCAACCCCGGCCCCTTGGCCGCGAATTGCAACGCCTCGAGGATCTCCTGTCCCAGACCACCCCCGCCGATGAGCGAGATGATGACGACCATCGACAGGCACATCAGGATCGTCTGGTTCACCCCCGCCATGATCGACGGCAGCGCCAGCGGGATCTCCACGTCCTTGAGCAACTGCCATTTCGACGCGCCGAAGGCGACGGCCGCTTCCTTGATGCTCTCGGGCACACCGCGCATGCCAAGCGCGGTGAGGCGGATCACCGGCGGCATGCCGAAGATGATCGTGGCCAAAATTCCCGGCGGGTTACCGGTGCCGAAAAAGGCGATGATCGGGATCAGGTAGACAAAGGCGGGCAGTGTCTGCATCAGGTCGAGCACGGGTTCCGCCATCTTGTAGGCGCGGGTCGATTTGCCGAACCAGATGCCAAGCGGAATCCCGATCAGAACGCACAGGATCACCGCCGCGCCCACCAGCGCCACGGTCTCCATCGCCAGCGCCCAGTAGCCCAAGAGCGCGGTATAGGCCATTGCCGCCACGGTAAAGATCGCCACGCGCGGGCCTGCCGCGCGATAGGCCGTGACCGCGATCACCAGCATCACCACCGGCCAGGGCGACCCGTTGAGCGCCAGCGTCAGCCCGTCCAGAACCGTCCGCACGCCAAGGACGATGCCGTCGAACACGTCGCCTCCCGCAGTGGCGGCAGCGTCGATCCGTGCCTCCATCCAGGACGCCACCGCGCCGAACAGGGTTCCGCCTCCGTCGCCCAAGACGAGGGTGGACACTTCACGTTCCGGAAATTCGTTCAAAAGCGCAAGCGAGTTGCTTACGGTGAACTTGTAGACGATCAGCGGCGCGATCAGCGCGGTCAGAACCACACCCAACAGCAGGTTGGTCGTGGACCGCCCGCTCTCTGTTCCGGTCGGGTCGATGCGCCAACGCGAATACTGCTTTTCGTAGGCGATATTGGCGTAGACCCCCTGCACCAGCTTGAAGCCCACCAGAAGCACCAGACCGATGAGCAGGATGCCAAGCCCCTCGGCCTGCGCCGCCTCGGCGCGTTCGAGGTTCTGGTCGATGGCGCGCTGCATGTTCTCGGCCAATTGCTCGAACCGCTGTCGCGTCTCGTCATCCGCCGCAGCCGCCGCCTGATCCAGTCGTTCCTGCATACGTTCGCGCTGCTGGTCGGCGCGCGCGATGAAGTCGGCCCCCAGATTGCCCCAGAGCCCGCGTCCGATCTGCACCCAAGCGATGATTTCGAGAATCAGGAAGGTCCAGAACATCCCCCAGAGCGCCCGCGACGACGCCCAGAGCGGGCCAAGCAGCGCCGCTGCCAAGTTGAACGTGCGCGGCACGAAGCCGGTGTTGTCGTGGATCGTATGAAACGCATTGACGTAGTAGTCGCCATTCGGGCCCGCGAACTCCTTGATCGACCGGTCCAGCGCGTCGCGGTCGACCTCGACATCCGACGCCGCCGTGACCTTCATGTCTGTGGTTGCATCACTCATCTTTGCCCCCCTGGATTCCGCGCAGCAAACGCGGCTTGGTGACGATCCCGATATCCGCCCCATCCTGCGTGATGACGACGGGCATATCCGTCTCCACCGCGAGATCGATCAACTGGTCCAGATCGGCCCCTTCATCGGCACGCGGCGCACCGTCGAGAGAGCCTTTGAAGCGCTCCATCGGTTCCATGATCGAATGCGCCTTCACCAGCTTGAGCTTGGAAATGCCTTGCACGAATTCGCGCACGTAATCGTCGGCGGGGTTCATCACGATATCCTCGGGCGTGCCGATCTGCACGATCACCCCGTCCTTCATGATGGCGATGCGGTGGCCAATGCGGATCGCCTCGTCCAGGTCGTGCGTGATGAACAGCGTGGTTTTCTTGAGCTGCGCCACAAGCGCCTTGAACTGGTCCTGAAGCTGCAAGCGGATAAGAGGGTCAAGCGCCGAGAACGGCTCGTCCATGAGAAGGATCTCGGGGTCCGACGCCAATGCACGGGCGATCCCCACACGCTGCTGCATCCCGCCGGACAATTCGCGCGGCAGGCGGTCTTCGTAGCCCGTCAGGTCAACCAGCCCCAGCGCGTGATCCGAGATCGCCCAACGGCGCGATTTCGGCACTTTGCGGATTTCCAGAGGATAGGCCACGTTGTCCCGCACCGACCTGTGCGGCAACAGCGCCATATGTTGAAACACCATCCCGATCTGCTGCGCGCGGATGCGGCGCAATTCGGTGGCGGACATGGTCGATACGTCCTGCCCAAGGATTTCGATCTTGCCCGCCGTCGGTTCGATCAATCGGTTCACGTGACGCACGAGGGTCGATTTCCCCGACCCGGACAGACCCATGATGCAGAAAATCTCGCCGCGCGAGACTTCGAAACTGGCGTCCTGAACACCCACCACACAGCGGAATTGCTCAAGCACCTCGGGCTTGGTCAGCCCTTTCTCTCGCACGGCCTTCATGGCCTCGTCGCTGCGTTCGCCGAAGATTTTCCAGACGTTTTCGAGTTTTACGACAGGATCGTCCATGGGCCTCTCCCTCGGGATACACGTTCCCCGCCAGCGCACCGGCGCGGGGCACATAGGAAAAGGGCCGCCGCGATGTGGCAGCGGCCCTGATGCGAGAGGCTTAGTTGGTGAGCCAGTTGATCACGGTGTCTTCGTTCTCGGCCACCCACTGACGGGCGAAATCGGCCGCTTCGACGCCATCCACGGCAAGGGCTTTGCCCATCGCGCTCAGATCGTCACCGGACATCTGGTAATTCTGGAACAGCGACGCGACCTCGGGATACGCCTCTTCCAGTTCTTTCGCGTAGTGCAGGTGCAAGGTCGCGCCGTTCCACGCGGTCGAGGCAGACGACTTTTCGAGCCAATCCGGATCATCGGTGGGCTGAACGATGTTCCAGGTCGACGGATCATGCGCCGGCTCTTCGAGCACGGTCAGATCCTGCGTCACGAAGATATAGTGCGGGCTGTAGCAGAACCCGATCCACGGCTCGCCTGCCGTCGTCGCGTTGGCGAGGTTGGCGTAGGCGATGGTCTCTTCATACTCGGTGAGTTCGAACATCTGGTCGTAGCCATAGGACTTCGCGCGCACTTTCTCGACCACGGTCGAGGCCCAGCCGGGCGCACCGACCCAGACTTCCGGCGTGCCGTTGCCATCGGTGTCGAAGATCGCGATCTTGTCGGGATCGCTGAGGTCGTCGATATGGGTGATGTCGTATTCTTCGGCGATGTAGGTCGGCACGCACATGCCCTGCTCGGCCTGCACCGGGTTGGTGTTCATCACCACGGACCCTTTGTCCTTCACGTAGGTGTCGTGCAGGTTCTGCTGGTTCGGCATCCAGACTTCGGGGTGTACGTGCATCGACCCGCTGTCCATCGCTTCGAACACGATCGGGTTGGTGCCGTTCTGCAATTCCACATCCAGACCGAGGTTATCCTCGATCACCACTTCCAGAACATGCGCGGTGGCATTCACCGACGCCCAGTTCGGCACACCGATCACGATATCCGCGGCCTGGGCCGACCCGGCGGCCCCAAGTGCAACGATGGCCGAGGTCGTCAGTGCCTTTGTCTTGGTCATCTTCATAGTGTCGTCCTTTCCCTGTTGATTGATTTATTATCAGAGGGACGTGGCAATCTTCACATCGTCACTCTGGTTCACGCCGGGTGAGGACACACCCGACCGCGAATACTCCACTGTGGCGTTCACAAGCACCTGTAGCGCATCGAACATTGGCACCTTAGCGTCAATTTCGGCAGCCAAAAGCGAAAATTCCGTGCAGCAGATGCAGATGACATCCGCGCCGTCCGTCACCATCCGGGTGCAGATGTCGATGAGCGTATGCGCCGCGAACTCGGACGGGCCTTGCGCCTTGATCGACCGGATGGTGGCGAGCGCCCTGCCCTGTTCGGCGGCATAGACCGGCGTCAGACCCGCGCCTGCCAGCGCGGTCTCGAACACGCCCACCTGTTGCAGCGCCGGTGATCCCAACAGCCCGACCTTGCCCCCCGGCGCGATGCGCGCGGCTTCGGCACAGGACAGATCGATCATGTTCAGGAACGGCATGTCGGTCGCCGCTGCCACCTGCCCGGCATAGTAATGCGCGGTGTTGCAGGGCATCACCAAGGCCTCTGCCCCGGCCCCGACCAACCCGCGCGCCATTTGCGCCAAAACCGGGCCGGGGTCTTCCCCGCCGCCTTCGAGGATCGCCTTGATCCGCGACGGCACCTGCGTGTTGTTGTCCACCAGCAGGGGGATGTGATCGGCATCGTCGCGCGCCTGAACGGCGTCCACGACCTGCTGCATGAAATAGATCGTCGCTTCCGGCCCCATGCCGCCCAGAACACCGATTTTCCGCATCACGCCGCTCCTTTTTGCAGGGCTTGGCCCACCACATGAACAAGGATGTCCGCCACATGGGCGCAATCCTCAAGGCTGAACGTCAGGGGAATGCGCATATCCAGCAATCCGGCAAGAAGTGCATCCGTTTTGGGCAGATCCTGCCGGGGAATGTAGCGCCAGCTTTGATGGTTCGAGGTAAAGCCCACCGGGCTGTCGGCCCCGAACCACTTGAGCTCGACCCCGAGCTCCTTGGCGCTGGCCACGATGGCTCGCATGGTCTTCGCATCCGCCTCGGGCATCAGAAACTGGAAAGACGATCCGACATAGCGTTCCTGCGCGGGCCGGTGCGGAACGTAGACGCCCGCGACACCGCGCATCCGATCCGCGATCAGATCATGCCGCGCGTTCCAGCGGTCTATATTCGTCTCCAAAGCACCCAATTGGGTCAGCAGGATCGCCGCACGCAGGTTGTCCATCCGCCCCGACATATTCGGCGTATCCAGCCGAATGTCGTGGAACACCTCGGCAGGCGGTGCCGCGCCGTGCCGTTCGTACATCATGTAAGACCCCGACAGCATGATCGCGCGGGCCATGAACTCCGGGTCATCCGAGGTCAGCAACCCCCCTTCCCCGCTGTTCATATGCTTGTAGGTCTGGGTCGAGAAACACCCGGCAATGCCGAAACTGCCGGATTTGCGCCCGTTCCAGGACGCCCCCATCGTATGCGCGCAATCCTCGATCAGCGGCACATCGTACCGATCCAAAAGCGCCACGAGTGCCTCCATGTCGCACAGATGCCCGCGCATGTTGGACAGAAGCAAAACCTTCGGATGGGTCGCCTGTATTTTTGCCTCGAGATCCTCAAGGTCCAGCACGAGGTCCGGCGTGATCTCCACCAGCACCGCCTCGGCCCCCACGGCGGCAATCGCGCCCGGCACCGGGGCCAGCGTGAACCCGTTGGTCAGCACCCGGTCCCCCGCCCCGACACCCAGCGCCCGCAACGCGGTGGCCATCGCATAGCCGCCGGATGTGCAGGCCAGGCAATAGTCCGACCCTTGATACGCCGCATAAGCTCGTTCTAGCTCGGCCACCGGGCCAAGCTCGTCCGCGACCGTGTTGTAGCGATGCAGCCGCCCACTGCGCAGCACCTCGACAGCGGCCGCGATCGCGTCTTCGGCGATCGGTTCCTGCTGCGTGAAGCTGCCGGTGAAAGGCTGCATCACGCCCTACTCTGCCGCCATGCTCGGCGCGTCATAGTCGAATGCCGCCGTGTAGCCAAAGAGCGCCACACCGCCGCCGGTATGCACAAAGACGATATTCTCGTCGCCCTTGAACGCGCCCTTGCGGATCAGGTCGATCAGACCCGCAGCCCCTTTGCCGGAATAGACCGGATCAAGGAGGATGCCTTCCAGACGCGCGAACATCTCGATGGCGGCCAGACCGTCCTTCGTCGGGATGCCATAGCCCTCGCCCACGTAATCGGTGTTCGCCTCCACATCCTCGCGCTGCACCACGCCGGGGCAGCCCAGCTTTTCGGCGGTCTTCACGGCGAGGTTATACACGTTCTCTTCCTGCTTCGGCTTCGGCGCGCGCACGCCGATCCCCAGAAGCGGAATATTCGCATTGATCGCCTTCAGGCCCACGATCAGCCCCGCCTGCGTGCCTGCACTGCCCGTCGCGTGCACGATCCGGTCGATCTTGAGCCCCATGTTGTTCGCCTGCGTGACCAGCTCCATCGCGGCGTTGGCATAACCCAGGGCGCCCGTCGCGTTCGACCCGCCACCGGGAATGGTGTAGACGTTGCGCCCCTCGGCGCGGAATTTCTCGGCCACCGATTCCATCTCGGCATTCATGTCGAGCCCCGAACCGGGACGCTTTTCCGCCGTGGCCCCGTGCAGGAAATCCAGAAACACGTTGCCGTTCATGTTGTAGTTCGGATCGTTCGACCCGGTGCGATCCTCCAGCAGGATATGGCAATCCATCCCCAGCTTCGCCGCACAGGCCGCGGTCTGGCGCGCGTGGTTGGATTGCGTGGCCCCCTGCGTGATGACCAGATCGGCCCCCTGCGCCTGTGCCTCGGCCATGAGGAATTCGAGCTTGCGGGTCTTGTTGCCCCCGGTGGACATGCCGGTGCAATCATCCCGCTTGATCCAGATGCGGGGCCCGCCCAGCTCTTTGGACAGACGGTCCATTGGTTCAAGCGCGGTGGGCAGATGGGCAAGGTTTACGCGGGGGAATCGGGAGAAATGCATCGGGCGTCCTTTCGACTGTTCGACGCGGACAGTTGTGCATGTTACCGCCCTCGTCAAATAGAAAAACGGGTGATATTATGCGCAACTGGCATAAAGAGGCCCGAAATGCGCATTGACTGGATCGAAGACCTGGTGGCCCTCCTCGACAGCGGCGGCGTGGCGGATGCAGCCCGCCTGCGCAATGTAACACAACCCGCCTTTTCGCGCCGCATCAAAGTTCTGGAAGAGGTGCTCGGGATCGAGGTCATCGACCGCAGCGTCAAACCCAGTGGCCCCTCCACGATTCTGCGCGACCGCGAAACCGAACTGCGCAAACTGGCGGCGGAACAACGGCTGTTGCTGGCCGACATGCGGCAGGAACACCGGACCGGGCTGCGGCAGCTTGTCATCGCCAGCCAGCACGCCATCACCACGTCGATGGGCACGCAGATCATCAATTCGGTCGCAGAACCCAGCCGCACCCATATCCGCCTGCGCTCGGCCAACCGGGACGAATGCGAAACCCTGCTCATCCGCCGTCAGGCGGCGATTTCCGTGACCTATCGGATCCGATCCGAACCGGTCTCGGAACTGCCGTCTTTCCTGACCGAGGCGGTGATCGGGTCGGACATGCTCATCCCGGTCTGCGGCACGACCCATGCGGGCGGCCTGATCGCCGGGTGCGAGTCCGGTGTCCTGCGGATCATCGGCTACCCCGCCGACGTGTTCCTCGGCGCCGCGATCACCCGCCACGTCCTGCCCGCGCTCGACGGGACGTGCAGCATCAGCGTGGTGACGGAAACCGGCCTGTCCACCGCCGCTCTGCAACTGGCGCAGTCCGGTCTCGGCGTCGCCTGGGTGCCCGAAACCCTCGCCCGCCCGGCCCTGTCGCGCGGAGAGCTTGTCGCGCTGACCGACAGGCTTGGCGGGATCGACATGGACCTCGTCGCGCAACGATGGTCCACCACCGCCAACAGCGCCACGCTCGACGCCTGGGCGCGGCTGACGGCAGAGGGGTGATGGACAATCACGAGGATCGGTCTCGACGGGATCCTCTCTGCCTGACCCCGTCAGATCACGGACAGATGGATGTTCACCGCAATAAACATGATCGCCAGGCCACCGGCCCAGGCCAGCGCTTTGCGGGTGCCCGGATTGCGTGCCACCGATTTGGACACGGTGGACCCGAGCCAGGCCACTGCGATGTCGGATGGAATGGCCGTCAGGGGAACCAGAATGCCGAGCACCATCAACTGAAACTGCAAAGCGCTTTCCGTCACGGTCGGATCCACGAAGGGCGGCAGGAACAGCGCAAAAAACAGGACCGTCTTGGGATTGAGCAACTCGACCCAGATGCCCTGCCACACGATCTGGAAAAAGGATTGGTGCATGGGAGGCGTGTCTGTCGGCGTCAGATCGATCGGGACATAGGAATCCCGGATGAGACCGACGGCGAGATAGACAAGATACCCCGATCCCAGAACCCGCAACCCCGTCATCAGCCAGTCGAACTGCCGAAACAGCGCCGCCAGTCCAAACGCCGTGGCAATCGCAAGAAGCATGCCCCCAAGCCCCAGTCCAAGGGCCGAGGCATAGCCCGCGGCGCGGCTTTGCCCGACACTGCGCGACAGAACGTAAAGCATGGAGGGTCCGGGCGTGGCACTCAGAACGAATCCGGCGAAAGCCACGGCAAGTATCGCGTCAAGATTTGGCATGGGTGGTCAGTTACTGCTTTTCAGTCTGGTCTCGAAGGGATTGTCTACGTGAAAGTCCGCTGTATCGGCCGCAGAGGACCGGGCCTGCTTGGCAATCAATACTTTCAAATAAGGGAAATCGCGGATCAGCATCCGTTCAAGATGCGCCCCGGCAAGGAATGGTTCATACTTCGGCACGGTTCCCTTGGGCACCAGTTCGGGAAACGGCTCGATCAGCGTGTCGTGGTTTGCTGCAACGAAATACGGCAGCGAAAACCGTTCGGGCCGCAGGTTGAGAACACGATGCGGCGTCGACTGGAGGCGCCCGTTGGTCCAGGCCTCCATCATGTCACCGATATTCACGACCAGCGCGGAGGGATCGACCGGCACGTCGATCCAGGTGTTGTCCTGTAACATCACCTGAAGGCCCTTGTTGCGCGTGTGCAGCAGGGTCAGACATTCGTAATCCGTATGCGCGCCCATGTTCACCGATTTCGTGTCGGTGACAGTCGCCTTGCGCACGTAATGCAGCAGCCGCAATTGCGAGATCGGCTTGGTCATATGACGGGTCATCGCGCCCTCGGGCAGTCCGAGATACATCTCGAGCGCCGAGCAGATCAATCGCCCCAGCGCGGCGACCTCGTCGTAATAGCGTCCGACCGTTTCCCGGAACCCGGCAAGCGCGGGCCAATTGTTCGGCCCCAGAATCCGGTTGCCGGCCAGGAAATCGGGGTCGTCGGCGGGCAGATCAAGCCCCAGATCGAACGCTTCATAGCTGCGATTCACCTCGTCAGGATAGTCGCCCTTTTCGGTGAACGGCACGTATCCCCGGTGATTGGGACTGTCGCCGATATAGCAGGCCATCTTCACGTCGTCGGAGAGCGCAAAGAACTCCTCGGCGGCGAGGTAGACGGATTCGATGAGGTTCAGCGAGATGCCGTGATCGCAAATCCGGAAAAACCCGAACGTTTCACAGGCCATCCCGATCTCTTGCGCAACGGACGCCACAATCTCCGGATCGCCCGATCTGAGCCCTGCCACTTTGATCAGGGGCAAGGCTTGTGTGTCTTCTTGGATGTCGGAAAACATTGTCATGTGACCTCCCTGCGTGTCAGAAGACACGGTCTGACAAGGTGAACACTGGCCCGGGAACGGTTCCTAATGAACCGGAAAGAAGAGCTCGATCACCGCGCCAGTCGGTTCGTTGCGTGATGCAACAACGGTGCCACCGGATTGCAGCATGATGCCGCGCACGATGGACAGCCCAAGTCCATTTCCGGCTGTGGCTGGCTTTGTCGAATAAAAAGGGTCGAAAACCTGTTGGACCCTTTCGGGCGCCAGTCCCACGCCGGTATCGGCAATCGAAATCGTATAATAGTTCCCCGGCGAAAGCTCGGGTGGAAGCGCCGCACGCGATGTCGGACTGCGCCCGACGATATCTGTCGTCACGGTCAGCACCCCGCCCTGCGGCATCGCCTCGAGCGCATTTGTCATCACGGCGTTGATCGCCGACTTGGTGGCGCCCGGATCGACGAACGCGCGGCTTTCAATCGGACAGAGTTCGACCACGAGATCCACATCGGTCGGCATGACCGATACCTTGCAAAGATCGCCGACAAGCCTGTTCATGTCTGTTTCGCTCAGAACAAGTCGCGACCGCTGCGCGAAAGCCAGAAGATCAGACACGAGCTGCGTTCCACGTTGTGACGCAAGATTCGCCTCTTGCACGTAGCGTCGGCTGCCGGGTTCACCGTAATAGGCTTCGGCCAGTTCGAGATTTCCGGAAATGACAGTCAGCAGGTTGTTGAAATCATGCGCCAACCGGCCCGTCAGATGCCCAAGCGCTTCGAGTTTGCGCGATTCGTGCAATTCGGCTTCGAGAGCCTGGCGACTGCAAATCTCTTCCGAAAGCTTTGCGTGGGTTTTGACAAGGTCGTTGTAACGCTGCTTCGATCTTTCGGCCTCGCTGAGCAGTTCCAGCTTCGCGCTCGTCATGGCAGCCACAGTCGTGAGGATTTCCAATTCCGCGGTGCCAAAGGCATTTGCGTCAGGATGCTCGCTGTCGATCACGCCGACAACCTGTCCACCTGCCAGAAGCGGAACACAGATTTCCGATCGTGCGGGCTGCGCATCTGGGATGTAATTCGTGTTTTGCAGCAGATCGTTCACGATTGTGGGTTCCGCCGCCATTGCGGTTTTCCCCGTGATTCCTTCGCCAAACGGAATGATCAGTGGGTTCAGTATCGTTCGGCCGTAGGGATTCTTGTCTCCGAGCGCTGCAACCTGCGTCAACTCCTGACGCTCCACATCCGCCGTGTAGATCACGCAGTCAACGAATCCGAGCCGACCAACCACATTCTGCGCGACGTACCAGAACAAATCCGCTTCGTTCGGGATCGACATGAGGTCCACTGCAAATTTGTTCAGCGTCCGCAGGGAGCGAGGATCTCCATCGTCCAACATCGCTTCCAACTGATTTGCAGCCACATTTCTCATTAGACGAACCTCTTATCTGCACTCGCAGAAGTTGTATCTGTTATTGTGTATGTTTCAAGCAACTTTTGTCTGAATGGTTGACGGACATGACCTCACGCCAGTGAGGCGGTGGAAAGATCAGTGAAATTAGCGCTGAATGTCGTCGATAATATGACGCGGCAGTTGCGGCGCCACGCGCCCACGCAAACAGACGGCTGCACGGGTGAAGCACCTTTCGAGGCTCAAAGTGCCGCCCCGATATCAACAGCGCTCCCGGTCCGCGACGATCGCTCGATCGCGGCAATCACCTCCTGCGACAGCAGCGCCTCGCGTCCGCTGACCATCGGCTTCCGCCCCGACCGGATGGCGTCGATGAAATCCTCGATCACGGCCTGGTGCCATTCGTGTTTGCCACCCGATAGGGGTTTGACCTCGCCCGCAGCCGCGCTCTGGGCTTCGACGCTCCTGCGCCCGTCCCGCCAAGAGATCTCCAGCGCGTCCTTGTCGATCCTTAGGCTGCCATGCTCGAAATGCAGGCGGATGATCTCGGTCCGGTGCGGGAACATTGCCGTGCTCGCGACGAGAGAGCCAACGGCCCCGCAGGCGAAACGCAATCCGGCGACGGCAAAATCCTCTGCCTCCATCCGGTGCAGCGACGTCGTGGCCGTCATGGCCTGCACACCCGTCACCGGACCGGCCAGGCTCATCGCAAGGTCGAGGGAGTGGATGGCGTTGGTGATCATCACCCCGCCGCCATCGCGGGCATAGGTGCCCCGACCCAGTTCATCGTAATAGGACTGATCACGCCAGAGCGGCACGTCGATCTCCACCAGCCCGAGCTTGCCAAGCGCCCCGCTCGCGACATGACGCGCGGCGGCAATCGCGGGCGCGCGCATCCGGTGCTGGAACAGCACGCCAAGTATCACGTTCTCGCGCTCGCAAATCTCGACAACCTCCAGCGCCTCTTCCGGGGTCCGGCCTACCGGCTTTTCCAGAAGGATATGCGTGCCCGCCCGCGCGAGGGTGTCGATCACCTCCTTGCGGACGCTTGGCGGGGTCGCGACGATGGCCACCGGGATCGACGGGTCCGCCGCGACCGCAGCAACATCGTCCGAGAATACGGGCACAGGCCCATCGTAAAGCTCCGCAAGATACCGCGCGCGGTCCGGTCTGCGCGAAATGACCTTCCGCAGCTGCGCCACATCCCGTGCCGCCGACAACGCGGCGACATGAGTTTTCGCGATCATCCCCGCCCCGATCAGGGCGACACCGATGGGAAGATTCGTATCCACCTTGGTCATCAGTAATTCCACATCGTCCCGTCCTCGAGCCGCACAACCGGATGGCTGCCCGGCGCATATTCGTATCGCGCGGCCTCGTCCTCGTCGAAATCGACCCCAAGCCCGGGCGCGTCGCTGACATGGAAAAGGCCGTCGCGCAGGGCGTGATCAGATGGAAAAAGCGCATCACATGCGGGGGTGCCGAGCACGAGATATTCCTGGATGCCGAAATTCGGCGCCCACGCGTTCAGGTGATGCTGCGCCGCCATGGAGATGGGCGAATGGCTCGGCGCGCCATGAAACCCGGTGCGGACGTGGTGCAGCGCGGCCAGATCGACGATGCGTTTGACGTGGGTGATCCCACCCGCATAGGTCACGGCAACGCGGATGAAATCGATCAGTTCATTCTCGATCAGCGCGTTGCAGTCCCAGATCGAATTGAAAACCTCACCAATCGCGATCGGCGTAGTCGCATGCTGACGGATGAGCCGCAACGCGGACTGATCCTCGGCCGGGGTCGGATCCTCCAACCAGTAGAGCCCCACCGGTTCGACGGCCTTGGCGAATTCCGCAGCCTCGCGGGGCAGAAGGCGGTGGTGGACGTCATGCAGGATCTTGAGTTCCGGCCCGAACCGGTCCCGCACCTCGGCCAAAGCGCCCGGCATGAAGCGCATGTAGCGATCGGTGTCCCAGATCTCGGTCTTGGGGATGATGCCGCTGAAGTCGGTGATGTGGTCCTTGCCGGCGCTCTTTTGCTCGGGCACCGCATAGCTGGCCGTCGGCATACCGGGAATGCCGCATTGCACGCGCACCGCCTTGTAACCCAGCGCCACGTAGCGCGCGACGCTCTCCATCAGATCGTCCAGATCGGCACCGGTGGCATGGGCATAGACCAGCGCGCCGTCCCGGCTCTTGCCGCCGAACAACTGGTACAAGGGCATCCCGGCCAGCTTTGCCTTGATGTCCCAAAGCGCCATATCGATCGCCCCGAAAGCGGCCATGGCGATGGGCCCGCGCCGGAAATACGCACCCCGGTAGAAAAACTGCCAGATATCCTCTGAGTTGCGCGGGTCCTTCCCGATCAGGTTCGGGATCAAGTAGTCGCGTAGATACGCGGCGGGCAGCGTTTCGCGGTTGTTGAGCGTCGCATCGCCCAGACCGTAGACGCCCTGATCGGTCATGATCTTGAGCGTGACGTAATTCTTCCCCGGCCCGCCGACAAAGACCCGTGCATCGGTGATTTTCATGCGGTCCCCCCGCTTAGGTCCGAGACATCCACCCACGGGCCCGACCGGCGTAGGATGTCGATGATGGTCTGGTACTGTGCCCCTTGCGCGAAGGTCGGATAAGGCGGCACCGTCTCGCCCCGGATGTCGCGCACGAAGAGGTCCGCCAGAACGTGCCAGCACTGCTCGGTCTCGCCCAGCCCATCGGGCACGGTGGCGGCAATGTCCTCGGGCGTGGTCTGTTCGGTCCAATCGGACCCGTCGTGCAGCAACAGCGCGCCAGAGCCGTAATGCCCCTTGAGGTAGATCGCGCCCGTCGTTCCGTAGATCGCGATGTGGTCCTCGTGGAACCGGGGCACCAGCCCGCCATGCTTGAACAGAACCGACACGGGTTGCCGCGCCATCGCAGAGGCCATTCGCGCCATCACCGTGTAGGACCATTCCACATTGCTCTCGCCCCACTCCAGCGCGGGGTCGGTCAGGTCTTCGGGGATGAACGCGCGGCGCGTGGTGAAGTCATGCACACCGTCCACGATGGGCGCGCGCCCCAGATCGTCGCGCACGTCACCGGCGATCTGGGTGATGACCCCGTCGATCAGCGTCTGCGCGATGGCCAGCGAATGGGTGAAATTGTTGTTGAGCCGCCCGCCCCCCGCCTCCGCGCGGTGCGACCAGCCGAACGGGATGCCGCGTTCGAGGTTGAAATGAGAGATGCTCTCGATCTCCGTCGGCTCCCCAATCGCGCCCTCTGCGATCAGCCGCTTGGCGTGCTGAACGCTCGGCGTGTATTGGAAGCTCGCCGCATAGGCGGTCTTGATCCCACGCGCCGCCGCCAGGTCACGCAGTTCTGTCGCGGTCGCGCCCTCGGTCGTCATCGGCTTGTCGCAGAAGACATGACAGCCCGCCGCGATGGCCGCTTTGATCGGACCGTAATGCGCGCCGCCCGGCGTGGCGATGGCGACAAGGTCGGGCTTAAACTTTGCCAGCGCCGCATCCCAATCGCAACCGCCGAAGGGGATCGACAGCGTGTCGGTGATCTCTCGCACGACATGCTCTGTCCGGCCGACCATGCCCACCACCTCGCAGCCCGCGGCGCGAAAGGCGGCGGTGTGCCCCCGCCCCGCAAACCCTGTGCCTGCGACCAGCACCCGCAGGCTCATCGGCCCAGCCAACCGCCATCGACGGGCAGCGTGATCCCGGTCACGTATCGCGCCGCCGGAGAGGCGAGGAAGGTCACGGCGCCCGCGATGTCCTCGGGCTCGGCCCAACGCCCCAGCGGGATGCGGTCCAGGATGGCCTTGTTCCGCTCGGGGTCGGCGCGCAGCGCTTCGGTGTTGTTGCTGACCACATATCCCGGAGCCACCGCATTCACGGTAATCCCACTGCCGGACCATTCGTTCGAAAGCGTCTTGGTAAGCCCCGCGACCCCGCTCTTGGAGGCCGTGTAGGACGGGATGCGGATGCCGCCCTGAAAGGACAGGAGCGAGGCGATGTTGATGATGCTGCCGCCCTGCCCCGTTGCGATCCGCGCCTTGGCGAAAGCCTGGCTGAGGAAGAAGACGACCTTCAGGTTGATCTCCATCACCGCGTCCCAATCCTCTTCCGAGAAGGTGAGACTGTCGTCGCGGCGGATGATCCCGGCGTTGTTCACCAGCGTGTCGATCGGGCCGAATTTGTCCTCGGCCTCGGCAAAGGCCGCTTGCGCGCCCGCGACGGTGCCAAGGTCAGCCGTGAGCGGATCGGCCGTGCCACCCACCGCCGCCACCTTGGCCAAAGTGTCATCCATGGACGACCGCCCCACCGCGATCACATGCGCCCCCGCTTGCGCGAGGTCGACCGCAATCGCCTGACCGATGCCGGTATTGGCCCCGGTCACGAAAGCGCGCGTGCCTGCCAGTGAGAACCGACTCACCGCAGGTCCTCCATCGCGACCATGTCGACATCGGTGTAGTCGACATTGTCCCCGGCCATCGCCCAGATGAACGCATAGGAGGACGTGCCCGCCCCGCTATGGATCGACCACGGCGGTGACAGCACCGCCTGTTCGTTGCGCACGATCAGATGGCGGGTCTCGTCGGGCTCCCCCATCAGGTGCACGATGTTCTGCCCCTCTTCTAGATCGAGGTAGAGATACGCCTCGGAACGCCGCTCGTGGTAATGCGCGGGCATGGTGTTCCAGACCGATCCCGTGCCGAGCTTGGTCATGCCCATGACGATCTGGCAGCTTTCCATCACGGCCGGATGCACGAACTGGTAGATCACCCGCTCGTTGCTGGTGTCCCGGTCCCCCAGCGGCACCTGCGCCGCATCGTCGATCGTGACCAGCCGCGCCGCGATCTCCCGGTGCGCGGGTGCCGAGATGATGTAGAAATGCGCGTCGTCCGATCCGCTCAGCGTCACGGCACCGGTGCCCATCCCGAGATAGAGCATGTCGCAGCGCCCCATCTCGTAGGTCTCGCCCCCGGCTTCGACGGTGCCGGAGGTGCCAAGGCTCACCAGAACCGCCTCGCGCCGGTCGAGCCAAGAGGGCGTCCCGGTCTGATCCACCGCGTCGATGGTCAGCGGGCCCGACTTCGGCGTCGCCCCCCCGACGATCATGCGGTCGTATTGCGAATAGGTCAGGCAGACCTCGTCATCCTGCCACAGCGTGTCGATGAGGAACTCGTTGCGCAGTTCGGTCGTGTCGAAGGTCTTGGCGTGGCGCGGATCAATGGCGCGGCGAAGGTTGGTTTTGAGCATCTTTTCCTCCCTGGGATGCGAGTGTGGATGGCCGCGCGGATCACGCGGCAACGTCGGAGCGCTTCCAGTCGCCGCGCCAGAGGCGGCGGTGGAAGGCGGGGAATTTGATCACTTCCTCCCAGAGGAAAAGCGACAGGATCCAGAACGGCGACAGATCGAGATAGAGAACGAAGAGCGCCGTCGCGGGCACGCGAAAGGCCCACTGGCTCCAGATGAAGATGTGCATGACGTACACAGTGTCCCCGGCCGCGCGCAGCGTGTTGCCACAGATCGCGTTGGTGGCGCGGGGGAACTGGATCACCAGCAGGATCGGCAGAAAGCCGAACAGGATCGCGCGGGTTTCCGGCTCCAGATCGGGATAGACCCAATCGAGCGACAGGCACATGACGAGAAAGACCAGCGACACGATCCCCGCCGCCGCAAAGGCCCCCGCCCAGGCCCGCGACAGGAACCGGTCGAGGATGTCTTCGGGCGTGCGCCTTCCCAAAAGCTGCGCCACGAGGATGCCCGTCGCCTGTGTCCACTGCATCGCGACCTGCCCCGCCAACAGGTTCCACGGCGCGATCAATGTCATCGCCGCAAAGCCGTTGAGCGACATGTTCGCGTAGATCAGCGAACAGACATGGGTGGCCATCGTGGCGCTGACGAAGGTTGCGGCGATGGGCAGGGAGAACCCGACATGACGCCGGATCGTCGGCAGAAACGCACCGTTGTGCCAGCCCGCGACGTGGCGGAGATGCCCGTTCGTGCGCAGCAAAAGAACGCTCCAGAACGCGGTCTGGACACTGATCGCGATAGCGCTGCCCATCGCCGCCCCGGCGATGCCAAGCGCGGGCAGACCCCACAGCCCGTGGATCAGTCCGACGCTGCTGATGACGTTGATCGGCACCGACAGCAGATAGCCGTAAAGCGGCAGCTTGCTGCGGCTGCACCCGTTGAAGAAACTGGCGATACATTGGCCGATCGCCTCGCCGAAGATCACGATGCTGAAAATCTTGAGATAGGTTTCCGCCTGCGCCGCGATCTCGGCGCTTGGGGCGAGCGTGGCGATCAGCATACCGCCGAAGAGGAAGATCAGGCCGATCCCGGCCACCCCGATGCTCAGGCTCACGGTCAGGCCCGAGCCCAAAACCGATTTCAGGAACACCGGGTCGCCGCCGCCGAACGCCTGCGCCGTGCGGATCTGCATCGCGTGCGAGAACGCGAAAATCACCCCCAGCACCATCCCGCCCAGGGCCGCCGCCAGACCCATTGCCGCCAGCGCGGATTCGCCCAGTGACGACAGCAGCAACCCGTCGATCACCACCGTCCCGTGCAAGAAGATCGCCTTGAGCGTCATCGGCCAGGCCAGCGCGAACACGTCGCGCGCGCCGGGGGACGGCGACAGGGAGGTGGGCGATGTGGTCTCGGTCATGGATCAGATCCGGTTCGGGTGCCGCCGGTCGGTCGGCCCGTGCCTCGGACAGCCCCCGCGCGGGTGTCAGCTGTCTTCGCGTTCAAAGTAGTTGGCATTGGTGGCCCTAATCCGTTCGATGGTTTCATCGAGACGGGACAGATGCGCCATGCCGGCGGCAATCGCGGCGGGCGCGTCGCGCTGCGTCACAGCCTCGGCGATCTTGCGGTGATCGTCCAGAAGATCGGGCAGGCGCTGTTCCTTATCCATGCCAAGCATGCACAGGCGATCCACCTTGGCCTTTTCCTCGAGGATGACATCGAACGCGAACTCGGCGCGGGCGATGACGCACAGCTTGCGATGGAACCCGTAATCCTCGGGGCCGAAATCCTCATAGCGGCCGAAATCGACCACGTCGGCCTGTTTCTGCAACGACTCCTCCAGCATCCGCGCGCCTTCGGCATCGCAATGCGCCGCCGCGCGAAACAGCACCTCTTTCTCGATGGCCGCCCTGACGAACCGCGCCTTTTCGATGGCCCGCATGGAAAACCGACGCACCTCGGTCGCGCGCTGCGGGCGAATCAAGAGCAGGTCGAGATTGGCAAGGCGGCTGAACGCGTCGCGCACGGGCTGCCGCGAAATGCCGAATTGCGCCGCGATCTCCGCTTCCGAGATGCGGTCGCCCGGCTTGAGCTGCAACGTCGAGATTTGCTCGTGCAGGTAATCGTAGACGTCGTCGACGGCGGTGCGTCGCTCCGTAAGGGCTGTCGCCAATGTCATAGGATGCTCCTTTCGAGCGGATACTTAGAAACACCGGTATCAGAAATCAAACTAGTATACCAGACTAGTATTCTTGTTTTTTGACTAGTATACCAGTCTGCATGGTTGATTCGCCATTTGGTCGGCGATGAGGAGCAACCACACCATTGGGAGGGGACAATGTCCGGAGTGAATCTGAGTGGGATCGTCAAGGCATACGGCGCTTTGCAGGTCGTCCACGGCATTGATCTGAACGTTGCGGAAAAGGAATTCGTCGTCCTCGTGGGCCCGTCGGGCTGCGGGAAATCGACGACGCTGCGGATGATCGCGGGCCTGGAGGAAATCACCGACGGCGATCTGATGATCGACGGCCGCCGCATGAACCGGGTCGCACCGAAAGACCGTGACGTCGCCATGGTGTTCCAGAACTACGCGCTCTACCCACACCTGAACGTGGCAGAGAACATGGCCTTCGGCCTGCGCATCCGGAAGATGCCGAAAGACCAGATCAAGACCACCATCGACGATGTGGCCGAGATTCTGGGCCTCACGCCGTACCTCGACCGCCGCCCGGCGGACCTGTCGGGCGGTCAGCGCCAACGCGTCGCCATGGGCCGCGCCATCGTGCGTCACCCCAAGGTGTTTCTCTTCGATGAACCGCTCTCAAACCTCGATGCCAAGCTGCGGACCCAGATGCGCGCCGAGATCAAGCGCCTGCACAACCGTCTTGGCGTGACCTCGGTCTACGTCACCCACGACCAGGTCGAGGCGATGACCCTCGCCGACCGGATCGTCGTGATGAATGACGGCCGCATCGAACAGATCGGCACCCCGATGGAGTTGTTCAACAACCCGGCCAACACCTTCGTCGCCGGCTTTCTCGGCTCACCGCCGATGAACCAGATGAAGGGCGTCCTTACGGAAACCGGCGCGAAAATCGGCAATACCGAACTTCGGCTGCACGGCGCCATCAACGGCCATCAGGGCCGCGACGTGATCGTGGGCGTCCGCCCCGAGCATGTGACGCTGGCCGAATCCGAAGGCACCACGGCCCTGCCCATCAATCTCGACCTCGTGGAACCGCTGGGGTCCGAAGCGCTGCTTCACGCCCATCACGGCGAGGACAACCTCGTTTTCAAAGCCGACACCAACGGAGACATCAACCATCTCTACGGCGTCGGCACGGTCCATGTCCCGGCGCATCTCATCAAGCTGTTCGATGCCGAAACCGGCCGCGCCCTGAACCTCGGAGCGTGAACAGATGTCAGATCGCAATTCCGACGTAGGCGGCATTCCCATCGAGGAAGTTGTCGTGGAGGCGCAGGAAGCCCTGCGCGACCGGTCCCAAACCCGTGTCCCGGACAAGAACTGGGTCAAGGTGCTCGACCACTTCAAGCGCGAATGGCAGATCTACGCGATGCTGCTGCCGACGCTGATCTGGTTCGTCGTGTTTCTCTACAAACCGATGTACGGGCTTCAGATCGCGTTCAAGGACTACTCGATCTTCCGCGGCGTCGCGGGCAGCCCCTGGATCGGCTGGGAGCATTTCGAGACCCTGTTCACCAATGACCAGTTCCTGCGCGCGGTCCGAAACACCATCTACATCTCGGCGCTGAACCTGCTCTTCGGCTTTCCCGCCCCGATCATTCTGGCGCTGATGTTCAACGAGGTCATGCACGCGACCTACAAGCGTACTGCGCAGACCATCGTCTACCTGCCGCACTTCATCTCGTCCGTGATCATCGCCGGTATCGTCATCACCGCGTTTTCGCCCTCGGCCGGGATCGTCAACACCTTCATCAGCTGGCTCGGGTTCGAGCCGATCTACTTCCTGACCCAACCGGAATGGTTCCGTCCGATCTTCGTGGGCACCGGCATCTGGCAAGAGGCAGGCTTCGGCTCCATCGTCTTTCTGGCCGCCATCGCCGGTGTGAACCCGTCGCTCTACGAAAGCGCCGTGGTCGATGGGGCGAACCGCTGGCAGATGATGTGGAAGATCACCATTCCGTCGATCCTGCCGACGATCCTGATCATGCTGATCATCCGCATCGGCAACGTGATGGAAGTGTCCTTTGAACTGGTGATCCTGCTCTACCAGCCGTCCACCTACGAGACCGCCGACGTGGTGAACACCTGGGTCTACCGCCAGGGTCTCCAGTCCGGACAGTACGACCTCGCCGCTGCTGCGGGTCTCTTCAACGCCGTGGTCGCCTTCGTCCTGGTCATGACCGCCAACACCCTGTCGCGCCGCTTCTCGCGCACGTCACTCTGGTAAGGGGGGACTGACCCATGATGAATTGGAACCTCTATTCGCGCGGCGACAAGATATTCGCGATCGTCGTGTCGATCCTGATCGGCATGTTCACCATCGCCACCCTCTACCCCTTCATCTACATCGCGGCGGTGTCGTTCAGCTCGGGCTTCGCAGCGCAGGCGGGAAAGGTGGTGCTGACGCCGATCAACTTCACGCTCGAAGCGTATGGCTACATCCTCAAAGACCCGCAGTTCTGGATCAGCTACCGCAACACGTTCATCTACACGATCGGCGGCACGCTGATGAGCCTCGCGTTCATCATCCCCGGCGCCTACGCCCTGTCGCGTCCGCAGCTCAAGGGGCGTCGGTTCTTCAACCTCTTCGTCGCCTTCACGATGTGGTTCAACGCCGGACTGATCCCCTTCTTCCTGAACATGCGCGACCTCGGCCTTCTGGACAGCATGTTCGGCATCATCCTCGCCTTCGCGGTCAACGCCTTCAACATCATCCTGCTGCGCAACTTCTTCGAAGCGATCCCGCAGAGCTTTGAAGAGGCGGCACGCATGGACGGCGCAAACGATTTCCAGGTGCTCTGGAAGGTGTTTGTCCCGCTTTCGAAACCGGCCATCGCGACGATCACGCTCTTTTGCATCGTGTCGCGATGGAACGGGTTTTTCTGGGCCATGGTCCTGCTGCAAAGCGAAGAGAAAATCCCGCTTCAGGTGTTCCTGCGGCACACCATCTCGAACCTGAGCGACGACGATGAATTCGCCATCGTCCAGACCGCCGCAGGCTTCAGCGCCGAAACCGTGACCGCAGCCATCATCGTCTGTTCGATCATCCCGGTGCTGATCGTCTACCCGTTCATCCAGAAATACTTTGAAAAGGGCATCCTGCTCGGGGGTGTCAAGGAATGACAAGAAGATCGCAAATGGGAGGAGAACCAATGCGTAAACTTAGCCTGGCCGCAGCATTGCTTGCAGGAAGCGCCATCACCACGCCCGCCTTTGCAGAAGGTCATCTGCAAATCGTGGACGAACCGCTGGAACTGACGATCCAGATGAACCACCGCGCCTATCCGATCTACGAAGAAGACTGGCCGGTGGAACAGGCGGCGCGTGCCCTGACCAACATCCACCTCAAGGATGTGACCGTCGGGGCCAATATGCGGACCGATTCCGAAAACACCGGCAACACCGAGGCGCTCAACCTGATGCTGGCCTCCGGAACGATCCCCGACATCGTGGGTTCCAGCCGCATCAAGGATTTCGTCAACCAGTACGGCCCGGAAGGCGCGTTCTACCCGCTCAACGATCTGATCGACGAACACGCACCGAACATCAAGGCCTTCTACGCCGAACGCCCCGACATCGCGGCCTCGGTCAAGGCGGCGGACGGCCAGATGTATTACATCCCCTACCTGCCCGACGGCAAATACGGCCGCGCCTACTGGATCCGCACCGATTGGCTCGATGCGCTCGGCCTCGACATGCCCGAGACGGTGGATGAATACGAAGCCGTCCTGCGCGCCTTCAAGACGCAGGATCCCAACGGCAACGGCGAAGCGGACGAAGTGCCCTTCTTCGCGCGTCAGTGGCCCGAACTGATCCGCCTCGTCACGCTCTGGGACGGTCGCGCGCACGGCTCCGACACCTATCACGACTTCTACGTCGACGACGGCCAGATCACGCACGGCTATATCGGCGAAGGCTATCGCGAGGGCATGAAGAACCTGGCCCGCTGGTATGCCGACGGCCTGATCGACGCCGAGATTTTCACCCGCGGCAGCTCGGCCCGTGACTTCCTGTTGTCCGAGAACCTCGGCGGCGCGACACATGACTGGTTCGCCTCGACCGGCGGTTACAACAGCCTCGCAAGCGAAATCGAAGGGTTCGAATTCAAGGCCATGGTGCCGCCGGCCTCGGTCTCGGGCAAGCAGATCGAAGAACATCGCCGCATCCTGGTGAAGCCGGATGGCTGGGCCATCGGCCACACCAACGAACACCCGGTCGAAACCATCAAGTATTTCGACTTCTGGTTCACCGAGGAAGGTCGCCGCCTTGCCAATTTCGGCGTCGAGGGCATGCATTACGACATGGTCGACGGCAAGCCGATCTTCAAACAGGAGTTCCTCGATGCAGGTCCGGTCAACCGGTCGCTCTACCAGATCGGTGCCCAGCTTCAGGGGCGTGGTTACTTCCAGGATTACGATTACGAGGTCCAGTGGACCAACGAGATCGCGCTGGAAGGAATCGAGCTTTACGAACAGGGCGATTACCTGATCCCGGACTTCCTTGGCGTGTCCTTCAACGCCGACGAACAGCGCATCTATGACAAGCACTGGGGATCGGTCCGCGACTACATGCTGGAACGTCAGCAGGCCTGGATTCTCGGCTCCGCGGATATCGAGGAAGAGTGGGACGATTACCTCGCCCAGCTCGACAGCCTTGGCCTTCAGGACGTGCTCGAAGTGATGCAGTCCGCCTACGAACGCCAGTACGGCAACTAAACGTCCCTCGGACCGGGGGCGGCCCAGGCGGTTGCCTCCGGCACATTCATCCCTTCCCAAAAGTCTCAGCGGAAACGAACCGATGCCGGCACCAGCCCTTCCTATGCTCGACGAACCCAAAGCAGGCCGATTGACCATCCAGTATGGCCCGGTTGCCGACTCCGAAATCGTCGAAAACCCGCCCCGGTTCACATGGATCCCGGTGATCGACGACGACACGCGCTACGTGCTGCGCATCTCGTCCGACCCCGAGTTTCCCAAGGCCAGGACGCAGGTGTTCTCGGACCTCCCGCTCAATTTCTTTACCCCCGACACGGCGCTGGCGCCCGGTGACTACCATTGGTCCTACGCGACATGGGACGCCGCCAAGGGCGCGCCGTCGAGCACCTGGAGCAGCACCCGCAGCTTTACCCTTGCCGAGGACCTGCCCGAAACCCCCCTGCCCGCCCGCGCCACGCGGCTGGCCAAGGTCGCCACGGACCATCCGCGGCTCTGGATGACGCAGGACCGGCTGGCCGAGTTCAAGAAAGCGGTCAAGGCCGACCCGACCCATTGCGCCTGGTCGACCTTCTACGAAAAATCCGTCCTGCCTTGGATGGACCGCGAGGTCATGCGCGAACCCGAGGGCTACCCCAATCACACGCGCACCGCGCCGGTCTGGCGGAAAACCTATATCGAGCTTCAAGAGCTCTGGTACGCCATCCGCCATCTCGCCATCGGCGGCAAGGTCACCGACGACGCCAAGATGACCGCCCGCGCCAAGGAGTGGCTGCTCGAGGCGGCCTCCTGGGACCCGATGGGCGTCACCTCGCGCGCCTATACCGACGAATGGGCCTACCGCGTCTGCAACGCGATCGCGTGGGGCTATGACTGGCTCTATGACGATCTGTCCGAGGACGAGCGCGATACGGTCCGCGCCGCCCTGCTCGCCCGCACCCGCGACATCGCCGAGCACGCGATCCTGAACGCCAAGATCCACCTCTTCCCCTATGACAGCCACGCCGTGCGCTCCGTGTCGCTTTGCATCGTGCCCGCCTGCATCGCCTTGCTCGGGGATGACGACGCCGACGAAGCCCGCGAGTGGCTGAATTACAGCATCGAGTTTCTGTCGACCGTCTATTCCCCCTGGGGCGATGGCGACGGCGGCTGGGCCGAGGGCACGCAATATTGGATGATGGGCATGGCCTATCTCATCGACGCGGCCAATCGCCTCAAGAGCTATACCGGCATCGACATCTACAAGCGTCCGTTCCTGCAAAACACCGGCGATTTCCCTCTGTTCTGCAACGCCCCCAACACGCGCCGGGCGTCCTTTGGCGACAACAGCGCACTTGGCGATCTGCCCGCCATCAAGACCGGGCTCAACATGCGCCAGTTCGCGGGCGTCACCGGCAAGGGCGAATACCAGTGGTATTGCGACGAGAACCTGCGCACCAACCCCGGCACCGAGATGGCGTTCTACAATTGGGGCTGGTGGGACACCAATTTCGACGAAATGGTCTTCCGCACCGATTTTCCGGTGGTCGAGGCCACACCGCCGAAAGGCGGGCTGCGGCACTTCAAGGGCATCGGCTGGGTCGGCGTGCAGCACGCGATGGACGATCCAGACAACCACATCCAGTTCGTGTTCAAATCGTCCAAATTCGGCTCTGTCAGCCACAGCCACGGCGATCAGAACGCCTTTTGCCTTGCCGCCTATGGCGAGGACATGGCGATCCAGTCCGGCTATTACGTCGCCTTCAATTCCTCCATGCACCGCAACTGGCGGCATCAGACCCGATCGAAGAACGCGATCCTGATCAACGGCAAGGGGCAATACGCCGAAAAGGACAAGGCCAAGGCGCTGAGCGCCACGGGCAGGATCCTCGCCGCCGAAGAGCGCGAGGACCATATCTTCATCCACGGCGACGCCACCCCGGCCTATCAAAGCCTGTCACCCGAGGTCACGCGCGCCGAGCGCGAGATCTATTTCGTGCGCAACTCGTATTTCGTCATCGTCGACAAGGTCGATGCGGACGAACCCGTGACGGTCGAATGGCTGCTCCATGCCAACAACCCCTACGAGCTTGGCAAGTCGTCGTTCCGCAACACGCAGGACCGCGCGGGCTTTTACGGTCAGGTCGTATGGTCCGAAGGCGGCAAGCCCGAGATCACGCAGAAGACCGAATTCACCGATGTGGACCCCGCCGATTACGAAGGCCTGCCCGTCAGCACATGCCTGACGGCCCGGTATCCCGCCGCAACCCGCCACCGCATCGCCACGCTGCTTGTGCCCTACAAGCTCGACGCGCCGAAGCGGGTGTTCAACTTCATGGATGATCAGGGCTACGACGCCGATCTCTATTTCACCGACCCCGACGAAAACACGTTCAAGGTCGTCATGAAAAAACTCGCCAATACCTAAGTCAGGGGAAGGATTGATATGAAACTCGCAGGACAAACCGCCATCATCACCGGCGGTGGCCGGGATATCGGCGCCGCCGTCGCCAGGAAACTCGCCGCCGAGGGCGCGAACGTGGCCATCAGCTATTTCGAAAGCTCCAAGGGCGCCGATGCCGTTGTAGCCGAGATCGAAGGCGCAGGCGGCAAAGCCATTGCCGTGCAGGCCGATCTGAACACGCAAGCGGGCGTGGACAAGCTCGTCAACGCCGCCGTCGATGCGTTCGGCGGGGTGGATATCCTCGTGAACAATGCCGGCGGCCTGATCGCCCGCAAGAAGATCGCCGAGATGGAGCTGTCCCATTGGGAGGCGGTGATGACGCTGAACCTCACCTCCACCTTCATGATGACCAAGGCGTGCCTCGCGCACATGAAAAGCGGCACGATCGTGAACCTTGCCTCACAGGCCGGGCGCGACGGCGGTGGCCCCGGAGCGGTGGCCTACGCGACCTCGAAAGGGGCGATCATGACCATGACGCGTGGTCTGGCCAAGGAGCTTGGCCCCGATATCCGTGTCAACGCGCTCTGCCCCGGCATGATCGACACCGATTTCCACAACATCCACACCCCCGACGCCGGACGCCGCGGGTTCGAAGCCAACGCGCCGCTCAAGCGTCAGGGGCATGTGGACGATGCCGCGAACCTGGTGCTGTTTCTTGCCTGCGCCGACAGTGCCTTCATCACCGGGACCAATATCGATATCAACGGCGGTATGCTGTTCTCGTAACCGGAGGTGGCCATGTCTGAATTCCCCGTTGTCTCGACCGGCGAGAACGTGACCCGTCAGGTTCTCGCCGATCATCCCGACCTCATGGTGGTGGCCTTCCGCTTTGACGCGGAAGGATCCATCGGCGCGATGCACAACCATCCGCATATCCAGTCCACCTACGTGGAAAGCGGCCGCTTCCGGTTTACGCTGGGCGACGAGGAACGCGAGGTGGGTCCGGGGGACAGTTTCGTCATCCCGTCCGAGATGATGCACGGCTGCGTGTGCCTCGAGCCGGGCACGCTCGTGGATTGCTTCACCCCGCGCCGCGACGATTTCCTGTAAGGCCCCGGAGATGCGCTTTCTCGCGATTGGCGAATGTATGGCCGAACTGGCCCCGTCCGATGCGCCCGGCGAGTATCGGTTGGGCTTTGCGGGCGATACGTTCAACACCGCGTGGTACATGGCGCGGGTCGCGCCGCAGGTCTCCGTCGCCTATCTGACGGCGGTCGGCGAAGACAGGCTGTCACAAAGCCTGACAGAGTTCATGCAGGCTTCGGGGATCGATACGCGCGCAGTGCAGACCAACGCGGATCGGACCGTCGGTCTTTACCTGATCTCTCTCGACAATGGCGAACGCAGCTTCTCCTACTGGCGCGGCCAGTCCGCTGCCCGGACATTGGCCGATGACCCGGAGAGGCTGGCGCGGGCCATGTCTGACGCCGATCTGATCTACTTTTCCGGCATCACCCTCGCCATTCTGGCCCCCGACAAACGCGCAACCCTCCTCAAGGCGCTCCGCGAGGCGCGTGCGCAGGGCAGGACCATCGCTTTCGATCCGAACCTGCGCCCCAGGCTTTGGGAATCGCCGGACGTCATGCGAAACACCATCATGCAGGGCGCCGCCGTCAGTGACATCGCCCTGCCCTCTTTCGAGGACGAGGCCAGCTGGTTCGCCGACGCCACGCCAAGGGCCACCGCCCAACGGTATCTCGACGCCGGGGTGATGACTGTCGTCGTCAAGAATGGCCCCTCGCCCGTGCTCTATGCCGAGGGCGAGCGGTTCGGAGAAGTCCCCGTGACCGCGCTCGATCGCGTCACCGACACCACCGCCGCCGGCGACAGCTTCAACGCGGGGTTCTTTGCAGGCCACGCCACCGGGCAAAGCCTTGCGGACGGGATCACCTATGCCTGCGCCCTGTCGCGCGAGGTCGTGCAGCACAGGGGCGCTCTGGTCGATGCCGACCTGCCCCCTCTTCCCAAAGGATAGGCCCATGCCGAACCCACCCGACGCCGCGACCATCGATCTGGCCCCCGACACGCTGGACCGGCTAAAACAGGCAAGCACCGCCAGTGTGGCGACGCTCCTGTTCAAACGCGGCTATCACAACGCCTATATTCAGGGCGTGCTGCCCCTGGGCCGCGACACGGGCACGATGGTCGGGCCAGCCTACACGCTGCGCCATATCCCGGCGCGTCCCGACACCGATCCGCTCGAGGCGTTCCGCGAACCGGATCATCCGCAGCGTGTCGCGGTCGAGGATTGTCCGCCGGGCGCGGTGCTCGTGATGGACTGCCGTCAGGACGCCTCAGCCGCCTCTGCCGGCACCATCCTGCTCACGCGCTGCCAGAGGCGCGGCGTGGCCGGTGTGGTCAGTGATGGGGGCATCCGCGATGCCGCCGGGGCCGCCGCGCTCGACATGCCGGTTTTCGCCGCCAAACCCTCGGCTCCGACGAACCTGACCAAGCATCATGCGGTCGATATCGGTCTGCCCATCGCCTGCGGCGGCGTTGCGGTCTATCCCGGCGATATCCTCTTGGGCGATGCCGACGGGGTCATGGTCATCCCGCGCCATTTGGCCGACGAAATCGCCGCCGAGACCACGGGCATGGAGCTTTTCGAGGCGTTCGTTCTGGAACAGGTCGAAGGTGGCGCGTCGATCCGGGGGCTCTATCCGCCGACCGAGCCCAAGACGCTGGAGGCGTTCGAGACCTGGAAGGCCAGTCGCGATGCGTGAAACCTGGCGCTGGTTCGGCGAATTCGACCCCATCGCCCTGTCAGAGGTGGGTCAGACCGGCGCCACCGGCATCGTCAGCGCCCTGCACGCCCTTCCCTACGGCGAAATCTGGCCGCAAGAGACCATCGCCGCCCGCCGCCGCGAGATCGAAGCCGCAGGGCTGTCCTGGGACGTGGTCGAGAGCCTTCCCGTTCACGAGGATATCAAACGCGGCACCGGCGATCTTGCTCCGCTCTTTGCGGCCTACCGCCAGTCTCTCGCCAACCTCGCGGCGGAAGGGATCGGGACAGTGTGCTACAACTTCATGCCGATCCTCGATTGGACGCGCACCGACCTCGCCTTTCCCGTGGCAACCGGCGGCACCTGCCTTCGGTTTTCCGCCGCGCACATGGCCGCTTTCGAGGTGCACATGCTGGGCCGTGAGGCGGCGCGGGACGAATACCATCCCGAGGCGATTGCCATCGGGGATGCGTGGTTCTCGGACAGCACCGAGGAGGACCGCACAGCGCTTTTGCACGCTGGCATGTCCGGCCTGCCCGGTGCCGTGGACCGCTATGACATCGCCGGGCTGCGGGGTGTCTTGCAGAGCTATGACGGCCTCACCCCTAACGATCTGCGCGCGAACCTGCGCCGCTTTCTGCAAGAGGTCGTCCCGACGGCGGCGGAGCTTGGTGTCAAGCTCTGCATCCACCCCGACGATCCGCCCCGCGACATCCTTGGCCTGCCCCGGATCGTATCGACAGAGGCGGATATCGAGTGGATTCTCAACGCAGTCGACGCGCCGGAAAACGGGCTGACGCTGTGCACCGGATCGCTCGGGTCGCATCCCGACAATGACGTGACGGCCATCGCCCGGCGCTTTGGTCCGCGTATCCATTTCGTCCATCTGCGCAATGTCACCAAGGACCCCGATGGCTCTTTCTCGGAAAGCGCGCATCTGGGTGGCGATGTCGACATGGTCGCCGTCATCGACGAGTTTCTGGAAACCGAAGCCAACCGCGCCGTCGACCTGCCCTTCCGCGCCGATCACGGCCACGCGCTTCTTTCGGATGCCAGCCGCCCGGTCCAGCCGGGCTACACCCTCATCGGCCGCCTGCGCGGCCTCGCAGAACTGCGTGGGGTCATTGCGGCGATGTCGTGAGGGGATCTGGCCGCACCGATGTGTCAGCCGTTCAAACCCCGTCGATCAGAATGTCCAGCGCCCGTTTCAGCGCGTCGCGATGATCGGCAAGTGACCCCACGCAATCGCGCAACTCCGAACCCGGCACCGCAGCGAGCTCCTGCGTGCGGACGATCCATGTGGTGCCGTCCACCTCGACCTGGGGCGTGAGGCCCGGGAACGCGGCGTAGCGGCCAGCGTCGCGCAGCGGTGCGACGATGCGGGTGGCGTCAATGCCGATCAGGTCGGTTTGCAGGTCCACGACCAGTTGCCCGTTGCCAAGGCGAAAAAGATCGAACTGCGCCATCCCCTGCCCCGCCTAGAAGCTGCGGAATCGCGACAGCGCCAGACCCTCGCGTTCGACTTCCTTGGCATAGGTGTCGATGGCGGCCTTGTTCTTTTCCCGCCACACGCGGTTGCGTTCCAGCTTGGCAGCGTCGGAAATCGCGGCTTCGGCGAGGCGCGACATGTTCAGCCCAAGCTCCCGCGCCGCGTTGGCCACGTCCGCGTCGAGCGTCAGGTTCACCTTGATGCGTCCCATCTTGCACCCATGGATCATGCGTATGACATGGGAAGATAGGATATGCGCGGATTTCTGGCAAGTGAGGGCCGTGGTCACGGTATTGTCCGAGTTTTTGGCAAGGTCGGTGCGACGCAGTTGCCCTGCCCCGTCTATTTGCCGAGAACTGATGCTATGGACGTCCGATCCAGACACTGAGTGGCTTCCCACAGCCTTTTGGCGCTCAAAACACCCATATCGACCGATTGTCAGACGGTTCAAAACAGACAACCCATTGTTTTTCATACGGTTTCTGGATTGTCAGCTGACAATTTTCCCGATTTCCCGCCGTGCAGCAGGGCCATCACGTCAAACCCATGCCGAGGTGCGGTCTGACTGAGGCGCCGCAGATACGCGCCCGGGTTTTTGATCTCTGCCAACCGGTCGTGGATGTAAAGCACGGTGACAATGTTGGCGACCGGGCCCATGCGCTGCCGCGCTTCGGCGTAGACAGGTTGATCGATCCCCATCATCGGGGCGAGACGGCTGGCAATCTCTTCGAGGTCTCTCCAGGACCGAACCGGATCGGGGAAGAAGCACTGAAAACCGGGGTATCGGTCAATCACCTGGCGAAGGCTGATCTCGGTTTGCTTCGGACCGGTGCGCCTGTCTTTCTCAGCAATTTCTGTCCGGCTGACAATCGCGGGTTGGTCGGGTGCTTCAGAGTCAGAGTTTAATCTTTTTTTACCCTGTATGTGCCGCTCATTCTGGATGTCGCTGGCGCTCATTTCTTCTGCGTTGATGCTGTTTTTCAAAGCGTGTTCCAGACGGCTCAGCCAGTCTCGCAGGTCCGCCTCGGAGAGTTTGCGCCGCAGCGCACGGGCGACATCTTCGCAAAGCGCCTCCGCCTCCCCTGCCCTATCCGAGACGCGCAGCTCGTGGCGCAAAGAGATGAGACGGGCGCGAAGCACCTGAAGCCTCTCGGCGCGCTCCTGTGCCTCTTGAGCTGCGTTCAGAATAGCGCGCGCCTTTTTCACCAGCGGTGCGAGGTCGATGCCGAAGGCCAGCGCGATCCCGCCTTTGATACGTTTTGCGTATCGTTTGCGGTTCGGGCTGTCGTGACGGCTGACAATCCCGGCCTTGACCAATGTCGCCAGATGCCGCCGCAGCGTGCTTTCCGGCATTCCGCCCAGCCGATCCGAGAGAGTTCGGTTTGCGGGAAAGACGATGGCGCGGTGGCCCTCGGGGATGTGGCGTTCGGGCAGGAAGGTCAGCAAGGCGCGGAGCACGCAGAGCGGTCTGTGGCTCAGGCCAAAGCGGTCGGCGGCGTCGGTCAAAGCGGACAGGATCTGCCACTTGTCGGGGCCGATGGCGGGGTTGTCAGCCGTCAGGCAAGCCTCGACCGGCCGCCCGACGGGTGTCTGGAACGCATAGCTCATCAAATTTTCACGAAAGACAACAAAATCCTGCCCCCATGCCGCGACATGGAGTTGACAGGGTTGGAGTCCGGTTGCTATCTCAAAGGTGCGAAGATTGAGAAGGGCCTTCCGGGAGACTCCTGGGGGGCTTTTCTTTTGTCGGCTTCTGCTCGTGCCTCCTTAGGTCTGGTTTTCGGTGCCTCAGTCTTCCGTCCGCTCTTTTTGCCAGCGGTCGTGAAGGTCGGAAATCAGGGTCTCGGCGTGTTCTGCGATCCAGGCATCGAAGCCGTCGCGCGCCGGGATGTTCAGCGTCACACCGCGCCGTGTGCTGCGGATGTCGGCAATCGCCGTGCCATCCCTGCCGCGCAGCGTGCGGGCCTTCGGGGTCGGCGGCGTGTCAGCCGGACGGCGCTTGTTGGCGGCGGCGGTAAAGGTCTTTTCAAACCGGTCATCCGAAGGCAGTTCGTCGAAGCCCGCGCTGCGCGACGTCTCGTAGGCACGACGACGGGCGTTCGGGTCGTCGTTGAACATCTTGACAAGCGCGGTCCAGCGGTCGCGCCCGATGCCCGGGGCCGACCCGATGCGGCGGAGAAACTCCAGCGGAAGTTCGGTGCCGATCTTGAGCAAACGGCTGACCATCGGCAGGTCGATCGAGAGCGCCGCGGCGATGGTTTGCCGGTCATAGTCGGATTGCGCGAGCTGGGTGGCAAAACTGGCCTTTTCGATAAAGCTCAGGTCCTGCCGGGCGGTGTTTTCCTGGCCCTGGGCCAGCACCAACGCGTGATCGTCCAGATTGCGCACCATCGCCTTGACCGGCATTCCGAGATCGCGCAGCGCGGCCAGACGGCGGCGGCCATAGACGATCTCGTAGCGGCCCGGCTTGTCGAGGTTGGGGCGCAAGAGCACCGGAACCTGCTGACCATAGGTTTTCAGGCTTGCCTTGAGCTGTGCCTGTGAGTCCGGGTCGATTGCCAGCCGGTCTTCGATGCCCGCGTCGTCGATCAAATGCGCCGCGATGTCCTGCACCGCGTTTTCCTGGAGCTTGGTCAGCGAGCTTTGCAGCGCGCCCACGGCTCCGCGCGGTGCGACCGGTTCGGGTGCCCGCCGTTTCGGTGAGGTGTTCGGTTCAGTGGTTAAAATGCCTTTACGTGCCATCAGCGCCCCCATGCGTTTTGCATCAGCAACTCGATTTCATCGTTCACAAGGTTTAGTGAATCCACCGCACGGTCGTAGGTGTTGCGGTGGAATTGTGACCGGTCCACCTCGTAAACGGTCTGGTGCGTCAGCCCCGCATCCGAGATCGCGGTGGATTTGAGAACGGGGGCCACCATCACCTCGTCGCCGAAGAGCTGACGCAGGAAGGCGACCACCTGTTGCTGCGGTCCGTCATTGGCCTCGTAGCGGTTGATGAGGAAGCGCAGGAAGTCGAATTCCATGCTTGCGCCTGCGTTAGAGACGACATCCAGAAGATCGGCGCTCATTTGCAGGAATTGCGACATGGACGCGATATCGAGCATGTTGGGAATGACGGTGATCAGCACGCCGGTGGAGGCACAAAGCGCCGACATGGTGAGATAGC
Organism: uncultured Marivita sp.; assembly: GCF_947488135.1. Taxonomy (GTDB): domain Bacteria; phylum Pseudomonadota; class Alphaproteobacteria; order Rhodobacterales; family Rhodobacteraceae; genus Marivita. The sequence continues at coordinate 57,287 of NZ_CANKYW010000008.1, read as the reverse complement.
CAAGCTGCGGCGGGCAATCGAAGATCACCACGTCATAGCGGTCCTCGACCTCTTGCAGGGCGGTGGCCATACGCGAAAAGAACGGCGGCTGGATGTTGTGGCGCAGTGCCTGCGGGGTTTCGTGTTCGAATTCCTGCAACAACAGCCCGCCGGGGGCGAGGTCGATTCCGGTGAAATAGGTCTGCTGGATGACGGCTGACAAGGGCAGGGGGTCATCGTAGCGGATGGCGTCGTAAACGGTGCCGGAGTGAAGGAAATCATACTCCGGTCTATAGCCGAACAGCGTGGTTAGAGACGCTTGCGGGTCGATATCGACACACAGAACGCGGTAGCCCTTGAGTGCCAGTCGCTGCGCGGTGTGGACCGAAGACGTGGTCTTGCCGGATCCGCCCTTGAAGTTCAGGAAGGACAGCACCTGCAACTTGTCACCGGGCCGCCGCCCGCGCATGTAGGCGCCCTTGGTCTTGGCGGTCTGCTCCAGCGCCTCGCGCACCACCTGGATATCGGCGGCGGTATAGTGGCGCCGGCCTCCGGGCGTGGTATGCACGTCCGGGATACGGTCGTCGAAATGCAGCTTTCGCAGGAAAGAGGTGGAAATCCCGAGAAGGTCCGCCACTTCACGGGCATTGAAGCGTCGCAGCTCCTTGCGGGCGTCGGGGGCGAAGACCTTGAGCATGTGGCTTTCCAGCGCATCGCTCAGGTTCTCGGCGTTCTCGCGGATACGCCGATTGATGTGGATCGCGTCCATCTCATTGCCTCTGCTCAGTAACGCTGTTTTGCGTCAGCGCTTTATTTATCGTTTCTTTTAGGCAAGCGAGGGGCCGTTTGGCAAGCTTTCTTCGCAGGGTCGCCTGCACGGGCTGCGTCCAGATGTTGATATTTTTCTGTCGGCCAACGCAAGGAAGTTTGTAACTCACTGAAAATATTGTCATTTATCTGGGAAATTCCACATTTGCGTGGCTCTGGTGCGAAATAAGTCGCTCTCAGACCCCATGACAGGTGGTGCCAGCGAGGGCACACTTGCGGTGGCTTCCGGCCGAATCGAGTTGTATCCGGGCGCAGCAGAACGAAAAAACAGTCTCTAACGCGGCGGTTAGAGACTGTTTCCGGAGTTAGCGAAGTCAATCGAGGAGATTTCGCGCCCGTTTACACGATCAGGAAATCATCCATCGCAGTTCGCTCGAAGGAAAACCCGACCAGCGAAAACGCGGTGTTGCCGAGGGCGGAAAGCTCAACGCTGTCGAAGCTCTGACCGTCGAGTTCCGCCGTGACAGAGCCGCTTGCGGCGGACGCGACCTGCGATCCGATCTCTACCCCGTCGTTGAAGAACGCGATTTCGACATTGCCAGACCCTTTCACGGTGGCAAAATCGAACATCGCCATGAGCGCATCGCCAAATGCGCCGTCTTCGATGTCGAAGATCAGGGTTTCGTCATCGTTGACCAATCCTGCCTCGCCGCGGAAGACCCTGTCGCCGAACGAGAAGACCCCGATTTCGCCCTTGTAGCTGGTCACATATTCAACGCCCCCGGCACTGGCGCCGAGTTCGATATCGACCCCGTCGAAATCGAGGCTGTTGCGGATCGTCGGCACGCGGCCGGTGTCGACCACGGCGTCCTCCACGGTCTCGGTCGCCCGAGAGCCGAAGAAGCCGAAGGTGTCGAACGTGACCGCGACGGTGATCGTGTCAGGTTCCGGGGCGTCGAAGCTCAGCAATGCGAGGAGGGGGTCGTGGTCGCTGGCGCTGCTGTCGGTGGCGGCGAATTCGGAGTTGGTGTGCACCACGTCGAACTGCGCGCCGCCGAGCAGGGCATCGGAGACGAGGATATGATCCAGCGATTGGCTGTTGCCCTGAAAGTTGAACGTGTAGCGTTCATCGGGATCAAGCGTGTTGGTCAGGTTGGTCAGACCGGCGTCTTCGAGCCCGGTGACGGGAGAGACGAATTCGAACTCGTTGAGATCGCCCAGAACGACCACATTGGCCTCTGCATTCTCTGCCAAGGCTCCTGAAACAAAGCTGCTGACCGCCGCCGATTGCGCCTGACGTTCGTCGAGCGAGCCGTTTACGGTGACGTCTTCCTGACGGTCCGCGAAGTCCTGTTCGACCCCGAAGATCGGCGCGCTGCCGCCTTTGGAGGAGAAGTGGTTGTTGACCACTGTGATCTCTTCGCCGTTGAAGTCGAAACTCGCGATAAGGGGCAGGCGCGCGCCCTCGAAGGCACCACCGGGTGCCTGGCTGCCGATGGTCTGCACCGAGCCTTCGATCAGCGTCACGCGGGTTTCGTTGTAGAGGAACCCGGTGCGGATGTTGCCGCCCGGCTGGCCGCCGCTGGTGTTGTTGCCGATGAAGGTGTTGTCGATGAAGGCATAGCCGGTGCTGTCGTTCAACACGCCGTCATCGGCAAGGTCGATCGCGTCGATCAGGGCCTCATAGGTGGCCGAGGCGGAAATCACACCATCATCGACCGAGCCGGAATTGTCCTGCACCTCTTGCAGCGCGATGATGTCGGGGCTGTTGAGGTTGGTGATGATCTGTTCGGCGATCGCATCGAAACGGCCATCGGCCACGTCGGTGTCTCCGTCAGCATCGTTTGTGTCGAGATTGAGCACGTTGTAGGTCGCGATGCTCAGATCGGTGTCGGATCCCGTCAGATCGGTCATTTCCGCCTCGAGCGCGGAGGGTTCGATCACGACAACGGTTTCGGTCGGCACGATCTCGTAATTGCCGAAGCTGTAGGACACGACGCCCATGATGTCGTCGAACGCCGCGCCGACGCTGACCGAGGCGACATCGCCCGGGCTGACGGTGGAATCCCAGTCGATCTGCACCTTCTCGGGGTTGAAATCGTCGGGTGAGATATTGAGCGTGCCGCGTTCCGACAGGCCGGTGGCCCCGGCACCGCCATCGACCGCAACGAAGACCTCGCCAAAGGCGTTGGTGCCGGAAATGGCGACGGGTTGCGGGACGGTGACGAGCATCGCTTCGAGGCTTTCGAAATAGTCGATACCGTCGGTGTCCACGTCGAAGGACGCGAAGGCGTCATCGTCGATGTTCTGGTCGGGCAGGGGCCGCCCGCCCGCGCCGAGGATCACCGCGCTTGGCAGCGCGTTGCCCGTGGACAGGACCGTGACCTCGGGCGAACCGGCAAGCTGCGTCGTGCTCAGATTGCCGCTGGATGCGCCTCCGGGATAGAATTCGGAGACTGTGCCGGTCACGTCCACCTCATCCCCGGTGCTTACGGTGGGGGTGCTGCCGGTGAAGACGAAAATGGCGTCGGAGGTGGCGATATCGCCGTCGCCGGTGGCGTCCTGCATGTAGAATCCGTTGGAATCCACCGCTGTGACGATGCCGGTCGTGGTGACACGCGGACCATTTGCGCCGGTGGTCGGATCAAGTGGCGTCGCGCTGACGAGGCCCGAGACATGGCCCGCGCCCTGAATTTCCATGATGGTGACGCGGTCGGGGGCGATCACGGGGGTGTTCGTGCTGCCCGGCGTGTCGGCGGACAGGTCGTTGAAGGGAAGGGGGGTAAAAGCCCCGGTTCCGTCCGTGTCCCGCGCGGCCCCGGCTGCGGTAAACGTGCCGTCAGGGGGGATGACCATGTCGGAATAGCTGACATCCGGGGTGGTATCGCCATCCTCGAAGGACAGGCTCGCGATCACCTCGGTCCACGGCGTCGTGTCGAGCGTGCCGTCATCGTCGGTGTCCAGATCGGCCCCAGGAAGGTCGGAGAACCCGTCGACCACTAGGAAGGTCTGCGGAGAGCCGAAGAAATCGAGGCCCAAAACACCGACATCACCCGCATCAAGGTTCGGATTCTCGCTATTGGCGATGAGCAGAAAGCCGTCTTCGTCGGCCACCGCGCCGTCGAGGCTTATGGCAAAGTCGATCTGGCCGGGTGCAAATTCGCCGGACAGCACGACCAGCGTCTTGCCGTCGAAAGACGCGCCGGGTGTCGTGAACAGTTCGACAAAATCGTCCGTGTCCGGGCCGGATTGCGAGATGCGGACTTCGTTGATGACGATATCGGGGCTGCCCGTTCCGCCGCTATCGGGGAAGGGAAAGGGCGTTGCGGCAGTGGCGTTGCTGGTCTCGCCATCCAGAGCGTTTGCGCCGCTGAAGGTCCATTCGGCGGGATCGAAGATGGGGTTTGGCCCTTCGGATGGCGTGCGGGAGGCCCAGCCGTCCATGTAATCCCAAACCTCACCCGAACCGTCGACATTGATGTCTCCGAAAACGTCGATCACCGCGCCGATCTGGAACAGCTCGATCGCGTCGTTGCCGTTGATGCTGGCGCTGGAACTTGTGTAATCGGGTGCGAAGCCGAAGAAATCGGTAAATCCCGGAATTTCGGACGCGACATAGAGGGTTGATCCAGCGGCCAGCGCGACCGCCGGGAAGGTGAATTCTTCGTTATCCGATCCGCCGCCGTTGTTCGCTGACCCGACGCCGTAGATCGACAGATCGGGAATATCAGCGAGCGCGTAAAGCTGTATCGCCTTGGGGACGCCGCCGCTCAGCGGGCCGTCGATCACTCCGGTTATCATCAAGCTCATTTTTGTCGATCCTTCCTGTTGTCATCGCGACTTGGGCCGCGCTTGTCTTGCGGGGCGTTGCGCACGCCCTGTCAGGGCGCAAATGGCCCTGCCGGACTCGGGCCGGTCCAGCCGCGATTCCACATCTTTGAGGCTATCCCTTGTTTTTCGGAGTCATCCAGAAATTGTGCGCCTGCGGAGCGACGTGGCGGTTTATCGCCGCCGTATGAGCAGAAAATCGCAGAGCGCGGGCAGGGTGCGGATTTTTAGGGCTTTTGAAGTCGCTTGGGAGCCGATCCGGGGGCTCGCTAGGCGAGCTCAAGGCCTGAATGGATCCGCTATCGGAAGGAGTGGTCCGGGTGGGACCGCGTTACGCGGTCCCGTCGTCCGGGAAAGGCGCGTCGAGGCCGCAATCTGCGGCAAGCGCGTTGAGATCGCGGCGCAGGGCGGCTTTCAGCGTCAGCCCGTCCTTGCGGCGGGCCTCTGCGGCGGCGGTCTTGCCGTCACCGGGCAGGCGCACCGGGTCGTGACCGGGCAGGGGAGGGGAGGCGCGCATCTCGGAGAAGACGCGGGCGGCCTCTTCAGCGAACCCAGCACCGATGCCGAAAGCGGCGGGGTCGATCGCCACGACGAACTGGCCCGTATTGGTGGGCGAGGTGGTGTCCTTGGTGAAATCCACCACGTCAGAGCCAAACGCCGCGCCGTTCATCACGCCAGCCATCAGCCCGATGGCGACGGACAGGCCGAAGCCCTTGGGCCCGCCGATGGGCAGGAGGAAGCCTTCGGACTTCTTCGCGGGATCGGTCAGGGGTTTGCCGTCGCGCCCGACCATCCAGCCCTCGGGCATCGGTTCGCCCTGTTGCAGGAGCGTCTTGATCTTGCCCATCGCCGCCACCGTGGTGGCCATGTCGAACACGAAGGGATCGGGCCCCGCCGCGGGGGCGGAGAAAGCGATGGGGTTGGTGCCAAGCAGCAGGTCGGTGCCGCCATAGGGGGGCACGTGGTTGGCGCTGCCGACGGCGGCGGCCATGCCCAGAAGCCCGGCTTCGGCCTGTGGGCGCACGTAGAGCGCCAGTGGGCCCGCATGGTTGCCGTTTCGTACGCCGACCCAGCCGATCCCGGCCTCGCGCGCCTTGTCGATCGCCAGATCGCGGGCGGCGGCCATTGCGAGATGCCCAAGCCCATTATCACCGTCGATCAGGCCTGTGGCGACGGTCTGCTGCGCGATGGAGATATTCGGGGTCGGGTTGCACCCGCCGCCGTCCAGCCGCGCGAGGTATTGGCGCAGGCGGAACACGCCGTGGGTGCCGTAGCCGTAGATGTCCGACTCGACCATGAAGCCCGCGACCTTGGCCGCGTCGGTGTCCGGCACCCCGCGCGCCATGAGCGCGCGGGAGACGAAGTCGCGCAAGTCCGCGACCGCGATCGCAGAGCCGTCAGCCATCGTAGGATCCCACGGTTTCCTTTTGCCAGAAGACGACACGGCGCTGCGTCCACTGCACGATGAGGTAGAGCACGAGACCCACCACGCTGAGATAGAGGATCAGCGAGAACACACGTGGTGTGTTGAGCTGTGACGCTGCAACGCGGATCAGCTCGCCAAAGCCCTTGCCGCCACCGAGGAATTCGCCGGTGATCGCACCCGCCATGACGCCGACCGCGCCGATCTTGAGACCGGTGAAAATCTGGGGCAGGCCGGTGGGCAGCTTCATCTTGATGAGCGTCTGCATCCGGCTTGCGCCCATGGTCTTGAACAGCATCCGCGCGTTCTCATCGGCGGCGTGCAGGCCGGCAGCCGTGCCCACGACGATGGGGAAGGTCGCGATGAATGCGGCGAGGGCCACTTTGGATTCGATGCCGAACCCCAGCCACGCCACGAATAGCGGCGCGAACGCCACCTTTGGCATGGTGTCGATGGCGACGAGGTAGGGCATGACCGCCTTTTCCCCGAACGCGGTTTCCCCGACGAGCACGCCGAGCGAGAACCCGATGGCGATGGCGAGGGCGAAGCCGTAGATCACCTCTTGAATCGTGATCCAGAGCGAGACGAGCATGTAGCCGCCCGTGGCCAGGTTCTGACCGACGAAGATCATGTCCTTGAGGGTTTCCATCGGTGTCGGCAGGATGATCGGCGAGACGAGCCCGAAGCTTGTCACCAGTTGCCAGGTGCCGATGAACACCACGAAAACAAAGGTCATGGCGATCCAGCGCGGCACCGAGTCAATGAAGGCGATTTCCTGTTCCCACACGGTGTCCTGGATCGTCTCGGCGTCGGTGGGCGCGTTTGTCTGATACTCGGTCACATGTCCTCTCCCTTGTCCAGCATGCCCCGAATGTGGTCGACGATTTCGCCGAATTTCGGCGTCGTCATCATCTCGAGTGTCCGTGGGCGCGGAAGATCGACGCTCACGACCTCGGCGATGCGGCCGGGGCGCGGTTTCATCACGACGATGTCGTCCGACAGGATCACGGCTTCCTGAATGGAGTGGGTGACGAGGAAGGCCGTTGCATCCTGTTCGCGGCAGATCCGCTGAAGCTCCATGTTCATCATGTCGCGCGATAGTTCATCGAGCGCGCTGAACGGTTCGTCCAGCAGCAGGACCGCCGGTTCGGTGATGAGCATCCGGCAGATCGACGCGCGTTGCGCCATGCCGCCCGAAAGCTCGTTCGGGTAGACGTTTTCAAAGCCCTTGAGGCCGACGATCTCGAGCAGTTCGTGGGCCTTGTCCATCGCCTTCTTGGCGGCGGCCTTTCCATCGCGGATTTCGATGGGCAGCACGATGTTTTCCACGGCGGTCTTCCACGGGAAGAGCGTCGCCTGCTGGAACATCATGCCGATGTCCCGACGGGGGCCCTTGACGGGCTGGTTCTGAAGGATCACCCGGCCCTTGGTGGGCGGGATGAGTCCGGCCATGATCTTGAGCAGCGTCGACTTCCCGCAGCCGCTGGACCCGATGACCGAGGTAAAGCTGCCCTTGCGCAGGGTGAGGCTGACATTTTCAAGCGCGACCACACGGTTGCGCGCATAGGTCTTGCTGACCTGTGTCAACTCGTAGACCGGCGCGCCAAGAGGCGCGCCGGAATAGTCGTGTGCGACGGCTGTGTTCATCCGCCTGCCGCCTCCGCGCCGATGGCGGCGAATTCGTTGGTCCAGACAGCGCTCAGATCCTCGAGCGGTGCCTCGATCTCTCCGCCTGCGACCAGCGCATCTTCCCATTCCTGCCAGACCTCGGCCGGATACCAGCCCAGATGCGGGGCGTCGTCGGACGGAATGGTCTTGGAACGGACCGCATCGAAGAGCGCGGACTGGAACTCCTTGTCTTCACCTTCCTGCGGGTTGCCGTCTGCAAGATGCTGAAGCACTGCTTCCCGGTTGGCGTCGTCCAAAGCAAAAGCGTGACCCTTGGCGAAGGCGCGGCTCCAGGCTTCGACCAGCTCGCGGTCATTGGCGATGGTGTCGGCCATCGTCGCGATGCCGTTGCCGAAGAAGCGGCCGAACTCGGCCGGGGTGATGTCGCGCACGGCCATGCCGCGTTGGTTCAGGATGGCGGTGTCCGCTGTAGATGCGGAGTAGGCGTCGATTTCGCCGTTCAGGAACGCCGCCGTTGCCGGGCCGCCGTCACCAACGGTGAGGAATTGGTAATCCTCGCCTTCGGTCATGCCCGCGCCGGACATCACGTTGCGGGCAAAGCCCACTTCCGCGCCGTCGGCTGTGCCTGTGCCGATCACCTTGCCGCGCAGGTCTTCGACGCTCTGGATGTCGCTGTCCTGCTGCACCGCGATGCCGAAGTTGCTGCGTGCTGCAACGTTGTAGATGTGGACCGCATCGACGCCGCGCGTCTTGGCCGCGATCATCGGACCGGGGCCGGGACGGCCGAAATGCGCCTGGCCTGCGGACAGCGCTTGCAGCACCGCGCCCGAGCCGTTGATCGCCTCGACGGTGACGTTCAGGCCCTCTTCCTCGAAGAAGCCCTCGCCGATGGCGACGAAGACCGGGAACGAGTTGATGGCCGACGGGCTTGGCTGCACGAAGGTGATGTCGCGCAGGTCTTGCGCCAGTACCGATGTGCCCATCAGGCCCGTCGCCGGGACGGCGGCGAGCAATGAGGCGGTGAATGTTCTTCTGTTGATCATGATGGTTCTCCTCCCAATCGTGTCTGACCCTTTTGGCCGCTTTCCGCAGCGGCGGGGCCTTTATACGGCGCGTACAGTGTTGCTGAGCGTGCCGATTCCGGAAACTTTACATATCACAGTGTCGCCGTCCTTGAGGAACTGCGGCGGATCCATCGCATAGCCCACGCCCGACGGTGTGCCGGTGGCGATCATGTCGCCGGGTTCGAGCGTCAGCCCCTCGGACAGGGATGCGATGAGCGTCGGAATGTCGAAGATCATGTCCTTCGTGTTCCCGTCCTGACGCTGTTCGCCATTGACCGTGAGGCCGATGGACAGGGCGTGCGGGTCGTCGATTTCGTCGGCGGTCACGATGACCGGACCGATGGGGCAGGAGCCATCGAGCCCCTTGCCCTTGAAATACTGCCCACCGTGGCGGCGCTGGATGTCGCGTGCGGTGATGTCGTTGAGGATCGTATACCCGAAGATGTGATCCATCGCATCCGCTTTGGAAATGTTGCGGCCCGGCGTGCCGATCACCACGGTCAATTCGACCTCGTAGTCGATGGAAGTGGACACTTCGGGAAAGAGCAGGACATCGCCATCGGGTGCGACAACCGCGGTCGGCGGCTTGGTGAAGAAGACGGGATGTTCCGTCACGCCGACCTTCTGGTTTTGCGCCCGGTCGCCTTCGGCAATGTGCTCGGCATAGTTGCGGCCGACGCAAAAGACGTTCTTCAGCGGCTTTGGAATCGGCGCCATCAGCGTGGCGTTCTGCCGGATCACCTTATCCTGGTGCTGGCCGTCCTCGGCTTCGGACACGAGCTTGCGGGCGGCATCAAGCGCCGGTTTCCCGCCCTCGATCAACGCCTGCATCGAGCCTGCGGCTTCGGAAATGTTCAACATGCTGCCGTCTGACAGATACGCAACGCAGATGGGGTCTCCATCCACAGAAATGGTTGCCAATCGCACCCGGCGATCCTCCCTCGTGTTGGTGTCACGTGATTGCCGCGCGACGTGATGCGCGACTCACTGACACCTCTCCCCTTTCCATCCATGTTTCGTCGTCTTACGGTTTCGATCAATCAACCAATCATCAAATTGGGCGGAATATGACCTCGAATACCGATCTGGCGCACAAGTTGCGGGAATTGATCGACACGGCGGGATACCGGCACAATGATCGGGTGCCGCCGGAGCGGGAATTGTGCAAGATGCTGGGCACGACACGGAACCAACTGCGCAAGGCCCTTGATGAGCTCGAGGCGCAGGGGCGCATCTGGCGGCACGTGGGGCGGGGCACCTTCGTTGGCTCGCGCCCGGTGCTGAATTTGCAGGACGTCACCTATCTTGGCGACCAGATCAAACCAGAGCAGGTGGTGGCCGTGCGTTTTACCATCGAACCGCAGCTGTGCCGCATGGCCGCGCTTCAGGCAACGCGTTCGGATCGCGAACAAATGCGGCTTTGCGCCCAACGCTGCCGGGAGGCCGAAGACTGGCGGTCTTACGAGGCGTGGGACAACAATCTGCACCACGCCATCGCCCGCGCGACGCGGAATCAGCTGTTTCTCTACTTCTTCGAAACGCTGAACGCGGTGCGCCGGTCGATCGTCTGGGGCCAGCCACGCATGACGCGCAAACCGCCCGAGGAATATACCAGCTTCTATGAGCACGATGTCATCGTCTCGGCCATCGGTGCCGGTGACGCCGAGCTTGCGGCGCAGGCGATGCTCACGCATCTCAAATCGGTTTATTCGCGGGTTCTGCCGAACGGCGCACCGCACGAGATGACGCGCCAAAATCCAACCAATTCGGGAAATGGTTGAACGGGTTGCAGCGTGGAAACCTTGCAAATTCCGCGGGAAGTTCGTGATTAAATGGGTGACGGCTGCGCCGGGTTGGTCGGGCCGTGAGGGATTCTGAGTGTGACGCAGAGCGCGTTTGACCCGGTCCCTTTGCAACGAAACGCTTGAGGAGGAAAGCGATGTCCGATCATGTCATTCCCGCGCCGCAGGTGCACACCATTCCAACGCAGGGCGGAGGCACATTCCCCGTCAGGCGCGTCTATTGCATCGGCCGCAACTTCGCGGCGCACGCCGTGGAAATGGGCCACGATCCCGATCGCGAGCCGCCGTTTTTCTTCCAGAAGAACCCCAACAACCTCGATGCGTCGGGCGAATTTCCCTATCCGCCGCACACGTCCGATGTGCATCACGAGGTGGAGTTGCTGGTCGGCCTGAAATCCGGCGGCACCGACATCCCGCTCGACAAGGCGCTCGATCATGTCTGGGGGTATGGCGTGTCGCTCGACATGACGCGGCGCGATTTGCAGGGCGAGATGAAGAAGATGGGCCGCCCGTGGGAGATCGGCAAAGCCTTCGAACGCTCCGGCCCGGTTGGCCCCTTGCTGCCGGTGTCCGAGGTCGGGCATCCGGATCAGGGACGCATCGCGCTGAACGTGAACGGGGAGCTGCGTCAGGAGGGCGACCTGAACCAGATGATCTGGAAGGTTCCGGAAATGATTTCCTACCTGTCGGAGTATTTCGAACTGGCCGCAGGCGACGTCATCATGGCCGGCACACCGTCGGGCGTGAACGCGGTGGTCAAGGGCGACGTGATGGAAGCGACCATCGAGGGCGTTGGATCGCTGACCGTCAAGGTCGTGTAAGGTCGCAAGACATCGGAAGCCGGGGCAGTGCAGCGCGCAGTGCTCCGGCTTTTTTGTTTGGTGTCTGAGTAATCCTGGATCGGGTTTGGCCCGCTCCGGGTAGACGCGTCCGTGGCGTACGGAAAATATCGATTATTATTGACGTATCGTCTTTATATCTAGAAAAAGGAAATGAATGAGCCTGTTGATGCAGTTGACCGGGCATTCGCTTTGCGACTTGCATTGACCGCGCTACTTTCGCCTCACGGCGGGGGTTTTGTGCTAATCCGGGAACGTGTCGACCATGAACATCGTCAATCTGGACGTCGAGACAGAAGAGGGTTCCGCCACCCATCGCGCCTATGTCTCTTTGCGCAACATGATCGTGACGGGCGAATTGAAGCCGGGCGAAAAGCTCAAGATCGACGGGCTGCGCAAACGTCTTGATACCGGGGCATCGCCCATCCGCGAGGCGCTGAGCCTTCTGACATCAGACAACCTTGTTGAACGCATCGACCAGCGCGGGTTCCGCACCGCCGAGGTGAGCAAGGCGAATTTCGACGAGATCCTGATGTTGCGCTGCAACCTCGAAGACCTGGCTTTGCGCGAGAGCATCGCCAACGCCACCGAGGCCTGGGAAGAGGGGATCGTTCTGGCGCATCACAGGATGCACCGCGCACGCGAGACGGATGCAGCCACGTTCGAGGCACATCACAAGGCGTTTCACATGGCGTTGCTCGCCGGTGCGAAGTCGCCGATCCTGCTGAAATTCTGTTCGCAGCTTTACGATCTGAACATCCGCTACAGGTTTCTGGCCGGGAACGCGTTGAACTACCAACGCCGGGATGTGAGCGACGAGCATACCCGCATCCTGAACGCGGCCATCGCGCGCAATGCGGAAGAGGCCAGCACCGACTTGTTGAACCACTACCGGACGACCGGTGCGTTCCTGTCCGGTCTCATGGGCGACGGCGTGTTGTCCTGAACCGGGCGGTTACGGCGATTATTGCTTAACGAGCGTCAGGTCGAATTCGACCCTGAGGTAGGGGTCATCGACCTTGCCGGAAAGCTCGAACCCCTGATCCGGGAAACTGCCTGCGGGCATGTGTTCATAGGACATGACAAGGTCCTTGCGCACGCCGAAGACCGTATCCTGATCGAGATAGGGATCATCGGCGGCGAACACTTCTGTCACCAACGGTTTGAAGCCGTCGGCTTCCACGATGAAATGCAGGTGTGACGGACGCCACGGGTGGCGGCCGCAGGCCCGCAGGATGTCGCCAACCGGACCATCGGAGGGCACGGTGTATTCCACCGGGCGCACCGAGGTGAACCGGTAGCGGCCATCATCGCCGACGGTTTGGATGCCGTGGAAGGAGTAGGTGTCCTGATCGGGATCCTGGCTGGAATAAAGCCCGTTCGGGGCGGTCTGCCAGATGTCGAGCGTCGCACCCGGGATGGGCTTGCCGTCGGTGTCGCGGATCATGCCTTCGACCAGCAGCACCGTGTCGTCGAAATCCTTGCGCAGATCGCCACCCAGCGGCAGCGGCGGAGAGCCGGTGATGTGAAACGGCCCCAGCACCGAGGATGACGTGCCCTCTGGGTTGGAATGCAGCATATCGACCAGTGACGACAGGCCCAGCACATCCGAAAGCAGTACGAATTCGTGCCGCTCCTTGTCCGAGATCTCACCGGCGGCTTCGAGGAACGCGATGCCTTTGTTCCATTCCTCGTGCGTCAGGTTCACCTCGCGGGCAAAGTCGTGCAGGTGGCGGACGAGGCTGCTCAGAACCTCGCGCAGGCGCGGGTCCATGTCGGGGCCCATATAGCCCATGAAGACGTCGGTGATGTTGTCCTTGGTGACGTCGCGCATGAGATCACTCCTTAGATGAGGGCAAGGCTGAGGATCGGAAATTCGATCAGGATGAAGAGGACGATCAGCATCACGAAGGCGAAGGGCAGGGCGCCCATGAACACGTCCTTGAGTGAGATGCGGTCATCGTCGATGGTCGATTTGATGACGAAACACGATATGCCCAGCGGGGGCGTCAGCAGTCCGATTTCCGCGCCGACCACGGTGATGATCCCGAACCAGATCAGCGACATATCCAGCGCCTCGGCCAGCGGCAGGAACAGCGGAACAACAATCAGGATGATCGACGCGGTATCTAGAAGCGTGCCGAGAAAGAGCATCAGCAGCACGTAAAGCAGCATGACCGTCCAGAATGATGCCGAACTGCCCGCAAGCAGGTCTTCGAGCTGGTTCGGCAACCCGGCAAGTCCCAGCATCCGGCTGTAGATCGACGCGGCGGTGATCAGGAAGAGGATCGCTGCGGTGATGTGACCGGTTTCGAGCAGCGCGTGCCAGAACGCCTTGGGCGTCATGGACTTGCGGAAGAACGCGATGATCAGCGCAACAAGCGCCCCGGCGGCGCCAGCCTCGACCGCGGTGAGCCAGCCTGTGTAGATGCCGCCCAGAACCACGGTGATCAGGAACAGGGTCGGCAACGTCTTGGACGCAATCTCGCGGCCTGTCATCCACTCGGTGTCTTCGACCACCCGTCCGCCGACGAAGCCCGGCGTGAAGCGGCCCATGAACCAGATCGCGGCGACATAGGCGATGGCCAGCAGGATGCCCGGGATGACACCGGCCAGGAACATGTCGCCGACCGATTGTTCGGCCACGAAGGAATAGATGATGAGCATCGCCGACGGCGGAATGATCATGCCCAGCACCGACGATCCGGCCACGACCCCGACCGCGAAGCGCGGGTTGTAGTCCTGCGCCATCATCTGCGGCACCGACACCTTGGTAAAGACCGAGGCCGACGCGATGGATGATCCGGTCACGGCCGCGAACACCGCGTTTGCGCCCACGGTCGCCATGCCGATCCCGCCTTTGACCTTGCGGAAGCGCATGGTCATGACCTCGTAGATATCGCGACCCAGCCCGGCTTTGGAGACGATCAGTCCCATGAAGGTGAATAGCGGGATGGTGGCGAAGCTGTACTCCATCGCGCTGTCGCCGACCGCCACTTTGAGCAGGTTCAGCGCCAGCGTGAAGTTGTCCCGCATCAGCCAGATCGACACGAAAGACACCATGCCAAGCGCGACGGGGATGTAGACGCCCGAATAGATCAGGAAGACGATGGCGACGACCGAGATGAGGCCGATCTCGATAGGGGTCATTGCGAGGACTCGTCATGTTCGGGCGTGCGCACCAGCTCCGAGCGGTCTTTGCCCGCGATCACCTTGAGCACGAAGATCAGGCAGGACAGCGCCGTGCCCAATGTGATGACGAGCTTCACCGGCCACCAGGGCAGGGTGAACAGGCCCGGCACGCCAAAGTAATCCTGCGTGTCCCACATGTGCAGAAACTCGGGGAAGGTGATGTAGGCGATCAAACCCATGAAGATGGCCGAGATCGCGTTGATGATCCGCCGCATGTTCGCGGCGATCCGGGGGCGTCTTTTGTGTACCACGTTCAGAAAACCGTCGGACCGGGTCAGCCGGTCCACCCGGACCACGTCGGCCAGTTGCAGGAACACGATCAATACGACGGAAAACTGCACCATCTCATACGTGCCCTTGATCGGGGCCGAGAACACCCCGCGGGCGATCACGTCGACGTTCAGGATGACGACCAACGCCAGCACCACGAGGGTGCCCAGGGCGTTGGACGCGATGGCAAGGGTATTGGCGACCCGAGATACGCCAGCAACGGCAGACTTCAGCATGGGTGTGACCTCTTTCGGATCGCCGCTTGGCTTTATTCGGCTGTCCAGTCACGAACGCCGTCAAAGCCGGCTTCGGACAGCTTGCCCAGATAGGCCGCCAGCATCTCGGTGCCGGGTTCACCGCTGTTGTTCAGCGTTTCGGCCCATTCCTGCGCGATGTTCGGCATACCGTTGGCCCAGGCCGCGCGGTCTTCGTCCGAGAGTTCGACAATCGTGCCGCCTTGCTCGACATAGGTGTTGCGCGACGTTTGGGCGAGATCCATGGCGATGCCGGCCACGTGGTCGCGGTAGTCGATGGCGACGGCTTGCAGCACCTCTTTGACCTCATCCGGGAGGTTCTCCCAGTAATCGGCGTTCACGGTCACGGTCTTGGTGTTCACCGCGCCCAGATCGGCTTCGAGCATGTAGGGCGCCACTTCGGCGATCTTGAATGTCGAGGCCGCTTCGGGCCACAGCATCGCGCAATCCACGAGGCCGGTCTGCACCATGTTGTAAAAATCGGTGAGACCCCCGCGCACGCCCGCGGCGCCTTCGATGCCTTCGAGGTAGCGCAGGTTCACGCCCGCACCGGCGATCTTCTTGCCTTCGAGGTCCGCGACCGAGGACACTTCGGACGAACAGAACACCTGATAGGTGTCGAGCACGACGCCGGTGGCCAGATAGACCTGGTTCTGCGCGTTGAACTCGTTGTTCATGGCCGGAAATTCGCGGGCGATTTCGTCAACGGCCTTGGCCACGGCGCGCGCATCGGAGGACACGAACGGTGTCGATCCGGCGATCCCCTGGCTGGGCAGCTTGGACGAATGGAAGATCGTGGTGACGATGCCGATATCGCCGAGACCGAGCTGGATGCCTTCCAGCACGCCGCGCGGCTTCACGATGGAACCGCCGTAGTTTTCCTGCCATTCGATCTCGTAATTGCCGGTCTCGGACAGGCGGCGATTGACTTCGGGGATGAAGAAGTTGGTGAACTCCTCAACCCAGAGCGCGCGGGCCGGATAGCCGTCGATCACGACCGCCGAGATTTTTTCCTGTGCCACGGCGGGCAGCGCCATCACGGTCGCCAGTGCCGCGCCCATCAGGCTGCGTTTCGTCGTATGTTTCATGTATTTCCTCCCAGAAAGTTGGGCTTTTCGCCCGGATCGTATTTGTTCAGTCAGGCATCATCCCGTTTCGGATGAGCGTGGTCGTACCGCCCTCCCCGGCGTTGTCTTGCTTCAGATCACCTTGCACACGTCATCGAATTCGAAACGCGGAAGTTTCTGGAACAACGCGGTTTCGTCCGCGTAGCCGATGTTACACAGAAAATTCGATTTCCATCCGTTGTCCGCAAAGAACTCCTCGTCCACGATCTTGTTGGAGAACCCCGACATCGCCCCCACATCGAGCCCCATCGCGCGGGCGGCGATCATGAAATACGCGCCTTGCAGCGTGGAATTGCGGAACGCGGTGTCGTGGGCATACTCTTTCTTGCCTTCGAACAGCGGTTTGCGGTCCTCGTGCGGGAAGAGGAAATCCAGCCGCTGCCAATAAAGCGGATCCCATGCGATGATCGCGGTCACGGGGGCCGCGCGCATCTTGTCGATGTTCTTGGCCTTGAGCGATTTCGCCAAACGATCCTTGGCCGCGTCGCTGCGCACGAAGACGAAGCGGGCGGGGCAGGTGTTCATGCTGGTCGGCCCCTGAATCGTGATCTCGAAAAGGGTGTGCAGCATCTCGTCGCTGACCGGTTTGTCGGTCCAGGCGTAGTGCGAACGGGCGTCGCGCAGAATCACGTCGATGGAGGCGTCATCCAGTTGCGGCTTGCGCGCGCGCAGATCGCGCACCGCCTGTTGGGCGCGCCGGCGCAGGTCAGTCATATTGTCCTGTCCGTCCGCCATCATTCGGCCGCCGTTCTGCTGGCCACGGTGTCTTCGTCGATTACCGGGCTGGCGCAAATGCCGATGCCTTCGATCTCGATCTCGATGGTCTCGCCGGGGCGCAGCCAGCGCGGGTCAGGCTTCTTGGCGTGGCCGACACCCGGGGGCGTACCGAGCGCGATGTGATCGCCCGGATGCAACGTCGTGTATTCCGAGATAATCGCGATGGAGCGCGCCGCGCCCCAGATCATGTTCGACGTATTGGACGATTGCAGGATCTCGTTGCCGACGCGGCTTTCGATCTTCAGCCCGCTGGCGCCCTCGGGCAGTTCTTCCGGTGTAACGACGATCGGTCCCACGGCGCCGGTGTCATCGAAGTTCTTGCCGGGCGTCCACTGGTGCGTCTTTCGCTGGTAGTCGCGGACAGAGCCATCATTGAACACGGTATAGCCGAAAACGTGATCGAGCGCCCTGTCTTCGGGGATGTGACGTCCGCCCTTGCCGATGATCAGCAAAAGCTCGGCCTCGTAATCGAGCTTTTCGGAACAGGACGGACGCACCATCGGTGCCCCGGCGGGCATCAGCGAATTGTGGCCGCGCATGAAAAGCGCGGGATAATCGGGGATGTCGTATCCGCCTTCCTTGATATGCTCGACATAGTTCAGGCCAAGGCAGATGAACTTGCCCGGAGTCGTGATCGGCAGCGCCGGCGTGATGTCGGCTACGGACAGGGTGTCGCCCGCGCCTAGCGCGGCTTTCGCCTGCGCCACAAGGTCAGGAGATGCAGCGAGCGCGGACAGATCACACCCGATCCCGGCCACGGCGGAGGTGAGATTGGTGGCCCGATCGCCCTCAATGGCGAAGACACTCTGCACGTCACCGACGGTGCCAACGAGAAAACGCATATCAAACTCCTTGTTGATCGACTCAATTTTTGACGATAAACAAGCATCAAGTCAAATAAAATCGATATTTTTGAAAATCACCGGAGAACCACATGCCCAGCTGGACTGAATACGCCGCCGAGGCCCGCGCGCGGGGGGCGTTGGCCCACGAGCTTTACATGGTTCTTTCGACGCCTGGCGGTGATCCGGCCAAGGTCAAGGAAACGCTGCCCGCGCATCTGGCCTATCAGGCCGAGCTTGAAGCGCGGGGGGCTTTGTTCCTTGCCGGGCCGGTTTCGGACGAGACGGGGGAGTTGATGAAGGGCATCGGTCTCATTATCTACCGTGCGGCTTCGATCGACGACGCCCGCGCCTTGGCCGAAGCCGATCCGATGCACGCCAACGGAGCGCGCAGTTTCGTGCTGCGCCGCTGGCTGATCAACGAAGGGTCGCTGACCTTTTCCGTGGCGCTTTCGGCGCAAAATGTGAGGTTCGACTGACATCATGTCCGAACGCAGTTTCCTTGGTGACATGCTCAACACGCTGTTCGAGCGGCGGCGGGCCACGTCCCGGGTGAGCGATGACCGGTCGATCGAAGAGATGTGCACGTCGCTTCTGGACGCCGAGGGCGAGGTGTCCGGGATCACTCTGGCGCAGGCCATCGTCCATCGCTATACGCGGATGTCCGATGCGGACCGGCTGGCGTTCTTCCGGTTCCTCAACGACGGGCTCGAGATCGACCTCGATGCGCTGGACGCGGCGATCACCGCCTACAAGACAAGCGGTGACGCGCGGGATTACAGAACCATCGCCACCCAAGCCGAACCCCGGCGGCAGGAGCTGTTGCGCCGGTTGAACCAGGCGCCCGGCGCGACGCTGGCTCTCGTGAACATGCGGACCGACCTCTTGAAAGCGGTGAAGGACGAACCCGATCTGGCCCGCACCGATATGGATTTCCAGCACCTTCTGCGCAGCTGGTTCAACAGGGGGTTCCTTGTCCTGCGGCAGATCAGTTGGGAAACCCCGGCCAGTATCCTCGAGAAGATCGTCAAATACGAAGCGGTCCACGCCATCCGCGATTGGGAAGACCTGCGCCGCCGCCTTTACCCGGACGACCGGCGCTGCTTTGCGTTCTTCCATCCGGCCATGCCGGACGAGCCGCTGATCTTCGTGGAAGTGGCGCTCACCCAATCGGTGCCGGAGTCGATCCAGAGCGTGCTGACCGAGGACCGTGAAACGCGCCGGGCGCATGACACCAAGGTCGCCGTCTTCTATTCCATCTCGAACTGCCAGGCGGGGCTCAAGGGGATATCCTTCGGCAACCTTCTGATCAAACAGGTGGTGGCCGAGTTGCGGCAGGAACTGCCGGGCCTGGAGACCTACGTCACGCTGTCGCCGATTCCGGGCCTGATGGCGTGGATCAAGGAACAGGACGCCCCGGATTACGCCGCGATCCGCGAGGGCGCCGCCACGCCCGACGAGATCCGCACGGCAGCAGTGCGGTATCTGCTGTCGGCAAAAACCCCGGACGGCGCACCGCGTGACCCGGTAGCGCGCTTTCACCTTGGCAATGGCGCGCAGATCTACGCTGTGCACGGTGCCGCCGATATGTCGGAAAACGGCCTTCGGCAATCGGCCGGTGCGATGGTGAATTACGAATACGATCTGAACCTGATCGAGCAGAACCACGAGCGGTTCGTTCAGGAGCGTGCCATCTCGAAAAGCCCGGGCTTCAAGGGCGAGACGGCGGCGGCCCAGAAGAAACGAAGGATCCAGGCCTGATGGCGAACCACGTCTACGATCATCTTATCGCCCGTCACGCGGACAATGACGCCTGTTTCCTGAAGCGGGATGATGCCCCCGCGATCAGCTATGCCGCCTTTGTGGGTCTTGTCGCCCAGATCGCGCATGTGTTGCGGGACGCAGGCCTCACACCCGGTGATCGCGTGGTGGTGCAAGCGCCGAAATGCGTTGAGATGGTCGCACTCTATGCCGCGACGCTTCAGGCGGGGGGCGTGTTTCTACCGCTCAACACCGCCTACAAGCGGGACGAGGTGGCCTATTTCGTGGAGGACGCGACGCCGCGGATCGTGGTCTGCGATCCGGCCTCGGTGGAGACGCTGACCGGGATCGCCGACAGGGCCGGGGCCATTCTCCTGACGCTCGATGCGGCGGGGCAGGGGACGTTGATGGCCTCGGTGCCGGACAAGCCCACCACGTTCGACACCGTGCCGCGCGGGCCGGATGATTTGGCGGCGCTGCTCTACACCTCGGGGACAACGGGGCGGTCGAAGGGCGCGATGCTGACCCATGACAACCTGCTGTCCAACACCAAGGCGCTGACAGAGCTGTGGCGCATCACCGATGCCGACACCTTGATCCACGCGCTGCCGATCTTTCACACGCATGGGCTTTTCGTGGCGCTCAATACTTCGCTTTATGCGGGGGCCTGCGTGCATTTCATGCCCGGTTTCAGCACCGATGCGATCCTCGCGGCGGTCCCCGAGGCGACGATGCTCATGGGCGTTCCGACCTTCTACACCCGTCTGCTGGCCGATCACCGGCTGACCAGAGAAATGACGTCGAACATGCGCCTGTTCGTGTCGGGCAGTGCGCCGCTGCTGGCCGAGACGCATATCGCCTTCACCCAGCGCACCGGGCATCGCATCCTCGAACGCTACGGCATGACCGAAACCAACATGAACACCTCCAACCCTTATGATGGCGACCGCCGGGCGGGCACGGTTGGAAAGCCGTTGCCGGGGGTCGAGGTGATCGTGACCGATCCCGAAACGGGCCAGCCGCTTCCGCAGGGCGAGGTCGGCATGATCGAGGTGCGGGGGCCGAACGTCTTCAAGGGTTACTGGCAAATGCCCGACAAGACTGCCGCCGAGCTGCGCGAAAACGGGTTCTTCATTACCGGCGATCTGGGTCAGTTCAGCGAGGACGGCTATTTGTCGATTGTCGGTCGGTCCAAAGACCTGATCATCACCGGAGGTTACAACGTCTACCCGAAAGAGGTGGAGGACGTTCTGAACGACATCGACGGGGTCGAGGAATCGGCTGTGTTCGGCGTCCCGGATGCCGATTTCGGCGAAGCCATCATCGCCGCCGTGGTGATGGTGCCGGGGCATGCACCGACCGTTGAGGCGCTGGAAAACGAGGTCGCGGATAAGCTGGCGCGGTTCAAGCACCCGCGCCGTTACGAAATCATCGACGCCCTGCCGCGCAACACGATGGGCAAGGTGCAAAAAAACGTCTTGCGGGATCACTACGCCGGGGCTGTTGCGGCGGGGTAGCTCCGTTTCGATCAGCCACCCACGGGCTGGGGCTGGGCGACCTCTGCGGTCATGAAATCGCGCAGGATGCCGTTGAAGATCTCGGGCTTTTCCAGATGCGCGGCGTGGGCGCAATTGGGAAGCACCGCCAGCCCGCTGTTGCGGATCGACATCCAGAGCTGTTCGGTCTGTCGCCACGGGTAGGTGCGATCATGGTCGCCCCAGACCACCAGCGTCGCGGCCTTGATGGATGCGAGATTGGACACGCCGCACCACGATTGCATCGCGTCGAGTCCCGCCGTGATCGCCTGGAGGCTGCTGCGTTCGGCGATGGCGGCGCAGTCCTCGAACGCGGGAGAGGCTTCGCGATCGAGAAACCAGGTGGCGGCAATGCGGCGCGCGGTCTTGCGCGGTCCATCCGACTGCGCGCGCCATTTCGACGTCTCGATGGTCTCGAACCGGCCAGGCAGAACGCCTGTGGCCCCCGTGCCATAAAGAACCAACCGCGAGACTCGATCCGGCACCGTCGCCGCGATTTCCTGCGCGATCATGCCGCCCATCGAGTGGCCGAGCAGGTGGAACCGGTGGATGCCCTGCGCGCTGAGAGCGTCGATCACCCAGCGGGCGAAGCCCGCGATGCTGTCGGGCGCTTCGAGGTCGGCGTTTTCTCCGAACCCCGGCAGGTCCACCGCGATCACATCGACAGTGCCGCGCAAGGACGCGGTGAGTGCGGTCCATTGTCGGCTGCCGCCCATGAAGCCGTGGACGAAAACCACCGGCGTCATTTTCGGGCGCCCTGCACAATGCGGTCCAGGATCATGGCGCAGAAGAGGATCGCGAACCCGGCAAGGATGCCTTGACCGAC
Source organism: uncultured Marivita sp. (assembly GCF_947488135.1). Classification (GTDB taxonomy): domain Bacteria; phylum Pseudomonadota; class Alphaproteobacteria; order Rhodobacterales; family Rhodobacteraceae; genus Marivita. The sequence goes on along the minus strand of NZ_CANKYW010000008.1, from coordinate 35,371 downwards.
ATTCGCGTATTGCAGCGCCTCCAGCACGTCCTCGCCCAACCCCTTGGCGCCGATGAGCGAGGCGACCACCACCATGGCGAGCGACAGCATGATTGTCTGGTTGATGCCTGCCCGGATCGACGGGCTGGCCAGCGGCAGGTCCACCTTGGTCAGCAGATACCACTTGTTCGCGCCGAAACTGATCGCCGCCTCGCGCACGCTTTCGGGCACGCCGCGCAGGCCGAGCACGGTCAGACGCACCACGGGCGTGCCGCCGAAGATCATCGTGACGACCACGGCGGCGGGTTTGCCGACGCCGAAAAAGGCGATGACCGGGACCATGAACACGAAGGCGGGCATGGTCTGCATGAAGTCCATGATCGGCTGGATGAACGCATAGAACCGGGGCCGCCGCGCGGCGAACATGCCAAGCGGGATGCCGATGGCGATGGACAGGCAGGCGGCAGTGCCCAGCAAGGCCAGTGTCGTCATTGCGGCTTCCCAGAAACCGAGCAGGCCCATGTACGCCAGGAATGCTCCGGAATAGATCGCCGTTCGCAGCCCGGCGGTAAGCCATGTGAGCAGAATGATCAGGCTGGCGATCACGATCCACGGCGTCTGCACCAGAATGATCTCGAGCGCGTCGAGAAGCGTGCGGATGCCGAAGGTCAGACCTTCGAAGAACGCTTCTGAGTTGCGCACGCACCACGCGATGAAATCCTCGACCCATGTGATGCTGGTCAGGCGGATATCGGGATCGGTCGGGAAGGCGCTGAGCAGTGAATAGCGCCCCGGGAAGCTGTAGTGGAGCATGGCTGTCGCCACGATCAGGATCATGAAGATCGCGCTGAAGACGATATGCGAGACCGGCAGCCCCGACCGGATCGACCGATCCGACATCCATTCGGAGAACCGCGCTTCGAGCGCCCAATTGGCGACGGTTGCCTGTGCCGCTTTGGCCAGGATCAGAATGACGATGCCGGTCAGCACGATTGTCGGGCCTTGCGCGGCCAGCGCGTCAGCCTCGTCGCGGATGCCGCCGATATTGGCTTCCAGCGACTCCACCGTCCGGCGAAACGCATCGACCCGGTCCGATCCGCTTTCGATCGCGGCGGCGAGCTGCTGGCGGCGCAGATCCAGCGTGCCTTCGATGGAGGCGATGCGCGCCATCGCATCCGCCGCAAGATCGCCGAAGAGGCCGCGTGCGATCTGCACGAAGGCCAAGGCTTCAAGGATCAGGAACGGCAGCGCCCAGGACCAGAGCCCGCGCGCGCCGAACCAGATCGGACCGAAGAGCCCGGCCATGAGGTTGAACGTTGGGGTAAAGCGGGAGGACGCGCCGATCTTGTCGAAATTCGCGATATAGTAGTCCGGATTGGTGCGGACGAAGGTACGGATGTTTTCGCGCCGTTCCTCGGCGTAGGCGAGGGCGGCATCGCTTTCGGTGTCTTCGAGCGGGTTGATGTCCATCTTGTTCATGACACTTCCGTCCCTTCGATCACGGTGCGCAACAGATCGGCGCGGGTGATCACGCCCACGTCCTGACCTGCGTCCTCGACAAGGATCGCGCTGGTGTAGTTAATGGCGAGGGTGATCAGGTTGCTGAGCGTTTCCTTTTCGCTCACCCGCGGCGCATCTGCGGGCAGGGGGCCATTCTTGGCGAGATAGGGGGCCAACGGCTGCATCACCGCATGGGCATGCACCACCTTGAGCCGCGAAATGCCGGCGACGAAATCGGCCACGTAATCATCCGCCGGGTGCATCACGATGTCTTCGGCGGTGCCCATCTGAACCATCTTGCCATCGCGCATGATCGCGATGCGGTCGCCGATGCGGACGGCTTCGTCCAGATCATGGGTGATGAAGACGGTCGATTTCTTGAGGATCTTGCTCAGGCGGATGAATTCATCCTGCAACTGCCGCCGGATCAACGGGTCGAGCGCCGAGAACGGCTCGTCCATCAAAAGCACGTCCGGGTTCGCTGCAAGCGCGCGGGCAAGGCCCACACGTTGCTGCATCCCGCCCGAAAGTTCATGCGCGAATTTCGATCCCCACGCGCCCAGTTCGACAATATCGAGGATCGCCGCCGCCTGGCGCATCCGTTCGTTCTTGGCGACCTGCCGGATTTCCAGCGGCATGGCAACGTTGTCGAGCACCGATCGGTGCGGCATCAGCGCAAAGTTCTGGAACACCATGCCGATCTTGCGGTTGCGGAAGGTTTGCAACTCTTTGGGCCCAAGCGCCATGACGTCGGTGCCTTCGATCTCGATCTTGCCGGAGGTCGGCTCGAGCAGGCGGTTGAAGTGGCGCACAAGCGTGGACTTGCCGCTGCCCGACAGCCCCATGATGCAGAAAATCTCACCGCGCTTCACGTCGAGGCTGACATCGGCCACACCGACAACCGCGTTGAATTCGGCCAGCACCTCGGCCTTGGTCAGCCCGCGGTCGTGGATGGCTTTCAGCGCAAGCTCGGGCTTGGCGCCAAAAATCTTCCAGACATTGGATATCTCTATGACGGTGTCGTCATTCATGAGCCCACGCCTTGTCAGGGGATTGGCGGGCATCGGCGGTTTCACCGATGCCCCTTTGGTCAGGACCGGGCGATCAGAGGCCGAGCCATCCGTCGACGCGGTCGCTGTTGGCGTTGACCCATTCGGCGGCCACCTCTGCCGGGTCACGGCCGTTCGCGCTGATCTCGAAAGCGAGTTGGCTCACGTCCTCGGCGTTCAGGCTGAAATTGGCGAAGAATTCCGCAATCGCCGGGGACCGCTCTTCGAGCGAATTGGACCACGCGATTTGCACGTCCTTCAGTGCGTCCTTGGTGGCGACCATCGAATTTTCGTACCAGTTGGGGTCATCCGACGGCTGCACCATGACGTATTTCGCTTCGTCGAATGTCGGTTCGGTGAGCATCATCACGTCGAACATGAACCACACCGCGTGCGGCTCGTAGCAATAGAAGGCATAGCCTTCACCCTTGGCGATACTGTCCTTGATGCGCGCGGTCTTCACCGCTTCCTCGGCGCGGATGGGTTCGATGAAATCAAGCAGACCGTAGTCGCGGACCTTGACCTCGTTCACGTTGGCCGAGGCCCAGCCCGGCGCACCGATCCAAAGCTCGCCCTTGCCGTTGCCGTCGCTGTCCATCAGCGCGGCGATGTCGGGACGGCCAAGATCGGCGATGTCGGTGATGTTGTTGGCTTCGCCGAACTGCTTGGAGACACAGAACCCCTGGTTGCCTTGGTAGGGGTTCGACGACAGCGTCACGGTGCCCGCCTCATCGACATATTGCTTGGTAAAGCTCTCCTGGTTCGGCAGCCAGACATCGGGATGCACGTCGATATCGCCCTTGCCCTGGTCCATCGCCTGAAAGATCGTGGCGTTGTTGCCGGGGACATATTCGACCTGCCCGCCGATGCGCGAGGTGACGACTTCGCCCAGAACATGCGCGATTGCCTGTGCGCCGGTCCAGGACGGGACGCCGATCTTGACCTCTTCGGAGGCAAGCGCGGGCAGGGCGAAGACGCTGACCGCCGTGGCGAGGCTTAGAGACTTCAATATGGTTTTCATGGTGTTTCCTCTGTTGGTTCCGGCCACGTGCCGTGGCCTGTCATTTTTCCGGTGCGCCGTTCTTGTCGCGGCTTCACTGGCATCTCGCGCGATGAGGGTGGGTTCGGTACGCGGGTGCCCATGCGTCAAGCGTAGGAACAGATTCGCGCACCGCGCCAATTCAAACATTTCATCAAACTATTCCGATTTTGCATGATTATGGGTAAGGTGCCGAAAAAGCCCTTGTTTCCAGAGGTGTTAGATGGATCTGAACTGGTTGCGCGATTTCGACTGTCTTGCGCGGTCGCAGAACTTCACGCGGGCGGCTGATGAAAGAAACATCACTCAATCGGCGTTCAGCCGTCGGATCAAGGCGCTGGAAAGCTGGGTTGGGATGCCCTTGGTCAACCGCGCCACCTATCCGGTGCAGCTGACCGAGGCGGGCCAGCAGTTCCTGCCGATCGCCAAGGCGGCGATTTCGCAACTGGCTGAGGCGCGGCAGACGCTGCGCGAGTCCGACCGGGGGGAGCATCGCTTCACCCGCTTTTCTGTGCTGCACACGATTTCTGTGCATTACCTCGCGCATCGGATCGACGCGTTTCAGGCCGACATGCCGGACCTGCGCACGCGGGTGATCTCGGATTCGCTCAGCACCTGTTGCGAGCTTTTGATGGAAGGGGCGGTGGACATCATGCTGTGCTATGCGCACAGCTCCGTGTCGCCCACGATCGACGAGACCGCCTTCGCCAGCAAAGAGCTGATGATCGATCACCTCATCCCGGTGGCGACGGCGCAGGCGGTCCGCGATCATGGATGGGCTTTGGACGACCCTTCCCAAGACGCGATCCCGTACCTCGCCTATGAGCATTCCAGCTTTCTCGGCATGGTCGTGGAGCATACGATCGGCCGCAAACGGTTCACGGCGGAAACCGTTTATGTCGATGGCTTGGTCGAAGCGGTAAAACGCAGGCTCATGGCGGGAAGCGGTTTTGCCTGGATGCCGGAAACCGCGATCCAGCAAGAGCTGGCCAGTGGGCAGGTCGTCCCCGTCGGAGGCGATGCCTGGCGCACGCCTTTGTCAATCGTCGCGTATGCCAACCCATCGCAATTCGACCGGTCGACCGTGAAGCTTTGGGACGCCTTGTAAAGCGCGCGGTCAGCCGATCACGCCATCCCGGCGCAGCGTTGCGATGGTGTCGGCGTCGAACCCCGCATCGGTCAGCACGGCGTCGGTCTGCGCGCCCAGATCGGGGGCAGGGTGGCGCAGGGCGAGCGGCGTTTCCGAAAACTTCATCGGAAAGCCGGTCATGCGCACCGTGCCATGCCCCGGATGCGGCACATCCATTACCATCTCCTGTGCGGCGACTTGGGGATCGGCCAGGGCCTCGGTCAGGCTTTGGACCTTGCCACTGGGCACGCCCGCGCTGTTCAAACGGCTGATCCAGTTTTCCTGCGTGTCCTTCGCGAGTGCTGCATTGATCAGCGCGTTCATCTCTGTCCGGTTCTCGAGGCGGGCGGCGTTGTCGGCAAAACGCGGCTCGTCCAGCAAGTGGGCCAGCCCAAGCTCGGTCAGGAAGCGCCGCAGGATCGGCACGGTCGACGGTGCGACGGCGATATCCCCATCCTGCGTACGAAAGAGGCCGTAGGGCGACGCGATGGGATGGTCATTGCCCGTCGGCACCGGATCGATGCCCGTCGCCAGCGCGTTGGCCGACAGGTAGGCCAGCATCGACATCATGGACATCATCATCGACGCCTCGACCCGCTGCGCCGGGCCGCCCGCCTCGCGCCCGCGCAGGGCGGCGACGGCCCCAAGGGCGGCGTAAAGCCCCGCGATCAGGTCGGTCATCGGCGGCGCGGTGCGCAAGGGGCCCGATTCAAGCGTGCCGTTGGTGCTCATGTAGCCCGACATGGCCTGTGCGATGAAATCGAATGCGGGGCGATCCGCGTAAGGCCCGGTCGATCCGTAGCCGTTCACGCTGACCACGATGAGGGTCGGGTTGATCTCGGCCAGACGCTCTGCGCTGAGGCCCATCTCGTTCAGCACGCCGGGGCGGAAATTCTCGGTCAGGATGTCGGCATCGGTCAAAAGCCGCTCCAGAACCGCGCGTCCCTGGGGGTCGCGCAGGTCGAGCACGACAGAGCGTTTGTTGCGGTTGAAGCTGGCGAAATACCACGACAACCCGTCGATCTTTTCACCCTGGCCGCGCACGTGATCGCCGCCGGGGGCTTCGATCTTGATGACATCCGCGCCCAGATCGCCCAGCAGCATGGAGCAAAACGGACCGGAGAGGATGCGCGTGAGGTCGATGACCCGCACGCCCGACAGGGGCAAATCGGTCATCCTGCGGCCGTCGCCGTCAGACCGGGATCGAAGCGGCGCAGGCGGGGGCCGGACTTGATGACCTGACCGGGTAGGTCGCGGCCGATGATCTCTTGCGTCAGCTTTGCCGCGTCGATCAGGCGGTCGAGGTCGATGCCCGTGTCATAGCCGCTTTCGTTGAGCAGGTAGACCAGATCCTCGGTGCAGATATTGCCGGTGGCACCCGCCGCAAAGGGACACCCGCCCAGACCGCCGACAGAGGCGTCGTAATGCGTGACACCCTCGGCCAGACCGGCCATGACGCAGGCAAGGCCCACGCCGCGCGTGTTGTGGAAATGCAGCCCGATGCCAAGCCCCGGTGCCTCGGTCCGGATCGCACGGATGGCGGCGCGCACGGTCTTGGGCGTCGCCATGCCGGTGGTGTCGCCAAGCCCCACGGATTTCGCACCAAGCTCCTGATACCGCTTGGCGATCCGGGCGACCTGTTCCGGCGGCACCTCGCCCTCGAACGGACAGCCGAAGGCGGTGGCGATGCCGCCTTCGATGGCCACGCCCGCCTTGTCGAGCAAGGTGAACACCGCCTCGAAATCCTTGAGCGATGTGGCGACGGAGCGGTTCACGTTCTTGAGGTTGTGCGTCTCGGAGGCCGACACGACCGTGTGCACCGCGTCGACGCCGCAGGCCGCCGCCCGCTCTGCCCCGCGCAAGTTCGGGATCAGCGCGGTGATCACCGCACCCTCGGGCCGGTCGATCCCGGCCAGCACCTCTTCGGCATCGGCCAGTTGCGGCACGGCGCGGGGGCTGACGAAGGACGTGACCTGCATGTGCCGCAAGCCAGATGCGAAGAGCGCGTTGACGATGGCGATCTTGCGGTCGGTCGGGATGAAGGCGGACTCGATCTGGAACCCGTCGCGCGGGCCGACCTCGCACACAGTGATGCGGGCGCCATCGGGCACCGGCGTGGTCGCGGGGAGGGCGGTCTTGGCCATGGCCTGTCCTTTCGTCTTCGGCAAGCGGCACTCTGCCCCGAGGGAATTCGCCATTGCAAGGGGCCCCGTGCACGCCGGATTTTCGCGCACCGGGACGATCGCGCGCAAGGGCCTTGAAAAAGGTGCGAAAATCGCATCCTTTCGGTGGAGGTTTAACTGGGAGGTACAAACCGATGTTTTTTCAAAGACTGATTTCCGCCAAGCTGGGTGCCGCGATGGTGACAGCCACGGCGCTGACCCTGACGGCCGCTCCGGCCACGGCGACCGAGTGCATCGCGCCCTCGAACCCCGGCGGCGGCTGGGATTTCACCTGCCGCACCATTGGCCGTATCCTGACCGAGCTCGATCTCGTGGATGGCAACGTTCAGGTCACGAACATGCCGGGCGGCGTCGGGGCCGTGACCTTCGCGATGGTCGCATCCGAGCGTCCCGCCGATGCCGAGCTGATCGTCGCGACGTCCACAGTGGGCATCACGCAGATCGCACAGGGCCGCTATCCCGCGCCGCTGGATTCGATGCGCTATCTGGCGATGCTGGGGGCCGATGTCGGCGTGATCGCGGTGGACGATGAAAGCCCGATCCAAAGCCTGGCCGAGCTGAACGAGATCATGGTCAACGACCCGACCTCGATCGTGACTGCCGGATCGTCCGGTGCCGGTGGCTGGGATCACATCCGCCTGCTGATGGTGGCCGATGCTGCCGGGCTCGAAAACCTGTCCGACCTGCGCTGGGTGCAGTTCGACGGTGGCACCGATGCGGTCACGCAGATGATGGGCGGACAGATCGACGTTGTCTCGACCGACATGGGCGAAATCGCGGGCTTCGTGGAATCCGGTGACATCCGCATCCTCGCGGCTCTGTCGGACGAACCGATCCCGGCCTTCCCGGACATCCCGACCGCCGCGTCGCAGGGCATCGATGTGACCGGCTACAACTGGCGCGGGCTTTACACCGGCGGTGAGGTCACCGACGAAGAATACGCGGCCTGGGTCGAGAAGCTCGAAACACTCTACAATTCCGAAGAGTGGCAGACAGCGGCGACCGAATCCGGTCTCGTGCCGATCTGGCGCGGTGGCGACGAGTTCGAGACCTTCGTGCGTGAACAGGCGCAGATCATGGAAGACATCTCGCGCGATATCGGCATCATTCAATGAGCACACGGATCATGGGCGTCGTGATCTTCGTGGTCGCGGCGCTCTACACCTGGCAGGCGGGGGACTATGTCATCACCTTCGGTGATGTGCTGGGCCCGTCCGTCTTTCCGGTGATCGTCGGTATTCCGATGATGATCCTGTCCGCATCGCTCGTCGTGTTTCCGACGGGGCAGGCCGAATGGCCTGCTCCGCAGCGGATGTGGCGGCAGGCGGCGGCGCTGGCGGTTCTGGTGGGGTACACGATCCTGCTGCAACCGCTGGGCTTTCCGCTGGCCACTTTCGCCTTGATCGCGCTGATCGGGATCATCCTGGGCGGTGCTGCGTGGAAGGCAACGCTTCTGGGCGCCCTCATGGCACCGGCGCTTTGGGCGCTGTTCGACCAGGTGCTGGGATTGCCTCTCGATTTCCTCGGAACGCTGTTCGGCTAGCCCCGCACGGGCACATAAGGAGACATCATGGAAACCCTGTCGCTTCTGGCCGGTGGTTTTGCCGTCGCGATGACGCCGCTCAATATCGGCTTGCTGCTCATGGGCTGTTTCGTCGGTACGCTTCTTGGGGCGTTGCCGGGGCTTGGTCCGGTGAACGGGGTGGCGGTGTTGATCCCGCTGACCTTCGCCTTCGGGTTCGATCCGACATCGTCGATGATCCTGCTCTCGGCGGTGTATTTCGGCTGCATGTATGGCGGGCGGATAAGTTCCATCCTTCTCAACATTCCGGGCGACGAACCGGCGATCATGACTACGCTCGACGGCTACCCAATGGCGGTGCAGGGGCAGGCGGCGAACGCGCTGGCGATCTCGGGTGTCGCGTCCTTTGTCGGCGCCACCATCGCGGTGATCGGCCTGTCGCTCTTTGCGCCGCTCTTGGCGCGTGCGGCGATCCATTTCGGGCCTGCGGACTATTTCGCGCTCTACATCCTCGCCTTCGCCACCATCGGCGGCATCGCGGGCGTCGATCCGCGCAAGACGTTGCTGTCGGCGCTGATCGGGCTGTTGCTGGCCACCGTGGGCATCGACCCGATTTCCGGCGTGCCGCGTTATACTTTCGAGAATTATCACCTGTTCGACGGGATCGAACCCATCGTGGCGCTGGTGGGCCTCTTCGCGATTTCCGAGATTCTGATGCTGCTGGAAAAAACCGTGAAGGACCGTACCAAGGCGATCCCGGTGGGAAGCTGGCTGCCGCAATGGGGTGTGATCTGGAAAACCCGCTGGGCCATGCTGCGCGGCTCCGGCGTCGGCTTCGTCGCGGGAGTCTTGCCGGGCGCGGGCGCTTCGCTCGGATCGTTCATGGCCTACGTGACCGAAAAGCAGACATCGAACAAGAAGGGCACCTTTGGCAAGGGCGATCCACGCGGCGTAGCGGCGCCTGAATCGGGCAACAACGCCGCCGCCGGGGGCGCCTTGATCCCGATGCTGTCGCTGGGCGTGCCGGGGTCGGGCACGACGGCGGTTCTGCTGGCGATGCTGATTTCGTTGAACGTGCAGCCCGGGCCCTTGCTCTTCGAACGCCAGCCAGAGTTGGTCTGGGGCCTCGTCGCGTCGCTCTACATGGCGAATATCGCGCTTCTGGTACTGAACCTGCCAATGATCGGCGTGTTCACCCGGCTGATGATGACCCCGACATGGGCGCTCATGCCCATCGTGGCGGCGGTGACGTTCGTGGGGGTTTACGGCATTTCGAACTCGGTCTTCGATCTCGAGATGATGGTCTTCTTCGGTGTGCTTGGCTACCTGCTGCGCAAGCTCGATGTGAGCCTTGTGCCTTTGGTCCTGGGCCTGCTGCTCGGTGGCGACATGGAGCGCAACCTGCGCCGCGCCATGTCGATCTCGGACGGGGATTGGGGCATCCTGATCGCCAGCCCGATCTCGATCACGCTTTATATCATGACAGCCGGGTTCCTCATCCTGTCGGTCTGGCTCGCGGTGCGGGACCACAAGCAGGCGCAGGCGGAACGCATGACCGAGGGCTGATCCGCGGCGCGACCCAACAGGAAAGGACAGCGCATGGGCACGTTTGACGAGGATCTCTTCGACAAGGGGCTGGAGCGGCGCAAAGCGACGCTTGGTGCGGAGTATGTGCAGCAAAGCCTCGACAGCGCCGACGATCTGACGCGACCGTTCCAGGAGGCGATGACCGCGTGGTGTTGGGGGTTCGGCTGGGGCGATGACGCCATCGACGCCAAGACCCGCAGCATGATGAACCTCGCCATGCTGGGTGCTTTGGGCAAGATGCATGAATGGGAACTGCACTGCCGTGGCGCGATCAATAACGGCGTCACGGCTGAAGAAATCCGCGCCATCTGTCATGTCGTGGCGATTTATTGCGGTGTTCCGCAGGCCCATGACTGCCTGCGGAGCGCGCGCAAAGTTCTGACAGAGCAGGGATTGCTCTAGATCACAGTCTCACATCTCAAGCGCCGCTTGCGTCAAAGCGTCGGCGTTGAACGGCATGCGCCTGAGCCTGAGACCGGCGGCGTCGTGGATGGCGTTCGCGATGGCGGCGACAGTCGGGCCGGGAGAGGCTTCTCCAGCCCCGACGGACGGGTGGTCCTGTCCTTCGAGGATTACAACATCCATCACCGGCACATTGTCGAAGCGGAGCACCGGGTAGCTGTCCCAGTCGCGCGAGGTGATCCCGTCGCGGTCCCATGTGACCTCCTCGCAAAGCGCCCAACTGGCCGCCTGCATGAACCCGCCTTCGAGTTGGGCTTTCAGGCCATCGGGATCGACCACGCGGCCTGAATCTGCGACGATGATCGCATGGTCCAGACGGACTTCGGCGGCGTCGGTCACTATCACGTCGACGGCGATACCGACGCGGGTCATGGCGTTCTTGTACTGGGCATAGGCGATGCCGCGCCCGGTGCCGTCAGGCTTTGGCCCGCGGTCCTGAAGGCGGCGGGCGAGTTCCTGCAACACGGCTGAGGCGCGGGGATCGGTCAGATGCGCCTGCCGGAACGCGATGGGGTCCATCCCGCATTGCGTGGCAAGGTCGTCCATCGAGCATTCGATGGCAAAGACATTGGTCACGGCGCCAAGGCAACGCATGGCCGACGTGCGGTGTGGCAAGCCCCGCACGAGGTTTTTGACCAGCCGCTTTTCCGGGAAGGCGTAGATCGGATCCAGATTGCGGTGCATCCCCGCATGGGTGCCCATGTTCGGAGGCGAAACGTAAGGATCCATCGCCTCGGCGCGGAACCGGTTGGCAAGTAATTTGGCAGGCCCCGCGCGGTTCGGACCGGGGCGGGGTCGCCCGCGATGGGTGTCGCTATGCGCTTCGGCAGAGAACGCGGCGATGCGCCCGTCCGCCAGTTTTACATCGACCTGAACCGCCATCGCGGGGGCGAACGGCTCCCACGCGTGCTCGTCCTCGCGGCTCCATTTCAGCAGGATCGGCGTGTTCGGCTGCGCCATCGCGATCAGCGCCGCCTCGAACGCAGCATCGTCCGCGCCATTGTGGCCGTAGCAGCCAGAGCCGGGGACATGGGTGATTTCGACCTGATCAGCGGACAGGCCAAGGCTGTCGGCGATGGCCTCGCGCAGCGGATAGATGCCCTGGCTGTGGCTTTTGAGGATGAGCCGCTCGCCCGTCCACTCGGCCAAGGCCGCCGACGGCGCCAGCGCGCCGTGCATCTGGTAGGGGCGCTCGAACCGTGCGCTCAGATCCGGCGCGTCGAGCGGGGCAGGGACGGGGGCGGTTTGCGGCGTGCCGTCGACCACCGGGAAGCGTTCGGCATTTTCAGCGGACAAATGCGCAAAGACATCGGTTTCGGGGAAGCCTCCGCCCAAATCCCAGGTGCAGGCCAGCCCAAGGCTGCGTGCCGCCTTCACGACATCCCATTCGCGCGGACCGGCCACGGCGATGAAGCTACCGTCGCGAACGACCTTCATGCCTTTCGCTTCGGCCTTGTCGATGGCTGCCCGGTCGATCTCTTGCAGCGTCGCCTTTGCGTGGGGCGGGCTGATGCGGCGGGCGTGCCACATGCCGGGCAGGTCAAGATCGTGCAGGAAGGTGAAGCGCCCAGTCACCATCTCGGTGATGCCGCGCATGTCCGGTTTCGGCGGTTGCTCGGGGATGTGCCGCGGCAGGTCGGGATCAATGGGCAGGTCAGGCGGCAGGTCGCGGGCAAGGTCGATCAGGCTCAGGCGAATGTTGGTGCAGGGGCGATGGACAAAGCCATCCTCCAGCACCCAATCCGCCGCATCGCCGCCTTGCTGTTCGACCGCCAGCGCCACCACACGCGCCCGCAAGGTCGCGGCGGCAGAGGCCACGGCGCGGCCCGATTGCTCGACCGAATTGCTGCCCGAGGTGATGCCTTCATCCGGCGCGTGGCCGGTGCGGACGGGGGCAATCGCCACCTGCGACAGGGGCAGCGCCAGTTCTTCCTGAACGATCCGCACGAGAGCGGTCGAAATCCGCTGGCCGATATCGACCTTCCCGGTGTGGATCAGCAGGCGATCCGCCTCCGGCGTCAGCCAGTCCGAGACAAGAGGGTAGGCATCGAGGCTCATGTCGTGGCGGCCCGTTCGATGGCGCGCAGCACGCGCGGGTGTGATCCGCAGCGGCACAGATGTGGAGTCAGTGCTTCTTTGGTGGCGTCGCTATCCGGTGCCGGGTCGTCCGACAGAAGCGCCGCGGCCGCCACCACCAGACCAGAGGTGCAGTAGCCGCATTGTGCAGCCGTTTCCGCGACAAACGCCTGCTGCACGCGCTGACCGATCTCGGTGTCGGCGATGCCTTCGATGGTGGTGATCTCCTGACTCTCGAACACCTCGACCGGGCTCACGCAGGACAAGACGACCTTGCCGTCGACCATCACCGCACAGGCCCCACATTGCTCCAACCCGCAGCCCAGCTTGGTGCCCTTGAGCTTCAGCTCGTCGCGCAGGACAAAGACCAAAGGCGTGTCCGGGTCAGAAGCAATGTCGTACCGTGTTCCGTTGATCGTCAGCGACAGCGTCACGGCGCGACACGCTCCCATTTGATCTGGACGTCCACATCCGCCGATTTGAACAGGTTCATCACCGGGCAGCGATATTCGACATTGCGCGTCAGCCGTTCGAACCGTTCCTGCGTTTCTTCGGTGTGGACGCGGATGCGCAGCTTGACCCAGTTGAAATACGGACGCACGCCCTGCACACCACGGCTGCCGCGCTGGTCGACCTCACCATCGGCGTCCATGTCGACGGCGGTGTATTCGAACTTCATCGCCTCTGCGCAGCGGTTGATGATGACGCCTTCGCAGCCCAGCAAGGAGGACAAGGTCATTTCCAGTGGCGTTGGCCCGGTGTTCGACTCTTTCTCATCGGTGATGACGATGTGATCCCGCACCATCATGACCGACCGGGTCGAGGCTTCGTTCCGGGCGCTGACGCGGCGGATGCCGAGGGCCTTGGTGTTCGGGTCCACGCTGGGGGGAAGAAGGTCGGTATCGCTCACAGGGTCATCTCCAGAATATCAATGCCACGGTTTCGGTCGAGAACGTAGATCAGGCCTCTGTCATCTACATCGACATCGTTGGATTGTGGGGCCGCACCGCTGGCGCCGGGCACCATGTAATGCGCCACTTCGACAGGCAGGTAAGGGTCGGCCACGTCAAGCACGCGCAGACCGCCGGCGAACCACGTCGCGTAGATCAGCGTGCTGTCGAGCTTTTCGCGGAACTGGTGCGCGCCGAAGCGCACGCCGTCTTCGCTGACCCAGGGGCAGAACCGTTCCGACAGGTCCCAGGCGGCGATCGGTTCCATCTTGGACAGGTCAGTGACGTCCACGACCCAGAGAAAGCCGTGCAGCCGTCCGGGAAGGTGGCCGTGTTCTTCGTCGATGGCGATGGCAAACCGCTTGCCGTCGATCTTCTGCTCGAGCGGCATCACCGTATGGGTCGGCTCGGGAATGGCCTCGGGGAAGCGGTAGGTGCCCTTGACGGTCGGCTTGGTGATGTCGCTGGCGTCGAGCACCCGGAACCCGGCATGCCAGACCGCCGCCCAAAGCTCGTCCCCGCAGCGCATCGCATGGTGCAGACGGTGGCTGTAGCCCTTGCCGGTGGGTGTTTCGCCGTTCGCCACGTGCTGCCCCGGCATATGCCAGCGCGAGACTTCGGTGGGGTTGGTCGGGTCGGCCAGGTCGTAGATCACGAGGATATTGCCGACATAGCCTTCCATCTCGGTCGAGATATAGGCGTAGTTGGCGTCCATATCGAAGCGGTGCACCCCGAAACCATGCGTCTTGACGTAGGACAAGAGCTTTGGCGCGGTCTTGTCAGAGACATCCCACACACGGAAGCCGCCGCTGGAATAGCCGCGCTCCAGCGCCTCTTCGAGAACCGGGATGTCCGAAATCTCGACCCCCAGACGCTCCGCGATCTCGGCATCCGAAAGACCCTCGGCCCGCAAGCCCGCGATCTTCTCGCCCTTGCGCAGGAAATGCCGCCGGTCCTGTTCGACATTGGTGATCATGATGTTGCCGACCACCTTGACCTTGTGGGTGTGTGACCACTCATCGGGCGGTTCGACATGCGACACCACCTTGGGATTGGCCGGGTCGGAGATGTCGATGATCGACGTGCCTTTCGGCGGCTTCATGTGACCGACAAAGGCGTAGCCACCCTGCACGGTGACTTCGCCGCCGCCCTCGATGTCCAGATGGGCCACTTGGCGGATATTGCGCGCCAGTTCGTATTCGACTTCACGTTTCATTCGGCAGGGACCTCGAGTTTGCGTTTACGCCGCATGTTGAAAACGATGGGCAGGATGATCGACATCGCGAAGGCCACCCAAAGGATGTTGCCCAGCGTGGACGAGAACAGGACCATGATGTCGCCGTCGGATTTCTTGAGCGACCAGAGGAAGTACTTTTCCAGAAGCGGCCCAAGGATGACCCCGATCAGGATCGCGGCGACGTGGTATCCGGTGCGCCGTGCGACGTAGCCCAACACGCCGAAGGCCAGGGCGAGATACATGTCGAACATGTATTCGCGCGGCACGAAACCACCGACCAGCGTGAAGGCGATGATCATGGGCGCAAGATAGATCGTCGGGATCGTGGTGACGTGGCTCATGTAGCGCGAGAGCGGCAGGATCGTCAGGAACATGATGACGTAGCTGACCGCCATCGCCATGAACATGCCGTACCCGACCTTGGGCTGGTTTTCGAACAGCGACGGGCCGAAGCTGACGCCGTGGAACTGCATCACCACCAGCATGATCGCCGCCGTGGCCCCGCCCGGGATACCCAGCACCAGAAGCGGCACCAATGTGCCGGAGGTCACGCCGTTATTGGCCGCTTCCGGGGCGATCAGGCCCTCGGGGTGGCCGGTGCCGTAAAGCTCGGGTGTCTTGGAGAAACTGCGCGACTGCTGGTAGGCGACGAAGCTCGCGATCGACGCACCCGCGCCGGGGATCACGCCGATGACCAGACCGATGATCGACGTCCAGACGATGTGCACCCACCGCTTGAGCGCGATGCGGACGCCATCGAACGTGTCGGTCCAGTTGGGCGCTTTCGGTTCGTTGTCGTGGTTCACGATCACGCGCTTTTCGATGATGACGAAGGCCTCGGACACGGCGAAGAGGCCGACAAGCGCGGGGATCAGCGGAACCCCGTCATAGAGTTCGAGGAACCCGAACGTGCCGCGCGGCGTGGCATAGACCACGTCCGTGCCGATGGAGCCGATCATCAGCCCCAGAAAGCCCGCGATCAGGCCCTTCACCATGTCCTGCGCCGCGATGGAGGCGATCAGGGAGATGCCGAAAAGCATGACCACGATCATCTCGACCGAGTGCATGTAGAACCCGACGCGCGCGAGGATCGGCATGGCCGCCAATGCCACGACCGTGGTCAGGAGACCGCCGATACAGGACGCGACAAACGAGATCGCCAGCGCCTGCTGACCCTTGCCCTGCTTGGCCATCGGATAGCCGTCAAGCGGCGTTGCGGCGGCTCCGGCGGTGCCGGGGATGTTCACGAGGATCGCGGGAATGCCCGCCCCCATGCGCGCCGCGCAATAGAGAGAGATCATGAACACCAGCCCCGATTGCAGGTCGAGCGCCAGTGTCAGAGGCATCAGGATGATGATGGTGTTCGCGGCCGAAAAGCCGGGAATCCCGCCGACGATCAGCCCGAGAAAGATGGTGGGTACGATGATGTACCAATAGCCGATGGTCTCGAAAAAGACCTCGGTCAGGATCGACGCTGTGCTGCTATCCATTGGTCAACACCGCTTTCATCGTCGTCTCGAACCATCCGCGTGGAAAGCGGGTGTCGAAGGCCCAGATGAAGACCGCCCATCCGGTCAACGCCATCACCCCCGAGATCAGCGTGATGAAGACCGGATTCCGACCCTTGGCGAGGATCAACATGCTGATCGCCAGAAAGAGGAAGGTCATGAGCGTAAAGCCCAGATAGTCGATGAACATCACGTAGGCGATCGTCATGACCAGAAGCCCGATGCGACCGGTGCGGATGTCGTCTATCGTGAAAAGGTTGCTGAACCCGAGTGTGCCTTCACCCCGCCGCAGCCAGATGATGCTGCGCACGAAGAAGATGGCGCAGACCAGAAGCAGGATGCCTCCGACCATGAAGGCGCTGACCTGCGCCGTCCAGGGCGAGTTCCAGATGGTCGAGAAGAAATACAACGTGAAGCCCACCGCGATGATGGGAATAACCAGCTCTCCGCCGATTTGACGTGGCGGTTTGTAAGGGTCTGAAGCCATGAGTGCGCCGTCCTGTCTGCAATTCGGATGCGGTGTGACCGGCAGCGGCCTGTGCGCTGCCGGTCGGGTGGCGGTTACGCGCCGCTGAGCAGCGACTTGTAGCGCTCACCGAGTTCGAGCATCGACTGTTTGAACGCCTCGCATTCCTCGACACCTGCATATTGCAGGTATTCCGGCGTGCCGTTGTTGGCGACATAGGCTTCCATCAGGGCCGGATCGTCGAAGGTCTCCTTGAAGGTGGTCGTCAGGATCTCGAACCGGTCCGGATGGTCCTCCGCCGCTTTCCGGTGGATGCCGAACGCGCGCGCCGACAGCATTTCGGGCAGGTCCATGTCGTAGGCGTCGTTGATGCTCGGCGCATTGTCGAGCGCCTCGCCCACGATATTGTCGCCGAAGACCAGCAGCGTCTTGACGCTGTCGCCCGCCGCGATCACCGACCCCGATGTCAGGACCGAGAAATCCACTTCGCCCGTCACGGCACCGGCGACGGTGCCCTTGCCGCCCTGAAGCGGGATCAGGTTGAAGTCGATGCCCAGCTTGTCGCCAAGCGCGAGCAGGCCGATGGACGCCGGGTGCGCCATGCGGCTGGTTCCGACATTCAGGCGGCGCGACTTGGCGGCCGAGATGATGTCGTCCATCGTTTGCAGCGGGCTTTCCGCACCGACGAACAGACAGCAGGGGTCCTTGTCGACCTGACCGAAGTAGAAGTAATCGTTCACGTCAAAGCTCGGGGCCTGCATCGCCCAGTTCAGGACTTCCGGACCCATGTTGCCAAAGATCAGGTTGTAGCAGTCAGGATCCGCTTTCCCCATGTAGATCTCGTAGCCGACGCGGCCCGAAGCGCCCGGGTAGAAGCCCGGTTCGAAATCCGTGCCGAGCTTTTCTTTCCACACGCTGGAAAACGCGCGGAAGTTCCGGTCGGCCCCGCCGCCTTCAGAGGTCGGGACGTAGACGTTGATATTGCGTTCCGGGAACGTGTTGGCCCGGACAAGGCCGGGTGTGGCCAGGGTCAGGGCCGTTGCGGCAGCCCCGGTTCCCAGCAGCGTACGGCGGGTGATCATCGGTTTCATGGACATGGTCTCCTCCCAGTTTCATGTTCAAGGTCTCTTGCGCGTCTATTGGTCATCCGCAGGGATCGCGCGGTTCCCGGCGGGTTAGTCAACTCCTCCTGTCGGCGCCGGTGCGGCGCTGGCGTAATAGATATCGGTGGCCCCGGCATAGATCAGCCGGGCGGCCAGAATGGTGAGCACGATCTTCAGCACGATCCGGAACCGCCGGTCGTCGATCCGCGACAGCATCACCTTGCCGGCGAGCGTTCCCAGAACACCGGCCGCGATCAGCAGGATGATCAGCCCGGCCCAGACGCTGAAGGCAAAGCCAAGGATGCCGAAGGCCACAGTCTTGAGCAAATGTTGCAGCGTCATGAACATCGCGTGGGTCGCGACATGGGCGTGACGGTCCAGATCCTGCGCCCGCACATAGGTGGCCACGAACGGCCCGGTGCCGCCGAAGAACATCGTCAGAAAGCTAGAAAACACGCCGGTGATCATGCCGGACCGGCGCAGGAATTCGGGTGGTTTCGACACCACGGACCACAGGATGAAGAGCCCCACACCGACCTGGATCCAGCCCGCCTCGAGCTGGATCACCAGCGATCCGCCCAAAAGGATCCCGATCAGCGCGCCGATCGCGAAAGGGCCCAGCAGGTCGAACCGCATGTAGCGCGTCATGATGACGGCGCGGCCCGCGTTGGAACCAAGCTGCACAAGCCCATGCACCGGAATGATCGCCGCGGCAGGCAGTAGTGTCGCCAGCACCGCCAGCATCACCGCACCGCCGCCGATGCCGAAGGCGATGGTGATGAACGAGCTGGCGAAACTGACCGCGAGCAGTGTCGTCGCGGTCGGCCATCCCAGTCCTGCGTGCCACATCTCCATCATCTCAGGTGTCCAGAACCGATGGGTGAAACAATGATATCGGATCAACCGGGGCGGCGGACAGGTGCTGCTCCAGCGAATAACGGCAGATCGCGTCGATCTCGGCCATGTTGGCGGTGCAGCCATAGCTCCAGTAATCCGGCCCCATGCTGGCCAGCGTCCGCTCCATCGCGGAATTGAGCCACGGCAGCGTCATGCGGTTCGCATTGCCAAGCCAGACCGACCTGAGCCGCGCCATCGCGATATCGCGGGATTCGACGAATGCATTGTACAGCGCGCGGGGCAGGTCGGGGTTTTCCTCGGCGATGGTCTTGCGGATGCCGATCAGGTGCATGATGGGAAAGAACCCGGTCTTGCGATGGTACGCCTGTTCCGCAGCCTCGAAATCGGGGATGAGGCGCACAAGATCGGGATTGCCCTCCAGAAACGCCTTGGGCGGCTTCGGGGCGAGCAACCCGTCGATTTCACCGCGCAGAAGCATGTCCTGCAACGTGTCGCCTTCGGTGATCGGTTCGACCACCATGCCTTCGGGCAGCGCAAGTTCAAGCCGCTCGCGCCGCACGCCTTCGTCCAACGCGCCGGTGCGCCAGTGGATGTCGTCGCACGCCACGCCGTATTCATCCGCCAAAATACCGCGCATCCAGAGGGCGGCGGTCATCTGGTATTCGGGCACGCCGATCTTGTGTCCTGCGAAATCAGCCGGGCTTTCGATGCCTGAACCGGCGCGGGCAAAGAACCCGCTGTGCCGGAACGCGCGGCTGACGAACGCCGGGATCGCCGTGTAATCCGACCCACCGCGCGACAGTTGCAGAACGTAGCTCGACACCGACATCTCGGTGATGTCGAACCGCGCCTCCTGCACGGCCCAAGGGAAAAGCTTGGACGTCGGATGGATGTGGCTTTCCAGCGTGACACCCGGAATGGTCACGCGCCCGTCATGCAACGCCATGACGCGGTCGTGGTCCCATGTGGCAAGTGTCAGGTTCAGGTTGCTCACGCCCGCGGGTCTCCTTCGGCGGCGTGCAACGCTGTTCGCAGTCCGACCGACCGGGACCAGATGTCTGATCCCCGTGACGCCGCTTGAACCGATACACTCTTGGTCAACATCGTCCTCCTCCCCGAGACACGTTTGTTACGACATGGCGTGTGCTTCTCTTTCCTCTTCCCCGTCACACTGGTTGTAAGTTCACGCCTCCCCGAACAGCCGCGCGGCGACCGAGCCCAGATGCGTCCGCATCGCTGCATGTGCTGCGGTCGGATCGCGCGCTTCGATGGCCGCCACGATGGCGTCGTGTTCCGCAAAGCTTGAATGCGTGCGGGCCGGGCGGTCGGAACTCCGCACCACGGTGTTCCACGCCACGGCCCGGCGCACGGCATTCAGATGATCGAACAGCGACAGCAGCAGGACATTGTCCGTCGCTTCGGCCAAGGTCCTGTGAAAGTTGTCGTCCTGCGCCTCGTATTCGTCCCAGTTGGGCGCGTCTACGGCGCGGTCGCGGCACTGTTTCAACTGGCGTATCGCGTCCCATGTGGCGTGCAGCGCGGCTTCGCGGGCGATCGCCGGCTCCAGCGCCTGACGCGCGCGCATCAGCTGAACCGGGGTCACTTCCTGACTGAGCCCCGCCAGATCGCCCAGCCCGAATCCCGCATTGGGCGACGCGATGAACGTGCCCTTGCCCACGTGCCGCCAGATCGCGCCTTCATGTTCCAGAGTGTCCAATGCCTTGCGCAACCGGGCGCGGGTCACGTCAAGCCGCACGATCAAGTCGCGTTCGGATTCAAGGCGGTCGCCAGGTTTGTAGCCACCTTCCTCGATATAGGACCGAAGCTTGGCGACGACGTCGTCCGCTTCGACCGATACGGCATTCATCAACATGACCAAACCTTTTATTGGTATACCAATATGCGCCAATGCGGCGCGAAACATGCGATAATTAAGCCCAAATTGGGCGATCAATCAACGATTTTCTTGTATTCCCCATGTTGGTCGCGATTGATTTACCGATTTGGCTGGGCTACAGCACGGTTGAATGTTCGAAGAACCCGGAGTGACGCATGACCCAATACGCAATCGAAACACCGCCCGTGACGGCTTTGCCCGTGGCCGGACAGGACGCGGTTTTCCCGGTGCGCCGCATCTATTGCATCGGCCGGAACTACGCTGCACATGCGATCGAGATGGGGCATGATCCGGACCGCGAAGATCCGTTTTTCTTCCAGAAGAACCCCAACAACCTCGACACCTCCGGCAGGTTTCCGTACCCGCCGCACACCTCGGATGTGCACCACGAGGCCGAGATGCTGGTGGCGCTGAAGACGGGCGGCACCAACATCCCGGTCGACAAGGCTTTGGATCATGTGTTCGGCTACGGCCTCGCGCTCGACATGACGCGGCGCGACCTTCAGGGGATCGCGAAAAAAGCGGGTCGCCCGTGGGAGATCGGCAAGGCGTTCGAGCGTTCCGCGCCCTGTGGTCCGATCCATCCGGTCTCTGAAGTCGGACATCCGAGCGAGGGTCATCTGGAGTTCAAGGTCAACGGAGAGGTTCGTCAGGAAGGCGATCTGAACCAGATGATCTGGAAGGTGCCGGAAATGATCTCCTACCTGTCCGAATATTTCGAACTGGCCCCCGGCGATGTCATCCTGTCCGGCACACCGTCCGGCGTCGGCCCCGTGTCCAAGGGCGACACGATGGAGCTGAGCATCGACGGGCTGGGAACCCTGACCGTCACCGTCACGTAACACAACCCGTCGCGCGCGGATTGGGACAGCCCCCGGCCTTGCGGCCGGAGGCACCCATACGTCGCGCCGCCAGATACGGTCACGCATTGCGCCCCGTGGCGCATGTCGTGCGATCTTTTTCCGAAACCAAGGAACGCTCCTGATGGACCTCCTCTCCCCCGATTTTCTTCTCATCGCGGCGACGCTTCTCGTGGCCGGTGCGTTGACCGGGATCCTCGCCGGGCTGTTCGGGGTCGGAGGAGGTGCGTTGATCGTGCCGGTCCTGTACGAGGTCTTCGGCGTGCTCGACGTGCCCGATGAAACGCGGATGCCGCTTGCTGTCGGCACCTCTCTGGCGATCATCATCCCGACCTCGATCCGATCCTGGCTCAGCCACCGGTCCCGTGGCGCGGTGGACGATGCGCTGCTCCGGGCCTGGGCCGTGCCGATCGTGCTTGGCGTCTTGGTCGGCGCCGTGATCGCGAGATACGCGCCAGCGGTGGTGTTTCAGATCGTCTTTGTCCTTGTTGCGGGGATCAATGCAATCAAGCTGATCTCGGGCACCAAGCTATGGGACCTTGCCCCTGACTTGCCGACCGGGCCGCTGCTGCGGGTATACGGAGGGCTGATCGGGTTTCTCGCCTCGCTTATGGGGATCGGCGGCGGGCAAATCTCCAACATCATCATGTCGTTGCACGGACGCCCGATCCATCAGGCCGTTGCCACCTCGGCCGGGATCGGCGTGCTGATCTCGGTGCCTGGTGCCATCGGCTATATTTTGGCGGGGTGGGGACAGCCCGGACTGCCACCCGACGCCATCGGTTTCGTGTCGCTGATTGGCGTGAGCCTCTTCGTGCCGACGACCATCCTGACGGCCAACCTCGGCGTGCGCATGGCGCATGGCATGTCCGGCAGGGCCCTCGAGCTCGCCTTCGGGTCATTTCTCGCGATTGTCTGCCTGCGGTTCGTCTACGCCATCGTTGCGGGATGACGCATCGCACGACGTGTCGTGTCCGCATTGGCGGTCCTAAGGGTCACGCCGGTTCCTGGACGGCCTCACCTCACCTATGGCCGACCCAGCCGCGATCATCGGTGAAGGCACGGTCCGGCGTGACCTCGACCGTTTCGTAGTCGGTCGGCAGGTCGTCCAGTGGGGCAAGCGGGGTCGGAGATGCGGCCAGCACGATATTGGCAAGACCGCGCTGGCTGATCGGGCTTTGGACGGTTTCGACATGGGGATAAAGGTCACTCAGGATCGCGTGGATGCCACGCACGAGGGGACCGTCCGGCGCGTCGATCAGGTTCACGTAGACAGGCCCGTCGACAATCGCATGGAGCCGTTCATAGGTCTCCATCGTCGCCAGATGTGCCGGAACGGACCCGGATGAGAACGCGTCCATCACGGCGGCGTCGAAGCGTCGTGTCGTTTCATTGAGATACACCCGCCCGTCGGCGTGAACGATGCCCAGGCGACCATCGCCTCCGGTGGTCGCGTCAAAGCCCGCACGCGCGATCATCGCGCCGGCCCAGGGCAGGTTCTCCTGAACCACGCGCGTGATCAGCGGGTCGATCTCGACCGCGATGGCCTGCGCCTCGGGACGCGTCTCCAACAGTTTGGTCGGCAAGGTGTAGCCGCCGCCTCCGATGAAAAGGACCGACGGATCAGCATCCAGATCGCGGTCCATGCGGTCCCAGATCCATCTGGTATAGGGCATCACCAGCGGTCGCGACGCATCGGGTGCGTCCGTGTCCGGCCGTGCCCGCTCGGCGGCTTGCTGGGTGCGGTCGGAATAGAGGTAGACGGTGCTGCCCCGGGTCACGACGTCGATGCAGGATAGGCCCGACTCGTAGCGGCAGACCGAACCGCTGGCGACGCTCGCCACGACCACAAGCCCCGCCACGCCGATGGGGACGTTCGGTCCGGTGTGCCGGGGCCGATCCGTGCGCTGTCCACGGCTTCCGTCGTCGGGTGGCGCATCCCGGATCAACGCCACGCAAAGCAACGCAGCGGCCCCGCACCCGGCGAAAGTGGCAACCGAGCCGACCAGCGGCAGCGCGACGAACCCCGCGAGGATCGCGCCCACGATCGCGCCAAGCGATCCCGCAGCCAGAACCAGCCCGAGCGACGACCCTTCCCGCCCCGGTCTGGCCTCGACCGCAAGCTTGGCGAGGAACGGCGAGGGCAAGGTGACAAGGACCGACGCCGGGAAAAAGGCGACAAACACCGCCAGAAGCATCCCGCCGGTGTTCCGCGCGCCCATGGCGTAGATCAGCCCCAGAACGCTGGGCGACAACGCCATCAGGATCGCCGTCGCGACCAGCGCCTTGCGCACCGCCTTGGCGGCGGCCGGACGTTCCCGTTCGGCGATGAGACCGCCAAGCGCACTGCCAAGCGAGAACCCCGCAAGGATGGTCGCGATGACGGTGGTCCATGTCAGCAGGGACGTGCCGAAGAACGGCGCCAGAACACGGCCTGCGGCAATCTCGTAGGTGAGGCCGAGCGCGGACAGCACAAGGATCAGACCGATGATGATCCAGAACCGCATTCTACTCTCCTTGTCGTCGTCCCGGGGTCGCGCTGTGCCTGCCACGCTTCGCGCCGAGATGCCACGCACTATTCTGCGAGGTGGATCAGGAGCGGGGGCGGGGGATCACTGGTGCTACGCCAGCTCTTTCAGCAACCATTCCGCGCGGTCGATATGGGTTCGCGCGATGGCGAGCTTGCCCTCGAGCCGGTCTTTCTTGTCGGCAGAAGGGGCGGAGGCGATTTCGGCCTCCAACTCCGCCGCCTTCACGCGGAGCTTTTGCAAGACCTTCTCCACGTGGCTTGGCTTGATCTTGCTCGCCTTCCCGCTTTCGAGACGCGCGTTGTAGTCCTCGACTTTCGCGGCCAGCTTTTTCAGACCCATCTTCGCTTCTCCAATCGTGTTGCCGCGGCCAGCTTGAACATATTTCGCAACATCGCCATGACACCGGTCGTCATCCCGGGTCCTTCGCGTGTTCTGTAACCGCTTCGCTGAGTTCTTCCTCGTCGAGCGACAGCAGGCGTTCCACCTCGGCCATCGCGCTTTCGCGTTCGATGTAGTAGCTGCGCGCCGCTTCGATCAGATCACGCATCGCGCCGTAGGCGTAGCCGGAATCGTTCATGAACGACGTGGCGGCGGTGGCGTTGAGCGCGCCCTTGCGGATCAGAGCATCGACGCGCTGCGACGTTGTGCGAGCGTCGTCCTCGATCTGCGCGCGCTCCTGATCGAGCCAGAGCGCGCTGCGGTTCTCGGGTTCGGTCAGGCCAAGCTTCCGGATTTCGATGGTGATGCGCGCGATCTCGGTGCGCAATTCGTCGTAAAGCTCGGTCGTGGCGCCCTGGCGGCGCACCGTGTAGCGCAGGATGTTCTTGCGGAGATGTTTCACGGATTTCACCGCCTGCACGATATCGCTGGCCACATCGCGAAGCGCGTAGACCCGTTCGGCGATATCCTGATCGACCCGCTTGTCGCCCACGCGCGTCGTGAACTCCACGATGCCCGCATAAAGCGTTTTCACGCGCCGCTCATAGCTTTCGTCGAGATCGAGCTCGAACGGCGTTCGGCTGTGCCGCACCAGATCGGCGACATTGTCGGTGGCGAACACCTCGTCCCGATGCAGGTTGAGACCGTGCAGGATCAACTCGACTGCGTTTTCATAAAGGTGCAACACTTCCTTGCGCAGCGCGATCTCGAGCGTCTGCGGGAATTCGTCCACCGCCTCGTTGAGGTAACGCGGGCGGCTCACGTCCGGTACGGGTTCGACGATGCGATGTTCGAGAAACGTGATCAGCCGATTGAGCACCGGCAGCATCAGCGCGACGCCCAGCACATTGAATATCGTGTGGAACACCGCGAGTTTCATCGCGTAGTCGCCGGGCGCGATCCCGACAAGATCGCTGACCCAATCCACCGCGTCGCGCAGCGGGACGATAAGCACCAGCGCGACCAGCGCGGTCACTGTGTTGAAGATCAGATGCGCGAGCGCCAAGCGCTTGCCCTGAAAATTCGCGCCGAGAGAGCCGAGGATCGCGGTGATCGTCGTGCCGATATTCGCCCCGATGGCAAGCGCCAGCGCGTTTTCGTAACTGATTTGCCCGGCGGACAGCGCCGTGAGGATCAGGACCATCGTGGCATGGCTCGATTGCATGACCACCGTGGCGGCAGTGCCGATAAGGGAATAGACGAAGAGACCCAGAAGCCCGGTCAGCGCGAACCGTGTCAGGTCGATCTGGTCCTTGAAGGCGTCAAAGCCCTCTTTCATGTGGTGGATGCCGAGAAACAGGAAACCGAGCCCCGCCAGCGCATATCCGATGCCGCGCAGGGGTTTGGATTTCTGAAACACCAGAATGACGCTGAGCGCGATCATCGGCATCGCGTAGGCCGCGATGTCGATCTTCAGCCCAAGCCCCGCAACCAGCCATGCGCCTGTCGTCGTTCCGATATTGGCGCCGAAGATGATGCCGACACCGCCGATGAGCGAGATCAGACCCGCGCTCAGAAACGAGATGGTGATGACCGACACCAAAGAGCTGGACTGCAAGAGCGTGGTCGACGCGATCCCGAACGAAATCGCCCGAAGCGTCGACCCGGTGGCGCGTTCGAGGATTCGCTCCAGCGCGCCACCGCCGAAGAGCTTGAACCCGTCCTCGAGCATCAGCATCCCGAAAAGAAAGATCGCAACCCCCGCCGCGATCTCCTGCGCGTCGGGGCTGACCCAGAAGGTCAGCAAAAGCGCTCCGATGACGATGGGCAGGTAAATGCGTGTCATGGCGACGGGAACGCCCGGGCGTGTTTATGCGCGACGATCTCTACGCTTTGTCCTGCCACCTCTGCCGGATCCTCGGAGTGTTGCAATTCCATGACATACCGGCGGTCGAAAGGGCTGTCTTTGACATGGCTCATTCGCGGTTTTCGCCGGTCTGTGATGATCAGCCTTCGATCGCGCAAAAGCCCGGGGGGACCATGTCGTGTTGAGAACGGAAAAAATCGAAAACGCCGCGCAGCGGAACCGGGACGAATTGTTCCGCTTTGGCACGGCGTTGCTTTTCATCGTCGGCATCATGCTGTTCACCATCGTCCGGACGGACGGGGGTATCGACGGCATCCTTCTGGTCGCCGCCGCAATGATCGGCGGCTACATGGCCATGAATATCGGCGCCAATGACGTGGCGAACAATGTCGGTCCCGCCGTCGGATCGCACGCCATCACCCTGACCGGGGCGATCTTCATCGCCGCCTTCTTCGAGGCCGGCGGCGCGCTGGTTGCGGGTGGCGATGTCGTAGGAACGATCAAGAGCGGGATCATCGACCCCGATCTGGTGGCGGATCGGGACACGTTCATCTGGATCATGATCGCGGCACTTCTGGCGGCGGCGGTCTGGCTCAATTTCGCGACCGCCGTTGGTGCGCCGGTCTCCACCACGCATTCCATCGTCGGAGGCGTTCTTGGCGGCGGGATCGCAGCGGCGGGCTGGAATATCGCGGATTGGTCCGTGGTGGGCCAGATCGCGGCAAGCTGGGTGATTTCGCCCCTGATGGGTGGACTGATCGCGGCGGGCTTTCTGTTTCTCATCAAGCGCACGATCACCTACAAGCGCGATGTGTTGACGGCGGCCAACCGCATGGTGCCGGTGCTGGTCGCGGTCATGGCCTGGGCGTTTTCGACCTACCTGATGCTGAAAGGCGTCAAGAAGATCGTCGCCGTGTCCTTCCCGATGGCTCTGCTGATCGGGGTGGTTGTGGCCGTTGCGGTCTATGTCGTGATGCGACCGCACATCGCCCGCGCGACGGCGAAGCTGGAAAACCACAAAGCCAGTGTGAACGACCTTTTCACCGTGCCCCTGATCTTCGCCGCAGCCCTTCTGAGCTTTGCGCATGGCGCGAACGATGTGGCAAATGCGGTGGGGCCGCTTGCCGGGATCAACGAAGCCATCACCCAGGGAGAGATCTCGACCAAGGCCGGGATTCCCATCTGGGTCATGGCGGTGGGCGCGATCGGGATCGCGTTGGGGCTGGCGCTTTACGGGCCGAAACTGATCCGCACCGTCGGCAGCGAGATCACCGAGCTCGACAAGACCCGCGCCTTCTGCATCGCCATGGCCGCCGCGATCACCGTCATCATCGCATCGCAGCTCGGTCTGCCGGTCAGTTCGACCCATATCGCCGTGGGTGGCGTATTCGGCGTCGGCTTCTTGCGCGAATACATCAAGTCGAGCTACGCGCGCATGCTCGACGATATCCGCGACCATCATGCCGACAGCGACCCGGACGCGGTAGATGCGTTTCTGGCGGAATTCGAAGCGGCGGATGTCGCCACCAAGGGCGACATGCTGCGCGAGATGAAGGCGCAGGCTGCGGCGGACCGGTTGCTTGGCAAACAGGAACGACGCGGCCTCGGGCGCGTGCACCGTGTCGAACTGGTGAAACGCAACCTGCTGCTGCGCATCGCGACGGCGTGGATCATCACCGTCCCCATCGCCGCGATCTTGTCGGCCATGTTCTTCTTCATGATCCGGGGCATGATGCTGCCCTGACGCACGGGTCAGTTTTACGCCGTGCCGGACCCCCGCAACGCGGTCATCCAGCCCAGACCCTCCCGCGTTCCCCCGCGCGGGCGGTACTCTGCGCCGACGAAGCCGTCATAGCCCAAGCGTGCGAGGTCCGACAGGAGCCACCCGTAATCGACCTCGCCCCGGTCGGGTTCGCCCCGGTCGGGGACGGCGGCGATCTGGATATGGCCGATCTTCGGCAGCAGTCGCTGGATCGTGGTGCCCAGATCGCCCTGCATGATCTGCATGTGGTAGCAATCGAACATGATCTTGAGGTTCGGCCGGTCCAGTGCGTCGAGGATGCGTTCGGCATGATCGGTGCCCGAGAGATGATAGCCCGTCACGTCGCGCGTATTGATCGGTTCGATTAGGATGGTGATCTCATGCTTGGCTGCCAGATCACAGGCGTGGGCGAGATTGTCGCGAAAGCACGCTTCGGCGGTCTCGCTCCCATCGGTGCGGCCTGCCATGACATGCACCGCACGGGTGCCGGTTGCCGCGGCATAGTCCACCGCGCGGGCGATCTCTGTGCGCGCCTCTTCCATTCGGTCGGGCAGGGCGGCCAGCCCGAAATCGCCCGCATCCCGGTCGCCGGGCCATGTGTTGAGGCCAAGCATGGGCAAGCCGGTCTCAAGAAGCGCGGACCGTACGGTTCCGGCGTCCGTTTCGTACGGAAAGTGGCACTCCACCGCGTCGAACCCGGCCTGCTTGGCGGCGCGGATGGCGTCGGGCAGGGGCAATTCGGTGAACAGAAAACCAAGGTTTGCGGACAGGCGGATCATGCGTCCCACTCCACGTTGAATTTCGTGACGACGGCCTGCACCTGCGCGTCGGTCAGCCCCCGCGCGTTCACACCGCGCAACATCATCGCAAGGCGCGCGGTCTCCTCGAGCTCTTCGACCGCATTGCAGGCGGCTTCCACATCCTTGCCCGCCACCACCGGCCCGTGATTGGCCAGCATCACCGCGCTGCGCTTGCCCGCAAGCCCGCGCACCGCCTTGCCCATCGCGGGATCGCCCGGCAGGAAGAACGGCAGGAGCTTCACGCGGCCCAGCTTCATTATTGCATAGGGCGTGAGCGGCGGCAGGAAATTGTCCTCGTCGGCATCGGGCATCATCGACCACGCGACGGAATGGCAGGAATGAAGATGCACCACCGCGCCCGCGGTGCTGCGGGTGTCGTAAAAGGCGGTGTGTAGCGGCATTTCCTTGGTCGGCGGGTCTCCGTCGATCAGCGTGCCGTTCGCATCGAACCGCGACAAACGCGCGGGATCGAGACGGCCGAAACTGGTCCCGGTGGGCGAGACAAGCAGCCCGCCATCCTCGGTACGGGCCGAGATGTTGCCGGTGCTGCCGTGGGTCAGGCCCCGGTCGAACAGGGATTTCGCCAGCAGGCAGATCTGGTCGCGGAGTTTGGTATCGCTCATGCGTCCCGCTCCAACAGGGTCGCGGCTTTTTCGAAGTAATCCTCGCTGCCGAAATTGCCGGATTTCAGCGCCAGAACCAGATTGTCGCTGGCGCGCAGGGCGGGCACGCCGGGGTCGATCTCGGGCCCGATGCGCAGCGTGTCGAGCGCCAGCGCCTCGACCACCGCGCCCGAGGTTTCGCCGCCTGCGGTCAGAAGGCGGGTGACGCCCATCTCCACAAGATGCCGCGCGACATCGCCGAAAAAGGTCTCGAGCGCATGGGCGGATTCCTCCCGGCCATGCGCCTCTTGCGTGCGGCGTACCTCGTCCGGATCGGCGGAACTATAGGCCAGCGGCAGGCCGTCGGTCTCCACCAGCCATCGCGCCACCTGTTCAGCGGTCTGCGTGCCGTCGATGACTTCTGCGGCATCAATCTTCAGACCCGGATGCGCCTTGAGGTGATGCGCGATCTGCCCGCGCGTGGCGGTGGAGCACGAGCCGGACAGGATCGCCGCCTTGCCGCTTTGCCCATGCCACTCAACAGGCGCGGGCGTGCAGCCGAAATTCGCGGGCAGGCCAAGCGCCACGCCCGATCCGCCGGTGACAAGTGGGTGGCCCTTCGCCGCCGCGCCGATCTCCATGAGATCCGCGTCGCGCAGGGCATCGACGATCAACATCCGCTCGGGCGCAGCGCGCATCGCGTCGGCAATGGCCTCGCGCCCTTGGAACACCGTCTCCGCCGGGATGTGACCCACCGGATAACGGCTCTGTGTCGCCATAAGACGCCGCAAATCGGCGTCGGTCATCGGGGTGAGCGGATGGTTCTCCATCCCGCTTTCGTTCAGCAGCCTGTCCTTGACGAACAGATAGCCCTGATAAACCGAACGCCCCGCACCCGGAAAGGCGGGACAGACGATGACCTTTTCTGCATCCAACGCCTCGGCCAGAGCGTCGGCGACGGGGCCGATATTGCCCTCGGGCGTGCTGTCGAAGGTGGAGCAATACTTGAAGAAAATCTGCTGACATCCCTGCGCGCGCAGCCAGTCGAGCGCCTTGAGTGAGAGCCGAACCGCCTCGTCAGGGTCGATGGAGCGCGATTTCAGCGCGACGACACCGGCCTGCACATCGTCATCCGCAGGGCGATCCGGCACGCCGGTATATTGCACCGTACGCATCCCCTGCTTGGCCAGCGTATTGGCCAGATCGCTGGAGCCGGTGAAATCGTCGCCGATACAGCCCAGAAGCATCAGTCGTCCCCCGGTAATTTCACGCCGCCCCGCCGCGCGACGTATTTCGCGATGGCCGCGTCATCCTCGTCGCCCATGCCAGCCTGCGAGGTGGCGCGGAATTGGGAAAGCGCCGTTTGCGTGACAGGAAGGGGAAGGGCCGCATCGGAAGCGACGTCGGTAACGATGCCGAGGTCCTTCGGCCAGATGTCGACCTTGGACCGGGGTGCGTAGTCGGCGTCGACCACATGCGGCGCACGGTTCTCGAACATCCACGACGTTCCGGCGGATACCGAGATCACATCGACGACCCTGGCTGGGTCCAACCCCTGCGAGGCGGCAAAGGCCATCGCCTCACCCATCGCGGCGATATGCACGCCGGCAAGAAGCTGGTTGACCGCCTTCATCGCCGATCCCGCGCCTGCGCTATCGCCCAGCCGGTGCACCGTTTCGGCCATCGCGTCGAGCAAGGGTTCGGACGCCTCGAACGCATCGGCGGACCCGGCGGCCATGATCGACAAGCGACCCTCGGCTGCCTTGGCCGCGCCTCCGGAAATCGGCGCGTCGAGATAGTGCAGACCGCGCGCCTGCGCTTCGGCCTCCATCTCGCGGGCAAACGCGGGGGCGACGGTGGCGCAGGAGAGGATCACACCGCCGGGGCGTAGGTGATCTGCCAGTCCGTCCGGGCCGAACAGCACCGCGCGGGTCTGGTCGGCGTTGAGAACGGCACTGACCAGCGCGTCGGCCTGTTCGAGATCATCAACGCCACCGTCGGCGCACAGCATGTCGACGCGGGTGCTGTTCGGATCGACACCCTGAACTGTGTGGTCCGCGCGCAAAAGGCTTTGCGCCATGCCAAGGCCCATCGAGCCCAATCCGGCAAAGAGGACGTTCATGCGATTATTCTCCAAAAACAAGCTCGACCGGCCAGAGCGTGATCGCCGGGACATAGGTGATGACCATCAGCGCCGCGAAGACGGTCAGGACGAACCAGATCAGCTGCGGGATGATCTTTTCGACCCGCAGGTTCGCCACGGCGCAGGCGGCAAAGAGGTTCACGCCTAAGGGCGGGGTGATCATCCCCAGCGCGAGGTTGACCACGATGATCAGGCCGAAATGCACCGGATCGACGCCATAGGCGATGGCGATGGGGGTTAGGATCGGCGCCAGCACGAGGATCGCGGCAGAGGTCTCGATGAACATGCCGACGATCAGCAGAAGGATGTTGATGGCCAACAGGAACGCGATACGGCTGTCGAACATATCCTTGAACCACGCCGCAATCTCGTTCGGCAGACCCGACCGTGCGATGAGGAAGGAAAAGAGCGCGGCAGCCGAGATGATGATCATGATCGCCGAGGTCGAGATCACGGTCTTCTTGAGGATCTCCGGCAAGTCCGCGAATTTGATTTCCCGGTACATCGCCATGCCGACGATGAGGGCTGCGGCCACGGCGGCGGCGCTGGCCTCGGTCGGGGTGAAGATGCCGGAGTATATGCCGCCGAGGATCACCACGGGGATGAGCAGCGCGGGCATGGCCGACACAAACGCCTTGCCGACGCTCGCGCGGTCGCGTCCGTCCTCCATGCCGATGCCGCGCACGCGGCAGATCACCAGCACCAGCGCCATGAGCGATCCGGCGACGACGAAGCCGGGGCCAAGCCCCGCGATGAAGAGCTTGCCGATGGAGGTGTCGGTGGACACGCCATAAAGGATGAGCGGGATCGACGGCGGGATCAGCACGCCCAGTTCCGCCGAGGATGCCTGGATCGACGCGGCAAGCGGGCGGGGGTAGTTGTGCTTGACCATCGCGGGAATGAGGATCGCGCCGATGGCGAATGTGGTGGCGACGGACGAGCCCGAGACCGACGCGAAGAGCATGCAGGTCAGCACGCAGGTGCAGGCCAGCCCGCCCTGGATGCCGCCGACCAGCGATTTCGCCAGTTCAACGAGGCGGTGCGAGATGCCGCCCGCCGACATGAGGTTGCCCGCGAGGATGAAAAGCGGGATCGCCATGAGCGGGAAGCTGTCGATGCCGGTGAACATGCGCTGTGCCACGAGCAAGAGCGGCAGGCGGCCCTGCGCCTCGATCCCGATGACCGAGGCAAGGCCGATGGCCACGGCGATGGGCACGCCGATGACGAAGAGGAGGGCGAGCGAGAGACCGAGGGCGGCGTTCATTGCTCTGCCTCGGCATTACGGGCGATCAGCCAATCCCCCTGAACGGCGCGGATCATGGAAGCCAGAACGGCGATCAGGATGAACACCGACCCGACCGGCAGCGCGGCGTAGACCCAGGCGATGGAGATTTCCAGCGCGGCAAGGCTTTGCGGGACCACGCGCAGGGTCATCAGGTAGCCCTGCCAGAAGAGGATCGAGAAAAATATCACAGAGCCGAGATTGGCAAAAAGGAACACGCCCAGACCAAGGCGCGGCGGCAGGCTGTTCTGGATGATGTCGACCGAGATCATCGCGCCGTGCCGGAACGCCACCGCGACGCCAAGGAACACCGACCAGATCATCGCGGAGCGGGTGATGACCTCGGACCATGTCGAGGGCGCGCCGAAGACGAAGCGTGTGATCACCTGAAACAGCGCGAGGGACGCCGCAATCACGAGGAAGGTGATCGACAGGCGCAGGGCAAGCCCCGTGGTGAAATCCTCGAAGCGCAGGAAAAGACGCATGAAACTGCCTTTTGGTCAGGACCGCAAAGGATCGGCAGGCGGGTGGGCCGCCTGCCGAAGGATGCCTTACTCGACCGCCTTGATGCGATCGACCATCTCGGTGCCGTACTGGTCGGTGTAGACCGCGTAGGCCGGCTCCGCGAGGGCGGCAAAGGGGGCCTTGTCGATATCGGTGATGACCTCCATCCCGTTTTCACGCAGCAGCGCGACGCCCGCATCCTCGAGGCGGTTGACCTCGGCGCGCGTGGCGGCAGCGGATGCCTTGGCGGCTTCGTAGAACCAGCCGCGCTGTTCCTCGGTCAGGCCGTCCATCAGGATCGGCGAGGCGAGAACGACTGCCGGGGAATAGACGTGGCCGGTCAGCGACACATGGCCCTGAACTTCCCAGAACTTCGATGCGGTGATGACGGTGACGGGGTTTTCCTGCCCGTCGACAACGCCTTGCTGAAGCGCGGTGAAAAGCTCGGGGAAGGCCATCGGGGTGGGCGACGCGCCCATTTCCGAGAAGGCTTCCATGTGCACGCGGTTCTCCATCGTGCGCAGCTTCAGTCCCTCAAGGTCCTCGGGTGTGCGCACCGGGCGCTGCGAGTTGGTCACGTGGCGGAAGCCGTTTTCCGTCCAGGCAAGGCCGACAAGCTGGTTCTCGTTGATCTTCTCGAGAAGCTCCTGGCCGATCTCTCCGTCAAGCGTCTTGCGCGCGTGATCGTAGTCGCGGAACAGGAACGGCAGGTCGAGCGCGTAGACCTCGGGCACGAAGTTGCCAAGCGGGCCGGTGGAGGTGATGACCACGTCCATCGAACCGATTTGCAGCCCTTCGATCATGTCGCGTTCGCCGCCAAGCTGACCCGCGGGCGCCTGGCTGCCGGTGAATTCGCCGCCCGACAGTTCGGTCAGCGTGTCGATGAACGCCTGCGCGCCGACGCCGTAATGCGACTCGGGCGACAGGGAATGGCCCACGACGATGTTCTGCTGGGCCGATGCGACGCCTGCCGCAAGGACAAGGGCGCCGGTGAGGGCGGTAAAGGTGTGTTTCATTTGGGTCTCCTCCCAGTTTGTTTTCGGCCTGCGCGAAACGCAGGATGTTCGATGTGCCGTCAGGCCCGGCACGGGGCAGGGCGTGTCAGCCCATCTCGTCTTCCAGATAGACCTCGATGATCTGTCGGAAATTCTCTTCGGCGCGGAAGCCCAGATCGCAGGCGCGCGCGGTGACGAAATCGCGGGGCCAGCCCGAGATGATGGCGGATACCATCGGGTCGGGTTCGTGCCTAATCAGCGCCACCGCTTCGTTTCCGGCGACGGCGCGCAACGCTTCGATCTGATCGCCCACGGTGGCCGACACCCCCGGCATGGTCATGTTGCGCTGTGCGCCCAACTGCGTCGTGTCCAGTGTCGCCGCATGGTCGATATAACCAACAGCGGACCGCGGGCTGGCGAACCAATGCCGCACATCGGTGCCCACGGGCAGCACCGCCTCTTGCCCGTTCAAAGGCTCGCGCAGGATGCCGGAGTAAAAACTGGAGGCCGCCTTGTTCGGCTTGCCGGGGCGGATGCAGATGGTGGGAAAGCGGATGCCAACACCGTCGAGAAACCCGCGCCGCGAATAGTCGTTGAGCAGCAGTTCCCCGATCGCCTTTTGCGTGCCGTAGCTTGTCAACGGGGTCAGGTGGTAATCGTCGGGAATCTTCGGCGGGAACGGCGCGCCGAACACCGCCAGCGACGACGCGTAGATCACACGGGGCGTGTAGCCGTCGATTGCGCGGATCGCGTCGAACAAGGCGCGCGTGCCGTCGAGGTTGATGCTGTAGCCCTTGTCGAAATCGGCTTCCGCCTCGCCCGACACGATGGCGGCCACATGCACGATCACGTCGGGGCGGTCCGCGATCAGGCTGTCGGCGGTGCCGGGGTCCGTCAAGTCGGCTGCCAGCGCGGTGCGCGTGCCGGAGAAATCGGGCGCGACCTGCGGCTCCGCGATATCCGCAAGCGTCATCGCATTCACCGGTTTGCCGCCCAACGCGCCCGTTGCGGCGATGCGTTCGGCCAGCTTGCGTCCAATCATGCCAGCGGCGCCGATGATGAGAACGTGCATGTCGGAATCTTTCATTTGGACGCGGCCAGA
>NZ_CANKYW010000007.1 GCF_947488135.1 uncultured Marivita sp. | reverse complement strand
ATATTTGTTCGTCGTCTTGCTCATGATGCTCCATCCTACTCAAGAGTTGGAGCCTCCGGCAAACCCGGAGCGGTTCAAACCGCTACGCCATCGAGACGGTCGGAAACCCTGCCTATCCGCTTGAGCTGTTCCAACGGGTTATCACCGTCAGCCTCGAAACTATGAAGATCGTGCGCGGTCTCCCGAAACTGGAGATCGAGGCATGACGGTATTATCGCCCTATAAGCTGCTTTCGCCTGTCTCTGCGGGCGAAAGCGATGACCTTCTGAAAGACAAGTCACCCGACGAAGGCATTCGGCGCATTCAGGCGCTACTCGCGGATTGGCTCAGGATGGAAAACGTGGTGGTTCTGACGGCAGCAGGTTGTTCTGTCGGGTGCGGTGGTCGTCTCATGGCAGGTCGGAAGGCCAACAACCTTGAATGTCTAGTACTTGAAGCTGTTGCTCAGACGCCTGTCCCCGACTCCGCGAAAGCCGTCATTCGCCATCGCATCTCGGGATGGCCAGCGGGAGATGACGGTCCGCTAGGTTTCGAAGACTGGCTCAGTTACCTTTTCAATGTTTCGGGACTGACCGCATCTGATCAGTCGCCCATACAAAATATTGAATGGAAGGGAACGGACGTCGCTGGTGCCGACGAGCATCTGAGTATTGCCGAAGATGACCTTGCGGAACTGCAAACGCG
This sequence comes from uncultured Marivita sp., assembly GCF_947488135.1. Lineage (GTDB taxonomy): Bacteria > Pseudomonadota > Alphaproteobacteria > Rhodobacterales > Rhodobacteraceae > Marivita. The sequence goes on along the minus strand of NZ_CANKYW010000007.1, from coordinate 243,640 downwards.
GATCGAGAAGGCGATATTTGCGGAGTGTGCGCTACAAATCGACCGTAGCGAGTTGTCAGGTGCGGATGCAGAAAGTTCGTCAGGTCATATACCATTCCTCGCAAAATTGAGTGCCCGCGATACAAATCTTGGTCGCACTCATCTCTTCACGCTCAACTATGACACACTGTTTGAGCAGGCTATGGAAGAATTGGGAATTCAATATTTTGACGGATTTTCAGGAAAGACTAGCTCGAGGTTTGATCCCGCCGTCTACGGCCTCGATATCTACTATCCTGGCGATGTCGCAGAAGGACGCGTCAGACGCTTCGACAAGTTCATGCAGTTCTATAAACTACATGGCTCTCTGCACTGGTATGTAGATGAAGCGGGTATATACAGAGCGCGTCATCGCGATCTTTCCTTCGCGGCCGCATATCGTGAAGCATCGGCGCAAGACAAAGCTCTCGCACTCGAATCTGAAGCGTTCTCGGGCATTGAGTCTTTCGGAATTCTACCGACTTCACAGAAGTTTACCCAAACACTGGGGATGCCTTACGCGCATCTCTTTCGTCTTTTCCACGCACGTCTGAATCAGCCTCAAACCTTCCTGCTTGTCATGGGGTACGGGTTCGGGGACGAGCACGTCACACGCATCATTGAAACCGCTCTTATGAATCCTTCACTTGTAATGCTCGTTGTCGAACCGAACCCTGACAGTGAGATTGTGAAGCGGATTCGCCGATATCAGAGTCTCGGCCAACGGGCATTCGTTCTAACCGAGCGATTGGTGGAAGGGCAGGGCTGCTCCTACAAAACAGCGACTTTTGCCGATTTCGCGCGCAACGTCATGCCCGATGTGAAGTGGCTCGATGACTACAAGCGTCTGCGCATGTTCGAAGAGCAGATCAAGAAGACGGATGACCGTGAGCCACAAGGTGGCGCTGGGGACGATTGATGGAGCAGCCTCGCGTCATCGGTCATGTCGTTTCCGTCAATGGCTTCCGTCTGAAAGTCGAGCTATCGCCTGATGCAAAGTCATCAGCCCGCGCTACGCCTGATGGCGTACAACGTGCCGTCGCGATCAATTCCTTTCTGACCTTTGATCTCGGAGCGGGGTCGCACGCCATTGGTATTCTAAGTGACCTTGAAGCCCGAGAGAGCTACGATCCGACACGAGATGAGGAGCTATCTCTCGAACTGACGAAACCACGGCGCATCGCGTCGGTACAGCTTTTAGGCACTGTCAAGCAGACCGCACCACGTGCGTGGAAGTTCGACACTGGAATTACCGTCCTCCCGACCCTAGATACGCCCGCCGAAGTCGCTGACCCAGACGTGTTGACGGGCATTTTCGCACATCCTCCCAAGCGAAACCGCCCCGCAGGTAGCGAAGATGAAGACTACGATTATCCGTTAGAGATCGGACACCAAACGGGTGATGAAAACACGCGCATCAAGGCTTCGTTCAACGACCTGTTCTCACGACCGCTTGCGGTTGTCGGTAACACTGGCTCAGGTAAATCCTATACCGTCGCCAGCATTCTTCGCGGCATCATCGAACTCGAGACCTTCAGTGTCGTCGATGATGCCGAGCCGCACATCTTCATCCTTGATATTAACGGGGAATATGCTAACGCCTTCCTCCCCGAAGAGAGTGCGGCATATGCGCGCGAACCCAATAGGGTTTATCTGAACGGAAAAGAATTTTGCCTACCCGTCTGGCTCATGAACGGTGAGGAAATTTGCGACTGGCTTCAGGCATCGGAGGCGACGCAAGAGCCCGTCTTGAAAGATTGGTGGTCTATTTCAAAAGCTTCACGCACTGGTGCAGGGGCGTACGATCCGCTGCAAGTTGCGATTGGGAAGATCGACTCAGCACTTCAATGGCTCGATGATCCGCGTTCACCCGCTGGTGGCAGCTTCGACGTCTTTATCGATCATGCAGCGCAATACGCATCAGTTATCGATTGGGTTGAGTTCGGGCGTCTCGCTACCTGGACGCCTAGTTCAACAGATCAATGGCGCAAGGTATCAAATGACCGCGTTGTGCGGGATCGGCTTGTAGAGATACGCACGGAGCTACTTGAGACGATATCTGCACGACAGCATGAAGGGATCAACTTCGCGAAGACCGCCGACTCTCCGCGATTTGTGCCCGTTCACGAGTTTCGCGATCCGAACCTTGTAGACCGCACCACGGATCAGGAAAGCAGCAAGAAGATTGATCAGTACCTGTTGACGTTAAAACTGAGATTGCGGACGCGCCTTGATGACCGTCGGTGGCAGTCATTTTTCTCCTACGAAGATCAGAATATCGAATCTTTCGAAGACTGGATCAAAGCTCTCGGTATCTCGCAGTCGGACGGTATGCGCGTATCAGTTTTGGATTTTTCGATGCTTGCGGCCGAAGTGCTGCCTTTTGCCTGTGCCTTGCTCGGGCGGCTTCTACTTGAAACCCGAGAAATGCTGCGTCCTGAAGTCCGTAGCCGTTATCCATGGGTTCTGGTTCTGGAAGAAGCCCACAATTACGCGCGACCACAAGGACGCGCCGAGGACAGAGGACACAGTTTGTCTCGTCGCGCCTTCGAACGTGTGGCCAAGGAAGGTCGCAAGTTCGGACTTTCGCTAATCGTCGCAAGTCAGCGACCTAGCGAGGTCAGTCCGACGATTGTTAGCCAATGCGCGAATTTCTTCTCCCACAGGCTTCAGAATCCCGACGATATTGACCATTTCAGGCGCATCATCCCAAGACAGGCGCAAAGGCTGCTTGATCAGGTGACTGTTCTAGCTTCGGGTGAGGCTATCGTCTTTGGGAGCGCGTTTCATGTGCCCTCGCGCGTTCAGATCAACCTCCCGTCAAAAGAACCCTGGAGCGCGACGGCAGCGCCATACGTTGATTGGGCAAAAGCTGATGCATTTCCATTGGATGATGTCATCGAACATTGGGGGCTCGGTAGTGACAATGGCTCAATGCCGCCCGAACAACCCGAAGAGGAAGTCGCTGCTGCTGCGGATACAGCATCATCTGACGATCTCGATGATGAAATACCCTTCTGAAAATTCACTTGAACTTGGCGCACCCCTTCGGGTCGGGCTGTCGTGAACCGAGCCCGCCTGTAGCGGTCTCGGCCATGCGGCTTCCATCCCTTGCGCGGGCCTGATGCCAGCCCTGGCAGGCTGACTTTCTCTTTCTTGTTTTGGGGTCTGCGACCCCCTTCGCCGTCAAGACCAAGCCCTTCGCATGGGCTTTGGGCGCAGTCAGCGGTCTCCCCATCCTTCCGCGCTTTGCTTGTGCAGGATGGGCGATCCCCCACCGCTGCCTGCGGTCTGTGACGGTCTCCCCCCTCTCTTCGCCAGAGGGGCAGATCGGTTGCATGCGCAACCGATCAAAGGAGAAAAGGAAGTGAAACAAGACGTTTACCAGAAAGTTACAGACAAGATCATCGCCGATTTGGAGCAGGGCGAACTCACATGGCTGAAGCCGTGGAGCGCTGGCAACATGGATGGGCGCGTGACCAAGCCCCTGCGCCATAACGGCCTAGCCTATAGCGGCATCAACGTTCTGATGTTGTGGGGCGCGGCGATGGAGGCGGGCTATTTCTCCCCGTACTGGATGACCTACCGCCAAGCCCAAGAGCTGGGCGCACACGTCAGGAAGGGCGAGCGCGGCAATTCCGTTGTTTATGCCAACACCATCACGAAGCTAGAGGAGCAGGACAACGGCACGGAGGAAGAACGCACCATACCGTTTATGAAAGCTTACACCGTCTTCAATGTGGAGCAGATCGAAGGCTTGCCCGAGCACTACTACGTCAAGCCCGAGCCTGTCATAGACCCCGCGCAGCGCATCCCCCATGCCGAAGACTTCTTCGCGGCGACAGGCGCGGACGTTCGGCACGGCGGCAATCAGGCTTTCTATAGCGGCGGCAGCGATCATGTGCAGATGCCCGTCTTCGAGTGTTTCCGCAGCCCCGAGGCGTACTATGCGAACTTGGCGCATGAGCTGACGCACTGGACGAAGCACCCCAAGCGCCTTGACCGAGAATTCGGGCGCAAGAAATGGGGCGATGAAGGCTACGCCCGCGAAGAACTTGTTGCCGAACTTGGCGCGGCGTTCCTTTGTGCCGATCTTGGCCTGACCCCCGAGGCTGGCACAGATCATGCCGCCTATATCCAGAGCTGGCTGAAGGTGCTGAAGGACGATAAGCGGGCGATCTTCTCGGCAGCCGCCCACGCCCAAAAGGCAGCAGACTTCCTGCATGGCTTCCAAGCCCAGACCGAAACAGCAGAAGGAGTCGCCGCGTAAGCGGCGGCTCCGCTACGGCGGAGGGCACAACAATGGCACAACATACAACCGTATGGCGCGGGATTCAGATCGAGATAACATTCGCGCCCGAAGCGTTCGGCATGGTCGATCACATTGAACTGCGCACCGAGAGCAGAGCGCCGTTGCCCGTCACCGAGACAGGCTACCGCTCGCACTTCACGCACAAGGGCACGGTGACGGGCTACGGCGGCGCAGTCGCTATTGTTACCGCATGGCTCGATCACGAGGCCGTGCGCACAGGCTGGCGCGGGGCGCAACTTTCCTTGTTCTAAAATTTTCGGCTGGCCTCTCGGCCAGCCGCTTCCTCTAAGGGGGAAGAAGAGTCAGGAAATAAGTGGAATATAAAAATGACATCCTGTGCGCGCGCGTGGTAACATTTCTAAGTATTTAGTTTGCAAAGATTTATTGGTGATTGTTTTGATTCAGAAAAGAATATGGCTGTTGTCCGTCTTGATTGCCGCTAGTATCGGCCTCACGTTCCCAATAGTCGGCACGGCAGGTGAAAGCGCTACCGCCGATGCGACCGCCAGCAGTCAAGCAATTACGCTTCCTGAAAACACAAGCGTTGACGTCGCCAAGCTCTCAAAAGCCAAATCATTGAAGCAGCTTTTGGCATGGGCTGGGAAAATGCGAGTTGGTTCGACGGAAGATCAGCAGGCGTTGAGTGCGGCAGTCAATGCTCACATGATGAAGTGCTGCGCAAATTACAAGGATGCGATATTGGAGATAGAGAAGGCGGGTTTCGGCGCGCCACGAAGCATTTTGAAGAACGTCCGAAAGAATCCAGAGCAATTTATGGTAAAGGAAAGCGACTTTGATCAAGCACTTTATGCATATTATGCAAAATTGAAATGGCAAGCGCCTGAAGGATTCAGCTTTGGCCAAATACTATTCTCAATCATACCCGTATCTCGCCAGTGTACGATCTATCTATATTTTAAGAATTCGATGCTGGTTGAGGCAACAGCGGTGATGCATACTGACGCTATCTGACCAGCATGCGAGCAACAGAAAATTCGCGGCTGACCTCACGGCCAGCCGCATCAGGATTTAGAGACCTGGCGCACGGGTCGCCAGCTCATCTTCGATAGTTCGCATCGTCACAAGCGCTTCGCGCTGTTCCTGCGAGCCGCGCGGGGCGGCAGTGAAGGCGATGAACGCTTCTTTTCGCAGACCGTGCAATTCAGGCGTGCTTAGCGTTGCTGCTTCAAATCGAGAGACAAGTTTCATGTCATCCTCCTTTGGCTTCAAGGAGGCTCCGAACCATTCAGAGCCTTTCGGCTCGCACACACATCATCTCGGCCAATGAAGGCGCTGATGGTTCGGCACTGACGCTTGAACGTCATAGGCGGATGCGCAGGGAGCGCGTCTACGGTTTGCGGCTGCTATCGCCCAAAGCACCACAGGATTGATCTCGGTTGATCGGAAAGAAGCGGCATCGGCTTTGCCCGCCGTCACAATGTGCTCGCCAAGGGCAACGCCAGCGTTTCCAGATGTGGATTATCGCCAGAAGATGCGCGAGACACGAAGCAGGGCATGACGGATGCGGCTGGCTGAAGGGCAGTCGCCGTTATTCTGACCGCGTAACTCTCACCCCTTTGATTGGGGCGGACTTGCTTTGAGGACACCCAATAATCGCGCTGCGATTTCCTTGACCGAACGCGGCACTGCCTTCAATGGCCTGCCCGCACCACCTGGCTGCGCCAGCCGTGTTGACCATGAATCCCGAACCTTTGCCTTCGGCCTGACGGGAGGGCGTTAGCAAGCCACCCCAAACAAAGGAGATGAGATTATGGCATGCGAGAAAATGAAAACTACGAACACCGCCCAGCAGCCCCTAAACGCACCCGACCTTCTGGCCTGGCACGTCACGCAGAGAGGCGAAAAATCCTTCTGGAACAAAGTCGGCGCAGCTTGGGCGCACAAGGACGGACAGGGCTACACGCTTCAGCTTGAGACTTGCCCGATCAACGGACGGATCGTCCTGCGGGCTCCGCTCGAAGATACCCCGCAGCAAAACGAAGGGCGCTCCTAGAGCGCCCTTTCAAAACCAAGTAAAGCTTTTCGGGATGCTGATTAGGTTAAAAGCAATTTTAAATACATCAATAAGATGATATCGTTTTCCTTTTTTAAAAGGAATTTTCATGAAGGTTACGCTGAAAAAACAATCCACTGGTCAGTATAAGCAAGTAAAGATAGGATTTAGCTGGACGCTATTGATCTTTTCTCCTTGTTTCGGCTTTCCTCTCTTTATGAGGGGGCTTTATGCGCTTGGGGCGCTTATGGCCTCTATGTGGGTAATTTACATCTTTGTGGATATGTATTTTGGTGGCGCTGCAATACTTTTGCTGCAAGTTTGGCTTGGGTTCTCGGGCAACAAGTTGTATGCGGAAAAATTATTTCAAGATGGATACGTAATCGACAACTATGAATCGCCCGAGGCACGGCTGGCGATGCTCAAATGGAACCTGTCCACTCCTAATATCGCGGCGATATCGGAAAACAACATTCCTGACCAGAAACCCACTCCAGTCACAGTTAATTCGAATGTGGCAGATGAAGGGCATGCATCCCCCGATGCAACAAAATCATCAGATCGAAAGTATCTCATCGAAGCCATTGTTGGGATACTCATCCTAATCTTAGTGATTGGCGCAGTTCTCTACTATTTATCACCGAAGGATATGAGTGAGAGCGGCTCAGCTTATTCAAAGTGGAATGACAGCACTAATCGCCCTGGATACCCGCAGAATGCGGAATCTTACCTCCGAGATCAAAACAAGGGAGAGGAGGGCGCAGGAGTCATTAGCAATAATTTTTCCTGCGACTGCGAAAAGCAGAGGTGTGTTGATATTAGCGACAATTTTGCTGGCGATGGCTATAAGCCGAAATTAATCACGCTACAAGGTCGGAAAATTACAAAGAAGGGTTACCATGATTATCAGGGAGAGTTCGAAACTCCTGTGCTTTTGCTCGACAAGGTGACTTGCTTCCTCGGTCGGCAAATGCTTGATGGAATGGACGAGCTTAGCAACGTTTCCTATCCCGCAGTTTCAGAAGTGCAGATGGTGATAAATTGGAGTGAACTCCCGCAGGAAAAGAAAGATATAATTTCAAGTGAAGACGAAATTGAGGTGTCTGGAACCATGTTCCCAGCATTTACTATGTGGCACATTACTCCCGTCTTGCTGAGTCTGGAAGAGGTTAAGGCGACAGATGCAGAAAGGGATGTCATTGCTAAGGAGTCGCCAAAGCCCGCAATCAAGGCGATGAAGAATGTGTCTGGCTTTATAGTAGGTGAGCCTCGCGCGGTCTATGAGCCTGGCGATATCAAAAATCATGTCATCCTTGGCGATGGCACGAGCGTTGTTGTGACTGGTGAGGTGGAGGATAATGGATTGTACAGGTTGCAGGTTGATGGCTATTCGTCTCCACTATTTGTTCCCAAATGATCGGTTGCCTTATTCCAATAGCATCTAACTACGGCTCGAACCCATGCCTGCGGTGCGGGCGAGGTGCGCGTTCGCGGCCTTCTTCGCGGGTTTTCTCGCGCTTGCGCGTGGGCGTGTGATCGGGGGCATGCCGATCATTACGCATGTAGTGCGCCACGTCTTCGCGTAGCCGCAACAACTCGTCTTGCGCAGCTTCCCGCTGCGCTCGTATATCGCGCTGGATAACCTGCCGCTCTTCGATCTGCTTGAGGATCATCGCGTCCTTTTCTGCGCGGTCGCGGTGCAGGGCTTTCAGCGCTTCATGTTCATTCTGCGCTCGAACCTTGGCATATTTGCCAGTCAGGCGATGCCAGATGCCCGAGAACCCCTTTGGAAGACGTTCAGCCCGCTTGCGGGTTTCGGCCTGCCAGCGCTTCTCATGGGCTTCTGTAAGCTGGCGGCGCTCTTTCTCATGCCGCCCGACAATCTCCGCCTTGCGGAAGTCGATCTGCAACGACCGCCGCGCCGCGTCCCGTTCGGCCTGCTTGATGAATTCTTGCAGCTTGGCCGTCATACGGCCAGCAATGTCGGCCTTCACCTGTTCGACCGAACGTAGCTCTTGCGGATCGCCGAGCTTCGCGGCCACGTCCTTTGCCTTGACGCCGCTGTAGCGGGCTAGGGCATAAACCTCACCGCGATAATCGACCGCGACAAAGCCGCGCCGATCACCTCTAGCGAGCCAGAACCCGCGTTCCTTGAGCGCCTGTTCGAAGGCTGCGCGATTGTCTGATGTTTCCCAGACAGTCTTGAAGACCGCTTTCAGCTCCTTTGCGTCAAGGCCAGCCCGCTGCGCTTGCTGCCATTCTTCGCGCGTGAAGGTGAGCGGGTCGCGCAAGCTGCGATCTTCCAAGCCGCGCGGCATTGCCCAGCCATGTTCAAGGTAGAGCTGGCGCGATACGTCCCGCAGCTTGATCTTGTAGTGGCTGAGGTTCAAAGCTCGCATCCGCTCGCTGTCGATCCGTGACCAGACGGCATGAGCGTGCCGCCGCCCGTCTTTTTCGTGGAAGACAATGGCGCGGGGCTGGCCTTCCAGCCCAAGTTTGGCTTCTACTTGCTCTATTGCCCTTTCGAAGTCCCCAATGGACGCATCCGCGCCTTCAGGCGGGTTAAAGCTCATGGAGAACAGATGCCTCTCGCAGCGCGTTCCCCGCGCAATGGCATCGGCTTCTCTGAATGCCTCGACCAGATCATCACTGATGAATCCGCGCACGTCATGGAGTTCGACGTGTTCATTATCTCGCATTGCCAGCAGGTAGCGGGCGAGCTGCGGGGCATTGCCACGCTCTTTGGCTTTCAAGATCATGGCTAGCTCCCTGGCGCTTTGCCGAGAGCGGCCAAGAGCGCCGCCCGCATTTCCGAGATTTCGCGGCAGGCTTCCTTGATTTCGGCTTCGGTCTCAGGCGTTACAGGCAGGGAGCCCGTGTTTACGGCTTTTGCGAGCTGGTTCATGTTTTGGGACAAGCGAGACTGACCAAGCGCCCCAGCTATGCGGCCAAGGGCTTCCTTGTCCTGAACAGGACTGTTGCCGCGCTTCTTGCGCGGTGCAGCATCAACACCGAACAGACGCTCTCGGATGTAGGCGGCAAGAGACTTGTCGCCCCGTTCGGCATCCAGCCGCGCCCGTTCTTCGTAGGTAAGTCGGAGCGAGAAGGGCGGCGTATAGGCCGCCTTCTTTGCCTCGGCTTGTGCTAAGTTATTGAATTTACGGCTTAGGATGCTCATTTTCGCACCCCAGACGCTTAGCGTCTACTGATGCGAGATGGCGCTCCCATTCGGCCAGCGCCTCAAACAGAGTGTTCGAACTTTCTCTGTCGAGGTGCGCCATTCTCGCTCCAAACAGTCCGAGATCATCCGATCCGATTGCTCCTCTGCGCGGCGTGACGTACCACTTCGGTATGAAACATGCGGTCAAGATCGACTCGGCGGAACTGCGGATGGTGCATCTGCCATTGTTGACGCCCTTCGTCATTTCCACCGGAACGATGACACACAAGACCTTTCCGTTGTTGATCCTTCGGGGGGGAGGTCTCGAGGCGGTGGCCGAAGGGGTGATGGATCCGCTGCCGGACTACCTTGAGGAAACCACCGCCGGCGCAGTGGACCTGTTGCGCAATGCGGTTGTGCCAAAGCTGGTTGGCGAACGGATCACGTCTTCTGCGGATATCGCGCCGGTGCTGGCACCGTGGCGGGGCAACCGGATGGCCAAGGCGGTGGTAGAGATGGCGGTCTGGGACCTGTGGGCCAAGGCATTGAACCAGCCCTTGTGGCACCTCTTGGGGGGCGTTCGGAACCGGATCGAGGTCGGGGTGAGCCTTGGCATCGCGCCGCTCGACGTGACGCTGGACCGGATCGCCGAGGCGCAGGATCAGGGCTACCGGCGGATCAAGCTGAAGATCAAGCAGGGGCATGACCTTGCCCTGCTGGCCGGTGTGCGCAACGCGTTTCCTGACATCAAGCTGACGGTGGATGCGAATACCGATTACGCCCTGTCCGACCTTTCGACGCTTCGTAAGATGGACGCGTTCGACCTTGATTATATCGAGCAACCGCTCGCGTTTGACGACATTCTGGATCACAATCAGGTGCAGGCGGCGCTGAAAACGGCGATCTGTCTGGACGAGAGCATCCGCACCGCCAAGGACGCCCGGATCGCGCTTCAGATGGGCGCGGCGCGGGTCATCAACATCAAGGTGGGTCGCGTCGGAGGTTATGCCGAGGCGCGGGCGATTCACGATGTCTGTGCTGCCTTCGGCGCGCCGGTCTGGTGCGGCGGGATGCTCGAAAGCGGGGTGGGGCGGGCGCACAACATCCATCTGGCGACGATGCCGAATTTCACCAAGCCGGGCGACACGTCGAGCGCCAGCCGGTATTTCGAACGCGATATCGTCAACGAACCGCTCGAGGCGGCGGATGGTCTGATGTCAGTGCCGCCGGGGGCGGGGATCGGCGTGACGCTGGATTATGCCTATCTCGATCAGGTCTCCGAGGTGATCGAGGTCTGGACGGCATGACCGATCTGGTGCTGCGCGACCTTGCCTCGCTGGCCGAGATGAAGGCGGCGGAAGCCTTCCAGCGGCGCGTCTGGGGCGATGACGATCCGGCGGATAATTCCGACCTTATGTTGGCGATCCAACATGAGGGTGGGCTTGTGGCCGGGGCTTTTCATGGCGATGAGATGGTTGCGTTTCTCTTCGGTTTTCCGACCAGTGACCCCAAGGCGCAGCATTCGCACCGATTGGGCGTGCATCCCGATTGGCAGGGGCAGGGGCTTGGTCTGCGGATGAAGCTCTATCAAAAAGATTGGTGCCTTGCGCGCGGCGTCACCCGCGTGCGCTGGACTTACGATCCGGTGCGCCGCGCCAATGCCGTGCTCAACATCGCGCGGCTGGGGGCTGTGGCGGGCGTGTATCACCGCGATTACTATGGCCCGATGGAGGGGATCAACGCGGGCGTGCCATCGGACCGGGTGGTGGCCGACTGGGACCTGACCGCAGTGCCTTGGGCGGGGGAGGCGGACCAGCGCGTATCTATCCCGCAGGATTTCGCCGCATTGGTCGCGACCGACCTCGGCGCCGCGATTGCGGAACGCCTGCGCGTGCGTGCAGCCCTTGAGGCCGCGTTTGCGAACGGGCTGCGCATCACCGGCTTCGACCGCGCCGCCTGCGCGTACCTTCTGACGCGCGCTTAAGCGGCCACCGCCGCACAGGGCGTGACCGCTGCCGCAGGCCGCTCGCGGCTGTTCCGCACGGCGACTCGTGCGCCCCTCAGATCGCGTCGCGGAACGCGGTCAGGAACGCCTCGGCGTTGTTTCTGAGCGACGGGCCCAGATAGCCGCCTTCCTGGATCAGCACCGTCGGCAGGCCCATCGCGGCGATGCGGCGGGCCATTTCGGCGAAGCCTTCGGGATAGACATTGACCGCCGCCAAAGGGTCGTCGGCGGCCATGTCAAAGCCGAGCGAGATCACCAGCGCCTCGGCGCCGAACTGCTGGATCGCGGCGATGCCCCGGTCGAGCGCGGCCATCACCTCGGCCTCGCCATCGCCCATGTTCAGCACTTCGTTGAGCGTGGTGCCTGCGCCCTCACCCTCGCCGGTCTCGTCCGCGTAACCCAGATAGAAGGTCGGATAGACCGCCGGATCGGGATGCAGCGAGCAGAAGAAGATGTCGCCACGGTCATAGAGAATATCCATCGACCCGTTGCCGGTATGCACATCCACATCCAGAAGCGCGACCTTGCCCCATTTGTCCCGCATGTGATGCGCCGCGATGGCTGCGTTGTTGTAGAAACAGAACCCGTTGGCGCAATCGGTCATCGCGTGATGCCCCGGTGGGCGGCTGAGGCCGTAGGACGCGCGTGCACCCTCCATCACCTCTTTCGCCGCCGACAGCGCGGTTTGCGCCGACCAGTAGATCGCCTGATAGGTGTCGGGCGTCAGCGGGGTCGAGGTGTCGGTCATCCACCAGCCCATCGCGCCGTTGATGTCCTTGGGGCAGCGTCCGCGCCGCGTGCCGGGATGGCGTGTCGGGATGCCCAAAGCGCCTTCCGGGGCCTCGGCCAGAAAACGCTCGTAGGCGTCGGTGAAGAAATCGACGTAATCGGGATCGTGCACCGCCTTGATCGGACCCACGCCGAAATCCTCCGGCGCCTCGACCGGGAAGCCGTTTTCCAGCAGCATGTCGCGGATCAGAATAGCGCGCTGCGGCTGTTCGGGGTGCGGCATCGGCGCGCCGCCGCGATAGTAGACCTCGGGCTTGTGGCCCAGTTGGCGCTCGTCGAAAAAGGCTTTCATGCGGGTGGTCCTTGGTTGGTCTCAGTAGCCGTTCGATTTGTCCACCGCCGCCGCCGGCCGCTGACCTGCTATGCAGGCGCGCACCGATTGCACAAGCGTGTCGGAGACAGCCTTGGGCGAGGTCACGGAGGCTTCATGCGGGGTGACGATGATGTTCGGATGGGTCCAGAACGGGTGATCCGGCGGCAGCGGTTCCTCGCGGAACACGTCGAGCGAGGCAGCCCCGATCCGGCCGCTGTCCAAAGCCGCTAGCAGATCGTCCTCGACCAGATGCTGCCCGCGCCCAAGCTGGATCAGGGCCGCGCCTTCGGGCATCTGCGCGAAGAGATCGGCGTTCAGGATGTTATGCGTGGCCTCGGTCAACGGCAGGATGTTGATGAGGATGTCCGATTGCGCGGCCACCTCCTGCACCGAGTCCGCACCCGAGATGCGGCTGACGCCTGGCGCGCTGTCGCCGTCGCTGCGGGTGGCGACGAAGACCGGAAAGCCCAACGCCGTCACCGCCTTTGCGATCGCCTGACCCATCAAACCGTACCCCAGAATGCCGACGCGCACCTGCGATGGCGGGCGCAGCGTCTTGATCGTGGTGCGGTCCCAAACCGTCTCGCGCTGTGCTTTCAGGTAATTGCCCATGTGACGGTGGTGCCAGACCACATGCCACGCGGCGAAACCCGCCATGATCGCGGCTTGCTCGTCGTCATGCACGCGGGTCACGGTCACATCTTCGGGCAAGCTCGGGTTGCGCAGCACCCCGTCGACACCGGCGGCGATCACCTGCACCAGCTCGATTTTCGGGTAGGCGTCGAACGCATCGGGCGCGGGCCGCCAGACCAGCGCGAAGCGGATGCGGGTGGGGTCCGGCACGTCCTTGGGGCGGTAGAGGCGCAGACCGGGCTGGTCTGCCACGGCATCGCCGAAGAGGTCGGGCAGGTCGAGATGGGTGCAGAGATAGACGCCCTCGATCACATCCTCCTGCGGTTTTAGGGCGGTCTGGCTCACAGCTGCGCCTCCTTCTGCTTGGCGAGTGCGGCTTCGTGCGCCTTGCCGGGGATAGCGTCCAGCAGCGATTGCGTATAGGCGGTTTGCGGATTGCCCAGAACCTGCGCCGAAGGCCCGAACTCGACCATCTCGCCGCGCTGCATCACGATGATGCGGTCGCAGACCTGCGCCGCGACGCGCAGATCGTGGGTGATGAAGATCATCGACAGGTTGAGCCGGTCCTTCAGATCGGCCAGCAGATCGAGCACCTGCGCCTGAATGGACACGTCGAGGGCCGAGACCGCCTCATCCGCGATGATCACCTCGGGATCGAGCGCCAAGGCCCGCGCGATACCGACCCGCTGGCGCTGACCGCCCGAGAATTCATGCGGAAAACGGTCCATCGCGGAGGGATCGAGGCCCACGACCGTCAGCAGCTCTTTCGCTTTCTCGCGCGCAGCAGCCTTGTCCTCGCCATAGGCGATCAGTCCTTCGGTCAGGATCGTACCGATCCGCGAGCGCGGGTTGAGCGAGGAATAGGGGTCCTGGAATACCATCTGGATGCGGCGGCGGTGCTGGCGCAGAGCGTCACCGGTGATCTTGGAAATGTCCCGCCCGCCGATCTCGACCACGCCGTTCTGCGGGGTGAGCAGCCGCACAAGGCAGCGGCCCAGCGTCGATTTTCCCGATCCGCTCTCGCCGACGATGCCGATGGTCTCGCCTTGGTAAAGATCGAACGTCGCCTTCTGCACCGCTTTCACGACACGCGGTTTCTTGAAGAACCCGCCGGTGCGGGTGGTGAAGGTCATGTCCAGATCGCGCACGCTCAGGATCGGTTGGGCGGTCTGTTCGACACTGTCGCGGAAGGTCAGTGCCGGGATCGCGTCGAGCAATGCGCGGGTGTAGGGGTGCGTCGGGTTCAGCAGAACGGTCTCGGCCTCGCCCGCTTCGACCACCTCGCCATGCTGCATGACGATCACGCGGTCGGCGATATCGGCGACGACGCCGAAATCATGCGTGATGAAGAGAACCGCCATGCCATGCCGCTTGCGCAGGTCTTCGATCAGATCGAGGATCTGCGCCTGCGTCGTCACGTCGAGCGCAGTTGTCGGCTCGTCCGCGATCAGGATCTTCGGCTCCAGCGCCAGCGCCATCGCGATCACGACGCGCTGACGCTGGCCACCGGAAAGTTGGAACGGATAGGCGCGGATCGTCTGGTCGGGGTCGGGCAGGCCGACCTCGTGCAGCAATTCCAGCGCGCGTTTGCGGCGTTCGGGTGGGGTGAGCAGATCATGCGCCTCGAACACCTCGGCGATCTGGTCACCGATCCGCATCAGGGGGTTCAGCGCGCTCAGCGGTTCCTGAAAGATCATCGAGATGTCCTTGCCGCGCAGGGCCATCATCTCGTCATCGCTCAGCGTCAGCAGATCGCGCCCCTTGAAGGTGATGCTGCCCGCTGAGGGCGTCACACCTTCGGGCAAGAGCCCCATCAGCGCATTGGCCGACATGGATTTGCCAGACCCGCTTTCGCCGACGATGCAGAGGATCTCGCCCTTGTCGAGCGTGAAGGACACGTCCTTGACCGCCAGCGCGCGATCCGCACCCTTGGGCAGAGCGATGGACAGGTTATCAATCGTCAAAAGGCTCATGACGTGCGCTTTCGCAGGCGTGGGTTCAGCGCGTCGTTCAGCCCTTCGCCGATCAGGTTCAGCGACAGAACGGTGAGCAGGATCGCCACGCCGGGAATGAAGCTCAGCCACCACGCGGTGCGCAGCACGGTGCGCGCGGCACCGATCATGTAGCCCCAGGACATCACGTTCGGATCGCCAAGGCCCAGGAAGGAGAGCGAGCTTTCCAGCAGGATCGCGGTGGCCACCATGAGCGAGGCCAGAACGATGATCGGCGGCAGGGCGTTGGGCAGCACCTGCCGCAGGATGATCCGCAGGTTGCTTTGGCCCGAGAGCGTCGCCGCCTCGACGAATTCGCGGTTGCGCAGGGACAGCACTTCGCCCCGCACCAGACGCGCAACGGGAGGCCAAGAGACGATGGCGATGGCGAGGATCACGTAAGCCAGCGTCGGCTGGAAGATCGCCAGCAGCACGATGGCGAGCGCGAAGCTCGGGATGGTCTGGAAGAACTCGGTGAACCGCATCAGCGCGTCATCGACCAGCCCGCCGTAATAGCCCGCCAGCGCGCCGATGGGGATGCCGATGGCCAGCGCCACCACGGTCGACACCAGCCCCACCAGCAGCGACACGCGCGCGCCGTGAAAGAGGCCCGACAGCACGTCGCGGCCCAACGCATCGGTGCCAAGCGGCAGGCCCTCCATCTCGAACGGCGGCAGGAATGGGCGCTGCACCATCGACCACGGGCTTCGCGGGAACAGGAACGGCGCGGCGATGGCGCAGATGATCACGATGGCGAGGATCACGAGGCCGATCACGGCGCCACGGTTTTGGCGGAAACGGGACCAGAACGCGCTCATTTCGTCAGCCTGATGCGGGGATCAACGATACCGTAGAGAATATCGGTGATGAGATTGAACAAAAGCACCATCGCGGCGGAGATGAAGAAGACGCCGAGGATCACGTTGTAATCCCGCTGGCTGATCGCCTCGAACATCAGCCGCCCGATGCCGGGCCATGCAAAGACCGTTTCGGTGAGGACTGCACCGCCGACGATCTGGCCCGCTTGCAGACCGGCCAGCGTGATGACCGGCAGCAAAGCGTTGCGCAGCACATGCCGCCGCTGGATCACCGAATTGCGCAGCCCCTTGGCGCGGGCGGTTTTGACGAAATCGAGCCGCGAGACTTCGAGCATCGAGGCCCGCGTCATACGCATGTAGATCGCGGTGAAGAAGAGGCCGAGCGTCGTCGCGGGCAGGATCAGGTGTTTGCCGATGTCCAGTACGCGGTCGATCCCGGTGTAATTCGCCCCGATGGTCTGGTAGCCGAAACCGGGCAGCCAGCCGAGCCAGACCGAGAACAAGAGCGACGCCATCAGCGCCACCCAGAAAAGCGGCGTGGCGTAGAACAGGAGCGCAAGGCTGGAGATTAGCGTGTCCCACCATGTGCCCTGCGTCTGCGCGGCAAGAACGCCAGCGGCGACGCCGATCACGATCGAGATGACGAAGGCGGTCGCGGTCAAAAGCAAGGTCGCAGGCAGGCGATCCCAGATCAGTTCCGCCACCGGCATCTGCTGGCGGTAGGAATAGCCCAGATCAAGCTGGATCGCGCCTTTCATGTAGTTCCAAAGCTGCACGGTGAACGGTTGGTCCAGTCCGAACCGTTCTCGCAGGTCCTGAAGAAACTTCTCATCCGCCGCACCGGCTTCGCCCGCCATGACCGCCGCCGGATCGCCGGGGGCGGCGTGGATCAGAACGAAGTTCAGCACGAGGATCGCCAGCAATATGAAAACGGCCTTCACTAGCCGCGCCGCGATGAAGCCTAGCACATCAAAGCCCTGTCATTGGTAGGTCACAAACCCCGCCGCACCCCGAGCAGAGGGCGCGGCGGTTCGGATCACGTCAGATCACTCGCGATCGAGCCACGCGTCGCGCATCCCGTCATTGACGCCGATGGCGGTGCTGACCGGGTTTTTCAGATCGCAGCGGTAGATCGTCGGGAACTGAAGCTCGAGCATCCAGGCGACAGGCACGTCATCGACGATGATGTTCTGTACCTCGGTATAGAGCTCCTGCCGCCGTTCGGCGGAAGCCTGCACCGCAGCCTCGGCAAAGAGATTGTCGACCTCTTCGTTCACATAGCCCGATACGTTGTTCCAGGGACTGCCCTTGGCGATGTTGGACGAGATATAGGTCCGCGCCACGCCGAGCGCCGGGTCGCCGTACTGGTAGAGGTAGGTGAAGGCGAGGTCGAAATCCCAATCGCCGACCTTCTGGTTCCAGCCCGCCACATCCGTTGCGACGATCTCTGACTCGATGCCCACTTCGGACAGGTTCTGCCGTGTCGCCTCGGCCCAACGTTGCCATGTCTCGCCATAGGGCAGGGGCAGGATTTGCAGGGTTTCGCCATCGTAATCGGACTGCGCGAGATACTCCTTGGCCTTCTCCGGGTCGAAGGAAATGTCCGGCGTGTCCGGCTCGTGAAAGCGCGTGACCGAGCTGACCGGACCCTTGGCGACGGTGCCGTTGCCGTTCCAGAGCGCGTCGCGGGCAAACTCGCGGTCAAGCGAATGCATCACCGCCTTGCGCAGGTTCTTGTCGGTCATCGGGCCTTCATGCATGTTCATCCACATCCACGAATGCGGACCGAAGAACTCCCAGCCGTCATTGGTGAAGCAGACGTTGTCCATCGCCGTCAGGCGCGGGATGTCGAAGTTTTCCACCGATCCGCCGGGCAGAAGATCGACCTGTCCCGTTTCGAAGGCCACCGCGCGGGAGGCGGCATCGGGGATCACCTGGTAGTAGATCTCGTCCAGGTAGGGCTTGCCCTCCATGTAATAATCTTCGTTCTTGACCAGATGAATATAGCTGCCGCGCACCCATTCTTCGAACTTGAAGGGGCCGGTGCCAATGGGCGTGTTGTTCGCCGGGTTGTTGGCGTAATCGGTGCCTTCGTAGATATGCTTGGGGATCATCGGCATGGTCCCGGCTTCGAAGATGCCAAGGAACGGGCCGAAGGGCTGTTTCAGGGTGAACACCACAGTCTTGTCGTCCGGCGCCTCGATGCTTTCGACATGAACGAGCGACGCACGCAAACGCGCGTGGGTCTCGCGCAGGAACTCATCGACCGAAAACACCACATCGGCAGAGGTGAACGGCTCGCCATCGTGCCAGACCACATCGTCCTGCAGCGTGAACGTATAGGTCAAACCGTCCTCGGACACCGTCCATTCCTTGGCCAGCGACGGCATCGGGTTCAGGTCTGTGTCGTAGCGCAGCAGGCTTTCGTAGATCTGCCCCGCAACCATCTGCGTCGGGCCGTTCTGGATCAGGCCCAGCATCAGGCCGGGCGGTTCCGGCTGGATCACCGCGTTGAGCGTGCCGCCGGATTTTGGCTCGTCCTGCGCGGCCAGCGCAGAGGCCATCGCAATCGCGGCGGCGGTCGTCAGGTATCGAAATGTCTTCATGGGTCGTCTCCCTGTTGATGGAGGTGAAACACCCGGCCTGACTTATTGCGACAGGTCCGGATAGTGCTTGAGCGCGAGGCGCAGATACGCCTCCCACTCGGGATCCGTGATGTCGGGATTGCCCCGATCCTTGGTCATGGATTCGTACTGTTTGGCCGTGAACTCGGCGAGGTCTTCGTTCACCGGATTCAGCGCGGCCCCGGACGACAGCAGCGCCAACTGCGCCTTGCAGGTGCGTTCGAGATTGTACATCAGCGCAAAGGCTTCGCCCACGGTGCCGCCGCAGGTCAGAAGCCCGTGGTTGCGCAGGATCATCGCCTTCGCGTCGCCCAGATCGGCCACCAGCCGTTCGCGTTCCGCCAGATCGAGCGCGATGCCTTCGTAGTCGTGGACGGCAACCCGGTTATAGAATTGCAAGGACCATTGGTTCAGCGGCAGGATACCATCCTTCATCGACGAGATCGCCACACCGGCCACCGTATGAGTGTGCAACACGCACCCCACTTCTGGCCGGGCTGCGTGAACGGCGCTGTGAATGGTGAAGCCAGCCGCGTTGATCCCTGCGTCGTATTCATCGCGGATGATGTTGCCGTCGAGATCGACCGTGACGAGGTTCGAGGCCGTCACTTCATCGAACCGCAACCCGAACGGGTTGATCAGGAAACCGTGCTCTGCCTCTTCTTTGGGCGCACGGGCGGAAATATGTGTGAAGATGCTGTCATCCAGCCCGAAATGCGCCACCAGCCGGTAGGCCGCGGCCAAGTGGAGCCGTTCAACGGGAATCGCGTCGATCGAGTCGTGCTTCATGGTCGGACAGCTCCAACATCGCAGATCGGCGTGGCAGGCTTGAAAACGCTGCATTTCCACGGCGGCGCACCGGGACACGCACAAGGGTTAGCACTCAAGTGAACTGAGCGTAGCAACGTGTTCGCGTTCTTGAAAATAGCCTTAAGCTATGTCTCGAAGTGTTTGGGTCTATGTCTCTTGCGGCGACA
This sequence comes from uncultured Marivita sp., assembly GCF_947488135.1. GTDB lineage: Bacteria > Pseudomonadota > Alphaproteobacteria > Rhodobacterales > Rhodobacteraceae > Marivita. The sequence goes on along the minus strand of NZ_CANKYW010000007.1, from coordinate 223,986 downwards.
TGGTCGCCAGGACCTCGTTGATGATGTCCAGGAAGGTCTGCTCGGCCGGGGTGAAATGGCGCGCTGGGTCTGCGACGAAATACATATCCGCCATAAGATCGGGCCCCGGCAGATCGAGCTGCCAAAGCGCCTCGTCCTGCAATTCCCGCGCGACGGCATGCACCGGCAGCACGCCGATACCAAGCCCGGCGATGATCATGCGGCACACCTCGGCGAAATCGCCGCTTGTTCCGCTGATGTTGCGCCCCAGGCCGGTGCTGTCGCGCAGGGCGATCATCGGCTCCGGCGCGCGGCCTTCGGCGTCGCAGGAAAACGAAATGAAGGGCATGTCGCGCAATTCGGTGAGCGACACATCGGTCTGCCCGAACAGCGGATGCTCGGCCCCGCAGAACACGCCATACCGCGCCCGCAGCAGCAGGTGACAGGTCAGGCGCGACAGGGGCCGCTGCATGAGACAGACGCCAAAGGGCACGATCCCCGACGCGACATTGTGCAGGATCGTATGGCTCGACGCGATCTGGATATCGAGCACGACCGACGGATGCCGCTGATGCATGAGCCGCAGGATTTCGTCGAAGAGATCGCTGCGGGCGCCGGTGACAACCTGCACCTTGACCGTTCCAACAAGCCCCGAATGCAGCGCCTTGAGTTTCTCCTCGGCGCGCAGCGAGGCCTCGAACATCTTTTCCACTTCGCTGAATAGGACCTGTCCGGCGGCAGTCAGTTCGAACTCTCTTTGACCGCGTTGAACAAGGGTTTGCCCCAAAGCCTTTTCCAACCGCTGCAAGGACGCGCTGACCGACGGTTGCGTCACGCCCTGCGCCTTGGCCGCGCGGGTGACACCCCGTTGCGAGGCGACGTAGTAAAAGCTGCGCAAAAGGCCCCAATTGTCACAGGACCCGGTCGCGTCGAGCGTCGGGGGAAGTGCCTTGTTCATTAGGCGGCCTCGCTCGTGACGAGCCGTTTGCGCAGTTCTGCGATCTGGTCGAGCATCGCCGGTTTGGCCGACACGATGTCCGCCTCAATGGCGCGCCGCGCGGCGGGGCCGTCCCGATCGGTCAATGCCTGCACGAGCGCGTGGTGATGCGCGTTCAAACCGGCTGGTTCGGTGTCGTAGTAACACGCGACCAGCGGTCCCATCTGGAGCCACAATCCCTTGAGGATGTTCTGCAATGTCGGCATCCCTGCCAGCGTGCTCAGCGCGAGGTGGAACTCCTGATTGCCCTCGGTGGCATCGGCCCAGCGGCGTTTCTCGATCGCCCGGTCGTTCCGCTCCAGAAGGCGGCGCAACGCGCGGATTTGCTCGGCGGTGGCGTTCTGCGCGGCCCGATCTGCCGCCAGCCCTTCCAGAGACAGGCGAATTTCCAGGATTTCCAGATAATTGGCCTCGGTCATCACGGGAACCCGGACATCCTTGGGCGACCGGTGCTCGAGCACGTTTTCCTGCGTCAACTGCTTGACCGCGTCGCGCACGGGGGTGCTGCTGACGCCAAGCTGATCGGCCAGCCCTCGGATCGTCAGCCGGTCATTGGGCCGCATCTGCCCCGTCAGCAGGGCCTTCGCGATCCGGTCATAGACCTGTTGGCCCAAAGGGTTGCGTCCGATGATATCCATTGCAGGTCCTGCCCCGTCATGCGCTCTTTGATGTATGATGCATCAAAACCCCTTGCCACGCCAGCCCTTCACCCGTTAGCAGTTGAAACAGACTCACCGACATTGCGAAAGATGTGCCCCATGGACCTGCGCCCCAATTCCGACGAAGCCCGCGACATCGCCTACCACTTCCACGGTTACACCAACGCCCGTGTGCACGAACAGAACGGTCCCATGATCATGGACCGGGGCGAGGGCGTCTATGTCTTCGACACGCAGGGCAAACGCTACATCGAAGGCATGGCGGGGCTTTGGAGCGTCGCTGTCGGGTTCAACGAGAAACGGCTGATCGACGCCGCAACGACGCAGATGCAGAAGCTGCCCTTCTATCACAACTTCGCCCACCGCTCGCACGGGCCCGCCATTGATCTGGCCGAAAAGCTGATCGGCATGGCGCCGGTGCCCATGAGCAAGGTGTTTTTCACAAATTCCGGGTCCGAGGCGAACGACACCATCCTCAAGATGCTGTGGTATCGGTCCAACAGCCTCGGCAAGCCGGAAAAGAAAAAGGTGATCTCGCGCATTCGGGGATATCACGGCGTCACGATAGCTGCCGCGTCGATGACCGGGTTGCCCTACAACCACAAGTCCTTCGACCTGCCGCTTCCGGGGATCCTGCACACCACCTGTCCGCACTATTGGCGCGAAGGGCAGGAGGGCGAAAGCGAGGAGCAGTTCGCGACGCGCTGCGCCGAGGATTTGGACGCCATGATCCAGGCCGAAGGCCCCGACACCATCGCCGCCTTCATTGCAGAGCCCGTGATGGGTGCGGGCGGGGTCGTGGTGCCGCCCAAGACCTATTGGGACAAAATCCAAAAGGTTCTGGGAAAGTACGACATCCTGCTGATCGCCGATGAGGTGATCTGCGGCTTCGGACGCACCGGCAAGATGTTCGGCTCGGAAACCTTCGCCATGAAGCCCGACATCATGACCATGTCCAAGCAGATCACCTCGTCCTACTTCCCGTTCTCCGCCTTCATGATGACCGAAGAGGTCTATGCCCCCATCGCCGACGAATCCGGTCGCATCGGGGTTCTGGGTCACGGCTACACCGCCGGGGCGCACCCGGTGGGCGCGGCGGTGGCGCTGGAGAACCTCAAGATCATCGAGGAACGCGATTTGGTGACAAATGCCGCCGAACGCGGTGCCGAATTGCAGGCCGGTCTGGCCAAGTTCACCGATCACCCGCTCGTGGGCGAAGCACGCGGTGTCGGGCTGATTGCGGCGCTGGAAATCGTAGTACCCGAGGGACGTGCCGAGGACTTCGCCCCCGGCAAACTCGGAGCGGCGCTGAACGCGCATTTCCTGAAAAACGGCCTGATCTCGCGCAACATGATGGACGCGATGGCCTTCTGCCCGCCTCTGATCGTCACGGCGGACCAGATCAAGGCGATCCTCTCGGCGGTCGAGCAAAGCCTCGACGGTTTCTCGGCCGAACTGGCCGCCTGAACCGATCTCAATCCCTTGGCCCCATGCAGGGCCAAGGGCACAACACGCCCGAAAAACCACAGATCACCTGACGTCATTTCGGACGCGCGGGCCACTTTGGCGTTGACTTGAAGCCCATCCCCTCTGTTCAGTTACGTCAACATAATGGCAGCAAAAAACCGCCGACGGGAGGACACCCTATGACTTTGAAGAAACTCGCCTTCGCGAGCACCATGCTTACGGGCCTTGCAGGTTTGGCCACGGCCGAAGAACTGCGCTTCGATGACCTTTACATCATCGGCGATTCTCTGAGCGATGCGGGCGCCTATTCGCAATCGGTGATCGCGGGCGGGATGGGTGCGCTGCCCGTTATCAACTACAAATTCCTGACCAACGCGCCGGACGGATCCTCCCTGACCTATGGCGAAGTTCTGGGACAAGAGCTTGGGCTGTCCCTTGGTCCGAACGTCTATTCGGGCGTACCCGCGGCAGGGCAGGGCGAGGTTGCGCTGGGCGGAACGATCTACGCCGAAGGCGGATCGCGCGTGACCGATCCGCAGGGCATCGGGTTCAATCCATCGCTGGGTATTACGACACGGTCGCTGTCCGAGCAGGTGGATCGCCTGCTCGCAGACCGTGCGGAATTCGGCGACAACGATCTGGTGATCCTCTGGGGCGGGGCCAACGACGTGTTCGCGCAGGCCGGTGCCGTCGGCGGCGGTCTGATCGCACCGCAGGACGCGGCGGCCAACATGGCGCAGGCCGCGAGCGAACTTGTCGGATTGGTCGAACGCGTCCGCGATGCAGGCGCTGAATCGGTGATCGTCGTCACCATCCCCGATATCGGCACCACCCCGTTCGGCATCGCATCCGGGCCGCAGGGGGCCGGTCTGCAAACGGCGCTGACCGATGCGTTCAACAACACCCTTCTGGCCTCGATCGGCGATCGCGCGGTGATCGTGGACAGCCAGAAGCTCTTGGGCGCGGTGCAGGCGGACCCGGCGAAATACGGCTTCACCGCTCCGAACGCCGCGGTTGTTCCGGCCTGTCCGGACACGGCGCTGAGCTGTGTGCAGGGCTTCAACGCCAGCGCCGACAGCGAGGACCGGGTGTTTGCCGATGGCGTTCACCCGACCACGGCGGCGCATCAGATCTTCGGCCAGGCCGCTTTCGCCGGGCTTCAAGCCGCGACCCAGACCGGGGCGATTTCCGTGGCGACGATGACCGCACTGCGCCAGCACGGACTGTCCATCGAGAACCGGATGAACCCCACGGTCCTGCGCACCACCGACGAGAACGGCAACGCACGCCGCCGCGAAGTGGGCGAGGTCGATGTCTACGCCAGCCTCGATATCGGGCGGTTCGAAGCCGACGCGCAGCAAGTCACTCCGGGCATCGAAGGGTCGACCAAGGTGCTCAAAGCGGGTGCCGATATCGCCGTGGCGCCCAATGCCACCATCGGTGCCGGGATCAGCCTCGACTACGGCGAAGTCGATTTCGACAATGACGCGGGCGGCTTCGACAGCGATCTGGTGATCGGTGTCGTGTTCGGCCAGATCGCGCTGTCGCCCAAATATTACCTGAACGCGGCCTTTGGCGGCGGGCGGATCGATGTCGATGACATCACCCGCAGCTTCACGCTTGGCCCCGCGACGGAACGCTATACCGCCGACACCGAAGGCAGCTATCGCTTTGCCCGGATCGGTGGCGGGGCGCTTTATTCGCTGAATGATCAGGTTCGGCTGAACCCGTTTGCGCATTACACATGGGAAAAGGTGTCGATCGACGGGTTTAACGAATCCAACGGCGCGGCAAGCCTGTCCTTCGGGGACACCGAATACGAATCGCGCCGGATCACGGCAGGTCTGTCGGCGATCTTTGCGCCCGAGAACATGGATGGCTGGCTCTTCAACCTGCGCGGCTCGGTCGAACATGATTTCAACGATGATCCGCTCGAAGTGTCGCTCGGCCCGGATGCCGATACGTTGGGCAGCGTCTCCGCACCGCGCCCGGACCAGACCTGGGGCTATATCTCGGGATCGGTGATCAAGGAATTCGGGTCAGGGTCGTTCCTCAGTCTGACGGGCGCGAGCTCTGTCGGACTGGATGGATCGCGCGGGTTCACTGGTGCGGTGAGGTACAAAATGACGTTCTGACGGGCAGGGGAGTTTTGCCCCACGCCTCTCGCAAAAGAAAAAGGCTGCCGGAGGGGCAGCCTTTTTTCTTTCGGGTTGGAGGGGCTTACCGCCCCCAGGACCGGACGGGACCGCAATCCATGTGCACGAAGTTGGAACCGGAGTAGCGACCGACACCGCCTGCCTTGCAGGCCGCCGCCGCGCGCGCCATCTGGTTGACCGAGCGCGAGTTGAGCCGCAGATCCGCAGCCTGGCCCTTGAGATGCAGCGAGTTCTTCGCCACGCCAGAGCTGCGCGCACGCAGCATTGCGTTGGTCTTCGGGCTGCGATAGCCGCTGAGAAGCATATAAGGTTCGGATGCGTCCATCAGGTTGTGCGCCGCTGCCATGATGTCGATCGCGCGCAGGTCGATGGATTTGACATCGTTCGTGCGCCAGTCGCGCATGAAGTGGTGGACTTCCCGAACAGCGTCCTCGATGTAATTGCCTTCAATCCAGTATATCATGTCGATGCGTTCGCCGGTACGGCCGGAATACATCTTGATCCGTCGGATATCCCCCCCACCTCGCAGGAAGCCTGCTGCATTTGCGAAGGTTGGCGCCGCGCTGACTGCTGTCGCTGCAAATGCAGCCAGCAATCCGCGACGCGTTAAGCCGCCAGATACCATGTCAGTCATAGTGAAGTGCCTGTCCCGTGTTCACTGTCGAATGTTTGCGTCGTTCCGCAAAACTGCCGAATGCCTGATTGTCTCAGCACTATGACACAACACGAATCTCAAAAAAACCTAAAGTTCCCAGAAAAATTTTTGATCAAGAGTTTTCGGCAAAATCCTGCTTAAGAAACATTTTTGTGTTAACTTTACGCTACACCTCCGACGGGCGATGCAGCCATGCCGCATATGCGTCAGAAAAGCTGCGAAAAACGCCTTTGTGAATGGACACTCCCCTCGAAGCGGCAAGAACGTTGAACCAAAAGACGAGTGATATGTTATTGTTAAGACTGACTGAGGAGAGCACTTGATGACCTACCGGAAATTCCTGCGCGGCGCGACGGCAATGGCGATTGTTGTCGCAAGTTACGCGTCGCCACAGGCGGCAGGCGCGGTGCAGGTCACGGCATTCCAGCAGGCCGTCGCCGAAAGCATGTCCGGCGACGATCAGGTCGCAGCCTTCTACCGCGATCGCGGGTTCGAGCCGATCTGGACCGGCGGCACAGACGCGGATCTCGAACGGCGCACCGCGTTGCTTGAAGCGTTGAGCATGGCCTCCTATCACGGTTTGCCGGCGTCGAAATACGATGCCGAGGCGCTCTTGTCCCGCATGGCCTCGGTGCGCGGCGGGTTCGAGCGTGGATCACTGGAGGTCGCTCTGACCGATCTCTACTTGGAGTTCGCCCGCGACTTGCAAACCGGTGTGATCGACACGCCGCGCCGCGTGCGCAGCGAGATCGTCCGCGAGATCCCCAAGCGCGAAACAAGTTATTACCTCACCGGATTGCTGTCCGAAAACCCGCGCGCGTTTCTCGCGTCGCTGGCTCCGCAATCGCAGGAATATGCCCGCCTGATGAAGGCGAAGATGCGTCTTGAGCACACGATCGCGCATGGCGGATGGGGCGCGACAGTTCCGGGCGGCAAGTACGAACCGGGCGATACCGGAGCGGGCGTCGTTGCGCTGCGCGACCGACTGATCGCCATGGGCTATCTCACCCGCACCGTCACCGCCCGCTACGACAGCGCGATCACCGATGCGGTGCGGCAGTTCCAGGAAGATCACGGCCTCACCGTGGACGGCGTGGTCGGAGGTGTGACGCTCGACCAGATCAACACCACGCCGCAGGACAGGCTGAAATCGGTCATCGTCGCGATGGAGCGTGAGCGCTGGTTGAACATGCCCGACGGGCTGGGTGATCGGCACATCCTCGTCAATATCGCGGATTTCCAAGCGCGCATTTTCGACGATGGCAAGCTGACCTTCGAGACGCGCTCGGTCGTCGGCCATCAGGACCGCGATCGGCAGACGCCTGAATTTTCGGACGAGATGGACCACATGGTCATCAACCCAAGCTGGTACGTCCCGCGGTCGATCATCGTCGGGGAATACCTGCCCAAGCTGCGCAGCAATCCCGGTGCCGTGTCTCATATTCAGATCACCGACAGCCGGGGCCGCGTGGTTTCGCGCAATCGCAGCTTTGCGGGTTATACTGCAAACACCTTTCCGTTTGCCATGCGCCAGCCTCCGGGGCCGCGCAATGCGCTGGGGACCGTGAAGTTCATGTTCCCTAACAAGTACAACATCTATCTACATGATACACCTGCAAAAAATCTTTTTTCGAGCGAGGTCAGAACCTACAGTCATGGCTGCGTCCGACTGAACGATCCGCACGATTTTGCCTATGCCCTGCTGGCGCGGCAAACCTCTGATCCCGTGGGCTTTTTCCATTCGCGGCTGCGCACGGGAAGTGAGACCCGGGTCAATCTGGACCAGCCCGTCCCGGTGCACCTGATCTATCGGACCGCGTTCACCACGGCGAAGGGTCACACCCAGTTCCGCCGCGACGTTTACGGGCGTGACGCCGCGATCTGGGATGCACTGAGCGCGGCAGGGGTGGAGATCGGCGGCGTTCGCAGCTAAACCTGCGGCCATCCAGGCCGGAGGCGGACATGCCCTTTACCATTGCGCAAATCGCTGACGCCCTTGGCATCCGTGCCGAGGGCGACCTGTCCCTGACCATCGACGCTGTTTCCGAACCCGCCACGGCCGGTCCGTCGGATCTGGCGCTCGCGATGAAACCCGAATTCGCCGAGCACCTCGCCGGTTGTCAGGCCAAAGCGGCGATGCTCTGGGATGGTGCGGACTGGCAATCCTACGGACTTGCCGCAGCCTTGCTTGCACCGCGCCCGCGCTACGCCATGTCGGGTTTGTCCGCGATGATGGATCCCGGCGCGGGGTATGCCGCAGGCATTCACCAAACGGCGGTGATCGACCCGACCGCGACCCTCGCCGACGATGTGTCGGTCGGCCCCTTCGCCGTGATCGGTGCGGACGCAGTGATCGGCGCAGGATCGGTCATCGGCGCGCAGGTCTTCATCGGGCAGGGCGCGCAGATCGGGCAGGGCGCGCTGCTGCATCCCGGTGTGAAGATCGGCCACAATGTCACCATCGGCGACCGCTTCATCGCGCATTTCGGCGCAGCCGTGGGCGCGGACGGATTTTCCTTTGTCACACCCGAACCGTCTGCTGCCGAAAAGGTACGTGAAACGCTGGGCAATCAGTCCGGCGCCACCGCGCAACCCTATGCCCGCATCCATTCGCTGGGCGGTGTCACCATCGGCGACGATGTGGAGCTTGGCGCCAATTCCTGCATCGACCGGGGCACAGTGCGTGCCACGCAAGTCGGCAATGGCTGCAAGTTCGACAACCTCGCCCAGATCGGCCACAACGTGGTGATCGGCAACGATTGTCTGATCTGCGCGCAGGTCGGCATCGCCGGGTCGAGCCGCATCGGCAACAACGTGGTGCTGGGCGGTCAGACCGGTGTCAGCGACAACCTGTTCATCGGCGACAACGTCATAACCGGCGGGGCCACCAAGGTGCTGTCCAACGTGCCCGCGGGCCGCGTCATGCTGGGCTATCCGGCGATGAAGATGGAGACGCAGCTGGACCTTTATAAACAGCTTCGCCGTCTGCCGCGTCTGATCGCCGATGTGGCGGCGCTTAAGAAAGCGGTTTCAAAGAACGACCCGAGTGACTAAATCACGGGCGGAAACGCAACCAGCTTCCGGGATAAGCAGATGAGCGTGCAGGACAGGGTCATACGCATCATTGCGGAACAGGCCATGATCGAACCGTCGGACGTGTCCATGACGGATACGATGCAGGATCTGGGCATCGACAGCATGGGGCTCGTGGAATGTATCTTCGCGCTGGAAGAAGAGTTCGACATCGACGTGCCGTTCAACGCCAATGAACCGGGCAAGAGCGATTTCGACATCTCCTCCGTGGCCTCCGTTGTCGCCGGGGTCGAGGGCCTCATCGCCCGGCAAAAGGGCTGATCACCCATGAAGCGCGTGGTCATCACCGGGGCAGGCACCGTCAACGCGCTGGGGCTGAACGTGCCGGACACGCTGGAGGCGATGCGCGAAGGGCGCTGCGGGATCGGGCCGCTGTCGTTTCAGGACGTGGAGCGTCTGGCCATCCAGATCGGCGCGCAAGTGCATGATTTCGACGAAACCAAGCTCTTCAACCGGCAGCAATTGTCGCTGTACGACCGCTTCACCCAGTTCACCCTGATCGCCGCACGCGAGGCGCTGGCGCAAGCCGGGTTGGAGTTCTCGGGCGAATTGGCCGCGCGCTCGGGTGTCGTGCTGGGCAATTCCGGTGGCGGGATGACCACGCTGGATGAGAATTACCGCAGCGTCTACGAGGACGGCAAGAACCGGGTGCATCCCTTTGTCGTCCCGAAGCTGATGAACAACGCCGCCGCGTCCCACGTGTCGATGGAGTTCAACCTCAAAGGGCCAAGCTTCACCGTCTCAACCGCCTGCGCGTCCTCCAATCACGCCATGTCGCAGGCGTTTCAGATGGTGCATGGCGGATCGACGCCGGTGATGATCACGGGCGGGTCGGAATCCATGCTGTGTTTCGGCGGTGTGAAGGCGTGGGAAGGGCTGCGCGTCATGTCCAAGGACGCCTGCCGCCCTTTCAGCGCCAATCGCAACGGCATGGTACAGGGCGAAGGGGCAGGCGTTTTCGTGTTCGAAGAGTACGAGCATGCCCGCAAGCGCGGCGCGGATATCCTGGCCGAGGTGGTCGGGTTCGCCATGACCTCGGACGCGTCGGACATCGTGATGCCATCCAAAAACGGCGCCGCGCGCGCCATTGCCGGGGCGTTGCACGACGCGAAGCTGAACCCCGAGGACGTGGGCTACATCAACGCCCACGGCACCGGCACGGCGGCGAACGACAAGACCGAATGCGCGGCGGTGGCGGACGTGTTCGGGGCCCATGCCGACCGGCTGATGATCTCGTCCACCAAATCCATGCACGGCCATTGCATCGGCGGCACCGGCGCGATCGAGCTTCTGGCCTGTATCATGGCCCTGCGCGATGGCGTGGTGGCGCCCACCATCGGTTACGAGGAACCGGACCCCGAATGCGCGCTCGACGTGGTGCCCAACGTTGCGCGCGACGCCAAGGTGGACGTGGCCCTGTCCAACGCCTTCGCCTTCGGCGGGCTCAACGCGGTTCTGGCGCTGCGGCGGGTCTGAGCGGACCTGCATTTTCGAAAATGCAGGCGAGAGCCTTCGAAGGCTCTGGTCACGTAGCGAACGCCGGATTTCCATGTCATTAACGGCCGTGACGCACCTTCCCCGGCACAAAAGCTTTTGAGCGGGAAGGGTCACTCCCATGCCGCGACACCACAGAACTGACCCTCTCTTGATCCCCTAATCGGGGCGACCATGAGAAACCGGTTTCACGAAGGCCCCGAAAGGGGCACAGGTCACGGGGGCAGCCCCGGCAGAATGAGAGAACGGTCAGGCCACAGAGCGGCGCCGCTTCTTCTTCAAATCAACCGTCATCCTCGGGCTTGACCCGAGGACCGCAAGCCGAAGAGATCCTCGGGTCAAGCCCGAGGATGACGATGAAACGTGTCCAACAGTTCCTCGGGTCAAGCCCGAGGACGACGCAGACGCGTGTCCGTTGCGCCCCATTGCACTTTGCCGAAACCCGTGGCCATCTGCGGTCATGACCTTTGCCAGCCGCATCTCCCGTCTTCCGTATGCCTTTGATCCTGAGCAGGGCGCCGATGCGCTTGCCGCGGCACCCTGGGCCACCGCTGATGTGGCCAATCTGATCGACGGGGCGTGCGGGTGCAGCCCCTATCTCAAGTCCCTGACCGAAAAGGAAAGCGACTGGCTCGAGCGGGCGCTCGACGATCCCGAAACCGCCCTGACCGATGAACATACGGGGCTGCGAGGTACCGCGCCCGATGCCTTGCCCTCGCGGCTGCGGCAGGCCAAGCGGCGCGTGGCGCTCTTGACCGGGTTGGCCGATCTCGCCGGTGTCTGGCCGCTCGAGACGGTCACGCAGGCGCTGACCGATTTTGCCGACCTCGCGGTGCATCTGGCCCTGCGCGCCACCATCCGCCACGAGATCAAGCGCGGCAAGCTGCCGGGCCAGACCGAAGACGACGCCGAAGTGGCAGGCGGCATGGTGGCGCTCGCGATGGGCAAGATGGGCGGGGGAGAGCTGAATTACAGCTCGGACGTGGACCTGATCTGTCTTTTCGACGAAACCCGGTTCGAACCAGATGACTATCACGAGGCCCGCTCCAGCTTTGTCCGCGCCACCCGCAAGATGTGTGCGATGCTGAGCGACATCACCGGCGAAGGCTACGTGTTCCGCACCGACTTGCGGCTGCGGCCTGATCCGTCGGTCACGCCAGTATGCCTCGCCATGGAGGCGGCGGAGCGGTATTACGAAAGCCTCGGTCGGACATGGGAACGCGCCGCCTATATCAAGGCGCGGGCCTGCGCCGGGGATACCGTGGCGGGGCAGAAGTTTCTCAAGACGCTGACACCCTTCGTCTGGCGCAAGCATCTGGATTTCGCCGCCATCGAAGACGCGCATGACATGGTGCGCAAGATCCGCGATCACAAGGGGCTGGCAGGGCCGATCACGTTGCCGGGACACAATATGAAGCTCGGACGCGGCGGCATTCGCGAGATCGAGTTCTTCACCCAGACCCGGCAGATCATCGCGGGCGGCCGCGATCCCGACCTGCGGGTGCGCGGCACCGTGCCGGGGCTGGCGGTTCTGGCCGACAAGGGCTGGGTACCGCAGGACGTGGCCGAGACCCTGACCACACATTACCGCGCGCATCGCGAGGTGGAACACCGGGTGCAGATGCTGCGCGATGCGCAGACGCACGACCTGCCCAAATCCAAAGCTGGCTTTGACCGGCTTGCGGCCTTCATGGGCACCGATCGCGACACGCTCCAGCGGAGCCTGACCGAGCGGCTGGAAGAGGTGCACACGTTGACCGAAGGGTTCTTCGGCGGAGACAGTGCCCCATCGCGGGCGAGCGCCGTGCCGGATGAGCTCGAGAACTCCGAGATCGTCAGCCGTTGGCGCACCTATCCCGCGCTGCGGTCGGCGCGGGGAAGCGGCATTTTCGAACGGCTGAAGCCCGAGATCCTTGGACGGCTCGCCAAGACCTCGCACCCGATGGATGCGCTTTCGGCCTTTGACGGCTTCCTGAGCGGGCTGCCTGCCGGTGTGCAGGTGTTCTCGCTCTTCGAGGCCAATCCGCAGCTGATCGACCTTTTGATCGACATTGTCGGCGTGTCTCCCGAACTGGCGAAATACCTGTCGCGCAATGCGTCGGTGTTCGACGCGGTGATCGGCGGGGATTTCTTTGCCGACTGGCCGGGGCAGGAGGTGTTGCGCGGCGCCTTGAGCGATCTTCTGGCGCGCGAGGGCGATTACGAGAACAAGCTGAACACTGCCCGGCGCTGGGGCAAGGAATGGCATTTCCGTATCGGCGTCCACCTGCTGCGCGGATTGATCGGGGCCGAGGAGGCCGGCGCGCAATATGCCGATCTGGCCGATGCGACGCTGGGCGCGCTGGCCCCCGAGGTCCATACCGAATTCGCCCGCAAGCACGGCCCCTGTCCGGGGCGCGGGGCGGTCGTCGTGGGCATGGGAAGTCTCGGATCGCGGCGGCTGCACTCGCGGTCCGATCTGGACCTGATCGTGATCTACGATCCCGGCGAGGCCGAGATGTCCGAGGGCCGACGCCCGCTGGCGACACGCCCCTATTACGCGCGACTGACGCAGGCGTTGATCACCGCCGTGACCGCGCCGATGGCCGAGGGGCGGATCTACGAGATCGACATGCGCCTGCGTCCTTCGGGCAATCAGGGGCCGGTGGCGACCAGTCTGGCGTCGTTCCGCACCTACCAGAAGAACGACGCTTGGGTCTGGGAACATCTGGCCCTGACCCGCGCGCGCTGCGTTGCCGGGCCTGGTCCCGTGGCGCGCGATGTGGCGCAGGTGCAGGCAGAGGTCCTGTTGGCCCCGACCGAACAGGACGCCGTCTTGCGCGAGGTGGCGATCATGCGCAACCGGATCGCGGCGGCCAAGGGGGGCGGCGATCCGTGGGATGCCAAGCTGGGGCAGGGGCGGTTGCAGGACATCGAACTTGTGGCGCAGGCGGCGGCGGTACTTGCGGGCCAGCCCTTGGGCACCGTGCCGGATGCGCTGGCGCGCGGCGCGGACTGCGGATGGTTGACGTCCGAGGACGCGGAGGCGCTGTCAGAAGCGTATCGGCTGTGCTGGTCGCTGCAAATCGGGTCGCGGCTGATCTCGGAAACCACGGTGACGCCCGAACGCGACACCAGCGCGGCGTCGGAATTCCTTTGCCGGATCACCGGCACGGACAGCATCGACGGGTTGCAGGAGCTGCTGGACCAGAAGACGCGTCACGCCGCCGAGGTGATCCGCCGTGTGCTGCCCGACGTGACCGAGGAGGCCTAGGCGATGCGCAAGGGGGATGCCACCGATCCCAAGGGTCTGATCGCGGAGGCGTACAAGATCGACGGGATCACCTACGAGGAATGCCGGTCGATCTTCCTTGACTGGGCACTCGCGGTGCCGGTGGACGCGGATACGGCGGTGCTGATCGGAACGCTGTTGGAGCGGCACGGCGTCGAGGGCCACCCGATGACGGAGGTGCTGACCGAAGGACGGACCTCCGCGACTGCACCGCGTCGGCGCGGCGGTTGGAAAGGTCGGCGGAGTTGAGGCGCCGGATCAGACGGCTGCAAGCCCCGCATTGGTGTTGAGCAGGAACTGCGTGAAGATCGGGCTGCTGGCGGCTCCGATGGCGCGGGCGTTGCCGCCGATGCTCCCCGGTTCGATCAACGGCGGGATCAGGCCGCGCGTGTCCTGATTGACGAGGTAGCGGCGGACCCTTTCCACTAACTCGGTGCGGACGGGTTCAGGGAAGGCGCCGTCGATCAGCACGGCCTCGAAATCGATCACGGCGCAGACCGAGAGCGACGCCTTGGCCAACTCCTGTGCCGTCTCACCGATCCACGGATCGACATAGCGGGCCAGGTCGCGCCAGTCCTGTGGCTGATTCCACAACACGCGCGGGTCGATGCCCGCCTGCACAAGGCGCTCTTCCAGAAGATGGATCGAGGCCACGTCGATCAGTTGCTGACTTTCGCCCAAAGGTCCGGTGCTGCGCAGAGACCCCAGCGCGCCGGCGTTGCCCTGGTTGCCTTCGAATACCGTATCGTTGACCACGACGCCGCCGCCGACGAAAGAGCCGATGAAGAAATAGGCGTAATCCCGAAACCCGTGATTGCGCCCGTAAAGATGTTCGGCCCGGCAGGCGGCGGTGGCGTCATTGACCGGGAACACGGGCAGGTCACTGAAGGGGGCCACCATCTCGGCGTAGTCGAGATCCTTCCAGGATTTGAACCGCTGCGACGGCGCGCCGATCAGGTCGTTCCATTTCCAAAGCTCGAACGGAGCGGCGATGCCGATCCCGCACACGCGGTCGCGCGCCTCCGAGTCCAGATCGCTGAGGAGCGTTGCCATGCCCGTTTCGAGAAAGGAAAACACCTCGTCGGGCAGGGGGTAGGAGTAGGCGGTGGAGACCTGCGCGCGCACATTGCCGGTGAAATCCAGCAAGAGCAGATCCGCGCTGCGCCGACCGATCTTGAGACCCAGGGACAGCACGCCATCCGGCGAAAGCTCCATCGGGATCGATGGTTTGCCGACCTTGCCGCGCATCGGCTCGCCACGGCGCAAAAAGCCGTCCTGTTCGAGTTTTCGGAAGATAACCGACACGGTTTGCGGCGACAGGCCGGTCAGTCGAGCGAGTTCAATTCCGGGCATCGGGCCACGGCGCTGGAGCATCGACAGAAGCAGGCGTTCGTTGTGGTTGCGCACCCCGCTCTGGTTCACGCCGCCACTGGCCGTTCTGATCTTTCCACCATCCATGGCGCGACGTTATCCCGCGAAGCCTTCGAAGGTAAGATGGCAGAGATTATTTAATAAATAAAGTTTATTTATTTATTGACAGGCGCGCGGATATCTGGCCTTTTCAGCCCAACCTGTAGCGCTCACGCAGGCAGGGGGGAGCGGATCGACTTTGGTCCGAAAGATTGCAAATCAAGGATTTCTGGGAGGAAACCATGAAGAAACTACTGTTGAGCTCGGCCATCGCATTGGCCTCCATGTCCGGTGCCGCCTTTGCCGAATCCCACGGCGTCAGCGCGTGCCTGATCACCAAGACCGACACCAACCCGTTCTTCGTGAAGATGCGTGAAGGTGCGGCTGCAAAGGCAGAAGAACTTGGCATCACGCTGAACAGCTACGCCGGCAAGATCGACGGCGACCACGAAGCCCAGGTCGCAGCAATCGAAACCTGCATCGCCAGCGGTGCCAAGGGCATCCTGCTCACGCCATCCGACACATCTTCCATCGTGCCGGTCGTCCAGCAGGCGCGTGATGCGGGCATTCTCGTGATCGCGCTCGACACGCCGCTCGATCCGATCGATGCCGCCGACATGACCTTCGCCACCGACAACTTCCGTGCCGGTGAGCTGATTGGCCAATGGGCCGCCGCCGCACTGGGTGACGAGGCAGAGAACGCCCGCATCGCCACGCTCGACCTGAATGTCAGCCAGCCGACCGTGGACGTGCTGCGCAACCAGGGCTTCCTTCAGGGCTTCGGCATCGATCTCAACGATCCGAACGTGATCGGGGACGAAAGCGATCCGCGCATCGTCGGCTCTGACGTGACCGACGGCAACGAAGAGGGCGGACGCCGCGCGATGGAGAACCTGCTCGCGAAAGACCCGACCATCAATGTCGTGCACACGATCAACGAACCGGCGGCGGCGGGGGCCTACGAGGCGCTCAAGTCCATCGGTCGTGAAAACGACGTGTTGATCGTGTCGGTCGATGGCGGCTGCCCCGGCGTGCAGAACGTCAAGGACGGCGTGATCGGCGCCACCTCGCAGCAATACCCGCTGCTGATGGCATCGCTCGGCATCGAGGCGATCGCGAAATGGGCCGAAGACGGCACCAAGCCATCCGCGACCGAGGGCAAGGATTTCTTCGACACCGGTGTCGCCCTTGTGACCGATCAGCCGGTCGACGGGGTCGAGTCCATCGACACCGACGAAGGCATGGAGCTCTGCTGGGGTTGAACCGACTCGCCCGAGA
This sequence comes from uncultured Marivita sp., assembly GCF_947488135.1. Classification (GTDB taxonomy): domain Bacteria; phylum Pseudomonadota; class Alphaproteobacteria; order Rhodobacterales; family Rhodobacteraceae; genus Marivita. The sequence continues at coordinate 207,527 of NZ_CANKYW010000007.1, read as the reverse complement.
CGGAACAGTCGTGGAGAGGGCGGGGTCGACCCGCCCTTTTCACAAGAACGGCCAGCTTCTTCGTGAGGGAGGGTTCTCATGCCACCATCGGACAATTACGAAACGGTCGTCGGCAAGGCGAATGCGGACATCGCATCCTTTGCCGGGCGCAACAAAGGCCTGATCGACCGGTTTCACCACGCCTTGCACACCACACCCGCGCTGGTGCCGCTGATCGTCCTGCTCAGCGCGATCATCATCTTCGGCCTTGCGCTGGGATCGCGGTTCTTTTCGCCCTTCGCGCTGACGCTGATCCTGCAACAGGTGCAGATCGTCGGCATCGTCGCCGCCGCGCAATCGCTGGTCATTCTGACCGCGGGCATCGACCTCAGCGTCGGGGCCATCGCGGTGATATCGTCGGTGGTGATGGGGCAATTCACCTTCCGCTACGGTCTGCCGCCCAGCATCGCCGTGGCCTGCGGACTGGCCTTCGGCACCGCCATCGGCGCGCTGAACGGCTGGCTGGTTGCGCGGATGAAACTGCCGCCGTTCATCGTGACACTTGGCATGTGGCAGATCGTGCTGGCGGCGAATTTCCTCTATTCGCAGAACGAAACCATCCGGTCGCAGGAGATCGCGGAGCAGGCGCCGCTGCTGCAACTCATGGGCAACAAGTTTAATATCGGCGGGGCCGTGTTCACCATAGGTGTCGTCTTCATGGTGGTTCTGGTGCTGGTCCTGGCTTACGTGCTCAAACACACGGCCTGGGGACGGCATGTCTACGCCGTGGGCGATGACCCCGAGGCGGCAGAGCTGTCGGGCGTCGACGTCAAACGCACGCTGATTTCGGTCTACGCGCTGGCCGGTCTGATTTGCGCCTTCGCCGGTTGGGCCCTGATCGGACGGATCGGGTCGGTGTCGCCGACCTCGGGACAATTGCTCAATATCGAAAGCATCACTGCGGTGGTGATCGGGGGTATTTCGCTCTTTGGCGGCCGGGGGTCGATCCTCGGGACGTTCTTCGGGGCGCTGATCGTCGGCGTCTTCACCCTCGGCCTGCGCCTGGCCGGAGCGGATGCGCAATGGACCTACCTGCTCATCGGCGTGCTCATCATCGCCGCCGTGGCCGTGGACCAATGGATCAGAAAGGTGGCAGCCTGATGGAACCGATTTTGACAGGACGCGGACTGGTCAAGCGCTACGGTCGCGTGACCGCGTTGGACCAGTGCGACTTCGATCTCATGCCAGGGGAAATCCTGGCGGTGATCGGCGACAACGGGGCGGGCAAAAGCTCTTTGATCAAGGCGATCTCGGGTGCGGTCATCCCGGACGAGGGCACCGTGACGCTGGAAGGCAAAGAGGTGCGCTTCACCTCGCCAATCGAGGCACGGGAGGCGGGTATCGAAACCGTCTACCAGACGCTCGCCATGTCGCCGGCGCTGTCCATCGCGGACAACATGTTCATGGGCCGCGAGATCCGCAAACCCGGCTGGCGTGGCAAGTGGCTGCGGCAACTGGATCGTCAGGCGATGGAGCGGATGGCCCGCGACAAGCTGTCGGACCTTGGGTTGATGACGATCCAGAACATCAATCAGGCGGTCGAGACCCTTTCGGGGGGGCAACGTCAGGGGGTCGCCGTGGCCCGCGCGGCAGCGTTCGGGTCTAAAGTCATCATCCTCGATGAGCCGACCGCCGCCCTGGGTGTGAAGGAAAGCCGCAAGGTTCTGGAGTTGATCCAGGACGTCAAATCGCGCGGCATCCCGATCATCCTGATCAGTCACAACATGCCTCACGTGTTCGAGGTGGCGGACCGCATTCATGTCCACCGTCTGGGCAAGCGGCTCTGCGTGATCGACCCCAAGGACTACACCATGTCCGACGCCGTGGCCTTCATGACCGGCGCAAAAGAGGCGCCCGAAGCGGCGTAGCGACGAAATAATTGCACAAGTCATACAGCCCGGCCCCTGCGCCGGGCTGTGTTGCGCAAATGAGCTTTGCATCGCAAAACCCGAATTTTTATAGAAAATATGGAACTTTTTTTTAACTTGCGTGTTGCGCCGGTGTTATCGCGGTGTCAGCCGCGCAAAAGTCGTGAATATGGGGCAGGATAGCATGGAAGAAGTCGAAACCGTTGCAAACACCGTTTGGGACCAGATCACCGGGGTTCTGACGATGGAAATCTACAACGGCAAATCGCTGGCCGATCTGCTGACGCTCGAGGCGCTTCTGTCGCTGCTAGGGAGCGCCGTCGGGGCCGCGCTGATCCTAATCCTTGGCTTCATCATCTCCGGGGTGGTCAGCCGTCGAATCTCCAAAATCGGCTCCATGCATGCAAGCCTTGACGACACGTTGTTCGTGTTCTTCGGCAATATCGCCCGCTATATCATCCTCGGCTTTACCGCGCTTTTCGTCCTCAACACGTTCGGGGTGCAAACCACCTCGATCGTCGCGGTCATCGGTGCGGCCGGTCTGGCGATCGGTCTGGCGCTGCAAGGCACGTTGTCCAACGTCGCGGCGGGGGTCATGTTGATTCTGTTCCGGCCGCTCAAGAACGGGGATTTCGTTCAGGTGAATGACGTGGTCGGGACCGTGAAAGAGATCACGCTTAATTATACCGAAATCGCCGATCTTGGGAACGTGAAGGTCGTGGTGCCGAATTCCGAAGTCTGGGGCAATACGATCAAGAACTATTCCGGCTACAAGACCCGCCGCGCCGAGTGGGAGTTCGGGGTTGGATACGGCGCCAACCTTGCGCAGGCCGAGCAGGTGATCCGCGACACGATCATGTCGGACCCCCGGTCGCATTCCGAGCCGGAGCCGTTCATCCAGGTCAACAACCTCAACGCCAGCAGCGTGGATTTCCTCGTTCGGGTGTGGTGCGCGTCGAGCGACTATTTCCAGTATCAGGCGGATATGAAGCGCAAGGTCAAGGAAGCGCTGGATGCGGCCGGTGTCGATATCCCGTTCCCCACACGCACGGTTTTTGTGCAGGGCGAAGGCGGCGATGGCGACGCCGACAGCGCCACCTTGGCGGCACAGTAACCTCTAAGGGGTTCAATCCTGCTCGCGGAACACGTGGACCGCGCAGTTGGCGTGGCGCACGACCCGCGCGGCAGTCGAGCCGAGGAAGAAATCCTTGAGCCCCGGCTTGTGTGATCCGATCACGATGCAATCGACACCGTGCTGTGCGGCATAATCGATGATCGTGCGTGCGGAATGTCCTTTGACCAAGGCTGGCGTGATGCCGTCGATCCCGGCCAGCTTTTCCTGCATCCGCGCGCGGGCGCTGTCGTACCCGGCCTTCACGACCTCTTCGTCCAGATAGGCGCTGACCGCGCCTTGCGGGGCCTCGTAGACATGCAGCGCGATGATCTCGCCTTTGGTCCCGCGCAACACTCGAGCGATCTCGAGCGTCTGCGGTGAAATGCCGTGATCCAGGGCCATGGGGACGAGGATTTTCTTGTACATGGAAGCTCTCCAATCGGGGATGTGTCAGGCCCAGGGGTCGAGGACGATTTTAGGTGTGGCGACAGCGCCTTGGCGCAGCGCGCGGAACGCATCGGCGCCGTCTGACAGCGGCCGGGTCTGGAACCAGTCCAGCGGTCCAAGCCGTCCGTCGAAGATCGCCGCCGCGGTGTCACGGAAATCCTGCGCGGTGTAGGTGTAGGTGCCGATGAATGTGATCTCTTGCAACGTCATGCGGCGCACGTCGAGACCACCGGTATCCTCACCCAGACCCACATGCGCGATCACCCCGCCGGGTGCAGCATGGGCCGAGGCCGTGGCGCGGGTGGCGGCGTAGCCCACCGCGTCGATGATGACGGGGAAAGCGCCCTCGGCCTCGGCACTGGCGGTCTCTCCGCAGGTGTCGGTCAGGTAGGCGCGGCGGGTCGGGTTCGGCTCCACCATCGTCACGCTCTCGACGCCCATCGCCTTGAGCGCAAGGGATGCCGCCAGCCCGATCGCGCCGCCACCCAGCACCAGCGCGCTGCGCTCCATCGACGGGTGCAACGCCTCAAGCGCCAGCCGCGCGGCGTGCCAGCTGACCGCCAGCGGTTCGGCCAGCGACGCTTTGTCGAGCGGTACGTGATCCGGTACTTCCACGAGGTTCGACGCAGGCATGGAGACGTATTGCGCAAACGCGCCCGGTCGCGGCTCCATCGAGATGATCTGTCGGGTCGGGCACAGGTTTTCCCGACCGCTGGTGCAGGCTGGGCAGGTGCCGCAGGTGACAAGCGGGTTCACCGTCACGCGGGTGCCATCCATCGGGCCGCCCTGAACCACGCCCGCCGCCTCGTGGCCAAGGATCAACGGGGCGGGGCGGCGGGTGTCGTGGCCAAGATAGGCGTGCATGTCGGACCCGCAGATCCCCACCGCCTCGATGCGGATCAGGTGTTCGCCGTCGCGCGCGGTGATGTCGGGCACGTCGCGGTAGGTGAGCGTTTCGACGCCGTCATACACCAAGGCTTTCATTTCGCCGTATACCCCCCGTCGACCATCAGAACCTGCCCCGTCACATAGGCCGATGCGTCCGAACAGAGGAAAAGGATCGGCCCGTCGATATCCTCCATCCGACCGTTGCGCCCGATGCAGGTCTGCGCCGCATTGCGTGCCGCGCGGTCGAGGTCCGAGAACACGGCCTGCGTCAGTTCGGTCGGAAAGAAGCCCGGACCTATGGCATTGGCGGTGATGCCGTGGCGCGACCAAGCCTCGGCCATGGCGCGGGTCAGTTGCGCGATGCCGCCTTTCGTGGCGCCATAGGCGATGCCGCCCGGAAAGGCGCGGGTGGTCTGGAGCGAGGCGAAATTCACGATCCGGCCCCAGCCCGTGTCCTTCATCGCCGGAGCCAGCGCCTGCGTCAGGAAAAACGGTGCCGACAGGTTCAGCGCCAGCGTCGTGTCCCAGCCTTCGGGTGTGACATCATCCGCCGCTTCGCGCGTATTGATCCCGGCGGCATGGACCACGATATCCGGCGCGCCGAACGGGGTCGACACCGCGTCAACCAATGCGGGCAGGGTGGCGCGGTCGGTCACGTCTCCGACCACGTAGCTGGCGGCGGGTCCGATCTCGTCGCAGAGGCTGGCCAAGGCCTCTTCGCGCCGCGCGACGCCGATCACTTGCGCACCCGCTGCCGCAAGGGTCACAGCCGCGCGGCGTCCGAGCCCGGAACTGGCCCCGGTCACAAGCGCGACCCGGCCCGTCAGGTCGAACAGTCGGGAGGTGTTAGCCATCTGCGGTCAGGTCGAAATTCACGCCGGGGAAGTACTTGGCCAGACGCACATCCGCCGCACGCGCGTGGCCTTCCATGCCTTCGAGCCGCGAGATCCGGGCGGTTGCCTCGGCCACGGCTTTCGATCCCTCGCGGGTGGCGCGCTGCCAGGTGACGATCTTCATGTATTTGTGCACCGACAGCCCGCCGGTGTAGCTTGCGGCCCCCGAGGTCGGCAGAACGTGGTTCGTTCCGGTCGCCTTGTCGCCATAGGACACGGTGGTTTCCTCGCCCAGAAACAGCGACCCGTAGCAGGTCAGCCGGTCCAGCCACCAATCCAGATCCTCGGCCTGCACGGTGAGATGTTCGGGCGCGTATTCGTCGGAACAGGCGGCCATGTCCTCGCGGTCGGCACAGACGATCACCTCGGCATAGTCGCGCCACGCGGCTTCGGCGTTCTGGCGGTTCAGATCGGGCAGGTCGTCGATCAGGCCGGGGACAATGTCCATCACGGTGACGGCCAGATCCCGGTCATCCGTGACCAGCCAGACGGGCGAGTTGTAGCCGTGCTCTGCCTGGCTCACCAAATCAGTCGCCACGATATGCGGATCGGCAGTCTTGTCGGCAAGGATCAGGCTGTCGGTGGGGCCGGCAATCATGTCGATGCCGACACGTCCGAAGAGGATGCGCTTGGCCTCGGCCACGAACTGGTTGCCGGGGCCGACAAGGATGTTGGCCTTGGGCAGACCGAACAGACCAAAGGTCATCGCGGCCACGCCCTGCACGCCGCCCATCGCCATGATCTTGTCCGCGCCACAGATATGCGCGGCGTAGACGATGGCCGGGTTCACGCCGGTGTCGGGGCGGGGCGGAGAGCAGGCGGTGATGTGATGGCAGCCAGCCACCTTGGCGGTGGTCACGGTCATGATGGCCGAGGCGATGTGGCTGTAGCGCCCGCCGGGTACATAGCAGCCCGCCGCGTCCACCGGGATCGCCTTTTGACCGGCGATCATGCCGGGCACGATCTCGACCTCGACGTCGGACACCGTTGCCTTCTGTGCCTCGGCAAAGCGTCTGACGTTGTCATGGGCGAACTGGATGTCGCGCTTGAGCTTTTCCGGCACGAGCGCACAGGCCGCGTCGATATCCTCCTGTGTCAGCAGCACGTTGCCTTCATACTTGTCGAACTTCTTGGCGTAGTCCAGCGCCGTGGCGTCCCGGCCTTTCTCGATATCGGCAAGAATGGATTTCACGGTCTCATGCACTTCTGATGCGTCCGACTTGGCGGTCAGTGTGGCTTTCTTCAGGTACTCACGGGTCATGGTCAGGACATCCTACTTGTAGATATCGGGCAAGAGCGTGGTGGAGACTGCCGGCACATATGCGATCAGCAGAACCACGACGAACATGCCCAGAACGAACGGAACGGCGCGGGCGGCAATCTTGAGGATGGATTCCCCTGTGATGCCGGACACGACGAAAAGGTTAAGCCCCAAGGGAGGTGTGATGAAGCCGACACCCAGCGCGGTAATCATCATGATGCAGAACTGGATCTCGTTCATGCCGATATTGTCGGCGAGTGGCTTCAAAATGGGCGCAAGGATAACGATGTTGGGCGTCGTCTCCATCACGCAACCGGCGGCGATCAGGATGCCGATCATCAGCAGGATCAGCAACCACGGCTCGTCCGTCATGCCGGTCACGGCGGTGACAAAGCCCTGCGGCACGCCCATGATGGCCAGCGCTTCGGCAAGCGGGGCCGAGAAGGCGATGATGGGCAGGATCACCCCGTTCACCTTGGCCGAGCTGACGAGCATCGCCGGGAAGTCCGCGAAAGAGAGCGTGCGCAGGATGAAGCCCATGATGATGGTCACGACCACCGCCGTTGCGCCGGCCTCGGTCGGGGTCAGGCGGCCCGAGAAGATGCCGTAGAAGATGATCCCCGGAACGATGAAAGCGTACCAGCCGGATTTGAGCGCCTTGGCAAGATTTGCGAAATACTCGCCCATCGAAATGTTGCCGCCGCCTTCGTAGCCGTGGATGCGGTTGACGATGACGTTGGTGACGAGGATCGAGACCAGGATTGCAAGACCGGGGATCAGCGCGGCCAAGAACAGGGTCGAGGCCGAAATCCCGAGAACGAGACCGATGATGATATAGGCGATGGACGGGGGGATCAGGATGCCGGTACAGGCACCCGCCGCGACAAGTGCGCAGGCGTAGGGACGGGGATAGCCCGACTCCACCAGCCGCGAGATCGTCATCCGCCCCACCGCCGCAGCCCCCGCCGCGTCAGAGCCCGAGATGGCGGCGAACATGCCGCAGACCAACACGGTGGCCGATCCGAACCCGCCCTTGGCGAATTGCGTCAGCGCCTCGGCCACATCCAGGAATTTTCGGCTGAGACCGGTTCGAACCAACACGTCTCCGGTCAGAATGAACAGCGGAACCGCCGTCAGTGCGAAGGCGTCGATGCCGGTGAACAGGCTTTCGCCCACCGCACTCAAAGGCAGGTCGCCCGACATCACCAGCATTATGATCGCCGCCGCGCCGATGGCCGCCCAGACCGGAACCGCCAGCGCGATGAGCGACACGAAGAGGATCACCGGGACGTAGAAATCCCAACCAAGCTCGACCGTTTGATTGATTTGTTGCCACATGGGGTCAGGGTCCCTCAGTCAAACAGCTTGTCGCCCTCGTAGACGTCCGTGCCGTCCCGAAGCGCTTTGATGTCGCGATAGACCGATTGAAGAAGCCGCCAGATAATGAGCGTGAACCCGACCGGAACCGCCATCAGGAACCACGCCTGCGAAATCCGCAGCCCGGCCGTCACCGATCCGAAATTCAGCGACACATGCACCGTTTCGATCGACCAGTAGAGCGCCACGATGGCCACGAGGAACATGACGATGTCGCCGATGATGTAGAGCAGCGCCTTTGCGCGCGGACCGAGGTAGTGCATCAGCACGTCGATGCGGATATGGGCGCGTTCCTTGACCGCCGCCGCAGCCCCGATCCAGGCGAGGTAGATGAAGGAATAGCGGACGATCTCTTCGCCCCAGATCGACGAATAGGAAAAGATCTCGCGCCGCAGCACCTCGATTGCCATCGTGATGACGAGCATCACGTAGAAGACCAGAAGCAGCCATCTCTCGGCATCGCGGTCGATTTTTCGCAGAGTTTCCATGGGATCCTCAAGGCGTCACGGCAGCCGACACCCGGTCCGGCGGACCGGGCGCATGGCGTGCGTGGTGAAAAGGGGGGCGGGCACCGGAAAGCGGCGCCCGCAGACAGGCGATCAGGCGTCGTGGACGTAGTACCGACCTTGGGTGCCCGCGGCCTCGACAAGCTTGTCGAAGGTCTCCATCGAGCCGGCCAGTTCGGTCTTGAAGTTGTCCCATTCCGAGCGCTGATACCCGACGGTGTCCTGCCATTCGGCAAGCTGATCCTCGGTCAGCGAATGGAACTCCACACCGGCCTTGCGCATCTCGGCCATTGCGTAGGTGCGCGCCGACGGCACTTTGGCGAGGTTCTGATGGAAGCTCATCTCGGACGCCCACTCGATCGCCTCCTGCACGTCCGCTGGCAGGGTGTTGTACCATTCGAGGTTGCAGGCGTAGCACTGGCTGTCAGGCACGGCCTGCGTGAAGGTGACGTGGCTCAGGATGTCCTTGAAGCCGAAAGCATATAGCGCGCCAACGGCCGGATCGAGCGCATCTGCCACGCCCTGCTTGATCGCCGAAGGGGTTTCGCCCCAGGCCACCGGCGTCGGATTCGCGCCGCCCATGCGGTAGAACTGTTGCAGCATCTGCGATCCGGGCACGCGGAACTTGACGCCTTGCAGGTCGGCGGGGGTGATGATCGCGTTGCCGCCCTGTCGCACCGCCATGACGCGCGGGTCGATGCAGAAATAGAACATCGGCTTGAAGCCACGGTCCTCGACCAGCGCGTTGACCTCGGTCTTCCAGATGTCCGAGGTGACAAGGTTCACGAAACGCTGATTGGCGCCGCAGAAATAGGGCATGTTGATCAGATCGACCGCCGGGGCGAAGGGGGCGAAGTTCGACAGCGAGAACTGACCGGCATTCACCGTGCCGCCCTGTACCTTCTGCGCCAGGGCCGATCCGGTGCCCAGCTGGCCGCCCGGCGCGAGCTTGACATAGATCTTGCCGTTCGAGGCGTTCTGGAGGTTTTCCTTCACGTCGAGCTGCATCATCGGATAGCTGCGCGTCGTGCCGATCACGTATTCGGTGGCGAGCGTCATCACGTGGTCTGCGGCCGCTTCGCGCTCGCGTTCCTCGTTGGCGGTCTGGGCTGCGGCCTCGGAGGACCAGAGCGCGCCGGTCGCCCCGGCGACGATGGCCGCGGTGACGCTGCCGGTGCTCATGAGTTTCAGGAAATTGCGGCGCTCTTCCGAGGCAAGCTCGTTTTGCGCGTCTTTGTAATGATCAATCATCTGGTCTCCTCCCAATTGACCCTAGCTGCCGTTTTTGTTCTTTCGGTCAGCCTCTTTCTTTAGAATTGCCACGACGAACAAGATCGACGCGGCAAACAGAACCAACATCTCCCCGATGTCCGACAGGAACGCGGCGCCTGCGAATGCACCCAGCGCAACGTTGGCGAAAAACACCACGAAAACGATGGCGGATGCTGCAAGAAACATGGCGAACCCCAATATGCGGCTTGATTCTACGTTTAGTGTAAGCGCTTACATTCAATCCGTGCAAGCGCTTACATTTTGCAGCGAGCTGATTTAAACTCGTGCAACCAAGCGCTGAAGCACAGAAGAGACCGCGAGAGGATCGAGATGAACAACCAGCCTTCCGTGCCGACACTCGACGATGTCGCCCGCTCGGCGGGCGTGTCGACGGCGACGGTGTCGCGCTGTCTCAACTCGCCGGAACGGGTGGTCGAAAAGACCCGCAAACGCGTGATGAGAGCGGTGGAAGAGCTTGGCTACACACCGAATTTCGGCGCGCGGGTGATGGCAGCCAAGCGCACCTTCACCATCGGTGCGATCATCCCGACGATGGAAAACGCCATCTTCGCGCGCGGGCTGCAAGCCTTTCAGGAAGCGTTGCACGCGCGGGGCTATACATTGCTTGTCGCCAGTTCTGCCTACCAGCCGAAGATCGAGGAAGAGCAGATCAAGGCTCTGGTGGCGCGTGGTGCGGATGGGTTGTTGCTGATCGGTCAGGACCGCGATCCGGCGGTGTACGACTACCTCCGCGCGCGCTCTGTTCCGGTTCTGTCGGCCTGGGTCTACATGGCGGGTGGCGATCAACCGACCGTTGGCTTCGACAATCGACGCTCCATGCGGGCGTTGGCGCAGCAGGTGATCGACTTCGGGCATCGCCGGATCGGCATGATCTCGGGCATCACCCAGGGCAATGACCGTGCGGCCGAGAGGGTCGCCGGCTTGCGCGATGCGATGCACGACAATGGGTTGGATGCGGATCAGGTGCCGATCATCGAAACGCCCTACGAGATCGAGAACGGTGCGGTTGCGTTCCAGTCGCTGATGGACGCGCCCAGTCCGCCCAGCGTCGTGATGTGCGGCAACGACGTGCTTGCGGTCGGCGCGTTGCGCGGTGCGCGCGAGATGGGGCTGAGCGTGCCGGAGGACGTGTCGATCACCGGGTTCGACGATATCGAACTGGCACGCATCGTGACGCCGCAGATCACCACGGTCCACGTCCCGCATCGCGAAATGGGGCGCAAAGCCGCCGAGGCCCTGATCGACATGGTGGAAAAACGCAGCGCGGGCGCGTCGGTTGAGTTAACGGCAAGCCTGCAAATCAGGGACTCGCTGAAGGATCTTCGGGCAAAGCCCTAAGAGGCGATCACGACCTCGGTCTCCCACTCCGCGCATTTCTGCGGCAGGTCGGCGGGCAGGGGGGCGTCGGTGAACAGCGTGTCGATCGCGGCGAGAGAGGCGATGCGCGCCGGGGCGTTGCGTTTGAGCTTGGACGCATCGGCAACAAGGTAGGTCTTGCGTGATTGTTGCAGGATCGCCTGGCTGACGCCCACTTCCTGAATGTCGAAGTCGAGCAGGTCTCCGTCGCGGTCCAACGCGGAGCAGCCGATGATGGCGAGATCGAATTTGAATTGCAGGATCGTTTCCGTCGCCAGCTTGCCCACCAAACCGCCATCCGCGCGGCGCAGGTTGCCGCCTGTGACCACGACCTCGCATTCCTGCGTCTCGGCAAGGATGTTGGCAACGTTCATATTGTTCGTCACCACGAGCATGTTCTTGTGATTGCGCAGCTCTTTCGCGACAGCCTCCGTGCTGGTTCCGATATTGAGAAACAGCGAGATATTGTTGGGAATGCGCGCGGCACAGGCCTTTGCCATCGCGGCCTTGCTCTTGGCGTTCAGGGTCTGACGCTGTTCGTATCCGATATTGATCGTGCTCGACGGCAGCATAGCCCCGCCATGAACCCGCTCGAGTCGGCCATCATCGGCGAGGTCCGACAGATCGCGCCGGATCGTCTGAAGCGTGACGCCAAAATGCTGGGCGAGCCCTTCGACCGTCACCTTGCCGTCCCTCCGCGCGATTTCCAGAATGTCCCTGTGGCGAAAGGCGTGTGACATGGGCGGTCTCGGTCTGTGTTCGTTCAGGATCGTGTGACGGCGATTCCGCTACGTCACCCCGGATTTGGACCCGGTTCGGGCATGATAGCGGGCTTGGCGCCCGGAATCCTACTGCCAAATTTCGTTTCTTTTCAGAGGGATGCGAAAAAACGAACATAAACGAAAAAATTCGCCTTGCGTGGTGGCCCTCTGATCCGCATACATTTCGAGTGAATTCGTGGCATGGGGAGGTGGCACGCGGTGATCGACCAGACTGTCGAACCTACAGATCTTTTCATCATCGGTGGCGGTATCAACGGGTGTGGTATCGCGCGTGATGCGGCGGGCCGTGGCCTGTCCGTGACACTGGCCGAGATGAACGATCTGGCCTCCGCGACCTCTTCGGCCTCGACCAAGCTGTTTCACGGCGGATTGCGGTACCTCGAATACTTCGAGTTTCGGCTTGTGCGCGAGGCGCTGGTCGAACGCGAGGTGCTTTTGAAGGCGATGCCGCATATCAGTTGGCCGATGCGGTTTGTCCTGCCTTATCATGAGGATATGCGGTTCGAATCCGACACACCGACATCCCGGTTGCTTAGCTTTGTCATGCCTTGGATGAAGGGGCGGCGTCCGGCGTGGCTGATCCGGTTGGGGCTTTTCATGTACGACCATCTGGGCGGTCGCAAAATCCTGCCCGGCACCTCGACCCTGAACCTGAAAGACGCGCCCGAAGGCGCGCCTTTGGACGACCGTTTCGTCAAGGCCTACGAGTATTCGGATTGCTGGATCGAGGACTCGCGGCTGGTCGTTCTGAACGCCCGCGATGCCGAGGCGCGCGGGGCGACGATCCTGCCGCGCACCAAGGTGTTGTCCGCCGCGCGCGAAGGCGATCTGTGGCGCGTGGAAACGCAAAATTCCGAAAGTGGTGAAACCGTCACGTATTACGCGAAAATGCTGGTGAATGCCGGTGGTCCGTGGGTCGGCGACATCATCCAGACGAAGGTGCGGCTGAATTCGAAAGAGGGCGTGCGCCTTGTCCGTGGGTCTCACATCGTCACGCGCAAGCTCTATGATCATGATAAGTGCTACTTCTTCCAGGGCACCGACGGGCGGATCATTTTCGCCATTCCCTATGAGACCGATTTCACCCTGATCGGCACCACCGATGCAGAGCATGACGATCCGTCGAACACGCCCGTCTGCACGCCGAAGGAACAATCCTACCTGCTCAATTTCGCGAACCAGTATTTCAAGCAGGACTTGAGCGACGACGACGTGGTCTGGACCTATTCGGGTGTCCGACCGCTCTACGATGACGGGGCAAGCAGCGCCACGGCGGCGACGCGGGATTACACGCTCAAGGTCGATGCCAATGGCGGCGCGCCGGTGCTGAATATCTTTGGCGGCAAGATCACGACCTATCGTCGCCTTGCCGAAAGCGCGCTGGAGAAGATCGCGGAGCAGTTGCCGAACGTCAAAAGCCCGTGGACGGCTGGCGTAACATTGCCCGGCGGCGATTTCGCGGTGGACGGATTCGACGCGCTGGTGGCTGATGTGCAGAAGCGCTTTCCGTTTCTTGACGCGTTCTGGGCGCGGCGGCTGGTGCGCGCCTACGGGACCGAAGCGCCGATGATCCTTGGCACCGCGCTAGAGGCCAAGGACTTGGGCAAAGATTTCGGCGCGACGCTGACCGAGGCCGAGGTGATCTGGCTGATCGAAAAGGAATACGCGCGGACGGCTGAAGATGTCGTCTGGCGGCGCAACAAGCTGGGCCTGCGACTGAGCGCCGAGCAGATCAAGACGCTGGACAGCTGGATGGCGGATTACCGTCAGTCCCTGTCCAAAGCGGCAGAATAGGGGGCGCGGCATGACACTCGAACTCAAAGGCGTGTCCAAGGTGGTGGAGGGGCAGACCCATATTTACCCGACGGACCTGACACTTGAGAAAGGCACGATGAACGTGCTTCTGGGGCCGACCCTGTCGGGCAAGACGTCGCTGATGCGGCTGATGGCAGGTCTCGATGTGCCCGCGACCGGCCGGATCATCTGGCAGGGCCAGGACGTGACCGGGATGCGGGTGCAGGATCGTAAGGTGGCGATGGTCTACCAGCAATTCATCAATTACCCGTCCATGACCGTCTACGACAACATTGCCTCTCCGATGAAGCTGATGGGCGTGGACCGCGCCGAGATCGACCGCCGCGTTCGCGAATCCGCCGAGTTGATGAAGCTGACCCCGATGCTGAACCGCAAGCCGCTGGAATTGTCCGGCGGGCAGCAGCAACGCTGCGCGCTCGCGCGGGCCTTGGTGAAGAACGCGGGGTTGGTGTTGCTGGACGAGCCGCTGGCGAACCTTGACTACAAGCTGCGTGAAGAGTTGCGGATCGAGATCCCGAAGATTTTCGAAGCGTCCGGGTCGATCTTCGTCTACGCGACCACCGAACCCGAAGAGGCGCTGCTTCTGGGCGGCAATACGGCCACGCTTTGGGAAGGCCGCGTGACGCAATTCGGTCCCACGCCCGAGGTCTATCGACAGCCCGTGGATGCGACCACGGCGCGGGTGTTCAGCGATCCGCCGATGAATTTCTTGGACCTGACCAAGTCGGGCAATCAACTGACCTTCGGCAACAACCAATCGACACAGGCAAAAGGACGCCTGGCCGAACTGCCCGACGGCAAATACACAGCCGGGTTCCGCCCGAACCACCTCGAGATCGGGCAACACGCGGCGGACGCGATGTCCTTCACCACGCGGTTGACCGTCACCGAATTAACCGGATCGGAAACCTTCGTGCATCTCGACCACCACGGGGAACGCTGGGTCGGGCTGATCCACGGGGTGCACAACCTGGCATTGGGCGAGGATCTGACCGTGTGGCTAGACCCGCGGCATGTCTATGTCTTCGATGAACAGGGCAAGATGATTGCGCCCGCGTCCTACGCGCTGGCGGCTTGAGGAACGGACATGGCAAAGATCACACTTGATAACCTGGCACATTCCTACCTGCCCAACCCGACCTCTGAGGACGACTATGCGCTCAAGGAGTTGAACCACGATTGGGACGATGGCGCAGCCTATGCTCTTTTAGGGGCGTCTGGGTGCGGAAAATCCACACTTCTCAATATCATATCGGGCCTTCTTCATCCGTCGCAGGGCCGCATCCTCTTTGATGGGCAGGACGTGACCCACGCGCCCACCGCGGAACGCAACATCGCGCAGGTGTTCCAGTTTCCGGTCGTCTACGACACCATGACGGTGCAGGACAACCTGGCCTTCCCGCTGCGCAATCGCGGCCATGACGAGGCCTATGTCGCGGCGCGGGTGCAGGAGATCGGGCGCATGATCGGCATGGAGGACATGCTGAAGAAAAAGGCGCGGGGCCTGACGGCGGATGCCAAGCAGAAGATTTCGCTGGGGCGCGGGATGGTGCGCAAGGACGTGAATGCGCTCTTGTTCGATGAACCGCTGACGGTGATCGACCCGCATATGAAGTGGGAATTGCGCACGCAGCTCAAATCGCTGCACCACGAGTTCGGCCACACGATGATCTACGTCACCCACGACCAGACCGAGGCGCTGACCTTCGCCGACAAGGTTGTGGTCATGTATGACGGCCGCGTCGTGCAGATCGGCACGCCGGAGGAATTGTTTGAACGGCCCGAGCACACGTTTGTCGGATACTTTATCGGCTCGCCGGGCATGAACGTCCTGCCTGCGCAGGTCGAGGGCACGACCGCCAAAGTCGGTTCGCAGACCCTGCAACTGGCGGGCGGCTACAAACCGGTGAGCGGCAAGGTCGAGATTGGCGTGCGCCCGGAATTCGCGCGGCTGAGCCAGTCCGAAGGCCTGCCTGTCACGATCCGCCGGATCGAAGATGTCGGCCGACACAAGATCATCCGCGCCACGTTCGAGGGGCATGATATCAACATCATCGCCGGGGAGGACGATGCCGTCAGCGCCGACATGACCCGCGTCACCTTCGATCCGGCGCAGGTGAATGTCTATGTCGACGATTGGCGCGTCGCACCCGATCAACCGTTAAACGTGGGGGAGGCCGCCTGATGGAAAAGACAGTCAATCAAAAGGCCTGGTTCCTTGTCCTGCCGGTGCTGATCCTCGTGGCGTTCTCGGCGGTGATCCCGCTGATGACCGTTGTGAATTACTCGGTGCAGGACACGTTCGGAAACAACCAGTTCTTCTGGGCGGGCCTTGAGTGGTTCGAGGAGATGTTGAACGACGACCGCATGTGGGGCGCGCTTGGGCGGCAGTTGATGTTCTCGGGCATCATCCTGCTGATCCAAATCCCGCTGGGCGTATTCGTGGCCCTCAACATGCCGAAAAAGGGCTTCTGGGCCAGCTTCTGCCTTGTCGTGATGTCCCTGCCGCTGCTCATTCCGTGGAACGTGGTCGGCACGATCTGGCAGATCTTCGGACGCGTCGATATCGGCCTTCTGGGGCACACGCTCGATGCGCTGGGGATCGACTACAACTACACCAACGATCCCTTCGCGGCGTGGGTCACGATCATCGTGATGGATGTCTGGCACTGGACCTCGCTGGTGGCGCTTTTGGCTTATGCCGGTCTGCAATCCATCCCGGACGCGTACTATCAGGCGGCCAAGATCGACCAGGCGTCACGCTGGAAAGTGTTCCGCTTCATCGAACTGCCCAAGATGATGGGCGTTCTGATGATCGCGATCCTGCTGCGCTTTATGGACAGTTTCATGATCTATACCGAGCCCTTCGTCGTCACCGGAGGTGGTCCCGGCAGCACCACGACGCTTCTGTCCATCGACCTTGTGAAGATGGCGCTGGGACAGTTTGACCTCGGACCGGCGGCGGCGTTCAGCCTGATGTATTTCCTCGTCATCCTGTTGATTTCGTGGGTGTTCTATACCGTGATGGTCAACCTCGATAAGCGGGAGGGCTGAGACAT
This sequence comes from uncultured Marivita sp., assembly GCF_947488135.1. Classification (GTDB taxonomy): domain Bacteria; phylum Pseudomonadota; class Alphaproteobacteria; order Rhodobacterales; family Rhodobacteraceae; genus Marivita. Next base: position 190,829 of record NZ_CANKYW010000007.1, on the reverse strand, counting down.
GACCGACGCAACCGCAGACACAAAGCGCATTCCCGGCGACCTGACCGCAGGCGGCACGAAGAAGCGCGTGAAGGTCAACGGGTCGGCCATCGTGATGGGGCTGTACCTCTTGTTCCTGATGCTGCCGATCTACTGGCTGCTGAACATGAGCCTGAAGACCAATACCGAGATCCTCAATTCCTTCACGCTGTGGCCGCGCGACCTGACGCTGGACAATTACCGGACGATCCTGACGGATCCGAGCTGGTATATGGGCTACGTGAACTCTTTGATCTATGTGGTTATGAACACGGTGATTTCGCTGGCCGTGGCCTTGCCCGCCGCCTATGCGTTCAGCCGCTATCACTTCATGGGCGACAAGCACCTGTTCTTCTGGTTGCTAACCAACCGCATGGCCCCGCCCGCCGTTTTCGCGCTGCCGTTCTTCCAGCTGTATTCCTCGGTCGGATTGTTCGACACCCATATCGCCGTTGCCTTGGCGCATTGTCTCTTCAACGTTCCGCTGGCGGTGTGGATTTTGGAAGGCTTCATGCGTGGCGTGCCGAAAGAGATCGACGAGACCGCCTATCTTGATGGCTACAGCTTCGGCCGCTTCTTCACGCGGATCTTCATGCCGCTGATCTCGAGCGGGATCGGTGTTGCGGCGTTCTTCTGCTTTATGTTCTCTTGGGTGGAGTTGCTGCTGTCGCGGACTTTGACCACAGTGGACGCGAAGCCCATCGCCGCAATCATGACCCGCACACAGGGTGCCTCGGGCATTGACTGGGGCGTGCTGGCCGCCGCCGGGGTGCTGACCATCGTGCCGGGCGCGCTCGTGATCTACTTCGTAAGGAACTACATTGCCAAGGGCTTTGCCTTGGGGAGGGTATGATGCGAACTTTTTTCAAGACTGTCACACTTCTGACCTGCCTTATGGCCGTCATCCCGGTGACCGTCGCGGCGCAGGCGGCGGAGCCATGGGAAGCGGCGTGTATCATGCGGCACCTTGACCCAAACGGTGATGGATTTTTATCCATCCGCACGGGCCCCGGTTCGCAATATCGCGAGGTCACACGCGTCCGAAACGGTGACTCGATGCCGATCGACACCCGCAAGTGCCAAGGGAAATGGTGCTTTGCCGAAAGCATTAGGAAGAACGGCCAACGCCTGAACCAAACCGGCTGGTTTCACACCGGCTGGTGCGAAATGATCCCGTGAGGAGTGAATAAATGGAATGGATGGCATGGACATGGCCCACCGCGATCTTCTTCATGGTGATCGCGAGCCTGCTGATCGTCTTTACGATCCTGGCCATAAAGTTCCCCGAGACGCCGCGCACCGGCATCTTGCGGATCGAAACGACGCGGGGTGATCGTTTGTTCATCACGCTTCTGGGCAGCGCATTCATCAACCTTGCCTGGCTTGGACTGGTCGGAGAAAACCAGCCCTGGGCCCTGGCGGTCTGCGCGCTCTACGCCGCGGCGGTGTTCCGCTGGGTGTAATCGATACCCCGGTGTTTTCCCGAATTCGGGGAAGCGCCCCTCTTAATCCAAGTTCTCAATAACCGGGAGGAACATAATGAACTTGAACCTTAAATCCTCAACCGCAGCGTTGCTGATCCTTGCGGGTCCAGCCTTCGCTGACATGGACGCGGCCCGCGCGTTCCTGGACGAAGAGATCGGAGACCTGTCGTCGCTCACGCGCGAAGAGCAGGAAGCCGAGATGCAGTTCTTCATTGACGCGGCGCAGCCGTTCCAGGGCATGGACATCAAGGTGGTCTCGGAAACGATCACCACGCATGAATACGAAAGCCAGGTGCTTGCCCCGGCCTTCACGGCCATCACCGGGATCAACGTCACACATGACCTGATCGGCGAAGGCGACGTTGTCGAAAAGCTGCAAACGCAGATGCAGTCGGGCGAGAACATCTACGACGCCTATATCAACGACTCCGATCTGATCGGCACCCACTGGCGTTATCAGCAGGTGCGCAACCTGACCGACTGGATGGCGGGCGAGGGCGCCGATGTGACCCTGCCAACGCTGGACCTCGACGATTTCATCGGTCTTAGCTTTACCACCGGTCCCGATGGCAAGGTCTACCAGCTGCCGACCCAGCAGTTCGCGAACCTCTACTGGTTCCGCTACGACTGGTTCAACGACGAAAAGAACAAGGCCGATTTCCAGGAACAGTTTGGTTACGAGCTGGGCGTTCCGGTGAATTGGTCCGCCTACGAGGACATCGCCGAGTTTTTCACCGGTCGTGACCTGAGCCATATGGGCGTCGAAGGCGAAGTCTTTGGCAACATGGACTACGGCAAGAAAGACCCGAGCCTTGGCTGGCGTTACACCGACGCGTGGATGTCGATGGCTGGCATGGGTGACGTGGGTGAACCCAACGGCCTCCCGGTCGACGAATGGGGCATCCGCGTGAACGAACAGTCCCAGCCGGTCGGGTCCTGTGTGGATCGTGGCGGTGCGACGAACTCGCCCGCAGCGGTCTACGCCGTGACCAAGGCGATCGAATGGCTTGAGAAGTACACGCCGCCCGCAGCGGCTGGCATGACCTTCTCCGAAGCGGGCCCGATCCCCGCGCAGGGCAACATCGCGCAGCAGATGTTCTGGTACACCGCCTTCACCGCGGACACCGTGAAGCCTGATCTGCCGGTGATGAACGAAGACGGCACGCCGAAGTGGCGCATGGCCCCCAGCCCGCATGGCGTTTACTGGAAAGAAGGCCAGAAGGTTGGCTACCAGGACGCAGGGTCGTGGACGCTCATGGAATCCACCCCGGTGGACCGTGCCAAGGCGGCCTGGCTCTATGCGCAGTTCGTGACCTCCAAGACCGTGGACGTGAAGAAGTCCCATGTGGGTCTGACCTTCATCCGCGAAAGCACCGTGCAGCATGACAGCTTCACAGAGCGTGCGGACAAGTTGGGTGGTTTGGTGGAATTCTACCGTTCCCCGGCCCGTGTCGCATGGTCTCCGACCGGTACCAACGTTCCGGATTACCCGAAGCTGGCACAGCTGTGGTGGCAGAACATCGGCGACGCAATGTCCGGTGCGAAAACCCCGCAGGAAGCGCTCGATGCACTGTGCGAAGACCAGGAACGCGTACTCGAACGTCTTGAGCGCGCAGGTGTCCAGGGCGATCTTGGCCCGGTTCTCAACGAAGAGCGGGATGCGCAGTACTGGTTCGACCAGCCGGGTGCGCCGTATCCCAAGCTGGAGAACGAGGACGAGGAACCGCAGACCGTCTCCTATGACGAGCTGATCCAGTCCTGGCAGTAAGCCTTTATACCACGTCGTCCTCGGGCTCGGCCCGAGGACCTCTGACCGTAGAGATCACCGGGGCGAGCCCGGTGATGACATGAGGATAGAGGGGCGCTCGTCGTCCTCGGGCTTGACCCGAGGACCTCTGAATGCAGGGATCATCGGCAAAGTCCCGGTGATGACGCACCAAAATAACGGACCACCCGGTGAAATCGGGTGGTCCTTTGACCAAAGACCAAGGGAGGCCCGCCGCACATGACCCATATCCTTGCCATCGACCAAGGCACGACCTCGACGCGCGCCATCCTGTTTGACGAAACACTAAACGTCGTTGCCTCGGCGAAGGAAGAATTCGACCAGCATTACCCGCAAAGCGGCTGGGTCGAACATGACCCTTCGGACCTCTGGTCCACCACCGCCGCCACCTGCCGCGCCGCCATCGAAAAGGCAGGCGCAGGCACCGATGGCATCGCCGCCATCGGCATCACCAACCAGCGCGAAACCACACTGGTCTGGGACCGCGCCACAGGCAAACCGGTGTTCAATGCCATCGTCTGGCAGGACCGGCGCACCTCGGAGATGTGCAAGCGCCTCAAGGCCGAAGGCTTCGAGGACGTCGTGACCGACCGCACCGGGCTTTTGCTCGACCCGTATTTCAGCGGCACGAAGCTTGCGTGGATCCTCGACAATGTCGACGGCGTGCGTGCGCGGGCCGAGGCGGGGAAACTGGCGTTCGGCACGGTTGATACGTGGCTGGTGTGGAACCTGACGGGCGGCAAGGTGCATGTCACCGACGCCACCAATGCCGCGCGCACGATGCTCTACGACATCCGCAAGGGCCGGTGGTCGAAGACGATCTGCGACAAGCTTGGTATTCCCATGTCCATGTTGCCCGACGTCAAGGATTGCGCTGCCGAATTCGGCGAAACCCGCGCTGATCTGTTTGGCCGCCCGATCCCGATCTTGGGCATCGCAGGCGATCAGCAGGCGGCGACCGTGGGGCAGGCCTGTTTCAAGCCGGGGATGCTGAAATCGACCTATGGCACGGGGTGTTTTGCGCTGCTCAACACCGGCGACACGCCCGTGACCTCGACCAATCGCTTGCTTACGACCATCGCCTATCAACTCGATGGCAAACCGACCTATGCGCTCGAAGGCTCGATCTTCATCGCGGGCGCGGTGGTGCAATGGCTGCGCGACGGGTTGAAGATCATCCGCGAGGCCAAGGAAACCCAGCCGCTCGCTGAACGGGCCGACCCCAGCCAGGAGGTGGTGCTCGTGCCGGCGTTCACAGGCCTCGGCGCACCCTACTGGAACGCCGAATGCCGTGGCGCGATCTTTGGCCTGACCCGCAATTCAGGGCCCGAGGAGTTCGCCCGTGCGGCGTTGGAAAGCGTCGGCTTCCAGACCCGCGATTTGCTTGACGCGATGAAGGCCGACTGGTCCGGCACTTCGGAAACCGCGTTGCGCGTGGACGGAGGCATGAGCGCGTCGGATTGGACGATGCAATTCCTGTCCGACATCATCGACGCCCCGGTCGAACGGCCCAAAGTGCTCGAGACCACCGCGATGGGGGCAGCCTGGCTCGCTGGGTACAAGGCCGGTGTTTTGCCCGACATGGAGGCTTTTGCCGCGCAATGGGCCGTGGATGGCCGGTTCGAGCCGGACATGGCGGCCGATCTGCGGGACCGGAAATACGGCGCCTGGAAGCGGGCGATCGACGCGACGATCGGCTTTGCGGGGTGATCGGGCTGGGCGCGATGAGCTGCCCCACTTCCTATAAATTCGGCAAATCGCATGTGTTTGACGCAGATCAAGTCGGGAAAGCTGCTCTTTTGATATTCTGAAAGAAGAATATGAAGGAGCGCAACACATGGTACTCAACTGGAAAACCGGAGGGCTGCTGCTCGGGCTGGTGTTTTTCGCCGCCGTGCTGCTGGTCAAGCCCATCGGGGTGTCGACGCAGTTCGTGATCCTTGACGGGATCGTTGCGGACGTCGTGACCCCCGATTTCATCACCCAAACCGACGACGGGTATACCTCGACCAACGCCTATATGGCCAAGTCGAATGGCAGCTACGCCAAGAGCGCCGCCAACCCGTTGAACTACAGCTTTATTTTCGTTCTCGCGATGGCGCTGGGGGCCTTTGCCTCGGCCAGTCTGCGTGGAGGTATCGACGCGGTCGAACGCGTCGTCCCCGCGATCTGGCGGGCAAATTACGGCGACACGCCGGTGGCGCGATACGCGGTCGCATTTCTTGGTGGCTTCATCGTTCTTTACGGCGCGCGACTGGCCGGGGGCTGCACCTCTGGCCACATGATGTCGGGCATGATGCAGACCGCGCTGTCGGGCTACATCTTCGCCGCGGGCGCCTTTGCTGCCGCGATTCCCACCGCCATGCTGATGTATAGAAAGGGCTGAACCATGACCTCCATTCTTCTTGCGATCGTGATCGGTGCGGCTTTCGGGGCCGTGCTGGACCGGATCGGGGCGACGAACCCCAACTGGATCGGCGGGATGTTGACGCTGCGGCGGCTGCACCTGATGAAAACCATCCTTCTGGCCATCGGGGTCGGGTCGATCCTGATGTTCAGCGGTCAGATGCTGGGGCTGGTCGATGTGGGCCATATGTCGGTCAAGGCCGCTTATGTCGGTGTGTTCATCGGTGGGCTGATGCTGGGCGCTGGCTGGGCCGCGTCGGGCTATTGTCCCGGCACCGGCGTTGCCGCGGCGGCGACAGGGCGCAAGGACGCGCTCTTTTTCATCGCGGGCGGCTTGCTGGGTGCTGCGGCGTATATGGCGACCTATCCGGCATGGAAAGCCAGCGGTTTGCTGGACGATGTCGCAGGCGGCAAGGTGACGCTCGGGACCGTGCCGGGATCGTCCTATGACGGTCTCATGTCGATGTCGGGGGACGTTCTGGGCATCGTTCTGGGCGCTGTTTTCGTGCTGGTGGCCTTTGCGCTGCCGGACAGCCTTGTGGGCGAAGGCGATGCCGTCGAGGTGCCGGCCGAGTAGGTCCGACCTCTGTCTGGAAACGAAAACGCCCCGACGCACGCCGGGGCGTTTTTTATGGCGGAGGCGCGTTCAGGCGACCTTCAACACGATCTTGCCGATATGGGTCGAGCTTTCCATGCGCGTGTGGGCCTTCGCGGCGTCGGCCAGTGCGAACTCGCTGTCCATCACCGGCGCGATGCGGCCAGAGGCCAGATGCGGCCAGATCTCGGTCTCCAGATCGCGGGCGATGGCGGCCTTCGCCGCGACAGATTGCGGGCGCAGGGTCGATCCGGTGATGGTCTGCCGCTTCATCATCAGCGGCGCGAAGTTCACCTCGGCCTTGGGGCCTTGCAGGAAGGCGATCTGCACCAGACGCCCGTCTTCGGCCAGCGCCTTGAGGTTGCGCGGGATGTAATCGCCGCCCACCATGTCGAGGATCACATCCGCACCGCCTTGGGCCTGCATGAGGTCGACGAAATCCACCTCGCGGTAGTTCCACGCGGCCTCTGCGCCAAGCGCGAGGCAGGCGGTGCACTTGTCCTCGGACCCGGCGGTGGTGAACACCCGCGCTCCGCGCAACGCGGCCAATTGGATCGCCGTTGTGCCAATGCCGCTTGATCCGCCATGGACGAGAAACCGCTCGCCAGCCCGCAACCCGCCGCGCCGGAACACATTTGACCAAACGGTAAAAAACGTCTCGCAGAGCGCGGCTGCCCGGTCCATCGGCATGCCGTCGGGCACCGGTAAGGCGTGATCGGCAAATGTGGTCACGTATTCCGCGTAACCGCCCCCCGGCAACAGCGCCGTCACCGCGTCGCCTTCGGCCCAACGCGAGACACCTGCGCCCACCGCGGCTACGGTGCCAGCGGCTTCGAGTCCGGGCAGGGGCGACGCGTCGGGCGGCGGGTTGTAGAGCCCGGCCCGTTGCAGGGCATCGGGACGGTTGACCCCGGCATAGTCCACCTTGATCAGAATTTCCCCCGCCTTTGGGATTGGCACCGGAACGCTCACGGGTTTGAGTACCTCCGGCCCGCCATGCGTGCTGATTTCAACGGCGGTCATGGTGCTGGGGCGGGTCATGGCGATCAGGTCTCCTGTCTGGATGGTCTCCTTGTGTCGCAGATTGCCGGTCCACCGCAAGCCCGGGAAAACAGAGTTCTGCCGGGGCGTGGGCATGCGAAACGTCGGTCCTGTTCGGACGATCCGTTTCTGGACCTGCGTTCTTTCCCGAACAGCGGCAGTTGTGAGCCTCGTCGCGATGCCCTAATCCTGTGCGCAACCAGACATACCAATGGGGGAGATATCCATGACCGACGGACCCGACTACGGCTTCGACACGCTTCAGATCCATGCGGGCGCACGGCCCGATCCGGCGACCGGCGCACGGCAGGTGCCGATCTACCAGACCACGGCTTATGTGTTCCGCGATGCAGATCACGCGGCGGCTTTGTTCAACCTTCAGGAAGTGGGCTACATCTATTCCCGCCTGACCAACCCGACCGTCGCCGCGCTTCAGGAACGCATGGCGACGCTCGAAGGCGGGGCAGGTGCTGTCTGCTGTTCCTCGGGCCACGCGGCGCAGATCATGGCGCTTTTCCCGCTGATGGGGCCGGGCAAGAACGTGGTCGCCTCGACGCGGCTTTACGGCGGCACGGTCACGCAGTTCAGCCACACGATCAAACGGTTCGGCTGGTCCGCGACCTTTGTCGATTTCGACGATCTGGACGCGGTCAAGGCCGCGATCAACGACGACACCCGCGCGGTGTTCTGCGAATCCATCGCCAATCCGGGTGGCTACATCACCGATCTCGATGCGATTGCCGCCGTGGCCGATGACGCAGGTATCCCGCTGATCGTCGACAACACCTCGGCCACGCCGTACCTGTGCCGCCCCATCGAACATGGGGCTACGCTGGTCGTGCATTCGATGACCAAGTTCCTGACCGGCAATGGCACCGTCACCGGCGGCGTCGTGGTGGATTCGGGCAAGTTCGACTGGTCCGCGTCGGACAAGTTCCCGTCGCTCAGCGCGCCGGAACCGGCCTATCACGGTCTCAAGTTCCACGAGACCTTCGGCCCGCTCGCCTTTACCTTCCACGGCATCGCCATCGGGTTGCGCGATCTGGGCATGACGCTGAACCCGCAGGCGGCGCATTACACGCTCATGGGGATCGAGACGTTGTCCCTGCGGATGCAACGCCATGTCGAGAACGCGATGGAAGTGGCGTCCTGGCTCGAAACCCATGATGCGGTCGAGGCCGTGACCTATGCGGGCCTTCCGTCGTCGCCCTACAATCACCGGGTTGAGAAAATCTGCCCGAAGGGCGCGGGTGGTCTGTTCACGGTCAAGCTCAAGGGCGGCTACGACGCCTGCGTGAAATTCGTCGACTCGCTCGAGATTTTCAGCCACGTCGCGAACCTTGGCGACACGCGCAGCCTTGTCATTCACTCGGCCTCGACCACGCACCGGCAATTGACGCCGGAACAGCAGGAAGCGGCGGGTGCCGGGCCCAGCGTGGTGCGGATCTCCATCGGGATCGAGGATCCGACGGATCTGATCGCCGATCTGAACAAGGCGCTGAACGCGGTCAAGTAAGACTGCGTTCAGGCTTTCAGGGCCAAAGACGCGTCTATTATGAAGAGAAAAACAGGCCCCTTTCTGCCACGGCAGGCGGGGCCTGTTGCTTTTGTTCCGCCTCCAACGCGGAACAAATCAGACCGGTCCCACGTTCTTTGAACCAGTCCGATTGGACATTTCAAAGGAGATTGCCATGACACCGGTCAAACTGATGACGGCTTCGGCCACAGCACTGACCATCGCCCTGAGCGGACCAATAGCGGCCCAACAGGCCGACGATACGCTGCCGCCGGGGCAAATGAAACAATTGTTGGACGCGCTGGCAGACCAGTGTGAAACCGATGCCGAACAGCCGGACACGCTCAACTGCACGCTCGTGACCGCTGCGACGTCCGACCCTTCGCTGGGAGCGCAGGTCGTGACCATGGCCGAGTCCATGGTTGAGGCGGGAGTTGAATTGCCCGGTGTGGATCTGGAACAAGTCCTGGCACGCGGTACGGACGCTCAAGACAATGTGGCGGGCGGCGATGCGTCCCCGGCACCGGAGGCGGCTGACGCCGCGGACCCGCAAGCGGATACGCCGGAAGCTGACTCTGCGTCGCCAGAAACCGAAGAGCTTGCCGAAGCGCCTGAAGAACAAGCGCCTGAGGAAGACGCGGCTGATCAGGACGTGACTGCGGAGGCTCCGGCCGAGGCGCCAGAAGAAGAGGAGACCGTTGAAGATACGGTTGAGGCTACAGAGCCGACCGCCGAGGCAGAGGCGGAAAGCGCCACTGACCAGGACGCGACTGCGGAGGCTCCGGTCGATGCGCCGGCAGAAGAAGAGACCGCTGAAGAGACGGTCGAGCCTACAGAGCCGACCGCCGAGGCAGAAGCGGAAAACGCCGATGACGACTTGGCGCAGGCTCTCGAGCAGGCGGAGAATTCGGAAAGTGACGCGACTGCGGAGCAGCCCGCCGATCAAGCGTCCGACACCGCTGCTTCTGACGCGCCGGAAGTGCCCGAACTTGACGACGAAGCGCAGGCTGCGGCTGTGGCTGAAAGCGAAAACAGGGTCATGCAAAGCGCCGCTGCGGCATCCGCAAGTGACGAAGACTCTCCCGAGGCCAAACAGGAAACCGTGACGGAAGAGAACGTGCGGCAGTCCACGGAAGATTTCGACACAGACGTCACTCAGGCCCCTGATGCAGAGACTGGCGCGGAAACCCAAGAGGCGCGCTCTGAAGACGACGATGACGACGGCATCGACCCGATCTTTGCCGCCGGTGCCGTGGCCTTCGGTGCCGCTGTTCTTGCCGATATCCTGCAAGGCGATGACGAGGTGGTCTCGAACAGCGGAGATCGGGTGGTCATCGAAAACAACGGCCAGTACCGTGTTCTGCGCAATGACGATGTGCTTCTGCGTCGTCCCGGTGCCGAAATCACGACATATGAATACAACGACGGATCGACCCGTAACGTCGTCAGCTACGATGATGGCACTGTTGTGGAAACCGTGCGCGCCGCCAACGGTCAGGTTCTACGCCGGACGCGAACCCTTCAGGATGGGACAGAAGTCGTCCTGTTCGACGACACGCAGCAAACCGAACAGGTGGTGGTCAACGAATTGCCGCAAGCCACAGACGCCGGGACCCGGAACCGCGTGATCTACCAGGGTGGGTCGGACGCAGATGAACTGGAACGGGCGCTGGCGGCACAGGCCGAAACCCCGGTCAATCGTCGCTTTTCGCTCAACCAGGTGCGCAACATCGACCGCGTGCGCGAGCTCGTGCCGGAAGTGACCGTCAACAACATCAACTTCGAATCCGGCAGCGCCGCCATCCGTGCCGAGGAAGCCGAGGAATTGCGCGCCTTGGGCCTCGCGATGCGGGCTGCCATCGAACGCAATCCGGGTGAGGTGTTCCTGATCGAAGGCCATACCGACGCGGTTGGAAGCTACGCATTCAACCTCGCGCTCTCGGACCGCAGGGCGGAATCGGTGGCGCTTGCCCTGACCGAATATTTCGACGTGCCTCCCGAGAACATGGTGCTTCAGGGCTACGGTGAAAGCGACCTTCTGATCGAAACGCAGGTGTCGGAACGTGCCAATCGCCGCGCCGCCATTCGTCGGATCACGCCGCTACTGCAAGGCGGCTGATCGGCTCACACTTACAAATTGCCAAAACGAAAGTGGCCGGGGAGCACTGTTCCCCGGCCATTCTTATTCGACAACGCAACCCGTGTGCGCGTGATTGAGATCCTGTGCGGTCAAATCGAGATCGCCTGCATCACCTGCGGTTCGATCACGTCCACGTCGGGCAGGGCGCGGATTAACCCTTCGGCCGATTGCTCCAGCGCCGGGAAGGTCCGGTAGTGGCAAGGGATCAGCGTCTTGAAGTCGAAATACCGCTTCGCAGCATAGGCCACACCTGCCATGTCCATCGTATAGTATCCGCCCGCTGACAGGATGCCGATGTCGGGTTTGTAGTAATCCCCGATCCACTCCATGTCGGCCATGATCGACGTATCGCCCGAGAAATAGAGCGTCTTGCCATCGCCGCGCAGGATGAAGCCCGTCTCCATCCCCATGTAGCGCTTGTCGTCGCCGACCTGCATGGAGGACGAGTGCGACGCGGGCACCAGCGTCGCCGCGACATTGCCCAGCGTGATCGTCCCGCCCTTGTTGAAGGCATGGCCCTCTTTCGCGCCAAGCCCGTGCAGGTGCTGCGCCAGTTCGACCATCCCGGACACCGGCGCGCCGGTCTTGTCCGAGATCTCCACGATGTCGGCGGTGTGGTCAAAGTGGCCGTGGGTGACGAGGATATGCGTCGCCCCCGCGATGGCGGCCTCGGTATCCTGACCGTCCATCATGGGATTGCCGTTGATCCAAGGATCGATAAGCAGGATTTGGTCGCCGATTTCGATGCGGAACGATCCATGTCCCAGCCAGATGATGTTCATGTCTGTCTCCCCTTCGCTGTTCGCACGCAGGCTAGCACATGGGGGGTGCAGGAAAAGGGGCGCGTCATTTTGATCTGTGTCAAATATTTCTGACGCATAAGGTGTCAGGATGAGTTTACACATAGGGAGACTCGCCATGCGCATCTTGTTCGTTCATCCAAATTACCGCTCTGGCGGGGCCGAGATCGCTGGGACATGGCCCCCGGCCTGGGTCGCCTACCTGACCGGGCATCTGCGCCAGGCCGGGTTCGACGATGTCGCATTCATCGACGCGATGACCGACAATCTCGACGACGCCGAAGTGGCCCGTCGGATGGAAGAGATCAATCCCGACGTGGTGGGCGTCACCGCCATCACCCCGTCGATCTACCGCGCCGAAGATGTGCTCAAGATCGCGAGCGAGGTGGTTCCGAATGCCGTGCGCGTCATGGGCGGCGTACACGCGACCTTCATGTTCAAACAGGTGCTGTCCGAGGCGCCCTGGATCGACGTGATCGTGCGCGGCGAGGGGGAAGAGATCTGCACCGAGCTGATGCTGGCCATCGAAGACGGGCGCTGGCCCGCCGACAAGCACAAGATTAAAGGTCTGGCCTTCCTCGACGGCGACCAGATCGTCGCGACCCCGGCCGCCAGCACGGTCAAGGACCTGTCCAAGATCAAGCCGGACTGGACCGTGCTGGAATGGTCGAAATACATCTACATCCCGCTGGGCACCCGCGTTGCCATCCCGAACCTTGCCCGCGGCTGTCCGTTCACCTGTTCGTTCTGTTCGCAGTGGAAGTTCTGGCGTGATTACCGCGTGCGCGATCCCAAGGACGTGGTGGACGAAATCGAGGATCTGGTGAACAACCACGGCGTCGGGTTCTTCATCCTTGCCGACGAAGAACCCACCATCAACAAGAAGAAATTTGTCGCCTTCTGTCAGGAATTGATCGACAGGGGCCTGCCGAAACGGGTGAAATGGGGCATCAACACGCGGGTGACGGACATCTACCGCGACCGCGATTTGCTTAAGTTCTACCGCAAGGCGGGGCTGGTGCATGTGTCCTTGGGCACCGAGGCGGCAGCGCAGATGAAACTCGACATCTTCAACAAGGAAACAAAGGTCGAGGAAAACAAGGAAGCCATCCGCCTTCTGCGCGAGGCCGATATCCTTGTCGAGGCGCAGTTCATCGTCGGTTTGGACAACGAAACGCCCGAGACGCTGGAAGAAACCTACAAGATGGCGTGGGACTGGCAACCCGATCTTGCCAACTGGTCGATGTATACGCCTTGGCCCTTTACGCCGCTTTTTCAGGAGATGAAGGATCAGGTCGAGGTCTTTGATTTCAGTCGCTATAACTTCGTCACGCCGATCATGAAGCCCGCCGCGATGGAGCGGGGGGAGTTGCTGGACGGCGTGATGAACAATTACCGCCGCTTCTACATGAAAAAAGCCCTGTTCCATTACCCATGGCGCGGCACAGGGTTCCGGCGGCGGTACCTTCTGGGCTGTCTCTACGCCTTCCTGAAGGCAGGCGTGGGCCGGACGTTCTACGATCTGGGCAAGGTCGGCTACACCGGCCCGCAATCGAAGAACAAGCTCGACTTCCATTTTGACGAAACCCGCACCATCGCCGAGGCGCAGATGGAGGATTGGGAGGCCAGCGCCGACAAGGCCGCCGCGGCCAAGGAACGCCGCGCGGCGGTGAAGGCGCAGATGAAGGAACGCGCCACCATCCGGACGCAGGACTTCAAACTGCCCAACGGGGCCGAGATCAAGGCCTGTGGGGGAGGGTCGCAGCAAATGGAGGACGTCTAAGGATGTCCGCCACGAAGGGCCTTCCGGCGCGCTGATCGGACCGAACGCCATTCTCCAGCTCTTGCCGCAGATCGAACGGCTCGGCGGTGAGGCGCGGGTGGCGCAGATGCTGGCCGAAGCGAGGGTGTTCGAGGTACCCGACGGGTCGAGGATGATCCCGGAGGGCGACGCGGCACGCCTGCACCAGCTTTTGCGCCGGAAAGAGCCGATGCTCGCGCCGGAACTCGCCGCCCGGGCAGGGCGCGGCACAGCGGAATACATCCTCGGCCACCGCATCCCGACGCCGGTGCAGGCGGTGCTCAAGGTTTTGCCTGCGCCCCTTGCCGCCCGCCTTCTGTCCAAAGCCATCGCAAAACACGCCTGGACCTTCGCGGGATCGGGTGCGTTCCGGGTCGTGTCGCCGTGGTGTTTCGAGATCGCGCACAACCCGATCGTGCGCGGTGAACGCAGCGGGATCCCGCTGTGTCACTGGCATGTGGCCGTTTTCGCCCGACTCTATCAGGTCTTGGTGCATCCACAGGCGATCTGCGTCGAAAACACGTGCTGCGCCGTGCACGCGCAAAGTCAATGTCGATTTGAGCTGACAGTCGGAACTCATTGATAACAATAGATTTTCAGATGCGGCGAACATTTTCCCGTTGCGCGCAGCGAATTCCCAACTAATTTGCGGCCCCTAACCGGTCGGTATTCACACCCGATTGGGACGTGAATTGGCGACCGTGCTCTGGGGTGGGTACATCAGGTCGCACATCCCGGCCCTTGCCGGGTCGCGGTAAGGGAGTGGTTGGGTTTGAGTGCGCACGAGCCAGAGCAGATAACGCAGTTTCCGTCCGAGAGCGGGGCCGATGCGCGCGCACGTCTGACGGACCCGGATCGCCTCAAGGCGCTGGGCCAGACGGGGGTGATGGATTTGCCACCCGAAGAGCCGTTCGACCGGACCGTGCGTCTGGCCACCGCGATGCTGGGTGTTCCAGTCGGACTTGCCTCTTTCGTCGATGACGAACGGCAGTATTTCAAAGCGCAATGCGGTTTGTCCGATGTCCACGGTGATCTGCGTGAAACGCCCCTGTCGCATTCCTTCTGCCAATATGTCGTCGCCCATGACACGACGCTGGCCGTGTCGGACGCGCGAACGCATCCGCTTCTGCATGCCAACCTCGCCATCGCAGACCTTGGCGTCATTGCCTATCTGGGTGTCCCGATCCACGCGCCGACCGGCGAAACCATCGGATCTTTCTGCGCCATCGACACCAAGCCCCGCGACTGGACACAAAGTGATGTCGCGCTTCTGACCGATCTGACCGCGATGCTGGAGACCGAACTCAAGCTGCGACACGAGCGGGACACGATGGAAACACTGGCCCGCGAATTGAATCATCGGGTGAAGAACTTGTTTTCGATCGTCGGGGGCATGATCGCGTTCACGGCCCGGTCCACCGACACGTCAACGGACATGGCCCAGATCCTGCAAGGACGATTGGCGGCGCTGGACGTGGCACATTCGCTGATCAGCCCGGCGATTGCCAAGGGGGAAACAGATCGCCAGAGCGTCGGCCTGCGCCCGCTGGTCGAGCAGCTTCTCGCACCGCATCTGTCCAAAGGATGGGGGCAGGTGACGCTCGATCTGCCCGATCTGGCGGTTGTCGGACAGGCCGTCACCGATCTGTCGCTGGTGATCCACGAGCTTGCGACGAATGGCGCAAAATACGGATCCTTGTCACTTCCCGACGGCCGTGTCGATCTGATCGCTCGTCTGGAGGGGGATATCCTGACCCTTGTCTGGCGCGAAACGGGGGGGCCCGCCATTTCCGCGCCGCCGACCGAACGGGGGTTCGGCAGCAGGCTGATCGAAACAAGTGTGACGCAGCAAATGAGCGGGACGCTGGACACGGACTGGCACCCGGGCGGTGTCGAACACGCGCTGACACTTCCGCAATCGCTTTTCGTGCTGCCGGACGGTATCGGCCCGGCGGCTGCCGAGTGATCCCGAGGCCCGCGTTCACGCCGCGTTGAGGCGTCGGTCGCGCCACTTGAACCCACCCCAAGGTATCGCTAAACGCTGCCACAGATCTCACGTCCGCCAACCTCAGGGGAGTCCGCGCATGTCCATCGACATCGAAACCGCCGCCCGCGTGGCCAAGCTCGCGCGCATCCGCGTCGAAGACGATGCGTTGCCCGCCCTGGCGCAGGAATTCTCGAACATTCTCGGTTTCATCGAGCAATTGAACGAGGTCGATGTCGACGGTGTCGAGCCGATGGTCAGCGTGGAGCCGATGCGGCTCAAGCGGCGTCAGGACGGCGTGACCGATGGCGGCATGCAGGGCAAGATCCTGTCCAACGCGCCCGACGCCCGCGAGGGCTTTTTCGCCGTGCCGAAGGTGGTGGAATAATGACCGATCTGACCAAGCTCAAAATCTCCGAAGCCCGCGACGCGCTGCGCAAGGGCGAGGTGACCAGCGTCGAACTGACCGAGGCGTGCCTTGTCGCGATCGACCAAGCCGATGCGCTGGGCGCGTTTGTCCACAAGACGCCCGAGGTCGCGATGGGTCAGGCGAAATCCGCCGATGACCGGATCAAGGCCGGCGACGCGCCGGACCTCTGTGGCATCCCGCTGGGGATCAAGGATCTTTTCTGCACCAAAGGCGTGCCAAGCCAGGCCGCCAGCGCGATCCTCAACGGCTTCAAGCCGGAATACGAAAGCACCGTCACCAGCCAGCTTTTCGGCGCAGGAGCGGTCATGCTGGGCAAGCTCAACATGGACGAGTTTGCCATGGGCTCGTCTAATGAGACATCGACCTACGGCAACGCGATTAACCCGTGGCGGCGCGGCAATGACGATGCGGCGCTGACGCCCGGTGGGTCCTCCGGTGGTTCGGCCAGCGCCGTGGCAGCCGATCTCTGCCTTGCCGCCACCGGCACCGATACCGGCGGCTCCATCCGCCAGCCCGCCGCCTTCACAGGCATCACCGGGATCAAGCCGACCTACGGTCGTTGCTCGCGCTGGGGCATCGTCGCCTTTGCGTCCTCGCTGGATCAGGCGGGTCCGATGACCAAGGACGTGCGCGACGCCGCCATCATGCTTGAAGCGATGTGCGGCCACGACCCGAAAGACAGCACCTCCGCCGATCTGGCCGTGCCGAATTTCGAGGCGATGCTGACCGGCGACATCAAGGGCAAGGTGATCGGCATCCCGCGCGAATACCGCATGGACGGCATGCCCGACGAGATCGAGGCGCTCTGGTCCGAGGGGCGCCGGATGCTCGAAGATGCCGGCGCCGTGATCCGCGACATCAGCCTGCCGCACACCAAATACGCGCTGCCCGCCTATTACGTGATCGCCCCCGCCGAGGCGTCCTCGAACCTCGCCCGCTACGATGGCGTGCGCTATGGCCACCGCGCGAAACTGTCCCAGGGCGACGGCATCACCGAGATGTACGAGAAAACCCGCGCGGAAGGCTTCGGGGCCGAGGTGCAGCGCCGCGTGATGGTGGGAACCTATGTGCTGTCCGCGGGTTTCTACGATGCCTACTACAACCGCGCACGCAAGGTCCGCACCTTGATCAAGAAAGACTTCGAGGATGTCTTCGCCGAAGGGATCGACGCGATCCTGACGCCCGCCACGCCGTCGGCGGCGTTCGAGCTGGGCAAAGTGCACACCGACCCGGTCGAGATGTATCTCAACGATGTCTTCACCGTGACAGTCAACCTTGCGGGGCTCCCGGGCATCTCGGTGCCCACCGGTCTCGACAAGCAGGGGCTGCCGCTGGGGCTCCAACTGATCGGGCATCCGTGGGAAGAAGGTGATTTGCTGAATACCGCTTACGCGCTTGAGCAGGCGGCCGGGTTTGTGGCGAAGCCCTCCCAATGGTGGTAAAACGCGCCGAACGAGGCAGGACATGACCAAGACACACCGTTCCATCCGTATGCTGGCCGGAGGCAGCCTGATCGTGGCCCTGACCGCCTGCACCACGCAGGTGCCTGACAGCGCCCGCGGCGTCGGCTTCGACAATTACGATCAATACCAGCAGCGCCGCGATGCGGTTCTCGAAGGCCGTGCGGCCTCGACGACGATTGGCGCCCCACCCACCGTCACGGGCGCGCCGCTTTCCGCGACCGGGCCGGTGTCGGCGGCGCAGTCGGGTGCGCAAATCACGCCCTCAGGCCCTCTGGATGACGTGGCGCTGGAAGCGCGGCGCGCGAATTCGGGGGTCGACCCGGTGAACGCCTCACCGGGCAATCCGGCACCGCAGATCGTCGAAAACGATGCCGGCATTTCGGCCGAGAACGATTTCGACGCCGTGTCCAACACGCGCAGCATCGAAGGCGACGCCGCCCTGATCGCGCAGAACCGCGCGCGCTACCAGATCATCCAACCCGAAGCCCTGCCGACACGGCCCGGCACTGACACGCCCAACATCGTGGCTTACGCGTTGCAGACGACCAACCCCAAGGGCGCGCCGATCTACCGGCGGTCGTCCTTCGCGTCGGAAAACCGTCACCTGCGCAATTGCGCGGCCTTCACCTCCGCCGATCTCGCACAGGAAGAATTCCTCGCCAATGGCGGGCCGGAGCGGGATCGTCAGAACCTTGACCCCGACGGTGACGGTTTTGCCTGCGACTGGGATCCGGCCCCGTTCCGCGCGGTGCGCAACTGACGCCGGTCTGGCACCCATCCCCCAATTGCGGGCCGCGGCGCGACGGCGCGCGGCCTGACTTGATCGTCCTGCACTACACCGCGATGGACTGCGCAGAGAAGGCGCGCGATTGGCTGTGCCACGATGAGGCACAAGTTTCGGCGCATTATGTCATCGGCCCGGATGGCACGGTCTGGCAGTTGGTGGATGAAGCCGACCGCGCCTGGCACGCCGGGGCGGGGGCGTGGGGGCCGGTCACGGATGTGAATTCCCGATCTATCGGGATCGAGATCGCCAATACCGGCAGCACGCCCTTTGCCGCGAAACAGATGGACGCGCTCGACACGCTGGTGGCGGCGATCATGGCGCGCCACGCGATCCCGCCCGAACGGGTCATCGGCCATTCCGACATGGCGCCAGGCCGCAAGATCGATCCCGGCGCGCGGTTCGACTGGCGCCGCCTCGCGCGGCAGGGCCTTGCCATTTGGCCGGAGCCAGAGGGGGAGGGCGATTTCACGGACAATGTCCGCGCCTTTGGCTACACCGCCGACGTGCCGCGCGACACGCTGCTGGCCGCGTTCCGCCTGCGCTTCCGCCCCGGCGCCACCGGACCGCTCGATGACACCGACCGCGCGATCATGGCCAATCTCGCAAAGCGCTGGCCCGTCGCCACAACCTAGGCTTCTTTGGGCTGAAAATACGAGTCTGTTTGCATTGGTGTATTTTGGTCGCGGGCGGGAGCTCGTTAAATACCTGATGGTCTGACATCGCCCCGAGGCTTGAGCCCCGCCCGCTTACGGATGTCCTGCACACTTGATTGGGACGGTTGCCGCCGATCCCGTATGACTGGAACAGGGGAAGTATGATGGAAAATGTATTCGGTGTCGACGTTGCAAAGGCCTGGATTGATGTGGCTGGTCCAGATGGGTACCAGCGTGTTTCAAACAAGGACCTCACCGCCTTCGCGCAAGCGGTTCGCGCGGTGCACGGGGGTGTGGTTTTTGAAGCGTCTGGCGGATGTGAAACGCCTTTGCGGACGGCTCTTGGGACGGTGGGTGTGCCCGCGATCCGGGTCAATCCGCGTCGGTCGCGCGCGTTTGCCAACTCGCTCGGGCGGCTGGCCAAGACGGACAAGGTCGACGCGCAGGTTCTGCGCGAGATGGGGCAGCGACTGGACCTGCCGGAATGTCCACCCGACAGCGAAGAGATGTTGCATCTCAAGGCTTTGCAGCTGCGCCGCCGACAATTGGTCGAGGATGCAAAACGCGAGAAGGTCCGCTGGACGCAGACCACAGATCCACAGACGAGGCGTTCGATCCAACGCGTGTTGGACGTTTTGAAGGAGGAAGTGGCTGTGCTTTCCAGGCAGATCGAGGCGTGCATCGCAGCGTCCCGCGACTTGTCAGAGCGCGCGCACTTGCTGCGGGGTGCACCCGGGGTCGGGCCGGTCGTGGCCACCGCCCTGCTGACGGAATTGCCTGAACTGGGTGCGCTCTCACCCCGCCAGGTCGCAGCCCTTGTGGGCGTCGCGCCGATGGCCCGTGATAGCGGAACGCGCATCGGCAAACGGCGTATCGGCGGCGGCCGCAAAAGCCTGCGAGATGCCCTGTATATGGCCGGCTTGAGTGCCTCTCGATCTGATCCCGGTTTACGAGCCTTCGCTGAGCGACTGAAGGAGAACTGAAAGGCTCCAAAGCAAGCCATCATTGCTGTCACGCGCAAACTCGTCATCATTCTCAACGCGATGATCCGAGAAAACCGCCCATATGCGACAAACGCATAAACACACTTGCCTCGGGGGTTTGGGGGTGGAACCCCCAAGTGTTTCCGTCAACGGAAACATGCGATGCGTCAATGCATCGCCCCGCGCTCAACTCAATTCGTAGGGAAGAACCCCGCGCCGGTGGGTCTGGATCGTCAGCTTGCGCTCCAGCGGTGGCACGGACCGCTGGTGGCAATTCGCCCGCTCGCAGATGCGGCAGGAAATCCCGATGGGTTCAAACGCGCCGTCACGGGTCAGGTCCAGCCCGTCGGCGTAAACCAAGGCGCCTGCGTGTTTCACCTCGCATCCCAGCGCAATCGCGTAGCGCCGCACCGGCGCGCCGAAATGGCCGCCGGTTTTGGATACGTCGCGGGCCAGTGAAATATACCGCACCCCATCCGGCGTCTCCGCCAGTTGCCGCAGGAACCGGCCCGGCGTCTCGAAGGCGCGGTGCACGTTCCAGAGCGGACAGGCCCCGCCGAAGCGGGCGAATTGAAGCCGCGTCGCCGAGTGGCGCTTGGTGATGGTGCCCGCCTGATCGACACGGACGAAGAAGAACGGGATGCCCTTGGCACCGGGCCGCTGCAACGTGGACAGCCTGTGCGCCACCTGTTCGATGGACGCGCCAAAGCGGCGGGCCATCAGCTCCAGATCGTGCCGCGTGTCATGCGCGGCTTGAAGGAACTGGCCATAGGGCATCACGGCGGCTCCGGCGAAATAATTGGCCAGACCCAACCGCGCGATGTCGCGGGCGGCGTCGGACTGGAACCGGCCGAGATCGAGCGTGGCATCCAAGAGCTTGCCGTGCCGCGCCAGCGCCAATTGCAGCATCATCTGGAAGGTCTGCGTTTCGGGTGCGGCGAGGGAGGACAGGGTCAGTTCCTGACGCAGCTCGTCAAAGCGGCGCAGGTCAGGCACGTTGGCGAAGCGCACATGCAGGCCCTCGTTCTCCAGCCCGCGAATGGCGGCGCGCACCCGGTCCGAGCCGGTCAGCTTGGTCGCCACGCGCTCGGCCGCCTTGTCCACGGCGTCGATATAGTTGTCGCAGTAGTGGAAGAAGTCGCGCACCTCTTCCCAGGGGGACGGTTGCAACTGCGCGCCTTCGCGGCCCAACGCCTCGTCGAGCGAGGCGAGCCGTTCGTGGGTCTGACGGTAGGCGCGGTGCAGCTCAAGAAACGCGCGGGCGAGGCCGGGCGCATTCGAGGCCGTCAGGCGCAGGTCGGCGATGGGTGGGGCGGCATCGGCGAAAACCGGGTCGGCCAGCGCCTCGCGCATGTCCGAGATCATCCGTTCTGCATCGCCCTGTCCCAGCTCGGTGACATCGACGCCGAACTCCTGCGCCAGCGCCAGCACGACCGTGGTCGAAAGCGGGCGCTTGTTGTTCTCCATCTGGTTCAGATAGGGCAGGGAGACGTTCACCTTGCCCGCGAAATCGCGCTGTGTGATGCCAAGTCGGGTGCGGATCTCGCGCAGTTTGGCGCCTGCATAGAGTTTTTGGGTGGCCATCGGATCCTCGGGTGTTTGCAGCTTTGCAATCTGTCAGGATCGAGTTTGCAAATTCACCCGGCGCTGTCCAGCCCCGCCAACTGCGCCGCGCGCCAGATCACGAGACGGATGGCGATCACGGCAAAAACGGCGGTGGCCAGCATGATCCACAAAAGCGGCCAGGGACCGGATCCCGGAACCAGCAGCGCGCCCGCCAGCGCCGAAAGACCCGCGCCGCCTCCCAGCATGATCGCGCCGCCCAGGCCCGACGCCGTACCCGCCAGATGTGGGCGCACCGACAGCATCCCGGCGGTGGCGTTGGGGATGGTCATGCCGTTGCCCAGGCCCACGAAGGTCATGAAGCCGAAGAAGGTCCATTCCGATCCCAGGCCCAGCCAGAAAACCAGCATCGACAGCACGATCCCCGTGCAATTGATCAGCGTGCCCACGAAGACCATCCGGTTCACCCCGATCCGCGCCGAATAGCGGCCCGAGATGAAGTTGCCGAGGAAATAGCCGATGGCCGGTGCTCCGAAGAAGAAGCCCAGAACCGCGGGCGACATGCCGAAGACTTCGGTGCCGACAAAGGGCGCGCCGCCGAGATAGGCGAAAAACGCGCCCGACGACATCGCGGCGGCCAGCGCGTAGCCCCAGAAGCGCGGGCTGGTCAGAAGCTCGGGGTATTGGGCGAACTGTTCGCTTAAGCGCAGTCCGCTGACCCGCGCGGTTTCGCCAAGGTCGGTCCAGGTGAGCCAGAAGAGGCCAAGGCCCAGGATCAGCAGCAGCCAGAAATTCGCCTGCCAGCCGAAATACTGGTCCAGCACACCGCCGAAGGCAGGGCCGATCATCGGGACCACGGCCATGCCCATCGTCACGTAACCGATCATCGACGCCGCCTGATCCTGCGGCACGCAATCGCGCACCACCGCGCGGGACAGCACCATCGCGGTCACGATCACCGCCTGCGCCATGCGGAAGGCGAGGAAGGTGTAGATATCGGGCGCGTAGATGCAGCCCAGCGTCGCCACGCAGAATCCCGCGATCCCCCAGAGGATCACCGGGCGGCGGCCCATCTTGTCCGAGATCGGACCGATCACCAGTTGCAGCACCGCGTTCACGCCGAGGTAGACCGCCACCGACAGCTGCATGAGGTAGTATTCCGTGTTGAAATACGCGGTCATGTTGGGCAGCGACGGCAGGAAGATGTTCATCACCAACGCCGAAAGCCCTGCGAGCAGGATCAGTGTGACAATATGCGGCGGTGTGGAGCGGTCGAGAAATCGGACCTTGGAGGCGTAACTCATTGCCAATCGCTACGCCTGCGGTTGAAGAATGTCCATATTCACAGGTGTAACGGTACAATTTGCAGTTTTGCAGTTTGCAAGTGCATTAATTTTCATGGTTTGCAAATTTGCTCTTTAGAGCTTGAGCCAGTGCCGCACCGCAGTATGTTCGCGCCAAAGCGACAAAGGGACGGTCCATGAAAGATATTCTGCAAGAGTTGGAGACCCGCCGCGCCGATGCCCGCATGGGTGGTGGGCAGAAACGCATCGACGCGCAGCACGCGCGCGGCAAGCTGACGGCGCGCGAACGGGTCGAACTGCTGCTCGATGAGGGCAGTTTCGAAGAATACGACATGTTCGTCACGCATCGCTGCACGGATTTCGGGATGGAGAAAAACCGCCCCGCGGGCGATGGGGTCGTCACCGGTTGGGGCACCATCAACGGCCGCATGGTCTATGTGTTCTCACAGGACTTCACCGTGTTGGGCGGGTCGGTCAGCGCGACCCACGCGATGAAGATCTGCAAGATCATGGATATGGCGATGCAGAACGGCGCGCCGGTGATCGGGATCAACGATTCAGGCGGCGCGCGCATCCAGGAAGGCGTCGACAGCCTTGCCGGTTATGGTGAGGTGTTCCAGCGCAACATCATGGCGTCGGGCGTGGTGCCGCAGATCAGCGTCATCATGGGGCCCTGCGCAGGTGGGGCGGTGTATAGTCCGGCGATGACCGACTTCATCTTCATGGTGAAGGACAGCTCTTACATGTTCGTAACCGGGCCCGACGTGGTCAAGACCGTGACCAATGAACACGTGACGGCCGAGGAACTGGGCGGAGCGACGACCCACACACGCAAGTCCTCCGTCGCCGATGGTGCGTTCGAGAACGATGTGGAGGCGCTGGCCGAGGTGCGGCGTCTGGTGGACTTCCTTCCCCTGAACAACCGCCAGCCCGCGCCGGTGCGGCCGTTCTTCGACGATGTGGACCGTCTGGAGGAATCGCTCGACACGCTGGTGCCGGAAAACGCCAACACGCCCTATGACATGAAGGAACTGATCCTGAAGCTGGCGGATGAGGGCGATTTCTACGAGATTCAGGAAGACTTCGCCAAGAACATCATCACCGGGTTCATCCGCCTCGAAGGACAGACCGTGGGCGTGGTGGCGAACCAGCCGATGGTGCTGGCGGGGGTTTTGGACATCGACTCAGCGCGCAAGGCCGCGCGCTTCGTGCGGTTTTGTGACTGCTTCGGCATTCCGATCCTGACGCTGGTGGACGTGCCGGGCTTCCTGCCGGGAACGTCACAGGAATATAACGGCGTCATCAAGCACGGCGCGAAACTGCTCTTTGCCTATGGCGAGGCGACGGTGCCGAAGGTCACGGTCATCACCCGTAAATCCTACGGTGGGGCCTATGTCGTGATGGCGTCCAAGCATCTGCGCGCTGATGTGAACTATGCCTGGCCCACGTCCGAGATCGCCGTGATGGGGGCCAAGGGCGCGACCGAGATCATCCACCGCGCCGATCTGGGCGATGAGGACAAGATCGCGGCGCATGCCAAGGAATATGAGGACCGTTTCGCCAACCCCTTCGTGGCCGCAGAGCGCGGGTTCATCGACGAGGTGATCCAGCCGCGCAGCACGCGCAAACGGGTGGCCCGCGCCTTTGCCGCGCTGCGGTCGAAGAAGCAGGAAATGCCCTGGAAGAAGCACGACAACATTCCGCTTTGATCGGAACACCAGTGCGTGTGCGCACGCATCCAGCGAGAGGAGGTCATCAGTGGCGAGAGGTGGAGCTTGGCGGTGTCTGACAGCGGGCGCGTGTGCGCTTTGCGGGACAGCCGCGTTCGCCTCTGGTGACCTTCTTGCTGTTCCCTCTGAGCAGCCCGTGACCTTCCTGGAGATGCTTTCGGATACGACGGCCAACGGGCTGATGTACCGCTTCCGCTTTGTCGCGCCCGAGATCGGGCAGGAGGGTCGGGAGTATCAGGATGTGGAGGTGGATATGCAGTTTCTGTGCGAATCCTTCGCGATCCCGCGGGTTGCCGACACCGGGCCGCAGCCCAGCCAGATCGTGATTTCCTTCAGCCAGAAAGAGACCGAATTCGGCGTCGCCAATGAAGACGTCATCCAGTTTTTCGAGGCCTATCGCATCGAAGACGAGACCTGCATCTTGGAGTTTTTTTGATGCGTCCACAATATGTTGCGAGCGCCGGGATCGGCCAAATCGGGGTTGAGTCTTTTGCGTCACAGGACCGCGATGTTGGCGGCTGTGGATATCTTTTCGCCTTGGATTCAGGGTATTCTGGGACGGACTGCACCCAAGCAGTCACTACCTCGAAACGAGGACAGGCAGGACCAGCAGGTCTTGTTGGGTCCTTTTTTGAACCTGACAGGAGAACTAGATGTCAAAGAGCATCAAGCTTCTTGCCGCGTTCGGTCTTCTTGCAGTCTTGTCCGCGTGCGGACAGAAGCAGGCCGAAGAAGAGTTTGTGGTTATCGACCCTGAGCCGATCAGCCACGAGCCCATGCATACAGGCAAGTACAAGTAAACTGAAAACGGGGCGGGCCGAGGCGCCCGCCCCCTTTTGCCCTATGCTTCGCGGGGGTGTCCCATGCTGAAGCATCGCGGCTTTCCGGGCCGTCTCCCGGGCACCGATTTCCAGTTCGTCATCCGCAGGCCCAACCCCAAGGGCGTGACCCCGCTGATCCGGCGCGACCGCTACCGCGACCGCCGACCTGCGGACAAGCGGGCGGATGCCGCGTTCATGGCGGCGCTGTGGGAACATTTCGGAACCGAACCCTTCGAGCGCGGCAATCTCGATGCCGGGCGTCTGAGCTGGCTTTTCGGGCGCGAGGTGCTGCCCTATGACGATCCCTTCGATCCCAAAAGCTATGAGTCGCTGCTGGTCATTGACGAAATTGCCGCCCGCGCAGCCTTTCCAGAGGCCTTCGAGGACGGAGATTGGGCATGATACCGCTTACTCAACGTCAAGATGCGCGGGAAAAGGCCGATACCGTGGGTTGTATCCATCCCGCGATTGACGCCTCTTCCGATTGTGCGACTGTGCAGATGTTCCTAGTGACTTGGCGTTGGCAGATTGCGCCATTTGTTCACCGTTACCCTTCCCCTGTCGGGCTCCTTGGTCATACCCCATGCCAAGGGCCCGACTTTTTCTTTTGTCGGTCAGAGTGTTGCAGCCACGGGCGGGGTTTTGCCCAAAACCGTGTGGTTTTTGCTTATGGCTGGAACCCGGCGCGGTTCCGGGGTGTTACTTTCCCAAGGTCATTTACCTCAGAAGGAGCAGACACATGGACAAGATCAGGATCAAACCGGCAGTGGCATTCGGCTTTATCGCCATCCTCGGGCTCTCGGCCTGCGGCGACACGCTTGGCGAACAAGCGCTTGGCGGCGGCGTCGTCGGCGCGGGCGTATCGGCCGCAACGGGCGGCGATCTCGTCACGGGCGCCGCGGTTGGTGCCGCAGGCAACGTTGCCTATTGCCAGACCTATCCGGAACGCTGCTGACGCAGCGACCCGCACCTACCATTTCCACTCACGGAATTCGACCGCCCGGGCCACGCGCCGGGGCGGTCTTTTTTATGCCATCGCTGCGGGATCCGTCCCGGGCCAAGAAAAGACTGACGGAAAGGGACATCCATGTTCGACAAGATCCTGATTGCCAACCGGGGCGAGATTGCCTGCCGGGTGATCAAGACCGCCCGCAAGATGGGCATCAAGACGGTGGCGATCTATTCGGACGCCGACAAACACGCGTTGCATGTCGAAATGGCGGATGAGGCGGTGCATATCGGCCCGCCGCCCGCCAACCAGTCCTATATCGTCATCGACAAGGTGATGGAGGCGATCAAGTTGACCGGCGCACAGGCCGTGCATCCGGGCTACGGGTTCCTGTCGGAGAACCCGAAATTCGCCGAGGCTTTGGAGGCCGCCGGTGTCGCGTTCATCGGACCACCCAAAGGCGCCATCGAGGCGATGGGGGACAAGATCACCTCCAAGAAAATCGCGCAGGAGGCGGATGTGTCCACGGTGCCGGGCTACATGGGCCTGATCGAGGACGCGGACGAGGCGGTGAAGATCTCGAACGAGATCGGCTATCCGGTGATGATCAAGGCCTCCGCCGGGGGCGGTGGCAAGGGCATGCGGATCGCGTGGAACGACGCCGAGGCGCGCGAGGGATTCCAGTCGTCCAAGAACGAGGCGGCGTCATCTTTCGGGGATGATCGCATTTTCATCGAGAAATTCGTCACTCAGCCGCGCCACATTGAGATCCAGGTGCTCTGCGATGCCGATGGTAACGGGATTTACCTGAACGAACGCGAATGTTCGATCCAGCGCCGCAACCAGAAGGTTGTCGAGGAAGCGCCGTCGCCTTTTCTGGATGAGGCGACCCGCAAGGCGATGGGCGAGCAGTCGGTCGCGCTCGCCAAGGCGGTTGGGTACACCAGCGCGGGCACGGTTGAGTTCATCGTCGATGGCGATCGCAACTTCTATTTCCTCGAGATGAACACCCGTTTGCAGGTGGAACACCCGGTCACTGAACTGATCACCGGCGTCGATCTGGTCGAACAGATGATCCGGGTCGCCAATGGCGAAAAGCTGTCGATCACGCAGGACGATGTGAAGATCAACGGCTGGGCCATTGAGAACCGGCTGTACGCCGAAGACCCGTATCGCGGGTTCCTGCCGTCGATTGGCCGTCTGACCCGCTACCGCCCGCCGGAAGAGGGCAAGCTGGGCGCGGGCATCGTGCGCAACGACACGGGCGTGTTCGAGGGCGGCGAGATCAGCATGTATTACGACCCGATGATCGCGAAGCTCTGCACCTGGGCCCCGACACGCGGTGAGGCGATCGAGGTGATGCGCAACGCCCTGGACAGTTTCGAGGTCGAGGGCATCGGTCACAACCTGCCTTTCGTCGCGGCCGTCATGGATCACCCGAAATTCATCGCGGGCGAGATGACGACGGCCTTCATCGAAGAGGAATACCCGGACGGGTTCGAAGGTGTGACGCTTGGCGAAGACGCGCTGAAACGCGTGGCTGCGGCCTGTGCCGCGATGAACCGGGTGGCCGAAATCCGGCGCGCGCGGATTTCCGGCACGCTCGACAACCACGAGCGCCATGTTGGCGAGGATTGGAACGTCGCCTTGCAGGGGGCCGATTTCGACGTGACGATTGCAGCCGATCATGATGGATCCACCGTGCGCTTTGCCGACGGAATCGAAATGCGGGTGAGCGGCGATTGGACACCGGGCGACCAACTGGCGCGCATGACCATCAACGACACGCCATTGGTGATGAAGGTCGGCAAGGTGTCGGGCGGTTTCCGTATCCGCACACGTGGGGCCGATCTCAAGGTGCATGTGCGCACGCCGCGTCAGGCCGAACTGGCCCGCAAGATGCCCGAGAAAGTGCCGCCCGACACGTCGAAACTGCTGCTCTGCCCGATGCCCGGCTTGATCGTGAAGGTCGATGTGGCCGAAGGCGATGAGGTGCAGGAAGGTCAGGCGCTCTGCACCGTGGAGGCGATGAAGATGGAGAACATCCTGCGCGCCGAACGCAAGGGCACCGTGTCCAAGATCAACGCGACGGCGGGCGACAGCCTTGCCGTGGACGATGTGATCATGGAGTTCGAGTAAGCCCGTGACCGCTGCGTCGACGATATCGCAAATCGGCCCGGCGGGCATTGGTTCCGCCGTGGCTGTCCCGCGTTATCCGCGGGGCAGGCCGTCGGTGCGGTCCTCGATTTCCTGCTGGCGCGTCGGCATCTTGTCGATGGCACGGCTGATTTCGCGGACGGACCACGGCAGCGGTTTGCGCTGTTTGACCTGCCCGTCCTTGTCGATCACGGCGAGCATGAAGCCGCGTGGGCGCAGGGCGATGCGGGCTGCGGACCGGGCCGATGGGTCCGTATCGGTCAGGATAACCACGTCACGCAGGTCGAGCGATTTCAGATCGCCGAGCAGATACTGCATCTGCTGCACGTATCTCGGATCGGCGGGGCTGTCGGCGAAGACGACGATGGGCCGTTTGATCCAGAGAAATTCGTTCAGGGTCACGTCCTCGGCCGATCGGATCATGTCCACCGACAGATCGTCGATCGTCGCGGTGTCGTCCTGTGTATGCCCGGTGACGGGGAAACTCAGCATCAGCGCGGCGAGAAGAGCGGGTAAAAGCTTGTTCATACGTCGAAACATAGGGCGCGTTCTGCCCATTGCGAAGGTACGAAGCGCGTCGGATTGCAAAAAAGTGACCGCCTGCGCGGCCGGGTCGTGAAGACAAAAGGATGACAAAGACAATGACAGCCAAGAAAGACATGTGGCGCGCACTGGCCGAAAAGGAATTGCGTGGCAAACCGCTCGAGGCGCTGACATGGAAAACGCTTGAAGGCATCGATGTGCAGCCGCTTTACATCGAAGAGGATGTAAAGGACCTGCCGCATCTCGGCACGATCCCCGGCGAAGCGCCGTTCACGCGTGGTGTGAAGGCGACGATGTATGCGGGGCGTCCCTGGACGATCCGGCAATATGCGGGGTTCTCGACGGCAGAGGAATCGAACGCGTTTTACCGCCGCAACCTGGCGGCGGGTCAGCAGGGTGTGTCGGTCGCTTTCGATCTTGCGACGCACCGGGGCTATGACAGCGATCACGAACGGGTTGTCGGCGATGTAGGCAAGGCCGGTGTGGCGATTGATTCCGTCGAGGACATGAAGATCCTCTTCGATGGAATCCCGCTCGATCAGGTCAGCGTGTCGATGACGATGAACGGCGCGGTCATTCCGATCCTCGCCAATTTCATCGTGGCGGGGGAAGAGCAGGGCCATGACCGGTCGGTGCTGTCGGGCACGATCCAGAACGACATCCTCAAGGAGTTCATGGTCCGCAACACCTATGTCTACCCGCCGGAGCCGTCGATGCGGATCATCGCGGATATCATCGAATACACCTCGGACAACATGCCGAAGTTCAACTCGATCTCGATCTCCGGCTACCACATGCAGGAGGCGGGCGCGAACCTTGTTCAGGAGTTGGCCTATACGCTGGCGGACGGCAAGGAATACGTGAAGACCGCGATGGCTCGGGGGATGGATGTGGACCGTTTCGCCGGGCGGCTGTCGTTCTTCTTTGCCATCGGCAAGAACTTCTTCATGGAAGCGGCCAAGCTGCGGGCGGCGCGTATGCTCTGGTATCGGATCATGGACGATCTGGGCGCGAAGAATGACCGCTCCAAGATGCTGCGGACGCACTGCCAGACTTCCGGCGTGTCTCTGGCCGAGCAGGACCCGTACAACAACGTGATCCGCACCGCCTACGAGGCGATGAGCGCGGTTCTGGGCGGCACGCAGTCGCTGCACACCAATGCGCTGGACGAGGCGATTGCCCTGCCGACTGAATTCTCTGCGCGAATTGCACGCAATACGCAGTTGATCTTGCAAGAAGAAACGGGCGTGACCAAAGTGGTCGATCCGCTGGCAGGGTCTTACTATGTCGAGAAGCTGACCCATGATCTGGCCGAGGAGGCCTGGAAGCTGATCGAAGAGGTCGACGAGATGGGCGGCATGACCAAGGCGGTGGCCTCCGGCATGCCGAAGCTCAGGATCGAGGAAACGGCGGCGATGCGGCAGGCCCAGATCGACCGGGGTGAGGACGTGATCGTGGGCGTCAACAAGTACCGGCTCGCCAAGGAAGACGATCTCGACATTCTGGATGTGGACAACGTCAAGGTCCGGCAGAGCCAGATCGCGCGGCTGGAGAAGATCCGCGCGACGCGTGATCAGGCGGCCTGCGATGCGGCTCTGGCCGAGTTGGAGAAACGTGCAGCCGAGGGTGGCAATCTGTTGGAAGCAGCCGTCGAGGCGTCCCGCGCCCGCGCAACGGTAGGAGAGATCAGCATGGCGATGGAAAAGGTGTTCGGGCGGCATCGGGCCGAGGTGAAAACTCTGGCCGGTGTCTACGGCGCGGCCTATGAGGGCGACGAGGGCTTTGCCGCCATCCAGCGCTCGGTCGAGGCGTTTGCCGAGGACGAGGGGCGCAGGCCCCGGATGCTGGTCGTCAAGATGGGCCAGGACGGGCATGACCGCGGTGCCAAGGTGATCGCCACGGCTTTTGCCGATATCGGTTTTGATGTCGATGTGGGGCCGCTTTTCCAGACCCCCGCCGAGGCGGCGCAGGATGCCATCGACAACGATGTGCATGTGATCGGGATCTCGTCCCAGGCGGCGGGGCACAAGACACTGGCGCCGCAACTAGTGCAGGAGCTCAAGGCGCAGGGCGCGGGGGATATTCTGGTGATCTGCGGCGGCGTTATCCCGCAGCAGGATTACAAGTTCCTTTATGACGCGGGGGTGAAGGCGATCTTCGGGCCGGGCACCAACATCCCCGAGGCGGCGCAGGATATCCTGCGTCTTATCCGTGAGGCGCGCGGGTGATATCAGGGCGGCGTCGGACGCGTTGACGGAAGATGCTGCGCGCGCGGGCAAGTGCGTTCGGGGTCCGCAGGGCAAGCTGCGTGGCTTTTCCGGAGACAATCTACGGAACGCGCTTATAATCAGGCATTGTGCAGGCCCGGTGTCTGCGTGTCAGCAAGGGGCATTGCATGGGACAGCTTGTGGATCGCGTGGCCGAGATGGAAGCCGCATTGGGGCGCGGCGATTGGCTGGCGGCGAACGACTACCTGCATCCGGCCATCAGCTACCGGGTCGGGGCGCTGCCTGCGGTCACAGGCATCGACGCGGTGCGCGCCTACATGGAACATCAGGCACGACACGTCATCTGGGTCGGACATGAAATGCAGCTCGAGATTGAGGCGGAGGACGTCGCCATCATCGAGGTGATTTCGCTGTTCGACCGGGTCTCGGACGGGGCGCGGATCAGGTTGCCCTGCACCGATATTTATCGCTTCGAGGACGGATTGATCGCGGATTGGCGGGTTTATGCGGACCTGCGGATGCTGGGCGTCGCGGCGGATTGACAGGAGGAGCTCATGTTCGAACTGGATCATATCGCGGTTGCCGGGGAGACGTTGGACGACGCGGTCGCGCACAGCGAGGCGGCGTTGGGCGTGCCGCTGGCGGCTGGTGGCCAGCACACCCATTATGCCACGCATAATCAGCTTCTGGGGTTGGACGACGGGCTTTATTTCGAGGCCATCGCGCCGGACCCGTCGCAGCCGAAACCGTCCTATCCGCGCTGGTTCGGGTTGGATGATTTTCGGGGGCCTGCGCGGCTCGACAAGTGGATTTTGCGCTGTGACGACATCGCGGCGGCGCAGGCGGCCTTTCCCGAGGCCGGGGCGCCTGTGCATCTGACGCGTGGCGCGATCAGTTGGACCATGCTCGTGCCGCCGGACGGTCGGTTGCCCTTTGGCGGACAGTTCCCCGCGATCATCCAGTGGCACACCGACACGCCGCCGGGCAAGGCGCTGCCAAGCGCCGGCTTGCGGCTCGACACGCTGACGGTTCACGGACCTGACGCCCAAGACCTTGCCGCGCGGCTTGCTCCTGCGTTCGAGGATGCGCGCGTGCGGTTTGTCACGGGGCCGGAGCGACGTTTGCAGGCCGCGTTCCACGGCCCCGACGGCGCAAGGACGCTTGCGTGATCATCCGGCCCGCGCGACCTGAGGATGCGGAACCTCTGACCGTGATCCTGAACGACGTGATCGACAACACCACGATCACCTTCACGTCCGAGCGCAAGAACGCGCAGTACCTGCGCGACGACATCGCGGCGCGGGGTGCTGCGTTTCAAGTTGTGGAGCTTGACGGCGAAGCGGCCGGATATGCCAGCTACTTCCCGTTCCGCAACGGTCCGGGCTATGCGCGCACCAAGGAGCATTCGATCGCTCTTGCACCTCGTGCGCGTGGTAAAGGGGCAGGGCGCGCACTGATGGCGGCGCTCGAGGCAGAGGCACGCCGTGAGGGGGTGCATTCGCTCTGGGCCGGGGTGAGTGCCGAAAATCCCTCGGGCCGGGCCTTTCACGCGGCCATCGGTTTCGAGGAAATCGCGACCCTGTCCGAGGTCGGGTTCAAGTTCGGCCGGTGGATCGACCTTGTTTTGATGCAGAAAAAGCTCTGATGCCGCACTGACAATTTCGGGCATCTCGCTTAAACTGCATGCATGTCGATCTGGACGCGTATCACGGATGCCCTGTCGGCCCTCGCCTCGGGCGAAGGGCTTGCTGCGGTGTTCGACAAGCTGCGCACGCCGCCCGAAAAGACGGTGGCCTTCACCATCGCGGTGATCGCGCTCTCGGCCAAGATGGCCAAGGCCGACGGGCTTGTGACGCGCGACGAGGTGATGGCCTTTCGCGAAGTGTTCCACATTCCGCGCGAGGACGAGGACGGTGCGGCGCGGGTGTTCAACCTGGCCCGGCAGGACGTGGCCGGATTCGAGGAATACGCCAAGCGCATCCGTGCCATGTTCGGGGAAGATCAGGGCACGCTCTGTGACCTCATGGAAGGCCTGTTCCATATCGCGATGGCGGATGGCTCCTATCATCCGGGGGAAGATGCGTTCCTGCTGCGCGTTGCCGAGATTTTCGAACTGCCAGAGGGGTCCTTCCGGCGGTTGAAATCGCGCTTCGTCCCGGATGCCGATCCCGATCCTTACGATGTTCTGGGTGTCGATCCGGATACGCCACTGGATGAAATCCGCGCGACGTGGCGGCAACTGGTCCGCGACAGTCACCCTGACCGGATGATTGCGCGCGGGGTGCCGGAAGAAGCGGTCAAGCTGTCCGAACGCCGCCTGATCGACATCAATCACGCGTGGGAACAGATCGCGGCCCGCGAACACGCCTGATGCGTCCTGCATGAGATTGGCCACCTACAATGTCGAATGGTTCGATGCGTTGTTCGACGATGCGGGGAACCTGATCGCGGATGGGTCATGGTCGGCGCGGCACGATGTGACCAAAGCCATGCAGACCGAAGCGCTGGGGATCGTCTTTACCGCGTTGGATGCGGATGTGGTCATGGTGATCGAAGCGCCGGACACGAATCGTCAGCGCAGCACGGTGCGGGCGCTCGAATCCTTTGCCGAGGCGTTCGAATTGCGGGCCCGGAAGGCTGTCATGGGATTCAGCAACGAAACCCAGCAGGAAATCGCGTTGCTCTACGATCCCGATCTGGTCTCGGCGCGGCACGACCCGATCGGCTGGGCGCCGGTGCCGGGCGCGCCGCAATCCACGGCGGCGCCCCGGTTCGACGGGACGTTCCGCATCGATCTGGATATCGACGCGACCGAGGACAGGGTGGTGTTCTCGAAACCACCTCTGGAGATCGAGATGACGGTGCGGGCGACCGGTGAGGTCATCCGCCTAATCGGTGCCCACCTGAAATCCAAGGCCCCGCACGGCGCGACGAACCGGGACGAGGTGATGCGCCTATCCATTGCCAACCGGCGCAAGCAGTTGGCGCAGGCGATCTGGCTGCGGCACCGGGTGGCGGAGCATCTGGACGCAGGCGATCCGTTGATCGTCATGGGGGATCTCAACGACGGTCCGGGGTTGGACGAGTACGAAAACCTGTTCGGTCGCAGTTCGGTCGAGATCATTCTGGGGACAGCCGATCTGGTCCTTTACGATCCGCACGCCTCCAGAGCGCTACAGAGGCGGATCGGGCCGCAGCCCACCTCGGCGCGTTTCTACATCCCCAAGGAAGAGCGGTTCTTGCAGGCGCTTCTGGACTACGTGATGGTGTCGCCCGATCTCAAGCCGAAGGCGCGGCGGTGGCGCATCTGGCATCCGTTCGACGACCCGGCTTGTTGGAAGACGCCTGAACTGCGCGAGGCGCTGTTGACCGCGTCGGATCATTTCCCGATCAGCCTCGATATCGACCTGTAGGTGAAATTCGTGGCGGGATCGCCTATATTGGCTCCATGAAACAGATATCCGCAGTTGCACTGGCTCTTGGCTTGGCCACCTCTGGCGCGATGGCGCAGGAGGGTGAGGGCACCAGCCTCATGGAGGAAGGCGCAAAGCTTTTCTTTCGGGGGCTGATGGAAGAGATGGAGCCCGCCTTGCGCGAGCTCGAAGGATTGGCCGAGGATATCGAACCGGCCATTCGTAGTTTTGCCCAAGAGATGGGACCCGCCTTGCGCGACCTGATGGAGCAGGTGGAGGATTGGTCGGCCTACGAGCCACCGGTCGTCTTGCCGAATGGCGACATCCTGTTGAAGCGGAAACAGGATGCGCCACCGCTCGAGGGGCTCCCGCCGCGCGAGGACGGCGAGATCGACATCTGAGCCTTATTCGGCCGGTTGTGCGTAGGCAGTTTGCCGCGACGGCTTGAGCGCCGCGTTGGTCAGGAGCGCCCCGGCCGCGATGGACAGGATCGCCAGCAGCGCCGCGAAGGACAGGGTCGGAACCCCCGCCAAGCCTGCGCCTACCGTGCAGCCACCCGCCAGCACGCCGCCGACGCCCATCAGGACCGCGCCGCTCGCGTAGCGACCGGTTTCCGCCGGTGCGTGGAACGATTGCCACTGGAAACTGCCGAAGATCAGGGCGGACAAAAGTGCGCCGATCAGCACGCCGCCGATCAGGCCGACGCCGAAATTGGCCGGGATCGAGGTGGAGGCGACCGTCCAGAACAGTGTGTCCGCATAGGGCGAGGTAAAGGACAGGCTTTGCAGCGCGACCGGGTCGAAATCGTCAAAGAGGACAAAGCCTGTGCCGATCCAGCCTGCAGGCACCAACGCGCCCAGCAGCGCCGCCAGGACCAGCGTTGAGGCGCGGTTGCCCGAACGCAGCGCAACGATCAGCGCCGCAAGCGCGATCAGTCCGGACCAGATCAACGCGCCGCCCGGCAGGCCAGCCAGGGACACGGTGTCGCCCAGAGGAACGGTGACAGAGCCGAGTGCCGTCCGCACGGGAGCCAGCACGCCCTTGAGGGTTGCATGCGCGGTGATCGCGAAGACCAGCAGCACGAAGACCGCCCGCAGGTTACCGCTTGCCGACAGAACGGTGAGGCGGGACACGCAGCCGCGCGTCAGCACCATGCCAGCACCGAACATCAGACCACCCAAAACGATGGCGAGGATCGGCAGGTCGCCCGCCATGAAGCGATGCTCGTCGAACGTGATGAGGCCCGACAGGACGCCTGCCTGTGTGCCCAGAACGGCAACGGCCAGCGCGGTCAGCCAGACGCCCATCGCCTGCTTGCGATCGTCGCCGACAAGGCCGCGACGGAAGCAGAATTTCGTGCGCTCGGCCAGAAGACCGAAAGCGGCACCAAGGATCAGTGCAAGCCCGACCGCAACCTGCGGCGCGGTGAAATTCTCAAAGCCAAGGGATTCGAACATCGGTCGCTCCTTCCATCTGTCACAAGCGCAGATGGAGGGAGATTGTTCCTGTGGCAAGCCAGATCAAGGCGGGCGGGTGCCGTCTTTGAGGGACGGTATTCGCGGATCCGGCAGGGCGGTGGAACGGTGTTTCGTTTCCCAAGGTCTGACGCGCAGAGCGTTCGGTCGGGTGGGCAAGTCCCCAACCGAATGATCTTATTTGCCAATCCCGGTGGTCAGCGCCCCCGGATGCGCGGATCGAGCGCGTCGCGCAGGCCATCGCCGAGATAGTTCACACTCAGCACGGTGAGCGAGATCGCGATGCCGGGCAGGTAGACGCGTTCGGGGAACTGCTGCATCCGCTGCACCGCGTCCGCCAGCATCTTGCCCCAGGTCGGGAAGTCCGACGGGAAGCCGACGCCCAGGAAGCTCAGCGCGGATTCGGTGATGATCGCGGTCGCAAGGCCCAGTGTCGCGGAGACCATGATCGGCGAGAGCACATTGGGCAGCAGGTGGCGTTGCACGATGCGGAACGGTGTGGTGCCGATGGAGCGCGCCGCGAGGATGAATTCCCGTTCCTTGAGGGCCAAGATATCGCCCCGCACGATACGGGCGGTAGGCATCCAGCTTGTGATCGCGATGATGCCGACGATCAGGACGAACATGCCGCCTTCTGGCCCGAAGGCTTCGCGCAAGGGTTGACGGAACAGGGTCACGGCGACCAGCAGCAGCGGCAGGATCGGCAGCGACAGGAACAGATCCGTGAGGCGCATCAACAGCCCGTCGGCTTTTCTGACGAACCCGGCAAGCACGCCCACGGTCGTGCCGATGATGAGGCTCAGGATCATGGCGGCCCAGCCGACCGCCATCGAGGTGCGTCCCCCCTGGATGATCTGCGCCAGTTGATCGCGGCCCAGCTGGTCGGTGCCGAAGGGGCGGTTCCATCCGACCTTGGCGGTGCTGTCCCAAAGCGCGGTCCAGATCGGACGCATGTCCTTGTTGCGGATATCGAGCTTTTGCGCGTCCACCTGCCAGATCCACGGACCAAGCACGACCGCCAGCGTGATGAACACCAGGAACCCTCCGCCGAACATGGCGCCCTTGTGTTTGCGAAACTGGTCCCAGACGTCTTTCCACTGGCTGCGCGGCGGCTCCAGCGGGCCCTTGTCGGCCAGGGCTTCGATCGGGGTGGGGCTTGCGGGGACAGGTTCAGTCATAGCGGATCCTCGGGTCGAGAAGGCCGTAGAGGATATCGGCAATCAGGTTGAAGAGAACGATCAGCACCGCGAAGATGAAGGTCAGGGTCATCACCATCGGCAGGTCATTCGCGAAAAGCGCGGTGATCAGCAACTGTCCGATCCCGTTCACCTTGAACACGTTTTCGGTGATGATCGCACCGCCGAAAATCGCCGGTACGTTCAGCGCGATCACCGTGATGACCGGGATCATCGAGTTGCGCAGCACGTGGACTGTGACAACCACCGCCTCGCCCAGACCCTTGGCGCGGGCGGTGCGGACGTAATCTTGGTTGAGGTTGTCCAGCATGGAGGCGCGCATGTAGCGGCTGATCTGCGCCGTGGTTTGCAGCGCCAGGACCATGACCGGCAGGATCATCTGCGACAATTGGTATTTGAAGCTGGCCCAGTCGTTCACGACATGGGTCGTGTCATAGATCGACGGGAACCATCCCAACTGGACCGAGAAGATCACGATCAGCAGCGGTCCGGTGAAGAACGGCGGGATCGAAAAGCCGATCATGGTGATGAACGTGCCGGTTTGGTCGAACACCGAATATTGGCGATACGCCGAGTAGATGCCGATGGGCAGGGCGATCAGGATGCCCACCACATAGGCCATGCCCACAACCCAGAGCGTCTGCGGGATGCGCTGGATCACGATGTCCATGACGGGGCTGCGGGTCTGCCAGGAGATGACGCGCAGTTCGTTCTGGTAAAGCTGGGTGTCGGGCAACCAGCCGAGCAAGCTGCTCGAATTGGTGAGGTAATCGATGAAGACCTTGGGCTCGATCCAGAAGACCTGCACCAGCCATTTCCAGTATTGCACCAGCGCGGGTTCTCCGACGCCAAGCGCCTGGCGCATCTTTTCCTTGACCTCTGGTGGAACGGTCAGGGGAACCTGCGCCATGGGATCGCCCGGGGCGAGTTGGAGCAGCATGAAGATGACAAAACTGATGAACAGAAGCGTCGGAACGGCAAGAACGAGTCGTCGGACGGCGAAGGTCAGCATCGGATGGCGCCTCGGGTCATGAGTCTTGGTGGCTGGCGGGGCAGTATCAGACGCGTGCCCCGCCGAAAAGCGGTGGGGTGCGTGAAATCACGCACCCCGTGGACAGGTCGGATCAGTTGGATTCGATGCGATACCAGTCCGCGACGTTCCAAAGCTCGCTGTCCCACACGTTCAGAACCACACCGCCAAGGGTGTTGGAATGTGCGGACAGACGGCCACGGTGCACCAGCGGGATCATCCCGCCATTGTCGACCATCATGGCGCTGAGTTCGCGACCGATGCGCTGACGTTCGGCCATATCGGCGGTCTGTGTCAGCTCGGCGTGAAGCGCGTCATATTCCTCCATGCAGAAGCGGCTGATGTTTTCACCTTGCCACTGTGTTTCCGGACGCGGTGCCTTGTCGCACAGGCCGTTGCCCAGATACGCTTGCGGGTCTGTCCCGTTGAAGGTGTTCGCGTACATTTCCACGTCCGCGTAGAATTTCTGGAAGGTGTCGGGCGAACCGGGATCACCGCCGAAGAACACCGAGGAGTCGACGTTGCGCAGTTCGACTTCCATGCCGATCTGTTCCCACCATTCCTTGATCAGCGCCTGGAAATCCTGACGGACGGCGTTGGTGGAGGATTGGTAGAGGATCGAGAGCGGCACGCCATTGTGCTCGCGCACGCCGTCGCCATCGCTGTCGACGATGCCAGCCTCATCGAGCAGCGCCTTGGCGCCTTCGATGTCCTGCGTGTCGCAGCCGTCGAATGTGGAGGCGAAGGCCTCGGGTGCCGGCACCCAGGAGCAGCCGATCTTACCCGCCTGGCCGTAGCCGATTTCCACCAGCAGCGGGCGGTCGATCGCCATGGACATGGCTTTGTAGACCGCCGGTTCGCGCAGGAACGGGTGCGGATGCGCCGCGGTGGAGCGCTCGCCCTCCGGAAGGTCAGGGCTCGGGTCGGTCTGGTTGATCATGATGCGCTCGAGCAGCGGACCGAAGCCCGCGATCGGCACGCCTTTTCCGCCGGCTTCCATCTGCGCGATCACGTCGGGCGCAAGCTGAAGGTTCCAGGCATAATCGAATTCTCCGGTTTCCATGACCGCCTGACCGGCCGCGCGGGCATCGCCGCCGCCTTTGAAGTTCACCGTGGCGAAAGCAGGCTTTGCTGGATCGCGATAATTCGGGTTTGCCGAGAGTGTGATGACGTCGTTGGGACGGAAATCATCGACAACGAAAGGCCCCGTCCCGATTGGATAAAAGTTTTGGTCGGTGCAGGTGGTTGCTGCGGCACCAAGGCAGCTTTCGAACTGCGCTTTTTGCAGAATCGGGCTCTCACCGCCGACGAAAAATTGGTAAGGATTGGGCATCGGTTCCGAGAAACGCGCGATAACGGTCAGGTCATCCGGGGTTTCGATCGACTCCACCCCTTCGAACTTGGTGATCTGGGCACAACCACCTTCGGGATGCGTGCAGTATTCGTGGGTGAACGCGACATCTGCCGATGTGAAAGGCGTGCCATCGGACCAAACCAGTCCCGGTGTGATCTTCCATGTGATCGACTTCAGGTCTTCGCTGACGCCGCCGTTTTCGACCGTTGGAATTTCGTCCACGAGCCAAGGCACGAGCTCGCCGCGTTCGTTGTAACGAGCAAGAGGTTCGATCACCAAAGAGGCGGCTTCGATGTCTTTGGTTCCACCCGAAAGGAACGGATTCATGATCGATGGGGCTTGCCAGTAGATGATGCTGACTTCGCCGTCGGATCCGCGCTCCGCGAACGCGGCGGGCGCGAGCGCCACGGCTGCTGCGGCACCCATGAGTAGGGATGTGAGTTTCATTCGTCTCTCCTTGTTGGACACAGTTTCCCCGTGTCGTTGTCATTGGCGGACCGTCCAGCGTTCTTGAAGTGCGCCTCATGCCGTCGAAGCGGGCACAACGTCAAAATCACTCGGAACTATCCCCTGATTGCGCATCGAAACAGCTTTTGAGCAAAATGCAAGTCCCGTGGGAGCGATAACATCTGCGACGTCGAGACACCGTTTGACTCTGGCGGAACTGTGGTTAGCGTTTGGGCAAGGTCAGCAAAAGGATCTCGCCCATGCCCGATGGCAGCATCGCAAAAATCGAAAACCTGCGGGTCGAATTTCAGACGAAATCCGGGACTGTCGTGGGTGTCGAGGATGTGTCCTTCGAGATCAATCCCGGCGAAACCGTCTGCGTCGTGGGCGAATCCGGGTCGGGCAAGTCGGTGTCGTCGCTCGCGCTGATGCGGCTCATTGAATACGGCGGCGGGGACATCGCCGGAGGGCGGCTGCTCTTCGATCGCAAGGACGATGGGACCATTGATCTGTCGAATACCGATCAGGATTTGATGCGGACGATCCGCGGCAACGAGATCGGGATGATCTTCCAGGAACCGATGACGGCCCTGAACCCGGTCTTCACCGTGGGCAAGCAGCTGACCGAAGGGCTGCGGCTGCACAAGAATATGTCCAAATCGCAGGCCGAGGCGCGGGCGCTGGAATTGATGCGGCAGGTGCGCATCCCCGAACCCGAGCGGCGGCTCAAGCAGTATCCGCACGAACTGTCCGGCGGGATGCGGCAGCGCGTGGTGATCGCGATGGCGCTGGCCTGCGAGCCGCGCCTGCTGATCGCGGACGAGCCGACGACGGCGCTGGACGTGACGATTCAAGCCGAGATCCTTGCACTGATGGACCGGCTCAAGCGCGAGACGGGCACGGCGGTCATGTTCATCACCCATGACATGGCGGTGGTCGCGCAGATGGCGGATCGCGTCGTGGTCATGTTCCGCGGCAACAAGGTCGAGGAAGGCACGGTCGAGGAGATCTTCGAGAACCCGCAGCATCCCTATACGCAGGCCCTTCTGGCGGCGGTGCCGAAGCTGGGTGAGATGACCGGCACCGATCTGCCGCGACCAATGCGCCTTTTGGGCAAGGACGGGTCCGAAGTGCCGCCGATCACCGGGTCGGAAGAGGTGCTGCTCGAGGTCAAGAACCTGACGACACGCTTTCCGGTCAAGGGCGGGTTCTTCCGCCGGACGGTCGCCAATGTGCACGCGGTGGAGGACCTGTCGTTCTCGGTCAACAAGGGGCAGACCCTGAGTCTGGTCGGCGAGTCCGGCTGCGGTAAATCCACTGCCGGGCGGTCGATCCTGCGGTTGGTCGAACCGATGGCAGGCAGCATTTTCCTTGATGGCAAGGACATCATGGCGCTGAACCAGTCCGAGTTGCGCGAGGCGCGGCGCGACATGCAGATGGTGTTTCAGGACCCGTTCGCGTCGCTCAACCCGCAGATGCAATTGTCCGATCAGGTGTCCGAGCCGATGCGCAATTTCGGCATGGGATCCAGCGCGGAGATGCAGAAGCGCGTGGAGATGCTGTTCGATCGCGTGGAACTGCCGCGCAGCTTCATGCAGCGCTATCCCCACGAATTGTCCGGCGGACAGCGGCAGCGGATCGCGATTGCGAGGGCGCTCGCCTTGAACCCCAAGCTCATCGTTTCGGACGAGGCGGTGTCGGCGCTCGACGTGTCGGTGCAGGCGCAGGTGTTGAACCTGATGCTGGAATTGCAGGCGGAGCTGGGGATTTCGTTTCTCTTCATCAGCCACGACATGGCGGTGGTCGAACGCGTCAGCCACCAAGTTGGCGTGATGTATCTGGGCCGGATCGTCGAACTCGGCCCCCGCCGCGCGGTGTTCGAGAACCCGCAGCACCCGTACACGCAGGCCTTGATGAAGGCGGTGCCGATTGCCGATCCGCGCAAGCGCAAATCCGAGAAGGATTTGAATTTCAAACCCATTCCGTCGCCGATCCACGGTCTCGACTACGAACCCGAGCCATCGGTTTACCGCGAGGTGGAGCCCGGTCACAAAGTGCTGATCACCGACAGCGGCTACTGACCTTGGTTCTGTCGTCTGTCATGACGACCGTATGAAACGAGTCTTTCAGTGGATGTTTCGCGGTGCCGTAGGGCTTTTGGCACTGCTGACGCTCGTGGCCTGCGCGTTGCACGTGACCAACACCGAACGCGATGTCGCGGTGCAGGCCCCGGGTGACGGTGTGCTTCGAATCGCGACCTACAATGTGCACTACATCATTCTGAACCAGCAAACCGGTGCGTGGTCGGTGGGCGATTGGGAACGTCGAAAAGGGCCTTTTGACAGCGCGTTCAAGGCATTACAGGCCGATCTTGTGGCGTTTCAAGAGATGGAGAGCTGGTCGCGGGGATCGGACGGGTCTGTGAACCTCACGCGGGATTTCCTGGTAGAGCGCAACCCGGCCTATGGCGTGGCCGCAACGGGGGATTGGCGGAACTTTCCGACGACGCAGCCGATATTCTACCTCAAGAACCGACTACAACCCATTGATCAGGGATGGTTTTTCTTTTCGGATACGCCGGACGTGATCTATTCGCGTACTTTCAACGGGTCGTTCCCGGCCTTCGCGTCCTGGGTGCAGTTCGAGGATCGCACCACCGGTGACAGGTTCCGCGTGGCGAATGTGCATTTCGAATATTCCAGTAGGTCCAACAAGTTGCAATCCGCAGCTCTGGTTCGGGATCGCTTGAAGCCCTGGGTCGATGCCGGAGAAACGGTGTTCCTGGTCGGGGACCTGAACGCGCTGCATGGCGCGCGGACGATGGAAATTCTTGAAGAGGCGGGCGTGACGTTCGACCGCACACCCGGGGCCACATATCACTTGAACAGGGGTGTGCATCTCATTGGGGCAATTGATCATTTAAGCCGCACGCCAGATGTCGATCTGGTGGCCGGGCCGGTGGTCGTGCAAGAGAGGTTTGACGGCGCATGGCCATCGGATCATCATCCGGTCTACGCCGATTACCTGCTGCCCTCAGCCAAACAGTGAGCCTATGCACAACCGTCTGACCCCGCGCGACATTCTTGACCATTTGGTAAAATTCCCAACCGTCAGCCGTGATACGAACCTGCCGCTGATCGACTGGGTCGAGGGATACCTATCGGAACATGGAGTCGCCAGCCACCGGCACGTCAAATCCGACGATCCGATGAAAGCGGGGCTTTTTGCCCATGTCGGGCCAGAGGTCGAGGGCGGCGTGGTGCTTTCGGGCCATACGGATGTGGTGCCGACCGATGGTCAGCCGTGGACCACCGATCCGTTCACCGTGACCGAAAGGGCCGGCAAGCTCTATGGCCGTGGCACCACCGATATGAAAGGCTTTGACGCGCTGGCCATCTGGACGCTTGTCGAGGCGCATCATCGCGGAGTGACCCGACCTTTGCAGATCGCGCTCAGCTATGACGAGGAAATCGGCTGCACCGGCGCGCCGCCTTTGATCGACGCGATGCAAGGCGTGGTGCCCAAGGCGGATACGGTCATCGTGGGTGAGCCGACGATGCTCAAGGCGGTGACGGGTCATAAGGGCAGTGTGACATACAACATTCATGTGCATGGGTATGAGGTGCATTCCTCGGTTCTGCACACGGGCGTGAGTGCGATCATGTATGGTGCCAAGCTGATTGAATGGGCCAACAGGATGAACGCCGAAAGCGCCGTCGCCACACCTGCGCCTGTCGCTGCGATGTTCGATCCGCCCTACACGAATGTGCATGTTGGCGAGATCCATGGCGGAACGGCGCACAACATTACAGCCAAGGATTGCGAGTTGGTCATGGGCATCCGCGTTGTTCCCGGTGAAACGGTTGAAGCGTGGGATGCCAAGCTGCGCGCCGCCGTGGCCGAGGTGGAGGCGCAGATGCAGGCGGTTCGCCCCGAGACCTGGATCGAGGTGACGCCAAATTCAGACCTTCCGCCGTTCAAGTCGGACGATGCAGGCAGTGCCGAAACACTGGTGCGGCAACTGACCGGCGATAATGGCAAACAATACGTGTCCTATGGGACCGAGGCGAGCCATTTTCAGAATGCGGGATATTCGGTCGTGGTCTGCGGCCCCGGGGATATCGCTGTGGCGCATCAGCCGGATGAATACATCACGGTCGATCAGTTCACCAAGGGGCAGGCGTTCATGGAACGCTTGCTGGAACATCTCGCGTCATGATCCC
Source organism: uncultured Marivita sp. (assembly GCF_947488135.1). Classification (GTDB taxonomy): domain Bacteria; phylum Pseudomonadota; class Alphaproteobacteria; order Rhodobacterales; family Rhodobacteraceae; genus Marivita. The sequence goes on along the minus strand of NZ_CANKYW010000007.1, from coordinate 146,509 downwards.
GTTCCCGATTTCCGAGGCTACGCCGATTGCCTTTCCCGGACCTCTCCCGGACGAGACCGATGTCGTGGTCATCGGCGGCGGCGTGATCGGGGTCTGCACCGCGCTGTTTCTCGCGCGCAAGGGGCGGCGGGTGGTCGTGCTGGAAAAAGGGCGCGTCGCGGGCGAGCAGTCGTCGCGCAACTGGGGCTGGATCCGACAGCAGGGGCGCGACCCGCATGAATTGCCGATCATGGTCGAGGCAAACCGGCTTTGGACCGAGCTTGCCAGCCAGACCAACGTGGATATCGGTCTGGTGCGGCAGGGCGTGACCTATCTGGCCGAAAGCGAGCGAGAGCTTCAGGGCTATGCGGATTGGCTAACTCATGCCTCGGCGCAGGGGGTGGATACGGAATTGCTGGACCGCGCGGCGCTCAAGGCGCGCTTCCCGGAACTGGCCAAGGGCGGCTATGTCGGCGCGATCACGACACCTTCGGACATGCGGGCCGAACCCTGGGTCGCGGTGCCCGCGCTGGCCGGGATCGCGGTGCGCGAGGGGGCGGTGATCGTCGAGGGTGTTGCCGCGCGCAAGTTGGATATCGCAGCCGGGCGCGTCACTGGCCTGTTCACCGAGGCCGGGCGGATCGCTTGCTCCGATGTGGTGGTTGCCGGTGGCGCTTGGTCGTCGCTGTTCCTGCGGGCGCATGGGGTCGACATCCCGCAGCTTTCGGTGCGGTCGAGCGTCGGGGCCACGGAGGCTGTGCATCTGCCGCATACGGGTGCGGCTGCGGGGGGAGCCTATGCGTTTCGAACCCGCGGCGACGGTGGTGCAACCCTGGCACCGGGCGGGTTCAGGGAACTGTTCGTCGGGCCGGACGCGGTACGCGCCTTGCCGAAATACCGCACGCAGTTGATGGCCGATCCGTTCGGTACCCGGCTGCTTCCGGCAGCCCCCAAGGGCTATCCAGATGCCTGGGGCACCAAGCGGCAGTGGGCCGAAGACGAGGTCAGCCCGTTCGAGCGCCTGCGGGTGCTGAACCCCAAGCCCAATGCGAAGAAGCTGCGCAAGGTGGCGGCGGAGGTGGAAACTCTGTTCCCCGAGGTCGGACCGATCCGCTACCGCGCGATGTGGGCGGGGATGATCGACACGATGCCGGACGTGGTTCCGGTGGTGGACCGGGTCGATGCGATTCCCGGCCTGACCATCGGCACCGGGATGAGCGGGCATGGATTCGGGATCGGGCCGGGCATGGGGCGCGTGCTGGCCGATCTGGTCTGCGGCGACGCGCCGGGGCATGACTTGCGGCGGTTTCGGCTCACGCGGTTCAGCGATGGCAGCCGGATGGAGCTTGGCCCTGCGCTCTAGTCCCCCTTGAAGCCCGGCGCGGTCTGCGCCACGTTCTGGGGCAGAGACTCCACTCATCAGAAACAAGGATGACCAAAATGCCGGTCAAGAACCGCTTTGCCGAATTGCAGGACGAAATCACCGCGTGGCGGCGCGATCTGCACGAGAACCCCGAGATCCTGTTCGAGACCCACCGCACCAGCGCGCTTGTTGCGGATCGCCTCAAGGAGTTCGGCTGCGACGAGATCGTGACGGGCATCGGGCGTACGGGTGTCGTTGGCGTGATCAAGGGCAAGACCGATTCTTCGGGCAAGGTCATAGGCTTGCGCGCCGACATGGACGCGTTGCCGATCCATGAACAGACGGGTTTGGACTATGCCTCCAAGACCGATGGCGCGATGCACGCCTGTGGGCATGATGGGCATACCGCGATGCTCTTGGGAGCGGCCAAGTACTTGGCCGAGACGCGCAATTTCGACGGGACTGTCGTGGTGATCTTCCAGCCCGCCGAAGAAGGCGGCGGCGGTGGACGCGAGATGTGCGAGGATGGGCTGATGGAGCGTTGGGGCATCCAGGAGGTCTACGGGATGCACAACTGGCCCGGCCATCCGGTGGGCAGTTTCTCGATCCGGCCTGGCGCGTTCTTTGCCGCGACCGATCAGTTCGACATCACCTTCGAGGGCAAAGGTGGCCACGCCGCCAAGCCGCACGAGACCGTGGACACGACGGTGATGGCCTCGCAGGCGGTGCTGGCACTTCAGACCATCGCCAGCCGCAATGCCGATCCGATCGACCAGGTCGTGGTGTCGGTGACGTCGTTCGAGACCTCGTCAAAGGCGTTTAACGTGATCCCGCAGCGGGTGCATCTCAAAGGAACGGTGCGCACGCTGTCCACCGAGATGCGCGATCTGGCGGAGCGCCGGATCAAGGACATCTGCGCCGGGATCGCATCCACCTTCGGCGGGTCCGTGACGGTCGATTACCACCGGGGCTACCCGGTCATGGTCAATCACGAGGAACAGACGGAATTCGCGGCGGAGGTGGCGAAATCGGTATCGGGAGCCTGCGACGACGCGCCATTGGTCATGGGCGGCGAGGATTTCGCCTTCATGCTGGAAGAGCGTCCCGGAGCGTATATCCTTGTCGGCAACGGCGACACGGCAGCGGTGCACCACCCGGAGTACAACTTCAACGATGAGGCGATCCCGGCGGGTTGCTCGTGGTGGGCCGAGATCGTCGAGCGGCGGATGCCTGCGGCTTAACCTTTGCGACGGAGATTTTGGCACGGCAGGCTGTGGTGGCCCGCCGTATTGCTTATTTTGTTTGGATTGGCGAGCTGTTTTCAAAGTCCTAACCGCGCGAGATCGTTTTCGGTTTAGGAAACAAAATGACCGCTGGGCGGACTCACGAGACTTTCGCTGGGCTGAAAGCATTGGTCGCTTTCGCACGGTCCTCTTTCATCCAGTAAGGCAGCAAGCTTGTCAGGGGCGCGCGCCTCGTTAATCACTGTGGGGTTCTGAGGGTTTCCGTATCAATCGCTCGCGTCCTGCATGGTTCTGATCATCCGCGCATTCTCCAGCGCGATCACGCTTTGTGCTGCAAAAAGCTGCGCCAGTCTGGTGGCATCGTCTGAGAATGGACGGACGGTCTGTCTGTACAGTGCAAATGCACCGACCAGGTCGTCAGCGGCCAACATCGGTATGGCGACGAAGGATCGTGCACCGCCCAAATCGGCGGTTGCATGGCGTAAGGGATCATTGGTCTTGTAGACAGCCTCCGATTTCACGTCGAATATATTGATGACGTCACGCTGGGCATCCATGCGGCCGAGGCCTGTTTCAGGGCTCACGGCGAACCAGCCTTTATCTTCGAACCATGTCTCGAAATCAGACGGAATCCCGAGCGTGAATGTTGCGTGGAATTTCCCGTTCTGCCCGTACTCGAAAAGGATGCCATATTCCGCGTCACACAATTCAAGCGCATGGCCGAGGATCAAGGGCATCACGGCGTCCAAGTTGCCTTTTGCTGCCCCGATGATCCGTAGCACCTCACTGAGTGCTTTTTCACGACTGATCGCTTCTTCGAGGCTCAGAGCCAGTTCCGAGATGACAGCAGCCATTTCAGACTGATTGCGAGGCTGCGGGACTTCGCCGCTCAGTCGCGTGGCCAGTTCCTGTTTGGACGACACTTCGAGTTTTCGGTAGATCGTCGCGAGATGCGTGCGCACCGTGGATGGCGCAATGCAAAGGGTGTCTGCGATCCTTTGGTACGTCGCACCACTTGCATAGGATTGTGCGATTTCCAGTTCCCGTGGACTTAATTCGATTTGTGCTGACATGGCCGCCGCCTTGCAAAAAATCCTTGAGAGACAGTGTGAGCAGTGTCGACACAACACGCAATCCAGCAAATGCTGTAGTCAAATACTGCACCACGTCTTCGCAGAATAATGCATCTGCACGATACTTCGACTGCCTGACTTTCTCTTAAGCTGCTTCTGGAAAACCAGCTTGGAGGATACCCAGATGACTCAGTTCGATACCGCAAAAGCTTTCTTTGATGCCTGCGAAACCGGCAAAGGATGGGATGTCTGCCAAGACTGGTGCACAGAAGGCGCGACTTTCGCGTGCCAAGCTGACTCTCTGGCCGAAACCAGGACGCTTGCAGAGTATTGCGAGTGGATGAAGGGGTTGCTGACCCCAGTGCCTGATGGACGCTACAAGCTCACGTCCTTCGCGATGGATGAGGCGCGTGCCACCGCTGTGGCAACTGCCGAATTCCATGGCACGCAGACGGGACCGGGCGGGCCAGCGGCGCCGACCGGAAAGGCCGTGGTGTCCGACTATGCCTATGTGATGCAATTCGACGGCGACAAGATCAGCCATATGACCAAGATCTGGAACGATGTGCAGGCGCTGCGTGGGCTCGGTTGGGCGTAATGCGCTGGCGCATCCTCGCTCTGCTCTTTCTTGCCCGGATCGGGACTGGATTTCAGTTCCAGACGCTGGCCTCTGTGGGCGATAGCCTGACCATCGCCTTCGGTCTTGACTACGCAAGCGTTGGCCTGCTGATTGGGATTTTCATGGCTCCGGGGCTGATCCTCGCACTTCCGGCGGGGTACCTTGGACGGCTGATTTCGGATCGCGAGATGGCGGTTCTGGGGCTGATGGCCTTGACCGTGGGGGGACTCGTCTCAGGGCTTGCGGGTGGCAGCACCGGAATCGGGGCCGGACGTGTGGTCGCTGGTATCGGGTTTCTCATCATCAATCTCTATCTCACCAAGATGGTCGTCGATTGGTTCGAAGGCCACGAGATCGCAACCGCAATGAGCATCCTCGTCATGTCCTGGCCTTTCGGCATCGCGATGGGACAAGTGGGGCATGTCTGGCTGGGCGAAGTTTATGGCTGGCGGGTGCCGTTCCACATTGCATCCGCCTATTGCCTGCTCGCAGCGGCGGCAGTTTATCTCTTCTATCGCGCGCCGGGCGACCTGCCCACCGCAAAACCAGGCGGCGCGGCGCGATTGACCCGGCAGGAGTGGCGTTTGGTGTTCTGTGCTGGTGGAGCTTGGGGTGCTTTCAATGCGGCCTATGTGACGTACTTGTCTTTCGGCCCAAAGGTTTTGGAGGACCTTGGACAGACGGCAATTGCCGCCGCGGCGGTCATTAGTATCGCGAGTTGGTTGATGATCGGCTCTGGGGCGTTATGCGGTCAGATTGTTGATCGGTTTGGCCGCCGCAATCTCGTCTTGTCGGTATGCATGACCGGTGCAGTGATCGCCCTTTGGTTGCTGAGTTACCCTGGCGCCGGGCTTACGGCAAGCTTGCTCTTCGGGTTGATCGGGATGGCGCCCGCTGGTGTCATCATGGCGCTTGCCGGTCTGGCCCTACGGTCAGAGGTACGCGCTTTTGGCATGGGGGTCTTCTTCACGATTTATTACGCCTTCATGCTTGCCACGCCACCAACAGCCGGAGCGATCCTGGATGCAACGGGGCAACCTCAAGGTCCGATCTGGCTGGCCATGGTCCTCTTCGCGAGCGTCGTTCCATTCGCGGTTGCGTTCAAATTCATCCGAGAAGACTACGGCATGGTTTTGCGAAAGGCGGGCTCGTCGTGATCGCATAAACGCCGACATTCGTTCAGATTGCAGCATGTGTCATCTTGGGCCCAAAGCGCGCACCGCGCTTTGGGTGAGCGACACTTCAATTATGCTGTCAGATGAATTCGGCCAGCCCAGCGGTCCAATGATTGCTTTTTAATCCTCGTACCCGCGCTTGTGGCGGCTTTTGGCCATTGCTTCTTTGACGACGCGGCCAAAGGATTTCTGGCGGGCGCGGGCGGCCGCGATGGTTTCGGAGTTGTATTGATCTTCACGGTTCAATTTTTGCCAGCGCAGGAAGCGGGCGCGGTCGAGGGCGCCTGAAGCCAAGGCTGCCTTGACGGCGCAACCGGGTTCGCTTTCGTGCGCACAATCCGAAAATTTGCACTGGGCGGCGAGGGTTTCGATGTCGTCGAAAAGCTCTTCCAGCCCTTCGCTGGTGCCGGACAACTGCAATTCGCGCATCCCCGGCGTGTCGATGAGCCAGCCGCCCGCCAAGGTGGGGCGCAGGGCGCGGTGTGTCGTCGTGTGGCGGCCTCTGGCGTCATCCTCGCGGATGTCCTGAGTGGCTTCGGTCTCACCTGCCAGCGCGTTGCGCAGGGTGGTCTTGCCGACGCCGGAGGAGCCGAGCAGGGCCAGCGTCTGCGCCTTGCTGCACCAGGGGTTGAGGCGCTTCACGTCCTCGGGATCCTTGGCGTTGATCGTGATCGCGGTGACAAGTGGTGACAGGCGTTCGGCCTGTCGTTTGAAGCTGTCGGGGTCGTCGCAGAGGTCGGCCTTGGTCAGGATCACCAGCGGCAATGCGTTCGAGGCCAGCGCCAGAGCCAGATACCGTTCCAGGCGGGCGACGTTGAAATCGGCGTTGCAACTTGTGACCAGGCCGACGGTATCGACATTGGCCGCGATGCGCTGACTGCCGACGGCGTGACCGGCGGCGCGGCGGTGCAGGTCGGTCACCGGATCGAGCCGCCGCAGCGCGGAAGCGCCGTCGGTCAGCACCCAGTCGCCTACGGCATATGCACCGGCGGCCTCGGCCGGGGTCAATCGCAATTCGCCCGCTTCGGTCAGGGCAACGAGCTGGCTACGATGCACCTCGGAAATGCGGGCGGGGATGAGGTCTGCGTCGTCTTCGGTCAGTTGACGTGCGAAATGGTCCGACCATCCAAGATCGGCGAGGGTATACGTGGTCAAGGTTTTGTTCCTGTCGCTGAGAAACCTGCCCCGGTGGAGCATATGTTCAGGCCTCGTGTCTGGCCGGGTGCGGCGATCAGCCTGACACCCGCAGGGTGCGCACAATCTCCATCATGTCCTCCTGCATCTCAGCTTCGATTGGGGGATATTATACGTGCGCAGTTGAACCGCGCCAAGCGGCATCTGGTCATTCGGCCAAACCGTTGCTAAGCGGACGCATGACCATGCCATCCATCGCCACAGTCGCCTGCATCAAGTGGGGCACACTTTTCGGGCCGGAATACGTGAACCGGCTCTATTCCGGGGTGCGGCGCAACCTGTCCTGTCCGGTGCGGTTTCTGTGCATGACGGACCATGCCGAGGGATTGCATCCGGAGGTCGAGGTGCTGGACCTGCCGGTGGAGCCCTTTGCCGAGCCGATGGCCGCCGCGCTGAAAGTCGCCAACCGGCAGGGGGCGATGCGCAAGGTTTCGCTGTTCAGGCCGGGGCTGATCCCGGATCTGGAGGGGCCGGTTCTGGGCTTCGATCTGGACGTGGTCATCACCGGATCGCTGGACGATCTCCTGACGCTGGCACCGGGGCATGTGGTCATGCGGCATGACTGGACCGAAGCGCGCAAGGGGCGGCCCACGGGGCACGGATCGGTGTTTCGGTATGATCCGGCGGTGCATGGGTTCCTCTATGACGATCTTGCGGCGGACGCCTATCGCGAGGTTGAAATCGCGCGGGGATCGGAGCAGCGCTACACGTCGCACAAGGCAATGGGAAACGGTGTTTTCGCATATATCCCAGATAATTGGGTGGTGAGCTTCAAGTACGACTGCAACCCGTTTCCGGGCAATTACCTGCACGCGGCGCGCCTGCCCGAAGAGGCGAAAGTGGTCTGTTTCCATGGACGACCGAAGATGCCCGAAGCGATCGCGGGATATCGCGGGTCGTTTATCCGGTACGCCAAGCCGACGCCGTGGTTGCAGGAGCACTGGGTGGACCGGGCCAAGACCGATCTGGGCGCGCGGTGGGGCTAGCGCGACGATGCGGTGACGCATCGTGTGTTTCCGTTGACGGAAACAGGGTCTTGGGGACGGTTTGTCGGGGTGCGCCGTGTGGGTTTTCCACTATAGTTTGGGGGTGTGGCGATGCGTTGACGCATCGTCTGTTTCCGTTGACGGAAACATCGGGGCTCTGCGGCGGAGGCTGAGAAGAATGTCCACGGGGTCGGCTCGACTCTTGCGGCTTCCGGCGCGAACGGGGTAAGAGCGGGCAAGTGCATTCGAGGGAAGGGCAACACCATGCGTCGAGTAGTTGTGACAGGCTTGGGATTGGTGACACCGCTGGCCGACGGGGTCGAGGCGAGCTGGAGCCGCATTCTGGACGGGCAGTCCGGGGCGGGCACGATCACCAAGTTCGATGCAAGCCATCTTGCCACGACCTATGCCTGCGAAGTGCCTTATGGTGACGGCAGCGACGGGACATTCAACCCCGACACCTACCTCGAGAAAAAAGAGCAGCGGAAGGTGGATGAGTTTATACTCTTCGGTCTGGCGGCGGCGCATCAGGCGGTGCGCGATGCGGATTGGATGCCCAAGGACGAGGAAAGCCGGTTGCGCACCGGTGTGATGATCGGATCGGGGATCGGCGGGCTTAATTCGATTGCCGAGACGGCGCTTCTGATCCGGGACAAGGGGCCGCGGCGGGTGTCGCCGTTCTTTATCCCCGGTGCGCTCATCAACCTGATCTCGGGCAATGTGTCGATCAAGTACGGCTTCAAGGGGCCGAACCATTCGGTTGTGACGGCCTGTTCGACGGGCGCGCACGCGATTGGTGATGCGTCGCGGTTGATCATGTTTGGCGATGCCGATGTCATGATCGCGGGCGGGGCCGAAGCGGCGATTTCCGAGATCGGAATTGCCGGATTCAACGCATGTAAGGCGCTGTCGACCAAGCGGGGCGACGATCCGCAGGCGGCGAGCCGTCCCTATGACGCGGACCGCGACGGGTTCGTCATGGGCGAAGGTGCTGGCATCGTGGTGCTTGAGGAATACGAGCACGCCAAGGCTCGGGGTGCCAAGATCTATGCCGAGGTCTGTGGATACGGGCTGTCGGGCGACGCCTATCACATCACCGCGCCCTCCGAGGACGGCGAAGGCGGCGAGCGGTCGATGCGCGCGGCATTGAAGCATGCGGGCATCGAGCCCAAGGACGTGGATTACATCAACGCGCATGGCACCTCGACGATGGCGGATGTTATCGAGCTGGGTGCGGTCGAGCGGATGATGGGGGATGCGGCCTCGAAGGTCACGATGTCGTCGACCAAATCGGCCACCGGGCACTTGCTGGGGGCTGCGGGGGCGATCGAGGCGATTTTCTCGATCCTGGCGATCCGCGATCAGGTGGCGCCGCCGACGCTGAACCTCGATACGCCTGCGGTGGACACGCCTGTCGATCTGGCGCCAAACGCCAAGCGTGAACGCGAGATCCGGTATGCCCTGTCCAATAGCTTTGGGTTTGGCGGAACCAATGCCAGTGTCGTTTTCGGTCGGATGGATCGCTAGATCATGTGGCGTCACATCGCGTCCAACGCGCTGACTTTTCTTGTCGTTCTCGTTTTCCTGTTCGGCGGCGCGCTGATCTGGGCGCAGAACACCTATGTCTCGGAAGGGCCGTTGGAACAGCCGATCTGCGTGCAGGTGGAGCGTGGATCGAATTTCCGCCGCGTGTCCGAGAGCCTGGCCGACGATGGCGCGGTGTCGAGTGCCGCGCTGCTCAGGATCGGGGCGGAGTACGCGGGCAAGACATCGGAGCTAAAGGCCGGGTCGTTCCTGGTGCCGGAAGGCGCGTCGATGCAGCAGATCGTCGATATCGTCACGCGCGGCGGGGCGAGCACCTGCGGCACCGAGGTGGTTTACCGGATCGGCATCACAAGCGCGACCGTGCAGGTGCGCGAGCTTGACCCGGCGACGGGCCGGTTCGAGGAGATTGCCGAGTTCGATCCGGCGGAAGGCGCGGCGCCCGAGGAATATGCCGAGGTGAAGGCGGAGGCGGATACGCGCTACCGCGTGGCGCTGGCAGAGGGTGTGACCAGCTGGCAGATCGTGCAGGAGCTGGGGCAGATCGACGTTCTGGAGGACGAGATCGAAGAGGTCCCGGCCGAGGGGTCCTTGGCGCCCGATAGCTATGAGATCACGCCGGGCGGCAGCCGGTCCGAGTTGCTGGCGCGGATGGAGTCGGCGCAGGAGCGCATTCTGGCCGAGGCCTGGGCGAACCGGCAAGACGGGTTGCCGCTGGACAGCCCGGAGGAGGCGTTGATTCTTGCGTCGATCATCGAGAAAGAAACAGGCACGCCGGAAGAGCGGTTCCTTGTCTCCAGCGTGTTCAACAATCGTCTTGAGCAGGGCATGCGGCTTCAGACCGACCCGACGGTGATCTACGGGATCACGCGCGGAGAAGGCGTGCTGGGCCGCGGTCTGCGTCAGAGCGAGTTGCGGCGCGAGACGCCTTGGAACACCTATGTGATCGACGGTCTGCCTCCCACCCCGATCGCCAATCCGGGGCGGGCCAGCATCGAGGCGGCGCTGAACCCGGAGGACACGGATTTCATCTTCTTCGTGGCAAAGACGCTCGATCCGGCGGATGGGCACAATTTCGCGGTCACATTGGCGGAGCATAATGAGAACGTGGCGGCGTACCGAGCGCTTGAGGCGCAGCGGGACAATTGAGCTTTTTCACACCTGACCGTGGTCTTGCCCGATGGGCATGACCGAGCTGCTGCTGATCGGAGCGGTGGTCTTCGTGATCGCCGGTTCGGTCAAAGGTCTTGTGGGCATCGGATTGCCGACGGCGGCGATCAGCATGTTGACCATGGTGATCGACCCGCGCACGGCGATTGCGCTGGGGCTGGGGCCGATCGTGGTGTCGAACGCCTGGCAGGTCTGGAGCATGGGCGACATCCGGGGCGCGTTCAGCCGCTACTGGATTTTCGCGCTGGCCCTGGCGGTGAGCGTTTTTCTGACGGTCTCTTTGTCGGCAGAGGTGTCCGACCGGGTGATTTTTCTGGCGCTCGGTCTGTCGATCGTGTCTTTTGCGCTGCTGAACCTGCGGTTTGTCATGCCACGGATCCCGGACCGGTTCGACGGGGTCGCACAGCTTGGGTTCGGGACCATCTCGGGCATTCTGGGCGGTTTGTCCGGTGTCTGGGTGGCGCCGGTCATCATGTATATGAGTTCGCGTCAGGTGCCGAAGGACGAGTTCGTGCGGGCCACCGGATTGCTTTTGTTCATCGGGAGTTTGCCGTTCGTGACGGCGTACATCCAGCAGGGGTTTCTGACGCCGGACCTTGCGGTGGTGTCGCTGGGTCTGGTCATTCCGACCTTGCTTGGGTTCTCACTCGGGGCGCGGTTGCGGACGCGGATGTCGAACGAGAAATTCCGCAAGGTGGTGCTTTACGTGTTCCTGCTTTTGGGGCTGAACCTGTTGCGGCGCGGGTTGTTCTGAGCGACGTGCTTTGTGGTTAAGCAAAGCTGAATCACTTCAATTTGTGGCTCTCTCATGGATTTAGTGGTGGACTTCGGCAAATCTTGTCGAAGTCTTAAGCCGTCGCGCGCGGCGTTAGGCGCGTCTTACCGGTTTTCCTGTCATGTGCTTCATGCCTGCTAGGCATCATCAGATCACGGGCGACAGCTTCGTGCTCTGCCGGTGCGTCAATGGACGGAGATCCATTCAGCACAGGAGGCAAGGATCGCATGGTTTTGATCACTGCGGAAGAAGAGAGCAGCGCGCTCGAGACCGAGCGCGAGGCCATCGCGCAGGAATTGCGGGCCATTCGCAAGATGGTGGCGGACCTGCGCGAAAAGGTGGAGGCCGGGGAAACCGGCACGTCGAGTGAGGCGGCCAAGGCGCTTGCCGATCTGCGTGCCTGGCTGAAACACGCCAAGGAAACGGAGGTTCAGATTGAACGACATCGCCGAGAACATGCCGGTATTGCGGGGGCCTACGGGCTTGACCTCGATGCGGCACGGGTTGCGGTCGGGTGCCGACTTGATCGCCTCCGCAAGTGTTGCCGAGAGGCACGCGTTTCTGACCAGTCTTGAAGAGGTGGACGGGGCGCTTCTGGCGTTGCCGTACCTGTTCGAGTTCTGGGCCCATCCGCACCAGTTGCCCCCAGAGGGGGACTGGCGTTCTTGGGTGATCCTTGGTGGGCGCGGCGCGGGGAAAACCCGCGCCGGTGCCGAATGGGTGCGCAGCATGGTCGAGGGCGCGCGGCCCTTGGACAAGGGCGCGGCCCGGCGCGTGGCGCTGGTGGGCGAAACACTGGACCAGGTGCGCGAAGTGATGATTTTCGGCGATAGCGGGATCATGGCCTGTGCGCCGCCCGACCGGCGACCCGAGTGGCTGGCAACGCGACGGACGTTGCGGTGGCCCAATGGCGCGGAGGCGGTGGCCTGTTCGGCGCATGACCCCGAAAGCTTGCGCGGGCCGCAATTCGACGCGGCTTGGGTGGATGAGTTGGCCAAGTGGAAGCGTGCGCAGGAAGCCTGGGACATGTTGCAGTTCACGCTACGGCTGGGGTCGCATCCGCGCATTTGCGTGACGACGACGCCGCGCAACGTGGGGGTTCTGAAGGCCTTGCTGGCGTCGCCTTCGACCGTGGTGACGCACGCGCCGACCGAGGCGAACCGGGCCTATCTGGCGTCGTCGTTTCTGGACGAGGTGCGCGAACGGTACGCGGGCACGCGGTTGGGGCGGCAGGAATTGGACGGTGATCTGCTGGACCAGGTGGATGGCGCGTTGTGGTCGCTTGAGACCTTGGAGCAGTCGCGTTGCGAAGCGTTGCCGGAGTTCGACAGGATCGTGGTTGCGGTGGACCCGCCTGCGGGGTCGTCCAAGCGGTCGGATGCCTGCGGGATCGTGGTGGCCGGCGTTGTGACGGACGGGCCGCCGCAGGATTGGCGGGCGGTGGTGCTGGAGGATGCGTCGGTGCAGGGGGTGTCGCCCTTGGTTTGGGCGCGGCGTGCGATTACGGCGATGGAACGCTGGGGGGCGCAGGCGCTGGTGGCCGAGGTCAACCAGGGCGGCGACATGGTGGAAGCCGTGTTGCGGCAGGTCGATCCGCTGGTGCCGGTGGTTCGGGTGCACGCGTCGAAATCCAAGGGCGCGCGAGCGGAGCCTGTGGCGGCTTTGTATGAGCAGGGGCGCGTGGCGCATCACGGGGTGTTCGACGCTTTGGAGGACGAAATGTGCCGGATGACGCGGACGGGCTTCGAGGGCGCTGGATCGCCAGACCGGCTGGATGCGCTGGTCTGGGCGCTGACCGATCTGGTCATTGCACGGGCGGCGGAATGGCGTGTGCCGCGTGTTCGGACGTTGCAACGGTGAGCGCACGGTATGGTTTCCAGCCGTTAACCTTTGATCGGTAGGTTGGTTTCATCAAAACGACGCGGTGTGGGACCGCAGCAGGGTTAGACGGAAACGGTGAATTGGGAGCGGGGCCCTTCGATACGGCGGGCTGCGGACGAGGGAGCCGTGTCTGGGGCGCCAGGGGCCTTTGGGGGCTTGGGCCTTTGGCAGGTGGCCGGTCGGGACGGTTCGAGAGACCGTCCCGGCTGTGCCGGAACGAAATGGAATTGCGAGGAGCATGGTCAGCATGGTGTGGGATGTCTTTCGGCGAGGACGCAAGCAAGAGGCCGGGGTCGAGGCCAAGGCAAGTGCCACCGGGCCGGTCGTGGCCTGGCAGAACATGGGCCGCGTGGCGTGGTCGGCGCGGGATACGTCGTCCCTAACGCGCACGGGATTTGTCGGGAACCCGGTGGGGTTTCGCGCGGTCAAGCTGATCGCGGAAGCGTCGGCGGCGGTGCCCTTGGTGTTGCAGGATGCGCAGCAACGCTACGAGGTTCATCCGGTGCTGGACCTGTTGCGCCGTCCGAACCCCGTGCAGGGGCAGGCGGAGTTGTTCGAGGCGTTTTACGGGCAGCTTTTGTTGTCTGGCGACGGGTATTTCGAAGCGGTGGGTGCCGGTGGTGTTCCCGGTGAGCTGCATGTGCTGCGGTCGGACCGGATGAAGCTGGTGCCGGGGCAAGATGGTTGGCCTGTGGCCTATGAGTACGGTGTTGGCGGCAAGGCGCATCGGTTCGAGATGGGTGAGGGCCCGGCACCTGTCTGTCACGTGAAGGCGTTTCACCCGCAGGACGACCATTACGGGCTGAGCCCGATGGTGGCGGCGGCGCAGGCGTTGGACGTGCATAACGCGGCCTCGCGGTGGTCGAAGGGATTGCTGGACAACGCGGCGCGGCCCTCGGGGGCGATTGTCTATCGCGGCACGGATGGTGTGTCGGGGATGGGCAACGACCAGTACGAGCGGCTGGTCGAGGAAATCGAGTCGCATCACATGGGCGCGCGCAATGCGGGGAGGCCGATGCTGCTGGAAGGCGGGCTGGACTGGAAGCCGATGGGGTTTTCGCCCTCGGACATGGAGTTCCAGAAGACCAAGGAAGCGGCCGCGCGCGAGATCGCGGTGGCGTTCGGGGTGCCTCCGATGCTCTTGGGCATTCCGGGCGAGGCGACGTTTGCCAATTATGCCGAGGCGCATCGGGCGTTTTACCGGCTGACAGTGTTGCCGCTGGTGTCGCGGGTGTCCGCGGCGGTGAGTGTGTGGCTGTCGGGGCATATCGGGGCGGATGTGGTGCTCAAGCCCGATCTGGACCAGGTGCCTGCGCTGGCGGCGGAGCGGGATGCGCAATGGGCGCGGGTCGCGGGGGCGGAGTTCCTGACGAATGCCGAGAAGCGGGCGCTGTTGGGTCTGCCGGTGCTGGCCGATGAATGACGCGCGCGGGGGGTACGAGCCGTTCGATTGCGCGCCTGCGCTGCGGTTGGACGCGCATGAGCGGGTGACAGTTTTGCGGTTCGAGGGGATTTCGTCGCGGTTGGATCGGATCGAGGGCGCGATCGAGCGGCTGGAGCGGCGGATGTGGCTGGCGGTCTATGGCGTCGCCGCCGCGGTGTTGGCGGATGTGTTCCTGAAATTTGTTCAGGTGACGCCATGAGGGAGAACAGGATGGATTTGGAACGGAAGTTTTGCCGGTTCGATGCGGATGTGACCGTGACGGATGGCTGCGTGATCGAAGGCTACGCGTCGCGGTTCGGGCAGTGCGACCAGGGCAATGATGTCGTGGCAACAGGGGCTTACGGCGCGTCGTTGAAGCGGCTGGCCGAAAGTGGTCGCGCGGTCAAGATGCTGTGGCAGCACGATCCGGCGCAGCCCATCGGCATCTGGGACGAGGTGCGAGAGGACGCAACGGGATTGTACGTGAAGGGCCGGTTGCTGGACAGCGTGGCGCGGGGCCGGGAGGCCGCAGCGCTTGTGGCGGCGGGCGCGATTGACGGGTTGTCGATCGGCTATCGCACCAAAGCCGCGACGAAGGACAAGCAGGGCCGCAGGGTTCTGACGGAACTGGAGCTGTGGGAGGTGTCGCTTGTGACCTTTCCGATGCTGCCCAGTGCGCGGGTTGCGGCCAAGGGGGAGACCCCGGAGGCGGTGGATCTGCGGGAGATGGCACGCCTGATCGAAGAGGCGCGCCGGATATTGGTGGACGGGTAGGGCCACCCTTCAGAGATGGGAAAATCGGGATGAGTGAGACCGGGACAACGTCGCGGAGCGGGGAAGATGTGTCTCCGTTCACCCAGGTGGGTGCCGCGTTGGCAGGGTTGGTGGGCGATCTGCGCCGCCAGCGGGAAGACTTCGACAGAAAGCTACAGGAACAGGAAGAGCGAATGACCAAGATCGACAAGAAGACAGCCTTTGCGGGGCGTCCTGCGCTGGCGGGTGGTGTGAGCACCCAAGACATGCATTTCAAGGCGTTCGACGCCTATCTGCGCACCGGCGACGACGATGCGCTGCGCGGGTTGGAGATGGATGTGAAATCCATGTCCACGGTGGTGAACGGGGATGGCGGGTTCCTGATCGACCCGGTGACATCCGAGACCATCCACGGCGTGCTGAATTCGTCGGCGTCGCTGCGGGCGGTGGCGTCGGTCGTCAATGTCGAGGCGTCGAGCTATGACGTTCTGATCGACCAGGGCGACACCGGCGCGGGCTGGGCCGACGAGATCGGTGCGCGCACCGAGACCGGAACGCCGACCATCGACCGCATTTCGATCAAGCTGCATGAGCTGAGCGCGATGCCCAAGGCCAGCCAGCGTTTGCTGGACGATACGGCGTTCGATATCGAGACCTGGCTTGCGGGCCGGATCGCGGACACGTTCAGCCGCGCCGAGGCGGGGGCCTTCATCACTGGGGACGGCAATGACAAGCCGCGCGGTATCCTGAACCACGGGGCGGTGGACAACGATGTCTGGACCTGGGGTAACCTTGGCTACATCCCGACGGGTGTGGACGGCGATATCGGCAACGGCGATGCGCTGATCGAGCTGGTCTACGCGCTGGGGGCGGAATACCGCGCGAATGCGGCCTTCGTGATGAACTCCAAGACCGCCGGTGCGCTGCGCAAGCTGAAGGATGCGGATGGCCGTCATCTGTGGTCGGACGGGTTCACGTCGGGCGAGCCTGCGCGACTGCTGGGCTATCCGGTGCTGGTTGCCGAGGACATGCCGGATATCGGCACAGGCGCTGACGCGATTGCCTTTGGCGATTTCCGTGCGGGCTACACCATCGCGGAACGCCCCGATCTGCGCGTGCTGCGCGATCCGTTCAGCGCCAAGCCGCATGTGCTGTTCTACGCGACCAAGCGTGTGGGCGGTGACGTGAGCGATTTCGCTGCGATCAAGCTGCTGCGCTTTGCCGTTGCCTAAACGGTGATGGCGGACATGGGGAAGGCGGTGCGGGCCGTCTTCCTCATGGGGCGCGCGCCGGAGTGCCGGCGTTGTCTAGCCGCTCCCCTCCGTCCGAGCAACGGCGGCGGCGCGCGTCCGACAACAGGTCGGCCCCACCGAGGGATAGGTTTGCGGAGAACTGAAGATGTATTTGATTGAAGAAAGCCAGATACCCGAAGCGGCTTTGCCGGTGGCGCGTTTGCGAGACCATTTGCGACTGGGCAGCGGGTTCGTGGAAGACGGGCTTCAGGACGGGTTGCTGGGCGGGTTTCTGCGCGCGGCGATTGCGGCGGTCGAGGCGCGGACCGGCAAGGCGCTGTTGGTGCGGGATTTCCTGTGCAACCTGCATCGCTGGCGGGACGTGACGGGCCAGGTGTTGCCGATTGGGCCGGTGCGTGCGGTGAGCCAGGTCACGCTGGTCGATGCGTTCGGCGCGGGCGCGGTCGTCGATCCGGCGCGGTATGTTCTGGTCGCCGATGGCGAGGCCCCGAAGCTGTGCCCGATGGGCGCGTGCCTGCCGTCGATCCCCGAACATGGGAGCGTGGAGGTCCGGTTCCGGGCGGGGATGGCGGAGGCCTTTGGCGATCTGCCCGCCGATCTGGCGCAGGCCGTGATGCTGCTGGCCGCGCATTACTACGAGTACCGCGACGAAACCGCGTTGGGGCAGGGCTGTATGCCGTTCGGTGTCACCAGCCTGATCGCGCGCTATCGCCCGGTGCGGCTGGGGTTTGGCGCATGAGCGGTCCGAGGCTGACCTCGAAGCTTGTGCTTGAACGGCTGGAGGCGGTGCCAGATGGCGCGGGCGGACAGCACGAGAGCTGGGTCGCGCTGGGCGTGATCTGGGGCGAGGTGAAGCCCCGCTCGGGTCGGGAGAGCGTCGGCGAGGCCGGGCAGGTTTCCGTGACCGGGTTTCGGATCACCGTGCGCGCGGCACCGCAGGGCCATTCGGCACGGCCCCTGCCTGAACAGCGGTTCCGCGATGGGGCGCGGGTGTTTCGGATCAATTCGGTGACAGAGGCCGATCCCGGCGGGCGGTTCCTGTCCTGCATCTGTGACGAGGAGTTGGCGACATGAGTTATGCGGTGGCGGCAGCGTTGCAGGGCGCGGTGTACCAGGAATTGCAGAACGACGCGGGATTGTCGGTTCTGGTCGGCAACCGGGTCTATGACGCGGTGCCCAAAGGGCGATTGCCGGACCTTTACGTGGCGCTGGGCCCGGAGCGGGCGGTGGATGCGAGCGACAAGACCGGGCGCGGGGCGTGGCACGAGTTCGTCGTGTCGGTGATCTCGGACGATGCGGGGTTCCAGACCGCCAAGGAAGTGTCGGCGGCGATCTGTGACGCGCTGATCGACGCGGAAATGGTGCTCGAGCGGGGCCGATTGGTGGCGCTGAACTTCAAGCGGGCCGTGGCGCAGCGGGAAAAGGCGGGGCGGCGGCGGGTCGACCTGATCTTCCGGGCGCGGGTCGAGGACGACGTCTGAGGACGTCTTGGTTTTTTGGAAAAGGGAGTGTGGGCGATGGGTGCTCAGAACGGAAAAGACCTTTTGATCAAGGTCGATGTGGATGGCAGCGGCACGTTCGAAACGCTGGCCGGGCTGCGGGCGACGCGGATCAGTTTCAATGCCGAAGCGGTGGATGTCACGTCGCTGGAAAGCGAGGGCGGCTGGCGCGAATTGCTGGCGGGTGCGGGCGTGCGCAGCGTGGCGATCTCGGGTGCGGGCGTGTTCAAGGATGCCAGCACTGATGAGCGCGCGCGACAGATTTTCTTCGACAGTCAGACGCCTGCGTTCCAGGTCATCATCCCGGATTTCGGCGTGGTTCAGGCACCGTTCCAGGTGACGGGGCTGGAATATGCCGGGTCTCATAATGGCGAGGCGACATACGAGTTGTCGCTGGCGTCGGCGGGCGCGGTTTCCTTCACGGCGGCGGTCTGAGCATGGCGAACCCCTGGCGTGGAGAGGTGACGCTGGTGATCGACGGCGAGCCGCATGTGCTGCGTCTCACGCTGGGGGCGCTGGCGGAGCTTGAGGCCGGATTGGGGGCGGACACGCTGGTTGATCTGGTGGCGCGGTTCGAGGGCAGCGCCTGTTCGAGCCGGGATGTATTGGCGTTGATCGTGGCGGGTTTGCGCGGTGGTGGTTGGCGCGGGACGGCGGCGGACCTGCTGGCAGCGGAGATCGAGGGCGGGCCACTGATGGCGGCGCGGGTGGCGGCGGAATTGCTGGCACGGGCCTTTGTGCCGGTGGGCGAGGCGTGAGCCGGTTCGACTGGCCCGGTTTGATGCGCGCCGGGATGCGCGGGTTAGGACTGCGCCCGGAGGAGTTCTGGGCGCTGACACCGGCGGAGCTGCACCTGCTTTTGGGGGGCGGTGGTGCGGCCCCTTTGAGGCGGAGCGGGTTGGACGCGCTGATGGCGGCGTATCCGGACAATCGGTCGGACGACCGGGGAGAACAGAATGATTGAATTGGACGGGATCGACGGGTTCGAGGCGCAGGTGAGTGCGCTGGAAGAGGCGCTGGTGGGGGCCTCGACGATGGCGGGCGGCTTCCAGGCCGAAATGGCCAAGGTGCGCGACTCGCTCTCGGAGACGGGCAAGGGGGCGTCGAAGCTCGAAGGTGCGCTGAACCGGGGGCTGAGCAAGGCCATCGACGGGGTCGTGTTCGACGGGATGAAGCTGTCGGATGCGCTGGGCACGATTGCGCAGTCGATGATCGGCGCGAGTTACCGCGCGGCAGTGAACCCGGTGAAAGAGCACCTGAGCGGGATGGTGATGCAGGGAATCAGCAACCTGCTGCCCTTTGCCAATGGCGGGAGTTTTGCCCAAGCGCGGGTGATGCCCTTTGCGGATGGCGGTGTCGTGCATGGGCCGACGACCTTTCCGATGCGGGGCGGTGTCGGCCTGATGGGCGAGGCGGGACCGGAGGCGATCATGCCGTTGGCGCGGGGTGCCGATGGCAAGCTGGGCGTGCGCGCGGGCGGCGGCGGGCGGGCGGTGAACGTGGTCATGAATATCTCGACGCCCGATGTGCAGGGGTTCCGGCGGTCGCAAAGCCAGATCGCGGCGCAGATGGGCCGGGTGCTTGGGTCCGGTCAGCGGAACCTGTGAGGAGGATTGGTCATGCAGTTTCATGAGGTGAGGTTTCCGACGGCCTTGAGTTTCGGCTCCATCGGTGGGCCGGAGCGGCGGACGGACGTGGTCACGCTGGCCAGCGGGTTCGAAGAGCGCAATACGCCGTGGGCGCATTCGCGCAGGCGGTATGACGCGGGGATCGGGCTGCGGTCGATGGACGATATCGACACGCTGATCGCGTTTTTCGAAGCGCGGCGCGGGCAGATGTACGGGTTCCGCTGGAAGGACTGGGCGGATTTCAAATCGTGCAAGCCGTCGGCACAGGTGGCGGCGACGGACCAGGTGATCGGGACCGGGGATGGATTGGTGACAGAGTTTCAGTTGAGCAAGCTCTATGCCTCGGGCGGGGCCGACTATGCGCGACCGGTGGCCAAGCCGGTGGCCGGAACAGTGATGGTCGCCGTTGACGGCGTTCCGCAGGTCGAGGGGGCGGAT
Organism: uncultured Marivita sp.; assembly: GCF_947488135.1. Taxonomy (GTDB): domain Bacteria; phylum Pseudomonadota; class Alphaproteobacteria; order Rhodobacterales; family Rhodobacteraceae; genus Marivita. The sequence continues at coordinate 126,514 of NZ_CANKYW010000007.1, read as the reverse complement.
TTCGACGTTGAGCCCGCGACCGGTGTCGTGACTTTCGTCGTCGCCCCTCCGGCGGGGGTGTCGATCACCGCCGGGTTCGAATTCGACGTGCCGGTGCGGTTCGATACGGACCGCATTCACACCAGTGCGGCGACGTTCCAGGCGGGTGACGTTCCGGATGTGCCTGTCGTGGAGCTTCGGGTCTGATGCCGGGCGCTGAGGCGCTGGCCGCGCATCTGGCCACGGGGGTCACGACGGTGGCGCGCGCCTGGGAGGTGACGCGCAAGGACGGGCGGCGCTTCGGGTTTACGGACCACGACCGCGACCTGAGTTTTGACGGTGTCGTCTTTCGGGCAGATACCGGGATGAGCGCTGCGGCGATCCAGCAGGGCACGGGGCTGTCGGTGGACAATACCGAGGCCATCGGCGCTTTGAGCGATGCCAGTGTCACCGAGGCGGATATCGCCGCGGGGCGGTTCGATGGGGCCGAGGTAACGGCCTGGCTGGTGAACTGGGCGGATGTGTCTGAACGCAAGCTGCTGTTTCGCGGATCCTTGGGGGACATCACGCGCAGCGGCGGTGCGTTTTCGGCAGAGCTGCGTGGACTGACGGAATGGCTCAACCGTCCGGTGGGTCGGGTGTATCAGGCCCCTTGCCTGGCGGTACTGGGCGATGCGTCTTGCGGTGTGGATACCACTGCCGATGGCATGTGGGCCGAGGTGACGGTGACGGAGGTCGGCGCCACGGGGGCGCTGACCGTGGTCGGTGCGTCCGGGTTTGAGCCCGGCTGGTTTCAGCGCGGGCGGATGACGGTGATCAGTGGGGCCGCCGAAGGGCTTTGGGCGGCGATCAAGCGGGACGTGCTTTACGATGATGGGTCGCGTGGGATCGACCTTTGGGAGCCTTTGCGGGCCAGTTTGGCTGTGGGCGACAGGCTCAAGCTGATTGTCGGGTGCGACAAGCGGTTCGAGACCTGTCGCGCCAAATTCGACAACGTTCTCAATTTTCAGGGTTTTCCCGATATTCCGCAAGAGGAATGGGTCATGATCCATCCGACGATGGCCAAGTCGCGCGGCGGCGGGAGCTTGCGATGACGCGGCTGGAGATCGTGGCCGCGGCGCGTGGATGGATCGGGACGCCCTATGTGCATCAGGCGAGCCTGCGCGGCGCCGGGGCTGATTGTCTTGGCCTGCTGCGCGGGGTCTGGCGCGAGCTTTACGGCTGCGAGCCAGGGTCCGTTCCGAGCTACACGCAGGATTGGGGTGAGCCGCAGGGGGACGAGGTTCTCTGGCAGGCTTTGTCTCAACGGATGGCGGCCAAACACGTCGATGACGAGAGCGAGGGCGACGTGATCCTGTTCCGGATGCGGGATCGCGGGATCGCGAAACATCTTGGGATACAGACGCGGATCGGCGCGTTGGCGCGGTTTGTTCACGCGTATTCGGGGAACGGGGTTCTTGAGACCTCGCTCAGCGCGCCGTGGCAGCGGCGTATCGTGGCGCGGTTTGCGTTCGCGGACCTTCAGGAAGGATAAGAGGAATGGCGACACTGGTTCTTTCGGCTGCGGGCGCGGCGCTGGGCAGCAGTCTTGGCGGATCGGTGCTCGGGCTGTCGATGACGGCGGTGGGGCGGTTTGCGGGGGCTACTCTGGGTCGTGCGATCGATCAGCGTATACTGGGGGCCGGCGGGCGCACCATCGAGACCGGGAGGCTGGACCGGCTGCGATTGAGCACCGCCGGGGAAGGCCAGCCGATCGCGCAGGTCTACGGACGGATGCGGGTCGGCGGACACATCATCTGGGCCACGCAGTTCAAGGAAAAGGTGTCGAAATCGGGCGGTGGCGGAAAGGGGCCGTCGCAGCAGCCGACGATCAAGGAATATAGCTATTCGGTCAGCCTCGCGGTTGCACTTTGCGAAGGTGAGATCACCAGCGTGAACCGGATCTGGGCGGATGGGGCCGAGATCTCGATCTATGACGTGACGATGCGGATGTATCCCGGATCGCGCGATCAACAGCCGGATCCGAAGATGGAAGCTGTTGAGGGTGTGGGCATGGTGCCCGCCTATCGCGGCACGGCGTATGTCGTCTTTGAGGACCTTGATCTGGAGCGGTTCGGCAACCGCGTGCCGCAGTTTTCCTTCGAAGTGACGCGGCCGGTGCAGGACGATCCCGAGGACGTGCCGTTCAATATCCGCGGGGTGGCGATGATCCCCGGGACGGGTGAGTATGCGCTGGCGACCGAGCCGGTTGCGCTGGATGGCGGTGCGGGCAAGTCGGACGTCATAAACGTCAACAGCCCGTCGGACCGGCCCGATTTCGTGACGTCTCTCAAGCATTTGCAGGACGAGGTGCCGGATTGCGGGTCGGCGTCGCTGGTGGTGAGCTGGTTCGGCAGCGATCTGCGCTGTGGGGAGTGTGTGATCCAGCCGAAGGTGGAGCAGACCCAGCGTGACAGCGCCGACATGCCGTGGACGGTCAGCGGATTGGAGCGCGCCGATGCTGGTTTGGTGCCGGTCGAGGACGGGCGTCCGGTGTATGGAGGAACACCCTGTGACGCGTCGGTGGTGCAGGCCATCCGGGACATGACGGATAAGGGGTTGGAGGTTCTTTACTACCCGTTCATCCTGATGGAACAGATGCCGGGCAACGGGCTTCCTAATCCGTGGACGGGGGAGATCGGTCAGCCGAAACTGCCTTGGCGCGGGCGGATCACGGCCAGCGTGGCGCCGGGGCAGGTTGGGGATCCGTCCGGCACAGCTGCCGTGGACGATCAGATTGCCGCGTTTTTCGGAACGGCGCAGATCGGGGATTTTTCCGTGGAAGACGGGGTGATCCGGTTTGCAGCCGAAACCAATGATTTGCCGGGTGATGACGATGGCGAGGACACTGAGATCCCGCAGGATTGGGGCTATCGCCGGTTCATCCTGCACCAGGCGCATCTTTGTGCGCTTGCGGGAGGCGTGACGGCCTTCTGCATCGGGTCGGAAATGCGCAGCCTGACGCAGTTGCGGGGCGTGTCGGGATTCCCGGCGGTCGAGGCGTTGCGGAGCCTGGCGGCGGATTGTCGGGCGATCCTCGGACCGGATGTGAAGATCGGCTACGCCGCCGACTGGTCCGAGTATTTCGGCTATCATCCGCAGGATGGCAGCGGGGACGTCTATTTTCACCTCGATCCGCTTTGGGCCGATCCGAATATCGATTTCATCGGCATCGACAATTACATGCGCCTGTCCGACTGGCGGGACGGTGCGGATCACGCCGATGCGGAATGGGGGTCGATCTACAATCTCGACTATCTGCGCGCCAATGTGGCGGGTGGTGAGGGGTACGACTGGTACTACCCGTCGCAAGAGGCGCGGGACCTTCAGCAGCGCGCGGCGATCACGGATGGCGCCTACGGTGAGCCGTGGGTCTATCGCTACAAGGATATTCGCAACTGGTGGTCGCAACCGCATCACGATCGGGTCGGCGGTGTCCGGGAAGCCATGCCAACCGCGTGGGTGCCCGAAAGCAAGCCGATCTGGTTCACGGAGATCGGCTGTGCCGCCGTCGACAAGGCCACCAATGAGCCGAACAAGTTTCTCGATCCCAAAAGCTCGGAAAGCACTCTGCCTGAGTATTCCAACGGGTTGCGGGACGAATTGATCCAGCATCAGTACCTGCGCGCGATGCTGGGATACTGGGGCGATCCGGAACATAATCCGGTGTCTGACGTCTACGGCGAGCCGATGATCGACATGGCGCGGGTCTACGTCTGGGCCTGGGACGCGCGACCCTACCCGTGGTTTCCGAACGTGGACGAAATGTGGTCTGACGGGCCGAACTACCGGCGCGGACATTGGATCAATGGACGGGTGTCGGGCCGCACATTGGCGTCGGTCGTGGCCGAGATTTGCGAGCGTTCGGGTCTGCGGGACTATGATGTCAGCGCGCTGTACGGCTTTGTACGCGGCTATCTTGCGCCAGATGTGGCGGATGCGCGGCGCGCGTTGCAGCCCTTGATGATCGCCTACGGGTTCGACGCGATCGAACGGGACGGCGTCCTCGTGTTCCGCAACCGCAACGCGGCGCGGGTGGTCGATCTGGACATGTCGCAGCTTGCCTTGCATGACGATCTGGGGTCGGACGTCGCGCAATCGCGCAGCTCCGAGGCCGAGATGTCGGGGCGGGTCCGGTTGAACTTTGTCGAATCCGACGGGGATTATCGCAATATCGCCGAGGAATCCGTGCTGCCGGACGAGGCCACACATGCGGTGGCGGAGAGCGAAGTGCCGATCCTGTTGACACGGCCCGAGGGGCGGCAGGCCGTCGAACGCTGGCTCAGCGAGGCGCGTGTGGCACGGGACGGGGTGCGGTTCGCGCTTCCACTGTCGCAGCACGCGTTGGGTGCGGGCGATGTCGTCCGATTGCCAGGCGAGGCGGGCGACATGACCGTGCGTATCGACCGGGTCGAGCAAACGACCCATCAGCTGATCGAAGCGGTCCGGATCGAGCCGCAGGTCTATCATCCGGCGGATTTCCCGGACGATCCGACGCCCGCGCGCCGCTTTACCGCAAGCGGTCCGGTGTTGCCGTTGTTCCTCGATTTGCCGCTCATCCGGGGTGACGAAGTACCCCATGCGCCGCATCTCGCGGTGACATCCGATCTATGGCCGGGAGACGTGGCAGTCTACGACGCGGCGGAGGATACGGGGTATGGGCTCAATTCATTGATTGGGGTGGCCTCTACGGTCGGAGTCACCCTGACCGCGGTGAACCGTGCTCCGAGCGGCCTGGTCGATCTGGGCACGCAGTTGGAGGTTTCCTTGACCACCGGCAGCCTGTCCTCGGTGAGTGAAGCGGGGCTTCTGGGCGGTGCGAACCTTGCCGCAATCGGAACGGGTGATCCGGATGCGTGGGAAGTGATCCAGTTCAAGAGTGCCGAATTGATTGACGTCGGCGTCTGGCGTCTTAGCCACTTGCTGCGCGGGCAGGTCGGGACCGATGCGTTGAGTCCGGCAACATTGGCGGCGGGCGCGTATTTCGTCCTTTTGGACGGCACGCCCCGGCAGATCGCGATGCCAGTTTCCTTGCGCGGGCAAGAGCGGCATTACCGGATCGGACCGGCGGACAAGCCGTATGATCACGCGGCGTATCGCCATGTGGTTCAGGCTTTTGCGGGCAACGGATTGCGGCCTCTCAGCCCAGTGCACCTGAACCTGAGGGCAACCGGACCCGATATGCGTCTGACCTGGATTCGTCGCGCACGTATTGAAGCGGATGGGTGGGACTTGCCGGACATTCCGCTGGGCGAGGATCGCGAGGCGTATCGCGTGCGTGTCACGTCCGGCGGCAGCGTCTTGCGAGACGTGGAGGTGATGCAGCCGGGTTGGACCTATACGGCGGCCATGCAGGCCGAAGACGGCTTCACCGGCGCGGCGATCTTCGAGGTGGCGCAGGTTTCGGACCGGTTCGGACCCGGACCGTGGGCGCGGATCGCGTGGTCCGCGTGACGCCGGTCATCTACAACGATGTGCTGGCCGCCGTGTCCGTGGTGGCCAGCGTTGTTCCGTCGCGGCGGCACGCGGTCATGGTCGGCTTGATCGCCGATGCCGAACGGGCGGCGCGGTACCGTGCTACGCATCATGCCGCACATCCGGTTTACGGAGATGGGAGCCTCATGGCCGCGGCCTTGCAATACGACCGGCACGGTCACATCTCGTTCCAGACGCAGGTCGGTCTTGAGGCATGGCTCTGTGTGCTTTCGGCGTTGTTGGAGCGGCAGTCTCAGCCGGAGGCGCAACTGATGCAGCGGCGTGCGGAAGGATCGAATTCTAGCCGTTTGACAGCGATGTCCTCGCCACACTCCTCACAATAACCGAAATCCCCGCGGTTCAATCGTTCCAGCGCGGCCGTCAGCGCCCTACGGTGCCCATCGCGTCGGGCCTGCGTTGCCTTGGCCATCGACTGGCCCAGCAGCGCATCCTGTCGGAACAAGCGCCCAACAGCCTGCTGGTCCAATGACACGACGGATTGCCCCTCGCGGCCAAGCGCGTCTTCGGCATCGAGATCGCTCAGGCGTTGTACGATCAGTTTCCGGAAATCTTCAACCTCGGCGTCATTCAAACCGGTGATCCTCGCCATCACAGCTTTGCGTTTTCGATATTGCATCCTATCTGCTATGTTCTACGCGTCAAAGGAGAGAAGGCATGGCGGAAACACGCGCGAAACTCGCATCGGTCGACCCGGTCTGGGGCCGCATCGTCAAGGAAGCGGATGAGGCCGTCGCCAAGGAGCCGTTGCTCGGCGGAATGATCCACTATTCAGTGTTGCACCATCCCAGCCTCGAACGCGCGTTGAGCTACCGGATATCGCTGAAACTGGCCAACGGTGAGATGACCGAGCAGATCCTGCGTGAGATTTGCGACGAGGCGTTCGCGTCCGATCCGGACCTTGCCATGGCGGCACGGGCCGATATCGTGGCGGTCTACGAGCGCGACCCGGCGTGCCATCGGTTCTTGCAACCCTTATTGTTTTTCAAAGGCTTCCAGGCCGTGCAGTGCTACCGCGTCGGCAATTGGCTCTGGCGGCAGGGGCGGACCGATCTGGCCTATTTCGTGCAGATGCGGTGTTCCGAGGCGTTCGGCGTCGATATTCACCCGGCGGCGAAGATCGGGCAGGGGATCATGATTGACCACGCGCACTCCATCGTCATCGGTGAGACCGCTGTGGTGGGGGACAACGTGTCGATGCTGCATTCCGTGACGCTGGGCGGGACCGGCAAGGAAGAGGAAGACCGTCATCCCAAGATCGGTGACGGTGTGCTGATCGGGGCCGGGGCCAAGGTGCTGGGCAATATCCGTGTCGGGAATTGCTCGCGCGTGGCGGCTGGATCGGTTGTTCTGGAAGAAGTGCCGCCCTGCAAGACCGTGGCAGGTGTCCCGGCGCGCATCGTCGGGGAAGCAGGCTGTTCGCAGCCGTCGATCAGCATGGACCAGATCCTGCGCTCGGGGGCCTGACGAGGGGCGATGCGTTGACGCATCGCGGAGTTTCCGGTGACGGAAACAGGGGGCTCTGCCCCCGTCGCTTCGCGACTCCCCCGAGGTATTTTTAGCCCAAAGAAACCAGGGGTCAGGCGAGCATGGCCATTGGATTTTCGAGGTTGTCCACGATGGCTTCCAGCAGCTCTGCCCCCAGCGCGCCGTCGATCACGCGGTGATCCACCGAAAGGGTCATCGACATCACCGTGGCGACTGTGACGCTGCCGTCTTCTGCGACCACCGGTTTCTTCATCCCTGCGCCCACGGCCAAGATCGCGCCGTGGGGCGGGTTGATGACAGCGTCGAAATTCTCGATCCCGAACATGCCGAGGTTGGAGATGGCAAAGCTCCCGCCCTGATATTCGTTGGGTGCCAGTTTGCGGTCGCGGGCGCGGGTGGCAAGGTCTTTCATCTCTGCCGACAGGGCCGAAAGGGATTTCTGGTGTGCGTCCTTCAGGACTGGCGTGAACAGCCCTCCTTCGATGGCGACGGCGACGGCGACATCCGACGGCTCCAGTTGCAGGATGCGGTCGCCTGCCCAGACGGCATTGGCCGCAGGGACCTGTTGCAGGGCCAGCGCGCAGGCCTTGATGATGAAATCGTTGACCGACAGCTTCACGCCGCGCTTTTCAAGCTGCGTGTTGAGTTGTGACCGGAAGGCCAGAAGCGGGTCGAGGGTCACGGACCGGCGCAGGTAGAAATGCGGGATGGTCTGTTTCGCCTCGGTGAGCCGCGCGGCGATGGTCTTGCGCATACCGTCGAGCGGGATTTCGGTATAGGCGCGGTCCTCGTACATCTTGGCAATGGCGCTGGCATCGACCGGTTTTCCGGCCGAGGCAGGTGCGGATTCGGCTGGCGCGGATATCGGCGCGGAGGACTGCGGCGATGCAGTCTCCACGTCCGCCTTCACGATGCGGCCGCGCGGGCCGGAGCCCTTTATCTGGCTCAGGTCCAAGCCCTTGTCGGCCGCGATCCTGCGGGCGAGGGGGGAGGCGAAGATGCGGTCACCAGAGGCGGTTTCGGTTTTTGGTGCCCCGCCGCGACCGTAGCCTTGCGCGGGAGCTGTCGCCTCCGACGGCTCGGCAGGAGCGACATGAGACGAGGCCGGTTCTTCTTTCGGCGCGGACGGCGCGCCAAGGTCGTCGGCGCTTTCGCCGTCTTCCAGCAGCATGGCGATGGGTGTGTTCACCTTCACATCCGCCGTGCCCTCGTCGACCAGAAGTCTGCCGATCACGCCTTCATCGACGGCTTCGAATTCCATCGTCGCCTTGTCGGTTTCGATCTCTGCGATGACGTCGCCAGAGGACACCGTGTCGCCTTCCTTGACCATCCATTTCGCAAGCGTGCCTTCCTCCATCGTGGGGGACAGGGCGGGCATGAGTATCTCGATGGGCATGTCAGGTCTCCTCGATCAGGGTGATGAGGTCATAGGGGGCTTTCGGCGTCTTGCCGGCGTTGAGGGCTTCGACGGCCCTAGTGATCTGACGCCGATGTGCGCCGATCCATTCATAGGCCGTCTGGTGCGACGGGCGGGCCTCGTTCGGAAACCTGTCCATCAGGCATTCCGGCACGAAGGCAGCCCCCGCCGGGGTCTCCACCCTGTAGGCCTCGCGCGCGACGTCGCGGGTGCGGACGGTCAGGGCGTCGGTCATTTGTAGCAGACCTTTTTCGCGGCCTCGACCACCTCGGCGGTTGTCACCAGCGCGTGTTTTTCGAGGTTTGCGGCATAGGGCATCGGTACGTCCTTGCCCGTCAGGTTCAGCACCGGCGCGTCCAGATAGTCGAACGCGCGCTCCATGATCACCGCCGACAGATGGTTGCCGATGGCGCCAACGGGAAAACCTTCCTCGACCGTGATGCAGCGGTTGGTCTTCTGGACGGACGCGATCACCGTGTCGTAATCCATCGGACGCAGGGTGCGCAGGTCGATCACCTCGGCCTCGATCCCTTCGCCAGCGAGCTTTTCGGCGGCGTCCATCGCGTAGGTCATGCCGATGCCGAAGCTCACGATGGTGACATCCGCGCCCTCGCGCCAGATGCGGGCCTTGCCGAAGGGCACCGTGTAATCCTCGAGCTCGGGCACCTCGAAGGTTTTGCCATAGAGGATTTCGTTCTCCAGGAAGATCACCGGGTTCGGATCGCGGATCGCGGTCTTCAGCAGTCCCTTGGCGTCGGAGGCCGAGTAGGGCATCACCACCTTCAGCCCCGGAATATGCGCGTACCACGCCGCGTAATCCTGTGAGTGCTGCGCACCGACGCGGGCGGCGGCGCCGTTCGGACCCCGGAACACCATTGGTGCGCCCATCTGACCGCCTGACATGTAGAGCGTCTTGGCGGCGGAATTGATAATCTGGTCAATGGCTTGCATGGCGAAGTTGAACGTCATGAATTCGACGATCGGGCGCAAACCGCCAAAGGCGGCACCCACCGCAATGCCGGTGAAGCCGTGTTCGGTGATCGGCGTGTCCATCACCCGGCGCGCGCCGAATTCGTCCAGCAGACCCTGGCTGATCTTGTAGGCGCCCTGGTATTCGCCGACTTCCTCACCCATGAGGAACACATCCTCGTCGCGGCGCATTTCCTCGGCCATCGCATCGCGGAGCGCCTCGCGCACTGTCGTCTGCTTGGTCTTGGTGCCTTCAGGCCACGGCGCTTCGGCCTTGGCGATCACGCGGGCGGGGTCGGGGTGGTCCATGCCGGCGGCAGGCTGGTCTTCCGAGCTTTGCGCCTTGTCCTTGGCCACAAGCTGCTGCGGCGGGGCGGTCGATTCGGCGTCTTCCACGCTTTCGCCATCCTCGACCAGCACCGCGATGGGGGTGTTCACCCGCACGCCTTCGGTGCCTTCCGCGACAAGGATCTTGCCGACGATGCCCTCGTCCACGGCTTCGAACTCCATCGTCGCCTTGTCGGTCTCGATCTCGGCCATGATGTCACCCGCCGAAACGGTGTCGCCTTCCTTGACCAGCCATTTGGCCAGCGTGCCTTCTTCCATGGTGGGCGAGAGGGCGGGCATGAGAACTTCGGTCGCCATCACACGGCCTCCTAATACTTAAAGGTTTTGCTCGAATTGCTTGCTTCCAATTCCATTCGAACGCAGCCTTCGAGAAGTGAGTAAGAACCTGCTCCGCTGAATGAGGCAACCGAATTGCAATGAGACTGCATCGTCTCTGGCAGTCTCTCCCAATTCTGTTTCAGGGCATTATAAGCCGATTGCTCCATGTCAATGCATCCGTTGAAAAGGGATGCGCTGTAGTCGCCGCTGAATGAGGCCACAGAGGTACAATGACTTTCCACGTCATACCTAGGCATTTCTGCTACAACTGTGTTGCCGAGAGCGCAAAAAGCGACAGTCAAAACTGTCCGCATCACACGGCCTCCTCTGCATAGATATCCGTCCAAAGCTCATCCAAGCTCGGTTCCGGGCTTTCGCGGGCGAAATCGGCGCTGGCGTTGACGATGGACTTAATCTCCTTGTCGATGGCCTTGAGGTCGTCTTCGGTCGCGTGTTTGCCGGTGAGCAGCATCTCACGGACATGTTCGATGGCGTCGCGTTCCTCGCGCATCTTCTGGACCTCTTCGCGGGTGCGGTACTTGGCCGGGTCGGACATGGAATGGCCGCGATAGCGGTAGGTTTTCACTTCGAGGATATAGGGCCCCTTGCCGGAGCGGCAGTGTGCCACGGCCTTGTCGCCCGCCGCCTTGACTGCCAGCACATCCATCCCGTCCACCGCCTCGCCGGGGATGCCGAAGGCCTCGCCACGCGTGTGCAGATCGGGGGTCGAGGTGGAGCGTTTCTGCGCCGTGCCCATGGCGTATTGGTTGTTTTCGATGACAAAAATCACCGGCAGGGCCCACAACGCCGCCATATTGAAGGTCTCGTAAACCTGGCCCTGGTTGGCGGCGCCATCGCCGAAATAGGTAAAGGTCACGCGGTCGGTGCCCTTGTACTTGTCGGCAAAGGCCAGACCCGCGCCAAGCGGCACCTGCGCGCCGACGATGCCATGCCCGCCGTAGAAATCCTTTTCCTTGGAGAACATGTGCATGGAGCCGCCCTTGCCCTTGGAATAGCCTCCCTCGCGCCCGGTCAGTTCGGCCATCACGCCGTTCGGATCCATACCGCATGCCAGCATATGGCCGTGATCGCGGTAGGAGGTGATGCGCTTGTCGCCGTCCTCGGCGGCGGCCTCGAGCCCGACAACGACGGCCTCCTGCCCGATGTAAAGGTGACAGAAGCCGCCGATCAGGCCCATGCCGTAAAGCTGGCCCGCCTTTTCCTCGAACCGGCGGATCAGGAGCATGTCGCGGTAATAGGCGGTCAGCTCTTCTGACGAGACATTGGATACGCGTGCCGCCTCGGCCTTGGATTTCCGTGCCGCCATGGGCGCCTCCCTGCGAAACTGTTTAGTGTTAAACCTTTTCTCGAAGCCTACGATCAACATTTGCCCAAAGGCAAGAGGCGATCTTGGCAGCCGGTGCGGACGCCGACGGTGATTCGGCACCTCCGGCAGTGGCCCTTAGCGGATATGGCAAAACAATGGCGAAGCGGCGGGGCGGACTGTTCCGAAGTTTGGAACAATTGTGGCCCAAATCGGGCGGTTTTAACCAAATCTACAGACATCTGGGCGGAAATAAGGAGAGATTAAGGCCGTTGCTCAATCAGGGACACAATTATGCCAGAAATCGCGGCCTTCGGTTTTATGGGCTCTCAGGCGTCACAGGGGCTGTTCGGCGCCAATGTGCTTGCAACACGGTCCTCGCTGGAACAGGGCGGGGATTACGACCGCCTGATCGAGGAACTGGGTGTCGGGTCGTTCCGCTATCCGGGTGGGTCGCTGACCGAACGCTATTTCGACATCACCGATCCCAATGCCTCCGTGGTCACCGACCGCGACACCGGGGAACTGCGCGACTTCATCCCGTTGAACGAGGCGCTGGCCTATGCAGGCGAAGAAGGGCTATCAGTCACCATCGTCATCCCCACGCGCAACCTGCTGTCCGACACGGCCGATGCCAATGGTGATCGCTTCGCCGCCATTGACGAGGATGCGTTGCGCGGCTTCGTGCGGGACGTGGTGAACGGCGTGCATGGCGATGCCGAGATCGAAGCGTTCGAGCTGGGCAACGAATATTGGGGCAGCGGGCAGATGTCGTCGGTCGAATACGGGCGGCTCGCCAGCGAAATGGCGGTGATCGTCAATGACGAACTGGACGCGCAAGGCTCGGGTGCCGATATCATCGTGCAGTCCGGAGCCAACTTCAATTTCGCGCGCCTGAACGATCAATTCAGCGATGACATGAGCGGTGCGGACATCATCGCGGACCTCAACGCAAGCTACGGTCTGAACCTCGGGGAAGACAGCCTCTTCAGCTCGGGCGAGGTCAACTGGACCCAGGTCGCGAACGAAATGATCCTGTCCGAATTCGACACCGAAGCCGAGCAACAGGCGGTCGATCAGGTGGCGGTGCATGTCTATTCACGCGGTCAGGTCAACGAGGGGCAGCGCAGCTTTTTCCTCAACACCACGGACGAAACCTGGGGCGAACAGATGCCCGATGCGCAGATCGCCGTGACCGAATGGAACACCGCCGGCAATACCGGGTCTCTCGACCGCAACTCCGACTACGGGCTCTACCAGTCGCACGAGATGATCAACATCATGGAGGAGTTTCTGCGCTACGATGTCGAACAGGCGCATGTCTGGCCGCTGATCCAGAACACCCCCAACACGCTGAGCGTGGATGACGGGCAGGCTGACCTGACACCCGGTGGCGCGATGTTCAACATGATGCAAGAGGCCCTGCCGGGCAAAGTCGCGCTCGATCTCACGCCGGAGGCCGGAGCCGATACCGAGGTGGAGGAAGACGGGATCGCGGTGCACGGGTTCTGGGAACCGGACGAGCTTTTGTTCTACGTCGCGGCAACACAAGAGGGTGGGGCGGATACGAGCGTCGATTTCTCGGGGCTGGTCTCGGACACCGGTCGGGTCGAGATTTCAGTGCTCGGCGTTGCCGAAGGGGCTGCTGCCGGATCGAACGCATCGGACGCGGTGGTCGAAGACATCGATCCGGCGACGCTTCTGGATGGGACGATGCTGTCGGTCCAGATGGACGAGGGCGAGATCATGCAGGTGCGCATGTTCGGCTTCACCCCGTCAGAGGACTTCCAGAACGTAATCTCGGACGACGCGCCCGAGGCGCTGCCCGAGCCGATGATCGACCCGTTCCTCGAAGAAAGCGCCGTCGAAGACGGGGAAACGGAGTTCCCGTTCCCCACAGTGGCGGCAACAGCGGGCACGGATGAGTTTCTGGCAATGGAAGAGGCCGAAGCGCTGGAAGACAGCGAAGCCGAGGACGACGAGGGCGGCATGGAGGGGCTGGGCGATCTGATCGCGGCGCTGCCGATCTTGGGGCTGATGGCACTATTCATGTGACAAACGGGGGTGAGACACGCTTTCCGGCGCTACAGCGCCCCCGAACATTTCCTTACGCTCTTAGCGCACTACGATTTCGTCGGTGCGGATCATGCCCAGCATATCGCGCGTGCGTTCGTCCAGCAGGTCCAGATCGAGATAGGTGTCCGACAGGCGACGGGTGAGGTTCTCCATCCGGGCGACCTCGGCGCGCAGTTCCGAAAGCTCGGCCTCCAGCTGACGGGTCTCATTCATGATCTCGGCGCGGCGAAACACGCCGTAATCACCCTGCACGGCGGCAAAGATGAAATAGACCCCGATACAGAACGAGCCTGCGAAATAGACAAGGGCGCCAAGCGCCGGTCGTGTGCGGTGTTGCGTCATCTGCTACCTCGAACCGCGCCTCTTGTCGGGCGCGTGCCGCGACGATGGCACAGGGCAACCCCCGATGGAATTCCCCGCACGCGGTTTTTCCGCGGCAAACCGCCCAGTGTGGCTTTCAGGACCCGCCGGTCCGGCGTGGATCAGCCCAAGGAGGCGACACCCGGCAAGGTCTTGCCTTCCATCCACTCCAGGAACGCGCCGCCGGCGGTGGAGATATAGGTAAAGCTCTCCGCCGCATCCGCCTTGTTGAGCGCGGCAACCGTGTCGCCCCCACCGGCCACGGACACGAGCTTGCCCGACCGGCTGAGCCCGGCCGCATAAGCCGCCGCCGCATTGGTCGCGGCGTCGAAGGGCGGGATTTCGAACGCCCCCAGCGGTCCGTTCCAGATCAGCGTCCTGGCCCTGTCGAAGGCCTGGCAGATATGCGCCACGCTGTCGGGCCCGGCGTCGAGGATCATCGCGTCGGCCGGGCAGTCTTCGGTCTTGACCACCTGCGCCTCGGCGCCTTCCTTGAATTCACGCGCCACCACCACGTCGCGCGGCAACAGCATCTCGCACCCGGTGGTCGTCGCCTTTTCGGCGATGGCCCGGGCGGTGTCGGCCAGATCATGCTCGCAGAGCGATTTGCCCACGTCGATGCCGCTTGCCGCGAGAAAGGTATTGGCCATGCCGCCGCCGATGATCAGGATATCGACCTTTTCCACGAGGTTCGACAGAAGGTCGAGCTTGGTCGACACCTTGGCGCCGCCGACCACGGCCACGACAGGGCGTTCGGGATGTCCCAACGCTTTCTCCAGCGCCCTGAGTTCCGCTTCCATCAACCGCCCGGCGCAGGAGGGCAGGAGATGCGCGACACCCTCGGTCGAGGCATGGGCGCGGTGCGCAGCCGAGAAGGCGTCGTTGCAGTAGACGTCCCCCAGCGAGGCAAGGAATTCGGCCATCTTGGGATCGTTGGCTTCTTCCATCGGGGAAAAGCGCGTGTTTTCCACCAGCACAACCGTATTGGCGGGCAGCGCGTCGATCTGGTCGCGCGAGGGCTGCTCCATGAAGGTGACGGACCGCCCCAGCGCCTCTTCCAGCGCGGGCTGGACAAGGCGAAGGCTCATCTCGGGGTTCGGCTTGCCCTTGGGGCGGCCGAAATGCGCCAGCAGGATTGGGGTACCGCCCTTGTCCAGGATATCCGTGATCGTGGGCACGATCCGGGTGATCCGGGTGGCGTCGGTGACCGTTCCGTTTTCCACCGGCACGTTGATATCCACCCGCGTGAGCACGCGTTTTCCGGCAAGATCCATATCGTCGAGCGTTTTCCAGGCCATCTGTCCCTCCTGATCCCATCTGACCCCCGTGATGGCGCTCCGGGGCGCAGAGGTCAATGACGTCCTTGGCAATCGCGGGGGCGCGCTTTAAGTCTTGCCGCAACCAATCATCTGAAGGAGCGCGGCATGGCCGAGATCAAAGACCCTGAAAACACGATCCTGATGGAGCTCAAGGACGGCACGGTGACCATCGAGCTGCTGCCGGACGTGGCCCCGAAACACGCCGAGCGCATGAAGGAACTGGCGCGGTCGGGAGCCTATGACAACGTGTGTTTCCACCGGGTGATCGACGGCTTCATGGCGCAAACCGGTGATGTGGAGCATGGCGACATGGAAGACGGCTTCAACATCCGCCGTGCGGGCACGGGCGGGTCGGACCTGCCGGACCTGCCGGCGGAGTTCTCCAAACTGCCACATGATCGCGGCACGCTTGGTGCGGCGCGCTCGCAGAACCCGAATTCCGCGAATTCGCAGTTCTTCATCAATTTTTCGGACAACCATTTCCTCAATGGCCAGTACACCGTCTATGGCCGGGTGATTTCGGGCATGGAGCATGTGGACGCGATCACCCGCGGCGAGCCGCCTGCGAGCCCGGACCGGATGATCTCCGTCAAGGTGGCCGCCGATGCGTAAACTCGCTTTCGCCTTTTCGCTGCTGGCGTCCCCGGCGCTGGCAACAGGGTTGCAGATCGAGGTTGCGGGCGAGGCCAATGGCACCGTGGTGATCGACCTCTTCGAAGAGGTGGCCCCCCAGCACGTGGCGCAGATCACGGCGCTTGCGGAAGAGGGCGCTTATGACGGCGTGGTCTTTCACCGCGTGATCGACGGCTTCATGGCGCAAACCGGCGACGTGGAGTTCGGCAAGCTCGACGGCGGTGACATGCGCATGGCCGGGCGCGGCGGATCGGACCGCCCGGACCTGCCCGCCGAGTTCTCGGATCTGCCCTTCGATCGCGGTGTCGTCGGAATGGCGCGGTCGCAAAGCCCGGATTCGGCCAATTCGCAGTTCTTCATCATGTTCGACGAAGGCTATTTCCTGAATGGCCAGTACACGGTCGTCGGCGAAGTGACCGAGGGCATGGAGATCGTCGATGCGATCAAGCGCGGCCAAGGCCAGAACGGGGCGGTCATCGGTCAGCCCGATGTCATGGCGGATGTGACCGTCACCGAGTGACCTTGCGGTGCGCGGCCCGGTTCGGACCGCGCACAGTCTCAGCCGACGCCGCGTTGAGGCGGCATCGGCAATGGGCGCTATTTGCAAACTCTTTGCTGAACCATGACGCTTTGCGGGTTTGCAACGGAGCATTTGCATATTTGCAAAAAGAAGAACGAGGGGGTCGCGCCTTGTCACAATGGCGTGGGCGGGCTGTGCAGATGCGGCGGTTTGCGTCAAGCTGGATGGCATCTGGAGGAGATGTCCCATGCGCCTGTCGATCTTGTCCGCCCTGGTCTCGATGCTTCTGGTCGGGTCCGCCCTGGCCAGTCCGGAGTTCTGGCGCAACGAGTGGCCCGACACGAATTTCGAAAAGACCACGGTTCCCAATTGGGTGGAGATCCTGTCGGGCGGGCCGCCGAAGGATGGCATTCCTGCGCTGAGCGATCCCGATTTCGTGCGCGCCTCCGGCAAGACCGGGCTCGACCCGGCCGAGCCCGTGATCACTTTGGACATGGGCGGGCAGCCGCGAGCTTATCCGATCCGCTACCTCACCTGGCATGAGATCGTGAACGATGTGGTGGGGGGCGTGCCTGTGGCCGTCACCTTTTGCCCCTTGTGCAATTCGGCCCTGAGTTTCGACCGTCGGGTCAATGGCCGGGTTCTGACCTTCGGCGTGACCGGGAAGCTGCGGAATTCGGACATGATCATGTATGATCGCGAAACGGAAAGCTGGTGGCAGCAAGCAATCGGCGAGGCGATTGTGGGCGATCTGACCGGGGCGGAACTGAAACTTTTGCCAAGCTGGATGGAAAGCTGGGCCGAGTTCTCTGCCCGCCATCCCGATGGGCTGGTGATGGCCGAACCGGCATATAACAGAGATTACGGGCGCAATCCCTATCGTGGCTATGACAGCTCGACCAAACCGTTCCTCTATTCCGGCGAGATGCCGCCCCACGGGATCGACGCCTTGGCGCGGGTGATCCGCGTCGGCGACCGAGCCTGGCCGATGGCGCGTCTGGCCCGCGAGGGTGAGGTGCGCGAGGCCGGGGTCGTGATTTCCTGGCGGGCCGGTCAGGCTTCGGCGCTCGATACCGCGCGGATCGGCGACGGCCGGGATGTCGGCTCTATCCGGGTGCGCGACGGGCAGGGGCGGGACGTGCCGCATGACGTGATGTTTGCCTTTGCCTATCACGCCTTCTGGCCGGACGGGACCTGGATGCTGGGGAACTGACGGCGGATCCTTGGCAGGCGCAACCATGTGCCGCCGAGATCGTGGCGCGCCGCCCCGGTGCGGAGTTTGAACCGGTCAAGGCTGTCCGGACCGGTCAGCAGGCCAAGATCGAGCGTGGTATACCCCCGCGCCGCCAGCCAGAGCATCATGTGCCAAAGCGTCAGATTGTGCGCGTTTCTGCGGCGACCTTCGGGCAGCGTGACCCCGATGTGATACGTCGCCCAGGGCCGATGGCAGAGAAACAGCATCGCGGCGAGCGGCGTTTTCGCGTCGAAGGCCGTGATCACCCGCGCCCGACCTGGGTTTTCGGCGGCGAAGGTGTTGAGCAGAGAGAGCGGCCAGTTGCGATACCGCTTGGCCTTTTGCTGCGCATCGTCAGCGGCGGTCACCCAATTGTGCCTCACCGGGTGGTAAGGCGTGTTGGTGACGCGGAGTCCCGTATCTTCGACCCTGTTCAACGCGTTGCGCCACTTCTGGTGAAAGGCGGCTCGCATAGCGTCTGGAGAGGAGAGCGATAGCAGTGCAACGCTTTTTGCGCGGGCAAGACGGATGTGCCCGGCACCACGGAAGTCGTGATTGTCGGCGTTGACAACCAGCGGTCCCTTCAAGTCCAGCCTGTGAAGATAGGCGGCGGCGTCATCCGGCGTCACGCCCACGGGCCCGCGTGAGATCAGGTTCACCTGGCCGATCAGGAGAAAAGCGCGCGTCTGGATCAGACAGCGTCCGGCGTCCGAGATGGTGTCGATGCGAACCCCGGTGCCAAGGGCGCGCAAAGTTCGGGCGTATTCATCGGATTGGGGCAGAGGGTTGGGCACCATCCCGCTGGAATAGCGTCGCAAGGTTGCGGTTTGGTTAAAACCAGCGCGAAGGATGCCCCGGCACTTGTCCGGGGCCTCCCGCGAACGTGGTCAGTCCAACTTGACCAGCGCGTGGCGTTTCTTGCCGGCACTGAGTTTGATCGGAGAGGCAAGGGCCGCCGCGTCGATCATCAGGCCTGCATCCGTCAGCGGCGCATCGTCGATCTTTGCGCCGTTTTCCGCGATGAGGCGTTTGGCCTCTTTGCCGGATTTGGCGAGACCCGTCTTGACGATCAGTTGCACGATGGAGATGCCGTCGCCGATATCCTCGGACGTGAGGGCAACGGTGGGCAGGTCGTCACCGATGCCGCCTTTCTCGAACACCTCACGCGCCGTGGCTTCGGCCGCGTGCGCCGCCTCGGCCCCGTGGCACAATGTGGTCACTTCGTTCGCAAGCACGATCTTGGCGTCGTTGATCTCGGATCCCGCCAGCGCGCCAAGGCGGTCGCATTCGTCAAGCGGCAGCTCGGTATAGAGCTTCAGGAAACGGCCCACATCGGCATCGGTGGTGTTGCGCCAGAATTGCCAGAATTCATACGGGGTGAGCATGTCGGCGTTGAGCCACATCGCGCCGCCCTGGCTCTTGCCCATTTTCTTGCCGTCGCTGGTGGTCAGCAGCGGCGAGGTCAACCCGTAGATCTCGTGATCCAGCACGCGTCGGGTGAGGTCGATCCCGTTGACGATATTGCCCCACTGGTCCGACCCGCCCATCTGCAACAGGCAGCCATAGCGGCGGTTGAGTTCAAGGAAGTCATAGGCCTGAAGGATCATGTAGTTGAATTCGAGGAAGGACAGCGACTGTTCGCGGTCGAGGCGGGATTTGACGCTCTCGAAAGACAGCATTCGGTTGACGCTGAAATGCCGCCCGATGTCGCGCAGGAAATCGAGGTAGTTGAGACCGTCCAGCCATTCGGCATTGTTCAGCATGATCGCGTCTGTCGCGCCGTCGCCGTAGGTCAGGTACTTGGCGAAGACCTGCTTCATGCCGTCGATATTGTCGTCGATCTGCGCGGGCGTCAGCAGCGGGCGTTCATCCGCGCGAAAGCTCGGATCGCCCACCTTGGTGGTGCCGCCGCCCATCAGGGTGATCGGCTTGTGCCCTGTCTTTTGCAGCCAGCGCAGCATCATGATGTTCAGCAGATGCCCCACATGCAGCGATTTCGCCGTGGCATCATAGCCGATATAGGTCGGCACCACCCCGTTGATCAGTGCCTCGTCAAGGCCCTGGTAATCGGTGCAATCGGCCAGAAAGCCACGCTCCATCATGACGCGCATGAAGTCCGATTTGGGATGGTAGGTCATGGGGTTGCCTCGTTATAGATTGGTGGGGCAGCTATACGCAGGGCAGGGGAAAAGGTGAAGGGCAAGTTGGCAGAACCGATCTGGGCCTTGGGTGCGATGTCGGGCACGTCCTTGGATGGCGTGGACGCGGCGCTGGTCCTGACAGAAGGGATGACGATTTCCGAGTTCGGTCCATCGCGCTATCGCGGGTATTCGGCCGAGGAGCAAACCGTGCTGCGCGCGGCTCTGGGCAAATGGCCGGGGGACGATCTGGAGGCAGCCTCCGCCGTGGTGCTGGACGCGCATATCGCGGCGTTGCGCGGGTTCGATGCGGATGTGGTCGGGTTTCACGGGCAAACCTTGGCCCATGACCCGCAAGGGCGCGGCACGCATCAATTGGGCGATGGCGCGGCTTTGGCCGAGGCACTGGGGCGCACGGTCGTCTGGGACTTCCGATCGAATGACGTGGAGCTTGGCGGCGAAGGCGCGCCGCTGGCGCCGTTCTTTCACTGGGCCTGCGCGAAGTGGATCGGGGCGGAGGCGACGCTGGCCTTTCTCAACCTCGGGGGCGTCGGCAACCTGACCTGGGTCGATCCGGCGTCGGGCAGACCTGAGGATCCCGGTGCTTTGCTGGCCTTCGACACCGGCCCCGCGAACGCGCCGATCAATGATCTGATGATGCAGCGGCGCGGGTTGCCCTTTGACGAGGGCGGTACGCTGGCGGCGCAGGGGCAGGTTGTGGATGGCGCGTTGGAGCTGTTTCTGGAGGAAGGCTATTTCCGCAAGATGCCACCGAAGTCGCTGGATCGGAACGATTTTTCCTTGATGCTCGATCTCGTGCGCGAGCTTGGCGATGCGGATGCGGCGGCCACCATGACGGCGATGGCGGCAGCCGCCGTGATGCAGGGGATGGAGCATTGCCCGGTGGCGCCCGACCGCCTGCTCGTCACTGGCGGCGGGCGGCACAACCCGGTGATGATGGCGATGCTGGAGTCTGCGCTCGATTGCCCGGTACAGCCCGTCGAAGCGGTGGGTCTGAACGGCGACATGCTGGAGGCGCAGGCCTTTGCCTATCTTGCCGTGCGGGTAATGTGCGGTCTGCCGACCTCGGCCCCGGGAACGACGGGCGTGCGTGCGCCCGTTGGCGGTGGGCAGATTTCGCGGGTGTGACGATAAGGAGCGCCTGCGGCGCACAGCTTTTGCGCGTCACGCCTTCGGCGCGCCACGCGGTTGGGGGGCTTTGCCCCCCGTCGCTGCGCGCCTCCCCCCAAGGTATTTCTGGCCCAAAGAAACCTTTTGTTAAGGTTAACGCGCTATCCTCTAGACACGGTACAGGCGGAGGCGCCGATGGCCGTGCCCGAAGAAGCCTCTGATCCTTCAGACCGCTTCTGCGCCCGTCGCGTCTTGTGCGCGGCGGGTTTTTCGTCGCTTCAAGGTTTCTTTGGGCTGAAAATACCTCTGGGAGCGCGAGGGGCTGGCCCCTCGTAGCTGCGACGGCTCAGCCGCCAGTATGGCTCATGTGGCGCGAGACGCGGCCGTCGACGGTTTGGCGAGAATAGTCGAAATCGTGGCCCTTGGGCTTCAGCGTGATTGCGTCGCGGATCGCCTGTTCCAGCGGTGCGTCGCTCTGCGGATGGTTGCGCAGGGCCGAGCGGAGATCGGCGTTGTCTTCCTGGCCGAGGCACATGAACAGCTCACCCGTGCAGGTCAGGCGCACGCGGTTGCAGCTTTCGCAGAAATTATGCGTGAGCGGCGTGATGAAGCCGATCTTCTGACCTGTTTCCTCGATCCGGACGTAGCGGGCCGGGCCGCCGGTGCGTTCGGGCAGGTCAGTCAGGGTATACTCTTTGCGAAGCTCGTCGCGCAGGTCACTGAGTTTCCAGTACTGGCCGAGACGGTCCTCGTTGCCGATGTCGCCCATCGGCATGACCTCGATGAAGGTGAGATCCATGTCGCGGCTGTGGCACCATTCGGTGAGGGTGAACAGTTCGTCCTCGTTGAAACCCTTGAGTGCCACGGTGTTGATCTTGACCCGAAGCCCCGCTTTTTGCGCGGCGTCGATCCCTTTGAGCACCTGCGGCAGGCGCCCCCACCGGGTGATGTCGGCGAATTTCTGATCGTCCAGTGTGTCGAGAGAGATGTTCACGCGGCGCACACCGGTGGCAAACAGATCGTCCGCGAACCGTTCGAGTTGCGAGCCATTGGTCGTGAGCGTCAATTCCTTGAGCGTGCCGGCGTCGAGATGGCGAGTCATCGACCGGAAGAAGGTCATGATGTCCCGCCGCACCAGCGGTTCACCCCCGGTGATGCGCAGCTTCTCCACACCCAGCCGGATGAAGGTGGAACACATGCGGTCCAGCTCTTCCAGCGTCAGCAATTCCTTCTTGGGCAGGAAGGTCATGTTTTCCGACATGCAGTACACGCAGCGGAAATCGCAACGGTCGGTGACGGAAACGCGCAGATAGGTGATCGCGCGCTGGAAGGGATCAATAAGCGGTGTCATGCCGGGGAGCCTAGCCTTTCGCTACAGACTGGGCAAGTATGCCGGTGCAATCATGTGCGGGACAAAAGTCGGAGGACGCGGTGCTGAAGAAACTTGGAATTCTGGGGAGTTGTCTGCTGTTGACCGGGTGCGGCGCGTTGCAGATGTCCCCGCAATCCGCGCCCGGAGCGAATGACGGGCAGGTGAGGCCACAATCGCGTCCTGCGGAGACGGATGCGGCGGCGCGTCGGCCGCCTGCGACCGCGCGCACGGTGGATGAATTCGACACGACGACAGCGCAAGAACGTGAGGCCGCGGCCGCTCCGGCGGCGGCTTCGGCGGAGCGGTCTTTGGGCACGACCGTCGTGTCGCTGGGCGATCCGGCCCGTCCGGGGTTCTGGCTCGAGACATCGTTGGTGTCGGCGGCAGGTTCCGGGCGCGTGGTCTATCCCGAGACCGGGCAGTCGGCGCAGGTGGACCTGATCCCGATCGACGGGGGCGGCAGCCGCATGTCGCTGCCCGCGATGCGGTTGATCGGCGTGCCGCTCACCGGTTTGGTCGAAGTGCAGGTGTTTTCAGGCGGGTAGATGGCGCGCGGCCTCTTTGCGGGCAAAGGTTTTCAACCTGTCGCCGTGTTCCGCGAGGAACGCGCGGGTGCGGTCCGGATCATGGCGGGACAGGTCGCGCAGCCACCAGGCGACCGCTTTCTGAATGAACCACTCCGGGTCGGTCAAATAGGTCGTGGCCCAGCCGAGGATGCGTTCGCGCGCGGCAATATCGTCGGGTGTCGGGTGGTTCTGCTTGGTCCACGGCAGGGTGATGACCAGCGCCGCGCGTCGGGTCCACATATGATCACTCGTTGTCCACGTCTCAACAGTATCGAGGCGCGACGGATCGGCGACCAGGCGTTTCTGACCGGCGATACAGGCGTGATCGGCGATGGCCCAACTGTCGAAATCGGGCATCCAGGATTGGATAAGATGCCAGGCGTCATCGTCGGTGGGTTTGATCCGCGCCTGAGTGAGCAATTTCGCCGCCGCGACGCGGGCCTCGAAGATATTCGTTTGCCACAGATCGCGGGCAAGTCGGAGCCGGTTGTCGAGGTCGAGCGTCTGGCGCCACTCCCGTACGAGGATATCGGTTTCCGGATTGGCGACACCGAGATACGGGCGGTCCACCTTGTGATAGACCGCCATCTGTTCCGCGCGCCCGGGGTCGGCCTTGGCCGTCAGAGCCGCGATGGCGTCGTCGAGTTTCATTCCACGGTGACGGATTTGGCAAGGTTGCGGGGCTGGTCCACATCGGTGCCTTTCGCGATGGCGGCGTGATAGGCCAGAAGCTGCGCCGGCAGCGCGTAAAGCAAGGGCGACAGGATCGGCGACACTTCGGGCAAAATGATGGTGCGCCAGACATCCGAGCCCGCGGCCTCCGCCCCGGCGGCATCCGTGATGAGGCAGACCTTGCCACCACGGGCCATCACCTCTTGCATGTTGGACACCGTCTTTTCGAAAAGCGCGTCGCGCGGGGCCATGACGATCACTGGAACCGACTTGTCGATCAGCGCGATGGGACCGTGCTTGAGTTCGCCCGATGCATAAGCTTCAGCGTGTATATAGCTGATTTCCTTTAATTTCAGTGCGCCTTCAAGGGCGAGAGGATACATCAGCCCACGCCCCAGGAACAGAACATCTCGCGCCTCGGCGATCTTGTGCGCCGCGTCCGCCATCGCCGGATCGCGGTCGAGCGTGGCGTTGAAAAGGCCCGGCAAGGCGCGCAGGTGAGTCAGGGTGTCCTTGAGATCGTCGGAACTCATCGTGCCGCGCTGGGAGGCTGCGTGCAAGGCCAGCAACAACAGCGTGTTGAGCTGGCAAGTGAAGGCTTTGGTCGAGGCAACCCCGACTTCGACCCCTGCATGAATCGGCAGGGCGACATCGCTTTCCCGCGCAATGGAGCTTTCGGCGACATTGACCACCGAAAGGATGCTGTCCGTCTTGCCTTTGCAGTACCGCAGCGCCGCCAAAGTGTCTGCGGTTTCCCCCGATTGCGACACGAAAATCGCGACAGTTCCGGGGGCTACCGGCGGTTCCCGATATCGGAATTCCGAGGCGATATCGACTTCGACGGGCAGTCGGGCCAGTTGTTCGAACCAGTATTTTGCCGTCAGGCAGGCGTAGAATGCCGTGCCGCAAGCGACCAGTGTGAGACGTTCGATCTTGGTGAAATCGGGCAGTTCCGCCGGAAAGACGATGGTCGTCCCATCGAGATAGGCGCGCAGGGCGTCCGCCAGAACGGTGGGTTGTTCGGCGATTTCCTTGGCCATGAAGTGCTTGTAGCCAGCCTTGTCGACGCGGGTCGCGTCAGTGTTGATCTTGCGGCTTTCGCGGGTGACGCGCGCACCGCTTTCGTCAAAGATATCAAGCGTCTGCCGGGTGACAACGGCGCAATCGCCTTCTTCGAGATACGTGATCGTGTCGGTCAACGGCGCCAAGGCGATGGCGTCGGATCCGACGAACATCTCGCCATCGCCGTGACCGATGGCCAAGGGGCTGCCACGGCGGGCGGCGACGATCAGGTCGTCCTCGCCATCGAATAGGAAGGCCAGAGCGAACGCCCCTTCGAGCTTGGCCAAACAGGCGCGGGCGGCGTCCACATGGCCCAAGCCCTGCTGCATCAGGTGATGTGTCAGTAAGGCGATGGTTTCGGTATCCGTGTCGGTCTGCGGCGTGATCTGGTGCTGCGCAAGTTCGGCGCGCAGGTCCTTATAATTCTCGATGATCCCATTGTGGACAACCGCCACCGGGCCCGATTGATGCGGGTGGGCGTTTTTCGTGTTAGGCTCGCCATGGGTGGCCCAGCGGGTGTGCCCGATGCCGGATTTACCGGGAAGCGGGTCGTGCACCAGAAGGTCGGACAGGTTCACCAGTTTGCCCACGGCGCGGCGGCGGTCCAGTTTGCCGTCGTTTACGGTGGCGATCCCGGCGCTGTCATAACCGCGGTATTCGAGCCGCTTGAGCGCATCGACCAGAAGAGGGGCAGCCTCGTGCTTGCCCAAAATGCCGACAATTCCACACATGATCTAAATCTATCCCTTTAATTGCTTGGCCTTCTTGGCGCGCAGCATTGCAAAAAGTTTGCGCGCGAAGCCTTGTTTGTTGGTCTGCTCGGTCCGGGCGATGGCCATGGCACCGTTTGGCACGTCTTTCGTGACGACCGTTGAGGTCGCGGTCATGGCCTCGTCGCCCACGGTCACGGGCGCGACCAGCATGGTGTTCGATCCGATGAATGTATCACGTCCGATCGTCGTTTTGTGCTTCATCACGCCGTCGTAGTTGCAGGTGATGGTGCCCGCGCCGATATTGCTGCGCGCGCCGACCGAAGCATCGCCGATATAGGTCAGATGATTGACCTTTGCGCCCTCGTCGATAGAGGCGTTCTTGATTTCCACGAAATTGCCGATGTGCACGTCCTCGGCCAGTTCGGCACCGCGGCGCAGGCGTGCGAAGGGGCCGACCGTCGCACCGCGACTGACATGGGCGCCCTCGAGATGGCTGAAGGCGCGGATGCGTGCACCGGATTCGACGGTAACGCCGGGGGCAAAGATCACGTTCGGCTCGATCTCCGCGTCGCGGCCGATGATTGTGTCGAAGGACAGAAACACTGTGTCGGGGGCCTGCATCATCACCCCGTCTTCGATCAGGTCACGGCGGCGGTTGGCCTGAAATGTCGCCTCGGCAGCGGCCAGTTCGACGCGGGAATTGATCCCCAACGTTTCCGCCTCGTCGCAGGTGACGGCGGTGGCTTTCAGGCCGCGCTCATTAGCGATGCCGACGATGTCAGTCAGGTAGTATTCCTGCGCCGCGTTTTCATTCCCGACGGCGTCGATCAGGTCAAAGAGCGTTTCGGAATCCGCGCAGATTACCCCTGAATTACAGAGTTTTACGGCGCGTTCTTCATCCGATGCATCCTTGTACTCCACGATTTTCGACAGCGTGTTGCCATTGACGATGAGACGCCCGTAGCGCCTGGGGTCAGTCGCCTCGAAGCCAAGCACCACCACGTCATGCGTGACCCGCGCGGCGATCATGGCCTCCAAGGTTTCGGTCGTGATAAACGGCGTGTCGCCGTATAGCACGATGACGTCGCCCTCAAACCCGTCCAGCGCGCCGCGCGCCTGCGCCACGGCATGCGCCGTACCAAGCTGGTCTTTCTGTCGAACGGTCAGCACGTCTTCATCGAAATCCCGCGCTGCGGCCTCGACCAATTCCGCTCCGTGGCCGGTGACGACCACCGTCCGTTCCGGCTCCAGCGCCGAGGCCGAGAGCATCGCGTGGTGCAACAGGGGCGCGCCGCCGATCTTGTGCAGGACTTTCGGAAGATCGGACTCCATGCGCGTGCCCTTGCCCGCTGCGAGGATCACCAAGGCTATGCTCATCAGGTTTCTCTTTGTGTTTTGCTCACGGTCCTTTTATCGGTCTGGGCCAATGCCGCAAGGCAGCTAATTTCACACATGATTGCGAGTTGTGACAGGAGAGACCCGGTGCGGACAGTGATATTCGACCTCGACGGCACTCTGGCCGACACCAGCGGCGACCTGATCGCCGCGGCCAACCATTGCTTTGACCGTATGGGGTTCGACACCCGGCTTGATCCCGCCACCGATGCGGGCACGGCGCTTCGGGGTGGGAAAGCCATGCTGACCCTCGGGCTCGAGCGCGCCGGGCAGTATTCCGCCGGATTGGTGGAACAGTGGTATCCCGAACTGCTGAGCGCGTATGGAGATGCGCTGGATGTGCACACCGTCATGTATCCGGGCGCGATGGACGCGGTGGAGCTGTTGAAATCGAACGGAATGGCCGTCGGCATCTGCACGAACAAGCCCGAAGGTCTGGCAGAAACCCTGATGACACGGCTGGGCGTGCGGGATGCGTTCGGGTCGCTGATCGGGGCAGACACCTTGCCCACGCGAAAACCCGATGCGGCGCCTTATATCGCGGCGGTCGAACGGGCGGGTGGCGTGGTGGCGCAAAGCTGTTTGATCGGAGACACGAAAACCGACCGCGACACAGCCCGCGCGGTCGGCGTTGCCTGTGTTCTGGTCGGTTTCGGTCCGTCCGGCGAAGACATGGCGGCGCTCGAACCCGATGCGATCATCCATCATTTCGATGAACTGCCGGGCGTGGCCGCGCGGCTTTTGGCCTAGTCAGACCCATAAAGCGGCACGGTCGACATCGACACCTTGGCCGACCCGTCCGTCAATTCCGCCGCATGGGCGATATACACCAGCGTCTGGTTCTTTTCGTCGAAGATCCGCTTCACGCGCAATGATTTGAGGATGATCGACCGCGAGGCGCGGAAGACATCCTCACCATCGTCATCACGGTCGATATCGCCAATTTCGATGGGTCCGGTCTGACGGCAAGAGATTGACGCGTTCGATGGGTCCTCGAACCAGTTTCCCTTGCTCAAACGATCGATCAGCCCGCGTTCGAAATAGGCGATATGACAGGTCACGCCTGCCACATCCGGGTCTGCGATGGCTTCGATGATGATATCGTTGCCGACCCAATCCACGCCGACCTCACCGATCTGTTCGGCTTGGGCGGGGGACAGGCAGAGCAAGCCCAGAAGGCAGGCGGTTCCAACTCGTTTCATGTGCGGTCCTTAAAAGTGAATCATACCGTATTCGCCGGTATCGGGTTTGGAATCTGTGACATTCGCCTTGATCGTCTCGAACAGGTATTTGGCGGTGCCGTCGGTGGCCCAGATCTCGGCTTCGGTCGGAGTGTATTTCATCAATCGCACCGAGTCATCCTCGCGGCCGTTCTCGAACCACGCGGCGGCCATCGGCGACCAAAGCTCGTCCAGTTTTTCGCTATCGTCCGAGACCGAAAGACGGCCCTTGATGGTGCCGTACATTTTCCCGGCCGAATCGCAGAGGTAAATGTCAGCCCCTTCGCCAGCCTTCGCAGCCTTGAACGTGTCGTGATCGGCGGAGGTGATGAACCAGATGGCGGTGTCTTCTTTCCGTGCGAGAGGGGACATCGGCACCGGTGTGCCGCCGCCCGCGCCAAGAAGGACGACGTGGATCTTGCTCATGTTGTTCCAGAATGTTTCGGTGAGTGTCGCGGTCATTGCGTGTCCTTTCGCGTTGAAATGCGGTTCAGTCGCTCAACGCGGGCCGGGTCCGGCGGTTCCTTGCGCTTGACCTGACGTGGGGGTTTCCTCTAGGATTTGAACAAGTGTTCAATAAGTCCGCTCTTGGGGAGAGGCGAATGTTCAACGCGACCATGCAGTTCGATCTGGGTGAAGACGTCAATTCCTTGCGCGAGATGGTGCACCGCTGGGCGCAGGAGCGGGTCAAACCGATGGCGGCCGAGATCGACCAGAAGAACGCCTTTCCGCCCGAGTTGTGGACCGAGATGGGTGAGCTTGGCCTACTGGGCATCACCGTGGACGAGGAATATGGCGGCGCGGGAATGGGCTATCTGGCGCATACCGTGGCAGTGGAAGAGGTTGCGCGTGCGTCCGCCTCGGTGTCGCTGTCTTACGGTGCACACTCCAACCTCTGCGTGAACCAGATCAAGTTGAACGGAAATGCCGATCAGAAGGCGAAATACCTGCCCGGTCTGATTTCCGGCGAACATGTCGGTGCGTTGGCGATGTCCGAGCCGGGGGCAGGGTCCGACGTGGTCTCCATGAAGTTGCGCGCGGAAAAGCGGAACGATCATTACAAGCTGAACGGAAGCAAATACTGGATCACCAATGGCCCCGATGCCGACACGCTGGTGGTCTATGCCAAGACCGATCCCGATGCCGGGTCCAAGGGCATCACGGCGTTCCTGATCGAAAAGACGTTCAAAGGATTCTCCACCTCCCCGCATTTCGACAAGCTGGGGATGCGCGGGTCGAACACGGCGGAACTGATCTTCGATGACGTCGAAGTGCCGTTCGAGAACGTGCTGGGCGAAGAGGGCAAGGGCGTGCGCGTGCTGATGTCCGGCCTCGATTACGAACGTGTCGTGCTGGCTGGGATCGGCCTTGGCATCATGGCTGCCTGCCTGGACGAGATCATGCCCTACATGGCCGAGCGCAAGCAGTTCGGCCAGCCCATCGGCAGCTTCCAACTGATGCAGGGCAAGATGGCCGATATGTACACGGCGATGAATTCCGCCCGCGCCTATGTCTACGAGGTCGCCAAGGCCTGCGACCGGGGTGACGTCACCCGTCAGGACGCCGCCGCCTGCTGTCTCTATGCCAGCGAACAGGCGATGGTGCAGGCGCATCAAGCGGTGCAGGCGATGGGCGGGGCCGGGTTCCTATCCGACGCGCCCGTGGCGCGGATCTTCCGCGACGCCAAGCTCATGGAGATCGGCGCGGGCACGTCCGAGATCCGCCGCATGCTCGTCGGACGAGAAATGATGGCGGCGATGGGCTAGAGCTGTGCCACGCTGGGTCTGGTGGGTGCCCTTGGGCCTTGCCACCTTGGTCGGGGCGTTGCTGGCGTTTCGCTACGGATGGATCGCCGCCACGATAACGGAGACGGATGTGATCAATGCAATGACCCATCGCTACGTGACGCAGGACGGCAGCGCCGACGCGCGGGTGTCCGATTGCGTCGGACTGGCGGGGCAGGTCGGTGGCGCGTGGATCACCGTGCGCTGTGCCGACATCCTCTATCACGTAAATCGCTTCGGCAGCCTGATTTCGGTCGGGGCCGTGTCGGGACGGCCATCGACATGACGGCGCGCCCAATGCTCAGACCGAAGTCTTATGACGCCCTCTGCAAGGGGTTCGACTGGGATTTGCCGCCATCTCTCAACATGGCGCACCAGGTCTGTGACGGCTGGGCGGCGACAGAACCGGACCGCGTGGCGATCATCGAGGTGACGCCGGACGTGACCCGCCGGATCACCTATGGCGATCTCTGGTATCGCTCGCGTCAGGTCGAGGTCGCGCTGATCGAACGTGGCGTGATGAAGGGCGACCGGGTTGGCGTGCTGCTCTCGCAATCACCGCTTTGCGCCGCCGCGCATATCGCGGCATGGCGGCTGGGCGCGATATCCGTGCCGCTGTTCAAGCTCTTCCGCACGGACGCATTGAAAACCCGGATCGAGGATGCGGGGCTGGGCGTGGTCGTGACCGATCTGGAGGGCGTGGTGCAAATGACCGGGCTGGGCGTGGCCACCATCACCCGCAGCGATCTGGGCGCGTCCTCCGGCACCCGCGCGATGGTCGATACCGGGCCGGATGATGCCGCGGTGCTGATCTATACCAGCGGCACCACAGGTTCACCCAAGGGCGCGTTGCACGGGCACCGCGTGCTGACCGGCCATCTGCCGGGTGTCGAGATGAGCCATGATTTCCTCGGGCAGGAGGGCGACGTGCTCTGGACACCCGCTGACTGGGCTTGGATCGGCGGGTTGTTTGACGTGCTGATGCCCGGGCTGGCGCTTGGCGTGCCGGTGGTTGCGGCGCGGATGCCCAAATTCTCGGTCGAAGAGTGCGTAAGGATTTGCACAGAAGCATCTGTGCGCAATGTCTTTTTCCCACCAACGGCTCTGCGGATGCTCAAGGCGGAAGACGCCCGGATCGACGGGCTGCGCTCGGTCGCGTCAGGGGGTGAGACGCTCGGGGCCGAGATGCTGTCCTGGGGGCGTGACGCGTTCGGCGTGACGATCAACGAATTTTACGGCCAGACGGAATGCAACATGATCGTGTCCTCTTGCGGCGCGTCCTTCGACTCCGTGCCGGGCGCAATGGGGCGCGCGGTGCCGGGGCATCAGGTGGCGGTGATCGGCGAGGCTGGTTTGCCGTGCGAGGGTGAAGGCGACATCGCGGTACGCCGTGGATCCGCTTCTATGATGCTGGAATATTGGCGCAAACCCGAGGAAACGGCGGCGAAGTATCGTGGCGACTGGATGCTGACCGGGGATCGCGGCGTGATGGATGGCGACACGATCCGCTTTGTCGGACGCGAGGACGACGTCATCACCTCGTCCGGCTACCGCATCGGCCCGGCGGAAATCGAGGATTGCCTGCTCACCCACCCGGCGGTCGCCACCTGCGGCGTCGTCGGCAAGCCCTGCGCGCTGCGCACCGAGATCGTGAAGGCCTACGTGGTGCTGAAGGACGGGGTTAACACCTCGGTTACGGATCTTCAGTCATGGGTAAAAGATCGACTTGCAAGCTATTCTTATCCAAGGGAAATCGAATTTCTGTCAGAGCTTCCGATGACTGTCACCGGCAAGGTGATCCGCAAGGAATTGAAGGCCCGGGCGCGGCAGGAAGGATTGTCATGAGATACGCTCCCATCGCATTTTGCCTGATGCTGGCACCGCAGATTGCGCCTGCGCAGGAATTCGCCATCGACAAGAGTATCGTCCGCGATTGCTTTGACACCACCGAGATCGGCGCGATGTATCCGCCCTGTCTTGGCCAGGCGGCAGGCCAGTGTCAGGATCTGCCCGACGGCTCAACCACAATCGGGATTGCCCAGTGTATTCAGGCCGAAACGGCGGAATGGGACGCGATCCTGAACGAAGAATACACGGCGACGCAAGCGGTCAATGCCGAGGCCGACGCGGCAGGGTACTCGACCGTGATGGACCGGACCGATGCCTTGCGCGATGCGCAGCGGGCCTGGATCGCCTTCCGTGATGCCGATTGTGCGGCGCGCTACGCGATGTGGCAGGACGGCACGATCCGCACCATCGTTGGCGCGAATTGCCACCTGACCATGACGGCTGGGCGGGCCATCGAATTACGCGACATGCGGGGACAGTAAGATGAAACTTCGATCACAAGCGATCCCGTCGTCCGAGCAGTTCGAGACGAACCGCGCCGCGCATGAAGAGGCATTGCGTGTTGTGCGAGAAGCCGCCGATCTGGCCGCAGCGGGTGGGGGCGAGCGAGCGCGCGAACGGCATGTGTCGCGCGGCAAGATGCTGCCCCGCGACCGCGTGGCGAACCTGCTCGATCCCGGATCGCCTTTCCTTGAGGTGGGGGCCACGGCGGCGCACGGGCTTTACGATGGGGCCGCGCGTGCTTCCGGGGTGATCGCCGGGGTGGGACGGGTGATGGGCCGTCAGGTCATGGTGGTCTGCAATGACGCGACGGTGAAGGGCGGCACGTATTATCCGATGACGGTCAAGAAGCACCTGCGCGCGCAGGAGATCGCCGAGGAAAACCATTTGCCGTGTATCTACCTTGTCGACTCGGGCGGCGCGAACCTGCCCAATCAGGATGAGGTCTTCCCGGATCGCGACCATTTTGGCCGGATCTTCTACAACCAGGCCCGGATGAGCGCGAAAGGCACCGCACAGATCGCCGTGGTGATGGGGTCGTGTACGGCAGGCGGGGCCTATGTGCCTGCCATGTCGGACGTGACGATCATCGTGAAGGAACAGGGCACGATCTTCCTTGCCGGTCCGCCCTTGGTGAAGGCCGCGACGGGCGAGGTCGTGACAGCCGAGGATTTGGGCGGCGGCGATGTGCATACGCGGCTCTCGGGCGTGGCGGATTACCTCGCGGAGGATGACGGTCACGCATTGGCCTTGGCGCGGCGGGCGGTTGGGTCGCTTGGTGGGCATGTGATGCCCACCCTACGACAGGCGGCGGAGGATCCGGCCTATGACCCCGACGAGATTTTCGGCGTCGTGCCGGGCGACCTGCGCACGCCCTATGACATCCGCGAGGTGATCGCACGGGTGGTGGACGGGTCCTACTTCGACGAGTTCAAACCGCGCTTCGGCGAGACCTTGGTGACGGGCTTTGCCCATGTCGACGGCTGGCCGGTGGGGATCGTGGCCAATAATGGCGTGCTGTTCTCGGAGGCGGCTCAGAAAGGCGCGCATTTCGTGGAGTTGTGCTCGCAGCGCAAAATCCCGCTGGTCTTCCTGCAAAACATCACCGGCTTCATGGTGGGCCGGATGTACGAGAACGAGGGCATCGCGCGGCACGGGGCCAAGATGGTCACGGCGGTAGCCTGTACGTCTGTGCCCAAGATCACCATGCTGGTCGGTGGTTCCTTCGGCGCGGGCAATTACGGCATGGCGGGGCGGGCCTATCAGCCCCGTTTCCTGTGGACCTGGCCCAACAGCCGTATTTCCGTGATGGGCGGCGAACAGGCCGCGGGCGTGCTGGCGACGGTCAAGCGCGACGCGATGGAAAAGCGCGGTGAAAGCTGGTCGGCGGAGGACGAGGCGGCGTTCAAGCGGCCCACGGTCGAGATGTTCGAGGAACAGGCGCATCCGCTTTATGCCTCGGCCCGGCTTTGGGATGACGGCATCATCGATCCGCGCAAGACCCGCTCGGTGCTGTCACTGTCACTGGAAGCGGCGTTGAACGCGCCGATTGAAGAGACGCGCTTCGGTGTGTTTCGGATGTAACCTGGGGGCGCTG
Source organism: uncultured Marivita sp. (assembly GCF_947488135.1). Classification (GTDB taxonomy): domain Bacteria; phylum Pseudomonadota; class Alphaproteobacteria; order Rhodobacterales; family Rhodobacteraceae; genus Marivita. The sequence continues at coordinate 92,998 of NZ_CANKYW010000007.1, read as the reverse complement.
CCCCCACACCCCCGGAGTTTAGGGGCAAGATGAAGAGAAGCGGTGTTGCAAGATGTTTGACACGATCCTGATAGCCAACCGGGGAGAGATTGCGTGCCGCGTGATCGACACCTGCCGCCGTTTGGGTGTGCGGACGGTCGCGGTGCATTCGGATGTGGACGCGCAGGCGCGCCATGTGGAGATGGCGGATGTTGCGGTGTCGCTGGGCGGGGCGTCACCGGCCGAGAGCTATCTGCGCGGGGATGCGATCATCGCGGCGGCACGGGCCACCGGCGCGCAGGCGATACACCCGGGCTACGGCTTCCTGTCCGAGAATCCCGATTTTGTGGAAGCTGTCGAGGCGGCGGGTCTGGTCTTTATCGGGCCGTCGGCCAAGGCGATCCGCGCGATGGGGCTCAAGGATGCGGCCAAGGCGCTGATGGCGGAAGCGGGCGTGCCGGTGGTGCCGGGGTATCAGGGCGCGGAGCAAGCGCCGGACCATTTGGCGCGCGAGGCGGAAGCGATCGGCTACCCGGTGCTCATCAAGGCGGTGGCGGGCGGCGGCGGCAAGGGGATGCGGTTGGTCGAGGCGCCCAAGGCATTTGCCGATGCGCTGGCCTCGGCCCAGTCGGAGGCGCGGACGGCGTTCGGCAATGCGCATGTGCTGATCGAGAAATACATCACCAGCCCGCGCCATATCGAGGTGCAGGTGTTCGGCGATGGGACACGCGCGGTGCATCTCTTCGAGCGGGACTGTTCGCTGCAACGTCGGCACCAGAAGGTGATCGAAGAAGCGCCAGCCCCCGGCATGACGGCAGAGATGCGCGCCGCGATGGGGGACGCTGCGGTGCGCGCGGCAGAGGCCATCGGCTACAAGGGCGCGGGGACGGTGGAGTTCATCGTGGACGGCTCGGACGGGCTGCACCCGGACGGGTTCTGGTTCATGGAGATGAACACGCGGTTGCAGGTCGAACATCCCGTGACCGAGGCGATCACCGGCGTGGATCTGGTGGAATGGCAGTTGCGGGTGGCGGCGGGTGCGCCGTTGCCCTGTGCGCAAGAGGACCTGACGATCACCGGCCACGCATTCGAGGCGCGGCTCTACGCCGAGGACGTTCCCGCCGGATTCCTGCCCTCGACGGGGCGCTTGGCGCATCTGGCCTTCCCGGAGGACGCACGGGCCGATACCGGCGTGCGGTCCGGGGACGCCATCAGCCCGCATTACGACCCGATGATCGCCAAGGTGATCGTGCACGGCCCGTCCCGCGACGTGGCCCTGCGCAAACTGCGGCGGGCGCTTTCGGGTACGCAGGTCGCCGGGACCGTCACCAATCTGGCCTTCCTGGGTGCGCTGGCGCGGCATGACGGGTTTTCGCGCGGTGAGGTCGATACCGGGTTGATCGGGCGCGATCTTGAGGCTTTGACAGCGGTGCCCGATCCCGCACCTGCCGCGATGGCTCAGGCGGTGCTGGCGCTGAAGGGGCTGGACCGCGCGCCCCGACCGCTCGACGGGTTTGCCCTCTGGGGGCCGGTGGCGCAGGATGTGACGGTGCGGATTGGCGAAGACGTATCGACATGCCGCGTCATCTGCCATGCGCCGGGCGAGATTGATGTCGAGCTTGGCGGGACAACGGTCCCCGCCCGGTTCGGGGCCAATGGTTGGCGCTATGACGGGCAACCGGCTCGGGACGTGTTCGTGGCGGACGGAAGGGCGACAGTCTTTGGCGATCCGACGCTTGTGGTCGATCATGTCGACCCGTTGGATGTGGACGCCGGGGCCGGGGCGTCAAGCGATCTGATCGAAGCGCCCATGCCGGGCATGGTGCGGTCGGTCTTTGTCGAGGTAGGCCAGGCTGTCACCCGTGGCGACAGGCTGGCCGTGCTCGAGGCGATGAAGATGGAGCACAGCCTGCTTGCCGCGCGCGACGGCACCGTGGCCGAAGTGATGGCCGCTGCGGGAACGCAGGTCGAGGCCGGGGCGGTTCTGATCCGGCTGGAGGAGGAAAACGCATGATCCGATTGCATCACTGTCCGCAGACGCGCTCCATGCGCACGCTCTGGCTGCTTTACGAATTGGAGGTGGAGTTCGAAGTCGTGCTGCACGCCTTCGATCGCAGTCTTCGCGCGCCGGAATATCTCAGCCTGTCGCCGGCAGGACGCGTGCCTGCGCTGGAGATTGACGGGGAGCGCATGTTCGAGACGGGGGCGATCACGGAATTCCTGTGCGAACGCTTCCCCGAAGCGAACATGGGGCGCGGGCCGGACGACCCGGACCGGATGGCTTGGCTCGTCTGGGTGCATTTCGCCGAAACCATCAGCCAGCACGCGGCGGCGCTGACGCAACAGCATATCATGCTCTACGAGGATCACATGCGCAGCCCCGTGGTGATGAAGCTCGAGGCGGCGCGGTTGGGGAAATGCTATGACGCGCTCGAGGCGCGGCTTTCGACGCCGGTGGAGAACCGGGACTACCTGCTGACCAGCGGGTTTTCGGCGGCGGACGTGTCGGTTGGGCAGGCGGTTTATATGGCACGGCACTTTGCCAAGCTCGACAATCATCCGGCGGTGGCCGACTGGTACGAACGCATTACCGAGCGGCCGGAATTTCAGAAGGCGCTGCCTGACGAAGGGGGCGCGCGGCTTTACACGCAGGACTTCTACCCGGCCTGGGAAAGCAGCGGCTGAGCGCGGTTTTCGCGTATTTGAGAAGAGATAAGCAGGGGGACGGCGCCTTGGGTGAACGGGTCGAGATCTTCGAGGTGGGGCCACGCGACGGGTTGCAGAACGAGGCGCGGCTCATTCCGGTGGACGACAAGATCGCGCTGGTCGATTGCCTGTCGCGCGCCGGGTTCCGACGCATCGAATGCGCCAGTTTCGTGTCTCCGAAATGGGTGCCGCAGATGGCGGCGTCGGGGGAGGTTTTGAAAGGCATCACACGCATGCCCGGCGTGTCCTATGCCGCGCTGACGCCGAACCTCCGCGGGTTCGAGGATGCGATGGCCGCCGGGGCGGACGAGGTGGCGATCTTTGGGTCGGCCTCAGAGGGGTTTTCCAGGGCCAATATCAACGCGACGATTGCCGAAAGCCTCGAACGGTTCGCGCCGGTGGCGGAGGCGGCCAGGGCGGCGGGCGTTCCGGTCAGGGGATACGTGTCCTGTGTGGTGGAATGCCCCTATGACGGGCCGGTGGCCCCTGCGCAGGTGGCGCGCGTGGTTGCGGCGTTGCGTGACATGGGCTGCTACGAGGTGTCCTTGGGCGACACGATCGGGCGCGCGACGCCCGAGGGGATCGTGGCGATGCTGAAGGCGGTGTTGGACGAGATGCCTGCGGACAAGCTGGCGGGGCATTACCATGACACCGGTGGATTGGCCTGCGACAACGTCGAGGCGTCGCTTGGACTTGGCTTGCGCGTCTTCGATGCCGCCGTCGGTGGTCTGGGCGGCTGCCCTTACGCGCCGGGGGCCGCGGGCAACGTGGCGACCGAGGCGGTGGCCGAACGGGTCGCCGCCTTGGGATACGATCATGGGCTGGACATGCAGGTGGTGGAAGAGGCCGCAGACATGGCACGGAGGATGCGGGGATGAGCCTGATCACGGTCGAGATGGATGCGCGCGGCGTGGCGACGGTGACGCTGGCGCGGGCGGACAAGCACAACGCGCTGTCGGCCGAGATGATGACCGAGTTGGAGCAAGCCGCACGCGATCTGGCCAAGGACCGGACCGTGCGCGTGGTGGTTCTGGCCGCTGAGGGCAAGACCTTCTGCGCGGGTGGAGATCTGGCGTGGATGCGGGCGCAGTTCGACATGGATGCCGAGACGCGGAAGGCCGAAAGCCGCCGGATCGCGACGGTGCTGGGCGCGCTCTATGATCTGCCGCAACCGCTGATCGGGCGGGTGCAGGGCAATGCGTTGGGCGGTGGTGTGGGCCTCGTGTCGGTCTGTGACGTGGCCATCGGCGTTAGCGGAGCGAAGCTGGGCTTCACGGAAACGCGGCTGGGGCTGATCCCGGCCAATATCGGGCCTTACGTCCTGAAACGGATGGGGGCCACACGGGCGTCAGAGGTATTCATGTCGGCGCGGGTGTTCGACGCGGACGAGGCCGTACGGTTGAACCTGCTGAGCCGTACGGTGCAGCCAGACGCCCTGGATACCGCGATCGAGGCGGAGATCCGGCCCTATTTGTCCTGTGCGCCGGGAGCGGTGGCCGAGACCAAGGCGTTGATGCGCGATCTTGCGGGTCGCGTGACGCCCGCGCAGGTGGACATGGCCATCGACGCGCTTGCAATGCGCTGGCAATCGGACGAGGCGCGCGAGGGTGTAGCCGCTTTCTTCGACAAGCGCGCGCCCGGCTGGCAGTGATCGTCCAGATTGCGCATCTTTACGGCACGGCCTGTCTGGCCATCGTGTTCTTCCAGATCGCGCTGATCGCGGGCGTGCCTTTGGGGGCCTATACGCAAGGCGGCAAACACGAAGGCGCGTTGCCGCTGTCGGGCCGCATAGTGGCGGCTGTCTCCATCCCCGTGGTTCTGTTTCAGGCGCTGGCGATCCTGTCGGCGGCGGGATTTCCGGGCTTGGACTGGCCGGTCTGGACCGGGTGGGTGGCCTTCGCCGTGCAGGCGGTGACAACGGTGCTCAACTGGATCACACCGTCGAAACCGGAACGTGCCGTCTGGGGGCCGGTGACGCTGGTCATGACGGTGATGGCACTGGCGGTGCTGACGGCGTAACATCCGAGTTGGTGTCTGGTCTAAAGGGGATCGCATGTCGCAACAGCTTGCTCTCGTCAGCGTGGTCGTCCGCGACTACGACGACGCTATCGCGTTCTACTGCGGTGTCCTCGGGTTCGAGCTGGTCGAGGATATTGACCAGCCGGACCAGAACAAACGCTGGGTCGTCGTCAAACCGAAAGGCGCCGGACAGGCCGCGATCCTGCTGGCCCGGGCGTCTACCCTCGAGCAGATCGCGGCGATCGGCAATCAAACCGGAGGGCGCGTGTTCCTGTTTTTGCAAACCGATGATTTCGCAAGGGATTACGCGCTGTACCGCGAGCGCGGGGTCGAGTTCGTCAGGGAACCGAAGAAAGAGCCTTACGGCACCGTCGCGGTTTTCCGCGATCACTGCGGCAACCTGTGGGACCTGATCGAATATGCCTGAACTCCGGGCACATCGCATAGGCCAAAACTGTTTGCGGTAACGCACGCAACGTCGGCTCTGGTCTGACCGATTGCCGCATGTGACGGAAATTCCTTGCGAATTCACGTCATGGCGCTGGAATCCCACGCTTTTTAGCTGTTCACAGAGTAGGGGGGTAAGGTTGACCCCGCCGGGTGGCAGGAGTACATCATGCGCCAAGTCAACCTCGCCCATTGACGATGCGTGTCGGTGTGCGATGGGAAAAGGAGCCTCGTCTTGGAAGACATGCTGCGGGAATATCTGCCCATCCTCGTGTTTCTGGCCATCGCCATCGGGTTGGGCCTTGTTCTGATCCTGGCCGCCGTGGTCATCGCGGTGCGCAATCCGGACCCTGAAAAGGTGTCGGCCTATGAATGCGGATTCAACGCGTTCGATGACGCGCGGATGAAGTTCGACGTGCGGTTCTACCTCGTGTCGATCCTCTTCATCATCTTCGATCTGGAAATCGCGTTCCTCTTTCCGTGGGCCGTGGCGTTTTCGGATATCAGCATGGTGGGGTTCTGGTCGATGATGGTGTTCCTCGCCGTTCTGACCATCGGCTTTGCCTATGAATGGAAAAAAGGAGCCTTGGAATGGGAGTGATGACAGGCGTCAACACCGCCGAGGCGGACAAGGAACATGCAACGCAGGCTCTGAACGCAGAGCTTGCGGACAAGGGGTTCCTGCTCACCTCGACCGAAGACATCATCAACTGGGCGCGCACCGGGTCGCTGCACTGGATGACCTTCGGGCTTGCCTGCTGCGCGGTCGAGATGATGCACACCTCGATGCCGCGCTATGACCTGGAACGCTTCGGCACCGCGCCGCGCGCGTCCCCGCGCCAGTCGGACCTGATGATCGTGGCCGGCACGCTGACGAACAAGATGGCCCCGGCGTTGCGCAAGGTCTACGACCAGATGCCGGAACCGCGCTACGTGATCTCGATGGGGTCCTGCGCCAATGGCGGCGGGTATTACCACTACAGCTACTCCGTCGTGCGCGGCTGCGACCGGATCGTGCCGGTCGACGTCTACGTGCCGGGTTGCCCGCCCACGGCCGAGGCGCTGCTTTACGGTATCATGGCGTTGCAACGAAAAATCCGCCGGACAGGGACGATCGTACGATGAGTGAAGCGCTGAACGAACTTGGCCAGCATCTCGAGCTGAAACGCCCAGGATGTGTGATCGGGTGGGACGTGACCCATGGCGAGCTGAACGTGGACGTGGCCCCGTCGAACATCGCGAGCTTCGTCGATTTCCTCAAGACCGACAGCACGTGCAAGTTCTCGTCGCTGGTGGATATCACGGCGGTGGATTACCCCGCACGGCCCAAGCGGTTCGACGTGGTCTACCATTTCCTGTCGATGTACCAGAACCACCGCATCCGCTTGCGGGTGAGTATCCGGGAGGATGAGATGGTTCCGTCGATCACAGATGTGCATCCCAGCGCCAACTGGTTCGAACGCGAAGTGTTCGATATGTTCGGCATCCTGTTCTCAGGCCACCCGGACCTGCGCCGCATCCTCACAGATTACGGCTTCCGCGGCTATCCGTTGCGCAAGGATTTCCCGACCACGGGCTATACCGAGGTGCGGTACGACGAAGAGAAGAAGCGCGTGGTCTACGAACCGGTGAGCCTTGTTCAGGAATACCGGCAATTCGATTTCATGTCCCCGTGGGAAGGCGCGCAATATGTGCTTCCGGGGGATGAAAAGCAGGAAGAGAAGGCAGGCTGATGGAATTCCTCGTCTGGCTCGCCATCACGGCGGCCACGGTCATCCCGATGCTGAAACTTCTGCCCCATTTCGGGGTTAACAAGAATTGGGCTTACGGCGCAATCATCCCGTTCGGCGCTCTGGTGCTGCTCTGGGTCATGGCGATGAAGCTGCAAGAGTTGGAGAAACGCTGATGATGGACGGCTCCAAATTCGACGATGGAAGCATCGACGCGGTCTCTGGCGAACAGAGCATCCGCAATTTCAACATCAACTTCGGCCCGCAACACCCTGCGGCGCACGGGGTTTTGCGTCTGGTGCTCGAGCTGGACGGCGAAATCGTGGAACGCTGCGATCCGCATATCGGCTTGCTGCACCGTGGCACCGAAAAGCTGATGGAAAGTCGCACGTACCTGCAAAACCTGCCGTATTTCGACCGGTTGGATTACGTGGCGCCGATGAATCAGGAACATGCCTGGTGTCTGGCCATCGAACGCCTGACAGGTGTCGAGGTGCCGCGCCGCGCGTCGCTGATCCGGGTGCTGTATTCCGAGATCGGACGTATCCTGTCGCACCTGCTCAACGTGACGACGCAGGCGATGGATGTGGGCGCTCTGACCCCGCCGCTCTGGGGCTTTGAAGAGCGCGAAAAGCTGATGATCTTTTACGAACGGGCCTGTGGCGCGCGTCTGCACGCGGCCTATTTCCGCCCCGGCGGTGTGCATCAGGATCTCTCGGCTGACCTGATCGACGACATCGAGGAATGGTGCGGGACATTCCCGGCGGTGCTCGACGATATCGACGGGCTGCTGACCGAGAACCGCGTGTTCAAACAGCGCAACGCCGATATCGGCGTCGTCACCGAAGAGGAAATCCAGGAATGGGGCTTCTCGGGTGTGATGGTGCGCGGATCGGGTCTCGCCTGGGATTTGCGCCGCGCACAGCCGTATGAATGCTACGACGAGTTCGACTTCCAGATCCCCGTGGGCAAGAACGGTGATTGCTACGACCGTTATCTCGTTCGCATGGCGGAGATGCGCGAAAGCGTGAAGATCATGCTGCAATGCATCGAGAAGCTGCGCGCGCCCGAAGGGCAGGGCGACATCCTCGCCCGTGGCAAGATCACGCCGCCGAAACGGTCCGAGATGAAGACCTCGATGGAGGCCTTGATCCACCACTTCAAACTATACACCGAGGGCTTCCACGTGCCTGAAGGCGAGGTTTACGCCTGTGTCGAAGCGCCGAAAGGCGAATTCGGTGTGTATCTCGTCGCGGACGGCACGAACAAACCCTACCGCGCCAAGCTGCGCGCGCCGGGCTACCTGCATCTTCAGGCGATGGACCATGTTGCCAGCGGCCACCAGTTGGCCGATGTGGCGGCGATCATCGGTACGATGGACGTCGTCTTCGGAGAGATCGACCGATGAATGCACGCCCGCTTGCTGTCCTGTCCGGTCTTGGCCTGCTGACCGCCTGTGCTCTGCCGCCGCAAGGTGTGTCAGAGGCGGACCTTGTCGCGTTCGACGAGGCGGTGGCGTCGATCGGATGCGATCTGGTGAGCGAAAGCGACTATCTTCCGGTTGAGCTGCAAACGGGCTTGACCCGCGAACAGGTGGTTGAAGTGGCGCAGTTCCGTCTGGCCTCCGAACAGGCCGTGGCCCTCGAAGGCGGCGGTGTGCGTCTGATCACCGGGGCCTGCGCGCCGGCATGATCCGGGCCGCTGCCATAACCGCGCTGCTGGCCGTCGCGCCGATGGCTCATGCCGTCGAGGTCGGAACGTCGGACTATGTTTTCGTGTCCGAGTTGTCCGAGCGTGGGTTCACGCCTTTCGGCACCGGCGGCGCGGCGCGCGAGCTTTTTGGCATGACCAATGGGGCGGAGATTTATCTGTGCTTCCTCCTCGACACGCCCGAGGATCAGTCCGCCCGTCAAAGCGCCTTGATCGCTGAACTGCAAGGCGCGGCTGACACCCGCACCATTCCGAACATTCCCGTTGTCTGCGTGATGACGCAATAGGATCTGATATGCTACGACGCCTCCATTCCGAGCAACCCGACAGTTTTGCCTTCACCGACGCCAACCGGGCGTGGGCCGAAGCGCAGATCACCAAGTATCCCGAGGGCCGTCAGGCCAGCGCGATCATTCCGCTTTTGTGGCGTGCGCAGGAACAGGAAGGCTGGTTGAGCCGTCCGGCGATCGAACACGTGGCCGACATGCTGGGCATGGCGTATATGCGGGCGCTGGAAGTGGCGTCGTTTTACTTCATGTTTCAGCTGCAACCGGTTGGCAGCATAGCGAATATCCAGATTTGCGGCACCACGTCCTGCATGATCTGCGGGGCCGAGGATCTTGTGGCGGTCTGCAAGGAAAAGATCGCGCCCAAGCCGCATATGCTGTCTGACGATGGCAAGCTGAGCTGGGAAGAGGTCGAGTGCCTTGGCGCCTGTGCGAACGCTCCGATGGCGCAGATCGGCAAGGACTACTACGAAGATTTGACCGCCGAACGCTTTGCCGAGATCATCGACGAATTGGCAGCGGGCAAGGTGCCTGTTCCCGGGCCGCAAAATGGCCGTTTCACATCCGAGCCCAAATCCGGGCTGACCAGCCTGACCGACTTTGACTCGGGCCAGTACAAATACAACGCCTCGGTGCAGCTTGCGATGGATATCGGCGACACCGTCAAGCGGATCGACGGCACCGAAGTGCCGCTGATCACACCGTGGCAGGCCAATGCGGCCAATGCAGGCACACCGCCCAAGCCGGGACCGGACGACATGATGCCGCCAGACGGGCCGGACGGAACGCAGGGGGGACGCTCCAAGGGCGACAAGCCCGCGCCGCGCGATGTGGGCGAAGCGTCGGACAAACGCTCGGAAGTGCCGGGCGAAGCACCCGACGTCGAAGCCAAGGCGAAGCCGCCCGCAAGTGCCCCGGCCTCCTCCACCGCAGCGCCCGGCGCGTCCGGAGCCGACGCGGCACCGGGCCTCAAGCCCGCGACGCTCGATGCACCGAAGGACGGCAAGGGCGACGATCTCAAGCGGATCAAGGGGATTGGGCCGAAACTCGCCGAACTGTGCAACAGCCTCGGGTTTTACCATTTCGACCAGATCGCAAGCTGGACCGCCGAAGAAGTGGCCTGGGTCGATCAGAACCTCGAAGGCTTCAAGGGCCGGGTTTCGCGCGATAATTGGGTCGAACAGGCCAAGACACTTGCCTCAGGCGGCGAGACAGAGTTTTCTGCACGTGTCAAGAACGGTGATGCTTAAATCACCTAACATCTGAACACGGACAGGGAGAGTACGAATGCAACAACAGAAATCAGGCATGGGCTGCCAGCTAGGGTCATGGGCTATGGCCGCTGGCGTAGGTCTGCTCGTTTTTGTCCTGCTGCTCGTGGTCGGCGACTGGGGCATCATCGGGTCGATCTTCATGGCCGGTCTTGCATTCGTGGTGCTGGGCGCCGTGTTCAGCTGGCTTTTCTGTCGCGATCTTCCCGAAGCGCGCGGTCCGGGCAATATTGACACCTCCCGCGCGCGCGACACCTCCGCCGCCGCGCCAAGCGCGTCTGCGCCCACGGCCTCCGCTCCGGCGGCTTCGGCCCCGGCGGCCAAGACGTCAGAAGCCAAGACATCGGCACCGAAGGCCGATACGCCGAACGCAAATGCCTCCAAGGACACACCGTCGTCCGACGCACTTCCCGATGTTCAGACCGCAACCGCGACCGCCGATGCCGAAGCGGGCGCACAGGTAAAGCCGTCGACCAAGCTTGCCGGTCAGGACGAGCTTGCATCGCGCAAGGGCGAATGGAAATACGAGAGCGGCAAGGGCGAGAAACCCACCAAAGCCAAACCCGCCGCGGCCTCAGCGACGCCGGACTATGACGGCGACGGCGCGCTCGAAGGCGATGCCGAGGGCAAAAAGCCCGAAACACTGTCGCAGGCGCGCGAAGGCGGGCCGGACAACCTGAAGGAAATCAAGGGTGTTGGCCCGAAACTGGAGCAGCTTCTGCACTCCATGGGCTTTTACCATTTCGACCAGATTGCCAATTGGACGGCTGAAGAGGTGGCGTGGGTGAATGCCAATCTTCAGGGGTTCAAGGGTCGCGTGACCCGCGATAATTGGGTCGAACAAGCGAAAATCCTCGCGTCTGGCGGGGATACCGAGTTCTCGAAACGAGTGGACAAGGGCGACGTTTACTAAGTGGGATCGGACCCGGACATAAACCGCGACGCAGAGCTGAAACGACAGGGGCAACGGATCGCCCTCTTGATTGCAGGCGTCGCGATTTTCTGGGTGCTGATCATCGCCATCGGGGACGCGTATGATTGGTCAATCCGAACACGCGCGTTTTTCGATCTTGTCGTACTGGCCGGTTTCGGCGTGGGGATTTGGAAATCAATTCAAATTTGGCGTGCGCGCCAAGCTGACAAGGAATGAACGATGCTGACCGATCAGGACCGGATCTTTACCAACATCTACGGGATGCACGACCGGACGCTCAAGGGCGCGCAGACGCGTGGCCATTGGGACGGCACGGCGGATATCATCAAGAAAGGCCGTGACTGGATCATCGACGAGATGAAAGCCTCGGGTCTGCGGGGCCGGGGTGGCGCAGGCTTCCCGACGGGTCTCAAGTGGTCCTTCATGCCCAAGGAAAGCGACGGGCGTCCCAGCTATCTGGTGGTGAATGCCGACGAGTCCGAACCGGGCACCTGCAAGGATCGTGAGATCATGCGCCACGATCCGCACACGCTGATCGAGGGCTGCCTGATCGCGTCTTTCGCGATGCAGGCCCATGCCTGCTACATCTACATTCGCGGCGAATACATCCGCGAGAAAGAGGCGCTGCAAAACGCCATCGACGAGGCGTATGACGCCGGGCTGATCGGCAAAAACGCTGCCGGATCCGGTTGGGATTTCGATCTTTACCTGCATCACGGCGCAGGCGCTTACATTTGCGGCGAGGAAACGGCGCTTCTTGAAAGCCTCGAAGGCAAAAAGGGGATGCCCCGCATGAAACCGCCGTTCCCGGCGGGATCGGGCCTCTATGGCTGCCCGACCACCGTGAACAACGTGGAATCCATCGCCGTGGTGCCGACGATCCTGCGGCGGGGCGGCGAATGGTTCTCGGGCTTTGGGCGTCAGAACAACGCTGGCACCAAGCTTTTCGCGATCTCGGGCCATGTGAACAACCCCTGCGTGGTCGAAGAGGCGATGTCGATCTCGTTCGAAGAACTGATCGAAAAGCACTGCGGCGGCATTCGCGGCGGTTGGGACAACCTGAAGGCCGTGATCCCCGGCGGATCGTCTGTGCCCTGTGTGCGCGGTGAGCACATGAAGGACGCGATCATGGATTTCGACTACCTGCGCGGTGAACTGGGCTCTGGCCTTGGCACGGCGGCGGTGATCGTGATGGATCAGTCCACCGATATCATCAAGGCGATCTGGCGGCTGTCGGCTTTCTACAAGCATGAAAGCTGTGGTCAGTGCACGCCCTGCCGCGAAGGCACCGGCTGGATGATGCGCGTGATGGACCGTCTGGTGCGCGGCGAGGCAGAGGTCGAGGAAATCGACATGCTCTTCGACGTGACCAAGCAGGTCGAAGGCCACACCATCTGCGCCCTTGGCGATGCGGCGGCCTGGCCGATCCAGGGTCTCATCAAGAACTTCCGCGATGAGATCGAGGACCGGATCAAGGCTCAGAAAAGCGGCCGGGTCAGCGCGGTTGCGGCCGAGTAGGCGGTAACCGTCTCAAAACGGCTCTTTGGCTTGGTTTATAGATCGCGTTTGAAGGCCGCTCGCACAAAATTGGATAAAGGCGCGTTTTCGCGCCTTTTTTCATGCCGATTGCGGTGGACGTGTCTCAGGGGTTGCAAGCGTATCGCGTCTAAGCGCAATGTGCGCCCAGCATTTTCGAAGGGGTATCACCATGAAATCGGCATGGGCAGCAGGCGCAATCATACTGACACTCGCGGCATGTGGCCGGGGCGAGTTGGAAACCGTCACCTACGAAGGTGCCAGGTTTAGCGGCGATCTGCGGTCCGAACGCGGTGACAGGGCGGCGTTCGTTGCAACTGGTGGCCCGGCCTCGGTGAGCCTCGAGGGCTCGAAGCGGGCGGCGGCCTATCAGGCGGTTCAGCATTGCATCGCCTATCTGGGAAGTTCGGATATCGCCTGGACCGTTGGACCGGACACGGACGACACCGCCTTGACCATCGACAACAACAAAGTGGTGCTGTCGGGACGTTGTATCGAACCCTGACGCCTCCGGTCTCCAAAAGTTGTAAAGGGTGATATTGAATAACCGCGGTCTCCGTCACCATATTGAGGGCGGATGGTATTGGATGAAAAGATGCGATTGCTGACCCCGGCCTTGATCCTTGCGCTGACCCTGGGCTCCGTGGTCTCGGCCCAGACACCGTTGCGGGATGTGCCCGCCATCGACAATGGCCTGATGAACGTCGCTATCGCCGATGCGATCCGCAAATCCTGCGACAACATCAACGCGCGTCTCATCCGGGCCTATTCCGAACTGAACCGCCTGAAAGCCTTGGCGCGGGATATGGGCTACACCGAAAAAGAGGTGGAACGCTATGTCACCTCTCGCGAGGAAAAGGCGCGGATGAAAGCCAAGGCCGAGCAATTTTTGGCGGAGAACGGCGTGCGTGCGGATGACATCCCCGCGCTGTGCCGCTTCGGCCAACGGCAGATCGAGTCGCAAACCGAAATCGGCCAGTTGCTGAGATAAACCTGTTTATTGCCTGACTTTGCGTCATAGGATGCAGGTGCAGAAAAATCTGCGCCCGCGTCGATATTTCCCGTTTTCTTTTTGCCTGAACATCTGGCCTATTTGATGCGTTGGGGTTAGAAGGCGGGCGACGTCAGCCGATAGCCTGTTGCCACGGCATCGACTGCGCCAGCCAAATGGGAACAAAGGGCTCGGGCATGTCTGACTTGCGCAAGATCAACATCGATGGAAACGAGATTGAAGTGGACGGCGCGATGACGCTGATTCAGGCCTGTGAACAGGCAGGGATCGAGGTGCCGCGGTTCTGCTACCATGAACGTCTGTCCATCGCCGGCAATTGCCGGATGTGTCTTGTCGAAGTTGTGGGCGGACCGCCCAAACCTGCGGCAAGCTGCGCGATGCAGGTCAAGGATCTGCGTCCGGGGCCGGAAGGCCAGCCGCCCGTGGTCAAGACCAACTCGCCCATGGTGAAAAAGGCGCGCGAAGGGGTGATGGAGTTCCTGCTCATCAACCACCCGCTCGATTGCCCCATTTGCGATCAGGGCGGCGAATGCGATCTTCAGGATCAGGCGATGGCCTATGGTGTGGATTTCAGCCGCTTCCGCGAACCCAAGCGCGCGGTTGAGGATCTGGACCTTGGCCCGCTGGTCGAAACCCATATGACGCGCTGCATTTCCTGCACCCGTTGCGTCCGCTTCACGACCGAGGTCGCGGGCATCACCCAGATGGGCCAGACGGGTCGGGGCGAAGACAGCGAGATCACCGCTTATCTGGGCGAAACGCTCGACAGCAACATGCAGGGCAACATCATCGACCTGTGCCCGGTGGGCGCTTTGGTGTCGAAACCCTACGCCTTCACCGCCCGCCCGTGGGAGCTGACCAAGACCGAATCCATCGACGTGATGGATGCGCTTGGGTCAAACATCCGCGTCGATACCAAGGGTCGGGAAGTCATGCGCTTTTTGCCGCGCAACCATGACGGCGTGAACGAGGAATGGATTTCCGACAAGACGCGCTTTGTCTGGGACGGGCTGCGCAAGCAGCGCCTGGACAAGCCTTACGTGCGCGAAAACGGCAAGTTGCGCCCGGCCACCTGGCCCGAAGCGCTGACCAAGACCGCCGAGGCGATGAAGGGCAAGAAACTCGCCGGTCTCGTCGGCGATTTGGTCCCGACCGAGGCAGCCTATGCGCTGAAAGTTCTGATCGAGGGGCAGGGTGGACAGGTCGAATGCCGCACCGATTGGGCGAAGCTGCCTGCGGGCAACCGCTCCGGCTATGTCGGCACGGCGACCATCGAAGAGATCGACACGGCGGGTATGATCCTGCTGATCGGCACCAACCCGCGCGACGAAGCGCCGGTGCTGAATGCCCGCATCCGCAAGGCGTGGGCCGCGGGCGCCGATGTCGCTCTGATCGGCGAAGCCGTTGATTTGACGTATGATTATCACCACGCTGGCACCGATCGTGCCGCGTTGCAGGCGATGATCGACAAGGGCGTGTCGGACGAGACGCGCGACGACAAGAATAGCATCGTCATCGTCGGCCAGGGCGCCTTGCGCGAGGCGGATGGCGCGGCGGTTCTGGCGGCAGCGCAAAAGATGGCCGAGATTTCAGGCTCCAAACTTCTGGTCCTGCACACCGCAGCGGGTCGCGTCGGCGCGATGGATGCCGGGTGCACCACCGAGGGCGGCATGGAGAAGGCGATCGACGGCGCAGAGGTGATCTACAACCTCGGCGCGGACGAGGTGGAAATCGCCGATGGTCCGTTCGTGATCTACCAAGGCAGCCACGGCGACCGGGGCGCACACCGCGCCGACATCATCCTTCCGGGGGCGGCTTACACGGAAGAGCAGGGGCTTTTCGTCAACACCGAAGGGCGTCCACAACTTGCGCTGCGTGCCAGCTTCGCACCCGGCGAGGCCAAGGAAAACTGGGCCATCCTGCGCGCGCTGTCTGCGGAACTGGGGGCAACTTTGCCCTTCGACAGTCTTGCGCAGTTGCGTCAGAAACTGGTGGCCGATGTCCCGCATCTCGCCCAAATCGACCAGGTGCCGGAGAACGAATGGCAGCTTGAGGCCGAAGGCAAGCTGGGCGACGCGGATTTCCGCAACCCGATCCGGGATTTCTGGCTGACCAATCCGATTGCCCGGGCCAGCAGCCTGATGGCAGAGCTTTCAGCGGGCGCGAAGGCCCGCAAGGACACCAAGATCGCGGCGGAGTGAGCGGAATGCGCCACCCGGCGGTCATAACATCTGTCGCTCTTGCGATGGTGGGCGGTTTGTCCGGCTGCGAGGCAGCGCCGACGCCGCCCGCGCGGTTCGCGCCCAATTACGAAGGGGTGCAGACCACATTGCTGGATGGCGACCTGGTCAAGTTCGATGTGGCGATGCGCGGGGCGCGCGGGCCGTCGGACGTGGAGGACTACGCCGAATGTGCGGCGGCGCAATACGCGCTCATTCGGGGTTACGGATTTGCGCGGCATTTGCGCACAAATGTATACGAAGAGGCTGGCCTCTGGCGAGGAGATGCGGTTTACACCATCTCGCCGGCGCTGCCCCGTGGGGTGCGGACCATCGACGCCGAAGTCGTGACCGCCTCCTGCGTTGAAAACGGAATACCGATGGTTTGAGGACGTGATGGCTGACTTCTTTACCACCCCCCTGGGGATCGGCGTGATCATCGTGGCACAGTGCCTTGCGGTACTGGGCTTTGTGATGGTGAGCCTCCTGTTCCTCGTCTACGGCGACCGCAAGATCTGGGCGGCCGTCCAGATGCGGCGCGGGCCCAACGTCGTGGGGGCCTATGGCCTGCTGCAAACTGTAGCCGACGCGTTGAAATACGTGGTCAAAGAGGTCGTTGTTCCCGCCGGTGCGGACCGTCCGGTCTTCATGCTGGCGCCGATGACAAGCTTCGTGCTCGCCATGGTCGCGTGGGCGGTGATCCCGTTCAACGACAGTTGGGTTCTGTCCGACATCAACGTGGCGATCCTGTTCGTCTTCGCCGTGTCCTCGCTTGAGGTTTACGGCGTGATCATGGGTGGCTGGGCGTCGAACTCCAAATATCCGTTCCTTGGCTCGCTGCGCTCTGCTGCGCAGATGATCTCGTATGAAGTGTCGCTCGGCCTCATCATCATCGGCATCATCATCTCGACGGGGTCGATGAATTTCGGCGATATCGTGCGCGCACAAGACGGTGATTTCGGCTTCTTCTCATGGTACTGGCTGCCGCATTTCCCGATGGTTTTCCTGTTCCTGATCAGCGCCTTGGCGGAGACCAACCGCCCGCCCTTCGACCTTCCCGAAGCGGAATCCGAACTGGTTGCGGGCTACCAGGTGGAATATTCGTCCACGCCGTTCCTGCTGTTCATGGCGGGAGAGTACATCGCGATCTTCCTGATGTGCGCGCTGATGTCTCTGCTGTTCTTCGGCGGTTGGCTGTCGCCGATCCCCGGTCTGCCGGACGGCGCACTATGGATGGTGGCGAAGATGGCGTTCTTCTTCTTCATCTTCGCGATGGTGAAGGCGATCACGCCCCGCTACCGCTATGACCAACTAATGCGGATTGGCTGGAAAGTGTTCCTGCCGTTCTCGTTGGTCTGGGTGGTCTTCGTGGCCTTTGCAGCGAAATTCGACTGGTTCTGGGGCGCATTCGCGCGCTGGGTATAAGGAGAGTAGAGATGACGCAGATCGACTACGGACGCGCCGCCAAGTACTTCCTTCTTCAGGACTTCTGGCAAGGCATGAAGCTGGGCCTCAAGTATTTCTTCGCGCCCAAGGCCACCATCAACTACCCGCACGAAAAGGGGCCTTTGTCCCCGCGGTTCCGCGGTGAACACGCGCTGCGGCGGTATCCCAATGGCGAAGAACGCTGCATCGCCTGCAAACTGTGCGAGGCGATTTGCCCGGCGCAGGCGATCACCATTGATGCCGAACCGCGTGACGACGGAAGCCGCCGCACCACGCGCTATGACATCGACATGACCAAGTGCATCTATTGCGGCTTTTGCCAGGAGGCGTGCCCGGTGGATGCCATTGTCGAAGGTCCCAACTTCGAGTTTTCGACCGAAACGCGCGAAGAACTGTACTACGACAAGGCCAAGCTTCTGGACAACGGCGACCGCTGGGAAGCCGAGATCGCGCGCAACCTCGAACTGGATGCACCGTACCGATGAGCGATCCGAAAACCCCGTTCGAGTTGATGATGCAGCAGGCGCAGGAGATGGCGAAGGCTTTCAATCCCGCTCTGTCGTCGTTTGACCCCAAGGGGTTTGAAAAGATGTGGCCCACCATGCCGAAAGACGCCATGGAGATGTGGTTCGGCAAGGGCATCAGCAAGGATGGGCTGGATGCCAAGACACGGCTTTTGCTCACGCTGGCCGGTCTGACGATGCAGGGCGCGCAGGCGGATACGCAGGTGCGCATGACCGTGCGTCACGCCTTGGCTGCCGGTGCCACCAGAGACGAGATTGCCGAGACCATCGCACAGATGTCGATGTTCGCCGGTATCCCCGCCATGACGCGCGCAATGGAACTTGCGCGGGATGTCATGGAAGACGACAAAAAGGATGACGAGACATGAGTGTCTTTGCCTTCTACCTCTTTGCCCTGTGCACGATTGCCGGTGGCCTGTTCACTGTGATCAGCCGGAACCCGGTGCATTCGGTGCTGTGGCTCATCCTTGCCTTCCTGTCTTCAGCCGGGTTGTTCGTGCTTCTGGGCGCCGAATTCGTGGCGATGCTTCTGGTCATCGTCTATGTCGGCGCGGTGGCGGTTTTGTTCCTGTTCGTGGTGATGATGCTCGACGTGGATTTCGCCGAGCTGAAGGCCGAGATGGCGCGTTACGTGCCGTTGGCGCTGCTGTTCGGGGTCATCATCCTGATGCAATTCGCGCTGGCCTTCGGTGCATGGGAAAGCAACGCGGCGGCCGAAGGGTTGCGCGCTCAGGTGGCGCCAGTGGATCGGCACAATACCGAAGCCTTGGGGCTCATTCTTTATGATCAGTATTTCCTGCTGTTCCAGCTTGCTGGGCTGATTTTGCTGGTGGCGATGATCGGCGCGATCGTGCTGACACTCCGCCATCGTTCGGACGTCAAGCGCCAGAACGTGCTGGCGCAGATGTACCGCGATCCGGCCAAGTCGATGGAACTGAAAGACGTGAAGCCCGGGCAGGGGCTTTAGGCACAACCTAAGCGTGTCCCCGTGGGGACATGAGTGAAAACAAGGGGTTGGTATCCGCCAACCCGTCGAAAGAACCAGAGGGCGCAAGGCCCCGGGGGACGTGATGATAGGACTTGAGCATTACCTGACAGTGGCAGCGGTGCTGTTCGTGATCGGGATTTTCGGGCTGTTCCTGAACCGCAAGAACGTGATCATCCTGCTGATGAGCATCGAACTGATGCTCTTGGCGGTGAACATTAACCTTGTCGCGTTTTCGAGCTTCCTTGGCGATCTGGTGGGGCAGGTTTTTACCCTGTTCGTTCTCACCGTGGCCGCCGCCGAAGCCGCGATTGGCCTTGCCATCCTCGTCTGTTTCTTCCGCAACCGTGGCTCCATCGCGGTTGAAGACGTCAACGTGATGAAGGGCTGACCCAATGCAGGCTGGCTACTCTACACAAATCGGTTCGGTTAATCGAAATGGGCAGGTTGTAATCCGAAAAACGGACTTGGATGGCAACGACCACAATCAAAAGGTTTATCAAGTTGGTTGCTCAGAATGCGGTGCGGTCTATGGCGCAAACGGATCTGATCTTCACTTGAGAAAATGCCCTGCGTGCCAGAGCGGACAACCGGGACTGGAGTATAACTAATGGAAACGCTCATCCTGTTTTCCCCGCTTGTCGGCGCGATCCTCTGCGGGTTCGGCTGGAAGTTCATTGGCGAGACCGCCGCGCAATGGGTGGCGACGGGGCTTCTGTTCTTCGCCTGCGTCCTGTCCTGGATCGTCTTCCTGACCCATGACGGCGTCACCGAGACCATCAACATCCTGCGCTGGATCGAGAGCGGCACGCTGTCGACCGAGTGGGCGATCCGGCTGGATCGGCTGACGGCGATCATGCTGATCGTCGTGACCACCGTGTCGGCGCTCGTGCACCTCTATTCCTTCGGCTACATGGACCACGATCCGCAGTGGAAAGAAGGCGAGGTCTACAAGCCGCGCTTCTTTGCCTATCTGTCGTTCTTCACCTTCGCCATGCTCATGCTGGTGACGTCTGACAATCTGGTCCAGATGTTCTTCGGCTGGGAAGGCGTGGGCGTCGCGTCCTACCTGTTGATCGGCTTCTACTACCGCAAGCCGTCGGCAAATGCCGCCGCGATCAAGGCGTTCGTGGTCAACCGCGTCGGTGACTTCGGTTTCGCGCTTGGCATTTTCGCGCTGTTCTTCCTTGTCGACAGCATCCGCTTCGACGACATCTTCGCGGCCGCGCCCACACTGGCGGAAACGCAGCTGACCTTCCTCTGGGGGGAATGGAACGCAGCGAACCTGATCGCGGTGCTGCTGTTCATCGGGGCGATGGGCAAGTCGGCGCAGTTGTTCCTGCACACATGGCTGCCGGATGCGATGGAAGGCCCGACCCCGGTGTCGGCGCTGATCCACGCGGCGACGATGGTGACGGCGGGGGTGTTCCTGGTCTGCCGGATGTCGCCGGTGATGGAATTTGCACCCGAAGCGATGATGTTCGTGACCGTGCTGGGCGCGTCCACGGCCTTTGTCGCGGCGACCATTGGTCTGGTGCAGAACGACATCAAGCGCGTGATCGCCTATTCGACCATGTCGCAGCTGGGCTATATGTTCGTGGCCGCCGGCGTCGGGGCCTACAGCGTGGCGATGTTCCATCTGTTCACGCACGCGTTCTTCAAGGCGATGCTGTTCCTCGGGGCCGGGTCGGTCATCCACGCGATGCACCACGAACAGGACATGCGGAACTACGGCGGTCTGCGCAAGAAGATCCCCTATACCTTCGCCGCGATGATGATCGGCACGCTGGCCATCACGGGTGTGGGTATTCCGCTCACTGGCTGGATCGGTTTCGCCGGGTTTGCGTCGAAAGATGCGGTGATCGAGAGCGCCTATGCCGCCGGTCCGATGGGCTATGCCTTCTGGCTGCTGGTCATCGCGGCGCTGTTCACAAGCTTCTATAGCTGGCGGCTGATGTTCCTGACCTTCTACGGCAAGCCGCGCGGCGACAAGCACACGCATGAACACGCGCATGAAAGCCCGATGATCATGCTGATCCCGCTGGGTGTCCTGAGCCTTGGGTCAATCTTTGCCGGGGCCATCTGGTATTCGAGCTTCTTTGGCAAGCCCAACGAGGTCATCAGCTTCTTCGGTGGTGCCTATGGCGAGCCGACAGCAGAGCTTGTCGAGCAGGTGGCAGAACGCAGCCCCAAGGCGTCCGAGTTGCATTATGTCATGGAAAGCGCGCCGGGCGAGGCAGCGATCTATATCGCACCGGAGAACACCGTGTTGCATGAAGCGCATTACGTGCCCACTTGGGTCAAGCTGAGCCCGTTCATCGCCATGCTTCTGGGCCTCGCGACGGCGTACTGGTTCTACATCGTGAACCCGTCGCTGCCCAAGCGACTGGCCGAGAACCAGCGCCCGCTGTACCTGTTCCTGCTCAACAAGTGGTATTTCGACGAGATCTACGACTTCCTTTTCGTGAAACCCGCCAGCATGGTCGGGCGCATCTTCTGGAAGCGCGGGGACGGCAATGTGATTGACGGGTCGATCAACGGGCTGGCAATGGGGTTCATTCCGATGCTGACGCGGCTCGCCGGTCGGGCGCAATCGGGGTACATCTTCACATACGCCTTCTTCATGGTGATCGGCATTGCCGCACTCGTCACCTGGATGACGCTGAGCGGAGGAGTTGAATAATGGATAACCTTCTGTCCATCGTCACCTTCCTGCCAGCCCTGGCAGCGGTGATCCTGCTCGTGTTCCTCCGCGGAGACGACGAGGCGGCGAACCGGAATGCCAAGTGGCTGGCGCTGATCGCGACCTCGGCCACGTTCCTGATCTCGCTTTTCATCCTGTTCCAGTTCGACCCGCAAAACACCGGGTTCCAGATGGTCGAGCAGGGCGAATGGCTGCTTGGCATGCAGTACAAGATGGGGGTCGACGGCATTTCTGTGCTGTTCGTGATGCTCACCACCTTCATGATGCCTCTGGTCATCGCGGCAAGCTGGGACGTGACCCACCGCGTCAAGGAATACATGATCGCGTTCTTGATCCTCGAGACGCTCATGCTGGGCGTGTTCATGGCGCTAGATCTGGTGCTGTTCTACCTCTTCTTCGAGGCGGGTCTGATCCCGATGTTTCTGATCATCGGGATCTGGGGCGGCAAGAACCGCATCTACGCGTCGTTCAAGTTCTTCCTCTACACCTTCCTCGGCTCGGTGCTGATGCTGGTGGCGATGGTGGCGATGTTCTCGGACGCGGGCACCACGGATATAGAGCAATTGCTGGTGCACCAGTTCGGGTCGGAGAGCTTCTCGATCCTCGGGGTGCAGATCGTCGGCGGGTTGCAGACGCTGCTGTTCCTAGCCTTCTTCGCCAGCTTCGCGGTGAAGATGCCGATGTGGCCGGTCCACACATGGTTGCCGGACGCGCACGTGCAAGCGCCGACCGCGGGGTCGGTGGTTCTGGCGGCGATCCTTCTGAAGATGGGGGGCTACGGCTTCCTGCGGTTCAGCCTGCCGATGTTCCCGGTCGGGTCCGATGTCATGGCCCCGCTGGTGCTGTGGATGTCGGTGATCGCCATCGTCTACACGTCGCTGGTGGCGCTGGTGCAGGAAGACATGAAAAAGCTCATCGCCTATTCGTCGGTCGCCCATATGGGCTATGTGACGATGGGCATCTTCGCAGCGAACCAGCAAGGTGTGGATGGGGCGATCTTCCAGATGATCAGCCACGGCTTCATCTCGGGCGCGCTCTTCCTCTGCGTCGGCGTGATCTATGACCGGATGCACACGCGCGAGATCGACGCCTATGGCGGCCTGGTGAACCGGATGCCGGCCTACGCGCTGATTTTCATGTTGTTCACGATGGCCAATGTCGGATTGCCGGGCACCTCCGGCTTCATCGGGGAATTCCTGACGCTGATGGGGATTTTCCAGGTCAACACCTGGATCGCCGCGGTGGCGACAACGGGTGTAATTCTGTCGGCGGCCTATGCGCTTTGGCTGTACCGCCGGGTGGTGCTTGGCGATCTCATCAAGGAAAGCCTCAAGACCATCACCGACATGACGCGCCGCGAGCGGGCGATCTTCGCGCCGCTGGTGGTGGCGACGATCCTCTTTGGCGTGTACCCGGCCCCGATCCTCGACACGATCGGGCCGTCGGTCGAGGCGCTGGTTTCAAACTATCAAGTCGCGGTTGCGGAGGCGGATCTCGCCACGCAGGTCGCGCATAGCGAATAAGGGGGCTGGGCTATGCTCTCGGCTGATCTGGGTATCATCCTGCCGGAAATCGTGCTGGCGGTCTACGCGATGGTCGCACTTCTGGGTGCGGTCTACACCGTCAAGGACGGCGTGGCATCGCTGCTGGTCTGGGCCACGAGCGGTCTGTTCCTGGCGCTTGCCGTGTGGATCGGTCTGAACGGGGGTGGCACCAACGTCGCCTTCAACGGCATGTTCATCGACGACGGGTTTGCGCGGTTCGCCAAGGTGGTCATCCTTGTGTCGGCAGCGGCGGTGCTGCTGATGTCCGAGGCCTACATGACGCGTCGCGGATTGCTGCGGTTCGAATACCCGCTGCTGATCGCGCTGGCCGTGGTCGGCATGATGATGATGGTGTCGGCGGGCGACCTGATGGCGCTTTACATGGGGCTCGAGCTTCAGTCGCTGGCGCTTTATGTCGTGGCGTCGCTGCGGCGCGATAGCCTGAAATCCACCGAAGCCGGTCTCAAGTATTTCGTGCTGGGCGCGCTGTCGTCGGGGCTGCTGCTTTACGGCGCGTCGCTCGTCTATGGGTATTCCGGCACAACGCTGTTCTCGGGCATCATCCAGACGGCGAGCGAGGGCGGCGTGTCGCTGGGCCTGCTCTTCGGTTTGGTGTTCCTGATCTCCGGCCTTGCGTTCAAGGTATCCGCTGTGCCGTTCCACATGTGGACGCCGGATGTCTACGAAGGCTCTCCGACGCCGGTGACGGCGTTCTTCGCCACCGCTCCGAAAGTGGCGGCGATGGCGCTGTTTGCGCGGGTCATGCATGACGCCTTCGGAAGTGCCGTGAGCGATTGGAGCCAAGTGATCGCGCTCTTGTCCCTGCTGTCCATGTTCCTTGGCGCGATTGCCGCGATTGGTCAGACCGACATCAAGCGCCTGATGGCGTTCTCGTCCATCGCGCATATGGGCTACGCACTGATGGGGCTGGCGGCCGGCACGGCGTTCGGCGTTCAGGCGATGCTGATCTACATGGCGATCTACGTGACGATGAATGTGGGCACCTTCGCCTTCATCCTGTCGATGCAGCGGGACGGGCAGCCGGTGTCCAACATCGCGTCGCTCAACATGTACTCCAAGCGTGAGCCGGGCAAGGCGCTGGCGATGCTGGTGTTGCTGTTCTCCCTGGCAGGTGTGCCGCCGCTGGTGGGCTTCTTCGGCAAGCTCTACGTGCTGCGCGCGGCGTATGAGGCCGGGTTGGCATGGCTGGCGATTGCCGGCGTGATCGCATCGGTGATCGGCGCGTTCTATTACCTGCGGATTGTGTTCTACATGTATTTCGGCGAAGAGCGGGATGACGCGCTGGACGGCAACAAGTCGCCGGTGCTCTGGGGCATGTTGATGGCCAGCGCGGTGATCATGGTGGTCGGTGTCGTCAACCTCTTCGGGATCGAAGGCGCGGCGGCAGCGGCAGCGGCGACCCTTGTCAACTAAGCCTCTGACACCGTTGAAACAATGTGACGCGCCTCTGGCGCGTCGCTTTGTTTTTTGCGCCCCGCTGCGCGGGTCGCAAAGCCTCCGGCGGGAGTTTATCTGGCAAGATGAAGGAGCAGTGTGCCTTGGTTGACTGGCCTGCGGGATACGGGCGGCAGGTGCTGGCCGAGGTGGACAGCACCATGCTCGAGGCGGCGCGGCAGGCGCCGGGGCTTTCGGGGCCGACTTGGATTTGTGCGCTGCGGCAGACGGCGGCGCGCGGGCGACGCGGACGGGCCTGGGTGAACCCGGACGGCAATTTCGCGGCCACGCTGGTGATGCCGACGTCGGACGCGCCCGACCGTCGGGCGCTGCGGAGTTTCGTCGCGGCGCTGGCCCTTTACGATGCGCTGGTGGCGGTGTCGGGCCGGGTGGACGGGCTTGCGCTCAAATGGCCGAATGACGTGCTTCTGACCGGGGGCAAGGTGGCGGGGATCCTGCTGGAAAGCCTTGGGTCGCATCTGGCCATCGGGATCGGCGTGAACCTGGTTGCCGCACCCGCCCTTTCGGAGGTCGAGGCGCGGGCGGTGCCGCCCGTATCGGTGCTGTCGGCCTTGGGTGTCGAAGTGGGGCCGGAAGTGTTCCTGGACATGCTGGCCGCGGCTTTCGCGCGGCACGAGGCGCAGTTCGTGACCTACGGGTTCGGACCCATTCGCGAGGCGTGGCTGGCGCGGGCGGCGCGGTTGGGCGAGCGCGTCACCGCGCGCATGGGCGAGACCGAGATCACCGGACGTTTCGAGACAGTGGACGCCGAGGGGCGGATCGTCCTAAACACCGGGTCAACCCGCCAGGCCATCGCGGCGGCGGATATCTTCTTTTGAGGGGCAGGGCGATGCTTCTGTGTATTGATTGCGGCAACACCAACACCGTGTTCTCCATTTGGGACGGGGAGCGGTTCCTGTGTACGCTGCGCACTTCGACCCATCACGGGCGCACGGCGGATGCCTATTTCACGTGGTTCTCGACCCTGATCAAGCATTACGGCATCGAGGCGGATATTTCGGATGTGATCATTTCGTCCACCGTGCCGCGCGTGGTGTGGAACCTGCGGGTGTTCTCGGACCGGTTCTTTGGCGTGCGGCCCATCGTGGTCGGCAAGCCCGAGTGCCTGTTGCCCCATGCGCCGCGTGTGGATGCGGGCACCGGGGTGGGGCCGGACCGGCTTGCCAATGCAGCGGGGGCCTTTGATCGGCATGGTGGTGACGTGGTGGTGGTGGATTTCGGCACCGCGACCAATTTCGACGTGGTGGCCGAGGACGGCGCCTATGTCGGCGGGGTGATCGCGCCGGGGGTGAACCTGTCGCTCGAGGCGCTGCACCAGGGGGCGGCGGCGCTGCCGCATGTGGACATTTCCCAGCCCGAGAAGGTGATCGGCACCAATACCGTGGCCTGTATCCAGTCCGGGGTGTTCTGGGGCTATGTCGGGTTGATCCAGGGGATCACCACGCGGATAAAGGCTGAATACGGCAAACCGATGAAGGTCATTGGAACCGGCGGGCTTGCTCCCTTGTTTGCACAGGGTGAGCTGCTATTTGACACGATTGAAGATGACCTGACCATGCACGGTCTGACGGTCATCCACTCTTACAACACAGAAAACGGATAAATCATGAGCGGTGAACGGATCATCTACCTGCCCCTTGGCGGGGCCGGCGAAATTGGCATGAATGCCTATGTCTATGGCTACGGCAAACCGGGGAAAGAGCGGCTGATCCTTGTCGATCTGGGCGTGACCTTCCCGGACATGGACAGCACGCCGGGGGTCGATCTGATCCTGCCGGACATCACCTGGCTGAAAGAACGGCGCAACCAGCTCGAGGCGATCTTCATCACCCACGCGCATGAAGACCATGTCGGTGCGGTGGGGCATTTTTGGGAAGAGCTTGGCGCGCCGATCTACGCGCGGGCCTTCACGGCGCATATCGCACGGTTGAAGATGGAGGATGCGGGGCAGTCGCCTGAAACCGTGCGCACCGTGTCACCCTGGCCCGAAACCATCGAGGCGGGCCCGTTCAAGGTGGGTTTCGTGCCGATCTCGCATTCGATCCCCGAAAGCTCGGGGCTCGTGATCGACACGCCGAAGGGACGTTTGGTGCATTCGGGGGATTTCAAGATCGACGAAACCCCCGTGGTGGGAGAGCCGTTCGACCGCGCGCTTTGGGAAGAGGTGGGCAAGCCGGGTGTGAAGGCGCTGGTCTGCGATTCCACGAACGTGTTTTCCCTGCACGAAGGGCGGTCGGAAGCGACGGTCGGACCCGAGATCGAAACGCTGGTGCGCGAGGCAACCGGGATGGTTGTGGCCACCACGTTCGCGTCCAACGTGGCGCGGGTCAAGACGCTGGCCGAGGCTGCGGTGCGGGCCGGTCGGTCGGTCTGTCTGCTGGGGCGGGCGATGCGGCGGATGATCGAGGCGTCGATCACCACAGGTGTCCTCTCTGATTTCCCGAGCGTGATCAGCCCGGAAGAGGCGACGCAGATTCCGCGCGAGAACCTGATGCTCATCGTGACGGGGAGCCAGGGCGAACGCCGGGCGGCCTCGGCGCAGCTGGCGCGGGGCAAGTACCAGGGCCTGACGATGGCCGAGGGCGATCTGTTCCTGTTCTCCTCCAAGACCATTCCCGGCAACGAGCGTGGCGTGATCAGCATCATGAACGCGTTTTCGGAGCAGGGTGTGGATGTGGTCGATGACAGCAGCGGCAAGTATCACGTGTCGGGCCATGCCAATCGGCCCGATCTCGAGACCATCCACGGCTTGGTCAATCCGCAGCTTGTCATTCCGATGCACGGCGAACACCGCCACCTGCGCGAGCATGTGAAGGTCGCGGGTGCGGGCGGTCGCAAGGGCGTGTTGGCCGTGAACGGGATGATGATGGATCTGTCGGGCAACGAGCCCACGGTCGCGGAATATGTCGAGACGGGTCGCACCTATCTGGACGGGTCGGTGAAGATCGGTGCGATGGACGGGATCGTGCGCGACCGGATCCGCATGGCGCTCAATGGGCATGTGATCGTGACGGTCATCCTTGATGAACAGGACGACATGCTGGGTGAGCCGTGGTGCGAGATCATGGGGCTGCCGGAAATGGGCCGGAACAATGCGCCGCTGGTGGATGCGCTGGAGGAAGACCTGTCGCAATTCATCGGGCGAGCCGGTGAGAAAACCATCACGGACGATGACAAGCTTGAAGAAGGGTTGCGCCGGATCGCGCGTCAGACGACGCAGAACGAGATCGGCAAGAAGCCCGAGGTCACTGTGGTTATCAGCAGGTTGGCATGACGCGGGGCGTTGTCTTTGACCTCGACGGAACGCTGATCGACAGTCTGCCGGACATCGCGGCGGCGGCGAATGCGCTTCTGGCCGATCACGGGCTTGATCCGTTGCCGCAGGCACAGATCGGTGGATTTGTCGGCATGGGCGAACGGGTGTTCCTTGACCGCCTGATCGCGGCGACTGCGTTGGAGGCGGACCAGTTCGACCCGCTTTTGGCAGAGTTCATCACGCATTACAAAGCCAGCACGGGGCGCACGCGCGTGTTCCCCGGTGCCATCGAGGCGGTTCAGGCGCTGCGAGCCGAGGGGATCAAGGTGGGCATTTGCACCAACAAGCCGGGCGGGCCTTTGGCCGCGGTGTTGGACGCGGTGGACCTGACCAGATGGTTCGATGCGATCATCGCGGGCGACACGTTGTCTGTGCGCAAACCGGATCCGGCGCCGTTGCGATTGGCATTCGAACGCATGGGCGCGACCGAGGGTGTCTATGTCGGCGACAGCGATGTGGATGCCGAGACCGCGCAGCGGGCAGGGGTGCCGTTTGCCTTCTTTACCGAGGGCATCCGGACGAAATCCGTCGACGAAATCCCGCATGACCGTGCGTTCGAACGGTTCGAGGATGTGCCGTCGATTTGTCGGGACTTGATGCGGCCGATCTAGGCGGGCGATGCGTCGACGCATCGCCGCGTTTCCGGTGCCGGAAACTCTGCCCTGAACCGTCAGCCAGCGCGGCGTTCGTCGAAGCTTTTGGCGATAAAGGACGGCATGTGGTCGCCCATGCCGACAACGTTGTTATCGCGTCCGCCGCGGTCATTGCGGCGGTTGCGGTTGCCCTTGTCGGACCCAACTTGAGACGTGTCTTGCTGCACCTTCGGTTCTGGCTGTGTCCGCGCAGGAGCGTCTTTTTCAACGGTTGTCTGCTTGGTGTCCTGAACCTGGACCGCTTCGGCCTCGGTCTGCTTGCTACGACCGCGTCCGCTCCGACTGCTGCGGCGGGGCTTGCTGTCTTTCTTGTCGTCCTGTGTCGCGTCTGACGCCTCCGGCGCGGCTTGGCCCAGAGGATTGTCCACGCGAGGGATGTCTTTTTGCAGCAGGCGTTCGATGGCGTCGAAGTTCTTTTCGTCGCGCGGGCTACAGATCATCAGAGCCTTGCCATCGCGCCCGGCACGGCCGGTTCGGCCGATTCTATGCACGTAGTCCTCGGCGTGGCTGGGCACATCGAAGTTGAAGACGTGGCTGACCGCTGGCACGTCGAGGCCGCGTGCGGCGACGTCGGACGCGATGAGGAACCGCAGGCTGCCATCGCGGAAGCCATCAAGCGTCTTGGTGCGCTGCGACTGGTCCAGATCACCATGGATCGGGGCCGCGTCGTAGCCGTACTTCTTGAGCGATTTGGCGACGATATCCACATCCGTCTTGCGGTTGCAGAAGACGATGGCGTTCGAACACTTGTCGCCTTCGTTGTCGATCAGCTTGCGCAGGAGCGCGCGCTTTTCGGTGCCTTCGCGATCACGGCGGGATGCCTTGAACATCACGACGCCCTGTTCGATGGTCTCGGAGGCCGAGGCCTGACGGGCGACTTCGATGCGGGCCGGGGCCGACAGGAAGGTGTTGGTGATGCGCTCGATCTCGGGCGCCATGGTGGCCGAGAAGAACAGCGTCTGACGGGTGAAGGGCGTAAGGCTGAAAATGCGTTCGATATCGGGGATGAACCCCATGTCGAGCATCCGGTCGGCCTCGTCCACCACCATGACCTGCACGCCGGTCAACAGCAGCTTGCCGCGTTCGAAATGGTCGAGCAGGCGGCCGGGTGTGGCGATGAGAACATCGACGCCCTTGTCGATCAGCAGGTCCTGTTCCTTGAAGCTGACCCCGCCGATCAGCAGCGCCTTGGTCAGTTTCACATGCTTGGCATAGGTGTCGAAGTTTTCCGCCACCTGTGCGGCCAGTTCGCGCGTCGGGCACAGCACAAGACTGCGCGGCATGCGCGCGCGGGCACGCCCGCGGGCGAGCAGCGTGATCATCGGCAGCGTGAAGCTGGCGGTCTTGCCGGTTCCGGTCTGGGCGATGCCCAAAACGTCGCGCCCTTCGAGGGCGGGAGGAATGGCGCCTGCCTGAATGGGCGTGGGCGTATCGTAACCCGCCTCTTCGACAGCTTTCAGAACTTTCGGGTTGAGGTTCAACTCAGAGAATTTTGTCATGTGTATCCGTTATTCACGGACTGACTGCGCCCGCGCGTCTGTTGCGATCCGGCCCGTATGGCCCTGTGTTTATCCACAGTCACGATCTGCCCGCGTATGTACTCGCGGAAGTGGGGCGGGTCAATGAGGCTGCACATGCCTGCGCGGATGTGCCTTGGCCGACACAGATATGGTGGCGGTGTCGCAACAAACCAAGGGGCGATGCGGCGATTGTTTCCGGTTCGTCAACGATTGAGCTGCACACCGAAGACACGTTCGACGGCGGCGTCTGGATCAAAGCGCGGCGAGAGCAGCAAACCATGCTTTTTCAGGCCTTTGCGCAGGTCTGGCGAATCCAGACAGACTTCGTCGAAGAACTGCCGCAGACCGTCCTCGCCTTCCTCGTTGCGCAGGTATTGCAGAAGATGCCCGATATTCTTGAGCGCGTCGTCGGATTTGATGCGGTATGAGCCCTTGGTCTGGCGAAAATCGAGCTTGGTGATGAACCTTTCCCAATCGGGCGCGTGCAGGTGACCGACCACCGCGTTGTTCAGAGTGGCGGTGTTGAGCACGTCCTCGCCCTTGATGCGCAGCCGGTGGATGGCGAGGCGGATATTGCCGAGGCCGGTGCGCGCGAAGACCTTGCCCGCGAGATGGCTCAGGAAACCGCCGCGGATGTAGCTGCCGAAGGTCGGGTAGATCTCGGTCACGGCGGTCGCCGCGACACCGTCCGCAGTTGTGCGCAGTTTGAAGTGGCGGGGCATTTCGCCCGGCACGGGAGTGGCAAGCGCCTCGGCCGGGTAAAGCCGTGCGCCGGCCATGTCCTTGGGGACCGCTTTCAGCGCCGAAGACAATTTGGTGTCGCTCAGGATGAATTCGTCCGTGTCGATATGACCAAGCCAGTCGACCGTGCCCTCGGCCGCGCGCAGGGCACGGGTGGCGTTGAAGGTCTGGCGCAGCTGATGCGCCTCGGGTCGGTTCTTGCCCGCTTTCTTCCAATAGGCGCTGTCGCAGACCGTCAGGGTGATCTTCGGATTTCCCTTCAGCAATCCAGTGACCTCCGGATCAGGCGCATCAAGGTAGAGGTAGATATGGGTCGCGCCGATATCGAGATGGTGCGCGACAAAGCGCGCGACATCCAGGAGGCCTGCATTCGTGGTGCAGACAAGCCCCCAGCGCGGGGTCCCGGTGGGCGCGTTCGGCACTGGAACCGTGACGCCTTGCTGTGCCTCCGTCCCGGTCGCCTGATCCATGCGTCGCATTTTGCGCACGCGCAGGCGGTGCAGGCGGCGGAAAACGGTGCGCGGATCGTCGATCAGACGGTGCAGCATATCGTGGGCCAGTGGCCGGATGACGGGATCGCTGTCGGCTTCTTCCCAAAGCCGGCCCACCATGTTCACGTCCAGCCCGCCATTGGTCAGGGAAAAGGCATTCATTTCGAGCGGCAACGGCGACGTCGCCCGACCGTCGAGCGTGAAGGGACGGTCGGCATCGCGACCGGAGTAGAGCCGTTCGCTCTCGTAGAGCTTCATCGTCCCGAAGAGCGTCGAGAGCGCGAGCCCGGCGCTGCGCTGTGCGGCGGTCGCGCCGTGATCGCCGAAGGTGGTCAGGCTCGAGACTTTCCAGCGCAAATCCATCTCCTGGATCAACAGGTCGGAGTGTTCGGTCCAAAGACGCAGGAACAGGTCTGCGGTATGCGCCGGTTGGCTGCGCTTGCGCAGATGGGCGATGAGCAGGGCGTTGAGCAGAAGAAGGGCGTTTTGGCCTTTGAGTTCCCTGGACAGCTCCCAGATCTTGCGCGCGTTGTCCGATTTGGTGCGCGTGCTGTCGGCGGGGACCGTGACCCGGGTCCTGGACAGTACGACGAGGTCACAGTCAAGCGGCGGCAGTGCTTCACCCTTGGCAAAGCCCAGCGGCGCACGGCGCGCGTTCATCTGGTCCAGAATGCCGCGCAGCCCGTTCGGATAGGCGGGGTTCGCGGGCGGGGTGTCACTGCTCATCTGCGCAGAGTGCCGTGTCGTTCCAGCGCAATCAACAAGGCTTTTCGAAAAGCCTTGTCGAAGCGGCTTCGCAGCCGTTTGCCCTAGACCATCATTTCCTTGGTCGCCGACAGGGTCACGTCCGGGTAGTCGCGCGCGATGCGGTCGATGTCCCATTGCAGGCGGGTGAGGTAGACGACGTCGCCGTCATTGTCCTCGGCCATGTGCTGTTTGTTGGCGTTGACCAGCTTGTCTACCGCGGCCTTGTCGCCATGTACCCATCGGGCCGATGTGAATTGCGACGCCTCGAACCGCACGGGCAGGCCGTATTCCAGCTCGATCCGGCTGCCCAGCACCTCGAATTGCAACGCGCCGACGACGCCGACGATAAAGCCGGACCCGATCATCGGTTTGAACACCTTGGCGGCCCCTTCTTCGGCGAATTGCATCAGCGCCTTTTCCAGGTGCTTGGCCTTCATCGGATCGCCCGCGCGTACGGTTTGCAGCAATTCGGGTGCGAAGGACGGGATGCCCGTCACCTTGAGCGCCTCGCCTTCGGTCAGCGTGTCGCCGATGCGCAATTGCCCGTGGTTGGGGATGCCGATGATGTCGCCGGCCCAGGCCTCTTCCGCCAGTTCGCGGTCTGACGCCAGAAAGAGCACCGGATTGGTGATCGACATCGGTTTCTTGGAGCGCACATGGGTAAGCTTCATGCCTCGGTTGAAGTGGCCCGAGGCCAACCGGACGAAGGCCACACGGTCGCGGTGCTTGGGGTCCATGTTTGCCTGCACCTTGAAGACGAAGCCGGAAACTTTTGTTTCCTCAGGAAGAATCTGGCGCGGCGTGGCCTTTTGCGGTTGCGGTTCGGGGCCGTAGGTGCCGATCCCGTCCATCAATTCCTTGACGCCGAAGCTGTTGATGGCCGAGCCGAACCAGATCGGGGTCATATGCCCTTCGAGCACGGCTTGCGGGTTCAGCGTTGGAAGCAATTCGCGCGCCATCTCGACCTCTTCGCGCAGCTTTTCCAGCAAATGCGCGGGGATGTTCTCGGCCAGCTTGGGGTCGTCCAGGCCTTCGATGGCAATGCTTTCGGCGACCTTGTTGCGGTCCGCGCGGTCCATCAGTTCCAGTCGATCGCGGATCAGGTCATAGCAGCCCAGGAAATCGCGCCCGACGCCGATGGGCCAGCTTGCAGGGGTCACGTCGATGGCGAGGTTTTCCTGAATCTCGTCGATGATATCGAACGTGTCGCGGCTTTCGCGGTCCATCTTGTTACAGAAGGTCAGGATCGGCAGGTCGCGCAGGCGGCACACTTCAAACAGCTTCTGTGTCTGGCTTTCCACGCCTTTTGCGCCGTCGATCACCATGACGGCGGCATCCACCGCCGTGAGCGTGCGATAGGTGTCTTCGGAGAAATCCGAGTGGCCGGGCGTGTCGACAAGGTTGAAGCGGAAGGTCTTGAAATCGAACGACATTGCCGAGGCCGAGACAGAAATGCCCCGGTCCTGCTCCATCTTCATGAAGTCCGATCGCGTGCGCCGCGCTTCGCCCTTGGCGCGCACCTGACCCGCCATCTGGATCGCGCCACCGTAAAGCAGGAATTTCTCGGTCAGGGTCGTCTTGCCGGCATCTGGGTGCGAGATGATGGCAAAGGTGCGCCGCCGGGCGATTTCGGCGGGCAGGTCAGGGCGATTTGAAACGGTGTCCAGCATGGCCGCGCATATAGGCGGCGCGGGGCGGGTTGTCCATAAGTGCCACGCCCGCGCGAGACGGGATCACCCGTGCAGGCGTAAGGTGGATGCAGGCTGCGCCACAGGGGTGGTCACTGGCGTCGGCTGGACCACGGGGCGGATATCGTAGGGGCGGGTCTGTATGTCGATCAGGACATATTCGTTGCCCGGCACGAACCCGGTTTCCGAGATGAAATGAAGCCTGCCGCCGCTGGCCGCCGCATAGACATCGGTGCGGCGTCCCGTGGTGGTCATGAAGATGAGATGCGCCAATGTGCGCATGGTGATGGTCGGCAAGTTCGCCGCAAGGTCGAGCGAGAACGCCGTTCTATCGGAGTCGTCCGCGCGCACTTCGGACCACGTGGCGTCCGATTTGACCTTGTAGACATCGCCCAGGATCAGGTCGTTGACCTGCCGGAGCGGTTCGCCGCAGCAGACACCGAATTCGGTCCTTACCGAGTCTGCGGAGCAGACCGTGAACCGGTCGGGTTCTGAAACAGGGCGGGCAGTCATACAAGGTCACTCATTCTGAAGTCGGGAACAGATGGTCTAAATCTGTCATGCCTTTAAGATCGTGGAGAAATGTGTCACCTCTATGGACGGGCCGTGTCTTTTCACGGATGATTTTAGGCAAATTGGGAGTGATGGAATGGATCTCGGGATCAGCGGTAAGAAGGCGCTTGTTTGCGCGTCGAGCAAGGGATTGGGACGCGGCTGCGCCGAGGCACTGGCGGCCGCAGGGGTCAACGTTGTGATGAACGCACGGGGCGCCGAGGCGCTGGAAGCGACGGCGGACGAGATTCGCACGACCTACGGCGTGGAGGTGATCACGGTCGCCGCCGATATCGTCAGTGAAGAGGGCCGCGCAAAGGTGCTCGATGCGGCGGGGGCCGTTGATATCCTTGTGACAAATGCCGGTGGCCCGCCCCCGGGGCTGTGGTCGGATTGGGGGCGCGAAGATTTCATCAAGGCGCTCGATGCCAACATGCTGACGCCCATCGCATTGATGACGGCGCTGATGCCCGGGATGATGGAGCGTGGTTGGGGCCGGGTGGTCAACATCACGTCGCAATCGGTCAAGGCCCCGATCCCGGCACTGGGTCTGTCCAACGCCGCACGCACAGGTTTGACCGGCTATGTCGCCGGCACCGCGCGGCAGGTGGCCGAACACGGCGTCATCGTGAACAACCTGCTTCCCGGTATCCATGCGACCGACCGGGCCGACCAGCTGGACGGCGGCGTGTCCAAGGCGCAGGGCATCTCGGTCGAGGAAGCCCGCAAGAACCGCCAGGCGACGATTCCCGCGCGGCGCTATGGCACGCGGCAGGAATTCGGCGCGACCTGCGCATTCCTCTGCTCGCAGCATTCCGGATTCATCGTGGGCCAGAACATCCTGATCGACGGCGGCGGAACCAACGCGACGATCTGATCGGTGGCGCGCGGACCGGACGGTGTGGGGCAGACGCAGGGGTTTTCCCTGAGAGATCAGCTGTTCAACGCCCGGACCATCGGCGATCTGGCCGCAGAATACGCTGTTCTGCCCGGCTTTGACGCCGCGCGGTTCAAGACAGAGGCCCTCGCGGGAATGGACTCGCGGGGGCTGCTCGAACGGTTGGACTGGCTGGCGGATTGCGTAGACGCGCAATTGCCGCGGCCATTCCCCGAGATGGTCGATGCGCTGGAGGCGGCGATGCCTCCGCCGCTCGACCCAAACCTGACGGACAATGATTTCGGCCGCTTCATCCACGCCGTACCCGGCATTCTTGCCGTGCGGCACGGCCTTGAGCACCACCGCGACCGGGCGCTAGACTTGATCGAGGCTGCGACGCAGCGGTTTTCGATGGAGTTCTACATCCGGCCTTTTCTGAACCGCTGGCCGCACGAGACCCTGGCGCGGCTGGATCGCTGGGTGGACCACGACAATTACCATGTCCGTCGGTTGGTGAGCGAAGGCACCCGGCCGCGACTGCCCTGGGCCGCGAACATCACCCTTGATCCGCGTGTGCCTGTGCGGTTTCTCGACGCGCTGCACGCCGATCCGACGCGTTATGTCACGCGGTCGGTCGCGAACCATATGAACGATCTGACGCGGCACGCCCCGGATCTGGTCGTGGATCATCTGGCAGCCTGGTCAAAAGCGGGGCGACAATCGCCCAAGGAAGTGGACTGGATGACCCGCCACGCGCTGCGCACGGCGGTGAAACGAGGTGACGCGGACGCCTTGGCGCTGCTGGGATACGCGCAGGACC
Organism: uncultured Marivita sp.; assembly: GCF_947488135.1. Taxonomy (GTDB): domain Bacteria; phylum Pseudomonadota; class Alphaproteobacteria; order Rhodobacterales; family Rhodobacteraceae; genus Marivita. The sequence continues at coordinate 57,064 of NZ_CANKYW010000007.1, read as the reverse complement.
GCGAACTTTCCGTATCTCTCGACCTGAGCCCGAACCCGGTGGCGATCGGCGACATGCTGACCATCGCGGTCACGCTGGAGGCCGAAGAGGACCTGCCTGTGCTTGTGGATTACCGCATCACCTTCCATCGCCCGAACGGTCGGGTCGGGCAAAAGGTCTTCAAGCTCAAGACCGCGCGTTTGCGTGCAGGGGAGCCGCAAACCCTGTCGAAACGACATCGGCTGAAGGGTGGGGCGTCGACCTTTACCCTGCATCCCGGACCGCACCGGGTGGTGGTTCAGGTGAACGGGCAGGACCGGGCTGAGGGTGTCGTTGATTTTGTTTGACGTGCCTTCGCCAGACGCCGCCATGGGCGGAGGCGTCACAGGTGCGTATTTGGAGAGAGAAGAAGATCAGGGCGTGGCGTTGGACCAGCGGGATTCAAGCTTTTCCAGCGCCTCGATGCGTTCCGATGTCTTGGGGTGTGACATCAACCACGCGGGAACGACGCCAGACCGCGACTGGGTCAGCGCGTCGAGCTTGGTGAAGAGTGATTTCTGCGCCGTGATCCCGATCCCCGCCTTGTGCAGCAGAGCTGCGGCATAGGCGTCGGCCTCGTACTCATCCCCGCGCGACAGGCGCGCGGCGAGGAGCGTGGCAACGCCGTTGGCAATCCACACACCGATGCCAGGCAGAAAGCGCGAGAGCACCATCGCGAGGGCTGTGCGCAGGGCGTTCTGGCCCGAAAAGTCGATCATGCGCCGCCGCGTATGGCCCAACGCGACGTGGCCCAGCTCATGCGCAATCACGCTGGCCAATTCCTCGCCCGTGACCTCGCCGTTCTGGTATTTGCGATAAAAACCGCGGGTGATGAAGATGCGGCCGTCGGGGGCCGCCAGCCCGTTCACCGGGTCGATCTCGTAGATATGGACCCGGATCCGATCCAAATCGAGTGCTGCGGCCAGGCGATCCGTCAACGCCTTGAGACGTGGATCGGCAAGCTCGGTAGAGCGCGCGTCAAGCTCGCGTTTCGTGCGCCAGACCGAGAAGTGGTACATGGCCAACGCATAGAGGATCGCGAGAAGGATCGGGGTGAGTTTCAACATACCCAAGATATGGGGCCTTGGGGCGCCCGCGGCAAGCGCGACGCTCGTGTCGCGCCGCGCTTGTCTGTCACGAATTGGTCAGCTGATCAGCTTTGCGTCCATCGTGATCTCGGCTCCGGCCAGAACCTTGGAGACGGGGCAATTTTCCTTGGCCGTCGTCGCGGCCTTCTGGAAATCGCTTTCGCTCAGGCCCGGGATTTTCGCCGTCATGTCGAGATGGATCTTGGTGATGGCAAAGCCCCCGTCCATTTCTTCCAGACCGACGGTTGCCTTGGTGTCGATGTCTTCGGCCACGGCGTCATAATCTCCGAGGATCATGGAAAAGGCCATCGAGAAACAGCCCGCATGGGCCGCGCCGATCAGTTCCTCGGGGTTGGTGCCGGGCTTGTCCTCGAAGCGGGTGTTGAACCCGTAGGGCTGCGCATCCAGCACGCCTGATTCAGTGGAAATCAGACCCTTGCCGTCTTTCAGACCGCCGGACCAATGCGCTGTCGCTGTTTTCTTGATCATGATGTCTCTCCCGTTGTCGGTTACGTTCCCGAGGTCAACGACGGGCAGGGGCGCAAGTTCCGTGTCGTCTTGGATCACCGGCGCGTTCGATCCGTTCCGCGCCTTTCCGCTGGCGTGCGGTTCAGCATCTTCATCAGCAGCCACCCCAGCAAAGCGGCTACAGCCGCGGCGGCAAGGAAGCCCGAAATGCTGGAGGTGAGATCGGACACGAGGGTCAACTGCCCGGCAAAGCTGTAGCCCAGGGTGATATAGCCAAAGACCCAGATCGCTTCACCGGCGGCGTCCCACAGCGTGAAGCGCAGCCAGGTCAGGCCGGTCGCTCCGGCCACCATGTTCACCCACGGTCCCAGGGGCGCGAAGAGCCATGTGCTGAAGAAGACGCCGATTTCGCCCTTCCGGCGCACGGTGTCCGAGGCCTGACCGTAAAGCCGCTGCCGCGACGCGCGTCGGCTTGCGAAACGTTCGAGATGTGGACCGAAGCGTCGTCCGATGGCGAACCCCGTCTGATCGCCGAACACCGCACCAAGCCACGCACCCGCAAGGGCTGTGCCGCCGTCGAGATCGCCCGAGGCGACAAACGCACCGCCGGCCAACATCACGAGAGAGGAGGGGATCGGGATCAGAAGGCAGGACAGGAAACACGAGGCGGCCATGATCCAGACCCCGTAATCAGCCACCAGCGCGAAAAGTGTATCGGTCAACGGTCCGCCTGCGGGTTTTGTGCGCGGAAGGCGGCGATGGCCGCTTCGATCTGGAGGATGACCTCCTCGGTGGTCATGCCGCGTTCGTCCGCCAGACTGCTGACAGTCATGCGCCGCGTGTCGGACGGGATGGCCAGCGCCTCGCGGATGACGGTCGGCGGCACGGCCCAGGAATGCGCGACGTAGCGCGGGGTCATCCAGCCCGCGATCGGCTCTTCGCGATGCGCGGGATCGGCCCAGTAGACCCAGAACAGGACCGAGCGGACCGCGAAGAAGAGCATCACGGCCAATGCAAGGACGAATCCCGCCAGAAGCACCTTGTGATCTTTCCAGAGTGCCCGGACTGCCGAGGTCATTTCGCCAGCGCCTTGATCCCCTGGCCGATGCCTTCGAGCGTCATGGGCACCATCGCATCCTCGAAGATCTCGCGGATCATCTGGATCGACTGGGTGTAGGCCCATTGCCGTTCCGGCGTCGGGTTGATCCAGAGATTGTGCGGCCATTGCTGCCGTGCGCGGTGCAGCCAGACCTGGCCCGCTTCCGCATTCCAATGCTCGTTCGCGCCACCGGCATAGGCGATCTCGTAGGGCGACATGCTGGCGTCTCCGACGAAGATACATTTGTAATCCGGCCCGTAGGTGTTGAGCACCTCCATCGTCGGCGTCTGCGCGTCCCAGCGGCGGCGATTGTCTTTCCACACGCCTTCGTAAAGGCAGTTGTGAAAGTAGAAATGCTCCAGATGCTTGAACTCGGCGCGGGCGGCGGAAAACAGCTCTTCCACCACTTTGACATGCGGGTCCATCGACCCGCCAATGTCGAGAAACAGGATCACCTTGACGGCATTGCGCTTTTCGGGTCGCGTCTGCACGTCGAGATAGCCATGCTCGGCCGTGGCGCGGATGGTGCCGTCAAGATCAAGCTCTTCCGCCGCGCCGTCGCGCGCCCAGCGGCGCAGGCGTTTCAGCGCCACCTTGATGTTACGCGTGCCCAGCTCGACGCTGTCATCAAGGTTGCGAAATTCGCGCTTGTCCCAGACCTTGACCGCGCGCTGGTGGCGGCTCTTGTCCTGGCCGATGCGCACGCCTTCGGGGTTGTAGCCGTAGGCCCCGAACGGCGATGTGCCTGCCGTGCCGATCCACTTGTTGCCGCCCTGGTGGCGACCCTGCTGGTCCTTGAGCCGCTCCTTCAGCGTTTCCATCAGCTTGTCGAACCCGCCAAGCGCCTCGATCTCGGCTTTTTCTGCGTCGCTCAGATGCTTTTCGGCCATCTTGCGCAGCCAGTCCTCGGGCAGGTCGAGCGCGTCGAGAACACCCTCAACGCCAAGGTTTTCAAGCCCCTTGAACGCCTCCGCAAAGGCGCGGTCGAACCGGTCTATGTGGCGCTCATCCTTCACCATCGCGGTCCGGGCAAGGTAGTAGAACGCCTCCGGGTCGTAGGTCGCCAGACCCGCGCGCATGGCTTCAAGAAAGCTTAGATATTCCCGCAGCGAGACGGGAACGCCGGTGGAGCGCAAGGTGTCGAAGAAGGGAACGAACATGCCCCTGATCTAGCAAGCGCGCCGGGGGCTGACCAGCCGTCCCGGCTTCTTTGGGCGCAAAATACCTCGGGGGAGACCGCCGCAGGCGGGCGGGGGCGGAGCCCCAAGTGTTTCCGTCAACGGAAACACGCGATGCGTTGACGCATCGTGTCCCGGCTCAGAACACCAGTTTCTCGATCGCGATGGTCAGGATCAGCCCCACTAGCGAAAAGGCGATGGCGTAGACCGCCCCGTATTGCCACATATCCGCGCGGTTGCCTTTGCGCTTCCTGGCGGTCATCGCGCCGATGATGGCCCCAAGAAGGGCGCCTGCAAGTACGATCATAGCCTGTTTCTTGCCCTGTTGAGTGGGTTCAGCGCACCGATCTCGCGCAGCTTCGCCCGCACCGACCAGTCCGAGCCGAACCCGTAGCGTGCCCATCCCAGACTGTCCAGACGCACATCCGCGCCCGCCGACACCCGCCCGGCAAGGTCAAGCGCTTCAGCGCGCAACATCAAAAGGGTCGACAGAAGTGCCGCGTTTTCGTGCTGGACGGCGAGGTCGATGGACAGGCCGGTGAGGTTCAGCGCCGTGTCGGGATCCCCTTCGGTCAGTGCATATGCGGCCAGTTGCGACGCGACATAGGCGCGGTGCAGGTCGGTGTTCGGAGTTCGCGCGAAATAGATATCGGCCTGAAGAAACTGCGCCCGTGCCGCGTCGGGGTCGGTGGGCTGAAGGATGCGTCCCATGGCGTAATGCGTGAATCCGCGCCGGTGATCCTGCCATCCCATGGCCGATGCGATGCTCAGCGCCTCGGTCGCTGCGGCACGGCGCGCGGCGGGGGAAGCGCCAGGGCCAAGCGCCGTCTGGATCGCGTCGATCCAGGGGCGGGGCGTGCGCGATGCACGACGCGGCGGCAGGTTTTCGCCCTGCGGGTTGAGCCGGGCGAAGATGCCTGGAAGACGGCTCATCACCTCGTTGCGGGTCATGCCGTTGCGCAGGCTCGGATCGTAATAGGCGCGCAGGACGAGCATGTCGTAGCCGGTCAGAACGGTGTGCACATTGTCGTCGTTGAAGACCGAATCCGACAGCCGATAGAGGTCGTTGAGCGGCCCCAAGGCCTGCGCCAGTTCCTCGTGCAGGCAATCGCGCGCCTCTTGCGGGCTGGAATCGTTGGGCAGGAAGATCGCGAGGCGCGACCGCTCCGTGATCCGTCCCCAATTCACCCGATTGGACCGCCGCGCCTGCCGGTATTCCCCAAGGGTCGAGACATTCGGCACCACGAAACAGGCGGCTTGCGGCAGGAAGCGCTGGATCTCGGCGCGGCTGACGGCGTTGATGGTGATGTTGGCGTCCGCGGCGGTGGTGGCGGTGATGTCGATCCCGGCCTCGGTGCGCAGACGGTAGAGCAGGCGGTCCAGATCGCTGGGCACCGTGGGTTGGACACTGCCCACCAGACGGACGGTGATCGGGCCTTCGAACCGGGTAAAAACGTCAAGTGCGCGACCCGACTCAAGCCCCATGGACAAATCCATGAAGTCCCGCACCAGATCGGCATTGGATGTTCGCACGGGTTGAGGCCGTGGGACGGAAAATACCTTCATCGCGGGCAGGTTGCTGTCCACGAAGGCGGCCCGGGTCGCCGGTTCGGACTGCGCCACCGGCATACACGCGCCAAGAAGCAGGTAGAGCGGCAAGAGCAAACGACGCATCTCTCAGCCCCGCTGGTACTTGATGAACGGGGTCAGTTGACCGATGCGGTCGTAAAGCTGTCGGGCGGTGTGGTTGAAGTCCTGTGTCATCCAGTAGACCGACGGGCACCCCGCTGCGTCCGCCTTTGCATACACCGCCTCGATCAGGGCGCGCCCGACGCCCATTCCGCGCGCATTCGGGTCGGCGTAGAGGTCTTGCAGGTAACAGACGTTCTCGATTTTCCAGCAATGGCGATGGAACAGATAATGCGTCAGGCCGATCAACCGGCCATCGCGTTCCGCGACCAGCCCGTGGAAATCCTGCGGGTCGTCCCCCAGAAGGCGCGCGAAGGTGCTGTCGTAGACGGCCTCGGGAACCGAGGTTTCGTAAAACGCCAGATAACCACGCCATAGGGCGCACCACGACTCGTAGTCGGTCGCACGCAAACCGCGCACGGTGAGATCAGTTTGGGACACGTCTGAAGCCTGCCTGCTCGATGCGGATGCTTTTGTGATCCGCGATTATTTTGTCCTCTGTGAGGATAGCTTACGGCGAAACGGTGGTTTTTGCCTAGATCCGACGATTCGGACTGTGTCGTTTTTCGCCAAGACTCATCCAGGCGGGTGCGCGCGTTTGTTTTCAAAGCTTTAGGTTGTGCAATGGCGCAACAGGTGGAGGCAGAGCGCTCTGCTCCGTTCAATCCATCGGCCGGGCGTTCGCCTTTCGCTGTCCGGCGACGGAAATTCAGGCTAAGTCGCGGGCATGACTGACATGGCACCCCTTGAGATCTTCCTGTCGGGCACACCGGGGCTCGAGCCGCTTCTGCGCGACGAGGCCGCTGCCCTGGGGTTTGCCAACCCGACAGTCGTGCCCGGAGGCGTCACCTGCGAGGGCGATTGGCCCGAGGTGTGGCGTGCCAACCTGATGCTGCGCGGGGCCGGGCGGGTGCTCGCACGGGTGGCGCGGTTCCGGGCGATGCACCTGGCGCAGCTCGACAAGCGGGCGCGCAAGATCGACTGGACGGGCCTTTTGCGCCCAGATGTGCCATACCGGGTCGAGGCGACCTGCCGGAAGTCGCGAATCTATCACGCGGGGGCTGCAACGGAACGTGTCGCCAATGCCATTGCTGACGCGCTGGGGCAGCCGCCGGTGGACAAGGGCGGGCTGGTGGTGCGGGTGCGGATCGAGGACGATCTGTGCGAGATCAGCCTCGATACCTCGGGCGAGGGGCTGCACAAGCGCGGGCACAAGCAGGCGATCGGCAAGGCCCCGATGCGAGAAACGCTGGCCACGCTCTTCCTGCGCGCCTGCGGGTATGACGGGTCCGAGCCGGTGCTCGACCCGATGTGCGGCTCCGGCACCTTCGTGATCGAAGCGGCGGAGATGGCGCTTGGCCTGGCTCCCGGGCGCGCGCGGCACTTCGGGTTCGAGGATCTGGCGTCCTTCGACGCGGATCGCTGGGCGACACTCAGGTCCGCTCTGCCTGAACCGCAGACGACTGACCTGCGCTTTTTCGGCTTCGACCGCGACGCAGGGGCCATCGCCAATGCGACCGCCAATGCCGAGCGGGCAGGGGTCGCGGACATCGCCCATTTCACACATCAGGCCGTGGCCGACCTGACCCCGCCGCAGGGCCCACCGGGACTGGTGATTGTGAACCCGCCCTACGGCGCGCGGATCGGCAACCGAAAGCTGCTCTTCGCGCTTTACGGCAGTTTCGGCACGGTGATGAAAGAGCTTTTCAAAGGCTGGCGGGTCGGCATCGTCACGTCGGACAAGGGCCTCGCGCGGGCGACCGGGCTGCACTTTCGCCATGTCAGCGCGCCGATCCCGCATGGCGGTCTCAAGGTTCAACTGTTTCAGACCGGCCCTCTGAAATAGCATCTGTCAGCGATGGACGCGGGGGCTGACCCCCAATCGTTTCCGTCAACGGAAACGGACAGATGCGTTGACGCATCTGTCCCACCCCCTACCGCCGTTCGCGCCGGGCCATGAAGGCCAGCCGTTCGAACAGATGCACATCCTGCTCGTTCTTCAACAAGGCCCCGTGCAGCTTGGGCAGCGCATTCACCCCATCGCGTTTCAGATCGTCAGCCGTCATGTCCTCGGCCAAAAGCAGCTTGAGCCAGTCCAGCACCTCTGACGTCGACGGCTTCTTCTTCAACCCCGGCTGTTCGCGCAGTTCATAGAATTGCGTCAGCGCGGTGGTCAGCAGCCCCTCTTTCAGGCCCGGATGATGCACTTCGACGATCTGGCGCAGCGTGTCGGGGTCGGGGAAGCGGATGTAGTGAAAGAAACAGCGGCGCAGAAACGCGTCCGGCAGCTCTTTCTCGTTGTTGGAGGTGATGACGACGATGGGGCGCTGTCTTGCTTTGATGGTCTCGCCGGTCTCGTAAACATGGAATTCCATCTTATCGAGTTCCTGCAAAAGGTCGTTCGGGAACTCGATATCCGCCTTGTCGATCTCGTCGATCAGCAGCACCACCTTTTCATCCGCCTCGAACGCCTGCCAAAGCTTGCCCTTGCGGATGTAATTGCGCACGTCGTTGACCCGCTCATCCCCCAACTGGCTGTCGCGCAACCGGCTAACCGCGTCATACTCGTACAGCCCCTGCTGCGCCTTCGTGGTGGACTTGATGTTCCACTCGATCATCCGCAGGCCCAGCCCGGCGGCCACCTGTCGGGCCAGTTCGGTCTTGCCCGTCCCGGGTTCGCCCTTGACCAGAAGCGGCCGTTCCAGCGTCACGGCGGCGTTCACTGCGATGGTCAGATCGTCGGTGGCCACATAGCTGTCGGTGCCTTCAAATTTCATGTCTGTCCTGCTTTCTTGTGTCTTTGTCTCAGCTCAAGGAAATCACTGTTTTGTGCTGCTATTCGGTAGTGACAACCATTTGGCCTTCCGTTAAGTGCTGCGCTCAGGGGTGCCAGATATCTAAGGGAATTTCTATGACAGATACTGGCGTAGACAAGGGGACCAAGATGAAAGCCGAAACTTTCCTGCCCGATGATTACCGACCCGCCGAGGATGAGCCTTTCATGAACGAACGCCAGTTGGAGTGGTTCCGCCGCGAACTGCTCGAACAGCGGAGCGAACTTCTGAGCGACAGCAAATCCACGATTGCCGGTCTCCAGGACGGCACGCGCAATATTCCCGACGTGGCCGACCGCGCGTCCGAGGAAACCGACCGTGCGCTGGAACTTCGGATCCGCGACCGTCAGCGCAAGCTGGTGTCCAAGATCGACGCCGCACTGCGCCGGATCGACGAAGGCGAATTCGGGTATTGCCAGGCAACCGGTGAGCCGATCTCGCTCAAGCGTCTTGTGGCGCGTCCGACGACGACGCTGAGCCTTGAGGCACAGGAACGTCACGAGCGGCGTGAAAAGGTACATCGCGACGATTGATGCGCGACATGCATGATCTGATGTGACGCGCCGGGGCCGTGCTCTGGCGCGTTTGCTTTTGAGGGAGTGAGGCGTGGACCTGGGTGCTTTGGACATCACGGTGATCGGCGGCGGCATCGGCGGTCTGACCTGTGCGCTGGCGCTGCGGCGTCACGGGGCCAAGGTCACGGTTCTGGAGCAAGCCGAAGCGATCACCGAGGTGGGCGCGGGCATCCAGGTGTCGCCCAATGGGCTGCGGGTGATCGAGGCTCTGGGGCTGGCCGGTGACCTCGCCGCGCGAAGCGTTCAGGCGCGGGCGGTGTCCCTGCGCAACGGTGGCACCGGTGCCGAGGTGGCGCGGCTCGATCTGACCCGTCTGCCCGCCGATCAGCGCTATTTCTTTGTGCATCGCGCCGACCTGGTCGATCTGCTGTCCACCGCCGCGCGTGATTTGGGTGTGACGGTGCGCCTGTTGCAAAGGGTCGATACGGTCGTGCCGGGCACGCGCCCGAGCATCGTTCTGGCGACCGGCGACACACGCGAGACCGACCTCGCCATCGGGGCCGATGGCATCCATTCCTCCGTGCGGCCGTTGCTGAACGCCGCGCAAAAGCCGTTTTTCACCGGCCAGGTTGCGTGGCGCTGTATCGTTCCGAACAGCACGGGGCATCCGGCACATGCGCGGGTGCAAATGGGGCCGGGGCGTCACATGGTGACTTACCCTCTGCGCGATGGCACATCGCTGAACGTCGTCGCCGTCGAGGAGCGCGCCGAGTGGGCGGCGGAAAGCTGGTCGCAAACGGATGATGCCGACAATTTGCGCAGGGCCTTTGCCGGGTTCGACGCGGAAGTGCACCGGATCCTTTCGCAGGCCGAAGCGCCGGGTGTCTGGGGGCTGTTCCGGCACCCGGTGGCGGCGCGGTGGTACGGCAAAGGGCTGGCGCTCTTGGGCGATGCGGCGCACCCCACGCTGCCGTTTCTGGCGCAGGGGGCCAATATGGCGATGGAAGATGCGTGGGTTCTCGCCGATGCCCTGGCGCGGGCCGATGACACGGACAGCGGGCTGGCGGCCTATCAGGCACGTCGCAAGGCGCGTGTCATCCGCGTGATCGACGCCGCCAGCAAGAACGCGCGCAATTACCACCTGGCGCCCGGACCGGTCCGGTTTGCGGCGCATACCGCGCTGGGGCTGCTTAGCCGGGTGTCACCGGGGCAGATGCTGGCGCGCTTCGACTGGCTCTACGCTCACGACGTGACGCAATCCGAAGGTTGACCTAGCACCATCGCAGGGGGAGACAGTGTCGCGCGGCGTGATATGGTCACGCCAGTCATGGGAGGAGACCACGGCAATGGAGCGGTTTGACAAGTGTCCGGAAACGGCGCTCGCCTGGCATCGCGCGGGCAAGGGTGCCGTGTTGGCCACCGTGATCGAAACCTGGGGCAGCGCGCCCCGGCGGGTCGGCTCGCAACTGGCGATTTCCGGCGAGGGCGAGATCGAGGGCTCGGTCTCGGGCGGCTGTGTCGAAGGCGCGGTCGTGGTCGAGGCGATGGACGCGTTGCAAGACGGCAAACCGCGCGAGCTCGAGTTTGGGGTCAGCGATCAGGATGCCTTCGCCGTCGGCCTTGCCTGTGGCGGCACCATCCGCGTGCTCGTGGAACCGGTGGGCAGCGTCTTGCCGGAAGAGATTTTGGACCAATTGGTAAAATTCCGCGCCGCGCGGACGCCCGTTGCTTATGTGGTCGATCTGGAAGGCGATACCCGGACACTCACGCAAGACGGCCACGATCATGCGTTTCGGATGGACCGGTCCGGCTTTGTCGAAGACAGCCGCACCTTCGTCGCCATCCACAACCCGCCGCTGCGCTTGATCGTGGTGGGGGCGGTGCATATCGCGCAGGCGCTGGTGCCGATGGCGCGGATCGCGGGCTATGATCCGACGCTGATCGACCCGCGCGAAGCCTTCGGCTCGGACAGCCGGTTCCCCGGCGAGACGATCCTGCACGATTGGCCCGACGAGGCGATCACGCAGCTGGGGTTGGACAGCCGGACCGCGCTGGTCCTGCTGACCCATGACCCCAAACTGGACGATCCGGCGCTGGAACAGGCGCTGCGGGCGGATTGCTTTTACATCGGTGCGCTGGGCTCGACCCGCACCCACGCCAAACGGGTGGAGCGGCTGACCGCCTCGGGCTTCACCGAGGCCGAGATCGCGCAGATCCACGGGCCCATCGGGCTGGATATCGGGGCCTCTGGCCCGGCCGAAATCGCGGTGTCGATCCTCGCCGAAATGACGCGCGTGTTGCGGAAGGGCGCATGAAGTTCGGTCCTGTTCCCCTGGCGCAGGCAGAAGGCGCGATCCTCGCGCATTCCGTCGCCTTGCCAAAAGGGCGGCTGCGGAAGGGCGTGACGCTGGACCGCGCGGCGTTGGACAAGCTACAGGCGGCCGGAATCACCGACGTAACGGTTGCCCGGCTCGACCCGGAGGATGTGCACGAGGACCGCGCGGCAGAGCGGTTGGCGCGGGCCCTTGTGCCCGATCCGGCTGGCGTGAACCTGCGCGTGGCACCGGCCAGCACCGGACGGGTGAACATCTACGCCACCGAGGCCGGAGTGGCAGCGATCGACGCCGACAAGATCGATGCGGTGAATGCCGTTCATCCGATGGTCACGGTCGCGACGGTTCCGGAATGGCACCGCATGGCCGCCCGCGGCATGGTCGCGACGGTGAAGATCATCGCCTACGGCGCACCCGAAGACGCGGTCTTTTCTGCGTGCGAGGCGGGGCGGGATGCACTGGCCGTAAAACCCGTCACGCGCCACCGGGCGCTGCTCATCCAGACCAGTGTCGGAGGGCACGAGGACGGGGCAAAAGGCCAGCGCGCGATGGCGACGCGGTTCGATCGCCTGGGCGTGACGCTCGGGCCGAAAACCGTTGTCCCGCACAAGATCGGCGCGTTGCAAGAGGCGTTGACGGAAGGCGTCGCGGCGCATGATGTGGTCTGTGTTCTGACGGGGTCGGCCACATCGGACCTCTACGACGTCGCCCCCGAAGCCCTGCGCGCGGCGGGCGGAGAGGTGGTGCATTACGGCATGCCGGTGGACCCAGGCAACTTGCTCTTCTGGGGGCATCTTGGCGACGTCCCGGTGATCGGGCTGCCCGGGTGCGCGCGGTCGCCTGCGCTTAATGGTGCCGATTGGGTGCTTGATCGGATGCTGTGCGATGTGACGGTGACACCCGCCGATATCATGGCGATGGGCGTGGGGGGGCTGTTGAAAGAACCGCCCAGCCGTCCGCGCCCGCGTGAAGCGTGACCGTCAATCTTCGCTGCAACACGTTCGGGAATTGAGATATGTCAACGCCTGCCGCCATCTAAAGCGATAGAGTCGTTCTGTTCCTACCCTCAGCAACAGGAGGAGTTGATATGGTGGAAACGAACCAGACATCCGGTTTTTGGCCCAGCCTCTACAAACCTTTGCAAGGCATGGGCAGCCGCATCGCCGATTGGCTGTCTCCGGCCTCGGACGCATCGTCCGACAAGGACGCCTATCGCATCTCGATCGAATTGCCCGGCGTGTCCGAAACCGACATCACCGTGACCGCAGAAGCGGGCATGTTGGTGGTCGCGGGCGAAAAGACCTCGGAGCGCGAGGACAAGGGTGACACGTGGTACTTCTCGGAACGGCAATACGGGTCGTTCCGGCGGTCGTTCCGTTTGCCTGCGGATGCCGACGAAGCCGCGATCGAGGCGCATATGAAGGACGGTGTTCTCGAACTCTCGGTCCCGCGTCGGAAACCGGAGGCGGGGCAGGCGAAATCCATTCCGGTCAAGAAAGCCTGACTTAGCCCTGAAGACAAAAAAGAAAGCGGCCGAACCGGGCCGCTTTCATATCGAATCTACATTTGTGGCGCAGTTATTTCGCCAACGGCCCGATCATCATGACCATCTGACGGCCTTCCATCTTGGGCATGTTTTCGACCTTGCCGAATTCCTTGGTGTCTTCCGCCACCCGCTCGAGCAGTTCGCGCCCGAGATTCTGGTGCGCCATCTCGCGCCCCCGGAACCGCAATGTCACTTTCACCTTGTCGCCGTTTTCAAGGAACTTGAAAACATTTCGCATCTTCACGTCGTAATCGTTCTTGTCCGTGTTCGGGCGAAACTTGACCTCTTTGATCTCGATGATCTTCTGTTTCTTGCGCGCTTCGGATTCGCGCTTTTGCTGTTCGTACTTGAACTTGCCGAAATCCATGATCTTGACGACCGGCGGGTTCGCGTTCGGCGAAATCTCGACGAGATCGAGCCCGGCTTCTTCAGCGAGCTGCATGCCACGCTCTGGCGTGACGACACCTACGTTTTCGCCATCTGCGCCGATCAGGCGAATCTCCGGGGCCCGGATGCGTTCGTTGACTCGGGGGCCGGTGTCGCGCGTAGGAGGCGCGTTATGAGGTCTGCGGGCTATGGTGTTGCTCCTTTGGTGCAGTTCAAATCAGGGGTGTAAAGTAGACGCCATACACTCGCCTTTCAAGCGACTTTTCGGCGGATATGGGCCGATCAACACGGCTTTCCCCCTTGATGTCCCCCAATGCGAAGCGCACATGCCCCTAGTCAGTCCACACTGCGAGGGTGTGGCACCGTAGAGTATGAAAGTGGGGGTCCTGGATCCGATGAAAAACCTGATCATTTTGGCGATTGTCGTCGCTGCCGGCCTGGGTGTCTGGCTGTTCACGCAATCCGATGAAGCACCGGAAATGGCTGAAACCAGCACAGAGGCCGTTACGAATGCCGAGGAAGCGACCGAGTCCGCCGCGTCGGACGCGGCTGAGGATGTTGCGACCACAGCCGATGCCGCAGCCGAGGAGGCGTCAGATGCGACCAATAACCTGGCGGACTCCGCTGGTGAAGCTGTGGACGAGGCCGTCGCGACAGCGAACGAAGCCGCATCCGAAGCGGTCGAAGCGCTCGACAATGCGTTGGACGCCGCGACCGGTGCCGCCGACGATGCAGCCGAGACAGCGGACAGCGCCCTTGATGATACCGCGACCGCCGCCGATGAGGCAGCAGAAACCGCAGGCGAAGCGGCTGATGCCGCCAACGACACGGCCGCAAGCGCCGTCGAGGCGACCGAAGAGGGTGCCGCAGAGGCCGCCGACGCCGTGGAAACGACCGCCGAAAACGCCGCCGCAGCCACGACCGACGCCGCGGGCGACGCGGCCGCGAATATCGAGGAATTGCTGACCGTCGAGGGCTTCGATTACGATCGTGTCGCCGAGTATATCGACAATTCCGACCTGTCGATGCTCATCAAATCGTCGACCAAGGCAGCGTTGGAGCAGGCACAGAACAGCCCCGAGCAGCTGGAAGCCCTGCTTGCGAATTTGCGGGAGCAGCTGGACCTGTAACGCCGTCGAAGCGTCAACCTACAAAGCCGCGCAGGAATATCCTTGCGCGGCTTTTGTATGACGCGACGGGTCGTTAGGCTGTGGTCAGGTCGCAGTTGAACATTCCTGAAAAGTAAATAAATTTCGTAATTTGCAGGTGTTTCTTAAGTCTATACTTTAATCCAGAAACGCCTTTTCCACGACATATGTCTTGGGATCGGAATTGGCCCCTTCCTCCAGCCCGTAGCTTTCGAGCATCTCCTTGATTTCAAGGTTGAAGGCAAGGTTGCCGCAAACCATTGCGCGGTCGGTTTCCGGGCTGAGTTCCGGCACACCCAGATCGGCAAAGCATTCGCCCGAGCGCATGAGATCGGTGATGCGGCCCATCTTCGGGCTGTCTTCGCGCGTGGTGGTCGGGTAGTAGCGCAGCTTGTCGGCGAAGCCTTCGCCGATCAGCTCTTCCAGCATTTCGTCCGAGCGGATCGTGTCGATCAATTCCTTGCCATAGGCCAGTTCGCCGACCTCGCGGCAGGTGTGGGTCAGGATGACTTCGTCGTAATCCTCGTAAGTCTGCGGATCGCGCAGCAGGGACGCGAAGGGCGCGATCCCGGTGCCGGTGGCAAAGAGCCAGAGCCGCTTGCCGGGCAGAAGTGCGTCATGCACCAGCGTGCCCACGGGTTTTGGCCGCAGGATGATTTGGTCGCCCGGCTGGATATGCTGCAAGCGGCTGGTGAGTGGGCCGTCCTGTACCTTGATCGAGTAGAACTCCAACTCATCGTCCCAGGATGGCGAGGCGATCGAATAGGCGCGCAAGAGCGGCTTTTCGCGGCCGGTCTTTTCGTCCGTCTGCATCAGGCCGATCATGACAAACTCACCGGAGCGGAACCGCAAGGATGCAGGCCGCGTCACCCGGAAGGAAAACAGCCGGTCTGTCCAGTGCGTGACCGAGGTTACGGTCTGCGCATCGGGAACGGCGAGGGTTTTGGCGGCAGGCGCTTTGGTGGCTGTGGCTTCGGTCACGGGCGTCAACTCTGTCATGTTTTCCATCCCGGTTGCTGTAAACCGGTCCTCTACATCTATCTTTGATTTACATCAGACGAAACCCGCCCAAGGTCGCAGGGGCCGGGCGGGTGCGTTTCTTTGGTGCTGGCGTGTCAGGCGGCGATGCCGCGCAGGCGGGTTTGGTAGTCATGCGCCTGCCAGTCCGCGCGGGCCAGCCATTGGTCTTCGGGCTGGCGTTGCGCCAGAGTGTCGTCGATTTCGACATCGTCAAAGCCCGAGCGGCGCACCATTGCGTATTGATCTGCAATGACGTGGCCCTGCGCGCGGAGCCAGCCCTTGTAGCCCTGCTGCCGGATCAGCCGCGCCAGAGTGAAACCGCGCCCGTCGGCGAAGCTTGGGAAGGCGATGCGCACCAGTTCCTTGCCGATGAGCATCGATCTCAGATGCGCGGGATCGGTGTCTGACGCGAGGTCGATGCGCGCTTCGGGGTCGATCCAGCGGGTCGGATCTTCGGTTAGAAAACCGGTGTCGTTGATGAGAACGGTCATGTCGTTGCTCCATTGGGTCTGTGCAAGCCGCATTCTGTTTTTTCCAAGCCGCGCCAACGCCCTGCGCGATTGTCTTCACCTTGATTGACACGCGTCGTGCACGGCGCGCAGCCGATGGACGGATAGCCGCGCGCCACCAAAGGATGACGGGGCAGTTTGTGGGTGTCGAGATGCGCCGCGATGCGCGCCGGTTTCCAGTCGATCAGCGGATTGATCTTGATCCGGGTGGTGGCACCGTCGAGGTCGAAATAACCAAGCCCGGCACGAGTCTGCGCCTGATGCCGTTTGCGCCCGGTGATCCATGCATCATAGCCTTTGAGCGCGGTGTCGAGCGGCCGCGTCTTGCGCAGATTGCAGCAGGCATCGGGATCGCTGAGGCGCAGCGCACCGTACGGATCGACCGCATCAACCGTACGGTCGGCGGCGCGGATCACCTGCACGTTGGTCAGGCCGAGATGGTCCGCCAATTGTTGCTGATAAGACAGCGTTTCCGGAAACAGCAGACGCGTGTCGATGAAGAGCACCGGCAGCGCGCGGTCGATCTGTGCGATCAGGTGCAGCAACACGGCAGAGTCCGCGCCAAAGCTGGACACCATCGCGATCCGGTCGAAAATCCCGCGCGTCAGCACCGCTTCGAGCAGGTAGGACGTGCCGAAATGGCGATAGCGCGCGTTGAGGTCGGCGACACGATCCTGCGCGGCCATACGCGCGTCCAGCGGGATCTGGCTTTCTTCGCGTGTGTGATGGTTCAGGTGCAGCATCATGCGGCCTTTGCGCGTTTGTCCGCTTCGCCGTAAAGCGCGGTCTTGAACGGAGTCATGCCGACGCGGGCGAAGGTGTCGATGAACCGCTCCTCGGCGCTGGTGCGTTCGGAGAGGTAGGTGTCCACGATCCGCTCGATCGCAGGCACGATCTCGTCCGCCGCAAAGCCCGGCCCGGTGCGTTGGCCGATAGCGGCTGTCTCGGTGTGATCGCCGCCCAGCGTGATCTGGTAGTTCTCCACTCCCGCGCGGTCGAGGCCGAGGATGCCGATATGGCCGACATGGTGATGGCCACAGGCGTTGATGCAGCCCGAGATCTTGATCTTCAGATCGCCGATTTCGTGTTCCAGCTTGAGCTGGTCGAACCGTGTGGCGATTTCCTGCGCGATGGGGATCGACCGGGCGGTGGCAAGCGCGCAGTAATCCATGCCGGGGCAGGCGATGATGTCGCTGATCTTGCCGATATTCGCAGTGGCGAGGCCAGCGTCCTTCAGCGCCGCATGGATCGCGGGCAGGTCGGCCTTGTGCACATGGGGCAGGACGATGTTCTGCTCGTGGCTCACGCGCAATTCGTCATGGCCGTAGCGTTCGGCCAGATCGGCCATCAGGCGCATCTGGTCGGAGGTCGCGTCGCCAGGCGTCGCGCCATGCGCCTTCAGGCTGATCTGCGCGATGGCGTATCCGGGCGCGCGATGGGCGCTGAGGTTGGTGTCGGCCCAGGAGCGGAACAGCGGGTCATTGGCATAGGCCAGATCGAAGGGCCCGGTGTCGCGGTCGGTGAAGGCGGGTGGGGCGAAATCTGCCTTCATGCTGGCGAGGAGCTGTTGATCTACCCCGGTGAAGGCGGGCTTCAGCAGCGCGAACCGCTCCTCCACCCGCGCGCGGATGTCGTCCAGCCCGTGCTCGTGCACGGTGATCTTGATGCGGCTCTTGTACTTGTTGTCGCGGCGGCCCAGCAGGTTCCAGACGCTGACCACGGCTTCGAGATAGGGCAAAAGGTCGGCTTCGGGCAGGAAGTCGCGGACGACCTTGCCGATCATGGGTGTCCGGCCAAGCCCACCGCCCACGATGACTTCGAACCCGGGATCTCCGGCGTCATTGCGCACCATGCGCAGGCCGATGTCATGCGCCTTCGTGACCGCGCGGTCGTTGGGCGATCCGGTCACGGCGATCTTGAACTTGCGCGGCAGGAACTGGAATTCCGGGTGGTCGGTGGACCATTGGCGGATCAGCTCGGCCACGGGGCGTGGATCGGCGATCTCGTCCGCCGCAGCGCCTGCGAAATGGTCGGCGGTCACGTTGCGGATCGTGTTGCCGGAGGTCTGGATCGCGTGCATCTGCACCTCGGCCAGGGCATCGAGCATATCCGGCACGTCGCGCAGCTTGGGCCAGTTGAACTGGATGTTTTGGCGCGTGGTGAAATGGCCGTAGCCCTTGTCCCAAGTGTCCGCGATGTAAGCGAGCTGCCGCATTTGGGTGCTGTTCAAAGTACCATAAGGCACGGCCACACGCAGCATGTAGGCGTGCAGTTGCAGATAAAGGCCGTTCATCAGGCGCAGCGGTTTGAATTCGTCCTCGGTCAGGCTGCCGTCGATGCGGCGCTCGACCTGGGCGCGGAACTGGGCGTTGCGTTCCGCCACGAAGGCGGCGTCGAAATCGGTGTAGCGGTACATCAGAGAGCCTCGGACTGTTTGCCGTGGGGATAGTTGGACGGGCCTTTCGCGCGGTAGCTTTCGCGGAAATGGGCGGGTTTCGGGCCGGGCTTTCCGGGTTTCACATCCGCCAGATAGGCACCGACCACCTCGTCGGTGCGGGCGCTGGCGTCGATGAGCCGGATCTGGGCGTCTGCCTCGTCGGTGAGCACCTCGGCGTCCTGCAACCGGCGCGACCAGGTGTCGGTTTCGGTGAGGTAGACAACGTCGCCTTCGATGAGCGCGTTGGCGGTGATGACCTTGGGGGTAAAGATCGCGGGCATCAGATCATCTCCTGTACGTGGGGAAGGGCGGTGATTGCTGCGTCGCGCGGGGCCAGGCCATACATGAGCAGCGCGGGGCCTGTCATCGCGGCGTCGGCGATGGCCGCGGGCAACGTGGCCAGAGTGGCCGCGACGATGCGCTGATCCGGGCGCGAAGCGTTTTCGACGATGGTGACCGGGATGGCCGGGGATGCGCCGTGCATCAACAGACGTCCCTGGATGAAGCGCGCGGCCTTCTTGGCCATGTAGATCGCCGCCACTTCGCCGTCGCGGGCCAAGGCGCGCCAGTCGTGATCGGCATAGCCTTGCATGTCATGCCCGGTGATGAGCCGCACGGCGGTGTTGCGCCCTCGTTTCGTGAGCGATTGGCCAAGCGCGGCGACGGCGGCGGAGGCCGAGGTGAGACCGGGTAGGACCGTGTAGTTGAGGCCCGCGTCGGTAACGGCATCCAGCTCTTCGTCGAGACGTCCGAACACGGTGGGATCTCCGGATTTGAGACGCACCACGCGCGCGCGGGTCAGGGCTTCGTCCACGATCATCGAGTTGATCGCGTCTTGGGTCAGCGAGGGTCCGAATCCTTCTTTGCCTGCATTGCGCAGGCGGGTATGGGCTCCGACCAGCGCGAGGATATCGGCGCTGACAAGGCGGTCGTGGATGACGACGTCGGCTGTTTGCAGCGCGCGCAGGGCTTTGACGGTCAGCAGGTCCGGATCACCCGGTCCGGCGCCGACGAAGGCGACGGGATGGGGTTCTGTCTTGTGCAGGTCGCGTGGCATCGGGTCGTCCTCTTCACCGCGTTTCTTGTTCCTAAAATAGAATTTTGTTCCGGTATTCGGCTAGTCCCTTGCAGAAATAAGGAAATCTGTTCTATGTGGCGCGAGGGGCAGGACAGGTGATCCTTCAAACCGGCAGAAAGAAGAACAGCGATGAAGATTGACGACACGGACCGGAAAATCCTTGTGGAGTTGCAGACCGACGCGGCGCAGTCGCTGGACGATATCGCCCGCAAGGTCGGATCATCGAAAACGCCCGTATGGAACCGGATTCGCAAGATGCGCGAGGCCGGGATCGTCGGCGCGCAGACGGTGCGGCTGGATGCCGATGCGCTGGGGTTCGAGGCGTGTTTCTTCGTGCTGATCCGTACGAGTGAACACGATGCGGCTTGGCAGCGTGCGTTTCTCAAGGCGTTGCAGGACCGCCCAGAGGTGCAAGAGGCGCATCGCTTGGCGGGGGATATCGACTACATCCTCAAGGTCCGCGTGAAGAACGCGCGCGCCTATGACGCCTTCTACCAGGCCCTGATCGCCGAGGTGCGGGTGCACAACGTGACGGCGCTGTTGTCGATGGAAGAGATCAAGTCGACCACGGCGCTGCCGCTCTGACGGTGACGGCGGCGCGCGTCAGGAGGACTGCACCATGAGACGCTCAAGGCCGTGAAAGTGGTAGGTGTTGGCGTAGACGGGCGGTTCTGCGATCCGTAGGGTCGGGCAGCGCGTCCAGAGGATCGGCAGGGCGACCTGAAGCTCGAGCCGGGCCAGCGGTGCGCCGACGCAGAAATGCAGACCGCCGCCGAAGCTGGTGCTTGGCGTAACGGGGCGGGTCGGGTCGAAACGATGGGCATCCGGCCAGTGCGCCGAGTCGCGGTTGGCCGAGGCCAGCAAAAGGGCCACCTGATCGCCGCGCTGGAAGGTGTGGTCGTAAAGGGTGATCTCTTCGTAAGCGTAGCGGGTGAACATATGCAGCGGCGGGTCGTAGCGGAGGATTTCCTCGACCGTGGCGTCGTCGATCTTCCGTGTGCCGGTCTCAAGCAGGGTCTTGATGCCATTGCCCAGCGTGTGGACGGTCGCCTCGTGCCCGGCGTTGAGCAGCAGGATGCAAGTAGTGATCAACTCGTCGGTGGAAAGGGTGCTGCCGTCTTCCTCGGCAGCGATCAGGTGGGTGATCAGGTCATCGCGGGGATCGGTACGGCGCGTGTCGATATAGCGGCGCAGGAAGTCCGAGAATTCGGAGGCGGCGGTCGCCGCGGCCTCTTCGGTTTGTCGCGTTCGGCTGGCCTGGTACATGGCGACCATCGCGTTGGACCAGCGCAGGAGTTGCGGGGCCATGTCGTCGGGCACGCCCAGAAGGCGGGCGATGACGATGACGGGGATCGGCTGGCAGAAGGCGCTCAGGATGTCGAAAGGTGCATCGGTCGGGAAGGCGTCGATCTTGTTATGTGCCAAGGCGGCGATTTCCGGGGCCAGTGCCTTGATCCGGCGCGATGTGAAGGCGCGCAGGACCAGACCGCGCAGGCGGGTGTGGCGGGGTGGTTCCAGCTCCAGCATGGAATGCGCCTCGACCGCGTAGAAGGGCGCGAGGTGGTCGGGTGGGTCGGTTGCCAATTCCGCCGGGACTTCGCGCCCGAAGCGGCGATCGCGCAGGATGGCGTGCACGGCGCGGTGGCTCGTGGCGCAGGGCATGGCGTAGTCGTCCCACAATGCCAAATCGCCCGCTGCGCGCAGGCGGTCGTAGAACGGGTAGGGATTCTGGACGAAGTTCGGCTCCGTTGGCGATTGCTGGAAGTGGTGCATCACGCGGCGTTGAGCGCGTCCACGATGGGGGCAAAATCGCTGGCCTTGAGGCTGGCACCGCCAACCAGCGCACCGTCCACGTCGGGCACGGCAAAGATTTGAGTCGCGTTGGACGCCTTGACGCTGCCGCCATAGAGCAGCCGGACCGCGCTGGCGATCTCGTTGCCGAAGCGCTGGATAAGGGTCGCGCGGATGAAGTTGTGAACCTCGGCAATCTGGTCGGTGGTGGGCACCTTGCCGGTGCCGATGGCCCAGACGGGTTCGTAGGCGACGACGGTGTTTGCGCCGGTGACGTCGTCGGGGAGGGACCCCGCGAGTTGCGCCCCGATCACGTCGAGCGTCTTGCCCCTTTCGCGGTCATCCAGCGTTTCGCCGACGCAGACGATGGCGATGAGGCGTGCGTCCCATGCGGCCTGCGTCTTGGCCGCGACCACAGCGTCGGTTTCGCCGTGATCGGCGCGGCGTTCCGAATGGCCAAGGATCACGTAGGTCGCACCCGCCTCGCGCAGCATCGGGGCGGAAATGTCGCCGGTATGCGCGCCCGACGCCGCGGCGTGGCAATCCTGACCGCCGATGGCGACCTTGCCGGACTTCGCGGCGGCCGACGCGATCAGGGTCGCAGGCGGGCAGATCAGCACCTCGGCGTCACCGCTGGCGGCCTCTTGCAGCGCGTCGAGTTCGCTCAGCGCGGCGAGGGCCCCGTTCATTTTCCAATTTCCGGCGGCGAGTTTGCGGCGCATGGGGTGGCTCCTGTCCTTGGCAAGTGTGGCTGGCATCATCGCGGGCGTGGGGGTGACGTCAAGGGCCGTTGCGCGGGGAGGCTGGTGCTGTCAGAAGTCGTTGCGCAAGACAAGGAGGGTTGAGCCATGATCCCGAGACTGGACGCGGCGGCACTGGCGGCCGGAGACCCGGACACGCTGGCACAGATGCGGATCGCCGCCGAAGAGGTCGGGTTCGCCACGGTGCACAACACGGTGTTTTCACCGGCACGGATGCGGTTCGTGCTGGCGGCCTATGGCGCGTTCTTCGCCCTGCCGGTCGAGGTGAAGGACCAGGTGAACATGGCGCGTACCGGATCGAACCGCGGCTGGGGCGCGCCGAAGTCTGAACAGGTCGATCCCGAGGCGAACCCCGATTACAAAGAGGTCTTCGATTGCGGCTACACCCTGCCGGACGGTGATATGCGGGTGGCGCTGCCCGTCTATGCGCCGAACCACTGGCCGGACCGCCCCGCCGGGTTCGAACAGGTGATCCGGGCGTACTACACCGATGCGCTGGACGTGGCGCGCGGCATCCTGCGGGGGATCGCGATGTCGATCGGCGCGGATGCGGATTTCTTTGAGGACAAGTTCGATTGCCCGATGGCGCTGTTGCGGGGCAATTACTATCCCCCGCGTCCGGATTGGGCCGGGGCCAAGGATTTCGGGATCGGCGCACATACGGATTACGGCTGTCTTACCTTGTTGGCCACTGACGGTCAGTCGGGGCTTGAGGTGCAGCCACGCGGGCAGGATGGTTGGCTGCCGGTGCAAGCGCCTACCGGTGAGTTCATCATCAATTTCGGTGCTGGAGATGTGGACCGAAGGCCGCGTCGTCGCCACCCTGCACCGGGTCAAAGGTGGGGCGGAGGAGCGCATCTCGGTGCCGTTGTTCTTCAATCCAAACGTAGAGACCAACGTCGCGCCGCTTGGATCGGGAAAACTTATCCGGGCGGGGGATCATTTGTCCCGGCGCTACGCCGAGACCTATGTGCATTTGCAGGGGACGGGGTAATCTTCTCCGCGACCTACCTTCAGATCACCAGTCAACCGGGAAGCCCGTCGATCCTTTGGATGGAGTCGAGGTCATTGTCCCAATCTGCGCGGCTGGCATGGGAAATGTGCGCGTTGGGCCGGATATCGATTGGGCTGTCCAGTGATCCCGCTGGGACGACAAGCATGCCGTCGTCCGCTTGAGTGAACGGCAGCGCAGAACCGCAGTTTGTGCAGAAGCATTTTTCGTGCCGTGACGCGGGCAGTCTGAAGCGCCGGATACTTTCGTCGCCCGACAACCAGACGATCTGGGCTGTGGTTGAAAACAGGTTTGCCGAATGGGCCGAGCCGCTGGCCTTTCGGCATCGTGCGCAGTGACACAGGTAGAACCTGTCGAATTCTCCCGATATGCGGAACGTCACGGCGCCACACAGGCACTGTCCGGTTTTCACCTCGGGCATGAGATCGACCAATACATGCGCACGGAGGCTCTGCCTAGGCCTTGAGGTTCGGTGCGCCGTTCGCGTGTTCGGTGGCCAGCTCGTCCACGTCCTTGAACTTGATGGACTCTCCACAGCCGCAGGCATCGGCCACGTTGGGATTGTTGAAATGGAAGCCAGATTCCAGGAGCGAGGTCTGGTAGTCGATCTCGGTGCCGAAGAGGAACATCTGCGCCATCGGGGCAATCATGACGACCGCGCCGTCCTGTTCGACAACCTCGTCATGTGGATCGGCGTCATCGACGTAATCCATCGTGTATTCCATCCCCGCGCAGCCGCCTTTCTTGACGCCGATGCGCAGGCCCGCATGGCCCTTGGCGTCCATCAGCTTGCGCACTTGTGCGGCGGCTTTGGGGGTCAGGGTGACGGCTTGTTTGCCGGGAATGCCAAACATGACTCTCTCACTTTCCTTTACACGCTCTATCTAGGGGATCGCCGTCGCGATCTCAAGGAGAGACAATGTCGCGTAGCCGCTGGCAAGGCCCCACCCGAAGGAGGCAAGCGTGCCGATGATGACGTATTCGCCTGCCTTTTGCCCCTTGGAGGCGGTGTCGAAGC
The DNA here is from genome assembly GCF_947488135.1 of uncultured Marivita sp. Taxonomy (GTDB): domain Bacteria; phylum Pseudomonadota; class Alphaproteobacteria; order Rhodobacterales; family Rhodobacteraceae; genus Marivita. The sequence goes on along the minus strand of NZ_CANKYW010000007.1, from coordinate 33,135 downwards.
GCAGGACCGATTTGGCGGCGATCAGGAAGCCAGTGGCCGCTGTCTGACCGACGCAGATGAAGAGGAAGATCAGCCCGCGTTCCAGTTTGCCGATGATGCGTCCGGCATTGTCGAGGCCCTCGGCCCCGGGGCCGCCGTCTTCTGCGCCGAATTGAACGAGATAGGGTCGCATCAGCAATCCAACGGCATAGCCCCCGGCCCAGATCGAGACGATAGCGCCGGACATCAGGATAACCGGGGCGCGCAGGGTTTCGACGTGGTCCGCCCATAATCCGGCGCTGACCGCGCTTGGCACCAGAATCGCCGCAGCGATCAGTGTGGCGATGTGGGCGGCCTGATCGCCCATGAAGGCGGGTAGCGTGTCGCGCCACGGCTCGGGCACGGCCCAGGTCTTGATGGCGTCGATGAGGAGATGCGCACCGGCGACCGCGAGGGCGAGCCGCCAGTCGCCGCCCAGCGCGGCCCATGACAGGGCGAAGACGATTGCGATGTGGAGCAAGAGGATTGCCGGTTCCGCCTTGCGGCGGATCATGACGTCGGGCTGCGCGAGGAAATCCGCGATGACGTGGGCCAGGAGCAGGGCGATGAACACATCTAGCATGAGGGCCTCCGCAAGCGTTTGCGCTTTCTTTGGTGCAAAGACATGAGTTTCACTTGCGTCCCTCGTCTTCTATGGCCCTCATTGCCTCGTCGAGCGCGGGATAGCCCGCCGACCAGAGCGCTTGGTTGATCGCCTGCCGGGTGATGCCAAAGGACTTGGCGATCTCGGCGCGGGATGGGGCGTCCGGCGGCAGGGCGGCGGCGATGGCGCGGGCCTGTGCCTGGGTCCATCCGGACGCGATGTGATCCGCCAGACGAGTCGCGGCGTGAAGCGCCCCGCCCTGGGCATGGGCCATGCGCCCGTGACCGGAAATGCCGGTCAACAGTCGCCCGGAGGCTGTAAACGCGGCCCCATGCGCAGCGTTCAAATCGCCGGTGTCCGGCAAGGTGCCGTCGCCTGTGGCGATGGCGATGCGGGTTTCGGTCAGGTCATGATCGCGGCGCAAAAGCGCGAGGATGAAAAGTGCGGCGCGCAGGCCGAGTTCCGGGCGGGTCAGCGCGATCTGCCAACTGTCGCCACCCCTGCGGGCGAACCGCGTTTGCAGATCTGACGCGGACCACTGCGCCATCGTGGCTGTTGCACCGTCGATTGTGCTTAATACGGCATCGACCGCGTCCGGGGCGAGGTCGGAGGATGCGACGAGGTCGCCGGTGAGAACGCATAAGGCTGTCATAGCGCAAGCCATATCACTTTCCTTCGGCAAAAGAAGCTGATTTTGCTTGACGTTCGTTCACTTGGTTTCCGTCAGAGATCGCCGTGCCCAGGCGCAGGCCTCTTGCGGATCATCGAGCGCGGCGTCGGGCAGGGTCCAATAGGGCATGTTGACGGTTTTGCCCTCGTAGGTGCGAAACTGCTCTGACCCTTCGGCGGCGAGGTCTTCGGCCAACGGGCCTTTGGCCTTCACCATGATGGCGTCACCGGGACCGATCAGGGCAAAGATCGTGCCTTCGGAATAGATGCCCAGACCGCCGAACATCTTGCGGGTGGTCAGGGCAGGAATGTCGCAGAAAAGGTCGCGGACGAAAGCGATCTGTTCGTCCGTGACAGCCATCGTTTACATAAAGCCCAGTTCGAGCCGGGCTTCGTCGGACATCATGTCCATGCCCCAGGGCGGCTCCCAGGTGAGTTCCACATCGACATGCTTGACGCCGGGCAGCGGCTCGATCGCCTCGGCCACCCAACCGGGCATTTCGCCAGCGACCGGACAGCCGGGGGCTGTCAGGGTCATGATGACCCGTACTTCGTTCTCATCGTTGATATCGAGCGTGTAGACCAGGCCGAGATCATAGATATTGACCGGAATTTCGGGGTCATAAACGGAGCGGCACGCCTCGACCACTTGATCGTAGAGCGGGTGATCGGTGCTGGAGGGTGCAATCAGCGGCGCACCTTCGATTTTGGGGCTGGCGTCGTCCATGTCGGTCCTTCCCGTGAGTTCCTGAGCAAAGATATAGGGAATGGAGCGGGCAGCGTAAAGGGTTGGCAAATCACATCCGCTGCGGCATGGGTGCGCGTCATGAGCACAACATCCTTCACCCTCCACGCCACCGACGGCACCGCCCGCACCGGAGCGATCACAACGCCGCGCGGCACAATCCGCACACCGGCCTTCATGCCGGTGGGCACGGCGGCGACCGTCAAGGCGATGATGCCGGAAAGCGTCGCGGCAACAGGGGCGGATATCCTGCTGGGCAACACCTATCACCTGATGCTGCGGCCCACGGCGGAACGGATCGACCGGCTGGGCGGTCTGCACAAGTTCATGAACTGGGACAAGCCGATCCTGACGGATTCAGGTGGATTTCAGGTGATGAGCCTTGCCGATCTGCGCAAGCTGACGGAACAGGGCGTGACCTTCAAATCCCATATCGACGGCTCGCGCCACGAATTGACGCCCGAGCGGTCGATGGAGATCCAGCGGCTGTTGGGGTCGGACATCGTGATGTGTTTCGACGAATGCCCTGCATTGCCGGCAGACCGCGACCGGATCGCGGAGTCAATGCGTCTGTCGATGCGCTGGGCGGAGCGGTCACGCGATGCGTTCGGCGACCGTCCGGGACACATGCTGTTCGGCATTCAACAGGGCGGTTTGGAGGAAGATCTGCGGGCCGAGTCGGCGGAGGCTTTGAAAAGCATCGGGTTCGATGGTTATGCCATCGGCGGGCTCGCCGTGGGCGAGGGCCAGGAGGCGATGTTCGGCTGCCTCGATTTCGCGCCCGGTCAACTGCCCGAGGACAAGCCGCGCTACCTGATGGGGGTGGGCAAGCCGGATGACATCCTGGGCGCGGTCAAGCGCGGGGTTGATATGATGGACTGCGTGTTGCCCTCGCGCTCGGGGCGCACGGGGCAGGCTTGGACGCGACGCGGGCAGGTCAACATCAAGAACGCACGGCATCAGGACGACCCGCGCCCGCTGGATGAGGACTGCACCTGTCCAGCCTGCCGGAATTACTCACGGGCCTATCTGCACCATGTGTTCCGCGCGCAGGAGATGATCTCGGGAATGCTGCTGACCTGGCACAATCTGCATTATTATCAGGAGTTGATGCAGGGGATGCGCGACGCGATCTCGGCGGGTGAGTTTGCCGCGTTCGAAGCGCAGTTTCACGCGCAGCGCGCCGAAGGCGATATCGCACCGCTTTGAGATGGACGGATCGGGGGCCAGCCCCCGAACCCCCGGAGGTTATCTGGCAAGATGAAGCAGGTGAGGTGGTTTTGACGCTTTGTTCTGCATCGAACGAGGCATCGGGTGTTGATAGTGAGCGTGAGGAGGTCGGAGATGCGGTACGTTCTTGGCATGGTTCTGTTCAGCGTCTTGGCATCCGGGCCCCTATCGGCACAGATGCAGGGTCATGGTCACATGCACGGCGCGGATGGGGCCGGGCATGACATGGCCGCCATGCCGGGCCTGCGCGGTGAGAACGCAACGGCAGAAGAAAGCGCAGAACTCGCGCTGTTGTTCCAGCGCTTCCAGACACTGAGTCGCGAGGTCGAAAACCTCCCCAACGGTATTCGCACCGTCACACGATCCAGCGATCCGGAGGTGATGGATGCGCTCGTCAACCATGCGGTGGGGATGATCGACAGGGTGGGGCGGAAGGACGATCCGAAAATCTTGATCCAAAGTCCGACGCTCGATCTGTTCTTTCTGCGGGGCGACAAGATCCTGTCCGAGGTCGATGTCACCGACGAGGGGCTGATCGTGATCCAGACATCGGACGATCCCGAGGTGGTTGCCGCGATGCATGCCCATGCTGCCGAGGTGACAGCGATGGTCGAGCAGGGGATGCATGCCGTTCATCAGATGATGATGCAAAGAGCGGCCAACTGAAGGAGAGCTGGTCCAGGGCCGTGTTCCCAAACGGCAGGCCTTGCGGCGACGCGTGGCTTGGGTCAATGCTGTCCTATCGCCCGTTTCGGGCATGGAGCCAGACATGGACTACGGAAAGACCGGTGCAGCCAAAGCCAAGAAAGGCGCGCCACGATTTGATGCCCACAAGACACCTGCCAAAGCCGGTTCGGCGTCGAAAGACCGCCCCGGCAAAGACGCTTTGCTTGCGCGGATGAAAGCGGCCGCGTCGAAATCTTCGGAGGCGTGAGCCGCACCGCCGGTGATCCAGGCGGCGGGATTTCAGCCCGGTATGTTCTCGTGTGACTTAACCCTATGCCGAAAAGCCACCTTGCAGGCTCGGCACATCAAGATATGGTGGCAACACACGGAGCGAGGTTGAAACCTATAGGGGTGAGACCCACTTTATACTCCTGAACGGAGATGGTCGGAGCTGCCGCAAAGCGGGGCCGGTGCCATCTTGCCAATGATAAGGATACGAGCATGCAAGAGCCTCTCAACGCATCTTACCCAGTGCTGCCTCTGCGGGACATCGTTGTCTTCCCGCATATGATCGTGCCGCTGTTTGTCGGGCGCGACAAATCGGTACGTGCGCTGGAAGAGGTGATGGCCGACGACAAGCAGATCCTGCTTGCGAGCCAGATGGACCCTGCGGAGGATGATCCGCAAACCGACGGAATTTACCGCACCGGCGTTCTCGCCAACGTGCTGCAACTGCTCAAGCTTCCCGACGGCACCGTGAAAGTGCTTGTCGAAGGTCAGAGCCGTGTGCGCATCACCGAATACCTCGAGAACGAAAACTTCTTCGAGGCGCGCGCCGAGTACCTGACCGAGATGCCGGGCGATCCGGCGGCCATTGCCGCGCTTATCCGCACCGTCGGTGAGGAATTCGAGCGGTATGCGAAGGTCAAGAAGAACATCCCGGACGAAGCGCTGGGCGCCGTATCCGATGCCGACGCACCGGCTAAACTTGCCGATCTCGTGGCCGGGCATCTTGGCATTGAAGTCGATCAGAAGCAGGAATTGCTGGAAACGCTGTCCGTCAGCGAACGGCTTGAGAAGGTCTATGGCCTGATGCAGGGCGAAATGTCCGTGTTGCAGGTCGAGAAAAAGATCAAGACACGCGTCAAATCCCAGATGGAGCGGACACAGCGCGAGTACTATCTGAATGAGCAGATGAAGGCCATTCAGAAGGAGTTGGGCGACGGCGAGGACGGCCAGAACGAGGTCGCGGAACTGGAAGCCAAGGTCAATGAGACCAAGCTGTCCAAGGAAGCCCGCGAGAAGGCCGAGGCGGAGATCAAGAAGCTCAAGAACATGAGCCCGATGAGCGCCGAAGCCACCGTTGTGCGCAACTATCTCGACTGGATGCTGTCGATCCCGTGGGGCACCAAATCCCGCGTGAAAAAGGACCTGGGCAACGCCGAAAAGATCCTCGACGCCGATCACTACGGTCTCGAGAAGGTCAAGGAACGCATCGTCGAATACCTTGCCGTGCAACAGCGGTCGAAGAAGCTGAAAGGTCCGATCATGTGCCTTGTCGGCCCTCCGGGCGTCGGTAAGACATCGCTTGGCAAATCGGTCGCCAAGGCCACGGGGCGCGAATTCATCCGCATCTCGTTGGGCGGCGTGCGTGACGAGAGCGAGATCCGCGGTCACCGCCGGACGTATATTGGCTCCATGCCGGGCAAGATCATCCAGGCGCTGAAGAAGGCGAAGACGACGAACCCGCTTATCCTGCTCGATGAAATCGACAAGATGGGCCAGGATTTCCGGGGCGACCCGGCGTCGGCGATGCTCGAGGTTCTGGACCCGGAACAGAACGGGACATTCGTGGACCACTATCTCGAGGTGGAATACGATCTGTCGAACGTGATGTTCCTGACCACGGCGAACAGCTACAACATGCCCGGACCGCTTCTGGACCGGATGGAGATCATCCCGCTCGCCGGTTACACGGAGGACGAAAAGGCAGAGATCGCCAAGCGTCACCTCGTGTCCAAGCAGGTCAAGAACCACGGCCTCAAGAAAGGTGAGTTCGAGCTGACGGACGAGGCGCTCACGGACGTGATCCGTTATTACACCCGTGAAGCGGGCGTGCGGAATCTGGAACGCGAGATCTCGAAGCTGGCGCGGAAAGCGGTGACCAAGATCGTCAAGAAGGAAGAGGAGAAGGTGGTCATCACTCCGGACAACCTCAACGATTTCCTTGGCGTACGGAAATACCGCTACGGTCTTGCCGAAGACGAGAACCAGGTCGGTGTCGTGACCGGATTGGCGTATACGTCGGTCGGCGGGGACCTTCTGCACATCGAGGCCCTCAAACTGCCGGGCAAGGGTCGTATGAAGACCACCGGCAAGCTGGGCGACGTGATGAAGGAATCCATCGATGCGGCCGCCAGCTATGTTCGGTCCATTTCGCCGCAGATCGGGGTGAAGCCGCCGAAGTTCGACAAGATGGACATTCACGTCCACGTGCCCGACGGGGCGACTCCCAAGGATGGTCCATCGGCTGGTCTGGCCATGGTGACATCCATCGTGTCCGTGCTCACCGGCATCCCGGTCAAACGCGATATTGCAATGACCGGCGAGGTGTCCCTGCGCGGCAATGCGATGCCGATCGGGGGACTGAAGGAGAAACTGCTCGCGGCCCTGCGGGGGGGGATCAAGACGGTCCTCATCCCGAAGGAAAACGAAAAGGACCTGGTTGAGCTGCCGGACAATGTGAAAAACGGCTTGGAGATCATCCCGGTCGAGCATGTGTCCGAAGTTCTGAAACTGGCACTGGTGGAAGAGCCGGAACCCATCGAATGGGACGAGGCGGCCGAAGAGGCGGCGGCCCAGGCGATGGCGAAGGAAAGTGGCGGCGCATCGGCCATCGCGCACTGACGGGTTCCGAAACTGCACCAACGAACGCCGCCCTCACCGGGGCGGCGTTTTTAGTTCCGCCGCTGTATTTGGTGGCCGCGTTACGTCAAAACACTGGATAAAGTACGCAGTCTTGTTATGCTGCGCGGACATTCGCCAAGAATAGTCAGAGCAGACAAAGGATGAACACAATGGCGACGACCAAGAAAGCGCCGACCACACCGCGCAAGACCACCAAGACCGCAACCGCTGCAAAAGCCGCCGCGCAGACGCCTGACCCGGAAGTGGTGGTGAACGAGACACCGAAGATCACCGCGCCGGAACTCAAGAAAAAAGAGCTGATCGAAACCGTGGTCGCACGCAGCGGCGTCAAGAAGCGCGATGCGAAACCGGTGGTCGAAGCGATGCTTGCCATCCTCGGCGAAACGATCGCCGATGGCCGCGAATTGAACCTCGCGCCGATGGGGAAACTGAAGATCACGCGGATGAAGCGAACCACTAAGGCGCATATCATCACGACGCGTCTGCGTCGCAACGAACAGCACCAGACTGACGCGCCGGACCCTCTTGCACAGGCCGCCGAGTGACGCTAAGACGCCGCCCAACGGGTGATTAGCTCAGTGGTAGAGCGCTTCGTTCACATCGAAGATGTCAGGAGTTCGAATCTCTTATCACCCACCATGAATTGCAACACGCGGTCTCGAAAGAGCCGCGTGTTTTGCTTTTTACGGATGTCATCGATTGAGGGGCAAAAAGCCCTTGCGCGGAAGGGGCGGCTTGGCTAAACGACACGCCAGCGGGTGATTAGCTCAGTTGGTAGAGCGCTTCGTTTACACCGAAGATGTCGGGAGTTCGAGTCTCTCATCACCCACCATGAAATCAATGATTTAGCCCGGTTTTGCGAAGTTGGCTCTGGTTCATTGAACCTAAGCATCTAATCGCGTTGCGTGAAGTCCAGAACGTCGGCGGCATGGCGCAAATGATCCGGCGAGAACCTCGCATACACACGCTCTGTAATCGAGGTGTTCGAGTGTCCCATGTATTGACTGATCTCAGACATCGGAATGCCCGCCTCGGCCATATGCACTGCGCTGGTGTGCCGTAGAACATGTGGTGTGACGTTCTCCAACCCGGCGGCCTTTGCCGCCGCCGAAAACCCGCGCGTGATCTTCTTGATGGGCTGACCTCCCCATTCGATTACGTAGTCGCTCAGCGCGGCCTCCTTCGCACTCAACAAGGCGTCGCGTAGCCCTGGATTTATCGGTACCACCGCGCGCCCCTTTCGAGGCCCGGATGCTGACTTGCGCAAGTCAATCTGGTTGCGGTCGAAGTTGACACGATCCCACGTCAATTCCAGAATTGCACCAACCCGTGCTGCAGTCGACAGCATCAAAAGAATGGCCAGCTTGATATGCGGCTGGGAGGCCGCATCCAAGAGACGGTTAATTTCCTGTCGGGTCAAATACCGATCCTTTGGTGCCGGTTTTTGTGGCCGGGGAATGCTCGGGACGTGATCGATAAGCCGTGTGTTCTTGGCCCAGTTCAAAACGGTCGTGAGATGCCCAAGTTCAGTCCAGACTGTTCCAGGCTTGACACCTGCCTTGTCTCGAATGCCCGCGTAGTCGCGGCAGCACTTTGCCTCGATTTGATCGGCACGCAGGGCACCAAAGTGTTTCAACACCGATTTTCCTGTATAGATCATCGTTTCCGCGACAGGGCGGCCTTTTCGGTCCTCGACGTATTCTTGCCAAAGGTCTGAAACCGTCGGGGCCAACGGGCTCGAAGTTTTCCTTTTGTAGACATCTATGGCTTCTGCTTCCGCTTCCTTGAGGTCACGTGACTTAAGCTGATGACGCTTGCGTTTTCCGTTTTCGTACCAAGCGACGGAGCGACCTCCGCGCAGGCGTCCGATTTTGAGTTCTGGCATTCGTAGGCCTCCACGATGTGATTGGGGATGCGGTACAAGCGTCCCAAGCGGAACGCTTGAAGCTCACCGCGATTGATCATTTGTCGAATGGTTTCCGATGAGCAGCCCCAGCGGGCTGCCAGAGTGTCGGGAGTGAAGGGCGGGTCGGGCAGCACGGCGTTGCCTCCTCGGTTCGAGACTGTGTTGTTCCTTGGGAATGTTCTTGGCGAACATGGACTTCGCTCCCATTAATGCTCTTCTTGCCCGCACCGCGACCCTCCGCGTGCGGAAGTCTATCAGGCATCCGCAGAATTTTTGGGCTGCCTACCCCTGCATCTCCTTGATGGCCGTCATGGTGTCGCGTTCGATGACCTCCCAAGCCGCACGCATGTCTTCCAAACTGGCGTCGAGGCGCTCCGCCGTGGCCTCGGACCAATGAACAGGCACCATCAAGCGGTAGGCCCGCTCATAAGCCTTGGCAAATTGTGCAAACGGATCATTCGGCCCGAAGACCTCCGAGACAGCTTGAATGAGGAGTCGATGTGTGGCGATCTCTACAGGTTGGAAGAACGGATTGGTCGGATCGGGTTTCGGGCCAAACCGCGTGGCAAGTTCACGCGCAAAGTCCGCTGGTGTGGGTGCGTTCATAGGTTCTCCTAATTGTCCTTTATCAATCCGGTAATCCGGTTTCCCAGACTGGGCGGAGGGGCGTTTTCCAAGCCATTTGGGCGTTGGTTTATGTGCCGAAGTGCGGTTTTAAGCTCGTGAGGAAGAGCGCGTTTGACCTGCCAGGCCTGACCTAACTTCTACCCTCGTGGGCGAAATTGTATCGCGGGATGCGCCGCAAGCTTGGTGGTTGGAACTGCTTGTCTGTCACTCTTCAAACTGAACTAACTATCTGATTCAAAACGGTTCGTTTTGAGTCATGCCACGATTTGTAATTCACGGACGCACCCACACATCAGCGGCATCGAAAGCCCAAAGGAGTAAATTCGATGCCTCTCAAAGAAGACTATCTGTCGTTAACTGACACAGCCTACCTTTTGGGTGTGTCCAAGCGGACGCTCGCTCGCTGGCATACCATTCGCAAAGGTCCAGCTCGCATCGCTGTTGGCCGCAAGGTCATTTACCGCATCGATGCAATCCTCGATTGGCTGAAGGCCAATGAGACCCGCCCTCAGGGCACTTTCTCAGGAGGCCCCAATGGACATGCTTGATTCAGCCTTGGGCTATGCCAGCCGTGGCTGGCATGTTTTCCCGATGCACGGTGTCTCGAATGGCCAGTGTACTTGTGGGAAGCCGAACTGCCACTCGCCCGCGAAACACCCAATCTTCGCGGGCTGGCAGGAGATCGCGACTTCCGACCCCGCGGCAATCACACACTGGTGGCATCAGCGTCCCTGGGCAAATATCGGGATCGCCACCGGATCGCGGTCCGGGATCGTGGTTCTCGATGTTGACATCTCGCCGACTAAGAACGGGTTGGCGAGCTTGGAGGCTATCGAGCACAAGCACGGTAAGCTGCCCACGACGATGACTGTCCGGACCGGGAGCGGTGGATACCACTTCTACTTCGCAGCATCCTCGACCCCTCTGAAAAACAGCGTAGGCCATCTTGGTGAAGGCCTCGACATTCGCGCGGAAGGAGGCCTCGTCGTTGCACCACCCTCCCTGCACATCACTGGAAACCGTTACTCTGTGGAGAACACCCATGTCTGAACTGGCACCATTCCCCCGCTTCTTCATCGACATTCTGAACGATGGACGGAAGACCTCCGCCCCCGGCGCTTTCATGGCTGAAGGCCGCCGCAACAACGATCTGACCCGTCTTGCTGGTTCGATCTATCGCATGACCGGTGCGGATGATCGTGAACTGTTCCGCATGTTGCAGTCCATCAGCTCCGAACAGGCCTCTCCGCTGCCTGAAAACGAGGTTGCCAGTATTGCCCGCAGCATTGCGAGCTACGACCGCAGCCCGGTCGACAAGGTCGACGAGCTTCATCTGTCAAAGGTCTTGGCGGGCGAACTGCAGGGCGAGTTCTGCTTCGGCCTCGGGCGCGGCTGGATGTGGTACAACGGCCGTCATTGGGTCGCCGACGTGGAGAACAAACGGGTACAAGAGCGTGTGAAGGTCTTCATTCTCTCGCTCTTTGAGGCCATCACCTCCCGCAACTCTGCATCTGACGGGGACCTCCTGAAAGCTATCAAGGCTTGCTTGAAGGCCGCGAAGGTGAACAATCTGATCCAGATGGCATCCAGCGATCCCAACCTGATACTTGAACCTGAACGCTTCGATGCAAAGCCGGACATCTTGAATGTTCTTAACGGGACCATCGAGTTTGGCAGTGGAGAGATTGTGTTCCGGGACCATCAACCCAGCGACTACCTGACCATGTGCGCGAATGTCGAATACGATCCGAAAGCTGAGGCTCCACTGTTCAAGAAGCTCTTGTCATTTGCACTCGATGAAGACACGGGACAGTTCCTGATGCGTTATTTTGGCTATTCGGCCACAGGGCACGCCAATCAGCGGGTCTATGCGATCTTCTACGGCAAGGGGGCGAATGGAAAGTCGACGATTGTCAACGTGGTGCAGGACATCCTCGGCGGGTACGCAATAAACGTAGAGACATCTACCTTTCTTCAGGCTCGGGCAGGTCAGATTCGCACCGATCTGGCGGGCCTGAAGGGAGCGCGACTGGCCGTGTCGAGTGAGTTCGGCAGTGGCCAGGTCATGGATGCCCCGCTGCTGAAACAATTGGTTGGTAATGACAAGATCACCGCCCGTTTTCTCTTCAAGACAGAGATTGAGTACAAGCCGACTGTGGTCCCTCTCTTCGTCACCAATGCACTCCCCGTCATCAACGGGGGAGACGAAGCACTTGCGGCGCGGATCATCGTAGTGCCGTTCCAGAAGATTGTTCCGAAGGAGGATCGCGACCCTCGCCTTCCTGAGAAGCTTTGGGAAGAACGCTCCGGCATCCTGAATCTTTTGCTCGCTGGGATGCGGGATTACCTTAGTGACGGGAAGCTTCGCCGCCCGCAGTCGGTGATCGATGCCGCCGAGGCATATGTGAAAGAATCTGACCTTATGGGTCAGTTCATTGAAGATCGGTGTCGCCTTGTGGCCGAAGAGGAAACAGGAGCGCGGGATTTGTACCTTGAATACCGTTTCTGGTGCATCGATCGCGGGCTGCAGCCGATGAGTATGCCGGTCTTCAAAGCGGACTTTGCCAACAAGACTGGGGCTTTGCAGAAGCGAAGCAGCAAGGGGCAGTTTTGGGGAGGCGTCGGGATCAAGAAGAGCTAGAGCTTCGAAACGAAGACCTAGCCGGAGGGAGGCGTGTAGGATGTGTAGTCTCTCCAGTTACCCTGTAAAACCTTTCTCTATTTTCTACCATTTTATGATTTCACCTACACTACATACATCTTCCGATCTCGTTTTGCCCTTTTCCCGAAACTGCCGCCTCCTCGCCACTTGACCAAAGAGAAGCGCCCGCCAGTTATGGCGGGCGCTTTCATGTTTCAGGTTGTCCGCTCCATGCGCTGTTTGACTGGGAGGTACGCCTGGACTTCCAGCAGCAGCTCCGGGCTCAAAGTTTCGAAGTTCTTCGACATCTCATACTTGTCGCGGTCTCTCAGACAATGAGCTTGGCGTAGGTCAGCGCCCCGGGCTTCCACCACTTGCCGTAGGCCGTCGCAACAAGGTAGAAGTTCTCATTCCGATTGGTGATTTCACGCGCGGCATCGATGAAACTCACTGCGTAGTCGAGCGCATACTTCTCGATCATCTTCGTCAGCATGCTCCGAGCGAATTGCAAATCTGTCATTGTGTTTCCGTACTTGCATTTGGGTTCAGGGCTTTCGCCTCGCCATATGACTTGGTCGATCCACGAGGCTCAGAAAAGTTGGAGAATGCGTTAACCCTATGGGCATCGGCAGATTCTCCACCGTTTTTCGCCTGGCCGCGTGTTGTTGACCAAGACGTCTGTACGTCCCCAATTCAGTTCCCTGCCTCAAGAAGTACGAAATCAAACTAATATAGAGGGTATAAAAAATTGGTGAGCCGTCGATTTCGAAAAAATCTAAAATTCTTAATCGAGCCAGGAGAAGCCCTGACGGAACATCATCATCCGTAGTCAACGGCCCATCAACACCGGTCACATGGTCTTACGAAATTCTTCGACCCGTTCTTGCGCGAGCTCAGCAAGTCTCAGATGTCTTTGAAACCCCGTTGTAAGTGCCACCCGCTCAGCTTCGACGCAGCTCTCTTTGAGGAGGTCCAAGAGCGCCCGCGGCTCCTTCGGGACTCTCGCTGGTCCGGTCGTCGTGATCGGCGCTCGGGGCTTGCGCTTCGCACCGATGCGAAACCGTCGTGCCCTGGCCCCGTCGACATGGTTGGCGGTGAGCCTGTAATGATCCGAGTACATGTTCAGCATGTCGTGTCCTCGCTGTTGAATGTGATTGCAGATGGAAAGGCGGAAACGACACAACGCCCGCTCCACCCATGTCAGGGGCGACCTCTCAGGCCGCCTGACGCTGTTCCTGAGGGCCCGAGAGCTCGATCATGAGGTGGGCCATGTCCTGAGGGTCGAGTGCCTGGATGGCGCTCAGCAGGTCTGCCACGCCGAGCGTCTTTCCGGAGGCCGCGAACTTCACCGCGCGCAGAGTGTCGCTATTGATGGCATCACGTGGATCGTTCTTGCGAACGCGCTCATCGGCTTTCTTGATCAAGGTGAGCAGCGTGGCAGTGAAATCCATTGGCTTGTAGTCGGGCTCTGGCTTGAACTCCCACCAGCGGATATTGGCGAGCTTCTTGATCGAGAGGTCCGCATGTTTCAGGTCTCCGGGCTTGAACATGCCTGCCGGGTCCCACTTGAACCCGAGATGGGTCTCGACCCATGCCTTGATGGCGTTGGACCGGATGCCAAGGGGCAGGGCATCGATCAGCTTGTTGACCATCTTGATGGCGGGTCGGACATCGCCCGTGCTGGCCCACCGCGAGGCCACAGCCACCAGGAACAGGTGGATGTCGAGCTGGACGGTCTCACCGCGTCTCTGGATCGAGGCGATGGCGGCCAGGAACGGATCGTCGTTGTTGGCAAGGGCGAGCTTGTTGTAATTGATGCGGGTCATGTTGCGTCTCCAAAGGGGGATGTTGCCGTCATGGGTCACGCGCTGGTGGCCCATGTCAGGCAACACCCTCAGGTCACAGAGCTCAGGGCTCAGGTCCGGTTGGCCGGACGTAGACCGGGGTGTTGCCGTTGGAGAATTTCATCGACTGTTGTCACATGTGCCGTGTCGATGGCCGGGGAGACCGGACTTTGAACGCGCAGGTGTGTCAGACCTGCCCAAGCGCGCTTGGGTCGTGAGACAAGGGCCCACCCGCCCGCTGCAGGCTGTCCGGTCTCGGACCGTCAGGAACCGATAGAAACGTGCCTGCAGAAGCTGACAGAGGGCCTGTCTCTTCGCTATCTCTGGCCGGACTGTCCCCCTTGATCCCGTAGATCAAGACTTACGGCACTTTCTGATTGGAGGTGACGCCAAACCCCACCAATCCGGCTTGTTTCACCCTGTCTACAACAGGGCAGAGCTATGGCCTGAACACCCCATCACAGAGGGTTAGCGAGCGCTTGTTCCGCGTGGACCTCAGGTGGCCCCACCGAGGGGCGGTATGTGCCTCTCGATGGGTCTACTCTGTTGTCAGGACACCGCAGGGTCGATGGAGGGTGTATACCATTTTCTGGCTGGTAAATCGGGGACTTGGGTTAAATGGGGTCAGACAAAATCGGGGCGATTTTGAGGGTTTTGGACCGCTATCATAGTTGGTTTTGGGGCCGTGACGCTGAGATAACAAACAAAGAGTGATCTTCGGGTCGGCATTATTTAATTCAAAGAAAACAGTATCTTACATTAAAGATGATCTAAATGGTATATCAGTATCATTTTTATCTTGAAGTGTTTAAAGTGATGTGAGTATAATATGCATATCACTTGGAGGAATCGCTATGCAACTCTCACGTCATGCCAGTCGTCGTCGCCAGCAGCGGGGCATTCCCGTCGATGTACTTAAATACTTGCAGACTTACGGCACTGCCGCTCGTTCAGCCTCATCAGAGACGCTGATACTCGACGAGCAAGCGATCATGCTCGCCAGCGAGGATGATCGTCGTATTCGGGCTCGCCTCGAAAGGTACAAAGGCTGCTTCGCTGTTGTCGGTGATGATGGCAACGTTCTGACAGTTGCTCGCCGACTTCGGCGGTTCAGGAGGGGCGGGTTCCGGCGCGCGTTTCGCAAACACTCATCCTGCTGATCAATTTCTTCCTTCAATCTTGGAGTTCCAAACCTTGGACCAAAATCTCACCATCGCCAAAGCCATGCTTCCACGCATCAATTCGCAAACCCTTTCGAACCTGCTGTCAGGTCCTGACCTGACGTTGAGCGCCGATGGACCTGTCCGTGTGGTCTATGCGCCATTTGACTATATCGAGACACGTGCAAAACTTGTCGTCGTCGGTATTACGCCGGGGATGACCCAAGCAGTGAATGCTCTCAATGCGGCGTCAGCGAGCTTGGAAAAGGGCGCAACTCTCGAAGAGTGCCTAGCAGTGGCAAAGCTCACAGCATCGTTCTCCGGCGGCGCCATCAGAAACAACTTGGTGGCCATGCTAGACACGATCGGGGTCGCAAAGCACTTTGGTGTACCGAGTACAGACGTTATGTTCCGTCCCGGCGCGACAGACGTGCATTTCACGTCAGCACTTCGTTACCCAGTTTTCGTAAATGGCAAGAACTACAACGGCACACCTGATATGGTGCAAACCGGCATTCTGCGCTCCCAGCTAGACACTCATCTTACCGAGGAGGCAAGGGCGCTCTCGCGGGCGATATGGTTGCCTCTTGGACCCAAGGCAAACACTGCTCTGACGTACTTGGTCCGCCAAGGTCGCTTGGACCCGAGACGCGTTTTGGCTGGCATGCCGCATCCTAGCGGAGCAAATGCCGAGCGAGTAGCGGTCTTTCTTGGTAGGAAACGTCCTGAAGCTGCCTCTAGCCGGACCAATTCGGCGGCACTTCTCAAAGCACTGGCCCGCCTCAGACAACAAATCGCAGACCTTGAAGGAGCTCTGGCATGAGCAAGGCTGGCGAAGTGCCCTACACGTGGGAAGAAATGGAAGCTCAGATCAAAGATGCCATCATCTGTCAGGCGAGCATATTAGAGACCTATGGGCCTTGGGCAGATGGGCGCCTGGTATCCGAGTTTCTCGGCGTATCTCTGGAAGAGTATGAGTGTAAACAAGCCACTGACTTCGATGAAGTCAACCTTGAACGCCATTCGCTTTATCGTCAGGTGCGGTACGCCTACCTCTATGCTTATCAACTTGATGGTTGGTGGGAATGCCCGATTGAGGTCTGGCATGAGGTCAATGGGATGCTGCAAGGCTATCCTCAAACTGATGCACAAGGAGAACTCTCACCATTCTCACTCCTGCATGACTTTCCCTTGCGCCGCATGCTGGAGACGTTTTTTGCCAGGTATACGTTGTTCGGGGAGGACGCGATTGGTGGTGATCTGACCATCCGTGAACTTTCCTTGCTTTCAAATATGACTGTCCCGGCTGTACGAACATCCTTGAGCAAAGAGGGGTTCAAATTAGAGCGGGTGCCAACAACGCAAAAAGATCGACCTGACGACAAGGCTTTTCGCCTCAAAGAGGCAGATGCAAGGGAATGGCTTTCGCGCCGTCGAGGATTTATCCCTCAGCGGGAATGGCCCGAGGAAGAGAACGCCGAGCAGAAGCTCGCAGACTTGCTGTCGGACGAAAGTGTCCAGTTCAATACACGTATTGATCTGGCCGCCAAACTGCTCGAACTGGACATTTCAAAGTTCGCTGAGCGAGCTGGCGTTGACCATGGATGGCTCTCGACATTGATCCAAGGTGCTATGGTCCAGCCCGATCTGTCTGCCTTAAGAGGCATGGCGCGGACTTTCGGTCAGCCAGAACCCGAGTTTGTCGCTTCAGGTATCAGATACATCCTCTCGCTTGAGACGGACACTCAAGAAGACTTAAATCACCTCGGCTAGACTATATTCAGTTGATGCCCCATCACTTGACTATGTCGAAGGGTGGGGCATTCCGTTCGGTCTGAGCGCAATTCACAGAGACCATCGGCCTTTCTTAATTGCTTAATGAGAGGGAAAGCGGTCAGCCGGAGATGATCTGACCCAGTGGCACGACACTCCACTTTGGTCGAAACGAAGCGAAACCGCAAAGAAGGGCTACGCGCCGATCAAATACAGGACACAAGCGGACAAGATAGCATACGAAAGAGCTTTCGAGCTTTTCGAAGCGGCAGATGCCGCCGAACGCATGGCCCGTACCGCTGTTGCTACAACCAATTCGGCCAATGGTCAGACGGTGGAGCGCGTTGTGAAAAAGAAGGACCTCAAGTTCCCGTCGACCATAGCATTGCAGGACTACATCAAGGAACTAATGGAGGCTCAGGAATATTGCTGCGAGCTTACAGGGATTCCCCTTGAGTTGGATGAGGTTAATGGAGACCCCGCGATGTTCGCGTCCTTGGATCGCATCGATAGCAGTGGACACTACGAACCCGGAAATCTTCAGGTTGTTTGCCGTTTCGCGAACTTCTGGAAAGGTAGTTCGGATGACGACGATTTTCGACGGCTCATCAGCATCGTTCGGGCGCATGAGTTGACCTAATAACCAATAAATTCATTATCGAAGGCAGCTATTTTCGTACATCTACGGCTATCATCACGTCTGCCTGCTAAGGTAAATGTCCCAGTGCTCGACGCGACCGCGATAGGCGGCTGGTTCACATAGATCGTTTGTCTTCCAGTAGACGCCATGTTGGTCTGACAGTCATCCAAGACGCGTCATACCGACATATCCGCCGTAAGAGTTTTTGGCATTATAGGGAAGGCAAGTGAGCGTTGCGCCATTTTGCAGTGTGAATGCGGTTGGAGTGTCCCAGATGACGGAGCCCGGGTCCTTCAAACGGCCGAGTGTGTCGGCCTTCATGTCCGACACAGTCTTCTGGCTCACCCGTGTCGGGCTTGCTGTTAGGACAATGTTTTTCGCGACCGTACCGCCGCAAGCGCTCAGGAAGCTCAGAAGAAGAATGATGAGACCAAGCTTATTCATGATTTTTCCTTTGTGATTTTCGGCGGGGCCGAGATTTGAAGCTTTAGTCAGTGGGCACGGAATGGTGCGAAGCAGCAGGTCAGAGGACGCAAACGTTAAGCCGCGTTGGCTGTTTGAGATTCTGTCGTCCCAAGCGACTGCAACCACTGCGTTGCCTGTGAAGCTTTTGAGGCGGCTGTGAATATGGCCCGCTTGTCCGCTTTCAGAACGGCGAGCCACGACTTGATGTAGGCGGCGTGATCCTCACGCGGTTTTCGGGAGATGCCGAGATCAGCGCATAGGAAGGCGGCCCCCAACTCCGCAACCAGTTCTTCCATGGCATAGGCCTTATCGCCGAAGCGGCCCGTGAGGTCTCGGCCGAGACGGGTGTTGCTGCCAGACCAGTGGATGAGCTCGTGGCAGAGGGTTCCGTAGAAGGCCTCAGACGGCGACGCAGAGCGTGTCCTCAGGAACCGTCGGCGCTCTGGCATCAGGATGACGTCTCGGCTCGGTATGTAGCAGGCCATGTCGCCGCGTTCTTCGACCTTGGCCCCGGTTTTTGCGACAAAGCCCTCAGCCTGTTTCAAGGGGTCAAACCCTGCGGCGTCGGGCAGGTCGGCGATGGGCGGTTCGTACCCATCCACTTGGGCCGCATTGAACACCCAGCTGGCCTTGGCGACGAAGCGCTCTTGCTCTTCGTCCTCACGCTCCAGCCGTCGGTAGAAGACGATCACCGAGGCTTCCTCGCCTCGGCGAACTTGGCATCTGGCTGCCTGCCATTGGCGGTATGTACCCCAGATGTGGGACGGGTACTCCTTTGCCAGTGAGGTGATCCAAAGGCTCAGCACGTTGACGCCCTGATAGGCGCGCTTGGACGCAATATTCACCGGACGGCCACATCGCGCTCCAGTGTCAGTGATCCACGGGAGCTGGAAGTCACCAGCGGTCTCCATGGCGTTCAGAATGTGGTTGGTCACTTGTGCGTACACGTCAGGTCTCGCAGCGGTCCCTGTCATGGGCCGGTCCTTTCTCTGCATCAGTTTGAGGAAAAAAGCCCAGTGGATCTGCATTCGCTGGGCTTTGGGGATGGTATAGTCAGGGATGAAATCAACTATCTCAGGGGAGTTTCCTTGCGATTAGATGTCGTCCTGAAAATTTTCATCATTCTCTCCTTTGTCTGGAAGGGAGGGAACATGAAATTGTCGAAGCTCCTTAGGGTTAGGATACTGGAGTTCCCACGGTTTGATGGACACTTTTCATTTGAGGAAGGAGAGTGTTTTTCATGCCGAGACCGAGGAACCCGCACCGGACGGAATTTCAGAAAAAGAGTGTTGCGCTGGTCCGCAGAAAGCGCAGTGCTGAGGCCCTGACGCGGCAGTATGAGCCCTGTGCGGCGACGATTCATGAATGGATCAGGCAGGCCGCGGCCGATAGCGGCGACGATCCTTGAACCTGCCGAACATGATTTCGATGCGGTTGCGCCGTTTATTTCGGCACTTATCGTATTTCACTGCTAGCTTGCGCCGCTTTCGATCCGGGATACAGGCGCGTATCCTGATGTCTTTCAACGCTTCTATGAATCACTCGGCATCAAAGCAGTGATCTCATGGCCGCCACTCGACTTGAGAAAGAAATAAGCCACGCGGATCATCTGAACATTGATGAGCCCAAAACGGTCGCTCATGTCTCTGCTGTGTCTCGAAGCGATGGAAATCTATGCATCTTAAGCCTCAAGACGTTTTCGTATTCGACGTCGTAAGAGGCCGGTACTTTACTGCGTGAATCAAGGCGGCAACTATTGCAATGGATCAGGTTTCAGTTATAGATTGAAGTTGCACCAGACAGCGGTAGAAATACTATGATAAGCTTTAGATTTGCCTTTCAAGGTGGGGGTGCAAACTTCATCACGCTACTTGCAGCCGCAAAGGCAGTCCATGACATAATGGACGACCATAAAGACACGATTCGGCTGGATAAGCTCGCGGGCACAAGTGCTGGGTCAATTGTAGCAAGTATTTTAGCAATTAAGACTGATCCTGAATTGATTAGGGATCATCTGGCAGATCACGGTAAGTCTGCACTTGAAGATATTATTGTGATGCCTGCTAAAGACGATGACTGGCGTATTGTGAAAATTGGAAAGTGGGGCGTCAAGATTTTATCAATGATTGGTGGGCACCCATTTTTCGAGTTTGAGAAGTTGGAAGAGTTTATCAATGGTTTGCACAACAGAGATAAAATTAGAAAAGATTTTAAACTTTCAGAAGTAAGTGTTCCTTTGATTTTAACCAATAGCGACCTTTCCGAGGGTGGTGTAGTATATTGGCGTTCTTGTGAAGAGTCTAATAAGCATTCGAGAGACCAGATTTATCTTGCGCGTGCTGTTGCAAACAGCTGCGCAATTCCGTTAATCTTCAAGAGCTTTAATGGTACGCTGGGTATTCAATTTGTAGATGGTGGTTTAGTTGAGAATTTTCCACTTGAGAAGTTGACCGACGGTTTTCCCGCGAATCGAGTAATTGGATTTTCGTTTGAGAAGAGTTCTGAGAGAAATATTAATACACCAAAAAAATACTTGGGCTCAGTTCTTTCAGCAATGATCAACTCGAACATAGACAGTAGCTCACGTTTCATACCAGCGGATAACATCATTAAGCTACCGTGTAGATTCGAAACTCTCGACTTTGATGCTGCTTTGACAGACGGTCTGCAAGATTTTTATGACTCAGTTCGGATGGCTACATACAGTAAGCTTGAGGACATAATAAGCCGAGAAAAAGATCAAGAATACAGTAAGAAAACTCAAAGCAAGTTTTCGAAGACCTTTAATGTCAAAAAATCGGCAGCGTCAATATTTGATAAATATAGAACGAAAGAGCCTCGAATTGTCTTAGCGGAGTTTGAGTGGACTTTGTTTTCTCTTTTGTCTAGCTTAGATCGACGTTCAGTTGATTATAACGAGTCATGGCGTAGTTATACAATTCAGCGACCGCAAGGGTCGGATTCACTTGTGATGCGAATTAACCTTTGTTCGTTAACGGACAAAATAGATCTGACCTTGAACGAAGTCTTCGTGTTTGACGATCAGGGTCGGGCCATTCCTTATGATCCACTGATCGGGGAAATCGAGGTATTTGGTGATGATTTTCTGATTCCAGTTTTTCTTTTTATTGACCTGAGGGGCACTGCAGAAGAAGTCGCGAATATAACTATTTCTCACCTTGATCAATCGCGTGATCATTTACCAAAGTTCATGATGTCAAGTCGAAATAGCGGCAAAGACGAAGAGCCAGTTGCTGTCTTTTGTTCTTACCCAGGATTTGAGCGCGTCATTTGTTCCGTTCATATACCTGATCAAGTTTATGAGCGTTGTGATTTTGTGCCACTTATTGGTCTAGAGGAAGAATATGAGGCGCGTCGAATAATATCAGGTGAAATTACAAATAACTATCATGGTGGGTCTTCGACACCCCAGGGATTCAGAACCGTAAGGTGGTGTTCTACAGAAGAGGTGTACGAAGGTGACATCGCGGGATTCTCTATAAAGGAACGCGTATCACCTTGAGCAATGCCAGCTGGTTCCAGAGATGGTCTATGGTGCGGGAGTAACCTCAGTGATGAGCAATTCATTGCGCTCTCGCATTTGTTCAGTTGAGCGAACGAAATCTACGGTTCGCAATATTGGAGAATCCGATTTACGATAAATGTCACGTCCAATCCGGCCTCGCACAGGCCTTGATAAGTCGATACGCCTTGGATAATTTTATTATACAAACAGTCGATCCAAGTGGGATGCATAACAATTCATTTTGAGAGGGCAACCTTTGCCCGGTTTCGAGCTCAAACCGACGAGTTCACAAAGTTTGGCTCAAGCGGCTGAGTTTTTCCTCGAATTTTCCCGCCATAAACAGCCATTACTTTCCAACTTCCACCACATAATCCGCCTCCGGCCTCTTGTGTGTGACCAGCAGTATCTGGCTCAACCGGCTCTTCAGGCTGTCGAGCAGGGCAGCCGTGTTGGCCGTGCGGTTCTGATCCATGCTGGCATCGATCTCGTCGCCGATGAAGACCGGGAAGACGCCTTGAGTGAGCACCTGACCGAGGCCAAGACGAAGAGCCAAACACGCAACCGCCTTTCCGGACCCCGAGAGCGTGTTGAGGGCCTGCCCATCCACGGTGATGGTGAAGTCCTCATCCGCATGAATGATCGAACGCTCGCCACCGGTCATCTGTGACAGGTACTGGCTTGCGACAGCATTCAACGAGGGGATCAGATGTTGCTTTACCTTGGACCGGAGGTTTGTCAGCGCAGCCCGCGCCCGGTCCCAGTCCTCGGCGTCTTCCAGAAGGTCTGACACGGATTCCATGGCCTCGGTATAGGTCTTGAGGTCCTGCTCATAGCGGGTCCGCAACGTGTCGTAGATGGCGACCGCATTGCGCAATTCAAACAGCGCATCGAAGCCTATGACGGCTCGGTCGAGCTCCGAGATCTCGGCCTTGGCAGTCTGCTGGGCTTTTTCCCAGTCCGCATAAGCCGCGACCTGCGTGTCGTAGTGAGCCAGCTGGTCCTCGTAGCGCTGGCGTTCGCGCAGCATCGACCGGTGGTCTGGCTGGCCCTCCAGCTCGGCCCGCACTTGCGCGATCTCGGCCGACAGAGCCTTCCGACGGTCGGCAAAGCTGTTGCGGTGGCGGTGCCTCTCGATCTCGCCAGCGCCAAGGGAAGGCCTCTCACAGTGCGTGACGTCTGCGAAGGGCAGGAGGTCTGCCTGGTTGTCAGACCATGCTTCAGCGGCCCGCAGGAGCGCTGCCAAGGCCCGTTTATCCTCGGGAAGATCGGCAGGCTTTGTGACATCGGCCAAGGGGGCCAGTTCCGCTTTGAGCTGGTCGATGGTCGAGGCCTCCATGGGCCATTCATGTGCGCAGGCCGGGCAGACATGCACGCCCTTGGCCTCAAGCTCCGCAATCCGTACTCGCAGGTGTTCCGCGTCCTGATAGGCGATGGCGGCTTTGACGGTCTCGACCGAGACACCCGGATCAGGGGCGCGTGCCAGCAGGCGCTCCTTTTCGACCCATCTCTGATGGGCCACATGCTGCGCCTCCATCTGCGCCAGCTCTACCTCGCTGTAGGGCGAGGGCTCGGGACAGGCTTTCAGTTCCAGCTCGGCGGACTTGAGACGCGCTGTCAGCTGGTCTTGTACCTCCGCCAGCCTGCCGAGCTCCTCGGCGGGCGTTGTGATCGTCTCCACTGGCGGCGTGGGTGGGTCGCGATGCTCGGCGGTCTGACCGCGCAGCTGGTCCAATCGGGTCTTGGCAGCTTTGAGCTCTGCAAGTTCGCCATCCAATTCTGAGAGCGGTCGGTAGCCGTCAGGTCGTGCGGGCGGTTCCGGCTCCCGCAGGTTCTGGCTGAGATCACGGGCGCGCCGTTTCAGGGCATTTGCCTCGTCGCCCGCGGACTTGCCCAGCTCGTCGATGACCCCCAGACCGATGACGCTGTCCACAAGCCGCTTCCTCTCGGCAGGCTTCATCAGCCCGAGGGCTTCGATCTCGCCCTGCAAAGCCACGCAGGAGGCGTCAAACACATCGAGGCCAAAGCCGAAGAGCTCGCAGACCTTGCGATTGACCGCCGTGGTTCCGACCGCAATCTCGTCTTCCCCCCGGCACAGGATGGCATTGGAGGCTGTCCGCTCGACGGCGTAGGCATCGCCTTTCAAGGAGAATGTCAAACGGGCCTTCGCCGTCTTGTAGTCGCCGATCTTGCCCCTGAGCGCGGCGGAACCGAAGAGGCACCAGCGGATCATCTCGACGGCGAAGCTTTTCCCGGTCTCATTGGCCCCGGTGAGAATGCCAAAACCAGACCGGAAGGTGATGTCTTCCTCCAAAGTGCGGCCCGTGGTGGCGAAGGTGACGGAATAGGAGACGGCGCTTAGCATGGCTACACCTCTCCAGCCAGACGGCGCTCATGGAAGCGCTGAAGCATGGTATTCGTCAGGTCCTCTGAGACATTGGCCTCCGCAAAAGCCTGTTTGAAGAGGGCGTCGATGTCGAACTCGCCCAGCGTGACCTCGCCGACCTCGGCTTCGACATCGGCATTGCGCTTGATGGTCAGCTGCAGGCAATCGATCTCCTGGTCGAGCGTCTCTCCTGGCTCCAACAGGATGCGCACGCATTTTTTTGAAAGGTCACCGGCTGTTGCCAACTCGGACAGGGTGAGTGTGACATAAAGCGTGTCATCGATCTCCTCGCCGTGGGCATATGGCTGGAGAGAGCCGACCACAGTCACGTCCACGCCATGTTTGATGCACCGGGCCGGTTTGTGCTCATGGCCATTGTAGACCTGCCGGATGTCCAGCTCAGCGAGCCTCTCGAAGGGGATAACATTGAAGTCCTTGCCATAGCCTTCCGTCTCGGCATGGAAAAAGGCCGCCTTTGCCGCTCGGTGATCTTCGGTGATGCGATCTGCCAGAGGTGTGACCGGGTCGTAGCCGACGAAGAGATACCCGTCGATCATCACCACGTCCGAGACAACGATGATATTGGGTACGTCGGAGACCAGTCGGGCGAAGAGATCGAAAGCGGAGGCGCGCTCCAGATCACGGACAAGGCAGTCGTGGTTGCCCCTCAGGATGACGAACTTGGTTTGCGGTTTGTCGGACGCCACCTTCCGATAGATGTCTGCGGCCTTCAGAATGGCGTCATAGGGCACGATAGGGCGCTCGAAAAGATCGCCGACACAGACATGAAGATCGCTCTCAGCGGCCTCCAGATTGGCTCTGAACGCCTCCCAGACCATGGCCTCACGGTCGCCACGGCGGTGCAGGGGAACGCCGTGGACAAAGGTTTTTCCGAGGTGCGGGTCCCCCATGATGTCGATGTAGGTCATTTGAGCCTCTGGATATTGGTGAAGGTGAGCACACCCCAGTCGCCTTTCTGGTTCGATTGTGCCTCGAAGCCAAGGTCCAGCCGAACCGCACCGACATGGATGTCGATCCCGGATCGCTGAGCCGTGCGCAGGAAGCGCTGGAAGAACTTCCAGCCGGTGATCGAGATCGAATGGCCCAGAACGTTACCGGTCTCGGCCAGCAGATCGCCTCTGCGGTCGCGCAGGTCTGACAAGACGACAAACGGCACGTCCGCCGTCGGGAACTCTGCCGCCTCCGGATCGACGTCGCGGGCCAAGCGAAGGACCTCGTGCCAATACCGTCCCTTGGTGTCTGTCACGTGGTCATAGGTCCGGGCATAGACAGCCGGGTTGCCGTAGCGGACGCCGAAGCAATACTGCACCTCCGCGAAGTGCAACTCGACCGGGATGCTGTCGAAGATGGTTGCGTCCTCGCCGAAGGTCATGCCGAATTTGGATACCTTGAGCCAGGCATCGATGGCCAGCCCACCCATCAGCATGTCATCGACAGTCAGAGGTGCGGCGGGTGGTAGAGCAGACCGGTCGTGGCCGTTCGTCAGGGCAGGGGGCTTCGGCCCTTGGTCAGGGGAGTGGGTCATTTTTTTGGGAACTTTCAGGTGGAGGTGAGAGGGATTGAGTGGTCTGTTTCCAAGAACGGCGTTGGCTGATCCGGTTCTGTGTGACGCGATTGAAAAACCCCGTTGTGATAGCCAAAGAGCCGGACTAGGGTTCTCTCAAAAGTTGTGGGGCTGTAGGCGTTGACGACCGTTACATCGGAACACTTGGACGAGTTCATCTCCCGTTGGAGTGCGTCCGGCGGCAACGAGATGGCGAATTTTCAGAGTTTTGCCAGTGAGTTGGTTCAGCTCCTCGGTGTAGAGCCGGTCAAGGTCGCCGATGCTGAGGGTCAAAACAACGACTACCGTTTCGAGCGTCCGGTCACTTTCACTCACACCGGCCGGGACCGCCGGGGGCGGATCGATCTCTACCGCCGTGGATGCTGTGTGCTAGAGGCCAAACAAGGCAGCCACAAACCCGGTCGCGAAGACCAGGACCAACTGGCCCTACTGACCGACGACCAAGCACGGAAACAACAGGGGCATGGACGCCGGGGCACGCGGGGCTTTGACGACACGATGCTCAAGGCGCGCAACCAGGCTGACAATTACGCCCGTGCTGTGGCCAAGGAAGACGGCTGGCCGCCTTTCCTGTTGATCGTGGACGTGGGCCACGTGATCGAGGTCTATGCCGACTTCTCAAAGCAGGGGCAGGGCTACAACCAGTTCCCGGATGGCAACCGCTACCAGATCACGTTGGACGATCTGCGCAGAGAGGAAACACGCGATCTCCTGCGCACCATCTGGACCGAACCTTATAGCCTTGATCCATCGCTCAAGGCAGCCGAGGTCACACGAGACATCGCCGCCCACCTCGCCGAATTGGGCAAGAGTTTCGAAGGGCAGGGGCATGACAGCGAAACCGTGGCCCGGTTCCTCATGCGCTGCCTCTTCTCCATGTTCGCCGAAGACGTTGATCTGATCCCGCAAGGCAGTTTCACCGAACTCTTGCACAAGCTGAGCGGCCATCCCGAACACGCCCAGCCTGCGCTCAAGGGGCTGTGGGAGACGATGAACACCGGCGGATTTTCCCAAGTGCTCATGCAGGACCTCAAACGCTTCAACGGGGGGCTCTTCAAAGAGGCCGACGCGCTCCCCCTCAACACCCTGCAACTGGACCTGCTGATCGAAGCGGCGGAGGCCGACTGGAAGCAGGTCGAACCTGCCATCTTTGGCACGCTCCTCGAACGCGCGCTCGACAAACGCCAGCGCCACAAGCTGGGCGCGCATTACACGCCCCGCGCCTATGTCCAACGGCTGGTCACGCCTACGATCATCGAACCGTTGCGCGAGGATTGGCGCGATGTGCAGACCGCCGTGCAGCGCCTGACCGAAGATGGCAAGACCGACGACGCGCTCAAGCTGGTCCGCGACTTCCACCACAAGCTCTGCGAGACCACAGTGCTCGACCCAGCCTGCGGCTCGGGCAACTTCCTCTATGTCGCACTCGAAATGATGAAGCGCCTCGAAGGCGAGGTCACATCGCTGATGATCGAACTCGGCGACACGCGCCCGCTGATCACCGTGGACCCGCACCAGTTTCTGGGGATCGAGCTGAACCCCTGGGCCGCCAACGTGGCCGAGCTGGTGCTGTGGATCGGCTACCTGCAATGGCACTACCGCACTCACGGCACCGCCGCCCCGTCCGAGCCGGTGCTGCGCGACTTCAAGAACATCCGCAACGCCGATGCGGTGCTGGAATGGTCCGACCGCACCCCGCGCATAGACGAGGGCGGCAACCCCGTCACCCGCTGGGACGGCGTGACCACCATGCGCCATCCCGTGACGGGGGAGGAGGTGCCGGACCCCGCCGCGCGGGTGCAGGTTTTTGACTATGCCAAGCCGAAACCGACCCAGTGGCCCCGCGCGGAGTTCATCGTTGGCAACCCGCCCTTCATCGGGGCGTCACGCCTGCGGGACAATCTGGGCGACGGCTATGTCGAGGCGCTGTGGAAAGCCTACCCGAAGATGCCGCAAAGCGCCGATCTGGTGATGTTCTGGTGGGAAAAGGCGGCGCTGGCTGCCAGGGCCTACAATGCCAAGACGGGCAAGGGCACCCGCCGCTTTGGCCTGATCACCACCAATTCCCTGCGCCAGACCTTCAACCGTCGGGTGCTGGAGCCGCATCTGAACGACCCGAAAAAGCCGCTCTCCCTCGTCTTCGCGATCCCGGATCACCCTTGGGTCGATACGCTCTACGGCGCCGCCGTGCGGATCGCCATGACCGTGGGGGCGGCGGGCAATCGGGCCGGGCGGCTGTTGACCGTGGCAACGGAAAGCAGGGAAAAGAGCGAGGCGGATGGGCGGCAAGTGACGTTTGATCACCAGATCGGGAAGGTCTTTGCGAACTTGCAGATCGGAGCGGATGTTGCGGGGGCGAAGCCTTTGCTGGCCAATGAACGACTTGCTTATCGTGGCGTTCAAGTCATCGGCTCTGGCTTTATTGTGTCGCCTGAAAAGGCCCACGAACTGGGCCTCGGCACCATCGACGGCGCAGATCGACACATCCGAGAATATCGCAACGGGCGCGACCTGACGGCCAGCCCGCGCGGTGTCATGGTGATCGACCTATTCGGACTATCCGAAGTCCAAGCGAAGCAGCGCTTCCCGGCTATTTTTCAGCATGTCTTGGACAATGTGAAACCGGAGCGGGACCAAAATAACCGTGAAGGCTATCGCAAAAACTGGTGGATTCACGGCGAACCAAGACGGGATATGAGACCCGCTCTCGACGGTTTGCCGCGATACATCGCAACCGTAGAGACAATGAAGCACCGGATTTTCCAATTCCTCGACGCCTCGGTATTGCCAGACAACAAGCTTATCGTGCTTTGCATATCGGAACCCGAACGCTTGGCAATCCTATCGTCTCGACTGCATGTCTGTTGGTCACTTGCCGCGGGAAGCTGGCTAGGTGTCGGGAATGATTCAGTTTATGCGAAGACCAAGACTTTCGACCCCTTCCCCTTCCCAAACCTCACCGACGAACAACGCACCCGCCTTCGCGCCTTGGGTGAAGAGCTCGACGCCCACCGCAAGCGCCAGCAAGCCAGCCACCCCAAGCTGACCCTGACCCAGATGTACAACGTGCTGGAAAAGCTCCGCGCCGGGGACATTATCGAAGGCAACGACCGCGAGATTTACGACCAGGGCCTGATCGGCATCCTCAAGGACCTGCACGACCAGATCGACGCCGCCGTGGCCGAGGCCTATGGCTGGCCCGTCGACCTGAGTGACGAAGACATCCTCATTCGTCTTGTCGCCCTCAACAAGGAACGCGCCGAGGAAGAGGCGCGCGGCCACATCCGCTGGCTCCGCCCCGACTACCAGAACCCCGAAGGCCGCCAGACCACCAAGGGCACGCAGGCCGAGTTGGACGTCGGCCCCGCCGCCAAGGTCGAAAAAGCCCCCTGGCCCAAAACCCTCCCCGACCAGATCGCCGCCGTCCGCGAGGCCTTGGCCGAGATGGGCGAAGCAAGCCCCGACCAGATTGCCCGACGGTTCATGCGGGCGAGAACGACGAGCGTGCAACCGCTGCTGGATAGCCTTGCCGCACTGGGACAGGCCGAGAAGGTTGAAGAGGGGAGGTATGCGACGTGACCCGAGGTTTGCTCGACGGGCGCAACATGTGGATTCGTGCCTTCTACGACTTCAATCCTGAAGAGGCAGGCTATGTTGGCTGGACCATGGAAAGCGGTCAGGCCCGCGCCCTGCGAGAACTGAAGGACGGCGACCTGATGATGATCTACGGCGCATCATCGGGTCAGACGAAAAAGGCCATGCGCTCGCACGTCCTCGGGTTCGTCGAGATCGAGGCGCGCCCGATCCGCGATGACGAGAAGGCCTCTGAAGCCGCGCAGCAAGCAAAGATGGCGAATGGTGATGGCGGAAAGTGGACCTATGGCCTGCCAATCCGCCGGGCGTGGCGGGCGCTCGACAACATGTCGATAGAGCGCATTGCGCCGGACACCTACGACAGCAAGACGGGACAGGGTATCGGTACATGGGGCCGTGCTTTGACGCCTGACGAAATAGAGACGGCGCTGAAGATCAGGGTGACAGAGGTCAACGTCTTCGGTGAAGAGCCTGTGTCCGAGAGCGGACGGACCGGCACTGCGTTCGGGGAGGAGTTCTTTCCGTCGAAGGCGTTTCCGGGGGCGAGCGGCGAACGCACGTCCTCCTACACGGATGGCCAGACGTTTCTGTATCTCGCAAAATTCGATGGCGATGGTGCCGCGCTGCTTGGTCGTCCTAAGGCCGTGGCGATCAAGTCGGTTGCCTTGAAGATCGGTGTTTCCAACGATCCAGTAGCGCGCTGCGATCAACTGAATGCAGGCATTCCACCTGCTGCCAAGGGGCGATGGAAGATCGAATTGCAGGCTTCCTTCGCAGATCGCAAACGAGCAGAGGCCGCAGAACAGATGTTCAAAGACAAATCTTACAAACTGGAGAGTTTGGGTGGAGAGTTTTTCTGGGGTGACAGCATGGATGCGGTTTTGTTGTTTTCGTCGATCCCGAACGTTTCACGGTTTTGATTGGAGGACTTGGTGAGACGTTTTGAAATCGATGCAGACACTCTCCCTGACCTTCCCGGCATGATGTTGGTGACGGTCGAGGCGCTGAAAGACCTCGGCGGGTCCGCAACTATTCAGGAGTTGGATGAAAAGGTCATCGAGCTTGAAGGTGTGACCGAGGCTGAACAGGCCTTCACCATGCCACGCGATGAGAACCGGACACGGGTCAACTACTACCTCGCTTGGGCGCGCACCTACCTGAAGCGTGGTGGAGCGTTGGACAATTCGTCCCGAGGTGTCTGGGCCTTGACCGAAACCGGATCAGGCATTTCGAGTTTGGACGGCACCCAAGCCATCTATGACCAAGTGACACAGGAAGAGCGAGAGCGCGCCCGCCAGAAACGGTTGGCCGCAAAGTTGGCTGAGGCACATAAGGTTTCTGAGGTTGAGGTCTTAGCCGATGACGGGCCGGAAGATGAGGAAGACTGGAAATCCGTTCTGTTGGCGGTCCTCGGCAAGATGCCCCCGGATGCGTTCGAGCGCTTGGCCCAGCGGTTGCTGCGAGAAGCTGGCTTCACCAAGGTGGAGGTGCGCGGCAAGTCCGGCGACGGCGGTATTGACGGGGTGGGCGTTCTGCGGGTCAACCTTGTCTCGTTCCAGGTGTATTTCCAATGCAAGCGCTGGAAGGGTAGCGTGGGGTCAAAGGAAATCCGTGACTTCCGAGGAGCGTTGCAGGGCAGGGCGGACAAGGGTCTGTTCATAACAACCGGCCATTTCACCAGCCAGGCGTCTGATGAAGCGACCCGAGACGGGGCCATCGCCATTGATCTGATCGATGGGGATCGGCTTTGCGAGCTACTCAAGGACAACAAGTTGGGCGTCGAGACTAGGATGATTGAGGAGGTTAGTATTCAGGCGGACTGGTTTGATGGGTTGTGAGGTGACTACAGCCAAAAGCGGTCATTCGAGCTACGCGCTGCTGTTGGTCACTTCCGGCTCGACACGATCCTACCGCCGCGACGCGACCAGATCACCGAATTGCTTGTGAATGGTGCGATCAAGACACCCGCTCTAGGTAATCGGCATCAGCAGCGCGGTTACTAAGTGACATGATCACGACGCCTGACTACTGGCAAGTCATGAAACACATATTGCTCCAAAAATCTCAAAATGTGGGCCAATAAACTCATTTTGTAATCAAGAGGAAATTTCTGACTCAACCCTCTCTAGAACTTATTGAAACATCACACGCTTAACGTTAAAAACGGCTAAGACGTAGTCGATTAAAAGAAGACCAATGCCTCATTTTGACCCGGACATTCCGAACTACGTTGCCGAGCAATGCCCTCCAGACGATGCGCAAGCTGCCGATGGCACCTTCTATCGCCACGTTCCCGGCCCATCCTGGACTAACGACGATTTTGAGTCGGACTATAAGACAAATAAAAAACCTCTGCGCCCACCTGAAAAATGTGACTCATGGGCATGTTCAATCTTTGACAGCTGGCGGTCTGCTGAAGCTATGATGAAGAGATACAAGAAGTTCCGCCAGCAAGGCTTGTGGCTGGAAGTGCAATTGCAAACTCATCATGGTGTAGTAAACCAAGGAAGTGGGCACCGCGACTTTTGGAAATATGTTGGGGCGGATGTTGTTCCGTCTTGCAAGGTGATGTCGTGAGAGAAATGTGGAGTATAGACGATCCGGCGCTAGCTGACATGGCAAACATGCAGATCAGAGCCACGGAGGTTCTTGAGAAGCATGACGACCCTATCCTTTTCACTTCAAAGGTCGGGTTCGAGGATTATTTATTCCTGAACGTTATGGACCTTGAAGACGGGTTCATATTTGTAGCTTCTTCCATAACCGAAGAGGCTATATCTCTTCTTAAGGGCAATAAGCTTTCCATTTTAGGCGCGCTGCGCTCGGGCGATTTTATCGTGGTGGAATGCGCTTCAGATTATGTTGTCCGCCGGTATTGGCCAATTGACATTGACCGCTTCGATCAATCACTATTGCCCGATCCTGGAGCTGCATTGTCATTGGAAATTGATGGTGTTGCAGATACTGTAGATCAAGCGAAGAGCTACTTCTCAATCCGTCTCTCCGGCGGCACGTTGAATCACGAAAGTATGGCTTTTCACCAGTTCAAAAAAATGGTGGATAATGCTTATGTTGTTGCCCGTAAACTCTTGGCGCCAGCGGAAGTTAAGTCATCCAAGAGCCAAGTGTATGATTTTCAAATTACCGAGCCAGAGTTTGGATCTCTTATAATAAATATTGAGAGGCCTAAGCTTCCAAGGCAAGAAATTGTATCAAATTACTTCAAGGGCGATGCTATCAGCCAAGATGAGCTGAGCAAGGCTTTTTGGGAAACCAAGGGTAAGACGCTGAACAACTTGCGAGAGCTCAAAAACGCCCTTGATCTCGGGCAACTCGATGACTCTACAGTTTCTAACTATGCGTTCTTAATTAGGGATATATCCTCTATATTTCCGGATCGGCGAGATGCTTTCTCGGATATTGAGTTTTCTGGCGAGGTAGATGGCTCTTGGAGAACGCTGAAGTTTGATGGTAATGATACAGAAGAACTTAAAGAGGCGCATCGAAAGTTTTTCGAAAAGCCTCAGTTTGTAACTGGTGTTATCTCTATCATAAACGAGGGGACGTTGAATGTGGTTATCAAGGTCCTTGGGACGAATGAGGTCAGGTGCAATTTTAGCGCTGAAGACTTTGCGGAGATGAAGGCTATGGAGCACTTCCAGACAGGTAATATAATGCGCGCTCACGGTACTATCTTTAGCCGGTCCCGGCGCGACATCATGAACTGTGATAGTGCTGCCGCTATCTTCGCGAAGACTGAAGCCTCCAACTGACTATAACTTTTGGGGATCCAGAGCTTCTCTGCGACGTGTCCTCAGGTCGCATTTTTTAACTTCGCGATTGCAACCACCACGCAGGTTTTTGCTCACTCGTCACCGGGCGGTAAAGAGAGTCTTTCCCTCTCAAAATGGAGGCTCACTGGTATATGGAAAATTGGTCCTTTCTGACGCGGTGAGTTTTATGCGGTCCGCTGATTGGCCTGTGTGTCCTGTGCGGCGCGGGCGGCATAGTAGAAATGGTCGCATTAATTCAGGCTGCAACCGTTCGACCCATTGTAAGCCTCCGGCGGCGGCCGTCTGATTTCGGGATCGATCCGATGGTAAGTCCGACCTTATGTCCGACTTTATCAAC
>NZ_CANKYW010000006.1 GCF_947488135.1 uncultured Marivita sp. | reverse complement strand
GTTGATAAAGTCGGACATAAGGTCGGACTTACCATCGGATCGATCCCGAAATCAGACGGCCGCCGCCGGAGGCTTACCGTAAAGTGCTTAATATGAATTATTGATTTTTTCATGGCCCCAGACTCTAGACGATCTTTTTACTGAGGTGGTCGTTCAAATTTGGGATAGCAAGCGAGCGTTGCTCGGTAGACCTATTTCTGCTCCATGATGCTTGCTTTACTCAGGCACACATGATTGGGTGCTTCAAACAACTCAGGATTGCTGAATGCCAGAGATCGGTATCAAAATTTATAAGCTAAATCTTTACGAAAACCATAACTTGGTTCCGTTTGGGCACCGTGAACTTGGGGGGGAACCTGAGCGACATATTAGGTGGTTGTTCGGGCGAGCTCTCCTTTTCAATGATCCAGCGCGACAGCGAACATACCGCGCTGAGATGTTGGAAGATGGGGATGACTATTTCCACGGCTATATCCAATATGGGATGTATGGTATAGCAAGCACAATCAATGTTGGAATGGTTGCGCCTAGAGAGGATGATGACGCTCCCTTGGAGCCCCGTGAAATGGAGGTGATCCGGCGAGGTGCATTGGATGTCGAGGAAATTCCTATCTACTTTATGGCATACTTCCCTCCTGGCGAAGTGAATGCCTATATCGCATTTCAAACTTACCAGACGCGTTCGTGCGCAATGCTCGTACTCGGTCATGTCATCCAGACGTTCAATCAGCCGAGAGAACACCTCAATCAGCGACTTACAGTTCAAAAGGTAATGCTTTCTGGCGAACACGACCCAGCAATAAGAAATGCACCGGTCAAGGAAATCACTCTCATTCGAAACAGGATGAACGCAGATCGATTCAATAGATACATCAGGGCTGGGATTGAAGAAATCAAGCTTAGAATGACAATTGCCGCGGTTCGAGGAAGGTCGCTCGGGCAATACATCGGTATTTTTGATCAGTATAGAGCGCGGGAGGGCGACATCCTTCTATTCGATGGAATCGAGTTTGAGAAAGCGGTTGCGCTTGTGGATGTCGGAGGCAAACGAAGGAAGGTCAACTTAATCGGGTATAACAGTACGGCTGGCTCGATCGATATCTCAGATCAAGTCGATTTCGACGATAACGAAGAATATCCAACTCAGGGGTCTATGGAACCCATCTTCAGAGATAGCATCGGCGATCTTGCTGAAAGGCTAGCGGAACAGGGGCGGCAATGAAGGTAGACATTACCTGTATTCTGCGCGACCAATGGAAAACTATGGGAGGTTCAACTTTCGGCTGGTTCTCCGATATTTTCTTTTTTGTCTTCATTCCACTTCTACTCGCATATCTAACCGTGCGAGCGGACGTCATATTTCCGAATGAAGTTTACGGCTATGCATTGACTGTATTCTCGATATTTTCGGCACTCCTGATCACCGCACAAATCGCAATATTCGGCATGTTCCAAAAGCACGCGGATAAAATGCGTGCGCTTGAGGCTAACGATCAACCGAAGCGTTCAATTGGAGCTGTGAGAGATAAGCCAATCACTGAACGTCGCAAAGATAATCTTAAGGAACTAAATGCAAATATTTCCTATCTAACACTGCTGTCCTGCGTGGCTGCGAGTGCCGTTCTGGCATTCCTCGCATTCAATTTGGCAGATTGCTTGGAAACTTTTGTTTCTATGCTCCTTTACAGCCACTTTGCCAGTTCCTTGGCGATGGTTCTCAAACGTTTCCACATCGTTTTCGAAGATGAGTACGACTCCTGATAACCATCTAATTTTCGGGAATAGAAATCCGAACAATTGCGCCTGCTCTAGCTCCGCACAAGAGAAAAAATGGCGTCAATGCCAGTGCGGTGTGAATTTTTCGACGGATAGAACATGCCAGTTGTCAGTTTAGAACACATCCGTTCTTGCAAAGATGACAGGGCGCCGGTTGCATGCGTAATCCGTGTAAGAAGAATTCACGCTCTATATCCGATAGGATTTAAATCTGAAACTACCTCACGATCATTATGAAGACATGGCTGGAAAGCCCCCGAAATGAAAAGCCACCACCTGATTACAGCCGATGATCGCCCACAATGCGTCCAGTAATGTTCGGCAGCTTTGCCCGCAAGCGAGGACATTTAGCGATTGTGCAGGTTGAAGCAGCTCACCATGGGATCTATCGACTGCCTTGCAGTCGCCGCAGACGGAAGCGCATGGACAAAAAGGTTCGGAAAGTCCTGCACAATCGCCTTATTTGCTTATGCGCCCAATGTCGGCTTCGACAATTGCCTAAGCACTTCCCACCTACCGGCAGGAATGTCAAAACAATCTTCGAAAGTCATTACTCCGGACCGATATCGCCATAAGGCCCAATATCCCTTCCTGTCCGCTGCTCGAAGGCCTGTAGCCGCGTCACATACCCATCACACCTTGGGGGACTGAGATTGTTCTCGATGTAGGTCTGAAGCTCGTAGTCGGAGACAAAGCTGTACTCCTCTTTGCCCGGGAGCTTGATGGAGGTTGCCAGAGGTCGCCCGATAATAGCCTTAGA
Organism: uncultured Marivita sp.; assembly: GCF_947488135.1. GTDB lineage: Bacteria > Pseudomonadota > Alphaproteobacteria > Rhodobacterales > Rhodobacteraceae > Marivita. The sequence continues at coordinate 245,689 of NZ_CANKYW010000006.1, read as the reverse complement.
TGCATCTGCCATTGCCTGCCTGAGCTCCGCAACCTTCCAGCAGTTTATCAGATAGCTGTCATGGACAGACAGAACGGGGATGTCCTGCTTCGTGAAGTGGTTGAGGATGTGGGATGTAATTTGTCCATCGAGGTGCATCAGGCGGATGCCTTGGTCGGTGAACAGCTTGCCCTCCAAGGGGGGTCTCCGGTCCAGAAAAGCATCCAACAATTTGTCTAGCTTTTTGTTGGTTATGGAAGCCATAAACGAGCCAACAGGCGCTCCATTGCGTAATGCTTGGTAGGCTTGTGATTTTCCCTTTGCGTTGATGGCAATAAGGGCAAGGCTCTTGATTAAGCTTCGTGTCATGCTCTCGGGGTAAGCCGTCATTTTCTTACGCGAAACACTATACGGATCGAAGTCTAATTCCTTACCTGCCTCGGCATACAGAATAGCAATGTGCAACCCGACGAAGTCGACTTCTACGGTTGGCTGGTCGTCGATGGTGATCCTAGCCCGTATGGCCGAGTTCGCCCTTTGCCACCAACCACCATAGAAGCGCCCATGCTTGTCCCAACTGGAGCGGCTGAACACGCGATGGGTTTTGGTGTTCTGTGAGCCAATCTTCAGAATAGTTTTGTCACCGTCATCATCCTCAATCTCTATCACAGGCTCTTGGAGGTCCGGGATGTCGATGAATGTCTTCCCGAGCAAGTCGGTGTAGGCGGTTAGGTCTTTCCGCATCTGATTTGTTGCAGGTGTGTCGGTGTACTCGATCTGCTTGTTTTTGTCATTCTTCAGGACGATGACCTCTTCGCCCTCAGCCCGACCAATATCCTCGTAGTCGAACTTGGCTTTCCGGAACAACTTCTGGAGCTTTTCGGAAGCTCTTATTCGTGTCGTGCGATTGCGATCGTGATCCTTACCCCAGAACTGATGTTCTTCTTTGTCGAGGTATCCAGCATCATGGAGCGTCTGGATGATTGGGATGATCTTCTTGGAGATGTGGAGAGCATTGTACCGGGAACCCGCATGCCACGCGTTCGAGGATAGCGACACACCGATGCATAGGTCTGGGTCATCTTTCCAGGCAACGTACAGGTCCAAGATCAGGACCCTCAGCTGATCCTTGGAGGACGTCTTCTGCTTTGGTCCACGAGCGTTCGGTTTCCCGTCCTTGAAGTGTTTCCTCCACAGCCCATCCACCAACACCTTCACCTCGGGGTGCTCCGACCACCTGTGCACATCCAAGGGGCGGGAGTTCCAAGGGTCCATTATCTCGTCTACCACCACTCACCTCTTGGTCTGTAACTACCATCACCATACCCCCTCTGAGCCTTGCGGGTAGGGGTCTCTAGGAGGAATTATTCCTTCCGGGAGAGGCAGTCGTCTTCCATTACTAATACCTAATTATAGGTAGACATCTAACCCACCCTGGAGAGGGGCATTTTCAGGGGCATTTCTGGCCCGAAAGGTCTGAGGGAGGTGTAAGGTGCTGATGTCAGAAAGAACTGGCTGGGGTGGTAGGATTCGAACCTACGGTACGCGGTACCAAAAACCGTTGCCTTACCACTTGGCTACACCCCAACCGTGCGGGCGTACTTACGCCGCTACGGGAGCGGGATCAAGACCCCTGAAACCGAAAATTTGCCTACTCTTCCGGAGCATCCTGCGTGAGAAGATCGTCGCCCCCTTTTCCCGCGCGTTCGGTGGCGACGATGCGTTCCAACTCCTTGTCCATCGCCGCTTCGGTGTCGCCGAGTGTGGCGGTTGCCGCGGCGATCGCGGCGGCGTTTGACGCGGCGGGTTTGGCGGTTCTGGAGTTGTCGTCCGGCTGGGATGGAGCATCGCCGATGCCCACGACCCGCAGCGTCGTTTCCGGCATCACGATTCCCGCGTGGTCGAAGGCCGCAAGGCAGAGCCGCCACGCCTCGCTGCGCGCCTTGAGATAGCTGGTCTCGTGCTGCCTGATCCAACCGGCGACCTGAAGGATGACCGCGCTGTCGCCCAGTTCTTCGATCCAGACGGCAGGCGCGGGTTCGTAGATCACGAAAGGCAACGACGACACGGTCTGCAACGCAAGCTCCTGCGCCCGCGAGAGATCGGTGTCATAGGCGACGCCAAGGCTGATGAGGAAACGGCGCTCGTCGTTGCGCGTGTAGTTGACGATCCGGCTTTTGAACACGGTCGAATTCGGGATGCGGATGTGATTGCCATCGAAACTGAGAAGGATCGTCGCGCGGCTGGTCAGGCGAATGACCTTGCCGATATCGCCCTCGATCTCGACCTGATCGTTGGGGCGGAAAGGCTGGCGAATCGACAGCATGATGGAGGCGATGAAATTTTCCACCGTGTCGCGCACCGCAAACCCGATGGCGAGGCCGATGATCCCGGCCGCCCCGAGGATCGTCGACAGCAGCGCGGTTGCTCCCAGAATATCCAATGCGATCACCAGCCCGCCCAGGATGAACGCGATGCGGATCACCTGCCGGTAGATATCCGCGATAAACGCGTTCGGAGCGAGCCTGTCCCAGGGCCGCCGCCACCGGGCAATCAGATATCCTACCACCACAACCAGTGTGAACGCGGCAATCGCGATCCCGGCAAGCGGCAGGTAGTTGATGAATTGTTCCGACCGGGACCGAAAACGCTCCAGCGCCGGGTCGAGGCGACGCGCGACGTCGGTGGTTTCCTGCACGCGGTTTTCAATGGTCACAACGCCTTCGACGCGGCCCGCGATTTCATTGAGCCGCGTCACCGCAGGCCCGTCGAGCGCGGTGCCCCGAAGCGTGACGATGCCGGAATTCACCGTGACAGTGACATCCTCGTAGCCCTCAAGCTCCATGAGGATTTCGCGGATCCGTCTGGCGATGGCCGCATCCTGCTCGGCGCTGTCTTCAACGGTGATGGTGCCGGTGGGTTGATCGGTTCCTTGCGCATGTAACGGCACGGCCGTCATGCCTAGGCCAGCGAGCGTGACGAGGAAAAGGACGCGGAATATCAGAGCCATGGCGCGAACTTTGCGCCACGGGACACGACCTTGCAAGAGCACACCGGCCACCCTAACCCGAAGCCGGTGCGCTGGAAGGATCGAGATCGGTCAGTCTGCGCCCCTTGGCAGGCGACCAGACTGCGAACTGGCCCCGCCCCGACCTTTTCGCGAGATAAAGCGCGACGTCCGCGCAATCGATCAATTCAGCGCCCGCCATCCGAGGTGCCGTGGACGATACCGCGATGCCGATGCTCGCTCCGATTTGCACATCCAAGCCTTCAAGCGACATGGGCGCGGAGACATCTTGGATCAGTAAAAGTGATAGGTCTTGCAACCGTTCCGCATCGGTCAATCCGGGGCACAGGACGACGAATTCATCCCCACCCGTCCGCACCAACAGATCATCCTGACGTGTATGGGAGCGCAAGATCGCGGCCACGCGTTTCAGAACCGCATCCCCGACCGCGTGTCCCATCGTGTCATTCACCGTTTTGAACCGATCGAGGTCCATGTGCAGAACAGCGTATTTGGTGTCGGACTGATCCAGTCGGGACAACGCGCCATCAAGGGCGCGACGATTGTGTAATCCCGTCAGACCATCAGTTAGCGCCTTGGTTTCTGCGACCAATCGTGCGCCGTTCAGGCGGGAATTCAAGCTGAAGGACGCCGCCATCGCACTGGATTTCGCCTCCTGAAGAAAGAGCAGTTCCACAGCCAGATCGCCGGCCGCGAAATCCTGCGCAGTCAGACCGAACCGCTGCACTGCATCGACGACCGCGATGCCGAAAGAAAGGTCGAGGATGATCCCACCGTCCCCGTCTTCAACGAGCAAACCCCTGAAGGAGATATCGGAAAGGGACCGGAGTTGCAGTTTGATGACCTGCCCTGCAAGGGCCCGGAGTTCAGATATGGTTTCTGGCCGGGCCGGGCGGAGCACCTCAAACACTTCGAGAAAACGCCGCCGGCAGAGATCACCGACCCCAAGTTTGACGATGCTTGCACCGACCTGACAAATGTGTCCGGTTTTTCCGATGCAAATGTGCAGAGGGCGCAAGATCGTTAGAAGCTCAAGCGCCGAAATCATGTGGTTTCTTCCTCTGCCGCCCTCGCCAGAGTAAACCCCCGGTCTTCGGCAAAAAACGTTTCGATAACGCGGACGTCGATCACCTCTGATCCGTTGCGAACACCCTGATGATCAAGAACCGCCAGAGTGCCGTAATCGTCGGCCATCGCGCGCAGCAAACCGACCAGAACGTGACCGAACCCTTGAGGCTCACCGCGGCAGGAAATCATGAAATGATGCGGGATCGTTTCGCGTACCTGCACCTGCGGAAGATCGAGACCCGACACCGCCAACCGCGTGCGCCCCGGCAGATCGTCAAGCGAACGGAGCAGTTCCGGAAACGTATCCCCCCCGAACCGCATCAGCCTGCGGACTGACGCATGATTCTGGTGCGTGATCAGATACGCGCCGATATCTTCGAGAATGACCGATTGCGGTCGGTTCAAAGCGCGGGCGCAGCCATTCAGCAGTTTTGGAAAATGCGCAGGGTCATATTGCAGCATCGCTTCGAACGACGCGACCTCCAGATCGGAGCAGGCGACAGCCTTTGCCCAAGCCTCCGGCCCGAAACTGTCGGAAACGAACGCTTCAACCGTTCGGAAGATCAATCCATGCATTGCCAAAGCCCTTGCCTTGACGCGCAGGCTGACACGGCGGCCTTAATAATCGGCTAACCTGTAAGATTTTAGAAATCCGTCGGCGCGCCGCCCTCCGCCTTTCTGCGGTTCACGAAGTCCAGCAACTCTTCGTGGATGGCTTCGTCCATCGGAGGCGGTTCGAACTCTTCCAGGATCGCCTTGTAGAGCACATGCGCCCGTTCCGGTGTCCAGATGCTTCCCGCCGCTTCCCAGGCTTCGTAGTTTTTCCAGTCCGACAGGAACGGCTGGTAAAATGCAGTCGTGTAGCGTTCCTGCGTGTGCTTGGTGCCGAAGAAATGGCCGTTGCTGCCCACCTCGCGGATCGCCTCGAGACCCAGACCATCGTCGCTGGTGTCGCAGATCGCGGGATCCATGTAGCGGATCATCTGCTGGATCACCTCGCAATCCATGACGAACTTCTCTGGACTGGCGATCAAACCGCCCTCAAGCCAGCCAGCCGCATGATACACCATGTTGGTCCCTGACTGAATCGCGGCCCACAGGCTGTGTTCGGTCTCCCACATCGCCTGACCGTCCGGTACGTTGGCTGCGCAGACGCCCGAGGACCGCAGCGGCAAACCATAAAACCGGGCCATCTGGCCGGTCATCTGCGTCGCCCGAATGTATTCCGGTGTTCCAAACGCCGGCGCGCCGGATTTCATATCGACGTTCGACGTGAACGTCCCGATGGCGCAGGGCGCGCCGGGGTTGATGATTTGCGCCAGTACGATCGCGCTCAGCCCTTCGGCCAGGGATTGCGCCACCGCACCCGCCATCGTGACAGGCGCCATTGCCCCCGCCAGCGTAAAGGGCGTCACGATACAGCCCTGCCTGCGGGCGGCAAGACGCATCCAGCCATCCATCATCGGGTAGTCGTGCTTGAGCGGCGACGTCGAATTGATGTTCGTATACATGCGCGGGCTGGCATCGAACTCTTCATGGCTCAGACCACCGGCGATGCGCACCATCTCCATTACGTCCTCGACCCGCTCCTTGCCCAGCGAGTAGGCATGGGCGACCTTGTCGGTCAGCGTCAGCTTGTCATAGAGCACGTCCAGATGACGCACGCTGGCGTGCACATCCACAGGTTCGACGGGATAGCCGCCGACAAAGTGGATACAGTTGAAATACTGCGACAGCTTCAGGAAGTTTCGGCACATCTCGCGCGTGCCGGGCACTTTGCGACCCACCTCCATGTCCCAGTAATTCGGCGGCGAGGACACGTTGCCGAACAGGATGTGACCGTCGCCAACGACAATCTGCCGGTCGGGATTGCGCGGCGTGATCGTGAAGGACCGGGGCGTTTTGCGCACCCATTCCATCACGAAATCCCGGCCCATCCGCACGTTTTCGTCATTCACGGTACACCCGGCCTCGCGCAGGATCCGCACGGCTTCGGGGTTGAGGAACTCGATCCCGATCTCTTCGAGGATCACCATCGCGGTGTCGTGAATACGCTGCACGCCCTCTTCGCTCAGCGGTTCGGTCGGGCGGTCGATGTTCACGGGCAAAGTCCACGGAAGCTGCTCGATCACCGCGGTGCCGCGGCGTACAGCATGCCCTGAACGTCCGCCGCTCCGTCTCTTGCGCGTGATGACTTCGGTCATGCCAACCTCCTGCGTTGCCCTTCAAGCTAGGCACCGCTGTGGTGGCTTATCCTGTCGGAACACGACTCCTGCGGTCGTATTTGTCGCTTGGTCGGCAGATCAGTCCAGGCCGAGCCATTCGGGCAAATGGCCGATATCCGGCAAAACGACATCGGCGAAAGGCTCCAGTTCGGCGGCTTTCGCCATACCCGTCAGCACCGCCACCGTCAGCATCCCCGCCGCACGACCCGCGTGCAGGTCATGGGTGCTGTCGCCGACCATTACGGCCCGTTGGGGCGCGACGCCAACGGCGTCGCAAAACGCATGCATCTGGCCCGGAGCAGGTTTCGCGCCAAAGCCGCTGTCCGACCCGGCGATGAACGCAAATCGCCCGCGTACTCCCGCCGCATCGAGATGCGCGATGGCTGGCCGTTCTGCATCATTCGTTGCGACGCCAAGGTGAAGCCCTCCCGCCAGAAAGCGGTCCAGCAGAGGGGCCAGTGGCACAGCCTCGGCCATCGGCGCGGCCTCGGCCAAGCCGTTGATCAATGTGATCAGTTCGGTGCGGCTCAGATCCGGGCAAGCAGGCGCCAGGACCGCGACGAGGTCATCCGGGGTGCCGGCGACGACGAAACTGTCCGGAGAAAATGTCCGGGCCTCGAAATCGTATCCGATCAGCTCCCCCAGGGCGACCGCGCGCTGATGCGATCCCTGTGCCAGAGCGGTGAGCAGGTTCGCGGCCCACACGTTCCATGTCGCGCCGAAATCGAACAATGTGCCGTCCTTGTCGAACAGGATCGCACCGATATCGCGGACTGTCATGTCCAGTTGACCTGCTGCCCGCCGGGAAGCATCGCGCGCGCCTGCATCAGGCGATCGTAGGGCACCCCTTCGGTGTCGCAGAACGCGATCACCCAGGCATCGTCCATCAGCAGGAAATCAAGCACGGAGGCTTGAAATTCGGGGTTGCCGACGCCCTCGCGGAAGGCGGCCTCGTCGGCACCTGTCGAGCCCATGAACACCGGCAAGAGGTCGTCATTACCTGCCAGCCAAACGATGGCTTTCAACGCGACCTGCTCGGCCGCTTCACTGGAAAGTGTCATTTTTAGATATTTCCCAAACGCTTTATTAACCAATACCGGCAATGAATTGGTGAGCAAAGCCTTAACGCCAACCGCAGACGGAGTTTCGCCGTGGCCGGTCACGTCCTTATCGTCGACGCCTTGTTGAACCGCCGTATCCACTTGCGCGCGCAGTTGGATACGGCCGCGTATCCGGTCGAATTCGCCGAGACCATGACCGAGGCGCTTCTGTACATTCAAAAGGATCCGCCCGATGTCGTGATCATTGCTGACGATTTGCCCGGCCTTAGGCTCCGGCATGTGTGCAAGCTGCTGCGCGCACGACCGCAAACGCAGTTGACCACCATCGTCGTTGCCGTGGCGCACGAGAACCATTCGGCCCGGGTCAGCGCGTTGATCGAAGGGGCACATGACGTCATCGACCATCACTCCGATCCGGCCGACCTGAAGGCCCGTCTGCGCAATTTCATGCGGATCAAGCAATCCACTCAGGACAGCCGTTCCCCGGCAGAGCCTGAAGTCAGGGTCGGCCTTGCTGAAGCGAGCCAGTCCTTTCTGCCCAAGACCGTGGTGACCTTCGTGGCACCGGAAGCGGCCGTGGATGTTCCGTCGCGCGTGGAAAGCGTCGCCCTGGAAACCGGGTTAGAGACACGAATCACAACCATCAAATCCGCCCGCCGGTCCCCGGACGAGGACACCGATGTCTTCGTTCTTTTCGAGACCGCAAGCGGGACCGAGGCGCGGGACCTGCTGGGCGCGTTGCAATCCCATCCGAAATGCAGACACAGCCGGATCCTGTTCGTCACCGACCAAAGCATCGCTGCCGCCTCACCGCTTGATCTTGGCGCGCAGGATCAGGTGCCTTTGTCCGTGTCATCCTCTGAACTTGCCCTGCGCATTCGCAGGCTTGCCCGGCTCAAGCACGATGCGGACGAGGCCCGCAAGACGACAACTGCGCTTGGCGAAAAGGCGTATACCGATCCCATCACCGGGCTGAAAAATCGTCAGGCGATGGACGATTACCTCCGCAAGACCGACCGCGCGCTGTCCGACCATGCCCGCCCAATCGCGCTTCTGATCGCGGATATCGACCACTTCAAGGCGATCAACGACAATCACGGACACGCCGCCGGGGACGATATCCTCGGGCATATCGCGCGCCTGCTGAAAGCCAACTTGCGCGACGGAGACTTCGTCGCCCGGTACGGAGGAGAGGAGTTTCTGGTCGTCCTGCCCGACGTTGGACCTGCGCAGGCCCGCAGCGTGGCGCAGCGGCTGCGGACCACGGTCTCGACAAACCCGAGGGCGATCGAGGACGGCACCCATGTACGCGCCACGATCAGCATCGGGGTCGCCCATGCGCGTCGCACGGATCGGGTATCGACGAAGGATCTCAGGCGTGCGGCGGACAGCGCGCTCTACCGGGCGAAGCGAAAGGGCCGCAACCGGATCGAAATCGCGACGCCGGGTGATATTGAAACCACCCCGGCGCAACATTCCAAAGCGGTCACACGACAGGCGCTTTGACCGGGCTACCTGCGGATACGCTCCGCAAGGTCGGTTACGCGGGCTTCGATCCGATCCGCATAGGCCGCGCGCTCTGCATCGGTCATCGCGGCGATCCGATCGGCCAGCAAACGGCGGCCCATGTCTTCACGCGCCTTGCGGCGGCTGGACTGTTCGGCCATCGCGGCCTCGAAGACGTCGCGATCGAAGGGCGTCGCGCGTAGGGTGTCCAATGTCGTTTGCATGTCGGCAACGACAGCACCCCGATCCCGGGGGCCTTCGGCCAGTTCGGCCATGAAATCCCGCCTCAGCGCGCGCCGGTCCTCTTCGCTGAGCGCGCGGGTGTAGAATGCGCCAAAATCGCGATTATCCCGGTCGGCACGGCGGTCAGTCCCGCCAAGCGCAAGAAACCCCACCGCGGCGCCGAGGATCAGAATGTTGATCGCAAGCGATGCGAACAGCGTGATCCGCACCCAAAGCGGTGTCTTTTTCGGAGTTGCATCAGCCATCTCAGCCATCCACCAGTAAAAGGTCAAACGCGCCTAGGCCCATGCCCGTGTCGAACGACGCGCTTTCGAGTGGTGTCAGGGCCAGCATCAGATCGTCGCTCAACGTCCCACCTGCCCACACCCCGACGCAGGCGGTCATGGCAAGACCGGCCATCGCGGGCCATCCGCCCAGCGTTCTTATGAACTGTCCCCACGGGGACGCCTTTGTTTTCAATGGCATCTCGGCCACCGCATCCGCCATCACGCGCGCCATCAGATCGTCGGGCACAGCCGGAGTCGTCCTGCGCGCCTCGGCGAAGGCCGCCTCGATCGGGTCGTCAAAGGGAGGTCTGGACTGTGTCATCTGTATACCCCAAAGTCTTGCGCTGACCGCTCAGAAGCTCTGTCAGGGCGCGTTTGCCACGCGCGGTCAGACTTTCAACCGCACGAGGTCCGATGTCCATGATCTGGGCAATCTCGGTATTGCCCAAACCTTCGATGTGGCGCAGCACCACCGCTTGTCTCTGGCGATCCGGCAACTGCATCAGCGCCTCCTGAAGCGCCATCTGCCGGGCCTTGGTCTGCATCTGCGCCTCGACGCCCGGCCGGTCATCCGCGATATCCAGCTCGTCCGGCAGACCGTCCGGCCGTGTCCGACGCAACCGGTCAATGCAGAGATTGGCCGTCACCCGGTACAGCCAGGTGCGCACCGATGCCCCACCCTGCGCGTCCCAGCCCGGCGCCTGGCGCCACAACCGCAACATGGCGTCCTGCGCCACGTCCTCGGCTTCGGCCCGGTCGTTGAGCATCCGAAACGCATGGGCAAAGACCAACGGCGTATAGGTGGTCGCCAGCGTTTGGGCCGCGGCGGTGTCACCGGCGGCATAAGCCTTGAGCAGTGCCGCTTCAGCGACAGGGTCGGTCTGGCTCTGGGTCATTCCACCGCCGATTTGGTCCGGGATCCAGTCTAGCAGGAGTTGCAGGCGATGCACGCGCACCGCTTGCAACGTCGTTTGAAATTCAGCGGTTTCCGTGGCGCTTGCCGCCAAAGAAACCACCTCGGTCGCCGTCACGCCGTCCATCGCGGTCGCCCATGCGGGCTTCGGCGAATTCTTCCTCGCTGACTACGCCGTCGTCGTTGGCATCCAGACGGTCAAACATGCGGGCTCCGTCCCGGCGCTGGCCGATCTCGTCTTCCGAGAGCATGCCGTCACCGTTGGTGTCCATCCGCGCGATCATGCGCTCTGCACGATCTTCGGCACGCGACTGCCCGGCTGCGGCGATCTCTTCCGCGCTCAGCATCCCGTCATCATTCGCATCAGCCTGCGCGAAACGGCTGGGCGGATTTGCGAATTCCTCGGCCGAGATCGACCCATCACCGTTGGTGTCCAACTGAGTGAACATCTCGGCCCGACGTTCTGCGCGCGCATCATTGTCCTGGGCGGACACGGTTGACGCAACGCCGCCTGCCAGGAGGGTCGCAATCAAGATGGCTGAAACCTGCTTATTCATTTTCATGTCGTTTCCTTTCCATACCCGGCCTGAGCGCCGGTTCTTTTCGTTCGTGGTCCAGGACGAAGCCTGTTCGTCTTGGCATCCACTGCGTTTCACGGGCCGCGCGGAGAAACCCGTCGCAGAAATCATCCCCCACCGTTCACGGTCGCGTGATTTGCGACATCCAGCCGCAAGGACAGATTGCCAACTGTTCATCAAGCGAAGCGGACGCCATTTTGCCTGCGGGAGAGCGAACATGGCGACATCACACATGACAGAACAGGACGAACGTCCGACTTGGCCCGCGTTGCGCAAGGGCTGGCGGCGGAAATGCCCGAAATGCGGCAGCGGCCCCTTGTTGCGGGGATATCTCAAGGTGCGTGACACCTGCCCCGTCTGTCGTGAGGAATTGCATCACCACCGTGCGGATGATGGACCGGCCTACCTGACGATCCTGATCGTCGGCCATCTCATGGCACCATTGCTGCACATCGTATTCGTGAACTTCCGTCCCGAGCCGCTCGTGCTGTTCACGATCTTCGCGGTTGGCTGCGTCGCGTTGACGCTTTACCTTCTGCCAAGATTGAAAGGGGCGATCGTGGCCTTCCAGTGGTCACGGTACATGCATGGCTTCGCCGGCGGCGCGACCTGACCTTTCGCGGCAGAAGGGATCCGGTGTGACCGATACGATGACGATCGACAAATCCGCCATTCGCGATGCCGCGACGATCATCGTCCTGCGCGACCGCGCCCACGAACCAAGTGTGCTCATGGGCCAGCGCGGCGCGAAGGCGGCGTTCATGCCCAACAAGTTCGTGTTTCCCGGCGGTGCGGTCGATCCCGAAGATGCGCAGGTTCCTTTCGCCGAACCCTTGTCGCCGCTCTGCGCCAGCCGGTTGATCGACGACTCGCCCGCCGACCGGGCCTCCGCGCTTGCCGCCGCTGCCATCCGCGAGCTGTGGGAAGAGACCGGGCAAATCCTCGGACAGCCGGGCGACTGGAGGGACGCACCTCCGGACAATTGGCGGGACTTCGCGGCCAAGGGCCACCTGCCCAACGCTGCCCCGTTGCAATTCGTGTTCCGCGCGATCACGCCTCCGGGACGGCCCCGCCGGTTTGACGCGCGGTTCTTTCTGCTGGATGCCGATGATCTGGCGAGCGACCCGGACGATTTCTCGGAAGCCTCGGACGAACTGGCTCATCTGCAATGGATCGCGCTGGACAAGGTGCGCGGCTTCGACCTTCCCTTCATCACCGAGGTCGTACTGGCCGAGGTTGCTGCGCGCGCGGCGGACCCGCACCCACCCGCATCTGTTCCCTTCTTCCGCAACGATGACGAGGAAAGTCTGTTCCTGCGACTGCATGGGCGTCCGCTGCGGGACTAGATCACGAGGATGAAGGTCAGGATCGACGCGGCTAGGAACCCCATTCCGATCAATTCCCGCGCCGTCACCCGTTCCTTGAAGAACAGCACCGACGCCATGAGCGAGAAGATCAGTTCGATCTGCCCCACCGCCTGCACATAGGCGGCTGTTTGCAGGGTGAAGGCAAGGAACCAGCCCAGGGATCCGGCCATGGAGGTCAGTCCGACCCAGACCGCCACCCGTCGCGCGCGCCAGACGGCAGTGACCTGACCCGGCTCGCGCCACCGCAGCCAGAGCGCCATCGCGACGAATTGCGATGCGGTCACGCAGGTCAGCGTTACAGCAGCGCGCAAGAGCGCATCGTCGCTGTCAATCTCGAGCGATGCAGCGCGATAGCCGGTTGCCGAGAACGCGAAGAACAGGCCGGATGACAGGCCGAGCACCGTGGCGCGACTGCGCAGGCTCTCCCAGAGGCCGCGTTCGATCCCCGGTGTGCGTGACAAAAGCAGAACGCCGATCAACCCGATCAGGATCGCGCCCCATCCCGCCAGAGACACCTCCGCTCCGAACAGGGCGACACCGACGATGGCGGTCTGAATCACCTCGGTTTTCTTGAACGTGATGCCGACGGCGAAGTTGCGTTGCCGGAACAGGGCGACGACACAGACCGTGGCCAGGATTTGCGTCACTGCGCCAAGCCATGCGTAGACCCAGAACCAACCGTTCAGGTACGGCAGGGGAGCCCCGGTGAACCAGAAGAGCGCGGCTGTTACCAACAAGGCTGCCGGTGCGGCATAGGCGAAGCGCGCAAAGGTCGATCCGGCGGTGCTCAGCACGCCAATGCTCAGCACCTTTTGCAGCATGAACCGAATGGTCTGAAAAAAGGCCGCCGCGACGCTGGCGAAAATCCAAAGCTCCATGCGCCTCTATGGCGCGCGGTCGGCCCCCTTGTCTATCCCGGTATCGCTGCCGAACAACGGATGCGGCACCGGATCCTTGGCGCGAAACAGATGCTTGCGGAAAATCTCGGCATAGGTGCGGTAGCGGTAGCCCTGATTGGACGACAGGTAATGCGACCTGCGCGCGCGGTAAAGCTCCGGCAGCGCGTACCAGGGCACGCCCGGATGCATGTGATGCACGATGTGCAGGTTGTTGTTCAGAAACAGCAAACCGAAAAAGCCGCGATCCTCGACGATGGCGGTGCGGGCCAGCGTGCGCTCATGCGCCTGATGTTCAAGGAACGTGCGCAGCTTGAGAAGCGATAGCGACAGGTAAACCGACACGGCCCAGGCCCAAAGCGGCAGGCATGCCACCGCGACCATCCACCAGATCACGACCACGACCGCAGGAATATGGAGCAGCCATCCCTGAAGCACGTGCCGATTTCCGGCGCGGATCAGGTGCCAATCTGTTTGCATGAACGACACCTGCCCGAGGATCGGCCCGAGCAGCAACCGACCGGCGAGCGTGTTGTTCATCCGGTACAGAGTTTTGCGCCATTGCGGCAGACGCGCCCACACCGACGAGTCGAGATAGTTGCTTTCAGGATCATCGTACGGATCGGTCAGCGACTCATCATGGTGGTGCGCCAGATGCGTGTCCCGGAAGCGCAGGTAGGGCACCAACACGGTCAGGGCCGGAAAGACCAACGCGGCGTTGAGCGTCTTGTTGGTGGTCGGGTGCCCGTGCAGCGCCTCGTGGGTGAGCGACGAATGTTGCGCGCCAGCCAGCGCGCACAGGATGATGGCCAGACCAATCGACCCTTGCGCGACCCAGGTTGTGGCGATGGCCCAAGCGCCGTAGGTCGCGACAAGCATCAGCACCGTCGGCCATTCCGCCACGCGCCGGAAGGCGGCGGCGCGTGGCACCCCGATATCGGTCATTTTGTTACCCTTTGTGTTCCCGCGTCGGAGTGTAGGGCAACATGGAGCTATGCAGAATTCTGCGAATGGTGCACAATAATCTTGTTTGGTGACAATAATCACAATCAGATAGATTAAACCGCATGAACAAGACCCAGCGTGCCGATCTTTTCCGTACCCGCCTTCTAACGGCGATCACCCGCGCCGGCACCAATCAAAGCGCGCTCGCCCGGAAAACCGGCGTCGACCGCTCCACGATTTCGCAGCTTCTGCGCGATGAAGCGGCGCGCCTGCCCAACGCCCATGTGGTCGGTGCCTGCGCCAGCGCGCTTGGGGTGTCGGCGGATTGGCTCTTGGGGCTGGCCGAGCATCCGGAAAACGCGGCCGACCTCTTGGCCAGCGCACTGACACTGACCAACGCGCCGCGGGCGCTTGTGGATCAACAGATCTACGACTGGCATCGCGAAGCCGAAGGCTACAAGATCCGGCACGTTCCGGCGGCGTTGCCCGACATGCTCAAGACCAACGAGGTGCTCAACTGGGAATACGGGCCGCATCTGGGCCGGACAGCGGCGCAGGCTATCACCGCCTCAGCCAACAGACTGGCCTGGATGCGACAGTCGGCATCCGACTATGAAATCGCGATGCCGCTTTTCGAGATCAAAAGCTTTGTCGATGGAACCGGCTACTACGAAGGTTTGCCGTCTGACCTGCGCCGCCAACAGATCGATCACTGGCTCGATCTGAGCAAGGCACTCTACCCGCGGATGCGCCTGTACCTGTTCGACGCGCGGCAGCTTTTTTCGGCCCCGATCACGGTGTTCGGTCCGCTTTTGTCGGTGATTTACGTCGGAAGCAATTACCTTGCCTTCCGCGACACGCAGCGCGTGCGGGCGTTTTCGGATCACTTCGACCGTCTGGTGCGCGAAGCGAATGTCACCGCGCGGGGGTTTCCCGACCATCTGGAGGCATTGCGGTCCGGGATGATCTGATCACTCCGCGGCGCGACCGGGCCAGGCATCCTTCGCCGTCAATTCGGACAGAATGCGCTCGGAATGCTGACCTCTGGTGCAGATCGCCGGCGGGATGCGCGGCGATTGGCCGTCAAAACGCGGTGCGGCAGTTGCCTGAAGGGTTCCGTCCTGAACAACCCATGTGCCCCGTGCAGAGTTGTGCGGATGGGCCGCCGCTTCTTGTGGTGACAGGACAGGGGCCACACAGGCGTCCGTTCCTTCGAAAAGCGCGGTCCAATGCGCAAGGGGATGCTGCGCGAAGAGCTCCTTTAGCCGCTGTGACAGGACAGGCCACGCATCGCGGTCGAATTGCCGGGTGCCGAAGTCAGGGTCCTCGGCCAACCCCAACCGGTCGAGGAACACGCGGTAAAACTTTGGCTCAAGGCATTGCACGCTGACGTGGCGCCCATCGGCACAGCGATAGGTGCGCGACCAATGTGCGCCGACCAAGGGGTTGGTTCGGTCGGGCGGGCCATCGTCGGCCGCGCCGTCGATCGAAAGAAGCAGGTTCTGCATATGCGCCGCGCCGTCACAGATGGCGGCATCGACGACGGTGCCTTTTCCATGAGTTTTGGCGGCAAGCAACCTGGCGAGCATGCCCGCCACAAGGTAAAGCGCGCCGCCACCGATATCGCCCATCAGGGTTGGCGATACGGTTGGCCGTTCCTCGCCGAGTGCAGACGGCCAGAGCGCCCCGGCAAGTGACAGGTAATTCAGGTCGTGCCCGGCCCGTTCGGCCAGCGGTCCATTCTGCCCCCAACCTGTCATGCGCCCATAGACAAGGCGCGGATTGATCGCGTGACACGCCTCGGGGCCAAGACCGAGCCGTTCCATCACACCGGGTCTGAAACCCTCGATAAGACCGTCTGCATGTGTGACGAGCTTCAAACACAGATCGCGATCGCTTCGGGCCTTCAGGTTCAGAACGATCGACCGCTTGCCCCGGTCGGTGATGGGACGCGCGCTGAGTCCGGCGGCAGGCGTATCGCGGGGGCGATGCACGACGATCACATCCGCCCCGAGGTCCGCCAGCATCATCGCGGCAAAGGGGCCCGGACCGATGCCCTCGATTTCCAGAATGCGCAAGCCGTTGAGCGGGCCTTCGGACATATGCATCTCCCCCAAGCGTAAGCCGCCCCAAACAACGACCGGTTTCAAGAAAACGACATCGGGTCGCAGACGGCAATGCAGGATCCGCCAATCGGACCTAATCCCGCGTCACAACACCGAAGGCCTGCCATGCACGAAAGACGCATACCCGAATGGCTCCGCCACGCTCCGGCCCCGAGCGTGAGGGGGTTTGCCATGCTCGCTGCCGCTGAGGCCGTGGCGCGGGGCATGTTGATCTCGGTCTTTCCCTTGCAGATGTATCGTGCGCTTCAGGACGCAGCGCTGGTGTCGAAGGTCTATTTCCTCATCGGCCTCCTGTCTCTTCTGGCTGGGTTGCTCGTGCCGTTTCTCGCGCGGTTCCTGCCACGGCGGTGGGTCTATGTGGCTGGCGCGTCCTGTTTCGTCACCGGCTCGCTTATGGCCATTGACGGATCGGCCTCGGCCACGGTCATCGGTTTGCTCCTGACGTCCATCGCAACGGTGACCACTTTCGTGTGTTTCAACGCCTATGTCCTCGATTACATCGCCAAGATCGAATTGGGGCGATGCGAAACCTCTCGGATGTTCTACAGCGCGGCGGGCTGGACGGTTGGGCCCGCACTTGGTGTCATCCTGCTGCGCTGGTGGGAGCCTGCGCCGTTTCTTGTCTCGGCGGCTGCGTCATTTGTCATGCTGGTGATGTTTCTGACCATGCGGATGGGCAACGGAAAGCTCATCACCAAAAGCCGCGCCGCACCGACGAACCCGCTGGGCTACCTGCCACGCTTTTTCGCCCAGCCCCGGTTGGTGGCAGGGTGGCTGTTCGCTGTGATCCGGTCCTGCGGCTGGTGGGTCTACGTGGTCTATCTGCCGATCTTCGCGATCCAGTCAGGGCTTGGCGATCAGCTTGGCGGAATCGCGCTGTCGATCTCGAACGCGGCACTGTTCGTGACGCCGTTCATGTTGCGCTGGATGCAGCGCAGGTCGATCCGCAAGACGGTGCGCACGGGTTTCCTGGTGGCGGCGCTGTTCTTCGCCAGCGCTGCGCTGACATCAGGTCTGCCGTGGGTAGCCGTGCTGTGTCTGATGAGCGGGTCGTTTTTCCTCATCCTGCTGGATATCTCGGCGGGATTGCCGTTCCTGTTGGCCGTCAAACCGTCCGAGCGCACGGAAATGTCCGCCGTCTATTCCAGCTACCGCGACGTGTCCGGTATCCTGACACCTGGCGTGGCGTGGGTGGTTCTGTCCGTGGCACCGCTGGCCGCCCTCTTCGCGGTCGGTGGCACCGCGCTTCTGGGCGCATGGGCATTGTCACGGACGCTGCCCGAGCGCCTTGGCAAAACGGGTCTGCGACAGGCGCCGGTGCCAGAACCGCGGTACGCGGCACCACCCCAGATGACTTCCCAAGACGCCCGAATCCGCGCCTGACCGCATATGAGCGATTGGCGCGGGTTCTTCCCGTGGGTCAGTAGGGCATGGGGTGCTGTTTGTGCGTTTCGTCGAGTGCGCTCATCACGTCGTCACTCAGCGTCAGGTCGGCGGCCTTGAGCAGATGCGCCAGTTGATCGGCCGTGGTCGCGCCGAAGATGGACGAGGCCACAAAGGGACGACGCGCTGACCATGCGAGCGCCATCAGCGCAAGATCGAGCCCCGCGTCCCGTGCAACCTTGGCATAGGCATCTACCGCCTCGAACGCGCGGTCGGTCTTGCGGCCACCCAGCGTCCCGTTGAGCGACATGCGTGACCCGTCCGGCACTGCCCCGTTCTGGTACTTGCCGGTCAAAAGCCCAGCCGCCAGCGGCGAGAAGGGCAAGAGCGAGACCTCTTCGTTCACCATCATCTCGGCCAGGTCGGTGTCGGCCAGACGGCACATCAGCGAATATTCGTTCTGGATGCTCTCCATCCGGGGGCCGACTATGGCGTGCGCCACCTGAAGCCACATCATCGTGCCCCAGGCGCTTTCGTTTGACAGACCGATATGGCGGATGCGGCCCTTCTCGACCTCGCGGCCCAGCGCGCCCAGAACGTCTGCCATGTTTTGCAACGTTGCGCTGCGATCCTGCGACGAGGGATCGAAGGTCCAGTTCTGGCGGAACATATAAGACCCGCGATTGGGCCAGTGCAGTTGGTAGAGGTCGATGTGATCGGTCTTGAGCCGCTTCAGGGAGCCTTCCACGGCGTCGGGAACCGACTCACCCGTGATCGGCGCGCCGTCGCGGACATATTGCATGCCCTCGCCCGAATGCTTGGTCGCCACGATCCACTCATTGCGCCGATCGGTTTTCGCGAACCAGTTGCCCAGGATTTCTTCGGTCAGGCCGATGGTTTCCTTGGCGATCGGATTGACCGGGTACATCTCGGCCGCATCAAGGAAATTGATCCCGGCGTCGAGCGACATCTCCATCTGCCTGTGGGCATCGGCTTCGGGGGTCTGGTTGCCGAAGGTCATCGTCCCGAGGCACAGCTCGGACACCATCAGATCGGTCTTGCCCAGTCGGTTCATCTTCATCGCGCGGTCCTTTTATCGGGTTTCGCGCAACCTAGCGGCTAAAGTCCGCTCTGCAAGCCGACGGCGATATCGGTTTGCGACACGGCAACGGATTTCATCACCGCATAACACTCCGTGCCTTCCGCTATGCCCAGGGCATCCGCACTGCGCCGGGTGATCCGAGCCAACAGACGGTCATGCCCCGCCTGAAGCTGAACGATGACACCGGGCCCGTCACCGCGCCGCACCGCGAGCACGCGCACGGGAAGGATGTTGAGCGCGGACATGCCCTCTGGCCGCGTCGTGGACAGGATCACGTCCTGCGCCAGGATACGCACCCGTAGTGTGGCACCGACAGGGGCCTCGACCGCGGGCAGGAACAGCCGGCCACCCGAGATGGCAAGCTCGCTCAGCCCGTCCTCCGGTGCCGCCGTGACCGCGGCGGACAGGACCGCACCAGCGTCCCGGATGCCAAGCAGGCGTACCATGTCCGGGTCGGTCAGCAGATCGTCCGGCGCACCGGACCGCACGACCCGACCCTCCTCGACCAACACGATATGGGTCGCGAGACGCGCCACCTCGGCCATGTTGTGCGTGACGTAGAGGATCGACAGTCCGGTCTCTTTGCGCAGCATTTCGAGATAGGGCAGGATTTCGGCCTTGCGCGGCCCGTCGAGCGAGGCGAGCGGTTCGTCCATCAAGAGCATGTCAGGCTCGGTCAGGAGCGCCCGACCGATCGCCACGCGCTGTGCCTCGCCACCCGAGAGCGCATGTGTGCGCCGGTCGAGCAAGTGCGAAATCCCCAGCAGATCCGCAACATGGTCGGGAGACCGCCCGCCCCGATCACTGACCCGCGCGGCATAGCACAGGTTGTCCCGGACGCTCAGATGCGGAAACAGGCGGCTGTCCTGAAAGACATAGCCGAACCGCCGCTTGTGCACCGGGACGTTGATACGCGAGCCGTCGTCGAAAAGCGTCCGCGCGCCCAGCGCGATCCGGCCCGACGCGGGGGTCAAAAGACCTGCGATGGATTTGACGACCGATGTCTTGCCGCTCCCCGATCTGCCGAAAAGAACGGTCACACCCTCGGGTGCATCGAAGGCTGTCTGCAACTGAAACGCACCGAGCGTCTTGCGGATATCGACCGACAGCATCACGCCCCCGAGATCCGTTTGGCCACGCGACGCGACAGCCATTCCGACAGGATCAGCGCGCCGATCGCGATGACCACGGACACGGCGACAAGACGCAGCGCGCTGCTTTCTCCACCGGGCACCTGAAGGAACGCGTAGATCGCCGACGGGATGGTGCGTGTCTCACCCGGGATGTTGGACACGAACGTGATCGTGGCGCCGAACTCCCCCATGGCCTTGGCAAAGGCAAGAACCGCCCCCGCGATGATCCCCGGCAGGATCAGGGGCAGCGTCACGGTGCTGAAGACCCGGACCCGGTTCGCCCCCAGGGTTGCCGCCGCCTCTTCAAGCCTTGGGTCGACCGCTTCGATGGCGAGGCGCATGGCGCGCACCATCAGCGGGAAGGCCATGATCGACGCCGCAAGCGCGGCCCCGGTCCATTGAAACGCCAGCGTGATCCCGAACGTGTCATAGAGGAACGACCCGACCGGCCCGCGCCGACCGAAACTCAGCAAGAGCAGGTAGCCGGTGACGACCGGCGGCAGCACCAAGGGCAGATGCACCAGCCAGTTCAGCACGTCGCGCCCGAGGAATCGCCCTCGGGCAAGGGCCATCGCACAGATGAGGCCAAGCGGCATGCTGAGCACCGTTGCCCAGAACGACACCTTCACCGACAGCAGAACCGCCTGCCATTCCTCCGGCCCCAACCAGTCGGTCATTCCACGGGCTCCGGTGGCAGAAACCCGTGCCGTTGGAGAATGGCCTGTGCGTCGTCCGACTCGAGCCAGTCAAGAAACGCCATCGCCACGTCAGGCGCGGCACTGTCGGCGACCACGGCGCCGGGGTACAGGATCGGCGCGTGGCTGTCCGACGGAAAGACACCCGCCACATGCACGCGGGGTTCCGCTTCGGCGTCGGTCGCATAGACGACCCCCAACGGTGCCTCGCCCAGCGCCACGAGGGCGAGTGCCGCCCTGACATTGTCCGTTGGCGCAAGCCTTTGGTCGAGGGCGTCCCACAGCCCCAGACGCGACAGCGCGTCCTTTGCATAGATCCCGGCGGGCACGGCATCGGGCAAAGCAATGGCCAGCCTGCCCTCCGCGCCGAGTAGGGCGGGAATGTCTGTGTGCTCCGAGATCTCGGTGTCAGACCCCAGCGCCGGATCATACGCCACCAGTACAAGACGGTTCGACGCGATGTTGCGTCGACTATCCGCCAACAGGCGGCCCCGATCCTCGAGCCAGGACACCCAATCTTCGTTCGCCGACAGATACAGGTCCGCGGGCGCCCCCGCCTCGATCTGACGTGCCAGTGTCGAACTTCCCGCGAGGGCGATCGTCACCTGGTGACCGGTCTCATTCTCCCACTGCATTGCGGCGTCGTCCAATGCGTCCCCCAGCGAGGCGGCGGCAAAAACCGTCACCTCGGCAGCCTGCGCCGGAATGGCAAAGCAAAGGGTCAGCAAGGCTGCGCGCAGGTGCTGGATCACGAATGAAGTGTCCTTGTCTCAACGGGGGCGATATCGCGCACACCAGACCAATTGCGCCGTGGAGTGGCAAGGGGCAGCGCGCGGACTGCGACGAATCTCTTGAGAACAAAATAAGAACATATACACTTCACCTCATGCAGACCGCCGCCACCCTTCTGTCACGCCGCCCGCACCGGCCCATGCCCGAAGTCACTCTTGGGGAGGCCGAGATCGCGTTGCGCCTGGGACGTGTGCACGAATTATGCGGATCGGCACGCCGCACTCTGGCGCTCGCCGTCGCGGCGGAGACCGGGGGGCCGGTGGTCTGGGTCACGGTTCAGGGCGCGGCCGAGACCCTGTGCGCCGATGCCATCGCGGAGCTGATGGAGCCCGGCCAGATTCTGTTCGTCACGGTCCCGAAACGCGACATGCTGCTGTGGGCAATGGAAGAAGCCCTGCGCGATGGGCAGGCCCCGGTGGTGGTCGGAGATCTGACCGCACCGCCCGCGATGGTGCCGGTGCGCCGTCTGCACCTGGCCGCCGAAGCAGGATGCGGCGGGGGAGTGTGCCGCCCGCTGGCCCTGCTGCTGACCCCGGATGACGGCGGCGCGCCGGGCATCGAAACCCGCTGGTCGCTTGAACCGGCGCATCACGAAGGTCAGGGACACTGGACCATCAGCCGCCTGCGCGCCCGCATGGCCCCACCGCGAGAGTGGGTGATGATGCACACGCGCACAGGCCTGAAGCCCCGCGCACCGCGCC
Source organism: uncultured Marivita sp. (assembly GCF_947488135.1). Lineage (GTDB taxonomy): Bacteria > Pseudomonadota > Alphaproteobacteria > Rhodobacterales > Rhodobacteraceae > Marivita. The sequence continues at coordinate 223,682 of NZ_CANKYW010000006.1, read as the reverse complement.
CCAAAAGGTCGCCCGACATACCCGCGAACCCTGCGGATTTCGCGCGAAATTCCCTGCCCGACCCCGAAGAAACGACACAGAGCGTCGGATAAGGGCACACAAGCTCGTCTCGATGCGCTATCGCTGGGATCATGCGCCTGCCTCTGTCTTTCGTCGCCCTGTTTCTGTCCGTTGCCTTGTTGCAGCTCTCCTCGGGAGGGGTTGGCCCGCTCGATGCGATTTCCGGCGTCACTCTGGGGTTCACCACGGCGCAGATCGGTATCTTAGGTTCGGCACATTTCGTCGGGTTCTTCATCGGGTGCTGGTGGGCACCCCGCCTGATGGGCACCGTGGGACATGCCCGCGCCTTTGCCGCCTTCACGGCGCTGGGGGCGATCGCGCTCATGGCGCACATGCTTTTGACCGAGGCCTGGGCGTGGTCGCTGATGCGGGTCGCCACGGGCCTGTGCATCGCGGGATGCTACACGATCATCGAAGCCTGGCTTCAGGCCGAGGTCACGAACGAGACCCGCGGACGCGCGATGGGTCTGTACCGCATCGTCGATATGGGGGCCTCTCTGGTGGCCCAGCTTCTGATCGGTGTCCTGACGCCGGCGGCCTATGTCAGCTACAACATCCTCGCCATCCTGTGCTGTGCCGCCTTGTTGCCGATGGTCGTGACCAAGAGCCCACAGCCCAGCACCCCATCCGCCCCGCGTCTGCGCCCGATGCTTGCGGTGGCGCGCTCTCCACTGGCCGCCGCCGGGGTGATCGTCGCCGCCCTGTCCTCGGCCTCGTTCCGAATGGTCGGGCCGATCTATGGACAGGGCGTCGGACTGGCGCTTGACCAGATCGCGGTGTTCATGGCTGCCTTCGTGGCCGGAGGCGCGCTGGCGCAGTACCCGATCGGCTGGCTGGCCGACAAATACGACCGCCGCTGGGTTCTCATCTGGCTGTCGGTGGCAGCCATCGTATCCTCCGTGGCCACGGCCAGCCTGACTGACCTCGACACGGTCGGCGTTCTGCTCATGGCGACATTCTTTGGGCTGACGACCTTTCCCATCTATTCCGTCGCGGCGGCCCATGCCCATGACTTCGCGTCGTCGGACGAGCGGGTCGAACTGTCCGCCGCTTTGATGTTCTGGTACGCGACCGGGGCCATCGCGGCACCTTATCTGGCATCGGTGCTAATGGGGCTGTACGGCCCCCCCGCCCTTTTCGCCATGATCGCAGTCGGACATGCGGTGCTAGTCGTGTTCGGCCTGATCCGTATGCGCGCCCGCCCCAGCCAGCCCAAGACACCCTATGTCTACGCGCCGCGCACGTCCTTCCTGATCGGGCGGTTGATGCGCTCCAGCCGGGAAAAGGACTGATCCTCTGGCACTTGCGCCTGTGATCCGGTAAAGCGGCGCGAACTTCAGACAAACACGCGGGCGCAAGTTTTATGGCACGGCATCTGATCACGTCGGCGATCCCTTACATCAACGGGATCAAACATCTCGGGAACCTCGTGGGCAGCCAGTTGCCCGCCGATCTCTACGCCCGCTACCTGCGTGCACGCGGCAACGAGGTGATGTTTCTCTGCGCCACCGACGAGCACGGCACCCCGGCCGAATTGGCTGCCGCGAAGGCAGGCAAGCCTGTCGCCGATTACTGCGCCGAGATGTGGGCGGTTCAGGCGGAACTGGCCAAGGGCTTCCGCCTGTCTTTCGATCATTTCGGTCGTTCCTCCAGCCCGCAGAACCACAAGCTGACCCAGCATTTTGCGGGGCGCTTGGCCGATGCCGGATTGATCCGCGAAGTCAGCGAAAAGCAGGTCTATTCGCACGCCGACAAACGCTTCCTGCCGGATCGCTATATCGAAGGCACCTGCCCCAACTGCGGGTACGACAAAGCCCGTGGCGACCAGTGCGAGAACTGCACCAAGCAGCTCGATCCGACTGACCTGATCGACCCGCGCTCGGCCATCTCTGGCTCGACCGATCTTGAGGTGCGCGAAACCAAACACCTCTACCTGCGCCAGTCACAGATGCGCGGCAAGTTGCAGGACTGGATCGACAGCAAGACCGACTGGCCGATCCTGACCACATCGATTGCGAAGAAGTGGCTGAACGATGGCGACGGCCTTCAGGACCGGGGCATCACCCGCGATCTGGACTGGGGCATCCCGGTCAAGAAAGGCGAGGAGGACTGGCCGGGTATGGAAGGCAAGGTCTTCTACGTCTGGTTCGACGCGCCCATCGAGTACATCGCCTGCGCGGGCGAATGGGCCGAGGCGCATGGCAAGAGCGATGCCGATTGGGAACGCTGGTGGCGCACCGACAAGGGCGCGGATGATGTGCGCTATACGCAGTTCATGGGCAAGGACAACGTGCCGTTTCACACGCTGTCGTTCCCGGCGACGATCCTCGGGTCCGGCGAGCCATGGAAGCTGGTCGATTACATCAAGTCCTTCAACTACCTCAATTACGACGGCGGCCAGTTCAGCACGTCGCAGGGCCGCGGCGTCTTCATGGATCAGGCGCTCGAAATCCTGCCGGCCGATTACTGGCGCTGGTGGCTGCTGAGCCATGCGCCCGAAAGCTCGGACAGTGAGTTCACCTGGGAAAATTTCCAAAGCTCGGTGAACAAGGATCTGGCTGACGTGCTGGGCAATTTCGCCAGCCGCGTGACCAAGTTCTGCCGCTCCAAGTTCGGCGAAGAAGTGCCCGCAGGCGGCACGCCGGGCGAGCGCGAGGCGCAATTGATCGACGATCTGGAAAAGGGCTTGCGCGACTACGAGGCGCATATGGATGCCATTGACGTCCGCAAATCCGCCTTGGCCTTGAGGGCGCTTTGGGTTCTGGGGAACGAGTATCTTCAGGACGTGGCGCCTTGGACGACGTTCAAGGAAGACCCAGACGCAGCAGCAATGCAGATCCGCATCGCGTTGAACCTGATCCGCTTTTACGCCGTGATCTCGAGCCCGTTCATTCCGGATGCCTCGGCGCAGCTGCTGACCGCGATGAAATCCGAAGATGCCGAATGGCCCAAGGATGTGGCCTCAGCCGTGAAGGCCCTCCCGGTCGGACATGCTTTCGCAGTGCCCGAGGTAACGTTCCGGAAGATAAGCGACGATGAACGCGCGGAATGGCAGGAACGTTTCGCCGGCGGCAGACGCTGACGCCGCGTGTTTTGCTGACCAAAGCTGCTTCTTTGGGCTCCAAATACCAGTCTGTTTGCATCGGTGTATTTTGGTCGCGGGCGGGAGCTCGTTAAATACCTGATGGTCTGACATCGCCCCGAGGCTTGAGCCCCGCCCGCTTACGGATGTCCTGCACACTTGATTGGGACGGTTGCCGCCGATCCCGTATGACTGGAACAGGGGAAGTATGATGGAAAATGTATTCGGTGTCGACGTTGCAAAGGCCTGGATTGATGTGGCTGGTCCAGATGGGTACCAGCGTGTTTCAAACAAGGACCTCACCGCCTTCGCGCAAGCGGTTCGCGCGGTGCACGGGGGTGTGGTTTTTGAAGCGTCTGGCGGATGTGAAACGCCTTTGCGGACGGCTCTTGGGACGGTGGGTGTGCCCGCGATCCGGGTCAATCCGCGTCGGTCGCGCGCGTTTGCCAACTCGCTCGGGCGGCTGGCCAAGACAGACAAGGTCGACGCGCAGGTTCTGCGCGAGATGGGGCAGCGGCTGGACCTGCCGGAATGTCCACCCGACAGCGAAGAGATGTTGCATCTCAAGGCTTTGCAGCTGCGCCGCCGACAATTGGTCGAGGATGCAAAACGCGAGAAGGTCCGCTGGACGCAGACCACAGATCCACAGACGAGGCGTTCGATCCAACGCGTGTTGGACGTCTTGAAGGAGGAAGTGGCCGTGCTTTCCAGGCAGATCGAGGCGTGCATCGCAGCCTCCCGCGACTTGTCAGAGCGCGCGCACGTGCTGCGGGGTGCGCCCGGGATCGGGCCGGTCGTGGCCACCGCCCTGCTGACGGAATTGCCTGAACTGGGTCCGCTCTCACCCCGCCAGGTCGCAGCACTTGTAGGCGTCGCGCCGATGGCCCGTGATAGCGGAACGCGCATCGGCAAACGGCGCATCGGCGGCGGCCGCAAAAGCCTGCGAGATGCCCTGTATATGGCCGGCTTGAGTGCCTCTCGATCTGATCCCGGTTTACGAGCCTTCGCTGAGCGACTGAAAGAAAACGGAAAGGCTCCAAAGCAAGCCATCATCGCTGTCACGCGCAAACTCGTCATCATTCTTAACGCAATGATCCGAGACAACCGACCATATGCGACAAACGCATAAACACACTTGCCTCGGGGAGTGCGAGGGGCAGAGCCCCTCGCACGGATCGGATCGGCACAGCCGATCCGAAACCGGAAAGACCCTCAGGCCGCTTTGATCTCGACGACTTCCACGTCGAAGGTCAGATCCTGACCCGCCAGCGGATGGTTCGCGTCGAGGGTCACCTCGGTCTCGTTCACATCGGCGACCATCACGGGCACGACCTGTCCGCTCGGTGTCTGCATTTGCAACTGCGTGCCGGGCTCGAGCGGGATATCGGCCGGGATGTCAGCGCGCGGGACGGCTTGTTGCGCGTTCGGGTCGCGCTGTCCGTAGGCTTGATCGGCGGGCACGTCGACTTTTTTCGTGTCGCCGACGGCCATGCCGGCGATCGCCTGATCGAGGCCAGGAATGATCTGTCCTGCGCCGACGGTGAATTCCAAGGGGTCGCGGCCGGCCGAGCTGTCGAAGGTCGAACCGTCAGCCAATGTGCCGGTGTAATGAATAGAAACGGTATCGCCCGTTTTTGCCTGGGTCATGAATGCTCCATATGTCGGGGAATGAATAAGTGGAGGCCGCCGTTCAGGCAGGTGCTCCGGTGCATAAACGCAGTTTAACAAGACAAGTTCCGAGACACAAATCAGCCTTCGGACATGGTCTCTTCGCTTGGCGCTGCCTCAGTGATCAGCCCGACCATCGCGCCCGCGGGGTCCTTCACGATTGCGATGCGGCCGATGCCTGGCACATCAAAGGGATCGCGCATGATTTCGCCGCCCATTTGTTCGGTCTTCGCGACCTCGGCATCGACGTCGGCCAGCACAAGGTCACACGGGAAGGGCAGTGGTTTTGAAAACGGTGCGGAGGGCGAATGAGCTTTGCATCTGGGCCACCCCCGGAAGGCGTGTCAGGTATTGTCGATGAATGCGGGCGAAATCCTCGGTGTCCTCGGCGACGACCTTGAGGATATAGTCGGCGGTTCCGGCCATCAGGTGGCATTCCAGCACATCCGGCACCCGGGACACCGCTTTCTCGAACGCCTCAAGCAGATCATCCGCCTGGCTGCTCAGCTTGATTTCGACGAACACGGTGGTCGGCATTCCCAATTTGCGCGCGTTCAAGAGCGCCACGTAATCGCGAATATATCCGTCCGCCTCGAGCCGCTGCACCCGCCGGTGACAGGCAGAGGCGGACAGGTTTACCGACTCGGCCAGTTCGGCATTCGAGATCCGGCCCTTGCGTTGCAACACACGCAGGATGCGACGATCCATGTCATCAAGGGCCATATATCAGAAATCTCCTGCAAAATGGCTCAGTATTCGAAGCTTCTTCGCAAGATGACCGGGCAAACGCCGCATATCCAGACAAAATTGCATCGTGACCCACGTATTATTCCCAGAACATCAATCGGAGGAGTTCACCATGAAAATCGGATGCCCCACAGAAATCAAACCGCAGGAATTCCGCGTCGGCATCACTCCGAGCGCGGCACAGGAAGCGGTGGCGCATGGCCATACCGTCTTGATCCAGAAAGGCGCCGGCATTGGCGCGGGTTTCGATGACGACAGCTATAGCGCCGCCGGTGCGCAGATCATCGACACCGCCGACGAGGTGTTCGCGACCGCCGACATGATCGTAAAGGTCAAGGAACCTCAGGCGAAAGAACGCAAGATGCTGCGCGAAGGCCAGCTTCTGTTCACCTACCTGCACCTCGCACCAGACCCCGACCAGACACATGACCTGATCGCATCGGGCGCGACCTGTATCGCATATGAAACTGTCACCGATGCGAGCGGTGGTCTGCCCCTGCTTGCTCCGATGTCCGAAGTCGCCGGAAAGCTTGCGCCTCAGGTCGGTGCGTGGACCTTGCAAAAGGCAAATGGCGGGCGCGGCGTATTGATGGGCGGTGTGCCCGGGGTTGGTCCCGCGCAGGTCGTCGTCATTGGCGGTGGCGTTGTCGGCACGCACGCGGCCCGTGTCGCCGCTGGGATGGGCGCTGAGGTGACCGTTCTCGATCGCTCTCTTCCGCGCATGCGCTATCTCGATGACATGTTCGGAAGTACGTTCCGCACGCGCTACGCGAGCCAGTCCAACATCGCCGAGATGATCACGCAGGCCGATATGGTCGTAGGCGCCGTTCTGATCCCCGGGGCGGCCGCTCCGAAACTGGTCAGCCGGGCCGACCTTGCAACGATGAAGCCCGGCGCCGCGCTTGTGGACGTGGCCATCGATCAGGGTGGGTGCTTCGAAACCTCCAAGGCAACCACGCACGAAAACCCGGTCTACGAGGTCGACGGCATCATGCATTACTGCGTCGCCAACATGCCCGGGGCCGTGGCGCGCACATCGACCATCGCCTTGGGGAATGCAACGATACCCTTCATGCTCGCCCTGGCCGACAAGGGGTGGAAACAGGCCTGCGCCGATGATCCGCATCTTCTCGCCGGACTTAACGTCCATGCGGGCAAGCTGACCTATGCGGCAGTCGGCAAAGCTCTGGGACTGGACGTGACCGAACCCAAAGACATTCTGGCGATGACCTGATCTTCAAATCCGCCGCCGGTCGCGCGACTGGCGGCAAATGTTTGCGAGGACTATACGCAAAGTTGCATGAGAAATTGAATAGACTCGGATTTTGCCCTACCTCTGAGTAGCCTAAGTGACGATGCGTCAACCAAACGCACCGAGTTTGGGCATCCATAAATCAGGGAGGATATTATGGGCCATCTACTTCAAAGCACCGCCACACTTGCAATCGCGCCATTGCTCGCCACCGCGCTCATCACGGGATCGCAGGCCTCCGCGCAGACCGGGGTCAACACAACCAGCCTGCAACACACGGTTGTGCTGTCCGATCTCGACGAGCCGTGGGATATGGCATTTCTCGACGATGGAACCATGTTTTTCACCGAGAAATGCGATGGACTATCTGTCCTCATGCCATCTGGTGAGGTGAACGCCCTTTTGGGCATGTCCAATGCCGAAGGGTATGCCAGCTCTGCCGAAGATCTCTTTTGCGACGGCCAGGCCGGAATGATGGGTGTCGCTATCGATCCCGATTTCGCAAACAACCGTCGAATCTACGTCTACTCGACCTCGAATATGGTGACGCCGCATACCAACCGTCTCATGCGGCTGGTAGTAAGCGAGGACTTCACAGACGTGTCGGACCGCACCGATATCGTCGAGGATGTGCCCTATAAAATGGAAGCGACGGATCACCCGTTTGGAGGCACCGGCGCCCACAATGGCGGGCGCGTGCGTTTCGGACCGGACGGCTATCTTTATCTAACGACAGGCGACAATCACAACAGCGAGATCCCGCAAAGCCCGACACTTATGGGCAGCAAGGTGCTCCGGATCGACACCGACGGGAACGCAGCCGCAGAAAACGCGCCGCCGGAAGGCTTTGACCAGCGCACCTACACCTACGGGCATCGCAACGTGCAGGGGATCGCCTTTCACCCCGAAACCGGCACACCGATCGTCGCGGAACACGGACCCTGGCATTCAGACGAAATCACGGTTCTCCGAAACGGTGGCAATGCCGGTTGGGACCCGCGTCCGAACATGGCAGGTCGCGGTGAGTGCCCGGACAATTACTGTGGCTATAGCCCGAACCAGATGGAGGGCATGAACCGCTATGAGCGCGCAACCTTCATGCCGATGACCGATCTCGAGACCTATCCGGACGCCATGCCACCGATCTGGGACAATAACGGCTGGTCACAAGGTACGTCCTCTGCGGCCTTTCTTGAAGGTGAGCAGTGGGGCGATTGGGACGGCGCGATGGTTGTCGGCATCATGGGTATCGGCTTTGGCGGCACTCCGCTGGGCCAGCGGATCGACGTGATCGAACTGACCGACGAAATGACCGTCGAGGATGTCACCGAATTGACGCTGCCGATGGAACCGGGGCGGTTCCGCTCGGTTGTATCGGGGCCTGACGGCAGCCTCTACACGGCGGTCGACGAGGGTCTGATCTATAAACTCACACCCGGTAATTGATGCAAAAAGCCTTCGCCACACATCACGGCGAAGGCCTGAAAATCGGTCCGGCGCGAGGCTGGCAGCCGTAGTGTCGGCAAATCAGCCCTTGCTCAGAGCATCCCGGATTTCCAGAAGAACGTCGAGTTCGCTCGGACCCGTTTCCACTTCCGGCGCGACATCGTCCGGCTTTTCCGCAGCTTCCTTGATCCGGTTGACCATCTTGACCAGCATGAAGACCACGAAGGCGATGATCAGGAAATTGATCACGGCCATAATGAAGCTGCCGATCGCAAAGACCGGGGCGCCGGCTTCTTGCGCGGCGGCAAGCGACGCGAATTCACTGCCATCCAGCGTGTAGAACCAGCCGGAGAAGTCGATCCCGCCCGTGAACAGGGCGATGATCGGGTTGATGATGTCCCCCACCAACGATGTGACGATCGCCGTGAATGCGGCCCCGATGATGATGCCGACAGCCATGTCCATGACATTGCCCTTGGCGATGAAATCCTTGAATTCTTGAATCATTACGCGTTTCCCTCGTGTTGGCTTGCCCGGCGCGCTGGCCCGGGATGCAAATCTGATAGCATCGCCGAAGCCATTGTCACGTTTTTGGAAACGATCCACTGGGAATTTGCGGATATGTGCCGCAAAATGCGGCTCGCACGCCTCAGATCACGACGGCAGCGCGCCCGTCAGCACATACCGCAGGATCTGCGCGACCTCTTGCGGGCTGCGCGTCATGGCCAAGGCAGCCGCGTCCACCTCTTTCAAGGCATGGTCGTGCTCGGGCTGTTGCAGGATGATGAGCGATTTGCCCAGCGCGCTGGCATACCCGGCGTCGAACGCGGCGTTCCATTGCTTGTATTTCTCACCGAACCGGACAACGACGACATCGGCATCCGCAATCCCCTTGCGGGTCCGGATCGCGTTGACCATCGCTCCCTTGTGATCGTGCCAGTACTTGTCGTTTTCAGACCCAAGGATCGCGACCCCGCAATCGTCGCTTGCGGCGTGATCGGTGACCGGGCTGTCGAATTCGACATCAAGACCCTTGCACGCCTCGATGATTTGCTCACGCCAGTCGGTGTGGATTTCTCCGGACAGATAAACCTTCAATCCCATGGGACTTCTCCTTTTCTGTTGATGAAAGGGGTAGCGCGGATCGGGAAGAAAGCCAATCAATCCACCCGACGGGCCACAACTGTCCGCCGCGGATCCTTGCCGGGTGCCATCTGGGTCTCGATGATCTCGAACCCCGCATGACGGATCGCCGCGTCGAGGTCATCCGTTGTCAGCTTGGCGAAATAGGGGGCTTTTCCGACGGCCTGCATGATGGGAAGGCCGATTTGGATAAACCACCAGATCAGGTTGCGACGTTCCGGCATGCAAAAGGTCTTTGAGACGAAATACCCGCCCGACTTGGTACGGGCGGCGATTTCATCGAGGGCGCTGTCCATGTCTTCGAGAAGGTGAAGCAGGTTGAACGCCAGCACCGCGTCGAACGGCCCATCGGGAGCATCCGCTGCATCCGCCTGGCGAAACTCGACATTGGTCGTGCCTTGGCCGCGTGCCTTTTCGCGGCCCTTGCCCAGCATCGCTTCGGACACGTCCGTGGCCACGATGCGCGCCACGCTGGGTGCCAGCGCCAAGGCCGTTGACCCCGTGCCGCAGCCCAACTCCAGCACTGTGTCTTCTGGCTTCAGAAGCGCACGCACTTGATCCAGCGTCGCCTCATAGGCCTCGGGATTGCGGATCGGCGATGCCGCGTATTTGTCCGCGATGCGATCCCAGAACTTCGCAGACGTATACATAGGTATCTCCGTCTCCTTAGGAGCCGTCAGCCGCGCAAGACGCCGCCGGTGGCCTTGGACACTTTCTCAACGATCTTCTTGCCCACTGCATCGATATCCGCTTCCTTGAGCGTGCCCCCTGTCGGTTGCAGGCGCACGGTGATGGCAAGGGATTTCTTGCCCTCGCCTAAGGACCCGCCGATGAATTCATCGAAGAGCCGCACGTCCGCAATCAGCGCCTTGTCCGCACCGGCCGCTGCGTTCATCAAATCCAAGGCGGCAACGTCGCTATCGACGACAAAGGCAAAATCCCGTTCGACGGCTTGCAGGTCATTGAGCACCAGCGCCGGGCGCGTCGCACCGGTCTTGCGGGGCATCGGGATGTCCTGCGGCCAGAGGGTGAAGGCGACAGCCGATCCCTTGATGTCCATCGCCTTGACGACCTTCGGATGCAATTCGCCGAACACACCCAGCACCTTTTTCGGACCGAGGCAGATCATGCCATGCCGTCCCGGATGCCACCAATCGCTTGCCCCGCGCAGGATCTGTGTTTTGGCCGGTGCGCCCATCGCTGCGAGGATCGCCTCGGCATCGGCCTTGACGTCGAAGAGATCGACGGCACGTGACGTTCCGTGAACATCTTTCGGACCGGTGCGCCCGATCAGCAGACCGGACAGCAGCAGGTGCTGCTCCTCGGGTTCACCGCCGTGGAACGCGTGCCCCAACTCGAACAGGGCCAGGTCCATGAAACCGCGGGCCTGGTTGCGGGCTGCGGCCTGAAGCAATCCCGGCAGGAGCGCGGGACGCATATGGCTCATCTCCGAACTGATCGGGTTCGCCAGCATGGTCGCATCATCACCGCCGCCGAACAGCTCTGCCGCGGCCTTGTCGATGAAGCTGTAGGTGACGCATTCATTGTAACCCAACGCGGCCGCAGTCCGCCGCGCAGCGCGTTCGCGGCGCTGCATCGGGGACAGGATCGGCTTTGGCACACCGGGATCGGTGCGGCGCATCGGCTTGCCTTGAAGCTTGGTCAGCGATGCGATGCGCGCGACCTCTTCCACGAGGTCGGCCTCGCCCATCACATCGGGGCGCCAAGACGGCACATGCGCCATGTTCCCCTCAAGACGGAAGCCAAGCGCGGTGAGTGTCTGGCGCTGTTCGGATTCGGGGATTTCCATGCCAACAAGCGAGATCACCCGCGCCGGATCGAGCTTGTAGGCGCGGGAGGTGTCGGGCACGGCTCCGGCCTGGATCAGGTCGGACGCCTCGCCGCCTGCGTGATCGACGATCATGCGCACGGCAAGTTCCAGACCTTCGGGCGTAAAGGCCGGATCGACACCGCGTTCAAACCGGTAGCGCGCATCCGAGTTGATCTTGAGCGCACGGCCCGTATAGGCGATCTGGATCGGGTCCCAGTAGGCGCTTTCGACGAACACATCGGTGGTCTCGTCGGTGCAGCCGGTCTCTTCACCACCCATGACACCGGCGATGCTCTCCGGGCCCTTGGCGTCGGAAATCACCATCTGGCCGGGTTGGAGCGTGTAGGTCTTGCCGTCCAGCGCCAACAATTCCTCACCACCCGCAGCACGGTGTACGCGCAGATCGCCTGTCACCTTGGCCATATCGAAGACGTGCAAGGGGCGGTTGCGGTCGTAGGTGAAATAGTTGGTCACATCGACAAGAAAGTTGATCGGGCGCAACCCGATGGCGCGCAGCGCGTCCTGAAGCCATTGCGGGCTTGGGCCGTTCTTGACACCACGAATGATGCGTCCGCAGAACAGAGGGCATCCGTCCAGCGTGTCGTCGTCGATCACCACCTTGGTGTCGGCGGTGAAGCTGACAGGCACCGGCTCCACGTCACGTGTCTTGAGTTTGCCAAGCCCCCGCGCCGCCAGATCGCGGGCGATACCCTGCACGCCCAGGGCGTCGGGGCGGTTGGGGGTGATGGCGATCTCGATCACCGGATCCACCTTGGCGGGGTCGTTTTCGGCCAGCCAATCGATGAATTTCTGGCCTACCTCGCCGGACGGCAGTTCGATAATACCGTCATGTTCGTCGGAGAGTTCAAGCTCGCGCTCGGAGGCCATCATCCCGTGGCTCTCGACGCCGCGGATGTTGCCGACGCTGAGCGTCACGTCGATGCCCGGCACGTAGTCGCCCGGCTTGGCCAACACAACCGTGATCCCCGCCCGCGCGTTCGGGGCACCGCAGACAATCTGCTTGTCGCCCTCGTCGGTCTCGACGGTGCAGACGCGCAACCGGTCGGCATCGGGATGCTGCTCGGCGTGCTTCACTTTAGCCAGCGTAAACGTCTTGAGCCTATCCGCCGGGTTTTCGACGCCTTCGACCTCAAGGCCCAGATCGGTCAGGGCATAGGTGATCTCGTCCACGGTTGCGGTGGTGTCGAGGTGTTTCTTCAGCCAGGAGAGGGTGAATTTCATAGTTTGATCCTCAGCAAAAAACAGGCAAGAAAACTGAAATGAAGAGAAGAAATGCCGCTACTATGAATGTAGACCCACCGAGCCAAGACAAGAGCTCCAGTTTCTCCAATTCCTTTACAAGTAGCTTTTCCCATTCCCCAATTGTCTTTTCTCCTAAATTCCCCTGTTTAACTTGTGGAATATGCGACATTGAGGCAGCAAAAAATCCTATGCTTGCAATAAGAGCAGCTACGCTAACTTGAACAATTCCGTGCCAAGTATTCGCATTGCTGCACCTATCAGCCATTTTGATTAATTCTGGCAAGTTGTCAGAATTTCCCAACACCGATAATGCCGCAACGCCAGCCACTAGTGTCGATACCATGGCAACGTTACGTTTCGACCTCCCTTGTAGGCCATTTACTAAGTGCAAAATGCGATCAATTTTATTTGGAATGACGTGCGAGTAGAAACCTTTCACAGATTTACTGCAGGCAGGGCAACATTTTTGATAGCCGTCGGATCCATCGCAAAAACCTCCATGCCTAAGACACAAATAGCGGCCACGGTTCACTTCTAGATAGTGAAACTTTCGTTCTCTGTTCACCCACTCAGCCCCCCATGCAGCGTCGGCACGTCCAAAGCGGCGAAGCCGTAGTGGCGCAGCCAGCGGAGGTCTGAATCGAAGAAGGCGCGCAGGTCGGGGATGCCGTATTTCAGCATTGCGATGCGGTCGATGCCCATGCCGAAGGCAAAGCCCTGCCATTCGTCAGGGTTCACGCCTGCGTTCTGCAAAACCTTGGGATGCACCATGCCCGAGCCGAGGATTTCGAGCCAGTCATCGCCCTCGCCCACCTTGAGCGACCCACCCTCCCAGGAACAGCGGATGTCCACCTCGGCCGAGGGTTCGGTGAAGGGAAAATGCGAGGCGCGGAAACGGAGTTCGACATCGTCGACCTCAAAATACGCCTTCACGAATTCCTCCAGCACCCATTTCAGGTTCGCCATGGAGATATCCTTGTCGATGGCAAGGCCCTCGACCTGGTGGAACATCGGCGTGTGGGTCTGGTCGTAATCGGCGCGGTAGACGCGGCCCGGCGCGATGACACGGATCGGCGCGCCGGTCTTTTCCATCGACCGGATCTGCACCGGCGAGGTGTGGGTCCGCAGGACGTGCGGCGGGCGGTTGTCGCCCTCGGCACGGTGCATGTAGAACGTGTCCATCTCGGCCCGCGCAGGGTGATGGCCCGGAATGTTCAGCGCGTCGAAATTGTACCAGTCAGTGTCGATCTGCGGTCCTTCGGCGACGGAAAAGCCCATATCCGCGAAGATCGCCGTGACCTCTTCGGTCACTTGGCTGATCGGGTGGATCGTGCCCATGCGCCGCGTCCGGCCGGGCAATGTCACGTCCAGCCACTCACCGCGCAGACGCTCATCGAGCGCCGCATCTTCGAGGGCGGCTTTCTTCGCCGCCAGAGCCGAATTGATTTCGTCTTTCAATGCATTGAGCGCAGGACCGGCGACCTGACGTTCCTCGGGGCTCATCTTGCCCAACTCGCGCATTTTCAGGCTGATCTCGCCCTTCTTGCCGACGGCCTGCACGCGCAGATCTTCCAGCGCCGCTTCGCTGTCCGCCGCCGCAATCAGCCCAATATACTTGTCGCGCAGATCGTCCATGTCACCCTCCGGCTCGTGTCGTGCTTTCCCTAGCCGCCCCGGTGCAGGGACGCAAGACGACCCCAATGGAGCGCGCCCTTCTTTCTGGGGCTGGAAAACCGGGGTTTCAGTGTAGGCGCCTCAATCGCGCGGCCCGACAAGCCGGTCGATCGGCGCGTAATCGTCGGTCAGAAGCGTGCCCGCCGCCGCGATCTGATCGACAAATCCGGGACCGAGCGCTGCAAAGGTGGTGCGGTCCGGCGCCGGAACGGTGAAGCTGTCGACGGAGGTCTCCGACATGCCCGCCGCAATCACCATGACGACACGCTCGCCAAGTTCGGGACGACGGGCTTCGGCCCAGACCTCGACCACCGGAAACACCGTCTGGAGGGTTTTGACAACGCTACCGATCGCCTGCATCCGGTCCGCGTAATCGATGACGTTCATCAGGTAGCTGCCGTCGGGTGTCATCCGCGACCGGACAAGGCTGAAGAATTCCTGTGTGACGAGGTGCTGCGGCACGGCCACGTCGGTGAACGCGTCCCCGAGGATGGCATCGTAGCGCGTTTCATCGGTCAAAAGCGCGCGACGCGCATCCATGTGGAGCACGCGCGTGGTCGTTGGATCGAACCAGAAGTCGCGCGCGGCCAGTTCCGTCACGGCGGGGTCGATCTCGGCGACGGTTGTCGTGGTCAGTCCGCGCTGCGCAAACGCACGGGGCAGCGCGTAGTTGCCTCCACCGATCAGGAACCGTGACGGCGTCGCGTTCGGCGCGCGCAGCCGGGCCAGTGCATCCAGCATCGCGGCATGGTCGGTGAACATCACATCCGGTGCGTTCTCCGCCGAAATCCCATGCACCATGTGGTCGATCACCATGGCCCGGGTGACGCGCGACGGATCGGCAGAGATATCGACGCTTTGAAGGCAGAAATACCGGCTTTCGACGTGACAGGGGTTCGGCGAAAACGCCGTGGCACCGGCGAGCCCGACAAGCGCCAGCAAGGTCACGGCATGCAGCGTGCGGGCGCGTCTGGCCAGCACGAAACACAAGGCGGCGCCCGCGCTGTAGACGAGGGTGACCGTGGCAAGCGTCCAAAGGCTTCCCAGCCACGAGATAAAGAAGAAGCCCGCCAGAAGCGTGCCGACAATCGCTCCGATGGCCCCCGAGGCGAACATCGCGCCCAGCGCCTGCCCCTGACGGGACGGACCGGACAGCGACACCTGCGTTAGAAGCGGCGCCGGGATCCCTGCGAACAGCGACGGCAGAAAGAACGCGGCGAGCGTGAGGCCTGTGATGCCCCAGACCGGCTGCGGGAAGGCGGTCAGCACCGGTTCGGCCGACGCACGCAGCGCAAAGCTTGCCAATGCCGTGGTCAAAGCCGCAGCCACAAGAGCCCAGCCGGTCGCGGACATGGGGTTGATCCCCGTCCGGTCCGCCAATCGCCCACCCCACCAATGCCCCGCTGAAAAGCCCGCAAGAACCACGGCGATGACCGAGGTCCAGGTGTAGAGCGACATGCCCACATAGGGCGCAAGCATGCGCCCCGCGACGATCTCCACCACCATGGAGGCGGCGGACACGGTGGCCTGAAGGGCGACAAGCAACCAGAGAGGGGCTATTGGCATCTGAGCCTCGCAAAACGGGTCTTTGGCCCATGTTGCGTGCGCGGCAGGCGAAGGCAAGTGGTGTCGCCTCAGGCGAGCGCCATTACCGGACCTTCGAGAAGTCGCATGAGATCGCCGAAGTACCCGCCCGACCGCGCAGGTTGGTTGGGATCAGAGGTGATCGCCACTGCGAGGTCGCGCTCCTTGTGAGATGCGATGATCTGACCGCCATAGCCGCGCGCCAGAGTGTAGCCCGAGGGCGAAAGGAACCAGCCATAGCCATAGGCCAATCCGGACCACGGCGATCTTGCATGGGGCACCGTCGAGGCGGCGATCCAGCTTTGTGGGATGATCTGCTCACCGTCGTACCGCCCGTCATCGCGCATCAGCTTGGCGATCTTGAGCATCGCGGTCGGGCTCAGGGCCATGTTGTTGCCCCCCATGTAGTACCCCTGCGGATCACGCGTCCACGGCGGGATCTCGATGCCGAGCGGTCTGCCCAGCCGTTCGCGGGCTTGCGCCAGCAGGCTTTGCCCCGTCGCCTCGGTCAAGGCAGCGCCAAGGATATGCGTCGAGCCGGTGGAGTAGAGCATCTGCCCCCCCGGTTCGGCGACCATCGGACGGGACAAGGCATCGGCCAGCCAATTACGGGAATTGACCCATGCACCGTAATTTGGCCCCGACGTGCGTTCGAGCCCTGCCCGCAAGGTCACGAGGTCTTCCAGCGTGATGTCTCCTGCTCCGGGCGTAGCGTTGGCCGGTAATATTCCGGGCGCGACATCCGACAAAGGCGCAGAGACAGACGGCACCTCCCCCCGGTCGATGGCCGCCCCCAGCAAGAGCGCGACAACGCTTTTCGAGCAGGATTTGATGTTGGCGAGGCGCTCCAGCCCCGGCCCGCGCGGCGCCTCGGCGAAGAGCGTATCCGCGCCACGGCTGATCTGGATCGAATGGAGTTGCGGTAACTCTGCGATGGCCGACCGAAGATCATCGGTCTGAGCGCGACCGATGAAGGGCATGCAAAGAGCTGACCCCGAGGCGGCGATGAAGATACGTCGATTGATCATGACAGTCGGTTTATGCCCTGCGGGCCAAGTGTCCAGCGCGCAGGGTTCACGTATGCGTGGGCGGCGCAGGCCGCGGCATCCGGTGCGTCAGGACAGGTGATGCACCTCCTGCAGCGCATAGACCGGGGTCGGTATCCCTTCCATGCGCGCCTTCAGTTGCAGCGCCAGGAACTGCGAATAATGCCGGGACTGGTGCAGATTGCCGCCGTGGAACCAAAGGTTTTCCTGCTGCGTCGGCTTCCACATATTGCGCTGCTCGCCTTCCCAGGGACCGGGATCCTTGGTGGTGTTCGAGCCAAGACCCCAGACCTTGCCCACCTTGTCGGCCATGTCCTGCCCCATCAGGTCAGCCACCCAGCCGTTCATCGAATTGTAGCCGGTGGCGAAGACGATCAGGTCAGCGTCCAGCTTTTCGCCGGTGTCGAGGATCAGACCGTCTTCGACGATCTCGGTCACCTGACCGCGCTTTAGCTTGACCTCTCCGTCGATGATGAGCTGGCTCGCGCCCACGTCGATGTAATAGCCCGATCCACGGCGCAGGTACTTCATGAAGAGGCCCGAGTCGTCGTCGCCCCAATCCAGCCAGAAGCCCGCCTTTTCCAACCCCTCATAAAACTCCTTGTCCTGCTCTTTCATCGCGGCATAGGCCGGGATCTGGAATTCATGCAGGATCGCGTAAGGAAGCGAGGCGAAGATGAGATCGGCCTTTTCCGTGGTTACGCCGGCATTGACCGCCCGTTCGGAATAAAGATCGCCAAGACCGATTTCCATCAGCGTGTCGGATCGCACGATGTGGGTGGAGGACCGCTGCACCATCGTCACGTCGGCATCGTGCTCCCAAAGCGCGGCGCAAATATCGTGCGCCGAATTGTTCGACCCCACCACGACGCATTTCTTGCCCTTGTATTTGTCTGGCCCGGGATGCTGCGAAGAATGGTGCATGTCGCCCTTGAAGCTGTCCATGCCGGGGAAATCCGGAATGCGTGCCTTGCCAGACATGCCTGTGGCCATCACCAGCTGTTTGGGCCGGAGCGTGACCTCCTCGCCGTCTCGGTCGACGACGACGGTCCATTCCTTCTTGTCCTCGTCATAGCTCGCGGATTTGGCGGTGGTGCGGGTCCAGTAGTTGAGCTCCATCACCTTGGTATACATCTCGAGCCAGTCCCCGATCTTGTCCTTCGGCGCGAAGACCGGCCAGTTTTCGGGAAACTTGATATAGGGCAGATGATCGTACCAGACCGGGTCGTGCAGGCAGAGCGACTTGTAGCGCTTGCGCCAGCTGTCGCCGGGCCGTTCGTTACGCTCGACAATGATCGTGGGCACGCCAAGCTGCCGCAGCCGCGCACCGAGCGCGATCCCGCCCTGCCCGCCGCCAATGATGAGCGTATAGGGCTGCTTGCTATAGCCGAGCTCGGCAGCTTCTCTTTCGCGTTCTTCGGCCCATGTTTCCCGGTTCTTACCTGCGCCGTGTTTGGCCCCAAGCGGGCGGCCGAAACCCTTTGGCTCTTCATGTCCCTTGAGTTCGACCATCGTGGTCAACAGCGTCCAGATCTTGCCATCCCGCAGACGGATCAGCCCATATCCACGCGCGACTTCGGTCTCAAACGTGATCCACGCCGTCGTGACGCCACCGTCTTCGGTCACCACTTCGCCCTCGGCCAATGCCCAATTGCGCGGCTTGGTCGTGGAAAGCTGATGCCTGAGCATATCTTCGACCTGATCTTTGCCCTCCACCGTCTTGATGTTCCAGGTGAAGGTGACAAGGTCGCGCCAATAGCAGTCGCCGACGAACATCTCCTGCGCACGGGCGATGTCGCCCTGTTCAAGCGCTTTGCCGAAATCGTCGAGAAAGGCCTGCGTCTGATCGGCCAGCGAAGAATCAAGCATGGTTTCCTCCCAGTTTCTTGTGAACTGGAACAACAGTGCCAATGCGAAAGATTTGACGCTAGGGAAACTTTGGTCGGTCGGCAGGATCGGCGGATTCGGGTTCGCCAAACGCAGATGGCAAAACACAGGGCTTGGAAACAAAAAAGCCCCGCTGATCCGGCGGGGCTTTTTCTATTCTAACTCTCTGTCGCTTACGCGGCCAAGGCACCCTTGGCCTGATCCACGATTGCACCGAAGGCTTCGGGCTCGTGAACGGCCAGATCGGCCAGCACCTTGCGATCCACTTCGATCCCGGCCAGCGTCAGGCCGTTGATGAAGCGCGAATAGGTCAGGCCTTCGTCGTGCATCCGTACAGCGGCGTTGATCCGCTGGATCCACAGGGCGCGGAAATTGCGCTTGCGGTTCTTGCGGTCGCGTGTGGCGTACTGGTTCGCCTTGTCGACGGCCTGACGTGCAACCTTGAAGGTGTTCTTGCGGCGGCCATAGTAACCTTTGGCGGCCTTGATGACCTTCTTGTGACGGGCGTGCGTTGTGGTTCCGCCTTTTACTCGGGACATATCAATTCCTCCTTAGCGCGCGTAGGGCATCATCGGCTTGATGATCTGCTCATCAGCCTTGGACAACACGGTGGTTCCGCGCGCGTCGCGGATGAACTTCTTGTGGCGCTTGATCATGCCGTGGCGTTTGCCGGCCTGACCCGCCTTGATGCGGCCCGTGGCCGTCACCTTGAACCGCTTTTTGCAGCTCGACTTCGTCTTCATCTTCGGCATTTCCGTCTCCTGTCTTCAGATCGGTTTGCGCGCGACTCGGTATGCCAATTCGACCGGCCGCACGGGGTAGAGCGCGCCGTATAGGCGGGGTTTGCGGGCAATGCAACTCTTTCAGAGAAGACTGTCCGGGATTTTCTGTTCCGCCGCCGTGTTGGCGCGTCGGAAGATCAGCGTGACGCAGGTCGAGACGATCACGATGAACAGCGAATAAAGCACCGGTACTGCCATAATCGCCTGCGCCTCGGTGCCTTGGAACGTGAACACGATGATGGCGATGGCCAGCGGCCCATTCTGGATGCCGGTCTCCAACGCCACGGTGCGGGCATTGCGCGGGTGCAGCCGCAGCGCACGGGCGAAGAGGTAACCGATGGTGATGCCGAAGACACCCAGCCCGATGGACGCGATGTAAGTGTTGGGGGTGGTTTCCAACAGGAATTGCCAATTGCGTGGAATCCAGCTGACCATCAGGAACAGGATGAAGAACAGCGCCAAGGCTGAGCCGAAAAACTCCGTGACCGCTCCCACGTTCGCGCTGATCTTGCGCAAGACCATCCCGATCGCCACCGGCACCAACAACAGAACCAGCGTCGCGATGATGTTCTCGCGCGGTATTTCGAGGTTCAGCGCCGAGGCATAAAGGAGAAGCACCAGCGGGATCATGATGACACCCGTTACCGTGGACGTAACCGTCATCAAGACCGAAAGCGCCAGATTGCCCTTGGAAAAATAGGTAAAGATGTTCGACGTGGTGCCACCGGGCATGCAGGCCATGATCAGAATGCCCAGCGCGATGGTTTCCGGCACCACAAGGAAGGTCGCCAGCAGGAACCCGATAAAGGGCATGAACCCGTATTGAGAGATCACCCCGATGGCCAACCCATAGGGACGCCGCAGGGCAAGGTAGAAATCGCGCGGCGTGAGCGATGCGCCCATGCCCAACATGATGACAAAGATCATCAGCGCCAGCAGCGCCTGTTCGAATGCTCCGACCACTGTGCCTACTCCGCTGCGATGCGGGCCAGCTCTTCGGCGCGCAGGTCTTTTCTAAGGATTTTTCCGACGTTCGACTTTGGCAACTCATCGCGGAATTCGACGCGTTTGGGCACCTTGTAGGCGGTCAGGTGTTCCTTGCAATGCGCGCGGATCGCAGCCTCGGTCAGGCCGCCGTCGCGCTTGACCACAAAGGCCTTGACCGCTTCGCCGGTCAAGTCATCCGGCACGCCAATGACCGCCGCTTCAAGGATGCCGGGGTGCAGGGCAAGGCAGTCCTCGACCTCGTTCGGGTAGACGTTGAAGCCCGACACGACGACCATGTCCTTCTTGCGATCCACGATACGGAAATAGCCGTCCGCATCCATCACGCCGATGTCGCCGGTCAGGAACCAGCCGTCGCGCAAGGCGCCCTTGGTTTCCTCCGGCTTGTTCCAGTAGCCCGCCATGATCTGCGGACCCTTGGCGGTAATCTCGCCGCTTTGGCCCTGCGGAACCGGCATCCCGGCATCGTCGATGCAGGCGATATCCGTGCCGGGAACGGGAATGCCGATAGACCCATCACGCGTCTTGCCCAGCGGATTGAAGGTCAGCACGGGGGAGGTTTCCGTCAGGCCATAGCCCTGAAGCACCGGCTTACCGGTGATGCCCTCCCATTTTTGCGCCACCGCCGCCTGAAGCGCCATTCCGCCAGCGGACGAGAACTTGAGATGTTTCGGCGGGCTGTCGGTGAACCAGATCTCGTTGCTCAGCCCGTTGAACAGCGTGTTCACACCGCTCATCCAAGTGATCTTGTAATTCTCGAACGCGCGTTTGAGGTTCGACAGGGGCCGCGGGTTCGGGATGAGGATGTTGCGCGCGCCGAGCCAGTAGAAGGCCAGCATGTTCACCGCGAAGGCAAAGATGTGATAGAGCGGCAGTGCAGTCAGGGCGATTTCCTTGCCCTTCTCCACGCCTTCCAGCATCTCCATCGTCTGTTCCATGTTCAGGATCAGGTTGGCATGGGTCAGCATCGCCCCCTTGGCGACACCCGTGGTTCCGCCAGTATATTGCAGGCAAGCGACGTCATTGGCATCGACCGTCTGTGAATAGACATCCGGCGCGATCCGTTCGCGGGTCATGTGATCACGCCCGGCGGCCAGCGCATCGGGGAAGCGGATATGGGCCACTTCGATGGGTTTCACCGACTTGTCCCAGTGTTTTTGCACCAGCCCGACGATCCCGCGCGGCAGGGATGGCAGGAATTCGGCAACGCGCGTGACGATGATGTTGGGGATCGGATGACCTTGCGTGGCCGCCGGGATCTTGTCGGCGAACATATCCACGATGATCAACGCATGTGGCTCGGCATCGGAGAACTGCTTGCCCATCTCCTCGGCGGTATAGAGCGGGTTGACGTTCACAAGGATACAGCCCGCTTTCAGGATGCCGAAGGCCGCGACCGGAAAGGTCAGGCAATTCGGCATCTGGAGCGCGACGCGGTCCCCCTGCCTCAGCCCCGCAACTTCGCGCAGGTAGACTGCAAAGGCATCCGACATCTCGTCAACCTGATGGAAACTCAGCGTGCCGTTCATGCCGTTCGGCAAACAGGCCGTAAAGGCCGGAGCCGAGCCATACGTGCTTGAGACAGACCGGATCAGGTCCGCCAGCGTGCGATACGATGCCGTTTCGATGTTCTTGCGGACATTCGGCCCATAAAAAGCTGTCCACGGACGCGCGTCGCGTGTCATGCCATCCTCCTCCCATCAATCACGACGCGGCACAGCTCATGGCGCGCATCGTGTACGTGAAAAGATTGCTAAATGGATATTTCAGATTGATCTATAGTGATCGAACGTCACACGACACAGTCGCACCAGGTCAGGTGAAATCCCGAAGCACTTTCGCCACCACCGCCGGGATCGTTTCCAACGTATAGCCGCCCGGTTTGTTGGACATGGCCCAGACGACCATCGCCCCCGCAATCATCAACGTGATCGTTGCAATCCTCGGACGGTCGCCCTTGGAAATCGAAGAAACAACCGCCGGAATGGACAAGACGCCAAGCGCCAGCCCGATAACGAAAAGCGTGTCAGGGTCCATACCGCCTGCTCCCACTGATTACGTGGGGTCAGATTACTCCGGATCCGTGTTATAGATCAAACGTTCGTCGCAGGGCGCAACACGAAGGATGTTGGTTGTGCCCGGCGTGTTGAATGGAACACCCGCGGTGACAAGGATCTGATCGGTCGGTTCCGCGTATTTGCCAGCACGTGCAGCCCGCGCCGCATTGACGACCGCCTGCTTGAATCGCTCCAGTTCACCGGTCAACACACATTCCGTGCCCCAAGTCAGCGCAAGCCGACGCGCGGTGCGTACAGAGCTTGTCATGGCGATGATCGGCACGCGCGGACGCTCGCGGGCGGTCAGCAAAGCCGTCGTGCCAGAAGAGGTGAAACAGCAGATCGCCTTGATATCGGTCGTCTCGGCGATCTCGCGGGCCGCAGCGACGATCCCGTCTGCCACGGTCTGACGCTTGGCGGTTCGGGACGCTTCGATGATTTCGGTATAGGTCGGATCGCTTTCCACTTCGATGGCAACGTTGTTCATCGTCGTCACCGCTTCGATGGGATAATCGCCCGCCGCCGACTCCGCACTCAGCATGATCGCGTCGGACCCTTCGTAGATCGCGGTCGCAACATCCGACACCTCGGCACGGGTTGGCATCGGCGATTCGATCATCGACTCGAGCATCTGTGTCGCCACGATCACTGGTTTCGCAGCGGAACGACAGCGGCGGATCAGGCGCTTCTGGATCGGCGGCACGTTCTGCACCGGCAGTTCGACACCAAGATCGCCGCGCGCCACCATGATACCGTCGGAGACCTCAAGGATCTCTTCGAACGCTTTGACGCCCGCAGGCTTCTCGATCTTGGACAGGATCGCGGCACGGCCCTTGCACAACTCGCGCGCCTCGATGACATCCTGCGCGCGCTGCACGAAGCTGAGAGCGAGCCAATCGACCCCAAGTTCGGATACGAACTCAAGATCCTCGCGGTCTTTATCGGACAGCGCCGCCAGCGGGAGGACGACGTCAGGGACGTTCACACCCTTACGGTTCGAAATGGTGCCGCCAGTGATAACCGTGCAATCCGCGAAATCGGCACCGCAGGTTTCGACTTTCAACCGGATTTTGCCGTCATTCACCAAAAGATGCGCGCCAGGCTCCAATGCCGCGAAGATCTCGGAATGAGGAAGCGTGACGCGGGTTGCCGTGCCCTCTTCGTCCGCCAAATCGAGACGGAAGCTCGCGCCTTCGACCAATTCCTCTTCGCCATTTGCAAAGACGCCGACGCGCAGCTTGGGACCCTGAAGGTCGGCCAGAATACCGATCGTGCTGTCACAGTCCTTTTCGACCTGCCGGATGATCGCGTGACGTTCGGCGATCTCATCGTGGCTGCCATGGCTCATGTTGAGACGGAACACATCCGCACCGGCCTCGTGAAGGCCACGGATCATCTCGTAGGTGCTGGAAGCCGGCCCCAGGGTGGCCACGATTTTCACACTCCGCAAACGTCTCATTCGGAATCCCGTCCTTCAACTTGGTTCTGGGCGACCGGCAGGTCGCAGTCCACCGCTGCTGCAACACGTCTTGTCGGCAAGTGCGCCGCCTCATGTTACCGCTAACTTTCGCTTGGCGTTATTGCTCATTTCCCTTTCCTGCGCAACTCAACTATCTGATGCGCCCGGGAGATCACATACCTATGACATATGTACCGTTTTTTGTGCATGGAGAGAACCGGTCCTCGCGTTGGCTGATCACGTGCGATCATGCGACGAACACGGTGCCGCCGGATCTCGGAGGCTCGCTCGGCCTGCCCGAAGCTGACATGGCACGGCACATCGCTTTTGATCCAGGGGCTGCCGGTGTGACCCGCGCCATAGCCGATGCGTTGGATGCGCCCGCGATCCTGTCGAATTTCTCGCGGCTGGTGATCGATCCAAACCGCGGAGAAAACGACCCGACCCTGTTGATGCGCCTTTATGACGGGTCCGTCATTCCCGGCAATCGGAACGCCTGCGCCGAAGAGAAAGAGCGCAGACTCAACGCGTATTACCGCCCCTATCACGACGCGCTTGCGGCACTTGCGGCGCGGCGCGACGACACCGTCATCGTGGCGGTTCATTCGTTTACACGGCAGTTGAAATCCCGCCCAAGCCGCCCGTGGCATATCGGGATCCTGCACGCCTATGACCGGCGTCTGTCCGACCCCTTGATCACGGCGCTGGAAGCCGAACCCGACCTTGTTGTCGGTCGCAATGAACCCTATCCCGGGCACTTACCCGGTGATGCGATCGATCGGCACGCCTTGCATCACGGCAGGCTGAACACACTTATCGAATTGCGCAATGACCTGATCGCAACCGAGGCAACGCAAGCGGCATGGGGCGAACGGCTCGCACCGATGCTTGTCGCGGCTTTGGCGAAAACGAATGAATGAACCGGAGGATCCGAAGATGGACAAACAGACACAGCTTGAGATCGAGGCCGCCGCCTTTCGCCGCTTGCGGCAGCATCTGATCGAGGATCGCCCTGACGTTCAGAACATCGACATGATGAACCTGACAGGGTTTTGCCGAAACTGTCTGAGCCGCTGGTATCAGGAAGCCGCCAACGAGCGCGGGATCGAGATGGACAAGGAGGCCGGGCGCGAGGCGTTCTACGGCATGCCCATGTCCGAATGGAAAGCCCGCTACCAGACCGAAGCGAGCGATGCGCAGAAAGCGGCGTTCGAGGTGGCATTCAAGGAAAACGTCACTGACAAGGAAAGCTGACCGGGACAGGCCGACCATGCACAATCGCATCGTCGGCCTTCGTCAAATCAATTTATCCAAGACGACGATCAGCGGTTGGCGCCCGGAACCCAGAGGATATCGGCCTTTCCGTCGTTATTCGCCACACGCGCCGCGACGAAGAACCAATCGCTCAAGCGGTTAAGGTACTTGACCGCCGCAGGGTTCACGCTTTCCATCGTGGCAAGCTCGACCGTCAATCTTTCCGACCGGCGCGCGACCGTGCGACATTGGTGCAGATGTGCCGATAGTGCCGATCCACCGGGAAGGATGAAGCTGCGCAGCGGTTCGAGTTTCGCATTCATCGCATCGATTTCCGATTCAAGACGATCGGTCTGCGATGAAACGATCCGCAACGGCGGATACTCGGCATCGGCGTCCTTCTCCATATCGGGACGGCAGAGATCCGCGCCAAGGTCGAACAGGTCGTTTTGAATGCGCGAGAGTTGGCCATCCAACTCACCATCGGTATGCAACCGCGCCAGACCGACGATCGAGTTCAGCTCATCCACCGTTCCATAGGCCGTGACCCGCATCGAATGTTTGGCAACCCGTGCGCCATTGCCCAGCGCGGTTTCACCATCGTCACCGGTTTTGGTGTAGATCTTGTTCAGAACGACCATCGCTTATTCCCCCCGAACCCAGACGAACAGCAGGATGAGAAGCACCGCAACGAACTGTGCGATGATCCGCCAGCGCATCGCCTTGTTCGCGTATTTCTTGTTGAACTCACCCCCCTTGGCAAAGCTTCCGATCCCGAAAAGCAGGATACCGACCACCGCGAGACAGGCGATGGCGACAACGATGAACAGCGGATCTTGCATCATGGCAGGTGGTCTTTCTTAACTTCGTGTTCACGGGGATGTAGCCGTATCGCGGCACAAGGCGAATGAAAAGTCAGCCCTTGGACAAAAGCCAGTCCAGGGCACGTGTTGGAAGCAGCCGACGGGCAACTGCCATCAGATGCGTCGGTGTCGTGACCCGGTAGCGCGGTTTCGGCGACGATGACGTCAGCGCCTTCTCGACAGCGTCAGTCACCGCTGAGGCCGGCCATTGCACACGCGAACTGCCGCCTTTCTTGAGCATATCGAGCAGCGAGTCCTCGTACTGCGCACGGCGCGCTGAAGCTTCCCAATCGACCCAGTGATCGAATTGTTTGATCGCGTTTTTCCGAAAATCCGTCTCGATCGGGCCGGGTTCGATCAGGATGACACGAATTCCCGTCCCTGCCATTTCCATGCGGAGAACATCGGCATAGCCCTCAAGCGCAAATTTCGTGGCCACGTACGCCCCGCGATATTTCATGCCCACCAATCCCAGAACGGACGAGTTGAACAGAATGCGGCCGTGACCCCGTTTCCGCATCGCCGGAATAAGCCGCAGGGATAGATCGTGCCACCCGAGAAAATTCGCCTCGAACTGAGCGCGCATTCCGTCGGCCGGGATGTCTTCCAGCGGCCCGGGCAACGCGTAGGCCCCATTGTGAAACACAGCATCCAACGCGCCTGCGGTCTCCTCCAGCACCGTTTGAGCGCACCGCGCGATACTGGCGCTGTCTTCGTAGTCGAGTTGCGGTGCGGCGAATCCTTCGGCTTTGAGGCGTTCGCAATCCTCGACGGATCGACACGCCGCAAAGACCTTCCAGCCCTGCGTCTTCAATCGCCGCGCCGTGTCCAGTCCGATGCCCGACGAACACCCGGTGATCAGGATGGTTTTCGATGCCACGTCAGTTGGCAGCCGTTACGAGCCATTCAGCGATCCAGCCTTCATCCCCGGTGACGGTGTCGCGCAGATGGAGCCAGCCATTGCCTTCGTCCTTGAGCACCTCAATCATATCGTTGCGGATCAACTGCCCCACCACCGCGTAATCGGTGCCCGGTCCGCCACGAACATTCACCCGGTCTCCATCGACAAAGCGCAGGTCGGGGCGTGGTTCCTCCACCGGCTGCACCGCTGTGGCAGCGACTTCGACGACGGGCGTCGGATCGCTTTCCGGCTCAGAAACATCCACTGTGTTGACCGGATCTTCTTTCTCAATCGGCTTGATCAAAGCACGAGCTTGGGCGATGTCCGTAAGCCCAGCAACAGTTGTATCCGCCCGCGCCACGATGGTCAAAGCGGGCTCCGGGTCCGAAACGAAGGGCTTCGGCTCTGCGAAGACGGTGACCGAATTGCTACCGGGTTCGAAATCGGACCCTCCGGACAGTTCGTAGAACGCGACGCCCATGAGTGCGAATGCAACCAAAATATACTTGTTCATCTCAATCCCCCAATGCGGTCGCACGTCAGCTCGCCGGAACAGGAATATCGCGATTCTTTGCCCACGCCGAATGGGAAAGAGAAAAAATATTCCCGCAATTGCTTTACGGCCTCAGGGGCGGTGAGTATCACATCATCTATGGTTGATGATGTCGACGACCCCAAGATGACCCCCCGCGACTTTGCGGAACCGCTACGCCGAGCGATCGGTGAGCGGTACCTGACCTATGCGTTGTCGACGATCATGCACCGGGCGCTGCCCGACGCGCGCGACGGGCTGAAACCCGTGCATCGCCGTATCCTTTATGCAATGCGCGAACTCCGGCTGAGTTCCACCGGGGGTTTCCGCAAATCCGCCAAGATCAGCGGCGACGTGATGGGCAATTACCACCCGCACGGCGACGCCGCGATCTACGACGCGATGGCGCGGCTCGCGCAGGACTTCAACGTCCGCTATCCGCTGGTCGATGGACAGGGCAATTTCGGCAATATCGACGGCGATAATCCCGCCGCCGCGCGCTATACCGAAGCGCGCCTGACGGCAGTCGCCGAGGCGCTGCTGGACGGGTTGAACGAGAACGCGGTCGATTACCGGGCGAACTACGACGGCACCCTCGAAGAACCTGTTGTTCTTCCCGCGCAATTTCCAAACCTTCTTGCCAACGGCTCCAGCGGCATCGCCGTCGGCATGGCGACAAACATTCCGCCGCACAATATCGCGGAACTGATCGACGCCTGTCTGCATCTGATCAAGGTGCCGGACGCGCGCGACGATACGCTGCTCAACTACGTGCCAGGGCCGGATTTCCCCACGGGCGGCGTGATCGTCGAAGACCGCGAAACCATCGCGCAGGCCTACCGCACCGGGCGCGGGTCGATCCGCTTGCGCTGCCGTTGGGAGGTCGAGGATCTTGGCCGTGGTCAATGGCAGATCATCGTCACCGAGATCCCGTATCAGGTACAGAAATCCAAGCTGGTCGAACGGCTGGCCGAACTGATCCAGACCAAGAAGGTCCCGATCCTTGCCGATATCCGTGACGAATCCGCCGACGACATCCGCATGGTGCTTGAGCCGCGCTCCAAGAACGTGGACCCGGATGTGTTGATGAACATGCTGTTCCGCAACTCCGATCTGGAAACGCGGTTCAGCCTGAACATGAACGTCCTCATCGACGGGCTGACGCCCAAGGTCTGTTCGATGAAAGAGGTGCTGCGCGCCTTCCTTGATTTCCGGCGCGAAGTCTTGATCCGGCGCAGCCAGCACCGGATGGACAAGATCGACCACCGGCTCGAAGTGCTGGAGGGCCTGATCGTCGCGTTCCTGAACCTGGACCGCGTGATCGACATCATACGCTACGACGAAGAGCCGAAGGCCGCCCTGATGCGTGAGGACTGGGGCAAGGATCACCCGCGCGCGCGCGACGAGGCCGACTATGTCTCGCCTCCGATGGTCGGCGATGACGAGGAACTTGGCCTCACTGAGGTTCAGACCGAAGCCATCCTGAACATGCGGTTGCGGTCGCTCCGCAAGCTCGAAGAGATGGAGCTCGTGGCAGAACGCGACCGCCTGATGGAGGAACGCGCGGGGTTGGAGGACCTCCTGGAAAGCGGCGATTTGCAATGGGACGCCATCGCGGACCAGTTACGCGAGACCAAAAAGACCTTTGGCAAAAACTACGTCGGCGGCGAGCGCCGCACCACCTTCGCCGAAGCAGGTGTCGTCGAGGACGTCCCGATCGAGGCCATGATCGAGCGTGAACCGATCACCGTGGTCTGTTCCGAGATGGGCTGGATCCGGGCCATGACCGGCCATATCGACCTGAATCGCGAGCTCAAGTTCAAGGATGGTGACGGACCACGCTTCATCTTCCATGCAGAGACCACCGACCGGTTGCTGGTCTTTGGAACCAACGGCCGCTTCTACACTCTGTCCGCCGCCAACCTGCCGGGTGGCCGGGGCATGGGTGAACCGCTGCGCCTGAT
Organism: uncultured Marivita sp.; assembly: GCF_947488135.1. Taxonomy (GTDB): domain Bacteria; phylum Pseudomonadota; class Alphaproteobacteria; order Rhodobacterales; family Rhodobacteraceae; genus Marivita. Next base: position 194,182 of record NZ_CANKYW010000006.1, on the reverse strand, counting down.
GGTGGATCTGCCCAACGAGGCGGGGATCGTCGATCTGTTCATCCACCAGCCGGATCGCAAACTCCTTGTTGCCTCCAGTGCGGGCGACGGGTTCGTCGTGCCCGAGACCGAAGTCGTGGCCCAGACGCGCGCGGGCAAACAGGTGCTCAACGTCAAGGGCGACGTACGGGCCAAGTTGTGCAAACCTGTGACCGGCGACGCGGTCGCAGTCGTTGGCGAAAACCGCAAAGTTCTGGTCTTTGCGCTGGACGAACTACCTGAGATGGGACGCGGGAAAGGCGTGCGGCTGCAAAAGTACAAGGACGGGGGCCTCTCGGATGCAACCACCTTCACCCTGGGAGAAGGCCTCACCTGGCGCGACCCGGCAGGACGCACCAGAACGGAAACAGACCTCGGCGAATGGACCGGAAAACGCGCCAGCGCCGGACGTATGGCCCCACGCGGCTTCCCCAGAGACAACACCTTCACCTGATCCGGACAGGCTGACCACAGACGTCGTCGGTCATCGCAGCGCGCTTTTCTGGCTGGCCCTGAAAACCGGCGTCCTGACCGTGCTGACATTGGGCTTTTACCGCTTCTGGATGCGCACCCGCTTGCGACGCTGGTACTGGTCGGCCATCCGGCCCGGTGGCCATCCGTTGGAATATGTCGGCGACCCGGTCGAAAAACTCCTCGGATTTCTGTTCGCGGTGGTGGTTCTGGCCTTCTATATCGGCGTCGTGAACCTTGTCTTGATGTTCGCGAGCTTCTCGCTGTTTCAGGACAACTTCGCCGCCTATGTATCGAGCCTTGTGGGCGTCATCCCGCTCTGGTTCTTCGCCCAATACCGGGCGCGCCGCTATGTCCTCGCCCGCACGCGATGGCGCGGGCTGCGGTTCGGTCTTGAGCCCGGAGCCTGGGGCTATGCATGGCGCGCGGTGGTGCATTGGCTCGTCACAATTCTGAGCGCTGGCCTTTTGCTGCCGCGGATGACGTTCTGGCTTGAAAAGTACAAGGTGGACCGCACGTTTTTCGGGACCGCGCGCATGACGCAAGGCGGCACCTGGACGATGCTGTACCCGGCGATGAAACCGCTCTTTCTCGCCCTCGGGATCGGCCTACTTGGCGGCGCGGCGATCCTGTCCGAGAATATCCCGGTTGGCGCGGGCCTTTGTGTGATCGCTGGGTTTGTCGGATTCTATGGACTGTTCCACTACCGGGTTGAGACGCTCCGGCGTTTGACGGAAACGAAGTCGATCAATGGCGTCAGCTTAGATCTTGCGCCCAATGCGTTCCGAGTCATGATGATCTACGTGCTTGGAAGCCTGCTGGCAGCATCGGCTGTTTTCATCCCGATGGTCCTGTTGGGGATCTTGCTGTTGCTGATCCAATCCGCCGACATGCTGGCCGAAATGGGGCTTGAGGATACGATCGCGCCGATCGCCGGGTTGGGGCGCTACGCGATTATCGCCATCAGCGTGATGATCTATTTTTCGATCTTCCTGCTGTGGAGCGCTTTGACCAACGTATTCGTCACGCTGCCGGTGATCCGCCACTATTTCTCCACCCTCACCTTGTATCCCGCTGCCGCTATTGACGACATCAGACAACGCCCGCGCGATGAATTCGCAGAGGCTGAAGGCTTTGCCGACGCTCTGGATGTGGGGGCATCGCTATGACCGTTCTTCGCATCGGCCGCGTGCCAGAGCCGTTCTCCGCGACGGGAACCTATTTCGACGGCACCCGCGCCCGTCCCGCGACGATCACTCTGACAATCGACGAAGAGGCGCAAACGCTGGTCGGCTTGGCCGACACCGGAGCCAGGCTGCACTGGCGACTAGCGGACATAAGACAAATACCGGATCAGGCCGGGGGCGATCAGATGGTCATCCAGCGCGCCGATGATCCGGTGCAGCGCATTCTCTTGCCGGATGATGGCTTGGCTCCGCGCCTGCCCAACCGGACCAAACGCCCGACCGTTACGAAACGTGGACCTCTTCTTGGCTGGGCGGCTGCCGCAGTTGCATCTGTCGCGCTGATCATTTTCGTCCTTGTGCCGATCATGGCGAACCAGTTGGCGCGGTTCATCCCACCGGACGGTGAGCGCGCCTTGGGCGAGGTCACACTGGATCAGATCCGCAGTGCGCTCGACCAGACCGGGCTGAACCCTGTCCCACTCTGCGACAACCCGGAAGGCGTGGAGGCGCTCGCCAAGATGGAGGCGCGGTTGCAAGATGCGCTTCCCGAAGGCCAAAGCCTCACCGTATCGGTTCTGGATCACGGCATGATCAATGCCTTCGCTCTACCCGGCAACTACATCGTGTTCTTTCGCGGCCTGATCGAGAAGGCGCAATCCCCCGAGGAGGTCGCCGCCGTGTTCGCGCATGAAATCGGCCATGTGGTCAGCCGCGATCCAACGCGGCACGCGCTGCGATCCGCCGGGTCTCTGGGCGTGCTCGGGCTGCTGTTCGGTGACTTCGCCGGCGGCGCGGCGGTTCTCTTGCTGGCGGAACGCCTGATCGAAGCGCAGTACAGTCAGGAGGCCGAAGCCGATGCCGATGTCTTCGCCCACGCTGTCCTGCGCGACGCGCAGATCGCGCCCTCGGCCTTGGCAACAATGTTCGAACGGTTCCGCGAGATCGGAGGAGAGGCAAGCCCCTTCGTCGCTCATTTCCTGAGTCATCCCGCCTTGGGAGATCGCATTCAGGCAGCACGGGATGCCACGCCGGAGGGGTTCGAAGGCGTTCCGGTCCTCACCGCGCAGGAATGGCGCGCGCTGCAAAACATTTGCGAATGATGCTGCATCAGAACAATCGGCGGCAAGATTGGCGAAAAACGCGGCGTCCTTTGGCGCTAACGTGACGATTTTGCCCTGTTTCCCCTGCCCGGTGTTCGTTATCCCTTGCCGGGAAGACATATCAGAATCGCAACTCCGTCTGCGATAAAAAACGAGAGGAACGCGCTTATGAAGGTCCTTGTGCCTGTCAAACGTGTGATCGACTACAACGTGAAGGTTCGTGTCAAAGCGGACGGGTCCGGTGTCGATCTCGCCAATGTCAAAATGTCCATGAACCCCTTTGACGAGATCGCCGTAGAAGAGGCGATCCGCCTCAAGGAAGCGGGCAAGGCCGACGAAATCGTCGCGGTCAGCATCGGCGTCAAGCAAAGCCAGGAAACCCTGCGCACCGCACTTGCGATGGGCGCGGATCGCGCGATCCTCGTCGTCGCAGCAGAGGATGTGCATCAGGACATCGAACCGCTGGCCGTGGCCAAGATCCTTGCCGCCATCGTCAAGGAAGAAGAGCCGGGCTTGGTTCTGTGCGGCAAGCAGGCTATCGACAATGACATGAACGCCACCGGCCAGATGCTCTCGGCCCTGCTCGGCTGGAGCCAGGCGATGTATGCCAACAACGTCGATATCGACGGCGATCATGCGGTTGTAACCCGCGAGGTCGATGGCGGTTTGCAGACCATCAAGGTCAAGATGCCGACCATCATCTCGACCGACCTCCGCCTGAACGAGCCGCGCTATGCTTCGCTGCCCAACATCATGAAGGCCAAGAAGAAGCCTTTGGATGAAAAGACAGCCGCCGATTACGGCGTCGACGTCGCCCCCCGCCTCGAGATCGTGAAGACGTCCGAGCCGGAAGAGCGTGCCGCCGGGATCAAGGTTGGTTCCGTGGACGAGCTTGTGGCGAAACTCAAAGAAGCGGGGGCTGTGTAAATGGCTGTACTTCTGATTGCAGAAATCACCGATGGCGCGCTGGCGATGGACGCCACCGCCAAGACCGTAACCGCCGCGAAAGCCTTGGGCGACGTGACGGTTCTGGCCGCAGGCGCCTCCGCGAAAGCCGCGGCAGACGAAGCCGCGACAATCGAAGGCGTGTCGAAAGTCTTGCTGGCCGAGGATGACCTTTACGGGCACCGCCTCGCGGAACCGGTCTCGGTCCTGATCGCATCGCTCGCCGGGGATTATTCGCACATCGTGGCGCCCGCGACGACGGATGCCAAGAACATCCTGCCGCGTGTCGCAGCCCTTTTGGATGTCATGGTTCTCACCGACGTGACCGCCGTGGTGGACGCCGACACGTTCGAGCGCCCGATCTACGCCGGCAACGCGATCCAGACCGTGAAATCCTCGGACGGCACAAAGGTCATTTCGTTCCGGACGTCGACCTTTGACGCAGCACCGACAGGTGGCTCGGCTGAAGTTGAGACGATCTCGTCCGGCGACAACCCCGGCCTCTCCGAATGGGTCGAGGATAAAGTTGCCGAAAGCGACCGCCCAGAACTTACCTCTGCCGGGGTCGTCGTGTCCGGTGGCCGTGGCGTCGGGTCCGAGAGCGATTTTGCGATGATCGAAAAGCTCGCCGATACGCTCGGTGCCGCCGTCGGTGCCTCGCGCGCCGCGGTCGACTCGGGCTTTGCGCCGAACGACTGGCAGGTCGGCCAGACCGGCAAGGTCGTTGCCCCCGATCTCTATATCGCCGTCGGCATCTCGGGTGCGATCCAGCACCTTGCGGGCATGAAAGACAGCAAGATCATCGTCGCTATCAACAAGGACGAAGAAGCGCCGATCTTCCAGGTTGCGGATTACGGCCTTGTTGCCGACCTGTTCGACGCCGTCCCGGAATTGACCGAAAAGCTGAGGTAAACGTCAGTTAAGAATGACAAAGACCGGCGCGCCCCCAATGGGCGCGCCGTTTTCATGTCAGGACGCCTTCAACTGCTCTGGAAACGGCGGCAGCCACCGCGTCATGCGCCGCCGGGCCCGGTAAGTGTTCGGCCCGCGACAATTCCATCGCCGGCACATGCATTTCGTCGCATCCAGCGTGCCATTGGGGTGGAACCACCTCGATCAGTGAATGGACATGCGGCTCCAGCGGGCGAACCGCCCCGCGTGTCAGAAAGGGCTCCTCTGCCGCAGGATCATCCGCGATTTCGGACAGGGTCGATGGTGCGAACCACAACAAGAAAACTGTCCCGTTCATCTGGGCGATCAAAGTGCGCATCCGCGCTTGCCATGCAGCACGCGCTTCGGCGGCGACGATTGCGAACCGCTCCGGGCAGATCGCATGAAGCCGGGCCAACAAATGGCGCGTGAAATGCACTTCGGTATAGTCCATCTCCGGGTAGAGCGACTTCAGCGCCTCCGACGCCTTGAGAAATCGGTCATTCCGACGCGGGTGCACCGAATAGAAACGATTGGATGTATTGTGCGTGCAGGTCAGCTGAACAACCGTAATCTGGGCATGCGCTGCGGTCAGAAGAGCACCCGGATCGTTCAGATATGCATCGATCCCCGCGTTCTCGACCCCCAGATTGACCACGGTTGTCCCAGTGCGTCCCTCAAGCGACGTTGGCCAAGGCCGCGAAAGGTAGCGCCCGTAGACACCGCAACCGCCAAGACAGGCGATGTAGGGAGATCGCAAAGCCCTGCGCGGCCCCCTGAACCACAAGCGAGACCCATTGTATCGACATGGCGCATAATCAATCGCTTGATCGCGCGTTGAGGAAATCTCCATATCCCCACCCCTTCTCTTTTCCCGCTACCGAAATTGGGGCGATTCGGTTCTCAAAACGCTAAAGTTAAATTTCGACCGAACCGTCCGATCCACCTTGCAGCGCCCTGCCCCAACAGCCATTGTTGCGGCGAAGCGAACGGAGCAAATGCATGACGGTCAATTCAATCGGAGTTGTCGGAGCGGGACAGATGGGCAATGGCATTGCCCATGTCATGGCGCTCGCGGGCTATGACGTCGTCTTGAACGACATCAACGAAGACGCTCTGAAACGCGCGGTCGACTTGATCGAGCGGAACATGGACCGGCAGGTCAGCCGCGACAAGATCACCCAAGACGCGCGGGATCAGGCAATGGCGCGCATCGTCACGACGAACGATCTGCCACAGGTCGCCAAGACCGATCTCATCATCGAAGCGGCAACCGAGGAAGAGACGATCAAGCAAAAGATCTTCGACAGCCTGCTGCCACATCTCGCCGACCACACGATCCTGACCTCGAACACCTCGTCCATCTCCATCACGCGTCTGGCGAGCCGTACGGACCGGCCGGAAAAATTCATGGGCTTCCACTTCATGAATCCGGTTCCGGTCATGCAGCTCGTGGAACTGATCCGCGGTATCGCCACGGATAAGGAGACCTATGACACCTGTCTGGGCGTGGTTGAGAAGCTCGGCAAAACGGCAGCCTCAGCCGAGGATTTCCCAGCCTTCATCGTCAATCGCATCCTGATGCCGATGATCAACGAGGCGGTGTATACGCTTTACGAAGGCGTCGGAAACGTGAATTCCATCGACCAGTCGATGAAGCTTGGCGCGAACCACCCGATGGGTCCGCTCGAACTTGCCGATTTCATCGGGCTCGACACCTGCCTCGCGATCATGAACGTGCTGCACGACGGTTTGGCGGATACCAAGTATCGCCCCTGTCCCCTGCTGACGAAATACGTTGAGGCCGGGTGGCTTGGCCGGAAAACGCAGCGCGGATTCTATGACTACCGAGGCGAAACCCCGGTTCCGACGCGCTAGGATCTTTGCCCCAAAGCCATGGTCGTTTCCCGCAGGCTCGACACGAAATCGCGGCTGCGTCCTGCGTAGGCTTCGATCGCATCTGCGGGAATGGGTTCGCCGACAATCGGGGCCTGCGGTTTGCCACAGGCGTGAATGACCTCGTGGATCAGCAAACCCTGCCGGATCGTCGCCGATAAGCGATTGGCGATCTGGTAGGCCCGGGAGTTTTGGCCAGGAAAGAAAACCGGCACGACCGTCGCGCCAGACCTCTGGATCAGATTTGCCGTAAATGGATTCCAGTTCCGTTCGATCGCCGGGCCGAAAAGACTGTCGCTCGATGCAACGACGCCCGACGGGAACAGTGCGATCACACCGCCGCCTTTGAGATGGCTCATCGCCCGGCTGCGCATCTCGAGACTTTGCTCGCGGGCATCTTCCTCGTGCGGGAAAGGCACCGGGATCATGAATTCCTCGATCTCGGTCACACCCGTGAGAAGCGAACGTGTAAGGATCTTGTAATCGGTCCGCACCCGCCCGATCAGCTCTGCAAGGATCATGCCGTCGACCAGACCGTGCGGATGGTTCGCGACGACGATCACCGGCCCGGTCTTCGGAATGCGCGCGATCTGCTCCGGCGGCGTTTCCAAGGCGATCTTCATCAGACCAAGCGCCTGACCCCAGAAGGCTTGTCCTTCGGCGGGGCCCATCCGTTCGAAACGACGCACGAGACGCAGCAACGGGATCTTGCCGGTCATCCATTCCATCGCGCGGATCGTGTTGGATTTCCAGGGGTTGGTGAACGTGTTGGCGTAGCTCAGCTTGCGCTTGTCGTAGGGCACCTCTGCCGGCGCCAGAGGGCGCGCGTCGGTCGATGAATGCTGATAGCTATCAACCATAGTGCGGTATGTCGTCCTGTTTTCCGGTTGCCCATACCGACCCGAGGGTCAGTTGCCTTCTCCAAACCGATCAGCCACCAATGTCTCGATTGCGGTGGCAAGGGCCTCTGCGTCCGGCCCTGAGGTGACTACCTCAATAGAGGTTCCTTTGGAGGCTGCCAACATCAAAAGCCCCATGATGCTGTCGCCGGAGGCGCTCATCCCGTCCTTGCGAACTTCGGCCGTTGCGTCGAAACCTTCGACAACCTCGACCAGTTTCGCCGACGCCCGAGCGTGCAATCCCTTCTCATTCACGATTTCAAGAACGCGCTGCGCCGTGGCGGACATATAGACGGGCCTCCCTAACCCTTGTGATCAGGCGCTCTGATCAAGAGTTATGTCTTGGCTGTCAATGTATTTCCGGCCTGCATCCAAAGCGGCGCGCACCGCTTCCGGCACCGTTTTATCCCGACTTTTGGCAAGTTTGATCAGCATCGGCAGGTTGGCGCCGTACACGATCCGGCGGTTCTCCGGCTGGCACGCCCGAAGGCTAAGGTTCGACGGTGATCCTCCGAACATATCGGTCACGATCACCACGCCGTCGCCGGTATCGACCTCGTCGGCCAAGGTGCAAATTTCGTTTTGCTTGGCGTCGCGATTGTGGTCGGCATCAATCGACACTGCAGCCATGCCGGGCTGATGGCCCACGACGTGTTCGACGGCGGCAAGATACTCATGCGCCAAACCACCGTGAGCGACGATCACGATCCCAATCACTCTGCCACCTTTTCGCGATCCGGCAGATCTGAGCTGCCGGCGGCCACGATCCCCCGTCGGGCCAGTTCCTTGTGCGCAATTGACACCCGCCAGCCGTCCTCTGCAAGCGTTCTCGCGATCTCTTCCGTAACGACAACCGACCTGTGTTGCCCTCCGGTACACCCGATGCCAATCGAAAGATGCGTTTTGCCTTCCTCTTCCATCTCGGGAAGCAGAAATGTCAGCATATTGGTGATGCGATCGACGAAAGGGCCGAACCGGGTATCCGATGTCACATGGTCTCTGACATCATCCGCAAGTCCCGTCTTGTCCCGCAAGTCATCCTGCCAATGCGGGTTCGACAGGAACCGGCAATCGAAAACCATATCGACCCCGTGCGGGATACCGCGCTTGTAGGAAAAGGACTGAACCGCCACGGAAAGCGTCTGTGACGACGTATCGGCGAACCATTTGTGCAATTCGGCCTTGAGGTCATGCGGCGACAGCAACGACGTATCGATCACGATATCCGCGCGGTCGAGGACCGGCCGCAACAGATCGATCTCGCGGGCGATCCCGATTTCCGGCGTTTCCTCCTGCGCCAAGGGATGCCGACGACGCGTTTCCGAATAGCGGCGCAACAGAACATCCGGTCGGCTGTCCAGAAACAAGAGCACCGCGTTCCCTTCGATGCGGCCCACCAGGTCGGCATGCAATTCGATCAGGCTTTCCGCAGAGAAGTCGCGGTTTCTCACATCGATCCCCAATGCGAGCGGTCGGTCGATCGGGCCACCATCGAACAGGCGCGGGATCATCCGCAACGGAATGTTGTCAATCGCTTCGAAGCCCATGTCCTCCAGCACGTTGATCGCAGTCGACCGCCCGGCGCCAGACGGCCCGGAGACGAGGACAACCCGATTCCCGTTCGGTTGGATCGACATGCGTTTTGTTCCGTATTCAGGAAGACTGACGTCGAATTTCTTCCGCACGTAGATATTGCAGAATTGCGGCAGGGAAATGCTGCGACTCGACATTGTGAAGCAATGGAAATGTTTGTGCGTGGTATGTGATCGTCCGATCCGGGGGCAGCCTATCCGTTTCGATTTGGTCCATATCGACCACAACGCACAACTTCGCGGGGGACAGGTATCGCGCATGCAGGAGGCCAACACCCCGCGCCTCGATCAATCCGCAAAGCGGTTCCGGGCAAGTCAGGACGACACTATCAGCGGCACCGGTCAAAATCACCCGGTCGTCCGCGACGAGCGTCGCGCCCCGTGCCATCATCTCGAGCGCGAGAGAGGATTTGCCCGAACCAGAGGCACCTTTCAGCAGCACGGCCTGACCATCGACCGCAACCGCCGTGGCGTGAAGGGTCAGCGCGCCGTCTTCGGACATGGCAACGCTCAGAGAGGCAAGCCGACGACGAACCGCGCACCTAGCGGTTCGGAGGTCGCATCCGCTTCGGTCGGACGGATATTCTCGGCCCAGATCACGCCGCCATGCGCCTCGACGATCTGCTTTGAAATCGCGAGGCCCAGACCGGAGTTGTTGCCGAAATCGTTTTCAGGGCGCTGCGAATAGAACCGTTTGAAGATCTTGGTGAGGGCCTCGTCCGGAATGCCCGGGCCAGTGTCCTCGACCACGATCAGGACCCTGTTCTCGCGGCGGCGCGCCCAAAGGCGGATGGCATCGCCATCTTCGCAAAAGCTGATCGCATTGGTGATTAGGTTAACAAAGACCTGCGCCAGACGCGCTTCCAGCCCGTGCAACATGATCGGACGATCCGGCAAATCGGCGATGAATTCGATGCCCCGGCGTTTGGCGTCTTCGCCAAGGAACTGCGCAAGATTGCCAAGCATGTCCAGAAGATTGAATTCGGCCTCTTCCTCTTTTACCAGTTCGCTGTCCAGGCGGGATGCGTTGGAAATATCGCTGACCAGCCGGTCCAGACGACGGACATCATGGTCGATGACATCGAGCAATCGGTCGACCTGATCCGGTTTGCGCGCAACGCGCAACGTTCCAACCGCAGACCGCAATGAGGCCAATGGGTTCTTGATCTCGTGTGCGACGTCCGCCGCGAATTGCTCGTTCGCATCAATCCGGTCGTACAAGGCTGCAACCATACCGCGCAACGCGCCGGAAAGGCGGCCGATCTCGTCCGGACGGGCCGTCAGATCTGGAATGCGGATGCGCCCCGAGGACACATTGCGGCGGTTTCGGTCGCGCCCAACTTCGGCCGCGTCGGCGAGGTTGGAAATCGGGTTAGAAATCGTGGAGGCCAGGACAAGGCTCAGGCCGATGGACACGAGCGTGGCGATGACGAACATCTGCAACACGTTCTCACGCTCAAGGCGCACCGCTGCGTCGATCTCGGGCGCGTAGCTGACGAGGGCGATTGTACCGGCAACACCGGTTTCGACCTGGATCGGACTTAGCGCCGTGAAAATGGTTTCGCCAAGCGGACCTTCCGCGCGTTCGATCCGCGTCAGTGTCGGGTCGGTCTCTTCGATCTGTCGGCGCAAGATGTCTTCGAGCGTGAGAGCTTCCAGCCCTTCTTCAGACCGGAAGACCGACGATACGCTGTTCCACACGGTCATCAGGAAGTCAGAAATGACCGTCGGTTTCTCTGACGCCGGCAACGGCTGGCCGGTCTGATCCGCGCCATTGATATCGCCGACAAGGAACCGTGCGGCATCGAAGATGAACACCCGCAGACCGGGCCGCATTTCAAGATTGTCGAGCGTGTCGCCGACATCGATCCCCACCCCGGTGCCAAGGTTGACGGTGGGTTCTCCCAAGGCCTGCGCCTCAAAAACGTCGGCGATGAGTTCTGCTTCGATCCTCACCGACTCCGCTTTCTGTTCGGCAAGCGTGTCGCGCGAGGAGTTCAGGAACAGGATCCCCGCCACCAGGAAGTTGAGGGCGACGAGGTTGAAGGTTATGATCTTCCGGGTCAACGGAGACCGGTTGAGCGCAAAAAGACCCCGCTTTTCCCGGATGCTGCGCACTTCGGATTCAACGGTTCTGTCGGGGGCGACCCAGTCGTCCCCGAGCACCACATCCGCATCCTTGCGCCCGCCGGCTTTTGAGTGGGTCACGCCCTCAACCAGTGCCATGGTTACTCTTCGTTGTAACGGTAACCGATCCCGTAGAGCGTTTCGATCGCCGAGAAATCATTGTCGACGGTGCGCATTTTCTTGCGCAGACGTTTGATGTGGCTGTCGATCGTCCGGTCATCGACATAAACCTGATCGTCGTAGGCCACATCCATCAACTGATCCCGCGACTTGACGAAACCGGGACGCTGCGCAAGGGCCTGCAACAGAAGGAATTCGGTGACGGTCAGGGATACATCCTGCCCCTTCCAGGACACCGAGTGACGCAGCGGATCCATCGTCAGATTGCCGCGCACCATGAGTTTGGTTTCTTCAACCTCGGTCCCGGCAGCATCGCCGGAGATGGCATCCTGACGTCGGAGAAGCGCGCGGATACGTTCGACCAGAAGACGTTGCGAAAACGGTTTCTTGACATAGTCATCCGCTCCCATGCGCAGGCCAAGAACCTCGTCGATCTCATCGTCTTTGGAGGTGAGAAAGATCACCGGCATCTTGGATTTCTGACGCACCCGCTGAAGCAGGTCCATGCCATCCATCCTTGGCATCTTGATATCAAAGACGGCCATATCGGGCATTTTCTTGTTAAATGCATCCAACGCGGCCTGTCCATCGTTGTAGGTTTCAACCTCGAAACCCTCTGCCTCAAGGGTGATCGCGACCGATGTCAGGATATTCCTGTCATCGTCCACAAGGGCGATTTTCGACATGGAGTGTGTTCCTTGTACTGCTCTCAATTATGTTTTTTCCGACATTATGCGTCTTTTTTTCCTTTGCGCCAATGCAATTTTGCGAATCACTCCGCAGCGGTGCCTTTATTGAGACCGAAAAATCCTTACGGATGGCTAATTTGCATCACACCCGCCGGCGAAGCAGCGCCATGGTTGCGCTAAACTCGTTTTGGTTGCGCTAACTGCGCGATTGCGTCCTGTTCAGTTTCGGAAGCGACATGCTAAGACGCCTGTACCCCCGACGCCCCGTCGCGGGTGGGACGCCGCCTGCGCGCCCCCATGTTATACTGCCGCAGATCATCGCGGCTACAGGAGCTTGGCAAATGACATTTGGACGGGTGAACCCGGAATTCCGGCTGGAAGATCAACAGATCAACGGGCTTGGCAATGTCTATTACAACCTCACAGAGCCGGCTCTGATCGAAGCCGCACTGAAACGTGGTGAAGGCACGCTGGGCAATGGTGGGGCGTTCCTCGTGACCACCGGGAAGTTCACAGGCCGGTCCCCGAAGGACAAGCATGTCGTCAAAACCGACAGCGTCGCCGACACGATCTGGTGGGACAACAACGCGCCGATGTCGCCCGAAGGCTTTGACGCGCTCTACGCCGACATGCTCGAGCACATGAAGGGTCGCGAATATTTCGTTCAGGATTTGACCGGTGGTGCGGACCCCAAACATTCCATCGACGTGCGCTTCATCCAGGAACTTGCGTGGCACAATCTTTTCATCCGCCACATGATGCGCCGCCCCGAACGGGAAGACCTCGACAGCTTCACGGCGGATTTCACGGTCATCAACTGCCCGTCCTTCCAGGCCGATCCAAAAAAGCACGATTGCCGCTCGGAAACCGTGATCGCGATGAACTTCGACAGGAAGCTGATCCTGATCGGCGGGACAGAATACGCGGGCGAGAACAAGAAATCCATCTTCTCGCTGCTGAACTACCTTTTGCCGGAAAAAGGCATCATGCCGATGCACTGCTCGGCCAATCACGCCGTTGGCAATCCGGTCGATACAGCGATCTTCTTCGGCCTGTCCGGCACCGGCAAGACAACGCTGTCCGCCGACCCGAACCGCGTTCTGATCGGCGACGACGAACACGGCTGGTCGGATCGTGGTACTTTCAACTTCGAAGGTGGCTGCTACGCGAAGACGATCAACCTGTCCCCCGAGGCAGAGCCCGAGATCTACGCGACGACAACCAAGTTCGGCACCGTGATCGAGAACATGGTCTTCGATCCCGAAACCTTCGAACTGGACTTCAAAGACGACAGCCTGACCGCAAACATGCGCTGCGCCTACCCGCTCGATTATATCTCGAACGCATCTTCGACAGCGCTCGGTGGGCATCCGAAGAATATCATCATGCTCACCTGTGACGCGTTCGGCGTGCTGCCCCCGATCTCGCGTCTGACGCCTGCGCAGGCCATGTATCACTTCCTGTCGGGCTTTACCTCCAAGGTGGCCGGAACCGAACGCGGTGTCACCGAACCGGAGCCGACCTTCTCCACCTGTTTCGGCGCGCCCTTCATGCCGCGCCGGCCCGAGGTGTACGGCAATCTACTGCGCGACAAGATCGCCTCGCACGGCGCGACCTGCTGGCTGGTCAACACCGGCTGGACCGGCGGCGCCTACGGCGCGGGCGAGCGAATGCCGATCAAGGCAACCCGCGCGCTTCTGACCGCAGCACTTGACGGCAGCCTTGCCGAGGCGGAGTTCCGCAAGGACCCGAATTTCGGCTTCGAAGTGCCGGTCAAGGTCGAAGGCGTGCCGGACATGCTGCTCGACCCGCGCCGCACCTGGAACGATAAGGACGCCTACGATGAACAGGCAGCCAAGCTGGTCCAGATGTTCGCCGACAACTTCGCGCAATACGTGCCCTATATCGACGATGACGTGAAAGCGGCTGCCATCGGCTAAGCTGCCTGCGTCGAAAGGCGCTTGGAAATAGCGGGGCGCGCGCACCATACTCTGGTGCACTCGCCCCGTTTTTTTCTGCATCTGCAATGGGCACCTCGCCGCAAAGCAGCAATCTCACACGAAAGATTGGAACAAATCGCAGGCCTGCTGGGTATTTTTGTTGCGCTGCACCTGCAAAGTAGATATCCAGCGGCAAAGCTGAAAGGACACGATTCATGGCCCATGACGGACAAGACTTGACCCTGACGACCGAAACCATCCTGCCCGACCTGCTGAGCCTCACCGGCGCTGCCGTGGACCCCGCCAATAAGGTGCTTGAAAAAGCCGCCGCACGCGTCCGCGACATGGTGGAATCCGAGGGTCGCGTGTCCGGCGCGCTGATCGAGGAAAACCAGACCGCCGCACACGGCCTTGCATGGTTGGCGACGTACGTCGAATCTCTGCGCCAGATGCAGGGTTGGGCCGAGCGCCTGGATGCCGATGGCAAGTTCGGCGAGGTCGAGCAGCTTATCCACCAGATCGCGTTCGGCGAATATCTCTGGCAGATCTACGGCGGCATCCAGATGAACCAGGGCGAAATTGTCCGCCTTCAGGACATCGGCCTCTCGCAAGATGATATGCGCCTTCTGATGACACCTGAGGTCATGCGCCTGACGCAAGAGGGCAATACACAGGCGGCGCGCATTCGTCTGGTCGAGCTGATGCAGGAACGCAGCGCGGAACTGACCGTCGGGGCCTGCGGTCTGGACGAAGAGCTCGAAATGATCCGCGAGCAATTCCGCCGCTTCTCTCTCGACAAGGTCGAGCCCTACGCGCACGAATGGCACCTCAAGGATGAACTCATCCCGATGGAAATCATCGATGAGCTGGCCGAGATGGGCGTCTTCGGCCTGACCATCCCCGAAGAGCATGGCGGCTTTGGTCTCTCCAAGAATTCCATGTGCGTTGTCTCTGAAGAACTGTCGCGCGGATATATCGGGGTCGGTTCCCTTGGCACTCGGTCCGAGATCGCGGCCGAACTGGTCATCGCCGGCGGAACGGATGAGCAAAAGGCAAAATGGCTTCCCGGTCTCGCATCAGGTGAAATCCTGCCGACCGCCGTGTTTACCGAACCGAATACAGGCTCTGACCTCGGGTCGCTCCGCACCAAAGCCGTGAAGGACGAAAACGGCGATTGGATCATCAACGGCAACAAGACCTGGATCACCCACGCCGCCCGCACCCATGTGATGACGGTGCTGGCGCGCACCGTGCCGGACACCTCCGATTATCGCGGCTTGTCCATGTTCCTTGCCGAAAAGACACCCGGCACCGACGAAGCGCCTTGGCAGGACCCGGGCATTTCGGGCGGTGAGATCGAGGTGCTCGGCTATCGCGGCATGAAGGAATACACGCTCAACTTCGACGACTTCAAGGTCAAGGGCGAGAACCTCCTGGGGATGGAAGAAGGCAAGGGCTTCAAGCAGTTGATGGAGACGTTTGAGTCGGCTCGCATCCAGACCGCCGCCCGTGCCATCGGCGTCGCGCAATCCGCGCTGGACGAGGGCATGAAATACGCACAGGACCGCAAGCAATTCGGCAAAGCGCTGATCCACTTCCCGCGCGTCGCATCGAAACTCGCGATGATGGCGGTCGAAATCATGATCGCGCGTCAGCTCACCTACTTCTCGGCCCGCGAGAAAGACGAGGGGCGTCGCTGCGACCTTGAAGCCGGCATGGCCAAGCTGCTGGGGGCTCGCGTGGCCTGGGCGGCTGCCGACAACGCGCTGCAAATCCACGGCGGAAACGGCTTTGCGCTGGAATACAAGATCAGCCGCATCCTCTGTGATGCGCGTATCCTTAACATCTTCGAAGGGGCCGCCGAGATTCAAGCGCAGGTCATCGCGCGACGGCTTCTTGGCTGAGCGGGGATTTCAGAGACCCGTTTTCCGTTAACGGAAAACTGCGGATGCGTTAACGCATCCGCGTTCTCACCCGTCTTGTCGGATCGCCTCGTTCTTGGGATCGTACGGGCTGTCTTCGACCACCTCGGCATCCCAAAGCCGATCGAACATCTTGACCTTGAGCTTGGTCCCCGGAACCGCCAGTTCGGGCGTCACATATCCCATGCCGATGGATTTCCCGAACGCCACCGAATAACCGCCCGAGGTTAGACGCCCGACGCGCGTCTCCCCATCATAGAGCGCCTCGCGCCCCCAGGGATCGGCATCCTCCGGTCCGTCGATCAGCAACGTGCAGCACTTCGACCGTATACCGGTCTTTTCCAACGCCGCCTTGCCGTGAAAGTCCTTCGACAGGTCGATAAAACGCGGCAGATCGGCTTCGAGCGGCGTCGCATCGCGGCCCAGCTCGTTGCCGAAGGCGCGATAGGATTTTTCCTGCCGCAACCAGTTCTGCGCCCGAGCGCCGACCAGTTTCATGTCGTGCCCGGCCCCCGCCGCCATCAACTGATCCCACAGGTAGTTCTGCATCTCGATCGGGTGATGCAATTCCCAACCCAGTTCGCCCGTATAGGCCACCCGGATCGCCCGCACCGGGCACATGCCCAACTCGATGTCGCGGCAGGTCAACCATGGGAAGCGTTTGTTGCTGAGAACCGTTGCCGGATCGGCATCCTTGACGATCTCGTTCAGCACATCACGAGATTTCGGTCCGGCGATGGCAAACACACCCCATTGCGTGGTCACATCCTGAATCTCGATATTGCCGAACTCACCTGCTTTATCCTCGGCCGCCTTCTTCAGGTAATCGGCGTCATAGGCTGTCCAGGCCCCTGCCGAGACGAGGTAATACTCATCCTCACCCAACCGCACGATGGTGTATTCCGTCCGGGTAGTGCCGTGATCGGTCAGCGCATAGGTCAGGTTGATGCGGCCAATTTTGGGCAGCTTGTTGCAGGTGAACCAATCCAGAAACCGGGTCACCCCCGGCCCTTTGACCACATGCTTGGTGAACGCCGTCGCGTCGATCAGACCGACGCCTTCACGGATCGCCTTGGCTTCGTCGACGGCATATTGCCACCAGCCACCGCGACGGAACGACCGCGCGTCGTGGTCGAAGGTTTCCGCCGCATCCAAAGGCCCGTAGTAGTTCGGACGTTCCCACCCGTTCACACAGCCGAACTGCGCGCCCAGCGCCTTTTGTCGATCGTACGCTGGCGCCGTACGAAGCGGACGACAGGCCGGGCGTTCCTCGTCAGCGTGGTGCAGGATGTAGACGTGCTCATACGCCTCTTCGTTCTTGCGCGCAGCGTATTCGGTGGTCATCCACGACCCGTAGCGCTTGGGGTCGAGCGAGGCCATGTCGATCTCGGCCTCCCCTTCGACCATCAACTGCGCAAGATAATACCCCGTACCGCCCGCAGCCGTGATCCCGAAGGAAAACCCTTCGGCCAGCCACATGTTGCGCAATCCCGGTGCGGGCCCCAAAAGCGGATTTCCGTCCGGCGTATAGCAGATCGGACCGTTGAAATCGTCTTTCAGACCAACCGTTTCCGAGGTCGGAATCCGGTGGATCATGCTCATGTATTCCTCCTCGATCCGCTCCAGATCGAGCGGAAAGAGATCGGCGCGAAAGCTGTCCGGCACGCCGTATTCAAAACGCGCGGGCGCGTTGCGCTCGTAGGGGCCAAGGATCCAGCCGCCGCGTTCTTCGCGCACATACCATTTGGCATCGGCATCGCGCAGCACGGGATGCTCCGGATTGCCGGCCTTGCGCCATTCGACCAGCGCCGGGTCGGGTTCGGTGACGATATACTGATGTTCCACCGGAATCGCCGGGATCTTGATCCCCAGAAGTTTTGCCGTGCGCTGCGCGTGGTTGCCGGTGGCGGTCACGACATGTTCGGCATGGATCACCGTCTGTTCGTCGGACGGAACAAGATTGCCGCCCTTCTCGACCATCTTTGTGACGGTCACATCCCAGTGGTCGCCGGTCCAGTGGTACGAATCTACCTGCCACTTGCGTTCGATCACGACGCCGCGCTGGCGCGCGCCCTTGGCCATCGCCATCGTGACGTCGGCGGGGTTAATGTACCCATCCAAAGGGTGATAAATCGCGCCAACCAGATCCTCGGTGCGCAACAGCGGATACCGTTCGTTGATCTGCGCGGGCGACAGCCATTCATAGGGCACGCCGCAGGTTTCGGCTGTGGTGGCGTAAAGCATGTATTCGTCCATGCGCGCCTGGCTTTGCGCCATCCGCAAATTGCCGACGACCGAAAACCCCGCGTTCAGCCCGGTCTCCTCTTCAAGCGTCTTGTAATACTTGATCGAATAATCGTGGATATGTGTCGTCGCGTAGGACATGTTGAAATACGGCAAAAGCCCCGCAGCGTGCCATGTCGACCCGGACGTGAGTTCGTCCCGTTCGAGCAGCATCACATCGTCCCAGCCCGCACGCGCGAGGTGATAGGCGATCGAGGTGCCGACGGCGCCGCCGCCGACGACCAAAGCTTTGACATGCGTTTTCATGGGTATTCACTCCGAGGCGTTTGACCCCGTGAATACCGTTGCGCCGACCGCGCCGCCAAACCTTCCCGACACGTTGCGGCAGGAAAACGACGCGCAGGCGATTCAAGCCGTCATTGAAGAGCGCGCGCCCGCGGCAAGAGCGATGAATCCGGTGCCAATCCACCATCCGCAGCCGCGACTTCGATTTCTGTCTCGACGGAACTTTCAGGATCATCGACGATGACCACAAGCGGATCACTCTCGTCAATCACGCTGCCATCCTCGGTAAGACCCGCAAGTTCCAATACGCCGGATCGGGACGCCCACGCGTAGCCGCTTGCGATGCCGGAATGGGCGACTGCGAATACGTCGCCAGCCTGATCCCCGTAACGATCGACGACCGAGGCCTGATACTGTGCGAAGGATAAATCATAGTCGGCCGCTTTCGCCTGCTGTGTGTAATCCCACAGCCCAATGACGGCAGCCGTGCCCGCGCCGAGGAAGCTCAGCTTTGCAAGTCCTTTAGCAAATTTGACAACCATGTGTCCCTCCAGATGAGTTGTGTTTATTCTGGGCCGTGCCGGTGATCTCAATGCGTCAACACAATGGCCATAAGTCGGCGCGGTACACTCTTTCGTCATCGATCCCTTGGAAATCCGCGGGTTTAAGAGAAATCGTCGATAATTTGCTGACAATTGGCGCTTCTTGGACCTTACGACCCTCCCCTAAGTCCGCGTTCACTGTCGTGTGGCAGATTCACGCTGGCAAAGCGCGTTCTGGCCCTTTCGCCCACTGCCCAGCAGACCTATAAGACCCTCGGCTTGTGACCCGACAGAGTCGCAGGCCTAAGACTTATTGGCTTGGGGCAAATCGCAGATGTTGGGACTCGACAAATTGCTGGGCATGTTCTCGTCGGACATGGCCATCGACCTTGGGACAGCGAATACGCTTGTCTACGTCAAAGGGCGCGGTGTTGTCCTGTCCGAGCCCTCTGTGGTCGCCTACCACATCAAGGACGGTCAGAAAAAAGTCCTCGCCGTCGGCGAAGACGCCAAGCTGATGCTGGGTCGCACGCCCGGCAGCATCGAGGCGATCCGCCCGATGCGCGAAGGCGTGATTGCCGACTTCGATGTGGCCGAAGAAATGATCAAGCATTTCATCCGCAAGGTGCACAAACGCTCCACCTTTTCCAAACCCAAGATCATCGTCTGCGTCCCGCATGGCGCGACCCCGGTTGAGAAACGCGCGATCCGCCAGTCGGTACTGTCGGCAGGCGCGCGCAAGGCCGGTCTGATTGCTGAACCCATCGCAGCGGCGATTGGTGCGGGCATGCCGATCACCGACCCGACCGGCAACATGGTGGTCGATATCGGCGGCGGGACGACCGAGGTCGCGGTTCTGTCGCTTGGCGATATCGTCTACGCCCGCTCCGTCCGTGTCGGTGGCGACCGGATGGATGAAGCGATCATCAACTACCTGCGCCGCCAGCAGAACCTGCTGGTGGGCGAATCGACAGCGGAACGCATCAAGACGTCCATTGGCACCGCGCGCATGCCTGACGACGGGCGCGGCGCGTCAATGCAGATACGCGGGCGCGACCTCTTGAACGGTGTGCCCAAAGAAACCGAGATCAGCCAGGCCCAGGTGGCAGAGGCCCTGTCCGAGCCAGTCCAGCAGATCTGCGAAGCGGTGATGACCGCCCTCGAAGCGACCCCGCCGGACCTGGCCGCCGACATCGTAGACCGGGGCGTCATGCTCACCGGCGGTGGCGCACTTCTGGGCGATCTGGACCTTGCACTGCGTGAACAGACCGGGTTGGCGGTCTCCATCGCCGATGAAAGCCTGAATTGCGTGGCCCTGGGCACCGGCAAGGCGCTGGAATACGAGAAACAACTGCGCCACGCGATCGACTACGACAGCTGACCGCACACCCATTTGCGGAACTCTATGCTAAAAGGGCTCGCAACCTGATCCGAAAACCAATTCCCACTTTTCGGGTAGCGCTTGGAAGGGGAAGATTTGGCGAAGAACGGCACCAATAGCGAAGACTACACGACACCGCTGCGGCGACTGCTGCTGGCGTTCGTCGTTCTGTGCCTTCTTGGTCTCTTCTTCGTCTGGCGCATCGACAGCCCTCGCGTCGAACGCTTCCGCGCTGCCGTCATCGACACGGTGATCCCAAGCTTTGACTGGGCGATGGCCCCGGTGACAGCAACGGTGAACCTCGCGCGGGACTTCCGCAGCTACCAGCGAATCTACGAACAGAACCAGGAACTCCGTCGCGAACTACGCCAGATGGCGTCGTGGAAAGAGGCGGCCCTGCAACTTGAACAGGAAAACGCTAAGCTGCGCGACCTGAACAACGTACGGCTCGATCCACGGCTCACCTACATCACCGGGGTGGTACTGGCCGATTCCGGCTCGCCCTTCCGACAGTCGCTTCTCATCAACGTGGGCTCGCGCGACGGTATTGTTGACGGCTGGGCAACAATGGATGGCACCGGTCTCGTCGGGCGAATTTCGGGCGTCGGGCCGAACACCAGTCGCGTGATCATGCTGACGGATGCCACGAGCCGCATTCCGGCGACGATCCAGCCCTCAGGCCAGCGCGCCTTGATCGTTGGCGACAACACCTCCGCCCCACCGATCGACTTTCTGGAAAACCCCGATCAGGTGCGGCCCGGCGACCGGATCGTGACCTCCGGTGACGGCGACGTGTTCCCGCCCGGGCTTCTGATCGGGCAAGTGGCCCAAGACCCCGGTGGCCGTCTGCGCACCCGACTGGCTGCCGATTACGAGCGTTTGGAATTTTTGCGCGTCCTGCGCGATCACGGCGCGCGCCGCGTGTCGAACCCGTCGGCGTTGATCTTGCCCGAAACCGCCTCCGGCGAGATCGGGCCCACCGCAGTGGAGGCAGGGCAGTAATGGACTCCGGCCTTCTTCAGATCTGGGGCATGCGGCTCATGTTCGTCCTCGTGGCGCTGCTGATCCTGTTCTTCCATCTGCTGCCGCTGAACCCGGCGCCGAGCCAATGGGCCAGCCCGGACATCCTTGTCGCGGTCGTTTTTGCCTGGGCCGTGCGGCGTCCCGAATATGTCCCGATCCTGCTCTTGGCCGGGGTCATGCTGCTCGCGGACATGCTCCAGCAACGTCCCCCCGGCCTGTGGTCGGTTCTGGTGGTCTGCGCGGCCGAGTGGCTGAAGTCGCGGGAACGCCGCCAGCGGGAAACGACATTTGTTCTTGAATGGCTCACCTTCGCGGGTACCCTGATCGTGATCACGATCCTCTATCGCGCGGTGATGATGGTCCTTATCCTGTCCCCCGGAGCGCTCACACTGAGCTTTATTCAGGTGGTCATGACCATCGCCGCCTATCCTGCGGTCGTGGGAGTATCCTATTTTCTCTTCGGCATCCGCCGCGCGGCACCCGGAGACATGGACCGTTTGGGACGAACGCTATGAGACGAGCGCCAAAGGATACAGCGGAAAGCGTCCGCAAGATCTCGCGCCGCGGCCTCATTCTGGGCGGCGCGCAACTGGCCTTTGCCGGTGCGCTTGGTTTGCGCATGCAGCATCTCCAGGTGGATCAGGCCGATGAATTCCGCCTGCTTGCCGAAGAGAACCGCATCAACATCCGCCTGATCCCGCCGACGCGCGGTCAGATTTTCGATCGGAATGGCATCCTCATTGCCGCGAACGAACCCTCGTACCGCATCACGATGGTCAAGGAGGACGCGGGCGATATCGACGATGTGATCGGTCGGCTCTCCGCCTTGGTCGAACTGGATGAAGACGAGCTCAACCGCGCCCTGACCGAAATGCAGCGCAGCGCACCGTTCCTGCCCGTCACCGTGGCCGAACGCGTCACCTGGGACGACATCAGCCGCGTCGCTGTGAACGCCCCCGCCCTGCCCGGCGTCACACCCGAGGTCGGCCTGTCACGCGTCTACCCGCGCCGGGGCGATTTTGCGCATGTCGTCGGATATGTCGGCCCGGTCAGCGAACGGGATCTTGCCCGGTACGAGACGCCCGACCCCGTTCTGCGCATCCCGCGGTTCCAGATTGGCAAGGTCGGGATCGAAGCCCGCCACGAAGAGGTGCTGCGCGGCCGTGCCGGGGCCAAGCGTGTCGAAGTGAACGCGGTGGGTCGCGTCATGCGCGAACTCGATCGCCGTGAAGGCACTCCGGGTGCCGACATGCAGCTGACGGTCGACAGCAAGTTGCAGAGCTATATTCAGGCCCGCCTCGGCGAAGAAAGCGCCTCGGTCGTGGTGATGGATGTGAACAATGGCGACCTTTTGGGCATCGCTTCCTCGCCGTCATACGATCCAAACAAATTCGTGCGTGGGATCTCGGTCGCGGATTATGCCGTGCTGCGGGATAATGACCACCGCCCTCTGGCATCGAAAACCGTGCAGGACGCCTACCCGCCCGGGTCGACCTTCAAGATGGTGACCGCGCTCGCCGCAATGGATGCGGGGGTCGTCGCGCCCGACGATACCGTCTGGTGCCCCGGCCATATGCAGGTCAGCGGTCGCAGGTTCCACTGCTGGAAACGTGCAGGCCACGGGCATATGAACTTCGAACTGTCCCTGCGCGAAAGCTGCGACGTCTACTATTACGACTTGGCACTCAAGGTGGGGATCGAACGCATCTCCGAAACCGCGCGACGCCTCGGATTGGGTGAGGCGTTCGGTATTGGCATGTCCGCCGTCACCGAAGGGCTCATGCCGGACAAGGAATGGAAGAAACGTGAACGCGGCGCGGATTGGGTGATCGGCGATACCGTCAATGCCTCGATCGGCCAGGGCTTCGTTCTAAGCTCTCCGCTCCAGCTTGCCGTCATGACCGCGCGGCTTGCGACCGGGAAGAACGTCACCCCTCGCCTCGTGCGCCGGATTGGCGCGGCCGAGCCTGAGGCGCTTGGTGGTGAGGATCTTGGCTTCAACGAAAACCACCTGCGCCAGATCCGTCGCGCGATGTACGCCGTGAGCAACAACCGCCGCGGTACGGCCTATGGGTCGCGGATCATCGAAGAGACGTTCCGCATGGCAGGCAAGACCGGCACCAGCCAAGTGCGCAATATCACCGCCGCCGAACGCGCGCGTGGCGTGACCCGGAACGAAGACCTGCCCTGGAACCGGCGCGATCACGCGCTCTTCGTGAATTACGCCCCGTACGAGGCGCCCAAGATCGCCGTATCCGTCGTGGTCGAGCACGGCGGCGGCGGATCGGCTGCGGCGGCCCCGATTGCGCGCGATGTCACGCTTCAGGCGCTCTACGGGGAGGATCCCCCGCTTGACGCCTACCCGTCGAAGGATCGCGAACGCATCCGCACCCAGCAGGAACGCTTGCAACAGGTGCTGCAATCCAATGACCCGGACGGCCGGAGCCGCGCATGAGTTATCTTGAATATACGGTCAAAACCGTCCCGGCAGGATGGCGCAAGATGCTCTTCATCAACTGGCCTCTGGTCGTTCTGCTTGCGGCCATCGCCGGTGTCGGTCTCCTGATGCTTTATTCGGTTGCCGGCGGTTCCATGACGCCTTGGGCCGAACCGCAGATGAAGCGGTTTGCGCTGGGTCTGGCGATCATGTTCGTGGTCGCGATGGTGCCGATCTGGTTTTGGCGCAATATGTCGGTGATGGCCTATCTGATCGCCATGGTGCTTCTGGTGGCTGTGGAATTCTTCGGCTCCGTCGGCATGGGCGCGCAGCGCTGGATCGATCTGGGCTTCATGCGCCTGCAACCATCCGAATTGATGAAGATCGCTATGGTGATGGTTCTGGCGGCCTATTACGACTGGCTGCCGATCAAACGCATCTCGCACCCGTTCTGGGTGCTGATCCCCGTGTTCATCATCCTACTGCCAACGTTTCTGGTGCTCACCCAACCGGACCTCGGCACCGCCATCCTTCTTGTGGCCGGAGGCGGACTGATGATGTTCCTAGCCGGGGTGCATTGGGCCTATTTCGGAACGGTTCTCGCGGCGGGCATCGCAGGGGTCTACACGGTGTTCCTCAGTCGAGGCACGGATTGGCAACTGCTCAAAGACTACCAATTCCGCCGCATCGACACCTTCCTGGACCCGTCCTCCGACCCGCTTGGCGCGGGGTATCACATCACGCAGGCCAAGATCGCGATGGGCTCCGGAGGCTGGACCGGGCGCGGTTTCATGCAGGGCACACAATCGCGGCTGAACTTCCTGCCGGAAAAACACACTGACTTCATCTTCAACACGCTGGCCGAGGAATTCGGCTTCATCGGCGGGATTTCCCTGCTGCTGCTCTACGTCCTGATCCTCATCTTCTGCATCGTGTCGGCCTTGCAGAACCGCGACCGCTATTCTTCGCTTCTGATCCTCGGGATCGGCGTGACCTTCTTTCTCTATTTCGCGGTGAATATGTCCATGGTTATGGGGCTTGCGCCGGTTGTGGGTGTGCCCCTTCCTCTGGTCAGCTATGGCGGTTCGGCAATGCTTGTCTTGATGATCGCGTTCGGCCTTGTACAAAGCGCCCATATCCATCGCCCAAGGTAAGCCATGACCGTCAACATCCTGTTCGCCGCCCACGAGAAACGCTGGGCGCAGTACGAAACACCGTTGCGCACCGCTTTGGACGCCATCGGTATCGACTACGTGCTGTCGACCAGCCATCCGCCCGAGGACGTCGATTACATCGTCTACGCACCGAATTCGGACGTGCAGGATTTCACGCCCTATACGCGCCTCAAGGCCGTGCTGAACCTGTGGGCAGGGGTCGAAACCGCCGTCCACAACCCGACGCTCAAGGTTCCCTTCGCGCGCATGGTCGATGCCGAGGGTCTGACCCAGGGCATGGTCGAATGGGTCACCGGACACACGCTGCGCCACCATCTTGGCATGGACGCGCATATCGTGAATCCCGACCATGTCTGGACTGCCGAGGCGCCGCCAGTGGCAGCGGATCGGCCCGTGGGCATCCTGGGTCTCGGAGAGTTGGGCACGGCCTGCGGGCAGGCACTTGCCGCCTTGGGCTTCCCGGTGTCGGGCTGGGCGCGCAGCGCGAAGCAGATCGACGGCATAACCGCCTATCACGGCGACGACGGCCTACGCGAAATCCTGAGCACCTCCGAGATCGTCATTCTCCTTTTGCCCAGCACGCCAGCGACCGAAAACATCCTGAACGCCGAGACACTGTCGCTCTTGCCCAAGGGTGCGGTCATCATCAACCCGGGGCGCGGGCAGTTGATCGACGATGATGCCCTGATCGCGGCTTTGGACAGCGGTCAGGCCGGACATGCCACGCTCGATGTCTTCCGGGTCGAACCACTGCCTCCGGGACACCCCTACTGGGCCCATCCGAAGGTCACGGTCACTCCTCATATCGCGTCCGAAACTCGACCGCCCAGCGCCAGCCGGGCCATCGCCGAAAACATCCGGCGCGGCGAAGCGGGTGAGCCGTTCTTGCACCTTGTGGACCGGGACGCCGGATACTAAGCCCGCATCACCTCAACAGGAGCTGCCGCCATGAAATTTGACCGTTCGGTAAAAATCGCCCCCTCCATCCTGTCCGCCGACTTCGCAAATTTCGGCGCCGAGATTCAGGCGGTCGAAGCGCAGGGCGCGGATTGGATCCATGTCGATGTCATGGACGGTCACTACGTGCCCAATATCACCTTCGGCCCGGCCACCTGCGCCGCGATCCGTCCGCATATCAAGACCGTGATGGACGTGCACCTGATGATCGCCCCGGTCGATCCCTATATCCAGGCCTTCGCCGATGCGGGCGCCGACATCATCACCGCCCATGTTGAGGCCGGACCACACATCCACCGTACCCTACAGGCCATCCGCGCAACGGGCGCCAAGGCGGGTCTGGCGCTGAATCCCGGGACCCCCGCTGAGGCGGCGGCAACCCTGATGGACATGGTGGACCTGATTTGCGTGATGACGGTCAATCCCGGCTTTGGCGGACAGAAGTTCATTCACTCCTGCGTGCAGAAAGTGACCGAGCTGCGCGAGATGATCGGCGACCGCGAGGTGCATATCGAGATCGACGGCGGCGTCGATCCAAGCACCGCGCCACTGGTCGTGGCTGCCGGAGCCGATGTGCTGGTCGCAGGCTCCGCCGTGTTCAAGGGGGGATCGGTCGAAAACCCCGCACCCTATGGCGAAAACATCCGGGCGATCCGCGACTCCGTTTAGGCTGAGACTTCGAAAACATTGATCCAGCGCGCGACCAACGCTGGCCGCGCCGACCCTTCGATCTCGATCGAAACGTCCCAAACAACATCGTACCGCCCCGGTTTTTCCGTCACCTCGGCAACACTAAACCGTCCGCGTATCCGCTGCCCCGCACGCACTGGGCTGACAAAGCGGATGCGATCAAAGCCGTAGTTCAACCCTTGCACAAGCCCGGGAATATCCGGCTGCACATCGTAGGACATGGCCGACAGCATCGACAGCGTCAGAAACCCGTGTGCCATCGTTCCGCCCTGCGCTGCCATGCGCGCTTCATCCAGATGGATGAATTGCCAATCCTCGGTCACATCCGCAAAGGCACTGATCCGCTCCTGACTGATCTCGTACCACCGCGAGAGACCGGGCGGCATGGCGCGCAAGACTTCAGCGGACATCCGGCAGCACATACTCCGCGAATTGCTGGCGCAGGGTGAGCTTGGACACTTTACCGGTGGCGGTCAGCGGCAAGGCCTCAACGCAAACAAGGTCATCCGGCAACTGCCACTTGGCGAAATGCGGCTCCATCAGCGCGTGGATATCCGCCAGCTTGGGGTCACACCCTTCCTTGGGCACCACGACCAGAACCGGGCGCTCGTCCCACTTGGGATGTGCAATCGCGATCACCGCACAATTGGCCACATCGGGATGGGACATTGCCACATTCTCGAGATCGATCGAACTGATCCACTCCCCGCCCGATTTGATCAGGTCCTTGGATCGGTCCTGAATGCTCAGATACCCGTCGGGCGTGATGCTCGCCACATCTCCGGTGCCGAACCAACCTTCGGCATCCGTCGCCGCTTCGGTCGCCTCATCATTGTGGAAATAGCCGGAAATCACCGCATTGCCGCGCACGTAAAGCTCTCCCACAGCTTTGCCGTCATGTGGCAGACGCTTGCCAGTTTCATCGACGATCTTCAGGTCCACTCCGAACATCCGACGCCCCTGAAGCGCCTTTTTCGCCATGCGCGTGTCGAAGGGCGCATCGTCCATGGAATTCGGCAATTGCCCGGTTGTGCCGACCGGGCTCATTTCGGTCATACCCCAGGCGTGGCAAACGTCGATGCCCTTCTTCTCGAAAAACTCGATCATGCTGCGCGGCGCGGCGGAGCCGCCGATTACCACCTGATCCAGTTTCGACGGTGGCGTGCCCCGCGCTTCAATCTCGGCGCGCAAGCCCAGCCAGACGGTGGGAACACCCCAGCTTGCCGTGACCTGTTCGCTCTCCATCAGGTCGTAAAGCGACGGGCCATCCAGCTTGCCGCCCGGCATGACCAGCGACGCGCCGACAATCGGCGCGGCATAGGGCATGCCCCAGGAATTGACGTGGAACATCGGCACCACGGGTAATAGGCGCGCGCCTTCATGGAGGGAACGCGGCAATGTCACCGCAATGAAAAGCGCGTGCAACACAGTCGAGCGATGGGAATAAAGCGACCCCTTTGGGTTGCCGGTGGTCCCGGATGTGTAGCACAGGCCCGCCGCCGTATCTTCGGGCAGGTCTGGCCAGTCATAGTCAGTGGGTTCACCGCCTAGCAGGTCTTCGTAGCACAGCAGGTCCAGCGCCGTGTCCGGCATATGCGCCGCATCCGTCATCGCCACCAGCTTGAGATCGTTCGGCAGATGGTCCTTCAACGCCTCAAGGATCGGCACGAAGGTCAGGTCGACGAACAGCACACGGTCTTCGGCGTGACCGATGATATACAGCATCTGCTCGGCGGACAGACGCGGGTTGATCGTGTGACAGACGGCGCCCATGCCCGAAATCGCGTAGTAAAGCTCGAAATGCCGGTAGCCGTTCCACGCCAATGTCGCGATGCGGTCGCCTTGGGTTACGCCCAGCGATTTCAACCCATGTGCCAGTTGCGCGGTGCGTTTGAACGTGTCGGCGTAGCTCTGACGGTGCAGATCGCCCTCGGTGCGCACGGACACGATCTCTCCGGCACTGTGGATTTCCGCCGCGTAGCGAAGCAATTCGATCACCGACAATGGCCGGTTCATCATCATTCCCTGCATCAAGCCCTCCCTTGCCTTCTGCGCTGTGCTTCCAGATACACTGATGATCCGACCGAACACGCGCAACCCCAAACCTTGAGGAAGAGAATTCATGTCCGACACACTGTCCCGCATCACTCTGGCCCGCCGCCCGAAAGGAGACCCGGTTCCGGAGGACTTCAAGCTTGAGACAGGCGCATGTCCCTCGCCAGCCGAGGGGGACGTTCTGATCGAGGTCACGCATCTGTCGCTTGATCCGTACATGCGAGGCCGCATGGATGAAGCCAAGAGCTATGCCCCTTCGGTCGATCTGGGCGGCACCATGACCGGCCAGGGCGTCGGGCGCGTGCTAGAGAGCAAGGCCGACGATTTTGCCGAAGGGGACATCGTGACCGGGATGACCGGCTGGGCCAGCCACGCCTGCCTGCCCGGGTCCGAGCTTCGCAAGCTCGATCCCTCTTTGCCGCCTTCCACCGCGCTTGGCGTTCTGGGGATGCCGGGGCTGACGGGCTGGGTTGGCCTGCACAGCTTCGGCAAGCCCAAGAAGGGCGAAACGCTCGTTGTCGGCGCCGCCACCGGCCCGGTCGGGTCGATGGTCGGCCAATTGGCGAAACAGATGGGACTGCGCACCGTCGCCATCGCCGGGGGTGACGAGAAATGCCGCCTTGCCACGGACACATTCGGCTTCGATGCAGCCATCGACCACCGCGCGCACGACGACGCGAAGTCGCTGCGCGCCGCCATTGCCGATGCCGCACCGGACGGGGTCGATATCTACTGGGAGAACGTGGGCGGGAAGACGCTCGAGGCTGTGATGCCGCTGATGAATGTGCACGGACGCATTCCGCTCTGCGGCATGGTCGCGTGGTATGGCGGGTCGAACATCGCCACCGAAAACCAGCTTCCCGGCATGTGGCGCAATATCCTGGTGAAGCGGCTTCAGGTGTCGGGCTTCATCATCTTCGACCATTGGGACCAATACCCGGCCTTCCTCAAGGACGTGGCACCCAAGGTCGCGGCGGGTGAAATCACGTACATCGAAGATGTCGCGACCGGTCTCGAAAACGCGCCGGATGCCTTCATCGCAATGCTGAAAGGCGGCAACACGGGCAAGCAGATCGTCAAGCTTTAGAAATCGGCTTCGACTTCCAATGCAAGCGGGGCTGCGGGAGTGGCCTTCAGGTCATCGACCCGCAGCGGTCCGGTCGGCTTCGACAGCCGGTTGCGCACGACCCAGTGTAACCGCGTCGAGGCCCGCGTGATCGCGACATAAGCCAGACGTTTCCACAAGGGCTGGCCCGCCTCGCTTCGCCCCATGCGCGCAGCGGCGTAAAGATCGGGCGCAAAGACCTGCACCTCGTCCCATTGCGACCCCTGCGCCTTGTGGATCGTCACCGCCGCGCCGTGTAGGAACGTCGCCCCCATACGCGCGGCAAAGGGGATAAAGGGTTCTTCCTCGTCAGGCTTCTCGATCTTCACGATGGACGCTGCCGACACCTGCGGGTCTTCCGCTCCGATCACGTGAAGTCGTGAAAACCCCGGCTTGCGCCCCGGCCCGAGATAGATCACCTGCGCGCCCTTGATCAGCCCCCGCGCCTCGAGATCCAGTCGTTTCTTGCGATGCTTGAGCGGCAATTCGATCCCGTCGCAAATCAGCGGCTCCCCTTCGAGCAACGAATCCTCGGGTGCCCCATGCACCGCACGGAACGCGTGGATCAGCCGAATGCGCGTCGCATTGCGCCAGACCAGAACGGGGGATCGCGCCATCAGGTCAACCTCGACCCGTTGACCCAGAACCACGCGATCATCGGTGCGCGAGATGTCCTCGACCATCCGCTCGAACCCGTCGAACTCAAGCTGGGGATCGGCAAGCGCATGGGCGAGATCGAGGATCGGATTGTCGGCGTCCTGCCGGTGGATGCGGCTCAGGTTCAGCACCTGGCTGGGTGCCAAGGTTTCGAACACCATCTTGCCCGACTGGTTGACCGGGGCGAGCTGCGCCGGATCGCCGAACAGAAGCAGATTCGGAAAAATCTCGCGCAGGTCCTCGACCTGCCGTTCATCCAGCATCGACGCTTCGTCAACGAACCCGATATCAAGCGGATCTTCACGGCGTTTCCAGCCGGTGATGAAGTCAGATCCCCGCAAGCCAGCAGCCGCTAAGGCCGCCGGGATCGACTTGTGCGACTCGAAGGAGATTTGCGCGCGGGCCAGCGCCTCTTCGGTCAGCCCTTCGATCTCGGGCTTGTCGCCATTGCCCATCAACCATTCGGCGATGCGTTCATATTCCGGGTCATAGACCGGCGTGTAGAGGATGCGGTGAATGGTGGTGGCCGGCACGCCGCGCATCCGCAACACGAATGCCGCCTTGTTCGTAGGGGCCAAAACGGCCAGCGTGCGGCGATCCTTGCGGCGGCGACCCTCATAATCGCCCGAAACGATATCGACACCGGCGGCTTGCAGCGACTTGCACAGCTCGGCCAGAAGCAGCGTCTTGCCCGAACCGGCCTTTCCGGTGATCGCCATGATCTTGGTCTTGCCGTCGCGCGGTGGCAGCAAAATTCCGTCGTCCAGGTCGATCCCCGCCTCACGCAGCATGTCGGCCACGGCGTCATGCGCGGCGGCCTGATCTTCTGAATACGTGAGCGCGGGCAATGTCATGCGCGAACCCTATAGGCCCGCGCTCAGAGGCACCAGAGTCAGGCCGCACTAACATCGGGTTGCGGCACCACGTCACCAAAGGCGGCATCGAACCAACAGCGCGAGGCGTGTAACGGGACACCTGCCACACGCGACACCTGCTTTTGCGCGGCCTCGCTGAACTCCCACAGACCGACACTGATCGCCTGGCGTCCCTCGCCCTGCGTGCCGAGCACTTCCGGGGCCGCGCCGATCCGATTGTAAATCCGCACCATGCGCGCGTCGAACACGCCGACGAAATGTTGCACGCCAAAGCCCTGCATGATCTCGCCCCCCGCCAGCATCAACGCCGCAGCCGTTCCAGGCTCGGTCTCGCGCGCGAGACAGAAGCGCGTGCATTCCCAGATCAAGGGGCTCTGAAAGGCAACGCCATCGGTGAGGTTCAAGAAATGCTCGTTCACCATGGTGCGGCCCGTCGTCGGCAAAAAGCGCATCGACCCACCGTGCAGCCCGTTCGCTTTTTCCCAGATCACGTAAAGCGGGTTCAGGTCGTCGTATTCATCCCGCTCCTGTCCATCGGCATTGACCGTGACCTCCCACCCCAACCGGGTTTTGAATTGGTCCGCGCGGTCTTCGAACATGGACCGCGCGAGGGCCGGGAAATTGGATAGTTGGTCGCCGTATAGATACCGAATCATGAGCCTGATCTCCGTTGCAGGAGCTCAGGCTGCGATCCAAAGGTGAATCGTTTCTTTCGACACCGTTCGTTGGCTATTGCTTGGCAGAATGTCGCCGACCCGGAAACAGTCCGCCGCGTTCCGTCAAACCACGATCAACCCCCGCGCCATCGCGCGCGCCACCGCATGGGTTGTGTTCAATGCGCCAAGCTTGAAGCGCGCGCTCTCGATGTAAACGCGCAAGGTATGCTCGGAAATGGAGAGCGTGTCTGCAACCTGCGCCCGGCTATAGCCAACCGCGAGGAGTGTCATCGTCTCAACCTCACGTGGCGACAGCGCCTGCGTCGGTTCAGGCGTGCGGCCGGGTTCAAGCCTCAGCGCAGTCTGATTGAAGTAGTGCGCCAGCAAAATGAGATCGCGGCGGTTCAATTCGGTAAAGCTTTTCCACGTTTCGTCGTCGCAGGTGTGACTGACCGTGAACAAGGCGAACTGACCGTTGGGCCCCCGGATCGGGATCGAATACCCCTGATTTCCGATCCCATGCGCGACCGCATCGCTCATGAGTGCACGCGCGGCCTTGCTCGACCAATCCAGACGCTTCCAATCGACCGGATGAAACCGCTGGTAACAGCCAAGCACCACCGGATCGATCCGAAGATATCCCTGATCAAGATATCGGGCGACCCACTTTGGGTCATAAGTGCCACAGCCATATTGCGTGCCGTTGCTGGACACCCAGTGATAGACCATGTCGTCGACCGCGTAATGATCACGCAGCCATTCTATGATGCTTTGTAATTCCTCAAGACGTTCTGCGCGTTCCAAACGCGCTATCACATCGTCCAACTGAGGCACTCTCTCCAAGAAGCCCACGGCCCATCCCTTTACCGCGCGACCCGAGCTCTGCCTGTGCCACCAGTTGGGTATCATCCAGCTTGGCGGCCAAGGCATCCAGATCGTTCGCGACAGCAAACGTCTTGAGGTCGGTCAACACGTCTATGATCCAATCATGTCCCATTTCAGCGTCACCTCCAGATAGTTAATAGAACGTTAATTCAACTCTAGCATGTGGTAATTTTTTGGCAAATTCCCTGATTCCAACTCCCCAGATCTGGCGAGGCGCCGGTTTCTAGAATCCTGATTTGCCTAAAACCGCCCTCATGCCACAGAAAAACCCGCGAACCGGTGTGGTCCGCGGGTCTCTGATACACTCAAGAGGTAATCAGATCGTTACGATCCGGCGGCCAACGCGTCCTCGAACGTGCGCAACCCGGTCTTCGGGGACTGGACCAAGACGGCCATATTGCCCGGCTTGTGTTCGTTGCGCAGCATCTTGGTATGAGCCTGCGGGATTTCGTTCCACGGGAACACCTCGGACATGCAGGGATCGAGACGGCGCTCCACCATAAGCTGGTTTGCCGAGGCCGCCTGTTTCAGATGCGCGAAGTGAGAGCCCTGCAAACGCTTCTGGTGCATCCACATATACCGCACGTCGAACGTACAGTTGAAGCCCGTCGTGCCGGCGCAAATCACGACCATGCCGCCCTTTTTGCAGACCAGCGTGGAAACGGGGAACGTGCTTTCACCCGGATGCTCGAACACCATGTCGACGTTCTTGCCCTTGCCGGTGATGTCCCAGATCGCCTTGCCGAACTTACGCGCCTCGGTGAACCACTCCTTATATTCAGGCGTATTCACCGTGGGCAGTTGGCCCCAGCACTTGAATTCCTTGCGATTGATGACGCCCTTGGCGCCCATCGACATGACGAAGTCACGCTTGTCTTCATCCGAAATGACGCCGATCGCGTTCGCCCCGGCCGTGTTCGCCAACTGGATCGCGTAGGACCCCAATCCACCCGACGCGCCCCAGACCAGAACGTTCTGACCCGGGCGCAATTCATGCGGCTGGTGGCCGAACAACATCCGGTATGCCGTGGCCAGTGTGAGCGTATAGCACGCGCTTTCTTCCCAAGTCAGATGCTTGGGACGCGGCATCAACTGCTGCGCCTGCACGCGGGTGAACTGGGCAAAAGAACCGTCATGCGTTTCATAGCCCCAAATGCGCTGGGTCGGGCTGAACATCGGGTCGCCGCCGTTGCATTCCTCGTCGTCGCCGTCGTCCTGGTTGCAGTGGATGACGACCTCGTCACCGACCTTCCAGCGCTTCACCTTGTCACCGACCTTCCAGACGATGCCCGAGGCATCGGAGCCCGCGATGTGATACGGCTGCTTATGACCATCAAAGGGGCTGATGGGCTGGCCAAGACCGGCCCAGACGCCGTTGTAATTGACGCCAGCGGCCATCACGAGGACCAGCACTTCGTGGCTGTCGATCTCCCACGTGTCGACCACTTCGACCTCGAAGGCCTGCTCCGGCTCGCCATGGCGCTCACGACGGATCGCCCAGGCGTACATTTTCTTTGGCACATAGCCCAACGGGGGCATTTCGCCGATCTCGTACAAGTCCTTCTCGGGCGCGTCATATGCCGCGATGCCGGTCTGCTGATCCAATGCCATCGGAGCCTCCTTCCGTGATGTCCAATCTGTGCCGCAATGCAGAATCGCGGCGTCTGATCCTGAAATATGTGCAGGATTGAAATTTTGCAATAAGATTTCGGTCAATTTTGTAATTTTATGACCGAGCGAGCGCAGCATTTCGTTCGCACATGCAGAACTTCGCTACATCAAGTGTTTGATCGAATTCGCATAGAAGCCAGCCAGCGCATCCTTTCCGTCCGAGATGCTGACCACGCCATCTTCCTCGACCACGATCCGCCTCTCCAGGAGATTGCGCAGTCCAAAATCGACCGCGTAATCAAGACTGTTTCGAGGGACATGAACCTGCGCATCTTTAAGCCGATCCATTTCTTTGCTGTATGCGATCTCTAGCGCCTCGCGCGTCATTGGCCCGTCCCGAAGCAGCAAGGACGCAATCAATGGCACCGGGAGGACGGGCACCGAAGACGAGATCCGCGACATGATCGTCGCGGAGATCGCCTCTGGCCGGTCATGCCCGCCTTCGACGGAACTCAGCAACAGGGGCTCTCCAAAGCTCACCGCCGCATAGCCGAAGCGGTGAAACCGCCCGCTGACACGCAGCCAGAGCTGTCGCAGAATGGCGCGGAACACAACGCTGATCTTGGCACGAAACTTTCGCTCAC
This sequence comes from uncultured Marivita sp., assembly GCF_947488135.1. Classification (GTDB taxonomy): domain Bacteria; phylum Pseudomonadota; class Alphaproteobacteria; order Rhodobacterales; family Rhodobacteraceae; genus Marivita. The sequence continues at coordinate 159,124 of NZ_CANKYW010000006.1, read as the reverse complement.
CCGTCTGTTGCGCCTTCATGAGTATCGTGTCCTCAAGCACCCGGTCGTAATTCAGGGCGACCGGGACGAAAACCACATCCCGCTTGGCGGATGCCGCGCCTTCGATGATGTATTTGAGGATACCCACCTTCGCTCGGCCGACACTTCCATCAAGGCTCAACCCACCTTCCGGGAAGACCGCCTGCGTGACCCCGGCTCCGGTGGCCTGCTGAACATATTTCGCCAGAACCTTTCGATAGAGATCGTTCCGGGATTTGCGCCTGATGAAATACGCCCCCATGGCCCGGATCAATCGCGACAGTGGCCAGACCCGCGCCCATTCGCCGACCGCGTAGGACAGCGCGGATCGATCGGCCGCGAGATAGGTCACAAGCACGTAATCCATGTTCGACCGATGGTTCATGACGAACACCACGGTTGCCTCGGGGTCCACCCCGGCCAATCCGGCATCCTGATGCACCATACGCACCCGGTACAAGGACGTGCTGAGCAGTCGGGCGGCGCGAATGGCGAAGCCGAAATAAGCCCAAGCCGAAAACGACGGCACAATCTCTCGTGCATAGCGGCGCGCACGTTCGAACGCCACATCCTCGCGCACACCTTCGGCTTGCGCGTGTTCGACAATCGCTTCCGTGACCTCGGGATCATAGATGAGGCGCTGGATCATGTCCTGCCGCCGCAGAAGCTTGAAAGGCTGGATCGGACGTTCAAGCCGTTCGTTCAGCCGCTTGACGGCACGCTCCATCCGCCTGCGAAAAAACCAGCGGACCGACGGAAACAGGAAATGCGACGCAAAGGTGACTGCCGCAAAGAGCAGGATCAAAATAAAAGCCCAAAGAGGCAGCGTCACCTGACTTGTCATGCCGCCACTCTTGCAACGAAGGCGGACAGGGTAAACCGCTTACGCAGGGTTTTGGGGCGGCTTGCCCGCTTTTTTGCAAATGGGCACGGCCCACTATGCTTGAGATAACGCGGCTTTGCCTATTCCAATGCCAGGCAGCTGGGATATGCTGTCACGCAGAAAAGTAACCGATGCCGCAACGCAGCGAATTGACAGCGATATAATGTTTCACGTATGCATCGCAAAACGTAACAAGATTACCGCGTAAACCTCGCCCTCGACGGAGCTGACATGACAGACGCCCAGACCCCGCCCCGTGACCGTCCTTGGTTGATCCGCACATATGCAGGCCACTCGACTGCGCAAGCGTCCAACGCGCTTTACCGGTCGAACCTGTCCAAGGGTCAGACCGGTCTATCGGTGGCCTTCGATCTGCCGACGCAAACGGGATATGACAGCGATCACATACTGGCGCGTGGCGAGGTGGGCAAGGTGGGCGTGCCTGTGAGCCATCTTGGCGACATGCGGACATTGTTCGATCAAATTCCGCTCGAACAGATGAACACCTCCATGACGATCAACGCGACCGCCCCGTGGCTTCTGGCGCTCTATGTCGCCGTGGCCGAGGAACAGGGCGCGGATGTGTCCAAACTGCAAGGCACCGTGCAGAACGATTTGATCAAGGAATACCTGTCGCGCGGCACCTATATCTGCCCGCCGAAACCGTCGCTCAAGATGATCGGGGACGTGGCCGAATATTGCTACACGCACATTCCCAAATGGAATCCGATGAACGTGTGTTCCTATCACTTGCAAGAGGCTGGCGCGACGCCGGAACAGGAACTGTCCTTCGCCTTGGCCACCGCGATCGCCGTGCTTGACGAACTCAAACCGCGCGTCCCCGCCAAAGACTTCCCGGCACTCTGTGGACGCATCAGCTTTTTCGTCAACGCGGGCATCCGGTTTGTCACCGAAATGTGCAAGATGCGGGCCTTCGTCGATCTCTGGGACGAGATCCTCGAACAACGCTACGACGTCACCGACCCCAAGTACCGCCGCTTTCGCTATGGCGTGCAGGTCAACAGCCTTGGCTTGACCGAACAGCAGCCCGAAAACAACGTCTACCGCATCTTGATCGAAATGCTGGCGGTCACGCTCTCCAAGAAAGCCCGCGCTCGCGCGGTGCAGCTTCCCGCATGGAACGAGGCCCTCGGCCTGCCGCGCCCGTGGGACCAGCAATGGTCGATGCGGATGCAGCAGATCCTGGCTTATGAAACCGATCTTCTGGAGTTCGATGACCTGTTCGACGGCAACCCAGCCATTGACGCAAAGGTCGAACAGCTCAAAGAGGGCGCGCGCGCCGAACTGGCGAACCTCGCCTCCATGGGCGGCGCCATCGGAGCGATTGACTACATGAAGGGGCGTCTGGTCGATTCCAATGCTGACCGCCTGAACAAGATCGAACGCAACGAAACCATTGTCGTCGGCGTGAACAAATGGATCGAAGGCGAACCGTCTCCCCTTCAGACCGAGGACGGTGGCATCATGGTTGTCGACCCGGCGGTAGAACAGGAACAAATCAAGCGCCTGAACGCGTGGCGATCCGAGCGCGACAGCGACGCGGTGCAAAAGGCGCTAGCCGACTTGCGCGCTGCCGCGAAGGAAGGCGCAAACGTCATGCCAGCCTCCATAGCTTGTGCAAAAGCCGGCGTCACCACCGGAGAATGGGCTGGCGAAATGCGAGCCGTTTACGGCGAATACCGTGGACCCACCGGCGTGTCGAAATCTGTCTCCAACAAGACCGAAGGCCTCGACGACATCCGCGAGGCGGTCAACGCCGTCAGCGATCGCCTTGGCCGCCGCCTCAAGTTCCTTGTCGGCAAGCCAGGCCTTGACGGCCATTCCAACGGCGCCGAACAGATCGCCTTCCGCGCCCGCGATTGCGGGATGGAGATCGACTATGAAGGCATCCGCCTCACCCCGGACCAGATCGTCGCCGCAGCGCGCGACAATGACGTCCACGTCGTTGGACTTTCGATCCTGTCAGGCAGCCATATCCCGCTTGTCGAGGACATGATGGCCAAAATGCGCGATGCTGGCCTCGGGCACATCCCCGTGATCGTCGGAGGCATCATTCCAGACGAAGACGCCAAACGCCTGCGCGCTATGGGAGTCTCAAAGGTGTATACGCCCAAGGACTTTGAATTGAATGCGATCATGATGGACATCGTGACTTTGGCCGACCCGCAGGCGGTTGCCGCAGAATAAGTCATCAACCATCTTATCCATTCTCGACGCGACGCTTGAACTTTCGACGCACTCGTTTTTTTTAAAGATGTTCACGATGAAATGGATGGAGGAGTCCGGAGTCATGGCATCGATGTTGCAATCCAAGGCGGGAAACTGACGCTATTGCGCGTCGATTGACATCCAAACCTTGCAAAACATTCGCTCATCAATAGTGAAATACGCCTCTCGAATTGACTTGATCTGCAATAGCGTATTCAAGAAATGCATCTTATTTAAGTCTTGGAGGGACGAATGAGCATCGATCTGAATAATATGTCCAAAGACGAGCTCAAAAAGCTCATCAAAGACGCCGAAAAAGCACTCAAAACGATTGAAACGCGGCGTCTGACAGAAGCCAAGAAAGCCGCCGAATCGGCTGCCAAGGAATATGGTTTCTCCTTGGACGACCTTTTGGGAGGTGCTCCGAAGAAAGGCTCCAAGAGCGCTCCCAAGTATCGCAATCCGGCCAATCCGGAGCAAACCTGGACCGGCAAGGGACGCAAACCCAATTGGGTCAATGACGCGCTGGCGTCCGGGAAAACCATGGAAGATCTGAAGATCTGAAATGACAGTCCATATCGGAGCCCAAAAAGGCGAGATTGCCGAAACGGTCCTCATGCCCGGAGATCCCTACCGGGCGAAATGGGCTGCGGAAACGTTTCTCGAAGATCCGCAACTGGTCAACGAAGTACGCGGAATGCTCGGTTTCACTGGGATATGGAACGGCCATCGCGTCACGATTCAGGGCTCGGGGATGGGCATGCCCTCGCTGTCGATTTACGCCAATGAATTGATCCGGGATTACGGTGCCAAAACGTTGATCCGGATCGGGTCGTGTGGCGGAATGCAGCCCCATGTCGGAATTCGTGATGTCATTCTGGCAATGACCGCGAGCACTCTGTCGACACCGTCGCGCGGCATATTCAAGGAATTGAACTTCGCACCTTGCGCCGACTGGACCCTGCTGAGCGCAGCCGCCAAGGCCGCAAAGGCGAAAGGCACCAAAACTCATGTCGGCGGCATCTATTCCTCTGACGTGTTCTACGATGAACGCCCGGATCTGAATGAACAGATGACACGGCACGGTATTCTGGGCGTCGAAATGGAAGCCGCGGAACTCTACAACCTCGCCGCGCGCCATTCGGTCCGCGCACTGGCGGTTCTGACCGTCTCGGACCATCTTCAAACCGGAGAAGCTTTGCCGTCGGAAGATCGCGAACGCAGCTTCGGCGATATGGTAGAAATCGCGCTGACGGCGGCGTTTACCTGAATTGGAAACAACGGGCCGGGAAACCCATGATTTTCCCAGCCCGTTCCCATTTCCGCCACAATCTCTTGCGACACAATTCTGATGCCGCATTGGTTGATCGATATCTATGTCCTGCTGACAAGCCGCGTGCCAATTCCACGCATGTTGTTCCTTTTCAGCGTCGTGACCTTGTCACTCTTCACCCTGACAGCACATCATTCCGCAGCACTCTCACAGGTCGGCCTTGTCCTGCCGGTAATGTGTGCCCTCTTCGGGCACGTCGCCGTCGTCGCGGTCAAGCTGCCGGACACGCTCGAAACCTTTGACCGGATCGGCATTCCCAATGCCTCCGGCAAGCTTCTTCTGATCTGGCTTGCAGCTTACGCGGGGATCATGGCGCTTCCGTCTCTTGCGGTGGCGCAGCTTGCGCTGACACTGGCGATCGCCATTTACCTCGCCCTTTTCGTCGTGACCGTTTACCTCTTTGACGATGGCGGCAAGGTTGGCTGGTTCGCCCGTGATTGGGATGAAGGGCAGCGCAACGCTGCCAACTGGAATGTCATTCGCCTGCTGGGGTTGATCCTGTTAAACGAAGCCGCGGCGCGACATGGCACAGCCTTCGACTGGATCGTCGCGATCACGCTCGGGGCGATCGCGCTGCACTACCTGATGTATTGGACGATCCTCGCCACACACCCTTATGACAAGACCACGCGGTCGGATTAGGTTTCGCGCCCGTGGCTGCGGTCGTAACCGTTGACCGGTGGTGAACTCCAGCCAGTGAGCGCGCCCTGTGCAGGCTTCAAAATCTCGACCCTCAAGGGATAACAAACCGCGACATCGCTCGTATGTTCAGCCGAGCAATCTCCGCCGGGACAGGCTGACAGCGCGCCCAACAGGTCGATTTCGGCAAAAAATGTCAAATGATCACCTGGCCGGACCGGGCTTGCCTTCATGAAATACTGGCCCGTGTCTCGTGTGAAACCGGTGCACATGAAGACATTCAACACGTCATGCACATGCGGTTCCGCCTCTTCCACCGACAGTCCCGTCGCATCCGCCAAAGCCCGCGTCAGGTTCGAATGGCAGCAATGATGGTACTGGACTCCGGATAACAAGTTGCCGGTATACGGATCGCACCGCGTCCCGATCACGTCATGCACCGACCCTCCAAAGGTGTCGATCCCGTACCAATCCAACGTATCCTCAACAACCGTCGCCATCGGCCGCAGGGTCGGGAAAGACGACCAAAGTCGCTCTGCGGTCGTTACATGCGTCCCGTGCAGCGCGCGCGTCTTGCCGGAATAGAACCGCTCTGACAGGTCATTCGCGTTCCAAAGGTTCAGATCGCCAACCTGCGGCCCGTCCACACTCACGATCCTGAAAAACGATCCGGCAGGCACGCGAAAACTGCACGCGTCACGCGGAGCGGCCTCAACTGTTTCGACGAGTTCTGCCCCGGCCAGCGCGCGCGCATAGAGCGCGAGGTCCGGACTGGGCAGCGTGTCATTGGGATAGCAAATCACCGGCGCAACCGCGCGGCGCGCTTCGGCATCTTCTGGGGCAGCATGGCTCATCGCGAATTCCGTTTTTTTTCGCAATGAACGACACGTCGGTTCGAAAGACAACCGTAGGCCGGACAAATTTGCCCGACCTACTGACGCCCGCCGCGCACCTCCCCGATTGCAGCGGGCAGGAGACTTCAGATAGCGATCACGTCCAGCGGAGGAAAGCCATTGAACCCGACCGATGCATAGGTCGAGGTGTAGGCCCCGCAGTTGCGGATCACGATACGGTCTCCGGATTGCAAACCCAGCGGCAATTGCACGGGTTGCTTTTCGTACAGCACATCTGCGCTATCGCAGGACGGGCCGGCCAGAATGCACGCACCTGTCGGCTCGTGATCGCGGTCGGTGATGAACTGGTAGCGGATCGCTTCATCCATTGTTTCTGCCAGACCCGAAAACTTGCCGATGTCGAGGTAAACCCAACGATGCAACTCGCTGTCCGACTTGCGCGATACCAGAAGGACCTCGGCGGCGATAGCGCCAGCTTCGGCCACCAGACCACGGCCCGGCTCTGCCATGATGGCAGGGATGTCGCCAAAGCGGTCGTGGATTTGGCGCATCACGGCACCAGCGTAATTCTGAGGCGCGTCCAGTTCCTGACCGTAGAACGCAGGGAAACCACCACCGATGTTGAGAAGCGACAGCTCGAAGCCCTGCGCTTTGAGCCCGTGCCAAACCTCGGCCACCTGGTCGAGCGTTTCACCCCACATCTCGGCCTGGCGGGTCTGCGAGCCAACGTGGAACGACAGACCAACCGGTTTCAAACCCAGTTCGATGGCGAGCGCGAAAAGCGACGGTGTCTTGTCCAACGCACAGCCGAACTTGCGCGACAGCGGCCAATCCGCGTGCAGCGACCCGACGATGAGGCGGATATAGACCTCTGCACCCGGCGCATGTGCAGCCAGCTTGTGCAGTTCCTCTTCGGAATCGGCGGCGAAATGAGTAATCCCCTGCTCATGCGCCCAGGCAATATCAGAGGCACGTTTGATGGTGTTGCCGAAGGAGATGCGCGACACGTCGGCACCGGCGGCGAGACACATCTCGATCTCGACGCGGGATGCTGCGTCGAAATTGCTGCCCATCTCCACCAGCGTGCGCAGGATTTCCGGAGCCGGGTTCGCTTTGACCGCGTAGTGAATGCGTGCCCGACCCAGACCCTGGGCCAGCGCCGCGTATTGGCGTGCGACAGCCTCGGTGTCGATCACAAGCGTCGGACGCTCGAAACGGTTGCTCAGGATGAATGCTTCTGCACGGGATACAGATGCGTCTTCGCGGGCGGAAAGCCCGGTTACGTATGCGTTCATTGGTCATCTCCAATAGACCCGGCCATTCCGATTGCTCGGCACAGACCGCTCAGTTCTTTCAGAGACGTTACCGTCGCTACGTAACCGCGTGGGTGCATCGCTTGCGCTGTGCTTGCCCACCTCGCCAGAGGCGCGTGCGTTGGCGTCACTAATCGCGCATATGGAGTCGATTTTGAGTCGGCGCAATAGAAAATATCAGCCGAGCTCACATTTTTTTCGAGGGTCCGTTTTCTCGTCGCAAACACACGATCGGGCTGTCCTCCGACACCATCTCCGCCCCGCAATAGGCGCAGCGCCATTGCCCGGGTGCCGTGCGTCGCCATCGGCATTCGCGTGTCAGGGTCGTCGTCTTGTGCTGCCAATAGAGATAGGCCAGCACACCAAGCAATAGGAGGATCAGAAGTATCGGCATGGATGCGCGCTTAACAGAAGTGATCGCAAATCGCTACATGACCGCAAGATGGCCTCCCAAGCCAAGCATGAACCCGAGCACCGCCCCCAACGGCGGCCCCCATTTCCGGTCCAAAGGCACCTGCGGCGCCACGTCTTCGAAAAGCAGGTAGAGAATGCCGCCAGACGAGAACAACATAATCGTGCCCAGGATCGCAGGCATGTCCGCCAGGACCCATAATCCGAAAAGCGCCGCCAGTGGCCCGAGAGGCACCATCGCCACGAAGACCCAGATCAATCTGGATTGCGCCGCATCTGTTGCCATTTCGCGCCACGCGTTGAACGCCTCAGGCAGGTTCTGCAACGCGATCAGGGCCGCCAGCAGCACGGCCACATCCGCCTGCCCGACAAGCATGGCACCAAGCGCCATCGCTTCGGGGATGAAGTCGAGCATCATCGCCATGAATTGCGACACGCGCCCGGTACTGCGGGACAGGAGGTGGTCGAGGAACCCAAAGACCAAGCCACCGGCACCAAAGGCCACAAGCGCGGTAAGCGCACTGACCCGGGTGATGCCTTCCGGGACCAGCACCAGCGCGATCGCCGAGAACAGCGCACCGCCACCGAAGGCAATCACCGAGTGCCGGAATTCGTCTTTGGCCCATCCGGGCAGAAGCCCGTCGAACCGGGCCAGAAACGCGCCGGCCGGGATCGTGATCCCGGCCAGTGTCGTTAGTAGAACAGCTTCAAGAACAGAGCCATCCACCGCCGATCAAACGTGCCGTTCGACCATCATCTTCTTGATCTCGGCAATCGCTTTCGCCGGGTTCAAACCTTTCGGGCATGTCTTGGCACAGTTCATGATCGTGTGGCAGCGGTAGAGCTTGAACGGATCTTCCAGATCGTCCAACCGCTCCCCCGTCGCCTCATCCCGGCTGTCGATGATCCAGCGATAGGCATGGAGCAAGGCAGCCGGTCCAAGATACCGATCGCCGTTCCACCAATAGGACGGGCACGCCGTCGAACAGGACGCACACATCACGCATTCATACAGACCGTCGAGCTTCTTGCGGTCCTCGATGGACTGCCGCCACTCTTTCGCGGGACGGTTCGTCTTGGTCTCGAGCCACGGCATGATAGACGCGTGCTGCGCATAGAAATGCGTGAGATCGGGGATCAAATCCTTCACCACCGGCATGTGCGGCAACGGATAGATCTTCACGTCACCGCTGATCTCGTCGAGACCGTAAATACAGGCCAGCGTGTTGATCCCGTCGATATTCATCGCGCAGGACCCGCAGATCCCCTCGCGGCAGGACCGGCGGAAGGTCAACGTCGGATCGATCTCGTTCTTGATCTTGATCAGCGCATCCAGAACCATCGGCCCGCATTTGTCCATGTCGACATGATACGTGTCCACACGTGGGTTTTCGCCATCATCCGGGTTCCAGCGATAGATGCTGAACTTCCGAACATTCGTGGCGCCTTCCGGTTTGGGCCAGGTCTTGCCCGTGCGGATGGTCGAATTCTTGGGGAGGGTCAGTTGAACCATGGTTCTCTCCTTAGCGAAGCAAAGCTGGCAAGCCTTGGGCCGCCAGGCATGTGAGTGTCTCGGGCTGCGAGACGATGTCCGTCACGATCTGAACTGTGCTTTCCGTCGGCCCGGTCACACTGTCCAACGCGAGCGCGCGGATTTGCACCGCGCTCGCGTTGTCGATCACGCAGTTCAAGGTTGGCTCAAGCGGAACACCGGGGAACCGGTCTACCAGCACGGGCGTGATTGCCGATCGCGCTGCGTCGCGTGCAAGCTGATCCTGCTGTTGCACGGTGCAACCAGCCAGGATCAGTGCAGAGGCGAGCGCAAGGCGCATCAGAACGTCCGTTCTTTCGGTTTGATCTTTTCGAGAGCGATGCCGCCCTCTTTTTCGGTGGTCAACGGATCGGTCACGACAGGACGATAGCTGAGATCGGTCTTGTTGCCCTCGACCCGCGCAATCGTGTGGACGCGCCAGTTCTCATCGTCGCGTGTGGTGTAATCCTCGTGCGCATGGGCGCCGCGGCTTTCCTTGCGCGCCTCGGCCCCGGCAATTGTTGCCAAAGCATTGGGCATCAGGTTGGCCAGTTCCAATGTCTCCATCAGATCGGAGTTCCAGACCAGGCTGCGATCCGTGACCTGAAGATCATCCATCTTGCCCGCGATCGCGACCATTTTGTCGAGACCTTCTTTCATCGTCTTTGAGGTCCGGAACACGGCCGCGTCAGCCTGCATCGTCTTCTGCATCTCAAGCCGCAGTTCCGCCGTCGGCACAGTACCCTTGGCGTTGCGCAACCCGTCGAAGCGGTCGAAGGCCTTGTCCACCGAAGCCGTGTTGGTCGACGGCACTGCGCTGTCGCGGTCCACAACCTTGCCCGCACGGATCGCCGCGGCGCGGCCGAAGACCACCAGGTCGATCAGCGAATTCGACCCAAGCCGGTTCGCGCCATGCACCGACGCACAGCCCGCCTCGCCCACGGCCATCAGGCCGGGAACAACCGCGTTCGGGTCTTTCTTCGTCGGGTTCAGCACTTCGCCCCAATAGTTCGTCGGGATACCGCCCATGTTGTAGTGCACCGTGGGCAGAACCGGGATCGGTTCCTTGGTGACATCGACACCGGCAAAGATCTTGGCCGATTCCGAAATGCCCGGCAAACGTTCGGCCAAAGCCTCTTTCGGCAGGTGCGACAGGTTCAGGTGGATGTGATCCGCCTCGTCACCAACACCACGGCCTTCGCGGATCTCCATCGTCATTGACCGGCTCACATAATCGCGCGGAGCCAGGTCTTTGTAGTTCGGCGCATAGCGCTCCATGAACCGTTCACCTTCGGAGTTGGTGAGGTAACCACCCTCCCCGCGCGCGCCCTCGGTGATAAGGCAACCCGAGCCATAGATTCCTGTCGGATGGAACTGCACGAACTCCATATCCTGAAGCGGCAGACCCGCGCGGGCCACCATGCCACCACCGTCACCGGTGCAGGTATGCGCTGACGTCGCGCTGAAATAGGCGCGGCCATAGCCACCCGTCGCCAGCACCACCATCTTCGCGTTGAAGACGTGCATCGTGCCATCGTCCAGCTTCCAGCAGACAACGCCGGTGCAAGCGCCGTCGTCTGACATGATGAGATCAATGGCAAAGTACTCGATATAAAATTCCGCGTTGTTCTTGAGCGACTGCCCATAGAGCGTGTGCAGGATCGCGTGGCCGGTCCGGTCGGCGGCGGCACAGGTGCGCTGCACGGGCGGGCCTTCACCGAACTCGGTCGTGTGCCCGCCAAACGGACGCTGGTAAATCTTGCCTTCCTCGGTCCGCGAGAACGGCACGCCGTAATGCTCGAGCTCGTACACCGCCTTGGGCGCTTCGCGGGCCAGATACTCCATCGCGTCCGTGTCACCCAGCCAGTCCGAGCCCTTGACGGTGTCATACATATGCCACTGCCAATGGTCCGGTCCCATGTTCGACAGCGACGCCGCGATGCCGCCCTGTGCCGCCACCGTGTGCGACCGGGTCGGGAACACCTTGGTCACGCACGCGGTGCGTAAACCCTGTTCCGCCATCCCCAGCGTGGCGCGCAACCCTGCGCCGCCCGCACCGACGACCACGACGTCATATTCATGCGTCTCGTATTCGTAAGCAGCCATAGTCTGTTTAGCTCCGATATCTCAAAGGGCCATTTTGGCGATTGCAAAGACGCCGACGGCGGCCGCGCCGTAGCTGATGCAGGTCATGCCAAGGATCAGGATCTTTTCCCACACGCCATGCACGTAGTCTTCGATCAGTGTCTGGAAACCGTCATTGAAGTGCTTGAACCCGACGATCAGCGTCAGACCCGCGATGATCGCCGGGAAGGGGCGCGCGTAATAGGCCTGCACCTCTTCAAAGGAGGACCCGAGAATGCCTCCGAACGTGAAAACGAAAAACGGGATCAGGATCAGCAGCGCGACGGACGATTTTTTCATCGACCAGAAATGCTCGGTCCCTGATTTTGCAGCACCCCATCCGATGGCGCGTTTGCGATCAGTCAGAAAAGCCATGTTGCGCACCTCACCAAAGAACGACGACAGAGAAAACGGTCAGAACACCGGACCCGATGATCACCATCCAACCCAGCATCTCGGCCCGGTCGATTTCGAGCATCTTCGCGTTGTCCCAGATCAGGTGCCGGATACCGGCGAGCGTGTGATACCACAGCGCCCAAAGCGACAGGAACATGACGATATCGCCGAACCAGCTTGTCACAAAGCCATTCGCGACCGCGAAATATTCCGGCCCGGTCGATGCCGCGAGCAACCACCAGACAATCATCAGCGACGCGACAATCAGGGCATTGCCAGTGATGCGCGTCAGGATCGATGTGATCGATGTAAGCTGGGGGCGATAAACTTGCAGGTGTGGTGACAGGGGACGATTGCCCCGATTGACGTCAGCCATGATCTGAGTCCTTTCCAGTTCCTGACAGTCTTTCTATTGCTTTTCTAAGCCGTGTCACGCCGACCCACCAACATTAGGCGCGGTTTTTTGGCGCAAGCGACCAGTTTTCTCTGATTTAGTGATCACACGTCGGAAAGCTGTGATCACAGATTGTGCGCGCCGAGAATCATGTTAGCGCAACCCTGATTTTTCGCGGAAGATCGCTCACTGTATGACAATAGTCCGGCGCGCGTGTCAGACGGGCATCAATGCCCAATAGTCGAGATCAAGCAGTACATGAGGCAGGTACTTCCCGTCCTCACCCTTGAGTTCGAACGCGCCATCAGCCAACGTCGCCACCAGTCGCAGCCGCACCGCGCCAACGCCGGGGGCCGACGTTTCCGCCTTGTCCAGAACCTCCGACCACGCCCGCACCGTGGTGCCACTGAAGCACGGGTTCGCATGCGCCCCGCCGTTCAGCCCAATAATCATCTGCGCGTTGGCCAGCCCGTTGAAGGACAGCGCCCGCGCCATGCTGATCACATGCCCGCCGTATATCAGCCGCTGACCATCGGGCCGGAAGGTGGCGTCGAAATGCACTTTGGCGGTATTCTGCCAAAGCCGTGTCGCCATCATGTGCTCGGCTTCCTCGATGGTCACACCGTCCACGTGGTCGATGGTCTCGCCAATCTCGTAGTCGCCCCAGCGATGCGGTTCTCCGGCCAGTTCGAAATCGTAATCCGTGAAATCGAGCCCGCGCGGGATGCTCAGGTCTTCGATCGCCAGCACCGGCTTCAGGTCGGGGACCACGGTCTCGGGCGCCGCCGCCTCCGCGTCGCGCTTGCGCACCATCACCCAGCGAACGTACTCCATCACCACTTGGTCGTTCTGGTTCAAACCGCGCGTCCGCACCCAAACGACACCCGTCTTGCCGTTCGAGTTCTGCTTGAGCCCGATCACCTCGGATTCAGACCGCAAGGTATCGCCCGCATAAACCGGAGTGAGCCAGCGGCCCTCGGCATACCCCAGATTGGCCACCGCATTCAGCGATACATCCGGGACCGACTTGCCGAAGACCACGTGAAACGCCGCCAGATCGTCGATCGGCGAAGATGGTAGCCCGCAACTTTGCGCAAACACATCTGACGAATACAGCGCATGACGCGCCGGGTACAAAGCGTGGTACAGCGCCCTTTCTCCACCCGACACCGTGCGCGGCACTGCGTGTCGGATCACCTGTCCAACCGAATAATCTTCGAAAAAGCGGCCCGGATTGGTCTTCGTCATCGCGTCGCCCCGCACCGTGCTTCGTTCGAGTGTGTCACTGTTCGCCAAGTTTCATCTCCGGACTGTAAGGGGTGTCGACCTCTTTCGTGACCGCCTGACCACAGCGCATCACGCCATTGGCCTGATCGAACGCATAGGTCGGATCGCCATAAAGCTCCCAGCCCTTGCTCAATGCGAGAGACACTTTGTGGCAAAAGGCCGACGTGTCGTCTTCGGTCAGAAATCTATAAATCTTCATGCCTCACCCCGGAAAAGGCCAAACGCCGAGCCACGCGTGGATTGCCGTCATGACGCCGTAGGCGACGAGCGAGATCACGACCAGAAGAACATCCTTCTTCGCCTCACCCGGCTGCGGACGATCCCAGACCGGCACTGCGCGATTGATCAAGATCACCTCGAGCACCGCCCAGGCCAACATCCCGCCGAACAGGATGATCGACGCCACATCCCCGTTCACCAAAAGGTGCGCCACCGCCCAGATCTTGACCGCTGTCAGCTGCGGATGCCGCATCTTGCCGCGTAGACGCCCCGTTGTGGCGCTCATCCCGAAAACGAAAACCGCAATCAGCATCAGCAGGTTGTTCACATGCGTCAGGAACGCTGGCGGATACCAGACAGGGATGAACTCTGCTCCGCGATAGCCCCAGATCATCAGAACAAGGCTGATCAACAACGCAACGGCCACCACGCCCTTGCCGGTGTCGCCCATCGCAGCGCGTTGCTCTGGCGCAACGCGCTTGAAGATATGGGCGCCAACCCAAATCAGCAGTCCGAGAACAAGAAGACCCATCATGGCTTACCCCGTTTGGATGGTTTCGATTGCCTCTGCTTTTGCCAGTATTTCACGCGCCGTGGCAACGTGAAGGTTTTCGACGATCTTTCCATCCACCACGGCAACGCCCTGCCCGGCCGCCTCGGCCTCTTCGAACGCGGCGATCTGGCGGCGCGCAAGGTCGATCTCTTCGGGCGCTGGCGCAAAGGCGGTGTTTGCGATGTCCACCTGCGCCGGGTGGATCAGCGTCTTGCCATCGAAGCCCATGTCGCGCCCCTGCGCGCACTCGGCTTTCAGCCCCTCGTCATCCTTGAACGCGTTATAGACACCATCTACGATCACCAGCCCCTCGGCCTTGGCCGCGAGAAGGCACATCGCCAGCGACGTCAGCAGCGGCAAACGGTCGGCACGGAACCGGGTCTGCAACTCCTTGGCCAGGTCATTGGTGCCCATCACCATTCCAGCCATCTTTGGATGCGCCGCGATCTCGGCGGCGTTCAGCATGCCGCGCGGTGTTTCCATCATCGCCCAGATCGGCAGGTCGCCGGTGATCTCGGCCAGCGCATCCAGTTGCGCGACGGATTCGACCTTGGGCAACAGCACCGCGTCGCAATCCATCTGCGCCACGGCCTCGGCATCGGCCCGGCCCCAGTCGGTGTCCAGCCCGTTGATCCTGACGATCTTGACCCGCGCGCCATACCCACCCTCGGCCAACGCCTTTTTCAGCGTCGCCCGCGCGGCTGGTTTTTCATCGACCGCCACCGCATCCTCGAGATCGAAGATAATCGCATCGACCGGCAATCCCCGCGCCTTGTCCAGCGCCCGGTCCTTCGATCCCGGGATATATAGAACCGAGCGGTAGGGGCGGCTGCGCATGTCCATTGCGGTCTCCTGAGCGAGTCTGCGAAATAATGTTGCGCCAGAGAGCTACATTCTTTTGCAAAAACTGCAACACCTGATTTGCCGCAACGCAGAAAAAAGCATCGCACTTGTACGCCGCGCGCCCCGTTAACCAAATTTAAGGGCCCGCGCCGGACGCTCTGCCCCATCACAGCCGAAAAGGGGTAAGGCGATGAAACAGGCTTTCTGGAAGATGACGGCACTCGCGATCGGGGCACTCGCGGCATCCACGACATTTACACAGGCCCAGCAAAACTGCGCACCGCGCGATCTGGTGATTGAACGATTGGCCAGCGCCTATGGCGAAGCGCGCCAGTCCATTGGCCTCGCACAGAACAACACGATGGTGGAGGTTTTCGCTTCGACCGAAACCGGCACATGGACGATCACCGTCACAAACGCATCCGGCCTCACCTGCCTTGTTGCCAGCGGCCAGGCATTCGAGCGCCTGACGGAAACCCTGCCCACCCCGGCCGAGGACGCCTAGGTCAGCGCATCCCAAATGAGCTTTGACCCGGTGATTGTCAGCAGCACATAGGTCAGGCCAAAGAACACGCGTTCGGGCACGATATGATGCGCCCGAACGCCCAGATAAGTTCCCAGAACCGCGAACGGTGCCAGCGCCAGATTGAGCGTCAGCGTCTCCAGCGTGAAAAAGCCCATCGCGGCATAAATCCCCGCTTTCAGCACATTCATCGCCCAGAAAACGATCACCGTTGTCGCCTGGAACGCGGTTTTGCTCAGCTTTCGTCCCAACAGATACACCGCCGCCACCGGCCCGCCTGCGTGGCTGACGAAACTGGTAAACCCCAGCGCCACACCCGCCGACACACCTGCGGTGGGTGACATCGGCCGCTCTCCGATCCGCAGCACTCCGGCCGCTTGCGCCAATTGCCAGACCACGAAACCGATAGAGATCCCGCCGATCAGCAGCCGGATTGCGTCGTCATCCGCCCAGCCGAAAAACAGCGCCCCGAGAAAAGTTCCCGGCACTCCGCCCCAGAGCAATAGCCGCGTTTCAGGCCAGCTCCACTTTTTCCAATAGGCCGGCAGGCTTGCGACGTCGATCAGCATCAGAAGCGGGAGCATGATGCCCAGCGCGATGGCAGGCTCCACCACAAGCGCCAGAATCGACGCACTGGCAAAGGCCGCGCCGGACCCGAACCCGCCCTTGGACACCCCGGCAAACACGACCGCAGGCACGCCGATCGCAAAAACTGTCCAGCTCAGAGCGTCCATGAAAGCCTCGTTTTCCGACGGGATTTCATTGACATATCGCGTCCCGCCGCCCTTCGCCAGCCGAACCGTGCCGCTCCGCCGCACTTGCGAAAGGCCCCAAGTCGGACTAGCACAGCGCAAATTCAAAAACGGACCGGAGACAAATTCCATGGCCAGACCCAAGATTGCCCTTATCGGCGCGGGACAGATCGGTGGCACCCTCGCCCACCTCGTGGCACTCAAAGAACTGGGCGACGTCGTTCTCTTCGACATCGCCGAAGGCACCCCCGAAGGCAAGGCGCTCGACATCGCGGAATCCGGCCCCTCCGAAGGGTTCGATGCGTCGCTCAAGGGCACGCAGGACTACGCCGATATCGCGGGCGCAGACGTCTGCATCGTCACCGCCGGTGTGCCCCGCAAGCCGGGCATGAGCCGCGATGACCTTCTGGGCATCAACCTCAAGGTCATGAAATCGGTCGGCGAAGGCATCGCCGCCAACGCACCCGACGCTTTCGTGATCTGCATCACCAACCCGCTCGACGCGATGGTCTGGGCGCTTCAGCAATTCTCCGGCCTGCCGACGCATAAGGTCTGCGGCATGGCGGGTGTCTTGGACAGCGCGCGGTTCCGCCACTTCCTCAGCCTCGAATTCGACGTGTCCATGAAAGACGTCACCGCCTTCGTTCTGGGCGGCCACGGCGACACGATGGTGCCGCTGACACGCTACTCCACCGTTGCCGGTATCCCCCTGCCCGATCTGGTGAAGATGGGCTGGACCACGCAGGAAAAGCTCGACGCCATCGTCCAGCGCACCCGCGACGGCGGCGCCGAGATCGTCGGCCTGCTGAAAACCGGCTCCGCCTTCTACGCCCCCGCGACCTCGGCAATTGAAATGGCCGAAGCGTACCTCAAGGACCAAAAGCGCCTTCTGCCCTGCGCGGCCTATTGCGACGGCGAATTCGGCCTTGACGGCTTCTACGTCGGCGTCCCCACCATCATCGGCGCGGGCGGCATCGAAAAGGTCGTCGACATCAAGCTGTCCAAAGACGAGCAAGCCATGTTCGACAACTCGGTCAACGCCGTCAAAGGCCTGGTCGAAGCGTGCAAAGGCATCGACGAGAGCCTGGCGTAAGGCGCGACACACCGAAGAACTGACCAAGCCCGGCATTTTTGTCGGGCTTTTTTTGTCGTCTCTTCAAAGTTAATTCGGCAATGGCCAGAAAAAGTCACGTATCTCATCAGGATCGGCTCCGACGAATTCCGGACTGTGGAGAATGATAGTGACGACCGCCCTTCTGAAATGCTGAGTCCCTTGGTATCGGAAGAAATCATCCGAAGGATCCTGAACCCCGTGGAAGGGTCGGAATTGTCGCTGGCACACAGCCATTGCGTCGTTCATGCCTTGAAAGGCATCTCTTGATAGCTCAAGTCGCACAGAGCTCCCGATTCGAGTTCCGATCTGCAATCGGTTTGTGATCACACGATTTTTGACTGTGATCACAATTGTCGCTTTTTCGCCTTCTAAGCCGCTGTGCGGCAAAAAATCGTTTAAACTGGCATCGTATACCATCGTATATCGCCACAAATCGCAGCAAAAGACGGGACAGTTGACCGATGAACATCCACGAGTATCAGGCGAAAGCTCTGCTACGCAGCTACGGCGCCCCGGTGTCGGACGGCCGCGTGGTCCTCAAGGCCGAAGAGGCCAAGACCAAGGCAGGCGAAATGGACGGCCCGCTCTGGGTGGTCAAGGCGCAGATCCACGCGGGTGGCCGCGGCAAGGGCAAGTTCAAGGAAGAGTCCGCTGGCGAAGCAGGCGGCGTCCGCCTTGCCAAGTCGGTCGAGGAAGCCGCTGAGGAAGCCAAGAAGATGCTGGGCCGCACCCTTGTCACCAAGCAGACGGGCGATGCCGGCAAGCAGGTCAACCGCATCTATATCGAAGACGGCTCCGGCATCCAGACCGAGATGTATCTCGCGCTGCTGGTCGACCGCCAGACCTCGCGCGTGTCGTTTGTCGCCTCCACCGAAGGCGGCATGGACATCGAGGAAGTGGCCGAAAGCACGCCTGAAAAAATCCTCAGCTTCTCAGTCGATCCCGCGACCGGCTATCAGCCGTTCCACGGGCGCCGCATCGCGTTCAACCTCGGCCTTGAAGGCAAGCAGGTGAAGCAATGCGTGCAACTGATGGGCACGCTTTACAAGATGTTCACCGAAAAAGACATGGAGATGCTCGAGATCAACCCGCTCATCGTCACCGATGAAGGCGATCTCAAATGCCTCGACGCCAAGATGGGCTTTGACGGCAACGCGATCTACCGCCACCCCGACATCGCGGAACTGCGTGACACCACCGAGGAAGATCCCAAAGAGCTCGAGGCGTCCAAGTACGACCTCAACTACATCGCGCTCGACGGTGAAATCGGCTGCATGGTCAACGGCGCGGGCCTTGCCATGGCGACAATGGACATCATCAAGCTCTACGGGGCCGAGCCCGCCAACTTCCTCGACGTGGGCGGTGGGGCTACCAAGGAAAAGGTGACCGAAGCGTTCAAGATCATCACCTCCGATCCGCAGGTCAAAGGCATCCTCGTCAACATCTTCGGCGGCATCATGCGCTGCGATGTGATCGCCGAGGGCGTCGTCGCCGCGGTCAAGGAAGTCGGCCTGAAGGTGCCGCTGGTCGTGCGTCTTGAAGGGACCAATGTCGAAGCGGGCAAGAAGATCATCAACGAAAGCGACGTTGACGTGATCGCCGCCGACGACCTCAAGGATGGTGCCCAGAAGATCGTTAAGGCGGTCAAGGGGTAAGGAATGACACATTTGCCGACATGCCGCGAAAGGGCGCAAAGGGCTGCGCCGACCCGGGGGGTGGCGCAGTTGCGCCGCCCTGTGGGGGCGGGTCGGCGCAGCCCGGTGGATCTCACCGGGCAGGACATCAATTCAACGTCTCTCAAGGACGTCAACGCATAAGGGAGCCAACAACATGGCCGTCCTCATCGACGAAAACACCAAAGTCATCTGCCAGGGCCTCACCGGGTCGCAAGGCACATTCCACACCGAACAGGCCATCGCCTATGGCACCAAGATGGTCGGCGGCGTGACCCCCGGCAAAGGCGGTCAGACCCATCTCGACCTGCCGGTTTTCAACTCGGTCCACGAGGCCAAACACCAGACCGGCGCGAATGCATCCGTTATCTACGTGCCGCCCCCCTTCGCTGCGGATTCAATCCTCGAGGCAATCGACGCCGAGATGGACGTGATCTGCTGCATCACCGAAGGCATCCCGGTCATGGACATGATGAAGGTCAAGCGCGCGCTGGAGACCTCGAAGTCCATCCTGATCGGCCCGAACTGCCCCGGTGTCATCACGCCCGACGCCTGCAAGATCGGCATCATGCCCGGCCACATCCATCGTCGCGGCAGCGTCGGGGTTGTGTCCCGCTCGGGTACGCTTACCTATGAGGCCGTGAAACAGACAACGGACGTTGGCCTTGGCCAGTCCACCTGCGTGGGCATCGGCGGCGACCCTATCAAGGGGACCGAGCATATCGACGTGCTGGAATGGTTCCTCGCCGATGACGAAACCGAGAGCATCATCATGATCGGTGAAATTGGTGGTTCTGCTGAAGAAGAAGCAGCGCAATTCCTGGCCGACGAGAAGAAGAAAGGCCGCTGGAAACCGACCGCTGGCTTCATCGCAGGCCGCACAGCCCCTCCGGGCCGCCGCATGGGCCACGCTGGCGCGATCGTCGCCGGTGGCAAGGGCGGTGCCGAAGACAAGATCGAAGCGATGAAATCCGCTGGGATCGTTGTCGCCGAAAGCCCGGCGGGTTTGGGCGAGGCGGTGCTGGAAGCGATTGGCAAATAAACACCTGCACAGGGCGCACCGAACACTGCGCCCTGTGCAAAGCCGCGCGATGGCGGATCGCCTTGATCCTCTTTCCCGCTGCTAGATCCAACCCGGTCGGAGGACCCAACATGACCGATCAGAGCTCCAACGATCTCTTCCACGCCTCCAGCTTCATGCAGGGGCACAACGCGGCGTATCTCGAACAGATGTACGCGCGCTATGCCAATGACCCGAACGCGGTCGATGAGGCGTGGCAGGCGTTCTTCAAGCAGCTGGGCGACGACGATGTCAGCGTCAAGAAAGAGGCGTCGGGTCCAAGCTGGGCACGCGCCGATTGGCCGCCCGTCCCGAACGACGATCTGACGGCAGCCCTTGACGGCCAATGGCCCGTCGCGCCCGCCGAGGCGAAAGGCGCGGGCGACAAGATCAAGGCGAAGGCACAGGAGAAGGGTGTCGAAGTCACCGATGATGCGATCCAGCGCGCCGTGCTCGACTCCATCCGCGCGCTGATGATCATCCGCGCCTACCGCATCCGTGGCCACTTGGCCGCCGACCTGGATCCGCTGGGCATGCGCGAACAGACGCCGCACCCGGAGCTGGACCCCAAGTCCTACGGCTTTACCGAGTCGGACATGGATCGTCCGATCTTCATCGACAACGTTCTGGGCCTCCAGATCGCGTCGATGCGCGAGATCCTTGATATCGTCAAACGCACCTATTGCGGCACCTTTGCGCTGCAATACATGCACATTTCCGACCCCGAGCAATCCGCTTGGCTCAAGGAACGGATCGAAGGGTTCGGCAAGGAAATCGCCTTCACCCGCGAGGGCCGCAAGGCGATCCTCAACAAGATGGTCGAGGCCGAAGGCTTCGAGAAATTCCTGCACGTCAAATACATGGGCACCAAGCGCTTTGGCCTTGATGGCGGCGAAAGCCTGATCCCGGCGATGGAGCAGATCATCAAGCGCGGCGGCAGCCTCGGGGTGAAGGAAATCGTCATCGGTATGCCGCACCGGGGCCGCCTGTCGGTTCTGGCAAACGTCATGGGCAAACCCTATCGCGCGATCTTCAATGAATTTCAGGGCGGCAGCTTCAAGCCCGAAGATGTCGATGGCTCGGGCGACGTGAAATACCACCTCGGCGCCTCCAGCGATCGGGAGTTTGACGGCAACTCGGTCCACCTGTCCCTGACGGCGAACCCGTCGCACCTCGAAGCGGTGAACCCGGTTGTGCTGGGTAAGGTGCGCGCCAAACAGGACCAGATGGGCGACACCGAACGCCGTAAGGTCATGCCGATCCTGCTGCATGGCGACGCGGCCTTTGCCGGTCAGGGCGTCGTAGCCGAATGCTTTGCCCTGTCGGGCCTGCGCGGTCACCGCACCGGCGGGACGATCCACATCGTCGTGAACAACCAGATCGGGTTCACCACCGCCCCGCACTTCTCGCGCTCGTCGCCCTACCCGACGGACAACGCGCTGGTGGTCGAAGCTCCGATCTTCCACGTCAACGGTGACGATCCCGAAGCGGTCGTGCACGCCGCCAAGGTCGCAACCGAGTTCCGCCAGAAGTTCGGCAAGGACGTGGTCATCGATATGTTCTGCTACCGCCGCTTCGGTCACAACGAGGGGGATGAACCGATGTTCACCAACCCGTTGATGTACAAGAAGATCAAGCAGCAGAAGACAACCCTGTCGCTTTACACCGAACGTCTGGTGAAGGATGGCCTGATCCCCGAAGGCGAAATCGAGGACATGAAGGCCGCGTTCCAGTCGCACCTGAACGAAGAGTTCGAGGCCGGCAAGGAATACCGCCCCAACAAGGCCGACTGGCTGGATGGCCGCTGGTCGCACCTGGATCGGCAGAAACAGGGCAAGTACCAGCGCGGCAAGACCTCGATCACACCGGAAACCCTGGCCGAGATCGGCGACGCCCTCACCCGGACCCCGGATGGGTTCCCGGTGCACAAGACGATCTCGCGCCTGCTCGAGTCGCGCAAGGAGATGTTCGACAAGGGCGAAGGGTTCGACTGGGCCACCGCCGAGGCGCTCGCCTTCGGGTCGCTTCTGACCGAAGGCTACCCGGTGCGCCTTGCCGGTCAGGACAGCACACGCGGCACGTTCAGCCAGCGTCACTCCGGCCTGATCAATCAGGACACAGAAGAACGCTACTACCCGCTCAACCACGTCCGGGACGGTCAGTCGCGTTACGAAGTGATCGACAGCGCCCTGTCGGAATACGCGGTTCTGGGCTTCGAATATGGCTATAGCCTCGCCGAACCCAATGCCCTGACGCTCTGGGAAGCCCAGTTCGGCGATTTCGCCAATGGCGCTCAGATCATGTTCGACCAGTTCATCAGCTCGGGCGAAAGCAAATGGCTGCGCATGTCGGGCCTCGTCTGCCTGCTGCCGCATGGCTACGAAGGCCAGGGTCCGGAACACTCCTCCGCGCGGCTGGAACGCTTCTTGCAGCAATGCGGTCAGGACAACTGGATCGTGGCCAATTGTTCCACACCGGCCAACTACTTCCACATCCTGCGCCGTCAGCTGCACCGCTCGTTCCGCAAGCCGCTGATCCTGATGACGCCGAAATCGCTCCTGCGGCACAAGATGGCCGTCTCGAAGGCGGATGAGTTCACCACCGGATCGAGCTTCCACCGCGTGCTCTGGGACGATGCGCAATATGGCAACTCGGACACCAAACTGGTCGATGACGACAAGATCAAGCGCGTCGTGATGTGTTCCGGCAAGGTCTACTACGACCTGCTCGAGGAACGCGATTCCCGCGGCATCGACGACATCTACATCCTACGGTTCGAACAGTTCTATCCCTTCCCGGCGATCTCGGCCGTGAAGGAGCTGGAACGCTTCCCGCAGGCCGAGATGATCTGGTGCCAGGAAGAACCGAAGAACCAGGGCGGCTGGACCTTCATGGAGCCGAACCTCGAATGGGTGCTCGGACGGATCAAGGCCACTCACAAACGCCCGCGCTATGTGGGTCGCGCCACATCGGCCTCACCTGCCACAGGTCTGGCCAGCCAACACAAAGCACAGCAAGCAGCACTCGTTGACGAAGCGCTGACGATCGAAGGGAAGTAAGACATGACAACCGAAGTGCGCGTGCCCACACTGGGCGAATCCGTAACCGAGGCCACGGTCGCCACATGGTTCAAGAAACCGGGCGACAGCGTCGCCGTGGACGAAATGCTGTGCGAGCTGGAAACCGACAAGGTGACGGTCGAAGTGCCGTCGCCCGTTGCCGGGAAGCTGGCCGATATCGTTGCGGGCGAAGGCGAAACCGTGGGCGTCGATGCCCTTCTCGCAAACATCGCCGAGTCAGGCGAGGCCGGGGCCACAACCCCCGAGGAGCGGCCGTCCGAGAAAAAACAGTCATCCGCCAAGGCCGACTCCACGCCCGAACCGAAACAGGGCGGCGATGACCAATCCGTGGACGTGATGGTGCCGACACTGGGTGAATCCGTGTCCGAGGCAACCGTGTCCACATGGTTCAAAAAGGTGGGCGACACCGTCGCGCAGGACGAAATGCTCTGCGAGCTGGAAACCGACAAGGTCTCCGTCGAGGTCCCCGCGCCCAGCGCCGGTGTTCTCTCCGAGATCACCGCCGAAGAAGGCAGCACCGTCGCCGCCGGAGGCAAACTTGGTGTGATCGGCGCCGGCGCCGACGCCGCCGCCTCGGCCCCCGCGCAGGAAACCGCCCCAGCCCCGGCAGCCCAGCCATCCTCGACCCCGTCGTCAGACGTCGAAGACGCGCCCTCCGCCAAAAAGGCGATGGCCGAAGCAGGCGTGAGCCGCGATCAAGTCGAAGGCTCGGGCCGCGACGGACGCATCATGAAGGAAGACGTCGCCAAGGCCGTCGCCGCCGCCTCCAGCGCCCCGGCACAAACCTCTGCCCCCGCCTCGGCGCCCCGCGCGCCGGTCAGCGCCGATGACGCCGCGCGCGAGGAACGGGTCAAGATGACCCGCCTGCGCCAGACCATCGCCCGCCGTCTCAAGGACGCGCAGAACACCGCCGCGATCCTCACCACCTACAACGAGGTCGACATGACCGAGGTGATGGCCCTGCGCAACCAGTACAAGGACCAGTTCGAGAAGAAACACGGCGTGCGCCTCGGCTTCATGTCCTTCTTCACCAAGGCCTGCTGCCACGCGCTGAAAGAGGTGCCCGAGGTCAATGCCGAGATCGACGGCACCGACATCGTCTACAAGAACTTCGTCCACTTGGGCGTCGCCGCAGGCACGCCGCAGGGCCTGGTGGTTCCGGTGATCCGGGACGCCGATCAGATGAGCTTCGCCGAGATCGAGAAAGCCATCGCCGAAAAGGGCCGTCGCGCCCGCGACGGCAAGCTCAGCATGGCCGAAATGCAGGGCGGCACCTTCACCATCTCCAACGGCGGCGTCTACGGCTCGCTCATGTCCTCGCCGATCCTGAACCCGCCGCAGTCGGGCATTCTGGGCATGCACAAGATCCAGGACCGCCCGATGGTCGTGGACGGTGAGATCAAGATCCGCCCGATGATGTACCTCGCCCTCAGCTACGACCACCGCATCGTCGACGGCAAAGGTGCCGTGACGTTCCTCGTCCGCGTCAAAGAGGCGCTCGAAGACCCGCGCCGGTTGTTGATGGATTTGTGAGGAAACGGTGCGTGTGAACACGCACCCTACACCGTCGTAGGGTGCGTGATCTCACGCACCATTTGAGTTGACCAATGGATGACATACAAAAATCAGAGATCGTCATATCAAAGATTCTTGGTCTTCTGATGGAATGGGGCATTCAGGAATGTGATCTAGAATTCGACGAACTTGAATTGGACGAGAGCTATCGGCCCTTCTTTTTTGCGTGTATCAGTTGGCTCGAAAACGAAGGCGTTATCCGTACTGACGAAGTCGTCAGAACCTTGGACAATGTTGCCGCGGGTGTCGTCATCCGCCCAGTGCTCACTTCCTACGGAATGCGCATCATGGAAGCGGAGGTCGACCTTCCCGGCGTTCCTTCGCAACCCGTTTCCAAAGCGGTGCAAGAGGTCCAGTCTGGTAATGCTCAATACGCCAAAGCAGGAAACTTTACTGGCGGCCTACTCGCCTCGTTTATAAAGTCACTTGGTTAACAAAATGACCCCCGAACTCACCGCCCTCACCCTCGCCGCTCTGCTGCAAATCCTGCAATTCGTCGCCTACTCCGTCACCGCACAGATGCAGGTCGGCACCGGCAAGGCGCTTAGCCCGCGTGACACCCCGGTGCAACTCACCGGCAAGGCGGGGCGCCTGCAACGGGCGATGAACAACCATTTCGAAGGGCTGATCCTCTTCGGCATCGCCGTCATGGTCATCACCTATTCCGGCCAGAACAACGATACGACGGCGATGGCCAGCGGTCTCTACCTGCTCGCACGCGTGCTTTACGTTCCGGCCTATGTCTTCGGTTGGGTGCCGTGGCGCTCGCTCATTTGGGCGGTCGGGTTCCTGGCCACGGTCTACCTGTTGATCGCGGCGCTCATATAGCTTCATCTTGCCCATAAACTCCGGGGGAGTCGCCCAGCGGGCGACGGGGGCAGCGCCCCCGCCCCACCCAAAACAAAGGACACCGCAAAATGGCACAATACGACGTCATCGTCATCGGCTCCGGCCCCGGCGGCTACGTGGCCGCGATCCGCTGCGCGCAGCTGGGCCTGAAAACCGCCTGCGTCGAGGGCCGCGAAACCTTGGGCGGCACCTGTCTCAACATCGGCTGCATCCCGTCCAAGGCGTTGCTCCATGCCAGCCATCAGTTGCACGAGGCCGAACACAACTTCGCCAAGATGGGTCTCAAGGGCAAAAGCCCGTCTGTCGATTGGAAACAGATGCTGGCCTACAAGGACGACGTGATCGGCCAGAACACCAAGGGCATCGAGTTCCTGTTCAAGAAGAACAAGATCGACTGGCTCAAGGGGTGGGGCTCCATCCCCGAGGTGGGCAAGGTCAAGGTCGGCGACGACGTGCATGACGCCAAGAACATCATCGTCGCGTCGGGGTCGGAACCCAGCAGCCTGCCGGGGATCGAGATCGACGAAAAGGTCGTCGTCACCTCCACCGGCGCGCTGGAGCTGGGCAAGATCCCGAAAAAGATGATCGTGATCGGTGCGGGCGTGATCGGGTTGGAACTGGGCTCGGTCTACAGCCGCCTCGGCACTGAGGTGGAGGTGATCGAATTCCTCGACACCATCACACCGGGCATGGACGGCGAGGTCGCAAAAAGCTTCCAGAAAATCCTGATCAAGCAAGGCCTCAAATTCACCCTCGGCGCCGCGGTCCAGAAGGTTGATGCGTCCAAGACGAAGGCGAAGGTGACATACAAGCTGCGCAAGGATGACAGCGAACATGAGATGGACGCGGACGTCGTGCTCGTCTCCACTGGCCGCCGCCCCTATACCGACGGTCTGGGGCTCGACGCGTTGGGGATCGAGATGTCCGAGCGTGGCCAGATCAAGACCAACGACCAGTGGCAAACGAATGTCAAAGGCATCTATGCGATCGGTGACTGCATCGATGGCCCGATGCTCGCCCACAAGGCCGAGGACGAAGGCATGGCCTGCGCCGAGGTTATCGCGGGCAAGCATGGTCACGTGAATTACGGCGTCATTCCGGGGGTGATCTATACGCATCCCGAAGTCGCGAATGTCGGCATGACCGAAGAACAGCTCAAGGAAGCGGGCCGCAACTACAAGGTCGGCAAGTTCAGCTTCATGGGCAACGGCCGCGCCAAGGCGAATTTCGCGGCGGATGGGTTTGTGAAAATTCTCGCCGACAAGGACACCGACCGCATCCTGGGCGCGCATATCATCGGCCCGATGGCGGGCGATCTCATTCACGAGGTTTGTGTGGCGATGGAATTCGGAGCCTCGGCCGAGGATCTGGCCCTCACCTGCCACGCGCACCCGACCTATTCCGAAGCCGTGCGCGAAGCCGCATTGGCCTGTGGTGACGGCGCCATTCACATGTAAACGCAGAACACGCGGGACGCCTTGTCAAAAGGCGTCCCGCAAGCGCGTCCCAACGCGCTTGGTCACGCGGTTTCGAAACCGCGCATCAAGGCTCTTCGAAGAGCCTTCCGATATCCAGATAAAGAAGCGGCGCCGCCCCCGGTCGGGCTGACGGTTCTCTTGAAATCGGGGGTGTCCCCCCGGACCTGTGCCCGTTTCCGGGCCTGATGAAGCCGGCTTCTCATGGTCGGCGCGTCACCGCCGGATCAGAAAACCATCATTGGATCGCGGTGTGGGAGTGACCCTCTCCGCTCGTTGCGCAACGTGAGGGCACCTTGCGCACTACGCGTTAAGGTTTTCGAAAGCGACCGTACGCTGCCCTACCAGAGCTTCGGGATCGACCGCTCTTCGTAGCCCTCGTCGTAGGCGGATCCATCGATCTCGCCCGAGGTCATTTCGGCCAGGATTTCGCCGATCGTGGGCAGCCCGGCAGGCGCCTCGGCACCGTCCCAAAGCCCCGATCGCATGAGTGCCTTGGCGCATTGCGAATAGACCTCGGCCACTTCGGTGACGATCACCGTCGCGGGTTGGCGGGCCTTCTTCTCAAAGGACGCGCGCAGGTCGGCATCGTCGGTGATCCACGCGCGGCCATTCACCCGGACGGTCGTTTTCGAACCGGGGATCATGAACAGGAACGCGATGCGCGGATCCGCGATCAGATCGCGCAGCGCATCCAGTCGGTTGTTCCCCTGCCAATCGGGCAACAGGATCGTGTGCGGATCGGCCACCCGGACCACCGGATCGACATCGCCGCGCGGCGTGCCATGCGTCCCGTTCGGTCCCACGGTCGACAGAATGCAGAACCGCGCCGCCTCGATCCAACGCCGGTAAGTCGGGGTCAGGTGATCTGCCACTTTGCTCAGCGCGGCAGGCACCGGATCGCCATAGAGCGCGTCCAGATCCGCAAGCGTCTCAATGCGGCGCATGGAAACCGGCCTCTTCGTTCAAACGGGTCGAGGCGGTTTCGATCCGCGTTTCGAGCAGTTTCAGAAATTCATCCCGCGCCAGCCCCGGCTGGATGGGATCGAGAAATTCGACGATGGCCGTTCCCTGTTTGCGGTAGATCCCGCGCTTGGGCCAGAAAAGTCCGACATTGGCGGCCACCGGAACGCAAGGCTGGCCCAACTGTTCGTAAAGCACCGCCGTCCCGATTTTGTACGGCGCTTTCACCCCCGGTGCGATGCGCGTGCCTTGGGGGTAGATGATCAACTGACCCGGCGTCGCGGTGCCGTTGCGCACGGCTTCGACCATCTGTTTGATCGCCGCGCCGCGTTTGCCGCGATCGACCGGGATGCAGCCGATGCGCAGCCCGTACTGCCCCACGATAGGCGCATACATCAGGATGCGCTTCATGATGAACTTGCCAGCTGGCAACGCAGAAAACACAAGGAAAACATCAAGAAAGCTCTGATGCTTCGACGCGACAAGGCATTCGTAATCGGGCGGTGTGCCACGGATTTCCGTCTTGAGACCGATCATCCACGGCGCTGCCCAGCGCACGAAGCGACAAACGGTCATACATCCGGTCCGCGCCCCCCTGCGCGACACCAGCGCCCAGGGAAACAGCACGAGACCGACAACCGCGATGGAAAGATAGACCGAGATAATGAAGATCAGCGACCGGACCCACTGGATTGCATATGCCATCAGGCCAATTCCTCTAAAACGCGGCCTGCGGCAAACCGGGTGGCGACAAAGGCGACAAGTCCCGAAAGCGGCGGGATCAGGACCGCCCAAAGCCACCCGATGCCCTGAAGCCTGAGATCGGTCAGAAAGCCGGTCTCGTCACTGCCCGCGGGGATCAGGAACAGCGCGATCACACCGACAAGCGTGCCGACCGCTGCTCCGGTCAACGACCGCAACGCGAACCGCCGGACAAAGGCTCTGGCGATATACGTGTCCTTTGCGCCAACCAGCCGGAGCACCGCGATGACCTGCGCATTCGCGGCGAGCGCGGCATTGGCGGCCAGCGTAACCATCGCCGCCGTGGCCGACGCGATCAGCAGGATCGACAGCCACCCGAGAAGGCGCAGACGCGCGGCGGCGTCGACCAAGGGGCGTCGCCAGCGGGCGTGATCGTCCAGCACCGCCGCCGGGGCTTCGGCGGCAAGGCGCAGGCGCAGGCCAGCGGCGTCGTAGCCACCTTCGGTTTCGGTGATGTCGATAAGCTGTGGCAGCGGCAGATCTTCGATCGGCAAATCCGGACCGAACCAAGGCGTCAAGAGCGCGCGCTGCTCCTCGGCGGTCAGGGCGCGGGCGTCCTCGATACCGGGCGTGGTGCGCAGCACGCGCAGCGCGGCTTCGGTCTGGGTTGCGACCTCACCGGCCGGGGCCGAGATACGAAGGGTGGACGACTGTGCCAGTTCCTCGCCCCAGCGATCCGCGACGCGCCCCGCCGCGAGCGACAGGGCCAGCGCGAAGACAGCGAGGAAGGCCATCGCGAAGGAACTGAACAGTGTCAGTCGCGCGGTAAAGCCCGTCGGCGGAACGACGCGATCCGCTTTTTCATCAAATTGCAGCATTTTCGCGGTAGAGCGCCAGTCAAGGATCACAGGTCCGCCCCCGCCATTTGGAGCCGCCGGTTCGAAATCCGCAGAACCCGTGTCTGCACCTGCGCCTTGGCGGCGCGGATCAGCCCAAGATCGTGGGTCGCCACGAGGATGGTCTTGCCCATGCGGTTCAATTCGACCAGCAGGGTCAGCAGGCGCTGCGACATCTCCCAGTCGATATTGCCCGTCGGCTCATCCGCGAGGATCACATCCGGTGACATGATGACGGCCCGCGCCAGAGCCGCGCGCTGGCGTTCGCCGCCCGACAGTTCCGGCGGCAGCGCATCGGCGCGCGATGTCAGACCGACCCAGGCCAGCAATTCCTTTAGGTTCGCGTCCGCGCTGCTGGCGTCCTGACCGGACACGGCCAGCGGCAGGGCGACGTTTTCGGTCACCGGTAGATGGTCGAGGAACTGGCAGTCCTGATGCACCACGCCGATCTTGCGGCGCAGGACAGCAACGTCATCGCGGCTTAGCCCGCGCACGTCCCGGTCGAACAGGCGCACATGCCCCGCCGTCGCCTGGAGCGCGCCGTAACACAGTTTGAGGAACGTGGTCTTGCCCGATCCCGACGGTCCGGTGAGGAAGTGAAACGACCCCGGCGCAACTTTGAGGGTCATGTCCGTGAGCAACTCGCCACCGCCATAACTGTAGGCCACATTTTCCAGCTCGATCACGGTGGTGGTGTTCCCTGCCCTTGGTTCGGCGTTGTTGTGCCTGAGCATCGTGCCGGTTTCAATGCGCCGGTGGGCTCAGAATAGGGTTTTACAAGCGGAAACGCGCGCCTATGGTGCATTAAAACGAGGAACAAGGCGGTTGGTCGCAAAATCCAGACCAGCCGATGAGGGGCAACAGGCAATATGCGGCTGACATGTCCAAGCTGCGGGGCACAATACGAAGTCCCCGATGATGTCATTCCCGAGGACGGTCGGGACGTCCAGTGTTCCAATTGCGGCAACACCTGGTTCCAGGAACGTGACACCAGCAACACGCCTGAAGCCCTTGCCGCAGAGGCGGCGGCCCCGAAGGATGCTGTCTGGCACCCGGAGGTTGAAAGCGACGTCGACAGCCGCCCGTCGGTCAACCAGGAACCCACCCCCGGAAACACACCCCCACCCGCGCCGCCGAAGCGCCGCGAGCTTGACCCGTCGGTCGCGGACATCCTGCGCGAAGAGGCCGAGCTTGAGGCGCGTGCCCGCGAGGCCGAGGCCGGAAGCCTGGAAGAGCAGCCCGAACTGGGCTTGCAGGAACCCGAGGACGAAGCCGCGAAACGTGCGCGCCAGGCACAGGACCGGATGCGCAAGCTGCGCGGCGAAGACCCGGATGCCGCAGCGGCGGCAGCGGCTGCCTCGGCGGTCACTGATCGTCCGAAATCGCGCCGCGATATGCTGCCCGACGTGGAAGAGATCAACCAGACCCTGCGCGCCTCGACCGAGCGGCGTGAGATGCGCACGCTGCAAGGCGACCTGGACGACGATGAGGACGACGCCGGCAGTTTCGGGCGTGGTTTTGTGCTTACCTTCCTGATCTTCGCCATTGCTGCAGCGTTGTACGTCTTTGCGCCCCAGCTTGGGGACACCGTCCCGCAGCTCAAGGCACCTCTCGACACCTATTCCGCGCTGGTCGATCAACTGCGCCTTTGGCTGGATGCACAGGTTGCATCCCTGTTCGGGATGTTCGGCGGGACTCCGGCAGACGCTCCGCCGACAGACGGCAGCTGAACCTCAAACGATACGGCGACCGATGCGCGTATCGGCTGGACGTGCAAATTGGACCTATCTGTGATATTGGTCTGGCCCTAACGCGCGCCTGCCGATCTGATCAAGATGCACCTGCCAGAGCGCGGCGCGCGTCGGGCGTTCATTGATTCTCAGACGGAGGTGACGACCATGGACGGTACATTGTCCCAAAACGATCTTAGCCATGTGGTCGAAGCCGACCGCGCCCATGTGTGGCACCACCTGATCCAGCACAAGCCGTTCGAAACCAATGATCCGCGGATCATCGTCGAAGGCAAGGGCATGCGGGTTTGGGACCAGAAGGGCAAGGAGCATCTGGATGCCGTGTCCGGTGGCGTCTGGACAGTGAACGTGGGCTACGGCCGCGAAAGCATCGCCAAGGCGGTCTACGACCAGCTTTTGAAACTCAACTATTTCGCCGGATCGGCAGGGTCGATCCCCGGCGCTCTGTTCTCGGAAAAGCTGATTGCCAAGATGCCAGGCATGACGCGCGTCTATTACACAAACTCGGGATCCGAGGCGAACGAAAAGGCGTTCAAGATGGTCCGCCAGATCGCGCACAAGCGCTATGGCGGCAACAAGCACAAGATCCTCTACCGCGACCGCGATTACCACGGCACCACCATCGGCTGTCTGAGTGCGGGCGGTCAGGACGAGCGCAACGCGCAGTACGGGCCGTTCACGCCCGGTTTCGTGCGCGTGCCGCATTGCCTTGAGTACCGCGCCGCCGATCAGGGCGCCCCGACCGAGAATTACGGCGAATGGGCAGCAGACCAGATCGAACAGGTGATCCTGCGCGAAGGCCCGGACACCGTGGGCGCGCTCTGCCTTGAGCCGGTGACGGCAGGTGGCGGCGTGATCACCCCGCCGCAGGGCTATTGGGACCGCGTGCAGGAGATCTGCCGCAAATACGACATCCTGCTGCATATCGATGAGGTCGTTTGCGGCGTCGGTCGCACCGGCACATGGTTCGGCTACCAGCAATACGGCGTTCAGCCTGACATGGTGACAATGGCCAAAGGTGTCGCGTCGGGCTATGCCGCGATTGCGTGTCTGGTGACCACCGAGGACGTTTTCTCGATGTTCAAGGACAATGCCGACGATCCGATGAACTATTTCCGCGATATCTCGACCTTTGGTGGCTGCACCGCCGGGCCGGCAGCGGCGTTGGAGAACATGCGGATCATCGAAGACGAGAACCTGCTCGAAAACACCACGGCGATGGGCGAGTACATGCTGGGCGAGCTTCATGCGCTGGCCGAGAAGCACACGGTCATCGGCGACGTACGCGGCAAGGGTCTGTTCCTGGGTGCCGAGTTGGTCGAGGATCGGGACACCCGCAAACCGATGGCGGAAAAGCGTGTTCAGAAGGTGGTGGCCGACTGCATGAGCCAGGGCATCATCATCGGCGCGACCAACCGGTCGCTACCGGGCATGAACAACACGCTGTGCTTCAGCCCCGCGCTGATCGCCACCAAGGATGACATCGACCAGATCATCGCCTCGGTGGACGAAGCCTTGGGTCGCGAATTTGCGTGACTGATCCCCTGATCACCGGCCAGCGCTTGAATGCGCTGGGCCAACCGATCGGCTTGCCCCTCGAGGATACCGCGCCTCGTCAAACGCCTCCCCGCACCGCGATGGTTGGGCGGTATTGTTCGGTCGTGCCCCTGTCGGTGGACCATTCAGACGACCTTTACGCGGCCTTTCGTCAGGACAGCGAGGACCGGATCTGGACGTACCTGCCAAACGGGCCTTACCACGATTTCGCAGCGTTCCGCGCCTGGGTGCAAGACGCCGCGACGTGGAGCGATCCTTTGATGCACGCGATTAAAGTCGATGGCCATGCCTTGGGCCATGCCAGCTATCTGCGCATCTCCCCGGCCAGCGCCTCGATCGAGGTTGGTTTCATCAACCTGTCCCCCGCGCTGCAACGCAGCCGTGCCGCGACCGAATTCCAGTACCTGATGATGGCGCGCGCCTTTGATGAATTGCGGTATCGCCGGTACGAATGGAAATGCGACGCGCTGAACGCGCCGTCGCGCAAGGCGGCGCAACGGCTGGGTTTTGCCTATGAAGGCACGTTTCGTCAGGCGACCCACTACAAAGGCCGCAACCGCGACACGGCGTGGTTTTCCATTCTCGACAGCGAATGGCCCGCACTGAAGGCTCGTTTCGAGCGTTGGCTGGCGCCCGAAAATTTCGATAGCAAAGGGTATCAGATCCAGTCACTTGCCCGGATCTGAGGCCGCCAAACGCGGGCCTTTGGGAACCGCGCAGACGCTTGATCTGTTCGGCAATCGGCCCTAGCCGTTGGGGATATGCCGCGCAAAAAGGCTGAAGCCATGCTGACCGTGACCTACACGTTTGCATAAAGTGCAGTGGTGTTTCTGTCGAAATTCGCTATTAGAGGCGATGTTAGCGCTATCGAAACGACTGAAGCACCGCAATTTGCCCTGAATCGAGCCTTCCAGAGGACGCATCCGGATGACCATGAAAACCGATATTCTGAACCGCCTGAAATATTCGCTGGGCAAGGACGCCGAGCATGCGTCCACCTATGACTGGCGCATCGCGCTGTCGCTGGTCCTGCGCGACGAGATGGTCGAAACATGGTTCCGTTCCACCAAGGAAACCTACGCGGCCTCGCCCAAGCGGGTGTATTATCTGTCGATGGAGTTTCTGATCGGACGGTTGATCGAGGACATGATCTCGAACCTTCAGCTCGAGGACACGGTCAAGACCGCGATAGCCGAGCTGGGTCAGGACTACGACACGATCGTGCATGACGAACCCGATGCGGCGCTTGGCAACGGTGGTTTGGGGCGTCTTGCTGCGTGTTTCATGGATTCGCTTGCGACGCTGGGTATTCCGGCCTTTGGGTACGGTATTCGCTATGAACACGGACTGTTTGAACAGAGCTTTGCGCAGGGCCAGCAGGTCGAAAAGCCAGAGACATGGCTGACCCAACGCCACGCCTGGGAATTCGAGCGCCCCGAGGCGCAGTATCGCATCGGCTTTGGCGGGCATGTCGATCACCACGAGGGCAAGGCCTATTGGCATCCCGGCGAAGTGGTCATGGCAACGGCGCATGACACCCCCATCGTCGGGTGGAAGGGTGACTGGGGCAACACCCTGCGGCTATGGTCGGCGGAACCGGCCAAGGAATTCGACCTCGAAAGCTTCAATCGGGGCGATTACCTCGCCGCCGGTCGGTCCGAGGCGCTGGCGCGCACGATCAGCCGCGTGCTGTATCCCGACGACACCACCGAAAGCGGCAAGGAACTCCGGCTCAAGCAGGAATACTTCTTTACCGCCGCGTCGATCATGGACCTGCTGCGCCGTTATCTGGCGGCTCACGACGACATCCGCGCCCTTCCCGATTACGTGGCGATCCAGTTGAACGACACGCACCCGGCCATTGCCGGGCCGGAACTGGTGCGCATTCTTGTGGATGAGCACGACATCCCGATGGACGAAGCGATTCCGCTGGCGCGCAAGTGCCTGGCCTATACCAACCACACGCTTCTGCCCGAGGCGCTGGAACGCTGGAGCGAGCATTTGATGGGCCGCATCCTGCCGCGGCATCTTGAGATCATTCGCGCCATTGAGCACGCGCATCAGGCCGAGTTCCCGGACAGCCCGCGCATCCTCGACCACGGTGACGTGCGCATGGGCGAGTTGGCCTTCATCATGGCACACAAGGTCAACGGCGTGTCGGCGTTGCACACCGAGTTGGTCAAGGAAACGGTGTTTGCCGATCTGCACCGCATCCACCCGACGCGGATCATCAACCAGACCAACGGTATCACCCCACGCCGCTGGCTGTACGGATGCAACCCCTCCCTGCGCAACCTGATCACCGACACGATCGGCGAAGGCTGGGTGACCGACCTCGAACAGTTGAGCGCGCTGAAATCCAGGCGCGAGGATGCTGCCTTCGTCGACGCGTTCACCACCTCGAAGCGCGAGAACAAGGTGAACCTGTCGAACTGGATCAATGAAACGATGGGCGTGTCGCTGGACCCGGACGCGATGTTCGACGTGCAGATCAAGCGCATTCACGAATACAAACGCCAGTTGATGAACCTGCTCGAAACCGTCGCGCTCTGGAACGAGATGCGGGACAATCCCGATGCCGACTGGACCCCGCGCGTCAAGATTTTCGGCGGTAAGGCCGCGCCGGGATATTTCGTGGCCAAGGACATCATTCGCCTGATCAACGACGTGGCGAACGTGATCAACAACGATCCGGTAACCGGCGACAAGCTCAAGATCGTGTACCCGCCGAATTACAACGTCACGATGGCCGAACGGCTGATCCCGGCGGCGGATCTGTCGGAACAGATCTCGACCGCGGGCAAAGAAGCGTCTGGCACCGGCAACATGAAATTCGCCCTGAACGGCGCGCTGACCATCGGCACGCTGGACGGCGCGAACGTGGAAATCCGCGAACACGTGGGAACCGAAAACTTCTTCCTCTTCGGCCTGACAGCCCAGGAGGTGATGGAGCGTCGCGCGCAGCATGGATACGCCCGCGCCGCGATCGAGTCGAGCCCGCGTCTGCAACGGGTTCTCGGACAGATCGCCGAGGGCCGTTTTGCACCGCAGGACCCAAGCCGCTATCATGGGCTCGTGGGGATGCTTTATGATCATGACTATTTCCTCGTGACCTGTGATTTCGACAGCTATTTCGACACGCAGCGCCGCGCGGACACCGCCTACCAGAACCCGCAGAACTGGGCGGCTATGGCGATTGCCAATACCGCCAGCATGGGCTGGTTCTCGTCGGATCGGACGATCAAGGGCTACGCACGAGACATTTGGGGGGCAGAGAGCGTGACCAAGGCAAAGCTCGAGAAGTCGGCATGACCGATGCGGATCATCTGATCGACGCAACCACGGCAGAGGCCATCGCACAGGGCCGCCACGGTGATCCCTTTGCAGTGCTGGGCCTGCATGAGTTGGACGGGAAGCTTGTCATGCGCGCGATGCGGCCCGAAGCCGACGCGGTGGAGGTGATCGACGCCAAGACCGGGCGTGCGCTGGCAGAGCTCGACCGCGTTGCCGATGGTCTTTTTGCCGGGGTGATCCCGCGCCGGAAGAAACGGTTTCCCTACCGCCTGCGCATGACGCGCGGCGCCGATACGTGGGAAGAGCAGGATGCCTATGCGTTTGGCCCAAAGCTGGGCGAGATGGATGAATACCTGCTTGGCGAAGGCACCCATCACCAGCTTTGGGACGCGCTTGGGGCGCATGTCGGCGAGCACGAGGGCGTCACCGGCACGCATTTCGCCGTCTGGGCGCCAAATGCCTTGCGGGTGTCGGTCGTTGGCGATTTCAACGGCTGGGACGGTCGTCGGCACGTGATGCGCCGACGCGGGGCCACGGGTGTGCACGAGATCTTCGTCCCCGCTTTGGGCGACGGCACGGTTTACAAATACGAGATCCTCGATGGTTCGGGCAATCTCCTGCCGCTCAAGGCCGACCCCGTGGGGTTCGGAGCAGAGCTTCCACCCCGGACCGCCTCAGTCGTGCGCGATCTCGATGGTTACGACTGGTCGGATGGCGGTTGGTTGTCCAAGCGCGGCGCGAAACAGAAGATCGACCAGCCGATCTCGATTTACGAGGTGCATCTGGAAAGCTGGCGGCGCGTCCCGGAAGAGGACAATCGGTCGCTGACCTATCTCGAACACGCCTCCATGCTGGTCGATTACGCCAAGGACATGGGCTTCACCCATATCGAGCTGACGCCGGTATCCGAGTACCCGTTCGGCGGGTCGTGGGGCTATCAACCCGTGGGCCTGTTCGCGCCGACGTCACGGTTCGGCACACCGCAGGAGTTTCGCCAATTCGTCGATGCGTGCCACGCTGCGGGGCTTGGTCTGATCATCGACTGGGTGCCGGGACATTTTCCGACCGACCAGCACGGGCTTGGCCGCTTCGATGGCACACCGCTCTATGAACA
Source organism: uncultured Marivita sp. (assembly GCF_947488135.1). Lineage (GTDB taxonomy): Bacteria > Pseudomonadota > Alphaproteobacteria > Rhodobacterales > Rhodobacteraceae > Marivita. The sequence continues at coordinate 121,719 of NZ_CANKYW010000006.1, read as the reverse complement.
TGCCGACCCGAAAGAGGGCTTCCACCCCGACTGGAACACGCTGGTCTACAACTATGGCCGGACGGAGGTGCAGAACTTCCTGATCGCCAACGCGCGGTTCTGGTTCGAGGAATACCATATCGATGGGCTTCGCGTGGATGCCGTGGCGTCGATGCTCTATCGCGACTACTCGCGCAAAGAGGGCGAATGGGTGCCCAACAAGGACGGCGGCCGCGAGAACCTTGAGGCCATCGCCTTCATGCAGCGGATGAACGAGGTGGTCTACGCCGCCGATGACAGCATCCTGACCGCCGCCGAGGAAAGCACCGCCTTTCCGGGGGTCAGCGCACCGACCGACGCGGGCGGTCTTGGGTTCGGCTTTAAATGGAACATGGGGTGGATGAACGACACCCTGCGGTACATGGCAGAAGACCCGATCAACCGGAAATATCACCACGACAAGATGACCTTCGGTCTGCACTACGCGTTTTCCGAAAACTTCATCCTGCCGATCAGCCACGACGAAGTGGTGCACGGCAAAGGGTCGATGCTGAGCAAGATGCCGGGGGACGACTGGCAGCGCTTTGCCAACCTGCGGGCCTATTACGGGTTCATGTGGGGGCACCCGGGCAAGAAACTGCTCTTCATGGGGTGCGAATTTGCCCAAGGCCAGGAGTGGAACAACGAGACCAGTCTGGATTGGCACCTTCTGGATCACGCGCCGCATCAAGGGATGCAGCGGCTGGTGCGCGACCTGAACACGCTCTACCGGGACACCCCCGCGCTTTACCAGAAGGACAGTTCCGAAGACGGGTTCCGCTGGATCGATGGCGGTAACGCGGCGGATTCGGTGTTTTCCTGGGTGCGCTATGGTGCCGACGGCCAAAAACCGGTTCTGGTGGTGTCCAACTTCACGCCCGTTCCGCGCACCAACTTCATGATCGGCGTGCCGAACGACGGGCATTGGGACGAAAAGCTCAACACCGATGCCGCGATTTACGGGGGTACGGATACCGGCACCCCGGGCGGCGCAAATGCACAAGACATCTCGATGCACGGATGCCCGTATGCCATCGAGATCACCGTGCCGCCACTGGCAACCGTGTTTTTCCAGCTGTCATAGGGCCGGGGGAACCGCATGAGGATCAAGGGGAGGAAAGACATGAAAGAAGACAGGTTCAGCCTGGCGCAGCAATCCATGGCGTTTATTCTTGCAGGTGGGCGGGGGAGCCGCCTGAAAGAGATGACAGATGTGCGCGCCAAACCGGCTGTCTATTTCGGCGGCAAGACGCGGATCATCGACTTTGCGCTGTCTAACGCGGTGAATTCCGGCATCCGCCGCATCGGCGTGGCGACGCAATACAAGGCGCACAGCCTGATCCGGCACATGCAGCGCGGCTGGAGCTTTTTCCGCGCGGAACGCAACGAGTCTCTAGATATCCTGCCAGCCTCCCAGCAGCTGAGCGAAGACAACTGGTACAAAGGCACCGCTGACGCCGTGACCCAGAATATCGAGATCATTCGGGGCTACGGCCCGAAATACGTGCTGATCCTCGCGGGCGATCACATCTACAAGCAGGACTATTCCTTCATGATCGAGGAACACGTCCGGTCGGGTGCGAAAGTGACTGTCGGCTGCATCGCCGTTCCGCGCGAAGAGGCCAAGGGGTTCGGCGTGATGCATGTCGACGAGAACGACAAGATCCTGGACTTCGTCGAGAAACCCGCCGATCCGCCCGCGATGCCTGACAATCCGGACAAGTCACTGGCGAGCATGGGCATTTACGTGTTCGAGGCGGAATACCTTTACGAGGTCCTGCAAAAGGACGCCGAGAACCCGAATTCCGAAAACGATTTCGGCAAAGACATCATTCCGGGCATCGTCGCCGAAGGCGGCGCACGCGCGCATCCGTTCAGCCGGTCCTGTGTCATGTCCGGTCTGGAAACCGAACCCTATTGGCGCGATGTCGGAACGATCGACGCCTATTGGCAGGCGAATATCGACCTGACCGACTTCAAGCCGGACCTCGATATCTACGCGACCGACTGGCCGATCTGGACCTATTCCGAATTGGTCCCACCGGCCAAGTTCATCCACAACGAAGAAGGCCGACGCGGACAGGCGGTGTCGTCGATGGTGTCCGGTGGATGCATCATCTCGGGATCGTCGCTCTATCGGTGTTTGCTGTTCACGGGTGTGAAAACGCATTCCTATTCGCAACTCGAAGGCGTGGTCGCCCTGCCCTACGCCGAGGTGGGCCGCCGTGCCTATCTCAAGAACGTGGTGCTGGATCGCGGCGTGAAGATCCCGCCGGGGCTGATCGTGGGCGAAGATCCCAAAGCGGATGCCAAACGCTTCCGACGCTCCGAAGGGGGCATCTGCCTGATCACCCAAGCGATGATAGACAAACTGGATAGCTGACATGCAGGTGTTGATGGTCGCCTCGGAAGGCGCGCCTTTCGTGAAGACGGGAGGATTGGCGGATGTGGTCGGAGCACTTCCGGCGGCGCTGTCACCGCTCGGGGTCGAGACACGGGTCGTCCTGCCCGCCTATCCGGCGCTGTTCCCACTTTTGCCCACGGGCAAGGAAGTGGCGCGGTTCGACGATCTGCCGGGTGGCACGGGGCGAATTGTCGAAGTCACATCCGGTGGCATCACGCTATTCCTGCTCGACGCGCCGCAATTGTTCGATCGACCCGGCGGGCTTTACGTCGATGAGGCGGGCAAGGACTGGACCGACAACCACCTGCGCTTCGCGGCCCTGTCGATGGCGGGCGCGCGGATCGCGATGGGCGCAGTCGACGGATACCAGCCGGACGTGTTGCACGCGCATGACTGGCAAGCCGCACTCGCCCCCGTCTACCTGCGCATGTCCGGGCGTGACATGCCGCGATCGGTCATCACGATCCACAACATCGCCTTCCAGGGGCGTTTCGGGCCGCAGGTCCTCGACAGGCTGCACCTCAAGACGGACTGGTTCCATCCCGAGGGGCTGGAGTTTCACGGCGATCTGAGCTTTTTGAAGGGCGCATTGATGTTCTCGGACCGGATCACCACGGTCAGCCCCACCTACGCGCGCGAAATCCTGACGCCGGAGTTCGGCATGGGCCTCGAAGGTGTGCTTCAGGCCCGATCCAACGTGCTGAGCGGGTTGCTCAACGGGATCGACACCGACGCATGGAACCCCGCGGATGACGCTGCACTGGCCGAAACGTATGACGTCAAGACGCTGAAACGAAAGGCGAGCAACCGCATAGCGCTGAGCGAACGGCTGGGTCTTCAGGTCAGAACCGACGGGCCGCTGTTCTGCGTCATCAGCCGATTGACCAGCCAGAAGGGCCTCGACGCTTTGCTCGAGGCGGTGCCGCATCTGGTGTCGCGTGGCGCGCAACTGGCCGTTTTGGGCACCGGACAGCCCGAGCTGGAACAGGGGTTCCGCGATGCGGCCGAACTCAATCCCGGGCAGGTTGCAGCCTATATCGGCTATGACGAGCCGCTGTCGCATCTCTTTCAGGCGGGCAGCGACGCGATCCTGATCCCGTCCAGGTTCGAGCCCTGCGGCCTCACCCAGCTTTACGGGTTGCATTACGGCACCTTGCCCGTCGTCGCTCGTACCGGCGGTCTGGCCGATACCGTGATCGACGCCAATGTCGCCGCCATCGCCGCCAAGGCCGCGACCGGGTTTGTTTTTTCTGATGTCAGCGCCGTCGGCCTAGCCGCCGTGATCGACCGAGTGGTCGATGCCTATGCCGACACCAAACTCTGGCAAGCCATGCAGCGCGCCGCGATGCGCCATCCGGTCAGTTGGGAAAGCTCGGCCAAGGCGTATCGAGACCTTTATTCCGACCTCGTGTCATGACCTATCACGCCACCGTTTCCGCCAAGCTTGAACCCGGCACACCGTCCCGGCTGGGCGCATATTTCGACGGCAGTGGAACCAACTTCGCCGTGTTCTCGGAACACGCGGAACAGGTCTTTCTGTGTCTGTTCTCGCCAGACGGCAAAACCGAAGAGATGCGCCTGCCCCTGCCCGAACGCACCGGCGCGGTGTGGCACGGGTATGTTGCGGGGCTGAAGCCGGGCACGCTTTATGGGTATCGGGCCGCTGGGCCGTATGACCCGGAGGCCGGTCATCGGTTCAACCGCAACAAACTACTGATCGACCCCTACACGCGCGAGTTCCACGGCAGCTTTGCCGATCACACCGCCACGTTCGGCTATCAGCACGCATCCCCGGATGCGGACCTGTCCTTCGACAACCGAGACAGCGCGCCTTTCGTGGCCAAATCGGTGGTGTCGGACCCGGATCTCTTCCCGCTGGACGCACAGCCTTTTGGGAACGGCTGGAATGAAACGCTGATCTACGAAGCCCATGTCAAAGGGCTCACACAGCTGCACCCCGACGTCCCCGAGGCGCTGCGCGGCACATACGACGGCATGGCGTCGCCCGCGATGCTGGAACATCTGACGCGGCTTGGCATCACGGCGGTTGAACTTCTGCCGGTGCAGGCGATCAAATCTGAAGGCGCCTTGTCGGAGCGCGGGCTGATCAATTACTGGGGCTACAACACGGTCGGCTTCTTCGCCCCCGAGCCGCGCTACTTCGGACCGGCGGGCGTGCGCGGGTTCCGCGCGATGGTGGACCGCTTCCATGCCGCCGGGATCGAGGTCATTCTGGATGTGGTCTACAACCATTCTGCCGAAGGCGATCAGTTGGGACCGACCCTGTCGTTCCGCGGCTTGGACAACGCGGCCTATTACCGGCTTCAGGACGATGCACCCCGCTATTACGTCAACGACACCGGATGCGGCAATACGTTGAACGTGGCACATCCGTTTGTCACGCGGATGATCCTCGACAGCCTGCGCTTCTGGGTGCAGGCGATGGGCGTCGACGGCTTCCGGTTCGACCTCGCAACCACGCTTTGCCGCGAGGCGGACGGGTTCGACCGAAACGGGAGTTTTCTGACAGCCCTGCGGCAGGATCCCGTCCTTTCCGGTGTGAAGATGATTGCTGAGCCGTGGGATATCGGCCCCGGCGGATACCAGCTTGGCGGTTTTCCGGCGAAGTTCGCGGAGTGGAACGACCGCTATCGCGACACGGTGCGCAAGTTCTGGCGCGGTGATATCCACGGCGCGCAAGAGTTGGGGTCCGCGCTTCTGGGAACGGCGCACGTTTTCGACAAGCGTGGCCGCCGGGTGTGGTCGTCGATCAATTACGCCGCTTCGCATGATGGCTATACTCTGGCCGACACGACGCAGTTCGAGAAGCGCCACAACCACGCCAATGGCGAAGGCAACCAGGACGGGCACAAGGCGAATTTCAGCGACAATTTCGGCATCGAAGGCCCGACGGACGATCCGCTGATCCGGGAAGATCGCGCGAGGCGACAACGCAATATGCTGGCCACCGTGTTTCTGTCGCAAGGCACGCCGATGCTGCTTGCCGGGGACGAAGGCGGGCATTCGCAAAACGGCAACAACAACGGCTATTGCCAGGACAACGAGATCACCTGGATCGACTGGTCCGAACTCGATCCCGAACAGATCGCGTTCACGGCCGCCCTGTCGCGGGTCCGGCGTGACACGCCTGTGCTGCGACAAATGGATTTCCTGCACGGCGCGACTCGGGAAACCGATCATCGCAAGGATGTGGAATGGCGCGGTTTTGACGGCAAGGCGTTGAACTGGGGTGACGAGAACCTATCGAGCCTGTGCCTGCATTTGCGCGGCAATGCCGAAAGCCTGACTGGAAGAACCCTGACCGACGAAGTCCTGCTGGCTTTCAACGGTACGAATGACGACATGGACCTCTGTCTGCCTCGGTCAGGCGAGGCGCCTTGGGTGCGCGAGATCGAGACTTCCGTGGCAGACCAGCGGCCGACGACCATAACGGGCAAGAGCGTGCGCGTCCCTGCCCATTCGGTCAGCGCGTTCGTTCTCAGGACCGGGTCCGACGGATGAGCACCGCAGACGACAGGGTGCGCCAGCTCGCCGGGGCGCAGGGCATCTACCTTGATTTCTTTGACCTGCACGGCGTGCGGCACGAGGCAAGCCCCGACACTCTGCGCGCGCTTCTCAAGGCGCTGCGCACCGAAGCCGACACCCCGGCATCGGTGGAAGACGCGTTGGCGGCGCAGGACGCGCATAAGCTGCCCCTGGAATTGATTGCCTTCGCCGGGGAAGGCCCGACGCTGCCTGTCGATGGCATGTGCGATTGGTCCCTGCTGGACGAAACAGGTGCGCTGATCGCCGAAGGCCGCGCGGCAGAGCTGATCGAATTGCCGCGTCTGGGCGTCGGGTACTATGACCTTCACGTCGAGCAGGCGGGAAGCCAGCTCTCTACCTTCATCATGGTGCGCCCGCGTCACGCGCCACGTCTGGACGAGCGCGCCGCGATGGAACGGTGCTGGGGCACGACCGGGGCGCTTTACGGACTGCGGTCTCGGCACAACGGTGGGCTTGGAACCTACACCGATCTGGGCGCGATTGCCGCAATCTTCGGGCAGGCCGGTGCACAGTTCTTCGGCGTGAACCCGTTGCACGCTCTGGGCTGGGCGATGGAGGACATCATCAGCCCCTATTCGCCGTCGCATCGTGGCATGTTCAACATCGACCACATCGCGTCGAAAGCCGGGCTTGGGCCGACGCCGGACGCGGAGCTGATCGACTATGCCGCATATCGGACCGTCCAACGCGCGGCGTTGGAGCGCGAGTTCGAAGCATACGACAGATCGGCTTTTGCGCGCTGGGCAAAGACCTGTTCCGCAGACACCCGCCGGTTTGCCGAGTTCGAAGCGATCAGCGAAATCCACGGGCATGATTTCCGCACTTGGCCGATCGCGTTGCAAACACCCGGCCCCGATGCGCGCAAAGCGTCGGGCGACAGGGCGGAGTTCCATCTCTGGCTGCAATGGCTGGCCGAACAGCAGATCGACGCTGCGCAACAGGCTGCAACCGGTGCTGGCATGGGGCTTGGCCTCTACCTAGACCTTGCCGTTGGCCCACGTCCTGATGGGGCCGAGGTCTGGATGAACGCCGACACCATCGCTAAAGGCGTCACCATCGGCGCGCCGCCTGACCACCTGAGCCCCGAGGGCCAATCCTGGGCACTGGCCGCGCACGCACCGGGACCGCTGGCACGGGCGCACTATGCGCCGCTGCGGTCCATGTTGCGGCGGTTGATGGCCAAGTGCGGGCTTTTGCGGATAGACCACGCGCTCGGTCTTCTGCGCAGCTACTGGTTGCCGGACGATGGCAGCCCGGGGGGCTATATCACACAGCCGCTGGAGTCGCTTCTGGCCGTGATCACCATCGAAGCGCATCGCGCGGGCTGTGTCGTGGTGGGCGAAGACCTGGGGCTTGTGCCCGACGGGTTCCGTGAGGCGATGAACGGGTCCGGGCTTTACAGCTACGCGGTCTGGCAATTCGAGACGAACCATCTGGGCGAGATTCGCCCCGTCGACACCTTGCCCCCCTACAGCCTTGCCTGCTTCGGCACACACGACACACCGACGCTCAACGGGTTCTGGTACGGCACAGATATCGAATGGTGGCGGAAGGTCGGCTGGCTGAATGGCCGCGACCGCGACGCCCGCCATGCACAGCGGTCGCGCCAGCGCGCGAGCTTGCGCGATGTTTGTCACCTTTCCTCCGACGCAACCTCTACCGAGATCGCCGATGCGATCCACGGCGAACTGGCGTGTGCGCCCGCCGCCCTCGTGTCGGTACAACTCGACGACGTGTTCGGCGCTCTTGACGCGCAGAACCTGCCGGGAACGATTGACGAGCACCCCAATTGGCGCAGACGATTGAGCGTGCCGATCGAGGACATGGGCCACAACCCGGCGCTTCGGCACGTTGCCGATGTGATGAACGCGCAGCGCGGCCCGATCCCACAGCACGACGAGACGGACCACCCGAAGGAGGCAACCGCATGACGATCCTGACCCAGACCTGCACCCCGTTCGAGGGCCAGAAGCCCGGCACATCCGGCCTGCGCAAGAAAACCCGTGTCTATATGCAACCGGACTACGTGGAATGTTTCGTGCAATCGATCTTCAACGCGATCGACGGGGTCGAAGGCAAGACACTGGTGATCGGCGGGGATGGGCGGTTTTTCAACGCCGAAGCGATCCAGACGATCCTGCGCATGGCCTCGGCCAACGGGGCGGCGCAGGCGATTGTCGGTCAAGACGGGTTGCTGTCCACCCCTGCGGCGTCGCACCTGATCCGCAAGCGCGGTGCGGATGGGGGTCTGATCCTGTCAGCCAGCCACAATCCCGGCGGGATCGACGAGGATTTTGGTCTGAAATACAACACGTCCAACGGTGGCCCGGCGCCCGAGGCGATCACCGACGAGATCTTTGCGCAGACCAAGACCATCGACAGCTACCGAACGCTCGACACGGCGGATATCGATCTTGGCCAGGTTGGAACGGTCAATCTTGGTGACATGACCGTGGAGATCGTCGACCCGGTGACGGATTACGCCGCGCTGATGGAAGACCTGTTCGATTTCGACGCGTTGCGCGCGCTCTTCGCCGATGGCTTCACCATGCGGTTCGACGCGATGCACGCGGTCACGGGGCCTTATGCCAAGGCGATCCTCGAAGACACCCTGGGCGCAGCTTCGGACACAGTGATGAACGGCACTCCGTCGGTCGACTTCGGCAAGGGGCATCCCGATCCCAACCCGATCTGGGCCAAGCCGCTTGTCGATCTGGTCATGTCCGATGACGGGCCGGATTTCGCCGCCGCTTCGGATGGGGATGGCGACCGCAACATGATCCTGGGGCGCGGCATCTACGTGACCCCGTCCGACAGCCTTGCCGTTCTGGCCGCGAACGCGCATCTCGCCCCCGGATACGAACGCGGCATTGCCGGGGTGGCCCGGTCGATGCCCACGAGCGGCGCCTGTGACCGTGTCGCCGAGGCACTTGGCGTGGAATGCTTCGAAACGCCAACCGGGTGGAAATTCTTTGGCAACCTCCTGGATGCCGGGCGCGTGACGCTCTGCGGTGAGGAAAGCGCGGGCACCGGCAGCGACCATGTGCGGGAAAAGGACGGGCTTTGGGCCGTGCTGCTCTGGCTTAATATATTGGCTGTGCGCAAGATGTCCGTGAAGGAGATCCTGCAGGACCATTGGCAGACCTATGGCCGCAACTATTATTCCCGCCACGACTACGAAGCCGTGGACAGCGCCATCGCCAACGGGTTGATGGCGGACCTGACAGCGAAGCTCGGCGATCTCGCCGGGCAAAGCTTTGGCGCGTGCACGGTCGCATCGGCGGATTCGTTTTCCTACCACGATCCGGTCGATGGGTCGGTGAGCCACAATCAGGGGCTGCGCATCAATTTCGAGGGCGGCGGGCGTGCGGTGCTTCGGCTGTCCGGTACCGGGACGGAGGGTGCGACACTGCGCGTCTATCTTGAGCGTTACGAAGCCCCCGACGGCGATCTGACCATCGAAACGCAAACGGCGCTGCGCGACATCGCCGAGGCCACCGCGATGATCTGCGAATTGCAGGAGCGCACCGGGCGCACCAAGCCCGACGTCATGACCTGAGGAACGTCTCTATCCGTGCCGCACGCGCAGCCGCGAGGCCCGGCGTGTCAGAACCTGTCGTCGAATGAAGGCCAGGATGAACAGGGCCGTGAGGATCAGAATGATCGTCGGTGCCGGCGCGCTGTCGAGGAAAAAGCTCAGATAGGTGCCAAGCAGCATCGCCCCAACGTTTATCAGAACCGCCATCCACAGCATCGCCCGGAATTCACGCACCAGAAGGAAGGCGATTGCGCCCGGTGCGATCAGAAGCCCGATGGCGAGGATCAGACCAGCGGCGGAGAGCGTCGCGACGATGGTGAGCGACAGCACGGTCAGAAGCCCGTAATGCAGCACGTTGACCTGCAAACCGGACGCCTGTGCCTGTGCCGGGTCGAAGCTGTGCAGCAACAGGTCTTTCCATTTGAGGACCAGCACGGCAGCGACCAGTGCGGAGATGATGCCTGCCGTCCAAAGCTCGTGCGTTTCCACGCCCAACATGTTGCCGAACAGGATATGATCCAGATGCGCATTGGTTTCGATGGACACGTACAGAACGATCCCTAAGCCGAACATGCCCGAGAACACGACACCCATCACCGTATCCTCTTTGACGCGGCTGTTGCTTGACAGGTAGCCAGTCGCCAGCGCGCAGGTCATGCCAGCGACAAAGGCCCCGATCAGAAGCGGAATGCCGATGATATACGCCAATACGATCCCCGGCAGCACCGCGTGGCTGACCGCGTCGCCCATCAGCGCCCAACCTTTCAGCACCAGGAAACAGGACAGCAAGGCGGTCGGCACGGCGACCATCATGGAGATCAGGAAAGCGTTTTGCATAAATGCAAAGCGGAACGGCAAAAGCAGTGTTTCAGCGTCCATCACACACCGCCTTTTGCAGGGTCTGCCGTTACGAGGCTGTCCGTCGGCCCGTCCCGCAAGGCCGCGTCCGCCTTGCGGCGGGCTGCCAGAAGGCCGTGGCGGGGTGCGAAGACGAAAGCCAGAAGGAAGATCAGCGTTTGCAGGCAGACGATGATCCCGCCCGTCGCACCATCGAGGAAGTAGCTGGCATAGGCCCCCACGAAACTCGTAAGCGCGCCGATGGCGACGGAGGTCACGATCAGGCGCGGGAACCTGTCACACAGCAGGTAGGCGGTGGCCCCCGGAGTCACCACCATCGCGATCACCAGGAACGCGCCCACGGTCTGCATCGCTGCGACGACCGAGGCCGACAGCAGCACAAAGAAGATCGCCTTGAGCACTTGCGGGCGCAATCCGATGGTGCGGGCGTGGTTTTCGTCGAAGAACGTGACCATCAGGTCCTTCCACTTCGCCAGAAGGACAGCCAGAGACACGAACCCGATGATCGCGAGTTGCAGCGTGTCTTCGGGCGTGATGGCAAGGATATTGCCCATCGTGATGGTCTGCACGGACACCGACATTGGATTGATGGACACCATGAAGAGGCCCAACCCGAAGAACGACGTGAAGATCAGTCCGATGATGACATCGGGTTTCAAGCCCGACCTTTCGGACAGGAACAGCATCGAGGCCGCCGCCAGACCGCCCGCGATAAACGCGCCCAGTGCGAAGGGCAGTCCGAGGATGTAGGCCCCCGCAACCCCCGGCACGACCGAGTGGGACAGGGCGTCCCCGATCAGCGACCACCCCTTGAGCATGAGATAGGCGGACAGGAACGCACAGACGCCGCCGACCAAAGCGGACACCCACATGGCGTTGACCATGTAATGATAGCCGAAAGGTTCCAGGAGCGCGGATATCATGCGTTGGGATCCGTGCGCTGGGTCTTTTCGCCGTACTGAACGAAGGGGCGTTCATCGTCGGTGAAGATCGTCACCTCACGCGCGTCCTCGTCGTCGTGCAGCGTATCACCGCCAAGCGTGAAGTGACGCAGCACTCCGCCAAAGGCCTTTTCAAGGTTCTCGCGGGTGAAGGTGGTCTCGGTGGGGCCGTAGCTGAGCACCGTGCCCTTGACGAGAACCGTACGGTCGCAAAATTCGGGAACCGATCCAAGATTGTGGGTCGACACGAGCATCACCCGCCCCTCGTCCCGCAATTCGCGCAAAAGGGCGACGATCTGATCCTCGGTCTGCACATCGACACCGGTGAAGGGTTCGTCCAGCAGGATCACCTGACCGTCCTGCGCCAGAGCGCGGGCCAGAAAGACGCGCTTGCGCTGGCCGCCGGAAAGCTCACCGATCTGGCGATGCCGGAAGTCCTGCATGTTGACCCGCGAAAGCGCCTGATCCACCGCCTCGTAATCGGCAGCTTTCGGACGGCGCAGGAACCCCATCTTGCCGTAGCGCCCCATCATGACGACGTCTTCGACAAGAACCGGAAAGGCCCAATCCACTTCCTCGGATTGCGGGACATAGGCCACGAGATTGCGCTCGAGCGCTTCTTTCACCGTCATGCCGAGGATACGGATCTCGCCCTTTGCCGCAGGTACAAACCCCATGATCGCCTTGAACAGAGTCGACTTGCCAGCGCCGTTGATCCCCACTAGCGCCGTGACCGTGCCACGCGGAATCTCGAAGCTCGCATTCCAGAGCGCGGTATGGCCATTGCGATAGGTGACGGTGACGTCATGGGCCGACAGACCGCTTTTCTTGGGGTCGTGTCGTATCTCCGGTTTCAATTGGCTCTGCTCATCGAGCATGGCGTTTCCTTACATGGTTCGAACGCAGCCGGGAAAGCTGCGTCCAGACTTGGGTGCGTCACCTGCGGAATTGCAATCGGCAACGCGCCGAGCAGTGGCGCTTCGGATCAATTCGTGACCGAAGTCAGCCCGTCGGCAACCGTCCGTGTCGTGACGGTCAACAGATCGAGATAGGTCGGAACGGGACCGCCCTCCTCGCTCAACGAATCAACATAGAGCACGCCGCCATAGCTGACACCCGTCTCACGGGCGACCTGCTCGGCCGGGGCAGTGTTGACGGTGCTTTCGCAGAAGACGACCGGGATGTCGTTTTCCCGCACCCCGTCAATTACAGCCCGCACCTGCTGCGGCGTTCCCACCTGATCGGCGTTCATCGGCCAGAGATACAGCTCCTTCAGGCCAAGATCCCGCGCGAGGTAACTGAAGGCGCCTTCGCAGGTCACCAGCCAGCGCCGATCTTCGGGGATCGTCGCGATGGCGTCGCGCAGCGGTTCGATGGTGGCGCGAAGTTCCTCTTTGTACCGCTCCGCGTTTTGCGCGTAGACCGCCGCATTGTCGGGATCGTGTTCGGAGAAAGCGGCCGCGATATTGTCGATATAGACCAAGGCGTTATCCAACCCCATCCACGCGTGGGGATTGGGTTTGCCTTCGTAACTGCCGGACGAGATGGAAATCGGGTCGATCCCGTCGCTGAGTGTGACGGAGGGCACATCACCGAGGTTCGAGGTGAATTGCTCGAACCAAAGCTCAAGGTTGAGACCGTTCCAGAGAATGAGGTCCGCATCGTAAGCCCGCACAATATCCTGCGGCGTCGGTTCGTAGCCGTGAATTTCGGCGCCGGGTTTTGTGATCGACACAACCTCAGCCGCATCCCCTGCCACATTCGCCGCCATGTCGGCGAGAACCGTGAAAGTCGTGACGACCTTCATCTTCTCATCCGCCAAAGCCGCACCGGCTCCTGCCATCAGCAGCCCGGCAGACACCCACCTCAGAACCCAAGCTCTCATTCTTGCCACCTCCACGCTGAGTATGATCGCGCAAAACTGAAAATGCAAATCACTCGCAAATAGGTAGCGGCTAAATGGAGCGCTGCAAGAGGTCGGGCGGAAAAATATGCGCCAGACAGTCCGCCTGCCTTCGCATACTTTTTTTCAATCTATTCAGGAAGTCAGTGGTGAGCCGTGCAGGATTCGAACCTGCGACCCACTGATTAAAAGTCAGTTGCTCTACCAACTGAGCTAACGGCCCACTGGCGGGCTATCTAGAAAGAGGGTGGAGTGTGGTCAACCCCCAAAACGGCCTCATCGCGGCCTAACTTCAAGTTTGCCGCAGGGTGTGGGACGCGGCGCACTGGAAAGATGTAGCGCGCGGGCGTATATGCGCGGCCATGATGACCCACGCGACGCGCGATATCGCCTTCATGAAGATGCACGGGCTCGGCAATGATTTTGTCGTGCTGGATAGCCGTGCGCATCGCATAGACATGACCGCCGCGCTGGCGCGGGCGATCGGGGACCGGCATCGGGGTGTCGGGTTCGACCAACTGGCGCTCATTCAAAACGGAGCAGACGGTTCGGATGCGCAGCTCGTGTTTTACAATTCGGATGGGTCTACCGCAGGGGCCTGTGGCAACGCCACACGCTGTATCGCGCGTTTCCTGATGGATGAGAGCGGTCGCTCGGACGTGGTATTGAAAACGGAACGTGGGTATCTTGCGGCGCGCGACGCGGGCGATGGGCTGACGTCGGTGAATATGGGGCAACCGCAACTTGACTGGCAGGATGTCCCGCTTGCCCGCGAGGTGGATACGCTCGAATTGCCCATCGACGGCGCCCCGACGGCCACCGGTATGGGCAATCCGCATTGTACATTCTTCGTCGGAGATGCCGAATCGGTCGATCTTGAGATACGCGGTGCGGAGATCGAGCATCATCCGCTTTACCCACGGCGCACCAACGTGCAATTCGCCAGCGTGATCGGAAAGAACCATCTGCGGATGCGGGTGTGGGAACGGGGTGTCGGCGTGACGTTGGCGTCGGGGTCGTCATCCTGCGCAACGGCTGTCGCCGCCGCGCGGCGGGGTCTGACCGACCGGACTGTGGCGATTGATCTCGACGGCGGGCGGATCGAGATCGACTGGCGCGAGGATGGCGTCTGGATGACGGGACCGACGGCGCACGTGTTCTCGGGGATGTTCACTCGGGACTGGTTGGAGCAGGTACGATGACACCGCCCAAGTTCACCACGCTCGGCTGCCGGCTGAATGCTTACGAGACCGAGGCAATGAAAGATCTGGCCGCGCAGGCGGGTCTCGAAAACGCGGTCGTCGTCAACACCTGCGCCGTGACGGCCGAAGCGGTGCGCAAGGCCCGGCAGGAAATCCGCAAGCTGCGCCGGGACAACCCGGATGCCAAGCTGATCGTCACCGGCTGCGCCGCGCAAACCGAGCCCGAAACCTTTGCCCATATGGCCGAGGTCGATGCGGTGATCGGCAATACCGAGAAGATGACACCGGACACATGGCGCGGATTGTCGGCCGACTTCATCGGCGACACCGAAGCGGTGCAGGTCAACGACATCATGTCTGTCACCGAAACCGCGCAGCACCTGATCGACGGCTTCGGCACCCGCAGCCGCGCCTATGTGCAGGTACAGAATGGCTGCGACCATCGCTGCACCTTCTGCATCATCCCCTACGGTCGCGGCAATTCGCGGTCCGTGCCTGCCGGAGTGATCGTCGATCAGATCAAGCGACTGGTCGACAAGGGCTTCAACGAGGTGGTGCTCACCGGCGTCGACCTGACCTCTTGGGGCGCAGACCTGCCCGCACAGCCGAAACTGGGCGATCTGGTCATGCGCATCCTGAAGCTGGTGCCGGATCTGCCGCGCCTGCGGATCAGTTCCATCGACAGTATCGAGGTGGACGAGAATCTGATGCAGGCGATCGCGACGGAACCGCGTCTGATGCCGCATCTGCATCTGAGCCTTCAGCATGGCGACGACCTCATCCTGAAGCGCATGAAACGCCGCCATTTGCGCGAGGATGCCATTCGCTTTGCCGAAGAAGCCCGCAGCCTTCGGCCCGACATGACCTTCGGCGCGGATATCATCGCGGGCTTCCCGACCGAGACCGAGGCGCATTTCGAGAACTCTCTCCGGCTGGTCGAGGAATGTGACCTGACCTGGCTGCATGTCTTCCCCTACTCCCCCCGCGAGGGCACTCCTGCCGCACGGATGCCGCAAGTGGACGGGCGCGCGATCAAGGTCCGCGCCGCGCGTCTGCGGGATGCGGGCGCACAGGCGGTCGAACGGCACTTGCTGGCGCAACACGGCCGCAGCCATCGCGTCTTGATGGAAGCGCCCGACATGGGACGGACCGAGCAATTCACCGAGGTCTCCTTCGCCACCCCGCAGCCCGTGGGCGAGATCGTGCCAGCAATGATCACCGGCCATGACGGACAGCGGCTCGTTGCGTGAAGGTGACAGGTCAATCGAACTTGACCGAGGGCCATCGGCGCAACGGCACAGCCGCGTTGCAAGGTCGGAGCATTTGCGCCAAAACCGCCAAATGACCGATCACGCCCGCGCGCTTTGTGTTCATCTTCTGACCGCTACGGGTGCGGTGTTTGCCATGCTGGCGCTTCTGGCGGCGGCGCAGGAGGAATGGTCGATCATGTTCCTCTGGCTCGTGGTCGCCTTTGCCGTCGACGGCGTGGATGGGCCGTTGGCGCGCAAATTCGATGTAAAGCGGAACGCACCGCGCTTCGACGGGGTGCTGCTCGACCTCATCATCGACTACCTGACCTACGTGTTCATTCCTGCGTTCGCGCTGTTCCAGTCCGGTCTGTTGCCCGGCTGGACCGGGTGGTTCGCAATCATCGTGATCACCTTTGCCTCGGCGCTTTATTTCGCGGACAGTCGCATGAAGACATCGGACAATTCCTTTCACGGGTTTCCCGGCTGTTGGAACATGCTGATCCTCGTCCTCTTCGCCATCGAGCCGAATTTCTGGGTGTCATTAACCTTGGTTGCGGTCCTGGCGGTGGCGATGTTCCTGCCGCTCAAGTTCATCCACCCGGTCCGCACGGAGCGGTGGCGCAGCGTGTCGCTACCGATCGCGTTGGCATGGACGTTTTTCGCGGGTTGGGCGGCCTGGGTCGATTTCCATCCGGAAAGCTGGGCGCATTGGGGCTTGATCGCCACGTCGCTTTACCTTGTTCTGGTGGGCATCGTTCAGCAGATCGTGCCGATGCGCAGCCAGTAATTTCTGAAACCGACCAAGCGGCGCATGACGTCGCCCCCGTTCGGGTTCAAGGCGCAAACCCTGCGCTCGCCGTCCACATTATTTGTGTTGCGCAAAAGGCCGATCAGGCCTTCAGCCGGTAGCCGCGTCGGAAGAAGGACCACGCCAGCACGTTGATCGCAATGGTGCTTGCCAGCGCCACGATCGCTCCCAGAAGAGGACTGCTGTCCGACACGCCGATCATGCCCCAGCGCACCCCGTCGATCAGGTGAAAGATCGGGTTGCCGTGGGTGATGTCATTCAGCAGCGGCGGCAACGCATCGACCGAATAGAAGGTGCCCGACAGAAAGGCGAGCGGCGTCACGATGAAGTTGGTAATCGCGGCCATCTGATCGAACTTCTCGGCGTAGATGCCTGCGACCATGCCGATCCCCGACAAGAGCGCCGCTCCGACGATCACGAAGTAGAGCGCGGCCATCGGATGCTGCGGAACGATGCCGAGAAACACCCAAAGCGCCACGGCGATGGCGATGGCCACGATCAAGCCGCGGGCAACGCCTCCGGCGAGGTAGCCCAGAACCAACTCCCCGGCAGAGAGCGGCGGCATCAATGTGTCGACGATATTGCCCTGCACCTTGGACACCACGATCGAGGACGACGTGTTGGCAAAGGCATTCTGGATCACGGTCATCATCAGGATGCCCGGGGCGATGAAGGTGGTGAAGTCCACTCCCATCACGTCACCCCGGCGGGGACCGATAGCGATGGTGAAGATCAGCATGAAAAGACCCGCCGTGACGAGCGGCGCGAGCAGTGTCTGCGTCCAGACATTCAGGAAACGCAGGATTTCCCGCTGACCCAAGGTGTAAAGGCCCAGCCAGTTCACTCTTCCGAAGCGGCGTTCGTTCGCAATCATCTGCCCTGTCTGCTGCATTGGTGCCCTCTTGCCTGTCAGTGCGGGTTGTAACTCGCCCACGCATGATTAGAATAAGAAGCGACTTAGAGATTTCGGGCGGCCAACGCAAACGGCCGCTCTTTTTGATGGAGGGCACGATGTCCTGGACCGATGAACGTGTGGAACTGCTCAAGAAGATGTGGGGCGAGGGCCAGTCCGCAAGCCAGATCGCCAAAGAGCTGGGCGGCGTGACCCGCAACGCCGTGATCGGCAAGGTGCATCGCCTCGGGCTGTCGAACCGCGCCGGTGCGGCCGGGACGACCAAGGCCGAAGCCAAACCCGCGCCAAAGGCGGAAGCCGCGAAACCCAAGGCCGCGCCCAAACCGGCAGCGCCTGCCAAACCCGCGCAGCCCGAAGTGGTCATGGAAACAAAATCCGCGACCCCTCCGCCCAGCCCGCGAAAGCAGATCATTCCCGCAGGTCAGCCCCTCCCCCCGCAACCATCGGCCAACGAGATCAGCCCCGAGGCCTTGGCCAAGGTAAACGCGGTCGAGAAAAAGGCCAAAAAGCTGACGCTGATGGAACTGACCGAACGGACCTGCAAATGGCCGGTCGGCGATCCGGCAACGCCGAACTTCTGGTTCTGCGGGCTGCCGGTACAGCAGGGCAAACCCTATTGCGAAGCGCATGTCGGCGTGGCGTTCCAACCGATGTCGTCGCGGCGCGACCGGCGTCGGTGAACGAAGGCTCTTATCGACAGAATAGATCAACAAGATTGTTGGATTATAGGGGCGGGTCTACCGCCCCTTAATTCTTTCTCAGACTGGCGGACGGATTTTAAGGACCAATCCGGTCTCTGACGGCTCAAGGTGGATGCGTGTCGGACAAACAACTGCCCCTCCGGCATCGGCGGCGGCACAGCAGCCCAACCCGTCAAGGCAGACCGCCACGTCGCGCCCCGTCAACTGCTTCAAACGCCACGCCAAGCCGCGGGTGTCCAGAATGAACGCCTGCTGCGCGGACGCCAGTGGCAATACATCGTCTGCAATGACCACACGTCCCTCGACCGTCCGGAGATCGGCAGCAAGGACCCGCGTGTCGTCCTGCCACGCCCAATACGCGGAATAGTGGATGATCGTCTGCAATCCGTAGCTCCCGATGATCAGCAAGGCACAGTTGCGCGCCATACGGCCAATCAACCCACGATCCAGCGATACCAGATGCGTGGCCCGCGCGACGATCAGAGCATAGATCAGCCAAATAATCAGGCAGGCACGGGTCGGCACGTAGAGCCCCATTTTGAGAACCTGCAAAAGCAGTATCGCCACGCCGACAGCCATCACCGCAAAAAGATACGCGGCTTCAAGCGGGGCACGGCGCAATAGGATGACGGTCGAGCCTAGCAGCAATCCCAGATGGAAATAGATGGCTGGTTCGAAGTGAAAGGTAGTCTTGGTCACGTAGTCGCGAACGGTCTCGGCCAGAACCGGAGAATTCGCGACGATTCCCGCTAGATCGGACGCCGGTGTCGCGTTGCGCCAATCCGCCACGTGCACGCCAAATACACCGTGAATGTGATAATTGATCGCGTAGACCGTGAGAACTGCGGCGGCGAAACTGACCACGAAAAGCGCCAGCAGAATGGCCAGATCTCGGATTGACCGGTCTTCGGTCCGCAAGACGGCAACCGTGAGGATCAGGAGAGGGTAGTTCGTATAAGACATGAAGCTGAGGATGACGAACACCGGCATAAGGGCTCGCAGCGTGATGGCGGAGGTGAAATGGGCCAATACCGCGTAGGCTGCCACCAATGCGATGCCGGGAAGCAAGGTGTTGAACCAAAGTGAAATCAGCAGCGCCGACGGCGACACCAGCACCAACAAAGCGGCGACGGCTGCGAACCAGCCTGCGTTTTCATGACCCCTGAAGGTCAAGGCCCCAAGACTGGCGGCAATCGTCGCCCAGCATAGCTGGTAGAGGGCATGGTTGAGCCACGCCGGAGTGGTCACTTCGCGCAGGTGCCACAAATAGCCCAGCCACCGTCCTTCATCCTTTGTCTTGTGCCAATAGCCGGTCGGGTCGGCGAACAAGGCGGGATAATCATCGAACCGGATCATCGGGTCGATGAGGTTTGGCGAGGCGATGACCAGCAGCGCGACCAGCGTGACGCAAAGCGTCGGCCAGAGATGATGCGACGCGGCCGAGGCAGAAACGCGCCCGATCCCGATTGGATGTGCGGCGACGTCGGTCATGACTGATGGGCGCTCCGGCGCGCACGGGACGCAATCAGCGCCGCGCGGACCTGTGCGATTTGCGTCACAGCGGCCTGAGGAAGACGCGACACGATCCCGCAGCGCAGACGCCAGGTCAGGTCGCCGACATTCCGAAGTTGTTGACCGCGCGGGACCGCGTGTCCGGTGACGGTTTCGGGAAGGCCGACGAGACCTGCCTCGTTGACGTAGAGAACCGCGTTGTAGCGATACCACGGTTCGACATCGCTCCGGCCGCCGAGATGCGGGCGGATGCAGTCATAGGCGCAATACCCACGGTCTTCGAATTTGTCCTGCCAGAAAGACAGAGGCTGTTCGTTGACATGGCATTCGCCGCCCTGCCCGACCACAGCAGCGGAAAACAGAACGCGATCAGCTGATCGGGTCAAACTGTCGACAAGCGCATCCGATGCCTCAAGAGGCAGGTGTTCGCCGACTTCCAGGCTTTGTGCGAGGTCGAATTTGCGGCCAAGATCGATCGGCCTGGTCAGGTCTTTGGCCGAAAAACTGTCGGACGGAATGGCCAGCGTGTCGCGGTTGACGTAATCGCCGTCCACGCCGTGTACCGTCGCGACACCCGCGCGATGCCATTCGTCAAGCCACACACCGCGCCCGCAACCCAGATCGAGGACGCTTTGCGGCGCAAGCGCGCCTTGCAGCAGCCCGATGAATGCCTGTGCCGAGCGCCGTGCCCCGGTGTCGATATAGTCGAAAAAGGTGTCGCTGTAGACATGGGTCATGACGGGGTCTCCCTAGGGTCAGACGCGCGCATGAATACCCAGCGCGACATGATGAGGTAATTCTGGACCGGCAGGATCAGCGTGACGGTCACAGCCGCCGCGATAGGCGCAAGCCCGAGGCCGGGGCCCAGCCAGCCCGTGATGATTGCGGAGGTGACAAGGCCGCAGGCGATCATCGCGATAAAGCGCCCGATCTGCCGCGGATCGGCCATCGGCGCGCGAAAGGTGTAACCGGCCTGACCGGAATACTGCACCGCGACCGCCAGCAGGAAGGCCAGGCCATTGGCGGAAAATTGCGCCATTCCCAGCCACAGAAACATTGCGTAGAGCGCGATATAAAGTGCCGCGACAGCCGTGCCGACGCAGGCGAAGCGCAGTTTTCTACCCAGCCCCGGAGACATGTCAGGCTCGGGTTTTCAACTGAACCGGAACCGGTGTTTCGGTGTCTTCGGAGATGAAATAAAGGGGCCGGTTCTTGGCTTCGAGATAGAGGCGGCCGATATATTCCCCGAGGATGCCCAGCGTCAGAAGCTGTACCCCGGAAAAGGCGCTGATGGCGACGATGACCGAGGCCCAGCCCGGCACGGTCTGGTAGGCCAGCATCGAATGCAGCACGTAGATCATCATCAGCGCGGCGACGCCAAGGCTCACGAAGGACAGGCGTGTGGCAAGGCGTAGCGGGCGCGTGGAAAAGCCGGTCATGGCGTCCATCGCCAGACGGATCATCTTGCGCAGCGGGTATTTGGTTTCCCCGACGGTGCGCGCGGCACGGGTGTATTCGATGCCGATCTGGCGATAGCCGACCCAGGCGAACATACCGCGCACGAAACGGGCCTTTTCCGGCATCGCCAGCACCGCATCGAGCGCCCGACGGCTGACGAGGCGGAAATCGCCGGTATCGCGAGGGATTTCAACATCGGACATCAGGTTCAGAAGCCGGTAGAAGGCGCTGGCGCTGGCGCGTTTGAACCAGGTTTCGCCTTCGCGTTCCCGGCGACTGCCGTAAACCACATCATAGCCGCGATCCATCATGGCCATCATGTCGGCCAGCAGTTCGGGAGGATCCTGCAAATCAGCGTCGAGCATGAAGATGCGTCCGCCACGCGCCGCTTCGAGCCCCGCGGTCAGAGCGACCTGATGGCCCCGGTTGGACGACATCCGCAATCCGCGGAGTTGCGGAACACGCGATTGTGCGGCGACGATGGCGTCCCAGGTTGCGTCGGTGGATCCGTCGTCCACGAGAATGATCTCGGCCCGCTCCTTATAAGGTGCGATCACCACTTCGAGCCGGGCGACCAGCGCCGGGATGGCGTCTTGTTCGTTCATGCAGGGCACGACGACAGAGAGAAACATTTGGAAACTCCAATCCGTTTGGATCGGAATAGCGGCCGTTTATGTCGACAATCGGGCCAATATTGGATGATTTGCGAGAGTTTTCGGCGCACCGTGGTGGGCAGCGGCGTGCCTATCGTTCTAAGGAGCGTCCGGTTGTGGAGGCTTGCGTATCGGTTCGAGCGTGACCCGGCGGGACGCAAACCAGAGACCGAGCCAGATCGCCGCCCCGACCGCCGCGTAGGTTGCCAGCACCTGAACGAGATCGGACACCGGCATTTCGCCCACGTCGCTGACATTGCGCGACGCGATCCAGAGGCTCAGCGCGAAGGCGATACGGCCCGCGAAGCTCTGGATCGACAGGTAGGTCGCGCGGACGCCGTCGCTTAGCAACGGTTGGATCGTGGCGAGGATGAACGGCCGTGACAGGCTGTCCGGCACCATCCGCATGAAGAGGATCGCAATGGCAAAAAGGCTCTGGTTCAGGGCCAGCACCGCGCAAAGAACGATTTGCAGGGCGAACGCCAGAAGCAGGGTGGCCGCCAGACCGATCCGCGCGCGGAGTTGTGGCGCCGCGAAGGACGCCGCGACCGAGACTGCCATCATGATGCTGGTCACACCCCCGGACACAAGCGGCGCCTCGCCCGACAGTCCAACGGTTTCCAGCGCGCGCAGGATGAAGGGCTGACCGAACACGAACGGCACGTGGGAAAACCCGTACATCACGACGCTGAGTGCAAAGAGCCAGAGCAGGACCGGCTTGCGGAATGCCGATCCAATTGCAGTGCTGAAGGGAACCGAATTGATCTCGTCCACGAGATGCGCGCTGTCGCGCAACCGGGCTGCCAAGATCAGCATCGCAACAAACGCGACGCCCGAAAGCACGAAGGGCAGAACCGGAACTGCGCGCGCCATCAGTCCGCCGCTGACCGCAGAGACCATCAGTGCGGCAAAGGTGAACCGCCAGAAGCGCAACTCGTATTTTTCGACCTCGTCCTCACGCCCCTCGGCGGCGAGCGTTTCGAACAGGAGCGAACTGTCCGTGCCCGACGCGAAGGCCATCGATGCTCCAAGAAGAACCTGCGCCAAGGCGAAAGACGCAAAGCTGTCACCGACGCTGAAGCAGACCATCGCCGCAAGCCCTGCGAGTGCCGAGGCCAGAAGCGTGACGCGTCGGCCGATCTTGTCGGACATGTATCCCGATGGCACTTCGAACACCGTCGTCCCGATGTCGTAGACGGCATAAAGCAGCACGGCTTCGGCTGCGGACAGCGTGTCTTGAAGGAATAGAAACCACGTCGCCTGCCAGAACAGGAGGTTCTGCGTGAACTTGAGCCACGGCAGGAGCGTCAGGTTTCGGGAAAGCGGCGCGTGGTCGATGTTGAGCCTCAAGACTGATGTTCCGCACCGAAACACGATGCCGTTGCGGCTTGCAAGATATCTTACGGGTGACGGACATGCGTGTTCTGGGCTTTCGCCGCCCGGTGCAACGCATTATATGCCGCGCATGTCACAGAACCCTCCTTCCCTGCGCCCCGACCTTGCCCCAGCGGCCCGGATCACGGATGCGCCCCGCTCCGGCCAACCCACCATCGGCATGGTGTCGCTTGGCTGCCCCAAAGCGCTGGTGGACAGCGAGCGGATTTTGACGCGACTGCGCGCGGAAGGATACGGGATCAGCCCGGATTACTCCGGGGCGGATGCGGTGATCGTGAACACCTGTGGCTTCCTGGATTCCGCCAAGGCCGAAAGCCTTGATGCGATCGGAGAGGCGCTTGCCGAGAATGGCCGCGTGATCGTCACCGGCTGTCTGGGCGCAGAGCCCGAGTATATTACCGGCGCGCATCCCAAGGTTCTGGCCGTGACTGGCCCGCATCAATACGAACAGGTTCTCGACGCGGTTCACACTGCCGTGCCGCCGTCGCCTGATCCGTTTATCGACCTGTTGCCCGCCTCCGGCGTGAAGCTGACGCCGCGCCATTACAGCTATCTGAAGATTTCCGAAGGCTGCAATCACAAGTGCAAGTTCTGCATCATTCCGGACATGCGGGGGCTTCTGACCTCGCGGCCTGCCAAGGCGGTGCTGCGCGAGGCGGAAAAGCTGGTTGAAAGCGGCGTGCGCGAATTGCTGGTGATTTCGCAGGACACCTCGGCCTATGGCACCGATTGGAAAGACCGGGACGAGAAATTTCCCATCCTGTCGCTGGCCCGCGATCTTGGGTCCTTGGGCGCGTGGGTGCGGATGCATTACGTCTACCCCTACCCGCATGTGCGCGAACTGGTGCCGCTGATGGCGGACGGTCTGGTGCTGCCCTATCTCGACATCCCGTTTCAGCACGCCCATCCCGACACGCTCAAACGCATGGCCCGGCCTGCGGCGGCGGCGCGCACGTTGGACGAGATTGCCGCGTGGCGAGAGATGTGCCCGGACATCACGCTTCGTTCCACCTTCATCGTCGGCTATCCCGGCGAGACCGAGGACGAATTCCAGACGCTGCTGGACTGGCTGGACGAGGCGCAACTGGATCGGGTCGGCTGCTTTCAATACGAAAACGTTGAGGGCGCGCGGTCGAACGCGCTCCCCGATCATGTGCCAGACGAGGTCAAGCAGGACCGCTGGGACCGGTTCATGGCAAAGGCGCAGGCGATTTCCGAGGCCAAGCTGGCGGCCAAGGTCGGCACGCTCATGGATATCATCATCGACGATATCGACGAGGACGGTATCGCGACCTGCCGCACGAAGGCCGACGCACCCGAGATCGACGGCAATCTGTTTATCGACGAGGGCACCGAGGGCCTTTCGGTGGGCGAGATCGTGTCGGTCGAGGTGGACGAGGCCGGCGAATACGATCTTTGGGGACGGCGCGTTTCGTAATTGAGGTGCGCTTGCCCGTGGGCGCGTTAAACTGACGCCATGACACCCGAGAACCACAGCTTTACCCATCTGATTTCCAGGTCGGGGCGCGCCCTTGAGGCTAACGACCCCGACGCAGCGTATCGCTGGACCCATGTTCAGGGCGACGTGGATTATGTGGCCGGGATCCTTTCCGAATTGTCACTGGACGCGGTGGTCGCGGCTGCCCTGTCCGCCGCCGAAACCCGCCCGCGCTGTACCCCGCATGGCGAAGGCGCCGTGGTGATCCTGCGCGGGATCAACCTGATCGAAGGTGCCGATCCAGAGGACATGATCTCTTTGCGCGTCTGGATCGAGGACGACCGGATCATCAGCGTGGGCATCCGTCCCTTGGGCGCGCTGGACGACATCCTGTCGATGGTTTCCCGCAACCGCGCGCCGGTGTCGACCGGCGACATGCTGGCCAGCATCGCGCTGCGTTTGGTGGATCGTGCGGATCCGGTGATCGCCGACCTGAACGAGATACTGGATGCGATCGAGGACGGGCTGGACGACAGCGATATCGCTGAAACCCGCCGCAGCATTTCCGATACTCGCCGTGTCGCCATCGCGCTGCGACGGTATCTGTTTCCGCAGCGCGATGCTCTGACGACGCTCGAAGTCGAAGATTTTGACTGGATCTCGGAACTCGCAAGAGGCCACCTGCGCGAGGCGGTCGACCGATTGTCGCGGCTCTGCGAAGAACTCGACATGATCCGCGAACGATGCCAGGTGGTGCAGGATCACATGCTCGACATTCGCGCCGAGGCGATGAACCAGCAGATGCTGGTGTTGACGGTGGTGGCGGCGTTTTTCCTGCCGATCAGTTTCCTGACCGGGCTCTTGGGGATCAACGTGGGCGGCGTGCCCTTGGCGCAGAGCGACAACGGGTTCTGGATCATTTGCGGGCTGATGGTGGTGATCGGCGTGCTGGAGTACCTGCTGTTCCGCAAGTTCAAGCTGTTCTGATCAAGTAGACCTGCACTTAGGCTAATGATTTGGACGCTCCGCCTTCTAGCCTCAGAGACCTACTGAAACCAAGCAAGACAGATCGTGGCGCGCTTGACCATAGATATGCCCGGCATAGGTCTGCGGTATGGCAAAGACATCCGACACCCGCGTTCTTTTCAACAACCAGTGCCCGGTTTGTTCGTTCGAGATCAACCACTACGCGGCCTATGCGAAAGACCATGATCTGCCGATCCAGTTCGATGATCTGAATGGTCCTGAACGGGCAGCTTGGGGAATTGACGAAGACACGGCCGCGCGGCGGCTTTACGTCTTGCGGGATGGAGAACTGACCAGCGGCATTCCGGCATTTCTTGTCCTTTGGCGCGAGATGCCGCGCTATCGTTGGTTGGCGCGCGTGGTGGGATTGCCGGGGATCAGGCAAGTGGCCTCGGTCGCCTATGACCATGCCCTTGCTCCGCTGATCTATCGCTGGCACCTGCGGCGCAAAGCGCGGGCAGCTAGCCAATCAGGATAACGACCCAGGCAACACCCACGGCAACGGCCGCGACGGCCACTCCGGCGCTGCCTGCGTCCTTGGCGCGCTTGGCCAGTGGATGCGGATCGGTCGAAATATAGTCGACGGCGTCTTCGATCGCCGTGTTGATCAGTTCAGCCGCAAGAACGAGAACCCCCAGCGCCAGGATCAGCGCCCGCTCTGCTGGTGACAGCGGCAACACAAAGGCGAGCGCCGCGGATATCAGATTGGCCCAGACCCAGCTGCGAAAGCTGTACTCGGTCCGCCAAGTGGCGACCACACCGTGCCAAGACCAGAGGCAGCGCAGTTTGAGGCGTCTGAAAAACTCCATGCGGCGGCTTATCCGATCATTTCGAGGTAATGGCGGACGCAATCCTGAACGTGGCGAAAGCGGTCTCCGCCCAGATGCTTGCCACCGTACCATCGAGTCACCACGATGACATGATCCGTAAGGCCTTCGCGTTCCAGCATTTGCAGGATAATCTGACCTGCCCCGCCTTCGCCGTCGTCGTTCTTCAAAGGCGTGCCATCGGAAAAGACCACGGCCCACGTGTTATGCGTGGCTTTGGCGTATTTCTTGGCGCGCTTGAGGTTTTTCAGGAAGGCGTCGACGTCTTCACGGCTTTTGGCGGGCCCTCCGCTTACCGCGTATTTGGACCCGCGATCCGAAATGACGCCTTCAAACTGTCTCATCTTCCAGATGCAGTTTCATATCCACGAGCACCTGTTGCAGTGCGAGGGTTTCCCGCAGCAGGCGGCGTGCTTCGTTTGCGCTGATCACGCCGTCTTCGATGGACTGGTGGTATTCTGCCATGAGCATGGCAAACCGTTGGCTGAGCGCAACGACGTTGGAATTGACGCCACCCTTTCGGGTCTCGTTGTCACGCCGCTGGTCGAAGGACAGGGTGATGCCGTTCAGTTCTGCAAGGGCGGATGTCACGTGCGGGTAGCTTGACTGCTGTTCAAGCGCCGCAACCGCGTCCACCGGCATGAAGCGCTCTGAATGCTCCTCGTGATCCGCATAGTATCGACCCAGGGTCGCCTTGGACTTGCCGGTCAGTTTGCAGGCCGTCTCGATACCCACATCTTTGACGAGAAGCTCCGTGTGTTTCTTCAGATATGGACCGAACGTGGACATCACAAACTCCCGACACTTTCTCCCACTCCGGTGGGAACCTTCAAGCTTCTTTCCCCTGACGTCCACTTTAATGCAATGCGATAGCTCTACCAGACCCGAAATTGTCGGGCGCAAGGCACATGGGGCAGGCCCCCGGGATGCGCAGTTCAGCCGCTGGCACGGTGCGTGATATACGCCGTGTCACATTTCGCCCTCACGGAAACAGCGGCAGCGCATCCCGGATGTGTCAGACTTGCGCGGCGGCACGGGTTGCGGCACATGGATTTGCATGGCGAAGCTCTACTTCAATTACTCGACGATGAATGCAGGCAAATCGACCCTGCTTCTGCAAGCCGCGCATAACTACGAAGAGCGCGGCATGTCCGTTTACCGTATGACGGCCGCCTTTGATGATCGCGCGGGCAAGGGGCGCATCGGATCACGGATCGGCTTTGCGCGGGAGGCTGACACGTTCTCACCGACGGACGATCTTTATGCGCGGATCGAAAGCCTGCTGGCGGACACTCGACTGGCCTGCATTTTTATCGACGAGGCGCAGTTCCTGACGCCGGAGCAGGTGTGGCAGCTGGCGCGCGTGGCGGATGATCTGGGCGTGCCCGTGATGGCTTACGGCTTGCGCGTCGATTTTCGGGGCGAGCTTTTTCCCGGATCCGCGACGCTTTTGGCGCTTGCGGATTCGCTGCGCGAAGTGCGTACGATCTGCCATTGTGGTCGCAAAGCGACGATGGTGGTGCGGCAAGACGATCAGGGCAATGTTCTGACCACGGGCGCTCAGGTGCAGATCGGCGGCAACGAGACCTATGTGAGCCTGTGCCGCAAACACTGGCGGCAGGAAACCGGCACGCCCTGAGCGCAAAAAGTTCCATCAAAAACGAAAAATATTTCGTGGAACACTGTGTTCGGAAGCGGGGTTGTCTGAGCAGAAACAACGCAACCTAGGAGGATGCCATGAACAAGCTTTTTGCAAGCGCACTCGCACTCACAATCGGAACCACCGGCGCATGGGCGGAAAGCCATTCGTCCAGCGATATGGCGACCGATACCACCGATACTGAGATGAGCCAGACCGCCACAGCTGACAATATGTCGATGGACGATCCGGCGAACCTTATCCGGACCCGCGACATCACTGGCGGTGACATCTACACGATGAGTGCAGCCAACGACGAAGGGTGGTCGATGGATACGGTCCATGACGAAATTGGTGCCGACTGGAACGATATCGGTGAGATCGAAGACATCATTCTGAACAAAAGCGGTCAGATGGTCGGTATCGTGGCTGAAGTCGGCGGTTTTCTTGATATCGCGGACAAGCACGTGATGATCCCCGTCTCCGACGTCAATCTCGTGGCGGTGGACGATCGCAGCTATGCGTTCGTGACGCGGTACAGCGAAGAAGAGTTGGAGCAGATGGAATCGGTCGACGAAGGCTTCTGGAACTAAGTCACCTGACACGTCAGACAAGAAGAGGGCCGCATTGGCCCTCTTTTTTTGTCGACGAAGATAACAGTTTACGCTCGCTCTACCAAAACAGACCCAACAGAGTAGCCTGCCCCGAATGAACAGATCACGCCCCGGTCTCCGGCTTGCATGTCGTCCGAATATTTTGAGAAGGCGATAATCGAACCGGCAGAGGACGTGTTGGCGTAATCCTGAAGAATGTTCGGCTGTTCTCCGGGTTCGGGCGTACGCCCCAGAACCTTTCTCCCGATAAAATCATTCATCGTCTTGTTTGCTTGGTGCAGCCAAAGACGTTTCAGGCTGTCCGCCTCCCAACCCGCGTCGTCCAGATGTCCGAGGATGTGTGCTGACACCATCGGCAGCACTTCCTTGAACACCTTGCGCCCGTTCTGCATGAATTGCATGTCGCGACGGTCTTCCATCTGGTCATGGGTTCGGCGCAAGAAGCCGTTGTTGTTGCGGATGTTGTTGGAAAACTCGGTCGCGCAACGGGTGCCGTGAATTGTGAAATGCGCGCCATTTGCCTGTGCCTCGGGCTCGATCACCACGGCTGTTGCAACATCGCCGAAGATGAAGTGGCAGTCGCGGTCACGCCATTCGAGGTGGGCGGAACAAATCTCGGGATTGACGACAATCGCGCATGTGACCGACCCGGACCGGACCATATCCGCCGCGGCCTGGATCCCGAACGTGGCCGAAGAACAGGCGACATTCATATCAAAAGCGAACCCCCCGGCGCCGATCAGCTTTTGGATTTCGACGGCAATCGCCGGATAGGCGCGTTCGTGGTTCGACGCCGCGCAAATCACCAGATCAACCTCGGACGGATCGCGCCCGGCCTGGGCAAGGGCCTTGGTGATCGCATCGACAGCCATCTCGGCCATGATCGACGGGCTATCGTCATCGCGCGGTGCGAGGCTGGGAAACATGCGGTCGGGGTCAAGAACACCGTCCTTGTCCATAACGAAGCGTTGCTCGATCCCCGAGGCCGACAAGATGAAATCTGCGCTCGAATGCGGAACCGGGTCCATCTTGCCTGCGGCGATGGCCTCGGCGTTGTCGGCATTTATCCGGTCCGCATAGGCGTTGAACGCGACGACCAGTTCGTCATTGGTGAT
Organism: uncultured Marivita sp.; assembly: GCF_947488135.1. Taxonomy (GTDB): domain Bacteria; phylum Pseudomonadota; class Alphaproteobacteria; order Rhodobacterales; family Rhodobacteraceae; genus Marivita. The sequence goes on along the minus strand of NZ_CANKYW010000006.1, from coordinate 91,939 downwards.
CACCTGCTCGGGCGTGAACACGCCGCTTCCGGTGATGGCTGGCTGGATCATGGGGCTTCCTCCGCGTTTCGCGTGACCAAACGGCAACATCCTGCCGGGGTCAAGCGCGACGCTACGCGATTTCGGAACCTCGTTCTGCGGACCTGCGTTTTGACCCCAAAGGAGGTACAAATGGACCGACTATCTATCATTCTCTCGCTTCTCAGTGGTGCCCTCATCACGGGGACCCTTGTCATCACCGCGTTTTCCATCGGGTACTACAACTGGTGGGTCATCGGCGGCTCGGCAATTGTCGGCTGGCTGATGGCATGGCCCAGCGCCTATTACGTGTCTCGCCTGATCAAGAACAATGATCCCGAATGGCGCACCCAGCGCAATCCGATGAAGAACGGGCCGATCCCTAAACCGAACGCGAAAGAGGTCTAGACAGCATTCGGAAGCGGACGGCCGTCGGCGAAGGCAATCGCATTGTCCACCGCCATCAAGCCCATCGCTGTCCGAACTTCAAGTGCAGCCGTGCCCAGATGGGGTAACAGAGTCACGTTGTCGAGATCGGTGAGCGCCTTTGGCACTTCAGGTTCGAACTCGTAAACATCGAGCCCCGCGCCAGCAATCTGGCCCTCTGACAAGGCCGTGATCAAATCGGCCTCGTTCACGACATCCCCACGCGCAATGTTCACGACATGCGCGTGGGGTTTCATTTTTTGCAGTACCGATGCATCGATCAAATGGTGGGTTTCCGCGCCGCCGGGAACCGCGACCACCAGCACATCGACTTGCGACGCCAGATCGCCAAGAGTGTCAATTTGCTCAGCCGGGAAAGACACGTCTTTCGGGGACCGATTATAGAACTTGATCGTCATGCCAAAGCCGAAATGCGCGCGGTGCGCGATTGCCTGGCCGATACGACCCATTCCCACGATACCGAGCGTCTTGCCCGACATATGCAGCCCCAAGAGCTGCGTCGGGTGCCATCCCTGCCAACGGCCAGCGCGCACCATCCGCTCACCCTCACCGGCGCGCCGACACGTCATCAACATCAGCATCAACGCGATATCGGCAGTCGCATCGGTCACGGCGCCGGGCGTGTTGGTCACTTCGATCCCGACCTTTCGCGCGGCGTCGGCATCAATGTGGTTGTACCCTACACCGAAATTGGCGAGCAGCTTGCAGCGCTGGTGGGGCACCGCAGAGAAGACCTCGGCGCTGTAGGCGTCGCCCAAAGTCGGCAAAACCACGTCATAGTCTTTCAGACTCGACAGCAGTTCCTCGTGATCCATCGGCTGAGTGTTGTCCCGCACCGTTACGTCGAACGTCTCGCGGGCTTTTTCCAGAACCGGGTCGGGCAGTTTTCGGGTCATCAACAGTTTCAGCACAGGCGCGCTCCGTTCGGGGTGTCCTTGTCGGGAACGGCAAGGACAATGGCATCGCCGGCGTCATGGAAGCCGAGAACCAGGGCCTCGGACATGAACGGTCCGATCTGGCGCGGCGGGAAGTTCACCACGCCCATGACCTTTTTGCCGACGAGGGTATCAGGATCGTAATGCACGGTGATCTGGGCCGATGATTTCTTGACACCAATCTCGTCGCCGTAATCGACCCAAAGCTTGATCGCGGGTTTGCGCGCCTCGGGAAATGGCTCTGCCCGGATGACGGTGCCCACGCGGATGTCGACTTTCATGAAATCATCGAAGGTGATCTCAGCCATTGGCCAGCTCCTTGGATCGTTTCGTCGCGGCGTCGATGGTTTTGGCAATCAGGGGCGGCAACCCGGTTTCTTCGTCCATGAGCACCTCCAGACCGGCCTGCGTGGTGCCGTTCGGGCTTGTGACATTGACGCGCAATTGGCTTGGTGTGTCGTCGGCCTGCATCGCCAGCGCCCCGGCGCCGGCCACAGTGGCCTTGGCAAGCGTCATGGCCAGCTCGGGCGCAAGTCCCTGCGCCTCACCCGCGCGGGCCAGGCATTCGATCATGTAGAACACATAGGCCGGACCGGACCCGCTTAGCCCGGTTACTGCGTCCATCTGATCTTCGGTTTCGAGCCGTACGGTCTGACCTATCGCTGACAAAAGCGTTTCGGCCATCTGAAGCTGATGCTCGGTCACATGCGGATTGCCGATGATGGCGGTGATGCCCTGCTTCACGGCGGCGGGTGTGTTCGGAATCGACCGGATCACAGGGGTTTTCGCGCCCAGCATCTCTTCGAACGTGGCGATGGTGATGCCTGCGGCTACTGACAGGAACGTGGTCGTGCCATTGCCCAATGGGGTGAGGGTCGGCAGCGCGTCGCGCATGATCTGCGGCTTGACGGCGACAAGGACAATCGCCGGATCGTTGGGCAGGTCTTCGTTCAAATGCACACCCTGCGCCTGCACCCAATCGGACGGGTTGGGATCGTTGACCCAAACAGAGGCGGCAGGCAGCCCCCCTGCAAGCCAGCCCTCCAGCATGGCCGAGCCCATTTTCCCACAGCCCAAAAGTACAAGGCCGCGCTTGGCGATGTCGGAATTCTGCATGATGCCCCCCACGTTTTGCGTCGGGGGCTAGTGTTACGCGCGCCCGTAAGCCTCTGCAATGGCGACCTGAAGCGCATCCTGTGGGTCGCGATTTCCCCAGACGACCAGCTGGAACGCGGGGTAGTAGCGTTCAGCGCTCATCACCGCGCAGGTGATCATCGTGTCGATCTGTTCCGCGCTGGCGACATTGCCCCCGGCCAGAACCAGACCGTATCGATAGACCACGAGCTTGGCTTCTTCCCAGTAGGTGAAGGCGCCGGCCCAGCATTGGTCGTTCACGCCGTTCAGGCTCTCGTAGAGCGCCGGCATACGGTCTTTCGGCGGCTCCATATCGAAGGTGCAGATCAAACGGAGCGTTTCGTCATAAGGCGACCAGGCCAGCGTGATGGAGTAGGTCCGCCACTGCCCTTCCACCACCATTGCGATCTGGTCTTCCGCAATCCGGTCGAAATCCCAGTCATGGTGCTCGGCGATGTGCTCGACGATATCAATCGGGTGAATGTCTTCTTCAAGATACTGCTCGGACAGGGCCATAACGCCGCCTCCTGTTGCCTGTGCGGAAAGGCGGGTGTGTCCCAACCTTTCGATGCCTGCTCTAGGGACTGCGTCGTTCCACATGCCCCATACAACATATGCTGCATGCGCATCGGCCCTGCGTAAAGCGCTAATTCGGGGATAAGCCCAATAAGTTGTGGAGAAGTCCACCAAATGTGGTGAGCGCGAATAGTGGCACAATTTGTGGATAAAATCACGAGAAAAACGGGTGAGCCGCTCGGGACACCGAAAAACCGCGATGCAAGCGCATCATTCCGCCGTCGACAGGGCCCCTCGACCTGCTTGCGTGCTTGTATAATTTTTATGCAATATTGGACAGAGCGTGCTGCCCGTCGTGCTCCTTCGGTTATCAAATATCTCAGGGGAGGCGCTCAAGAGGCGACCGGGCCAGCGCCCCCGCTTTTTTGCCCATGAAAAAGGGACGATGCGTCTTCGCATCGTCCCCCGATCGGATTGGCGCAGCCAATTCGAAACTGATGTCAGTTCAGCGACGACATAAAATCGTTGACCTCGTTGAGCGAGATGTATTTCTGCTCCTCGATGCCACTTTCCGAGAAGACCCAGGTCACGGCGGGTGCCGAGACGTCGCCATTCTTGTCGAATTGCACGTTTCCGGTGGCGCCTTGGTAGGAGACAGTGCCACCCTCGTCGAGCACCTCTTTGGCCCGAGCGAAGCCTTCCGCATCGGCGGTCACAAGCGTGCCATCGGGATCGGTGATCATACCAACCTTGGCAGCGATATCGGCTCCGGTGGCACCTTCACCCGCGGCGTGCATCGCCAACAGGGCGATCATCGTCGCATCGTAGCTGTTGGCGAGGCCCGGACCGTTGGGCGGACCATCGAACCGTGCGGTGTACGCCTCGACGAAAGCGTCTGCTGACTCCGTGCGCGGTGAGGCCGTGTCGGTTCCGATGAAATTACCAAGGAACTGCATGCCGACATTGTCGCGGAATTCGTCGGATTTGAGCGCGTTGGCCGCAATCATGTTCTGCGATCCGCCCAGCGAGATCCATTCGCGGACGACCTGTGTGCCCTCTTTCGGATACAGCGCCATGTAGATCGCCTCGGGGTTGCCCTTGAGCGCTTCGGTCACTTCGGCGCGGTAGGATGCCTGCGCATCGTTGATTGCGATGGAGGCGGTCACTTCGATGCCCAGCGCTTCGAGGTCTTCGGCGACGAGCCCACCGATATCCTGACCCCAATCGTCGTTCTTGTAGAAGACCGCGACGGATTTGTAGCCCTGTTCCTGCGCGACCATCGCTCCGACTGCGGCTTGAACACCGGAGGTGGCGAAGGTGCGGTAGAAGAGCCCGTTGGTCTTGCCCTCTTCGGCCAGTTTCGTGAACGCCGTCGAGGATGAGCAGCAGGACATCTGCATCACGCCCGCAGGCACCGTGACCGATGTCAGGATCGGCATGGACACACCCGAGGACACGGCACCGAGCAAAAGCTTCACGCCGTCCAGATCGACCAGCGCCTTGGCCGCGTCGACACCGACCTTGGGGTCGACCTGCGTGTCCCGCAGCACCATTTCGATCTGGCAGCCCGCGACGCCGCCGGTTTCGTTGGCAATGTCCACAACATATTGCGCAGTCGCCGCGATCGGCTTGCCCCAATCCACCGAAGTGGGCAGGACCGCACCGATCTTGGTCGTGCAATCCTGCGCAGCGGCATCGGTGCCTAGGCTGGCAAAGCCCGCCGCAAGCCCCAATGCCAGGGCCGAAGTTCTAAGTCCGTTCATTCCATAGCTCCCTGTTCTTCAGTTTTTAAGGTTTCATTTGGTCTTGGCCGATTGCGACACGACCAGGCGTTCCGGGAAAAGGCCCTGTGGTCTCCAAAGAAGCATCCCCACAATGACGAAGCCGATCAGCACGAACTGGATCGACCCGGTATAAAGCTGCACCTCAAGCGGAGCGAAGCGTGACAGCGCCCAGCCGCTCGCGGTCCAGGCCGCCCAGATCAGGAACGTCCCCATCACCGCGCCCTTGTTATTGCCCGCACCGCCGACGATCAGCATCGCCCATATCTGGAATGTCAGGATCGGCAGCACGTCTTGCGGGCTGATGAAGGCATAGAATGTGGCGTAGAGTCCACCGGCAAGGCCCATGATCACCGAACCGGCGACGAAAGACGTCAGGCGAATCCGCGACGGAGATTTGCCCAGCGATTGCGCTGCGGTCTCGTCTTCGCGGATCGCGCGCAAGAGCCGTCCAAAAGGGGACTGGATCAGCCGCTCCAGAAACACGTAGGTGGCAATCAGCAGGACCAGAACAAAGACGAAAAACGCGAGGTTATAGCTAAAGCCGTTGCCCAGTGCCTCGCGCAGCGGCCGCTCAAACCCGCGGATGCCTTGAGCCCCACCAAGCCAATCGGAATTGCGCATCACGTTCTCGAACGCCACAGCGACCCCGAAAGTGGCGATGGCAAGATAATCATGTCTGAGGCGGAGCGTCAGGAGCCCGACGACCCAAGCCACGATCCCTGCAATGACCATTCCGCCAAAAAGGGCGATCAAATACGGCAGTTCGAACCCACCAAGCTGTCCGGCTTGGGGCGTTCCGCCAAGGATCAGTGTCCCGTAGGCCCCTGCCCCGAAAAACGCCACAACGCCGCCGTTGAAGAGGCCGGTGTTGCCCCATTGAAGATTGAGCCCCAACACCGCGATCGACAGGATCGACGCCACCGTGGCAAAGAACACGAGGTATGAGATGATACCGATCACGCGCGCTCTTCCCCGAACAGGCCATGTGGGCGGATGATGAGCACAGCGAGAATGATGAGGAACGGAACCGCCGGGCTATAGCCGGACGGCAGGATCACCAGCGCGAGGTTGGACGCGAGACCCACGAGAAACCCACCAAGCACCGCGCCGTAGATGCTGCCAATCCCACCAACGATGGTGGCTGCGAATATCAGCAGAACGAGGTCGCGCCCCAGAACCGGGTTGATCTGGTTGGTCAGCCCGTAGAACACACCCGCCGCCGCAGCCAGTCCGCCGCCGATCAACCAGATCAGAACGATCATGCGGTTCAGGTTAATGCCAGAGACCTGCGCCAGTGTCGGGTTCTCGGCCACCGCGCGCAGGCTGTAGCCGAATGTCGTGCGCGACAGGATCAGATGCAGGATGAACATGATCAGGAGCGCCGCAACCAAGGTGAACACCTGATCGGGCTTGATCAGCAGGAACGGATCCCGGCTGACCACGATGGCGAAGACGATGTCCTGCGAATAGAGCTTGGGGTTCAGCCCGAAGATCAGGCCAAGGATATTGCGAATGATCATCGCGACGCCGAAGGAGGCGAAGACCATCGACAACTCACCCCCCTTCGCGCGCACGCGTCTGAAGACGAGGCGGTCGATCAGAACCGCCGACAGGCCGGTAAGCGCCATCGAGATCAGGATCGCGATGGAGAGTGACCAGGTCAGGCTTAGGGGCGGGATCGCCTGTGCCAGCGCGGGATGGATCGCCTTGAACAGGCCATCGAACACCAACGCGGCATAGGCCCCGATGGATAGCAGTTCGGCGTGCGAAAAGTTGGCGAAGCGCAGCATGTGCATCGCCATCGTCAGGCCAATCGCACCCAGCGACAGGATCGAGCCGACCAGCACTCCGTCCACCAGGTTCTGGATCATGCCGGCGTCACCCGTTTGCCGCCGAGATAGATCTGGCCAACCACGGGATCGTTCAGCAGGTCCTCAGCCGGTCCATCCACCTGGTTGCGCCCGTCCGCCAAAATGTAACAGTGATCCGCAAGGCGAAGCGCCTGTTTCACGTTCTGCTCGACCAGCAGGATCGTGACACCCTGCTCGGTCAGCGCGCGGGCGTATTCCAGCACCGCTTGCGCAGCTTTCGGGGACAGCCCGGCAGAGGGTTCATCCATCAGGATCACCGACGGATTGATCGCCAGCGCCATAGCGACGGCAAGAAATTGGCGCTGACCACCGGACAGCGCACCCGCCTTTTCGGTTTGCTTGTTGGCCAGCGCGGGAAACTGTGCCAGAAGCCGCTCCCGCCGTGCCACCGCGTCCTTGCCAGCGTTGCGCAACACCAGGTCGAGGTTCTGCCGGATCGTAAGCGAACGAAAGATATTGTCCGACTGCGGGACATAAGCGACGCCAAGCCCACCCATCCGGTCGGGGCGCGGGTTGGTGATCTCTGTCCCATGCAGATGCACCAAGCCACCCGACACCGGGACCAGCCCGGCAATGGCCTTGATCAAGGTCGACTTGCCCGCACCGTTGGGACCGATGATCACAGTTACTTTGGCGGTTTCGGCAGTCAGGGACACGCCTTTGAGGATCGGCAGATCCGGGACATACCCAGCGACGATATTTCGGGCGACCAGAGCGTCGGTCATTCGACCTGGGCCCCGAGATAGGCGTCGAGGAGAACCGTGTTGTTTTGTGCCTCCTCCGCCGTTCCTTCGAATGCTTTGCGGCCCTCGGCCAGCGCGATCACCGGATTGCAGTGCTGCATGACGAAGTCCATGTCGTGCTCGATAATGACAAAGGTTTTCCCATCGCGGTTCAACTCTTCGATCTTTTCGATCAGGATCTTGGTCAGCGTCGGGTTCACCCCTGCCGCAGGTTCGTCCAGCAGGATCAGCTTCGGGTCTCCCATCAGGATGCGAGCCAACTCGAGCAGCTTCATCTGCCCGCCGGAAATTTGCCCCGCCGCATTGTCAGCCAGCGGCGCAAGCGTTACGAAATCGAGCACCTCCATCGCACGTTTGCGGATCGTCGCCTCTTGTTCGCGCATCTTGGACGGTTGCAGGAATCGCCCCCAAAGCCGTTCACCCGCTTGCGCCATCGGAGCAAGCATGACGTTTTCCAGCACGCTCATCTTGGCAAACGGGCGCGGGATCTGGAACGTTCGCCCAAGGCCCAGCGCGAAAAGCGCGTCCGGCGAAAACCGGGTGGCATCCTGACCGTCAAGGAACACCGAACCGCTTGTGGGTTTGAGCATGCCGGTCAGCACATTGAACAGCGTTGTTTTTCCGGCCCCGTTCGGCCCGATCAGCCCTGTGATCGTCCCCGCCCTAATGGAGAGCGACACATCATTGACCGCGCGGAATTCGCCGAAATCGCGGGTCAGCCCGTCGATGCGCAGGATCGGTTCAGCCATCTGCGCCATGAATCGCGTCGTTGGGATTGGTGTTGAGATTGTACTTCATGATCCGACCGTGGCGGCTGGTCCGGTCGCCTTCGAGCGCGTAGACATCGCCCTTCGGTCCGTCCGCCTGATCCAGCACGGCATTCAGAATTGCGATATCGTCCGGCATCAGCTTGAAATCGAACGTCTGCAAAGTCTGTGGCAAGTGACGCGCGTAGCGCGCGCCGACGATGCTGGCGGCGACTTGTGGCTGGTCGAGCACCCACCGGGTCGCGACGGCGGACAGGGACACGCCGTACTTGTCGCCCACCGCTTTCAACGCGCGCAAAAGGGATTGGAACCGCTCCCACGGTCCGAATTCGTCGATGATAAGCCGGTACTTGATAAGGCTTCGATTTTCGAACTCGAACCCCGGGTCAGGTTCGCCCAGCCATTTTTCGGTGATGAAGCCACCGGCCAACGTCCCGTAGCAAATGAGGTGAACGTTGTTCCGAGCGGCCCAGTCAGCAAGCCCATTCGCGGGGCGTCGGTCGAGTACGGAATACTGAACCTGCGCCGAGGCGATATCGAACCCGGCATCGACGAACCGCTGCATCGCCTGACGATCCCAGTTCGTGGTGCCGAGAGTCTTGATCTTGCCCTCTTGCTTGAGGTCTTTCAGCACTCCGAGGGAGTCGACCGCATTGCCCAGCGACAGGTCCCACCAGAAGAACTGCACGAGGTCGAGTTGGTCGACCTTGAGGCGCTTGAGCGAACGATCCACGATGGCGGTCACCTCGTCGGGCCGAAGATCGGCAAGGCGGGTCAGATCGGGCACGAGTTTGGTGTGGACACAGACACGATCCGCAATCGACGCACCCCGGCGTTGACGTAGGTCGGCAATGAAATCGCCGATCATTTCCTCAACGCCGGTGTAGATGTCCGCGCAGTCAAAGGTGAACAGCCCCGCGTCGACAAAAGCTTCCATATCGCGGATCGCCTGCGCGCGGTCCACCGGGCCGTGATCCCCTGCCAGTTGCCAGCCGCCGCGGATAACGCGGCTGATGGTATGGCCGGGGCGCAGGTCGGTCGTTTCAACGCTCATTCTGATTTGTTCCAGTAAGGTGTGCCGCGCTGGTCCGGCAGGCCGGTGGTCTCGGCATGAGAAAAGCTCCGCTTGCCGGTGCGTGTCACACGGAAGCGCCCGCCACAATGCGGATCGGGGCAGGCAATTTCGGCATCGGTGGACATCCAGTCATTCGGCGCGGTCGGGCGCTGTTTGGCGGGCAAGAGCGGCAACAAAGCCGCGAGCGCATACATGGAGACCCTCTTCTGGTCGTCGAAGATCAGCAATTCGCCCTCGACCCGAAAGCTTTCGCCCTCGACATGGCGACAGACCGAAGTGCGGTCGCCGACGACCGTCTCGACGCGCAGATCGTATAGCCAGAAGTCATCCGCGTCCTGCGCCGCGCTCATCGTTCCCCTGACGCGCGGTGTCGCGCGGTTGTTCCCTGTTGTTAACCATATGGTTGCGGGGTTCTTTCGGGGTTGTCAAACGGGTTCGGGGCGGCAACTCATTGGGCGACAGCCGCAAGGAGCCGCCATGACCCAGCCAGACACCATCGCCCTCAGCGACCGCCTGACGATCCGCCGCGCGCTGGTGGGGCTTTGGCAGGTCGCAGATATCGAGAAGGAAGGCGACGTCATGGACCCCGAATTGGGGGCAGATCATCTTGCAGCTTACGCCGATGCCGGGTTCGACACCTTCGATATGGCGGATCACTACGGATCGGCGGAACTCATCACCGGCGCGTTGTTAAAACGCGGAAAATCCGCGACGGTTTGCACAAAGTGGTGCCCGGTGCCCGGCCCGATGACCGCAGACGTGGTGCGGGCCGGTGTGCAGGAACGGCTGGACCGTCTCGGCGTGGATCGGGTCGATCTGTTACAATTTCATTGGTGGAGTTTCGAGCATCCGGCCTGGCTCGACGCGCTGCACGAAATGGCGGAGTTGCGGGAAGATGGGCTGATCGGCGAGATCGGCCTGACGAATTTCGATGCGGCGCATCTGCATCTGGCCCTGGCGGATGGCATTCCGATTGTCAGCAACCAGGTGCCCTGTTCGCTTTTGGATCGTCGCGCGACCGGCCCGTTATCCGAGGTTTGCGCGCGTTGGGGCATAAAGCTCTTGTGTTACGGCACGCTGCAAGGCGGGTTCCTATCCGAGAAATGGCTGGGCCAGCCAGAGCCGACCGACATCACTGATTGGAGCAAGATGAAGTACAAGCGCTTCATCGACACGGCTGGCGGCTGGGACGCGTACCAGACCGTGCTGGAGGCAGCCGCAGATGTGGCGGCGAAGCATGGCGTATCGGTCGCCAACGTCGCTACGCGATGGGTGCTGGAAAACGACGCGGTGGCCGGTGTCATCATCGGCGCACGGCTCGGAGAGGCACAGCACAGCGACGACAATCTCAAGCTGTTCCAGTTTTCGCTGGATGCCGAAGACCACGCATGCTTGAACGCAGCTTTCGACACCACCACGCCGCTGCCCGGCGATTGCGGCGACGAATACCGCAAACCGCCCTTCCTCACCGCAAGCGGCGATCTGAGCCATCACCTCGACACGATGCCATCGGCGGTCACGGTCGAAGACGTCCCCGGACGCCCGGGCGAGCAGCGCGTCTTGTCGGGCAGCGAATGGGAGGACATCGCGGGCTATTGCAGGGCGCGCAGGATCGGCGATCGCATTCTCGTGTCCGGCACGACCGCTACGGCGGGCGTGGATCGGGCCGTGGCGCCGCAGGATGCGGGGGCGCAGACGACCTTCATTCTCGACAAGGTCAGTTCTGCGCTCACGGCGCTCGGTGCGTCACTGGAGGATGTGGTTCGGACGCGGGTCTACCTGAGCGATGCGGAGGATGTACTGGCCGTATCCAAGGCGCACGGCCGCGTCTTTGCAGATATCAAACCGGCCAACACCCTCTTCCAGATCGGCCAGTTGATCGGCGACTACAAGGTCGAGATAGAGGCCGAAGCTATCGTTCGGCCCAAATCATAGTGTTTACTTATTGGCCGCGTCCATCGCATCCAGCCTGGCTTTCAGCATCTCGTTTTCCTCGCGCGCCTTCATCGCCATGGCGCGCACCGCGTCGAATTCCTCGCGGGTGACGAAATCGCGGTCGGCCAACCAACGGTCCATCATGGACTTCATCGCGGTTTCCGCTTCTTCCTTGGCCCCCTGAGCGACGCCCATGGCGTTGGTCATCAGCTGGGAAATGTCTTCGAATACCTTGTTACGGGTCTGCATATGTGCCTCCGGCGTTTGCTTGACCTCTATATGGGCCCCGGACCTGCATGGCACAAGGTTGACTTCGCCGCAGAGCAATGAACAGGTTGCGCGCATGTCGACCGGCCTGCCCTTTCCCGATGTCTCGCCAGAGCTGTTTTCGATCTCTCTCTTCAGGATCGAATTCGCGCTGCGCTGGTACGCGCTCGCCTATATCGCGGGCATTCTCATTGGATGGCGGATCGCCGTCGCGGCCGTCAAGCGGGTCACATTGTGGCCGGCAGACACGCCGCCGATGCGGCCCGAACAGGTGGAGGAGTTACTCACCTGGGTGATCCTCGGGATCATCCTGGGTGGTAGGCTCGGCTTCGTCATGTTCTATCAGCCGGGGTATTATCTCGCGAACCCGGGGCAGATCCTTGCTATTTGGCAAGGCGGGATGTCGTTTCACGGCGGCCTGATCGGCGTGATCGTCGCGGCTTTGATCTACTGCCTGCGGGCCGGTATCCCGCTGCGGCCCACGGCCGACATGATGGCAATGGCAACGCCACCGGGCCTGTTTCTGGGGCGTGTTGCGAATTTCATCAATGCAGAGCTTTGGGGCCGCCCGTCCGACCTGCCCTGGGGTGTGCAGTTTCCCGGTGAGGCCGCGCAGGCCTGCGGGCAGGCGGTCGGAGAGATCTGTGCACGGCATCCGTCACAATTATACGAGGCCCTTCTCGAAGGATTGCTTTTGGGCGCGGTTCTGCTGTGGCTTGCGTTCCGGCGCGGTGCGCTCAAGACACCCGGCAAGATCGTCGGGCTGTTCATCGGCGGGTATGGCGCGGCGCGGTTCTTCGTTGAGTTCTTCCGACAACCGGACGCGCAGTTCGTCTCTGTCGGCAATCCGCTCGGTCTGGCATGGCAGATCGGAGGATACGGGCTGACCATGGGACAGCTTCTGTCGATCCCGATGATCCTTGTCGGCCTCTATCTCTGGACAAGCGCCCGAACCAAATGACCGCCTTGGCAGACATTCTTCGCAAGCAGATCAAGACGACGGGACCGATGACCCTGGCCCAATATATGTCCGCCTGCCTGCTCCACCCGGATCACGGATACTACACCACTCAGGACGCGCTTGGTGTTGACGGAGACTTCACCACCTCGCCCGAAATTAGCCAGATGTTCGGAGAAGTGATCGGGCTTTGCGTGGCGCAAGCCTGGATGGATCAGGACGCGCCGGAGCGTTTTGCGTTGGTGGAGCTTGGTCCCGGACGTGGCACTCTGATCGCGGACGTGATGCGCGCAACGTTGCAGGTGCCCGGTTTTCATTCGGCTGCCGATTTGCATCTGGTCGAGGCGTCGGACCGCATGCGCCGCCTACAGGCCGCAGCACTTCCTGCGCACAAACCGATCTGGCACGATACCGTCGAAAGCCTGCCCGACGATTTGCCCGTCTTCGTGATCGCAAACGAGTTTTTCGACGCCCTTCCCATCCGGCAATTTCAGCGCGATCCAAACGGTTGGCGCGAAGTGGTGGTGGGGATCGGCCCGGACGGCGAATTGCAGCGCGGGCTGAGCGACGCGGCGCCGATTGACGCGTTGAACCATCGGCTGGACGATACGCGCCCCGGTGCTTTGGTGGAAACCTGCGTTCATGGGACCGCCGTTGTCGATACACTGGCCCGGCGCATCGCGTCGCAGGGCGGCATGGCTGTGATCATCGATTACGGCGGCTGGCGGTCAGACGGTGATACGTTCCAAGCGGTCCGCGCGCATCGACCTGTTGATCCGTTCACCGAACCGGGACGTGCCGACCTGACCGCGCATGTGGATTTCGAGGCATTGGCCCGCGCGGCGCTCATTGCCGGTTGCGCGGCCAGCCAATTGACCGATCAGGGCGTGTTCCTGGAACGGCTCGGCATCACCCCGCGTGCCCAGAGCCTGGCCAAGGGGTTGAGCGGGCCCGCGCTAGAGGCGCATGTCGCCGCACATCGGCGGTTGACCCATCCCGACGAAATGGGTTCCCTGTTCAAGGTGTTGGGACTTTATCCCGGCACCGAGTCGCCTCCGCCGGGACTGGATCCATGACGCTCGAAATCATCACGTCGGACAGCCTGGGCCTGCTGCGCCACGGCTTCTTCACGCGCCGGGGCGGCGCGTCTTCCGGGGTGTTCGCGGGCTTGAACTGTGGCTCCGGGTCGTCAGATCAGTCCGAGATCGTAGCCATCAATCGTGCCCGTGTCGCCGACGCCATGCAGGTGCCGCACGATTGCCTTGTGACGGTTCACCAGACGCATTCGGCGGAGGTGCAAAAGGTCGATGGACCCTTGACCGATCCGAAACCGAAAGCGGACGCGATGGTTTCGAACACGCCGGGTGTCGCGTTGGGCATTCTCACCGCGGATTGCCAGCCGGTTCTGTTTGCCGATCCCGAAGCCGGCGTGATCGGTGCGGCACATGCAGGATGGCGCGGTGCGCTGGACGGTGTTCTCGAAGCGACCGTCGAAGAAATGATCGGTCTCGGAGCACAACGCGAGGCGATCACGGCGGTCATCGGGCCGAGCATCAGTCAACGCGCCTACGAGGTCGGGCCCGAATTCCTCGACGCGTTTCTGGCCGAAGACCCGCAATTCGCGCGCTTCTTCGTAAACGGGGCCGATGACAAGTTCCATTTCGACCTTCCGGGCTTCGGTCTGCACAAGCTCCGAGAGGCGGGCGTTTCGGCTGAATGGACACGGCACTGCACCTATTCGGATGCCGACCGCTTCTATTCCTACCGCCGCGCGACACATGCCCGAGAGGCCGATTACGGGCGTCTGATCTCGGTGATCCGGCTTTAGAACACCGCGCGCGTTACCGGCGATCTGCCCAAAATCAATCACGACAATACACCGGGATTGTCCACGTTTGGTCACAAACGCGCCCAAATGCGGGGGTTAGTTAAGCTTAACAAAACAACAGAACACCCCTCGGAGCAGTCCCATGTCGCGCAAATCGAAATTCATCGCTTCTGTCATCGCTACCTCGAAAGAAGACTTGCCGGTGCTTCCGTTCCAGCGCGGCGCGGCGCGCAAGGCGATGTTCGACCGGATCAAATCCGAGGCTGCGAACCATCCGGTCCGCAAGCAGGCGTAATCCTCGCTGCTGCGGTCGCCTCGATCCACGTCGAATATGGCGGGGTTGTTCGAGGCACCAAGACAATTTGCTGAGCCTTCTTGAATTGGTCGCGGTTTCGCGGCCAATTTTCTTTGTTTTTTGACGAATCAAACGGCTTGGGGTCATCTTTCTACTCAAGACATTGCACCGTCCTTCTGGTGTTGTTGGTGGGGGCCAACGCGGATGTGACCTAACGATTAAGGGATCACATGGCCCAGACCTCACCCGATCGCGAAGTGACGACAGATTACAACGCCTATGCGGTTTCCACCGATCAAATTGCCACGTTTGACGGGCAGCCTCGACGCGACCTTCCTCTCACACGCACCATCGAGGCTGCCGCACTCCTGCCCGATCAGTCGATCTCGGAAACCACGTTTACCGTGCCGGCGACTCCGACGTTCGAAGCCTGCGCTTCTGCCTTTGCACGTGGTACACTGATTTCTACCGTGATGGGTCCGATCGCGGTTGAGGATCTGATTCCCGGCGATTTGATCGAAACCCACCGGGGCCCCCAGCCTCTCGTCTGGAAAGGCAGCACCAGCTATCTTCCCGATTTCGCAAGCGACACAACCTCTCTCACCCATTTGCTCCGTTTGCCCGGCATCGACATGGATCAAAGTGATCTCTTGCTTGGCCCGGCCGCAAGAATGGTCATTCGACAAGATCGTTTCAGTGATCTGCTGAATTGCGACGCGGTGCTTGCACCTGCTTCAGATTATATCGATGGTGACCGTGTGCTGGAGATCACGCCGCAGGGGCCAGTGCAGCTATATCATTTTGCGCTCCAACGTCACGGGATAGTCCGCGCCAACGGCTACGAAATGGAAAGCTACCATCCCGGTCGCGTGTCAACGCTCGAAATCGGGGCATCTGTCCGCGAAATGATGCTGTCTATCTTCGGCCATTTGAATGACCTTGAGGGGTTCGGCGATCTTGCCTTCCCGCGCACCACACGGAGCGTCATCGAAACCTTGCGAGTCGCCTGAGACCGTTTCGGCGCTCAACCACCGTCGCCAAGACGGGCTTCAAGGATATCGAAGGGCACCCCGGGTTCGTCTTTTGCGCCACGTATAACGAGCGATGTCTTGACGCTGCCCACATTGGGAGAGGTCAAAAGATCACCGGTCAGGAAACTCTGAAAGGTGCTGAGATCCGGCGCCACGCATTTCAGGATGAAATCCACTTCACCGTTGAGCATGTGGCACTCACGCACCAAAGGCCAGCCCCGACAACGATCCTCGAACGCGCGCAAATCCGCTTCGGCCTGGCTTTGCAACCCGACCATCGCAAAGACCTGCACCTCGAAGCCAAGCTCTCGTGGATCGACTTCTGCATGGTATCCGCGGATGAAACCCTGCTCTTCCAGCGTCCGCACGCGACGCAGACACGGTGGTGCCGATATTCCGACCCGACGGGCCAATTCGACATTCGTCATGCGCCCATCGGCCTGAAGTTCGGCCAAGATTTTGCGATCAATTGGATCCAACCGATGTGATGGCATCCTGACACCCCTTCTTTTTCGCCTTTGTTATAGCATCGGCCAAGCGCGCGCAATATTGTTTCAACCTCGCGCAACAATCCTAAATTTTTGCTGGGGTCGATTGTATCGCACCGCAGCGGCGCGCTTTGGTTTGCGAACCGGGGAACAGGGGCATATATCGAATAATCAGAATAGTAACTTTCTGCCGAAATGCGAGGCTGCCCCATGTCCGACACACGCCACACCAAGGTTCTGATCATAGGCTCCGGTCCTGCGGGCTATACTGCGGGTGTCTACGCGAGCCGCGCCATGCTGGAGCCGATCCTCGTTCAGGGGATGGAGCCTGGCGGTCAGCTAACCACAACCACTGAGGTCGAGAACTGGCCGGGCGACACCGAGGTACAAGGCCCCGATCTGATGGTCCGGATGGAGGCTCACGCCCGTGCGATGGGCACCGAGATCATTGGCGACGTCATTACCTCGCTTGATCTTTCCAAGCGCCCATTCACCGCCCAGTCGGACAGCGGCACGGTCTACACGGCGGACGCTTTGATCCTCGCCACAGGGGCCCGTGCCAAGTGGCTCGGCCTGCCGTCGGAAGAGGCGTTTAAGGGGTTCGGTGTTTCGGCCTGTGCGACCTGTGACGGGTTCTTCTATCGAGGACAGGAAATCGTCGTGATCGGTGGCGGCAACACGGCCGTGGAAGAGGCGCTTTTCCTGACGAACTTTGCCTCGAAGGTAACGCTGATCCACCGCCGCGACGAATTGCGGGCCGAAAAGATCCTACAGGACCGGCTGTTCAAGAACCCAAAGATAGAAACGCTCTGGCACCACCAGCTTGACGAGGTTTTCGGCACCGACATGCCCAAAGGCGTCGAAGGCGTGCGGGTCAAGCATGTGGACACCGGCGAAATCACCGAAATTCCGTGCAAGGGTGTATTCATCGCCATCGGCCACGCACCCGCGAACGAGTTGGTGAAGGATACGCTCGAAACGCATATGGGCGGCTATGTCGTGACCAAACCCGACAGCACCGAAACCTCGATCCCGGGCGTTTTCGCAGCGGGCGACCTGACCGACCACAAGTACCGCCAAGCCGTGACAAGTGCGGGAATGGGATGCATGGCCGCGCTCGAAGCGGAACGCTTCCTCGCGGAACAGGGGGACGATGCCGGCAAGGATGTATCCGAACCGTTGGGATATGGCGCACAGACATCGGCGGCGGAATAACCAACACCCAGAGTTCCGAAAAACAGGCCCTTCTTGCGTCACCCTTGATCGGCTTAGTGCGGCATGTGTTTGCATGTGACCGCCAATTCTGGCGTAAATCCCGCACAATCCGTCCAAATCCGCCGGTACGCGCCCTTGTCGCTGGACTTTGAGGCAGGACCGGGCGTAACCAGCGCGCAAAATCGTATAGTGAGCAAACCAATGTACCCTCAAAACCTCGCCCCGATCCCGGAACTCTTCGTCTCGTATGACAGCGCGCAAAAACTCAAGGTCGAGGCCGGCGACTTGGTCAGTCACGACCTGACGCCGCGCCAGATTTGCGATCTGGAATTGCTGATGAATGGTGGGTTCAACCCGCTCAAGGGATTCCTGAGTGAGGAAGATTACGACAGCGTCGTCGAAAACATGCGGCTGGCGGACGGCACGCTGTGGCCCATGCCGATCACGCTCGATGTGTCAGAGAGTTTTGCCGAAAACCTCGAAATCGGACAGGACATCGCGCTGCGGGATCAGGAAGGGGTAATCCTTGGCACGATGACCGTGACGGACCGCTGGGTGCCGAACAAGGCGCGCGAGGCGGAAAAGGTGTTCGGTGCGGATGATGATGCGCATCCGGCAGTCAATTACCTGCATAACAAGGCAGGTAAGGTGTATCTGGGCGGGCCGGTGACTGGCATCCAGCAACCTGTCCACTATGACTTTCGCGCGCGCCGCGACACGCCGAACGAATTGCGGGCGTATTTCCGCAAGCTGGGTTGGCGCAAGGTCGTCGCCTTCCAGACCCGCAACCCGCTCCACCGCGCGCACCAGGAACTGACGTTCCGCGCCGCGAAGGAGGCGCAGGCCAACCTGTTGATCCATCCCGTTGTCGGCATGACCAAGCCGGGCGACGTCGATCACTTCACCCGTGTGCGCTGCTACGAGGCGGTGCTGGACAAGTATCCGCAATCCACAACGACCATGAGCCTTCTCAACCTCGCCATGCGTATGGCTGGCCCTCGCGAAGCGGTGTGGCACGGGCTGATCCGCAAGAACCACGGCTGCACCCATTTCATCGTCGGACGTGACCACGCGGGCCCGGGCAAGAATTCCGCCGGAGAGGACTTCTACGGACCTTACGATGCCCAGGATCTGTTCCGCGAACACCAGGACGAGATCGGCATCGAGATGGTCGACTTCAAACACATGGTCTACGTCCAAGAACGCGCCCAGTACGAACCGATGGACGAGATTGCCGATAAGGACGATGTGACCATCCTCAATATCTCGGGCACAGAGCTTCGTCGTCGACTGTCAGAAGGGCTGGACATCCCGGAATGGTTTTCCTTCCCCGAAGTCGTCACGGAGTTGCGCAAGACAAAACCGCCGCGTTCGCAACAGGGCTTTACGGTATTCTTCACCGGCCTGTCCGGATCGGGCAAATCCACCATCGCCAACGCTTTGATGGTCAAGCTGATGGAGATGGGAGGCCGGCCCGTCACGCTGCTCGATGGTGACATCGTGCGGAAAAACCTGTCTTCAGAATTGGGTTTCTCAAAGGAACACCGTGATCTCAACATCCGCCGCATCGGGTATGTCGCCAGCGAGATCACCAAGAACGGCGGGATCGCCATCTGCGCCCCGATCGCGCCCTACGCAACGACGCGCCGCGCGGTGCGTGAAGAGATCGAGCAGTTCGGTGCCTTCATAGAGGTCCACGTCGCGACAAGCATCGAAGAGTGCGAGCGCCGCGACCGCAAGGGTCTTTACAAGCTGGCGCGCGAGGGCAAGATCAAGGAATTCACAGGGATTTCGGACCCGTATGATGTTCCGCAAGACCCGGAACTGCGCGTCGAGACCGAAAATGTCGAAGTCGACAACTGCGCGCACCAAGTCATTCTGAAGCTGGAAAGTCTCGGACTCATCGCTGGTCAGTAGACTTACCGTTGCAAGTACCGAAAAGGGGTGGGCTTATGCCTGCCCCTTTTGTGTTCAGGCTTCGCTCACGACAGATGCAGCGAAATACAAGCGTTGAGCCATGAAGCGCCGATATCGTCCGGCGCTTCGAAAACCTTTCAGTGCACCGTCACAGGTGCAAAGTCATTCTGCCGTGCCAGCATGAAGGCAAGCTTTCGGTCCTTCACGAGCGCGAGGCGTTCGCCATCGGCGCGGTGCACGGCATAGATGGTTTCCTGATCCCCGATCTCGTCCTGCACGTCTTCTGGCAGGTCCGCCACAGCCACGGGTCGAACATAAACGAGGTTGGATTGGTCTGCATCTTTGAAGTCAAACGGCGTATTCATGGTCTACCCCTTCTTGATCTGGATTGTCTGAACCACGGTCTCGGGACGCGACAGCGTCAGATCGACATGCAGCAACCCGTTTTCCATGATCGCCTCTCCCACCTCGACACCGTCAGCAAGAACGAAACTCCGCTGGAACTGGCGTGCGGCGATCCCGCGATGCAGGAACACGCGGTCAGCAGCGTCATCCTGTTGACGACCTCTGATGACCAGTTGTCTGTCCTCAACGGTTATGGACAGATCTTGTTCCCGAAAGCCCGCGACGGCGAGCGTGATCCGATACGCGCCTTCGGAAGTTTGTTCGATGTTGAAGGGTGGGTAGCCTTCGTTGCCGGACTTCGCAGTGCGTTCCAGAAGGCGTTCCAGTTGCTCGAACCCGAGCAGATGGGGATAGGATCCCAAGGTCAATTTCGTCATCGACACGTCCTTTTGCATAAAGCGACTGTGTTGCCACGGCCCCGTTTCGGCGACCGGTCTGTTTGAAATATGGGGACGCGACGGCGCGGACGCAAGGGCTTTGCGAAAACGGGGAATGGGGTTATCTTATCGCTCTCAGCCACTTGCAGGGAATTTGCAGCGTCATGAATGCTCCTACTGATCTGTCGATGAAAACAGATGATGTCCTGAGGGTGGAGCTCGAGGTGTTCCGTCGAGAGCATCGCGATCTGGACGATTCCATTCGCGCCTTGCAGGCCACAGGCACCGCCGATCAGCTGACCTTGCAGCGTCTCAAGAAGAAAAAGCTGGTGCTCAAGGACAAGATCGCGCTGATCGAGGACCGCCTGCTCCCGGACATCATCGCCTGAATGTTGGCGCGAGTTGCCCCGCGATCCGATCTGGCTATAGTGCGCGCTCCGAACTCCTAAAGGGGCAAATCCGCCATGTCAGAACCGATCAAAGTGGGCATCATCATGGGCAGTCAATCGGACTGGCCAACGATGAAAGAGGCCGCCGAAATGCTCGACGCTCTTGGTGTGCCGTACGAGTCCAAGATCGTGTCTGCCCACCGGACGCCTGACCGGCTTTGGGAATACGGAAAGACCGCCGTTGACCGTGGTTTGCAGGTGATTATTGCCGGGGCCGGTGGTGCCGCGCATCTGCCAGGCATGATGGCCTCCAAGACGCGCGTCCCGGTGATCGGCGTTCCCGTACAGACCCGGGCGCTCTCGGGTGTGGATAGCCTTTACTCCATACTCCAGATGCCGCGCGGTTTTCCGGTGGCGACGATGGCCATTGGTGCGGCCGGGGCGGCCAATGCCGGGCTCATGGCGGCGGGCATTCTCGCGCTTCAAGACGCAGACCTTGCCGCGCGGCTTGACCAATGGCGCGCGGATCTTTCGGCCTCAATCCCCGACGCGCCCTCTGACGACGGATAAACGAATGACACTGACTCTTCCCATCGGATCGACCATCGGCATCATCGGCGGTGGTCAGCTTGGCCGGATGCTGTCGGTAGCAGCCAGTCGTCTTGGGTTTCGCTGCCACATCTATGAGCCGGGCGCGAACCCTCCGGCGGGACAGGTGGCCAACCAAGTGACGATCGCCGCCTATGACGATCATGCGGCCTTGCGTGCATTTGGCGAGTCCGTCGACATCATCACCTACGAATTCGAAAACATCCCGACAGAGGCACTTGACCTGCTTCAGGACCTCGCCCCAATCCATCCCGGGCGGGAGGCGTTGCGCGTCAGCCAGGACCGCCTGACGGAAAAGATGTTTCTGCGGGACCTTGGTCTCAACACAGCGCCTTTCGCGGATATCACCGACGCTGCCAGCCTAAACGCCGCCTTGGCCGAGATCGGCACACCGTCGATCCTGAAAACGCGGCGCTTTGGCTATGACGGCAAGGGGCAAGCGCGGATCATGTCGCCCGACGATGCCGCGCAGGCCTTGGCGGACATGGAAGGCGCACCTGCAATCCTTGAAGCGTTCGTCACGTTCGCGCACGAAGTGTCTGTCATTGCCGCACGAAGCCTCGATGGCGCCGTCGCCGCTTTCGATCCCGGTGAGAACGTGCATTCCGACGGGATCCTGCGCACGACGACCGTTCCCGCACGGCTGAGCCAAAACCAGCGCACCGATGCGGTTCTGATCGCGGCGGAAATCGCCAATGCGCTGAACTATGTGGGCGTGATGGGGGTCGAATTGTTTGTGACAGCAGACGGCCTGATCGTGAACGAAATTGCCCCGCGCGTGCACAATTCCGGCCACTGGACGCAGAACGGCTGCGCTGTGGACCAATTCGAACAGCATATCCGCGCCATCGCGGGCTGGCCGCTTGGCGACGGGCAGCGATACGCGGATGTGGTGATGGAGAACCTGATCGGGGACGACATGGACCGGGTGCCTGAGCTTGCCAAGACGCCGGACTGCGCGATCCACCTGTATGGAAAGTCTGAGACAAAACCGGGCCGCAAGATGGGTCACGTGAACCACATCAAGCGCGGCTAGGGGTCAGAGGCGAAGAAACCGATCCGCAACCGGCCCTGACATATGGGCCACCTCTCCGCCTGCGATCGTCGCGACGACGCGGCGCGTCTCGGGGTCGAGAACGATCAGATCGGCTCGTTTCCCCGGCACCAGGTCACCGCGATCTCGCAATCCCAGCATTAGCGCGGGACCAGCGGATACCATACGC
The DNA here is from genome assembly GCF_947488135.1 of uncultured Marivita sp. GTDB lineage: Bacteria > Pseudomonadota > Alphaproteobacteria > Rhodobacterales > Rhodobacteraceae > Marivita. Next base: position 69,712 of record NZ_CANKYW010000006.1, on the reverse strand, counting down.
CAGGACGTTGCCAGGTCGCAAAGCCCAAGCTCTTCCAACCGGAAGGCCGCGCGCAAGGGTGACGGGTAGTGGTAGTCGGAAGCCAGAGCGTCGCACAGTCCCTCGGCCACCAAGTCAAATGCGGCGATATTTCCGGCATGGCTCGCGCCTCTGACCACGTTCGGCGCACCCAGGACGATATGGGCACCGTCCGTCCGGGCTGCCTCCGCCGCCTCGAGCGTTTCGGGAAATTCACTGACGCTGGCGCCACGTTTTGCCCAGATATCTCGGTCTGTCTTCGTCTGGTCGTCATGGCTGCCCATCACGACGCCTCGGCCGCGCAGACTTGCCGACAACTTGTCCAACTGGGCAGGCACCTCGGAGGACCGCGCATGAAGATTTTGCATCAATGCCAGATGGGCCTCGGGGCTGCGTCCGCTTTTCAATGCCTGACCCGCCAAACGCGGTGGCTTGCGGCCTTCGGACAAACGCTGATGCGGCAGGTGATCGTTGAACACGACATAGCCGATACCGAACCGATCAATCGCGGCCTCGGCCCGGGCGAATTCATCGATAAGATGGGTCTCCAACCGCAACTGTAGGCGCAGATCGACAGGCACGGTCGGCCTGACGGCACACACGCTTTCGAACACGTGTTCGGCAAAATCCGGGCCACGCATCCCGCCTTCCCAGCTGAAAAACTGTGCAAGGACGGCAGTTGTGATTCCGTTCACTGCAAGCTCGGACGCGGCGGCGATCACGCCATGATGCGCCTCGCGCAGGGCGCCACGGCGCGGGGCCATGTGGCGTTCGAACCCATCGCCATGCGCGTCGACGATCCCCGGCAGGACTTGGTAGCCGGACAGGTCGATATCGGGGCCAGCGTCCGGGGCGAGGATAACACCATCGCCAATGGACAGGGCATCGGTGCTCCATCCCTCCGGCGTCAGAACCGACGCGCCGACGATCCTGCACTCAATTGCCATCCAACGGCTCCGGACAGATGCCGAAGATGCAGACCAATTCTTCGGAATTGATCGCATCGGTCCAATCGAGTTCCGGATCGAAGCGCCCTGTGCGAAGAAACAGATCTACTTGGGCAATTACCGAAGGCGCTTGCATGATGAAGGTATGGGTCACTGGCATCGTCAGGTGCGATCGCATGCCTTTGACCTTCGTGGATTCGACAGAAACCTTGCCATCATCCTCACCCGGAATCAGGCTCGAGAAGAACGGGTTGAGCGACCTGTTTCCGGCGATCACCCCGAGTTCGAAATCAACCGGCGGCAGGGATTTCGGCAGATCGTTCGGCGACGTTCCAAGCTGCTGACCCGCCGGGCCGTTGAGCCATTCGAAAAGCTCAAGCCCGCCAAGCTGGTCCACAAGTTCGCTGCCCTGGTTCGGCGGTGCCAGCATGACCACCCGCCCCAGATTGGCCGGACGGTTGTCTTTGAGCCAGAGCCGCAGCAGGATGCCGCCCATCGAATGGGTGACGAAATGCACCCTGTCGTTCCCGCAACTTGCCACTGCGGCGGGCAGCGTTTCGTCAACGAGAGTCTGGATACGCGCAGACGTCGACGGATAACCCGGGGCATGGACCGAATAGCCTTTGGCCTCGAGCACATTCTCCATCAGAACAAACGACGTTTCCGTCCGCGCGAGACCGTGCAGGAGGATCACACACTCCGCCCGGGCGGATCCCGCAACCGAGATCAGCAGCGAGGTGACGATGGAAAGGCCAAGGGCACGGATCATTCCGCTCAGATACGCTGTGTCTGCCCCTTTAGAAAGAGCCTAGCGGCGCGACGTTACGGCGATGAGGACACCTCCGAGCACAAGAAGCGCTGCGATCAACAGACGCATGCCCAGATCCTCGGACAACAGCACCGCTCCGGCCGCCATCGCAATGACCGGGACGGTCAATTGCGCCACCGCGGCCGTACTGCCGCGCAGTTGGGGAAGCACGGTGTACCACAGCGCGTAACCCAGACCAGACGTGACCGCACCTGACAGGATCGCCATGCCGAAACCGAAGGTGCTAGCGGAGGCAAGCGACGTACCGGCCCCCATCATACCAGCGATGATCACGACACCGACTGCGATACCCGCCGCCAGAGCGAAGTTGGCTGCTGTCGCGCCAAGAGCGTCACCAGTACCGCGTCCGTTCAGAGAGTAAACGCCCCAGCCGATCCCGGCAGCGGCCATCAAAAGCGCATGGCCGAGACTGGGCGCTGCACTCTGGCCTGGCCAGAGCAGCCAGACCAACCCACCGAACGCCAAGATCGCCCCGGCCCAACGTTGCAGAGCCGGTCGCTCGCCGCCGATCAGCGATCCTGCGAACATGGTGATCTGCACCATGCCGAACAGGATCAGCGCTCCCAGCCCGGCATCAAGGCTCTGATACGCGAGCGAGAACCCGAAAATATAGAGGAGAAGGGAGACAACACCGACCGCCCTGCCCGGACCTCCGAATGACAACGGGCGACGACGGAGATACACAAGCCCTACCAGCATGACCGCCCCGGCGCACACCCGGACAACGCCGAAAGCAACCGCGTCGATGTCGCCATTTGCCAGCGCGACCCGGTTCAGGATCGAGTTCGCGGCAAAGGCGATCATGGTAAGGGATGTGAGCAAAACAAGGCGCATGGCCTTGGGTAGCGCGCGCCGGAACCGGACGCCATAGGGTCACGGGCGAAAAGCTATGCCGATGTTTCTGACGCTGAAACGACGCGGATCAGAGAAAGTAACCCCAGGCATGACAAAGGCGCCCGAAGGCGCCTTTGCGAAAGTTTCGAGGTAAGATTCCGCGATGCGAAATCCGGCCTGATTACATCATGCCGCCCATGCCGCCCATGTCGGGCATGCCGCCACCAGCACCTGCGCCTTCTTTTTGCGGCTTGTCGGCAACCATCGCTTCGGTGGTGATCAGCAGGCCAGCGATCGAGGATGCATCCTCAAGCGCGGTGCGGACAACCTTGGCCGGATCGATCACGCCGAACTTGAACATGTCGCCATATTCGTCGGTCTGCGCGTTGTAGCCAAACTTCAGGTCTTCGCTTTCGCGGATCTTGCCTGCAACGACGGAACCGTCGACACCTGCGTTTTCCGCGATCTGGCGAAGAGGTGCTTCCAGAGCCTTGCGCACGATGGCGATACCGGCGTTCTGATCGCTGTTCGCACCTGTCAGACCGTCAAGCTTCTTCGCTGCCTGAACCAGAGCGACACCGCCACCAACGACGATACCTTCCTGAACGGCCGCACGGGTTGCGTTCAGAGCATCGTCAACGCGATCCTTGCGCTCTTTCACTTCGATCTCGGTCATGCCGCCAACGCGGATGACAGCGACACCGCCTGCGAGTTTCGCAACACGCTCTTGCAGCTTTTCGCGGTCGTAGTCGGACGTGGTCTCTTCGATCTGGTTGCGGATCTGGGCCACGCGTGCCTCGATCTCGGACTTCTGGCCAGCGCCATCGACGATGGTTGTCTCGTCTTTGGTGATCTGGATTTTCTTGGCGGAGCCAAGCATGTCCATCGTCACGTTCTCGAGCTTCATGCCGAGGTCTTCGGAGATGACCTGGCCGCCGGTCAGGATAGCGATGTCCTGAAGCATCGCCTTGCGACGATCGCCAAAGCCCGGTGCTTTCACGGCAGCAATCTTGAGGCCGCCGCGCAGCTTGTTGACCACGAGGGTCGCCAGCGCTTCGCCTTCAACATCTTCTGCGATGATCAGCAGCGGCTTCTGCGACTGGATCACCTGCTCGAGCAGCGGAACCATCGGCTGGAGCGACGACAGTTTCTTTTCGTGCAACAGGACCATGCAGTCATCCAGCTCTGCGGTCATCTTGTCAGCATTGGTGACAAAATAGGGGCTGAGGTAGCCACGGTCGAACTGCATACCTTCGACAACGTCGGTCTCTGTTTCGAGGCCTTTGTTTTCTTCGACGGTGATAACGCCTTCGTTGCCGACCTTCTGCATCGCGTCGGCGATCTGACGGCCGATTTCGGCCTCGCCGTTTGCAGAGATGGTGCCAACCTGGGCGACTTCGTCGCTGTCGGTCACGTCACGTGCCGCCGCTTTGATCGCGTCGACCACTTTGGATGTCGCGAGGTCGATACCGCGCTTGAGGTCCATCGGGTTCATGCCCGCTGCGACCGACTTCATGCCTTCTTTGACGATGGCTTGAGCGAGAACAGTCGCGGTTGTGGTGCCGTCACCGGCTTCGTCGTTGGTGCGGGAAGCGACTTCCTTCACCATCTGCGCGCCCATGTTCTCGAACTTGTCTTCCAGTTCGATTTCCTTGGCGACAGAGACACCGTCCTTGGTGATGCGCGGCGCGCCGAAGGATTTGTCGAGGACCACGTTCCGGCCTTTCGGGCCGAGGGTCACTTTCACGGCGTCAGCAAGAATGTTGACACCTTTCAGCATGCGCGAACGCGCGTCTGTGTTAAATTTTACGTCTTTTGCAGACATCATAGGTCTCCACTAATGTAGTCAGAGGGTTTCGTTTGCGATCAAAACGGGCGTTCAGGCAGCTTTGGCCGCCGCGTCGTCCGTGATGATGCCGAGGATGTCCGACTCCTTCATAATCAGGAGTTCTTCGCCATTGACCGTCACTTCCGTGCCCGACCACTTGCCGAAGAGGATCTTGTCGCCTTCCGAGACAGCCATCTCGATCAGCTCGCCACTATCCTTGCGCGCGCCTTCGCCACACGCAACAACCACGCCTTCTGCCGGCTTTTCTTTGGCGCTATCTGGAATGATCAGGCCACCAGCAGTTTTTTCGTCACTTTCAACGCGACGGACCAGCACGCGGTCATGAAGCGGTTTGAATGCCATCTTCGAGTCTCCTTGCTCAAAGTTTCCACTAAAGTCCCTCGCTCCCCGAAGGACTGTTGTCACTCTCGTCAGTCGAGTGCTAACGGCGGATAACTAGGCATCGCGACTTCGCGAGTCAACACGCTTGTGGCCAATTTTTCGGGGTTTGGGCCGATCGTAGCTCGGGTCGATCAATAACTGGGGGACCGCTCTGCCCAGCCTGCAAAGATCTTCTCCAACGCGACGACCACGTAATAGAGAACAATCCCCATCAGCGCGAGCGCGATCAGGACGGCAAACATCAGCGGATAATCCGAATTGGTCTTGCCGGAGTCGAACAGCGCGCCAAGCCCACGCCCGTGCGGAGACACGATCTCCATGAGGTTGGTGCCGATAAACGCCAACGTCACAGCCACCTTCAAGGCACCGAAAAACTCGGGCAGAGTCTTCGGCAACGCGATCTTCCAGAAGATCGTCGTCTTGGACGCGCCGAGCGATCGCAGAATGTCGCGGTATTCCGGTTCGAGCGTACTCAGCCCGATCGACACCGAAACAGCGATTGGAAAGAACGAAATCAGGAACGCGATCATCACCGTGTTGAAATTGTGCTGCCCCACGAAAAGCAGCGCGACGATCGGCACCAGCGTTGCCTTGGGGATGGCGTTGAAACCCACAAGCAATGGATACAGAGCATCGCGCATGAGTTTGGAAAACCCCATCACCATGCCAAGAAGCACGCCAACCACGATGGCGAGCACGAGACCGACAACCGTACGCCAAAGCGTTTGCCACCCCATGACGATGAACAGCTCCCAATAACGCGCGTAGGCAGGCGGCAGGTCAGACGGCGATGCCATGACGTAATTCGGCCAGCCATTCACCCAGACCAGCAGTTCCCAAAGGACACCGAAAAGAGCCAAGGCCGCGACCGGGACAAGGATATTGCGAATGGTCATCAGGCCACCTCCCCGGCATCGGTGCGCCCTTGGGCGATCTGGATCTGGTGACGCAGGATGTTGAGCGCCTCGGCGGATTCAGGCGTGTAGAGATGTTCGATGTCTCTTTGCCCCGTCAGATGCACGTCCATCACGTATTGCGTCTTTGCGGGCCGACCGGACAGCACCACGACCTGATCCGCGAGGAAGATCGACTCCCGCAGGTCATGAGTGATGAGCACGCCGGTAAAAGGCTCTTCGGCTTTGACCTTGTGCATGGTCTGCCACAGGTCTTCGCGGGTGAAGGCATCCAGCGCGCCGAAGGGTTCATCAAGGATCAGAACTTCGGGCTTGTGGACGATGGACCGGCAGAGCGACGCGCGCTGCCGCATACCGCCGGACAATTCGCTGGGGCGTTTGTCCTCGAAGCCCTCCAGCCCGACCAGCGCAAGCAATTTGCGTGCGCGCTCTTCCTGTTCCCGTTTTGACATCTTCGTCGGCACGATCTCGAGCGGCAACATCACGTTTTGCAAAATGGTGCGCCACTCCAGCAAAACGGGGTTTTGGAAGGCCATGCCCACGGTCGATTTCGGCCCTTTGACCAAATCGCCGTGCAACCACACCTCGCCCTTGTCAGGTTTCATCAGCCCGGCGATCAACCGTGTCAGGGTGGACTTGCCACATCCCGAAGGACCAACGACAGCGGCAAACCCGCCCTCGGGCACGCTCAACTCAAGACCATCAAGAACGGGAAGAGGCCCGGCCTTGGTCTGATAGGCGTGGCGCACGCCCTTTATTTCAATAAGATTCTCGGACACGCGCTGCGCCTTGTTTCTTGGGCCAACAACGCGATCCGCAGTTGGCCCGATGATTTTTTACTTCAGCATCCGCGCGTCGGCGTCAGGCAGATAGGCATCCGTGAAATACAGGCTCGCATCTGGTGCGTTCTGGAATTCGTAGGTCTGGGCGATCTGCTCCAGCGACTTGGCCATGCGGTCCGCGTCGATACCCCCCATACCGTTCGCCAGCGCGTACTCGGTCGCCACATTGGCGTCGATGGACAGTTCAAGACGGCGTTGTTCGAGTTCCGCATCGGCGGCCGGGTTGCGTTCGATCAGGCTTTCGATAGCAGAGGCCGGGTCCGCAATCGCGTCCTTCCAACCGGCCGCAATCGCTCCGAGGAAGCCCGTGATCACCTCGGGATTTGCTTCGGCGAAATCGGTGTTCACAATGATGGCGTTGCCATAGAGCGCCAAGCCGTAATCCGCCATCAGGATGGTCGAGATATCCTCTTCCGGCACTCCAAGACGCACGAGGTTCAGGTAAGACGAAAACGAAAAGCCTGTGACGGCTGCCACATTGCCTTCGGCTAGCATGGGCTCTCGCGTCGGGAAGCCAACGGGCTCAACCGTTATCGCGTCGACATCCAGATCGTTGGCAATGGCAAAAGCCGGGAATTGCGCCCAGGCACCATCGGGGGGCGGCGCGCCAAGCACGCGTCCTTCGAGGTCTTTCGGAACTTCGACACCAAGGGATTTCCGGCCAATGATTGCGAACGGCGGCTTGTCGTACACCATCATCACGGCCGTCACGGGTGCGCCGGGGTTCTGGTCAAGAAACTTGATCAGCGAATTGATATCGGCAAAGCCGACCGGAAACGCGCCGGTCGCAACTTTCGGAATAGCGTCGAGCGATCCCTGCCCCGCAGAGATTTCGACCGAGAGATCGGCCGCTTCGAAATGTCCGTTGTCGATCGCAACGAAATACGGCGCGGCTGGACCTTCGAATTTCCAGTCGAGCGCGAAGGGCAAATCCGTCTGGGCAAAGACGGATCCGGCCATGCTCAGCGTGGCGGCGACAGCCGCAAGTGTGTGTTTCAGCATTTGGTATATCCCCATTTTTTCCGCGCCAAACTGCGTCAGAGCCTCGGGAAACGAAACGGATAACAACACCGAAACGCTCGCCCAGACCTGCCGCAGGCCGGTATTGCACAAATTTTAACCGTTCGCCTTCGACTTGGGCAACATCAATATCGAGAGCCTCGCAGATTTTTCGGCCGAGACCGCCAAGGGACTGTGCAGATCGCGTCGAAAGTGTTTTTCTGCTCCCATTGAAACCCGAGATTTGAGGACGCCGCGATGCGATCTGCCCTAGCCTTTTCCCTGACCTTCCTCGCCACGATGGCCACTGCGCAAAACCAACCCAATACCGTGCTTGTCATGGATGGGTCCGGGTCAATGTGGGGCCAGATCGACGGGGTCGCGAAGATCACCATCGCGCAAGAGGTGGTTGGCAACCTGCTGTCGGATTTTCCGTCGGAACAGGGGCTTGGCCTTACGGTTTACGGACATCGGGAACGCGGGGAATGCACCGATATCGAAACTGTCGTCGCACCGGCACCCGGAACGGCAGGGCAGATTGCGAATGCCGTGAACGCGATAAAACCGCTGGGCAAGACACCAATGGCCGATGCCGTGATCGCCGCCGCGCAGGCACTGCGTTATACCGAGGAGAAGGCGACCGTCATCCTCGTCAGCGACGGAGTCGAGACCTGCAATCCCGATCCTTGCGCCACGGCGCGTCTGCTTGAAGAGGCCGGGATCGACTTCACCGCGCATGTGATCGGATTCGACGTTGGCTCCGACGCCGAGGCTTTGGCACAGATGCAGTGCATCGCAGAAGAAACCGGCGGGCAATTCCTTACTGCCGACACGGCGGATCAGCTCACCGCCGCACTAACCCAAGTCGCGGCCGCAGCCCCTGAGCCCGAACCGGAACCCGCATTGGTTCCGACCACGTTGACCGCCGTCATCGAAGGGTCAGAAACGCTGGTATCCGGCCCGGTCCTTTGGGAACTGACAAGCAACACAGGCACGGTTCTGAGCGATACCGAGGGCAACCCGCTGGAACTCGAACTGCCCGAGGGATCTTACACGCTAATCGCCTACAGCACCGCGCTCGAAATGGAGATGACCCGTCAATTCGTCGCCATCGGCGATGCCGCCTCTGTCCAGGTCGCCTTCCCCGAGCCACAAGAAACAGCGCGCGTGTTGGCACCGGCAACCGCCGTGGCAGGCAGCACCATCCAGGTCGGATGGGACGGGCCGAACTATGAAGACGACTATATCGGCATCGGCGCGGCGGATGCGGACGGCGCGAATATGTGGCGCAACTGGTCCTATACCGCATCGGGCAATCCTGTAGATCTGGTCGTTCCGCCTGTGGAGGGGCCGCATGTCATCCGCTACTTCAAACGCGAAGGTCGCGAGGCACTGGGCGAGACACAGATCATGGTCACCCCGGCCACCGCGACGCTGAGCACCGTACCCGAAGCGCCCGCCGGGTCCGAAATTACGGTGGACTGGACCGGACCAAACTACAAGGAAGACTACATTGGCATCGGCAAAGTCGGTGCTGACGGGGCCAATCAGTGGGAAAACTGGACTTATGTCGCGTCAGGCTCCTCGGTGAAGTTGACGGTTCCGGCTGAACCGGGTGATTACAAGATCACCTATTTCATGCGACAGGATCGCACGCCTTTGACGACCGTCGCCTTCACCGCGACAGATGTGACCGCCAGTATTGTCGCCCCCAGCGAGGCTGCGGTCGGGTCGACCATCGAGATCGGCTGGACCGGGCCGGATTACGACGAGGATTACATCGGCATCGGCAGGGCCGACGCGTCGGGTGCCAACCAATGGGAGAACTGGGTCTACACCCGCACCGGCAATCCGACCAAACTGGTCATGCCCGCGACGCCCGGCGAATACCTGATCACCTATTTCCAGCGACAGGACAGAACCCCGCTTGTATCCGTCCCGATCACTCTGAAGCCCGTGGAAGCAAGCCTCACTGCACCGTCCGAAGCTTTGATCGGATCGACGATTGAGGTCACCTGGACCGGGCCGGATTACGACGAAGACTACATCGGCATCGGCAAAGCCGACGCGTCGGGTGCCAACAAGTGGGAAAACTGGGTCTACACCCGAACCGGCAATCCCGCCGATCTCGTCATGCCGACAGAGCCGGGCGACTACCTGATCACCTATTTCCAGCGGCAGGATCGCACGCCGCTGGTTTCGGTTCCAATCACTCTGAAACCAGTCGAGGCATCGCTTTCCGCGCCATCCGAAGCACCGATGGGATCGACCATCGAAGTCACCTGGACAGGACCGGACTACGCCGAGGATTACCTCGGAATAGGGGCCGTAGATGCATCCGGCGCGAACCAATGGGAGAACTGGGTCTATACCCGTGACGGAAACCCGGCGCGGCTGTTGGTGCCTGCCGCCGCCGGTGACTACGTCATCCGCTACTTCGTCCGGCAGGACCGCAATGCGATCGCGGAAATTCCCATCACGGTCACACCGGTGGAGGCGACACTGACCGCTCCTGCGACCGCAGCGCCCGGATCGACGATTCAGATCGGCTGGACCGGACCGGACTATGCCGAAGACTATATCGGCCTTGGCCCGGTGGGGGCCTCCGGCGGTGCGCAGTGGCAAAGCTGGGCCTACACGCGCAACGGCAATCCGGCGACACTCACCGTACCTGAAACTCCGGGGGATTACGTGGTGCAGTATTTCATCCGGCAGGATCGAAGCGGCATTGCGCAGACCACGATCAAGGTGGAGTGACGCTCACCGCACCGCACGTCAACCAATTGCGATCTATCCAAGGCTGTCGCCCCAATCGGCCAAGCCCTGACGCCCCTGCGGCGTCAGGGCATAGACCCCGGTTTCCACCCGCTCGAACCATCCGTAGTGATTGTCGCGCATCAGCGTCGTGGCGTTTTCCACGCCGGTCGCCTTGGCGATGATGGCTCCTTTTTCGGCTCCCGCTTCGGCCAGGTACAAGGCACAGCGCAACGCATCCTGCCGATAGGCGGTTACGATCCCGTGCCTTGTCGCGCCTCCGTCGTTGGGATCACCTTCAAGCCGGTCGAATTCCCGCAAAAGCTTCGCCCGCTTTTTCGCGTTCTTGCGCGGAGCGTACGGGCCCGGATCGCACTGCGCCTCGACCGCGCCGTCCTTGCGAACCGTCAGAAACCCAAGCCCGAGCCTGCGGCAGAGCATCGTGTTCTCCCTAAGCGCCCGACGGGCGGATTTGCCCGAAGGTTTCGGCACCGCAAGATAGACGAGATCGGTGATGGCCAGACGCGCAACGGCCTGATGGTACAGGGTCAGGTTCAATCGCAGTTTCAGTTCCACGATCACCGGCTCATCGTCGCTGCGCGTTGCGACAAGATCCGCCGCGCCGACCTCTCCCTTGACGGTAAAGCCCTGTCTTTCGAGATACGCCTTGATATGCGGATAAAGATCGGCCTCGCGCTTCATGGCCTATCAATGCGCGACTGCCTTGCCGGTGGCAAGCGCAGCCCTTAGCTTGCAGCGCAACCGCTGCGAAAGGATCACCGGATGTTCATGCGCTTGTTGTCGCTTCTCTGTTTTGTGCTGGTGGCACAGCCTGCCCTGGCGGTCTGTGCCGGGCAGGATCTGCGGACAACACTGACCGCCGACGAACAGGTCCGGTTGCAAGAGGCGCTCGAAGATGCGGTGTTTCCGGAAGGCAATCATTGGCGCGCCACGCGGGGGGATCGGACGCTCCACCTGATCGGAACCATGCACCTGACTGACCCAAGACTCGACGCCCCGGTCGACCGCCTGCGGGAAACGATCGAGACCGCGGACCTTTTGCTGCTTGAGATGACCGACGAGGATCAGGCAGCGTTGGAACAGCGGCTTTCCACCGATCCAGGCCTGCTTCTCCTCCCGGATACCACCCTTCCCGAATTGCTGATGGAAGAAGAGTGGCAGAAGATGTCCGAGGCTTTGACGGCCCGCGGGATGCCACCTTTCATGGCGGCGCGTTTTCAGCCTTGGTACGTTTCGGTCCTGCTGGCCGTGCCGCCTTGTGCGGCCGCGCCCGAACTCGCCGATAGCGGGTTGGATGCCCAGCTCGAAGCCATCGCGAGGTCTGCCGGCGTTCCCCGTGGGGCGCTCGAGAATGTCGAGACGATCTTTATGGCCTTCGCCGACCAGCCGCGCGCAACGCAGATCGACATGATGTTGTCCTCGCTCGTCGATCCTTCGGTCAGCGAAGACCTGTTCGCGACGCTTCTCGCCAGCTATTTCGACGAAAGTCATGCCGAAGGCTGGGCGGTATCCTCCATTCTGGCCGAACGCTACAGCCCCATCGACCCGTCTGCTGCGGCAGAGGTTTTTACAACGATAGAACAAGAACTTCTGATCGATCGGAACCGCGCCTGGATCCCGGTCCTGCTCGACGCGACCGAACAGAACGTAACCGTCGTTGCCGCTTTCGGCGCAGCCCACCTTCCGGGGGAAGACGGCGTGTTGGCCTTGCTGGAGAACGAGGGGTTCACGTTGGAACGGCTACCCTTCTAGCCTCGCTCGCCCTCTGACCTGGCTGTCGTCCTTGAGCAACAGTGCCAGGGCCGACATGGTCAGCGCGACCCCTCCAAGGATCATGAGCGGCGGAAGCGGTCGATTGAGTGCCATCTCCCACAGGATCACCCAGCTTGGTGTCAGGTAGGTATAGGCCATGACCTTGGCCGACGGGATCCGCAGGCTGGCATATTGCAATAACAGGAAGGTGGCCGCGCTGGCGAAGACCGACGTGTACGCGGTGGTGATCCAGACGATTGTTGGCAAAGCAGCCCAATCGGTTCTCATCATCGACGGCGCGCCCACCACCAGCATCAGTAAGGCTCCGGCAACCAAGGTGCAGAACGTGAACACCGCTGGACGTTCGCCTCGGTTCAGGGTTGGAACAAGCGGCGTGTAGATCGCGTGCGCCACGCATCCGAAGAAAAAGATCGTCTCGCCACGACCGATGCCAAAGGCGAGGAAGGCGCCGAAATCCGCCCGGAAGATCACCCAGAGCGCCCCAACAGCGCCGATACAAAGGGCGAGCGCCATTCTTGGCGTCAGGACCTGCCTCAGCAGAAGCCATCCAAATCCGGCGGCCAGCAATGGCGTCAGGGTAAAGACCGCCGCCATCGAAACCGGCGCCCCGGTTTTCAGGCCTTCGAACATCAGCACGAAATAGGTCGAGAAGAAAACGGCCAGCACCAGATACCGCCACGGTGCTTTGAGCGCGGACCGATCGAGACCGCCGGTCGCGGCGACCAGCGCCCCAAGAACACCCGCGGCCACCACGAAGCGCACGGCGTTCAGCGCTTGCGGCGCAATATGCGGCGCGGCCATTGACCCCAAAGAAAAAGACCCCGCGACAAGCGCGGAGAATGCCAACATCGCCAGATGGCCGCGCTTGGCTTCGGTCATGTCAGGAATTCGCCCCGTCGGTGTCTTTCACCGCGGCCTTGAGATGCGCCAGCAGCGCTTGCACCTTGGCGGTGCGGTGCAGGTCCACATGCGTCACAAGCCACAAAGATGCCGCCCATTCATCGAGTGCGGGCATCACCTCGACCAAGTTGTCGTCAGAATCCCCCTGATCGACGGTCATGAACCCGATCCCGGCGCCGCTGCGCACGGCGGACATCATGCTGAAGGTGTCGGTCGTCCGAAAGACGACACGGTCATAGGGCACTCTGGACCGCAACCATTTCTGAAACGGGGCACGGCCATCGGGATTGTCATTGCCGACAAACATATGGTTGGCCAGATCGCTCTCGTCTTTCGGCAATCCGTGTGCCTCGACATAGCTCTTGGCGGCGTAGAGACCGATGCGCAGCTTCATGAGCGGCTGCACCACGTTGTCCGGTTCTTCCGGTGCTGTCCCCGCGCGGATCGCCACATGCGCCTCGCCGTATTCCAGGCGGAACACCCGCGTATCGGTCAAATACCGCACCACCACATCGGGATATTCTGCTTTGAAGCCCGACAAGACCGGAACGAGGAAATCCGACAATTCGATGATCGAAGTGACAACCAATTCGCCGCTCACATCCGCACCGCGACCGCGAATGCGGCCCACCAATTGTTGCAACTGGTCCTCAGTGGTTTGCGCCACCCGCGCAAGGTCCTCGCCGGATTCTGTCGGCGTATATCCCCGTGCGTGACGCTGAAACAGCTTCACGCCCAGCCGGGATTCCAATGCATCGATATGGCGGATGACCGTTGCATGGTGGACACCCAGAACCTCTGCCGCGCCGCTGACCGTCCCTTGCCGCGCCACCTGATACGCGGTGCGCACCTCATCCCAATGCTCCATTTCGACCCTCTGTGCATTCACTCACATCTTATGCGCATTTCTTGCCATTCCGTGCGCCAGAACAAGACTTAAGTAAAGTCTCAAGAGAAACAATGACAAATTGGAAAAGAGCCATGACACACACTGTTCTACGCATCGACGCATCCGCCCGCCACGAAGGTTCCGAAAGCCGCGCCCTGACGCAGCGGATCATCGACCGACTTTCGCCGAACACCGTCATTCACCGCGATCTGGCCGTTGCCGTTCCAGCCATTGACGCCGATTGGCTGACCGCCAACTGGACCCCGGCAGCAGACCGCAGCGAGGCTCAACGCGAAAAGCTGGCCCTGTCGACCACGCTGATCGACGAGATCAAGGCGGCCGATACGATTGTCATCGGCACACCGATTTACAACTTCAGCATTCCCGCCTCGCTGAAGGCGTGGATCGATCAGATCGCGCGAGCGGGTGAGACCTTTCAGTATTCCGAAGCGGGGCCGAAGGGCCTCCTGACCGGCAAGCGGGCCATTGTCGCGATCGCCTCGGGTGGTACGCAGGTTGGCTCGGACATCGATTTCGCCAGCGGTTATCTGCGCCACATCCTCGGGTTCATCGGCATCACCGACGTGCAGTTCGTCCCGGCAGACCAATTGATGGTCGACGCCGATGCGTCCCACGCCAAGGCGGATGCCGCACTTCAGGCTTTGGCGGCATGACGGACAGGGGCACGGCTTGACTCCGCGCTCCGTTTTCGCCTAAACGCCATTCCACTCCGGGAAGCCTGACTTTCCGGTCCCTTGGACCCATGTCCGGGATCGCCCCCCACCAGCGTGTTACGCCCGTGGGGGCAAAACTGTTTGTTCGCGTCCCTACGGGGCGACACGTTTGGCATATGCGCCGCTGATCCTTACATCAGGGTCACACCAGCGGCAAAGGAGGCGAAGGCCCATGTTTGAAAATCTGTCCGACCGCCTAGGCAGCGTCTTCGATCGGCTCACCAAACAGGGCGCCCTGTCCGAGGATGACGTCAAAACAGCGCTGCGCGAGGTGCGCGTTGCATTGCTTGAAGCGGACGTGTCCCTTCCTGTCGCCCGCGATTTCATCAAGGCTGTCCAGGCCAAGGCCACGGGCCAAGCTGTCACCAAATCCATCACACCGGGCCAACAGGTCGTCAAGATCGTCCATGACGAACTCAAGCACGTCCTGACGGGTGACGAAGACCCCGGTGCGCTCAAGATCGACAACCCGCCCGCACCGATCCTGATGGTCGGTTTGCAGGGCGGCGGTAAGACCACCACGACCGCCAAGATCGCCAAGCGCCTCAAGGAACGTGACGGCAAAAAGGTGCTGATGGCGTCGCTCGACGTCAATCGACCCGCCGCGATGGAGCAGCTCGCCATCCTCGGTGCCCAGATCGGCGTCGACACCCTGCCCATCGTCAAGGGCGAAGACCCGGTCGCCATCGCCAAACGCGCCAAGACGCAGGCGTCATTGGGCGGCTATGACGTCTACATGCTCGACACCGCAGGCCGCCTCTCCATCGACGAAGAGCTGATGGCGCAGGTTGAAGCAGTGCGCGACGTCGCTAATCCGCGCGAGACGCTGTTGGTGGTCGATGGCCTGACGGGTCAGGATGCGGTTCATACGGCAGAGAACTTCGACGAGCGTATCGGCATCACCGGTGTCGTCCTCACCCGGATGGACGGCGACGGGCGTGGTGGCGCCGCGCTCTCGATGCGGGCCGTAACCGGCAAGCCGATCCGCTTTGTTGGTCTTGGCGAAAAGATGGACGCGCTCGAAACCTTCGAGCCGGACCGCATCGCAGGCCGCATCCTCGGCATGGGCGACATCGTCGCGCTGGTCGAAAAAGCGCAGCAGACGCTCGAGGTCGAACAGGCCGAGCGCATGATGAAGCGCTTCCAGAAAGGTCAGTTCAACATGAACGACCTGAAGATGCAGCTGGAACAGATGATGAAGATGGGCGGTATGGAAGGCATGCTGGCGATGATGCCCGGCGCGCAAAAAATGCAGAAGCAGATGGACGGTGCCGGGATCGACGACAAGATGCTGCGCCAGCAGATCGCGCTCATCAACTCCATGACCAAGAAGGAACGCGCGAACCCGCAGATCCTTCAGGCCAGCCGCAAGAAGCGCATCGCCAAGGGCTCGGGGCTCGAGGTCAGCGACCTCAACAAGCTGCTCAAAATGCAGCGCCAGATGTCCGACATGATGAAGAAAATGGGCAAGATGGGCAAAGGCGGGATGCTGAAACAGGCCATGAAAGGCATGTTCGGCAAGGGCGGCATGCCCGAAGGTATGGACCCAAGCCAAATGGACCCCAAGGCGCTTGAAGCGGCGGCAAAGGCGATGGGCGCCAAAGGCGGCTTGCCCGGTTTGGGCGGGGGTGGCGGCTTGCCACCGGGCCTGAGCGGGTTCGGCAAGAAGAAGTAAGTGACGACCGCCCCCGTCATAACCACGGCGCGCCTGCGCCTGCGCGGCCACACTTTGGCCGATCTGGAACAGTTGTGCGATCTGTTCGAGACCGACCGCGCCGTGCATATGGGCGGGCCGATTCCCCGCAAGGACGCGTGGCGCTGGATGGCCTCCGAGGTGGCCATGTGGGACCTGATGGGTCACGGCGCCTGGGGCATCGAAACGGCTGAGGGCGAATTCATCGGTCAGGTCGGTTTACTGAAACCGCCGCATTTCCCGGAAGTCGAACTGGGCTGGACCCTGCTCGAACAGGCGGAAGGCAAAGGCTATGCGTTCGAGGCGGCGATGGGCGCGATGCTTTGGGCGTGGGAGCAAGGTTTTAAAACTCTCGTCAGCTACATCACTCCCGAGAACACGCGCTCGCGCGCACTTGCCGAACGACTTAGCGCGATGCGCGATGCAAACGCCGCATTGCCCGAAGGCGAAACACCGGAAGAAACCATCGTCTACCGCCATAGCCCGGACACCGATGGCACGCCGGAGGCTTACGCATGAGCCTGACCAACGCGCCCACGCTTGAAACCGATCGCCTGATCCTGCGCGGCCCCAAAAAGGCCGACGCCGAGGCGATGATTGCGTTTCTGATGGATGACACCCGGGCCGAAGGTTTCGGCGGCTACACCAACCGCGCGGAGTCTTGGCGTTGGTTCACGCTCAATGTCGGCCACTGGCACTGGCACGGCTACGGGTACTTCACGATTGAAGACAAGACGAGCGGCAAACCGGCCGGGGTCTCTGGCATCTGGAACCCCGAAGGTTGGCCCGAGCCCGAGGTTGGCTGGGTCGTGTTCGACGGATTCGAGGGCTTGGGGCTGGCCTACGAAGCTGCCTGCCGCGCGCGCCAATGGGCTTACGAAGACCTCGGCTTTACGACATTGACGTCCAATATCGTACCCGGGAACACCCGGTCGATCCGCCTCGCCGAACGCATGGGGGCCACTTACGAGCGCACCTATGACAACCCGACCATGGGCGAGGACATGCTCTACCGCCACCCGGGACCGGAGGCGCTGGCATGAGCTTGGACATTCCCGTGATCGAAACCGATCGTCTGATCCTGCGCGAACCACGTTTGTCGGATCACGCTGCGTTCTGCGCCTATTTTGCCCAACCGCGTAGCAAATGGAACGGCGGACCGCTTGATCCGCATCAGGTCGAAGGCATGATCACCTCGGCAGCGGGTGGATGGGCGCTGCGCGGTTACGGCCTTTGGTTCGTGACGCTGAAAGGCGGCGATGACGCCATCGGGTTTGCCGGAATTTTCCACCCGTTCGATTGGCCCGAACCCGAACTCGGTTACGGCATCGCAAGTGCCTATGAGGGCAAAGGCATCGCCTTCGAGGCGGCAACGGCCGCACGTTCTGCCGCTGCCACGCATCTCGGCTTGACCCACCTGCCCAGCTACATCTCCCCGGACAATGCGCGTTCGCAAGCGCTTGCACTGCGCATGGGCGCAACCCGCGAAGCTAATATCACGCTTCGGGATAAGGTGGCGCATGTCTACCGCCATCCCGCGCAGGAGGCTTTGACATGAGCCACCGCGACATTCCCGTGCTCGACACCAAGCGCCTGCAACTACGTGGGCCAGAGCCGCAGGACTACCCTGACTTCAAGGCGACCTTCGCCTCTTATCGGTCCCGGTTCATGGGCGGGCGCTCAATGCTTACGAGGCTTGGATGCTCTACGCAGCCGAGATCGGGCATTGGGAGATCCGGGGCTTCGGTATGTGGATGGTGCATCTGCGCGACACCGACGAGACCGTGGGCATGGCGGGCGGCTGGTCTCCGGCGAAATGGCCCGAGCGCGAGATCGCCTGGATCATCTGGCCCGACAAGGCCGGCAGGGGGTTCGCGCTCGAAGCCACGCATCGCGTGCGTCGCTATTTCTACGAGCACAACGGCTGGGACACCGCGGTCAGCTATCTCGACCCCAAGAACCTCGACAGCATCCGATTGGCAGAGCGGTTGGGCGCCAAGAAGGACCACGACGCCCCGACCGTCGACGGCAGCGACGTTGTCTATCGCCACCCCAGCCCGGATGCGCTGCGCGGCACGCAACTTGCCCACGGCATCGACATGGAAATCGCCCATTACCAAGACCCCCTGTTCAAACCGAAAGGCTGGGCCATTGACTGACACGACCAACGATCCCGTGACCCGCGCCGCAGAGGTGCTCAAGGGGCACCGCGAAAGCATCGACCGTCTGGACGCGATCCTCGTGTTCACGCTGGCCGAGCGGTTCAAACATACGCAGGCCGTTGGTGTGCTCAAGGCACAGCACGACCTCCCGCCCTCAGACCCCGCGCGCGAAGCAAAGCAGATCGCGCGGCTCGAAGAGCTTGCGTCTCAGGCCGATCTTGACCCTGAGTTCGCCAAGAAATTCCTGAATTTCATCATTCAGGAAGTCATCCAGCACCACAAACAGAAGCAATCCTGACGGGTTCTCCCGTCATCTCGAAAACCTAGGAGAATACAAATGGCTATCAAAATTCGTCTCGCCCGTGGCGGTTCCAAAAAGCGCCCCTTCTATCGCATCGTCGCTGCCGACAGCCGCATGCCGCGCGACGGTCGCTTCATCGAAAAGCTGGGCACCTACAACCCGCTCCTGCCGAAAGACAGCGAAGATCGCGTGAAAATGGACGTCGAGCGCATCCAATACTGGATGAGCCAGGGTGCCCAGACCACCGATCGCGTGTCGCGCTTCCTCGAAGCGGCCGGCGTTGTTGAGAAGAAAGAACGCAACAACCCGAAGAAAGCCCAGCCGGGCAAAGCTGCGACCGAACGCGCCGAAGCGAAAGCCGCCAAGGCTGCGGAAGCGGCGGAAGCCGACGCAGCTCCGGCCGCAGAAGAGGCGTCCGCAGAATAATCGCGGAGTGCCTCCCCGGATGGCCGGCCCACCCGGCCATCCGACCTTCACCGGTCCAACTGTCCGAATTATGTCACAACAGATGCTGCGCGGTTCGCAATCGTCTGAATTCACCGGACCGCCCGAAAGCCGTGACTTGACGGACACCCACGGTCGCATCATGTCCAGTAGCAACCGTTTTTGCTCCAATAGGATTCGATTGCCATGACCGCGCGCCTTGCCACCGTTACCAGCCTTGCTTTTGCCATTGCCGTCCCAGCTTTCGCAGCCGGGCCGGACACGAGCGCGTCGCAAACCGATGTCATCGCTCCTGCCGTGGCCCCGGCACCGACGCGCCCGCAACTGGTGTTCACGCTGCGTGGTGGCGTTGCCGCATCGCCCGAGTATTTCGGATCGGACGAATACGCCGTTGGTCCGGATCTCGGTTTCCGATTCAACTACCTGTCGCTTCGCAATGGACGCAGCCTTGGCAACCCTGATCCCTGGGCGGACAGCATGGGCCTGACCTTCGGCGGGTCGTTCCGCTTCATTCAGGAACGCGACACGGATGATTTCGACGAACTTGCGGGGCTTGACGATATCGACGCCGCAGTCGAACTCGGCGCCTCGGTACGTTACGGGACGGAATATTTCGCCGCCTTCGGTGAAGTACGCCGTGGTTTCGGCGGTCACGAAGGCTGGGTCGGCGAAGTCGGCGCGGATGCCATTCTGCGCCCGACCGATCGCCTGCAACTGACCTTCGGCCCGCGCGTCTTTTTTGGTGACGATACCTACACCGACACCTATTTCGGCATCACCGCAGATGAAGCCAGTGCGGCACTTCCCGCATACGACCCGGAAGGCGGAATGGTTTCTGCCGGGATCGAATTCGGCGCGCGTTACCAGATCAACGATCTCTGGGGCCTCGAAGGCGCCGTGACCTGGGAAAAATACACGGATGACGCTGCCGACAGCCCGATCGTCGACCAGGGCGAGGACGAACAATGGGGCATCCGTTTCGGCGTAACGCGAGTGTTCAGCATCGGGGGCTGATCGCGTCACCGGAGATTGCCTCTGGGCATCGGTCTGGTCTATCCAGTCGTTCAAAGCGACCGGGAGCACATTTCAGTGAGTGACAAAGTCTGTGTCGGAGCGATTGCCGGAGCCTTCGGCGTCCGGGGTGAAGTGCGCCTGAAAAGCTTCACGGCGATCCCGGAAGACATCGCCTCTTACGCGCCGCTTGAAACCGAGGACGGTGCGCGCAGCTTTACTGTCAGGATCACCCGGCAAATCAAGAACGGCCTGGCTGCACGGCTTTCAGGCGTGTCCACAAAAGAAGCCGCGGACGACCTACGCGGCACGCAGCTTTTCGTGCCGCGCGACAGGCTTCCGTCTTTGCCTGACGACGAGTTCTATCACGCCGACCTGATCGGGCTCGAAGTGACCGACACGGGCGGCGTGTCCTTGGGCAAGGTGTTGGCCGTGATCAACAACGGTGCCGACGATCTTCTCGAACTGAGTGCGCCGGGGCAGAAGCAAACCGTGCTACTGCCGTTTACCAAGGCCGTGGTCCCGACCGTAGACCTCACGCAGGGGCGAATCGTAGCCGACCCGCCCGAGGGTCTGTTTTCGTGACGACACAGATTGTCATTCACGCAGGATTTCACAAAACCGGAACGACAAGTGTACAGTCCATGCTGCGCGAGAATGCTGCGCTTCTGGACCCACATCTGCGTGTGTTCCTGAAGAACGCCTTTGAAGACTTGACCGACAAGGCGCGCAGCTTTTCGATCGATCCAAAGGAAAAGACCCTTGGGCAAGTGTCAAAAGCGGCCACGGCCTTTTTCGGCACGATAGACACAAGCGATCCGCGGCCGATCCTTATCTGTTCCGAGGACCTGTCGGGACACATGCCCGGGCGCCACGGCCTTGAATGCTATGACAGCGCGGGTTTGGTGATGAAGTGCCTCGCCGACGCGGCTTTCGGACGTTTCGGTCCAGAAACGGACATCATCTTCTACTTTTCGACCCGTGCACGCGACCCGTGGCTTCGGAGCACGTGGTGGCAAAACCTGCGCAGCACACGGCTGACCAAGGATTTCGCCGCGTACAGTGCGCAATTCGACGAGGCCCGCGATCTCGAGGACATTCTCGAAGAAGTCGCGGTCGACGTCGCCCCTGCGCACGTCACATCCTGTCCGCTCGAGACGTTATCGGAACTGCCAATGGGCCCGCTTGAGCCGATCCTGGCCTTGTTCGACCTACCCGACCTTGATCGAGGGGCGTTGCGCGCACTACCGCCGGAAAACGTGCAACCCGATATAGGGATCGATGCCGTCTTTCTGGCCCTGAACCGGAGCGCGTTGCCGGATAAGGACGTGCAGGACGCAAAACGCATGATCCGCAAAATGGCGCGGCGGGTCACGGATTAGCCTGCGCTGACGTTTCGCCACAAAAATACCGACTGCGCGCCGCTTTGGCGGCGGTAATTCGCCACTCCGAACGGCTAGGAACGCGTATCTGCTTGGGGAAGCATCTGCGTGTGAATTTCGTAAAACGTCGTTTATTGCTGAGTTTGGCGGCACTCTCACCGGGTGTGGTGACGATTGCGCTTCAGGAATTTGCCGTTTCTGTCGCCTTCATGGTGCTTGGCCTCTTCGGGGCGATCGGCATCGCGGCGGTGGCCGTCGCAGCATCGCCGCAGATCAAGGAACTCCACGACAAATCCGGCGCAACCAAAGTCGCCTACCAATCCCTGTTGGTGCCCTCGGCCTTGGCAGATCTCAGGGAAACCGCGCCGGATCCAATGGTGATCCGGTCCACGCTTCAAACCCTGATGACACCGACCCGCACGATACCCGGTTTCGCGACCGAGGACGAAAAGATCGCGATGGTTATCGCGCAGATCATAGCCCGTTGGGAGCACACCGAACCGCTGGCCCTATCCGATGATCAGGCACGGGAACTGTGGTTGGTCGAACGCCTGATGCGTGCAAGCCCCGCCGAAGCAGGCGCGCTTGCCGGGTACTTTGCGGCACCGAATGCCATGCTAACGATGCGTGACCGTATCGCTGCGCCCGTACCGGCCTGATCTGGCAATTCGCGCACCGACCGACTAAAGCCATCGTCGTCACAACAGGCAAATCCGATGGACACTCCCAAAACGCCTCCGCAGAAATCCCACGGTCGCAAGACCATCCGCCCGACGTTGAAACCGCGTGAATTGATGGAATCGGCGCCGGATCTCGCGCGCGCATGGAAGGCGCAGGTGATCACCTTGCTGCCCGATGCATTTCCGGGAATCTTGGGGGAGTCGCTGACGGGACGCGCGCTGAAGGACGGGCTTTGGCAACTCGAAACCATTGCCTTGCGTGAATTCGGCGAAGGCAAGCATCGCAATGTCGATGACACGCCCGCCGGTGGTGGCGCGGGCATGGTGCTGCGACCGGACATCATGGCCGCTGCCATCGACCACGCCCGGGCACGCATCCAACCTGCCGCACCGCTGGTCTATCTCAGCCCACGCGGGCGACCTTTCACGCAAGCCATAGCCCAGGATCTTGCCCAAGGCCCCG
This sequence comes from uncultured Marivita sp., assembly GCF_947488135.1. Taxonomy (GTDB): domain Bacteria; phylum Pseudomonadota; class Alphaproteobacteria; order Rhodobacterales; family Rhodobacteraceae; genus Marivita. The sequence continues at coordinate 46,892 of NZ_CANKYW010000006.1, read as the reverse complement.
GGGTCAGCCTGATTTGCGGACGCTTCGAGGGTCTGGATCAACGGGTGATTGACCACTACCGGATTGCAGAGATCAGCCTTGGCGATTTCGTCCTCACCGGCGGAGAAATCGCGGCGCAGGCGGTGATAGATGCGACGATCCGCTTGTTACCCGGAGTTCTCGGAAACGAGGCATCCACCGAAGAGGAAAGCTTTTCCGACGGGCTTCTGGAACATCCTCAATACACCCGCCCCGCCGAATGGCGCGGCCAGAAGATTCCAGACGTTCTGATGTCCGGTCATCACGGCGAAATCGCGAAATGGCGCCGTGCGCAGTCCGAGGGATTGACCCGGCAACGGCGACCGGACCTTTGGGCAGCGCATCACCCGAAACCGAATTCGGACTGAACGCCGGGGCGCGCCGCACCAAAGGAACTCCATGTGCCTGCAAACGCCCCTTGATTTGCACGGCCTCTTCTGGTTTACGGCGCGTGTTCCGGGTGTCAGCCCGGTGCGGTGATTCCGTATGTTCTTCGCGTCGGCTGTAACCACACCCATCCCGGACCTGACAAGACAAAGACGACCTGATCTCTGGCGGGCGCAGATGCGGACCCGGACGAAGACCAAGAGCTCTGAGGACGCGCACACCTTTGCGGAGCAACCGCAAGCAGTTTTAGGAGAGAAGCGATGGACCTGATCGCTCAGTTGGAGGCGGAACAGATTGCCGCCCTCGGGAAAGACATTCCCGATTTCAAAGCAGGCGACACCATTCGTGTCGGCTACAAAGTGACCGAAGGCACCCGTACCCGCGTGCAGAACTACGAAGGCGTCTGCATCAGCCGCCGTCAGGGTGCCGGCATTGCCGGTTCGTTCACTGTTCGCAAGATTTCGTTCGGTGAAGGCGTGGAACGTGTCTTCCCGCTCTATTCCACAAATATCGACAGCATCGAGGTTGTCCGCCGTGGTCGCGTCCGCCGCGCCAAGCTGTACTACCTCCGCTCGCGTCGCGGCAAATCGGCCCGTATCGCGGAAGATGCAACCTACAAGCCCCTCAAAGGCGCAGACGCGTAAGGATTGCCGAGATGAAAAAAGACATCCATCCCGAATACCACGTCATCAACGTCAAGATGACCGATGGCACGATGCTTGAAATGCGCTCCTGCTGGGGCAAGGAAGGCGACACGCTTTCGCTCGACATCGACCCGACAGTGCACCCGGCCTGGACCGGTGGCAGCTCGCGCCTGATGGACTCCGGCGGTCGCGTCTCCAAGTTCAAGAAAAAGTACGAAGGTCTGGGCTTCTAAGCCTTCTTCGTTTCGATTTCGATCAGGCCGTCCGTCTCAGGGCGGCCTTTTCGTTTCTGCGACCCGGCTGACCCAGCGTACCTGAGTCCGTGCCGCCGCAATTGCCAGCAAATCGCACCCGACCCCGTTGCAACATTCCGCTCAATCAGGTCATAGGTTTTGCAAAGGCAAGGTGAGCGGACACATGGCACACATCATCGTCGTGGGAAACGAGAAGGGCGGCGCGGGCAAATCGACCGTGTCGATGCACGTCGCCACGGCCCTTGCGCGGATGGGGCACAAGGTTGGCGCGCTTGACCTCGACCTGCGGCAGAAAACGATGGGCCGCTATGTCACCAACCGGAAAAAAGAACTCGAGCGAGAGGGGTTGGACCTGCCGACGCCGCGCTATCTCGAGCTTCCCGAAGTCGATCCCGATAGCCTGCAACCGGGCGAAAACATCTATGATCACCGCCTGTCCGCAGCGGTTGCCGAATTGGAGCCAGGCAGCGACTTCATCCTGATCGACTGCCCCGGTTCACATACCCGTCTGAGCCAGGTCGCCCATTCCCTTGCCGACACCTTGATCACGCCACTGAACGACAGCTTTGTCGATTTCGATCTGCTTGCCCATACCGACGCGTCCGGCGAAAAGATCGAAGGGCCGTCGGTCTATTCCGAAATGGTCTGGAACGCCCGCCAGTTGCGCGCACAAGCAGGGCTGCCGCCGATCGACTGGGTGGTGTTGCGCAACCGACTTGGCGCGCAGCAGATGGTCAACAAGGCCAAGATGGAAAAGGCGCTGGACCGGCTTTCGAAACGTATCGGCTTCCGCGTGGCACCCGGTTTCAACGAACGGGTGATCTTCCGCGAATTGTTCCCGCGCGGTCTCACCCTGCTGGACCTCAAGGACGTGGGCGTCAAACAGCTCAACATCTCGAACATCGCCGCCCGCCAGGAGTTGCGGGACCTGATTAAAGCTTTGAAGCTTCCGGGCGTTACCGTGACCTTCTGAATGAACGGACCGACGCGAAATGAGCTTTGGTTTCGTCTGGTGTTCAGCCTCGCGGGTCTTGCGCTTCTCATTGCGGTGGTCCTGACCCGCGGCATCTCGAATGCCGCTGCCTTGGTCGAGGTCGTCGGGATCGCGGGACTGTTCTTTGGAGGAACCGCGATCTGGTCAGCCCTCAAGCTTTGGCGCAGCCGCGGCTGATCGGTACCGAGAAGAAAAAGGACATCCATGCCAGTTCCGACCAACGATTTCAAAGCGCGCTTGACCTCCGACACGCCGCAGCTTGGTCTGTGGCTGGCTCTTGGGTCTGGCTACACGACCGAGATCGCAGCGGGCGCCGGTTTCGATTGGCTCTTGATCGACGGAGAGCACGCGCCCAACGATCTTTTGACGATCCGCGATCAGTTGATGGTTCTCGTCGGTCATGACGTGTCCCCGGTTGTCCGCATTCCGCATAACGATCCTGCGTTGATCAAGCAGATGCTCGACATTGGCGTCCAATCCCTTCTTTGCCCGATGGTCAATTCGGCGGATGAAGCCCGCGCCATCGTCGAAGCGATGCGGTATCCGCCTCTTGGGATCCGGGGTGTTGGTCATATGCTTGGGCGGGCGTCCGCGTTTAACGGGATCACCGATTATCTGGGCACGGCCGAAGATCAGCTTTGCCTGATCGTACAGGCCGAAAGCGTTGCCGCGATGGAGGCGCTCGAAGAGATCTGTGCGGTCGATGGCGTAGATGGCGTGTTCATCGGCCCGGCGGATCTGTGTGCCGATATGGGGCTTCTTCCCGACATGGCACATCCCGACCTGCGCGCCGCTGTCCAGGACGGCCTCAAGCGCATTCGAGCAGCGGGAAAAGCGGCTGGCATCATCGACGGCGAGCCGATCCTGATCCAGCAAGACATCGACGCGGGAGCGAATTTCGTGGCGCTCGGAGCCGACGTTCTGTTGCTGGCAGATGCGATGCGAGGTCTTGCCAAAACGTGGAAAGCCCGGATCACCTGACCCGGGCTTTCGGTTCGTATCCGCGAATTGGTTATTCGGCAGGCACCGCGTTGGCCGCAACCGCGCGCCGTGCGAAATGCTGACGGTTCAGGCGAAGTACCAGCGCGATGGCGACGACCTGCGCCACGATGGCGACGCCGGTTACGCCCCAATACGCGATGCCGAACTTTTCAACCGCACCCGCCGCCACGAGCCCCTTGTTGAGGAAGAACTGGATCATCACCGACAGGGCAACGGCAGGGCAGACCAGCGCATAGGATCCGGGCGATGTCTTCGAACCGATGACGAAATCGCTGAAATACCCCTGACGCATCATCACGACGCCGCCCAAAAGCAGGAACGCCACCTGGATCGACAGAAGTTGCGCGAGAAAGATCATGGTCTCACCGGCTTGCGCATGGGTGTCGAAAGCGACGTGCAGACCGTGGCTTTGGCGCAGGAACATGATCCCCAGAACCGTGACGATGGGCACGATGATCATGAGCGTCGGACCGGATTCGCGCGCAGTGCCGTGCTGGAGCATCGACGCAAAGGCGGTGGTCGCTGCGATCACGGTATAGAGGATCGCCGCCACGCCAAAGAAGGTGGACAGCATCAGTGCAATGGCAACCGTGGCCGACGAGGTGCTCATCGCGGCAGGGGCTGCAAATCCGACACTGACCATCGCGATGCTGAAGGCCGGCAGAAGCTGGGCAAACGAATTATGCGCAGTCACGTCGAACACGCCCCCTTTGGACAGCACCCGGCCCAAGAACGCGCCGATCATGCGGAAGGCCAGAACACCGATGGCCGCAAAGGCAAGGAGAGACAATGGGAACAGGTATTCGACGACGCTCCAAAGCTGCGGCACGAAGACCAGACCGACGATGAACATCGCGTTCACGCTCATGGCCATCGCCAGCGGCATGGCAAGCAAGGTTGCCTCGGCGTTGGTTTCACGCAGCTTTGCGTAAGAATCGGTTTTCTTGAAAACCGACAGCGATTGAAGGTTCCAGATCAGCGATTTGATGTTGAGAAACGCAAAGACCGCAATCCCGATCAGCGCGATGGCAATGGCGCTTTGGAGAGGCAGGCCGCCTTGCGCCAAAGCCGTGGCGATGTCCTCGAAAACCGGGACAGGCTGGTTCGGGTGCGGAACCCAGAACATCAGGAACATGAAGAATGTCACAGTAATCCCCCCGGCCCCGAGAGACGCGAGGAAATAGATTGGCGAATAGGTGTCTGCGGGTCTGGTGACGGAACGGTCCATGACGAGTCTCCTTATATTCCGTTTTCAGAATATAAATACATTCAAAAATTAGAATGTAAAGTCTCTCTTGGTACCCTCCGTTGGTGTCGAGTTCCTCAGCACCATTGAGCAGCCGCCAGTTACCTCAATATCTTGTGGATAATTCATCGCGAATAACGACATACGGAACCAAAGCGTTGACTCGATGCCAGACGCCGCGACACACTGTCCGTCAAAACGGGAATCAGGCAGGCTACACAGGTGCGCTTTTCCAAACTCCGTCTGACGGGCTTCAAAAGCTTCGTTGACCCCACCGATCTGATCATCGCCGATGGTCTGACCGGCGTCGTGGGGCCGAACGGCTGTGGGAAATCGAACCTTCTCGAAGCGCTTCGATGGGTCATGGGCGAAAACCGCCCCACCGCGATGCGTGGTGGAGGCATGGAAGACGTGATCTTCGCTGGAGCCGCCACCCGGCCTGCCCGTAACTTTGCCGAGGTGTCGATCCAGATCGACAACTCGGACCGTTTGGCCCCCGCCGGCTTCAACGATCAGGACCAGCTCGACATCGTCCGCCGCATCACCCGCGACGTGGGCAGCGCCTACAAGGCCAATGGCAAGGACGTGCGCGCGCGCGATGTGCAGATGCTGTTCGCGGATGCGTCCACCGGGGCGCATTCGCCTGCGCTCGTCCGGCAGGGCCAGATCAGCGAATTGATCAACGCCAAGCCCAAGAACCGCCGCCGCATCCTCGAAGAGGCTGCTGGCATTTCCGGCCTATACCAGCGTCGGCACGAGGCGGAACTCAAGCTCAAGAACACCGAGGCCAATCTGCTGCGCGTCGATGACGTGATCGAACAGCTCGCCGCGCAATTGGCCCAGCTGGCGCGGCAGGCGCGCCAAGCCGCCCGTTATCGCGCCATCGGCGAAGAGCTGCGCCACGCCGAAGGTTTGCTGCTGTACCGCCGCTGGAAAGACGCGGATGTCGCGCGTGCCGAAGCCGATGCGCAACTCCGCGAACGCACAACCGACGCCGCCAAGGCCGAGACCGCCGCGCGCGAGGCGACGAAGGTCCGCGAACAGGCCGATGGGGCCTTGCCGCCCCTCCGCGAAGAAGCGGCCATCGCCGCTGCCATTGTCCAGCGCCTGACCCTGCAACGCGACACCCTGTCCGAACAGGAACGCCGCGCCGAGGAAACCATCGCCACCCTGACCCGGCGCATCGACCAGATGACCAAGGACATGGAGCGCGAAAACGGGCTCAACCGCGACGCTGGCGAAACCATCCAGCAACTTGAATGGGAAGCGCGCGAGCTTGAGAAGGCCTCCGAAGGACACGAGGACAAACTCGCTGCCGCAATCGAAGCAGCCCGCGAAGCCGGGGCCGTCTTGCAGGCACGCGAGGCCGATCTCAGCCAAAAGACCGAAGACGTCGCCCGCCTCGCCGCGCGCCATCAATCCGCGCACCGTTTGCTGTCCGACAGCCAGAAGACGCTGGACCGCAACGAAGCCGAAACCAAACGTGCGCGGGACGCGATGGCCACGGCAAAGCAGGCGCTTGCCGACGCGAAATCGGCCGCATCGCAAGCCGAAACAGAGCAAACCGCCGCCCGTGATCTGGCAGACCGCGCCGACCAGGTGTTGACCGAGGCCGAGGCCGCCCGTGCAGAAACCCAGTCGCGCGAAGCCGATGCCCGGGCGGAACGTTCTGAGGCCGAAGGCGAGATGAACGCGCTCAGCGCGGAGACGACGGCCCTTGCCCGCCTGCTGGATCGGGACACCGCCGAGGGTGGGCAGATCCTCGACCGGTTGCAGGTGGAACAGGGGTTCGAGAAGGCGCTGGGTGCTGCCCTTGCCGATGACCTGCGCGCGCCCGAGGTTGACGGCGATGGCCCCACCGGCTGGACCGCCCTTCCCCGCTACGACACCGACCAACCGCTACCCGAGGGCGTCACACCGCTCACCCATCATGTTTCAGTGCCAGAGGTGCTCGAGCGGCGCATGGAGCAGATCGGGCTGGCCGATGCCGAGGATGCCGCACGGCTACAACCCTTGTTGATGCCCGGCCAACGGTTGGTCAGCCTTGAAGGCGACCTGTGGCGATGGGACGGCTATCGCGCCTGGGCCGAAGATGCGCCATCTGCCGCTGCTCTTCGCCTCGAGCAGTTGAACCGTCTTGAAACGCTGAAACAGGAAACCGCCCGCGCGTCGGCCCGCGTCGATGGTGCCCGCGCGGCGCATGAAAGCCTCACGCAAAGGCTGGCTGATCTCGCGCAGGCCGAAAAAGCTGCCCGCCAGGCGCGCCGCGATGCGGATGCCGCCGTCACCGATGCTGCACGCAAGCTTAGCCGGGCCGAGGCCGACCGCGACATGGCAGAAGGCAAGCTGGAGAGCCTGTCCCTCTCTGTGTCCCGCCACGAGGACGAAGCCACGACCGCGCGCGCGCAATTGGTCGAAGCGCAGCGCGCCGTGGCCGAACTTGAACCGCTCGACATCGCGCGCGCCGAGGTCGAGGACCTCAAGATGACGGTCGAAGCCGCACGCATGACGATGATGGCCCGCCGTTCGGCACAAGACGAATTGCGCCGCGAAGGCGACGCCCGCAAAGCGCGCGCGCAACAGGTCACCAAGGAACTTAGCGGCTGGCGGCATCGTCTTGAGACCGCCGAAAAGCGGAGCGCCGAGTTGGCGGAACGCCGGGCAGCCGCGCAAACGGAACTGGACGCCGCCGCGAACACGCCCGCAGAACTGGCCGCGCAGCGTGACAGCCTTGGGCATGAGATCACGCAGGCCGAGGCGCGAAAAGCCGCCGCCGACGACGCGCTTTCGACAGGTGAGGCTACGCTGCGCGCCGCCGATCAGTCGGAACGCGAGGCCGAACGCAAGGCATCCGAAGCGCGCGAGGCCCGTGCCCGGTCCGAAGCCCGTGCCGAAGCCGCGCGCGAAGCCGTCAACGCCGCCGCAGAGCGCATCGCCGAAGAACAAGAGACCAGCCCAAGCCAGCTACTGCACAAACTGGGGGCCAATCCCGATAACCTCCCCAAGGCAAAGGCAATCGACGCCGATGTGAACCGGCTGAAACGCCAGCGTGATGCCCTGGGCGCGGTGAACCTGCGGGCCGAGGAAGACGCGCGCGAAGTGCAGGAAGAGCACGACACGCTTCTGGCCGAAAAACAGGACCTCGAAGAAGCGGTCAAAACCCTTCGGTCGGGTATCGCCAGCCTCAACCGCGAGGGACGGGAGCGCTTGCTGACCGCGTTTGAGCAAGTGAACAGCAACTTCTCCCTGCTCTTCACGCATCTCTTCGGCGGAGGCGAAGCAAACCTTGTGATGGTGGAAAGCGACGATCCTCTTGAGGCCGGGCTAGAGATCATGTGCCAACCTCCCGGTAAGAAACTGTCGACGCTGTCGCTGCTGTCGGGTGGTGAACAAACCTTGACGGCGCTTGCCCTGATCTTTGCCGTGTTCCTTGCGAACCCTGCCCCCATCTGCGTGCTTGACGAAGTCGATGCGCCGCTGGACGACGCCAACGTGACGCGTTTCTGCGATCTGCTGGACGAAATGTGCCGCCGCACCGAGACGCGTTTCCTCATCATCACACACCATGCGGTAACGATGTCCCGCATGGATCGACTCTTTGGCGTGACCATGCAGGAACAGGGTGTCAGCCAACTCGTGTCCGTCGATCTGAAAAAAGCGGAGCGCATGGTCGCGTAAACGTGTCTCGATACGCAGCGGTTTTTCCGTACCGTATAACGATGTTCCGCTCCGTGCTTCTCCTTGGCCTGATCCCAATTGCCCTTTCGGCGCAAAACTGGGGTCCGCGTGACAGCGATACCTTGTTCGACAAGTCCGCTCTGGACGACCGCCTCCGTGGCGCGACCATCACATTCTTCGACAACGGTCGATCACGGTTTTTCGACGATGGGCGCTATACCTATACCTACGCAAATGACGGCGGGACCGGATATGGCTACTTCACTGTTCTGGATGACAGCAGGATTTGCATCGAATTCGTCACCGGTGCGTCCAGATGCGATCTCTACGTCATTGACGCAGAGGGACGGCTGACCGTTATCACTGCCGCGGGGGACCGTTTTCCGACACGACCTTGAGCAGAGAGAGTTAACGCGTCAGCGGCTGAAGGTTACAACCTATACGCGACGCTGTGGACAGAATCGCTAGATATCGGCCATGATCCGCTCATATTCAGCATTTGACAGCTTTCCTTACCCGCACGTTAACAATTTATTATCTTATCAGGGCTGACTGTGACGCAGCCTGCTTCCACATAAGGACCCGTAACTTCCCATGAACGTGCTGATTGTGCAGAACAAGGCCAGCCTCGGCCAATTGTGGCAACGCCACCTGCAGCGGCATGGGCATTTTGCGGATATCGCTCTGGATCAGGACGCCGCGACCGAGAAACTCTCCGAACGGTTCTATCCGATCATCATCCTCGATGTCGTTCTAGAGAACGGCAGCGCGATCGCTGTTGCCGATTATGCAAGCTATCGCCATCCAGACGCGCGCGTGATCTTCGTCACGAACACGAGCTTTTTCTCGGATGGGTCGATCTTCCAGCTTTGTTCGAACGCCTGCGCCTTCGTGCCCAGCGCGACCCAGCCTGACGACCTGACCGCGATGGTCGAGCACTACGCCAAAGCGACCTAAGCCGCTTTCAGCCGGTCCCGCCCGTGTGGCGCGTCGAAATCGAGAACCGGATTGATCGGGATGATCCGGTGCGGATTGATCGTTTCGTGACTGTAATGATAGTGCCGCACGATATGGTCGAGATTGACCGTATCGGCCACACCCGGCCATTGATAAAGCTCACGCGTGTAGGCCCAAAGGTTCGGGTAATCGACAATCCTGCGTCGGTTGCATTTGAAATGCAGGTGATACACCGAATCGAAGCGCACGAGAGTGGTGAACAACCGCCAATCCGCTTCGGTGATGCGGTCCCCCATCAGGTAGCGACGTGTCGATAGGCGCTCTTCCAACCAATCCAGACTGTCGAAAAGCGGCCCTACAGCCTCTTCATAGGCCTCTTGCGTCGTGGCAAAGCCGGATTTGTAGACACCGTTATTCACCGTGTCGTAAATCCGGTCATTTACCGGGGCGATGTCATCGCGCAACTCTTCGGGCCAATAATCGTCCTGATTTCCGGTGATCGCGTCGAAGGCAGAATTGAACATGCGGATGATCTCGGAGCTTTCGTTGGACACGATGGTCTCGCGCTCCTTGTCCCAGAGGATCGGCACCGTGACCCGCCCAGAGATCTCGGGGTCCGCCTTCAGATAGATATCGCGCGCAAACGGCAAATCGTAGAGCCGATCGCCGGTCGCTCCGGGAAAGTCCGTATCGAAGGTCCAGCCATCACCGAGCATGTCGGGGTGAACCACCGACACGTCAATGTGATCCTCAAGACCCTTGATCGCACGAAAGACCAGCGTGCGATGCGCCCACGGGCAGGCGAGGCTCACGTAAAGATGGTAGCGCCCGGATTCAGCTGGAAACCCGCCCTCTCCGGTCGGTCCCGCGCTGCCATCGGCGGTGATCCAGTTGCGAAACTTGGCCGTGCTGCGCTTGAACGCACCGCCCGTGCTTTCGGTGTCGTACCATTGATCTTTCCAAACGCCGTCGACCAGATGTCCCATGTCTTGCTCCTGTGTTCCCTTGAATACGTAGATAGACCTCAGCAGAATTCCACCAAACACCCACCACCGCGCAGGATGCTCCGTGTTTACGCACAACGGGGAGCGAGACGCGTGATCCTCCGTTTTCTCCCCACACGCGTCACGTCGCGCCGTCTGTTGCCGTATTGCCCCCTCACATCACACGGACCCGACGTTTTAGAGTGCTCGGCTTGGCTTCTGACCAACGCCACGGTAAGGGACGCGCAAACATTGGGACGGGTGAGGGTCCCGGCCAGTCTTTTCGGCCGCCTATCCGCCGACCACCCCATCACGTGACGACACCGAAAAAGACCGCGCTTCCGATCGCGGCCTATGGGCAAAGAACTTTCATGATTTCCTTCGCACAATATCAGCGCCAATGGACTCATAACATTCGCGGCGACCTTCTGTCGGGTTTGGTCGTGGCCCTGGCGTTGATCCCAGAAGCCATCGCGTTTTCGATCATCGCGGGTGTCGATCCCAAGGTGGGGCTCTACGCGTCCTTCTCCATTGCCGTCATCACCGCAATCACCGGGGGACGTCCCGGCATGATCTCCGCAGCGACGGCCGCCACGGCGGTTCTGATGGTGACGCTGGTGCGGGATCACGGGCTCGAATACCTGCTCGCCGCGACCGTACTGGCCGGGCTGCTTCAGATCGGGGCCGGGTTTCTGAAGCTTGGCTACGTGATGCGCTTCGTGTCGAAATCCGTGATGACCGGGTTCGTCAACGCGCTCGCGATCCTCATCTTCATCGCGCAGTTGCCGGAACTCGATCCGTCGCGTGTGCCGCCCCTGACCTACGCGTTGGTCGCTGCCGGTCTCGCGATCATCTACCTTTTCCCGATGCTGACCAAAGCCATCCCGTCACCTCTGGTCACGATCATCGTGCTCACGGCCCTCGTGGTCGCGATGGGATGGGACGTGCGCACCGTGGGCGATATGGGCGATCTGCCCGATACGCTGCCGGTGTTCCTCATCCCCGACATTCCGCTGACCTTCGAGACGCTTCAGATCATCTTCCCCTACTCAATCGCGGTGGCAGTCGTGGGCCTGCTGGAAAGCCTGATGACCCAGCAGATTGTCGATGACCTCACCGATACAACCTCGAGCCGCAATCAGGAGTGCATTGGTCAGGGCCTAGCAAACACGGCCACCGGATTTATCGGCGGCATGGCGGGTTGCGCGATGATTGGCCAGTCCATCATCAACGTGAAATCCGGCGGGCGCGGGAGACTGTCGAGCTTTGTCGCGGGCGTGTTCTTGCTGATCCTTGTCGTGGCGCTTGGCGATATCGTGGCGATCATCCCTATGGCTGCTCTGGTAGCGATCATGATCATGGTCTCAATCGGCACGTTCTCGTGGTCGTCGATCAAGAACCTGCGCGATCATCCCAGATCGTCGTCCATCGTGATGCTGGCGACCGTGTTCTTCGTGATATACACCCATAATCTCGCCATCGGCGTTCTGGTCGGGGTGCTGCTCTCGGGCATCTTCTTCGCGTGGAAAATCTCGCAGCTCTTCCGCGTCCGGTCGACCATCACGCCGGACGGGAACCACCGCACCTACACCATCGAAGGCCAGCTTTTCTTCGCCTCGTCCGAGGATTTCATGAAGGCGTTTGACTTCAAGGAAGCGCCCGAGAAAGTCACCATCGACCTGAGCCGCGCGCATATCTGGGATATTTCCTCGGTTGCAGCGCTGGACATGGCTGTGCTCAAGTTCCGTCGGGAAGGCGCGGAGGTCGAGCTGATCGGGCTGAACGAAGCCTCTGAAACCATCGTTGACCGTCTTGCCATGCACGACAAGCCGGACGCGATGGATCAATTGCTCGGCCACTAGGGAGGCACCACCATGACCAGCAACACCCTCATCGCCCTTGTGGACGGTTCTGCCTATTCCGAAAGCGTCTGCCATCACGCGGCGTGGATCGCCGGGCGGAACGACTGGACGGTCAAGATCTATCACGTGATGGGCCGCCGCGACGCGGTCGAGAAACAGGACCTTTCGGGCGCGATCCGTCTCGGGGCCCGCAGCGCGCTGCTGGAGCAACTGTCGGAACTGGACGCCGCCCGTGCGAAACTGGCGCATGAACACGGCCGCGCGATCCTCGAAGACGCCAAGGCGCTGATCCAGCGCGACAGCGATATCCGCGTCGAAACGCGCCTTCGACAAGGAGACCTGGTTGAGACGATCAGCGCCAAGGAACAGACCGGCGACATGATCGTCATCGGCAAGCGCGGCGAGGCGGCCGCCTTGGCGATGGAGCATCTTGGCTCCAATCTCGAACGCATTGTCCGGGCGAGCCACAACCCGGTCTTCATCGCAAACCGCGCCTTCAAGCCGATCAAGTCGGTTCTCGTGGCCTTCGACGGCGGGGCGTCATCGCTCAAGGCGGTGGACTACATCGCCCGAAGCCCCCTGTTCGCGGACCTCAAAGTGACGCTCGTCTTTGCGGGCAAGGACACCCCGGCAATCCAGAAATCCCTCGCGGATGCAGCAGCGACGCTCAAGGCCGGCGGTTTTGATGCTGACACTGTTCTACAAAGCGGGGAGCCCGAAAAGGTACTGGCCCAGATCACCTCGAACGGCGCGCACGAATTGCTCGTGATGGGAGCCTACGGCCACAGCCGCGTGCGCAGCTTCATCATCGGCTCCACGACCACCGAGATGCTCCGCTCCTGCAAGGTGCCCGTGCTCATCATGCGGTAACTACGCTAGCAAAGACCGAAAACAGTATGAGAACACTGATTCAATCAGGCCCCGATAATCTGGATCCTTTTGCGATCCCGGTGGTTGCACTTGCGCACAACGAAGCCAACATCCTGTGCGACTTTCTTGACCACTACCGTGCGTTAGGACCGGTAACGTTCTTGATCGTCGACGACAACTCTACGGACGGCACCAGCGACATCCTTTCGAAGATGCCAGACGTCACGGTATTCCGTCCTGCCCACGGCTCGTCCTATAAAGAGCACAAAGCCATCTGGCGGTCGGAACTCTTGGACACCTTTGCGGACGAGCGGTGGTGCCTCGTTCCTGATCTGGACGAACATTTCGTTTTCGCCGGCGCGCCCGATTTGTTGGGCTACATCTCGCAATTGGACGAGGAGGGTGCGTCAGCTGTCGCGACGTTGATGATTGACATGTACACGGACCGCCCGCTTGCAGATCATCTTCACCCACAAGGCAGCAAGATACCCCTCCGTCAACGCTTTCAGCATTTCGATGGACCAGAGGGGTATGCCATGCGCCCTGTTATTGGAAAAGTGGGTGCTAAATATCCAACGCCTCCGGTCGCCTTTCACGGAGGTCCAAGACACAGGATGAACAGAGGCCCTCTTTTTGAAGACCTCGATTTCCCAAAAAGGACGTTGCTGTGCAGACATCTCGGCTTGAGCAATTCGATCAATGCCGACCACGGTTTGATATGGCGCTTGACGGTCGGCCAGATGGCGCGCCGCTATTTCAACGAAGCACTCAATATGACTAAAGTCGGATTATTGCGTTGGCAACGCGGGATGCGCTTCAACGGAGGCGCACATAAATTGAATCGATCTATGCCCGTCTCTGAAAGTATCGCCGGATTCCTGCACTACCCGTTCACCCGCGGCGCGAAGGGTATCAGATATGTCGCGGATCGCGGACAGCATGTGGGCGAAGGAAAGCACTACAGAGCATTGCTGGAGTCCGGCACTTTGGCAAAGTCGTTCGCCTTTGATCAAACTAGAATTTATCAATCAGTTTCAGATTTGACCGGATTGATCCGGCCAATCCGAGGTAACACTGCGTTGTCTTCGACCACCACTATCTGACGTCGTTAACTATGAGCAATTTATACATCTGAGACGACCTTTTCGTCACCATTTCGAACGCAGTTTCTGCACCACCCAGATGACGATCATCGCACCGAGAACCGCGCCCACAAGTCCCGCGACAGCGCCACCTGCCAGCAGCAGAAAGCGGATAACCATACCGCCAATCAACGCGCCCGCGATCCCGATCAGCACGGTCTGAAGCGTTCCCATCTCGACCCGCATCAGTCGCGTGGCCAGGAATCCTGCCGCAGCGCCGATGACGAGAAGAAACAGGACGGGCATGATCTACCTCCGCCGCCGATCCCGCACCGACGCCCTCCAATGGGTTGGCACGATGATCAAGGCACCCAGCGATGACACGATGGCATTCATCCCCGGCGATCCAAATCCAATCCCGAACATGATGCGTACGAAATAGGCGAGGAAGGCCCCACCCACGCAGATGATGATGCTCTGAACGATGCCGTTATTGGTGAACCCGGTCTTTTCAGAGATGTAACCGACGATCCCTGCGATCACGACGGTGCCCATCAGGATCATGAACATGGTTACTCTCCTATCCGTGTCCCTTTCGGGACAGCCATGCCGCGCAGGAACGTCTCTGCATCCTGCGCGCCTTTTCCAGCGCGTTGCGCCCGGGTGATCGTAACCGCCCCATCGCCGCACGCAATGGTGAACCGGTCATCCAGGACGGTTCCCGCCGTGCCCTGAGCGTCTGCTACTACGCTGCCCAGCATTTTCACCCGCTCCTCGCCGATCATCGTCCAGGCCCCGGGAAATGGTGACAACCCCCGGATCAGCCGGTCGACCTCGACAGTGGGGCGGGTCCAATCGACCTTTGCCTCGGCCTTGTCGATCTTCTCGGCATAGGTGACGCCGTCGTCGGGCTGCGCCTGCGGACGAAGCTCGGGCAGTCGGTTCAAAGCCGTGACAATGAGCCGTGCCCCCATCTCGCTCAATCGGTCGTGCAGTTCACCCGTCGTTTCCGTGGCACCAATCGGCGTCGCTTCGCGCAGCAGCACCGGCCCGGTGTCCAGCCCCGCCTCCATCTGCATGATGCAGATGCCGGTCTCTGCATCCCCCGCCATGATCGCGCGGTGGATCGGCGCAGCCCCGCGCCAACGTGGCAAGAGCGATGCGTGGATGTTCAGACAGCCGTATTTCGGCGCGTCCAGAACGGCCTGCGGCAGGATCAACCCATAGGCCACCACCACCGCGACGTCGGCATTCAGAGCGGCGAACTCACGCTGGGCGTCTTCATTCCGCAACGTTTTCGGGTGCCGCACCTCGAGCCCAAGCGCGTCGGCCCGGGCTTGGACGGGGGTCGGACGGTCCTTCTTGCCGCGCCCCGCCGGGCGGGGGGGCTGGCAATAGACGGCTGCGATCTCGTGACCAGCCTCGACCAGAGCGTCGAGCACTGGAACAGAAAAGTCGGGCGTGCCCATGAAGATGATCCGCATGTCCTAGCCTTTCAGCTTTTTCGCCCGCCGCAACAGGATGTCCCGCTTGGTCTTGCTCAGATGATCGAAATACATCTTCCCATTCAGATGGTCGATCTGGTGCTGGACCGAGGTCGCCCACAGTCCAACGAAATCCTGTTCCCGTACCGTACCATCCGCACCGATGAACCGTACGGTTACAGCGCGCGGGCGCTCGATGGACGCGGAGACGCCCGGAAGGTTCGGGCTGGCCTCTTCATGCGGCCGCAGCTGAACCGAAGCGTGCAGGATTTCTGGGTTCGCCATGCGCACCGCCTTGCCGCGCTCCTCGGAGGCATCCACGACCGCAAGACGTTTCAAGACACCGATCTGGTTCGCCGCCAAACCCACGCCGGGCATTGCCTCCATCGTGTCGATCATATCGTCCCAGAGCGCACGAATCTCGTCGGTGATCTCGTCCACCGGCGCGGCCGGGGTGCGCAGGCACTTGTTCGGCCAGGGCAGGCAGCGCCGCACTGTCAAGACAGCGCCGCATAGTCGGTTTCAAGCTGCGGCCTTTCCGCAGCGGGCAGCCGGTCGAAGATCACCACTCCGTTCAGATGGTCCAATTCATGCTGTGCGCAGATCGCGGCAAATCCGGTCAGATGTGCTTCACACCGCGCGCCGGTTTCGTCGCTATAGGCCAGAGTGATCTCAGTGGGACGGGTCACCTCGGCGGACACGCCCGGAATGGAAAGGCACGCTTCGGGGCCGGAGGCCACACCGTCAGAGGCGGACACGATCTCGGGATTGATGCACACATAAGGCGTCCGGTCGCCTTCTTTCCATGTGGGGTCCATGACGAAAACCCGCTGCATGACACCCACCTGCGGCGCGGCCAATCCACGACCCGGAGCGTCGTACATCGTATCGAACATATCCTGTATCAGGTCGCCGAGAGCCGCCGCGTCATCGACGGGCGCGCAGACCTGCGATAACCGCCGATCGGGCCACTTGACGATGGGCAGAACGCTCATGCCCGTGCCAGTTCGCGCTTCAGCTTGACCATCTTCCGCGTGATCATCTGGCGCTTCAGCGGCTTGAGGTAATCGATGAACAGTTTGCCGTTCAGATGGTCGATCTCGTGCTGAACGCAGGTCGCCCAAAGACCGTCGAACTCTTCCTCCTGCGGGTTGCCGTTTTCGTCGATCCAGCCGACCTTGACCGCATCGGGGCGGGTGACGTCCGCGAACTGATCGGGGATCGAAAGGCAACCTTCCTCGTAGACGTTCATATCGTCCGACGACGCGATGATTTCGGGGTTGAACATCACCAGAGGACGGGGCGCCGCGTCTTCTTCCTTGACGCAATCCAGCACGATCAGCCGCGACAATACACCCACCTGCGGCGCGGCAAGCCCGATGCCCGGCGCGTCGTACATGGTTTCAAGCATGTCTTTGGCCAACACGCGCAAATCGTCCGACAGATCGGGCACGGGGTCGCAGACCTTTTTCAGACGCGGGTCCGGGTGGATGAGGATCGGCAATTTCATGGCAGTGATCTAGTTAATCCATGCCGCAAGGGCAATAGAGCGGGGGCTTGCACCTGCCGTTCACTGGGATAGCGTCGCGCCAAATCGGAGCTTAGCGGAGTGGAAAATGCGTGATCTGTTCAACCAACCGAATGACCGTCGCGGCACCAACAGTTCCAAATGGGACATGCTGGAAAGCAAGTTCGACGTGCCGCTGGAAGACGGGCTGTCGATGTGGACCGCCGACAGCGATTACCCCACGGCGCCCTGCGTTCTCGCGGCGTTGCAAAAGGCCGTGAATCACGGTGTCTTCGGCTACTGGGCCGACAACACCGATTATCACAACGCGATCCAGTGGTGGATGACAAACCGCCACGGCTGGGACATCGACACCGACTGGATCCTGACGACACAGGGTCTTGGTAACGCCATCGCCTTCTGCATCGATGTCTGGACAGACCCCGGCGACCGCATCGTGACGTTCAACCCGGTTTACCACGAGTTTGAATTCAAGATCCGCAGGGCCGGACGCGCGCCGGTCCAAGTGTCGCTTGCCCGCGACGGCGATACCTACAATCTTGATTTCGAGGCGGCGGAAGCGGCTCTGGACGGCACCGAAAAGATGCTGATCTTCTGCTCGCCGCAGAACCCGTCGGGCCGCATCTGGTCGTCAGATGAGCTGCGCCAGGTCGCCGAGTTTGCCAAGCGCCACGATCTGATCATCGTGGCGGACGAAATTCACCACGACTTTATCTATCCCGGCTTCACCTTCACCCCGTTCGACGTCGCCGCCCCCGATGCGCGAGACCGGTTGGTCGTGCTTACCGCGTCATCCAAAACGTTCAACATCGCGGGGCTGAAGACCGGGAATATGATCATCCCGGACGACAGGCTCCGCGCCGCAATGACACAGCGCCTGCGGTCTTTGGACTATGCCCCGAACCGACTGGGCCTTGAAATGGTGACTGCCGCCTACACACCCGAAGGTGCCGCGTGGGTCGATGCCCAGATCGCGCATTTGGCGGACCTCAAGTCGACTTTCGACGACGGCGTGAATGCCATACCCGGCGTACGGTCGCTGCCGCTTCACTCCACCTACCTCGCCTGGGTCGATTTCTCGGGCACCGGGATGAGTTTCGACGAGATCAGCCGCCGGGTCCGGCAGGATGCCCGTATCGCACCCAGCCCCGGCCCGGAATTCGGCCCCGGTGGAGAGAGCTTCCTGCGGTTCAACCTCGCCACGCAGCGCTACCGCGTCGAGGACGCCGTCGCGCGTTTGCAAACCGCCTTTGCAGATTTGCAATAGGCGTCTTTGGGCTGCAAGTACCTCGGGGTTTGGGGCAGAGCCCCAATCCGACCGTGGTCAGCGGCGCGGCGGGCGGGATTTGTAGACCGGCAGCCGCCACCCGAAGGCGATGGACCCCGCGCGGAGAGCGAATGTCAGCGCGGCCGAGGCCAGCACCGTGACTGTCGCATCAAGGCCGACAAGCGGTGCAAGCGCCACAACCGACGCTCCGGCCACGGCGCAGGTCACGTAGAGTTCGCCCTGTTTCAGGACGAGCGGAACCTCATTGGCCACCACATCCCGCATCAGACCTCCAAGACAGCCTGTCACCGTCCCCATCACCACGACGATGGACGCGCTCTGGTCGAGGGTCGACGCAATCCGCGCCCCGGCAGCGACGGCAAAGGACAGGGCTGCCGCGTCCAGCCAGAGGATCGCCGTGTAGCGGCTTTCGATCAGGTGGGCGGTGAAGAACACCACGAAGGCGGCAAAGACGGCCACGGCAAGATAGGTCGGGTCGGCCATCCAGAACACCGGGTTCCGGTCCAGGAGCACATCGCGCAACGTGCCGCCACCCACCCCGGTCAGGATCGCGAGAAAGGCAAAACCGATGATGTCGAGCTGCGCCCGGCTGGCGACCAGCGCGCCGGTCAGGGCAAAGACCAGCACGGCGGCATGGTCGAGCAGCGCGATCAGGGTCACGCAGCACCCTTTTTGTAGGGCTTCATGCCTTCACGCGCCAATTCATCGGCGCGCTCGTTTTCGGGGTGGCCCGCGTGGCCCTTGACCCATTCCCAGGTCACGTCATGCCGCGCCTGCGCCTCGTCCAGCCGTTGCCAGAGTTCGACATTCTTGACTGGCTTCTTGTTTGCGGTCTTCCAGCCATTGCGCTTCCAGCCGTGGATCCAGCCGGTGACGCCATTCTTCACATAGGCGCTGTCGGTCACGATGGTCAGCGCGGATGGGCGCGATAGCGTTTCCAGCGCGTGGATCGCGGCCAGAAGCTCCATCCGGTTGTTCGTGGTGTTGGCTTCACCGCCCGACAAGGTGCGTTCCTTGACCACCGTCTCGCCGTCCTTGGCCTGCATCAGCACACCCCAGCCTCCGGGTCCGGGGTTTCCCGAACAGGCTCCGTCGGTATAGGCGTAAAGGTCAGGCATGGGCGGTTACGGATATCCAGTCTGCGTCCTCGCCCGATAACCCTTTGTCGCGTCCGCGTCGATAGGGGCCCACGGAAAAACCCGCCGCCTGCAAGAGGTCGGTCAGTTCCGCTTCGGTATAGTAGGTGTAGAGCCGGTTGATGCTGTCCCGGTGCGCGCCCGTGCCTTCCTTGACCGCGATGTGAAACAGACCGCCCGGTTTCAGCGCGGTGTGGATCGCGGAGAGGTGGCGCGGCATGTCGGCGCGCGGCGCGTGCAGCAGACTGAAATTGGCCCAGACACCGTCATAGATCGCGGTTACGCTGATGTCGTCGAAACTGGCCTGTCGCGCGGTGACGCCGTCTATGGCCGATGCCAACCCGATCATCTCGGCCGAGGCGTCAAGCGCATCGACAACACACCCCGCCCGCACCATGTGGCGCGCCGAGGTGCCGGGACCGCAGCCCAGATCAAGCACTCTCGCGCCCGTCGGCAGGGCTACAATGAAGGCAGCCAGAGTCGCGCTTGGCGTGTCAGAGGTTTCGAGCTTGGCATAATCCCCAGCGCGAGCATCGTAGACGGCGATGGTCTCGCGATCGGTCACAGGAACACTCCGACCGAAAGGCAGACCACCACCAGCGCGGTGAGCAACACCCGCAACTGCATCCACCATTTCGGCGCAAGGCCCCAATGCCAAAAGGCGAAGTCGAGGACCAGAAGCCCCAGAAATCCGAAGATCAGATTCATCCCCGCCGATACCGGCCCGCCGCCGGTCATGAAGAACGCCCAAAGCGCCGGGATGACCGAAAGCGCATAGCCGGTCGCCGCCTGCCCGCCCTCGGCCTTGGTGGCAAAGCCCCACAGCACACCCGACATGAAGCTGAGGATCACCATCCCGTAGGACAGTTGAACATACGGCCCGATGAACCGAGGCCCCAATGTGTCCAGCCCCCATTGCGCCACGCCATCCGACAGAAGCGTCAGCGCGCCCCATGCGAAGGGGATCACGCCAGCGAGGCCGAGGATCAGGGCGGAGCGGGGGATGTGCGTCATGTCAGTTGGGTCCGGTCACTTGGGCAGTCGGGAGGCCAGATAGGTCAGGCCCGTTCCAGTGCCAACCGTCCGGCAAGCGCGGCAAAGATGCCGGCGAAGGACCGATTGAGCCACCGCATCACGCGCTCGCTTCCCAAGAGCCACGTCCGCGCGGCCGCTGCGAAAACGCCGTAAAGCACGAACACGGCAAAGGTCATGGCCATGAAGATACCGCCAAGCACCGCCATTTCGACCGTGGCCGTGGCGGGATTGCCCGACAGGAAGGGTGGCAACAGGGCCAGGAAGAAGATCGACAGTTTCGGGTTTAGGATGTTGATCAACGCCCCCCGCCGCGCGATGCGCAGACCGTTTTCGGCGCTGCGATCCGCCGACACCGCCAACGCACCCCCGGACTTCAGCGATTGCCAGGCAAGCCAGAGAAGGTAAGCGACACCCGCGAACTTCACCACGTTGAACAGAAGCGCAGAGGTGTGCAGCACTGCCGCCAGCCCCAAAGTCGCCGCCAGAAGATGCGGAACGATCCCGAAGGTACAGCCCAGCGCGGCCCAGATCGACGGCCACCGCCCCTGCCCCAATCCGACGGCCAGCGTGTAGATCACCCCGGTGCCGGGTGCGAGGACGACGACCAGGGCGGTCACGAGAAATTGCAGGCTGATCATGGCGGCTCTCCCATAGGTGCGCTGCGATGACGCTATACATTTGTGCCCCGATGATCTAGACGCGCGCTTTGGCCTTCTGATGGCCGCCCCTACAAAGAAGACAACACTCGTGAAAAAAGCCCTGCAAGACGCTCTTGATGCCCGTGGATACGACACGCTGACCCCGGTTCAGGAGGCTGTGCTCAATCCCGGCTATGTCGGTGCCGACCTTCTGGTTTCGGCGCAGACGGGATCCGGCAAGACGCTGGGCTTTGGCCTTGCCATCGCGCCGACCATCCTTGAGGACGAAACCTTCGGTGCCGCCGGTGCGCCGCTGGCGCTGGTGATTGCGCCGACGCGCGAATTGGCGATGCAGGTGAAGCGCGAGTTGGCGTGGCTTTACGCGCAAGCCGGTGTCGTCATGGCCTCGACCGTGGGGGGCATGGACATGCGCGACGAACGCCGGGCGCTGGAACGCGGGGCGCATATCGTTGTCGCCACGCCGGGCCGTCTGCGCGACCACATCATGCGCAACTCCATCGACCTGTCCCAATGTCGCGCCGTGGTGCTGGACGAAGCGGACGAGATGCTGGATCTGGGGTTCCGCGAAGACCTCGAGTTCATCCTTGGCGAAGCTCCCGAAGACCGGCAGACGCTTCTCTTCTCGGCCACCGTTCCACCGCAGATCGCCAAGCTTGCCAAAAGCTACCAGCGCGATGCCATCCGCGTGGTCACGAAATCGGAATCGAGCCAGCACGCCGACATCGCCTATCGCGCCATGCTGGTGAACGACCGCGACACAGACAACGCCGTCATCAACACGCTGCGGTTCTACGAAGCCCCGAATGCCATCGTCTTCGCCAACACCCGCGCAATGGTGAACCGCCTGACCACCCGCCTGTCGAACCGTGGATTTCAGGTGGTAGCCCTGTCCGGCGAGTTGTCCCAGACCGAACGCACCCACGCACTGCAAGCCATGCGCGACGGGCGGGCGCAGGTCTGTGTGGCCACCGATGTGGCAGCGCGCGGGATCGACCTTCCCAATCTTGATCTGGTGGTTCATGCCGAACTGCCGTCGAACCACGAAACCCTGCTGCACCGTTCGGGCCGGACAGGTCGCGCCGGGCGCAAGGGGGTCTCTGCGCTGATCGTGACACCGAAAGTGCGCAAGAAGGCCGAGCGCATTCTGGGCATGGCCAAGCTCAAGTCGGAATGGGGGCCTGCCCCATCTGCCGACGAAGTGCTGGCGCGCGATGAGGGTCGGATGTTCGCCGACCCGTCATGGGATGTCCCGGTCGAGGAGTCGGAGGCATCGGTCGTGGCCCGGCTGGTGGCAGAAAAGACCCCCGAACAAATTGCCGTTGCTTACCTGCGCATGTTCCGCGAACAGCACACGGCGCCCGAGGACCTTTCGGATCCGAATGAAAAGCGCGCCCCGCGCGAGGAATTCGGCCCAAGCGTGTGGTTCGCCGTGTCCGGGGGCCGCGCCGCAGAGGCCGAACCGCGCCGCATCCTGCCGATGATCTGCGGGGCCGGTGATCTGAGCAAGGAAGACGTGGGCGCAATCCGTATCCAGCAGGATCATTCCCTCGTGCAGATCCGGGAATCATCGGTCGCGCGGCTGCTCAACGCGGTCGGGCCAGAGATGGAACTGGAAAAGGGCGTGACCCTGACCAAGCTCGATCAGGCCCCGGCGTTCGAGCGCGGTGCGCGTCCTGCGGGTAAGTCGGGGCCAAAACCCGAGCGGAAGCCTTACAAGGACGGCCCAAAATCGGACCACAAATCCAAGCGCGACACGCGCGAAGACGCACATCCACCGGCAGAGGCGAAGCCTGCACCCACGCCTAAGTCCGCAACGCCCATTGACTGGAACGACGAACCGGCTCCGCGTGTGCGCAAGCCGAAGCCTGCGGATCGGAAGGGCGGCAAACCCGCTGGAAAGCCGTATGGGAAATCTGCGGGCAAAGCCGATGGCCCTTCGCGCGACCGCAAGCCCTACAGCGACAAGCCGGGGGGCGACCGTCCGCCGCGGCGGACGGAAAGCGAATTTCAGGCACAGCCCTACAAGGGCAAAGGCAAACCCAAAGGCCCGCCCCCACCGGAAGGCAAACCCAACAGCAAAAAGAACGTTGCGCGGGCCAATGCCAGCGATCCCTCACAGAGTATGCGCAAGCCTCGTGCGGGTGCAGGCAAGCCGGGTGGCAAACCTGCGGGCAAATTCGGCAAAAAGCCGGGCGGCAAACGCTAGGGCCGAAACCCTTCAAAGGGTTTCGCCGGTTCCTTCGAAGGAACCGGCAACGGCTCAGGCCGGAATGCGCAACACGCGTGGCACCTTGAATTCGACGTTTTCGACCGCCGTTTCGACCATCTCGACGGTCACATCGAACCGGTCCCGGAAGGCGTCGATCACCTCTGTGATCAGCTCTTCCGGCGCGCTGGCTCCGGCGGTGATGCCGACGCTGGTGATCCCCTCGAGCGCGCGCCAATCGATATCGGGGGCGCGCTGGACGAGTTGCGCGTAGGGGCAGCCCGCCTTGCTGCCGACCTCAACGAGGCGGCGCGAGTTGGATGAATTGGGCGCCCCGACGACCAGCATCGCATCGCATTTGGGTGCCATCGCCTTGACCGCTTCCTGACGGTTGGTCGTGGCATAGCAAATGTCTTCCTTATGCGGGCCCACAATCCTGGGGAACCGCGCCTTGAGCGCCGCGACGATGTCGATCGTGTCATCCACGGAAAGCGTCGTTTGCGTGACAAAGGCCAGCCGGTCAGGATCGCGCACCTCGACCTCGGCCACATCCTCGACCGTCTCGACGAGCAGCACTTCGCCTTCGGGCAGTTGCCCCATCGTGCCGACGGTTTCCGGGTGGCCTTCGTGACCGATCATGATCATCTGCAAGCCGCTCTCATGGTGACGCGCGGCTTCGATATGCACCTTGCTGACCAGCGGACAGGTCGCGTCGACAAAGATCATCTCGCGCTTGGCGGCCTCGGCTGGAACGGCCTTGGGAACGCCATGCGCAGAAAAGATCACCGGGCGGTCATCTGGGCACTCGTGCAGTTTTTCGACAAAGACCGCGCCCTTGTCGCGCAGGGAATCCACCACGTATTTGTTGTGCACGATCTCGTGGCGCACGTAGACCGGTGCGCCCCATTTCTCGAGCGCCATCTCGACGATCTTGATCGCGCGATCGACGCCAGCGCAGAAACCGCGCGGCGCGGCGAGGTAGAGGGTCAGGGGCGGTTTGGTCATGTCTGTCTCCGTCATGTCCCAGACCTAAAGCTTCAGGGCGCTCCGTTCCAGTGCAATGCGACTCTCACAGAGCCGTGAATTGACCTTCCCGCACGGGAACTTGCCAAAAAGCGCTACGCTGAAGGGGAGAACAGAATGCGGAAAACAGTTTCTATAGGTCTGGCGGCGGGTGTGCTTCTTGCGGGCACGCTCCTGATTGTCGGACCGGGATGGTCGGAAAACCCGGAAAGCGGCGCGCTCCCCTATCTGGATGCCGAACGGGTCGCAGAGGGCCGCGAAATTTACGAAGGCTATTGCGCGAGCTGCCACGGGGCTAACCTCGAAGGTGAAGCGAATTGGCAGAGTAGCGACGCCGATGGCTATCTGCCAGCGCCGCCGCATGACGAAACCGGGCATACATGGCATCACGACACCGCGCTTCTGACGCGGATCGTGCGCGAGGGAACGGAAGCGATTGTGGGCGGTTCGTACAAATCGAACATGATGGGCTTTGGCGACGTGCTCAGCCACACCGAAATCGCGAGCGTTCTTGGGTACATCAAGAGCACCTGGCCCGCGGAAATTCAGGACATCCATAACGAGATCGATACGCGCAGCCTGCCGTAGCGGGCGACCACGGTCCGGCGGGTGCTTTGTAGCTTGCAACGCGCCGGGCTTGGAGGCATGCCGATGTCATGCGCCTGACCGATTTCCTTCGCGCGAACGCGCCTTTTCTGACGGCAGGTGCCATGCTCACCTTCCTGTCATCCTTTGGGCAAACCTATTTCATATCGCTCTTTGCCGGAGAGATTCGCCTGGCCTTCGACCTGACCCACGGCGCGTGGGGCGGCATCTACATGATCGGGACGATGGCCTCGGCGGCGGTGATGGTCTGGGCCGGTGGATTGACCGACCTCTTCCGCGTGAGACACCTCGCCCCGGTCGTGTTGGCCGGGCTTGCAACGGCCTGTCTGGCGATGGCTTTCAATCCTTGGGTCTGGGCCTTGCCCGTTATCATCTTCGCGCTGCGTTTTTTTGGGCAAGGCATGTGTTCGCATATCGCGGTCATCGCGATGGCCCGCTGGTTCGTCGCCACGCGCGGACGGGCGTTGTCAATTGCCTCGCTGGGGTTCGCCCTGGGCGAGGCGCTGGTTCCGATGGCCGTGGTCGCTGCGATGACCGTCTTTGCCTGGCAAAACCTATGGGTCCTGGGCGCGGTGGTCTGCCTTGGGGCCATTCCCTTCCTGTACCGTCTGCTGACGCAGGAACGGACCCCCGCATCCCATGCCGAATCCGACGTGTCGTTCGGCATGAACGGGCACCACTGGCGACGGTTGCAGGCGCTTCGGCATCCGCTGTTCTGGTGCATGGTCCCGGCGGTCCTGGGGCCGTCAGCCTTCAACACCGCGTTTTTCTTTCACCAGGTGCACGTGGCCGAGGTGAAGGATCTGGAACACCTCGTTTTCGTGAGCTTCTTCCCGCTTTACACAGCCGTCGGCATCGCTTCGATGGTCCTGTCGGGCTGGGCGTTGGACCGGTTGGGCACCGCGCGGCTCACGCCGTTCTATCAACTGCCGATGGTGGCGGCCTTTCTGATCTTCGGGCTGACACACAGCCCCCTTGGACTGGCGGTCGGCTTTGTCTTTCTCGGGATGACATCCGGGGCGAACGCGACTCTGCCCAACGCGTTCTGGGCAGAATTTTACGGCACCGCTCATATCGGGTCGATCAAGTCGATGGCCACGGCGGTGATGGTTCTGGGCTCAGCCATTGGTCCGGGGCTCACGGGCCTCCTGATCGACATCGGGGTCGGAATTGAAACGCAGTTCATCGGTATTGCCGGTTTTTTCTGCGCGACCACCGCTCTCATGCTGTTCGGCATCACGCGCGCGGCCCGTGATCTGCCGCTGGCGATGACCGGTCCGGACTTCAGAACGCCGCAGCCGTGATCATGGCGACGACGATGTAACGGATCGTTTTGGCGATGCTGACGAGCAGGAAGAACAGCCAGACATTCGTCCGCATGACACCCGCAACGATGGTCAACGCATCCCCGAGTGGCGCCCAACTGAATAACAGCGTCCAGACGCCCCATTTCAGATACCACTCCCGCGCGCGCTCAAGTTGTGCATCGGAGACCGGGAACCAGCGTCGGCCGTGAAACCGCTCCAGAACGCGGCCCAGAGCGTAGTTCAGTCCCGACCCGAGGATATTGCCCACGCTGGCAAAGAGAATGATCAGTTCGATCGCAATGTCGCCGCGTAATTGAAGCGCGACGAATACGATTTCGGATTGGAACGGCAGAATGGTCGCCGCGCCGAACGCCACGAGGAACAGACCGCCCAAAGAAAGCAGGTCACTCCACATCAGCCGTCCGGCGCGGGATCAAGATCAGTCCTGTTCGGCGGCCACGGGTTCACGATCCGGCATCGGATCGCGCGGCGGACGACCGATCACGTCGCGCAACTCGTCCAGCTCGATGAAGTTGTCGGCCTGGCGGCGCAATTCGTCCGCGATCATCGGCGGCTGGCTCCGGATTGTGGAGACGACCGACACGCGCACGCCTTTGCGTTGCAGGCTTTCCACCAAGGGCCGGAAGTCGCCGTCACCGGAAAAGAGCACAATGTGATCGACGTGGTCCGCGAGCTCCATGGCATCGACCGTCAGTTCGATATCCATGTTGCCCTTGACCTTACGGCGACCCTGGCTGTCGGTATATTCCTTGGCCGGTTTTGTCCGCATGTTGAAGCCGTTGTAATGCAACCAATCCACCAGTGGCCGGATGGGGGAGTACTCGTCATTTTCCAAAAGCGCTGTGTAGTAGAACGCGCGAAGCAACTTGCCGCGCCTTACAAACTCCTGCCGCAGCAACTTGTAGTCGATGTCGAAGCCCAGAGACTTCGCAGCCGCGTAGAGATTGGAACCATCAATGAACAGCGCCAAACGCTCGTCTTTGTAGAACATGAATTAAGCCTTTCAAATAAAGCATTGGCTGCGCCAGCATCCGGGAGTGGTTGTTCCGAAGCCTCATGGCAAAGCCGCGTCGGGTGATTTAATGATTCGACCTAGCATCGCAAGGTGCAATTTCCGGTCATGCTCTCACATATGACAGATTTATGAATGAATTTTACATCGCTCTAGGTGCCAATCTACCTTCCGGCGAAGGTTCGCCGAAAAGGACACTTCTTGCGGCTCTTGAGAGGATCGAGCGCGCGGGAATCTCGGTTGCGTCCGTAAGTCCCTTTTATCAAACGCCTTGTTTCCCCGCGGGCAACGGTCCGGATTACGTGAACGCCGCCGCAAAGCTTTCCTCGGATCTGACGCCCGAGCGCATGCTGGAGCGGTTGCACGAGATCGAAGCGCATTTCGGCAGGGAGCGAAAAGAACGTTGGGGCATGCGGACGCTCGATCTTGATCTGATCGCGGCCGGAGACGCGATTTTGCCGAATCGTAAAACCTTCGAGCAGTGGCGATCCCTGCCACCGGAGACGCAGAGAAGCACGGCTCCGACCGAGCTTATTCTCCCGCATCCGCGATTGCAGGATCGCGCATTTGTTCTTGTGCCGCTCCGCGATATTGCGGCAGACTGGCGCCATCCCGTGCTCAATTGCACGGTCAAGGAGATGTGCACCGCGCTCGCGCCAGAGGCTCTGGCCGAGATTGTTGTGCTTGAAACCTGATATCGACTTGTATTCGCGCCTGTGCGGCTATATCTGTCAGGTTTCCACAGGCTGCCCGATGAATTGGAGTTCCCATGGCCCGCGTGACGGTTGAAGATTGCGTAGATAAAGTCCCAAATCGTTTTGAGCTGGTGATGCTGGCTGCACACCGTGCCCGCGAAGTGTCTGCCGGTGCGGCGATCACCGTGGATCGTGACAACGACAAGAATCCGGTTGTTGCGCTGCGCGAGATTGCGGACGAAACTCAGTCTGCAGACGAGCTTCGCGAACGTCTGATCGAATCGAACCAGACCCAGATCGAAGTGGACGAACCGGAAGAAGACGCAATGGCGTTGCTCATGGGTGCTGAACCCGACAAGCCCGCCGAAGACGACCTTTCCGAAGAAAAGCTGCTGCGCGCCCTGATGGAGGCGCAAGGTCAGGGCTAAGGCCCGCCGCGATGCGGGCCGCATGAGAATGAGGCGCCGATGATCGCGGCTGACGACCTTGTTGCGCTTGTCCGCAACTACAATCCGAAAACCAACGAGGCGCTCATTCGCGCGGCCTATGATTATGGCCGCGAGATGCATGAGGGGCAATTCCGCCACTCCGGAGAGCCATATTTTTCGCACCCCGTCGCAGTTGCCGCTATTCTGACCGAGCAGCAGCTGGACGATGCCACCATCATCACGGCACTGCTTCACGACACCATCGAAGATACGAAATCCACCTATTCCGAAGTTGCGGTGCGGTTCGGCAATGAAATCGCCATGCTCGTCGATGGCGTGACCAAGCTGACCAACCTTCAGCTGTCGAGTTCGGAAACCAAGCAGGCCGAGAATTTCCGCAAGCTCTTCATGGCGATGTCCAAGGACTTGCGGGTCATTTTGGTCAAACTTGCCGACCGTTTGCACAACATGCGCACGATCAAAGCGATGCGCCCGGAAAAGCAGGTGCAAAAGGCGCGTGAAACGATGGACATCTATGCGCCGCTCGCAGGCCGCATGGGTATGCAGTGGATGCGCGAAGAGCTTGAGGACCTGGCGTTCCGCGTGCTCAATCCCGAGGGTCGCGCCAGCATCATCCGCCGTTTCATCACGCTTCAGAAAGAAACCGGCGACGTGATCCACCGGATCACCAGCGATATGCGCAGCGAGCTCGAGAAAGCCGGGATCGACGCCGAGGTTTTCGGTCGTGCCAAGAAACCCTATTCGATCTGGCGCAAGATGCAGGAAAAAGAGATCGGGTTTTCCCGCCTGTCCGACATCTATGGCTTCCGGATCATCACGCGCTCGAAGGCCGATTGCTATGCCACGCTCGGCGTGATCCACCAACGCTGGCGTGCCATTCCGGGGCGGTTCAAGGATTACATCAGCGAACCGAAATCCAACGGATACCGGTCGATCCACACCACCGTATCGGGCCGTGATGGCAAGCGGGTCGAAGTGCAGATCCGCACCCGTCAGATGCACGATGTGGCCGAAACCGGTGTTGCGGCCCACTGGTCCTATCGCGACGGCGTGCGCAGCGAGAACCCCTTTGCCGTGGACCCGGCGAAATGGGTCGCTTCCCTGACCGAGCAATTCGTCGGAGAGGACGATCACGAGGATTTCCTCGAAGCCGTGAAGCTCGAAATGTACCCTGACAAGGTGTTCTGCTTCACGCCCAAGGGCGACGTGGTTAAGCTGCCGCGCGGGGCGACGCCGCTCGATTTTGCCTATGCGATCCACACGCGGATCGGGTCCGGCTGTGTCGGCGCCAAAGTCGATGGCATCCGCGTGCCACTTTGGACGCGGCTCAAGAACGGGCAGTCCGTCGACATCGTCACTGCCGAGGGACAAAGCCCGCAGGCGACGTGGCTGGATATTGCGACCACCGGGAAAGCGAAATCTGCGATCCGCCGGGAATTGCGTGAAGCGGGACGCGAACGGTTCGCCCAACTGGGCCGCGAACTGGCGCGATCGGCGTTCGAGAACGTGGGCAAGAAAGCCAGCGACAAAGTGCTCGAGATGGCGGCTCGAAACCTGCGTATCCCGGACGCGCAAGAGCTTCTTGCCCGCCTCGGCAGCGCCGAGATGTCAGCACGCGAGGTCGTCGCCGCGGTCTACCCCGATCTTGCGCCGGAACCGTCCGAGTTCATCGAAATGCAAAGCGCGGTGATCGGGCTGGAACGCGGGCAGGCGTTCGAACGCGGCACCTGCTGTCAGCCTCTTCCCGGTGAACGGATTGTCGGCATTGTGCAACGTGGCAAGGGTGTGGTGGTCCACAGCATCGATTGCGGCGCGCTTGCGGCTGTCGAAGATCAATTGTCCCGATGGCTCGATCTGCATTGGGAATCCGGGAACCACCCCCCGGTCTATGTCGTTTCCCTTGAGCTTACCATCGGCAATGACGCGGGCGTACTGGGACGGATTTGCACATTGATTGGTGAACAGAAGGCCAATATCTCGGATCTCAATTTCGTGGATCGGAAACCGGATTTTTACAAACTCGTGATGGATATCGAACTCAGCGACGCCAACCATCTGCACGCCGTCATGTCGGCGCTCGAAGCAGAGAGCGATGTGGCCTCGGTGGTTCGAAGACGGGATCCCGCGTTATCGATGCAAACGGCTGCGGCCGAGTAGAGAGATCGAAGGGGCGCAACTTGGTTTTCAAACGGCGGGACAGGCGGTCGATCGTGACCACCCTCCGCGAGGCGCTTTGGCCCCGCGGGGGCTGGACTCGCGCCGCCCGTTACGTCCAGCATCGCCTCAACCGTTTGCCCGATCCCCCCGAACGCATTGCGCGCGGCATTTTTGCCGGAGTTCTGACGACCTTCACCCCGTTCTACGGTTTGCATTTCGTCACCGCAGGGATCCTGGCCTGGGTGATGCGGGGCAATATCCTTGCCGCCCTGCTCTCAACTTTCTTCGGCAACCCGCTGACCTATGTGCCCATCAGCGTGGCCTCGCTCCAGACAGGCTACTGGTTGTTGGGACTGGGCGAGATCCGGCATGCGCATGGCAGCATCGGATACAAGTTCGCCAAAGCCGGCGAAGACCTCTGGCGCAATTTCGTCGCGATCTTCACCGACGCCCAAGCGAACTGGGGCGGTCTCAAGATCTTCTATGACGAGGTGTTCTTCCCGTGGCTTGTCGGGGGCATCCTGCCGGGGATTTTGTGCGGTTTGGTGTGCTACTATCTCTCCGTCCCGCTGATCCGGGCCTACCAGAACCGCCGCAAGGGTGTTCTCAAGGCGAAACTGGCGTCTCTCAAGAAAAAGAAGAAACAGGCTGACGACGGGTCGGCGGCGGACTAGGTTCAGCCTCAACCAAGGAGGCGAGAATGACCGAATATGCGGGCCGCTTGCGGCTGGGTGTGAACATCGACCACGTGGCGACCCTGCGCAATGCGCGCGGCGGAGACCTGCCCGATCCGGTGCGGGCGGCACAAATGGCCGAAGAAGCAGGTGCCGACGGGATCACGGCGCACCTGCGCGAAGACCGCCGCCACATCATCGACAGCGATATCGACCGTCTGATGGACACCCTGCGCGTGCCGCTGAATTTCGAGATGGCCGCGACCGAAGAGATGCAAAAAATCGCTCTGCGCCACAAACCCCACGCGGTGTGCATCGTGCCCGAAAAGCGCGAGGAGAGGACAACTGAAGGCGGGCTTGAAGTCGCGCGCGAGGAAAACCGCCTCAAAGGGTACATCGCGCCGTTACGAGACGCCGGATGCCGCGTGTCGATCTTCATCGCCGCGGATGAACGGCAGATCGCCGCCGCCCACCGGATTGGTGCTGAAGTGATCGAACTGCACACCGGTGCCTATTGCGATGCTCATGCCGAAGGCCGGTTCGAGGAGCGCAACAAGGAACTCGCCATGATGCGCGAAATGTCCGCCTATGCGCATTCGCTCGGGCTCGAAGTGCATGCCGGGCACGGTCTGAATTACGAGACGGTCGCGCCCGTCGCAGCCTTTCCCGAAGTCATGGAGCTGAACATCGGGCATTTCCTGATCGGTGAATCCGTCTTCCGTGGCCTAGGCCCCGCCATCGCCGAGATGCGCCGCCTGATGGACGCCGCCCGCGCATGATCCGCCTCTGCGCGATATTGGCGCTTTGCTTTTCGGCATCCGCTGCCACGGCGCAGGATGTCCGCGATTGCGACTGGCCCGCCAGCGCGCGGAACCTCGTCGAACCGTGGAGCGACCACACGCGCACATTCGCCAACGGCAAAACGCGTCTCGCCCTGCTGGACACGGCGGGGGAACCCGCGGCCGGATCGTATTACCTGCTGGTTCTCTCGCCGCCCTACGCGGAATTGGGAGACCGGCAATGCCGGGTCATCGGTCACGGAGCGATAGGTTTTGGTTATATCGACTTTGAAAACTTGGGTGCCGCCTATGAACCGGCTAATGGATTCACCTTCGATGTGCCTGTGGAGATCTACGATGGCGAAACTTTCGTTGCGCATCACCTGACCTTCACGCTCAACCAGAGCACGGGCGAGATCGTGACACGGCTGGTCGAGTGATGAAAGACCTGTGGCGCGCGATCGCGATGGTGCTGGTGGCGGTTATCGCCATAGTCGTGCTCGAAACCGCGCGATCCGGCGTGACGTTCACCAACACTGTCGTGGGCCAAACGCCCGTTACAACGCTTGCCAAAGCAGACGCCGACGGCCCGCACGTGGTCGTCGCGCATGGCTTTGCCGGATCGCGCGAGATGATGCAGGGCTACGGCCTTGTCCTCGCGCAGGCCGGGTACCGGGTTCATATGTTCGATTTCGAAGGCCATGGCGCACACTCGGTGCCGATGTCGGGTGACGTCACCCGGATCGAAGGCACGACCCAACGGCTCATGGACCAGACTATTGCGGTCGTGGAGGCCTTTGCAGACGATCAGCCCGTCGCGCTTCTGGGGCATTCGATGGCGACGGATGTCCTGATCCGGGTCGCTGCCGAGAGACTGACGGGCCCGCTGGTTTTGCTTTCTGCGTTCTCACAGGCGGTCAGCGAAGACGTGCCTGAAAACATGCTCCTGATCTCAGGCCAGTGGGAACCGCACCTGCGCGAATTCGGTGTCGAGACACTTCGGATGATCGATCCACAGGCAAAAGAAGGCGACACGGTCCGCGCGTCGGGCGTTGTGCGCTCTGCCATCTATGCACCCTGGACGGAACACGTCGCCATCCTTCACTCGCGGGTCGGGCGCGCTGCGGCGCTTGAGTGGCTGAACGACTTCTACGACCGCAGCGCGACAGCCGCCGTCCCGCCCACCGGATGGGCGTTTCTTGCGCTCATGGCGTCGATCACCGCCCTGTCGCTGCCCCTTGCGCGCCTTTTAATGCGGTCCGAAGAGTTGCCGGACCCGCCGGACCTACCGACGTGGAAGGTGGCTGTGTGGAAGGTGGCTGTAGTGCTGGTGGTGCCGATGCTCTTGGCACCGGGTCTCGCGCAGTTGATCGACATTGACGTATTGCCCGTATTGGTCGCCGATTACCTTGCCGTCCACCTTGGGCTTTACGGGCTTTGCACGCTTGTTCTTTTCCCGATCCTCTCGGTGAAAACGCCGTACGGACGGCTGCGCCCGTTGGCGCTCGTCGCCTTGGTGGCCTGGGGCATAGGGGTATTCGGGTTCGCGCTCGACCGCTACGGCGCGAACTTCTTTCCCATCTCGGAACGCGTGCCGATCATCGCGGCGCTGGTGCCGGGCGCCGTGCTCTTCATGATCGCGGATTCCGTGGTCGTGTGGCGGGCTTCGGTCTGGCGCAGGATCGCGTCGCGCGCGGCATTCCTTGCCTCGCTGGGAATCGCGGTAGCGCTGGATTTCGAGGGGCTGTTTTTCCTGATCATCATTGCACCGGTGATCCTGCTGTTCTTTTTCGTGCACGGAACGATGGGTCGCGCCATCGGCAAGCGCGCGGGGCCGCTGACCGCCGGGCTTGGGCTCGGGATTATCCTTGCCTGGGCGCTTGGCGTCAGCTTTCCGATGTTCGCAGCCGCGGGAGGCGGATCATGATTATCGGCATCGGCACCGATCTGGCCAATATCGACCGCATCGCTGGCACGCTTGAGAGGTTCGGCGACCGCTTCCGCAACCGCGTGTTCACCGAAACCGAACAGCGCAAGGCCGAACGCCGCCGCGATGTGGCCGGCACCTATGCGAAACGCTGGGCGGCGAAAGAGGCGTGCTCCAAGGCGCTTGGAACGGGCCTGCGCATGGGCATCGCGTGGAAGGATATGTCGGTGCGCAATCTGCATACCGGGCAGCCCGTGATGGAGGTCACGGGCTGGGCCAAAGCCCGCCTTGATGAACTGACGCCCGAGGGGCACGAAGCGATCATTCACGTCACGTTGACCGACGACCATCCATGGGCGCAAGCGATGGTGCTGATCGAGGCCCGCCCAAAGGAATAGGCGCTTGGCTTGACACCCGCGCCGCCCCCGCTCATGTAGCGCGGGACAATCGAGCAAAAGGCAGGAACATGGCGTCTGAACCCAAGAAAAGCGGCGGCATCGTCGAGACGATCAAAACCATCGTCTACGCGCTCTTGATCGCTGGCGTGTTTCGGACGCTGTTCTTCCAACCCTTCTGGATCCCGTCCGGGTCGATGAAAGACACGCTGCTGATCGGCGACTTCCTGTTCGTCAACAAGATGTCCTACGGCTATTCCTACGCCTCCTGCCCGTCGCTTTACCTGCCGAACCTTGGCATCGACGTCGACGCCAGTGACCTGTGCGGATGGGCGGACGGAGACAACAGCCGACTCTTCGGCTCGGAACCCGACCGTGGGGACGTGGCGGTGTTTCGCCACCCGGTCACGGGGCGCGACTTCATCAAGCGCGTGATCGGCCTGCCGGGGGACGAGGTGCAGATGATCCGGGGCGTGCTGCACATCAACGGCGAAAGCGTCCAACTGGAACCACAGCCCGATTTCGAGGAAACCGCAGCACCACAGGGCCCGCAAGGTCTGCGTCCCCGCTGTGCGAACGGGCCTGTCGGCACTGGCGGCACCTGCATCAAGGAGCGGTTCCTCGAAACGCTCCCGGGTGGGACGACGCATTCGATCCTGAATATCGGCAACCAGGGGTCGGACAACACGCCGGTCTACACGGTCCCCGAGGGCCATTACTTCATGATGGGCGACAACCGCGACAATTCCTCGGACAGCCGCGTGCCCAGCGTTGCGGGCGGTGTCGGCTTTGTTCCGTTCGAGAACCTTGTGGGCAAGGCCAATCGTGTGATGTTCTCCTCCGCCGGATCGTCCATGCTGTTCTTCTGGACATGGCGTGGCGACCGCTTTTTCGAGAAGATCGAGTAGTGAAGCTGTCGGCTGACCTTCAGGCGCTGTCCAAGCGTCTGGGGCATCGGTTCGACCGCCCCGAGTTGCTGGTCCGTGCAGTGACACATTCGTCGCGCGCGGGCATCAACCGCGAAGACAACCAGCGGCTTGAGTTCCTGGGTGACCGTGTGCTTGGCCTTGTCATGGCCGAGGCGCTTCTGGCCGTGGACAAGACCGCCACCGAAGGCCAGCTTGCGCCCCGCTTCAACGCGCTGGTCCGCAAGGAAACCTGTGCGGATGTCGCGCGCGAGATTGATCTTGGGGCTGCGCTGAAACTGGGTCGGTCCGAGATGCTGTCGGGCGGTCGCCGCAAGCAGGCCCTTCTGGGCGATGCGATGGAGGCCGTCATTGCGGCAGTCTATCTGGACGCGGGCTTTGACGCCGCCAAACAGCTCGTTCTGCGCCTCTGGGGCGATCGGATCGGCACCGTCAAGGAAGACGCGCGGGATGCCAAAACGGCGTTGCAGGAATGGGCACAGGCGCGGGGAATGCCCCCGCCCGCCTATATCGAGGTGTCTCGCGACGGCCCCGACCACGCGCCAAATTTCGTGATCTCCGTCCGGCTTGAAAACGGCAAGTCCGCCGAGGCCAAGGCCGGGTCGAAACGACAGGCCGAACAGGCCGCAGCGAAGGCGCTTTTGGGAACGCTCGAAGAGAGCGGGTCTTGACCGACAACCTGCGCGGCAGCCTGTTCATGGTGCTGGCCATGCTCGGGTTCGCCATCGAAGACGCGTTCTTCAAGGCGGCCACCGGCACGGGGGACGTGTCGGCCGGTGTCGGCACCATGCTGTTCGGGGCCTTCGGCACCGCGTTCTTCCTGCTTTACGCGATCTGGCTCAGGGAACCGCTGGTCAGTCGCGCCTATATCGAAGGCCCGCTGCTCGTTCGCTCTGCGTTCGAGATTTTGGGGCGTCTGTTCTTTGCGCTCAGCCTTGCATTCGCGCCTCTGTCGACCACCTCCGCCATTCTTCAGGCAGCACCGCTTGTCGTGACCCTCGGCGCGGCTGTCGTGCTCAAGGAAAAGGTCGGCCTGCGCCGCTGGATTGCCATGTCCATCGGCTTTGCAGGGGTCCTCCTGATCCTGCGTCCGACGCCGTCCGGTTTTGACGCGACCGCGATCTTCGCGGTGCTGGGCATGATTGGGTTTGCCGGACGGGACCTGATGACCCGCGCCAGCCCGCCCGAGGTCACGGCGACGCAACTGGGCATCCTGGGCTTCCTGATGGTCTTCATCGCGGGCGTCGTCATCACGGCGTTCGAAACCGCACCGCTGGCCGCGCCAAGCTTTCCGGCGCTGGCGATGCTCATGGGCACCGGGCTTGCTGGCCTCGTCGGCTACAGCGCCTTGACCAAGGCCATGCGCACCGGCGAGGTCTCGGTGGTGGCCCCGTTTCGCTATTCCCGCCTTCTGATCGCGCTGGTCTTTGCCTATCTCATCTTCGGCGAACCGCCCGATGCGTTCACCCTGATCGGTGCGACCTTGATTGTCGGAAGCGGCGTCTACACTTTGGTGCGCAGCGGGCGCAAAGTCGGGGCTGGTTCTGTGCCACGATCTGGCGTATGACGCCGGACTTCTGAATATGGAAACATCTATGATAACGCGCGCAGGTTTCGTCGCCTTGATCGGAGAGCCCAATGCGGGCAAATCCACGCTGACCAACCAGATGGTCGGGGCGAAAGTCTCGATCGTCACCCATAAGGTGCAGACCACCCGCGCCCGTATTCGCGGAGTTGCCATCGAAGGTGACGCTCAGATCGTTCTGGTGGACACGCCCGGCCTTTTCAAACCGCGCCGCCGTCTGGACCGCGCGATGGTCGCTGCCGCGTGGTCCGGCGCGTCGGACGCCGATATCGTAGTGCTCTTGATCGAAGCGCATCGCGGCATCACCGAAGGGGTCGATGCGATCCTTCAGAATCTGGGCGACGTGGTGGGCAAGCGCCCCGTCGCCTTGGCCATCAACAAGATCGACCGGGTCGAGGCGCCGCGCCTGCTGGCGCTGACCAAGGAGATGAACGAGAAGTTCCCCTTCACCGAGACCTTTCTGATCTCGGCTGAAAAGGGTCATGGCGTTAAAGCCCTGCGCACATGGCTGGCGGGTACCCTGCCGGAAAGCCCGTGGCTTTATCCCGAAGACCAGATCGCCGATCTGCCGCTGCGCATGATCGCGGCAGAGATGACGCGCGAAAAGCTGACGCTGCGGCTGCATCAGGAATTGCCCTATCAGTTGACGGTCGAGACCGAGAGTTGGGAAGAACGCGACGACGGGTCGGCGCGGATCGACCAGATCATCTATGTCGTGCGCGATGGTCACAAGGGCATCGTGCTTGGCAACAAGGGCGAAACGATCAAGGCGATCAGCAAAGCTGCGCGCGAGGAATTGGAAGAATTCCTTGGCCGCCGCATCCACCTTTTTATGCAAGTGAAGGTGCGCGAGAAATGGCTGGACGAGGCCGAGCGGTATTCCGAGATGGGTCTCGATTTCAAGGACGGCAATGGCTGAGGCCCGGCTGGCCAGCGGGTTCTGGGTGCAGGCCTACCTGCGTCGGCTTTCGCTGTTCGACATCCCGGCTTTCGTGACGGCGCACGGAGACGATACCGCCGGAGCCATTCTGGTGAAGCTGAACACTCTGGACGGTCACGCCAAGGCGTTTGTGCGCCAATACGACCTGATGACCGGCGCGCGTGCCTGGCAGGTTCTGGCCGACGGTGCCGAACCTGACGTGGACGCCAGCATCGCCCGGCAACGCAGCTTCGACAGCGACCTGTGGGTGATCGAAGTCGAGGATCGCGCGGGACGGCATCTTCTGGATGAAGACGGGCTCTCGGGCTAACGTCGTATCATGGATTGGCGCGATACAGGCATCCTTCTCAGCAGCCGCCGTCACGGCGAAAGCGCGATGATCATCGACGTGTTCACGCCGGAACGCGGACGCCATGCCGGCGTCGTTCGCGGCGGTGCGTCCCGCAAGATCGCACCTATCCTTCAACCGGGCGCACAGCTTGACCTTGCGTGGCGGGCGCGGCTTGAGGACCATCTGGGAAGTTTCACGGTAGAGCTGCAACGGTCCCGTGCGGCCATTGCCATGCAGAACCGGACAACGCTGGCAGGGCTGAATGCCGCTCTGGCGCTGTTGGCCTACGTCTTGCCGGAACGCGAAGCACATCCGAAACTATACGCGCACACCCAGAACCTTCTTGATCTCATCGATCAGTCCGAACTCTGGCCTCTTGCCTATCTGCGCTGGGAAGCAGCGTTGCTGGACGATCTTGGATACGGGCTCGACCTGACCTGCTGTGCAGTCACCGGCAGCACCGATGATCTTATGTACATCTCACCGAAATCCGGCCGCGCGGTGTCTGCGAAAGGTGCCGGGGATTGGGCGGATCGGCTTCTTCCTCTGCCAGACGCACTCAAGGGCGAAGGCGCGGCCGAGGACGCAGACATCGCAACGGCTCTCGCCGCCACCGGTTACTTCCTCGAACACAAACTGGCAGCCGAACAGATCGGCAAACCGCTGCCTGCGGCGCGGGCAAGGTATATCGACTTGTTGGCTCGAAAGTCATTGGCCTAAGCCATGCGATCTGCCGCGTTCGGCATCCCGACGGGAAAGCCAGATGAGCGAAGTTACGAAAACTCCCCAACCGTCTCTTTTCAGGACCCGGCAGTCGCGATAGGTAATGGTTATGAACATGACGGTGCCAAATATTCTGACTGTCCTGCGCTTGTTGGCAGCGCCGGGGGTGGCGCTGATGTTTCTTTACTTTTCACGGCCCGCTGCCGACTGGTTCGCGCTCATCCTGTTCGTCCTCGCTGCCGTGACAGACTGGTTCGACGGCTATCTGGCCCGCGCGTGGAAGCAGGAAAGCAAATTGGGCGCGATGCTCGACCCGATTGCCGACAAAGCGATGGTCGTGATCGCGCTCATGGTGATCGTGGGCTATTCGTCCATGTCGCCCTGGCTGGTGCTGCCCGCGACCTTCATCCTGTTCCGCGAAGTGTTCGTATCGGGGCTGCGCGAATTTCTTGGCGACACGGCAGGCACGCTCAAGGTGACGCCGCTTGCCAAGTGGAAAACCACCCTCCAGATGATCGCCATCGCCGTTCTGTTCGCGCAGGGCGTGTTCGAGCATTACCTTGGCATGTCGGCCATGGGCATGAACCCGGAGATCTTCCAGAGCGTGATGGCAGGCGAAACCGAAGATCTGCACGGCCTCTGGTGGAAGCACGCAGGCATGGTCTGGACCGGAAACGCGGGATTGCTCCTGCTTTGGCTTGCTGCCTTTCTCACGCTCGTCACGGGATGGGATTATTTCCGCAAGGCCGTGCCGTTTTTGAAGGATTGAGCTGATGGACGTGTTGTATTTCGCATGGGTCCGCGAACGGATTGGACTGCCAAAGGAGAGCGTGACCACGGACGCCGAAACCGTGGCCGAACTGGTAACCGAACTGCGCGCACGAGAGGATCGCTACGACCTCGCCTTCTCTGATCTGAACGCCCTGCGCGTGGCGGTGGATCAGGAGCTCACTGATTTCGACGCATCGATCAAAGGCGCGCGGGAAGTGGCGTTTTTCCCGCCGATGACGGGCGGCTGATGCGGATTGTCGTTCAGGAACAGCCCTTCGATTTCGGGGCCGAGGCCGACGCCTTTGCTGATGGTCGCCACGACATGGGCGCGATCGTCACTTTCACAGGCGTGGTGCGGGATTTCGGCGGCGGCGGGCTCGATGCGATGGAGATCGAACATTATCCGGGCATGACTCAGAAGGCTCTGGAGAAAATCGCGTCGGAAGCCGTTGACCGCTGGTCGCTTGGCGATGCGTTGGTCATTCACCGCTACGGACGGATGGAACCGGGCGAAAAAATCATGATGGTCGCGACCGCCGCACCCCATCGCAAGGACGCGTTCGAGGCGGCGGATTACCTGATGGACTACCTCAAGTCCCGCGCGCCGTTCTGGAAGAAAGAACACGCGGTCTCGGGCGAAACCGGCTGGGTGGCCGCAAAAGACGAAGATGAAGATGCCCTGACACGGTGGTAGCTTGTCGGCGGGCCACTTTGGTCATATCATTTGACCAATCCGCAGCAGTCTGAGCATCATGCCCTTCCAACCTGTCACCCCGGAAAAGCTGTCCACTTCAGTCACACGCCAGATCGAAAAGCTGATCCTGCAAGGCATTCTGCGCCCCGGCGAACGCCTGCCGTCAGAGCGCGAGCTGTCGGAGCGGCTCAACGTATCGCGCCCGTCGTTGCGTGAATCCATTGCGGACCTCTCGGAGCGCGGATTGCTGACCAGCCGCGCGGGGGCCGGCGTCTATGTGGCCGATGTCTTGGGGTCCGCGTTCTCGGACTCATTGATCCAGCTTTTCGCCAATCACGACGAGGCGGTCTTTGACTACCTGTCCTTCCGCCGCGACATGGAAGGGTTGGCCGCCGAACGCGCGGCGCGGCTGGGGTCGGACACGGATCTCAAGGTGATCAACGCCGTGTTCGAACGCATGGAAGCCGCGCACGCCAAGCGCGACCCCTCCGACGAAGCAGCGCTGGACGCGGAGTTTCATCTGTCCATCATCGAGGCCAGCCACAATGTCATCATGCTCCACATGATGCGGTCGATGTACCAATTGCTGCGCGAAGGCGTGTTCTACAACCGCCAGGTCATGTTCCGCCAAAAGACCACCCGCGCGACCCTGCTGGACCAGCACAGGGCCATCAACGACGCCCTACAGGCCCGCGATCCCGAAGGCGCGCGGCAGGCGGTGGTGGATCATCTGAGCTATGTCGAAGCGTGCCTTGCGGACAACCGCAAGGCCGAGGCGCATGAGGCAGTGGCCCGGCAACGATATGAGCACGCGGTGACCAAGGGCTGAAATGCTTCGAAGCATTTCCCCAAAACCTTCGAAGGTTTTGGCTCTTAACTCGCCACGCGCGCCTTCATCAAACCCTCTTGCTCGAGCTTCGCGTGACACTCGTCCAGCGACGTCCACGCCCGCTCGATCAACGTGTCGATCTCATCCTTCGAAATCACCAGCGGCGGGGAGATGATCATCCGATCCCCGACATGGCGCATCACCAGATTGTTGGCAAAGCACCGCTCGCGGCAGATGAAGCCGACAGTGCCCTCATCCGCTTCGAACTTGGCGCGGGTGGCTTTGTCGGGGGTCAACGCGATGGATCCCATCATGCCGACGATCTTGGCCTCGCCCACCAGCGGGTGATCCGTCAGAGTGGCGAACTTCTCGGCCAGGTACGGCCCCGTTTCCTCGCGGACGCGGGTGACGATGCCTTCCTCGTCCAGAATCCGCAGGTTCTCGAGCGCCACGGCGCAGGCGACCGGGTGGCCGGAATAGGTATAGCCGTGGTTGAACTCGACGGCATTCATGACCTCGGCGACCTCGTCGCAGATGATCGACCCGCCAATGGGCTGGTAGCCCGAGCTCAGCCCCTTGGCGATGGTCATGATATGCGGGCGGATGTTCATGGTCTGTGACCCGAACCAGTTGCCGGTGCGCCCGAAGCCGCAAATCACCTCGTCCGCGATCAGCAGGATGCCATATTTGTCGACGATGCGCTGGATCTCAGGCCAGTAGGTCTCGGGTGGGATGATCACGCCACCTGCGCCCTGCACCGGTTCGGCGATGAAGGCCGCCACGCGGTCGGGGCCAAGCTCTTCGATCGCGGTCTCCAACTGGCGCGCGCGCTCGAGGCCGAATTCCTCGGGTGTCATGTCGCCGCCTTCGGCCCACCAATTCGGCTGGTCGATATGGTGGATGTTGGGAATGGGCAGACCGCCTTGCATGTGCATCCCCTTCATGCCGCCAAGCGAACCCGACCCGACGGACGAACCGTGATAGGCGTTCCACCGCGAGATCACGATGTTCTTGTCCGGCTGCCCTTTTTCCGCCCAATAGGTGCGCACCATGCGCAGATTCGTGTCGTTCGCCTCGGACCCCGATCCGGCGAAGAAGACCTGGTTGAAGCCCTCAGGCGCCAGTTCGGCCAGCTTTTGCGACAGCGCGATCGCCGGGACATGGGTCGTCTGGAAGAACGTGTTGTAGAACGGCAGCTCTTCCATCTGCCGGGCCGCGACCCGCGCCAGTTCCTTGCGACCGTAGCCGATGTTGACGCACCAAAGCCCCGCCATCGCATCGAGAATGCGGTTCCCGTCACTGTCGGTGAGCCAGCAACCATCCGCCCGCGTGATGATGCGCGCGCCTTTTTCGGACAGTCCGGCACCATGCGTAAACGGGTGCATGTGGTGCGCGGCATCCAGCGCCTGAAGCTCTTTCGTGGGCATGTGATTGGTGATCGTGGCCATCGGAAAATCCTCTCAGAAGGGTCTCGGCCAAAATATGATCAAATTACTGCAAGTCAATCGAATCACATCAGCCCCTGCCGGATTTGTTCCATCCCCTGCACCACGTCGCCTTCCATCGCGCGTGCCGCTGCGTCAGCGTCGTTCGCGGACAGCGCGGTCAGCACGTCCTTGTGCCGGTCCGGCAGGTTTCGCGTGCCGAATTGACCGCAGACAACCCGAAGGGACGGGCCGAAGCGCAACCAGAGGTGATCCACGATCTCGGTCAGGATCGGAGCCTGCGCGAGGCTGTAAAGATCGACGTGGAACTGATGGTTCTCGACAAGATAGCGCTTCACGTCCCCGCGCCGGATCGCAGCGTCCAGCCGGGCGTCTATCTCAGTCAGTTGGGAGACATCGTCTTCAGTGGCCCGCTGCGCCGCGCGACGGGCAAGTTCGGGTTCGAGCGCCTTGCGCGTAAAGGTCAATTCATCCACGGCCTGCGCATTCAGCACCGGTACTGCGATCCGGCGGTTGCCCAGAAATTCCAGCGCGCCCTCGGCGGTCAGCCGCCGCAGCGCCTCGCGCACCGGGGTCATCCCGACACCCAGAGCGTCGGTCAAACCCTGGATCGTGACCGGTTGCCCGGGTTCGAATTCACCGAACAGGATCTGATCGCGCAAGCGTCTGTAAACCCGTTCATGCGCCGGAAGTCGGGCCGGTTCGGGAACAACGTCCAGTGTTGTCTGATCGGTCATCCTGCTTCTCACAAACTGCCGCAGCTTTGGGCACAATGCCCGAAAGGCCGCCTGTGACAAGTCATCTTGCACGTGACAGGCTGGCGTGAAAACATGATTTCTATTGCCTGAAGAGGCAAGATTTGATCAAATTCAAATCCATTGGGCCGCAAGCGCCCGAGGATCAACGGGAGACTTTCATGAAAACCCATCTGCTGACCATGACCGCAGGTGCCGCACTAATGGCTTCACTTGCCCATGCCGACGAAGTGCGCGTCTACAACTGGTCTGACTATATCGACGAATCCCTGCTCACGAAGTTCGAGGAAGAAACCGGGATCGACCTGATCTACGACGTGTTCGACAGCAATGAACTGCTCGAAACCAAAATGCTGGCCGGCGGCTCCGGTTACGATGTCGTCGTTCCCACCGGGACTTTCCTTCAGCGGCAAATTCAGGCGGGTGCGTTCCAGAAGCTGGACCCGTCCAAACTGCCGAACCTCGACAACATGTGGGAGGTTATCGAAGAGCGCACCGCGCAGTACGATCCCGGCAACGAATACTCGATCAACTACATGTGGGGCACGACCGGCCTTGGCGTGAACACCGGCAAGGTGACCGAGATCCTGGGCGCGGATGCCCCGATCGCGTCGCTGGACCTGATCTTCAATCCCGAAAACATGGAAAAGCTATCCGAATGTGGCGTGCATTTCCTTGACGCCCCGACCGAGATGATCCCGGCCGCACTGACCTATGCCGGGCTCGATCCCGATCGCAAGGACGACGAAGCGTTGGCCGCCGCCGAGGAAGTGCTGATGGCCGTGCGGCCCTACGTGCAGAAATTCCACAGCTCCGAATACATCAATGCGCTGGCCAATGGCGACATCTGCGTGGCGTTCGGCTGGTCCGGCGACATCCTTCAGGCCCGCGACCGCGCGGCCGAAGCCGACAATGGCGTCGACATCGCCTATAACGCGCCCAACGAAGGTGCTCTGATGTGGTTCGACCAGATGGCGATCCCAGTCGACGCTCCGAACCCGGACGCGGCGCACACGT
Source organism: uncultured Marivita sp. (assembly GCF_947488135.1). GTDB lineage: Bacteria > Pseudomonadota > Alphaproteobacteria > Rhodobacterales > Rhodobacteraceae > Marivita. The sequence goes on along the minus strand of NZ_CANKYW010000006.1, from coordinate 2,518 downwards.
TCCTGAACTTCATCATGGACGCGCAGAACATGGCGGCGGCGTCGAATTATGTCTACTATGCCAACGGCAACAAGGCGTCTCAGGAATTTCTAATCGAGGACGTGATCGACGACCCGGCGATCTATCCGGACGAGGCGACGCTTGGAAACCTCTACACGGTGACGCCGTTCCCGCCGCGCGAACAGCGATCGCTGACGCGGATGTGGACTTCGGTCAAATCCGGCACCTGAGTCAGAGTGCATTTCCTGCCCGGCGGGTCCATCCTGCCGGGCAGACATCCCGTGTCCAAGGAATACACAGTGGCCCAAACCGTCTTTGCTCCGTGGGAAGACCCCAACGAAAAACCATTGATCCAGTTTCGCAACGTGACCAAACGGTTCGGCGACTTCACGGCCATCGACGATCTGACACAGGACATCTTCGCCAAGGAATTCTTTGCCCTGCTGGGCCCGTCCGGATGCGGCAAGACCACGATGATGCGGATGCTGGCCGGGTTCGAAGCCCCCACCAAGGGCCAGATCTTCATCGCCGGGCAAGACATGGCCCGGATACCGCCGAACAAGCGCGCGGTGAACATGATGTTCCAGTCCTACGCGCTGTTCCCGCACCTGTCCGTCTGGGACAACATTGCCTTCGGTCTGAAACGCGAAGGCAAGGACGCCGAGACCATCAATGCGCGCGTCGAAGAAATGCTCCGCCTCACGCGTCTGAGCAAATTCGCCAAACGCAAACCCCACCAGATTTCCGGCGGTCAACGCCAACGCGTGGCCCTCGCGCGGTCTCTGGCCAAGGCGCCCAAACTGCTGCTTCTCGATGAACCTCTCGGCGCGCTCGACAAGAAGCTGCGCCAGGATACCCAGTTCGAGCTGATGGATATCCAGGAAAAGACCGGCACCACCTTCGTCATCGTCACCCATGATCAGGAAGAGGCGATGACCGTTGCCTCCCGCGTGGCGGTTATGGACGAAGGCCGCATCATCCAGGTCGCCACACCCGCACAGATCTACGAAGCACCGAACTCCGTCTATGTCGCCGACTTCATCGGAGACGTGAACATCATCTCGGGCCGCGCCGATCCGAACGGCGAAAAAGTTGCCATTCAGTGGGCCGAAGGCCAACCCGATATCATCGGCACAACGACCACCCGCTTCGACAAGGGGCAGGAGATCCACTTCGCCATCCGCCCCGAAAAGGTCGGCATCAGCACCGAGGAACCGCAGGACGCCGCCAACAAGGTGCAGGGCAAGGTGCTCGACATCGCCTACCTGGGCAACATCTCGACCTACCACGTCGAATTGCCCACAGGTCACGTCATCAAGGCGCAGACCGCCAACACCCGCCGCCTGTCGCGGCGTCAGATCACCTGGGAAGACCCGGTCTGGATCAGCTGGACAGACACCGCCGGTGTCCTGTTGGAGCGCTAGAGGATGCGCCGCGCCTTCCTCATCGCGGTGCCGTATCTGTGGCTCGTCGCGCTCTTCCTGATCCCGTTCGTGATCGTCCTGAAGATCGCGCTGTCGGACGTGGCGCTGGCCCGCCCGCCCTACATGCCGCAGCTTGATCTATCAGCGGGATGGGACGGCATCACGGCGTTCTTCGCGGCGCTCGATTTTGAAAACTTCTGGTTCCTGACCACCGATGATCTTTACTGGAAAGCCTATCTCAGCTCGCTCCAGATCGCGTTGATTTCGACCGTCATGACCCTGCTGGTCGGTTACCCGATCGCCTATGGCATGGCGCGGGCCGCTCCCGAATGGCGCCCGACCTTGCTGATGCTGGTAATCCTGCCGTTTTGGACCAGCTTCCTGATCCGCGTCTACGCGTGGATGGGCATCTTGTCGAACGAAGGCCTGCTGAACCAGTTTCTGATGTGGACCGGCATCATGAGCGCACCGCTGACGATCCTGAACACCAATACCGCCGTCTATATCGGCATTGTCTACACCTACCTGCCATTCATGATCCTGCCCATCTATTCGGCGCTCGAACGCATGGATGACAGCCTGCTCGAAGCCGCCGAGGACCTGGGCTGTTCGCGCACCAGCGCCTTCTGGCTGGTCACGATCCCGCTGTCGAAAAACGGCATCATCGCCGGGTGTTTTCTCGTCTTCATTCCGGTCATCGGCGAATTCGTGATCCCGTCCCTGCTCGGCGGCTCCGGAACGCTGATGATCGGCAAGGTCCTGTGGGAAGAATTCTTCTCCAACCGCGACTGGCCCGTCGCCTCGGCAGTCGCCGTGATCCTGCTGTTGATCCTCGTGATCCCGATCATCCTCTTCCAGCGCAACGAACAAAAACAACGCGAGGCCGAGGGATGAGACAAGACGGCCTCTTCATCTTGCCCGGTAAACTCTGGGGGTCCGGGGGTGAAACCCCCGGCCGGGGGGCCCCCGCGGGGGGGGGGACCGCCAGGGGGGCGCCCACCAAACAATTTTGGGGTTGGGGGGCCCCCCCCCCCCCCCCGGGGGGGGGAGAAAGTGAAAGACCAAAAACAAACAAGAGGGTGGAAGCAACAAAA
>NZ_CANKYW010000005.1 GCF_947488135.1 uncultured Marivita sp. | reverse complement strand
TCTACGCGGCTCTGGAAACATCAGACATGGCCGCGTAACTAAGACCAATCAGCCTCCGGAAAACCCGGAGCGGTTCAGTTTGCGTCGTTCACGATGCCGCTCGCCTTGTCTGTCTTCACGACCTGGCGCTCCATGACCCATTCAAGAGCAGGCTTGCCATTCACCACGTAGTCATAGGCTTCGAGCGGGATACCTTGCATGGTGATGTTGGCATTATAGATGACGGTGCTCTTGTCCTTCTCTCGTGCGTTACCACCGAACTTCATTTTGGTGACACGGTAAAAGGCATTTGGGTCTTTGATGACCGCGGTTCGCAGGTCGCCTTGCTTGATCGTTACTGGATAGGGATCGGCGGTTTCGTAGTTCACGTGTAAGTCTCCGAGGGTGCGGCCTGCGCGACTAAACATCCAGAAATCCTCAGCCTTCTTCACGCTTGGGATGCGCGGCAGCTCCTTTCCAAGATTGTCAACATAGCGACGGCGATAATCCTCCGAGTGCAGTATACCATAAACGTAGTAGAACAAGTCCTCTTTGCTGATGACTTGTCCTGGATAAGCGGCTCTAAAATGAGCCAATCCCTGATCCGTAATACAGTCCCTCTCAAGTAGGTCACCCGACGCTTTATCCCCGCTGAACAAATCCACCTCGGAAGCGTTAGCGACGCTGTAAAGCTTCTGGGGAAAACACTGATTAGTGGAAGGCCCCTCACGAGACGGAACTAGGTCGCTCATAAAGCAGCTGAATGGTACAGCCGCACTGACGCCCGTCACCCAAATAGCAAGGTTGTCCTCTTTTCCCATAGGGAAGAATTGCGCAACGCGATACCTATTTTCATTATAGAATGGATCGTAATATAGCCACATCTTGCAAAATGGGCGGTACATAGAGAGTATGACGCAATCTTCAGAGTAAGGAACAAACTTCTCCTTTTTGAAGTTCTCGTTCAGTCGCCACGACCAACTTATCTTCGTCGCGTCTTGGATGTCTTCCTTGTGTGGCCGCTCCAATGCATCTTTGTAGAAATCGATCATGCTACCCATGTTTTCTTGGAGAGCAGCCTTAGAAAAATTGAAGCACCAAGGGTCTCTGTTGCTCTTCACTCCGTTGGAGTAGTCGGAGAATATTGAGTTCGAATCGCTACCCTTTTGCCCCATTGCGATGAAATCGGCAAAACTATCGTCCCGCTGATTGAGCCAGTCATTATGTTCGTCTGGGACTATTTCGTCCCAGAGGTCTTCTGAGGCTAAACCGCGGATACTAATGAAGGATTCTAGCCTTCTAAGCTTTTCGACACGCTTAAGATCGCGTCCAATGTAGTTGTATCTAATCTTACTGCCTATGCTGCGTTTTCCATTTTTTACAAGGATCGTTATGGCGATGCCTGTCATGCTACCAGACCCAAAGACATTTTCGCCTTCTCCAGCAGCTCCTTTCGTCGCCATATTCTTTCGAATATCGCCACCAAGATAGACCACGTGGATAGAGGTGAATTCTTCACTTAGAGCCTTTCTAAATCCATCTGCCGCTTTCGATGTGATCCACCCTCCATTCGAGACGAAGGCGATAACTCCGCTATCTTTAATTCTATCAGTTGCCCATCTAAATGCCCTAAAGTAGTTGTCATACAAACTCCTAGGATTCCCAGATGAATTCTTGACGTAAGAATCCCTAATTGATGAATCCAATCCATCGTATTTTACGTTCTGAGCGTCGTCATTTGCGCTTTTTTGCCCCGCAGAATATGGTGGGTTGCCAACTATCACGCGTATGTCGGTTGCCTTCTGTCGTTTTCGACGTTCCGAGTTGTCTGGCATGTAGTGTGAGATCAGATCGTCGCTTTCGTACATCTGAAATGTGTCCGTCAGGCAGATGCCTTCGAATGGGACATACTCCCCACCCTGGATGCCGTGGTAGACAGCTTCGATATTAATCGCAGCTATGTAATAGGCCAGAAGTACAATTTCGTTGGCGTGAATCTCATTGCGGAACTTGTTCTCCAGCTCTTCGGGCTTGATAAGCCCTGATTGGAGAAGGCGCGTGATGAATGTACCCGTGCCTGTGAAAGGGTCGATGATGTGGACGCCTTCAGAACCAAGGGTCTGCCCAAATTCTTCCTGCAAGACTTCATTCACAGAGTGGATGATAAAGTCCACGATCTCGACGGGGGTGTAGACGATGCCGAGCTTTTCCGTCGTGCGCGGGAACGCCTTACGGAAGAACTTGTCGTACAGTTCGACGATCAGGCGCTGCTTCGCTTGCGGGTCGGTAATGCCCTTCGCGCGCATCTGAACGCTCGCGTAGAACTTTTCGAGGTCTTTGGATTCCTTGTCGAGATTGGCTTCGTTCAGCACGTCCAGAACTCGCTGCATCGCCCGTGATACGGGGTTTTCGCTCGTGAACTGGTGGCCTTCGAACAGCACCTCGAACACGGGGCGCGTGATGATGTGCTGTGCCAACATTTCGATTGCGTCGGCTTCGGTGATGGTATCGTTCAGATCATCGCGAAGCTCTGCCAGGAAGTCATCGAAAGCCTTGCGTGCTGCCGTGTCTGGTTCTTCCAATATTCCTGTCAGCCGCGTGATGTGGTTCTTCGCGATCTCGGCGATGTTGACCGCCCAGTCTTCCCAGTAATCCCGTGTTCCGCACTTCTTCACGATCTTTGCCATGATCGCGCGTGAAAATTCATCGACGGAGAAATGCATCTCTGTCTGCTGCGGCGAGCTGTCCCCGTCTGGCTTGCCTTCTGCACCGCCACCGCTGCCGATCCCCGAACCCGACTTCTTGGCGCGGGTGGGCAACTCCTGCACGGTTGCCGTCACCGCATTGAGTTCAGCGCTGTTCGCGCCCGTGACGCCGATGATCTCGATGTTGCTACTTACGTCCTGACCGAGCGACGCCTTGTTGATCGTGGCATCGAAGCGATCATCGTGAGCGCGCAGAGCGTTCAAAATCTGCCAGACAACGCGGTACTTCTCGTTGTCGCTAAGTGCCTGCTCAGGCGGAACGCCTGCCGGCACGCCAACGGGCAGAATGACGTAACCCATCTTCTTGCCTGGAGCGCGGCGCATTACACGCCCGACAGATTGAACCACGTCGATCTGGCTCTTGCGAGGGTGAAGGAACATGATTGCGTCGAGAGCAGGAACATCGACGCCCTCGGAAAGACAGCGCGCGTTCGTCAGAATGCGGCAGACGTCATCCCCTGCATCAGTCTTGAGCCAGTCCAGAAGCAGGCCGCGCTGCTTCGCGTTGAACGTACCATCAACGTGCTCGATCTCGCAGCGGAGCTGACCTTCGGCGTTGTCATCCTCGTCTTCGAAGAGGGAATCCACACCGAGGAACTCATCGACAACGGCTGAAAACTCGTCGCGGATCAGTTTCGAGCTTCGAATGTCACGACAGAAGGCGAGCGCGCGGCGCATGGGGTGCGGGTCTGCCGCTACATCCACCTTCATGTCCGTCTTTGTCAGTGCTTTGTAGCAACCGACAATCTTTGTGGCGTCATCAAGGACAAGCTCGCTCGCGCCGTCGCCTAGGCGCTTCTGTACGGATGAACTGACAAGCCCTTCGTCCATCGCGAGAACGATGACCTTGTAGTCGGTCAGAAGGTTGTTTTGCACCGCCCACGAGAAACCGCGATAGAAGAGCGTTTTGCCGAACAGAGATTCATCGTCCATCGACGCGAGGACGGCATCTACTTCCTCCGCCTTGGACTTCACATTGTCACCGAAGATGCGCGGCGTAGCGGTCATATAGAGCCGTTTCTTGCCACGGATCACATCATTCGAGTGGACTTTGACGAAGTTGGACTCGTCCTCACCCGCAAGCGTCGCGCCTGTGGTGCGATGCGCCTCATCGCAGATGATAAGGTCAAACGCGGGGAGGCCGTGTTCCTTTTGCGCATCGGCGATCACCTGGATCGACTGATACGTCGCGAAGATGACGTTCATCTTCTCTTTGAGCGGGGTCGAAGCCTTTTCTGCGAGCTTCGCAGCGTCCGTAGTCGCTGGGAATGCCAGATCGAGAACGTCGATCTCGGCAACATCGTCATTGTTCTGGCGGCGCTTGCCGACCTGGGTGTCCGAGCATACCGCAAAAGAGTGCAGCGGCGTTTCGGTATCTGCTGTCCATTCGCGGACAGTCTGCGCCATGAGCGCAAGCGAAGGCACGAGGTACAAGACAAGCTTGCCTTTCCCTGCCAACGCTTCAGTGATCTTCAGGCTTGTGAAGGTCTTGCCCGTCCCGCAAGCCATGATGAGCTTGCCGCGATCAGCTTCAAGAAAGCCCTCGCGCACGGCGGCGAGCGCCTCTTCTTGGTGTTTGCGGAGTTTCTTTTTGTCGTTCAGGACAACCTCGCCGCGCGCGGCGAAAGTGTCCCATCTGATCGGGCTCTCCTGAAGTTCATTCAATCCGATGCGGATCGTCGGAATTGACTGGCCGCGTATCATCGACTCGGCGTTCTCGCTCCACGGCTTTTCCGTCGTGTCGATGATCACGCGGCGCCTGAACGGTTCTTTACCTGAGGCGGAGATGAAGCTGTCGATATCCTCTTTGCGGATTCGATAGCTCGCGTCGTAGAACTTGCATTGAATCGCTGCATAGCCTTCGTCGTCCCGAAGCTTCGCGACGAGATCAATGCCAGTATCGCGACCATCCCAACCTTGCGCCTTCGCCCACTCCGCATAGGGCAACACGCTTTCGTACTGCTCGGCCTGAACAGGATCATTGATCAGAAACGCCGCCGCAAATCGCTCGAAGTATGTCCCTTTGTCCCGCTCGGTTCGCGCGGCATCTCGATATGAGCGGAGTAGAGAAAGAAGCGTTTCGGAAGTGATTTCGGCTTCGTCAGCCAGAATGTTTTCGGCGTGGTCTGTCACTGCGTACCTCGGATGCATTTTCGCCAAGCATAGCAGCCAAGTCTACGAGGCGCATGCGATAATCCGACGATATCCACAACCCCTGCGGGTGAGAAGGCATGTTGTCAGGCGAAGACTAGAAACACCGAGGGCGATCCATAGAGGGCGCTGTCAGGCGGGGTTCGGTGTCGGTGGGGAGGCAATTCCCAAAGTCCGACGAGCTGGGTTTGGGGGTGGTGATAGACCCCCGAGAGTGATCCATCTTCGGTAAGATGGCGGCATCCAATCCGCGCAGGTTTGGTCAGGGTTTCAAGGGGCTCGAAGGCTCTTTGGTCGATGGGAAGGTTCCAAGGAAGGGTAGCGCGAATGCTCCCTTCTTTGGTCTCCATGAAGTGGCCTCAATGGAGTTGTCAGGGGTCTTGGGGGCAGGAACGCCCTCAAAGTCGATGGGTGCAGGGAGAGCGAAGTCTCCCGCGAGTGATTGAACGGCGATACGTTCTGCTGGCTCTGGCTGGGGTCAATCCCCTGACAGAGCCACGGGCTGGGGGATGCAACGGGGGCGCGCAGCGAGCCCCCTTGCCAAGATGGTTTTGTACTACAAAACACATCTTGCGGTTTCGCCTTTCGGCGGCCTTAGGCCTTTGTACTACAAGGATTGTTGCGGCGCACCAATATGCGCCACTTTTGTACTACAGCACCCTCAACTGGCGCTGAGGATGCTGGAAAGACGCGGTTCAACCTTCTCCTTGAGAAGCGCGACAAGCTCGGGATCGCCCCGTTCATACTCGTCGGGGATGTACAGCGTGACGATCCTGCTGTCAGCGGGTCTCTGCTTGTATTTCTTCCTGATCCGCTCGCGGTGGTGGTTCTCCATCGCGAAGATCAGGTCGGCACTGGCGACAAGCTCTTTCGTCAGCGGCCTCGGGGCTTCCGAGTCCGTCCCTGCCGACAGCGCCTCGATGCCAGGAAAATCCCTGAACACATCCTCGGCGGTCGGGCTTCTGAGCTTGTTGGCGGTGCAGACGAACAGAACTTTCATGCGAGGATCATAGCGCAAGATGTTGCGCTGCGGAATCCCGCTTCGTCATTCTTCGGTCGGTTCATCGATACGCACCAATTCTACCTCGTATTCAGGGTGCAGCGGATCGGAGTGCGTCATGTTCTGTGGCCGCCCGATATCGCCGTCAAAACTCAACTCCCCGCGTAACGTCAGGGGATTGTCCGAGATTTTGTACAGGCGGAAGAGCCGCACTTCCAGAACGGTGCGCGTTGCCATGAAATAGCGCGGCACTTCACGGTCAGAATGCCCGAACGCAACAATAACCCCTGCGTCGTTGTTGCGGGGCAGCATATCAGGGAATTCTTCGGTTTCGGGATCGACGGAAAAATTGAAGATGGTTTCTGAAACGAGCAAGGCTTCGTGCTTTGGCATCGGCTTCAGATCGATCACCGCATAAGGGACTCTCGATATCATCGGTTTGACAGGCGGGGCGCTAAACTCGCCCCACTGGTTCAAGCTCATGGTTTCCCTGAAACCGTCATGCCCATGTGCGCGTCTGTCGGTACTGGCAAAAACGCGATAGCGACCGATCAAGCTATCTATCCCTTCTGCCTGTTCCATGCCGCGCGTGAAGAAATGAGCAAGGGTTGCCGCGCTCTGCTCGATCAAAGGCGGCGGCACGCTGCCGAGATAACGGGCAATGGCATCAATGAAGTCATCGGGCTGGCGGTGCTTTCCTTCCAGAAACCGTGAAACGCGCTTTCTGCCTGCATCGAAGTTCAAAGCGAATTTCGTCTTCTTTGTGATGTCATCAGCAAGCCCTTGGGCGGTGAGCTTCATCGCCTCGCCGTACTCCCGCAACGCACGGCGCAGGCGTTCTCTCTCGTCATCGGAATAGTGAAAGTACTGATCTGCCATGCTGCCGTGTCCAAGTTGTGTCCGTGACGATTCTGCAAACTTTGTATCTATGGGAAGCCAGTACATGAACCCGCGTCAACGAACGGAAAGACACGATGGCTGGCAATCAGACGAAAACCAACTCGCCGACAGGTGCATTGCTCCTTGGCGTGTCGTTTATCGCGCTCGGGCATTATGCGCCCGCAATGCTCGGCAGCACGAGCGCGGCGGATGATCTCTATCTTGGGTTCTTCAAGGTCGTGGGAGGCATCGCTGCGCTTGGCGGTGTGGCAGGCTACTACGATGCCTGGCGGCAACGCGAAAAGCGCAAGGCCAGCGAGCAGCCCTCGGGAATCTTCGGCGAAGCCAGGTTCGCCACGCTCGAAGACTGCGAGGGTGCGGGGATGCTCAACCCGCAAGGCCTGTATCTCGGCCTGCTGGATGATCAGCCGATTTTCCACAGCGGCAAGGCGCATCTTCTGACCTGTGCGCCTGCCCGCCAGGGCAAGGGCATCGGCGGTGTCTTCCCGAACCTTCTGCATTACACGGGTTCGGTTGTCGTCACCGATCCCAAGGGCGAACTGGCCGCTGTCACGGCTGCGCATCGCCGTGAGCGTTTCGGGCAGCGCGTGGTCGTCCTGAACCCCTGGGGGCTGCACGGCCTGCCGCAAGACCGCATCAATCCCTTGGAAACCATCATCGAGCTGGCAAGCGACCCTGCGCTTCAGCGCGGCTTGACTGATGAGGTCAAAGCCACCGCGCTTCAGCTCCTGCCCGAACCCGAAGATACGCGGAACTTCTATTTTCGCGAAGGGTCGCGCACCATCCTGCGCGGAACGCTCCTGTACCTTGCGCTCTGTGAACCCAGGCTTTGCACCCTCCCTGAAGCATGGCGCATCATCGCCAATCCCAAGCGGCTTGAACGTGCCGTTGACGCGATGTGCCGCTCTGACGCGCTCGGCGGTCTGCTGGCCGATGTCGGCGACAACCTCGCCGCACAGATCGAAGGCAATGCCGACCAATTTGCCGATTTTCGCGCGGGAGCCGTGCAGGCGCTCGATATCTTCGAGCCTGGCGGCTACCTCGCTGATGCCGTCAGCTTCTCCGATGTCGCCCTTGCCGATCTCAAGCACGGGGATGTCTCGCTGTATCTTGCCTTTCCGCAAGATCGGATTGCCTCGCACGGTGCAGCCCTAGGCCTGATCGTCAACAAAGCCATCACCGCCGTTGCCCGCTCTGAAGAGCGCGGCGAGGTGCTGTTTGTTCTCGATGAGTTTGCGAACATGGGCAGGCTCGCGGGACTCGCCGAAAGCTTGACCGCGCTGCCAGGTCTGGGCGTGCGGGTCTGGATGTTCGTTCAAGAGCTTGCCGAACTCGTCCGCATATACGGTCCTCATACGGCGCGGACGCTGCTTTCGCAGGCCGAAGTCACACAGTTCTTCGCCGTGCAGGACTTCGAGTTGGCCAAAACGCTTTCTCAAGCGCTCGGCCAGAAGACAGTCAAAACACGCAACTACAATCTCGGTCGTCTTGCCACCGATGATATCGGCGAAAGCCTGTCCGAGACAGGCAGGCCACTCATGGCCGCCGATGAAATCAGACTGCTGGCAAGGAACGAACAACTGCTGCTCGTTAACGGCCTGCCGCCGCTAAAGGCGCAGCGCGTTCCCTTCTGGTTCATCGCGCCGTGGGCGGAGTGGGCAAAGGATAACCCCGTTGCTCCGCCATACCCGCAGGAAACGCCAATCGTGCGGCTCAGATACGAACTCGACAAAAGACGGGAAGGAAAAGATCATGAGCAAGTTTGACATCAAGGTTGTGGGAGCCAAGCCGCCTAAACGCCCCGAATGGGCATTCAAGCGGCTATGCCGCAAGCTCGGCAGAGTGATCAAAGCCGTGCTGATCCGCCCGCGCATGATCGTTTTGACGGGCATTGCTGGCTGCTTGCTGTTCGTCGGCACGCCACATGTCGGCTGGGACTACCAGTGCAGGCATCCGATGCGTGGGTTCGACTCCTGCAACTCGGTTTCCTGGTGCGCCTATTACGGCATCCAAGGCCGCCGCGAAGAACGACCTGCATACGGCGAGCGCTGCAAGCTGGTGACGTTCCTGCCGCTGGATTTCAACAAACTGATCGAAGGAGTTCTGAAATGAGCAACTACACATTCGCCCGCGACATGGATGACTACTACTGGAACAAGTTCGAACGGGTTGCCGAATATTTCGGCCACACGAACAAGGATGAATACGCCCTCCACCTATTCGTCCACGCAATCCTGAAAGCCGAAATGTGGATGAATGCCGATCTCTATTCAAAACATGAAGAGATGATCAGCGACCTTGAAGAAGAAGCGCGTCGGGATTGGGATCAATACATCGACAAATTCCAGAATTCGAAAGGGTACTACGATGATGAACTACCCTTCTAAAAACCGCAGAATTTGTAGGGTTACAGCTAAAGGTGGTACAATGAAAATAACTGAAAATAACATTCTTCAGGAGGGCAATGCCATGAAGGATGAGTATAACTCCGCAGGCACTGATCTGCGCGGACGCTTCGGCGCGTCCACAAAACCTGTCGTCCATGTTGACTTTGCACGGTATCAGGAATTTCTTGATAACACAGAGATGACAGAGGCGCAGCGCGAAGAGTTCTTGAAGGCGCTCTGGTCTATTATCGTCGCCTTCATCGACTTGGGCTTCGGCATCCATCCTCTGCAAGAAGTCTGTGGAAAACACCATCAGACAGACGCTCTCAGCCCCAAGGCCGAGTTCAATCGGCTAGGATCAGCACAAGAACAAGATAAACTGGACGTGCGCGGGCTGGTAGCCCGACTGGAGGCGGAATGAATTATCACGAGGACAACAATCAGGAAATCAGCAAAGCAGTGATCTACTGCCGCGTATCGAGTGCAAAGCAAACGGTACGCGGCGACGGCCTGTCTTCGCAAGAGACCCGCTGCCGCGAGTTTGCCAAGTACAAGGGCTACGATGTTGTCGAGGTCTTCCGTGATGATAGTTCAGGAAGCCTCACGACCCGCCCTGGCATGCAAGCGATGCTGTCTTTCCTGAGCGCCAATCGCAAAGAAGCGCATGCCGTCATCATTGATGACATCAGCCGCCTTGCACGCGACCTGATGGCGCATTTCGAGCTTCGGGTGAAGATCGGTGACGCTGGCGGTGTGCTTGTCAGCCCCTCCATCGAGTTCGGCGAAGATTCGGACTCCCAACTCGTGGAAAACCTGCTGGCATCGGTGTCGCAGCACCAGCGCCAGAAGAACGGTGAGCAAACCGTGAACCGTATGCGGGCGCGGGTTCAGAACGGCTATTGGGTTTTTCAGGCACCTGTAGGCTACCGCTACGAGCGCGTAAGCGGCCAAGGCAAGGTACTGGTGCGCGATGAACCCAACGCTTCAATTTTGCAGGAAGCGCTTGAAGGCTTCGCCTCTGGGCGCTTTGAAACGCAAGTCGAGGTGAAACGCTTCTTGGAGCGTCAACCTCCCTTCCCGAAAGATTTGCCTGGTGGAGAGATTCGCAATCAGCGAATCTACGACATGCTGACGCGTGTAATCTATGCGGGCTATGTCGAAGCCCCGAACTGGAACGTGTCGCTTCGCAAGGGTCAGCATGAAGGCCTGATCAGTTTTGAGACATTCGAAAAGATTCAGGCTCGACTGAAAGGCACAGCAAAAGCTCCCGCTCGCAAGGATATCAGCGCCGATTTCCCGCTGCGGGGATTCGTTCTTTGCAGCGATTGCGACAAGCCGCTGACGGCTTGCTGGTCGCAGGGCAAGAAGGAGAAGTATCCGTACTATCTTTGCCCGACGAAGGGCTGCCCGAGCTATCGCAAGTCGATCAAGCGCGATGTACTGGAAGGCGAGTTTGAGGACGTGCTGCGAAGCCTACAGCCTACTGAGGGGCTGTTCGCGCTGGTCAAAGCCATGTTCCGCGATGCGTGGGATATGCGCCTAGCGCAGGCTTCAGAGGCCTCCAATGGGCTGAAGGCGAACATCAAGCAACTGGAAAAGCAAATCGATCAACTGCTGGATCGCATCGTTGATGCGAGCAACAGCTCTGTCGTGACCGCCTATGAAAAGCGGATCGCCAAGCTGGAGCGGGAAAAGGTCTTAGCAGAAGAACAACTCGCCCAAAGTGGCAAGCCTCGGCATACCTTCGAGGAGTCGTTCGAACACGCGATGCGATTCCTCTCAAGTCCTTGGACTATATGGAATAATTCCGATCTTACCCTGAAGAAAACAGTCATAAGACTGGCCTTCGTAGAGCCTTTGCCCTACTGCCGAAATCAGGGACTTCGAACACCTAATTTAGCCTTACCCTTCAAGGCTTTAGGTGACATTTGCGGCAAAAAATGCGAAATGGCGCACCTGAGAGGATTCGAACCTCTGGCCTCTGCCTTCGGAGGCGCTATTGACACCTTTCCTAATTGCGCGATAGGGCGCGACGGAGCACGATAAGATACTGAATATATTTGCATTTCCGTTTCTCTGTTCCGAAGCTTCTATCCAGAAACAGGTCGCAGCTTTCGCCCGTGTGCTTACGTAGTGCTTACGTGAGAAGGCTGCCGGCCGATCGGAAAGGTCTGAATTCGGATGGCAAAACTTACGAAACGTTTCGTCGATGCGGTCGAGATACGCGACAAAGACTATGTCGTATGGGATGATGAGTTGCCTGGCTTCGGGCTGCGCGTATTCGCCTCAGGAAAACGCAGCTACGTGATACAGTATCGTGCAGCCGGTCGCTCGCGGCGCTACGCGATCGGCCTTCATGGAGTCTGGACGCCCGAGACCGCCCGAAGGGAAGCGATGGCGCAGCTCGGCCAGGTCGCTCGCGGTGAGAACCCTGCCGAGAACCGGCAGCTCGACCGCAAAGCGATGACCGTAAAGGAACTGGCCGAGCAATACGTCAAAGCCATGGAAGCCGGGCTAATCATGGGCAAAGGCGGACGCCCAAAGCGACCGTCCACGATTTATACGAACATCGGTGCTTTGAACGGACACATCATCCCCCTGATCGGCCAACGCCGCGTGCGTGACCTCACCAAGGCAGACGTGACGAAGATGATGAACGACGTGATTGCCGGGAAAACGCGTGCTGTCAAAAAGACTGGCAAGAAGCGAGGTGTTTCTATTCTGCGCGGCGGTCGTGGAACGGCAAGCAAATGCGTCGGCCTGACAGGCTCGATGCTCACTTATGCAATTAACATCGGGATCATCGAACACAACGTCGCCCATGGTATTCGAAAGCCGAAAGATCAGGTGCGGGATCGGCGCTTGAGCGATGACGAATACCGCGAGCTTGGCAAGATGCTTCGCGAGGCTGGCGAGGACCATGAACTCGCTCCTACAATCGCTATCACACGGCTTCTCGCGCTCACCGGCTGTCGACGTGGCGAGATACTTGGCCTGAAATGGAGCGAAGTCGATTTTGAGAACAGCTGCCTGCGTCTTGCGGACTCCAAGGAAGGTGCGTCGACAAGACCGATCGGACTACCTGTTATCGAATTGCTCGAAGAACGCCGAAAGGCGATTTCTGGCGACTACGTTTTTCCTGGGACACGAGCGTCACAGACCTTTGGAAGTTTTCCAAACCATTGGAACAGGATCTTTGGCGGACGCAGGATTCCCGACTTCACCGCCCACATTCTTCGGCATAGCTTCGCCAGCACGGCGAATGATCTTGGCTTCACAGAAAGCACAATTGCTGCCCTCGTCGGCCATTCGACGGGATCGATTACGAGCAAGTACGTCCACTCGGTTGACAGCGTCCTCATCATGGCTGCGGATACAATTGCAGGCTATATCCAAGGCCTCCTTGACGGCGTCGAGTTCAGACACACCGCCTACGCTCTGGATCGAGCTGCACGACGCGAGGCCCTGTCGCGGTTCATAGCGCAATCAAGCGCTTAGAAAGGTTTCTATGCTCACCCAGACAAAGATAGCTTCCAGACCGGCCGGGCTGACTGTGGAGGAGAAGTCAGAGCGAGAATTTCGACGCGTGAGCTATCCGTCGCGTTGAGGCCTCTGAATTCTCAACGATGGCGTAAAAAAGAGCAAGAGTTCGGCGGCTTTCGCCGTGACGGGTTTGGAGGTCGAGAGAGAGGCTTTCGGCCGCCCGTCGCGGGAGAAAACCCATGAATACCGAGATAATCGATGCCGGGCGTGATATCAGCGGCGGCTACAAAGTGGATGTGACGCGCGGCACGAATGTGGACCGGGTATCGTCCGAATGGTTCTCGCGGCCGGATGACGAGCGGTATCTGTCGCTCGACGATCTCTTCGCCTCGGTCAAGGGGCGGGCGGAGCGGAGCCGGACGCGGACGGTGGAGAGTGCGGCGATCCGGGTCGAGGCGCATCGCGACAACCCGGAGAAGCTGGGCTTCGTCCTGCCTGGCGCGGATGAGCCAGTTGCGCCGACGCATTGGTCCTTCGGCCAGATCTCGAGCCTCGTCGGCGCGCCCGCGGCCTATCTGCGGCAACTGCCCGCGCCGCTGGCGGGCATCAACCTGCAATACGGTCTGACCAACCACCGGGTCGAGCAGATCAAGACTATGGAAGTCGCGGATGGTCGCACCGAACTGCGCGCCGTGACCGGCCCCGACTACGGCCGCATCTACGACCACGAACTCGTCTCCGCCGTTCAGCGCATCGCGGGCAATGGCACGGGCGACACGCGCTGGAAGGTGCCGGGCGTGCTCGACTGGTCGACGGGGATCTACAACCCGCGCGTGGACGTGACGAAGGAGACGACGACGCTCTACGCCTCCGATCGCGATGTCTTCCTGTTCCTCGTCGACGATCTCAACCCGATCGAGGCGGGGCTGCTGCCCGACGGCTCACCCGACCTCTATTTCCGGGGGTTCTATTGTTGGAACTCGGAGGTAGGCGCCAAGACGCTCGGCATCGCCAGTTTTTACCTGCGCGCGGTCTGCCAGAACCGCAACCTCTGGGGCGTCGAGGACTTCCAGGAGATCACCATCCGGCACTCGAAAAACGCTGCTTCCCGTTTTGCCCACGAGGCCGCCCCGGCGCTCAGCCGCTTCGCCGAGTCCTCGCCCGCGCCCTTTATCGACGGCATCCGCGCGGCGCGGGAGAAGATCGTCGCGCGGTCGGAAGAGGACCGTCAGGACTTCCTCCGCAAGCGCGGGTTCTCGAAGGCGGAGACGGCGCGGATCGTCGAGACGGTGCTGGCCGAGGAAGGCCGCCCGCCGGAAAGCGTGTTCGACTTCGTACAGGGGATCACGGCAGTGGCTCGCTCAAAACCGCAGCAGGATGCGCGGCTGGTCATGGAGGGGAAGGCGAAGGTGTTGTTTAACACGGTGGCGTAGACAATGGCTGCAGGAGGTGGCTTAAGGCAAGAGCCGCCTCCTTGCGATGTTGATGTCAATGAACGCTTTGAACTCTTTGCTGCTGCTCACAAATTTGGAACTTAAAATGTGGAAATCGCAAAACTGTTCGATACAATCGAGACCATGGACTAGAAGTCCGCAAACTGCGAATTGCGGCGAACTCAACTCTTACCGTATTGCATCAACAAAATGGTTTGCCATGTAGGCAACACCGACAATTGCCAAAGAGATTAAATGCCAACAATCGCCTCTTCCGTAGTTCCGCCGCCCAAGTCTTGGGATGAGTTCGAAGATATTACTCTTTCAGCGGCCAAGCTGAGATGGGGCAGTACGGACTTTCAACGCCATGGGCGCACCGGCCAGAAGCAAGACGGTATTGATGTATTTGGACACGATGATGATGACCGCCATATTGGAGTCCAATGTAAGAACACGGTTGGCGGTATCTCGTTCGCCGTGATTGAGGACGAAGTTGCAAACGCCGAGAAATTTGATCCACCGCTTGATCGTGTTTACATCGCGACAACCGCGCCACGCGATGCGCCTCTACAAAGAAAAGTGCGCATTCTTTCGGAGGCTCGCCGCCAAGAAGGAAAGTTTCGCGTTGGTATTCTCTTCTGGGATGATCTTTGCCAAGACCTTGCCACTGACGACGACGTGTTCTTCGCTCACTATCCTCAATTTCGGGGGAAGGTCGACGAAGCCCGGATACATGATCGAGCGCTATATGACCAAATGATTGGCCTCCTGCAAACTGACGGCGTGATAGGTTTTCTAGATAGGAATAATATGGCAGGTTTCTCCTTTCCCCGAGCAAAGTTCGACCCGCTTTGGGAGTTTTTCTATGAGTGGAACCACCCAGAACGAGAGTTTCTTTCGCCCGAATTGGAAGCGCTTCGGAAAGCTCTTTGGGAAAAGACCGACACCTACACGACTCTGCTTGCGACTGAAACTTTCGCTACGGAGATGAGTGCAGACCGACACTGGGTGCCGCCGGAATGGGAGATCGAGCAGCCGGAACGATTTTGGCGCGTCGTTGGCAACTTTCACGATCTTGCTGCAGAGATTGTCAAATTACACGCTGATTTTGTGCGCGTTGGAAAAAAACAATTAATCGCTGGAGTGGATTGAAGGATTGAATTGCCTACCAGAAGCTCCGGTTCGTCCCTCGGAGCCGCCGCTCTGGGTGGTGTGATCATGGCGTCTGGTCCCTTTAGAGGAAGAGGTAGGCCGGGTTTTCCGTGACGGGTTTGGAGGTCGGGAGAGAGGCTCCCGGCTGGCCCGTCGCGGAGATATCCCGATGACCAAGCCACAGAAGATCACCCTCAGCGCCTCGCGCGACATCCCCTTCAACAAGCTCATGCTCAGCCAGTCGAACGTGCGCCACGTCAAGGCGGGCGTGTCGATCGAGGAACTGGCCGAGGACATCGCGCGGCGGACGCTGCTCAGCTCCATCACCGTGCGGCCCGTGCTGGACGAGAGCGGCGCCGAGACCGGCATGTACACGATCCCCGCCGGCGGGCGGCGGTTCCGGGCGCTGGAACTGCTCGTGAAGCAGAAGCGCATGAACAAGACCGCGCTGGTGCCCTGCATCGTGCGCACCGACGGGCTCGCCGAGGAGGACAGCCTCGCCGAGAACGTCCAGCGCGCGCCGCTTCATCCGCTCGACCAGTTCCGCGCCTTCCAGGCGATGCGCGAGAAGGGCCGTACGGAAGAAGAGATCGCCGCGGCCTTCTTCGTCTCCGCCAGCGTGGTCAAGCAGCGGCTGAAGCTCGCCGCGGTCGCGCCGTCGCTGCTCGACGCCTATGCCGAGGAGGAGATGACGCTCGACCAACTCATGGCCTTCACGGTCAACCCTGATCACGCGCGGCAGGAGCAGGTCTGGGAGGCGCTGCAGCGGCACTATTCCCGGCAGCCCTACGAGATACGCCGCATGTTGACCGAGGGTGCGGTGCGGGCGTCGGACAAGCGGGCTCAGTTCGTCGGGACGGGCGATTACGTCGAGGCCGGGGGCGAGATCCTGCGCGATCTGTTCCAGCAGGACGACGGCGGCTGGCTGCAGGATGCCGCCCTGCTCGACGTCATGGTGCGCGAGAAGCTCGCCGAGGAGGCCGAGACGGTGCGCGACGAGGGCTGGAAATGGGTCGAGGTCGATACCGAGTTCCCCTATGGCCACACCTTCGGGATGCGCCGGGTCCATGGCGAGGCGGTGCCGATGACCGACGAGGAGGCTGTCCGCTACGAGGCGCTGAAGGCCGAATACGCAGCGCTCGAGGCCGAGCATGCGGAGGCCGACGAGTTGCCCGACGACGTCGATACCCGGTTGGGCGAGATCGAGGAGGCGATGGAAGCCCTCGAGGCACGTCCGATCCGGTACGAGGCCGACGCTCTCGCTCTGGCCGGAGCTTTCGTCAGCCTCGACAGCTCCGGGCGGCTGCGGGTCGAACGTGGGTACGTGCGGCCCGAAGATGAACCGGCCGAAGAGGTGGAGGACCTCGGCGAGGTCGCATCGGAAATGGTGCCGGAAGAGGACATCGACGACACCGTCGCGTCCACTACGGACGAGGAGGACGAGGATGACGGCCTCAAACCGCTCTCCGACCGCCTCGTCATGGAACTGACGGCCCATCGCACCCTGGCGCTGCGCAATGCACTGGCCGAGGACCCGCAGGTCGCCGTCCTCGCGGCGCTGCACGCGATGGTCCTGCGGCTCTTCTACCGCTACGCCGTCGACAGCTGCGTCGAGATCGAACCGCGCAACGCGGGGTTCGGATCGCAGGTGCCGGGCCTCGTCGACACGGCCTACGCGCAGGCCATCGACCAGCGCCAAGAGACCTGGGCGCGGAACCTGCCGAAAGCGCCAGAAGACCTCTGGGAGGCGCTGACCGAGTTCGACAGCTGCAGCCGCGAGGCGCTCTTCGCCCACTGCGTGTCGATGAGCGTGAATGCTGTCTACGACCCCTGCCAGCGCCGACCGCGCGCCATCGCGCATGCGGATGTGCTGGCCGGGACCGTCGGGCTCGACATGGCCAAAGCGGGCTGGACGGCCACGGGTGACAGCTACCTCGGTCGGGTTACCAAGGCGCGCATCCTCGAGGCCGTGCGCGAGGCGAAAGGCGAAGATGCCGCCGACCGCATCGCGGGGCTGAAGAAACCGGAGATGGTGACCGCTGCAGAGGACCTGCTCGTCAGCACCGGCTGGTTACCCGAGCCGCTGCGCACGCCGCCGCTGCCGGAAGAGGACGCGCCTGAGATCGAGTTGATCGACGACGCCGATGGAGGACCTTCGGACGACGATCCCGACACCGGCGAAGCGCAATCGGCGGAAGACGGCGGCGAACCGGCTATCGCAGACTCCGAGCCTTTGAGCGAAGATGATCCCGTCGCCGGCGACGCCTTCGCCCGAACTGCCGCCGAGTGACCTTCGAGCAGGTCGGAGCTCCTTCCCCCCGAGTTCCGGCAGCCGGGGTCCGCCAGAAATGGCGGACCCCTTTTTCAATCCACGACAGGAGGCACAGAGCATGCACAGCCCCGCCGCCGACATCGCCCGCCGCCTTGCCCAGGATGCCGAGGCCGTCTGCCGACAGTACCTTTCAAACGGACGCAAGCAAGGCCGCTACTGGATCGTAGGCGACGTGCAGAACACGCCGGGCCGCAGTCTTTACGTTCGGCTTTCGGGCCCGACTTCCGGACCCGGCGCGGCTGGCAAGTGGACAGATTCCGCTACCGGGCAGCACGGCGACCTGCTGGATCTGGTCGCCCTCAACATGGGGATTGTCACCCTGAAGGACACGCTGGACGAAGCGCGCCGGTTCCTCAGCCTGCCGCAGACGGACAGGCACCGCGCCGCCAATCCGCCAGCATCTCGCGGTTCACCCGAGGCGGCGCGGCGACTCTGGGCGATGGGCCAGCCGATGTCGGGCACCTTGGCAGAACGCTATCTCGCAGGGCGCGGCCTCACAGGGCTGGGACATCTCGAGAGTCTCCGGTTTCACCCGAAATGCTTTTATTGGCGCGAGGATCACGCGCTGACAGACCCGCCCGAGACGTGGCCCGCCCTGCTCGCCAAGGTGACGGACCTCGATGGACGGCTCACCGGCCTGCACCGCACCTGGCTTGACCCCGCCACTGCGGACAAGGCCCCGGTCATTCCACCGCGCAAGGCGATGGGCAATCTCCTCGGCCATGGTGTTCGCATCGGCAAACCGGTCAGCGTGCTCGCTGCAGGCGAAGGGCTGGAGACCATGCTCTCCCTGCATCTGGCCCTGCCGGAGCTTCCTGTCGTGGCGGCTTTGTCCGCCAACCATCTCGCAGCCCTGCAGCTGCCCGCCGATCTTCGCCGCCTCTACATCGCCGTCGATGCCGACCCGGCAGGCCTGTCCGCCGCGGACCAACTGGCGCATCGGGCCAGACAGGCCGGGATCGACGCGATCCACCTCTCCGCCTGTCTCGGCGATTTCAATGACGATCTGCGGGCCATTGGCCGCGACGCGTTGCGCGCGCATCTGCGTCCGCAACTGGCGCCCGAGGATGCCGTGACCTTCCTCGACCACGCCATCGATTGATCGGAGTCGGCGCAGCCGGCCAGCGCCTCCGCGATCAGAGCCACGCCTTCCGGCCTTCCGAGAGCGGGCAAAACGGAGCAGAGCCCGGACGCGCCCGCAACGGCCACGGCCGTCCTCCGCTGCGCTCCGGTTCCACCCCATCGCGCGGGCGCGACGGGGACCCCTGAGAATGCAGACCCGTCCGGCCCCCGCTTTTCCGTTGCCCGGGAAGGCCGCGAGAGGCGCGGTCTTCGACAACCGGAGACGACATCATGCCCGAGACACACCTTCAAACCCGATCCTCCACCGCCATCGTACTCGAGGAACTGCAGCTATACGGCTGGCGTCCCTTCACGGACGAACCCGATCCCCGCCCCTTGCCGGAACCCGACGCCATTCGCACCGCCGTCGCCGACATTTTCGACGCGCTCGTCTCGACGCTGTCCGACACGCGGTTGGAACCCGACCTCGAAGACCTGCTCTGGTCCACCACGAACCTGTTTCACCGCATGGCGACGCGGACAGGCCGGGATCTCGACAGCAACGAACAGGCGCAGAAACGCGCGCAGCGCGAACAGGACGGCTCCGAGGTCCGCTCGGTCGAACTGGAAACCCTGATCGCGGAGGGCATCACGCTCATCGAGCGGCGCAATGCCTTTGAGGCCATGCGCGATCTCGCGGCCGAGGGCTTCGAGGCGCATCTCGGCCAGACCTGGCACCCGCGCACAGGCAGCCACGTGAACCGGCGCACCCTGACCGCCTCGTTGATCGACAGCCGCGATCACATCGCCGCCAAGCGCCGGGCCGATCTGGAACCGCTGCTGCCGCTGGGCACAAAAATCGCCTTCACCGGCGGGTTGGACTGCACCGATCACACAGCCATCTGGGCGGCGCTCGACCGCGTCCACGCGAAACACGCCGACATGGTCCTGTTGCACGGCGGCGCGCCGCGTGGGGCCGAGCGCATCGCCACTGCCTGGGCCGACAATCGCGCCGTGACGCAGATCGTCTTCAAACCCAACTGGACGCGGCACGGCAAATCGGCCCCCTTCAAGCGCAACGACCAGTTACTCGACACCCTGCCCATCGGCCTCATCGTCTTCCCGGGCTCAGGCATCACGGAAAATCTCGCCGACAAGGCCCGCACGATGGGCATTCCGCTATTCGACTTCCGGCCGAAAGCTGCCCCAAGGGCATGACTGGATTTCCGCCGACGCCCGCCCCGGACCCTCCCGGGGCGGGCCGTTTTCTGCTATGATCTGCCCGTGCCAATGGAGGAGGTGGCGGCGCGATCCTTGTTCTCGAAAGGAGTGCCTCATGTTTTTCTCCACCCTCTTCACGCTGTTCGGCCTCGGTGCCCTCTGCTGGATCCTGTTCAACCTGGCCGTCTACGCCCTGCCCTTCGCGATCGGACTGACCTCGGGCATGTATCTCTATGAAACGGGCCAAGGCATCTCCCTGTCGATCATTGCGGGCCTCTTCATAGGCGGCTTGGTCGCCGCTCTGGGGGAATTCGCCTTCGACCGCATCCGCTCCATCCCCATCAAACTTGCCATCGGTCTGATCTACGCGATCCCTGCCGGGATCGCCGGGTTTCATGCCGCAAAAGGCCTTGCTGAATTCGGCAGCGCGGGCACCGTCACCATCACCTTCTTGTCCTGTTTAGGCGCGCTGGTTGTGGGCGGGACCGCTTGGGCGCGGGTGTCGGGCTGGTCCGAGGTCAACGCCATGTCCGACCCGCATCCGCACAGGTCTTTCGAAGAATACTGAACGCCCTGTGAAGCTTGCGCCGCTGCGTGCTGTCCGCCACATCGTCAGCGTGCCCCGCAACCGATTGAGGCAACAGGACTCGATCCTCGCCGTCACCGTAGCATCGCGGTTGTGCAGGACCTGCTGAGTAAGGCCAGATCGCCGAGACCCACGTCATGACTCATGGCCCCGGTCGCGCATACACCTGGATCGACGGCATACCGATCATCACGGCAGGCAAGCACAGACACGGCGAGAGGGGGCAATCCCGGAGGAGCGAGGCAAGTCCGGGACATGCACCGTTTCCGCCTGTACGCCGCAACCTGTCTTTGCACGACGCATGCTGCCGGGATCTTGCGCGGTCCAGAGGTAGCCTGTCATCCCCTCTTCCATGGCATGAAGCCACGCGTCCCTTGCGGGCCTCTCAGCGGCTGATCTGACCGGGATCGGCTGACGCCTCGACCGCCTAGGCCGCAACGGCCGGTCCGGACTTTCTTCCCCTGGCGTCCCCGAAAAGTCTCGGGTCAGCCATTCCTCGCGGAACAAGAAAGACCGGCCTTGCCGTCCTCCGCTGGCGCTGCGGGCCACAGGGGCTGCGTCGGCGGATCGCCCCGGTCCTGACGATCGCCATCGAGGCCGCGATGGGCGCGGGCTCGGACAAGCCAATAGGAGATATGACATGGCCACCATCGGAACCTTCAAGAAGACCGGCAACGAATACGTCGGCGAAATCGTCACCCTAAGCGTTCAGGCGAAAGCCGTCCGCATCGTCCCCGAGGACAGCACCCCGAACGAGAACGCCCCCTCCCACCGCGTCTTCGTCGGCCGTGCCGAGATCGGCGCCGCCTGGTCCAAGCGCTCGACCGAGGGCCGCGACTACCTGAGCCTCAAGCTCGACGACCCGAGCTTCACCCAGCCGATCTACGCCAACCTCTTCGACGACACGGTGGTCGAAGGCGGCGAAGAGACCTTCAGCCTCATCTGGTCGCGCCCCAACACCCGGCGCAACGGCGACTGACAGCAAACCACCCCGCCCGGGATCACCGGGCGGGGTGCGCTTTTCCCTTGTTGGGTTGACCTAGAGCGGTTCGTGGTGCGGATTGTAAACGGCACTTCCGGCCCAAACCGATCCTTCACCGAAACTTCATATGCGGCGTAGCAGCACTCAGATTGGAGCTTTGGCTCGGTTTGCAAACTCCTATGCTTTCGTTTCCCACGTCGTGAACATATGTAGGTTCTGAGCACTCAAGAGCACACAGTGTTCTGGATCCATAGGACAGTTGTATCGGACTTCGACCGAAAGTTGTAACAGTGAAAAACCCAATTCTAGGCAAGTTGCATGACGAACAAGCAAATTACATTTCTAGTCGGTTTCCCTTTTTAAAGACGGTCGAAGATCAAAATTTCATTTCTTTGTGGAAATATATCGAAAGGCGACCACATAAATTTTTCTCTCAGTTTGCCACGGAGCTGTTCCTTCGTGAGTTGGAGCGTCTAAACAAGGAAGACCACAGAGCGTTGCGGCAACTCATTACTGATGAAATCGGCAATATTGACAATGCGTTCCGCTATGTCGAAGAAATCAATGGGTTCCCTTGGCATGACGACGCGTTGCAAGGTGAGGATGACTATCGAAAACTCATGCTTATCGATCAAAATATCAACCCAGCTTACCTACGCCTTACAGAAGCCGTTCTAAAGCCCCTCTTGATGATCCCAGCCTACTTCTCTCGAGTTGGCAGAAACAAGGGTACCGCAAAACTTGAACTTTATGACATTTCAGGTGAGTTGGACGGAACCGATTTTGAGACGCTTCTTCAACCATATGAGGCCGTGATGCGGAATGGCATCGCGCACGGCGGCGTAACTTATGGCACTAACAGAATTTATTACAGGGACAAGAAGGGGAACTCGAAAGACTTTCGAGACAATGAGGTCATTCAAATGTTTGATGATCTATTGGATGTGTGTAACGGAATGGTCGCTGCAATGTCGGGATTCCTGTTGAAGCAACCAGATCCGGAGTACCCTCGGCCTCATCACCTACGGCTGGAGGAATTGCGGGCGGAAACCCAAACACCCTATTGGCAGGTGGTTGGTTGGCTACCTTCCGAGCAAATCAATGGCTCGCAATTGATAGTCTACGTTGAGGTGGCGACCCTTGATTATCACAAAGCATTCTTTTCTTCATTCCAAACGGCTGTGTTGTCAGAACGATTAGCACCTGGCTATGATCGCTACTTCTTATCACTGAACCAGCCAAAGGGATTGCGAGGTTTTGGCGCTTTTTATGGAGGGGCTCTTTCGTACCATCGCAGTCAATGTCATAAAATTGAACGGTATTCGGATGTTCTCGAAGATACCGGTCTCTTCTTTGTGCCGCGAATAAAACTCCCAAAGCTGTTTGGAAAGTTGAGTTCTCTCTGGCTAGCTTTTCGTGTCCACACGCCCTTAGCCGCAGCGGAATATCGACAGAAATCCGGATTGTGTGAAGTAATCGTACGAAATACGAAATTTCATCGGAATTTTTGGGGGACTGTTCTGAATGCTTACGTCGTTCTCGAAAGCAGAGACGATCAAATTGACCAAAGTATTGTACGGCGTCAGTGTAGGGAGATAATTCGTAAATCTTTGCGAAAAGCTCGACATGAAATGTCATATACAAGCCTCTTACGTTATCTTCCCTTAGCATATGCAAGGGTTCACGTTTTCCAGAAAGATTACCGTAGCCGCAAATTAACAAACTTTGGGTTGGCTGAAGATCTGATAGGAACCCTTCAAATCAGACGGATGAGAAGGATCAAAGCACCGGACATTTCTGGATCAACGATCGAATACACACGCCGAATAAGAATTGCTTGGAACCTTCGCTGGATGGAAAATCAAACTGATGCAGGCGACATTGAGGTGTGAGCGCATCATCAATGCTTGGTGTCTTACTGGTACGAGATTGGGTTTCGGCAGAATGTGTCGGAAAGTTTTTTTTGAGCTATCTGAGTATTCGGTTCGTGGCGGCAACGAAATTCCGCTCTCCGCCCTGCCCTAAGAGATTGCGAATCTTCAAGCCTTCGCCTATATGACTAAGTCATACCACGGAGGCAAGCATGACCGTCAAGACAACCCTCAGCTTCACCGACCGCCACCATCGGTTCCTGACCGACAAGGTGGGCCAAGGCGTCTTCGCCTCGCAAAGCGCGGCTGTGGCGGCGGCGCTGGAGCAGATGATGCGTGACGAAGAAGAGCGCGAGCTGGCCCTTGGAGCGATGGCCGAAGAAATCCGGGCGCGGCTCGACACACCGCGTGCCGATTATGTCCCGGCCGAGGACGCATTTGCCGCCGCGCGGGCCCGGCTGCAGGCTGCGCGCAAGACGTGAGCTATCGCATCCGGTTCCATCCGGCGGTCGCGGAGGATCTCGACGCGATCACGCGCTGGCTGATTGACTATGCCGGCCCGCAATCCGCCGCGCGCCGGCTGGACGAGATCGAGGCCACCATCGCCAGCCTCGCTGACCTGCCGCACAAGGGCAGCCGCCGGGACGAGATCGCACCCGGGCTGCGCGCCATCCCTGCAGGCCGCAAGGCCGTGATCGCCTTCACCGTCGACGATGATGCCCGCGAGGTCTATGTCCACGCCGTGACCTATGCCGGGGCCGACTGGATCACGCGCAGCAAATCGCGCGGGCGGTAGCAGCATGACGCGCAAACCTGTCCACAAATGGGCCTTCAAACCCGGCATGCGCGCAAGCGCTTTTGGATGGCGCGGCTCCGCCAAGGCGACCCAGTGGTTGAAATCGGCCAGCGCGGAAATCCGGGCCGTCAATCGCGCGGATCCTGTCACGGCGGCCGACGGCGTGGTCGCATTGGCCGCGCGGATCTGGCCCGCGTTTGAGCATATCGACACCTCCTCGGGCGCACTTGGCACCGCTGTGCGCCGCACGCTGGACGACCTTGTGCCGATCCTGATCGCCGCCCCTGCCGATGAAAAGACGCGCGCAAAATGGTTGGAGCAGTTGCGCGCAGCGATCGAGGACGATGGCGTCGACTACCTCGCCCCGATCTCGGAGCGGTTCGGCGAAATCGCCGCGTATCCCTCGCTCATGACCCTGCATGCCGACCGGGATCTCGCCCTGATCCATCGGGCCTGGTCAGATTGGGAGCGGTATTCCCATGTCGGCACCGCGACCCTCACGTTGTCCTGCCTGCTCGAGGCCGGACGCTATGACGATCTGCTGGCGCTCCTCGCGGTCAAGAAGACCCGGCTGTGGTTCGATGACAAATTCGGGGTCGAAGCCCTGCTTCGACAGGGCCGCGAGGATGACGCGCTCACTTATGCCGCAGCGCTTCTGGAGGGGGATCGCCAGACATGGGGCCATCACGACATCTGCCGGTTTTGCGAGGCGATCCTTGTACGGCAAGGCAAGGCAGACGAGGCCTACCGCAGGTTCGGCCTGCCCACAGCGAGCGGAAACACGTGGCTGGCGATGTGGCGCGATCTGGTCAGACGGTACCCTGACCGGGATGCCCGTGCATTACTGGAAGACCTGATCGCGCTCCACGGTCGCAAGGGCAAATGGTTCGCCGCGGCCAAGACCGCGACGTATTTCGACATCGCGCTCGACTGCGCAGCGGACAGTGAGGCCGCCCCCTCAACCTTGATCCGCGCCGCCCGCGATTTCGCGATCAAGGAACCGGCCTTCGCTGCCGATGTCGCTCTGCATGCGATCAGGCATCTTCTGGCGGGCCGTGGCTATGAACCCAGCCCGTTCGACATCGACGAAGCCGTCGATCACCTGATGACCGCCAGCACACGCATCGACCGGCGGGGCTGGGCCATCGCGGCGCTTCAGCGACTGATGGAGACCACGCCCGGCGATGATCTGATGCAACGCCGCCTTGGCCAGAAGCTGACCGAACTCAGTGCTGAATAGCGGATTGATCCCTGTCGAGAAGCAGCCTGCACGGCGCGATGAAACCAACCAATGCCCTGACCTGACCTCGCAATTTTCGAACCAACAGACGACCGCCCAGACGATCGATCACGATGATCGGGAACGCACATCTCCTTCGGCGCGTTCTTCGATCAGCTTCGCCGGTGCCACATCCAGATGCGCCGCGACCCGCTGTAGAGTTTGCAACGTGACATTCTGCTGGCCGCGTTCCATTGCGCTGACATGGGCGCGGTCGACATCCATCGCCGCCGCCAACGCGGCCTGTGTCAGCCCGCGCCGTTGGCGGTAGTGCTTGAGATTCCTTGCAAAAACAACGCGGATGTCCATCCGCGAGTAAAGAACCTATCGCGTATTTTGGTGCGACGTATTATAATACTCATCTGCGGTTTGACTGACCGCAATCCGACCTTGCACATGCAATCTGATGTGCTGTTATGAGCCTTAACGCCCAACGGCGAGGGGGAATCATGTCTGCCACCGGCACCACGCCGATCGCTGATCTCGCACCACAAAGCGATGAGCTGACCGATTACGACCACGCGCATATGACGCTGTACTTGCGCCTGTTTGATGCCGCTGAAAGCGGTGCCAGCCTGCAGGAAGTCAGTGAGATTCTGTTCGGGATCGATGCCGCCGAGGAACCAGAGCGTGCCAAAAAGATGTACGACAGCCACCTCGCCCGCGCCCGCTGGATGACGGAGCACGGCTATCGCAAGCTGCTTGAGGGCCGTACGGGCTGAACTTCGCCCGATCCGTCTGAGATCGGCGAACACCCGCGCAGGTTGCGCAAAGTAACCGTTCCTGCCGTCGTTTTGACGCGTCACCAAGCTATACTCATCGTTCATCGAAACAGCTGACGCGGAGCTTCGCCATGACCAAGGATTGGCAAGACGAAACGGCGTACAAGCATTTCGACAGTCTCGACTTGTCCGGACTGGCCTGGGAATGCTTACGCCGCAATTCCGACTATCGCGCCAATTACCCGCAAATGCGGGATGGATTGAAAACACCGGCCGCATGGGGATTGCGATTTCCCGGTTGATCCGGACATCGACGCACCCAATGCACCCGTGTTCTGGACGCCTTCAATCGCCCCGGCAGCGGTCGGGTATGCTGTGCCTATCCCAGGCGGCGACACCGCCGCGCCGCACATCGATGCAGATGATCTGACCGTCATCGGAACGCAGGACGGCTTGATCTATGTGCGCCTCGCAACAGGCGCATTGCTTGTGCTGGATGCCAAAAGCATCCAACGCCCGATTGGGATTCTGGTGCCGCTGGACGAACATTGGGCGGCACGGGTGGACACACTCAAGGCCCTCCGTGTGCAATTGCTGCGCCAGAAACGAACCCCTCCGCCCCTGACAACGCAGCAGCGACGGCGCATTCAGCTTGCACTGCGCACGCTCGATGCGCGCCGGGACCGTGCCAGCTACCAGACGATAGCGCGGCATCTGTTCGGCGCGGAGGCTGTGTCGCGCGAGCATTGGAAGACCAGCTCCCTCAAGGCCCAGATCACCCGACTGACAGCCCATGGCACGCATCTGACCACCAAAGGCTATCGCTTTCTCCTTCTCGGCAAAGGACCCACTGGGCGCTCCAAGCCGCGCAAGTGATCACCGCGCGATCTCCGAAAATCGAACCCTCATCAGGCCCTGATCCTGTTGGCCTTTGGGGGTGACGTTTTCGCGCCGTGATCTTCGTCATCCCTCCCCATAGCGATCTTCCGTTTTGATGACCTCCGACAGCCCGCGACGCGCCGTCGCGCGGCCTAACAGCCGGAGATGCTCAAATGCCCGACCCAAAT
This sequence comes from uncultured Marivita sp., assembly GCF_947488135.1. Lineage (GTDB taxonomy): Bacteria > Pseudomonadota > Alphaproteobacteria > Rhodobacterales > Rhodobacteraceae > Marivita. Next base: position 298,066 of record NZ_CANKYW010000005.1, on the reverse strand, counting down.
GAAGGACTCCCGCCCCGCTACCTCAGAACCCCGGAAGCCGCCCGATTTCTCGGCCTGTCTGGCCGTACGCTGGAAAAACACCGGACCTACGGGACCGGCCCGCGCTATTCGAAAATCGGCGGACGTGTCGTCTACGCGGTCGACGATCTGCAGGCCTGGGTCACACGAGGCGAGAAAACCTCGACCTCGGACGAGACTGAAGACCGCGTTTTACCCGCCAAACGCCATGCCGCCGTTTCGCCGGCCTATCTGCGGCGGGGGCGCTGAGCCGATGCAGACACTTGTCCACCTCACCTGGATCGAAGGGCGCATCGAGCGCTGGATCCGCTTCGGTCGGATTGCCGAGGAAACCATCCTGACGCGCACGGAAAAGCGCGTGGCCTTCGCCCCCGGCGCAATCTTCGCGCTCGTCCGCTGGTCGTCGAACGACCACGGCACTGTTGAAAGCCGGATCGATATTCTGCGCGCCGTCGGTGCAGGCGAGCCCTGCTCGACGGTGCCCTGTGTGACACCGGGCGGCCAGCTTTTGCTGCGTCTCTCCGGCTGGCCCAAGGTCGAGGCGGCCCTGCGGTCCGTCGATATTGTGGAAAGTTATGGCATCGCGCCGGAAGATGTCTGCCCCGATCATTGGCGGCACGTCCACAACCGCCTGACCGCTGCATTGGAGCCCCGGCCCTACAGCCCTGCCCGGCATGCGGCATGGCTCAAGCGTCGCGTGGTGACGACATGAGCGCGGCGGCCCCTCCCCTCCTCGCGGCCGGTTTGTCCCTTGGTCTGCTCGCAGCTGCACAGATCGACCGCGCACCGCGCCTGATCTGGAACGCCTCAGCAAGCGTGCCGATCGGCCTCTACGTTGTTCGAGCGTCAAACCCGCCATCGCTGGACGATCTCGTCGCCGTGCGCCTGCCGGAAGACCTGTCATCCTGGGTGGTTGAGCGCGGCTATATCGGTGCGGATACCTTGCTGTTGAAACGCATCGCGGCCGTCTCGGGCATGACCGTCTGTCGCGATGGTCTCGATATCACCCTCGACGGTACCGTTGTTGCCGAGGCAGCATCGGCTGACCAACAGGGCCGCCCGCTTCCCCGTTGGACGGGATGTGTCACGCTGGAGTCAGACGAGGTTTTCTTGCTCGTCACCGGTGTCGCCGACAGCCTCGATGGACGCTATTTCGGGCCCTTGTCAGCGGATACGATCCTTGGGCGTGCCATCCCTCTTTGGACATTTGGGCGGGCGGAAGATGCATAGTCTTGAACCCGGGCACAGGCGTCGGCACGCGGGCGTCACAACCGCGCTTGTACTGATCCTCTGCATGCCGATCACCGTGGCACCGTCCGCCGTGATCGCTCAGGACCGCAGTGTTCCAGCATCTGAGCAGCAACCCATCGACATCCATATCGCAGAAGCCGCGCGCAGGTTCGGCATCCCGCAGCCCTGGATTCGTGCCGTCATGGAGGTCGAGAGTGCGGGCAATCCACGCGCGGTCAGCCACGCAGGCGCCATGGGGCTCATGCAGATCATGCCCGGCACCTGGGCCGAATTGCGCGCAGCTTATGGGTTTGGCGATGACCCCTTCGATCCACGCGACAACATTCTGGCCGGTACCGCCTATCTGCGACAGATGTACGACCGGTTCGGGTCACCCGGCTTTCTCGCGGCCTACAATGCCGGGCCTGCGCGCTACCAAGAGCACCTTGATACCGGTCGCGCATTGCCGCTTGAAACCCGCAATTACCTCGCCATCCTCGCGCCACTCATCGCCGACGGGACCAACGTTGCGCAGGCAGTCAGCCGCCCGCACCGGACGCAGGACTGGCGCGACGCCCCGCTGTTCGCGGCGACGGCCGAGGCGGGTCAACCCCCCGGCGATGACGCCCAACGGATTGCGTCTGACGCGTCTCAGAACGGCATATTCGTGCCTCTCAGCAGGGGGCGAACGCCATGATCCGCGGAATCGCACCATGGCGAGGTCTGGAATGCCCGGGCGCAAGAATGTGCCGGAGAGGGTCGACGCGCAGGGTCTCAACAGAAAGAGCGCGAGATAAAAGAGGTGCCGCAAGCGGACCTCAAGCTGTTGTTTCTCTGCGAGGATTTGCGCCGCACATCCAAGCTGTATGCCGCAGGACTTTATCTAAAATTCTGATTTTGCGATATTCTTTGTGCGGCAGCTGGTCTTGGAAGCGAGTGCAGCCATGACCCGGCGCGACGACGACCTGCGTATCCGCCCCGGACGTATCCGCGACGGCGGCAGGACCTCTAAGCAATCGACACGCTTCGTCAACGAGGTGATGCGCGCTGCGCGGAAATCCGGACATACCGGCTATCGCATCGGCGCGGGCAGCATGCGTTCCGGCAACACCTCTTTCGGGCGCGGACGGTTTGCCCGAACGGCCAAAGGCCTGACTCGCACCTCCCGGCGCGTCGTCGTGAAGGCCCGCGTCGTGCGCCACCAGGGCAAGCGCTTTCGCTCCGCGCCCATGGCCAAGCATCTCGGCTACCTGCAGCGCGATGGCGTCGGTCAGGACGGGCGCGACGCCGACTTGTTCGGGTGTGAACGCGATGATCTCGACCGGGGCGGATTTGCGGCGCGCTGCGAAGAGGACCGGCATCATTTCCGGTTCATCATCTCGCCGGAGGACGCGGCCGATCTCGAAGATCTGCGCGCCTTCACCCGGGATTTGATGGCCCGTGCCGAACGGGATCTCGGCACCACGCTCGACTGGGTCGCCGTCGATCACTGGAACACCGATAATCCGCATATCCACATTTTGGTGCGTGGAAAGGCCGACGATGGCCGCGATCTCGTCATCTCGCGTGACTACATCAGCCGGGGGCTTCGAGCGCGCGCAGAAGACCTCGTACAACTGGAACTGGGCCCCCGCAGCGCGCGGGAGATTTCCCAAGCGCTCGAAACGCAGGTCACGGCGGAACGCTGGACTGATCTGGACCGGGGCCTACGATCCCTGGCGGACGATCATGCCGGCATCGCCGACCTGCGGCGCGGAACGCCGGAACCCCGCGATCCGGAGCTGCGCCGCTTGATGATAGGGCGTGCCCAGACACTGGAGAGGCTCGGGCTGGCCGAACAAATAGCCCCTGCCGTCTGGGAGTTGAAACCGACTGCCGAAGACACTCTGCGCGAGCTCGGGATGCGCGGCGACATCATCAAACGGATGCACCGAGCCATGGGCGCCGACCGGGAGCGCGCAGCGGGTGATTTCGCCATCGAAGGCACGCCCACCGCCCCGATCCTCGGGCGGCTCGTGGAACGCGGCTTTCATGATGACCACGCCGGGACCGGCTACGCGATCATCGACGGTGTTGACGGTCGCGTACATCACCTGCGCTTCCGGAATCTCGATGCGACCGGCGACACGCCGCAAGGTGGCATCGTCGAAACCCGGCTCTGGACAGGGAAGACGGACGGGACACCGCAACTGTCTCTTGTCGGTCGTTCCGATCTGTCGCTGGCCGCCCAGGTCGAGGCGGATGGCGCCACTTGGCTCGACCGCCTGCATCTTGCCCGGGACCGCGCGCCGCTGAGTGGCGCCGGATTTGGCGCAGATGTTCGCCAGGCCTTGGAGCGCCGCTCGAATCACCTTGTCGCCGAAGGCCTCGCCCGCCGGCAAGGGCAGCGGGTCACCTTTGCCCGCGATCTGCTGGCCACCCTGCGCAACCGCGAACTGGACGCCATCGCTCAAGACCTCAGCACACAAACCGGCCTCCCCTACTACAAGCCGACCGAGGGCGAACCCGTCGCAGGGACATTCCGCCGACGCTTCGATCTCGCCTCGGGCCGCTTCGCCATGATCGATGATGGCCTCGGATTTTCGCTCGTCCCCTGGACCCCGCAACTCGAACGCCATCTCGGCCAGACTGTTACGGGCACGATGACGCCGGGCGGCGGGATCGACTGGGGCCTCGGGCGCAAGCGCGGGCTGAGCCTCTGAACAGAAAGGACATCACCATGAGCCGTCAGGACACGTCATCGGCCACCAAGATCCTCTGGGGCCAGATCATCATCGTCAGCATCGTGGCGCTGCTCTTTGTCTGGGCGGCGACACAATGGGTCGCGTTTCGTCTGGGATTCCAACCCCAGCTTGGCGCGCCTCTCACCGCCCTCTTCGGCCTGCCGATCTATCGCCCGTGGCAGGTCTTCACCTGGTGGTACTGGTACGACGCTTACGCGCCCCGCGTCTTTATGGAAGGAGCTGCAATCGCCGGCGCAGGTGGGATCGCCGCGATTGCCGTCGCCATCTTGCTGTCCGTCTTGCGGGCGCGCGAGGCGAGCGACGTGACAACCTATGGCTCTGCCAGATGGGCAAGCCCCAAGGATATCACCGCCGCCGGGCTGTTCGCAGACGACGGGGTCGTGCTGGGCCGTCTCGACAAGCGCTACCTCCGGCATGATGGTTCGGAACACGTGCTTTGCTTCGCGCCCACCCGCTCCGGCAAGGGCGTCGGCCTGGTGATCCCAAGCCTGCTGACCTGGCCCGGCTCCGCGATTGTCCACGACATCAAGGGCGAGAACTGGCAGCTGACGTCTGGATGGCGGGCGCGGTTCGGGCGCGTCCTGCTCTTCGATCCGACCAACGGGGCCAGCGCCGCCTACAATCCGCTGCTCGAGGTCCGACGCGGCGAGCGCGAAGTCCGTGACGTCCAGAACATCGCCGACATCCTGGTCGATCCAGAAGGCCAGCTCGAGCGGCGGAACCATTGGGAGAAGACCAGCCATTCCCTTCTGGTCGGCGCAATCTTGCATGTCCTCTATGCCGAGAAGGACAAGACCTTGGCAGGCGTCGCCGCCTTCCTGTCCGATCCGCGGCGTGCCATCGCCGCCACTCTGACTGCCATGATGCGGACCGCCCATCTCGGAGATCGCCCGCATCCTGTTGTCGCTCAAGCCGCGCGCGAGCTGCTGAACAAGTCGGAGAACGAACGCTCCGGCGTCCTGTCCACGGCCATGTCCTTTCTCAGCCTCTACCGCGACCCCGTGATCGCCGCCGTGACCCAACGCTGCGACTGGCGGATCAACGATCTGGTCTCAGATGCGCGGCCGCTCACCCTTTACCTCGTGGTGCCGCCTTCGGACATTTCCCGCACCAAACCGCTGGTCCGGCTGATCCTGAACCAGATCGGCCGCCGTCTGACTGAGGAGCTGCACAACACCAACCGCAAGCACCGTTTGCTGTTCATGCTCGACGAGTTCCCCGCCCTCGGCCGTCTCGACTTCTTCGAGTCCCAGCTCGCCTTCATGGCGGGCTATGGCCTCAAGGCCTTCCTGATCGCCCAATCGCTGAACCAGATCGAAAAGGCCTATGGCCAGAACAATGCCATCCTGGACAACTGCCATGTCCGCGTCGCTTTCGCGACCAATGACGAGCGCACGGCCAAGCGCCTGTCCGATGCCCTCGGCACCACGACCGAACTGCGCGCGATGAAAAACTATGCCGGGCACCGCCTGTCACCCTGGCTCGGCCACCTGATGGTCTCACGCCAGGAAACCGCCCGGGCCTTGCTTACCCCCGGTGAGATCATGCAGTTGCCGCCCGATGACGAAATCATCCTCGTGTCGGGTGCGGCACCGATCCGGGCACAAAAAGTGCGGTACTTCCGCGATGCGCAACTGACGGCGAGAATCCAAAAGCCGCCTAGCGTAGAAGCATCTGCAGCAATCAGCACGGCGGGAACCGACGATTGGAGCAGTCTTCAGCCGATCATGCAAGCTCAGGAAGCTGATACGAACAAGCCCGCTGACGATGCAGATGGCGGCATCCGAAGAGAACCTGAGATCCCCGAGCATGAGGATGTGGCGCCTGAGTTGCCGTTCCCGCGCGAGGAATTCGCCGCCCTCGAAGACGAACCCGATGACGAGGCCCAACGCGCCCGCGCCATACAGACCCGCTTCCGCGCCGTCGCGCGTCAAGCGGCCCTCGATCCGGATGATGGCATCGACCTGTGAGGTGACGACATGAAGAAAGCCAAGATCACCGCCTATGTCGACGCAGCCCTCTTCGATGAAATCGACGCGCTGGCCGCTCGGCGGCGCGTCCCCAAAACCCAAGTCATCGAGGCGGCGCTGGCGTCATTCCTATCCCCCGACAGCGCCGAACAGAGCGAGGCCGCGATCGTCCGAAGGCTGGACCGCCTGAACCGGTCGCTCGAACGGCTGGAACGCGATCAGGAGATCACGACGGAGGCGCTGGCGCTGTTCGTCCGCTTCTGGCTGACGACGACGCCCCCCCTCCCCGATGACACCTACGCGGCGGCCAAGGCGAAGGGCAAAGAGCGATATGGCGGCTTCGTTCAGACGCTCTCACGTCGGTTGGCGAAGGGATCAACTCTCACCAAAGAACTCGTTCAAGATCTACCAGCAGGACAGACAGACCCAACCAAAGGTACACAATAAATCCTTGCTCCGGCGAATATCGATCCAACAACTGGAAGTAGAAGCCCAACCCGTACGCTCGCCAATTGCCTTTTCGCTCCTTGAACGCCATGATTGAAAAAAATATAGCAACTTCAGGCCTTATGCGTGTCACCTGATGTCAACCAAACCCCCGAGCAGCTCGCCCGGGACCGGATCGATGAACGCCTGCGGGCGTCCGGTTGGCATGTCCAGGACAAGGACGCGCTCGATTTCAACGCCGGGCTCGGCGTGGCCGTCCGCGAGTACCAGACAGACATCGGACCCGCCGACTACGTCCTCTTCGCCGACAGGCACGCGGTCGGCGTGGTCGAAGCCAAGCCCGACAACTGGGGTGTCCGCCTGACCTCGGTCGAGGAGCAATCCGAGGGCTACGCCAACGCCAAGCTGAAATGGGTCAGCAACGCCGAACCGCTCCCATTCCTCTACGAGAGTACAGGTCAGGTCACCCGCTTCACAAATGCCCGCGATCCTAACCCTCGTTCGCGCGAGGTCTTCACCTTTCACCGCCCCGAAACCCTGAAATCCTGGGCACAAGCGCCAATGAGCCTGCGTGCAGGCATTGCGGCGCTACCAAGTCTCAACCCGGACGGCTTGCGCGACTGCCAGATCAAGGCGATCACGAACCTTGAGACCTCGCTCAAATCCGACAAGCCCCGCGCACTTGTCCAGATGGCGACCGGGTCGGGCAAGACCTTCACCGCGATCACGCAAGTCTACCGCCTGCTGAAACACGCTGGCGCGCGCCGCATCCTGTTCCTCGTCGACACCAAAAACCTTGGCGAGCAGGCCGAACAGGAGTTCATGGCCTTTATCCCGAACGACGACAACCGCAAGTTCACCGAACTCTACAACGTCCAGCGCCTCACATCGCCCTCAATCGCGAACGACAGCCAGGTCGTCATCTCGACGATCCAGCGCATGTACGCCACGCTCAAAGGCGAGGAACTGAACGAGGGTGCCGAAGACGAAAACCCGGCGGAGCAGAATTGGCGCCGCAAGGAACCTCTGCCGGTCGTCTACAACGCCAAGCTGCCGCCGGAATACTTCGACGTGGTCGTCATCGATGAATGCCACCGCTCGATCTACAATCTCTGGCGCCAGGTCATCGAGTATTTCGACGCCTACCTCATCGGCCTGACAGCCACACCCGACAATCGCACTTACGGGTTCTTCCAAAAGAACGTCGTCAGCGAATACACCCACGAGAAGGCTGTCGCCGACAAGGTCAACGTCGGCAACGAAATCTACCTGATCGAAACCGAGATCACCCAGGGTGGCGAAACCCTCAAAGCAGAGCAACTGGTCGAGAAACGCGAACGCGAGACCCGCGCGCGTCGATGGGAAACGCAGGACGACGAACAGGCCTACGCCGCCACCCAACTTGACCGCTCCGTCGTCAACCCGGACCAGATCCGCACAGTCATCCGCACATTCCACGACAAGTGGCCCGAGATCTTCCCCGGCCGCAAGGAACTGCCGAAAACCCTGATCTTCGCCAAGACCGACAGCCACGCCGACGACATCATCCAGACCGTCCGGCAGGAGTTCGGCGAGGGCAACGATTTCTGCCGCAAGATCACCAACGGGGCGAAGAACCCGAAATCCTCACTCTCGGCCTTCCGCAACGATTACTACCCGCGCATCGCCGTGACCGTGGACATGATCGCCACTGGCACGGACGTGAAACCGCTCGAATGCCTGATCTTCATGCGCGACGTGAAGTCGAAGAACTACTTCGAGCAGATGAAGGGCCGCGGCACCCGGGTCCTCAAACCCGACGACCTGAAGAAGGTCTCCCCCTCTGCCCAGGCCAAGACCCATTACGTCATCGTCGATGCCGTCGGCGTCACCAAATCGCTCAAGACCGCCAGCCAGCCACTCGACACCAAGCCCTCGATCCCCTTCAAGGACCTCGCCATGGGGCTGATGATGGGCGACCGGTCCGAGGAAACCGTCAGCTCGCTCGCCGCCCGCCTTTCACGGCTGGACAACAAGCTCGGGGCCGAGGATCAGGAGAAGATCGCGGCCGAGTCCGAGACATCCCTCACCGCCATCGTGCGCGACCTCTTCGATGCCATCGACCCCGACAAGGTCGAGGCGGATGCCAAGGCCGCCGGGAACCCCGAGCCCGATGACACGGCCATCCAGGCCGCGCGCGAGGAGCGGATCAGGCAGGCCGCCAACGTCTTCACCGGCCCGCTCATCAACCTGATGGACACGATCCGCCGCGACAACGAACAGACCATCGACCATGACAACCTCGACACGCTGCTGCGCGCTGAATGGGCGGGCGATGTGGCCGAGAACGCCAAGCAGATCGCACAGGAGTTCGAGGAATATCTGACCGAGAACCGGGACGAGATCGAGGCGCTATCGATCTACTTCAACACCCCCGCCCGCCGCGCCGAAATTACCTACACGATGATCAAGGATGTGCTTAAGAAACTGACCGAGGATCGCCCGCGCCTCGCTCCGCTCACCGTCTGGCGCGCCTATGCGCATCTCGATGACTACAAGGGCAGCAACCCCGCCAGTGACCTGACCGCACTGGTGGCGCTGATCCGCAGGGTGACCGGGCTCGACGACACGCTGACCCGCCATTCCGAGCGGGTGCGGCGCAACTTCCAGAACTGGGTGCTGAACCGCCACTCTGGCGCGGGGGAAAAGTTCACCGAGGAGCAGATGGAGTGGCTGCGCATGATCCGCGACCACCTTGCCACCTCCTTCACCATCGAGCGCGACGATCTGGAAATGGCCCCCTTCGACGCCAAGGGCGGCATGGGGCAGATGTATGCGCTCTTTGGGGATGGGATGGACGAGGTCATGACCGAGATGAATGAGGCGCTTTCGGCATGACGGATTTTCCGCGCGGATGGGCCAAGGCGCCCCTGACTTAATCGCGCATGACGGCATCTTCACCGATGGCGACTGGGTCGAAAGCAAGGATCAAGACCCGAATGGTTCGGTTCGCCTAATTCAGTTGGCAGACATTGCTGATAGTCATTTTGTCAATAAGTCATCGCGCTTTCTGACGCGCGAGAAGGCCGATGAACTGAACTGCACCTTTCTCAAGAAAGGTGATCTACTAGTTGCTCGGATGCCTGATCCATTGGGCCGGTGCTGTATCTTTCCGCTTGATGGTGAAGAACGCTTCGTAACCGTAGTTGATGTCTGCGCCATCAGGTTGGGCAGCGCCGCAATCGAGCCGCGCTACCTCATGCGGGCCATCAACTCACCGGAAGTTCGCGGCAAAATTTCTGCCCTGCAGTCAGGGTCGACGCGTAAGCGCATTTCGCGGGGCAACCTTGCGACAGTTCCAATTCCGATCCCGCCCCTCAACGAACAACGCCGGATCGTGGAGAAGATCGAGGCGATGTTCGACGAGATCGACAAGGGTGTCGAGAGCCTGCAAACGGCGCGCACCACCCTCGGCCTCTACCGCCAGTCCCTGCTGAAATCCGCCTTCGAAGGCCGCCTCACCGCCGACTGGCGCGCGCAGAACGCCGACAAGCTGGAAGCCCCCGAAACCCTCCTCGCCCGCATCCAAGCCGAACGCGACGCGCGCTACAAAGCCGCCCTCGACGCCTGGCAAGACGCGCTCGCCCAGTGGCGCGCCGACGGCGAGAAGGGCAAGAAACCCGCGAAGCCGAAGCGGCCCAGAGATTTCATTGGCTCGGCCAAGATTCCATCGGGGGTGACGGTTCCCGTTCCAGCGGAATGGCTCATTCCTGCGATGTCCGATCTCGGGCAAACGACCGGTGGCCTGACAAAGAACCAGAAACGCAATGCCTTTCCTCTCAAGGCCAAATACTTGCGCGTCGCCAACGTCTATTCAAATCGGCTCGAACTCGACGAGATCATGGAGATCGGCGTCACGGAAGAAGAGCTGTTGAAGACTAGCCTTGTCACCGGAGACCTGCTGTTTGTGGAGGGCAACGGGTCGATAGAGCAAATCGGGCGCGTCGCCATCTGGGATGGCAGCATCCCGAACATGACCCACCAAAACCATCTGATCCGTTTCAGTGCAGATGGTATCCTGTCATCGCGGTTCGCGCTTTATTTCATGATGTCGCCGGTTGGCCGAAAGCTGATCGAAGCACAGGCAAGCTCGACCTCTGGTCTCCACACCCTGAGTATCTCCAAGATCGAAGGGTTACCTGTCCCAGTCTGTTCCCCTCACGAACAAACCGAAATCGTTCGCATCCTCGACGAAAAACTCGAAGCCGCCGACGCGCTAGACGCCGAGATCGACGCCGCCCTCACCCGCGCCGACGCCCTGCGCCAATCCATCCTGAAAAAAGCCTTCGCCGGCCACCTCGTCCCCCAGAACCCCAACGACGAACCCGCCGCCAACCTGCTGGATCGGATCAAGGCCGACCGCGCCAAGGCGACGACGACCAAACGGCGGAGGGTTTCAGCATGACCAAATCCAATCCCTCAATTGGTCGGGGGGCTGTCGTTTCTGCCTGCGGCATCCTGGAAGGGGCGATAAAAACGAACGCTGATCTGGAAAGCCTTCTGCTGGAGTACGGCCTGTCGGAATATGTGTCGGCCGCCGGCTCAATCGCCAAGACGCTTCTGAATCTCAAGACCTTCGCGGTCCAGAACCCAACCTTTGTGGTCCACACAGACTACGGAAAAAAGACCCTCGCCGAACTCTTGATTGATCTGGCGATCCGCTTGGACGGAAGAAACGGCGAGGCACAACCGTGGAACAAGTTGGAACGCTATTTGAACCTGGATGGCTTCGCACTTCTCAAAGACGTGAAACAGGGCATGTTCAACGACGAAGTGACCATTACCGGTTTCACCACCGCTTTGCCGAACTTCGTGGCGCTTCCGGAAACTGGGAGTGAAGTCGATATCATGTTGGCTCGAAATGGCTTCGCAGTCGCGCAGCGCCATTTGGCCAGCGCCAAGGAAAACATCACTCAAGCAGACTGGGAAGCTGCAAATAGCCAGTGCCGCACGTTCCTTGAAGCGCTGACCGACGCTATCGCAGACAAGCTATACCCCGCAGAGGCGGCTAATCGAGCCAGTGGATTGCAGAAACGACAATTGCTAGCCGAGCAAGGGTTTCTATCGCGTGACAAGCATGAATTCGGGGATGGCAACAAACAGACCTTCCTGCCCGGTCTGGCAAAGCTTCTTCATCCGGACGGTGCGCATCCTCGAATCTCCACGCAACACGACGCCATGTTCCGTCTGCAATTGGTCGTGGTCACAGCTCGGTGGATGCTGAAGCGGCTGGAGAAAGAGTTGGGAAGATGAGCGACGTCGAATTGCTCCAGATGCAGCGAAGCATCGGCGGCCAACTGGGTCCGTTATCCCCGCTGAACCAAATCAAAGACATCCGCGCCAAGGCTCCTACGGCGAAACTACGGGAAAAAACCGATGCCCGATGAAGTCGTAAGTTTCCACGATGCGATTGAAGCAACCGAGGGTGGGAATAGGGCGCTCCTTATCGGCAATGGCTTTTCGATTGATTACTTCAGCTACCAGAACCTTCGTGAAGCGGCGGACCTTGCAGAAGGCAGCCCGATCAAGGCGCTGTTCGATGCCTTGGATACCGTGGACTTTGAGGCCGTTATTCGCGCCTTGGAAGACGCCATTGTTGTAGAGCAGGCGTATGGCAACCAAGATCATGCGGATGAGCTTGAGAGGGACGCACAGGCGGTTCGGGAAGCCCTCGTAAAGGCAGTCAACGCCACTCACCCCGCACACCGCGATGAACTTACATTCAAATACGAAAGCGCGGATGCTTTCATAGGCCACTTCGGGACAATCTTCACGCTGAACTATGACCTCCTACTGTATTGGGTGAACCTGCATAAGGAGCGTTTGAACGACGGCTTCGGGCTAGGAAAGGTTAGCCCAAGCGGTCGTTTCCGAGGACCTTTCAAGCAGGATGCATATTGCCACATCTTCAACCTGCACGGCGGACTGCATCTCTTCCAAAATCGTCAGGATGAAGTCTACAAGGCTCAGCACACTAAGGAAGGTGTGATTGCCACGATTTCCCGGACAATTGTTGAGGAAAAGCGCCTTCCTCTTTATGTCGCAGAAGGCAGCTCAGTAGCAAAGGCGAGGAAGATTTTCGCCAGCCCGTATTTGCGTCATTGCTTCGGAAAGTTGCGCGAGCAAACGGGACATATTTTTGTGTTCGGGCACAGTGCGGACAACAACGACGCGCACATCTACCATGCGATTTTCGGAAACGAGAATATCGATTGCGTATGGTTCGGCATCTATAGGCCCGATCCAGCCAAGATCCGCGAAGCCGACGCCAAATTGTCTCGTTTCAGCAAATTGGAAGGCAGCAAAGTCTCCTACAAATTTTTCGACGCCGAAACCGCCCGTGTTTGGGACGGCCCACCGGAGGAATAAGACCTTGGACGCAGACGATCACCCCGTAGAAGTTGTTTTGAAGGAAGCCCGCCGCTTCATGGTTCCGCTCTATCAGCGGAAGTATCAGTGGGGCGACAACCGGCTAGAGCCGTTCTGGGACGACGTGTCCGCCAAGGCCGCCGAGGTGTTGGACGGTGAGAGCAAGTTCGAACACTATATGGGCGCGTTGATCCTGTCTCCGGTCGAGGAAGGTTCTCAGATCGCCCGCACGCCTCGTGTGCAGGTGGTTGATGGCCAGCAACGCCTGACCACCTTTCAAATCTTCCTGGCCGCACTGCGCGAAGTGGCGCGGGACCACGACCTTGAAGACCTCATGGGGCACATCAACGGCTATCTGTTCAATGAGCCGAAGAACAAAGACAAGGACCCTCTGACACGGTTCAAACTGACACCGACACCGTCGGACCGGGACATCTTTCACGACATAATCGAGATGTCCTACGAGGACGTAACGCATAAGCACCGCAGCCTGTTCTATGGTCAGCGCGTGCCCAAGAACACCAGCTTTCCGGCTTTCCGTGCTTACCACCTGTTCTGCACCTGGATTGAGGAGTTTGCCTTCCATGGCCCGGAGGAAGACAGCGAACTCGATCTGGAAGGCGAGAGCAAGACCGGCGGTGAGTACGAAGTCGAGCTTGAGGTGTTGGAAGAACGCCTTGAAGCCCTGCTCAGTGCCGTCCTTGATCGGCTGAAGCTGGTGGTTATCACGCTCGGTGAGAACGACGATGCACAGGTGATCTTTGAGACGCTGAACTCGAAGGGTGAGCCCCTTCTCGCCATGGACCTCGTGCGGAACAACATCTTCCACCGAGCGGAGAAACAGGACGCCCCCGTAGAGGACTTGTATGCCAAGCTGTGGGACCCCCTGGACGACATGTGGTGGCGCGAGCCTGCGCCCAATGCGCGCCCACGTCGCCCGCGCTTGGACCACTTTCTCGCTCATGTGCTGACCGCCGAAACGGGCAAGAAAATCTCGGTGCGCGAACTCTATGCCGAATACCGGGCCTTCGCGGTTCCGAAGGGCAAACCTCGATTTGACGATGTTGAGCATGAACTGAAACTGCTGGAACGGTATGCGCCCCTGTATGAAACGTTGGAAGGCAGGGCCGAGGAAGACCCAGCGCTCTACTGGCTTGGGCGAAAGCTGGCGGAATGGCAGGTGACAACCGTGTTCCCCGTTGCCTTGCAGATAGGTGGATCGGATTTGCCTGCGCCAGAGAAGATGCACCTTGCCCAGTTGATCTATTCTTTCTTGGCGCGGCGGGCCATGTGCGAGCTGACAACGAAGAACTTGAACAAGGTTTTCCAGTCCATTGCAGAGGTATTCCTGCGCCAAGGACCCTCGGTGGAAGCGTTTCGAGGTTACTTTAACCAGAGGTCTGGCGACAGCACCCGATTCCCGCGCAATGACGAATTCCAGCGCGGTATCCTGGATGGAAACGCCTACAGCATCGCCCCTCGAACTCGCTTGGTTGACATACTGTGGGAATTGGAAATTGCGAGCAGATCCCATATGGCAGAAAGCGCCACGAAGCCCACCGGCCTTTGGGTCGAGCACGTTCTGCCTCAGACTTGGACCGATGAATGGCCTTTCCCGGACGGGCAGACCCACGAAATCTATTCTGATGAACCGGATGCATTGGCGCGCCGGACCCTCGTTCATTCCCTCGGAAACTTGACCTTGCTTACAGGCGGTCTGAACATCTCCTCTGGAAATTCTGGCTTTACCGTAAAGAAGGAAAAGTTCGAAGAACACACCGGGCTGTTTCTGAACAAGTGGTTTGCCAAAAAAGACCAATGGACGGAGGCGGAAATCCGGGAGCGTGGAGAACGTCTTGCTGCCATGGCGGCTCAAACCTGGATAGACTTGGAGTAATCACCCATGAATACGGCCCCAATTGTCTCCAAGGTCTGGAGCTTCTGCACCACGCTGCGCGACGACGGCGTTGGGTATGGCGACTACCTGGAGCAGCTCACCTATCTTATCTTCCTTAAGATGGCGGGCGAATACGCCAAGCCCCCCTATAGCCGCGATGTAGGGATCCCCGCGGGGTATGACTGGACCAGTCTGACCTCGCGGCGGGGAGCGGAACTGGAAGCGCACTACGTTATGCTGTTGCGCAAGCTGGGCGAGCAGAAAGGCATGCTCGGCCAGATCTTCACCAAGGCGCAAAACAAGATCACCGATCCGGCGAAGCTGTTCCGTTTGATCGACATGGTGGACGGCACGAAGTGGGTGACGCTCGGGGCAGATGTCAAAGGAGACATCTACGAAGGGCTGCTGGAGCGGAACGCCGAGGATACGAAGTCGGGCGCCGGCCAGTATTTCACGCCGCGTGCCCTGATCCGCGCAATGGTCGAATGCGTCCGCCCCGAGCCTGGCAAGACCATCGCCGACCCGGCCTGCGGGACCGGCGGATTCTTCCTCGCCGCGCATGATTTCCTGACGGACCCGGACAACTATGGGCTCGACAAGGATCAGAAGGCGCTCCTGAAGCATTCGACCTTCTTCGGCAACGAGATTGTCGCCGGGACCCGGCGCCTCTGCCTGATGAACATGTTCCTGCACGGGATCGGCGAAATGACCGGGGATACGCTGGTGTCGCCGGCCGACGCGCTGATCTCGCCGCCGTCGGAGACCTTCGACTACGTTCTGGCGAACCCGCCTTTCGGCAAAAAGAGCTCGATGAGCTTCACCAATGCGGAAGGCGAGCAGGAGACGGACGACCTGACCTACAATCGCCAGGATTTCTGGGCTACCACATCTAACAAGCAGCTGAACTTCGTCCAGCACATCCGGACGATGCTGAAGACAACGGGGCGGGCCGCCGTGGTTGTTCCCGACAATGTCCTGTTCGAGGGCGGCGCGGGAGAGACCATCCGGCGGAAACTGCTCCAGACGACGGATCTCCATACCATTCTTCGCCTGCCTACAGGCATCTTCTATGCACAGGGCGTGAAGGCGAACGTGATCTTCTTCGACAACCGTGCCGCCAGCCCTGATCCGCAGACCTCCAGGGTTTGGTACTACGATTACCGGACCAACGTGCATCATACCTTGAAGCAGAAGCCCCTGACGTACGTGCACCTCGAAGATTTCGTCTCGTGCTACAAACCCGAAAATCGATATGAACGCAGCCCGACCTGGAGCGAAGAAAGCCCGGATGGGCGCTGGCGCGCCTTTGACCGGGAAGAACTACTGGCACGTGACAAGGCAAGCCTCGATCTTTTCTGGCTTCGTGATGCGTCAATGACCGATCTCGAAAATCTCCCAGAGCCCGACGTTTTGGCAGAAGAGATTATGGAAAACCTTCGAGCAGCCCTCGCGAGCTTTGAAGCCGTGAGCGTAGAATAGGATTCGTATTCGTTCCGGTGGTCGCGGAAATCGTCGCGCCGGAACGCCCCGGTTTGGGGACTTGCTTCCGCCGGAACCCTGCCGTTCTAACCAATAACACTACTCCGCTTTCGCAGCTGTTGCGCGTACCCAAATAACGGTCTTCTTGATCGGTCCCGTGATCCATCGCGAGGCCAATCATGACCGTTACGCCCTTCAAAACCGAGACGTCTTCCCGCGGCGCACGCATGTTGCGCACGGCCCTTGGCCCAAGCATCGCCGCCTGGCTCGAGGATGCCGGCGTCGTCGAGGTGATGCTGAACCCCGACGGGCGGCTTTGGGTTGACCGTCTGGCCGATGGGCTGAACGACACAGGCGCAGTGCTGTCTCCCGCCGATGGCGAGCGCATCATCCGTCTTGTCGCGCATCACGTCGGGGCGGAGGTCCATCCCGCGGCCCCGCGTGTTTCTGCTGAACTGCCAGACACGGGCGAGCGCTTCGAAGGTTTGCTGCCGCCAGTGGTTTCCGCGCCCACCTTCGCCATTCGCAAGCCCGCCGTCGCGGTGTTTACCCTCAAGGACTATGTCGCAAAGGGCATTCTCTCCTCAGATGCGGCTGCGCAGTTGCGCGAAGGGGTCACCAGCCGGGCCAATATTCTTGTCGCGGGTGGGACCTCAACCGGCAAGACGACCCTCACCAATGCGCTGTTGGCGGAAATCGCCAAGACCTCGGACCGCGTGGTCCTGATCGAAGATACGCGCGAGCTGCAATGCCTGACCCCCAACCTCGTGGCTCTCCGCACCAAGGACGGGGTCGCGACCCTGTCCGATCTCGTGCGCGCATCTTTGCGGCTCCGCCCAGACCGCATCCCCATTGGCGAGGTGCGCGGCCCCGAAGCGCTCGACCTGCTCAAGGCCTGGGGCACCGGCCATCCGGGCGGGATCGGCACGGTCCACGCCGGGTCCGCCATCGGCGCGCTGCGGCGGCTCGAACAGCTGATCCAAGAAGCGGTGGTGACAGTTCCGCGCGCGCTGATCGCAGAAACCATCGACCTGATCGCCGTTCTGTCCGGACGGGGCGCCGAACGTCGCCTCTCTGAATTGGCGCGTGTCACCGGCCTGACCGCCTCGGGCGATTATGCCCTCACCCCCCTTTTCCCAACAACACAAGGAAGCCATCCATGACCCTTCTGCCATCATTTCGCACAGCCCTTGGCGCAACCGCGCTCGGCCTCGTCGTCTTCGCCCTGCCTGTGCCGGCGCTCGCCGCCGGGTCCGGCATGCCATGGGAAGCCCCCTTGCAAACCATCCTCGAGTCGATCGAAGGCCCGGTCGCCAAGATCGTTGCTGTGATCATCATCATCGTGACCGGGCTGACGTTGGCCTTCGGCGACAGTTCGGGCGGGTTCCGGCGGCTGGTGCAGATCGTCTTCGGGCTGTCCATCGCCTTCGCGGCCTCGAGCTTCTTTCTCTCCTTCTTCTCCTTCGGCGGCGGAGCGCTGATCTGATGGAGAACCCCAACGACATCCCCGGCTATTTCGCGCCGGTGCACCGCGCCCTGATCGATCCGATCCTGCTGGCCGGTGCCCCGCGCACCATCGCCATTGCCAATGGCACCCTGGCGGCCGCCATCGGGCTCGGCTTGCGGCTCTGGCTCGTTGGCCTCGCATTCTGGCTAGTGGGCCACCTTCTCGCGGTCTGGGCCGCGAAGCGGGACGCACAGATCGCCGAGGTGGCGCGCAGACATCTGCGCTACCCCTCCTGGTTCGGAGTCTGAGCCGATGATGCGTCTGGCCGAATACCGCTCCAAATCCGCCCTACTGGCCGATTTCCTGCCTTGGGCGGCGCTGATCGCGCCCGGTGTCATCCTGAATAAGGATGGCAGCCTGCAACGCACGGCGCGGTTTCGGGGGCCGGATCTGGATTCCGCCACGCCCGCCGAACTGGTCGCCGCATCGGCCCGGCTGAACAGCGCGCTCCGGCGGCTTGGCTCCGGCTGGGCTGTCTTCGTGGAAGCGCAGCGTATACCGGCGCAGGACTACCCCACCTCCGAGTTTCCCGATCCTGTCTCCGCCCTCGTCGATGCCGAACGGTGCGCGCAGTTCGAAGAAGCGGGCGCGCATTTCGAGAGCGCGTATCTCCTGACGCTGGTCTGGATGCCGCCTACGGATGATGCGAGCCGCGCCGAAGGCTGGCTGCTGGAGAACGCCCCCGATCGCGGCACCAAACCTCAGGATCTGGTTTCCGCTTTTGTCAGCCGCGCCGACCGGCTGACCGATCTGCTGGACGGGTTCATGCCGGAGATCGCCTGGCTTTCCGATGCCGAGACCCTGACCTACCTGCATTCGACCGTGTCGACCCGGCGCCAACGCGTCCGCGTGCCCGAGGTCCCGATGCATCTCGACGCGGTGCTGGCCGATGACCCGTTGGTGGGAGGACTGACACCCCGGCTCGGCGCCGCGCATCTCAAGACCCTGACCATCATCGGCCTGCCGAGCGCCACTTGGCCCGGGCTGCTTGATGAGCTGAACGCGCAGGGTTTCGAGTATCGCTGGTGCACGCGGGCAATCTGCCTCGACAAGACGGATGCCGCCCGGGTGTTCACCCGTATCCGCCGCCAGTGGTTCGCCAAGCGTAAATCGGTGGCCGCGATCCTCAAGGAGGTGATGACCAACGAAGCCTCGACCCTGCTCGACAGTGACGCGGCCAACAAGGCGGCGGATGCCGACGAGGCACTGCAGGAACTCGGCGCCGATGTGGCGGGCGCGGCCTATGTGACCGCGACGATCACCGTTTGGGACGAGGATCCCGCAACCGCCGAGGCCAAGCTGAAGGTCGCCGAGAAAATAGTGCAGGGGCGGGATTTCACCTGCATCCCGGAAACGCTGAACGCGCTCGAGGCCTGGCTCGGCTCCCTGCCCGGCCATCTCTACGCCAATGTCCGTCAACCACCCATCTCGACGCTGAACCTTGCCCATATGATCCCGATCTCGGCGGTCTGGGCGGGGCCGGACCGCAACGACCATCTGGACGGCCCGCCGCTGTTTCACGCCGAAACCGACGGCACGACCCCGTTTCGCTTCTCCACCCATGTGGGCGATGTCGGCCATACCTTGATCGTCGGCCCGACCGGAGCGGGCAAATCAGTCCTGCTCGCGTTGATGGCGATGCAGTTCCGCCGCTACCCGGGCGCGCAGGTCTTCGCCTTCGATTTTGGCGGCTCGATCCGCTGCGCCACGCTCGCCATGGGCGGGGACTGGGAAAACCTCGGCGATGCACTGGCCGACGAGGAACCCGCCGTGCAGCTGCAGCCGCTCGCGCGCGTAGATGAGGTGCCGGAACGCGCCTGGGCGCAGGACTGGCTCGCGGGAATCCTTGGACGGGAAGGCGCGACGATCGACCCAGGCGCGCGGGACCATCTCTGGTCGGCTTTGAGCTCGCTCGCCTCGGCCCCGCGCGAGGAACGCACACTGACCGGCCTCTCGGTCCTGCTGCAGTCGACCGAACTCAAACGCGCGCTCAAGCCCTTCTGCCTCGGCGGGCCTTTCGGACGGCTTCTCGATGCTGAGGCCGAAGACCTGGGCAGCGCGGACGTGCTGGCGTTTGAAACGGAGGGTCTGATCGGCTCGGCAGCTGCCCCCGCAGTACTCGCCTATCTCTTTCACCGCATCGAGGCGCGGCTCGATGGGCGGCCCATTATGATCCTGATCGATGAAGGCTGGCTTGCGCTCGATGACGCCAATTTCGGCGGGCAGCTCCGCGAATGGCTGAAGACGCTGAGAAAGAAGAACGCTTCGGTGATCTTCGCCACCCAGTCGCTGGCCGATATCGACGGGTCCCTCATCGCACCCGCCATCGTCGAGAGCTGCCCCACGCGTATCTTCCTGCCCAACGAGCGCGCCTTCGAGCCCCAGATCGCACGGATCTACCGGAACTTCGGGCTGAACGACCGCCAGATCGACATCGTCGCCCGCGCGACGCCGAAGCACGACTACTACTGCCAGTCGCGGCGGGGCAACCGGCTCTTCTCGCTAAGTCTCGGCGAGGTGGCGCTGGCCTTCACCGCCGCCTCATCCAAGGCCGACCAGACCGCAATCAGCGATCTGCTCGCCACCCACGGCCGGGATGGCTTTGCCGCCGCCTGGCTGCGCCATCGCGGTCTTGATTGGGCCATCGACCTGCTCGGGCCCGACATCGCACCAGCCGATCCGACACCCCCTCACCCTGACCAAAAGGAGACAGAACATGACCCGCAATCCTGAGCGCGCTGCCCGGCCCCGCAAACTCGCCGCCGCATTGATGGCCAGCGCCCTCGTCCTGACACCGGTTCTATCGGCACCGGCCCAAGCCTTCTTCTTCGGGGGCGGCGGGCGGATCGTCTACGACCCGCGCAACCACGCCGAAAACATCCTCTCGGCTGCCCGCGCGCTGGAGCAGATCAACAACCAGATCGCCCAGATTCAGAACCAGGCGCAGATGCTGATGAACGACGCGCTGAACCTCGCGAACCTGCCGCATTCGTCGCTGGCGGAGCTGCAGGACGCCATCGGCGAAACCCAGCGACTCCTGGCCGATGCCCAGAGCCTCGCCTTCGACGTCGCCACCATCGAACAGGCCTTTGCGCAGGATTACGGCGCTGCAGCAGCCCAGGGTGATTTCGATGAGATGATCGCCGGCGCGCGCGAACGGTGGGAGACCTCGGTCGCGGGCTTCGAGGACAGCTTGCGCGTGCAGGCCGGGGTCGTGGGCAATATCGACGGAGCCCGCAGCCAGATGGACGCGCTCATCCGCGAAAGCCAAGGAGCCGTTGGGGCCCTGCAGGTCGCGCAGGCTGGCAACCAACTGCTCGCATTGCAGTCCACACAGATCGCCGATCTGACCGCCGCCATCGCCGCGCAGAACCGGGCCGAAGCGCTGGAAGCCGCCCGCATCGCCTCGGCCGAGGCGCAGGGCCGCGAGAACCTCGCTCGGTTCCTCGATTATGGCGGCGGTTACTCCCCCGGCTCCGTGCGCTTCTTCGGGGAGTAAGCGCATGGCCCTCGACACCCCGCGAACTCTGCGCCTTGTCGCCTTCGGTATCGGCGGCCTTGCCGCCCTCGCCGCCGCGGTCGAACTGACACGCACCGTCTTGCCCACCGACACCGGGCATGTGATCAGGGATGACGCCTTGCGCGGTACTCTCGGGCGTTGCCGTGACCTGACGCCCGAAGACTACGCCACCGACACCGAATGCCGCGCCGCCTGGGAGGCGGCCCGGCAGCGCTTCTTCGATCTGGCGCCAGAGCCGGCCGGGACGGAGTGAGGCGATGGGCGGCGTCAGTGTTATCGACCGGTTTCTCGAGGTTTTCGCCTCCTACATCGATTCCGGTTTCGGACTTCTCGGGGGCGACGTCGCCTTTCTCGCCACCACGCTGATCGTGATCGACATCACCCTGGCCGCGCTCTTCTGGGCCTGGGGCGCGGATGACGACATCATCGCGCGGCTGGTGAAGAAGACCCTCTTCGTCGGGGTCTTTGCCTACATCATCGGCAACTGGAACACGCTGGCCCGGATCGTCTTCGACAGTTTCGCAGGTCTTGGCCTGGTGGCCACCGGCGGCACCCTTTCCGCCGCCGAACTCCTCCAGCCCGGGCGCATCGCCCAGGTTGGGCTCGAGGCGGGTCAGCCGATCCTTGCCTCCATCGCCGAGCTGACCGGCTTCGTCGCCGTCTTCGAGAACCTGATCCAGATCCTCATCCTGTTCTTCGCCTGGCTCGTGGTCCTGCTGTCCTTCTTCATCCTCGCGATCCAGCTCTTCGTCACCCTGATCGAATTCAAGCTGGCCACGCTGGCGGGCTTCATCCTCGTGCCCTTCGGGCTCTTCAACAAAACCGCCTTCATGGCCGAACGCGTGCTGGGCCTCGTCATCTCCTCCGGCGTCAAGGTTCTGGTGCTGGCCGTCATCGTCGGCATCGGCTCCACGATCTTCAGCGAATTCACCGCCGGGTTTGCGGGTGAACCCACGATCAACGACGCGATGTCCGTGGTCCTCGGCGCGCTGGCGCTTCTCGCCCTCGGCATCTTCGGCCCTGGCATCGCCAATGGCATTGTCTCCGGCGGGCCGCAGCTTGGCGCAGGGGCCGCTGTCGGCACCGGTATTGCCGTGGGCGGGGCCGCGGTCGCCGGTGTGGCCGGGACCCGGATGGCCCTTGGCACCGGAGGTGCCGCCCTGCGTGGTGCCAGCGCGGTCGGCAGCGGAACCGCGACGGCCTATCAACTTGGCGCAGCCTCGCGCAGCACGGCACTGGGCAAGTCCGTCGGTGGCGTGGCCGCAGTCGGCAAGACCGGTGCCGTAACTGCGTTCAGCCCACTCCGGCGCGCGATCTCGGACGGCGCGCAATCCGGAGCCCGCGCGGCCTATGCCGCCACAGGGGGACGGATGGCGGGTGGCGCCCTACCTGCCTCGGCCAATGATAGCCCACCCGACTGGGCGCGCCGGATGAAGCGCAAGCAATCCCTCCAGCACGGCCTTTCCACCGCGGCCCATGTCGTTCGCTCCGGCGATCATGGCGGCGGCGGCACGGTCGTCAGCCTCTCCGAAAGGTCCTCCTGATGTTCAGACGCCCCAGTGTCCGCTACGGCACCACGCCCGAACCCGTCACCCCCTACCAGAAAGCCGCGCAAGTCTGGGACGAGCGGATCGGCTCCGCCCGCGTCCAAGCCCGCAACTGGTGCCTCATGGCGCTCGGTTGCCTCGCCTTGTCGGCCGGGCTCAGCGCGGCACTCGCCTGGCAGTCGACGCGCAGCAGCGTGGTGCCCTATGTGGTCGAGGTCGACAATCTCGGCGCGGCACAGGCCGTCGCCCCGGCGCTGGCCGAGTATCGCCCGACCGATCCGCAGATCGCCTGGCACCTCGCCCGCTTCGTTGAGCATGTCCGGCAGGTGCCGGCCGATCCGATCGTGCTGCGCCAGAACTGGCTTCGTGCCTACGATTTCGCTACGGATCGAGGGGCCATCGCGCTGAATGACCATGCCCGCGTGAACGATCCCTTCGCCCTGGTCGGCGACACGCAGGTTTCCGTCGAAGTCTCGAGCGTCATCCGCGCCTCGGATACGAGCTTCCGCGTCGCCTGGATCGAGCGGCGCTACGAGAACGGCCAGCTCGCCACAACTGAACGCTGGACCGCCATCCTGACTGTCGTGATCCAGCCGCCGCGCGATGCGGAGCGCCTGCGGGCCAATCCGCTCGGCGTCTATGTCCATGCCATCAACTGGTCGAGGGAGAATGCCCAATGAACCGATTGCCCCCCATCTCTGCCCTTCTTCTCGCGGCCACCGCGCTCACCGCCTGCACGGGCCAACGCCCGCCCGAGATCGCCTATGACGACCAGGTCCCGACCCTTGCGCCACCGCCAGCACCACCCCCGGCCGAAGGGCCACCTCGCCCGGTCCACACGCCGCCAAGCTGGACGCCCTCCCGCGGCGGCGATCCCGATGCGGACACGCCGGAAGCGCGCATCATCGCCGCCAATGCCGCCGCCCGGGTCGAGCCCCGACAGCAGGGCTACTACAATGCCATGCAGGTTTTTCCGTGGAGCGAGGGCGCGCTCTACCAAGTCTATGCCGCACCCGGGCAGATCACGAATATCGCGCTCGAACCCGGCGAACGCCTGACCGGACCCGGCCCAATCGCGGCGGGTGACACCGCGCGCTGGATCATCGGTGACACCACCAGCGGCGCAGGCCGCAGCGAACGCGTCCATATTCTCGTCAAACCCACCCGCCCCGACATCTCCACCAATCTTGTCGTCAACACCGACCGGCGCACCTACCACATCGAGTTGCACGCAGACGAGGAGACCTGGATGCCCAGCGTCGCATGGGCCTATCCAGAGGTGCGATCCACGCCCCGCGCCCCGACCATCCGCCGCCCGGCGATCCCGCACGAGGCCGAACGGCGCTACCGTTACGGCTTGCAGGGCGATGCCCCACCCTGGCGGCCAGTCTCCGTCTTCGACGATGGACGGCGTGTCTATGTCGTCTTCCCCCCCGGCATCGCCCAGGGCGAAATGCCCCCGCTCTTCGTGATCGGCGCGGATGGACGCGGCCAGATCGTCAACACCCGCGTGCATGGCAACGTGCTGATCGTGGACCGCCTGTTCGGGGCCGCAGAGCTGCGTCTCGGCGAAAGACGACAGCAGGTCGTGCGGATCGTGCGTACGGATGGCGATCAACGCCCGCCGCGCGCGCCCCAGCCGGAGGCGGAGCGATGACACAAACCCCTGACATGCCAGAGCCGACACGGACCGAGGAAGACATCGCCCAGGAGCTCCGCCTCAGGCCTGATCCGCCCCGTGTCATGCGCCTGTCTCGCCGAGCCTTTGCCCTTGCCACTGCAATCGGCGGACTTGGCATTGGCGCGATCCTGATCGTGGCCCTGCAGAACAACCGGCAGGAGGGCACCCAGACCGAGCTCTTTTCCACCGAACGCATTCAGGCGGCTGAAGGGCTGTCCACATTGCCTCGGGACTACGCCGATGTCCCGCGTCTCGGCCCGCCCTTGCCCGGTGAACTGGGCCGCGCAATTCTCGGCGCTCAGGATCGGGGTCAGCCGGTCCCGGCACCGCCCCTTTCCGGTCCATTGGCCCCGACAGTCGATCCGGAGGAACAACGCCGCCTTCAGGAACTCGACGCCGCCCGGCTGAGCGCCCTTTTCACCGAGGCGCAAACCGTGCCGCGCGGCGCAGCACATGCCACACCGACTTCTCCCGCGACCGGCGCGCTCTTTCCCGCCACATTGGGCAGCCCGACGGCAAACGATCCGGTCTCAAACCGGGAAGCGTTCCTTGCACGTGCGGGAAACACGGACACCGTCAGCGCGCAGCGCATGGTGCCGCCGCCCAGCGCCTACATCCTGCAGGCCGGAACGGTGATCCCGGCCGCCCTGATCACCGGACTGCGCTCCGACCTACCCGGCCAGATCTCGGCCCAGGTGACGTCGAATGTCTATGACAGCCCCTCAGGGCGATACCTGCTGATCCCGCAAGGCGCTCGGCTTCTGGGAGAATACGACAGCCGCATCGCATCCGGCCAAAGCCGCCTGCTCCTCGTCTGGACCCGCCTCATCCTGTCCGATGGTCGCTCCATTGTGTTGGAACGCGCACCCGGCACTGACGGTACAGGCGCGTCCGGCCTGCAGGACCGGGTCAATTATCATTGGGGTCGCGTCTTTTTCGCCGCAGGCCTCGCCACGATCCTGAACCTGGGCCTGGAAAGCGGGGCCGAAAGCGAGGATGACGTCGCCCAAGCCATCCGCGAAGCCGCACAAGACACGATCGGGCGGACCGGGGACGAGATCGTGCGACAGCAGGTCGCCGTTCCCCCGACACTGACCATCCGCCCGGGCTTCCCCGTCCGCGTCATGGTCACCCGCGACCTGATCCTCGAGCCCTTGGGAGAAATCCGATGACGAAACTGAAGCTTGGCCCGATCCATGATGACAAGCCGGTCAAGCTGACCGTAGAGCTTCCCGCCGATGTGCACCGTGACCTTATCGCCTACGGCGAAATCCTCGGCCGAGAGACGGGCCAGCAGCCGATCGAACCCGGAAAACTGATTGTCCCCATGCTAGAGCGGTTCATCGCGACGGATCGGGGGTTCGCCAAGGCGAGGCGAAGCCGCACAAAAGAAAGCCCGGAGGCCGCCAAATAAAGCCCCCTTTAATTGCCCACCTCCTTATTAAAGTAATTTTCATCTTGCTTTAATAAGAAGGGTCAGCAAGAATAAGCGATGACCGACACCGCACCCAACCCGCGTCTGGGACGATACATCGAAACACCTGCCGCGGGCGAGACCGTGCGTGCCTTCGTGCCGCCGCCCTTGCCGCCCGATCCTCCAATCGATGTGCTGGGCCTGATTGACCGCCTCAGCCTCGCGGAACGAGCGCTTGGCCGCCTCGATGGGATCACCATGCTCCTACCGCGACAGGAGTTGTTCCTTTACATGTATGTGCGCAAGGAAGCGGTGCTTTCCTCGCAGATCGAAGGCACGCAGTCGACCCTATCCGATCTCCTGCGCTTCGAGACCGAGGCGCAGGACGGCGAGCCGATCGACGACATCCGCGAGGTGTCGAACTATGTCGGTGCAATGATGCATGGCCTCGAGCGGCTCGACACCCTGCCCCTGTCGCTGCGCCTCATCCGCGAGATGCATGGCCGCCTTCTGCAAAGCGGTCGCGGCGAGACCAAGGCCCCGGGTGAGTTCCGTCGCACCCAGAACTGGATCGGGGGCAGCCGTCCCGGAACCGCCCTCTTCGTGCCACCCCCAGTGAGTGAGTTGGAAACCTGTCTCGACGCGCTGGAGCGCTTCTTTCACGACGAGACCTCGCGCCTGCCCGCGCTCATCCGGGCCGGTCTGATCCATGTTCAGTTCGAGACGCTCCACCCCTTCCTCGATGGCAATGGCCGCATCGGGCGATTGCTCGTAACGCTCTACCTCTGCGTCCATGGCGTTCTGCGAAGCCCACTGCTCTATCTCAGCCTCTACCTCAAGACCCATCGCACCGAGTACTACCGGCTCCTGCAGGATGTCCGCGAGAAAGGCGACTGGGAGGCCTGGCTGGACTTCTTTCTCACCGGTGTTACCGAAACAGCAAACCAGGCCTTCGACGCGGCCACCCGGATCGTGGACTTGTTCAAAGCGGATCGGGAGCGCATCACTTCGGACAGCGCCCGAGCCGGTTCAGCCTTGCGTGTCCACGACTGGTTCGAACAAGCACCCTTCCTGACTTCGGGGCAGCTGGTGGAACGGACCGGACTGACCGCACCGACCGTGAACGCGGCTCTGGCCGATCTGGAGCGTCTCGGCATCATCGAGGAGTTTACGGGTCGAAAGCGGGGAAGGGTCTTTCGCTACCACCGCTACCTGGAAATCCTTAATGAGGGTACGGATCCCGTTGGGACAAGCTGAAATGACGATGCCATATCGAAAATCTCACCTTTGCCGCGTGTACGACGAATGCCGGTGGTGCAGACGTTACTGCCGTTACGCCGTCATACAGAAAGATCCGTTTCATCGGCTTTACGGCCCTTCCAGACCGATTGCACACGGATCGCACATCAGCACCCCCTACCCGCCTGAAGTTGCGACGGAGTCGAGCCGATCCTCCACTGAACATTCTGTCAGGGAGCAGAAAGCCGCGGATAATGCGTCCTTTTCCACCCATACGCTCAATTTGTATCTTTGGCCCACGCAGCCGCCGAATCGTCGAAGGCGTTGCTGTGAAGCGTAGTGCCCAGCCAAAGAGTCGCATGTTTAATCCAACAGAACGGTTGGCCAAGCGGCAACTTCGCCGGACATCTCAATAAGTGCCTACTTGGCTGAACGATCGCCGACAAGATCACCTTGGTGCGCAAACAATCGGCATTCTCAAGAACGGGCTTCTCTATTGCGACTCGCCTGCCTGCAACACGCCCGTGCCTGCTGTCGCAACAGCCGGGCAGTTCCCCGCCACGATCATGCCAAGCACTTCGTCCTGTGTGACGTCCTCGACCCGCGCGCCACCGACAATACGGCCGTTCTTCATCACGACAATCCGGTCGGACAACTCGAACACGTCGTGCAGGTCGTGGCTGATCAGAAAGATGCCCAACCCCTTTTGCTTCAATTCCTGGATCAACTCCCCCACCATTTCAGTTTCCTGCGGTCCCAAAGCGGCGGTCGGCTCGTCCATGATCAGAATTCGCGCCTGAAACTGGACGGCGCGTGCAATGGCGATGGTCTGCCGCTGTCCGCCCGAGAGATCTCGACAGGGCACCGTTAGAGCGGTGAAATTGGGATTGAGTTGCGAAATCACGCGTTTGGCCAGATCGTGCATCTGCGGCCCGTCCATCACGCGGAAAGGCCCCAGCCGCCAGCCAATCTCTCTGCCCAGAAACAGGTTCGAGACGGCATCGAGGTTGTCGGCCAGCGCCAGACTCTGATGGATGGTCTCGATCCCGCAAGCTTGAGCGTCGGCAGGCTTTCTAAAGTCGACCGGCCGATCGTCAACCTCGATGACGCCGGTATCGCGCTCGTAGGCACCGGCGAGTATCTTCATCAGCGTCGATTTACCGGCGCCGTTGTGGCCCAGCACCCCGACGACTTCGCCGGGCCACAGGTCGAGATTTACGTCTTCGAGCGCGTGCACTCCGCCAAAGGCCTTCGACACGCCGGTTATTCGGACCAACGGTTGATTGCGGGCGGGATCGGAGAGCGGCCGAATGCCATTCATGTTGTCGGCTCCCTAGGTTTTCCGAGACAGGCGATGATCGGTCCAGACCGCGGCGATCAGAACCAGACCAATCGCGACCATGCGTTGCGAGCTGGATGCGCCCACAAGGACCATCCCGCTATCGAGGCTTTGGATCACCAGGGCGCCGACAACGGCACCAGCCACCGTGCCGCGCCCGCCGGCCAGCGACACGCCGCCGATCACCGCCGCGGCAATGGCCGAAAGCTCCAGCAATTCGCCGGTCGACGACGTGCCCGCGTTCAGCCGCGCGGTTGTGACAACCGCGGCAATCCCACAGAGCACACCCATAGTGACAAACACCCAGAGAACTGTACTCTTGGTGGGAATCCCGGTCAGACGGGCAGCCTCCAGATTGCCGCCAATGGCGTAGACATAGCGCCCGAACGTGGTGAACCGGGCAATGAATTCCATGCAAAGAACGACAGCGAGCAAGATAAGTGCGGGCGCGGGTATGCCCCTGCCGATGTCGCTGCGCGGCCGGTCGTAGGAATTCATTGCCCAGACGAAGGCCATTCCCACCACGCAAAAAAGCGCAAACCTTACAAAACGCGCCGCGGGCAACGTGGCAAAGCCAAGCCGTGCCTGCCGTCGGTTCAGCACCACCTCGCCCAGCCCATAAAGTGACATCAGCACCACGAAGAGAATCCAGCTGTTGGCCTCGCCAATCGCTCCGTCGATCCCGCCTCCCAAAAGCTGGTAGGTCGGTTGAAATGGCGCCAACGTCTTGCCCTGGGCGACCTCGAACGCGGCGCCGCGAAAGATCAGCAAGCCACCAAGTGTAACGACGAAGGACGGCACGCCGCCGTAAGCGATCCACGCACCATGCCACGCTCCGATCAGCCCACCAGCAATAATTCCGACCATGATGGTCAGCGGCCAGTTCCAGGCGGCATCCATGGGAAAAATCTGTATCTGGAACAAGGCAATGAGCATGCCCACGAAACCCAGTATCGATCCGACGGAGAGGTCGATGTTTCGCGTCGCGATCACCAGCGTCATGCCGGCGGCAAGTATTGCCACGACACTGGTTTGCACGACCAGATTATAGAGATTGCGCGGTGTCAGGAACAATCCGCCGGACAGGAAATGAAACACCAGCGCAATCGCCGCCAGCAGTCCTATAAGGGAAAACGCGCGCGGGTCAAACCCGGCCCAGGCCAGTCCGGACTGGCCTGATCGCGATGCAGTTACGTCGCTCATCGGTTCTCCGATCCTTTCTTTGGCCCGGCGGCAGGGAGGTCACCGCAGAGCCAGGCGGTGTCTTTACTGACAGGCCGCCGGGAGGTTCTCGCTCACGCCCACGCAGAGATCTTCCTTGGAGATCCAGCCGGCATCAACCACGACATCGAGGTTGTCGCGTGTCACCGTCACCGGGGCCAGCACCACGGCATTTTGCGGCACACCCTTGGGGCCCACGTCCCATATAACGCTGCCTTCAACATCGGTGGGTGCCGTGCCTTTGGCAAGTTCCACTGCAACGCGCGCTCCAAGGCGGCCAAGGTCTCGGGCGTCTTTCCATGCGGTTACGGTCTGCGTGCCCAACGCAATCCGGTTCAACGCCGCGATATCACCGTCCTGTCCTGACACTGGAATACCGTCCAGTCCGACGGAGGTCAGAGCCGCAACAACGCCACCTGCGGTGCCATCATTCGACGCCAGTACAGCATCGACTTTGTCGCCGATGGAGGTCAGGATATTTTCCATATTTTTCTGCGCGTTGTCCGGCACCCAGCCGTCCGTCCATTGCTCGCCGACAACATTGATCTTGCCGTCGGATATCAGCGGATCAATGATCTCTTTCTGTCCAGTCAGCACGTAGTGAGCATACTGGTCAGTCGGGCTTCCCTTGATCAGGACATAGTCGCCCTCGGGCTGGACCCGGACAAGTTCCCGAGCCTGAATACGACCCACTTCAATCGGATCGAAAGCAACGTAAAAAAGATCGGGATGTTCGATCTGGCGTTCGTAGGCGATCACCGGAATACCCTCTGCCAGGGCACGCTCTACTGCAGGCAGTACCGCCTCGCTGTCCCAGGCGACGATCAAAAGGGCATCAATACCGCGCGCCAGCAGACCGTCGATATCTGCCGCCTGCCGTTCATTGGAACTTTGTGCATCGGCGGTGACAAGTGTAGCGCCCAGTTCGTCGAGCCCGGCCTTAAGTCCTGCTTCGTCGATCTTCCAACGTTCCTCTTGGTAATTGGCCCAGCTCATACCGACGACGATGTCGTCAGCCGATGCGGGCAGCGTTCCGGCCGCGATCAGGGCGGCGGCGCTCAGGCCAAACAGGTATCTGCGTTTCATGGACTTTCCTCCTCTGTTGGGCGAAAACAGCTCGCCCGGCTGATTGTGCTTAGGCACCGGGATTATCGTCCACAGTGCCTGCCACGAATTGGTCAAGGTCGATTACAGCGCCGGTCATCATCGAGGCCTCGTCGGACACCAGGAACGCGATGAGATTTGCCGGGTCCTCCGGCATCAAAAGACGGCCAAAGGGCTGTTTGGCGCCGACGGTGTCACGCCAGTTGTCGGGAAGGCCGTGCACCTTTGTCTGGGTTTCCTGTTCGCCCGGGGTCCAAGTCCAGCCCAAATTAATGCCGAAAACGCGGATGTGCTGGCGTTTGACTGTGTTGGCCACACCACGGGTCAGCGCCACAAGCGCGGCCTTGGTCGACGAATAGCCCAACAAAAACGGCGGCCCCCCGTAGGCCAGCATCGAGCAGATGTTCACGATGGTGCCGCCCTTGTTCATCGCGGGCAGAACCCTTTGCATCATGAAAAACGGCGCACGCAAGTTGATGGCGTAGAGGTGGTCGTAAGTCTCCGGAGTGGTGTCGGTAATGCCGCCGCGGGCGGTCGATCCGGCAGCGTTGACCAGGATGTCAACCGATCCAGCGCCGGCGACCAATGCGTCCACCTCGCCAATCAGTGTCCCAGCATCGCTAAGGTCTATTGCCAGCCCGTGTGCCTCGGCCCCCAGAGCCTCCACCGCCCCGACCGCCTCGTCGAGACGATCGCGTTGGACGTCGATAAGATAGACGCGCCCTATCCCGTCGCGGGCCAGTCGTTCGGCACTGGCCAACCCAATGCCCTGCGCACCCCCAGTCACAATCGCGGTTTTCGTCACGGCAACCTCCTCATCCTGCGAATTTCGGCTCTGGCAGCCCGCTCACGCCCAGCCCGGTTAGCACAAACGTCGATCCGCGCAGCGGGCCGTCGCCCGGGTATTTGGGCAGCGGCGGTTCGGCCATCGATGTCACATAAAGCCGGTCCAGTTGTGGCCCGCCGAAGGCCAGGCTGGTGATCTTGCAAACCGGCATCTCGACTATCCGGTCTACCGACCCATCGGGCGCATAGCGAAAGATCCGCCCGTCAAAGACCGTGGCCGACCAGACGCAGCCCTCGGCATCTACCGTCGCTCCGTCCGGCCCGCCGCCGCGCGCGCCATCCACCCGCACGAAATCCCGCCGGTTGGTGGCCGCCCCGGTGGCCGTGTCGTAGTCGTAGGCGTAGATTGCGTTCCGGAAGCTGTCGGCGAAGTACATCCGCTGCCCGTCAGGCGACCAGCAGGGCCCGTTCGAGCAGATAATGTCGTCATCCAGTTTGGTGACGCTCATGTCGGGGTCGAGCCGCCAAAGGGCGCCCGTGGCCGCCTCTTCGCCCATATCCATCGAGCCGCAGACAAAGCGACCGCCGGGGTCGATCTTGCCGTCATTGAGCGCGTTGCCAACTAAGCCCGGTTCCGGGTCCACGATCAGTTCCGCCTCACCACTTTCGAAATCGAAACCGTGAAACCCGTCGGCAAGCGCCACCACCGCGCCACCGCGCGCTCGGAGCGCCAGCGCACCAATGCGCGAGGGCACCGTCCAGGCGCGCAGCTCGGCACCGTCTTCGGTGCAACGAAAAATGCGGCGGCCGAGCGCGTCAACAAAATAGAGCCGCTGTGCGTCAACGTCCCAGACCGGCCCCTCGCCCAACAGCGGTTTGACATCGACCACAACGTCGATCTTTGGGGGCTCAGAAGCCAACATCGCTGACTCCCTTCAATCCAAGGATCTCGCGCGCGTCGTCGGGGCTGGCAATATCAAGGCTCAGCCCCTCGATCACCTGGCGCGCCTTGGTCACCTGATCGGCCGACGATCTGGCAAGCTCACCCGGACCGTTCCACAGCGAATCCTCAAGCCCGACGCGGATATGTCCGCCCATCGCGGCCGACATCGCACCGATGCGCATCTGGCTCGCACCCGCCCCGAGAACCGACCAGCGGAAGGCGTCGCCGAACAGGCGTTCCGCCGTCCGGCGCATCATCTGAACGTCCTCGGGGTGCGCGCCTATACCGCCCAACAGCCCGAAGACCGATTGCACGAACAATGGCGCTGTCACTTTGCCGCGATCGGCCATGTGCTTGAGCGAATAAAGATGGCCGATGTCGTAACACTCGAACTCGAACCGCGTTCCGTTGGCTGAACAGACGTCCAGAACGTGT
Organism: uncultured Marivita sp.; assembly: GCF_947488135.1. Lineage (GTDB taxonomy): Bacteria > Pseudomonadota > Alphaproteobacteria > Rhodobacterales > Rhodobacteraceae > Marivita. The sequence goes on along the minus strand of NZ_CANKYW010000005.1, from coordinate 265,137 downwards.
TCTATATCTCTGAAAGTATTACGAAAAACTAGATCGCGAGAGTTTTCAAGATGGGCGGTTTCCCACTCCTGCTTGAGGTCGGGATAGCGCGCAAGCATCGGGTAAAGCCCGAAGTTCATCGACCCCATGTTGAGCGATGCTAGCTCGGGGCGGAAATGCGCAGCCGGTGCCACACGCTCTTCAACGCTCATGAAGGGACTGCCGCCGGTCGTCACGTTTATCACCGCGCCGGTCTCTTTCAGCGTGGGCAGAATGCGCGCGAAGGCCTCGACCGACTGATCCGGCTTGCCGGTTTCGGGGTTGCGCGCATGGACGTGCAGGATCGCTGCGCCCGCGTCCACCGCCCGGCGACCCTCGGCAATGATCTGGTCCGGCGTCACCGGCAGGTACTCCGACATCGATGGCGTATGAATGGCACCGGTGAGCGCCGTGGTGATGATTACCTTTCGACGAGAGCCCATGTCGTCACTCTCCTTCACGCGTGGTTTGTTCGAGATGCGCGGCCAGCGCCGCCAGCCGCCGGTCGCGCAACGCCTTGCGCTGCGGCAGCTCTGCAAGCGAGCGGGCCCGCCGACACTCGGCGATCACGGTGGAAGCCATGTCGCCGCTCCATTCGGGTCGATCCGGGCGGTGTTCGCCGATTTCAGAATAGGCCTGGCGGTAGCGCTCGAGAAACCCCGCGACGCCCCCTGGTGCGTTCAGGTCAATGGTTTCGAACGGGCCGGTAATGGTCCACCTGCGCGCAAGCCCATCGCACATGGCGGTGTCAATATCCTCGATGTCGGCAATACCATCGCGCACCAGCGAGAACGCCTCGTCCAGAAGCGCGCCCTGCAATCGGTTCATCACAAAACCCGCAATCTCGGTCTTCAGCACAACCGGGCTCTGGCCAATGGATTTCATCAACTCCGTGGCGCGGGTAATGGCATTGGGGGTGGTGTCGGGGCCCGGCACGATCTCGACTGCCGGGATCATGTGGGGCGGATTGAGCGGATGCACGACAAGGCAGCGATGGGCGCCCGGCAGACCCGCCGCGAACTCGGACGGTCGAAGCGCCGAGGTAGAGCTGGCCACAATCGCGTCCGCCGGTGCCAGCGCGTCGAGCTCCTTGAAGATCACGCGCTTTATGTCCAGCAATTCAGGGGTACTTTCCTGAACGTAGCACACACCATCAAGCGTCGCGGCCATGTCGCGATGCGGTGTTAAACGGTCGAGAATGCCGTCCTGGGAACCGTCGGCTAAAAGCCCATGCGCAACCTGTTGGCTCAGGGCGTCCTTGATCAACGAAACCGCCCTCTCGGCCGTGCCGTCAACGTGATCGAAAAGCCGGACGGATACTCCTGCACGGGCGAACGCGATAGCCCATGACTGACCGACGATCCCGGTTCCAACGATGGCGATATCTGTCGGGTTGTTCATACTTACCTATCCAATTCGAGTGCCGGCTTGGGGATCAAAAAGATGCATTCCTGACGGATCGACGGTCAGCCCGACCTCGTCCCCGATCCGGTGGGCGACATCTGCGTTCGAGATCGCGCGTAGCTCTTCGCCGCCCGACACCGTGAGAACCGAAAAACCTCCCAGCCGCTCGATGTCGGTGATCGTGCCCCGTAGCTCTCCCTCGCCCGGTCGGGCGAGGCCGAGCGCTTCGGGCCGCAGCGCAACGCAGACCGCTCCAGCGTCCACGGGCACCGCTATGCGACCCATCGCAATGTCGACCCCGTTGTCGCTCGCATGCCCCGCCAGAACATTGATGCCAGGCGAGCCCACAAGACGCGCGACATACAGGGTCTCGGGCCGGGTATAAACTTCATCGGGCCTGCCCTGCTGCACGATCCTGCCATTTTCGAGAATGGCCATGTTGTCGGCAACGCTCATGGCCTCTTCGCAATCGTGGGTTACGTAGATGAAGGTGCGGCCAAGTTCCGTTTGCAACCGCTTCAGTTCCACCCGCATGGCGTCGCGCAGCCGGGCATCGAGGGCAGCAATCGGCTCGTCCATCATATAGGCGGAGGCATCGCGGATCAGCGCCCGTCCGATGGCCACGCGCTGGCGCTCGCCACCCGACAGGGCGGCGGGGCGCTTGTGCAGGATGTGACCGATGGACAGAACGCCACTCAGCTGTTCCAGCCAGCGGTCGATGTCCTCTTGCGTTGCACCGCGCCGGATCATAGGAAAGGCGATGTTGTCGCGCGCGTCAAGATGCGGAAAAAGCGCAAGATTCTGAAAGACCATCGACAGGTTGCGCGCGTTGGGCGTGGCGTGGGTAACGTCCCGACCATCGACTATGACGCGTCCGGCATCCACCGATTCCAACCCCAGCAGCACGCGCAGCAGCACCGATTTGCCCGAGCTCGGCGGTCCGAATATAGAGGTGAACGAACCGTCCTCAATGACCAGCGATACATCGTCGAGCGCCACTAGATCGCCATATCGCTTCGTGACACCTTCCAGCCGGATCTCAGCCATGGGTCGCCTCCACGGGCCACTGCAACCGCGCTTCGGTCTCGGTGTCAAAAAGATGAACCTTGTCTGGTGATATCGTCACACCCACAGCCTCACCGGCACGGACCGGCACACCGCGGTCGCAGACACCGTGAAACGCCGTGGTGCCCGACACCAGGTGCACAATCTTGCGCCGTCCTACGGTTTCCACCAGTGCCACATCCGCCGCAATCGAGCCCGGCGCGCCGACCTCGCCCAGACGCAGCTCTTCGGGGCGGAACCCCAAAAGCAAATCGCGCTCGCCGTGGTGGCGCAGCGTGGCCATATCCTCCCGCGACAGCGCGACAAAATCCGCATCGCGGCCGCCAAACAGCACCCCGCCTTCCGTCACGCGGCTGTTGACGATGTTCATGCCCGGCGCTCCCATGAAACGGGCCACGAAGACATTTGCTGGGCGCGCATAGATGTTGACCGGCGTGTCGAACTGCTGCAGCACGGCGTGGTTCATCACCGCAATCCGGTCGGCCAAGCCCATCGCCTCGATCTGGTCGTGGGTCACGTAGACCATCGTCTGTTTCAACGCCCGTTGCAGCCCGCGCAGCTCCGCGCGCATCTTCTCACGAAAGGCCGCGTCGAGGTTCGACAGCGGTTCGTCCAGCAGAAAGATTGACGGCTCAACTATCGCCGACCGTCCGATGGCGAGCTTCTGCATCTCGTTGACCGACAGGCCGGCCGAAGGCACGTCAATGCGGTGGCCAAGCGCCATGAATTCAGCCATATCGCCCACCCGCCGGTCAATTTCCGCCTGTTCGACGCCCTGCACCTCCAGCCCGAAGGCGAGGTTCTGGCGCACGGTCATATGGGTGAAGATGGCGTAACTCTGAAACACGAAGCCCACGCCGCGTTTCTGGGTCGACACCTCGGTGACGTCTCGATCATCAAAGCGGATCGTGCCGCTGGTGACGTCCTCGAGCCCCGCGATCATGTTCATGGTCGTAGTCTTGCCACAGCCCGAGGGCCCAAGGATCGCAACGAATTCGCCATTGCGAATCGCCAGGTCCATTTCCCGGACTGCGGTGAAATCGCCGAACTTCTTGCTGGTCTGCTCCAGCGTGACCGACGACATCAGGAGGCCTCCGACGTGTTTGACGGCCGCGAGGTTCGGGTCAGTATGATCGCAGCGATCACGCTCAGCACCACCAGAACCGTAATGCCGATAGCCGCGACATAAGACCATTCGAGGCTTTGGAAGGTCTGCTTGTAGAGGTAGAGCGATAGGCTTTCGGTCGCCACGCCGGGCCCACCGCTGGTCATCACGAACAGCATGTCGAAGATCTTGAAACACTCGATAACCCGCAGCCCGATGGCGATGAAGATCACCGCCTTGATGCGCGGAAGGGCGATGCGGAAGAACCGCTGTCGCCAGTTGGCGCCCAAGATTGTCGCTGCGCGCATCTGGTCGTGCGGCACGCTCATCAGCCCCGCGAACAAGATCAGGAACATCAGCGGCGTCCACTGCCAAACGTCGGCCACGATCACCGCGATGAAGGCCCGGTTGACGTCGTTGAGCCAGTTGATCTGGTAGGCCCCGTCCCAGACAATTCCGACCAACGCATTGAGCGGCCCGGTCTGCTGGAAGATCAGGAAAAAGATGTATCCCGCGACAGCCGGCACGATCATCATCGGCATCAGGATCAGGCTGTAGAACACGGGCCGGGCCAGCACGCCCTCGTAGAATAGGGCCGCCAGCAGCAGGCCTAGGCCAAACTCGATCGGCACCGCAATGCTCACGAAGAGGATGGTCCGCCAGACGGCCCCGTGCAGGCCCGGATCGCGGAAGATCTCGGCGAAATTGTCGAACCAGTTCCAGCTTTCATAGGCGCTGTACCACAGCGTGCCATCAAGCGGCGTCCACCACGTCAGGCTTATGTAAACCTGCATAAGTAGCGGGAAAGCCACAATAAACACTAAAAGGATCTGCGTCGGCAAAATCAGCCTGCGCGCCAGGGTCCTGCGCTGCGCCGCTAGGGCGTCGGCGGTGCCGGTATGGGGTGTGTAGCTCATTGCTTGAGTGCCCCGAACGTCAGGCCCTGCACCAGGAACCGCTGAATCGAAATACCGAGGATAATCGGCGGGATGGCCGCGATCAGCCCCAACGCGGCCTTGGCCCCGTAAAGCTGGCCCGAGGCGGCGGTCGCGAGCGCGTTCATGTAGACCGGGATCGTCGTCCACTCCTTGCGTGTCAGAAGCAGCGCGATCAGGTAATCCGACCAATTGAGAATGAAGATGAAGAGCGCGGTCGAGGCGACCGCGGATACCACGATCGGCAGGGTAATCTGATAGAAGGCCTCGAACGCGGTGCAGCCTTCGACAATGGCGGCTTCCTCGATCTCACGGGGCAGTTCGTCGAAATAGCTTTTCATCAGCCAGAACGAGAACGGCAGGGTGACGATCCCGTAGATCAGCGACAGGCCCCACCAGGTGTCGATCATGCCGAGAAACGCCCACATGATCATCACCGGGATCATCACCGCAAGCGGCGGGAATATCCGCAATTGCAACAGCGAAAGCCCGATCGACCCGCCGACCTTTTCGCGGCTGACGGCATAGGCGGCGGCGGTGCCTGCAACTACGGCGATGAGCGTGCCGATGACCGACGTCAGCAGACTAGCGAACAGCGGCCACCACACCGTGCGGTCGAGGCTGACGATTTGGCCCTCGACCTCGCCGGTAAAGACATAGACAAAGTTCGACCAAGTCGGATCCTTGGGCAGGAACGTCAGCTCGGCGGTCGCGCTCGTCCATTCCGCCGGGGGCTTGAAGGCCATTGTGGCCATCCAGCTGATCGGCAGCAGCGCAATGGCCGCGAACAGGGCGACTACTACGGTCCTCAGAATAAGTCCGGTCATATCGGTGTCATCGCTTTGGGGTCGGCGGATGCAGGGACACGCCCTGCACCCGTTTGGTTTGGTTCAGTCGACGATGGTCGGCCAGGCGGCGCGGCTGGCCTGAATGATCGGAATCATCTTGTCCTCGCCACGTCTGCGGATGATGCGCTGCCAGCGCCGGTTGGCGTCCATCATCGCCTGTTCCGCTGTTTTCTGCCCGGTCAGCGCCGCCTGCAACTCTTCGTCCAGAGCCGCATCCAACGCGGTCTGCCCGGCGAAGTTGATTGTGGGCACCGAGCGCGACACTGTCTCGCGGATCGCGTCCATCATGTAGTCGTGGTAGGTTTCTTGCACCAATGGCTCTTCGAAGTTCGCCTTCTGGAACGGGTCGAAATAGCCGGCCGGGTTACCTGTCATCCACGAATAGGTCCGCGTCGAGCTCAGCCATTGCAGGAAGAGATAGGCCGCTTCCGCATTTTGCGCCTGAGAGCTGACAGTGCCGGTGATGTTGTAGTAGATCACCGAGCGGCGGACGAGCCCGCCATCGTGCTGCACTCCCGGCGGTGCGTAGGCCGACAACATGCCCGCCGCCGGGTTGGCCGGCGAGCCGTCGTCGTTGAAGCGGTCGACGAATTTGGCAACATTGGTATAGGTCGTTACGTGCGGCGTCTGGCCCGATCCGATGCCGGAATAACCTTCCGCGAAGGTCCAGCTCAGCGCGTCGGGGTGTGCCCATTCGCGCGACTTGACGTATTCCTCGGCAGCCTTGACCGCCTCGGGCGTGCCAAGGTTCGGGTTACCATCGTCATCGAACCAGTACATGTTAGGCATCGCCTGCGCGGCGAGGCGGGCGTAAAACCGCGGCAGTCCCCAGAACGGAGCCATATCGTTTCCGTTGCCGTAGATCGTGGTGCCGCCCAACCCGGTCCGCCCGGTGAAAAACGCCGAGATCTGGTCGCTTTCCTCCCAAGTCGTCGGGGGCGCCAGATCGCGGCCATACTGCGCCCGGAAGTCGGCGGCATGGGCATCGTCCTCGAAATAGCCCTTGTTGTAGACCCAAGTGTGGAAGTCGCCATCGAGCGAGGCACCGTAGTAATCGCCACCGTATTTGTAGAGTAGCTCGGCGGTCTGTGCCGTCGGGGTGCCGCGCTCTTCGTCGGCCCAGTCGGGCTGGTAGGCTTCAACGAAGTCGTTGAGCTTGGCCGCGCCCCCGGCCTCGACCAGGTCGCCCAGACTGTTCCAGGGATGAGTATAAATGTCGAATGCGCCTGAGCGGGTGGTTACGTCTTGCAGTACCCGCGCCCAAATATCGCCTGCGGGCGCACCGATGATTTCCAGCTCGATGCCGGTCTCGGCTTCCCAGACCTCCTTGACAGAGGTGCCGGACGGGAAGGGCTCGGTGATTTGCCCGATCGCGCCGTCGGTCAGCAGAATGCGCAACTTCGATGGTGCGCTACCATCGGCGACCAGGCGCTTGATGCCTTCGATGGCGCGTCCCTCGGACATGCCTTCGTTGTACTGAAATCTCTCCGCACCAGAAAATCCGGTCGGGCCGCCGGTCATGCCGGGGGCGTACCCGCTAGCATGCGCGGGCCGGATAAACCTTGGATTGATGCCAATGGCCGCGACGGTTCCTAACGCTGCGCCGCCCTTCAGGAACGACCTGCGTGACTGTCCAGAACCCCTCATTAGACTCCTCCCCTTGATGGTGGCGCCGTGCGCCAGATTGCGGTTTTCTCCGCTACCACTCACCGTATGAGGAAACGTTTCCGCTCGTCAAGATGGATTTGAGTGAGGGCTCGCCAGGCAGATATCGGAAGTCCCACTTTGGCCTTCTGACAATTTATTCTTTAATTTGTGCTATTTAATGGCGTTTTGGTCAGGATAATCGCCAACTGTCCCGAAAAAGACGACCCGTCTTATCGGCTGTAGAAATGAAGGCTCATCTTTTTTGGTTTGCGGTAGGAAACGTTTCCACATATTATTCAGCTGGTGACCCAAACCATGATTCCAGTGGGCAAACGCCCGATCCAGGGAGGAAAAGGAATGAAGACGCTCAAAGGGCCCGGATTGTTCCTCGGCCAGTTCGCCGATGACAAGGCACCGTTCAACAGCCTTGGCGCCATCGCAAAATGGTGCGCAGACAACGGTTTCGCCGCGATTCAGCTGCCCATGTGGGATGGCCGTTTCATCGACCTGGCCAAGGCGGCCGACAGCAAGGACTACGCCGATGAGCTCAACGGCGTGGCCAAGGAAAACGGCGTGGTGATCTGCGACACCGCCAGCCACATCCAGGGCCAGCTCTGCGCGGTTCACCCGGCCTATGACGTTTGGATGGACGGTCTCTGCCCGCCCGAAGTGCGCGGCAACCGCAACGCCCGCCAGGAATGGGCGATCGACCAGCTGAAGAAATGCGCCAAGGCGTCTCAGAACATGGGCCTGACCGAACACGCGACCTTCTCGGGCGCATTGGCCTGGCCGTTCTGGTACCCATTTCCGCAACGCGACGAATCGCTCATCAACGAGGCCTTTGACGAATTGGCGCGCATCTGGGGCCCGGTGCTGGATTATTACGAGGATTGCGGCGTCGATCTGTGTTTCGAGCTGCACCCGACCGAAGATCTCTACGACGGCGTCACCTACGAGATGTTCCTTGAACGGGTCAAGAACCACAATCGCTGCCGCTTGAACTACGACGCCAGCCACTTCGTCAAGCAGGGGCTCGACTACCTGCAATTCATTGATTTCTATCACGAACGCATCAGGATGCATCACGTCAAGGACAGTGAATTCAACCCCACGGGCAAGCAGGGTTTCCTCTCGGGTTACCAGCCTTGGCTGAAGCGCGCCGCGCGCGACAGATCGCTCGGCGACGGTCAGACGGATTTCGGCGCGATCTTCTCCAAGCTCACCGAATACGGCTTTGAGGGCTGGAACGTCTACGAGTGGGAAGACTGCATCGAACATCCCGAAGACGCCGCTCCGAAGGGCGCGCAATTCATCCGCGACCACATCCGCCGCGTGACGGACAAGACCTTCGACGATTTCGCGGGCGGCAAAGGCGACACATCGGGCGCGCGCGCCATCCTCGGGCTGGAGTGATCTCATGGCGATCGAGAGCTTTGGCACTGAACGGGCTGCACGCAAGTTGCGGCTCGGGATGGTCGGCGGGGGGCGCGGCGCTTTCATAGGTGCCGTTCACCGCATGGCCGCGCGACTGGACGACAAGTGGGATATCGTGGCGGGCGCGCTTTCGGCGGATGCCAAGAACGCCCGCGCATCGGCCGCCGATCTCGGCATAGTCGAGGACCGCGCCTACACGTCTTGGGAAGAAATGGCCGAAAAGGAGGGCGCCCGAGAAGACGGGATCGACGCGGTTTCCATCGTAACGCCGAACCACCTGCACTTTGGTCCAGCCAAGGCGTTTCTGGAAAACGGTATCAACGTCATCTGCGACAAGCCGATGACGCTGAACCTCGGAGAGGCGCGTGAGCTGGAACAGATCGTCGACAAAAGCGGTCTGGTCTTCGTTCTGACCCAGAACAACACAGGTTACCCGCTGGTCCGACAGGCGCGCGCCATGGTGGCCGACGGCACATTGGGCGACATCCAAGTCATCCGCACCTCCTATGTGCAGGACTGGCTTACCACCGCACTCGACCAGGAAGGTCAAAAGCAGGCCGCCTGGCGCACCGACCCCAAGCTCGCGGGCGGCGGCGGATCCATCGGCGATATCGGGGTGCACGCCTTCAACCTCGCCGCCTTCATCTCAGGGCTGGAGCTTGACGAGGTCTGCGCGGATCTGCGTTCATACGTCGACGGACGCCAGCTTGACGACAACGCCAACGTGCTCTTGCGCTACAAAGGCGGTGCCAGCGGCAACCTCTGGACCAGTCAGGTCGCGCCCGGCAATTACAACCGGCTGTCCATCGGCATCTACGGCACCAAGGGCGGGCTGGAATGGGTCGGCGAAGACAACGACAACCTCTATTACACCCCGTTCGGCGAACCTACGCGCTGCATCACGCGCGGCGGACCCGGCGCGATGGACGTCGCAAACGCAGGCACGCGCATGCCGCCGCGCCATCCCGAGGGCTATATCGAGGGGTTCGGCAACATCTATGCAAACGCAGCAGAGATGATCTGGGCCCGCAAAGACAATCGCAAACCCGATCCCTTTGCGACCGATCTGCCAACCGTCGGCGACGGCGTGCGCGGACTGGAGTTCATCGAAGCCTGTGTTACGTCCAGCAAGAACGGCGGCGTCTGGACCAAACTCGAGGGCTGACTGCCGATCGGTCTCGCTGTGAGATTGCGGGCGGCGGATCATGCTTCGCCGCTCTCGACCGCTGCTCCCGATCGTGAAAGGAATTCAGGAGTGACCGAAGATTCCCTGGAGGACCTCAGGCGCCGTAGCGTTCACTTGCGATCCGAAGCTGACATCAGGCTCGTTGAGGTCATCGAAGGCTGCGGGGCGGGGGGGCGCGTGCTTGAGCTGCGCACGCCGCTTGGTCTGGCCGTCGATCTCGCACTCGACCGCGCCGGTGACATCCTGCGCCTTTCCTGGCGTGGAACCGAGCTTGGCTGGCACGGTCCCACGTCAGGCCGAACACCCTGGCCGGTCGCCGACACCGAGGACGGGCTTGGTTTCCTTCGCGGTTTCGATGGCTTTCTGGTTACCTGCGGGCTCGACCATCACGGCGTGGCCACCACAACCCCTGCCGACTCGTTCCTATATCCACTGCGCGAGCGCAACCAGCATCCGTTGCACGGCCGGATTTATCGCGAACCCGCGGAACTTCTCGAGCGCAACATCAATTGGGATGACGGCGAGATCCGGGTGCAGCTGCGTATTCGCCAGGCAACGGTCTTCGGCGAGGTCTTGGAACTGAACCGAACCTATTCGATCGGGCTCGATGCTGCGCGCATCGCGATCGAGGATACCGTGATTAACCGCGGATTCCGGCCGACACGGCATGGCATTCTTTACCACGTCAACGTGGGCCATCCGTTATTGGGCGAGGCCTCCAAACTCTCGGGCGATCAATGGTTGCTGGTCGGAAAACTGCCGGTCGGTGTGGCAACACCCTGCGATAATCACGTCGAGATAGTCGACGTCGATGTTTCGCCCGCAGACGGACGGATCGGAATTGAAAATCCCCGACTGGGCATTGGGCTCCGGGTCGACTTCGACCCCGAGGCGCTCCCTGCCACCGCATTGTGGCAAGCGTTTCAATCCGGGGTATTCGCACTGGGGCTCGAGCCCCAGACCGTGTTTGATAACTCCGTCTCCGACCGGCTTGCCCCCGGGGATCTCAGAACCTACCGTGTGAGCTTCACAATCGAGAGTTCCTAGAAGATGCCGAAGAATGCTGGGTCAAAACACAACACTCCGGTCGCGGAGCGCAGCGCAGGGCAACCGGCGTCCATACGGGATGTGGCCCGGCTTGCCGGTGTTTCGATCTCAAGCGTATCCCGCGCCCTGAACCCCGGCACGGGCAAGGTGTCCGCGGCCACCCGGCTCCGCGTCGTTCGCGCCGCCGAAGAGTTGCGTTATTCGCCCAATCATTTCGGCCGGGCGCTCAGGTCGCAGAACACCAACACTTATGCCTTTGTCCTCTCCAGCATCCAGAACAATCTCTACTCTGCGGTCGCCTGGGAGCTGGAGCGCAGAATTTCCGAAATGGGCGCGGGCATGCTCATCTACACGTCCAATGAAGACTCCGCGACCCAGGACAGGTGTCTTGAAGATGCCGTCTCGCGCCAGGTGGCCGGCCTATTCTTCATGTGCGCCGTCGAAAGCGACCTTCTCAAACCCACCGTCGAACGCGGCAACTGCGTCTTCATCAACCGGCGCGTCACCTCGGTGCCCGACGTGCCCTTCGTCGGCATCGACGACGAGGCCGCGGCGCGCGAGTTTTTTGCCACGGCCGCTCGCCGGATCGACGGACGCATCGCAATCGTGCACGGACCCCAGTCGTCCGATACCAGTGCAAAGCGCCTGCGCGGCTTTCTAGACATCGCCAGGGAGCTGGGCTGCGACATTCCCGAAGACGCCGTCGTGGGATCGGACCTTTCGATCGAAAGCGGATACACCGCCGCCAGCAAGCTTTTCGGGTCGCAATCATTCGATGCGGTTTTCTGCGGCAACGACCAGATCGCCTACGGCGTCTATCGCAGATGCCGCGAACTCGGCCTTCAGGTTCCCAACGATGTTTCCCTGTTCGGCTTCGACGACAATCCGTTGAACGAATGGCTCGCACCCTGGCTCAGCACGGTTCGCGTGCCCTATGCGGCCTTCGCCGCTGCCTCGCTCGACACGATGAAGACCCTCAACCAGGGCAAATCCGCACCCGGCAGGATCCTTCCGTATGACCTCGTGCTCAAATAACTAGGGGAATGGTGATTTTTGGAGCAAGCACTAACGCCAGCCAGCGCACCAACCAGCCTATCAACCCCAAGTCTTCCCGTTCTGGCTGGATGAAAGTTCAGTGCCAGGTAACACTTTGGAATGCTCGTCCCCGGCATACTCCGAAATGCGCTGAAGTGTACATTTCTGCTCGCTGTCCGAAAGGCCCATGACGCTTTGCGAAGTCACGCGATCGAAACATGAACACATCTTGCACACGTCACTAAACAACTCATTGAAATCCCGCCGTAATCGCCACCATCCATCATAGGCGCAGAAGATAGGCGTGCTGCCGCGGTGGCTGCGTTCATGTGCATTCAGCAATCTCCTCAGGTCCGTCAGCATTCGGGACCGACCTAAGTGCACACCATACGCACACGGCGTCTGTCCTGCTACCCCACCCCGTACAAGGACAGGAAGGCGGCGGTGTTTGGGTAGAAGTGCCTCAAAACCGGGGGCATTGCTGAACTTTTCAGCTTCAACAAATGTTGTTGGCCAGCATCGACTATCCTCTCCCCATGCCCAGACTATCGATCGATATCTCGCCGGAAGACCATCAGAAGCTCAAGGCCATCGCTGCTCTCAAGGGGCAGAGCATCAAGGACTATGTCCTGGGTCGCGCGCTTTGCGACACCCCTGCCCTAGAAGGCATGAGCGAGGACGAGGCTTTCAATACGTTGGCCAACTTTCTGGAGCCGAGGATCGAGCAGGCACATCGCGGCGAGCTTTCCGGCAAGTCCCTTGACGAGATCCGGCGCGAAGAGCGCAAGCGCGCTGGGGTCTGACCCACTCGATGCCCGGCTTTCACATCACTCTCGCCGCGGAGGAGGATCTCCGGCGCATCTGTCGGTACACGCACGACTCCTGAGGTCTCGAACAAGCGGACAAGTATCTTGACCAGATCCAGGATTGCCTCGACGCGATCGGCGGTGGTCGGGTGCGCTCACGATCATTCAATAGGTTGCCCGACGGAGTTTGCCTACATCGGTGCCAGCATCACTACATCTTCTGAATCGTCATAGACGGTCCCGTCATCATCGCCGCCCTGCACGAGATGATGGATGTCGTGCGGAGGCTCAGAGACAGGTTGTAGCAAACCAGGCAGGTTCTGATCCGAGCCACAAAGACGCTGGACTCGTGGTAGGATCAGCGTCCCGCAGGTCCCCACGGCGGGAGGTCGCATGACCTCAGGTCGTCGTCAACCCAAAGGACGCGGTGAAAAAGGTGATTGCTATGTAGAAAAGGACCCATGCTCATCCGTCTCCCTTTCGAAGCCGGCTGCGGCTTCAGGCATGAAAGGAGACGACCGATGTTCAAACAGACCCTCATGGCGGCCGCGGCCATTGCCTGCGCCGCCCCTGCACTCGCTGAAGGCTTCGCGCCACGAGACGCCCTCCAGGCGGCCCATGGCACCTACCGCAGCGCCGCGCCGGAACCCTGGTATGGCGGGTTCGGCACCCGTGAGTTCATCTTCGGCGATGGCCAGTGGCAACTGATCTTCACCCACGCGCTCAACCCAGGCATGACCATGCGCACCTTTTAGTTCCGCACCGGCGGGCCGTTCGAGATCGGGGACGCGTCCGAAGCGGTCGATGGCGCCTATCGCGGCGTGTTCCACGAGAACTGGAAGCACGTGACGCTTCTGACCGACAATCCCGAGATCGTGGCGGCGATGGGCATGGCCGAGTGCGGGCTGACCTACAACCTGGAGGCCGATATCTCCGAGACCGGCTGCGCGGCATGGCGCCCGGTGGCGGAATGCGGCGAGGACCACGACCTTTTCGCGATGGATGCAGGTGGGGTTTATTTCGGGGTCCGCCCCGCCGACAACGACATCTGCACCCCCGACAGAACGCCCACTGCGCTGCTGCCGGTCGTGGCGCGCTTCGGCGAGTGAAGGAGGGTATCATGTCCGTCGATCTGAAGATCCACACCTTCATCCGCGCGTCCCGGGCCGATGTCTGGGCCGCTCTGACCGATGCGGCCAGCGTCGCCGCGTTCCATCCTACGGCCATGCAGGTCAAGCCGCTTGAGACGGGCGGCTATGCGCTGCACCGACCCGATGACGGCAGCCTGTTCATTCGTGAACCTGTCCTGTCGCAGGTTGAAGGGGAACGGCTTGAACTGGGGTTCGAACCCGCCTGGGTGGAGACTCCGGAAGGTTCCACCGTCATCGTCGAGTTGAGTGATGACCCGCTCGGTACGAAGGTCACCCTCAGCCAGACGCGCTGCGCAGACCTCGGCATCGGCGATAATAGGGACAGGTTCCTCGCGTCGATGAAATCATGGCTGGAAACCGGCGAAGGCCTGCACCGCGCGGCCACCGAGGCGGCATAACAGAAATGACAAGCGCGTGGCCCATGCTGGGCTGCGCCTCCACAAAACGAGGAAAAGACCATGCAATACATCATCATGAACTACACGCCGCCGGCCGACCATCCGGACGCCGACGCTGTGCGCGCCGCCAAGGATGGCGCGCTCTGGGGTGCCTATACCAAGGCCCTGATCGACGCGGGCGTCATGGTAAGCGGCGAAGCCCTGCACCCCGCCCATACGGCGACGACGATCCGCATGAAGGACGGCGCACGCGAGGTGCAGGACGGCCCCTACGCTGACACCAAGGAGCAGTTCGGCGGCTTCTACGTTATCGACGTGCCCGATCTCGACACGGCGCTGGAATGGGCCGCGCGCAACCCGGCCGCCACGACCGGCACGGTCGAAGTGCGCCCGGTGATCATGCGGTCATGACCACAGAGGCGGCGCGCGCGGTCGAACGGGTGGCTCGCCTGTCCTATGGCAGGCTGGTCGGCCGACTGGTCGCGCGCACCGGCTCGCTGGCTGATGCCGAGGATGCGCTGAGCGATGCGCTGACCCGCGCGCTGGAGGTCTAGCCGCGGGAGTCGTTCCGGGCAACCCCGAGGCCTGGCTCAGCAAGGCGGCCCGCAACCGGGCGACCGACCGCGCCCGGACCCGGGCCCTGCCGGACACCTATCAGATGGAGCTCACTCGCATGGCCGAAGAACGCGCCGAAACGCTGGCCCCGGCTACCGATCCCCGGCTGCCCTTGATGTTCATCTGCGCCCATCCGGCCATCGATCCGGCCCTGCGCGCGCCGCTGATGCTGCAAGCCGTCCTCGGCCTCGATGCAAAGCGCATGGCGGGCGTGTTCCTTGTGCCGCCCGGTATGCTCGGCCAAAGGCTGACGCGCATCAAGGCCAAGATTGAAAGTGCAAAGATCCGGTTCGAACTGCCGGAGGGCCGGGACTTCGACGACCGCATGGCGGATGTGCTGAATGCCATTTATGCCGCCTATTCCTTTGGCTACAATGGCATCCCTGCGTGTGACCGCAAGGCCGCGGGTCTGGCGCAGGAGGCGATCTGGCTCTCGAGCCTCGTGGCCGCCGAGAACCCGCAAGTGGCGGAAACACAAGGGCTCTTCGCACTGATGCTGTTTTCCGAGGCGCGGCGCCCTGCTCGCACCGACCACGACACAGGCGCACTCATCCCGCTGGAGGAGCAGGACACGTCGCTGTGGGACGCCGCCTACTTGGCCGATGCCGAGAAGGCGCTCGCAAACGCCGCACGCAACGCTTCTCTGGGGCGATATCAGATCGAGGCGTCGATCCAAGCGGTCCACGCCGCGCGGCGACGGACGGGATTGACCGACTGGAACGAGCTGAAGCTGCTCTATACCGGGCTTGTCGCCATCGCGCCCACGATCGGCGCCCAAACGGGACAGGCCGCAGGCGGCGCTTGCCGCCCTCGACACCATCGAGGCCACCCGGGTCAGCACCTATCAACCGTGGTGGGCGACTCGGGCCCATGTCCTGGCACGGATCGGGGACACCGAAGCCGCGCTTGACGCCTTCGACCGCGCCATCGGTCTGTCCGACGATCCCGCCGCCCGCACCTATCTCGCCACGCGCAAGGCGCGACTCCTACAAGCATGAGGAACAACATGGAAAACACCATCGCGATCGTCACCGGCGCCTCAAGCGGCATCGGCGCCGCCATTGCCCGGACGCTCACCGAGGCCGGCGCAACCGTCATCGGCACCAGCCGAACGCGGGCGGATTTCGCGTCGCTCGACGTGATGGATGCTGCGTCCTGCGACGCGCTGGTCCGGGATATGCTGGCCGAGCATGGCCGCATCGACCTCCTCGTCAACAACGCCGGCTTTGCCCAGATCGGCGGGTTCGACGTCTTCACGGAGGCCGAGATCCGCGCCGCCTTTGAAACCAACCTGTTCGGCGCGATGCGCATGACGCGGGCGGTGCTACCCGCGATGCGTGCTGCGGGCACCGGTCGGATCGTCAACATCTGCTCGGTTGTCAGCTACCTGCCTGCCCCGTTCATGGGCGCCTATGCGGCCAGCAAGCACGCGCTGCAGGGTTTTTCGACCTCGCTCGATCACGAGTTGCGCGGAACGGGTCTGCGCTCGCTCGCGGTACGGCCCGGCTTCATGCGGACGGACATCGGCACCAATACGCTGTCCGCCGCTCGCACCGTTGAGGGTGCCGAACGCGTGCGACGTGCGGTCGAGACGAGCCTCACGCGCGCGGACAATCCACAAGTGGTCGCGCGCGTTGTCCACCGTCTTGCCATCCATCCGAACCCGCCCGCCGTGTCCGATGCCGGCCGCGAGGCAAGCCTGCTGAACCGATTGCACAGCCTGCTACCGGGCCGGGTCTTCGACCGTGCTTTGCGCAGGAATTTTGGACTAAGCTGAGGCGGTCCGACCTCTTCTACGATCAAATTCACTTTGACATCAGACCCTTCGCTATGACCGCAACCTACGCAACGCTCGACACATGGATCGCCTTTGGCCGTCGGATCGAGACCCGCTCCGATGTCACGATCCATCGAAGACCGAATGAGCGTTGGCAGGACATTTTTGGCCATTCTGTATAAATTGACGACTGGCCGCCGAACCGGCCGGCAAAAGGCACATTGATCCTGTGATCAGCCCCACCTGAGTGGTCCGGTTTGAGTGTTGGTGCATGACCGGCCTCGGGTCCATCGCGACGATGGTTTCGGGCGCTGGTGGGCGGTAGCCCAGAGCACTGTGTTGTCTCTTGGTGTTGTAGTGTTTTCTCCATTGCTCGATCAGGATCTGCGCCTCACGCAGGCTGTAGTAGACCTACCCGTTGAGGATCTCATCGCGGAATCTGGCATTGAAGCTCTCGAAGTATCATTTTTTCCAAGGAGACCAAGGCTCGATGTAGGCATTCTTGGCGCAGACTGCCTTGATCCACTCCTGGACAGTCTGAGCCACGAACTCCGGGCCATAGCACGTCGGGAAGAAGCGCTTAATTTAGGTTATGGCCGCACGCGCAGCCCTCAAATTGCGCAGCGTGTGGCCATAACCGGGTCTCAGGTCTCAACAGTGGTTTTGCACAAACCACACCGCTGAGGAGACCGGCTATGACCGCCACCCATTCTATCGCGCCGACTTTGCTCGTTGCCATCGACATCTCCAAACATCGGCACGAGGTGCTGATTGGCGTCCCTGGCAAGAAGCGCCGCCGTCGATTGACGATCACGAACACATTGGAGGACTTTCGGCGGCTTGCTATTTCCTTGGCCAGCTACGACCTGCCGGTTCGGATCGGATTTGAGGCGACCGGCAATTACCACCGACCATTGGCGCATCATCTCGGCCAGGCTGGCTTTGAGCTGAAGCTTGTTTCCTCGGTCGGGTTAGCCCGAACCCGTGAAGCTTTGCATAACAGCTGGGACAAGAACGATCCGAAGGACGCCCAGGTCATTCTGCACATGCTGGAGATTGGCGCGGTGCAGTTCTTCCACGATCCGCTTGTGACTGGCGTTGCTGACATCCAGGAGCTGTCGAAGACGCACGAGATCGTCTCGCGTTCGAAGACAGAGCTCTGGCACCGTATCCTGACGCATTACCTGCCGCTCTACTTCCCTGAGGCCGAACGGTTTCACCGAAGCTCGCGCACCGACTGGTTTCTCGCGTTCCTCGAGAAGTATCCGACGCCGACGATGATCACAGCCATGGCCCGAGAAGCCTTCATCGCTGATGCCTGGCAGGTGGTAGGCAAGAAAGTCTCCAAAGAGCGCCTTCTTTCAGATATTTACGCCACGGCCGTCGAGTCCGTCGGTTTGCCTGTACATGCAGATTCCGACGCCGTTCGCATGTTCCGCCTTGTCCTTGCAGAGGGCAGAAGCCTTGTCCGGCAGCGCAACGAGATCGAGGCCAGGGCGGTCGAACTGCTCTCCGTTCTGCCAGATTACCAGTTGCTGACGACCATTCCAGGCATCGGCCCAATCAACGCCATGACCATCCTGGCCGAGGCCGGTGACCTGCGTCGGTTCCGGCATCATCGGCAGTTCCTGAAGTTCTGTGGCATGGACCTCGCCACTGTCCAGTCCGGCATGTTCCGCGGTCAGAGCCGTATCTCGAAGTACGGCAATGCCCGCCTGCGGCGCACGATGTGGATGGCCGGCCAGACCGCCGTTCTCAAGCGGACCAACAGCTTCCGGGACAAGTTCGAGCGCTACATCTCCAGGGATCGACACAACGCCCATCTGCGCCGCAAGGCCTACACCGCGATCGCAGCCAAGATGGCGCGCACCGTACACGCCGTAGTCAATCACGGCGAACCCTATCGCCCCTTCTTCGAGGGGGTGAGCCCAGGCGGAAGGACCTCACTCTGACATGAGCCGTGGAGGCAGCTTGCTGACCTCGTAGATAATGTTCGGGCCTTCTGCTTGGGATTTGGGATCTCGTATTAAGGACGGTGAGGGCCGCCAGCGCGCGTACCCTGTGTTTGCTATGGAAGAGATCATTTCTTGACGGCAGAGCCCGTCTGGGCAACCGTTAGAGGGCATCCGGGACACCGGATGCCTCATGACCTGCTGACCTAAACAGACAAAATCTCCCGACATAGGACGTTGTCTGACCGGATGTAAGCCAGCACGCTCCGCATGATGAACAGGTCACCCAGGACCTGCACGATCTGTCCGCCTGGTTTCGGTCATGCGGCGTCACCAGCGTGGCGATGGAGTCGACCGGCGTTTACTGGATACCGGCCTTCGAGATCCTGGAGGGGCACGGCTTCGAGGTCATCCTCGTGAATGCCCGCTATGCCAAGAATGTGCCGGGCCGCAAAACCGATGTGAACGACGCGGGATGGCTGCGCCAGTTGCATTCCTACGGGCTGCTCCGCGGCAGTTTCCGCCCTGAAGCGGAGATCGCTACCTTGCGGGCTTACATGCGCCAACGGGAACGGCTTACCGAGTATGCTGCCGCCCATATCCAGCACATGCAGAAGGCCCTGATGGAGATGAACCTGCAACTGCATCATGTCGTCTCCGACATCACTGGCGCGACAAGTTTGCGGATTATCCGCTCCATCGTCGCCGGCGAGCGAGACCCAGATGTGTTGGCGGCCTACCGCGACGTGCGCTGCAAATCATTAATCGACACGATAAAAGCCGCGCTGATCGGCAACGACCGCGAAGAACATGTCTTTGCTCTGACACAGTCGCTGGAGCTATACGACTTCTACAAAGCGCAAATTGCGGCGTGTGACCACCGGCTGGAAGCGGCAGTAGCCGCGCTTACTGTTCGGGTTGAAGGTGATCTGGCTCCGCTGGCCAAAGCTCGGATCAAAGGCAAGCAGCACAACGCGCCGTCCTTCGATGTGCGTGCCGCACTTTACGGGGTGTTGGGCACAGACTTGACGCAAATCCACGGTCTTGGCCCATCGCTGGCTCTGAAGCTGGTGGCCGAATGCGGCACGGACCTGCGCGCCTGGCAGAGCGCCAAGCACTTTACGTCTTGGCTTTGTCTCGCTCCGGGCAACAAGATCTCCGGCGGCAAGTTGCTATCCTCGCGGACACGCCGGTCCTCCAGCCGCGCCGCTGCACTCCTGCGTCTGGCGGCAGTCACGATTGGCCGAAGCGACACGGCTCTGGGCGCGTTCTATCGACGGTTGTCATCGCGCATAGGCAAGCAAAAGGCGGTCACGGCGACGGCGCGCAAGATTGCGGTCCTGTTCTACAATGCCATTCGCCATGGCATGACCTATCAGGATCGAGCCGGTTCTTATCGTTGTGTCGCAAGTCGAACCAGACGACTCGAAAAATGCGGATGAAACAATGGCGCTTAAGACCCAGTTGCACGAACGAGACGACACATTGATGGCCATCGCCAATCAGCTCGCGGGCTGCTGGCTGCCTGACCAGAATAGGCCGTCGGATGTTCAGATTGAAGCAATCGTCACGCTGCTCCTCATGCGACTCACGGATCGTATCAGAGATGAAAAGCGCGAACCGCCGCGCACGACTGCCGTCTCTCCGCGTATTAAGCGCGTGCTCGATCATATTGACAGAGACCTTTGCGCAACTCACTCGCTGAAGAGCCTCGCGGACATTGCTGGCGTCAGCACATATCATTTTGCACGCATGTTCCTCGCTGCGACGGGACGAAGGCTTCATCAGTATGTCGTTGAAAGGCGTCTCGCACATGGAAAACGACGCCTGAAACAGTCCGACGACCCAATCGTCAAGATCGCCCTGGATTGCGGCTTCGCCTCACAAAGCCACATGACGGAAGTTTTCACCAAGATTCTTGGAACCACCCCAGGTAAAATGCGGAGAAATGTGCCGTGAAGGAACGTCTTTCCGGTAGACTTCCCTTCTTCGGGTGCTTCTGCGGGACCTTCAGCCCCTACCGCCGCCGGATCCGTTCGGCCCTTGTCCCGTTCACCGGCCAACCGCCTGGCGGAGCAGGACCGAAATGCGCCGGTAGCCCGAGCGGCCGTTGCGCGCGGCGAGCGCGATGATGTCGGCGAAAAGTGCCTCCTCGCCAGGGCGTCGGTGCGGCACCTTTCTTTTGGTGGAGCGATGCTGGACAAGCACACGGCAAGCGAACCGCTCCGAGATACGTAAATTCTGCCGAACGTAATCAATGCATGCATGGCAGCCAGTGGGGCTCAGAAGTTTCCCGACGAGAAACCCGCAAGAATTTGAAAAACCGAGATCGTGAAAGACAAATAGTGTATGCTTGATAATACTTTTGTCCGAGTGACCGTCTTCGGCGTTCATTCGACCACCGTGATAGTTCGAGAACCTGGCGCATCCGGGTACAGGCGTACCGGTTCGATTGATGGAGGTGAAGGAGTGACGACCGCGAATCCCTTCGTTCCGGCAAAGTCGGTGAGTATGCCGAGATGACCGTGCGCACCCCTCACTTCGAATGGACCGACACGAAGGACCTCGCGGTCGTCATGGTCGACATAGGTGGCGAAGTTCTGCCATCGCCAAGCGAGACGTTCGAGATGTCGGCTTTCACATTCGGCACGCATAGCAGCGAAGTTCGCCAGCCACCGACGAACCTTCTCATTCTCGCGGACCGCGCGACCGGAAAACTGAGGGCGGAGGCGAACGGAACCATCTGGGAGAGGGAGTCGCGGCCCGGCATGCTGACATTCGCACCGGCGGGCGTCCCGCAGTTCTATGATTTCCGCGGCGAGACCAGCAATATCTTGGTCGGTGTGGATGACGCGCTTTTGCGCGCCGTCTCGCAGGACAGCGATGTCGCGTGGCGCATGGGCGCGCTCGAACCCGACCTTGCCTTCCACGAACCTCGCGTGGCCGATCTCATCCGCCGGCAGCGCCGCGAAGTCTCAAAGGCGGACATGGGCTGGCGGGCCATGTCGGAAGGTCTGACACTGATGCTGGCGGTGCAACTCTTCCGCCGCTTCAGCGGTGCGCGCAAGAGCGAGCAGTCGCCGCTTTCCGTCATGCAGGTCACCATCGTCGAGGATTTCATGGAGGCCAATCTGGACGAGAATCTCGGCCTCACCGACCTCGCGCGGCTCGTCGGTCTCGACGTCTACGGGTTCGCCAGGGCGTTCAAGGCCGCGACCGGGCAATCCGCGATCCAGGCCCTGATCGGGCGGCGCGTCGCCCGGGTTGAGACGCTTCTGCGGACGACGGCCCTGCCACTGGCCGAGATCGCCTACGCCTGCGGCTTCTCCAGCCAGGCGCACATGACGACGGTGTTCGGAAAGCACATGGGCACGACGCCCGCGCGCTACCGGCGGGAGGTGCGGGGATGAGCGCGCGCGTGCCTCACTTCGACTTTACGGGCGCGATAGACCTCGCGGTCGCCATAGGGGGTGAAGTTCTGCCGTCGCCCAGCGAGACGTTAGAGATGTCCGCGTTCACGTTCGGCTCGCATAGCAGCGAGGTTTTTCGCCCGCCGACGAACCTTCTTTTTCTCGCGGACCGCTCGACCGGAAAACTGAGGGCGGAGGCGAACGGAACCATCTGGGAGAAGGAGACGCGGCCAGGCCTGCTGACCTTCGCACCGGCGGGCGTCCCGCAGTTCTACGATTTCCGCGGCGAGACCACCAACATCCTGGTCAGCGTGGATGACGCGCTTCTGCGCGCCGTCTCGCAGGACAGCGATGTCGCGTGGCGCATGGGCGCGCTCGAACCCGACCTCGCCTTCCACGAACCGCGACTGGCCGATCTCATCCGCCGACAGTGCCGCGAAGTCTCAAAGGCGGACATGGGTTGGCGGGCCATTTCGGAAGGTCTGACACTGGTGCTTGCTGGCGAGCTCTTCCGCCGCTTCAGCGGTATGAGGAAGAGCGAGCAGTCGCCGCTTTCCGCCATGCAGGTCACCATCGTCGAGGATTTCATGGAGGCCAATCTCGACGAGAATCTCGGCCTCACCGACCTCGCGCGGCTCGTCGGTCTCGACGTCTACGGGTTCGCCAGGGCGTTCAAGGCGGCAACCGGGCAATCCGCGATCCAGGCCCTGATCGGGCGGCGCGTCGCCCGGGTGGAGGCGCTTCTGCGGACGACGTCCCTGCCCCTGGCCGAGATCGCCTATGCCTGCGGGTTCTCCAGCCAGGCGCACATGACGACGGTGTTCGGAAAGCACATGGGCACCACGCCCGGTCGCTACCGGCGGGAGGTGCGGGGATGAGCGAGGCGCAAACGAACAACGGGCTGCTGACGGCAGAGCAGATGGTGCCGTTCCTGCTCGACCTGGATACCGCAATTGTGCATCGGATGATCGGGTCGGACACCGGGCGGATCGACGGGCTGGTCGTGACGCAGGGGGCGGAACTCGAACCGTTTGAGGTCGCCGTCGAGTTCGGGCTTCTCGAGTTCTGCCTCGACGGGGCGCTCCACAGCGAGAACGTAATGGACGGCCTCGCCACGTCCTCGGCCACGCCCTACCGTCCGGGTAACTTCAGCTTCGTTCCGCCGGGCCGGACCGTGCGCTCGCACAGCATCACCGGCGAGGCCCGTCTGTTCCAGATGCTCATCGACCGCTCGCTGATGGACGAGGCCAAGCGCGCGGTGCTGCGCGGCGATCCGGATCGCGTCGATCTGCTGGGCTTCAACGCGCAGTGGCATCCACGAATGAAGGCGCTGGTCGGTCTCGTGCACGAGGAGATGCGCCGGCCCTCGGGCGGCGGCGCGCTCTACGTCGAGAGCCTCGTGCAGGTGCTCTGCGTCGAGATCGTGCGCGACTACGGCACCGGCCGCATGGCGCCGGAACCCGCGCCGGGGCGGCTGTCGCCCGCGCAGCTCTCGCGTGCAATCGAGGCGATCGAGGCGGGGCTCGAGAACAACCCCGGCCTCGAGACGGTGGCGCGGGCGGCGGGCGTCACCACGTTCCACTTCGCCCGCGCCTTCCGCGCCACCACCGGCCAGACCCCGCACCAGTACCTGATCGAGCGCCGCCTCGCCCGCGCCCGCGAGCTCCTCGCGCTCGGCGACCTGCCACTTGCCGAGATCGCATACGATTGCGGGTTCTCCAGCCAGGCGCATATGACGACCGTCTTCCGTAAGCACATGGGCGTAACGCCGGGACAATACCGCCGGGAGGTGCGGGGATGATGAAAAGGGACCGCTCCGACACCGTCTTGCAGGGAGCCGACGATGTCATAAACCATATTGGGACCCACTCCAGGTCATGGCTCGCCGAGAAGAACCTGAGGTGCGGTCGCATCGATGCAGCGATCTGGGACCAAGGGGACGATACGTTCGAAACACCCGGAATGAACGTGCATTTCCTGGCTCTCTGCCTTGGCGGTTATGCCGAGACGGAAATCGATTTCGATCAGCGGATCGGACCCCGCAGGGCGGCGGTGGAAACCGGAAGCCTCTGCTACGTGCCGTCTCGAAATCAGACGCGGATGTCGGCGAAGGGGCGTTTCCTGGCACTACATGTGATGATACCGGAGGCGATGTTCGACGAGGCGATCGGCCATGCCAGCGACGGGCACGCATCGGCGGGGAACGCCGCAGGTTTCATCAACGAGACGAACGTGTCGCTCAGGAACTGCGCGCTGCGCTTCGCGGCCAGCGCCTCGAAGCTGCTCGCGGCGGATGGTTTGAGCAGGACCGAAACCGAGTGGGCGCTTGTAACCAAACTGGTGGATTTTGCCCGCATGTCCGATTTGGAATGCCGACCGGGGGCCACGCCGCTACAGATCAAGCTCGCCATAGATTACATCGAAACGCGCCATGCGGAGGAATTCGCGATCGAAGAGGTCGCCGCTTACTGCGGCTGTCCTGCGCCTGTTTTGCTGGCCAGCTTCAAAGAAGATGTCGGCATGTCCATCAGTCGCTTTTGCAACGAGCGACGAGTAGACCGGATACGCGAGGCGCTGGACCGTGATCCTGGGCTGCCTTGCGAAACCCTGGCGGCCCGGGTCGGTCTTGACGGCTGCG
Organism: uncultured Marivita sp.; assembly: GCF_947488135.1. Taxonomy (GTDB): domain Bacteria; phylum Pseudomonadota; class Alphaproteobacteria; order Rhodobacterales; family Rhodobacteraceae; genus Marivita. Next base: position 240,666 of record NZ_CANKYW010000005.1, on the reverse strand, counting down.
CTGCGCTCGATGGCTGTTTCCGAAGTGTGATGGGCATCGGCTTCGAGCATTTCCGCAAAGGGTCTTTGAACTAATGCGGAAAGGTCTATCCACCGAGGTTTGAAACAGGATGTGCCGCTGTGATTGCTACGGCGCGAATTGCTGTCCTTCTGTCTGCCCACTAACGTGCACGCAAAAGGAGCGATCATGGTGCTCGTCAACATCACGCGCTGGCCCGCCATTCTGGTGTTCCTGCTGGCAGGGAGCGCCACAGCCTTCTTTGCCTTCGTAACATTCAACCTTTTCAAACACGCAATGGCCAGCGTGCGCTTCGTACGAGAATTCGGTTGGGACGCGATCCTGCACGGCGCGTTGTGGCAGGTTGGGGAACTGTTGATATGGGGGGGTGCCGGGCTGTTTTTCTGGCTGACCTTCAAAACCTGCGAACATGAGCTGGTGAACCGTTATTTTGCTTGGGCTAACAAGAACTACAACGACCGCAACGTAGTGCCTAAGAATGGCAACGGCGCGGATCCCAAACCCTGACGAGGTAATGGCACACTCAGGCAAGATCCTGAAAACCGAACACCGTGGAATACGCTCGGCGCCGGATCCCGTTTCATACTGGAATGAACGATTTCGCTGGCGCAGATTCGGAAAGACCTATCGCCATTCAGGCCGACGGCTTTTTGGTGCACGCCTTTGGCGTTGGTACATTCTCAATTGACATCCCAGACGGCTACTGGCTGCTCGACATAAATCTCGGCGCAACCGACAGCAGCCTGACAGCCAACGGCGACAGTGTTCCCAAGCGTCAGGCCGGACACGCCTTTAGCCTTCTGCCGCCCGGGATCGTCCGAACCTATTCCTCTGTCAGAGCAGGCCACTCCATCCTTTTCCTCTTCCGCTTGGACGCCCTGCGCGTGGCGCCTGCCCGGCTGGCGCTGGACGGTATGACGGAACCCATATGGAACGGTATAGACTTTGCCCTGAATGGCGCAGGTGTCATCGTTTACGATTTCATCGTCACCAAGCGGCATTGCTCGACCCCCACCGAGACAAGTTTCATCAAGGATCTGATCGCGATCCGTTTGATGCAAATCGTGACCGAAGAAAAAAAAATTGAAACGAACGCCCCGCGATGCATCCAAGCGGCGCTCGAGTTCATTGACGCCAATCTCGACAAGAGCATCACCATCACTGAAATCGCGCATCACGCACGCCTGAGCCCTTATCATTTCTCGAGACGATTCAGGGAACGAACTGGCATGTCGATCCGCCGCTACCTGATCCTCCAGCGCATCGAGAAAGCGCAGCGACTGATTACCGCCAGCGATCTCAGCCTCGCTGAAATTGCCTATTCGACGGGCTTCAGTTCGCAAAGCCATATGACGTCCTTGTTTCGTCGTTTCGTAGGACGCACTCCTGGCAGCTATCGGCTTATGCACGTGGCATCGCCCTGAGCCCGGCAATCTGCTTTCCTGCAACGATTTCGCTCGTTCGAGAAATACGGGATCCGGAAAATTGGGAAGAGTTTTGAGGTATCATCAAGGAGAGTTTCCATGACGAACCAACCTAATTCTCTCGAATGGCGCCAGAGAGCGCATGACATCAAGAACATCGTCGCGACGATCTCGATGGTGGCCGACGAGTTGCTCGAGGCCAGCGCGTCGCGACCGAAAACCCTCGGTCGGCGTCTGGAGCGCAGCTGCTCCCGCGTACTTGAGCTCTGTTGTTCCGAAGACCGAATGATCGAGGATGACGGCCAGCCATCAATGCTGTCGCGCGTGGTCGCCGACGTGATCGAGCTTGGGGAAGGCATTGCACATCCCGGAATCGACCTGCGCTTTCAGTCACCAGAAATCGTTTTCTGCGAAGGAACGGCTTCGGCCGTGTTTCGCATCCTCGCCAACCTACTCACCAATGCCATCGTCGCAATCGGCTCCAACCCTGGCGGAGTGCGCATAGCGGCGCGTGTGTCGGAAAGAGGGTGGATAAATATCGTCGTCGCGGATACGGGCCCTGGTTTGGGCAGCAGCACCGCATCATGTTCAAGCGGGGCATTGCCGGTCTCTATGGGCCTGGGATTGACGATCGCGCAATCTCTGACCTCCCGGATCGGCGGGACACTCAAACTGGAGGAAACCGGACCTGCAGGAACGATTTTCGTTCTTTCGTTTCCGATTCCGTAGCACGGTTTGACGTATGACATTGAGACCGAGACAGGAGTTGACCCGGAACTACCCGGGCATGCTCCATTTCGGCCTTCGCGCCCCAGCCGAACCACTCGGCTATAGCACGTTGCATTTAATCTGACGCATATCCGGCAGCTTTGAGGAAGTTCCATCACTCCTGCGGGTCGAATAGATCGCAGATGTCTCCGAGTGCGTGGAACAAGGTGTCAAAGGTTCTGGCACCGATGCGTCGCAGTTGGGCCTTGAGTTTCGAGAAGGCCATCTCGATGGGATTGAGATCTCGGCTGTAGGCAGGCAGGAACAAGAACCAGCAGCCGCTCTCTCTCAGGGCTTGTGCCGCGCGTGGGCTCTTGTGTGTGGACAGGGTTTCGAGGATGACAACGGTTCCGGGATCAAGCGCTGGGGCCAGTCGTGCCTTGATATAGGTGTCGATAGCAGGTCCGTTCATCGTGCCCTTGATCACCCAGGGCGCGATCAGGGCAACCTGCGTCAGCCCGGCGATAAAGGTCAGCGTGCCCCATTTGCCAAAAAGGTGCTGCGCCATAGCGCCGCCCGCCGACAGGGGCCCTTCCGCGCAGCCGCATGAGGTTGGTCTTGACCGCCGTCTCGTCGATAAAGACCAGCCTGTGCGGCTCCTGGCGCATGCGGGCTGGCGGCGCTCGATCCAATCATGGCGGAGATGGCGCAGTGCCGGTCGCTCACGTTCCGCCGCGATCAGTCCTTTTTTTAGATGACGGTCCGCCACGCCATGTGTTTCCGACAGGGCTGCGGCCAATTCCTTGAGCGTAATGTCTGGTTCAACCTGCACGATCTCCAGCAGAAAACCCCAGTGCGGAGCCAGCTTGCCGAACTGACCGGCAGGGCGGCCTTGCGGCTTGGACACTGCCGAACCATGTTCACGATGCTCCGCTACGGATCTCACCGCCGTGGCCGCGCTCACCCCAAACAGCCGCTTAGCTGAACGGGCCGAGTTGCCTTCAGCAACGTAGGCGCAAATCAGTTCCCGAAGGTCCAAAGGGTACGGTTTGCCCATGATACACCTCCAATAAGAAGTGAATCAGACCAAGCAGGGCCTGTGAATCCCACTTCGATTCAAATCAAACGCAAACCGCTTTATTTGCATTTCTCCTATGTCACGAAAGCCAGCAGACCTGGGCAAATCACTGTCAACAAAGCGCACGTTCCTGAAAGCCGGGAGAGCCGTTCCGACGTACGACTGTAGTACATGCAACGAAAGGAAAAACGATGCGTAAGATGATGATGTCGGCGGCTTTGCTTTTCATGGCAACGGCAGCGAACGCCCAGGACATGGGCGTGGATGAAATGCGCGCGGCGCTGAGCGGGCTCGAAACAACTGCTGCAAACGTACTGCGCAGCAACGGCTTTGAAGCTGACGTGATGTCTTTGACTCTATCACAGCTTGCCCAGATTGCGCAGGCTATGTCGATAGAAAGCAATGCCGAAATGAGGGCACTGATCGTTTCTGCCCTGAAAGGCTGAGCCGGAGCTCCCTAAACGGTTCCGTTGGAGTGCTGGGCCTCCTCAAGCAAGTAAGGAGGGCATTGCCTGACCTGGAATGCGGACAAATCCCCGTCATTTTGGCGGGGTTTTGTTTTGAAGGAGGTCTGATCTGGGTATTCCACCTGTGACGGGTCGATATGGGATCGGTCAAAAGTTTCGCGACTTCTTGCGACCGGGAAAGCCGACGGACAACGCCTTCATCGGAGCCTTCAATGGTAGGTTCAGGGCCGAATGTCTGAACGCGCACTGGTTCTTGACGCTTGCAGATGCGGCCGAAAAGTTGGAGGCTGGGCGTAGATACTACAACGAGGAACGGCCACACAGCGCGATCGGCAACAAAGCCCCGATCACGCTGACGAAATCTGGGGGCATCACTAGCCTGTCACCCTGATCGAGGCGGAAAACTCTCGCCAACGGCGGTCCAACGTTGGGGGTCGGATCACAGACCCGTAGACTCTCGTTATGAATAAGAGAGCCTCGGGGAGCAGGTCAGATACAACTTGGCCGGCTGTCCAGTGATCTGAGACCTCTTCATCGTTTCTGGCGCGATCAAGGCATTTGCGCGACGGAGGTCTGACCGGAGCGAAGACAGCCGCTCCGGTCGCGTGTTATCTATTATAAGCGGCAGTGAAACCTTTGAGCGAGATATCGTCTCGCATAGCCATGACGTTGGAATTGCGCACCTCAATATGTGCAGTCCGGCCAAGTCGAAACGCTTCGACGTATCGGCGGTAAGTCTCGGTTCCGCCGCCGATTTTCAAAGTGCATTTCGCTCCGGCATCGTCAAAGCTACAGTCCTCTCCATCCAAAATCATTTCCGATAGCGAACTGCGGCTGTTGTCGATCCAAATACGGATGTGCGCGCCGGGGTTGCCGATACGACGGGTTTCAATTGTCAGAGCGTCCGGAGCCGTACGGTTTTGCGAAAACTCGAAAGTAACGTGTTGGCCCGCTGCCTCCCCGAACATTAGTGTGACCGGCGCGGCCAGAATAGGAGCGGCCGGGAAGCTGAGCGCGAGTGCAATCGCCAGGGATGAACACTTCATATCGTTCTCCATGAAAAAGGGCCGGAGGCTGCTTGGAACAGCATTGGGGGTGGGACAGGTGGCCCCCGGCCAGTTGGGAAGGATCAGTTGATCCGGTAAACGACCGGACAATTCACGATGAAACCGACAGCACGGAGCGGTCCGTCATCCAGAGAGGTGATGAAGCCTTTCGCAGCCATATCTTCGATCCAGATCGCGTCCGACATACGCGCTCGGTATCCGCGTGAGATAGCGTCTGTAGTCCATTTCGCGGGAAACAGCCGCCACATTGGCGAGTAGTCCAGGTTCAAGGTCGGAACGCCGCCCAGGACATTCAGCGGCCCACGGCCATCGCCGCCAAGGACTGAGTTCAAGCCTTGACGATGCGGATTGTCGGTACCGGTCGGGCCGTTGGCGAAGACATAGATACGCTCCGCCCCTTCTCCAGGAGCCGCATCCTCGTTCGCAAAAGGCAAATCCTTCATCGCCTCCGAATAGGTGGCCTGTTCGAGCGTGGCAACGAGCTCGTCGTTTGCTTCAGTTGAAATATACAGGATCGGTTTTCCAAAGGTGTAACCCAACGTCAGCTGGATTTCGACCCAGCCTGTTTCGGGGCAGATCGATACAACTTTATCGTGCACCACGCTGTAGTCTACTTCACCATCACAGTAGGCATTGAGCTCTTCCGCGGACACATCGAAGGCCAGCATCGGTGCATTGAAGACAGGACGCTTGCCCGCATTCGTCACTTCCACGAGCGGTGAGTAGCCAGCATCGCCAACAGAACCGGGCTGGATCTCGGCAGGAGGGAAGTAGTCAGGGGCATCGCCCGGGACCACGTTCCATTCAGGTGAAAAATCGACGGCACCGCGATTGAACGTCCATGTACCGTCTTTTTCGATCACAGCTTCCCGCGATGCGTTTCCTGTCAACCCATAGGCCATTTTTGCGGCATAAGGGACGCCGTGAAGCTCGGCGAGGTCTCGGTCAGACACGTCGGTAATCGCGAACCAGACCTTCTCACCCGTTTCGAGTTGTCCTTCACGCAAGGGCAGGCGCGCGACCCCACGGTCAAGATCGACATGCGCCGATTTCATCAAAAGGACAGGCCCCAGAAAGGACGGATTGATTTCAGAAGGCGACGGCTGAGCCACGACGATTTCGTGATCGCCCTTGATGAATGCAGGCGCCGGTCGGGCCTCGTGGAGCGGCGCTCCCTCGGTGCCGCGCACGACCACTTCGGCGGACACCATTTGCACACTTGCAGCGAGCGCGAAACAAAGTGCGGGTATGGCTTTGGTCATCTGGTATGTGTCGAAGAATATCATTCTAAACTCCATGTGACTGGTTCTGCCCTTGGCGATGACTGCGCGAAGGACCTGCTAGAACGTCTCATCAAGTGCGGCTCAGTTCTTCTTCGAACCTGCGTGATCATATCACGTATCTGCGCAAACCCGTTTTTCGGCACTCGATCTCATCCGCTGCAAGCGCCGCGAAGTCTCCAAGGCGGACATGGGGTGGCGGGCCATGTCGGAAGGTCTGACACTGATGCTGGCGGTTCAGCTTTTCCGGCGGTCTTGCGGTATGCGCAAGAGCGAGCAGTCGCCACTTCCCGCCGTGCAGGTCACCATCGTCGAGGATTGCATGGAGGCCAATCTCAACGATGATCTCGGCCTCACCGTCGGTCTTGACGGCTGCACTGCGCTCGCTGGCTGTTTCCGAAGTGTGATGGGCATCGGCTTCGAGCATTTCCGCCCGGTGAGGACCGCAAAGCGATAGGTTCCGCCCCAGATGTAATGCGCGTTCGGATCGGCGCCCGCATCGAGCAGCACCTTGCCCGCCGGAAAGGTCGAAACGCGTTCTGACGCACGCGAGAAAGGTAGCACAAAACTGGCGTACTTGTCGCACCAAAGTGCTGGGCTGATATCTAGGCTCAGACTTTGGACCACCGCCCCGCTCGCTTCGCTGCTACGCGTCTCGCGGTAACGATATCCGAGAAATATCTTGGCCGAAGCTCCTTCGGTGAGCCTCGCACTGCTAGTGCCTGGTCCGGCGTGGCCCAACTCACCTGCTTCGCTTCGCTTTCTTGGAAGCGTCAGCGCAAGCAGTTCAGGCGAAAACGTGCCAGAACCGCCGCTGTTCTGCCGTGGGGTTCTGTCACTTTTATGCCATTGACCTCAATTGCAGCCAAGGCGCCGGACACAACGGACCGTTTTTGGCCGTGCGCTCTATCCAGAAGGCACATGTATCAAGGGGAGCAGCATAGCCCATTGACTCTTATGAGTTCCACGGGACACTAGGTTGTATTAGAAAGTGTTTCGCTCCTTGCCGGGTTCCACACTCGCAAGTTCGCTTGCACGTCACCTGGGGCTATCGATTGACAAGTCCTCCGGCAACAGAAACGCTGGCATGTTTTGATAACAAACCGGGCGCAGAAACCGGCGGATCGCCAAGGTTCCAACCGAAGTCGCGCCGAAATTTGTCGAGGCCGGGTATGGACCGCCGTGCACCATCGTATCCGCGACCTCCACGCCTGTGGGAAAGCCATTGGCCAGTACGCGTCCTGCCTTGCGCGTCAGGATCGGCAAGAGCGCACGGCCCGGTTCGACATCCGCGTCGTCGAGGTGCAAGGTGCAGGTCAGCTGGCCTTCCAGCCCCCTGGCAATCTCCAGCACCTCATCTTCGCTGTCGGCGCGGACAACAAGGCCCAGGGGGCCAAAGACCTCATGCGCCATATCCGGATCGGCCAGGAATTGCCTGGCCGAGACTTCAAGCAATACCGGCGCACCATTGCGCCCGTTGCTGGTTGCGTGAAGGCGGGTTTCGATGCCTGCGCGCCCGGCAAGGGCCGCGGAATCACGGGCATAGGTTTCGGCCATCGAAGGCGTCAGCATTGGCTGTGGCGCGACGTCACGAAGCGCGGCCTCCGCGGCGTCCACCAGCGTATCCGCTCCGGCACCGGAGGACAGGACGGCGATTCCAGGATTGGTGCAGAACTGCCCGCACCCCATGGTCAGCGACCCGGCCCAGTCAGCGCCGATCTCTGCCGCTCGCGCGGCCTGCGCTGCGGGTAGCACGAACATCGGATTGACCGAACCAAGCTCGCCAAAGAAAGGTATCGGCTCCGGGCGCTGTGCGCAGAGATCAAACAACGCCCGGCCCCCGCCCAGCGACCCGGTGAAGCCTACCGCCTTGATCAGAGGGTGCTGCACAAGTACCGTCCCGACTGCGCGATTGCCGCCCTGAATCTGGGAGAACACACCTGGATGCAAATTGCAGGCCTGCCGCGCCGCGTCGATGGCTTGTGCCACGATGTCCGAAACGCCTGGGTGGGCAGAATGACCCTTGACCACGACCGGGCAACCGGCGGCGAGTGCACTGGCTGTGTCGCCACCAGCAGTGGAAAAGGCGAGCGGGAAATTTGACGCGCCGAAGACAGCCACTGGGCCGATGGGATGCTGCATCATCCGCAGATCGGGTCGCGGAAGCGGAGCGCGGTCGGGCAGAGCCTCATCATAGCGACGGTCAAGGTAGTCACCCGCCTCGATGTGCTCCGCAAAAAGTCGCAGTTGTCCACAGGTGCGCCCGCGCTCACCTTCCAGCCGTGCTTCGGGCAAGCCGGTTTCACGCGTGCCGATGGCGGTGATTTCAGCGCCCCGCTCCTCAATCTCATCGCCGATGCGGCGCAAAAAAGCCGCGCGTTCTGTGCGATTGGTCGCGGCATAGGAGGCAAAAGCATCCTCGGCAGCTTCGCAAGCGGCATTTACATCCGCAACGCGCCCCTTGGCGAAACTGTCGGCAGCGCCTTCGACGGGCTCGTTCTGGAAAATTTCGTCTCCGCCGATCCATTCCCCGGCGATCAGGTGTTTACCCGTCAGTATCATCTCGTCCTCTCTACTCAGATAAGTTTGCGGCCCGCTAGGTTGCGCATCAATGCCGCAGCTCCGAAAGTCCATGGTGCACAATCGGTGGACAGCCGAACTGTGTTTTCCAAAGTTCCAAGGCGGGCGGATGTGATACGCACCACATCACCGATCTTGTGGGTGAACCCTTCGCCCGGCACGTCGCGGTCCTCGGTCGGGGCAAAAAGCGTTCCGAGAAACAGCATAAAGCCGTCGGGGTATTGATGATGCGCGCCGCAAGTCTGCGCGACAAGGTCAACCGGGTCACGGCTGATCTCGGACATGGCGCTGTGGCCTGTCAACGTGTAGCCATCCTGCCCGGTCACGGTCATCTTTAGTTCCGCGGTGCGAATATCGTCCAGCGTGAATTTGGCGTCGAAAAGCCGGATGAATGGACCAATGGCACAGGAGGCGTTATTGTCCTTGGCCTTGCCCAACAGCAAAGCGGAGCGACCTTCGATGTCGCGCAGGTTCACGTCATTGCCAAGAGTAGCCCCCTGGATCGCACCGCGGCTGTTTACCGCTAGCACGATTTCCGGCTCGGGATTGTTCCAGGTTGATGCAGGATGCAGCCCAACATCCGCGCTGCAACCGACAGCGGACATCGGCTGGGACTTGGTGAACACCTCGGCATCCGGCCCAATGCCAACCTCAAGGTATTGCGACCACATGCCCTCGGAAATCAGTGCGTTCTTGATCTCGATAGCCTGCGCCGACCCTGCCTTGAGGTCCGACAAACGGTCGCCGATTAGTGCCTTGCAGCGCGCACGGATTGCATCTGCCGCAGCCGGATCGCCAGCCGCCCGTTCTTCAATTACGCGTTCGACCATGGAGCGCGCGAAGGTTACGCCGCATGCCTTGATCGCCTGAAGATCGCAAGGTGCAAGCAGCTTGACCGCCTCGATTTCCCGGATCGAGCCAAGTTTACACGCCTCTGCAAGCCGTGCCTTAACGTAAACGGCGGGGTCGTCCAGCTCAAGCAGATCGCGCATAGTCGGGGCGGTTGCATCGGTGATATCAGCGATAGTATCGTCCTGAATGGCGCAGAGTGCCGGGCCATTGGCATCCTCGTCCCAGAACCGCCCAACCAAAATAGCGTTGTCCGCATCTTGCGGCAGGATGTGCTGCATCTTCGCATACTCCAAAAAAACAAGCGACCCCGGTGGGCCGCTTGCAAGATAGCTCGTCAGCTTACTTAATCGCCTGCACCCGCGCGACATGTTCCTTCGTCCAAGGCAGATCGTCCGCCTCCAAGAGCGGCTTCATTGCCTCAACAAATGGGGCGCGGTCGATCTCGACAAGCGTGACGCCGTATTTTTCGGGCATTGACTGCGCCAGCTCCATCTCTGACTCACGCACAGCTTGCGTGGCATTGTCGGCCATTTCGCCCAGCACCTCCGCTACAATCGCGCGATCCTCCTCGCTCAACCGTTGCCAAGCAGGATCACCCATCTCGACCACAAGACTATCCATCAGGTGACCGGTGAGCATCACGTGGCTCTGCACTTCATAGAACTTCTTGAACACGATGGTCGGCAGAGGATTTTCCTGACCGTCCACGACGCCCTGTTGCAGTGCGAGATACACTTCGGCGAACTGGATCGGCGTGGCGTTGGCGCCTACAGAGCGCGGGAACAGAGTGAACATCGGGGAGTTGGGTACACGCAGCTTCATGCCCGCCATATCCTCTGGCGAGTTGATCTCGCGGTTGGCGGTCAGATGTCGCGCACCGTAGTAGATCAAGCCCAGCACATGGCGCCCACTTTGCTCGGTGTACTCGCTCGAGATTTCTTCGAAAAGATCGCTTTTGGAGTATTTCAGCCAGTGATCAAAGTCGCGGTACATGTACGGCGCGCTTGACAGTGACATCGGCGGATAGAGCTGCCCAGCATAAAAACTGCCCGACAGGGTGATGTCCACAGTCCCTAGCGACAGGCCCTGGAAGATGTCGTTTTCATTGCCGAGAGACGCGGCGGGGAAATTCTCGACCGTGACGCGACCGTCAGTGCGCTTGCCGATCTCGTCGGCGGCCCATTGCGCCCATTGGTTATAGGCCGAGTCTACTTCGTAAACATGAGCGAAGGTCAGTTTCTCCTGCGCGAAAGCAGCCGTTGCGGCAAGGGCGGCAGCGGTTGCGCCGAGGAAGAGTGAGCGAAATCTGTTGAGCATGAGGTCCTCCGTTAAAGACGTGATACCAAATAGCCGAAATTCTCCTACTTGCCCATAAATTTCTTCAGATGCGCGCTTTTTCTTGTTGAAGATTGCCTTAAACTGGGAGAATTTTCAGCCCAGCGTAAGAAAAATGTAGTAATACCAAAACCTATGAAAACCGAATCAGATACCGCCGAGCAGTTGGAAGATGCGCCAGTGATCGACCTCACGGCTGAGGACACGGTGGCGCTCGGGCTATTTGTTGCCCTCCTCGTCATTGTCTTCCTGCAGTTCTTCACGCGCTACGTACTCAACTCCTCCTTTGGCTGGACCGAAGAGATTGCCCGCTATTTGCTGGTCTGTACTGTTTTCGCTGGCTGCCTGCGTGCTCAACGACGTGGTGGGCATATGGCACTCGATCTGCTGGGACGCTGGCGAGATCGCGCTTGGGCACGGGTACTGCAGGGCGCAATTCAGGTGGTTTCGGTAAGTTTTTTTGCAGCGCTCGCCGTCCTAGCATGGCAGATGGGCGAACGGCTGCATAATCAGCGCATGGCCGTGGTCGATGTGCCGGTATCCGTTCTCTACTACCTCATCACCGCATTCCTTGCTGCGCTGGTGCTGCGAAGCGTGGTGGGCTGGATTGTGTACCTGCGGACCCAGGAAGGCGGCAAATGATCATCGCAATGTTTGTCATCCTTGCGGTGCTATTGATCATCGGCGCCCCGATTGCCGTGGCACTTGGGCTTTCAGCTCTATCGTATGTAGCCATGACCGGCCGGGTGCCGGAATTCGTGGTGGTGCAGCGCATGGTAGGTGGGGTGGACAGCTTTCCTCTGCTGGCGGTGCCTTTCTTCATACTCGCCGGGAACCTTATGAACAGTGCGGGCATCACTGCGCGTATTTTTGATTTTGCACTATCATTGATCGGCTGGCTGCGTGGCGGGTTGGGGCATGTAAATGTCGTGGCATCTGTCATTTTTTCTGGCATGTCAGGCGCTGCAGCAGCAGACGCTGGGGGGCTTGGCGCCATTGAATTGAAGGCGATGCGTGATCGAGGCTATGACGACGATTTTGCGATTGGCATCACCGCCGCCTCTTCAGCTATCGGGCCGATCATCCCGCCCAGCCTGCCATTGGTTATCTATGGCGTGCAAACCGGAACGTCCATCGGTGCGCTTTTTCTGGCTGGGATCGTGCCGGGGCTTCTAATCGCGCTCACTCTGATGGCGATGATCGCGATTGTAGCGCGCCGCCGCGGCTATCCGGCTGACACCCGCCTGTCGCTCGGTCGCATCCGCTACACTGGCGCGCGAGCGTTCCTCTCGCTGGTCACGCCCGGTATCATTATCGGCGGCATAATGACCGGCGCCTTCACCGCGACCGAAGCATCTGTCGCCGCCGTGATCTATGCACTTATTCTTGGCACCCTGATTTACCAGACGATGGGATTGCGCAGGATTACCGCAATCTTCCTGGACACGCTAGAAACCACAGCGGCGGTTCTACTGGTTGTTGCAGCCGCCTCTGCCTTCGCTTGGGTACTGACGATCAACCGGGTCCCAGACCATCTGGCTGGCGCGATCCTGACAGTGTCCGACAACCCGATCCTAGTGATTCTGCTGATAAACCTTGTGCTACTATTGGTGGGCCTCTTCCTCGAACCCGTGGCAGCGATCACTATCCTTGTGCCCGTGATGATGCCCATTGCGGCCGATATCGGGCTGGACCCTGTGCAGTTGGGCATCATGATGGTGCTGAACCTGATGATCGGGCTGATGACTCCACCCGTTGGCGTGATCCTTTTCGTGCTTGCGCGCGTCGGGAACAGATCGGTGGAATTCGTCACTAAGGCCACCCTGCCTTTCCTCGTCCCGCTTTTTCTCTCGCTGTTGCTGGTTTCGCTTGTTCCCGCGCTTTCGCTATTCCTCCCGTCGCTGCTGCGCTAACGAATTGCGTTTGGCGGCACCCGCGGGCTCGTGGTATCAACAGTTTAAGTCTGAGATGAGGGCAGCACGGCAATGAAAAGAAAGAAGTTCGAGGAGATCGCTGACGCACTAGAGCTCAAGATCATTTCTGGCGCGCTAAAGGTGCAAGATCGCCTACCGCCGGAGCGCGAGATCATGGAGATGTTTGCGGCAGGACGCGCTTCGGTTCGCGAGGCGTTGTTTTCACTCGAACGAAAGGGACTAGTTGAGATGCGTCACGGCGCTCGCGGACGGGTCGCCGAGCCTTCTGTGCAACCGCTGGTCGAAACATTGTCAGGTGCTGCGCGCTATTTTTTGTCCCGCCCGCGCGGCGCGAAGAAAATGCAAGACGCGCGCATCTCGGTAGAGGCAATGCTTGCGCGCGATGCTGCCCGCAAAGCTGGGCCGGATGACATTGAACGTCTCTACGCCGCATTCGAGGCCAACGCAGCAGCAACCGACGCCGGCGAATTTCAGAAAACGGACCTCGCCTTTCACAGCACCATCGCCGACATTGTCGGCAACGAAGTCTTCATCGCGCTGGTAAGCGCTCTACATGATTGGCTAATCGAACAGCGCGCAGTGTCCTCCCAAGCGGTCAGCACGCAGGATGTAGTGGCCGAGCATCGCGAAATTTATGAGGCGATTGCCGCAGGGCGGGAATATCCCGCGCTTGAGGCGATGGAGCGGCATCTGACGGCAGTTTCGGAACGCTACTGGCGCGCGATTACCGAAGACTGAAGATGCCCGGGCGCAATTGACGTCCGTCAACGAAAAAGTTATCATACCAAATTAACGAACACGCGCTATTTTACCCTCATGGGTGCGCCATATATAGGCAAAACTGGCATGAATGACAAAGTATCGCGCCGTCTTCGCTCCCAAGACTGGTTCGACAATCCCGATCGTCCGGACATGACTGCGCTCTACCTTGAGCGGTTTTTCAACTACGGACTAACCCCGGAGGAACTCCGCAGCGGGCGCCCCATCATTGGTATCGCGCAAAGCGGCAGCGATCTAGCCCCTTGCAACCGGGTGCATTTGGACCTTGCCAAGCGTGTGCGGGACGGTATCCGCGACGCAGGCGGCATTCCTCTGGAATTCCCCATACATCCAATTTTCGAGAATTGCCGCCGCCCCACTGCCGCGCTGGATCGCAATCTGGCATATCTGGGACTGGTAGAGCTGCTGCATGGCTATCCTTTTGATGGCGTCGTGCTGACCACCGGCTGCGACAAGACCACGCCTGCCGCCCTTATGGCAGCGGCCACGGTTAATTTGCCGGCGATTGTTTTGTCCAGCGGCGCAATGCTGGATGGATGGCACGAAAATCGCCTGGTCGGCTCAGGCACAGTGATTTGGGAGTCGCGACGCAAGCAAGCGGCGGGGGAGATCACACAAGACGAATTCTACGACCGCGCCTTCGGTTCTGCGCCTTCTACCGGGCATTGCAACACGATGGGCACGGCAAGTACGATGAACGCCGTTGCCGAGGCGCTTGGCATGTCACTGCCCTACTGCGCGGCAATCCCCGCACCTTATCGTGAACGTGGCCAGATGGCGTATCGCACCGGCGCACGCGCAGTGGAACTGGTCTGCGAAGACCTCAAGCCACTCGACATCATGACGCGCGAGGCCTTCCTGAACGCGGTGCGGGTGGTTGCGGCTCTTGGCGGTTCGACCAACGCGCAACCGCATCTGCAAGCAATAGCGGCACATTGCGGGGTGAATTTTGGTCGTGCGGATTGGGCGGTCGGCTACGACATCCCGCTGCTGGCCAATGTGCAACCTGCCGGTGCTTACCTATGCGAGCGATTTCACCGGGCTGGCGCAGTGCCCGCGGTGATGCGCACACTTCTGGATGCTGGCCATTTGGACGGCACGGCGCGAACCGTGGCAGGGCAAAGCGTCGCTGAAAACCTCAAGGGCGCCGCGATCAGTGACGGTGACGTCATACGCTCCTTTGATTCGCCCTTGATGGATCGGGCCGGTTTTCTAGTCTTGTCCGGCAATTTCTTTGAATTCGCAGTAATGAAGACCTCGGTGATCTCGCCCGATTTTCGCGCACGCTATCTGTCACATCCGGGGCGGGAGAATGTACTGGAAGCACGGGCGGTGATCTTCGAGTCCTCCGACGACTATCATCACCGGCTGAATGATCCGGACCTGAACATTGACGAAGACTGTATTCTTGTCATCCGCGGTGCCGGGCCGAAAGGCTGGCCCGGGTCTGCCGAAGTCGTCAACATGCAGCCGCCCGATCATCTTTTGAGTAAGGGGATCGAAGCGCTGCCGACAATAGGCGACGGGCGGCAGTCCGGCACCTCTGGCGCACCGTCAATCTTGCATGTCTCGCCCGAGGCGGCGGCGGGCGGCGGCCTCGCGTTGCTGCGCGACGGCGACTTGATCCGCGTTGATTTGAACAGCGGGCGCTGTGACGTACAGCTGGAAGACAGCGAGCTGGCAGCGCGGCGCGCGAAAGGGGCCGGTATCGACATTCCGGCGGACGAGACGCCCTGGCAAAAGATGTATCGCGCCGCAGTCAACGATCTGTCGGAGGGTGCCGTCCTTACGGAGGCGACCGCGTTTAGGGGAGTGGGGCAGAAACTTCCCCGTCACAACCATTGACGCGGGCTCCCTCCTTTTCTGCCAATCTGGGCTTTCTATTCCGCGACCATCCCTTGGCCATGCGCGTTGCGCGGGCGCAGGCGCACGGGTTCTGTGCCGTTGAATTTCACGACGACGTGCTGGATGAGGCGCCCGCCGTGGCCGATGCACTGCACGACGCCCGCCTGCCGGTGGTCTGTCTCAACACGCCGAAAGACTTGGGGGCCGCGATCCCCGGTAGCGAAGCGGCGGCGCGCGACGGCATCAGGCGAGCAATTGACTGCGCCAACGCGCTGGACGCGCAGGCGATCAGTGTGGCGGCCGGAGTGGCCGAGGGGCCCGACGCGGCAGTGGCGTTCCATGACGCACTGCGATTTGGTCTCGACTGTTCCGAACGACAACTTCTGATCGAGCCGATCTGTCCCGCCGCCATGCCGGGCAATTTCCTGCACGACGTCTTTCAAGCTGCCGAGATAGTCGACCGCCTGAACGATGCGCGCGTCGGCATCCTGTTCGATGTTTTCCACGCGGCGCAAATCCACGGCGACGCGGCGCAGGTTTTCGAGCAGGTCGCGCCAGCGGTGGGCCATGTTCAGATCGCCTCACTGCCGGCGCGGGCCGCGCCGGATAACGAGACCTTCGACCTAATCAGGAGAATCGAGGCCGCGGGATATGATGGCCCGTTCGGCGCGGAATACATCAGCTCCGATGGCGGGGAGGACAGCGGCTGGATGCGGCTGTCGTGACCATGCCGTCCGTGAACTTGAGGGCGTTCAGCGTCGGTCCTCGTAGGCCCTGAACACTGCCGCGTGGTCGAGATCGCCATGCTGGCTGCGGACCTCGTTCATCAGGTCGCGGATGGTGCGGCTGAGCGGCAGTTTCACGTCGCCACCGGCAAAACGAAGTGTGTTTTCGAGGTCCTTGATATGGGTGGACAGCCGTCCCTTTGGCGAGAAATCGCCGGATGCCATACGGGGGCCGTGCACCTCGGCCACACGACTGTGAGCGAAACCGCCATTCAATGCCGACAGCAGAGCAGATTTGTCCAACCCGTTGTGCGCAGCAAATGACAGCGCTTCGGCCAAACCAGTGATATTGGCCGCGACGATCACTTGATTGGCAAGCTTTGCAATTTGCCCGCTACCGACAGGGCCCAGATGATGGGCTCGCCCAAGCGGTGCGAGGACGGGGGCAAGGGTGTCCGCAGTCTGCCCGTCCGTGCCCAGAAAGATGCTGAGCGTTCCAAACTCAGCTCCGACCACGCCGCCCGAAACCGGCCCATCGGCAAAAGCTACGCCACGCTTACCCAGCATCCTGGAACAAGTCCGGGCCTCTTGTGGGTCGGTCGAGGACATGTCGATCACCACTGCGTCGTCGGCCAGCGCCTCGATCAAGGCAGGGTCCAGCAGCACCTTTTGCACGGTAGGGCCATCGGCAAGCATGGTGATTACGACTTCTGCGCCCGCCACCGCCGTTGCCGGATCGGCGCAAAGCTGCGCGCCCGCCTCGGCCAAGGGCCTGGCCTTGCCCAGCGTCCGGTTCCAGGCGGTCAGGGGAAAGCCTGCCGCCAGCAGGCGCTGCCCCATGGGCAGGCCCATCAATCCGGTGCCAAGCAGGGCGACGCGGGTCATCTTGTCAGCCATCTTTCAAACCCTTTAACCAGTTCGCTGCCACACCCACCGCGTGGCGCGCTTCGGGCAGAAGGGATATGGCTTCAAGGAAAGCGTGGGGCATGTCGTCATAAACATGCCAATCCACCGCCTGGCCCGCATCGCTTAACCTTTTGCGGAAGGCTTCGTTTTCGCTGCGCAGCGCATCGCTGCCAGCCACAATCATCAGCACCGGCACGCGGATTGCGGCGGGATCGGCGCGGAGCGGCGCGGCGCGCGGATCGCTGCGCGTGGCGGGGTCAGGGCAATAATTGCTCCAGAATCCGGCCATTTTTTCAATGCTCAGCATATAGGGCGCGGTGCCGTAGCGGCGATAAGACGGGCGGGTGAAATCCGCGTCCAGCACGGGATAGTTCAGCAGCAGACCGCCGATGCCCAAGGGTGCGCCCAGATGCAGATAGCTGCCCAAGGCGAGGTTCGCTCCCGCTGAATCCCCGGCCAGCACCAGCGGCAGACTGGGAGAGAGGCCGGGTAGGTCGATGCCAGCCAGGGCTGTGCAGATGGCCTCGATTGCGCGGGGAAAGGGGTGTTCGGGCGCCAGCGGATAGTCGAGCGCCAGAACCGGCAGCCCGCTGGCTGAGGCCAGTTCGCGCATCAGCCGGTCGTGGGTATCAAGCCCCAAGATGGTCCAGCCGCCGCCATGCAGATAGACTACCAGCCGGGTGCCGGCTGTCTCCTCGGGAACATAGAGCCGGGCCGGCATCCCACTTACCGACATCACATCCTGCTGCCGGTCCATGACCGGTCCGCCGCGATTCAACTCGGTCCGGATCGCGTCGGCATGGGCGCGGATATTGGCCAACGTCGGCGCCACATCCTCGGGCAGCGACCGGCCAATGATGTGCAGGAACCGGGCCACATCCGCGCGCAGCGGCGAAGAGCGGAGCGGTGTGCCGGCCTCACTCATCGGCGAGGGGCAGCGCGTGACTTGCGGCAACGCCCAGGCTGTCGACGGCGGCGTTGATATCCTCAACCGTGGTGCGCGCCAGCGTGATGCCCTCGGCGGCGTAGTGTGCTTCGAACCCGGCCTCGATCTCGCCCGGAACATAGAGCCGTTCGACACCGTCGCGCCTGGCCGAACCGTGAACCTGCGCCACGATCCCGTCGATGCGGCGGCGGAACTCGGCGGGGTCGACAAAGGCGGCGATGTCGATGGCCAGATAGAACTGCCCGTCTTTGCCCGCAGTCGGCCCGTGGACCATGTTGCCTGTCTCCAACCCGTAGCCCGCGCCCGACAAGAGGCTCGACAGTATGCCGACCATCATGCCCAGCCCGATGCCCTTATGCGCTCCAATCGGTTGAATAAGGCCGGTTAGCGCCCGGCCTGCATCGGTCGTAGGAAAGCCGTCTTCGTCAAAGGCCCAGCCTTCGGGAATCGGCTCACCTTTCTGGTGATAGACCCGGATTTTGCCATGGGCCGTTTCGCCAAAGGCGAAATCGAGCACAAGATCGTTTTCCTGTTCCGCCGGGCATGCGACGGAAAGAGGGTTGATGCCCACGATCTTGTCCTTGCCGCCCCAAGGAGCCATCGTCGGCAGGGCGTTGGTGCCGCAGATGCCGACCATGCCCTTTGCGGCGGCGCGCATTGCGTACCAGTCGAGCGCGCCGCAATGGTTGGAATTGCGAACCGCCGCATAGGCCAGCCCGTGTTCACGCGCGGCACTGATCGCTCGGTCCATGGCGAAGGTGCCCCCAATCTGGCCCATGCCGTTATCGGCATCGACCACCAACGCACCGCCCTTTTGAGAGATCACCTTGGGGTTCGCCGCCGGGTTGACTCCCTCGCGGGTCATCTTGCCCACATAGTCGGGCACCCGCAGAACGCCATGCGAATGCACCCCGCGCATGTCGGAATGTACCAAGGTGCCGGCGAGTGTGGCGGCGTCGGTGTCTGGCATACCGCAGGCGGCAAAGACGGCGGTGACCGTGTTCAGAAGCCGGTCTTTCTCGATCGACAGATCGGTTTCGGTCTTGGGATAGAAGGCCATTGATTACACCTCTAGTCGGTAGAAACGCGCGGCATTGCCGCGATAGAATTGGCGCAGTGCATCGTCGCTTTCGCCGCTCAGCACATCGTCCAGAAGCGCCACCCAGCGGTCATAGGGTCCGGCCAGTTCGCTGACCGGCCAGTCGCCGCCGAACAAGGCCCGGTCGATCCCGAAACAGTCGAGCGCGTGCGCGATATAGGGTTTCAGTTGCGCCTCGGTCCAGGTCGCGTGGTCCGCCTCGGTGGTGAGGCCCGAGAACTTGCACATCACGTTGGGCCGCTCGGCGAGTTTGCGCAGGTTGTCGGCCCAGGGTTGAAACACCCCGTTTTTGGCATCCGGCTTGGCAAAGTGATCGACGATGAAGGCCGTGTCGGGGCAGGCGTCGACCATTTCGGTCACTTCCGGCAATTGCCCGTTGTAAAGGCACAGATCAAAGGTCATGCCGCGCTCGGGTAGACGGCGCAGGTTTTCGAGTAGCGGGGCCTGAAGGCACCAGCCGGGCTGATCGTGCCGCCGCTCGATCAACCGCCGCACGCCGCGGGCGAGGGGGCGTGCGGCATAGGCTTCCAGCATTGGCAGGGCGGCGTCGCCCTGCTCCAGCGGCAGCGATGCGACCATGCCCTTGAGCCGCGCGTCGGCGCGTGCCGCCTGGTGCACCATGTCGATCTCGTCGCCCTGCTGGACCTGGTCCACATCCACCTCGACAAACACCGCCGCATCGACCTGCACTGCGCCCGTACTGGAGAAGAACCGGTCGAGATCGTGCTTTTCCTGAAGCGCAGGAACCACTTCCATCCAAGCATAGCGCAGCCTGCCGGGATCGAAGATGTGGACGTGTGCGTCGATGATCGGGAAATCGGGCATGGCTATTTCTCCGTCACGGCGGCTTCGCGGCGGCGCGCGGCGGTCACCGACAGGCCCACTGCTATGGTTAGCATCAGCCCGTTGAAGAGCGGTTCAACGAAGAAGGGCGCGCCCAGCTGGTTCAGCCCGCCGACCGTGACGGCCAGCACAGCGACAGCGATCATCGTGCCCCAGACGTTGACCCGCCCCGGCTTGATTGTGGTGGCACCCAGCAGTGCCGCCGAGAAGGCGGGAAGCAGGAATTCCTGCCCCACGGTCGACTGTCCGATCCGCAGTTGTGCCTGCAGGATGATGCCTGTCAGCGCCGCGACGAAACCGGCGGCGATAAAGGCATAGGCGGTGTAGCGCTGTTCGGGGATACCATTCAGTTGCGCCGCGCGCGGATTGTCCCCGATCACGTAGAGATGTCGGCCGAAGGGCGAGTATTCGAATATGATCCACAAGATCAGCGCCAGCACTAGCGCATAGATCATCGGCATCGGGATCAGCGTGCCAGGAAGGCGAGAGGCCAGCGCGATGTAGGCTTCGGGCAGGTCGCCGACCACCTGGCGCCCCTGGGTGTACCATTGCAGCAGGCCGATCAGCACCGACCCGACACCCAGCGTTGCCACGAAGGAATGGATGCGCACGTAGGCCACCAGCCAGGCGTTGACCGCGCCAACGCACATACCGATGGCCAGCACGATCGCGCAGGTCGTCGGCCAGGAAATGCCCGATTGCGTCTGGAGCCCGATGGCGAGGATCTGGCTGAGCCCTATGACACCCGCGACCGACAGGTCGAACTGGTTGGCGATCAGCGGGATCATCACCGCAAGGGCGGCCATGGCATAGATCGACCGGCTGGAGGCCAGCGACGAAAAGGTGAAGGCCGTTGGGAAGGTGTCGGGCAACAGCACCGAGAAGGTGATCAGCAGCACAATCAGCAGAAGGCCAAGCCCCCAGACGGCGCCCAGCCGCATCAGTGTCGATTTCATTTCTCCTGCCTCCCGGTTACCTTGGCCAGACGGTCAACGGTCAGTTCGTCGCGGGCCAGTTCGCGCACGACGCGGCCCCGGTCGAAGACCAGCGCGCGGTGGCACAGGCCCGCGATCTCCTCGAAGTCCGAGGAAATCACGATGACGCCCATGCCTAGTTCCTGCGCTTCGTTGAGAAGCGCGTAGATGTCGGACCTTGCGCCGACGTCCACCCCGATCGTGGGTTCCTCAAGCACCAGCACCCGGCGACCGGTTTCGAGCCAGCGGCCCAGCACGACTTTCTGCTGGTTGCCGCCCGAAAGGGTAGAGATCAGCCGTTCGGGCTGCGGCGGGCGCACGCCGAAGCGGTCCAGTAGGCCGTGCGCGAGTTGTGCCTCGTGCCGCGTATTGATGCGTTTCAGTTCCAGCAGTCCGGGGTCGAGGAACAAGTTCTCGCGGATGTTCATGCCCATCGCGAGGCTTTCTTCCACCCGTTTGGACGATACGAAGCCAAGCCCGGCGGCGATGGCCGCACGCAGATCGCCCGGCGGCACCGCCTTTCCAGCGATCTGCACCGATCCGCCGCGCGGCATCAGCGCCCCGGCGATCAGCCGACCGGCAGTGTCCTGTCCGGAGTTGCGCAACCCGA
The DNA here is from genome assembly GCF_947488135.1 of uncultured Marivita sp. GTDB lineage: Bacteria > Pseudomonadota > Alphaproteobacteria > Rhodobacterales > Rhodobacteraceae > Marivita. The sequence continues at coordinate 219,195 of NZ_CANKYW010000005.1, read as the reverse complement.
CCAGCCCCAGCACCTCTGCCGCGTGCAGCTTGAATGACACCGGCCCGACCGTCTTGGACCGCAGGTCGTGCACGTCCAGAACCTCGTTCCGGCCCGGTTCCAGCAGAGTGGGGAACATCGATCCGGCCCCGCGACCGATGATATGAGCGACAAGTTCCTCGGACGAGCAATCCGCCACGGCGCCGGTGTGGCAGCACCGCCCGTCGCGCAGCACCGTCACCTGGTCGGCGATCTGGAATACCTCGTCCAGCCGGTGCGTGACATAGACGATACCCATACCGCGCGCGGTCAGGCGGCGGATGGCGTGGTGCAGCGCCTCCACGTCCTGTGTCGGCAGTGTGGCGGTAGGTTCGTCCAGGATCAGCACCTGTGCATCGGCCGCGACGGCGCGGGCGATGGCCACCATCGACTTTTCAGCAGCACCCAGCCGACCGACCGGTTCATCGGGCTCAAAATCGAGCTCCATCCCGCGCAGCACCTCGCCAGCACGCGTCTGCGCCGCACGCCAATCAATCAAGCCAAAACGGCGAGGAAATCCTATACCGAGTGCGATGTTCTCGGCCACGCTCAGCGTATCAACCAGGCCAAGGTCCTGATGAACAAAGGCTACGCCCGTCAGCGGCTGGCCTGGGCGCAAAGAACCCGCAGGGCCGCTGACTTGCCCGCCGTCCGGTAGATGCACGCCCGCCAACACCTTTATAAGCGTCGATTTGCCCGCGCCATTTTCCCCCAGAAAGGCATGAACGGTGCCAGTTTCCACCCGGAAATCCACCCGGTCCAGCGCCAGTGTCCCACCAAACCGTTTCGTCAGCCCGGCGACGTCCAAGAGAACGCCACCGGGTGCCGGGGAGGATTCTGCGGGCAGGGCCATTTATTCGACCACTCCCCAGAGTTCGAGGTATTTCGCCGCGTAGTCGTTGGATGGCACAAAGGCATTCGTGTCGCCTCCTTCAGCATCGACGTTGTCGATGGTCACGACATAAGGTGCCTGAACGAAACCGCTGGGCGGCTGACCATGCAGCGCGCGGTTTATTTCATCAATTGCCTGATAACCCTGCATGTCCACTGGCTCGGATACGGTGACAACCTGATATTCGCCACGCCGGATGCGAGCATAAGCGCTGTCTTGTCCATCGGCGCCCACCAGTTTCACATCGCCCTCGGGCACAGCAGCACTGCGTAGCGCGGGCACCTGGAAGTCGAGCGTGTAATCCGCCACCGCCGTGACATAGAGCGGTGTTCCGTATTTCTGAACCCACGAGGTGACAAGCTGCGGCTGGCGCTGCGCGACCTCGGCGATGGGAGAATTAACATAGTCCAGCACCTCGCAGCCTTCGCATGCCTTTAGGCGCTCCTCGGTCGCACGACTTTTTGCTTCGGCGATGGCAAACTCGTTGTGGCTGGTCACAACGACCCGCGCCTTTCCGTCCGAATCCGCGATGATCCAGTCGGCCTGCGCCTGCCCGATCTCGCGGGGGTCCTGCTGAATATTGGTGAAGAGTCCCAGTTCTTCGCTCGGGCCGGGGAACGGGCCTGAGTGAATGCCGACGACCGGGATGCCCGCCGCCTTGGCGTTCCCGATGGGCTCGGCGAGGCTGGCTGCGTCTGTCGACATAATGATGCCGTCGACGCCAAGGGCCACTGCCTGATTGAAGCCACGAGCCCAGCCAATGGGCGATGCCTGTCCGTCGATGATGGTAACCTCCCATCCAATCTTTTCGCCCGCAGCCTTGATGGCCTCACCCCAGGCACGAGAGGCATCGTTGTTTTCGTCGTTGCTGAGGTAGGCGATTTTCTTGCCTGGTTCGGGCTTTGGCGCACTTTCAGGGCCTTCCCATGTAGTCTGCGGCCCTGCCCATTTCTCGATATTAGCGCGCGCGTCCTCCACGATGTCCGCATACAACGGCGCGGCACCCAGCGTCAGACAGGTCGCCAATGTCAGTAGTCTGCGTGTCATTTGTGATCTCCTCCCAATGTCGGCAAATCGCCGATGACGCAGAAGACTACAGATTCCATTTGGTATGACAAGTATTTTCTGCTATGCGTTAGAAGGATGGCCAAATAAGGCCTTATATAGCGGCATATTTGGAGGTTATCGGACAATATGGAGTCTTTTTCGCTTTCTGGTATGACAATATTTCTGATAGGGGCAGGCAGCGGAATCGGTGCCGCCAGCGCACGCCTGGTCGCCTCGATGGGTGCAACGGCCGTTCTGGCGGACCTGATGGCACCGGACGCTCTGGCGTCGGAAATCGAGGCGGGTGGCGGTAAGGCCCGCGCGGTGGCCTGCGACATGGCGGATAGCGAAGCGATGGCAAAGTTGATCGCTGAGTTGGACCGACTTGACGCGGTAGTCGTCAGTGCTGCCCTTTGTCCTTGGGACGATTGGCAAGATGCGGACTGGGACTCGGTGATGGACCGGGTGCTGGACGTCAATCTCAAAGGAGTCATATACCTTTGCCGCGCGGCCTGCGGTCGGATGCGGGCGGAAGGTAAGGGCGGGCGCGTCGTTCTGGTCAGTTCACTGGCCGGTCGCCATGGCGGGCTGGTCGCAGGCGCACACTACGTCGCTTCCAAGGGCGGGCTGAACGCCTTTTCTAAGTGGCTCGCCAAGCGCGAGGCGGCAAATGGCATTACTGTGAACGTGGTTGCTCCCGCCTCGATTGAGACACCGATGATGTCCGGCCAGACCGTCGATACCCGCAACGTGCCTATGCAACGCATGGGACGGGCAGAGGAAGTCGCAGCACCCATCGCTTTTTTGTGCAGCCCCGGTGCTGGTTACATTACGGGCACCGTAATCGACGTAAACGGTGGGGTTTACATGGCACCCTAGCCAAGTTTTTCTCGCATGAGGTCAGAAGGTGTGCCTGGTATTTATCCAAAGGCACTGAATTTGCAGGAGGCTTCGCCTCATGAGCAGGGTGGAGCAAGATGATAAACTACAATCGGGGTGATTTCCTTCCTGATCGGCGTTGAGTTCTCTCAGGCGAGCATCCCAATGAAGAACGGAGAAAAGACCTCACACCGTCTCGTCAGTGACTGAGGCCCGGATCACGGTCTATGTCCCGATCAATCTCGCGGTCGTTCTCGACCTCCTGATCCTTCGCCTGGTCACGGTCGCCCTCAATCTCCAGCTTCTCGCGCGGCTTGTTCAGCACGTCCTTCAGGCGTTCGTTCACGGACGGCTTGCGGGCCTCGCGCCCGGTGTCTTCGCCAAGCTCGGGATCGCTGTGCCCGTCCAGCTTGTGAATGGCCGCCTGGCCGTCGCGCCCGGCGTCCTTCTCCATGATCTCCTTCAGGCGCTCCCGCGCGTAGTTGCGGCGTTCCGGCTTCGGCGCGTCGTCCCGGTCCTCTGACCGACCCACGACGCGCGCCAGACGTTCCTTCATGTCCTCCGGCCCGGCCCGCCCGCCGCGCTCTTTCGCGGCCGCCGCCCTGAGCGCTGCCAGACCGGCGGAGACACGCCCCTGCCCCGCGTCCCGCTCGGCCCCATAGGTCTCCCGTGCGATGTCGAACCGTTCGCGCAGCTCGCGGAAGGCGGCGCGCGCCTGACGGGCGGCATGGACCACGGCCCCGCGTTCGGTGACAGGGACGTATTCCCGGCCCTCGCGCTCCGCTGCCGCCTTCTCGCGCCGCTCCATCGAGTTCGCTGCCGGTCCCAGCTTCAGCTCCGGGTCGCGGTCCAGCCCCTCTGCGGAAAGCTGATCACCGCGCTCCACCGCAGCTTCCCGCTGCGCGTCGAGCGACCGGTGATCAACACGCTCCACCTCTCCTGCCCGCTCCAGCGCGCGGTTCTGCAACTCGGCCCAGCTGCCGCGCATCTGCTCGATCTCGACGCCGCCGGTCTTCGCGGAATCGAGCACGCGGGTCTTGTCGGTGAAGCCCTCCGGTTCCAGCTTGCGGGTCGAGGTCAGCACATGGGCATGGTGGTTGCGTTGATCGCCGTCACGGTGCGGCGCGTGGATCGCCACATCGACGGCGACGCCATAGCGGCTGACCAGCTCCTGGGCGAAGTCGCGCGTGATCTGGGATCGGTCCTCGGCGCTGATCTCGGACGGCAGGGCCAGCTCCCACTCTCGGGCGGTGACGGAATTGCGGCGGGTCTCGCTGGCCTCGACCTCGTTCCAGAGGCGGGACCGATCCGTGGCCCAGTCCGGCGCGTCCTTCGGGGTCAGGATGAAGGTCTCCTCGATACCCCGCTTACGGGTGTAATCGTGGACGCGACCTTCGCGCTGGCACTCGATGCGCTCCCCGACACGGTAGGCGGCGGCTGCCGTGGCAGAGCGCCCGGCGCTGCGTTTGATCGTCTTCACGGAGAGGTGGTAGCTGGCCATCCGCCCTACCCCGCCCCATGACACAGACGATGCAGACGCACGCCGCTGCTGACCCCGGCCCATGCCCCGACATGGGCCACCGGGTCAGCCGTCTTTTCAGCGGGGCTTGCTTTGGAGCCGATTTCGGCAAATCTCGACGCCGCAGGAATCGGCTTTGCATAAGTGCGCCCTTCGGGGCGCCGAGATTCTGGAAGGGCCATAAGGTGGGCCCTTCGGGGCGCCGAGATTCTGGAAGGGCCATAAGGTGGGCCATTATAGTTGCCGCCCTGACCGCCTATCAGCTACCCGTTATAGGGTAACGGAAACCGAGAAGGGACTGCCAACTTTTTTAGCCTATTTGGGAGGGGCGAGAACTCTACCTGTCAGACGATCATTTCGGCAGAATAGCCTCGCCAGAGGTTGAAAGCATCGGACCTTGCGTGGCGGTATCAGACGGCGGAGAGTTAATGGCGTCGTGGGCGAAAAACGATGTTGATCTGGTCATACGCAGCCAGGAATCTTTGTGCCTGCCGGGGCGATTTGAACCGCCCCATCAACTTCCCGCGTTTTCGTGTTGGCCTCTGTGATCCTTCGATCCGTTTGTTCAAGCCCTTGAATGCGCGATGTTCTGCATCCTGCGCCAAGTCCCGGATCGGCCTGAAAAAACTGCGTAACTTGTCCGTGATGACGACACGGGGATCTCCGAGCCGCTCAATCAGCCCTGCCAGAAAACGTCTTGCAGCCTTGGCGTTGCGCTTTGGCTGAACGAGAATATCACGGACGTCGCCGATAGCGTCGACGGCCCGCCAGAGCCAGTACTTTCAGGTTGATTGGGATGACGACCTCACCCAGGTGCCAATGTCGCCGGCGGCCAGTCTGTCGCGCCTGATGCAATTGGCAAAGTGGCGGCCAAAGCACTTCACCCATTTTCCGGTCGTTTCCCGGCTGACGATCACACCCCGATCAGCAAGAAGATCCTCGACATGCACCGTGCTGATCGCGAAGCGATGGTAGACCCAGACGGCATATGCAGCGATTTCACGAGGCAAACGGTGGCCTTTCAAGCGCGGCATGGAGAATGGTATATTCATACCCAACGCCAAACCAAGCGCCGCACCGCAAACAAGTTGGCAATCCCAGTTGCGCAGCTCGCGGTCGGCAACAACTCTAAAGCCGCTCTCACAGCGACTGGGCGATATCCCTTTATTCATTCGCACAATCAGGCGATTTCTTACCTGGTCTTCCGAGTGAGAGGTCAAGCCCGGAGACACAAAAGCCAGGTGCGAATGGCCGCTGCCGGGCAACCTGCCTCAGGCCGGAAAGATTTCGCGCACGTCAAAGCGTAGAATGTGCCGCCTCATCTCGTCCTCTGCCCGATCCGGCTCGCCACTCCTCACCGCATCGAGCAACTCGCTGTGCTCATCCGTGGTATTGGCGAATGCCGTTAGCCCCGCGCGCAGATTGAGCCGCAGATATGGCTCTGTCACGTGCCGGATACGCCGGATCTCCTCGACCATCTGTGCGCGCGGGCAATATGCCAACAACGCATCATGATAGATGTCATGGGCCGAGACGAACCAGTTGACGTCCTCTCGCGCCTGATCGAGCCGCATTAGGGCAAGCTCAGCCTCCTGTATGCCGCGCGCGTCGATGTTCTGCGCGACATGGCGCATCGCATAGCCCTCGAGCGCCGCGCGCATCTCGTAAAGATCGGCAATATCCCCGGGGCCAAACTCGGTCACCACTGCGCTTCGATTTGAGCGGATAGTGACGAAACCGTCATTGGCAAGCTGTTGGATCGCCTCACGCACGGGCATGCGGCTGACGCCGAGATGCTCGGCGATGGGCGCCGCGACCACGGGCGTCCCGCCCGCCATCCGGCCAGAGCGAATCTCCTGGCGCAGATATTCGGCTACGCGGCTCTGGGCGGAGCGGTGTTGATCTTGCACGGCTGCATATTTGTTCATCGTCTTCCGTCCTCGGTGCGGCACGTCCGATATCTTCATGGTGCACTCAACACAAGTGGGTTGACAACCTTGAATTGGCCACAAATACTGATTGGATACAATTTGACAATCCGTCGGGGGATGAGGCTTTATGAGCGACCGTATCGCCAATGCACGGCTCGATCACACCTCGCTCATGGTTCGGGATCTCGATGCTGCCGCCGGATTTCTAGTCACCGTTTTCGGCTTTTTGCCCGCTTTCGGCCCGGTGGAGATTGCCGCCGAGTTTGCACGGATGACCGGATCGGAGCAGGTCGCAACGCGGCTGATGCAGCTCACGGATCCGGCGAGCGGCCAGCGGATCGAGCTGATTTCCTGCGCCAACAGAACCGCATCACTAGTCGCCGACGCGCGCCTGCCCTCTGCCCATATTTCCTTCATCGTGCCTGACCTCGCCACCGCCATGAAGTGCGCGACGCAGGGGGGCGCAAGCTCCGTTGGCGAGATCACCACATTCAACGAGGGCCGCTCCGCCTATATACGTGCGCCCGGCGATCTCGTTGTCGAACTAGAGGAGCTTTTCGAGTGAGCCCGACATTGAGCAATGCCCAGACCACGCGCTATCGCCGCATGTGCGAAATGCGCGCTTTCGACGAGGCCTGCCTCGAGGCGCTGAAGCGCAAGGCGATCCATGGCGAGCTGCATATCGGCATCGGCCAGGAGGCCGTGGGCGCAGGCATGGCCGAGAGTCTGCGCGCCGCCGATGCGGTCGTCTCCACCCATCGCAATCATTTTCACGGGCTGGCCAAGGGGGTGGAGCCCAAGGCGCTGATGGCCGAAATCTGCGAGCGCGAGGCCGGGCTGTGCCGGGGGCACGGCGGGCATATGCATCCGTTTGACCCGAAGACGAACTTTTCGGCCACCGGCATCGTCGGCGCTTCGCTGCCCGTGGCGCTTGGCTATGCCCATGCTTTCCGTCTGCGCGGCGATGACGCGGTTGCCGTGGGCGTCTCGGGCGATGGCGGATCGCATACCGGCGGCTTTCACGAAACAATGGTGATGGCGGGCGCCGCAAAACTTCCGCTTGTCGTGTTGGTCGAGAACAACACTCTGGCGATCTCGGTCGATTTCGGGGAGGTCTCGCCCACCGAAACCGTGGCCGAGCGCGCCTCGGCCTATGGCGCCAAGAGCCTGCGTGTGGAGGGGACCGACCCCGACATCGTCGCCCCGGCCTTTGCCGAAGCGATGGACCACGCGCGCGCCGGTCACGGTCCAGTCCTCATCGAAGCGACATGTTTCCGCTTTCGCGGCCATTTCGAGGGCGATCCTGAGCATTACCGCGACCGCGCCGAGCGCAATCGCCAACGCAAGGAGCGCGACCCGCTCCTGATCTACGAGGCCAAGATGGGCGAGGCCGCCGCCGAGGAGATGGACGCGATCCGCAAGGCCGCGACAGCGGAGATGAAAGCGATCCTTGCCGAAGTGCTGGAGATGCCGATGCCCGACGCCTCGGGCGCGCTTGATTATGTTTTCGCAGGTGAGGGCGCGGCATGACCCAGGATCGCACGGCGCTGCCGCTTCCGATGATCATCTCCGAGGCCATCGGTCAGGAGATGGCGCGCGACGAGACCATTTTGGCCATCGGCGAGGATATTGGCCGCGCGGGCGGCGTTTTCGGCGCCACGCGCGGGCTTCAGGAGCGGTTTGGCAAGGGCCGCGTGGTGGATGCACCCATTGCCGAGATGGCCTTTACCGGCATGGGCGTCGGGCTGGCGCAGGCCGGAATGCGCCCGCTGATCGAGATCATGTTCGTCGATTTCATCGGGGTCTGTCTCGAACAGGTTTATAACGCCGCGGGCAAGATCCCCTATATGTCCGGTGGACGGCAGAAGATGCCGATTGTCTTCAAGACCGCTGGCGGCTGCATCGGCTCCGCGGCGCAGCATTCGCAATGTCTCTGGGGCCTCTTCGCGCATCTGCCGGGGCTGAAGGTGGTGGCGCCCTGCTCGCCCCATGATCACAAGGGGCTGATGGCCGCCGCGCTGCGCAGTGACGATCCGGTGGTGTTTATCGAACATAAGGCACTATTACTGCGCAAATGCCGCGATTTTGCCCATGGGGCCGAGGTGCCGGAAGAGGCCTATACCGTGCCGATTGGCGAGGCGGCGGTGGTACGCGAAGGCTCCGACGTGACGCTGGCCACGCTCAGCGCCACGGTTGAACACGCACTTGCGGCGGCGGCGAAGCTTGCGGGCGAAGGTCTGTCGGTAGAGGTGGTCGACCTGCGCTCGGTGGTGCCGCTCGACAGTGATACTGTGGCGCGCTCTGCGGAAAAGACCGGGCGACTGTTGGTGGTGGACGAGGATTACCAGAGCTTCGGGCTAAGCGCGGAACTGACCCTGCGGGTGCTCGACACCATAGGCCACGGCACGTTGAAACAGGTGGAGCGGCTGGCGGTTCCGGATGTGCCGATCCCGGCAGCATTGACGCTTGAAAAGGCGGTCGTTCCCGGAAAAGAGATGATCGTCGAGCGCCTGCGCAAGATGGCCAACGGTGCATGAGCGAGCGGGTTCTCATCATCGGCGCGGCGGGCGGTATCGGGCAGGCCTGTGTGGGCCTCATGGCGGGCGCTGGCTGGCATGTAATCGCCGCCGATCTCACCGAGGCACCAGGCGGGGCAGAGAGCCACATTCTCGATGTTACCAACCCCGAGGCTTGCACCGCGCTAGCAGAAAGGACCGGCCCGGTCGACGCGGTGATCTATGCCGCCGGTATCGTGGCCACCATGCCCATCGCCCGGACCGATCCCGCCGTTTGGCGGCGGATCATGGCGGTCAATCTCGATGGTGCGGCCCATGTCTGTGCGGCTTTCACCGGGCCGATGATCACCGAGGGCAAGGGCGGCGCGATTATTCTCATCTCCTCGGCGGCGGGCGTGCGCGGCGAGGCGATGGCGTCGGCATATTCTGCCTCAAAGGCCGGGCTGATCGCGCTGGTGCAATCCATGGCCGCCGAGCTGACGCCCCATCAAATAAGGGTAAACGCCGTGGCGCCGGGCAATGTCGACACGCCGATGCTGCGCGCCGTGGCCCGCGACATCGCGAAGGCGGGCGGCGATGACGAGGCCGAGGTCTGGAAGAGCTTCGCCCATACCGGCGCGGCGCAGCGCCTCGTGCAGCCGGGTGAGGTGGCGCGGGTCTGCATGGCGCTCTGCTCGCCCGAGTTCTCGGCAGTGACCGGCACAACGATACCCGTAGATGCAGGATACCTTCTCTGATGGCAGACACCGCAAAACCCGGCGCCGACCAGACCGGCGGCATGCGCAACGCGGGCTCACCGACGCCTGCGGTCTTTCCCGAGCCGGAATCCATGCGGCCAACGATTGTAGGCCGTGATTTTACCGTCTCTGCCGGGCATCCCGTGGTGGCACAGGTGATGGCCGAGGTGATGGCACAGGGCGGGACAGCGATTGATGCCGGTGTGGTCGGCGGGCTTTTGTCCAACGTGGTCCAGGTCGATATGTGCAACCTCGGCGGCGTGGCGCCCACGCTGATCCGCATGGCCGGAGACGCGCGCGTGCATGTGCTCGACGGCGTCGGCCCCTGGGGCGCGGAGGTTACGCTCGAGGCTTTCCTCGAGCGCCACGACGGAGACATGCCACTGGGATCACCGCCCGGTGTGGTGCCCGCCGCGTTCGATGTCTGGTGCACGGCGCTGTCGCGCTTCGGCACGATGCGCTTTACCGAGGCGGTGGCCCCCGCCATCGATGCGGCGCAAAACGGGATCGTGCTCGACCAGCGCTCGGCGAAGGCGCTGGAATTGCTGGGCAACGGCTTTGCGGCCTATCCCTCCTCAAAGGCGATCTACTGGCCCGAGGGCCGCGCGCCGCTGCCCGGCGAGATGCTGGTGCAGGCCGATCTGAGCCGCACGCTGGAGCGGCTGGCGGCCTGCGACGCGGGTTCCCGCGAGGAGGGTATCGCCGCTGCGCGGGCTCTGTTCTATGAGGGCGAATTGGCGCAAGAGCTGATCAGCTTTCACCGCGAGACCGGCGGCTGGCTGACCACGGATGATCTCGCGAATTACCGGCCAGACGTTGGCATTGCGCCCGGCGTCGAGTTTCGCGGCTGGCAGGTGTCCACGCCCGGCATCGTGGGTCAGGGCCCGGTCATGCTTCAGGCGCTTGGCATCCTCGACGGTCTGCCGCTGGAGGAGCTGGCGCGCGGCTCGGCGGATCATCTGCACCTGATGTGCGAGGCGATGAAACAGGGCTTTGCCGAGCGTGAGCGGCACTATGCCGATCCCACTTTTGCCGAGACGCAGATCGAGGCGCTGCTCGATCCGGCGCGTCTGGGCGCGCTGCGCGACGAGATCGACGCGTCCAGGGTGCTCGTCGGCGCCGGCACCGCCCCCGCAGGCGGCACCACGCGTTGCGACACAACCTATATCGCCGCCGCAGATGCCGCCGGAAATATCTTTTCGTCGATGCCCAGCGACACGATTGACGGCGCGCCTATTGCGCCCGGCCTTGGTTATTTCGTCTCGCCGCGCGGCGTGCAGAGCCGTCTCGACCCGGCGCACCCGGCCGCGATTGCCCCCGGAAAACGCCCCCGGCTCACCCCCGCCCCCGCCATCATCGCCAACCCGGCCACGGGCGAGGCGATGGCCGTGGGCTGTCCCGGCGGCGATATGATAGTGCAGGCGATGGTGCAAAGCGTGGTCGACATGATCTGCTACGGCATGACCCCGCAACAGGCGGTCGAGGCGCCGCGCGTCGCGAGCTTCTCGCATCCCGGCTCGTTCTATCCGCATCCGACCTTTCCCAAGCGCATGGCGCTCGAGGCGCGGTTTCCCGAGGCGGTGCTGGCTGATCTCGCGGCGCGCGGCCATGTGCTCCACCAATGGCCCGCCTTCGAGTTCGATGCCGGTGGGGTCTCCATCGCGGGAACGCGCATTCTTGCCGAGGGGGGACGCCCCCGGCTGATCGCCGCCGCCGATCCCCGGCGCATCACCTATGCGGTGGGCCGATGAGCGTGCGGACATTTCTCGCCGCCCCCGAGGGCTTTGAGGCGGAGGCGCTGGTGCGTGCCACGGCACCTGCCATCGGTTTGCGCTTGGGCGAGGATGATGTGGCGGAGATCGCGATGAACCTCGAACGTTCGGCGGGCTTTGCCGCACTGCTGGCCGATATCCCCCAGATCGACTTGGAGGAGCCTGCGCCGGTCTTTCGCGCGGAGCCCGCGCCATGAGTGCCGCCGCCATCTCCGAGGCGGTGCGCGCAGGGCGCATGAGCATTTCCGAAAGCGTCAATCGCGCACTCGACGCCTGCGCGGCGGATCGCTGCAACGCGGTGACGGCCTTGCTTGCCGACCGCGCCCGCACACGCGCCGCCCGGATGGACGCGCAGGGCGAAACCAATGGCCCGCTCGCGGGCGTGCCATTTGCGGTGAAAAACATCTTCGATGTGGCCGGGCAGACCACACGCGCGGGCAGCGCCGCGACCGATGGCGACGCCCCCGCGCGCGAGGATGCCTTCGTGATCCGCGCTCTCGAAGCGGCGGGCGCGGTGCTGGTGGCGACGACGAATATGGATGAGTTCGCCTATGGCTTTTCCGGCGAAAACGCCCATGACGGCGATACGCTCAATCCCCGCGACCGCAGGCTGTCGCCCGGCGGCTCTTCGTCGGGATCCGCCGCGCTTGTGGCATCCGGTGCCGTGCCCCTTGCGCTCGGCACGGATACCAATGGCTCGGCCCGAGTGCCTGCGGCGTTGTCCGGCGCAATCGGGTTCAAGCCCAGCTATGGCAGGCTTTCACGCAACGGTGTCTTTCCTTTCGTTCCGAGTCTTGACCATGTGGGCATCTTTGCCGCAAATGTGTCCGATGCCGCCCGTGCCTTTGCCGCGATGGACCAGCCGGACCCGGCAGACCCCATCGCCGCTCGCGTCCCACAAGCTGAGCTTGCCGCCCCGCGCGTCGCCCGCCTCGGTGGTTGGTTCGCCGCGCCGCTGCAAGAGGATGTCGCCACCGCGATGGAGGCCGCCTGCACGGCGCTCGATGTGCGGGAGACGCTCGAGCTGCGCCATGCCGAAGAAGCGCGCGCGGCTAGTTTCATTCTCACCACCTCCGAGGGTGGCCAGACCCACCTTGCACGCCTCGCCGCACGGCCCGAGGGCTACGGCCCCCTCGTGCGCCACCGCCTCACCGCCGGCGCCATGAGCCCCGCAATCTGGACCACCCGCGCGCAGAAGCTGCGCCGCATGGTCTCTGTCGAGTTGGCGGATCTGCACGCGCAGGCCGACATTCTCATCGCCCCGGCAACTCCCTGCCCCGCCTTTCCGGTCGGCACCGATACCCATGAGGTCGCGGGCAGCGCCCTGCCCATCCGGCTCGGCATCGGCATGTTTACCCAGGCGCTGACGCTGACCGGCGTGCCGATCATCGTGCTGGCGCGGCGGGGCGAGTTGAGTGGTCTGCCTGTCGGGGTTCAGCTTATTGCCGCACCGCACGCGGAGGCGACGTTGCTGGCCAGCGCTGCTAAATTGGAAGCGGCAGGATTTCACACTGCGCCAGAGGAGGCGAGCCATGTCTGACGCCACCCCCCTTCCCATAAATCTCCCGGAAGTGGTCGCAGAAGTGCGCGCAGTGTTCGAGCGCTACGAGGCGGCGCTGACCGGCAATGACGTGCCGGTGATGGAGGAGCTTTTCCTCAACGCGCCCCAGACCACCCGCTATGGCGTGGGCGAGAATCTCTATGGCTGGGAGGAGATCAGCGCCTTTCGCCGGGCGCGGACCACAGGCGCCTTTACCCGGACGCTGATGAACATTGTGATCACGACCTATGGTACCGATTTCGCCACGGCCAATGCCGAATACCAACGCCCCGGCCATGCCCAGCCGGGGCGCGAGACCAAGACGCTGCTGCGCACGCCTGAGGGTTGGCGCATCGTCTCGGCCCATGTCAGCCTTTTGGGCGAAACCGTATAACAAGAAGAAAAACAATCACAAAACAGAGAGGAAACGAAATGAATACTTCGATCACCCGCCGCCAGTTTGCGGCCCTCATGGGCGGCACGACCGTTGCCAGCACCCTGTCGCTACCTGCCTTTGCGCAGGACGGGAAAACGCTCGTCTTCGCCCTTCCCGGCCTCGTGGGCAATTTCGAGCCGCACACCTGGGTCGGCTTCGGCGATACGGTGCATGTGATGGACACGGTCGCCCGTGGCCTCACTCATATGGATTTCGACAATCCATTGCCGCAGCCCGCCGTGGCCGAAAGCTGGACGATTTCCGATGATGGCACGGTCTATGATTTCACCATCCGTCCAGGCCTCACCTTCCACGACGACACACCCATCGACGCGGCGGCGGTCAAGCGCACATTCGACCGAATGTTCGACGAGACCGATCCGACGCGCCCCGATGCATCCTTTGCCGCCGACAACCTCGGCGGCGCGAATGTCAAAGGCTTCGACACGCCCGACGACATGACCTTCCGCATTATGCTCAACGCTCCGGATGCAGCAATCCTCGGTCGTCTCACTCGACCCGACATGATCATCATATCGCCCACCGCACTAGAACAGCACGGCAAAGAGATAGGCCTCAATTTCGTCTCCTGCGGCCCTTACAAGATCAGCAGCGTCACGCCAAACGAGCGCGCCGTTCTAGAGGCATTCGACAATTTCTACGGCGGCAAGCCCGCCATCGAGCGGGTGGTTATGCAGGTCATCCCCGAGCCGGTCGCGCAGATGACCTCGCTGGCCAGTGGCGATCTGGATGTGACGAACCTTATCCCGCATTCCAATGTCGACCGCCTCGAGGCAATGCCCGGCATTCGCATCGAGCAATCGGCGGCGTTCATTTCGCTCACGCTTGCGATGAATGTCGAGGTGGAGGCGCTGTCCAATATCAATGTGCGCCGCGCAGTGAGCCTTGCGGTGGATCGGCAGGCAATCATCGACGAGGTGTTCTTCGGCAAGGCCGAGATGCCGGGCTATATCACCCCCGCCGCCGAGCAGGGCTACGCGCCAGAGCATATGGAACTGAGCCGCTCGGATACCGAAGCCGCGCGCGCGCTTCTTGAGGAGGCGGGTGCGGTCGGCACGGAGCTAACGCTGATTTCGGAAAACCAAGGCTTCTGGCCGCGTCTGGGTCAAGTGGTTGAGCGAAGTCTCAACGAGGCGGGCTTTGTTGTCACGGTCGAATATCTCGACACCGGCACATTCAACGCGCAGCTTTTCGACAAGACGGCGCACGAGCTTGCATTCGTGCAGCGCTCGGCCTTCTTCCCTGATCCCGACGGTCGCTTTTCGCCGCTCTATGGCTCCTCGACCAGTGCGGCGCAGGAGATCACGGCCCAGACGAGCCTGCCTGAGCAGGCAGAGCTTGATGCGCGGATCGCGGCGGCCAACGCGGAGAGCGATCCGGAGGCGCGGGGCCGCCTATATGTCGAGTTGAACACCTTCATGGCCGAGCAGATGATGCCGGTTGCGGCGCTGGTGAATACCTTCCTGCCTGTGGCCGTGTCGGACGACATCCAAGGGGTGAATGCCAATGCCCTCGGCACCTACCGGACATTCCTTGAGAATGCCGCGCCTGCCAACTAATGGCCCCAGCCGCGGGTTGAAACTCGGCCCGCGGCATCCTCTTTCACAGGTTGATCATGCCCACAACCCGCGCCGACCAGCACCGCTTTCGCCTGCCCACCCTGACGGGTGCGCTGCGGCTGTTGCCGTGGCTCGTAGTCGGGCTCTTGATTTTTGCCGCTATCGCGGCGCCGCTCATTGCGCCTTATGACCCGATCAAGAATGTCGGCTCGCCAATGTTGGCGCCGTTTTCGCCCGGTCATCCGTTTGGCACCGATGGCTTCGGTCGCGATCAATTTAGCCGGATCCTGCATGGGCTGGGACCGATGATGTTCGTATCTGTGGGTGCCGTGGCGCTGGCGGTCGCTGTCGGCGGTGCTGTGGGGCTGATTTCCGGCGTCATGGGTGGCTGGCTCGACTGGATGATCATGCGCGCGGTCGATATTCTGATGTCCTTTCCGCTGATCCTCGCGGCGATCCTCGTTCTCGTGGCGCTCGGAGCCTCGACATTCAATCTCATGCTGGCCGTCGCCATCAGCCAGATCCCGATCTTTGCCCGGCTGACCCGTGCGCTGGCCGCGGGCGAGGTGGTGCGTGATTACGTTATGGCGGCGCGGGCCTCGGGCTTTGGCATGCTGCATGTGATGGTGAGCGAGGTCGCACCCAATATCCTGCGCCCGCTTCTGGTGCAGGCCACCTCCGTGGTGGCCGTGGCCGCGCTGACCGCCGCGGCGCTGTCCTATCTCGGCATGGGCGCGCGCCCGCCCGAACCCGATCTGGGATACATGGTCAAGGAGGGGCAGGAGTTGATCTTCATCGCGCCGGAACAGACCATCCTGCCCGGCCTCGTCATCGCGATATTCGTTCTGGCCATCTCCTTCTGCGGCGATCAGCTCAATGAGCGGGAGGGCGGCTGATGGGCGGCGAGGTCTTTCGCAGGCTGATTTTCCTGCCCGTCACACTGTTTTTCGTGGCAACGCTCGTGTTTCTCGCGCTCCGCGCCCTGCCCGGCTCCTCCATCGAGCTTCTGGGCTCGCAATTCACCACGGCGGGGCTCAAGGAGCAGTTGATCGCCGATTTGGGCCTCGACAAGTCGATATGGGAGCAATACGGGATTTTCCTCGGCGAGCTTGTCCGCTTCGATCTCGGGCGCTCCTTTCTGACCGGCAAGGATGTGAGCTCCATGGTGGGCGAAACCTTGCCGGTGACGATCGAGCTTGCGGTGGCCTCCCTGGTGGTAATGACGATTGCGGGGATCGGCATGGGCCTTTTGGCCGGGGCCTTTCCAGGAACGCTGGCCGACGGGCTGTTGCGCACGGTCTCTGTCCTGCTCTTCTCGCTGCCATGGTTCTGGTTCGGGATCGTGCTCATCATCGTCTTTGTACTCTGGCTCGGGTGGTTTCCCGCCTTCGGACGGCTGCCCTCCTCGGTCGATTACGAGGCGGTGACGAATTTCGTTCTGATCGACGCGATCATCCTGGGGCGCTTCGATCTTGTCGTGCCATGGCTCAAGCATGTCACGCTGCCCGCGCTCACCGTGGGGCTGACCACTTCGGGCGTGCTGATGCGTCTGACCCGCGTGGGCGTGATCGAGACGGCCAAGACCGACTACATACGCACCGCCCGGATGAAGGGCGTGCCGGGCCCGCGGGTCTTCTTCCGGCATATACTGCGCAATGTTGCGCTGGGGATCCTGACGGTAATCGGGGTGCAATTCGGCGCGATGCTGGGGGGATCGGTGATTGCCGAGGTGGTCTTTGGCTATCCCGGCATCGGGCGGATGACCGTCGATGCGGTGCTCAATCGCGACTATGCGGTGGCCCAGGGCGGCGCCATCGTGATCGCCGCGTTTTACGTGCTGATCAACCTCGCAACGGACCTGTCCTACCGCTGGGCCGATCCGCGCCTGCGCCGGGGCGGGCGATGAGCGCGCCGCTGCTCTCCGTGCGCGGGCTGACGGCCGAGCTTGGCTCCGGTGCCCAGCGGGTCACGGCGCTGCGCGCAGTCGATTTCGACGTGCGGCGCGGCGAGATCACGGCCATCGTGGGCGAGAGCGGCTCTGGCAAATCCACCGCCGCCATGGCGCTGGCGCGCCTCAACGAGGGGCCGCAGGGCGCGTTCTCGGGCGAGGTCCGGTTCGATGGCATGGACGTGCTGTCGCTAAACAGCCGGGCACTGCGCAGCTTGCGCGGGCAAGGCATCGCGATGGTGTTTCAGGATGCCGCCGCCGCGCTCAACCCCTGCGAGACCATCGGCGACCAGATCGCCGAGGCCATGGTCGTGCACAAGGCGCGAGACTGGCGCGCCGCGCGCGCCCATGCAATCGAGCTTCTGGGCGAGGTCGGCATGCCCGAGCCTGCCCGCCGCGCGGGGCTTTATCCGCATGAGATGTCGGGCGGTCAGCGGCAGCGTGCGATGATCGCGCTTGGCCTTGCCTGTGATCCGGCACTGCTCATCGCCGACGAACCGACAACCGCGCTCGACGTGACCGTGCAGGGGCAGATCCTCGCCTTGCTAAAATCCATCGTCGCGCGCCGTGACATGGGGTTGATCCTGATCACCCATGACCTCGGCGTGGTTGCCGCGCTCGCCGATCAGGTGCTGGTGATGTATGCGGGCCGGATCGTCGAGGCCGCGCCGGTGGCCGAATTCTTCGATGCGCCGCATCATCCCTATAGCGGCGACATGATCACGGCAGCCTCGGTGGCGCTCGATGCCGGAGGGCGGCTCGCGACGATCCCCGGTCGTCCGCCGCATTCTGGCGATGTGGGCGAGAGCTGCGCCTATGCGCCGCGCTGCGCGCGCGCGTCGAATCAATGCCGAGCTGCCCTGCCCTCGCTTGAGCCGCACGGGACGCGGCGCCGGGCCTGTTTTCATCCGCTGGACGACGCATGACCGGGCCGCTCGTGCAAATCGAAAACCTCACCGTGCGCTACCCACTTGGCGGTGGCCTCGGCGCGCGCGGCGTTCTGGGTCTTGCGCCCACCAATCTGGAGGTGCAGCGCGGCGAGCTTCTGGCCATCGTGGGCGAAAGCGGCTCGGGCAAGACGACACTGGGCCGCGCCATGCTTCGCCTGATACCGGCGGAGGGCGCGATCCACTTTGACGGGACCGAAATCATCGGGCTGGGGCGCCGCGAGCTGGCGCAGATGCGCAGTCGGATGCAGATGATCTTTCAGGATCCCTATTCCTCGCTCAACCCGCAAAAGACCGTTGGTCGCACGCTGAGCGAGGTTCTGGCCCATGTCGGCATCCCGCGCGCCGAGCGTCGGGCGCGAGCCGAGGAGCTTTTGTCCCAGGTGGGTCTGGGCGCGGACGCCTATCCGCGCCTGCCGCGCGCCTTTTCCGGCGGGCAGCGCCAGCGCATCGCAATCGCCCGCGCGCTTGCGACAGGCCCCGATCTTGTCGTCGCCGACGAGCCGGTGAGCGCGCTTGACGTGTCGGTGCAGGCGCAGGTGGTCAATCTACTGCTCGACCTCAAGGCCGAACGCGGGCTGACCATGGTGTTCATCTCCCATGATCTCGGCCTTGTCTCGGCCATCGCGGACCGCATCGGTGTGATGTATTTCGGGCGGCTGGTGGAGATCGGCCCTGCGGCGCGGCTCTCCCGCAGCCCCGCCCACCCCTATACCGCCCTGCTCAACGACAGCATGCCGCCGCCCTCCGTTGCCGCCGCGCGCGCGACGCTGGAGGCGGCGGCGCAGACGGGCGCGGTGGAGCTTCCGAGCCTCATGGATCCGCCAAGAGGCTGCCCCTTTGCGCCCCGATGCGGCCATGCCAGCGCCTCATGTCGCGAGACGCCCCCGGCGCTGCATCCCCATCCCGCAGGCGGCCTTGTCGCCTGTCACCACCCGCTGAACACCGATTGACCGAAACAGACCGGAGCACCCAATGATCATCGACGCCTACAACAATATCTGGACCGCCCAGCAGAACTCCGACTACCTCACCGCCAATACCTATTCGGTGGAAATGATGCTGCGCGACATGGACCATGCGGGGGTCGACATGGCCGTGGGCTGCTCGCTGGGCCAGATGATCGACAACGATTATACCGCCAGCGTGGGCCAGAAATACCCCGACCGGATCATCCCCTTCACCCAGGTCAACGCCCGCGACATCGACGCCGCCGACCAGATCCGCCGTGACCATGATGCTCATGGGTTCAAGGGGCTGAAGTTGCACCCGGTGATGCACGGCTATCACGTCGTTGATCATGGGTTGCTCGACCCGGTCTTCGAGGCCTGCCACGAGCGGGGGATCATCGTGCTTTTCAATGCGCTCGACGATGCGTTCATTCATCCGCTCGGCATCGAGGAGATTGCCAAGCACTATCCGGAAGTGCCGACACTCATCGCGCATATGGGCACGGTCTGGAACGTGAGCGAGGCGATTCTCGTGGCCAAGCGCACGCCGAATATCTATCTGGAGACCTCGTCGACCCAGCTCATAGAGGTGCAGATGGCCTACAAGGGTCTTGGTCCCGAAAAGATCATCATGGGCACCGACTGGCCGGGCAGTGATTTCGAGCTGGAGCGGATGAAGATCTCCAAGGCGATCAGCGATCCGGAGCACCGCAAGATGGTCGAGGGTGGCAACTTCGCAAAGCTCTTGGGCCTCTGACCGTGGCGCAAGCGACCTTTGATGCCGCCGCGATCTGGCCCCGTCCTTGGGAGGGGCTGCCCGCCTCGGGCGGGCGGATCGTAGTGAAACAGGGTCACATATCGTCGGTGGAAGACGGCGCGGCGTCGGGTGATCTGCTTTGGTTTCCGGGTCTGATAAACGCCCATGACCATGGGCGCGGTTTGTCGCCGCTGGCCTATGGCGCCTCCGACGCCCCGCTCGAACCCTGGCTCTGGGATCTGCGCCGCGCGCCCGGCGTCGATGTCTACCTGTCTCATGTGGTGGCCTTCGGCGAGATGGCGCTGTCGGGGATCTCAACCGTGATCCACAACCATCTGCCGCAGGGGAAAGACCTTGTCGCCGAGGCCCGCGAGGTGGCGCAGGCGGCGCGGGATGTGGGGCTGCGGCTGGGTTTTGTAGTGCCGATCATCGACCGCAACCTCGCAGGCTATGATGGAGGCGCCGCCGCTTTGGCCCCGCTGACTGGAGATGAGCGCGCCGCCGTCGAGACCACCCATGCGATGCCGCCGGTGGCCGAACAGATCGCCTTGGTTCGCGAGATCGCCATTGCTATCGACGGCTCCGGCACCGTCACGCAATATGGTCCCCCCGGCCCCCAGTGGCTTTCGCGCGAGGGCTGGGCGATGGTGGGCGCGGCAGCTGCGGAAGACGGACGGCGGGTGCATACACATCTACTCGAAACTCTGCCCCAGCGCCACTGGCTCGACACCGAAGAGCCCGGCGGTGCCGATGCTTTCCTTACCGCCGCCGGCGTGCTCTGCGACCGATTGACAATCGCCCACGGGGTTCACCTGACCGCGCGCGAGATGGTGGCGCTGGCAGATGCCGGCGCGGTCCTCGCGCTCAACACCTCGTCAAACATGCGTCTGCGCTCGGGGCAGGTCGATGGCGCGCTGATGGCTCAGAGCGGCCTCACCCTCGGCATTGGTCTCGACGGACTGGCACTCGACGACGATGCCGATATCTGGCGTGAGCTGCGATTGGCGCAGACGCTGCTCGGGCCACGCGGTGTGGACGGAGGCGGCCTGCAACAGCGGGCAATCCTTCGCGCCGCCTTCGCCACCGGTGCCCGAGCGCTCGATGGCAAGGATGCCCCCGGTCTCGTCCACGGCGCGCCTGCCGATATGGTCGCGCTGTCGCTGGATCGGCTGGCCCATGACCGGGTCGAGGACAGCGCGGCGACCCTTGCAGCCCTCGCGCTTGGCCGCTCCACGCGACATACGGTTGCCCGCGTCGTCTCCGGCGGATGCGAGATCGTGCGGGATGGAGAGCTGACCGGCCTCGACCTGTCTGCCGCCCGCCGCGAGCTTGCAGCACAGGCCCGCGCCGCGCGGGCAGCTTCCCCGCCGGGAGACTGGATCGCTCGCGCTCGCGCCGCCACGATCCGCCATTACGGCGGCACATCATGAGCATTGTCATTCCCCTTCATGATGGCGGTTTTGCAATGGAACAGAGCCTGTTTCCCGCACTCGCCTCCCAGCCAGAAGAGGCCACAGCCCTGATCGGCGCGCCCTTTCCGTCCCATTTCGATATCCCCGTATGGGCCTTCGCCATCCAAGACGCGCGCGGCTGGTCGCTGGTCGATACCGGCGGCGGCGCCATGATGGGTGCGGGCTTTGGCGGCGTGCACACCGCGCTGAACGCCGCCGGGATCAACGCGGGCGATATTACGCGCATCTATCTGACCCATCTTCATGGAGATCATTGCGGCGGGCTTCTGGATTCCGAGGAATCCGCTGCCTTTCCTGCCGCGCGGGTGGCCTTACCCGAGGCCGAGCGGGCCTTCTGGTTCGGCCCCCATGTTCCGCCCGAAATGGGCCAGATCGCGGAGGACGCCAGGCGCGCCCTGCATCCCTATGGTGATCGCGTCGATCCGGTCAGCCCCGAAGATCTCGTCGGCGCTGCACGGGCAATCGACGCTGTCGGCCATACTCCGGGACACACGGCCTGGGCTTTCGAAGAGTCGGATCTGCTCGCCGTGGGCGATATCCTGCATCTCGCTCCGCTCCAGCTCTGGCGCCCGGAAATTGCCAGCATATGGGACATGGATTGCGAGGCCGCCGTCGCCACTCGCCGGGCATTCATCCGCCGGGCGCGCAAAACCGGCGCAACGCTTCTGTGCGCTCATGGCGGCGCGATCCCGGCGACGGAGATCCCCGATGAGTGACCTTGCCCGTATCGACCCCGGCCCCCTGATGTCACAGGCCACGATCGCGAACGGCATCGCCTGGCTTGCGGGCCAGATCGGCGCACCCGGCCCCCATCCGAGCTTCGAGCATGAGGCGCGCGCGGCGCTCGCCGCCGCCGATGTCCTGCTCGCCCGTGTCGAAAGCCATCGCGGGGCTCTTCTGCATGTCACCGTTCACATTGTCGATCTGGCGTTGATGCCCCGGTTTAACGACGTCTGGACCTACTGGCTCAACGGCGCCGCGCCCCCTGCACGGGTGGCAGTCCAGACGCCGATGGTCGACCCCTCCTTTTCCGTCGCCGTGAGTTGCATCGCGCGCTGCGCTGTCGCCTAGATGACACCAAGCGCCACTCAAGCGCTGGAAGTCGTCGAGCGTGTTGGTAATCGTCATGCGACGGCGGCGCTTCTTGCCGGGGACGCCGATCAACACCTCAAGGCGGTGCTTGGAAATGTCGATGGCGACCAACAAGGTCGAGGCGGTAGTATCGGTGGCGGTCATAGCCGGTCTCCTCAGCGGTGAAGCTTGTGCAAAAACTACTGTTGCGACCTGAGACCCGGTTATGGCCACCCACTGCGCTATTTGGGGGCTGCGCGCGTGGCTATAACCTCAAACAAGCGCACCTTCCCGAGGTGCTACGGCTCCGCGGTCGATCTTGCCGAGTATCTCGAAGGCAAAGGCATGGATCATGTGCGCGGTGCGCCACACCATCCTCAGACGCAGGGCAAGATCGAGCGCTGGCATCAGACCATGAAGAACCGTGTTCTCTCGGAAAGCTACTTCCTGGCCCGGCGAGCGGCTGACCCGAGGCTCTTTGTCAGTGCCCAAAGCTTTCAGGTGTGATGACATCATGCGTTGGGTTCGAGCGATGCAGACAGTCGCTGTCTACATGCCCGAGATGGCAGGTTCAACGTAACAGTGCGAGCAGGATACGGCACATGGTGCAGTCCTCCGGTTATCGCCGTGTCGCAAACTACCGCCCTTTCTGGCATTAATGCTTCGAAGACGGCCGAAGTGTTATGATGCAGCTTTCTTTTTTTTGGGGCCAGTTGATCAAAGCGACCCCTGCAATTGCGGCGCAAAGCCCGGCCGCGACTGGGAGAGTGAATGTTTCGCCTAGGAACACGAGGCCGAGAATGACACCGATGCCTGCTCGCAGATAGCTCTGGCTTGCGACTCCCATGGACCCGAGTGTGCGTACCAGCCGAAAATAGACCAGAAGCGCGACCCCCGTGCAGAGGATCGATAGGACCGAAGAGGGCAAGCTCTACCTCTTCGTTGGTATTGACCGGACCAGCAAATTCGCATTCACACGATCCTCACTGACAACGGCATCCAGTTCGCCGAGCAGCCCCGCAACCGGAATACTGCATATTCACGGCAGATGCGGTTCGACATGATCTGCGATGCCAACAGTATCGAGCATCGTCTGACCAAACCGAACCATCCATGGACTAACGGCCAGGTCGAGCGCATGAACCGCACCATCAAGGATGCGACGGTGAAACGCTACCACTACGACAGCCACGAGCAGTTGAGCAGCCATCTCGCCGACTTCCTCGATGCCTACAACTTTGCCCGCAGATTGAAGACGCTCAGCGGGCTCACCCCATATGAATACATCTGCAAAATCTGGACATCAGAACCAGATCGATTCATCCTAAATCCGATCCACCAGATGCCGGGACTGAACACCTAGGGCCGCCCAGATTCTGATAAGCGGATAGGGCGGGCCATTATCGTCCCTCCCCGCTTTTATTCGCCTCGAGCAGATCGGCAATCTCGGCGCGGCCCTGATCTCGCGCATGCTCAGCAATCGACTTCCCTTCGGGGTCGGAGACAGCTCGATCGGCTCCGCTGTTCAGAAGGTAGCTAATGACGCCGGCCCTGCCGTTAACCGCTGCAAACCATAGCGGCGTCGCCCAATCATTGGGGAGGGTTTCTTGCGGTCCCGTCCGAACGGTTCTGAAACGCGCGTTGGCGAGGCCCGGGTCCCCATCTAGCGGGCGCTCCAAATGGTCGAGCCGGTCGAGAGCGGCAGCAGCGAAAACGTCCATCGGACAATCCATCAGAAAGGCGATTGCGTCGGCGTGGGGAGTGGGCAAAACTTGGGGGTTATGCGGCTGCTCTCTGGTAAGCGCCGGTTAGTCGACTGTCAAGCACTGCGGGAGTGGGCAAAAACTGGGGGTCTTTGTCTATGATGGCGGTTTCACAGTTGAGGAATTGCCATGGATGTGCGGATCATCGTCGAGACGACATTTGAGAACGGAACCACGAAGACGCGGCGCCTCGGACGCCTTTCCCGCCCATTTCGAAGTACTCAGCCCGAGGGCTTCGGGCTGCTGCTCGAAGATGCGAAATCCTTGCTTTGGCAATTGCAGCAAGCGATCCTCCTTGACCAGATCGAGGAGATCTCTGAGGCGAGTAGGGTCTGTCCTGACTGCAACAACGTCAGGGCCATCCATGACTATCGACCCAAGTTTCTGGACACTTTGTTCGGTCGGTTTCACGTCAAGACGCCACGCATTCGCCGTTGCGCCTGCAACGCCAAGTCTGAGGTCACACTGGGTGGACCACTCTCTCCCCTTGCCCGTTTCTTCCCGGACCGATCAACACCTGAATTGCGACGCCTTCAAGCTGAACTCAGAGCGCGACATTCGTTTCGGGAAGCAGCGCGTATCATAGAGATTTTTCTGCCATGCGCCAAGCAGGCGAAAACCTCGGTACGTAATCGCCTCGGCAAAACTGCCAGGGAAATCAGCGATAGCGAGTATGCGGAACCGGTTGTCTCGTCAGCAGAAAAGACCGCAGCTCCGGTGACATTCTTTCTGGACGGTGCGCATATTCGGAGCAGACCGGAATACCAGAAGCGGCATCTCGATGTTGTGGTGGGTAAGATCGAGAGCGCGCAAATGTTCCGTCGTTTCGGGCTTGTACAGCAAGCGGCTCAATCTCCATCGAGGCAAGTACGGCAAGACCTTCAAGACACTGGCTGGGACGGTGAGAGCCCAGTTACCGTGCTTTCGGATGGAGAACCCGCATTGCCCAATCTCCTGCGCTACGCCGTCGGCGGGCCAGTTCGTCATATCTTCGATTGGTGGCACATCTCGATGCAGGTCAAACATGTCGAGAACGCCGTAAGGGGACTACTGCAGACCAAGAGTTTTTCAAGCATACCTGTGTTGTTCGAACGCCCCGCAGAGCGGTCACGATGGTATCTTTGGCATGGAAAGGTTCGAGTGGGCACCACGAGCCTTCAGTGGCCGATCACCGATTGCGAGCGGCTTTGCAAAGATGACCCCGAAGTGCGCGACGCGGCTGCGCGTGTACAAGCGCGTTGCCGGGAACTCTACACCTATCTGGCAGACAATATGGATAGCCTCACCGACTATGTGCGGCGATATCGCAATTGTCTTCCAATCTCTTCGTCTCGTGCAGGAGGCTGCGTGGACGACATCGGAACACACGCATGGGAAAACGACGACGCATGACATGGTCACTCAAGGGCGCGCACAGCGTCGCTATCGTACGAGCTGCCGTTCTCGATGGAAGGTTGACCAGCGCATACCGCAGGGAGGCTGCCTGACCCCCAGTTTTTGCCCACTCCCCGCGGGTGATTTTCTTTCGGGAAAGTTCGATCGCGAGGGACGAACCGCAGATGGAAGACGAGCCGAGTTCGATTTCCCACCGGTCGACAAAGACCGGGCCTACGATGTGATCGACAGAATGCGCATGATCGCATCCAACAAGGGGTGCACCGTCGCACGGGTGGCGATTTCCTGGCTTCTGCACCAGCCTACCGTCACCAGCGCAATCCTCGGTGCAACGCGGCCCGAGCAGTTACTGGACAACATCGGCGCGGCCGCTGTGCCGCTGTCTACCTGCGACCTTGGAGAACTCGACAAGGTGTCACGTCTTCCGAACGAGTATCCGGGTTGGATGCTCGAGCGACAAGGCGCTTACCGAGCACATTTTCTGCAAGGTTAGCGCAAGTCGGTTGTGGTTCTGCGGAAGGCCCTCCCGCGATCTCAAGCTGCCAGAACGAGAATCACCGAATCCAGATCGCGATCAGGCGCAATCCTTACCTGCCCCGCATTTTCCTGCCGGAACCGCCTCGTTTCGGTACAGGTTTCGGGATCTACAATCACGACTTCCAGCTGGTTGCCGGGAATCGCCGAAGTATCCAGCGTCACAATTGCGCGCACCGGCGTGTGCGCGACGATCCAATTGCCTTGCTCGCTCTTGGCCACGGATACTCGAACAGCCGGATCATCGTTTCTTTGCCCGGCGAAAGGAATCCCTACATTGAGCCGGTCGGGCCAGGCGCCCTCGGAATTCAGAGGCAGAAACAGCTCCTGCGCGGGTCGCAACGCCTCGCGGTCGAGCGTCGTCAGCCACGCCGCCGCCCAGGCCACTTGACGGGCGCCCGGCGCGTCAAGGCAGTCGGACCACACCTCGCTGGTCTCGTCGTCCCATGCATGCACCCGGTCGCCCTTGCGATGGACCTGCCGGATGGCTTCGTGACCGTAGGTGAACCCGGCCGCACCCGCGAGAGCGGTTCGCCAGAACGCTTTGCGCACGTCCCACGCGGAGAAACGCGGAAGCCATTCGAGATGCTTGCTCGAAAAGCAGTGCCGGTCGTTGCGCTCGCCCATTACGAACATTCCAGCGGCTTCGTAGTTGGGCTCCATGTCGACGATGGGCTTTGCGGGCGAGGTCCGAAAGAAGCGTTCGACGTGTAGGTATCCAGGAACGTTTGGTTTGTAGTGGCTGCTCTGCAAAGCATTGAAGTCGAGCCAGGGCTCGGAATGAAAGATCGCGGAGGTTTCGAGGCCGCGCGGGTAGAAGGTGATCGGCCGATTTCCGGACGCACCGGCGCGCAAGCCCTCGGCCATGGCGCGGATCGTGTCGGCGTGTGCCTGCTCGAGGATCGGGCTGTCGCCGCCCAAGACCCAGACGAGGTTCGGGCAGTCGCTGAGCGCGTCCGACAGGTACCGGCAGTAGTCCCGGCCCGACCGGGCGTCCATGATGACGGGCCCCGCAGAGTTGGAATGCCGGTTCCACTTGTCGCCCCAAGTGGGCAGGAGCGAGACGATCAGCCCGTGCGCCTCGGCGCGTTTCACCATCCGGCGAACGAAGTCCATCCATTTCGGATTGAGCCTCACCGCCTTCATGTCGGCGTCGCTGGCGAACGGGCGGTCGCCGTAGGCGTTCGGCGTATTGGAATCGTGGAGGTCACGGAAGACACAGGCCTGAATGGCATTGAAGCCCTTGGTGGCGCGATTCTCAAAGTAGCGCTCGATTTCCTCTTCGCGAAGTTTTCCGAACAGGACCCAAGCAGTGTCTCCCAGAAGAAAAAACGGCTTGTCGTTGCCGTCGCGGAACCAGTGTCCGCATGGCGAGACAGATAGTGAAAGCGGATGTGGCATAGGTCAGAACCCCGCGAGCGAAGGAATGAACAGAACGATCTCGGGAATGAACGTGATGATCAGAAGCACCACGATCATTACCGCGACCATTGGAAGGATCTCCCGCATGATCCGGTGGATCGGAACTCCGGAGACGGCCGACGTAATGAACAAGAGCCCACCCATCGGCGGCGTCGAGAGCCCGATCATCATGTTGAGCACCAGCACTACACCGAAATGGGTCGGGTCAAGTCCGAGATCGCGCGCCAGCGGAATGACGAGCGGGACGAACACGATCAACATGACAATGGTGTCGACGAACATGCCGAGCAGCAAGAAAACCAGGTTGATTACGAGTAAAAGTATCCAGCGCGTGGTCGATACGTCGAGGATCCAGCCCGAAAGCGCAACCGCGAGCTGTTCGTACGAAATCACAAACGAGAAGGCGAAGGCGGCTCCGACCTTGACGCCGATGATCGCTGTGGTCGTCGCAGCGTCCGCCGCGACGCTCCAGAGCTGCCTCAGTCCCAAGGTCCGGTAGATCAGCATGCCAACGATAAGCGCCCAGCCAGCGGCGATGGCACCGCCTTCGGTCGGCGTAAAGATGCCCGTATAGATGCCGATTAGTAGGATCGCAGGTGTCACGAGAGCGGGCGCCGCGCGCAGAGTCAGAAGCGCCCATGCACCAACGTTCATCCGAATGTGCTCACGCGGATAGTCGCGTCGTTGTGCAACAAGGGCGACATAAGCCATAAGGAACAGGGCGAGTAGCACGCCGGGTATAATACCGCCGAGAAACAGCGCCCCCACGCTTGCCCCCGAAAGCGTGGCATAGAGGATCATCGGGATCGACGGTGGAAAAATGGGCCCGATCGTCGCCGATGCGGCGGTGATTGCGCAAGCGAAGCCGTCGTCGTAGCCGGCCTTCCGCATCGCCTTGATCTCCATCATCCCAAGCCCAGCGGCATCGGCCGTCGCGGCGCCGGACATGCCAGAGAAGATGAGCGATGCCATTACGTTTACATGGCCGAGACCGCCCTTGAAGCGGCCGACGATCGTCGACGCCCAGCGGAAGATTAGGTCAGTAATCCCGCCGTCATTCATTAGTTTGGCAGCGAAAATGAACAACGGTACGGCGATAAGGACGAACTTTACGTGCATCTGGCTGACGAACTGGCTGGCCGCCATAGAGATGGGCGTGGCTGGTCCAGGTGCGATCGCGAAGTAGAGGATCGAAGACGCAATCATGCCGAGCGCGATGGGCTGCCCAATCATGAAGCACAGGATGAAGACGCCGAAGAACACTATCAGTTCAAGGCTCACAGGTCGCCCTCCGCAAATCGGTCCGCGGCGTCGTCCGTAGGGGGTGTCCCCCGGATCAGGCCAACGATGTCGTCACGCAGCCGCCAGCCGAAACGGACGACAAGAGACAAAAGAAACACCATGAAGGGCGCGTAGGCCCAGCTCATACGCATTGGAAGCACCGGGTTCATCCTGCGGTCGACGAAGACCAGGTAATTCAGTGTCGGCACGATAAGTGCGACGAAGGCGCCGAGCAGGATCGCGTGACCGACAATGTCCATCAGCCTCCGCACGCGTGGCGGCGACGCGTCCCGCAGGACGCTGAACCGGATCAGACCGTGATTGCGCTCTGCATATCCGACCGCGAAGAGGACGATCCAGAGAAACAGAAATCCCAGGAGCTCATCAGGCCAGATCAGGGGCGTAAAAAAGTAGCGAAACGTAATCTGAAGCAGGAAGACCGCAACGAGTGTGATCATCATTGCTGCCGGCAAGTGGTACTCGACGATGTCGAGCAGAAGTCGGCCCGCCGACCTTGCGCGAGGGAGTGACAAGAAGGTCATTGAAGGCACCCTGAGCAATGAGGACGGGAGAGCGCTGAGCGCATCTCCCGCACAGTGATCCTCATTCGTCGGCCATTTCCACGACGCGGTCGTACAGTTCACGATCCCACCGCTGAGCGAGAGGCTCGGTTTCGTAGAAAGCGCGGGCATGCTCGATGAAGGCGTCCTTGTCGGGCTCCACGATAGTGACGCCTTCGGACCGGTAGGTCTCGATCAGCTCCTCCTCGCCTTGCAGGATCCTGTCCGTCACGCAGGCATGCGCCGCATCCGCCGCCCCCTGAACCCAGCCCTTTTGCTCGTCGCTGAGCGACTGCCACCGGTCCTCGTTGATCGCGAAGTGCAAGTTCCAGATCAGATGATCGGTCAGGACGAGCTGCGAGGTCTGCTCGTGAAAGCCCATCGCACGGCTCACGGTCAGTCCGTTGTCCTGACCGTCGACAACGCCCGACTGCAACGCCAGATAGGTCTCGTTGAACGCGACAGGTGTCGGGTCCGCCCCAAGCGCACGGCCCAGCGCGATCCACGAGGGAAAGTTCGCCATGCGCAACTTTACGCCTTCCAGATCCTCCGGTGTGCGGACCTCTTGGTCGACGGCATCGGTCAGCGAAAGCTGCCGCGTTCCGTAGAACATC
The DNA here is from genome assembly GCF_947488135.1 of uncultured Marivita sp. GTDB lineage: Bacteria > Pseudomonadota > Alphaproteobacteria > Rhodobacterales > Rhodobacteraceae > Marivita. The sequence continues at coordinate 189,614 of NZ_CANKYW010000005.1, read as the reverse complement.
ATTCCCGACAGCGGACGAATGTTCGTCGCTTCCGCGACATCGTCCATGACCCTCTGACCTTCGGGGCTCGACCAGAATCTCTGGGCGTGATCCACGCTTTCGAAGATATAGGCCGAGGTAAACATGCTAGCGTAAGGGATCATGTCCTCATGCGTGGAGACCGCAGTGACTTCGAGGTCGATCTGACCCTGCGCAAGCGCATCGCTGTTCGATCCCTGCGGAAATAGCTGGGCACTGTCGTAAACGGTGAACCGCCCCGGGTTTACCGGAGAGTAAAACACTCAAAGGATGAGCCCTATGACGAAGAGACGATTCACGCCCGCCTATCCGGCTGAACTACGCGAACGCGGTGTTCGGCTGTTTCGAGAGAACCGTGCAGATGACACCAGCGATACGGCAGCCTACCGGGCGATTGCACCGAAGCTTGGCTGTTCGCCGGACAGTCTGCGCGCCTGGTGCCAGCAGGCCGAACGCGACGCCGGACAGCGGGCCGGGCTGACGAGCGCGGAGAAGGACAGGATCAAGGATTTGGAGCGGGAGAACCGTGAGCTTCGGACTGCCAATGAGATCCTGAAGAAAGCCAGCGCATATTTCGCCGCGGCGGAGCTCGACCGCCCGTTCAAGCGATGATTGCGTTTATCGATGATCATGGAGGGGTCTTCGGTGTCGGGCCGATCTGCCGGGTTCTGGGGATCGCACCTTCGACCTTCTATGCGCATAAAGCTGTCGAGCGTGATCCGGATCGGGCTTCGGCACGGGCAAAGCGCGACCTGTCGGACAAAGATGCCATCAAGCGCGTCTTTGAGGCCAGCCGGGGCCGCTATGGCGCCCGCAAGGTCTGGCATGTCCTGCGCCGGGAAGGGCGCGACATCGCCCGCTGTACGGTGGAACGATTGATGCAGGTCTTGCAAATACAAGGCGTTGTCAGGGGCAAGAAGGTGGTCACCACTAATCCCGATACGGCCCAGCCGTGCCCCGACGACAAGGTGAACCGGGCTTTCGTAGCCAAGCTTCCGAACCAGCTCTGGGTGTCGGATTTCACATATGTCTCAAGCTGGCAGGGTATGGTTTACGTCGCCTTCGTCATCGACGTCTTCGCTCGCAGGATCGTCGGCTGGCGCGTCTCTACCTCGATGACCACCGGTTTCGTGCTGGATGCCCTGAACCAGGCGATCTGTCAGCGGGCACCGTCCGAGGCAGACAAGCTGATCCATCACAGCGATCGCGGCAGCCAATACCTGTCGATCAAGTACACCGAGCGGCTGGCCGAAGCCGGCATAGACACGTCTGTCGGCAGCGTCGGAGATTCTTATGACAACGCCCTCGCCGAAAGCATCATCGGCCTGTTCAAGACCGAAGTAATCAACTTCCTCGGACCCTGGAAGTCAGTGAACCAGCTCGAGTGGGAGACGCTGAAATGGGTCGACTGGTACAATTCCGAACGCCTGCACAGCGCCATCGGATATGTCACGCCACAAGAGAAAGAGGAGGCATTCTTCGCAGACTTGAGCGCCGGTGAGAAAGCGGCATAACTATTGAACCACAAACTCTCCGGTAAACCCGGGGCGGTTCACGGTGACGGTCATGGCGCCCCCGGAACGGGACTCGATTTCGGGGGCGAGCACGGTCCGTGCGCATTGCGCGATCGGATCCTCGGCAACCATGATTGTGTGAAACGTCAATTCCATCGGTTCTTCGGCGGACTGCGCCGATGCTGCCGTTGCAAGAACCGCACCCGCAACGAACGCAACCGAAAGTGCTGTCTTCGTCATTTTCTTCCTCCCATTGGTTCGCCTTCTTTTGGCGTTGACTGGAACTCAGTACGTCACACGGTGAAAGACCTGTCAACACTTTCGGAACATTGTTCCATTGAGTGGAACACAGAATGATGTGCGTTGTATGGCTAGGTGCCTACGACAATGGACTGGGGAGTTGAGACCGAAGAATCGCTAGACGAAGCGCGGGTCGACTTTCGACGATGCGGTATTTGCGACCTAGGCGCGCCACACCTGGTCCGCGGCCCGACTGGTCAGCCATTTCCAGCGTACCGGACGCTGTCACGTTACCGACGCGCGGTGGGGGATCGACCGAATTGATTTCAAAATGTTGAACAAGATGGCGCAATGCATAGAGCGAGTTATCGAGCAAGTTCGCGCAGCTGCCGATCTCCATAACTCCACGGGGCCTGAACAGCCTGCGATACAGTCCGGCAGCCGCTCAAGCCGGCTCACATCGTCGGGCAGCCTGGAAACAGGCTGCGGCTCTTGGTGACACCCGTCGCTCATGATCGCGTCTGTGAATTCGAAGGTCCTGCCCAGATAGATCGACTGAACGGCTTCGAATGCCGGAGCGACCCAGAAAATGCAGGCCGCGCTTCTGTCCTGCGAAATCCCCGACCGCGGTTCCGCGGAGAGTCGAAACGCGGCTTCAGGTTCAAGGTGGATCTACCAATGGCATTTGCCGGAAAGTCGGTCCCGGATATTCGCCGAGCTCTTGAAGCGTCCAATCGGTAATATCACCCCAGATCGGAACGACTTCCATGTGTCGTAATCGGTCAACTCAATCGCGCTACCCACCAATTTTCCGCTGCCAAGGGACGCATTACGGCGAAACGTCCGCGATTTCCGCAGCCAGGGACTGAAATGTGGCGGCGTACCTTTCTTTGAGCGCCGTCTTTTCTGGACACGAGAACTCATCCTTTTGCGGGTTGCGGTGCCGCAGGACCTCAGCCGGACTGGTTGCCAAGGAACGTTTCGTCGTCCAGCGATTGCACGAGAGCCATTAGAGCACCGGTATAGCTGTATTGCCGATTCCCTCCCTCAGATCGTCGAGATCAAGCGCGCCTTCGAGCGCGAGAAGCAGCGCATCGACGGCATCGTGTTCGGCACGCCAGACCGGCAGCGACGCGGTCAACAGCGCATGCCCCTTCTCGGTCAGCGCGAGGCGGCGCGCCCGCGCGTCCGTCTTGTCCGGCACGATCTCCACCAGACCCTTCCGCGTCAGTGGCTTGAGCGCGGCGGTCAGTGTCGTGCGATCCATCGCGAGAAACGGAGCGACCTCGCCGGGACCGTTCAAAACTGTGGGGTCAGGCCACCTTGAGCAAGGGTGGTGTAGGGCTAATAAATCTCGCAATGTTGCCCGGGATAGGCTGTTTTGGCGCTTCATATTTCGTTCGGTCAGACAGATCTCCGTTCAGCACTGATGCCCGGACTTTCAGCAGGTAATGCGCTCCGGTGCGTGACCATCGCATTTGTTGCTTTTTCACAAATCGCTTGGCGACAAGCCTGTTGACGCTCGCCTCAGCCGGTGCGGTCGAAACGCGCTTCCCATCGCGATACCGCTCGGCATAGTTGACCACCGATCCCTTGTTTCTTGTTATGTAGATTTGCAGGGTTTCGAGCAATTTGTCGGCGCGGTGCGCCCAAATGCTTGGCACCGGGTCTCTGGACAAATCTCGTCGAACCGTTGCGATCAAGGACAAGGCTCGACCAGCTTGCCCGTTCCACAATCGCCACCGTATTCGTTCCATACGCCCCTCGAAGCTCAAGAGGTGCTTCGGGGCCGTTGCTCCGAGCTGGACCAGCGGCTGTATCTTCATTGAAATGTGAAACCAGTCGAGGATGTGGTTCACCGGTTGTGGAAGCATGCCCGTTAAGCACTTCAGACATTCTGCCCCGTCCGAAATGACGGTGATTTCACCCTGGTCAGCGTAGCCTTGCCTTTTGAGTGCCAGAGCCGCCATCGCCCTTAATTCCCTTGGATGCGTACCTTCAAAAGCAAAGATGGGTCCCGGCGGATCACCTCTTCCGCCGCGCCCACAGTGGCCTACAACGGCTTCAAACGTTCGACCACCATACCGCTTGAGCATTGGAATGTGCGCCGTATCCACATTGAAAACAAATTCACGTGCCGGATCGCCCACAAGCGCAAGCTCGTACTGCGTTCGATCCGGATAGTTCAGGTTTTCGAACCAGCTCTGATGCCTTTCAGCCTCTTCGATCCGCTTGCCCATAGCCAAGGTTCGGTTGCGAAGCGTAGTGAAGGTTCGCGCCGATTGATCGGGCAAGAACGTTGCCAACAGGTCTGATGCTTCACGATATGAGAATTTCGCGCCCAGTTTTGCGGAAAGCTCCAACAGTTCGGGCGTGGCGCGGTCCTTGCAAATATCGGCCGCAGGGGAAAAGGTGAAACAACATGCCGGATTGCACTTCTGGCAGACCATCAAGCGAGGGAAGCGCACAGGTATTTCACCAAAGACAGTTAGTATATTTCTCTGGTTGTAATCCTTGATCGGCAGCAGTCCCTCGCAGGTTGGACACGCCCGGCAGAAGCGAACCCAAAGGTCCAACTACCGCTCGACAATGATCTTCTGAACCTCTTTCATGATCGCCTTACCGTCTTCAATCGAGCAGCCCAGCTTCCCGCCAGCCAGGCCGTCAAGATTCTTCTCGATCATGAACTCCTTGCGATATTCATCCCCAATCGGGTCAACGGCTTCCAAAGTAATGCGCCAATGCATTTGCGCCTCCACAGCAATGATCTATGGAGACCAAGATTATCTCTTATTCTGGCTTTTACCCCGTGGTTTTGAACGGTCCCTACCGGCCCGTCACGATGTCGGCCTCGGCGGGCTGTTCGTCGCGGACCGGCTGCCCGTCCGTGGCGAATTCGAGGCCGGTCAGGTTCGCCTGCGCCAGCATCGGCGCGCGTTCGAAAATGGCTCCGGACATCGCCCCGGGCCGCACGGGGGCCCAGCCCAGAACAGTGGTCTTGTCGCTTTCGGTGGGCGCACCCCGCCCGGTGTCGGAAGAATGTTCCGCCATAAATCACCTATTGGAAATGAGAGCCAAACGCGGCCCGGAAACAATGAACCCGCAACAATCCGCCCCCCAAGCCTCCCGCACAGGTTGATTCGTGCAATCGCGAAAACCGGACGCGGCGTTCTTGGGCGGAAACTCGCTTACCCCACGTCAACTTGCGGAGGTTTTCATTCCGGGGGCCGATCCGAAAATGCGCTGCTGTTTCAGACACTTGGCACTCGAAGCGGAGGATTCTTTCAGCAAGCCTCGAAAGGCGCCCGGAAGCCGGATGCCGTCAGACGTGCTTTCGGGCTGCCTCGGTCCTGTTCCTCACACCCAGCCGCTTGAGGATGGCACTGACATGCAGCTTCACGGTGCCTTCGGAGATGTCGAGCCGGTCGGCGATGTCACGATTTGATGCGCCTTGCTGAACCAGCCCGAGGATTTCGGATTGGCGCCGGGTCAGCACGGAGCCCGGTTGCGCTTCGGGCGGCGGCGCGGTGCCGGCGGCGTTCTTCATGAGCCCCCGGGTCGCCCGAAGCGCGCCTTCGAAAGCGGCAAACCGCTGTGCGAGCCGCGCGATTTCGCCCTCGACCGCCGCCTTGTCGCCGCAGTCGATATTCTCCATGACGCTGACGCTATCGCGCAGGGCGGCGAGAGGCTCGGCGAGGTCCTGTGCGGCGATATAGCTGAACCGGCCCTCGGCGACCTCGCTGCGGCGCGCCCCGGACAGGGCGCGTTCGAGGGCGTCGAGCGCCTCGCGCCGATCGGTGATGTCCAGGGCAACGCCATCCCAGATCACCGTGCCGTCCGCCTCGCGCCGGGGCTGACCCAGCGAGCGCACCCAACGATAGCCGCCGCCAAGCGATTCGACGCGAATCTCGATATCGAGAGGCTGCAGATCGCGCGCCGAGTCCTCCAGCGCGCCGACGAAACGCGCGTGGTCATCCGGATGCACCCAGTCATGATCGACCGCGTCGGCCTGCATGAGCTCCTCGGGGTCGAGCCCGAAGGATTTTCGCACCCCGGAACTCACGTATCTGTAACGGTATTTCCCGTCCGGAGTGCGCATGCGCTGCATGGTGTGACCCGGAAACTGATCGGCCAGCAGGTCGGCCACATCGGGGGTAAGCCCCGTGGAAGACAGGAATGCGCTCATATATACAAAGTTATATTAACGACACCGATTTGCAAGAGATATATAACTTTTCCTATGACTTTTGACGAAGTGCGTGTATGCCTTCCTTCGTCCGGCATGCCGGAGGGAGGACAATTTGGACAAGATCATCATCGAGGCTCGGGTGAACGAGCTGGCGACGCGGCGCGGCAATCCGAATGTGCCGTTCCTGCCGAAGGAGATCATCGCGGACGCGAAGGCCTGCTATGACGAAGGCGCTTCGGTTTTCCACTATCACGGCCGCACAGCGGATGGCGCGCCGGACCATGATCCTGGCTTCTATCTCGAAACCAATGCGGGCATTCGCGCGCAATCGGACATCCTGATCCACCCGACGCTCGGCTACGTGGCGAACGACACGGATGCGATGGGCCGCTTCGCCGCCATCGAGGAAATGATGAAATCGGCCGACACCGCGCCCGATTTCGCACCGATGGACACCGGCAGTGTGAATGTCGACTGGTGGAACCCCGAAGAGGGCAAATACGACACGACCGAGCTGATCTACAAGAACTCGACCGGCACGCTGATGCACTTTGCCGAGCGCATCGAGCATCACGGGCTGAAGCCGTACCTGGTGAGCTGGAACGTCAGCTTCACCCGCCAGATCGAGCAGTTCCTGAAGATGGGCGTGCTTACGGGACCCGCCTATATCTGTTTCTGCATGACCGACGAGATCATCTTTGCCGGTCATCCCGGCACGGTTGCGGGATTGGATGCGCACACCGCGTTTCTGCCCGCCGGTTTCGATTCTGTCTGGACGGTCGTGAACTACAAGGGCGACCTTTTCGAGCTGACCGAGAAGATCATTCGCGAGGGCGGACATATCTCGATCGGGCTGGGGGACTACGCCTACATGGACGGCGCGCGCCATCTGACCAATGCCGAGGTGATCGCCAAGGTGGCCGCACAGGCCCGCGCGCTGGGGCGCGAGCCGGCCACCGTGGCCGAGACGCGAACCATTCTCGACATGCAGAAAGTAAAGGTCGCTTCCTGACTCGAACGAAAAAGACCAAAGGGAGGAAAAAATGAAACTTCACCACTCACTCGCGGGCATTGCCGCCGCAGCACTTCTGGCCGGAGGGGCCAGTGCGGAGAGCTTCAAGATGCAGACGTTTCTCGGCGCCAATGCGTCAACGACCAAGGCGTTCGAGGCGATGGCGGAGCAATTGGCCGCCGACACGGACGGTGCGATCCAGATCGAGGTTCTTCCCGGCGGTGCCGTCGTGGGCGCGGGTGAGACCATCGAGGCGATCCAGAACGGGCTGCTTGACGGTCAATACACCGCGCCGAGCTATTTCGCCGGCAAGGATCCCGCGATGGGCGTGCTGGGCGATACGCTTGCCGCCTACCCCGACAGCGCCACGCGCGACCGCTGGTTCACCGAAGGCGGCGGGCTCGAACTCGCCCGCGCGCTCTACGACAAGTACGACATGCACATGGTTTGCCCGATATACTGGCCGCCCGAGCAGATCCCCTCGAAAGTCGAGATCAACGGTGTCGCCGACCTCGAAGGGCTGAAGATGCGCGCGCCGGGGGGGCTTGCCTCCGATCTGCTGAGCCGGGCCGGCGCGTCGCTGGTCACGATGGGTGTCGGTGAGAGCGTGACGGCGATGGAGACCGGCGTGCTGGATGCCACCGACCTCGCCAATGTCGCGCTCAACGTCGCGTTGGGGATGCATAACCAGGCGAAATACTCGGTGCTGGCGCGCCATTCGATGGCCGTGACCGAGATGAGCGTATCGAAGGCCAAGTGGGACAGCCTCTCGGCCGAGAACCAGGCCGCCTTCGAGGCCGCCTGCAACGCGATGTCCGAAAGTCTCAAGCAGACGCTGAGCACCGAAGACGATGCCGCCGAAGCGCGGGCCAGGGAAGAGATGGGCGTGACCTTCATCGAGTTCGGCCCGGAGGACGCGAAGGCGTTCCGCGACATGACGACCGAGGTGTGGGCGGACTGGGGCGCGAAGAGCGCCGATGCACAGGCGATCGTCGACAGCCACGAGGCCTTTCTCGCCTCGATCGGGCTGACCAACTGACACCCTCGGGTGGGTCGCCTCATCCTTTGGCGGCCCACCCGATCTGGATTCCGACATGACCCTTCACCGTTTGGCCCTCGGCCTTGGCCGGATAACCGCATGGTGCTTCGCCGCGATTGTCCTGATCATGGTTTACGAGGTCGTCGCACGCTACGCGTTCAACGCGCCGACGACCTGGGCACATGAAACCTCGATCCTGCTGGCGAGCTTCGGGTTCATCTTCGGAGGCGCGTTCTGCATGGCCGAGGGCACGCATATGCGCATCACGCTGCTGGTCGAACGGCGGCCGGGCTTTGCGCGGTTCTCCGATGCCCTGTCACTGTTGGCGGGCACCGTCTATCTGGGCGGGCTGACCTTTGCCGCGTGGCGCATGGCCGAGCGGGCCGTCTGGCGCTTTTCGCTGAACGGATCGTGGGATCCGGAACGGTCGGGCAGCACGCTGAATTCGCCTCTGCCGTCCTATCTCAAGGCGCTGCTCTTCATCGGGGCCGCGCTTTTCCTGCTGATCGTGCTCAGGCAGGCCTTCCAACTCGTCACCTCCCGCAGCGAAAGGCGCGGTTGATGGACATCGGCACGATCACCTTGCTGATCATCGGCACGATGGCGCTGTTGCTGGTGCTGGGCGTGCCGCTTGCCTTCGTGTCGGGCGCGATCGCCGTTACGCTGGCGGTATCCCAGTTCGGGCTGAACGCGCTGTTCATCGTCGGCTCGCGCACGGTCGAATTCCTGGACAGCTTCGCCCTCATCGCGGTCCCGATGTTCGTGCTGATGGCCTCGATCATGGAGAAATCGGGCGTCGCCGAGGACCTCTACCGGGCCTTCCATGTCTGGGTCGGATCGGTGCGGGGCGGTATCGGCGTGGTGACGACGGGCGTGGCCGTTCTGCTGGGGGCCACGACGGGGATCATCGGCGGAGAGATCGTGCTCCTAGGGCTGATCGCCCTGCCGCAAATGCTGAAGCTGAACTACGACCGCAAGCTGGCGATCGGCACGATCACGGCGGGCGGCTCGCTCGGAACGATGATCCCGCCCTCGATCATCCTGATCTTCTACGGGCTGACGGCGGAGGTTTCGATCTCGCACCTTTTCCTCGCCACGCTGATGCCGGGGCTGATGCTGGCCACCTTCTATGTCGGCTACATCCTTCTGCGCTGCGGCCTGAACCCGAGCCTCGGCCCGCCGCTTCCGCCCGAAGAACGCGACATGCCGCTGTCGGAAAAACTGGCGCTGTTCAAGGGGGTCGCGCTGCCGATGGCCGTGGCGGGCGGTGTGCTGGTGTCGATCTACGCCGGTTTCGCGTCGATCACCGAAAGCGCGGCGCTCGGAGCCTTCGGCGCGGCCATCGCGGCATGGGTGCGCAATTCCTTCAGTTTCGCGATGCTGAACGAGGTTCTGGTCCAGGCGCTGCGCACCTGCGGCATGGTGTTCTGGCTGGTCTTCGGCACCAACGCGCTGATCGGGGTCTACAACCTGATGGGCGGGATCACCTTTGCCTCGAACACGCTGGCAGGGGTCAGCCAGGAGCCGGCGATCATTCTCGCGGTCATGATCGGCGTCTTCATCCTGCTGGGCTTCTTCATCGACTGGATCGGCATCCTGTTCCTGACGATGCCGATCTTCCTGCCGGTTCTGACGCAGCTCGGCTACGACCCGATCTGGTTCGGCATCGTCTTCAACCTGTCGATGCAGATCGCCTACCTGACACCGCCCTTCGGGCCGGCCTGCTTCTACTTGAAGGGGGCGGCGGGCGACAGCCTGGGCCTTTCGGAAATCTTCGCCGCGCAATGGCCGTTCATCGGCCTGCAAATCCTCGCACTTATCATCGTCGTGACGTGGCCCGAGCTGTCGCTCTGGCTGCCGCGGCTCGTTTACGGGTGACGCTCATGGCGCAGGTCCACATACTCGATACCGTCGCGCGCAAGGCCACCGGCAACCGGATGGGTCCTGACGAGCTGCGCGGCGCCCTGAGGCTGATGCTGCGCATCCGGCAATTCGAAACGCGCGCGAAAGAGCTGTTCCTGGGCGGCGTGATCAAGGGCACCGCCCATTCCAGCGTCGGGCAGGAGGCGATTGCGGCGGGGGCCTGCGCGGCGCTGGGACCCGAGGATTTCCTGCTGACCCACCACCGCGGGCACGGGCACACGATCGCCAAGGGGTCGGACATGAAGCTGATGTTCGCCGAACTGATGGGCCGCGCCCCGGGCTATTGCGCGGGGCTGGGCGGGTCGATGCATATCGCGGATTTCGACCGCAAGATCCTGGGCGCGAACGGGATCGTCGGCGCCGGCATGGGCCTCGGCACCGGCGCGGCGCTGGCCGAGCAGTTGAACGGGACGGGCAATATCGGCATCACCTTCTTCGGTGACGGCGCGGCAAACGAGGGCATCTTCCACGAGGCGATGAACCTTTCGGCGATCTGGAAACTGCCGCTGATCTTCTTTTGCGAGAACAACCAGTACGGCCTGACCACGGCCACAGAGGCCGTGACGGCCGGGCCGTCCATCGCGGCGCGCGGCGACAGTTACGGCGTGCCGAACGAACGGATCGACGGCAACGATGTCGCCGCCGTCTTCGAAGCGGTCGAGCGTGCCGCCCTGCGCGCCCGCGCGGGCGACGGTCCGACGCTTATCGAGGCGCTGACCTACCGCTGGGACGACCATTCGATGCGCGCGAACCTGCCCGCCTACCGGACGGATGCGGAACAGGACGACTGGAAGGGGCGCGATCCGCTTCGGCGGCTTCGGGACCATCTCGTTTCGAGCGGCGCGCTTGGCGAAGAGGAATACGACGAGACCGTCGCGGCCGTGAAGACGGAGGTCGAGGAGGCCATCACCTGGGCGACGGAGCAGGCCGAGCCGGACATGGACCTTGCCCTGTCGAACGTCATGGCCGAAACCCGGCTGACTTATGCCGAACCGGAAACCGGCGATCGCCCGACAACCTATCGCCAGGCCATCAACGAGGCTTTCGCGCTGGAGATGGAGGCGGACGAGAACGTCATCATCCTCGGTGAGGACGTGGGCGAGACCGGCGGCATCTTCGGCCTGACTCCCGGCCTTTACGACCGCTTCGGCGCGGAGCGGGTGCGCGACACACCGATTTCGGAGGGGGTGATCTCGACCTGTGGCGTCGGCGCCGCCATGAGCGGCAAGCGCGTCGTCGTGGAGGCTCAGCTCTGGGACTTCGTCACCCTGATGATGGACGCCATCGTGAACCAGGCCGCGAAGGCCCGCTTCATGCTGGGTGGGAAGGCGAAGGTTCCTGTCGTGTTCCGCGGCCCGCAGGGGGCCGGCATCCGCCTGGCCGCGCAGCACTGCCAGTCGCTGGAGATGCTGTTCGCCAACGTGCCGGGCCTCCAGGTCTATGCGCCCGCCAGCGCCTATGACGCCAAGGGGTTGATGGCCACGGCGATCGCACAAGATGGCCCGGTCGTCTTCCTCGAACACAAGCTGCTCTATCTGGGCGGCGAAGAGCCGGTGCCCGAGGCGCGCTATCATATCGAGCCCGGCAAGGGGCGTGTCGTGCGGCCGGGTGCCGACTGTACGGTGATCGCGACGCTCGCGATGGTCGACCGCGCGGTGCAGGCCGCCGAGAGGCTCAGGCGAGAGGGGATCGAGGTCGAGGTGATCGACCCGCGCACGATCAAGCCGCTCGATACCGACCTGATCTGCGAGAGCGTGCGCAAGACCAACCGCGCGGTCGTCGTGCACGAAGCCCCGCTCTTCGGGGGCTTCGGCGGCGAGATCGCCGCGACCATCCAGGAACAGGCCTTCGACTATCTCGACGCGCCCGTCGCCCGGGTGGGCGCCCCGGAAATGCCGGTGCCCTACAATGACCGGCTGGAACGCGCCTACTTGCCGGGCGCGGCGCAGATCATCGAAGCCGTGAAATCCGTTTGCTACAGGAGCTGACCGCCATGCCGACCCGCAAAGTGATCATTCCCGAAGGGATGGAGAACATCCACGACACCTACCACTACGCCCCCGCGATACAGGTGGACGACACGCTTTACCTGTCGGGCCAGGTGGGCCGCGATGAGAACCTGCAAGTGGTCGAAGGCGCCGAGGCGCAATTCGTGCAGGCCTTCGAGAACGTCAGGAAGGTGCTGGATGCCGCGGGAGCAACCTTCGACGACGTGGTCGAGCTCGAGACCTGGTTCACCGAAAGCATGGCCGACCTGAAGCTCTTCCTGGAGGTCAAGGACCGCTACTTCACGAACCGCTACCCGACCTGGACGGGCTTCGCCGTCAAGGGCTTTTCGATGCCCGGCATCCTGGTCGAGATCAAGTGCAAGGCCGTCCTCGGACTGGCGGACGCATGAGCCGCGACCTGAAGAAACTGCTGCGCAGCGAGGCAACGACGCTCGGGACCTGGACGCAGATCGCCGCGCCCGAGATGGTCGACCTGATCGGCCTGAACGGGTTTTCCTTTACCATAATCGACTGCCAGCACGGCCCCTTCGGCATCGAAACCGCCGAGAACCTCGCGCGGGCGGCGGATGCCAATGACATCGCGGTGGCGTTGCGCGTGTCGCGGAATGATCCGGTCGAGATCATGAAGGCGCTCGACGCCGGTATCCGGCACGTGGTCGTGCCGAACATCGAGACAGCCGGGGCCGCCGCCGCCGCCGTCGCTGCCACCCGTTTCGGCCCGCACGGGCTGCGCGGCGCCTGCCCGTGCTGCCGATCGGGCGGGCATTACATCCGCAACTGGCAAGATTACGTTGCCGCCGAAGCGGCCCGCGTCGGAGCCATCGCCCTCGTCGAAACCGGTGAAGGCTACCGAAACATCGAGGCGATCTGCGCCACGGAAGGCCTGACCGCGCTGATGGTCGGGCCATTCGACCTGGCCGTGTCGATGGGGTTCGAAGGAAACTGGCGGGCCGGACCCGTCATCGCGGCGGTCACCGCGATGCTCGAGGCCGCACGCGCCTCGAAACTCCCCGCCATCATGCCGGTCTTCGCCCCGACCAAGGACGAGTGTGTCGCGCTCATCGAAAGGTGGCGCGGCCACGGCGTCACGTGCTTCGTCATCGGATCGGACAAGATCATCGTCGCGGATGCGTTCGCGTCCTGGACCGGGGCCCTGGGCCACAAGACGGAGTCCTTGCGCGACCTTACCTTCGAAAAACGAGCGGGCCGGGCGCCTGACAGTTCGGCATCAACTCCAGATGGTTGATGTTCACATGGTCCGGCCGGGCCGCAACCCACGCGATTGCCTCGGCGACGTCGCCGGGTGTGAGATGATCGAGATCCGCGTACACGGCGGCCGCACGTTCGGCGTCGCCACCGAAGCGGACATCGCTGAACTCGGTGTCGCCGACGAGGCCGGGCGAAATGATGGTGGAATGCACGCCGGTGCCGATCAGATCGGCCTTGAGGTTCGCCATCAGCACATGCTCGAAACCTTTGGAAGCGGCATAGGCATTGCCTCCGGGATAAGGGTAATCGGCAGCGACCGAGCCGACAGTGATGATCCGGCCCCGGCGGCGCGCGACCATGCCCGGCAGCACTGCGTGGATCAGGCGCATCGTGCCCAGCACGTTGACGGCGATGGTCGCCTCCCAGTCGGCAAGCTGCGCCTCCTGCGCCGGCGCCTGACCGATTGCCAGGCCGGCGTTGTTGACCAAAAGGTCGATCTCTCGCCAGCCTTCCGGCAGGCTTTCGGGTAGCGCGGCAAGCGCCCCGGCATCCGTAATGTCGAGTGTCAGCGGCAGCACGGATCCGTCCAGCTCTTCCGCGAGCGCGGTGAGCCGCTCCGTCCGGCGGCCCGTCGCGATCACCCGCCAGCCGCCGGAATGGAGCGCGCGGACGGTCGCGGCGCCGATTCCGGCCGTGGCGCCAGTGACGAACGCGGTCTTCATTTCGCCCCCGCGTCGTAGATCACACCGGCCGCGCCGAAGCCGCCATCGGCATTCAGAACGTGACCGGTGACGTAGCTCGCCGCGTCGGAGGCGAGGAATGCGACGGCCGCGGCTATCTCGGCCGGGGCTCCGTAGCGGCGCATCGGAACCGCCGCCAGATAGGCCGAGCGGGTCGCGTCCGTATGGGTGGCGGCGACGAGGTCCGTCTCGACCGGGCCGGGCGCGACGGCGTTCACGGTGATGCCCATCGGGGCCAGCTCCACCGCCATGACTTTCGTGAGAATCTCCAGGCCGCCCTTCGAGGCCGCATAGGCCGCGCGTCCCGTGCCGCCTCGCTGGCCGGAGATGGAGGTGATGTTGACGATACGGCCGCCACCCTGTCCGGCCATGTGGCTCGCGGCGGCTTGGGACATCAGGAAGGCGCCGGTCAGGTTGACCCGCAGGACGCTTTCCCAGTCTTCGAGCGTAAGATCGAGCATGGGGCGCACGACGCTGACACCCGCATTGTTGACGAGGATGCCCGGCCGGACCTGCTCGACGATCTCCGCCACCTGTGCGCGGTCCGTCACGTCGCAGGCGATGCCGCCGCCGACCGCCGCCAACGCGTCCGCATCGCGATCGAGCGGCGTCACCGCGTGGCCCGCCGCCCGCAGCGCGTCGACGATGGCGGCGCCCAGTCCGCGCGCGCCCCCAGTAACGAGCGCCCGGCCCATCAGACGAACCTCAGCCCGGCGTCGAGATTCAGGGTCTGGCCGGTCATGTAGTCGCTGTCGGACGAGGCCAGGAAGAGTGTCGTGCCGATCATGTCGTCGACCGACCCTTTCCGCTTCAGCGCCTGTTCGGCGATGATCGCATCCCACTGGTCTTCGCGGATCGTCTCCCGCGAGACCTCGGTGACAATGCCATGCGGGCTGATCGCGTTGACGTTGATGCCCGCCGCACCCAGTTCGGAGGCCAGCGCCCGGGTCAGCGCCACGACCGCCCCTTTCGAGGCCACGTAATGCGCATAGAACGGGCGCCCGGTCAGCACGACCGACGACGAGATATTGACGATCTTGCCCGCGCCCTGCCGTTTCATCGCCGGCACCACGGCCTGGCAGCAGTTGAAGACCCCGCGCGCGTTGACGGCCATTACCCGGTCGAATTCCGCCGCATCGATCTCCTCGAATGGTTTCATCTTGAGCGTGGAAAAGATCGCCGCGTTGTTGACCAGCACGTCGATGGCGCCCGTCTCGGCCAGCACGGCCTCGACCATGGCCCCGGCCGAGGCGCGGGACGCCACGTCGACCTCGACGCCCATCGCGCCCGCGATCTCGTCCGCGACCGCCTCGGCCCGCGTGCGGTCCAGATCGGCCACCACAACGCGTGCGCCTTCACCCGCGAAGGCGTGGGCATAGGCGCGGCCGATCCCCTGGCCCGCGCCGGTGACGATGACGGTCTTGTTTGCGAAACGGTTCATGCGTTGGCCTTTTCAGCGAGGAATGGATGTAGCGTGGCGGCAAAGGCCGCCGTGGTCTCGACGGCCGGGCTATGGCCGGCCTCGGGAATGACGATGTGCCGGCCCAGCCGCTCATCGGCGATCCAGGCCAGGTCGGCGGGCGATTTCGCCCGGTCCCGCGCGCCCGAGATCGCCAGGATCGGTCCGCCCCAGCCGCGGATCAGTTCGACCCAGCCGCGATGGGCGAAAATGGCGCGCACGACCTGCGGCGTGGCGGGCGGCAGCGCGTCGAAATGCGCTTGCCAGCGGGAGCGCGCGGACCCGCGGAAGCCCTCCGCGAACATCAGCGCAGCAATCTCGGCGCCCAAGCCCCTGCCCTGCGCCGCGGCGATCCGGTCGGCAAGCTTGGCGAAACGCCCGGGCTCCGGCTCCGCCCGGCATGTGCAGCAGGACAGCGTCAGCGAGGCCACCCGCCCGGGGTTGGCGGCCAGCATCTCCAGCGCCACGTAGGCGCCCATGGAGGATCCCACGACATGCACGGGACACCGGATCTTCAGCGCGTCCAGCAACGTATCCATGTCGGCGGCCAGCCGCTCCGCAGTCGGCCGCGCATCGCCCAGGCTGCTTTGCCCCTGCCCGCGGTGATCGGGGCGGATGATGTCGTAGCCCTGCGGCATCACCGCGTCGAACATCGTGCCGTCGAAGAACAGTGAATGCAGCATCAGTACCGGCGCACCCCGGCCCGCGCGGCGGCAGGCGATCCCGGCCCCGTCCTGCATCGTCACCCTCAATCCAGAATCCCCCGCGGCAGCCAGAGCGCGATCTGCGGGAAGGCCACGACCAGCGCCAGGGCGATGAGCTGAAGCGCCACGAATGGGATGATCCCGCGATAGATCTGTTGGAGCTTCACCCCCGGCGGCGCCACCGCCTTGAGAAAGAACAGCGCGAAGCCGAAGGGTGGCGTCAGAAACGAGGTTTGCAGGTTCATCGCGATCAGGATCGCCAGCCAGTAGGTGATGTCGCGCGCCGGCAGGTGATCGCCGAAGTCCATCTGCCCGATGATCGGCGCGAAGACCGGCAGCACGATCAGCGTGATCTCGATCCAGTCGAAGAAGAACCCCAGCACGAAGACCAGCCCGAGGATCAGGATCAGCAACCCCCAGCTGCCGAGACCCAACGCATCGACGAAACCGATGATGAGCTCGTCGCCGCCCAGGGCGCGAAAGATATAGGAAAACAGCGTCGCGCCCACGAAGATGCCGAAGATCATGGCGTTGGTCATGACGGTTTTGTCCATCACCTCGCCGAACGTCTTGCGGAATGCGCGCAACCGCTGGCCCGTGGATGCCGGGGCGGCGGTGGCGGCCGGTCCCGCCTCGGTGGCGATCTCGACCCCGTGGGCGCCGAAACCGGGCAGCACCACGAGGTTGAGGAAGGCCAGCAGCGTCGCCCCGAGCGCGCCGACGCCCGCCGCCTCGGTGGGCGTTGCGAACCCGAAGATGATCGAGCCCAGCACCAGCACGATCAGGATCACCGGCGGGATGAAGCTGCGCAGCACCATCTTGGCGACCGGCAGCGCGCCGCGCGGGCCGATATGATCGGGCAGCGGCGGTGCCAGCGACGGGTTCAGCGTGCAGCGCACGATGATGTAGACCGCATAGAGCCCCGCCAGCAGCAGCCCCGGCATGACCGCGGCCATGAACAGCGTGCCCACCGAGCGCGACAGCAGGTCGGCCATGATGACCAGCATGATGGAGGGCGGGATCAGGATCCCAAGGCAGCCCGACGAGGCGATGGTGCCGGTGGCAAGCTCGGGGGAATAGTTGCGCTCCATCATCACCGGAAGCGCCAGCAGCGTCATCATCACCACCGAGGCGCCGATGATGCCCGTGGTCGCGGCCAGGACCGTGCCCATCACCGTCACCGACAGCGCCAGCCCGCCCGGCACCCGCCGCAGCAGCACGGTGAGGCAATTCAGCAGGTCCCGCGCGACGCCGGATTTCTCCAGCATCATGCCCATGAACACGAAGGTCGGCACGGCGGTCAGGATCAGGCTTTCCATGATGCCGCCATAGATGCGGCTGGGCAGCGTCGAGAACTGGATGAACATGAATTCGCCCGCGGCGATGCCGATCAGGCCAAAGACCAGGCCCACGCCGCCCAGCACCCAGGCGACCGGATAGCCGGTGAACAGCAGCAGGGCGAGCGCGCCGAACATGAAGACGGGCAGAAGATCAGCCATCGATGACCTCGTGGCGCTGCGACTGCGGCAGGCGGCCGGCGATGCCGGCAACCGCCTTGATGAAGACCGACAGCCCGGCCAGCCCGATCAGGACGAACAGGATTACGAGGCCCGATTTCAGCACCCAGACCTGGTCGATGCCGTTGCCCGACCGCGACCCCTCGCCGATGGAAAAGGCGCGGTAGGCGTAAGGGTAGGACAGCCAGGCCCCCAGGATCGCGTAGGGGATCAGCATGACCGCGCAGCCGATCGCCTCGATCCAGTATTTCGTCTTGTCCGTCCGGCCTTCGCGGATCAGGTCGATGCGCACGTGCTGCTGGCGGATATAGGCCGCGCCCACGGCCAGCACGATGGCATAGCTGTGCAGCCAGTACTCGCCTTCCTGGAGGATGGTGGAGGTGAGGCCGAAGATTTTCGGCACGCCGAAATAGCGGGTCACCACATCGTAGCAGACCACCAGCGTCAGCGCGACGATGCACCAGCCGCCCAGGGCGGCGAAGAAGGCGAGAAGCCGGTCGATCAGCCGGCTCAGGCGCAAGGCGAGTGTCATGGGGGCCTGCCGTTTGTCAGTTGGGGTTCCGCGCCCCGGAACCGAGGCGCGGCAGGCGTGTCGTCAGCGGTCGAGATAGCCGTATTCGGACCAGATCTCGTAGTTTTCGCGAAACTCCGAGATGCTCTCCCAGGCCCGCTCGAAATCGGGGTTCGCCGCGATTTCCTCTTCCAGCACTTCCTGCCACTTCTCTTCGAAGGTGGTCAGTTGCGCGTCGGTCCACTGGTGCAACTCGACGCCTTCTTCCTGCATCTCTTGGAGCGCGTCGAACTGGATCGCCTCGCCCTGCGCGAACTCAATGGCGGTCACCGCGTCACAGGTGGTCTCCAGGATCCCCTGCTGCTGCTCGCTCAGTCCGTTCCACACGTCGAGATTGACGATCAGGTCATGCGGCGTCGCTTGCTGGTGCCATCCGGGAAAGTAATAGTGCTTGGCGATCTGGTAGAGGCCCGCGCCTTGGTCGATGGCAGGCATCGAGAACTCGGTAGCGTCGATCGTGCCGCGTTCTAGCGCGGGATAGATGTCGCCGCCGGCCAGAAGCTGCACCTCGACGCCCAGTTTTTCCATCACCTTTCCACCCAGTCCAAAAAAGCGCATCTTGATGCCTTCCAGCTGGGAAAGATCGGTGATTTCCTCGCGGAACCAGCCAGACGCCTCGGGCGCGATGATACCGCAGGTGATGCCGTGCACGCCCAGCGGGTGATAGAGTTCGTTGCGCAGCTCCTCGCCGCCGCCATAGCGCAGCCAAGCGAGGTATTCGCCCGCCGCGGGGCCGAAGGGAAACGCGTTCCACAGCACCAGGGCTGAGTTCTTGGACGCCCAGAGCCCCGAAGAGGCATGGCCCATGTCCACCGAGCCCGATGCCACCGCGTCGAAGATCTCCAGCGAGGGCACCAGAGCGCCCGGCTCGAAGAAATTGACCTGCACCGAGCCCTGCCCGATCAGGTTGACCCTGTCGGCGAAGAGCTTGGCGCCCTCGCCCAGCTGCGTCAGGGTCGAGGGGTAGAACGCCGCGAGGTTCAGTTCGACCTCCTCCGCGTCCTGTGCGTTCGCCGCGCAGGCGATCGTCACCGCGGCGCCCAATGCCGCAAGTGTTCTGCTGATTCCGTATCCGGCCATTTCGGTCCTCCCATCCATTTTGATCCGGCCCGGCATCGCGCGATTGCGGCCGGGCCGGTGACCCGTTCTCTGGGTCGAATGCCAAACGCTAGCTTGACTCCGGAAAAGCTGTCAACCAAAATGGAATGGCGTTCCGATTAACGGAACAATCAAGGATGCCAAAGATCGAGGAAGGCCCATGACGGACGATCCGACCCAAGCCCCGGCCGGCGACGCGGTGAACGACGCCGTGCTGCCGATGGACGATCTGGCGCCCGATCCCGAGGGCGATTTCGTGGTTCGGGACGGCGCCGTGATGCTGCGGGGCGCGCGCTCGGCCTCTTCGGGCGTCGAGGCGTTCCCGGCCCGTCCCATCTGTCCCGAGACGGGCGCTTATGACATGGAGCCCGCGCTTTTCGGCCCCGAGGCGGTGCTGTATTCCTTCTCGACCATTCACGTCTCGGCCACGCGACCCACGCCCTACACGCTGGGATATGTCGATTTCCCCTCGGGATTGCGCGCCTTTGCGCATGTCCGTGCACCCGCCGACGCGCTGGCCTGTGACCTGCCGGTGGTGCTGCGCGCCGAAGGGTCCGAGTGGTGGGTCGAACCGGCATGAGCGATCTGGGCACAATCATCGGCGCGGGCATGATTCCGATGGGCAAGCACAAGACCTCTTCCTATGTCGGGCTGGCGGTGCCGGCGGTGCGCGCCGCGCTGCGCGCCTGCGGGCTGAAACCGGGCGATATCCAGACGGTCACCTGCGGCCATGCCTTCGGCGGCATGCTGACCGGGCAACGCATCGTGAAGGAGATCGGCATCGGCGGCGTGCCGGTCGTCAACACCGACAACGCCTGTTCGGGCGGGGCCACGGCGCTGCACCTGGCGACGCGCGATATCGCGGAGGGCCGCGCAGACATCGTGCTGGCCATCGGGGTGGACAAGCTGACCCAGTTCGGCGGCGGCACACTGCCGCTGGTCGAGGAAGACCCCGAGGTCGCGCGCGGCATGGTCATGCCGGCGCTTTATGCCATGCGCGCGCGACGCTACCTGCACGAACGCGGCGAAACGCCCGAGCTTCTGGCCGGGGTATCGGTCAAAGCCCGGCGCCACGGCGCCGCCAATCCCTTCGCGCAGTTCCGCAAGGAAACCACCGTCGAGGAGGTCATGGCCTCGCGCCCCATCGCCGAGCCGCTGACGCTGCTGCAATGCTGCCCCACGGGCGACGGCGCCGCCGCGGCGGTGGTCGTCTCGGAGCGCAAGCGCCGCGAGCTGGGCCTGCCGGGCGCCGCCATTCGCGCCTCGGTTCTGCATTCGGGAAAGGCCACCACCGGGTTTCGCGACATGCTGACACCCGAGATCACCTTTCATTCCGCCGCCGAGGCTTATGAGCAGGCCGGCATGGGCGCGGACGCGCTCGACATGGTCGAGCTGCACGATGCCTTTTCCATCGCCGAGCTGATCTATTACGAGGCGCTGGGGCTTTGCCCCCGGGGCGACAGCGTGAAGCTGCTGTGCGACGGCGCTACCAGCTATGGCGGGCGGCTGGTCGTGAACCCCTCGGGCGGGCTTTTGGCCAAGGGGCACCCGGTGGGCGCCTCGGGCATGGCCCAGGCGGTCGAGGCATTCTGGCACCTGACCGGCCAGGCCGGCGCGCGCCAGATCGACGGTGCAAGGCGGGCGCTGACGCATGTGACCGGTGGCGGCATCTCGGGCATGGATCACGGCGCCTGCACTATCCATATCCTCGAGGCCGCGGCGTGAGCGACCCGGCGACCAGCAAGACCGGAACCGGCACCGCGCACCGGGTGATGACCCTGATCGCCTGTCTCGCGGATGCCGACGGGCCGGTATCGGTCCGGCACGTGGCCGACGAGCTTGGGCTTGCGCCCTCGACCACGCATCGGCTGTTGAACCTTCTGGTCGAGGGCGGGTTCGCGCAATACGAATCGCGCGGACAGGCTTACGGGATCGGGCCGGAATTCTACCGTGTCGCGCATCGACTGGCGGCGCGCACGACCCCCGCGCAGGTGGCACGCGGTGTGATCGCCGACCTGGCCGAGCGTTACGACGAAACCGTGCTTTACGGCATGGTCCTGATGCCTGAAGGCCGGATCGCCTTCATGGAACGCGCCGACGGGCAGAAGAAACTGCTCTACCGGATCGACATGCAGACTCCGCTGAGCCTGGTCTGGGGCGCCAGCGGCAAGGCGGCGCTGGCTTACCTGCCCGAGGCCGACATCGCGCGCATCCTTGCCGCCGAGGGCGCGTCGCCCGCGACCGGAGCCGAGCTGCCCGATACCGCCGCCCTGGCGGAAGAGCTGGCCCGTATCCGGGCCGATGGATATTGCATCAGTCATGGCGAAAAGCTGCCCGACGCGCTGGGTATCGCCGCGCCGGTCTTCGGCCCGGGCCGGGTGATCGGGACCATCTGCATGACGATGCCCAGAACCCGCGCGCCCGAGATTCCCGTGCGCGCCCTGGGAACGGAGGTCGCCGCCACGGCGGCCGATCTGACCTCACAGCTGGGGGGACATGCACCATGACCGAGACCGCCGCGAAAGACGCACCGCCGCTTCACGGGATCCGGGTGCTCGACCTGACGACCTTCCTGTCGGGTCCGTTCTGCACGCAGGTTCTGGCCGATCTGGGCGCCGAGGTCGTGAAGGTGGAGCCGCCCGCGGGCGACAGTTCACGCCACATCCCGCCGCATTTCGTGGGCGAGGACAGTGCCTATTTCCTCGCCAACAACCGCACCAAGCGCTCGGTCTGCGTCGACATGCGCCAGGATGAGGGCCAAGCGCTGGTGCGCCGGCTGGTGGGCGAATCGGATGTGGTGGTCGAGAATTTCCGCCCCGGCGTGCCGGCGCGGCTGGGGCTCGATATCGACAGGTTGCGCGCTGCGCATCCCGGCCTGATCTGGGCCTCGATCACCGGCTTCGGCCTGGACGGTCCCTGGGCAAAGCGGCCCGCATATGACATGATCGTGCAGGCGCTGTCGGGGGTCATGTCGCTGACCGGCGAACCGGGCCGCCCCTCGGTCCGTCTGGGCATTCCGGCGGGCGACACGGTGGCGGGGCTCTATGCCGCCGTGGCGATCAACGCCGCGTTGGCGGAACGGGCGCGCACCGGCACCGGCCGGCACGTGGATGTGGGCATGCTAGACTGCCAGCTTGCGATGCTGAGCTATCAAAGCGCCTATGCGCTGATCGGCGGCGCGACACCGGGGCCGCAGGGCGCGCAGCACGATTCGATCCCCACCTACCGCGCCTTCACCGCCGGTGACGGGCGACAGATCGCGGTCACCGCCAATACCGAGAAAATGTGGGCGGGCCTGGCCTCCGCGCTCGGCCGCGGCGATCTGCTGGAAGACCCGCGGTTCGCCGATGCCCGGTTGCGCCTGGCCAACAAGGCCGCGCTCTGGGCCGAGCTGGAACCCGCCTTCATGGCGCGCGACGCCGCCGACTGGGCCGAGAGGCTGACCGAGCACGACGTGCCCAACGCGCTGGTCAAGACCGTGCCCGAGGCGCTGGAAGACGCGCGCGGCTCGGGGCGCGAGATGGTCGTGTCGATGGCGGACGAGGATGGCCAGGCGATCGAGGTCGTGGGCTCGCCCATCCGGATGGGACCGGGCGTGCCGGTGCCGGCCACTTATCCGCCCGACCTGGGCGGGGACGCGACCGAGGTGCTGTCGGACTGGCTGGGAATGGGTGCCGGAGAGGTCGAGACATTGCAAGCGGCAGGCGTCCTGAAATGAGGCTGAACGGGTTCGACACCGAGTTGCAGAGCTGGGGCGAGGGGCCGGAGGCCGTCCTTTGCCTGCATCCGCTGGGGCAGGAGGCGGCGTTCTTCGCCGATCTGGACCTCGGCCCCGGCCGGCGCGTCCTGAGCTTCGACCAGCGTGGCCACGGCGTCGCCGCCGCCACCTCCGCCGAGAGCCTTACGCAGATGGTGGACGATGCCGAGGCCGCGATGCGGAAGACCGGCGCGCGGCACTTGGCGGGGTTCTCGATGGGCGGCGCGGTGGCTGCGGAACTGGCCGCCCGCAGCGATGCGCGCAGCGTCTGCCTGGCAGCGACGCCGCATGAGGGCCTTCCGGTCTTCGCCGAACGCGCCTGCGCCGTGTCCCGGGGCTCGGTCGCGGCGGTCACCGAACACACCGTGCAACGCTGGTTCGGCCGGACGGGGCCGGAACCCGCCATCGACCGCGCCCGCGCGTCGTTGGCGAAGATGACGCCCGAGGGGTTCGACGCCGCCTGGCGGGCGCTGGCCAGTTTCGAGGGTTACGGGCGGATCGCGCCCGCGCTCCCGCCCGCCCTGTGCCTGGCCTATGCCGGCGACCTGTCCACGCCGCCAGACGTGCTGATGGGCATCGCCGGGACGATCCGCGACGCCGGCGGCCGCGCCGAGTTCGACACGATCCCCGGCGCCGGCCATTTCGGCCTGCTGGAGACGCCGCGCGAGACCTCGGCCGCGATCCGCGGCTTCCTGGAAGGGCTGGAATGACCGATCTCGACAACCGCATCTGCCTTGTCACCGGCGGTGCCTCCGGCATCGGGCGCGCCAGCGTCGAGGCCTTGCTGCTCCGTGGCGCCACGGTCGGCGTTCTCGACCGGGCCGGCGACGTGCCGAAGGGCGCCGAGGCGCTGATCGCCGATGTGACGGACATGGAAGCCGTAACCGCCGCCACCGACGCCTTCGGCGGGCGCCACGGCCGGATCGACGTGCTGGTCAACAACGCCGGCGTGGGCTTCGTCGGCGGGCTCGAGGACGGAACGGAGGCGGACTGGCGCCGCGTCTTCGACATCAACGTGTTCGGACAGCTACGCACGGCGCGGGCCGCCCTGCCCTGGCTGCGGAAATCCAAGGCCGCGAGCATCGTGGTGATGTCCTCGTGCTCGGCGCTGAACGGCATCCCGGACCGGGTGCTCTATTCCGCCTCCAAGGGCGCCTGCCAGGCGCTGATGCTGGCGCTTTCGGCGGACCTCGTGGCGGAAAACATCACCGTCAACGCCATCGCGCCGGGCACGGTGGACACGCCCTTCATGACCGAGATCGTGGCCCGCGCCGACGATCCCGCCGCGCTCCGGCGCGAATTCGACCGCCGACAGCCCACCGGCCACATGCTGGACCCGGCCGAGATCGGCCACGCGGTCGCCTATCTCGCCTCCCCCCTCGCCCGCTCGACCACCGGTGCCACGCTGGAAATCGACGGCGGCATGGGGACGATCCGACTGAAACGCTAGGGAAGGAACAAGCAATGCAAGCCACAATCACCCGGGAAAACGACCGTCGCCACAAGATCGCGGTCATCGACGGGCCGAACATGTCCTCGCTGGGCAACCGGTCGAAACAGGTCTACGGCTCCATCGCCTCGCTCGACGATCTCAAGGCGTTCTGCACCCGCTTCGGCGAGGACCTCGGGGTGGAGATCGAGTGTTTCTCGTCGAACTACCAGGGCGCGATCCTGGAATTCATCCATGAATCGGCCGCGCGCGTGGACGGCTACATCATCAATCCCGCCGGCGCCACGACCATCGGCGAGGCCATCCGCCACGCCCTTCAGGATGCTGGCCGCCCGGTGATCGAGGTGCATTTCGCCAACATCTCGGCCGCGCCCGCAATGCCGCGGGGACTGGATTCGGGGACGTTGAAATCGTCCTTCACCCATTCGGCGACCGGGATGTGCATGGGGATGCGGCAGTATTCCTATACCGGCGCGATCCTGGCGATGACCCAGGCGCTGGACGACACGACCTTCCTCGGCGGCGAGGGCTGAGAAACGGCCCGCGCAGCAAACGAGCGCGTTCAACGTCTCGGCGATCATGGTCCCCGAGGATCCGATCGCGAATGGTCCGCATCGCTTGGCCGAGCAACCGGAAGAGCTTTCTGACGCCGCGCTGGTATGACAGTGGCCGGCACCCTCTCGAAGAGCGCCGCATAATTCGGACATCACGGCTTCGACACATCCAGCTCCGGCAAGTCCCGCAGGCTCTGCAGATCGAAGGTCACGAGGAACGTGTCCGTCGTCACGAAGGTATGCGGCGCCCCAGGCCGCGGCGACCGCGGCCCGCTGGCGATCAGGTCCTTGTAGCGCAGCCGGGCCAGCAGATCGCGGCTGACCTCCTTACCGAAGATGTCCTTCAGCCCGGCCCGGTCGATCGGCTGGTGATAGGCGATGGCGCAGAGCACCCCCATCTCGATCTCGGTGAAGCCGAGCGACGGGTCGCCGGGATCGGCAGCGGCCTTGATGGCATCGGCGAACTGCGTTTTCGTCCGAAACATCCAACCGCCGGCGACTTGAACCAATTCGTAGGGGCGGCCGACCAGCTCGGCCTGGATGTCCTCGATCAGCATCTCGACCGAGGCCCCCTGCCCCACCACGCGCGCCAGGTCGTCGCGGCCGACCGGTGACGCGCTGGCGAAGAGCACCGCCTCGATCCGCCCCATCCATTCCCGCCAGCGGAGTTCCTGTGGCAGATCGTCCAGCTCACGGTCAAAGGCGGCACTGCCCTCCTCCGCCGGTTTCCGTTTCCTGGTCGCGACATTCATGGTGCGATCCCGTAGAGTCGGAAGGTCGGTCGCCCAGTGAGTTCTTGGGCCACGCCGAGTTCAACCAACCGGTCGCAGAACCGCCGCGCGGCGCGCGAGGTCATGGGGATCGAGGTGCCCCTGATGCGCGGCGACAGCATCGACGCCGGCGCCACGGCATCCTCGGTCAGGAACAGGTCGACCGCAGCCTCCGATCCTTTCGCGCGCAGCTTCGGCGCCACGGAACGTAGCGCGTCGGCGCGGCGGGCGACGTCTCGCGCCAGTCGAACGGTGGCCTCGATGGACTCGAGGATCTGCATCTCGACTGCCAACTCGGCCCCCTGCCCTTCTGCGGTCAGGTCGCGCAGGTCCGCCTTTGTCAGCCGCTGCGCGGTAACGGGCAGCACCTGCTTCCAGTTCAGCGCCCGCGCCAGAACGATGTCCGAGAGCAGGCAGGCGACCCGTTCCGCCCGGTCGTCGGTCTCGAGCACCGCGCGAAGGACGCAAACGCAGCCGGCCAATGGCCCGTGGGTTCGCGCGCCCTCCAACCCCACGTCCAGCCAAACGCCCACGTCGCGCGCGAAGTCGGCACCGACGAGGTCGGCGATCTCACCTATCCCATCTGACCGCTGGCATGCGCCCCCTCGCCAAAAGGCAAGCAGATCGCCATCCGGCCCCCGCGCCTCGCCCGGCAGCGTCAGGTGATAGGCGTCGCGAATATCCGCCTCACGCGCCAACCGTCCTTCCAGTTTCGAGGTCGCGGTCGCCGCGCTCAGGGCCAGCCGGTTTGCCAGGAGCTTCAGCGGCACGCCATGCTTGGGATCAGAGACAAGCTGATCGAGCACGCTCAGCGCCGCCCCGGACCGAAAGGCCACAGCCTCGAAGGTTTCCACACGTCCGGAGGTGACCCAGCCCGGCAGCCGCGGTAGCTTGCCCAGGTTGTTCGAGATGGCAGTCGGCTGATAGGTCATGCCACAACACTAGTCTCTCGCGGCGCTTTCGTCCACAATATGATGTGCAAACCGCCCCACCCTGCGAGTCTGCATCATGTCCAATAAGTTTGCATTATCGGACTCAAATGAGATAGGCTCAAAAACATGAGCGAAACGCCCGAAAACCAGCTACCAGACGCCCAGAAATCGATCTTAGCGTCCTCTGGTGCGAGCAACAAAGACGGATACGACGAGAGAGAGCCAGCGGACGGATCAATCGCCCTGCCCTCCCACGTCGCCGGGTCCGGCACGCTCGATCGGTTGGTTGAGAATGCACGCGACTACGCCAAAGCCTCAACGGCCGAGAACACCAACAAAGCCTACACCACCGACTGGAAGAACTTCGCCCGCTGGTGCAGATTGAAGGGAACAGACCCCCTCCCCCCTTCGCCGGAGATGATTGGCCTCTACCTGACCGACCTGGCTGCGCCGACCAATGGATCCTCTGCCCTCTCGGTGAGCACCATAGATCGTCGCCTATCCGGACTTGCCTGGAACTATGCGCAACGCGGTTTCGCGCTGGACCGCAAGGACCGGCACATCGCCACCGTGCTGGCCGGGATCAAGCGCAAGCATGCGCGTCGACCGGTCCAGAAAGAAGCCATCCTGCCCGAAGACATCCTCGCGATGGTCGCCACCCTGGGTTTCGATCTGCGCGGGCTGCGCGACCGGGCCATCCTGCTCACGGGATTTGCCGGAGGGTTGCGCCGAAGCGAGATCGTCAGCCTAGATGTGCACAAAGACGATACACTTGAGAGCGGCGGATGGATCGAGATCCTCAAGGATGGTGTCGTACTGACCCTGAATGCAAAGACCGGCTGGCGTGAGGTCGAGATTGGACGCGGCTCTTCAGAACAGACTTGTCCGGTCCATGCGCTTGAACAATGGCTACACTTTGCAAAGATTGATTTCGGCCCGGTCTTCGTGCGCACCTCACGGGATGGCAAAAGAGCCCTGGAAGCTCGCCTGAACGACAAGCACGTTGCGCGTCTCATCAAGGCCACCGTGTTGAAATCCGGCATTCGCTCGGAACTCCCCGAGAAAGACCGCCTCGCCCTGTTTTCCGGCCACTCGCTGCGGGCCGGTCTCGCCAGTTCGGCCGAGGTCGACGAACGCTACGTCCAGAAGCAGCTCGGCCACGCTTCAGCCGAGATGACCCGCCGGTACCAGCGCCGCCGTGACCGGTTCCGGGTGAATCTGACCAAGGCCGCGGGGTTATAAGTGTCTGCGACCAAACGGTCGTTTATCCATGACACTTTAGACTGCAAACGATTAATTTTCATGACGCTGAAAGAGTCTTACTCCAGCGATTAATGTCTCCATAACTTCACCGAGGATTGGCATGTAGCGGGCTGTACATTGCGCTTGATTTCAAGGCGTTATGGAAGCCTGGCAAAGACCGCTGGTACCATTGGTAAGATCAACGGGAAACGGAATATCTCCAAGAAGAAGCTGCAAAAAATTTTGGCATCGGCGCGCTTATGCGCCGTGGAGGATCGGTTTCCTGACCACCACTATCCCCAAGTCGGGCCTGATCCCGCCTAAAATTTCTGCGCTGCATCTCCCAAATACGGAGTTAGCCCATTTGGTTGTCTTCGGGCGAATGTGGGTTTTGCTCTGTCAAACGAGCTGCAATTGGATCAAATTAGTTGAACCGAAGAACACCCGACAAAGCACGCCAGAAGGCGATTTTAAGTTGCACACATATTGCACAAGACACCTCTCAACGCATTGATTTTTGTTATAAACCCGTCCAATCCATCATCGGGCCGCCTCTCATTCTAACATATTGTTTTATAGCAGATATTCTTCATTGGGCAAAATTCTGGCGGCGGATATGACTACGCTGGATTACGGCGCAGTATGCCAGAGTTCGCCCCTCTACGACGACACGTTGCACACACAGTGCACACGAAAATGTGGTCTGCCGCCATATCCCCTGCAGTGCTTGCCGGAACCAGCAGCTCCGTCTTCCTCGATGCGATACTTGGCGAGATGAAAGAAGGCGATGCAAGCAGCAACGCTGAAGTCATACGCCTTCGACCAGGACCACGCGCTAAAGATTCGATGGGAAATCGATGCAACTTCAGCTGACTTCCGCGATTGCACTGCTTACGTGAATTTCCCGCGTAAGCACTAGGTCCACAAATGCGCGAAAGTGTAAGTTATTGATTTATAGTGTTTTTTGGCGCACCCGAG
The DNA here is from genome assembly GCF_947488135.1 of uncultured Marivita sp. Lineage (GTDB taxonomy): Bacteria > Pseudomonadota > Alphaproteobacteria > Rhodobacterales > Rhodobacteraceae > Marivita. Next base: position 160,689 of record NZ_CANKYW010000005.1, on the reverse strand, counting down.
AGGATTCGAACCTCTGGCCTCTGCCTTCGGAGGGCAGCGCTCTATCCAGCTGAGCTACGGGTGCATACCGTTCGCGAGATGCTTACGCCATGCTTACGCGAGAATTTCGTCGGCATGAAGAGCAAACCCTACATTCGCTCAAACCGTTGTTTAGTAACTTCTTTCTTCCAACACAACCAAGCATCACCAGCCTTGACTTCTGCCTTCGGAGGGCAGCGCTCTATCCAGCTGAGCTACAGGTGCCTGCCGTCTCTATACGCAGAAGGGTTTGGGGGCGCAAATGCAAATCTTGCTTTGCGCCCCTGTTTCTTCCTCGCTCGGGAACCCACCGCGCGGGGCCGCGATGCGTCGACGCATCGTGATGTTTCCGTTGACGGAAACGGCCCGCCTCAGCTCGCAGCTTTCAGCTCCAGACGGCGCTTGTGCAGCACCGGTTCGGTGTAGCCCGAGGGCTGCACCCGGCCTTCGAACACGAGGTCACAGGCCGCCTTGAACGCGATCGTGTCAAAGCCCGGCGCCATTGGTGTGTAGGCCGGATCGCCTGCGTTTTGCTCATCCACGACCTTGGCCATACGCTGCATGATCTCCATCACATCGTCCTTCGATACGACGTCGTGGTGTAACCAGTTGGCGATATGCTGCGCGCTGATCCGGCACGTAGCGCGGTCCTCCATCAGACCCACATTGTTGATGTCGGGCACCTTGGAACACCCCACCCCCTGATCGACCCAGCGCACGACATAACCGAGGATGCCTTGCGCGTTGTTCTCGACCTCACGGGCGATCTGGTCCTTGCTCCACATCTGGAACGCGGCCAGCGGGATGTCGAGGATCGTGTCCACATGCGCGCGGCGTCCGCCCTTGCGCAGCTTGTCCTGCACGGCGAAGACATCGACCTTGTGATAATGCAGCGCGTGCAGCGTGGCGGCGGTGGGCGACGGCACCCAGGCGCAATTGGCACCCGCCTTGGGATGTTCGATCTTCTGCTCCAGCATCGCGGCCATCATGTCGGGCATGGCCCACATGCCCTTGCCGATCTGTGCCTTGCCGGACAGCCCACATTCGAGGCCAATGTCCACGTTGCGGTTCTCGTAGCCGCCGATCCAGGCCTTGCGCTTGATGAAGTCCTTGCGGCTGAAGGGCCCAGCCTCCATCGACGTGTGGATCTCGTCCCCGGTGCGGTCGAGGAAGCCGGTGTTGATGAACGCCACCCGGTGCTTGGCCGCGCGGATGCACTGCTTGAGATTGACGGAGGTGCGACGTTCCTCGTCCATGATGCCCAGCTTGACGGTGTTCTGCGGCAGGCCCAGCGCCTTTTCGACGAAGGTGAAGGTCTCGTCGGCAAAGGTCACTTCGTCCGGCCCGTGCATCTTGGGCTTCACGACATAGACCGAGCCGTGGTGCGAATTGCGCAGCCCGTCCGACTTTTTCAGATCGTGCTTGGCGATGAGCGCTGTGATCATCGCGTCCATCAGCCCTTCGTAAATCTCGGACCCGTCCTTCAGCAGGATCGCGGGGTTCGTCATCAGGTGGCCGACATTGCGCACCAGCATCAGTGCACGGCCCTTGATCGTCACCTCACCTTTGCCATCCGGCGCGGTGTAGGTTCGGTCCGGGTTGAGTGCCCGGGTGACGGTCTTGCCGCCTTTCTCGAACGTGTCCTCAAGGTCGCCCTTCATCAGGCCCAACCAGTTCGAATACGCGAGGGTCTTGTCCTCGGCATCGACGCAGGCCACGGAATCCTCGCAATCCATGATCGCGCTTACTGCGCTTTCGAGGCGCACATCCGCCAGCCCGGCCTGATCGCGGCTGCCGATGAAGTGAGTGCGGTCGAAGACCAGTTCGACATGCAGGCCGTGATTGCGCAGCAGCACCGCGTCCGGGGCCTTGGGATGGCCTTTGTAGCCCACGAATTTCGACGGATCGACAAGCGGCATATCGTCGATCAGCAGCGCGCCATTGTGGACATAGTACCGCCGCACATCCGCATGGCTGCCGCCCTCGATCGGGAAGGCCTCGTCCAGGAACACCCGTGCGCGGGCGACCACGCGGGAACCACGGCCCTTGTCGTAGCCGCCCTTCGGCGCGGGCGTGCCCATCGCGTCGGTGCCGTAAAAGCCGTCGTAAAGGCTGCCCCAGCGCGCGTTGGCCGCGTTCAAAGCGTAGCGCGCATTGGTGATCGGCACGACAAGCTGCGGGCCGGGAACGGTCGCGATCTCGGGGTCGGTGTTGGCAGTCTCGATCTCGAAATCGTCGCCTTCCTCGAGCAGATACCCGATCTCGGAGAGAAACGCCTTGTAGGCTTCGTGGTCATGCGGCTGGTTGCGATGCCGGATATGCCACTCGTCGATCTTGGTCTGAAGATCCTCGCGGGTTTTCAGAAGCTCCGCGTTCTTCGGCCCGAACTCATGCGCGAGGGTGGACAGCGCCTCCCAAAATGCATCGGCCTCGACATCCGTGCCGGGCAAGGCCTGCCCCTCGATAAAGTCAAAAAGCGTCTGGTCGATCTGCAATCCGTGACGGTCGATCCGCTTGGCCATGTGGCGTTCCCCTCGCTGTATACTGTGGTACTCAATTAGAAAGAAAGTTTCCGATCCGCAACAGGGTTGGTCAGATGATCTGACCAAAAATCGCCTTTCGGGGAAATTTGAAAATCGAGGCGCGCTGTTTCGGAAAACGAAAGAGTACGAGGCGTCGGGATGCCTTTGGGAATGCGGATGGCTCTAGGGTCTGGTCTTCTCTCGCCGACACCGCTCCGAGCAGTATTTCACGTCGTCCCAGACCTTGGCCCATTTCTTGCGCCAGGTGAACGGCAGTCCACAGGTGGCGCAGGTTTTGGTTGGCAAGTCGGATTTTTTGCGTTGTTTCGGCATCTTACAGGTCCAACCTCAACTGGCCATCATCGGATTTCGACGCCCGCCGTCGCGGCGCGCGGTCGTTGACAAAATGCCCGGCACTGTCCTTGCGGCTGGCGTGCTTTTGAATCACGCGCTCGGTCTCAGTGCAATCCACGGTGCGGCGCATTGCAAAAATGCGGTCCCGCGCCGCGCGCGCCGCTGCCGGAACATCGATTATCGGCTCTGGGTAATGTCGCCCCAAAACGCGCCCTGCGCCGTCCCATGTCCAAGGAGTTTGCAGATGCGTGTCCGGCACGTCGGCCAGTTCCGGCACCCAGCGCCGTGTGAACGTGCCGGTCGGGTCCTGATCGGTGCCTTGCTTGATCGGGTTATAGATCCGCGGTGTGTTGATGCCCGTGGTGCCTGCCTGCATCTGCATCTGGCTCCAATGAATGCCCGGCTCGTAATCGGTGAACATCCGCGCCAAGTGCGGCCCGGTGCTGCGCCAGTCAAGCCAGAGGTGATAGCTCGCGACGCTGACCACCATCGCCCGCATACGAAAATTGAGCCAGCCGGTGGCGCGCAGCGATCGCATGCAGGCATCTAGGAACGGCAGCCCGGTTTCGCCGTTTTCCCACGCGCTCAGACGGCTGTGGTCCGGTTCGCGCGGGCGCATCCCCTCATAGGCGCGGTGCAGGCTGCGATGCTCGAGTTCGGGTTCATCCTCGAGCTTTTGCATGAAGTGATCGCGCCAGGCGAGGCGGGATTGAAAGGACTTGAGGCTCCCGCTCCAGCCATCGCGCGGACCGCCCCTGACCTCGCGCTGGCGGGCGGCGGTGGCCTGCACCACTTCGCGCACGGTGATCGTGCCGAGCGCCAGATGCGGGCTGAGCCGCGAACACGCGGTGGCCCCGTCCAACGGTGAGGACATGGCGCGGCGGTAGGTCTGCCCCCGTTCCGTCAGGAAGCCGCCAAGCAGGGACAGCGCATGGTCGCGCCCCCCTGGCTGTCTGTCCGCACAGGGGTCCGGTGCACAGAGTTTCGGGATCGGGTCCGACGGCAGGTCGCAGGGCGGCAACGCCTTTGGAGCCTCGATCTGCGCATGCGCCATGAAGGCGTTGCGCTGCCCCGCCCACCCATCGCGCCCGTGCAGACGCCGCACGACGCCCGATTGCGGAAGCTCGGTCCAGCGCACGCCCTGCCCCCGCGCCCAGGCGGCAACCCGTTTGTCGCGGGCAAAGGTCCAGGCGTTGCCGGTTTCCTCGTGGCTGACGAGGTGATCGAATTTTACCGTTTGGTATAAATCCTCAAACTCCTGAACGGCGTCACCCACCCGGACCACAAGATCGCTGCCAAGACCGCGCAGGGCGGTTTGCAAAACGGCGAGGCTTTCCTGCAAAAACGCAAACTGCCGACCGGACGTGTCGGGCAGCGCCCAGTATTCGGGTTCAACGATGTAAAGCGGCACGACACGCGCATCCCGCGCGGCCAAAGCCAGCGCCGGGTGGTCGTGGATGCGCAGGTCGCGCTTGAACCAGAGAACGGTTGTCATGCCATTGTAGCTAGGGGTCCAAAGGCGCGTGACCAGCGGTGGCTCAGAGCATGTCGTGCGGGCCCACGCTGCAACCCGTTTCCCTTCTTTGAAATCCCGGCATAGGTATTACTTCGACACGCAAACGTCACCAATTCGGAGCACATGATGAAAGACGCCGCGCCCAAGACGATCTACCTCAAGGACTACACGCCCTTCGGCTTCGTGGTGGAGAGCGTGCATCTGACCTTCCGGCTGGCCCCCACCGCGACACGGGTCATCAGCAAGATCGCCTTTGTGCCGAACCCGGATGCGACGGATGGCACGTTTTTCCTGCATGGCGAAGAACTCAAGCTGCTCTGGGCCAAGATCGACGGTGCCGATGTCACGCCGACCGTGACCGACGAGGGCCTGCGCTGCGACGTGCCGGACGGCCCTTTCACCTGGGAGGCCGAGGTCGAGATCAGCCCCGAAACCAACACCGCGCTGGAAGGGCTTTATATGTCGAACGGCATGTATTGCACCCAGTGCGAGGCGGAAGGTTTCCGCAAGATCACCTATTACCCCGACCGGCCCGATGTCATGAGCACCTTCACAGTACGGATCGAAGGTGAAGAAAAGGTGAAACTGTCCAACGGAAATCCGACCGGCAGCGGCGAGGGCTGGGCGGAGTGGCACGATCCGTGGCCGAAACCGGCTTACCTATTCGCGCTGGTGGCGGGAGATCTCGTCAACCATCCCGACACGTTCACCACGATGTCCGGCAAAGAGGTCGAGCTGAATATCTGGGTCCGTCCCGGCGACGAGAGCAAATGCGCCTTCGGGATGGAAGCCCTCAAGAAATCAATGACTTGGGATGAAGAGGTTTACGGGCGTGAATACGATCTCGACATTTTCAACATCGTCGCGGTGGACGATTTCAACATGGGCGCGATGGAGAACAAGGGGCTCAACGTGTTCAATTCGTCCTGCGTTCTGGCCTCGCCCGAAACCAGCACCGACAGCAATTTCGAGAGAATTGAAGCTATTATCGCGCATGAGTATTTTCATAATTGGACAGGCAACCGCATCACCTGCCGCGACTGGTTCCAGCTATGCCTGAAAGAGGGTCTGACGGTCTTTCGTGACGCGCAATTCACGGCCGACATGCGGTCCGAGCCGGTCAAACGCATCAGCGACGTGATCGACCTGCGCGCGCGGCAGTTCCCCGAGGACCAGGGCCCGCTCAGCCACCCGGTGCGGCCGGAGAGTTTTCAGGAAATTAACAATTTCTACACCGCCACGGTCTATGAAAAAGGTGCCGAGGTGATCGGCATGTTGAAAACCCTGGTCGGTGACGATGCTTATAAACGTGCTCTGGATTTGTATTTTGACCGTCACGATGGTCAGGCTTGCACCATCGAAGACTGGCTTGCCGTTTTCGAGGATGCGACCGGCCGCGATCTTGGTCAGTTCAAGCTGTGGTATTCCCAATCCGGCACGCCCCGCGTCACGGTGTCAGAGGATTGGACGGACGGGGTCTATACCCTGACCTTCAAACAGCACACGCCGCCGACCCCCGGTCAGGACGTGAAAGATCCGAAGGTCATCCCGATTGCCGTCGGTCTTTTGAATCCCAATGGAGATGAGGTCGTTCCCACGCGCGTTCTGGCACTGACCGAAGCCGAACAAAGCTTTTCCTTTGACGGATTGGCCAGCAAACCGGTCCCGTCGATCCTGCGCGGGTTCTCCGCCCCGATTGTCTTGGATCGCGACGTCAGCCGGGAAGAGCGGACATTCCTGCTGGCGCATGACACCGACGCGTTCAACCGTTGGGAAGCGGGGCGCAACCTGTGCCGCGACAGCCTTGTCGCCACGATCCAGGACGGCGCGCCCCATGACGATGCGTGGATCGATGCGCTGGAACGCGTGGTCCGCGATGACACGCTTGATCCGGCCTTCCGATCGCTGATGCTGTCCGGTCCCACGCAGTCAGAGCTTGCGCAGGTGTTGTTCGAACGCGGCACGGTCCCGGATCCCGACGCGATCTGGGCCGCCGCGGACAGTTTGAGACGGCACATGGCCCATCGTTGGAAGGGTTGGATCGGTGACCTGATGCAGAGCGTTGCTGTGACCGAACCCTACCGCCCGGATGCGGACCAAGCCGGCAAACGCGACCTTGGCAGTGCGCTTCTGTCGCTTCAGACTGTGCTGGACGATGGCGCCACGGCCCAAGCGCAGTTCGATAGTGCCGACAACATGACGTTGCAGCTTTCAGCGCTGGGCCAGTTGTTGCGCGCCGGCAAGGGTGAGGCCGCGCTCAAGTCCTTTGAAAACCAGTGGAGACACGATCGCCTGGTGATGGACAAATGGTTCGGCCTACAGGTCGGCATGGCCAAGCCGGAGGTGGCTGTGGATGTCGCCGAAGGGCTGGTGGAACACCCGGCGTTCGACATGGGCAACCCCAACCGCTTCCGCGCGGTGATGGGCGGTTTCGCAATGAACCACGCCGGTTTCCACCGCAAGGACGGTGCGGGCTATGCGTTCCTGGCAGATTGGTTGATCAAACTCGACGACAAGAATCCGCAAACCACCGCGCGCCTGTGCTCGGTCTTCCAGACCTGGAAGCGGTATGACACGGACCGTCAGACGCTGATCAAAGCACAGCTCGAGCGCATCAAGGCGAAACCGAATCTGAGCCGTGACACCGATGAAATGGTCAGCCGCATCCTCGGCTGACCGATACGACACCCCTGCGAATAAAACGCCGCCGAATCCGAAAAATCGGGAACCGGCAACGACTTGCCGGCGTTGATCGACAAGTGGCGTGACATTGCGCAAAGCTGTATGCTCCGGAATTATGACTTGTTCCCCGGCGCAGGATCCAATGCGTTTGTCATGCCGGTGTCACGCTGGCCTGCCAGGAGTTGCCGCATGAAAGACCGGATAGACCCGCTGATCCAGGATCGTGCGCCCTGGCTATTCCGCAACACGCCCGGGGCCTTCGCGGCCCGGCCCGTGCTGGACACGCTTCTCGGCTACAACCGAACCGTGAAGCTGGCCGAAGAGATCGGCACCCTGTCTGCCCTTGAAATCATGGATATCATGGCCGATCGGCTTGCCAAGCATGTCACCGTGTCCGGTCTGGGGCACATCCCACGTCATGGCGCCGCGCTTGTCGTTGCGAACCATCCCACCGGGATCGCGGACGGAATCATCCTGCATGGATTGCTTCGATCCGTCCGGCGTGATGCCTATTATTTCGCGAATCACGACATTCTCAAGGTGATGCCCCAGATGAGCGACATCATCGCGCCGGTCGAATGGCGCAAGGATCGTCGCAGCCACGCCAAGACGCGCGAAACAATGGTTTACGCGCGGAATGCGGTTAAGAACGATCGGCTGGGCGTCATCTTCCCGTCAGGTCGTCTGGCGAAAAGGCGGGGCGTGCGGCTTCATGAACGGCCGTGGATGGCGTCGGCCGCGATGCTGGCGCGGAAATTCGATCTGCCGGTGATCCCGATCCACCTTCAGGCCCGCAATTCCGCGCTGTTCTATTTGTTCGATGCGATCCATCCGACGCTGCGCGACATTACTCTGTTCCACGAAACACTGAACAAGCACCGCCAACCCTACGATATCCGCGTCGGAGAGCCGATTTCGCCCAAGGCCTTGCCTGAGAATTCGGAGGATGGGATCGAATTGCTGCGTCGCGCAACGCTCGCCTTGGGGGAGCCACAGAAACAGGGCGTATCGCTTTTGGCCGCGTCCCGCTTTCCGGCGCGTCGGGCCTAGTCGCCGCGGGTCGAAAAGACCTCGTCCCACTGAGAGACGTCGGGCCGGGCAACCGGGCGTAAAGATCGCGACAGCCCTGCACAATAGGGCTGCTTACGCATCCACTTCATCATGTCTGTGCGTTTCGCACGGCTGTGAAACGGTCCCCAATCAGCGGCCACGCCGCGCATGTTGTGGGAAACCACGCCATCGCGCGGAACGGTCACGGCCATGATGCGCAAGGCGCATTGCAGGTTGGCGGCCCCGTTCTTGAGACCGTCCCGCGAGGTTGCGTTGCACCTGTATCCACGTGCTGTCGCGGGCAATATCTGAAGCAGGCCGTACCATTTGCCACCGCCGCCCACTGCCGTGGGGCGGAATGTGCTTTCGTGCTTGGCCAGTGTCGACAGAAGGCCGATCCAGAACGCCTCGCGTGCGGATGTGTCGTTCGTCGCGTAGGCGGGGCACCAGTCACCGATATCCTTGGGCACCGTGCGCGGCAGCGCGCTGGCATGGCTGCGCAGAGCGGTTAGGGCCGCACGGGACCAGCGATCGGCTTCGCGCCGGTGGCTCCAACGCATATCGGGAAGAGGTGTGTAGTTCCGCGCGACCGGCCTGAGCGACACGGTCAGCGCATTCGTTGACGATCCGTCAACCACTGTGGCAGGTGTCGCAGAGACAGACCCGGCAAGGCCAAGCGCAAGCACCGCCACGCCTATGATCCCCCAGCGCGACATCCGCAGGTGTTTTTCTGGTTTTTCGCCGAAAATCAACGCCAAATCGGGCAAGGTGTACCGGATGGGCGGCTTTCCGCGCGATTTTAGGGATTTGGGCGGAAACCTGATCACCGGGGTCCGACCGCCCCCGGATTACCGCTGCGAGATCGTTTTGGCGCCCGATTTGCGACACGTTTTTCAGGCATTTCTGGTGGGACCGAAATTCACCGTCCGGCCCCTGCGCCGGACCAAACGAAGGCCGATCCGATGCCCGTTCTGGAAAACCTGACGACCCTGATCCGCAAAGCCCGAAACGCCGCCGACGCGACGGAGCCGTCGGGGTCCGTTCTCAATGTCGAGGCGCTGAAACCGTCGAGCAAGCTCAAGCTTCCGGTCGCTACATCGAGCGAGGAGGAAGATTTGCACCACGCGCTGTTCGAGGCCGGTCTTTACCTTGCGCGTCAGGATGCCTGGGGCACCCTGGGCGATCGCATCCGCAGCGCCGATGCAGAACGCGCCATGACCCCCGGCGGCGTACCCGAGGCCGAAATCCTTGCCGAGGGTGCCCGTGCCGACGCGGTGACGGCCGCATCCCGCGCGGTGGCATCGGGGGATGAACTGGGCGCCGCATCGATCATGAACGACATGCAGCTTGTGCTCGACGAGACGGGCGATGATCACGGCGTCGCCTACGTGGTGGCCAGCGCGCATATCGACATCGGCTGGGCCTGGCGCGGCGAGGGCTGGCGGCAGGACATCCCGCCCGCGCATCGCGCCGCGTTCTTCCGTCACTTCAAAAGCGCCGGAGACCTGATCGACCGCTATGACGCGTTCGAACTGGATTCGCCGATGCTCGCCGCCGTGCGCTGTGCGCTGCTTGCCGCCGAGACGCGTCCCCGCACGCGGGCAAGCGACGATTACGAAGACCTGATCGACCTCGCTCCGCGCGTCGCCAAATACATGCGGGCGCTCGGCAACCACATGCTGCCCCGCTGGTTCGGCAGCTATCAGCGCCTCGAACACGAAGCCCGGCGCACGATGGAACGCACGGCGGATATCTGGGATGCGGGTGGCTATACCTGGACCTACATGGACGCGCTCAGCGTGGATAGCGAGGCCTTCGCCTTGCTGGACGCCGACCTTTTCTGTCAGGGCCTGCGCGACATCTTTGCGCGGCAGAACGACCAGCACACCGCCAATGTCTTCGCCGCCTACACCGGCACGGCGTTGGAGCCGACCGGCGTCAATCTCGAAGCCCGCGCGCAGATTGCGGACTGTTTCGATTGGATCGTCACCAATCACCTGAAGGAAATCCACCCGCGCGTCTGGTACGCGGCAAAGGGTGTCTGGGCCGCGCGGTTGGACGACCAGGATCGGCTGACCAAAGGACGCCAGCGCGCGTCGGCGGCGCTGGCGCGTCACGCCCAGGGTCTTCCCCCTGTGACCGCCCCCGGTGCAATCAAGGAGTAGACCGCGCCCCCTTGCCCCCTGCCCCCCTCTGGCGTATTCCACGCGGCGTTCACGCCAAGAGGATTTGCCATGCTGGACCTGACCTTCGAAGCCCCGAAACCCAAGGTGATCGCCGGCGCCAAGCATGATTGGGAACTGGTCATTGGCATGGAGGTGCACGCACAGATCGCCTCCAAGGCCAAGCTGTTCTCGGGCGCGTCGACGCAATTCGGGGCCGAACCCAATTCCAACGTGTCCTTCGTGGATGCCGCCATGCCGGGGATGCTGCCGGTCATCAACGAATTCTGCGTTGAACAGGCGGTGCGCACGGGGCTTGGGCTTAAGGCGCAGATCAATCTTGTCAGCGCGTTTGATCGCAAGAATTATTTTTACCCAGATTTGCCGCAAGGCTACCAAATCAGCCAGCTGTATCACCCCATCGTGGGCGAGGGCGAGGTGATCGTCGACATGGAACCCGGCATCGCGCGGCGCGTGCGGATCGAACGGATCCATATCGAACAGGATGCAGGCAAGTCGATCCATGATATGGACCCGTCCATGTCTTTCGTGGATCTCAACCGCACGGGCGTGGCGCTGATGGAAATCGTCAGCCGCCCCGACATTCGCGGACCCGAGGAAGCGGCGGCCTACGTGGTGAAGCTGCGTCAGATCCTGCGGTATCTGGGGACGTGTGACGGAAACATGCAGAACGGTAACCTTCGCGCGGACGTGAACGTGTCGGTCTGTCGTCCCGGTACTTATGAGAAGTATCAGGAAACTCAGGATTTCTCGCATCTCGGCACACGTTGCGAGATCAAGAACATGAACTCCATGCGGTTCATCCAGATGGCGATTGATTACGAAGCGCGCCGTCAGATCGGTATCCTGGAAGCGGGCGGAAAGATCGACCAAGAAACCCGCCTTTACGATCCGGACAAGAACGAAACGCGGTCGATGCGGTCCAAGGAAGAAGCGCATGATTACCGCTACTTCCCCTGCCCGGACCTGCTTCCGCTGGAGATCGAACAGGCGTGGGTGGACGATATCGCCGCCAATCTGCCGGAACTCCCGGACGAGAAGAAAGCCCGCTTCGTCAAGGAGTTTGGCCTGTCCGAATACGATGCCGACGTGCTCACGGCGGACACGGCGAATGCCGGATATTTCGAAGAGGTGGTCGCGGGCTGTGGCGACGGCAAGCTGGCGGCGAATTGGGTCATCAACGAGTTGTTCGGTCGGTTGAAGAAGGAAGACCACGACATCACGGAAAGCCCGGTCTCGCCCGCGCAACTGGCTGGTATCATTGCGCTGATCAAGAAGGGCGACATCTCGGGCAAGATCGCCAAGGACCTGTTCGAGATCGTCTACACCGAAGGGGGCGACCCGGCAGAGATCGTCGAGGCGCGCGGCATGAAACAGGTCACGGACACCGGCGCGATTGAGAAAGCGGTCGATGAGATTATCGCGGCCAACCCGGCACAGGTGGAGAAAGCCCAGCAAAACCCGAAGCTTGCGGGCTGGTTCGTGGGTCAGGTGATGAAGGCCACGGGCGGCAAGGCCAATCCGGCGGCGGTCAACCAGATCGTGACGGCGAAGCTAGGGCTGTGAGCAGGGGCGTGTACGAATACAAGGTTGTTCCGGCCCCGGTGAAGGGGATCAAAGCCAAGGGCGTCAAGACGCCCGAGGCGCGGTTTGCGTTGGGCGTGGAACAGGCGATCAACGCGCTTGCCGCCGATGGCTGGGAGTATCAGCGCTCGGACGTTTTGCCGTCGCAGGAGCGGGTCGGGTTGACCGGGTCGGAGACACATTGGCGCACCTTGCTGGTGTTTCGCCGGGCCATCGCGGAGGCCGAAGACACGATTCCCGAAGCCGTGCCTGCGCGGGTCGAGCCGGTTCTGACGAAAGCGCCCGCCGTGACAGCGGCGGTGCCCGAGGGCGACGGCGTGGCCGAAGCGGCGCCCGAGCCGGACAAGCAGCCGGAGTTCGAGGAAGGCAGCGAAGAGACGCGGCCCGCGTGAAGCAAAGGCCGGGCTGAACCCCGACCTACTCTCCGAGATCCATCGACAGTGCGTGGATGGCCGCCACCAGGTCAGGGCCAAGCGCCTTGTGCACCATGCGGTGACGCGCAATTCGGGACTGACCGGCAAAAGCGTCGGCACGGATGATCACGTGAAAATGGCTTTCGCCGCCCTCCTGATAGCCGGAATGGCCGCGATGCGCCTCGCTCTCGTCGCGCACGGTAAGTTCGCGTGGGGTCAATGCCTCGCGCAGACGTGTTTCGATCTGTTCCGTTCGGGTCATTTTTTCGCGTCCTGCACCTTACCTCTGTCGCGTTTTGGTCTAGAGTGTTGCCTCCGAGTCGAAAAGGGCAGGTTATGAGCAAATCAGATCCATTCGGTTTCGATATGTCGATCAAATCGGCGAAGAAGAAGAACCCCCGTGGCCGACGGGGCATGTCAGGCGCATCCGAGACCTCGACCCGCGTGTGCGATCACGAGGGCTGCGAGGAAGCGGGGAAGTTCCGTGCGCCGAAAGCGCCGGACGTGCTCGATGATTTTTACTGGTTCTGCCAGGAGCACGTGCGCGAGTACAACAACAAGTGGAACTTCTTCGACGGCAAGACCGAAGCGGAGATGAACGCGCAGACGAGCTCGGATAAGGTCTGGGAGCGGCGCACGAAGGATTGGCGCGACCCCGAGGCCAAGGCCTGGGCACGGCTGGGCATCGAGGACCCGCACCAGGTGCTGGGCGATAACGCGACACGCAACCCGGGGCGCAACGGCAGCACCGGCGGCTACACGAAGCGGCTGCCCCCGACCGAACGACGGGCGATGGAGATCCTCGAAGCCAAGGACCACTGGACCAAGGCCGAGGTGCGCAAGGCTTACAAGGCGCTGATCAAGGTGCTGCACCCGGACATGAACGGCGGCGACCGCAGCCAGGAAGAGCAGTTGCAACAGGTCGTTTGGGCCTGGGATCAGATCAAGGACAGCCGGAACTTCAAATAGGGGTTCGGGCGGGCGAAACCTGGCCGCCCTGCGTTGTCCCACAAATGAAGCGCACGAGACGACGTTGCTTTTGCATATTTTCAAAAAGAAGAAGCCGGGGATGGTGCGCGCTCCCCGGCTTCTTCTCTTTTCATATACGCGTCTTCTCCGGTTCGGTCCCGGTGCAGCGGTGGGTCAAAGCACCTCGTCCAGCACGCGCTTGAGGCGCGCCACGGTGCCGTCGACGTCATAAAGCTTGTCAAGACCGAAGAGACCGAGCCGGAAGGTGCTAAATTCGGGCGGTTCGTCGCATTGCAGCGGCACCCCGGCGGCGATCTGCATTCCGCGCGCGGCGAAGGCGCGGCCGGATTGGACCTCGGGGTCTTGCGTGTAGCTGACCACGACACCGGGCGCGCCGAAGCCGTCAGCCGCGACGGACCGGACGCCCTTTTCCGCGAGAAGCGCACGCACGCGGGAGCCGAGCGCCCATTGCGCGTCTTTCAGTTTCTCGAACCCGTAATCGCGGGTTTCCAGCATCGTATCGCGAAAGGCCCGCAGCCCGTCTGTGGGCAAGGTCGCGTGATAGGCGTGGCCGCCATTTTCGTAGGCCATCATGATCTGGTGCCACTTCTTGAGATCGGTGGCAAAGCTGTTGGAGGTGGTCTCCTCCATCCGTTTCACGGCGCGGTCGGACAGCATCACGAGGCCCGCGCAGGGCGTCGCGGACCAGCCCTTTTGCGGGGCCGAGATCAACACGTCGACGCCTGTGGCCTTCATGTCCACCCAGGCACAGCCGGACGCGATACAGTCCAGCACCATCAGCGCGCCGACCTCGTGCGCGACGGCGGCCAGCGCAGTGACATAGTCGTCGGGCAGGATGATCCCGGCACTGGTCTCCACATGGGGTGCGAAGACGATATCTGGTTTTTCCTCCCGAATGCGCGCCATCACCTCGTCGATGGGTGCTGGCGCGAAGGGGGCGAAGACCTCGTTCCCGGTCTGGCGCGCCTTCATCACCACGGTGTCACCGCCGAAGCCGCCCGCTTCGAAGATCTGTGTCCAGCGGTAGGAAAACCAGCCGTTGCGCACGATGAGGGTCTTGGCCCCCTGCCCGAACTGGCGCGCCACCGCCTCCATCCCGTAGCTTCCGCCACCCGGGACAAGGACCACCGCGTCGGCCTTGTAGACGTCCTTCAGCATCCCTGAGATGTCGGTCATTACCTTTTGAAACGTGGCCGACATATGGTTGAGCGAGCGGTCGGTGAAGACGACCGAAAATTCTTCGAGCCCGTTCGGGTCTATCGTTTCGAGCAAAGCCATGGGCAACCTCCGTGAGTTTCATCTTGGGTAACGCGGTGGCGAAAGATTGGCAAAGCCTAGTTCGGTTCAAAAGGTCGCGGACCTCTTGCGGCACAACGGTACGGGGTGACAGGTTAGATGGATCGACGTCAAAAGACACAACATCTTGTTTTCGATTGGTGAATGATTGACCGAAGAGCTTACCCAGAGGTAAGCTTATCGAAATTCAGAAAAGGGGCGTCAGACCCCGAGAGGCAGAGCAAACATGGCAACAACCACGTTGTTGTTGAACGGATTCAGCATCGTCGGGGACCCGCGTGCAAACTCGAACGCCTCGAATGGCGGCGAGTACATGATCCGTGGTGGCGATGCCGTTTTCGAGAATAACGATATCATCGTGTTCGTGGCCGATGGCGCGACCGCCGACGGTGTTCTGACCGGCAATTCGACCATCACGCAGATCATCGTCTACGACAACGCGTCGGACTATTACAACGATGTCCCCAAATACACCTACTCCGGCAGCGCTGATATCGATATGGGCCGACGATCCATGGGGGATCGTTATCTGGAATTCGAGGCGGACGGATTGACGTCGAGCGACAGCGGCGCGCCGGTTCTGGGGACTCTGGCGGCGGTTGCCGGGGTGGATATTCTTGGCACTCTGGCCGCGCAAAACGGTCCTTTGGAAGTGCCAACGAACGAGGATATCGACCTCGATGAAGATGGCAATATTTCGGGCGGCGAAGCGGCCGATGGCGCGTTTTCGTCCGATGTGGCCAACGGGCTGATCGTGATTTGCTTCGCGGCCGGCACCTTGATCGAAACACCAGGCGGACCACGGTTCATCGAGAGCCTGTGCGTCGACGATCTGGTCACGACCCTTGACCGGGGGCCTCAGCCGATCCGGTGGATTGGACGTGTCACTGTCCCGGGCGACGGGATCAACACGCCAATCCGTATTCGGCGCGGCGCACTCGAAAATGTCCGTGACCTATGGGTGTCGCCGAACCACAGGATGCTGCTCCGGGGAATGGAGGCCGAGTTGATGTTCGGCGAGGCCGAGGTTCTGGTTGCCGCCAAGCATCTCATCAACGGCAAAAGCATCGTTGCTGAACCGCGTCCATTGGTCGAATACTGGCACTTCTTATGCGACGCGCATCACGTCGTTTTCGCGGAAGGCTGCGCGGCAGAAACGCTTTACCCGGGGCAGATCGCGCTCGACACTATTGACGAAGATGCGCGGGACGAGATCGTCGGGCTTTTGCCGGATGTTCCGCTTGACCGTGCCGATCGGCCGATGGCGCGCTACACGTTGAAACGGCACGAGGCGAAGGCACTTTTAGGTTGGGCGGCGTAGATCGGTAAACGTGTCTTAGCCGATGGGTCCGGGCAACCGTTCCTCGGAGAGCAGTACATTGGCGTCGATATTGCCGACACCGGGCAGCGTCATGATGCGCCGCCGCAGGACACGTTCGAAATCGGCGATGTCGCGGGCGACGACGCGCAGGCGGTAATCGTAGGCCCCAAGGACGTGTTCGACGGTCTGCACTTCGGGGATTGCGGTCACGGCGCGTTCGAAGTCTTCGAGGCTGACGCGCCCCTTGGTGGCGAGTTTTACGCCCAGAAAAACCGTGACGCCGAAGCCCAGGGCTTGCGCATCCATGTCGAGCCTCTGGCCCCGGAACACCCCTGCGTCCTTGAGGCGCTTGAGACGCCGCCAGGCCGCGGGCTGACTGAGGCCAAGCTCGCGACCCAACGCACCGGCCGAGATCAGCGCATCTTCGGCCACGGCGCGGATCATGGCGCGATCGGTGTCGTCGAGGTCGATCATAGCGGTAGTGTCTCGTCGAACTTGACGCGAGCGACGTGCATCAGCGCTTCGATATCGGCGATATGCGGTAGGGTCAGAAGCTTATCGCGATAGACCTGCTGGTAATGCGGCATGTCGCGGGCGATCACGGACAGGCGGGCATCGACCTGTCCCAGAAAGGTCTGCGCCTCGATCACCTCGGGCACCTCTCGCGCTGCGGCGAGGAATTCATCGAAGGCGCGGGGTTGGGTCTTGTCGAGCGTGACACGCAAGCTGACCTCGACCGTGTAGCCCAGGGCCGGCCAGTTGATCACGGCGCGCACGGCGCGGATGACACCAGCTGCGCGCATCTTGTCGATGCGTCGCGCCAGCGTGGTGGGCGTCACCCCTGCCCGATCGGCCAGATCGGCAGTAGGCAAATCGGGGGCGGCCTGAAATTGGCGCAGGATTCGGAGATCGGTCGCATCGAGCATGAATTTTGCGTATCACGGGCTAAAATAGAATGAAATCCCCATGATGAGACGAGAATGCGCTTAATTCGCTGCCTTCTTTAGCGAAAAACCCCTATTCTGCACCTCAATCGAAACGCAGACCGAGGGAATATCATGCGCGTTTATTACGATCGCGATTGCGACATCAACCTGATCAAGGACATGAAAGTGGCCATTCTGGGCTACGGCAGCCAAGGCCACGCCCACGCACTCAACCTGCGCGACAGCGGCGCGAAAAACGTCGTCGTGGCGCTGCGCGACGGCTCGGCCTCGGCCAAGAAGGCCGAAGGCGAAGGGCTCAAGGTCATGGGCATCGCCG
Source organism: uncultured Marivita sp. (assembly GCF_947488135.1). Taxonomy (GTDB): domain Bacteria; phylum Pseudomonadota; class Alphaproteobacteria; order Rhodobacterales; family Rhodobacteraceae; genus Marivita. The sequence continues at coordinate 143,497 of NZ_CANKYW010000005.1, read as the reverse complement.
AAGCGGCGGCCTGGTGTGACCTGATCATGTTCACCATGCCCGATGAGCTTCAGGCAGAGACCTACAAGAAGTACGTGCACGACAACCTCAAAGAAGGCGCGGCCATCGCGTTCGCCCACGGTCTGAACGTGCATTTCGGCCTGATCGAGCCGAAGCCCGGCGTGGACGTCATCATGATGGCCCCCAAGGGCCCCGGCCACACGGTGCGCGGCGAATACACCAAAGGCGGCGGCGTGCCTTGCCTTGTGGCGGTTCACAACGACGCGTCGGGGCGTGCGCTGGAAATCGGCTTGAGCTATTGCTCGGCCATCGGCGGTGGCCGTTCGGGCATCATCGAGACCAACTTCCGCGAAGAGTGCGAAACCGACCTCTTCGGTGAGCAGGCGGTGCTCTGTGGTGGCTTGGTCGAGCTGATCCGCATGGGGTTCGAGACCCTCGTGGAAGCGGGCTACGAGCCAGAAATGGCGTATTTCGAGTGTCTGCACGAGGTGAAGCTGATCGTCGACCTGATCTATGAAGGCGGCATCGCCAACATGAACTACTCGATCTCGAACACGGCTGAATATGGCGAGTACGTCAGCGGCCCGCGGATCCTGCCCTATGACGAGACCAAGAAGCGCATGAAAGAGGTTCTGACCGACATCCAGACCGGCAAATTCGTGCGGGATTTCATGCAGGAAAACGCCGTCGGCCAGCCGATGTTCAAGGCGACCCGTCGCATCAACGACGAGCACCAGATCGAAGAGACCGGCGAGAAGCTCCGTGGCATGATGCCGTGGATCTCCGCAGGCAAGATGGTGGACAAATCGAAGAACTGATCCACCCGATCCTTACCGATTTTCAGGGCGGCCCCTTTGGGCTGCCCTTTTTTGTCATTTGGCACACGATGCGTTGACGCATCCCAGCTTTGCGTTAACGCAAAGCGCTGCGGGACGGCTACATATCGTCTTTGAGTTGCAGCACGCACCACGCCAGCAGGGCGAGAAGAATGACGATAGGCAGAATGAAAAACGCGTCCATTGGGTCCTCCTGAAAGACGTTACCTTTCCCCTTAGGGGAGTTGCTGAATGATCAGCCGCGCAGTACAGAGCTAACCGAACCGTTCCGGGTTGCAACGTCTGGTGCCGGTTTTTTACCGCCGCCCCGCTCTGGATGCCAATTATTTATGCAAACACCCCCCGAGATCACCCCGGCCAGCTGGGGCATGGTGGCGACGCTTGGCCTGATCTGGGGCGCCACATTCCTGTTCATCGAACTCGCCCTGACAGGGATCACGCCGTTCTGGCTGGCCGCCGGGCGGATCGGGTTCGCAGCCCTTCTGGCAGTGGCAATCTGGTTGTGGCGTGGCGGGCGTGTCTTCACGACACCGGAGACGTCCTGGGGGCCATTGATCCTTTCGGGCGTGCTCAACTCGGCCATTCCCTTCATGCTGCTGAGCTGGGGCCAACAAACCGTCACCTCCGGCTTCGCAGGCGTGTCGATGGCCTCGGTCTCGCTGATGGTGCTGCCGCTGGCACATCTGTTCGTGCCGGGAGAGCAGATCACCTTGCGGCGTCTGATCGGTCTGATCATCGGCTTCGTCGGTGTGACCGTCCTCTTGGGCGGGCAGGCGTTCGTGTCGAGCGGTGATCCGATGGAGCCATTCGGGCGGCTGGCCTGTGTCGGGGCAGCGGCGTGCTATGCGTGCAGTTCGGTTCTGGTGCGACGGTTGCCGCCGATCGACCCGTTCGGGCTCGCAGCCCTCGCACTGGTGTTCGGCGCGTTGCTCGTGGTGCCGACAGCCTGGGCGGTCGAGGGACCGCCGCCGATGCCGGACACGGATATCCTGCTGATCATCGCCATCCTCGGGCTGGTTCCGACGGCGGGCGCGAACCTGATGCGTATTCTTGTCATCCGCAGCGCCGGGCCGGTCTTCATGTCGCTGGTCGGCTACCAGGTGCCGATGTGGTCGGTCATCCTTGGCATCGTGATCCTGGGCGAGCCGTTCAAGCCCGTCCTGTTGATCGCGATGGGGTTGATCCTGATCGGGATGTTCATCAGCCAGTGGGGCGCGTTGAAACGGCTGTTCAGCCGCCGGGTCACTCCCAGCAGCTGATCAGGACGGTCATCGCGGTTGCCTTCTGCGTGAGGTCCACCGGGTCAAGCCGCGCGAGGCCCGGCGTGACCTGAGGCGACACCCCTGCCCGTTCCAGCATCGCGCGCACCGACATGCTCTTGGTGGCGAAGTTCACGTCATCGGGCAATTGCCGACCACCTGCATCGTGCGGGACCAGCATGCCGATCACCGCGCCGCCATCGTCAAGGACGGGGCCACCCGCGTCACCGTCGAGCGTGCTGATATCAAGACGCGACAGCGTGTCTTCGCCGTTGAGGCCCTGCAAGTCCGAAAGCCGCCCGAAGGTCATCGTCGCGGACGGCAAGACGCCACCAAAGGAAAAGCCCGCCACGGCAATCTCGGATTGCAGCCGGGGCGTGCCGTCGCGGAATTGTGCAACGGCGTTCGGTGCCAAAGGCTGGGTCGCGCGCAGCACGGCAATGCCGAGGGCCGGGTCGGTGGCCATGACTTCAGCGCCATAATCGCTGTTCAGCGTGATGCGGCCGCAATTGGCAACGGCGGCATCGGTCGTGACCACCCTGCCCTGACCATCGACGAAAAAGCCCGAGGCGGTGAGCTTGGGCTGGCGGATGCTCAGCCCGGCGACCAGATCGACGCGCTGGCTGTCCTCGGCGATCACCGCCGGGTCCAGCACGCCCGGAATGGGATCAAAGCTGTTGCGCATCGTGGCGAGGATGCGAGTACGGCGCTCTTCGTCGCCCGCGGGCCAGACCAGCGTGAACCCTTTAATCGCGCCATCCTCCAGCCGCGCCTCGGTATGCGAGACGATGCGGGCATTCTGGCCGGTGAGGGTAAAGCTGTCGCGGTTGCGGTCGCGCGGGCCGTCGAGCGGCACGATGTCGAGCGTTTGCATGATCTCGTAAAGGCCAGCGAGACGGTCACGGTCGCCCGGTTGGCTGATAAGCAGAACACGCGCACCGTCGACCGACCCGGTCGGCTCGAAATGCGCAAACGGGCTGTCGTAGCGATCGAAGGCAACGGCGCCCAGCGGCAGGTCGATGGAAATCCCTGCGCGGGTGTCGCGCACGGTCTGCATGTCCATACCGTCAAGCACAGCATTGTACTGCCGGAAAAGCTCGGCGCGTTGCGCGGTGGTCAGGATGCCGGTGGCCTCGAACCCGTTGGATTGCTGCCACGCGCCCATCGCCGCACGGGTGCCGCGCCCGAAGGCACCGTCAATCGCCGCATTGTAGAAGCCCGACCATTGCAGCGCGATCTGCACCGCCTCGCGTTCCGACCGGGTCAACAGCGCCTCGGACGCGCGGGCCTCGCGCGGGGTCTCGTCACTGGCTTGGGGTTCGGGCGCGACAGGAATTTCCGGCGCGGTGATCGTCGGCGTGGCGATGGCCGGGCCTGCGCCAATGGGCCAGATGCGCTGACCATAGCGATCGGGGCCTTCGATATAGCTGTCGCCGGGGATCAGCCGTTGCGCGCGCAGGCTGCGCAGGACGCGGTTGGCCTCATCGCGGGGATAGGGCCCCAGGGCAATACCATACCAGCCTCGGCCAAGGTCAAACCCGTTCACATCGGGCAGCATGGAGGCGTAGTCGCGCAGGCGCGCTTCGACTTCGGACAAGGTGGGTTGCGCCTCGATCTGCACATAGACGCTGTCCTGCGCCCGTGCCTCTGCGCCAAAAAACACCAGCACCGCCAGCATCGAAAAGAAAAACCTGCGCACCATGCGATCGTCACCTGCTCGAAAAACCCGTTTCTGCGCCATGCTCTAGCAAGATTGTGCCGACACTGGAACGCGAAAATTAGGGCCTCGCACGCAATTGACCCCCGGACCCCATGGGCCTAATCAGGCGCCAGTGCAAACCGGGGTGACATCGCCATGGATCAGACCATCACGAAGCCACGCAGTTTCCAGGAGATCATCCTGCGGCTCCAGTCCTACTGGGCCGGTCAGGGCTGTGCGGTGATGCAGCCTTATGACATGGAAGTGGGTGCTGGCACGTTTCATCCGGCCACCACGTTGCGGTCCTTGGGGTCGAAACCCTGGGCTGCGGCCTATGTGCAGCCGTCGCGCCGCCCCACCGACGGGCGTTACGGCGAAAACCCGAACCGGTTGCAGCATTATTACCAGTACCAGGTGCTCATCAAACCGTCGCCGCCCGATCTTCAGGACCTGTATCTCGGGTCGCTGCGCGCCATCGGGATCGACATGGCGCTGCACGACATTCGCTTTGTCGAAGACGACTGGGAAAGCCCGACGCTGGGTGCCTGGGGGCTTGGCTGGGAGGTGTGGTGCGATGGCATGGAAGTGTCGCAGTTCACGTATTTTCAACAGGTTGGCGGGCATGATTGCCACCCGGTATCGGGCGAATTGACCTACGGGTTGGAACGTCTGGCGATGTATGTTCTGGGTGTCGATCACGTGATGGATATGCCCTACAACGACCCTGACGCGTCGATCGCGCTGACCTATGGCGACGTGTTCCGCCAGACCGAACAGGAATATTCGCGCTGGAACTTCGACGTCGCGGATACGGAGGTCCTGCTCCGCCATTTCGAAGAGGCCGAGGCGGAATGTGCCCGCATCCTGGATCAGGCCGACGACGATCCGAAGACCGGAAAGCGCATCGTCATGGCCCACCCGGCCTATGACCAATGCATCAAGGCCAGCCACATTTTCAACCTGCTCGATGCGCGCGGCGTGATCTCGGTCACGGAGCGACAAAGCTATATCGGGCGCGTGCGCGCGCTGGCGAAACGCTGTGCCGACGCCTTCGTGCAGACCGAAGCCGGGGGCTTTGCGGCCTGATGGCCTCTGCCAACCGAAATACGCCGATGCGCCGGGCCAAGTACGGCCTGATGCAGCATCTGCCGGGGGAGCTTGGGCAGAAGTACCGCCGCAAGCTGCGCAAGCTTGTGGATACCCCCAAGGCAGAAGCGGCGTTTCGGGAGGCGTTGGCGGGCGCGACGGGCAAGATCTGTATCGACCTCGGCGCAAACCTGGGCCAGCATACCCGCACCATGGCGGCGCATGCCGCGAAGGTCTACGCGTTTGAGCCGGACCCGTGGACGGCGGCCGAATTGCGGACCCGTCTTTCGGATATGCCCAATGTCGAAGTGATCGAGGCGGCCGCCGGGACCGAGGACGGGACCTTTCCGCTCTATCGCACCGCGTGTTTCGACAGCGATCCGGTGGAACAATCGCAATCCTCATCGCTGATGGCGCAAAAGCGTAATATCGACACGACCAGCGCAGTGAATGTGCGCGTGATGGACTTTCCGGCCTTTCTCGAAGGGCTGGATGCGGATATCGCCTTGATCAAGATGGATATCGAGGGGGCGGAGGTGCCGCTCTTGGAGGCGCTTTTTGACCATCCGGTAAAATATCGGATCGGGCATCTGTTCGTCGAAACCCACGAGAGCCGGATCCCCGACCTGCTGCCGCGCACCGATGCGTTACGCGCGCGTGCGGCACGGATGGAACGGCCTCATGTGAACATGGACTGGAAATAGACGATGACCGGAAAAATCCTTACCATCGTGATCGTCCTCAGCGCGCTGATCGCGGGCGTGGCGATGTACTATCTTCAGGTCTACGCCTATTACGAAACGGTCACGCCGACCGGGACGGATGATGTGCAACTGACCACGCAAGACGGGCGGCGCGAGACGATCCTTTACGAGGATTTTCAAGCGATTGATTCCGACAGTTCACCCATCAGGTTCAGAGCTTGCTTCACCACGCAGACGCCGTTGTCGACGCTGACATCAACCTACGAGCCCTATATCGGGGCGTCACCGCGCAACGCTCCGGGCTGGTTCGATTGCTTCGACGCCGAGGCCATCGGAGAGGATATCCGCATGGGCCGCGCGCAGGTGTTCACGAGCCAGCGCAATCTCGAATTCGGGATCGACCGGGTGGTCGCCGTCACCGAGGACGGACACGGCTACATCTGGCACGAAATCAACGAATGCGGCGACAAGGCCTATGACGGCAGCCCGCTGGGCGACGACTGCCCCGAACGCGACAACGGAGACAATTGATGCCCGACCTTCTGATCGAGCTTTTTTCCGAGGAAATCCCGGCGCGGATGCAGGCCAAGGCGGCGGACGACCTGAAGTCGCGGATGACGAACGGGCTGGTCGAGGCCGGTTTGACCTATGCCGGGGCCGTCGCCTATGCAACGCCGCGCCGTCTGGCGTTGCGGGTGGACGGGTTGACCGACCGATCGCCGGACATCAAGGAAGAACGCAAGGGCCCGCGCGTCGATGCGCCGGAAAAGGCCATCGAAGGGTTCTTGCGCGGGGCCGGTGTACGCCGCGACGACCTGATCGAGCGGGACGAGAAGAAAGGCCGCGTGTTCTATGCGGTGATCGAGAAACCCGGCCGGTCGGCGGAAGAGATCGTGGCCGAGGTGCTCGAGGACACGATCCGCAACTTCCCGTGGCCCAAATCGATGCGCTGGGGCGCCGGTTCCCTGCGCTGGGTGCGGCCCCTGCACCGCATCCTATGCGTGCTGACACGCGAGGATGGCTCTGATGTGGTGCGGCTCGACGTAGACGGGATCAAATCCGGGCGCACGACCGAAGGCCACCGCTTCATGGCGCCCGGCGCGTTCGATGTCACGGGCTTTGATGAGTACGAGGCCAAGCTGAAACGCGCGCATGTGGTGCTCGACGCAGGTGAACGGGCCGAGGCGATTTGGCAGGACGCAACCAACCAGGCCTTCGCAAGCGGGCTCGAAGTCGTCGAAGACAGGGGACTTCTGGCCGAAGTGGCGGGGCTTGTCGAATGGCCGGTCGTGCTCATGGGAGCGATTGGATCGGAGTTTCTGGACCTGCCGCCGGAGGTGTTGCAGACCTCGATGAAAGAGCACCAGAAGTTCTTTTCGGTGCGCAATCCGAAGTCCGGGCGGATCGAACGCTTTGTCACCGTGGCGAACCGAGAGACCGCCGATCACGGCGCGACGATCCTCGCGGGCAACCAGAAGGTGCTGTCGGCGCGATTGGCGGATGCCAAGTTCTTCTGGGAGAACGATCTGCGGGTGGCCAAGGAACAGGGTCTGACCGCGTGGACGGACAGCCTGTCGAACGTGACCTTCCACAACAAGCTGGGGTCGCAGCGTGACCGGATCGGACGTATCGCCGCCCTCGCGCGCGAACTGGCCCCGGTGGTCGGGGCGGATGCCGAACTGGCAGAGCAGGCCGCGACCGTGGCGAAGGCCGATCTGGCCTCGGAGATGGTCTACGAATTCCCGGAGCTTCAGGGGCTCATGGGCCGGTACTACAGCGATGCCGCCGGTCTGCCTTCGGAGGTCGGCGTCGCCTGTCAGGAGCATTATTCCCCGCTCGGACCGTCGGATGACGTGCCCTCCGCGCCCGTGTCCGTCGCGGTCGCGCTAGCCGACAAGATCGACACGTTGACCGGGTTCTGGGCGATTGAGGAGAAACCCACGGGATCGAAGGACCCGTTCGCGCTCCGCCGCGCAGCGTTGGGGGTGATCCGGTTGGTGCTGGAAAACGGGCTTCAGGTGTCGCTCGATCGTTTCATCGACGTGCAGCTTGTCCGCCACAAAGGGCACCTGATCGACGGGGTGAGCGACGATGATGTCACCGACCTGATCTCTGAAATCGCAGAGCACGGCGTGTTCGGCGCGGCCTATCGTACGCTCAAGGCGCGGCGTAATGGGGAAAAAACCGATGGTCTGGATGCGATGCAGAACGAAGTGCCCGACAAATCGGTCGATCTGCTGTCCTTCTTCCACGACCGTCTCAAGGTCTATCTCCGCGACCAGGGCATCCGGCATGACGTGATCGACGCGTGTATCGAAATGGACGGCAATGATGATCTGGCGCTTTTGGTCAAGCGGGCCAAGGCGTTGCAGGCTGTGCTCGAGACCGAGGACGGCGAGAACCTCGTTCAGGGCTTCAAGCGGGCCAACAACATCCTAAGCCAGGCCGAAGAGAAGGACGGGGTCGAATACTCTTTCGGTGCCGATCCGAAATTCGCGGAAGACCCCGCCGAAACCGCGCTTTTCGACGCTCTGGCCAAGGCCGAGGCTAAGATCGCGCCGGCCATGAAAGCGCAGGATTTCGAAACCGCGATGGCGGCGATGGCCGATTTGCGCGGGCCGGTGGATGCGTTCTTCGAGGCGGTTCAGGTCAATGCCGACAAGGACCTGCTGCGACGCAACCGGTTGAACCTGCTCAGCACGATCCGCAAAACCTGCTTGCAGGTGGCCGACCTGACGCGGATCGAAGGCTGAACCCCAAGAAAACACGTCGGATTCCGGTTTCGGGACCCGACGCCAGCCTGCGCCATCAACGCCTCTTGTCAGACTGCGCGCTGCCCTTATGCTGCGCCCACGTTCAAGAGGTGCTGCGGTGCAGAAACCAAGTCCTGACAACCCGGATGTGACGCTCATCACTCCGACATCGCCCATGTCCACGCCCACCCATGGCGGGCGGGCGAAGTGCTTGCAACGCCTTGTGCGGCTCGATCTTCCGGTGCCCCGAACGGTTGCCTTGTCCTTCGGCACGGTGCACCAGATCGCGTCCGGGTATCGACCGGATGTGTCCGACATTCTGACGGAATTCGACCCCAATGCCCTGCTTTGCGTGCGCCCCTCATCCGAAGACCCGGATTGGGGTGGCCCCGGTGCCGTGCTCAATATCGGGATGAACGACGCGCGCTATGTCGATCTCTGCGACCAGATCGGCACGCAGGCGGCGACCGAGATCTACCTGCGTTTCGTGGTCAACTACGCCATCGACGTGGCGCGGCTCGATGCTGAAGGGTTCGATGCGATCCAAGGCGAAGGCCACGACGCGCTGCGGGAGGCGCTGCAACTTTACGAAGACGAGGCCGAAGAGCCGTTTCCGCAGGATCCGGCGATCCAGCTGGCGGAGATCCTGCGGTCCATGGCGCGGGCCTGGGAGGGCACGACAGCGCGGCTGCTGCGTCAGGCCAAGGGCGCGCCTGTCGATGCAGGGCTCGGCCTTGTGGTGCAGGAGATGGCGCTGGGTTTGGGCAGTGGTGAATGTGGATCGGGTGTTTTGCAACTGGTCAATCCCTCCACCGGGCTGCCGCAGATCACGGGCCGTTACCTGAGCCAAAGCCAAGGCCGCGAGGCGCTGGACGGCGGGGCCGCGTCGATGTTCCTTGAGAAAGACCCGCGCGGGCCGTCGCTTGAAGAGTTGGCGCCCGAGGCGTTCGCGGCGCTCAAAGACCACGCGGCCCTGATGCGCGCCCGGCTGCGCGAGGAAATGCAGATCGAGTTCACGATCGAGAACGGCAAGCTGCATATTCTTGACGGCGTGCGGGTCGAACGCAGCGCGCGTGCGGCGCTGAGGATCGTGGTGCGGCTGGCCGAGGACGGAATTATCACGCGGCAAGAGGCCGTGATGCGGATCGAACCGAGGGCGCTGTCGGAATTGCTGCACCGCCAGGTATCCGCCAAGGCCAAGCGCGATGTTCTGGGCAGCGGAATCGCCGCCAGCCCCGGTGCTGCGACGGGCAGGATCGTGTTTTCGTCAGAGGCGGCTCAGGCCAGCGCCGCGCGGGGCGAACCCTGTGTTCTGGTTAGGCGCGAAACCAGCCCTGAGGATATTCGCGGCATGCATGTGGCCTCGGCCGTGTTGACGGAACGCGGCGGCATGACCAGCCACGCGGCGGTGATCGGGCGCGGGCTTGGTCTTCCTTGCGTCGTGGGGGCCGCGAACCTGCGGTTCCACGTCAAACGCAAGCAGCTTGTGGCGACCGATGGCCGGGTGCTTCGGGAAGGTGACGAGATCACCGTGGACGGCACCAACGGCCAGATCCTCGCCGGGTCGGTCGAGATGATCGAGGCGACGCTGGATGAGACGTTCCGCACCTTCATGAGCTGGGCCGATGCCGAGCGCGATATCGGCGTGCGCGCCAACGCGGACACGCCCGCCGACGCCAAGACAGCGCTGCATTTCCGCGCCCAGGGCATCGGTCTGTGCCGGACCGAACATATGTTCTTCGAAGCCGAGCGCCTGACCCCGATGCGCGAAATGATCTTCGCGCAGAACCCGCAGGATCGTCAGGCGGCGCTGGAGTTGGTGCTACCGATGCAACGCGCGGATTTTCTCGAGCTCTTCCAGATCATGCAGGGCCAACCCGTGTGTATCCGGTTGTTCGACCCGCCTTTGCACGAATTCCTGCCCACAAGCCGTGCAGGCCAGCGCGAACTGGCCGAAGCGCTGGACATTCCGGTGAGCGACGTGACCCGTCGGATCGACAGCCTCGCGGAATACAATCCGATGCTGGGGATGCGCGGCGTGCGATTGGGGATCTCGGTGCCCGAGATCTATGACATGCAGGCGCGCGCGATCTTCGAGGCGACGGTCGAGGCCGCCCGCGAAGGCATCACGGTCGTGCCCGAAATCATGGTGCCGCTGGTGTCCGCCAAGCGCGAGGTCGAACTCGTCCGGGGCCGGGTCGAGGCAGTGGCTGCCGCCGTGCGCACGGAACAGAGCGCGGATTTCAGCTATCGTCTTGGCGTGATGGTCGAGACCCCCCGCGCTTGTTTGCGCGCCGGGGATATCGCGGAGCACACCCATTTCCTGAGCTTCGGCACCAACGATCTCACACAGATGACCTACGGTCTGTCGCGCGACGATGCGGGGCGGTTCATGTCGGAATATGTCCGGCAAGGCGTCTTCACCGAAGACCCCTTTCATATCCTCGATACCGAGGGTGTCGGGGAATTGTTGCGATTGGGGGTGGTTCGGGGTCGCGCTGCCCGCCCGAACGTGGTTTTGTCGATTTGCGGGGAACATGCCGCGCATACCGAATCAATCGCCTTCTGTCGGGAGGCTGGATTCGACTATGTCAGCTGCTCTCCGTTCCGGGTTCCGGTGGCACGTCTTGCCGCAGCACAACTTGCGTTGGCCGACAAGATAAAGTAGCCGTCGGCACAATTCGGCCCAGATTTTGCCCCATTTCGGGGTCGGGCATCGGCCTTGCGCCACGCGCATGGGCGGGTAACTTGTGGATTTCCAATATTTTCTGTAACAGCCCGTCGAACGCGCGGCGATGCCTGTTTTCTGTGCATCTCGTCGCCACCCACAATATCGCGAGATGAACACTCGGTATGTCGAGATTGTTTGCACTTATTCTGGCGGCCACACTCGTGGCATCGCCCTCCTTCGCAGAACGCTCGAAGGACGCTGCTCAAGCTCTTGTCACCCAAGAACAAAACGGCCTTTCAGCAGCAGGCCAATCGCATCTGACATCGCTTGTCACACCCGCGTCACGCAAAGGCGCAATCTACAATACGTCCTGGCTGAACGCGCAGGACAAGGCGAGCGGCGGCGCTCAGTGGGAATGCCTGGCAGAGGCTCTCTACTTCGAAGCGCGCGGCGAAACCATCAAAGGCCAGTTCGCGGTCGCCGAAGTCATCATGAACCGCGTCAAGAGCGCCCGCTTTCCGAACAGCATTTGTGGCGTGATCAACCAGGGCACCGGCAAGAAATACCAGTGCCAGTTCACCTACACCTGCGACGGCATTCCGGAACGGATCAGCGAACCCCGCGCCTGGGAGCGTGTCGGCAAGGTCGCCCGCGCCATTCTTGACGGTCGCGCGCCGATGAACCTGACCGAAGGGGCAACGCATTACCACACCAACGCCGTGCGCCCACGCTGGTCGCGCACCTACACCAAGACGGCGTCCATCGGTGTGCACCTGTTCTACCGCCACACCTGGCGTGTCAGCAGCAACAGCTGATCCAGTCCCGTCGATCCCAAGACCCGACGATGTCGCGAGTGGCGTGCAAAATGCCCCTTCGCGGCATTTTCGTTTCCGGCATCCTCTGATAGCCCAGTCGCGACCGATCCGGAGGCCTTGCGATGAGTTCTGAAATCCGACTTGCTTTTGCGCACCCGTCAGAACGCGCCATAGCCACGGCCCAGGACGGACCGGTGGATCGGATCTCGCTCCGCGATCATATCGTCAATGTCGAGATCGGCGCGTTCCAGGCGGAACGTGGCACGACGCAGCGCATCTGCTTTAATGTCGTCGTCGAAGTGCAACCAATCGTTGGACATATCGATGATGACGTTGACCGCATCCTGTCCTATGACCGGGTCACCGAAGCCATCGCCGCCGAGCTTGGAGCGGAGCGCCTGAACCTTCTGGAAACGCTGGCCGAGCGAATCGCCGAGCGGATCCTGCAAGAACCGCAGGCGCTGCGGGCCTTCGTTCGGATCGAGAAGCTGGATCGCGGTCCCGGCGCGCTTGGCGTAGAGATCGTGCGGTCGAGGTCCGATCTGGACGTTGCCGCGCATGACAGCAGCCAGGAGCGCCCTCATCCCCGCGTCGTGTACTTGTCGAATGCGGCCATCGCGTCGGAACACCTTGCCGCGTGGCTCGATCAGCTCGAGGCGGAGCGCGTTCCGTTGATCCTGTGCGTCGGCCTGCCTGACGGCCCGCGCCCGGTCACCGGCCATGCCATGACGCAGCGCCGGATCGACCTCTTGGCGATCGAGCAGAATGGCTGGGTTCTCGCCGCGCGCGACGGACGCTGCAAGGTGGTCGCGACCCGAACCGAGCTCGACTGGGCGATGAAAAACGGACAGGTCTGCATCTGGGCCCCGTCGAAGATCGTGCTGGACGCGGTTGCCGGACCGGAGACACCCGTCACCGATACGGCGGCCCTGTCGGCCTGGTTTGCGGACGAAATGGACGCGCGGGAACTGCTCGTGATCGGGGCTGAGGCGCCCGCGTCGGCAAATGTTTCAGTCCGCAACACACCCATCGGCGAAAGCGTGCTTTAGCCGCTTGTCAAAATTCGCAGAGCGTTTCATTGACGCGCCATGACATCATATTTCCGTCCCCTGCCCCGATCCGGGCCCCAACGCCCGAAAGACGCCATGCCGCTGGCCGGTGGACCACTGTGGTTCACCGAGGTCGCGGTGTATCGGCGCGATGCGAAACCGGACCTTATCCCGGCGAAAGCGGTTCCTGATGACGCTTTGGAGCGCCTGACGGCTGCGCGCGCACCGATCGCGGGATGCCGGATGGATACGGTGACCCTGATGGGAATTCTCAACGTCACGCCGGACAGCTTTTCCGATGGCGGGCGATTTCTTGAACCCGAAGCGGCGGTCGCCCAGGCGCAGGAGATGGTCCGCGACGGCGCGGGCATCATCGATGTGGGCGGAGAAAGCACCCGGCCGGGGTCTACTCCGGTACCCGTCGAAGAGGAGATCGCGCGCGTCGAGGTTCCGATCACGGCTATTTCGGGTCTGGTGGACGTTCCGATCTCAATCGACACACGCAAGACCGCCGTGGCCGAAGCTGCTCTGGATGCCGGGGCAACCTTGGTCAACGATGTGTCCGGCTTTACCTACGATACGGCGCTCGGCCCCCTTTGTGCGCGGCGAGACGTGCCTGTCTGCGTGATGCATGCGCAGGGCGATCCACAGACCATGCAGGATGCACCGACATACGATGATGTGCGGCTGGACGTCTTTGACTTTCTGTCACGTCGGGTCGACGCACTGGTCGATATCGGAATACCGCGCGACAGGATCATGGTTGATCCGGGGATCGGGTTCGGCAAAACTTTGCACCACAACCTGTCGCTCTTGAACGATATATCCCTGTTCCACGGGTTGGGCTGCCCGATCCTTCTGGGCGCCTCGCGCAAGAAATTCATCGGCACGATTTCGGGGGCGGGCAACGCGGACACACGCATGGCGGGATCGGTTTCGGTCGCCTTGCACGCAGCGTCGCAGGGCGTACAGGTTATACGTGTGCACGATGTCAAGGAAACGCGTCAGGCCCTGGCGCTCTGGCGTGCAATCGAGTGGGGATACGAGCATGGTGCGTAAGCTTTTTGGAACCGACGGTGTCCGTGGGACGGCGAACAGCTTTCCGATGACCGCCGACATGGCGCTGCGGATCGGCGCTGCCGTCGGGCGGCATTTCCGGCAGGACTCCAAGGGTGTCCACCGCGTCGTGATCGGCAAGGACACGCGGCAATCGGGATACATGTTCGAGAACGCGCTGACAGCTGGGCTCACCTCGACCGGCATGAACGTATTGCTGCTGGGCCCGGTGCCGACGCCTGCGGTGGGTTTGCTCACACCGTCGATGCGGGCCGATCTGGGGATCATGATCTCGGCCAGCCACAACCCCGCGCAGGACAACGGGATCAAGTTTTTCGGGCCGGATGGGTTCAAGCTGTCCGATGCCGACGAAGCCGAGATCGAAGCGCTGATCGAGACCGGTGTGGCCCCGACGCAGGCCGACAATATCGGGCGCGCGAAAAGGATCGACGACGGACGTTTCCGCTATCAGGAGCGGGTAAAGTCGACCTTCCCGGCCGGAATGCGTCTCGACGGGCTCAAGGTGGTGGTCGATTGCGCGAACGGGGCCGCCTACAAGGCCGCGCCAGAAGTGCTTTGGGAGCTGGGCGCGGATGTCATCCCGCTCGGCGTGACGCCGAACGGGGAGAATATCAACCAGGGGTGCGGCTCGACCCATCCGCAGCTGGCCGCAGCTGCCGTGGTGGCGCATGGCGCGGATGTGGGGATCTGCCTCGATGGCGACGCCGATCGGGTGATCCTGATCGACGAAACCGGGCAAGTCGCGGACGGCGATCAGATTATGGCCTTGATGGCGGCGCGTTGGGCCGATGAGGACCGGCTGCGCGATGGTGTGCTGGTTGCGACCGTCATGTCGAATCTCGGGCTCGAGCGGTTCCTCGATGGCCGTGGGCTGCGCCTGGAACGAACGGGCGTCGGGGACCGCTATGTGGTCGAAGCGATGCGCAAGGGCGGTTGGAACCTCGGTGGTGAACAATCCGGCCACATTGTCATGACGGATTACGCAACCACGGGCGACGGTCTCATGGCCGGATTGCAGTTCCTTGGCGAAATGTGCCGCACCGGACAGCCGGCCAGCGCGTTGGCGCGGAGCTTTGAGCCGGTGCCGCAACTGCTCAAGAACGTGCGTTACGATCCGTCAATCGCGCCGCTGGAGGTCGGGTCGGTCAAGACCGCCATCGCCGAGGCCGAAGCGCGGCTCAACGGCAAGGGTCGTCTGCTCATCCGGAAATCCGGCACGGAGCCTCTGATCCGTGTCATGGCGGAGTGCGAGGACGAGGGGCTGCTTGTCGAAGTGGTGGATGGGATCGTGGCCGAAGTGTCCGCGGCTGTCTGACCGGTCGGGTTTCGTTGGCACCGAGACCAGCGCCTATTCCCCGTTGAGCGTTTCGCCCAGCTGGTCGGCGATCTTCCGGAATTTCGGCGGATCGGCAATGGCCACATCATAGCCCATCGCGGCGACCGCGTTGAACGGGTACACCACGGCAAAGGCCCCGGTTTTCGGGCCAAAGGGAAAAGACAGCGCGCCCGCGTGAGAGTAACGCATCCCGTTGCCGTCTTCCGTGTAGTTCATCCCGAGGCCGTAAAAACTGCCCTCGCCCCGTGCGATATGCGGCAGCGCCAGCGGGTCCGTCCCGACCCGTCCGTCGGGTCCAAACCAATGCCACAGCAAAGTCGCGTGATCCTGCATGGTCATCCGCCAGCCACCCCACGCGGCGAAGGCACCGAACCGGGGTGACAGGGCGCCCGAAACGCCCGCAGGCTCGAGCACACGGGCGCGGCAGGTGTCTTCGTAGCTTACTCCGCTGGCCAGTTCGATGATCCGACCCAGAAGCGCGTAATTCTCGTTGCTGTACCGGAACGCACCGCGCGTGCCTTTCTGGCCGTCGCGATCAAGCACGAGGTCGGTGACATGCGCGTGACGCGGCGTGTCCTCGTTGAGCCAGAACCCCATCCGCAATTGCGTTGTGTCCTGCCCGATCCCGGCGCTATGGGTCACCAACTCCGCCAGCGTCGCATCGAACGCATCGCGCCCCAGCGCCTCGGACAGCGGCATGTCCCAGTGCAGACTGCCCTCATCCACCAATGACAGCACGCAGAGCGCCGTGATCGCCTTGGAGTTGGACGCAAGATCGACGGGCCGATCCGCGTTGCTGTCATGCGCCATTTGTCCGTCGATCAGCACCGCAATCGCAGTCTCACCCGCGCCTTCCGCCCGCGCCCATTCTTCAAATAGCGCGACGGGATCAGAGGCCGCCACCGGGCTTGCGGCCCAGAAACCCAAAAGGAATGCCGAAAGGCGTTTCATGCCCTCTGGCTAGCAAATGCGACGGTGATCCCGCAAGAGACGTGCCTTTGTCAGGCGCTGGCTTTGCCGTATATCGCGGCAATCCGCTGAATCGCCTGTTCGGGCGGCAGTTCTTCGCTTTCACCGCTGCGGCGGGAGGTGAGTTCGACAACGCCGTTCTTGAGACCGCGCGGGCCGACGGTGATGCGCCATGGCAGACCGATGAGGTCCATCGTCGCGAACTTGGCACCTGCCCGGTCGTTGCGGTCGTCGTAGAGCGGTTCAAGCCCGAGCGCGATGAGGCTTGCATAAAGCGACTCGCAGGCCGCGTCGGCCTCGTCGTCGCCCTGCTTGAGATTGACGATGCCGCAATGGAACGGCGTCACGCCTTCGGGCCAGATGATGCCCTTGTCGTCATGGCTGGCTTCGATGATTGCGCCCAGCAGGCGGCTCACGCCGATCCCGTGGCTGCCCATATGAACAGGCACGCGGTTGCCGTCGGCATCCGCAACCGTCGCGCCCATGGCGTCGGAATACTTGGTTCCGAAATAGAAGATCTGGCCCACCTCGATGCCGCGCGCAGTGCGCTGACGGTCAGCAGGCACCTTGGCGAATTCAGCCTCGTCATGGGTCTCGTCCGTGCGGGCGTAACGCGAGGTGAATTCCTCAAGCACGGCCTGGCACTGTGCCTTGTTATCGTAGTCGATAGCGCGGTCGCCGAATTTCAGATCGGTGATTTCGGAATCGTAGAACACCTCGGACTCGCCGGTTTCGGCCAGCACGAGGAATTCATGCGTGTCGTCGCCGCCGATGGGCCCACTGTCCGCGCGCATCGGAATTGCCTGAAGGCCCATGCGTTCGTAGGTGCGCAGGTAGCTGACCAGATGGCGATTATAGGCGTGCAGCGCGTCTTCTTTGGTCAGGTCAAAATTGTAGCCGTCCTTCATCAGGAATTCGCGGCCGCGCATGACGCCGAACCGCGGGCGGATCTCGTCGCGGAATTTCCACTGTATATGATACAGCGTCAGCGGCAGGTCCTTGTAGCTGCTCACATGGCTGCGGAAGATGTCGGTGATCAGCTCTTCATTGGTGGGACCGTAGAGCATGTCACGTCCATGCCGATCTTCGACCCGCAGCATTTCGGGGCCGTAAGCGTCGTAACGGCCGGATTCCTTCCAGAGATCGGCGGACTGCAACGTGGGCATGAGCATCGGGATGTGACCTGCACGCGCCTGCTCTTCGTGCACGATCTGCTCGATGTTGCGAAGCACCTTGTAGCCCAGCGGCAGCCACGAATAGATCCCGGCGCTGGCCTGCTTGATCATCCCGGCGCGCAGCATCAGCCTGTGGCTGACGATCTGGGCCTCGGCAGGGGTTTCCTTGAGAACGGGCAGAAAATAGCGGGACAGACGCATGTGTTGGCCTCGGATGGTGGTTTCGCCCGTCCTAGCGGGTTGCATCGACCCGGACAAGGGGCGTAGAGCGCCATGCGCAGTTCAAGAGCGCTTGGCGAGATGGGCCCGCAAAAAGGCTGGTAGGCGATGGACTTTGCCATGGAAATCAAACATCTTCTGCGCACCTGATAGTTCGGAGTCTGTTTCGGAAATGAAAAGCGATTTGCCCCTGTCCGTCGCCCCGGGCAGGATACAGGACATTCTGGCGCTTGGTTTCGAAGCGCTTCCTTTTGCTGCCCTGTTTTTCATGCCGAATGACGACATGACGCTGTTATGGCGCAATTCCGCACATGAGGTGATGACGGACACCGTGGGCGTCGACGTCGCCGGTAAGGGGATATTCGAGGCATTTCCACCAAGCGCCGACGCCGATGGATCAAAGGCGGTCGAGGGTATCCGCAGCGCCGTGGCCGAGATCCTTCGGACCGGCGAACCGCAAGAGGTTGGCCCCGCCCGGTTCGATCTGGTCAACGAAAACGGTGTTTACATGGAACACCACTGGCAGATGCATTTCGCGCCGATCCGCGAGGACGGCGAGATCATCGCGATCCTGCAAACCGCGCGGGATGTGACCGAGGCGACGCTGACAGCGCGGCTGGCGCAAAGTCACCGGCGTGCGGCGACATCGACAGCCTCCGTCGCCTATTTCAGCTACGATCCCGAGACCGATCTGTTCCTGCGCCACGACGCCATCGACGCGATGTTCGGCTTTGCCCCCGAGGAGGCCGGGCCCTACGCGGCACCATTCTTCGAACGGGTACACCAGGACGATATCGGTGCGGTTCATGCCGAGGTGGCCCGCGTGCTGGCAGCACCGCCCGGCGAGATCGCGTCTTTCGATTACCGCGTCCCGCTGCCCAATGGCGAAGAGCGCTTCGTCCGCATTCGGGGCGAGATTGCGACCGATCCAATCGACCGGCGGCCCAAACTGGTCGGCACCTTCGTCGATCTGACCGATATTGAAAACGCCCGTCGCGAACTGGAACGGGCGGTCGAAGTGCGCGAGGCGCTGGTGGTCGAGGCGAACCATCGCATCAAGAACAGCCTGCAGATTGCGCTGTCCCTGCTGCGCCTTCAGGCGAGCCGGTTGATCGTGACCGGCGGCCCGGCCGCAGAACGGGCGCGCGCCGCCCTGCGCGCCGTGGAATCGCGGGTTCGTGCCGTGGCGGATGTGCACGCCGCCATCCAGATCGACGGCGACGTGGCCCGGATCGATGTCATCACCTTGTTCAACAGGCTCGTCCAGTCGACGCGCAAAAGCGCGGAGTTGCAGGAACAGGCGCTGGTTTTCGAGCATCCGGCAGAAGCCTGCAAACTCAAAAGCGATACGGCGATCGCGCTGAGCCTGATGCTCAACGAGTTGCTGACCAATGCGATCAAACACGGCTCTCCCCGGCCGAACACGCCGGTGAAGCTGCTGCTCGAGGTGTGGCCCGACGACAAGCTCCAGATTACCGTCGAGAACAGCCATTCGGACAGCTCGCAGACGCTGGACATCGATTCCTCGGGCACCGGGGAACGCCTGATCCAGCAATTCGCCGAACAGATCGGGGCCGAGGTTTCGCGGTCGAAGGATCCAAACCGGTTCGTCGCGCAGATCACCATGCCGGTCGAAGCGTGAGGCGCGCACCGGGATTGCGCAACGCGCCTGATCGAGGATGCCGCGTCAGCGGAAAACATCACAGCTTTGGTGAGGCTGCGTGTGCCTCTTGAAACCCTGCAACGGACAGGCGATGTAGGGTCCAGATTCAAAGGGCGCTTGGCATGGCACTTCCCGCGCGGGAACAGCTGAAATACTGGGGAGTCGCGGCAATCGCCTTTGCGATTGTGCTGTGGTTCCTTGGCGACGTGCTGTTGCCCTTCGTGCTGGGCGGCGCGATCGCCTATTTCCTCGATCCGGTGGCGGATCGTCTGGAACGGTTGGGTCTCAGCCGCGTGGCGGCGACGTTCCTGATCACGGTGGTTGGCATTCTTGCCTTTGTGATCCTTCTCCTTCTGGTCATTCCGGCGCTCATCGATCAGGCGGTGGATCTGTTCAACGTGGCGCCGACCCTGTTCGGCAATCTCCGCGATTTCCTGATCGCGCGGTTCCCCGAGGTGATGGATACCGAAAGCCCGCTGCGGCAATCGCTGATCTCGGTCGGTGAAACGATCCAGTCACGCGGTGGAGAGCTTCTGAATACCGTGCTGAGTTCGGCGGCGGGTTTCATCAATATCGTGATGCTCTTCGTGATCGTGCCGGTGGTGGCGGTCTATCTGCTGCTGGACTGGGACAACATGGTCGCCCGCATCGACGAGCTTTTGCCGCGCGATCATGCGCCGACCATCCGCAAGCTGGCTGCCGATATCGACAAGACACTGGCCAGCTTCATCCGCGGCATGGGCACTGTCTGTATCATCCTGGGCACTTACTACGCGGTGGCGCTCATGGTGATCGGGTTGCAATTCGGGCTCGTCGTGGGGTTCGTTGCCGGTCTGGTGACGTTCATTCCCTATCTCGGCGCGCTGATCGGCGGAGCGCTGGCCATCGGTCTGGCGCTGTTCCAGTTCTGGGGTGACTGGCTGTCCATCGGTCTTGTCGCGGGCGTGTTCGTGCTGGGCCAGGTGATCGAAGGTAATGTGCTCACCCCCAAGCTGGTGGGATCCTCGGTGGGCCTGCATCCGGTTTGGCTGATCCTTGCGCTGTCGATCTTCGGCACGCTGTTCGGCTTTGTCGGGATGCTGGTCGCGGTTCCGGTCGCGGCGGCCATCGGTGTCATAATGCGCTTTGCCGCCGATCAATATCTCCATAGCCGCCTCTATCGCGGATTGAGTGACCAGGACCGCGAATAAATGCCTCTTCAGTTGAAATTCGACATTCCGGCGCGGCCCGCGCTGGGACGCGGGGACTTTTACGTCACCCAGAGCAACGCGGTGGCCCTCGGCCTTGTCGACACCTGGCCGAACTGGCCGAACGGCAAGCTGGTTCTGGTTGGACCGCACGGATCGGGAAAATCGCACCTGGCCCATGTCTGGTGCGCCGATAGCGATGGCCGCATGGTTGCGGCGTGCGACCTTGCCGACGCAGATGTGCCCGTACTGGCCGATGCGCCGGTCTGTGTCGAAGACGTGGAACAGATCGCCGGCGATGCGGAGGCCGAGGAAGCGCTCTTTCACCTGCACAACCTCGTGCTGGCCAATGGGCACTCCATGCTGCTGACTGCGACGCGGCCACCGTCGGCCTGGGCGATCCGCCTGCCCGATCTGGCGAGCCGGATGGCGGGAACGACCGTGGCCAAGATGGCACCGCCCGACGACATTCTGCTGTCGGCGGTTCTGGCCAAGCTGTTCGCCGATCGGCAGATCGTCCCGATGGCGGATGTGATCCCCTATCTGGTGCGCTGGATGCCCCGGTCTTTCGAAGCCGCCGGAGCCGTGGTCGCGCATCTGGACACCGAAGCGCTCGGCACGCCCAAAGGCGTGACCCGCGCATTGGCGCGCAAAGCGCTGGCCGATCTTGAATTCCGGGAAGAAACCGCGTCAGACTAGGGCCTTGCAGAGATCTTCTTTGGCCGTGCGTCACGACGCCGTCACGCGCCGCCGCTAAGGGATGCCCATGAACAGCGCCGACTTCCTGAACGCCCCTTTCCCCGATCCAACGAACCTGCCCGATGTCGATCTGTCCGGTCCGGGACGGTTCTTCAATCGCGAGATGTCGTGGCTCGGCTTCAACTGGCGTGTCTTGGAAGAGGCAGAAAATCCCCGCGTACCGCTTCTGGAACGGCTGCGGTTCCTGTCGATCTCGGCCACCAATCTGGACGAATTCTACACCGTCCGCGTGGCGGGTCTTCGGGAACTGGCGCAGGCAGGCAACGTTACCCCTGCCGCCGATGGACTCACCCCGGCGGAACAGCTTGTCCTCATCAACGAGAACGCGCGCAAGCTCATGGCCTCGCAGCAGCGCGTGCTGGCCGAACTGCGTGAGCAGATGGAGTCGGAAGGCATCTCGATCCTGTCGCGCGAAGACCTCGATGACGACGATCTGGCGCATCTGGAAGACGTCTTTCTGAACCAGGTGTTTCCGGTCCTGTCTCCGCTCGCCATCGACCCCGCGCACCCCTTCCCGTTCATTGCGAACAACGGCTATTGCCTTGCGCTGCAACTGGAACGGCGCAAGGACAAGACCGGCTTGCAGGCATTGCTGCCGATCCCCGCGCAGGTCGACCGATTTGTGGCTTTGCCCGCTCGCGACGGGGCGGACCGATTCCTGTTTCTCGAAGACCTTCTGCTGCTGCATTTCGACCGGCTCTTCCCCGGCTACAAACTGCGCGACCATTTCGGATTCCGCGTGTTGCGCGACAGCGACATCGAGGTCGAGGACGAGGCCGAAGATCTCGTGCGCGAATTCGAGGTGGCGTTGAAGCGCCGCCGCCGAGGCGAAGTGGTGCGCCTGACCATCTCGGCGGGATCGTCCAAGGGCTTGCGCGACACCGTGATGCGCGAATTGCGGGTCCGTGACGACGATGTGATCGAGTTGACCGGCATGATCGGCGTGGCCGACCTCAAGGAACTGGTGCTGGACAGCCGTCCTGATCTTCTTTGGCCCAGCTTCACCCCCCGTGTGCCCGAGCGCGTGCAGGATTTCGACGGCGACATGTTCGCCGCGATCAAGCAGAAGGACATGCTGCTCCACCACCCCTACGAAACATTCGACATGGTCGTGCGCTTTCTGGCGCAAGCCGCCCGCGACCCGGATGTGGTGGCGATCAAGCAAACGCTCTACCGCACATCCCGCCAGTCCCCCATCGTCGCAGCCCTGTGCGAAGCGGCAGAGGACGGCAAGTCCGTCACCGCTCTGGTCGAACTCAAGGCGCGGTTCGACGAGGCGGCGAATATCCGGCAATCGCGACGGCTGGAACGGTCCGGCGCGCATGTGGTTTACGGCTTCCTCGACTGGAAAACCCACGCCAAGATCTCGGTCGTGGTGCGCCGCGAGGGCAACAAGCTGGTGACCTACACCCATTATGGCACCGGGAATTACCACCCGATCACCGCGACCATCTACACCGATCTGAGCTTTTTCACGTGCGACGCGGCACTTGGGCGGGATGCCACCAAGGTGTTCAACTACCTGTCTGGGTATGCCTTGCCCGACGGTCTCGAAAATCTGAGCATCTCGCCGCATTCGCTCAAACCGAAGATGCTGGAGATGATCGCCGCCGAGGCCGAACACGCACGCGCAGGCAAACCGGCGCAGATCTGGCTCAAGATGAATTCCCTGATCGAGCCCGACATGATCGACGCGCTGTATGCCGCCAGTCAGGATGGGGTGAAGATCGACTGCGTCATCCGGGGCATTTGTGGGCTGCGTCCCGGCGTGAAGGGGCTGAGCGAGAACATCCGCGTCAAGTCCATCGTCGGACGGTTCCTGGAGCACTCGCGGATCATCTGCTTCGGCAACGGATACGGCCTTCCGCACAAGAAAGCCCGCGTGTTCATCTCATCGGCAGACTGGATGGGCCGAAATCTCAACCGGCGGGTGGAGACACTGGTCGAGATCGAGAACGCCACCGTCAAAGCCCAGATCGTCAGTCAGATCATGGCGGCGAACCTTGCCGACGTGGCGCAAAGCTGGATCATGCAGGCGGATGGCAGTTTCGTGCGAACGACCTGGGAGGAAGGGGCGTTCGCGTTCAACTGTCACCGCTTTTTCATGGAAAACCCGTCGCTGTCGGGACGCGGTTCAGCCGGGGCGTCGGATGTGCCGAAACTGACCCATACCGAAGAGTGATCCCGAAGCCTCTAAGCCGCCAATTGCAGGAGTACCCAGACCACTGCACCGATGGCGCAGAGCACCGCAAAGAGCATCACCGCGTTGCGGCCTTTCTGGCGGCCCCCGGGACGTTCGGGCAAGCGTTCGGGACGGTCCTGCCGGCCCGCGTCACCTGGCCCGGCACGGACCTCTTTCGACGGTTTCGCGCCCTGTTTTCCGGCTGGTTTCAGTGAATGGAGACCTTGCGCTGCCATGGGACATCCTCGCTTGCTGTGCTGTGAAAACGCGGTGTTGCGGGATCGGTTCCCGTAACGTCACCGCCGCTCTGCCTCCAAGGCGCTGGAAATAGTTGCGGCAAGCGGTACAGGTTTTCTTGACCGATGCGTCCTGCTTTGACACGGTGCGCGCGACCTTGACCGGGAGGCCATATGGACGGAACCACCGACTCCGAACACGACCCCTTGGGCCCATTTGGCCGCCCCCTGTTCAACGACCCCAAGGCGCGGGCGTTGTCCCGTGTGGGCGTGATCGACATCGGGTCGAACTCGGTGCGTCTTGTGGTGTTCGACGGCGCGGCGCGATCCCCGGCCTATTTCTACAACGAAAAACTGATGTGCGCCTTGGGCGCGGGCATGTCCGACACCGGGCGTTTGAACCCCGAAGGCCGGGAGCGTGCGTTGCAGGCGCTGAAACGATTTCAGGCGCTGGCCGAGGGCATGAACCTGCCACCGCTGAGTGTCGTCGCCACCGCCGCCGTGCGCGAAGCCGAAGACGGGCCGGAGTTCCGCGAAGACGTCCTGCGCGAGACCGGCCTGCGGATCTGGGTCATCGGCGGCGAGGAAGAGGCGCGTCTGTCGGCGCAGGGTGTGCTGCTTGGCTGGCCGAAAAGCTACGGGCTGGTCTGCGATATCGGCGGGTCGTCGATGGAATTGGCCGAGATCGCCGACGGGCGTGTCGGGCGGCGGATCAGTTCCAACCTCGGGCCGCTGAAATTGCGCGATCTCAAGGGCGGGCAAAAAGGCCGTGACCAGCACATCAAGGACGTGATGGCCAAGCTTGCCGATCATATGGGACCACAGCGCGACCGCCTGTTCCTTGTCGGCGGATCGTGGCGTGCCATCGCCCGGATCGACATGTACCGGCGCGGCTATCCGCTACACGTGCTGCACGAATACCGGATGGACAAGAAGTCGGTGAACCAGACCGTCAAGTTCATCAAATCGAGCGACCTGGAAGAGCTGCGCCAAGCCTGCGGCGTGTCCAACGCGCGGATGGAGCTGGTGCCTTATGCCGCGGATGTCCTCAAGCGTCTGGTGCAGACGTTCAAGCCAAAGGATATCGCGATATCGAGCTATGGCATCCGCGAAGGGCTACTGTACGAACAGATGCCGCAGGTGCTGCGCGACCGCGACCCGCTGATCGAAGCCTGCCGCTTTGCCGAAGCCAAGGATGCGCGTCTGCCGGGGTTCGGCAAAAAGCTGTTCCGCTTCGTCACGCCGCTCTTTTCAAGCGCCGACCCGGCGCGGATGCGGTTGATCAAGGCGGCGTGCCTCTTGCATGACGTAAGCTGGCGCGCGCATCCCGACTACCGTGCCGAGACCTGTTTCGACAACGCCACCCGGGCCAATCTTGGTGGGTTGAAGCATTCCGAACGGGTGTTCCTCGGGCTGGCCTTGTTGCACCGCTACAAGAACAAGCGCGAGGGCACGCGGTTTCAGGATCTCGAAGGATTGTTGTCCGAAAAGATGACCAACGAGGCCGAGGTTCTGGGCAAGGCGTTGCGGTTCGGGTCGATGCTCTGGATGTCGGATGCCAGCGCCGATGGCACGTCGCTTGAGTGGCGACCCCGGAAAAAGCTCTTGCGCCTGAAGCTGACCAAGGCATCGGTGCCGCTATACGGCGAAGTGGCCGAGGCGCGTTTCGCGTCGCTGGCGGCCTCTTTGAGTGCAGAGACCGAAGTCACCGTTCAGAGGTAGCGGACGCGTCGACGCGTCCGGCCGTTTGCGTAGACGCAAACGCGGGGGCGTTGCCCCCCGGCCTTCGGCCTCCCCCCAAGGTATTTTAAGCCCAAAGAAACCTAAAGGTCGGGACCGCCCTGCTCGACAACGCGCCGGATCCGGCGAATGGCCAGCCACACGAGCAGCACCACCGGGATCGTGGCTGCGGCCGTCACCGCACCTTTGGTGATGCCCAGCATCTCGGCCAGCGGATAAAGCAGGAACCCGGCAAGCGACACGGCGTAGTAGCTGATCGCGACGACCGACAAGCCTTCGACCGTCTTTTGCAGACGGAGTTGCATATCGGCGCGCTGATTCATGCTTTCGAGCAATTGCTGGTTCTGCGCCGAGCGCGCCACCTCGACTCGTGTGCGCAGCAGGTCGCCTGCCCGCATCGCCCGCGCCGCCATGGCCGAAAGACGGTTCTCGGCGGATTTGACGGTGCGCATGGCCGGATCATAACGGCGCGTCATGAATTCGGCGAAGGTCTGGCGACCATCGAACCGTTCTTCCCGCAATACCGTGATCCGTTGCTCGACGATCGCCTCGTAGGCCCCGGTCGCGCCAAAGCGGAACGATGTCTGGGCCGACAGGCTTTCGAGTTCGGCAGAAACCGCCAGAAGCGCCTTGAGCCGGTCTTCTTCCTGACCGTCGCCCTGGGTCATGGCCGCCATCAGCCGGTTGAGTTCATTGTCGATCTCGCCCATGCGCGGACCCAGTTCGCGCACCCGCGTGAAGCCCAGCATCGACATGGTCTTGTAGGTCTCGATCTCGCACAGGCGTTGTACGATGCGGCCAACGCGGCGGCGGCCGATGCCCTTGCTGACGAAGACGCCGAAGCGCAGATGACCTGCCGGATCGATCCGGAAATCGCCGGCGACAATGGCGTCGTCATCCAAGACCCGGCTGACGGCGAGGCTTTCGGGAACGAACCAGTCGGAGAGGTTCTGTTTGATCTTTTCCTCATCGGGCCGTTCCTCGACCCGGATGAGGGCTGACGTGATCCTGACCCCCGGCGCAGAGGCAAGCCAGCTTTCCGGGAAGACGTCCATATCCGCCGGATCGAAGGGACGTTCGGGCATGCCGTTCAAGAACACGGTGTAGGTCACGAATTCCGTGTGCTGTTCCCATTTCAGCGTGTGCTGTCCGATCTGACCCGAGAAATGCGTGGCCCCGGGCTGCGGATGCGCCGTGCCGTACCGATCGAGCAGCGCCTTGAGATGGTCGAGATCAAGAGACTTGTCCCGCGCGGCGGCCGCCTTGGGCTTTTTCAGCGCGAGGTAGACGGCCCGGCACGGGGCCTCCAGTGACGGGAACGGTCGGGCGTGAAGCTCGTTCGAGAGCGCGTAACGCAGGGGATGATCTTCGATCGGGGCCATGGGTCGGTCTTTCAGATTTGGCTACCACTTAGGCGCGCGATTCTGCCAAGTAAAGGAAATTTCCAAACATTTCAGTATTTTACCTGTATTCAACTGTATGCATTGCGGCGACTGCACGCCGCTTACGGTATCTTTAGCGCCTGCGACATCCACACTCTGCCTGCCAGTTCAATGATCTCAAACGGTTTTTGCGGTGGGTCAACGCGCCTGGTTTCACGGCCGTGTATCATCAGGCCGGGAGAAAGGGTCGCCGGGCTGTGGCCCTTCGGCAGCAGAGGGAGAGGTCATGAAACTCTTTATCGGATACGCAACCATAGAGGGGCAAACCCAGAAGATCGCGCGCCACATCGCGGATCGATTGGTCGACATGGGTCATTCAGTCGAGCTGACAACGGTGGGCGATGCAGGGCCGGTGGACCTGAGCCGCTTTGACGGGGCGATCCTGGCGGGGTCGCTTCATATCGGGCACTATCAGAAGACCCTGTCGGACTTTGCCGCGGAACACGCGGGGGCGCTGAACGACATGCCGACGCTGATGATCTCGGTCTCGCTTGCGGCCGCCGGGCATGATGCCGAGGAATGGCGCAGTTTGAATGCCATCCTGTCTGATTTCACCGATGCCACCGGCTGGACCCCCGGTCAGGTGAGCCAGGTCGCCGGGGCGTACACCCCGTCGCGCTACGACGTCTTCCGACGATTTGCCATGCGCCGGATCATCGCCAAGAAGGATCCGGACGCCGATCTGGACTGGGACAAGGAATATACCAATTGGGACGCGCTGGATGCCACGCTGAGCGAATGGGTCAAAGGCCCGAGGGAGTGAAACGAAAAAGGCCCCGCATCCTGCGATGCGAGGCCCGAAGGGTCATGGGATCGCGCGGACTCAGGTGATCTTGTTGAGCAGCGCATCCAGCGACGCTTTGGCGTCGCCGTAGAACATCCGCGTGTTGTCCTTGAAGAACAGCGGGTTCTCGATCCCCGAATATCCGGTGCCCTGCCCGCGCTTGGACACGAAGACCTGCTTGGCCTTCCAGCATTCCAGAACCGGCATACCGGCGATGGGGCTGTTGGGATCGTCCTGAGCGGCCGGGTTCACGATGTCGTTCGAGCCGATGACGATGGCGACATCCGTATCCGGGAAGTCGTCGTTGATCTCGTCCATCTCGAGCACGATATCGTAGGGCACCTTGGCTTCGGCCAGAAGCACGTTCATGTGGCCAGGCAAACGGCCAGCGACCGGGTGGATCGCGAAACGGACGGTCTTGCCCTTGGCGCGCAGGCGACGGGTGAGTTCCGCCACGTTCTGCTGGGCCTGCGCCACCGCCATGCCGTAGCCCGGAATGATGATGATGCTGTCGGCTTCGTCCAGCGCCTGTGCGACGCCGTCCGCGTCGATGGCGATCTGCTCGCCTTCCACGGCCATCTGTTCGCCCGCGGGGCCGCCAAAGCCGCCCAGGATCACGCTGATGAAGCTGCGGTTCATCGCCTTGCACATGATGTAGGACAGGATCGCACCCGAAGAGCCGACCAGCGCACCGACGACGATCAGCAGGTCGTTGCCGAGGCTGAAACCAATCGCGGCAGCCGCCCAGCCCGAGTAGCTGTTGAGCATGGAGACAACGACCGGCATGTCCGCGCCGCCGATGCCCATGATCAGGTGATAGCCGATGAAGAGCCCTGCAAGCGTCAACAGGACCAGCGCCCAGGATCCGCCACCCGTCAGGTAGACGATGAGCAAAAGGACCGACAAGCCGGCAGCAGCTGCATTCAGGATGTGCCCGCCGGGCAGTTTCTTGGCGCTTGTATCGACCTGGAACGGCAGTTTCGAGGATCCGCCCGCCAGCTTGGCGTAGGCGATGACCGACCCAGTGAAGGTCACGGCACCGATCCAGATACCCAGCACCAGTTCGACCCGAAGGATTCCGATTTCGACGCTGGATTTCTTGGCGATCAATTGGCCGAAGGCGGAGAGGCTGTCATAGGTTTCCTTTGGAAGACCTATGGCGGTGATCCCGTCCTCGCCGACCGTACCCAGAACCAGACCCTGGGCTTCATAGATACCGTTAACGTAATTGATCATCAGATCGGCGTTGAAGCCGACAAAGACAGCCGCCAGACCGACGAGACTGTGCATGATGGCCACAAGCTCGGGCATCTGGGTCATCTCGACCTTGGTGGCCAGTTGGTAGCCAACGGCGGCACCGCCTGCGATCAGAACAAGCGAGACGAACCAGAGGCCCGTCCCAGGCCCGACAAGCGTCGCCAGCACGGCGATCGCCATGCCCGCGATGCCGTACCAGACGGCGCGTTTCGCGCTTTCCTGGCCGGACAGACCGCCCAGCGACAGGATGAAAAGAACAGCGGCGACCACATAGGCCGCGATGGTGAATGCGTTTTCCATTGCCCTGCCCCTTTAGGATTTCTGGAACATGGCGAGCATCCGCCGTGTCACGAGGAAGCCACCGAAGATGTTGACGGCGGCCATGAAGATGCCCAGCGCGCCCAGCAGCGTGATCAGAAGGCTCGTCGATCCGATCTGGATCAGCGCGCCCAGGATGATGATCGACGAAATTGCGTTGGTCACGGCCATCAGCGGCGTGTGGAGGGAATGCGCGACGTTCCAGATCACCTGGAAGCCGATGAACACCGACAGCACGAACACGATGAAGTGCTGCATGAAGCTCGCGGGCATGCCTGGGATGAGGCCGACACCAAGCACCAGCGCCGCGCCGACGGCAAGCAACGTCACCTGCTGCTTCGTCTGACCTTTGAACGCGGCCAGTTCCTGCGCCCGGCGCTCTTCGGGTGTGAGTTCCTTGACCTTTTCCTTGGGCTTGGCGGCGATCGCCTGCACCTTTGGTGGCGGTGGCGGGAAGGTCACTTCCTTCGCGTGCGCAATGGTTGCGCCGCGGATCACGTCGTCCTCCATGTTGTGCACGACCGTGCCGTCTTTTTCTGGCGTCAGGTCGGTCATCAGGTGACGGATGTTCGTGGCGTAGAGGTTGGACGACTGCGTCGCCATGCGCGACGGGAAGTCGGTATAGCCGATGATCGTGACGCCGTTGTCTGTGACGATCTTTTCGTCCATCACGGTCATCTTGCAGTTGCCACCCTTTTCGGCGGCAAGGTCGACGATCACCGAACCCGGCTTCATCGACTCGACCATGTCCTTGGTCCAGAGCTCCGGCGCTTCGCGGTTCGGGATCAGCGCAGTGGTGATCACGATATCCATCTCGGGCGCCAACTCGCGGAACTTGGCAAGCTGCGCTGCGGTGAATTCCGGTGAAGAGACAGAGGCATAGCCGCCCGAAGCGGAGCCGTCCTGCTGTTCTTCCTCGAAATCAAGGAAGACGAATTCCGCACCCATGGATTCGACCTGTTCGGCCACTTCGGGGCGCACGTCGAACGCGTAGGTGATCGCACCCAGAGAGGTCGATGTCCCGATGGCGGCAAGACCCGCCACACCGGCACCGACGACCAGCACCTTGGCCGGGGGCACCTTGCCCGCAGCGGTGATCTGACCGGTGAAGAAGCGGCCGAAATTGTTGCCCGCTTCGATGACGGCGCGGTAGCCCGCGATATTGGCCATCGAGGATAGCGCGTCCATCTTCTGCGCGCGGCTGATGCGCGGCACCATGTCCATCGCGATCACGGACGTGCCCTGATCGGCCGCCTGCTTCATGAGCTTTTCGTTCTGGGCGGGCCAGAAGAACGAGATCAGAAGCTGGCCTTCACGCGACTTTTTCAGCTCGGCTTCGGTGGGTGGACGCACTTTGGCGACCACGTCGGCCTCTTTCCAAAGGGCGGCGGCGGTTTTGACAATCTTGACGCCAGCCTCTTTGTACGTGTCGTCATTGTAGCCTGCTGCGTCGCCTGCACCGCTTTCGATGATACAGTCGTACCCCAGCTTTTGCAGCTGGCGGGCAGAATCCGGGGTCATGGCAACGCGTGCCTCGCCCTTCATCACTTCTTTTGGCGTCCCGATTTTCACCTGAGCCGTCCCCCTTTGCTTCGTTCCGAAGTGCCGTAGCGGCATGTTTTCCGGCGATGGGTCTACAGTGCTGACCTAACGCACACAACGTCCCCCCACCGCGAACCGCTCATCTAGAACAGATGCGCCCGAACGGCTAGAGCCAACGTCGCGTTTGTTTCTCGTATCGTGCAAAATCCGCACGAAAATTTCGCCGCAAGCGTTTTTCTTCGGTCAGGATGAAGTGTTTCTCGATCCACCAGACAAAGACCGGGATCAATGGGAGCGATAACACGGCGTCCCAATAAAGGACCATCCCGGTGAGTATCAGCGAATCAGCGAGATAAATGGGATTGCGCGAGCGCTTGAAGATGCCGCTTGTCACCAAGGCGTCAGGCACCTCGTGCGGCATGATCGTCGTGCGGTGGCGGCGCATTTCATAGGCGGCCAGCGCGATCAGCACCAATCCCCCGCCCACCAGCAGACCGCCCAGAAGGTCGGCCCAGACCGGGCCAAAGCTTAGCCCGTAGTCGAAATGGGTCTTCTGCCACCACGCGATGGCAAGGGCTGCGAACAGCCAGACCGGGGGAATGTCGATATACTTCATCATGCGGAGGGCATAGCAAAGCCCGCCGCGCTGCGCGAGAGAGGATGCAGAGACAAAAGGCCGCCGGAGCCGGCGACCCTACGCTTACATCTTCACGCAGCCGAGAATTTCGTTTTGCGAGATCCGCGCCACCATCACGCCGCCTTCGACGCGTTTGACGTGAAATCCGTAGCCGCGCATCCGGAACTTCCATTCGGTGTCCGACAGCGTCTTCTGACGCTCGGCTACCAGAAAGTGGCGTAATTCGCCCAGATCGGGGCTGGAAAAAGTTTCGGCAAACATGGGTGTCTCCTCGTACGTTACCTTCCCTTTTTGTCATGGGGGATTGTGTTCAATTTTGGAGCCAATCCGGGTTTTTTGCGGAATTCGAAACAATGGCGGCAAAACCGCCGCAACAGGCTGACGTGAGGAAGGATTACGTCAGCTTATCCCTTTGTTTCATTGACTGTCGGAGTGCGGTGTACGTTGCGCAGACGGGCCTCGCGCCAGGTGATGAAGATCACCGATGCCATAATTACGCCACCGCCGAGGATCACCCACGGGTCCGCGGGCTCTCCGAAAAACGCCATGCCGACAAGCACCGACCACACCAGCTGGAGAAATGTCACTGGCTGCGTCACCGTCACCGGGGCCGCCGCGAAGGCCAGCGTCATCGTGTAATGGCCCGCCGTCGCGAAACAGGCCACCGCCGCCAATATCCCGAGATCGGCGAGGCTGGGCGTGACCCAGACCGCGATGGCAAAGGGCGCAAGCCCGATCGTGACCGTGATCGACAAGAGCGCCACCACAACGCTCGCGGGCAATTCGCCCGACACGATCTTGGCGATCAGGTAGCTCCCCGCAAAGAACAGCGCCGTGCCAAGCATGGCGATATGCCCGAGATCAAGCTCGCGAAAGCCGGGCCGCAGGATGATCAAAGCCCCCAGAAGGGCCGCGACAACGGCCATCGCGCGCCGAAGCGCAAGGGTTTCGCCCAGCACGAACACCGCAAGGATCGTGACGTAGACCGGGTTGAGGTAATTCATCGCCGTGACCTCGGCGATCGGGATGCGCGTCATCGCATAGAACCACAGGATAACGCCCAGCGAATGCACCAGCCCGCGCAACCCGAACAGCTTTTTCTGACGCGGTGTGAGCCGCACTGCCATCAATTCCCGCCAGACCGGAACCAGGAACACCAGCCCGATCACGTAGCGCAGGAACGCCGATTCCGCCGCGGGCACGCGCCCGCCAAGCGTTTTCACCAAGGCCGTCACAGCCACGAAACACAGGCCGGTCACGATCATCCAGAAGATGCCTTTGACGGGATTGGCTGATGTGTCGGTGTGTACGGAGGCGCTCATCCCTGCAATGGAGCGGATGGGCATCGGAATGGCAAGAGGCCGCACGACCCCCTTGAACGCGACCTGTCATGCAAGGGGTACCCGACGGATGGCGCTTCAAACGATCACATCAACAGCAGCTTCGCCGCGATGGCCCACATGATGAGACCGATCAGAACGTCCAGCACCTGCCACGCGCGCGGTTTGGCGAACAGCGGCGCCAGAAGCCGTGCGCCATAGCCGAGCGAGAAGAAGAACACGAGACTCGCCGTCATCGCGCCCAGCGCAAAGTTCAGGCGGTCGTCATATTGCGCGGCGACCGCGCCAAGAAGCACAACCGTATCGAGATAGACATGCGGGTTGAGCCAGGTCAGGGCAAGGCAGGTCAGCAAGGCTTTGCGCAGCGAACCCGCCGCTTGCCCGGCCTCCATCGCCTGCCCGCCGCGCCATGCGCTCAGGAAGGTGCGCGCGCCGTACCAGATGAGGAACGCCGCCCCCAGCAGGCGCATCGCGAGTTCGAGCCCCGGCACGGCCTGCGTCAACGCCCCGAACCCGGCAACACCTGCGGCGATCAGGATCGCGTCCGAAAGCGCGCAGGTCAGGCAGACCGCAAACACGTGTGATCGCAACAAGCCCTGCCGCAAGACAAACGCGTTTTGCGCGCCGATGGCAAGAATGAGCGAAAACCCGAGCGCGAACCCGGCCAGAGCAGTCGTCATCTAGAGCGCCCGCCACCCGATATCGCGCCGACAGAAGCCGTCCGGCCAGTCCACACGATCGACCATCGCATAGGCGCGGTCCCGCGCCTCTTGAAGCGTCGTGCCGCGGGCGGTGGCGTTCAGCACCCGGCCTCCGGTCGCTGTGATCTTGCCGTCCGCCTCGGTTGTTCCGGCGTGGAACATCATCTGGAAACTGTCTTCGGGCAGACCGTCTAGCCCGCCGATCACGCTGCCCTTGTCATAGCTGCCCGGATATCCCGTCGCAGCCAGAACAACAGTCATCGCGTGGTCGTCGGCCCAATTCACCCGGGCGTCGGCCAGACGGCCTTCGGCGCAGGCGTGCATCAGGTCCATCGCCTGCGCGCCCAGCCGCATCATCAGCACCTGGCATTCGGGGTCGCCGAAGCGGACGTTGTATTCCACCAGCCGGGGCTGGCCGTTTTCGATCATCAACCCGGCGAACAGGATGCCCTGAAACGGTGTGCCACGTTTCGCCATTTCGGCCATGGTCGGCTTGATGATCTCATCCATCGCCTTTTGCGTGACGGCATCCGTCATGACCGGTGCCGGGGAATAGGCCCCCATGCCACCGGTGTTGGGCCCGGTATCGCCCTCGCCCACCCGCTTGTGATCTTGGGCGGTGCCGATGGGCAGCACGTCGGTGCCGTCACACAGCACGAAGAACGACGCCTCCTCGCCCTGCATGAATTCTTCGATCACCACTTCGGCCCCGGCTCCGCCGAACGCACCGCCGAACATGTCGTCGATGGCGGCTTCGGCCTCCGGCACGGTCTCGGCAATGATAACACCCTTGCCTGCGGCGAGCCCATCCGCCTTGACCACGATCGGCGCGCCTTGGGCCTGCACATACGCCTTGGCGCTGTCAGCATCAGTAAAATGACCGTAGGCAGCGGTCGGCGCGCCTGCCGCGTCGCAGATTTCCTTGGTGAAGGATTTGGATGCTTCCAGCTTCGCCGCCTCGGCTGACGGGCCGAACACCAGCAAACCAGCGTCGCGCAGCCGGTCCGCCACGCCCGCTGCCAAGGGCGCTTCGGGGCCGACAATCACGAAGTCGATGCTGTTCTCCTCGGCGAAGGTGACGACCGCACCGCCGTCTTCGATGTCCAAAGCGGCGCAATCCGCGATCATCGCGATGCCAGCATTGCCCGGTGCCACGATCAGCTTGTCGCATTTCGGATTTTGCAGCGCGGCCCAGGCCAGCGCGTGTTCGCGCCCGCCACTTCCAAGGATGAGAATGTTCATGGCGCACGCTCCGTCTTCACCTTCGGTTGCGCGCGTTCTAGGGTTGCCGCACCTGAAGCGCAAGCGAGGCCAGATGTCCGATCTGATCGACGATCCCCACCCGGGGCAAAACATGCCCGAATACACAGTCTCCGAAGTCTCTGGCGCGGTGAAGAAAACGCTGGAAGACCAGTTCGGCCGCATTCGCGTGCGCGGCGAGGTAGGCCGCGTGTTCACGGCCCGGTCCGGGCATCTATACTACGACGTCAAGGACGACCGAAACGTGCTGGCCTGCACGACGTGGAAAGGCCAAGTCTCGCAACTTTCCGTCGTGCCCGAAGAAGGGCTGGAAGTGGTCGTGACTGGGCGGATGACCGCCTTTGGCGGGCAGTCGAAATATAACCTCAATGTCGATGAAGTGACCGTTGCGGGCGAAGGCGCGTTGATGGCGATGCTGGAGAAGCGCAAGAAAGCGCTCGCCGCCGAAGGGTTGTTTGATCCGGCGCGCAAAAAGGTCCTGCCTTACCTGCCGGATATCATCGGCGTCATCACCTCGCCATCAGGCGCGGTGATCCGCGATATCCTGCACCGCCTGCGCGACCGCTTTCCGCGCAAGGTGCTGGTCTGGCCGGTGGCAGTTCAAGGGGCTGCCTGCGCCCCCGAAGTGGCCCGCGCCATCGCGGGGTTCAACGCGCTGTCGCCCGGCGGCGCCCTGCCCCGGCCCGATCTGCTGATCGTCGCGCGCGGCGGGGGCAGCATCGAGGATCTTTGGGGCTTCAACGAAGAAATCGTCGCCCGCGCCGCGGCGGCGTCCGAGATCCCGCTGATCTCGGCCGTGGGGCACGAAACCGACACGACGCTGATCGACTACGTGTCCGACCAACGCGCGCCCACACCCACGGCGGCGGCGGAAATCGCGGTGCCGGTGCGGCTCGAACTGCTGGGCTGGGTCGGCGACCAACAGGCGCGCATGACCCGCGCGGTGTCGCAGCGGATGCAGACCCGCGATCAGCGCCTGCGCGATCTGGCGCGCGCCCTGCCCCGACCCGACACGCTGCTGTCGGGGCCGACACAGCGGTTGGATTATTGGTCCGAAAAACTGCCATACGCACTTGTTCGATCGGTTGATCGCAGAAGGAATGTTTTATCGGAAATCGCCGGTTCGCTTCGCCCCTTGCTTCTGAGACGGACCATTGCCGAGCATCGGAATGCGTATCTGAGAAAAAGCGAGCGATTGGAACCGGGCATGGTCCGGCTGCTCGAAAGGAAACGCGACTCGCTGTCACGACGCGCGGATCAATTAAGTCCGTCTCAAATCAATCGCGACCTTGCCGTCAAACGCGACAAGCTCGAGGACATGGCCCACCGGCTTTCGAAAGCCGGTCAGGCGCAGGTCCGCGACTGGCAGAGCCGCCTGACCGCACTCGACCGCCTGCGCGAAACGCTGGGTTACAAGGAAACGCTCAAACGCGGTTATGCGGTGGTGCGGGGCGACGGCGAGGTGGTGACGACGCAGAAGGCCGCACAGAACGCGACTGCGCTGGAAATCGAATTCGCCGACGGACGCCTGACAGTGGGTGCGGCGGGCGCGAAATCCGCGCCGAAATCCAAGCGCAAACCGCCGGAACAGGGAACGCTGTTCTGACCGGGCGCGACGGGCAAGCGTTTTCGAAAACGCTTGCAAGAGCCTTCGAAGGCTCTTGCCCCGCTCCAACCCGCGCACTAAGCCCAAAGCCATGAGAACACTCTTTCTAGGCGACATCATGGGCCGCGCGGGCCGCACCGCGATCATCGAGCGGTTGGCCGACCTCAAGACGCGGCTCAAAGTGGATTTCTGCGTCGTGAACGGCGAAAACGCCTCCAGCGGCGTGGGTCTTTCCGGCCCCCATGCCACGGCGCTTCTGGAGGCCGGGGTCGATTGCCTGACGCTGGGCGATCATGCCTTCGACCAGAAAGACATGCTGAGCTTCATCGAAAGCGAACCGCGCATTCTGCGGCCCTTGAATTTCGCCAAACAAGCGCCCGGTCGCGGACATCGGCTCTTCACCGACGCGCGTGGGCGCAAGGTTCTGGTGCTTCAGGTGCTGGGCCAGGTCTTCATGAAGCGCGCTTTCGACGATCCGTTTTCGGCCGTTGACGCCGTGTTGCGCGCGCATCCGCTCGGTGGTCAGGCGCAGATGATCCTTGTGGACATGCATTGCGAGGCCACATCGGAAAAGATGGGAATGGGTCATTACTGCGATGGCCGCGCGAGCCTTGTCGTCGGCACCCACACCCATGTGCCCACGGGGGACGCGCAAGTTCTGCCAGGCGGCACAGGCTACCTCACCGATGCGGGGATGTGCGGCGATTACAACTCGGTCATCGGGATGGAAAAGACCGAACCGATGCGCCGCTTCGTCACCGGCATGGGCAAGACCCGGTTCCAACCCGCACTGGGCGAAGCCACCCTGTCGGGCGTGCTGGTCGAAACCGATGACCGGACCGGCAAGGCCAACGCCATCCACATGATCCGCGATGGTGGCCGCCTGCAACCAAGCGCTCCCTGATGCACCGTATCCTGCCGCTGCTCGTGCTGATCCTCGGCGGGGCGGCCTGGGGCGCGACCCAGCCGCTGGCCAAGACCGCCGTGAGCGAAGGCTATCGCCATGTCGGCATCCTGTTCTGGCAACTGGTCATCGGCGCGACGGTCCTGGGACTCGTCTGCCTGATCCGGGGCCTGCCGATGCGCTTTGGCCGTGGCGATCTGCGACTGTTCACGATCATCGCCCTGGTCGGAACGGTTCTCCCCGGTATCTCGTCCTATTCGGCAGCGGTCCATCTTCCGTCCGGTGTTCTGTCGATCCTGCTCAGCACCGTACCCATGCTGGCCTTCCCCATGGCCCTCGCGTTGGGACACGAAGGGTTCCGCTGGCGCAGGCTGGGGGGTCTGGGCCTTGGGTTCTGCGGCATCCTTTTGCTGATCCTCCCCGAAGCCAGCCTGCCGAACGAGGTCGCCGCGATCTGGGTGTTGGTCGCCCTGCTGTCCTCGCTTTTCTACGCGCTCGAAGGTAACCTGGTGGCGACCATGGGCACCAACGGGCTCGATCCGGTGCAGGTGCTTTGCGGCGCGTCTCTGATTGGTGCCGTGATCACCCTGCCGCTCGCCCTCGCCTCCGGGCAGTTCATCGATCCGCGCGGTCCGTGGGGCGTGCCGGATGCGGCCATCGTCGCGTCCTCGGTGCTCCATGCCTTCGCCTATACCGGCTATGTCTGGCTGGTCGGGCGCGCCGGGCCGGTCTTCGCCGTACAGATCAGCTATCTCGTCACGCTGTTCGGCGTGACCTGGGCGATGCTGTTCCTGAACGAAACCTACTCGCCCTATTTCTGGGCGGCGTTGACGGTGATGCTGGCCGGTCTCATGTTGGTTCAACCGCGCCCGAAAGCAGTCCTTGTTCCCGCACCGCAACCCGGCCAGACTAGGCTTTCCTGAGACAAGGATATCGCACGTGCTCAGCGCATTGATAGAGTTTGACCAGACCA
Source organism: uncultured Marivita sp. (assembly GCF_947488135.1). Classification (GTDB taxonomy): domain Bacteria; phylum Pseudomonadota; class Alphaproteobacteria; order Rhodobacterales; family Rhodobacteraceae; genus Marivita. The sequence goes on along the minus strand of NZ_CANKYW010000005.1, from coordinate 105,318 downwards.
CGCAGGCGTTCCTGACCTTGGGAACGGTGGTGGTGATGTTCGTGCTGTTCGTGCGTGAGACATACCCGACCGAGGTTGTCGCCATCGGCGGGGTCGCGGTCTTGCTGGTCAGCGGCGTGTTGCCCTATGACGATGCGCTCGCGGTGCTGTCGAACCCGGCGCCCTGGACCATTGCGGCGATGTTCGTGGTGATGGGAGCGCTGGTGCGCACAGGCGCATTGGACACGCTGACCACTGTGGCACAGGCGCAAGTGGCGGTGCGCCCGCGCAGGGCGTTGGCGGGCATCCTAGCGATGGTCGTCGTGGCCTCGGCCTTCATGAACAATACACCCGTGGTGGTGGTGATGCTGCCGATCTTCGTGCAGATCGCAAAGACGCTCGACACCTCGCCGTCCAAGCTGCTGATCCCGCTGAGCTATGCCGCGATCCTCGGCGGCACGACAACGCTGATCGGCACCTCGACCAACCTGCTCGTGGATGGCGTGGCGCGCGGTGCCGGGCTTGAACCCTTCACCATCTTCGAAGTCACGCCGCTGGCGGCGGTTCTGGTGCTGTGCGGCATGGCCTATCTTGCGCTGGCCGGACCCTACCTGCTGCCAGAGCGCACGTCGATGGCGGGCATGTTGTCGGATCGCTCGCGCATGAAATTCTTCACCGAAGCGGTGATCCCCCCGGACAGCAACCTGATCGGGCGCGAGGTGCTGGGCGTGCAATTGTTCAAGCGCGAGGGCGTTAGGCTGATCGATGTGGTCCGGGGCGACACATCGCTGCGGCGCAATCTGGAAGGCGTGACCTTGCAAGTGGGCGACCGCGTGGTGCTGCGCACCCAGATGACCGAACTTCTGAGCTTGCAGAACAACAAGGAGTTGCGGCGCGTCGATCAGGTGTCCGCGGTCGAAACGACGACGGTGGAGGTGCTTATCACGCCGGTCTGCAAGATGGTGGGTCGGCGGCTGGGCGCGATGCGCCTCAGACGGCGCTACGGCGTCTATCCGCTGGCGGTTCACCGGCGCAGCCAGAACATCGGTCGGCAACTTGACGATCTGGTGGTGCGCGTGGGCGACACGCTGCTGTTGGAAGGCGCCCCCGAGGACATCCAGCGCATGGCCGAGGACCTGAACCTCGTCGACGTGGCCAAGCCCTCGGCCCGCGCCTACCGCCGCCGCCACGCACCCATTGCCATCGGAGCGCTGGTCGGCCTCGTGGTTCTTGCGGCGCTGGGGGTAGCTCCGATCCTGGCACTGGCGGTGATCGCCGTGGCGGTGGTGTTGCTGACCCGCTGCATCGACGCCGACGAGGCGTTTTCCTTCATCGAAGGACAGCTTCTCGCGCTGATCTTCGCGATGCTGGCCATCGGTGCCGCGCTCGAGGCGTCGGGCGCGGTGGGTCTTCTGGTCGAAGCCATCGCGCCGTACCTCATGAACCTGTCGCCGGTGTTCCTGGTGGCGGCGGTGTTCTTCCTGACCTCAGCCTTGACCGAGGCAGTCAGCAACAACGCGGTCGCGGTGGTGGTCACACCCATCGCCATCGGGCTTGCACAGGCGGTGGGTGTCGATCCGCGCGGGCTGGTCGTGGCGGTGATGATCGCCGCCTCCTGCGCCTTCGCGACCCCCATCGGCTACCAGACCAACACACTGGTCTATGGGCCGGGCGGGTACAAGTTCACCGATTTCCTGCGTGTCGGGCTGGGGATGAACATCATGATCGGGGTCGTGGCTTCAATGATGATCCCGATCTTCTTCCCGCTCTGACCGGGCCGAACGCCCATCAGCCGTAGCGCGCCACGAAGCGGCGCAGGATCTCCACCGGCACGGTCACGTCGCTGGCATGGCACATCTCGATCAGGTCGTCCGCCTCGTCCGGGGCGAAATATCCCTTGTGCCTGTAGATGCGGATCCGATCCTCGAACACGCCCGCATCGGCCTCGGGGTGGAATTGCGTGGCATAGACGTTCTGCCCGTACCGGATCATCTGGAACGGGCACGGGTCCGAGGCCAGAAGATGCACGCATCCGCTGGGCAAGTCCTGCACCGCTTCCTTGTGCCCGACAAATGCGTCAAAGGCGTCCGGCAGCCCTGCCAAAAGCGGATCATCGCTCCCCGCTTCGGTCACGCGACAGGTGACAGGACCGACCGGCTCACCATAACGCCGCTTGGACACGTCGGCGCCGAGGTGATGGCCAAGAATGCCGATCCCGTAGCAACACCCCATGAAGGGCACATCCCGCGCCGTGATCTCGGGCATGAGCGACAGGATATCCGCCTCGATCCGCGCTTCGACCGGATCCTTGGTCGCGGGATCGTCCGATAGGCAGCCCGGCCCTCCGCCGACAATGACACCCGCGTAATCCTCGAGCTTCAACCCCTCCGGCAACGGCTCGCGATCCAGGCAGACGCGATGCACGTGCGCCGCGTCCAATCCGCCCTTGGCAAGAAAGGCCGCGTATTCGCCATCGCTGGCTTCGGCTTCGGGACGCAATTGCAGAATGAGAAAGGGTTTCATGACGGTCTCATACCCAAAGCCATCCCGCGCGCAAACCTCGAAAACGCAACTTGTTCCTGACCCGCCTTCTGCGCTAAAGACGCCGCAACTTCTCTACATCCGACAATCAGGGATACAGACATCATGGCCGGCCATTCCAAATGGGCAAACATCCAGCACCGCAAGGGTCGTCAGGACAAGATGCGGGCCAAGCTCTTTTCCAAGCTTTCCAAGGAAATCACCGTCGCCGCCAAGATGGGCGACCCCGATCCCGACAAGAACCCGCGCCTGCGCCTCGCGGTCAAGGAAGCCAAGTCGCAATCCATGCCCAAGGACAATATCGAACGCGCCATCAAGAAGGCGTCCGGTGGCGAGGGCGAGGATTACGAGGAAATCCGGTACGAGGGCTATGGCCCCAATGGCGTGGCGGTGATCGTCGAGGCGATGACCGACAACCGCAACCGCACCGCCTCGAACGTGCGCTCCACCTTCACCAAAAACGGCGGCAACCTCGGGGAAACCGGCTCTGTCGGCTTCATGTTCGACCGCAAGGGTGAGATCACCTATCCCGCGGATGTGGGCGATGCCGACACCGTCATGATGGCTGCGATCGAAGCCGGGGCCGAGGACGTGGAAAGCACCGAGGACGGCCATGTGATCTGGTGTGCCGACACCGACCTGAACGAGGTCGCCACCGCGCTCGAGGCCGAGTTGGGCGAATCCGAGTCGACCAAGCTGGTCTGGAAACCGACCACCACCACCGAGCTCGATCTCGACGGGATGCAGTCCCTGATGAAGCTGGTGGATGCGTTGGAAGACGACGATGACGTGCAGCGCGTCACGACGAATTTCGAGGCCTCCGACGAGGTGATGGCCCAACTCGAAGACGCCTGAGGCGGGGCGGGCTTTCGAAAGCCCGCAGCTGCATTTTCGAAAAATGCGGGAAAGCGCCGTCGACGGCGCTTTCCGCTCAACAGTCCAGAGCGCGCCTCAAGGCGTCGGCAGAATAGTCTCCGAGTGATCGCCGCGACAGGGTCTCACCGTCAAAGGTCACAGCCACGATTTCGGTCCACTCGGCATTCGCCACCACCATCTCCGGCCGCTGCCCGCAATCCCTCAGCCCGCCGGCGATATAATTCCAGCCGATGCGATGGTTGGTCAGACCGTCAAGAGAGGCCACCTGAGTCAGCGAACCCTGACCGGTATACCGCCAGACCCGCAACACCTTGGCCAGGTGCGGGCGATCCACATAGGCAAGCTCGACCACCCCATCGCCATCCAGGTCGGCAATCGCCACGGGCGCGAGCCAGCGGAACCGGGTGCCGATATGAGGTGTCGCGGCAAGCTGTGCAAGCGTGCCGTCCCGCACTTCCCAAATCGCCAGCCGTGCGCCCAAGCGCTCGTGGCTTTCGATGGTCACAACTTCAGGCGCACCATCGCCATTCACATCCACGACGCGGGGAGCCAAGTCTTCGAAGACGACGTCCACCGCCCAGCGTGCAGAAAACTCGCGCCCATCGCTTAGCCGGACAACCAGCGTGTCATATTCGATGTCATCCCCAAGAACGCCGTGGGGATAGCGGGTGGTCGGCCCGTCATAGCGCGCCGACACGATCTCTTGCGCTGCCGCCTGCGACGCCATCACAAGCGCCATCGCAAGACCCGCGCCGCGGGTGATCCGACGCCACGTGCCTGACAGCCGACGCGGCGCCCGCATCGGATCAGATCTGCTTTTCGGGCATCTGCACGACCAATCCGTCCAAAGCATCGCTCACCTTGAGCTGGCATGTCAGGCGCGACCGCTCCGGGTCGGGCTCATAGGCGAAGTCCAGCATGTCCTCTTCCATGTCTTCCTTCGGCGGCAGCTTGGCCACCCAATCGGGATGCACGTAGACATGACACGTGGAACAGGCACAGGCTCCGCCGCAATCGGCCTCGATGCCCGGGATCCCATTGTCGCGCGCGCCTTCCATCACGGTCAGACCGTTGGCCACGTCAACGACATGCTCTGTGCCGCCATGCTCAATATAGGTGATCTTTGCCATTCCAGCGCTCTCCGTCACATAAATCGTGTCATACCTAGTCTGGCCAAGCCCCGCCTGCCAGCCCCTTTTCGCAGGAAGTGACCCACGCAATGCCGCAGGTGCATCCGGTCGACAGGTGAGGCGCAATTCGCACGCGCGCAGCCGGTCGATGAATGCCGAGTGGCGGGCATCAGGGCTTTGGGCTTGGGGCTTGCGCGTCTTGGCAAATGTTCTATTTTTGTTCCCATGCGTGTTGTACCCCCCAGCCCTACCCGTCCCGACTGGCCCCGGCCACCGTCTTGCCTGCGGGCCGACCAACTGCGCCTGCCGCCCGACAATGCGCGGATCGCGGTGGCGGGGCTCGTGATCCTGCGGCAGCGTCCGGGAACGGCGAAGGGTGTGATCTTCCTCACGCTCGAGGACGAAACCGGCGTGGTGAACGTCATCGTCTGGCGCAAGCTTTACGAACGCTACCGACGCGCGGTGATCGCAGGGCGGATGCTGCGCGTCACCGGGCGGCTGCAAAGCGAAGGCGACGTGATCCACGTCATCGCCGAAGTGATCGAGGATATCTCGCCACTTCTGGATCAGCTTCTGGCCCCCACGCCCAAGCAACGCCCAGAGGCGCTTTCGCCAGGCGGGCAAACAGGTTAAACTACGCCAGAGCAGAAACAGGCAAACAGGCGCACCCTCTCAGTGACCCCTCTCCCGTCAGTGATCCGGGCTCTGTCTGCCGTGGCCTTGGCCGCAGTGACGGGATGCGCCGACCTTGCGGATGATGAGGCGGATGCACTGGCCGCACCTGTGCCGGATTTCGCCTCTGCCCAGATCGCGCCGCCCCCCGGGGTCAGCCCGGATGGATGCTGGGTTCGCGACGTGGCACCTGCCGAGATCGAAACGATCACCCGCCAGATCGAAGTGGCCCCCAAGCGGTTCCGCACAGAAACGGTGCAGGTCATCAAGCGCGAACGGCAGGAAGTGATCTTCGAAACCCCCTGCCCCGACGCGCTCACGCCAGACCTGATCGCGACGTTGCAACGCGCGCTTGACGCGCGGGGACTCTATCGCGGGCCGATCACCGGGGTGATGGATGTCCCCACCCGCCTTGCCGTGCGGCGCTACCAGAACCCCCGTGGCCTGCCCAGCGGGTTGTTGTCGATCCAGTCGGCCCGCAGCCTCGGCCTTCTGGCGACCCCACGCGATCAGCTGTGACCGGCGACTCGGTGCCGCGGAAAACTTTGCACACCTGGGTTTGCAGTTTTGCAAAATCGACCATTCGGAAAATCAACTCTGCATAATGGGCGCGAGTTTGCAAAAGTTTGCAATTTGGTAGCGCCCAAACTGCAAAGTTTTTGCGGCCTTCTGCCGCGCGGTTGATCCAGAGACTTGCCGCAGCGTCGCCTGCGCCGTACGCCATGGGCAACATACGAGAGGAGATCGGGATGGGCTACCAAGAGGTGTATCAGAGCTGGAAATCCGACCCCGAGGGGTTCTGGATGCAGCAGGCCGAGGCCATCGACTGGGATCGCAAGCCCAGCAAGGCGCTCTTCGATAAGGGCAACGACCTTTACGAATGGTTCGCCGATGGTCTGACCAACACCTGCTGGAACGCCGTGGACCGCCATGTCGAGGCCGGGCGCGGTGGACAGGTGGCGATCATCCATGACAGCCCGATCACCGGCACGCTGCACAAGATCACCTATTCGGAACTGCGCAACCGCGTCGCGCGGCTTGCCGGGGCCCTGCGCGCCAAGGGGATCGAAAAAGGCGACCGCGTCATCATCTACATGCCGATGGTGCCCGAGGCGCTCGAGGCGATGTTGGCCTGCGCCCGGCTCGGCGCGATCCATTCGGTCGTGTTCGGCGGGTTTGCCGCCAACGAACTCGCCGTGCGCATCGACGACGCGAAGCCCAAGGCGATCATTGCTGCCTCCTGCGGGCTCGAGCCGGGGCGCGTGGTGCATTACAAACCGCTTCTGGACGGCGCGATTGACCTTGCCACGCACAAGCCCGATTTCTGCGTCATCTTCCAGCGCGAGCAGGAAGTCGCGCGTCTGGAAGACGGACGCGATGTCGACTGGCACGGCTTCCAGTACGGGGTCGAACCCGCCGAGTGCGTGCCTGTGGAAGGCAACCACCCCGCCTATGTGCTTTATACCTCCGGCACCACGGGCGCGCCCAAGGGCGTGATCCGCCACACCGGCGGGCATCTGGTGGCGCTGAACTGGACGATGAAGAACATCTACAATGTCGATCCGGGCGACGTGTTCTGGGCGGCGTCGGATGTCGGCTGGGTCGTCGGCCACAGCTATATCTGCTACGCGCCGCTCATCCACGGCAACACCACAATCGTGTTCGAGGGCAAACCGGTGGGCACACCTGATGCAGGCACCTTTTGGCGGGTGATCTCCGAGCACAAGGTGCGCAGCTTCTTCACCGCACCAACGGCGTTCCGGGCGGTCAAGCGGGACGATCCCAAGGGCGAGTTCGTCAAGAAATACGATATCTCCTGCCTCAACGCGATCTACCTCGCCGGGGAACGCGCGGATCCCGATACGATCGAATGGGCGCAGAAGGTCACGGGCAAGCCGATCTACGACCACTGGTGGCAGACCGAAACCGGCTGGACCATCGCTGGCATGCCCGCCGGGATCGAGGCGCTGCCCGTCAAAATCGGCTCTCCGTCAGTGCCGATGCCGGGTTACGATGTGCGAATCCTCGATGAGGCTGGTCATCCGATGAAACCGGGCGAGCTTGGCGCGATTGCGGTCAAGCTGCCCCTGCCCCCCGGTACCCTGCCGACGCTCTGGAATGCCGAGGACCGTTTCCGCAAATCCTACCTGTCGCATTTCCCAGGTTATTACGAGACCGGCGACGCGGGCATGATCGACGAGGACGGATACCTCTATATCATGGCGCGCACCGATGACGTGATCAACGTCGCGGGCCACCGCCTGTCCACCGGCGGCATGGAGGAGGTGCTGGCGGCCCACCCGGACGTGGCCGAATGCGCCGTGATCGGTGTGACGGACGAGCTGAAGGGACAATTGCCGATGGGGTTCGTCTGCCTGACCACGGGAGTGAACCGGCCGCACGAAGAGGTCACGAAGGAATGTGTGAAGCTGGTGCGCGACAAGATCGGCCCGGTCGCAGCCTTCAAGCTTTGCGCCGTGGTGGACCGTCTGCCGAAGACCCGGTCTGGAAAGATCCTGCGGGCGACAATGGTGAAGATCGCCGACAGCGAAGACTTCAAGATGCCCGCCACGATCGACGATCCGGCGATCCTCGACGAGATCAAGGTGGCGTTGCAAGGGTTGGGTTACGCGAAAGGCTGATGGCAGCCGCGCGGATGCGTTGACGCATCCGGTTTTTCCGTTAACGGAAAAATCGCGCCTCCGAAGGCACTTTCGGCCAAACAAAACCAAGACCGCATCGGTCATGCAAAAAGGGCGCCCATAAGGACGCCCTTTTTCAATGTCATGAAAGCGGTGATTACTGATCTTCAGCGATCGTCAAAGCCACGAAACGGGGATCGCCACCGCGACGCACCAAGAGAAGGATCGACTTGCGACCGGCATCCCGTGCCTCGGCGATACGGTCTTCCAGATCGCTGAGCGCCAAGACCTGTGCCTGACCCGCTTCGGTGATCACGTCACCGGCGCGCAGGCCCTTCTCAAAGGCCTCGGAGGTCTCGTCGACATCCATGACGGCCAAACCCTTGGCGCTTTCCGGCAGTTCGAGCTGCTCGCGGATTTCGCCAGTCAGCGGGCTGAGCGTCAGCCCCATGAGGTCCATTGACTGCGGTGTCTCTTCCTCGTCCGGGCCGGGCTGCGATGCCGGTACGGCGGTTTCCGCGTCCTCGCGACGACCGAGCGTCACCAGAAGCGTCTGGGTGGCGCCATCGCGGTTGATGACCACCCGCACAGCCTTGCCGACTTCGGTGTTGCCGACCTGGCGGACGAGGCCACGTGTGTCCTCAACCTCGCGACCGTCGAAGTTTACGATCACGTCGCCTGCTTCGATGCCGGCCTCTTTGGCCGGACCTTCCGGCACATTGGACACCAGCGCACCACGTGCTTCTTCAAGACCCAGCGCCTCGGCGACGTCGTCGGTCACATCCTGAATGGACACACCGAGCCAGCCGCGGCGGGTTTCGCCAAATTCCTGAAGCTGGTCGACCACGCGGGTCACGACGTTGGAGGCCATCGAGAAACCGATGCCGATGGATCCACCGTTGGGCGACAGGATCGCCGTGTTTACGCCGATGACTTCACCATCCATGTTGAAAAGCGGGCCGCCCGAGTTGCCCCGGTTGATCGCCGCGTCGGTCTGGATGTAATCGTCATAGGTGCCGCTCAGCGCGCGATTGCGGGCCGACACGATCCCGGCGGAGACCGAAAAGCCCTGGCCCAGCGGGTTGCCCATCGCCATGACCCAATCTCCCACACGGGCGGTATCACTGTCGCCGAAGCTGACGAATTTCAACGGCGTTTCGCTTTCCACCTTGAGAAGCGCGATGTCGGTGTTGGGGTCGGTGCCGACGATTTCGGCCGGCAGTTCGAAGCCTTCGAAGAATTCGATGAGGATCTCATCGGCTCCTTCGATGACGTGGTTGTTGGTCACGATGAACCCGTCTTCGGAAATCACAAAACCGGAGCCGAGCGCGGAGGAGCGCCGGGGACGGTCGCCCTGACCGTTACGGTCCTGAAATTCACGAAAGAAATCTTCGAATGGCGAGCCTTCGGGCACGATGCCCTGCGGGCCGGTGCGGCCGGCCACCGTGGTCGAGGTGGTGATGTTCACAACCGCCGGGCTGACTTGTTCCGCAAGGTTCGCAAAGCTTTCCTGCGATTGGGCCACCAGCGATTGGGCGAGAATGAGGATCATCGAAAGCGAGGTCAGCCAGAACATGCGAAATGGCGTGCTCCGGTCCCGTTCGATCGTTTTTGCCTGTGAGGTCAAGGGAAACTCCTTCGTCTTGGGTGTGGGTGCATCGCCCGACACCTGTCTGTCATGGCCACAATGTAGGTGCGCGGACGCAACACGCAAACAGGAAAACATCGGCTCAAGCGGATGTGACTTGAACGTGACGTGACCCTTGGGAACCGCCGGTCTCAAAATGCCTGCAATATCCAGAGCATGGCGATACCAACCGCGATGGCAGAGCCGCCGATGAGCCGACGAAAATCCAGCGGCATCATACGCATGGCTTCAAGCATGCGCTCCACAAGCGAAGGGGCCAGCGCATAGGCCAGCCCCTCGATAATGAGAACAAGCGCAATCCCTTGGATCACGGTGTCCATCAGTTTGTCGCGTCCTCAGTGGGTGCCTGCTCTTCGAGCTGTTGCTCCAGACGTTCCCGCTCGGCTTCGGGCAGGTTGGGCGAGATGGTCGCTTCGGGCGCCATTTCCCGAAGGCTTTCGATATCGAACTCCTGCACCTCGATCTGTCCCAGACCGTCGGCGCGGATCGCTCCGAACATCTGGCCGAGGAATTCGCTGTCGGGCGAGAACACAAGGGTCGAATTGTCCTTGTTCAGCGACCGCTCCATCGCCGCGAGCGAGCGATAGAAGGCGAAGAATTCAGGGTTGTTGCCGTAAGCTTCGGCATAAATCCGGTTCCGTTCCGCATCCGCCTCACCACGGGTGATGTCGGCTTCACGTTCTGCGTTCGACACGGTCTCGACCACGGTCCGGTCCGCGGCCGCACGCACACGCTGCGCCGCTTCGTTACCACGGGCGATCTCGTCCGCGGCTTCCCGTTCCCGTTCGGCCCGCATCCGCGCGAATGTCGCGGCGAGGTTCTGTTCGGGAAGGTTGGTTTGTTTCAGTCGAACGTCCACGATCTCGAGCCCGAGCCCCGCCGCGCTGGTACGCGCCTGGTCCCGAATACGCAGGGCCAGATCGCGCCGCTGTGGCGAGAGGATGGTGTCCGATGTCACTTGATCGGCACCCAGAACCTCCCGGATCTGCGCGTTCAGAACCGAGGACAGACGGTCTTCGGCGACCCGCGTGCCGCCGATGCCGACGGCCTGACGGAACTGAACCACATCGGCGATCCGGTAACGCGTGAAGGCGTCGACGACCAGACGACGGTCATCCGACGGTGTGACCTCGATGGTTTCGGTATCGAGCGACAGGATCCGACCATCGTACCGGACGACTTCCTGAATGATCGGGAGCTTGAAGTTGAGACCAGGCTCTTCGACCACCTGCTTGATCTGACCGAATTGCAGCACAAGCGCCTTTTCACGTTCGTCAACGATAAAGATCGAAGACAGCACACCGACGAAGGCCAGAACGCCGATCGGCAAAAGGAAAGCGGATTTACGCATCAGTTCGACCCTCCCGTGGTGGACTGGCCGGAGCGGCGCAGTTCGTTGATCGGCAGATAGGGCAAGACGCCCTGTCCAGCGGCGCCACCGGCCTCGTCGAGCAGGATCTTGTCCATGTCGCCCAAGGTCCGCTCCACCGTTTCAAGATAAAGACGACGCTGCGTGACTTCGGGCGCTTCGTTGAATTCCTGAGCCACGGCGATGAAGCGGCTTGCCTCACCGATGGCTTCGTTGACGACGCGGGCGCGGTAGCCTTCAGCCTCTTCGAGGATCTGCGCGGCGGAACCACGGGCCTCGGCGAGAACACGGTTTGCATATGCGTCGGCCTGACGCTGCAAGCGGTCCCGTTCCTGTTCAGCCGCCTGAACTTCGCGGAAGGCGTCGATCACTTCGCTGGGCGGGTCGGCGGTGTCGAGGTTGACACGCACGATGGTGATGCCGCTCTCATACTCGTCCAGGGTCGCCTGAATGTTCTCACGTGCGGTGTCCGCGATCAGACCACGATCCCGGTTGAGGATCGGCGCCAAATTCGTCGCCGCGATGATTTCGCGCATCACCGCTTCAGACACGGCCTGAACCGTGACCTGAGGATCGCGCAGGTTAAACAGCAGTTTCGCCGGGTCGTTGATGTTCCAGACCACCTGGAAGTCGATATCCACGATGTTGGCGTCTGTCGTCAGCATGAGGCCATCGCCCCCGGCCCCGCGACCGCCACCGATATTTTCCGTCCGTTCCGACGTCACGTTGACCACCTCGGCAGTCACGAAAGGCCACGGTGCGAAGTTCAGACCGGGATTGCCGGTGGAATAGTATTCACCAAGGAACAGCTCGACCGATTGTTCTTCGGGGCGCACGGTATAAAAGCTCGTGAATGCCCAAAGGCCCACGGCAAGCAACGCCGCGATTCCAACGGTTCCGCGGGTCAGCTTGAAGCCGTCACCGCCACCGCCGCCGCCGGACCCGTTGGTCCCGCCATTGCCGCCGCGGCCACCCATCAGAACGCGCAGGCGCTCCTGGCCTTTTTTCATCAGCTCATCGATCTCGGGTATCTGCGGCTGGTTGCCGTCGCCGGGGCGACGCCCTCCGCCATTGTTGCCGCCGCGCGGGCGATCGTCGCCACGGTCACCACCGTTGTTGCCGCCGCCGCCCCACGGGCCGCCACTGTTACCTGCCATCTGGTCTTTTCCCCTCTCGGAACATTCGGTCCTTCATCTCACACTCATACCTGTGGGCAAAGCTCGGAAATTCAAGCCGTCCTCACTGGTTTGCGCATGGTCACAATCTCTTCGGCCATCGTCGGGTGAACCGCAACCGTGCGGTCGAAGTCCTCTTTCGTGGCCCCCATCTTGATCGCGATGCCCGCCATCTGGATCATCTCGCCCGCCTGAGGCGCGACGATGTGACAGCCCAGAACCTTGCCGCTTTCCTGGCTGACGATCAGTTTCATGAGCACGCGGCCCGGTTTGTCGGCGAAGGCAGACTGCATCGGTCGGAACGAGGTGCAATAAATATCGACCGGTTCCTTGTCGCGGGCCTCTTCCTCGGTCATGCCAACGGTGCCCAGTTCAGGCTGGGTGAACACGGCCGACGGGATCAATTCATGATCCACCGGTGTGGGTTTGCCAAGAAAAACCGTTTCGACGAAAGCCATGCCCTCTCGGATCGCCACGGGCGTCAGGTTCACTCGGTCGGTGACATCACCGATAGCGTAGATCGACGGCACCTTGGTCTGGCTGTATTCATCCACCTCGATCGCACCGCCACGTGCCAGTGTGACCCCAACCTCCTCGAGACCCATGTCATCGGTGTTCGGACGACGACCAGTGGCGAAGAGCACCTTGTCGAACACCTTGACGTGACCATTGGTCGACTTGACCTTGAGCGGCCCGTCCTGCGGCCCGTCCTTGGCGGGCATGGCGTATTGCATCGCCTCCACGGGCGCATCCAAACCGTTCTCGTCCTCGCCTTCGCGATGACACTCCATTTCGACGATGTTGGTCCCGGTGTGCAGATCGACCCCAAGTTCGCGCATCGACTCCGCGATCAGGCCGCGCGCCTCTTCATCGAAGCCGCGCAGGATCTGCGCACCACGGTAATATTGCGTCACCTCCACTCCGAGGCCCGAAAGAATACAGGCAAACTCGCAGGCGATGTAACCGCCGCCGATGATCAGGATGGATTTCGGCAGCGTTTCGAGATTGAAAATATCGTCGGACACGATGCCGAGATGCGCGTTCGGCATGTCCGGGCGCACCGGACGCCCGCCCGTGGCCACGAGGATATGCTTGGCCGTAAAGGTCTCACCGGTGGACAACTCCACCGAATGCGGGTCTTTCAGCCGGGCACGGGCGTCATAGGTCGTCACGCCGGATCCGGCCAGCAGCTTGCGATACACTCCTTCGAGCCGGTTCAACTCGTTTTGCAGGTGCCCGGAAAAGGTGGTCCAGTCGAACCCGTCATTCTTCAAGTCCCACCCGTAATGCGTCGCCTCCTCGGCCATCCCGGCATAGCCGCTGGCGAAGACCATGAGCTTTTTCGGCACGCAGCCCCGGATCACGCAGGTTCCGCCGTAACGATCCTCTTCGGCCAGCGCGACCTTGGCACCCGCCTCACCCGCAGCGACCCGCGCGGCACGGACACCGCCGGACCCTCCACCAATGACAAAAAGATCGTAGTCGAATTCGCTCATGCCGGGTTCCTTCTGATTGCGCGCAAAGATATTTCATAAGGAGGCGCAGAACGCCAGAGAGGGATGCCGCGCATGACCGCCGATCCGCACGATTCGATCCGTCCGGCCGAATCCGGTGATCTGGCGGCGATCCGATCCTGCGCGCGGGAGGCATATCTTGGATACATCCCCGCAATCGGACGCGCACCCGCGCCGATGGTTGCCGATTTCGCGTCGCAGATCGCGCGGGGCTGGGTCTGGGTGGCCCCCACCCGTACCCGCATCGCCGGGTACATCGTGTTCTACCCTCGCGCCGACGATATGTTTTTGGAGAACGTCGCCGTGCATCCCGAATTCCAAGGCCAACGCACCGGTCCGAAACTGAACGGTTTTTTCGAAGACCAAGCGCGGGATACAGGGTTCGATACTGTCCGCCTTTATACCAATGCCGCGATGGCGGCGAACCTCAGCCTGTATCCCCGCCTTGGCTACGTTCAGACCGATCGCCGGATCGAAGACGGGTTTGACCGGGTCTATTTCGAAAAGCGACTATGACCCTGCGCGTCAGATGTCGGAAAAAAGGTTGTCGGTCTCCACGAGATTGATGTGATCCTCGCTGACCGTGCCTTCGTTGATGTCGCGCGTCTCAACGCGACCGTCACCGTAGCCGATGATGACCTTGTCGCACAGATCGACGAACAGTCCGTTCTCAACGACGCCCGGCATCTGATTGAGCGCCATCGCCAATTGGCGGGCATTGCCGATCCGGCTGAGATGCAGGTCGAGGATGTGGTTGCCCTCATCGGTGCGGAACGGCTGATCGCCGTTCATCCGCAGCGTGATCCGCCGGCCCATGACATCCGCCGACACGAGGAGTTCCTCCACCAGCATCTGGGTCGTGGTCCAACCGAACGGAATCACCTCGATCGGAAGAGGGAACGCACCCAGCGTGCCGACTTCCTTGGCCGCGTCCGCGATGATCACCACCTCTTCGCTGGCCGCCGCGACGATCTTCTCGTGCAGCAACGCGCCGCCTCCGCCCTTGATGAGGTTCAGGTTGGCGTTGAACTCATCGGCACCGTCGATCGTGATGCTGAGCGTGCCGGCCTCGTTCAACGTGATGACCTCGATCCCAACATCCCGGGCCAGTTGCGCCGTGCGGGCCGATGTCGGCACGCCCTTGATGCGGAGACCCTCGTCACGCACCCGATCGCCAAGGTGCCGCACCAGCCAGGCAGCGGTCGATCCAGTGCCCAGGCCGACGCGCATGCCATCCTCGACCATGTCAGCCGCACGCTTCGCGGCGACGAACTTGGCTTTGTCGATGGGCGACAATTCTCCGGTCATGGCAAGGCTCCTTGGCAGTCTTGCCGTCTTATAGGATGTCGCGCAACGAGGGGCGAGACCGAATTCGAGTCTGCTCGCCTTTCCCCGCTTGATGGCTCGTCAAACATCGAACCGGTCTAGGATCATGTTCAATCAGGTCGCCGTCGGAAATGATGCCGATATCTCTATGCGGCCCGGCGCCATCCGCCTGCCCTGCTGCATGTCACACGCCAAGCAAGGATCAGCCGCCTTTGGCTGTCCTCCGCTGCGATCCGGGCTGCACAAGTCCTTTTTCCTCAGGCAACAGGACCGGCGGAGAAAGAACAGTCACCTCGACCGTCGGCGCCTTGGGGACGATGACCGTTCCAGCCTGTGCCGACCTGGGCATGAACGCCCACGCGAGTATCGCCGCCGCTGCGACCAGCCATGCGAGCCAATTTAACCGATCCACCATGAAACCACTCCTTCTGAGTTGATGTTCGGGCATCCTGCGCGACAAAGGGTAAAGGCCTCGTAAAGTGGATCGCTTTTTCGTCTCAACCCGCCGCTTTCGCCACCTGTGACGGTCCTGAGCCGGGTTACATCAGCGTCATGGCACTCGGTTCCCCGCATCCTGTCTTCAATCTAACGCCAATGATGGCCCAACGAAGAACGCGCCGCCCTTGCCCACCCGGTCGCGGCTTGCGACAGTGGCATCGAACCGATGGCAAAGGCCCACACCAAGGCACCGAGGCCCGCCTAACATCCTGCATCGTCACCTAGAGGGAGCGCGCGTCACCCATGTTTTTGTCCGTCTTCGACATGTTCAAGGTCGGCATCGGCCCGTCTTCGTCGCACACGATGGGCCCGATGGTCGCCGCCGCGCGCTTTCTCGACCGCCTGCGCACAGCCCCGTTCAGCGCGGCGGGTGTCAGGGCATCGCTACACGGCTCGCTGGCCTTCACCGGGGTGGGCCACGCCACGGACCGCGCGACGATCCTCGGTCTGGCGGGGTTTGTCCCCGAGAGCTACGACCGGGACAAGGCCGATGCGGCCCTTGCCCGGATCAAAGAGAGCAAGACAGTGACACCCGATGGCTTGCCCACCTTGCGCTTTGACCCCGAAACCGACCTGACCTTCGATTTCGGGCCCAGCCTGCCCGGCCACGCCAACGGCATGATCCTGAGCGCGACCGACGCGCAGGGCGACGTGATCCTGCAAGAGACTTACTACTCCATCGGCGGCGGGTTCGTGATGACGCAGGCCGAGTTGGACGCCGGCAAGGACACCGACGATGGCGCACCGGTGCCCTACCCGTTCAAATCCGCGGCAGAAATGCTCGATATGGCCAAAGCGGCCAAGCTGAGCATCGCCGAAATGAAGCGCGCCAATGAGCTGTCGCGCCGGTCGGTCACCGATCTCGACGCCGGGATCCAGCGGCTTTGGGAGGTGATGAACGACTGCATCGACCGGGGCCTTGAAAACGACGGCATCCTCCCCGGCGGGTTGAACGTGAAACGTCGCGCGCGGGGCATCCACCAGAAACTGCTGGCCGAACGGGGCATGAACCTCAGCGCGCCACACACGATCAACGACTGGATGAGCGTCTACGCCATGGCGGTGAACGAAGAAAACGCCGCTGGTGGCCAGGTCGTGACCGCGCCGACGAACGGCGCCGCCGGTGTGGTGCCCGCGACCATCCGCTACTACCTCGATCATGTGCCGGGGGCATCGACCAAGCGTATACCGGAGTTCCTTCTGACCGCCGCCGCCATCGGTGGATTGGTGAAGTTCAACGCCTCGATCAGCGGGGCAGAAGCTGGCTGTCAGGCCGAAGTGGGCAGCGCCAGCGCGATGGCCGCCTCCGGCCTCTGCGCCGTTCTGGGCGGCAGCCCCGAGCAGATCGAGAACGCCGCCGAAATCGCGCTGGAGCATCACCTCGGCATGACCTGCGATCCGGTCAAAGGGCTGGTGCAGGTGCCCTGTATCGAACGCAACGGGTTGGGCGCGATCAAGGCGGTGTCGGCAGCCAGCCTCGCGCTGCGCGGGGACGGCACCCATTTTGTGCCGCTTGATTCGGCCATCGAAACCATGCGCCAGACCGGCGCGGACATGCATGAGAAGTACAAGGAAACGTCGCTGGGCGGGTTGGCAGTCAACATTCCGAACTGCTAAATACACGTCGGATCAAGCCATAACCGGGCCAATTTTACGCGCGCTATAGTTGCAAAAAGAGAGCGTTGACACCTCGATACAACCAAGAGTAGCGTTCCGTATGACTCAGGATCGTCCCACAATCGGTATCGCCCTCATGCTCGGCTTTTGCGTCGTGGCTCCGGTGGGTGACGCGATTGCCAAGATCCTGTCGGACAAGGTTGCGCTCGGTCAGCTTTTGTTGCTGCGGTTCGGTGTTCAGGCATTGGTTCTGATCCCGATCATCGCGATGACGGGGCGCATCTGGCGCATGAACCGGCGCATCTTCGGCTTCACGCTGCTGCGAACGATCATGCACATCCTCGGCATCGGGATGATGGTCTCGGCGCTTTATTACCTGCCACTTGCGGACGCCATCGCCATTGCCTTCGTCATGCCCTTCATCATGCTCCTGCTCGGGCATTATGTTCTCGGGGAAGAGGTCGGGATGCGCCGGATGATCGCCTGCGCCGTCGGCTTTGCCGGAACGTTGCTGGTGATCCAGCCATCGTTCCAGCAGGTCGGCTGGCCCGCGCTGCTGCCCTTGGGCGTTGCGGTCAATTTCGCGCTGTTCATGCTGGTGACGCGCAAGATTGCCAAGGAAACCGACCCGATCGGGTTGCAGGCCGTGTCCGGTGTCATGGCGGTGGCGCTCATGTTGCCTCTGATCGTCCTTATCCCATCAACCGCTGTTCCGATGCTCTCGTGGGATACGGCGCTGCCGGGCACCACCTGGACGCTTCTTTTGACGATCGGACTGCTTGGCACGTTGGCGCATCTGCTGATGACGTGGTCGCTGCGCTATGCACCTTCGGCCACCGTGGCACCGATGCAATACCTCGAGATCCCGATCGCGACGATCATCGGCTTCGCGGTGTTCGGAGACCTGCCCAACGCGATGGCGTCAGTCGGCATCGCCATCGTGATCGCCTCGGGCCTCTACATCGTCTTCAGAGAGCAGGCCATGAGCCGTCAGCTTGTGTCAGTGCCCGTTGCAACACCCCGCGCTGCGACACCGGCAGAATAATCAGCATCCCCGCCCCCTGCATCGACAGCGTCACCGGCCCGTCAGCCCGGTTGGACGTGCCGGTCCGCGTGGCCGGTGAAAACTTCAGGCCGTCGATGGGCCAGTGCAGCCCCGACGACATCCCCATCACCTCGCGCAAAGGATAAAGCGACACTCGTGTCCCGGAGGCCAGCTGCAAATCGATCTGCGGCGGAAGATGCGCCACGACATCCGTTTCCCCGACAAGAACAATCGCGCGGTCCGGATACCGTGCCAGAACCGTCATCGCAGAAAGAAGGTGATCCACCAGACCGCCGAGAAACCCGATCCCGACGATCACCGGCGCCGCGATGGACCGGACCGCCTTGTCGAAATCCGTGCTGTCCTGCTCTGCGATGTGATGCACCGCACCGGGCGGCATCGCAGCGCGGGTGTCGTCTGACACCGAATCCAGATCACCGATCAGAGCGTCCGGTATCCGCCCGACCGACCGCAGCCAGTCCGCACCACTGTCCGCCGCAATCGCGATCCCGATCTCATCCAATAGCTGCAAAAGCTGACGATTGTCGCCACCGGCGCCACCGACAAGCAAAACTGGTTCGTCAGAGAAAACAATTGCGTGATTCATGGCCGATTAATGGCGAAACGCGAAACAGATCACAATCAGGTCATGAAATGATACCGTGCTAGGCACAGATTCGATGCGCTTTGGTCTTGGTAACCATGTTACTCAGACCATCGCAGAATTTTGGAAAGCGAGTGATGTTATGGTGAGTTCGAACAAGATACTCACGGTATCCTACGGTACCTTTTCATGTACGCTCGAAGGTTTCGACAATTCCTTCGATACCATGAAAGCGATTGCGGAATACTTCCGCGATCTGGCGCAGGACGACCGATATTTTGGCGCCGAACCGCCCACACCCGACGCAGAAATGCTGGCCCGCATCGCCGAACGCGAGATCGAGCGCCGGGTCGAGGCCCGCTTCGAAAAGGGCAATCTGGTTCTGCGCCCGTCCGATGACGCCGAGCCGCCGCATGGGGATGTCGCGCCGAAATCATCGACGGGTGCAGCCCTCGTGGGCGCGACAGCCGGGGGGGCTGCCAGCTCTGCGGCTGTCGCAGACACCACGGATGAGGTCGATACCGATGACCGCGAAGAGCCCGCGATCGAAGATGCCATGGGTGATGAAACCATGGACGCCGACGATACCGTCGAAGCTGAACCGGATGTCGAAGACATCGCCGTCGACACAGACAGCGTTGAATTGGCCGAGATCGAAGACATCGATACAGCGTCCGACAATGACGATGCTGTGGAGGAGATCGCCATCGACCTGTCCGGCCTGTCGCTCGACACCGAAGACGACATCGCGGTCCATGCCGACGATGTGCTGACAGCCGAAGACACGAGCCCGGTCGAGTCAAGCATCGACGATCTCATCGCGGAACAGGGCGTGAAGGCCGACCGACTGGCGGATGCCGCCGCGCAAGAGGCGCGCGACGCAGCGGAACTCGCCGAAATCGACGAGCCCGCGCTGTCGGAGGTCGAGGAAGTCGCGGAAGCCCCCGTGGTGACGGACAGCGTCGCCGACAAGCTGCAACGCATTCGCGCCGTTGTCGCCTCCAAGGCACAGGCCGCCCCGGATTACATCGAAGACGAACACGCGATGTCCGGCCCCGACGGTGACGGCAACGACGATAACGATGCCATGGACCCAGAGGCCGGGATTCCCGGTTTCGTCGAAGCCGCAGAATTTGATGACGACATGCTTGGCGATGATCTGGACGACGACGAAGACAATCTCTTCGCCGACACCATCGCGGCCGTCGTCAATGACCAGATCGACGCGGATCAAGAGGACGACGAAGACGACGCCACCTTGCCGGCTGCATCTTCGGACGGTGACGATCAGTCCGAACCCTCCGACGCGCAGCGCGAGTTGGAAACCCTGCGCGCCAAGATCGCCCTCTTGGAAGCACAGGCCGCGGCCAAGGCTCCGACTGCGGCGGACGAAAGCGACGACTTCGCTGAAACCGACGATGCCGTGACGGCGATGGACGACGACAGCGACGATGCCCCCCTAGCCGTCGAAGACACCCGTGAACCGCTGGTTGCACGTGTCGCCAAGGCAAAGCGCAGCGATGTCGAAGCGGCGCTCGCCGCCGGTGAGATCGAGGAATACGACGAGGACGAGGAAAGCGACGCCGCCGCCGCATCCCAGCCTCTGCCCGGTCGCGAAGGCAGCACGTTGACCCCGGAACAGGAAGCAGAGCTGGCCCGCGAACTCGCCGATCTGCACGCCGAGATCGAGGAAGACGACGACTGGAACTTCGACGATGACGAGGACAGCGCCGAAGACGACGACGCGCCGATCCTGTCCGAAGAAGAGGAAGAGGTCGCGCAGGCCAATATCCGCAAAGCCGTCAAGATGACCAGCCCGGGACGCGCAATGCTGACCGACACAAAGATCGAAGAGGATGACGACTCGGTCGAACGTCTTGCCGACAAGACCGAGACCGAAATGGACGAGCCCGAAGGCAATCGCCGTCGCAGCGCCATCGCGCATCTGCGCGCCGCCGTTGCCGCGACCAAAGCGGATCGCATTCTCGGCTTCGGCAAGAAGACGGTCAACGAGGAAGAGCCCTATCGCGAAGACCTCGCCGATGCAGTGCGTCCGCGCCGCCCAAAAGTGACCGAGGCCCGCTCGGCGCGTCCGGCGCCTGTTCGCCCTGCCCCTCTCAAGCTGGTGGCAGAGCAACGCATCGATGTCGAAAGCGCCAACGAAGGCGCCCCGGTCCGTCCGCGCCGCGTCCTGCGCAGCGCCGACACAGCCGAGGCCCCCGAGAGCATCGCTGCCGACGACACCGGCTTTGCCGATTTCGCCGAGAGCCAGGGCGCACACACGCTGCCCGAACTGCTCGAAGCGGCAGCTGCTTATATGTCCTTCGTCGAAGGCCGCGACCAGTTCTCGCGCCCGCAGCTTATGACCAAGCTGCTCCAGGCCGAAGGCGAAGCCAGCTCGCGCGAGGAACGTCTGCGCAGCTTTGGTCAGCTCCTGCGCGACGGCAAGATCGAGAAAAAAGGCGGCGGACGCTTTGCCGCCTCGGAAAACATCGGCTTTAAGCCCAACGAACGCGCCGCCGGCTGATCCCGGCGACCAGCAAGCCATCAAAAAGGTCGGACTGTCAGGTCCGGCCTTTTTCGTCATGGGCTCTACACGCAACGATGGACAGCCGGAATGATCTGGTCAGATGCGGTCGATCAAACCACCCAGCCGTTCCTCCCCCGTCCACATCCCGGCACGCCACCCTGCCCTGATCGCAGACTCCACGTTCGCGGGCGTATCGTCCACAAAAACGATCTCGGTCTTGGAGAACCCACAGCGCGCCTCGCATGCAGCAAAAAACCCTGCATCCGGTTTCGCCACTCCAAGGTCAGCGGAATGAAGCATCATATCGGCGTGATCCTTCAGGCCGACATCTTCCCAAAGGTACCGCGCGCGCAAAGGCTCTTGATTGGTCGCAAAGCAGACGGCCATCCCGGCGCTGCGCAACTCTGCTGCGTCGGCCAGCACCTGAAGGTCGAGCCGTGCGTCCGTCTCGAACCAGTAGGTCAGGAAGTCATCGACCGATACCGCGCAGCACATCTCTGGCCAGCATCTGTCCAAAACGGCGCGCAGCCCGCGCCGTCCGGTGACGATGTCCGACCAATAGGGACGGAATACAAGGTCCTGCAACCGCTCGAGGGAAACGCCTAGGTCGTGATCCAGTCCGGTCGACCAATGCGCGCCATCCGCCGGTCGCCCGGTGACCACCACCCCATCGACGTCCAGCATCAGGCAGCGCGCCCTCCGGGACACCTACTTCTCCGCGTCCGGATCCGGTTGTCCAATCCCCTTGAACACGAATTTGAACGGCAGCGCCCACAGGATACCCAGAACGATGTAGACCAGCAATTCGACCAACAGCGACGGACGGTCCAGCCAGTTGATTACGGTCACGCAGGCCACGATGTAGGCGGGCAATCCGACCAGCAGGATCACCAGTGACCAACGTTTGCGAGCCTTGTAACTCAGCGCCATCCGCGCCCCCTTTTCCTCAGTCCGCGAACGGATCGGTCACGAGGATCGTGTCCTCCCGCTCCGGTGAGGTGGAAAGTAGGGCGACCGGGCAGTCGATCAATTCCTCGATCCGGCGCACGTATTTGATCGCTTCCGCAGGCAGATCGACCCACGACCGTGCGCCTTCGGTCGATTGCGACCAGCCCGGCATTTCCTCGTAGATCGGCGTGCAGCGCGCCTGCTCTTCGGCGGCCGTGGGAAGATAGTCGTAACGCCGACCGTCGAGATCGTAGCCGACACAGATCTTCAGTGTCTCGAACCCGTCCAGCACGTCCAGCTTGGTCAGCGAGATCCCGTTGACACCGCTGGTCGCGCAGGTCTGGCGCACGAGGCAGGCATCGAACCAGCCGCAGCGCCGCTTGCGCCCGGTGGTGGTGCCGAACTCGTGCCCCCGTTCGCCCAAACGTTGCCCGTCCGCGTCGTGCAATTCGGTCGGGAACGGCCCCTCTCCCACGCGTGTCGTGTAGGCCTTGACGATCCCCAGCACGTAATCGATCGCGCCAGGTCCAAGGCCTACACCCGTCGCCGCCTGACCGGCGATGACGTTGGACGAGGTCACGAAAGGATACGTTCCGAAATCGATGTCCAACAAAGCACCTTGCGCCCCTTCGAAGAGGATCCGCTTGCCCGCCTTGCGTTTCTCGTTGAGAACCTTCCAGACCGGCGCCGCGAAAGGCAGGATCTGATCCGCGATCTCGGTCAGTTGCGCCAAGAGCGCATCGCGGTCCACCGGATCGAACCCCAACCCCTTGCGCAGCGGATCGTGGTGCTGCAACGCGCGGTCCACCCGCGCCTCAAGCGTCCCGCGGTCGGCCAGATCGGCGACGCGCACCGAACGACGTCCGACCTTGTCCTCGTAGGCCGGCCCAATGCCGCGGCCGGTGGTGCCGATCTTGGTGCCCTTGCTCGCCGCTTCTTCACGCGCGCGGTCCAATTCACCGTGAATCGGCAGGATCAGCGGCGTGTTCTCGGCAATCATCAGCGTCTCGGGTGTGATCTCCACGCCCTGGTCGCGGATCGTGGCGATCTCTTTCATCAGGTGCCACGGATCGAGCACGACGCCATTGCCGATGACCGACAACTTGCCACCGCGCACCACGCCCGAAGGCAGCGCGTGCAGCTTGTAGACCTTGCCATCGATCACCAGCGTGTGACCTGCATTGTGCCCGCCCTGAAAGCGGCAGATCACATCCGCCCGCTCCGAGAGCCAGTCCACGATCTTGCCCTTGCCCTCGTCGCCCCACTGGGCACCCACGACCACCACATTCGCCATGTCTTTAGACCTTTGCTGGAGTTCCATCCGTCAAACCCGCGCCCGTATAGAGCGCAAAGCGAAGAGTGGGAACCGGTTTTCCGATCAAATTGCGCACGCGTCTCGAAAATCGAAAGCCGGGGGCTGGCCGTTCCGTCGATAGACCTGCCCGATTGCCACAAAAGAGCACGGATCATTTCCTCGCCCTCTGGACAGCCCGCTCGGCTTTGGGCCATCTGACACGACCCGCGACTACGAAAGGCTGAACACGATGGGATTCCTGCTCCGCTGGCTATTTGCCTTCTGCCTCGTGGCCGCCACCTACAACCCGACGCAATACAATTTCACCCGCTGGGCGCTGACTGACGGGCAGGACCGGCTCTCGATCACGGTTCTGGCGGGGCTGGTTCTGCTCGTGGGCTACATCATCTATCTGCGCGCCACCCTGCGCTCCATCGGAGCCTTCGGCATGATCCTGATCCTCGCGCTGGTGGGGGCGTTGCTCTGGGTCGCCTATGATTTCGGTCTGCTTGATTTGCAAAACCGCAACCTGACCGTCTGGATCGGCATCTTTGCCCTGTCACTGGTGCTGGGCATCGGTCTCAGCTGGTCCATCGTGCGCCGCAAGCTTTCGGGACAGGCGGATGTGGATGATGTGGATGAATAACCACCTGCTTCTTCTCTTTCCAAATACGTAAAAATACACCTCCCCAAACGCGCGCGGTCCGAAACCGTGCGACACCCATCACCCGCACCCGCCCGAGGCAAAGGCCGCAAGGCCGCAGCCGAGACAAACCGGCGCGCGCCAGCGCACGAACCGATCACCCAACACGGGTTGCACGACGCCACACTTGGCCTTAGATACCCCCCATTCACGAAAGACATCCGGGACAGCCATGGAAAACGTCGTTCTCATCATCCACCTTCTCCTCGCGCTCGCGCTGATCGGCGTCGTGCTGTTGCAGCGCTCCGATGGCGGTGGGCTTGGCGCCATGAGCGGCGGTGGCGGCGGGGCCGTGAGCACCCGCAGCGCGGCGACCGGATTGGGCAAGCTGACATGGCTTCTGGCCATCGCCTTCATCTGCACATCCATCACCCTCACGGTGATCGCGGCACAGAACGCGTCCGGCAGTTCGATCATGGATCGCCTGACCACCGGCGGTGACGATGCGGTTGAAGAAAGCGACAGCGACGGGCTGGACACCGACGGCCTTCTGCCGCCGCCGTCCTCTGTCGATCCGAACGCACCCCTGGTGCCGCGCGCTGACTGACGCGACCGGGGCTTCGAAGCAACGCGCGGCCGTCATCGACCGCGCGTTTTTCTTTGCGCCGAAGGTCCACCATCCCTTGAGGCGCGCAAATCTGACGTAACATCATCTGGGGTTCGGCCTTGCGTTTTGCCGCCGAATCCTCTACCGCTCAAATCCCGTGATGCTGCGTGCCTTGGGCCGCGCAGATTGCATGATTTGGAGCGCTTCGCGGGAGGTTTCCACACATGGCACGCTTTATCTTCATCACCGGCGGCGTGGTGTCTTCCCTCGGCAAGGGGCTCGCCTCTGCCGCCCTCGGCGCGCTTCTGCAAGCGCGTGGCTTTTCGGTCCGCCTGCGCAAGCTCGACCCTTACCTGAACGTCGATCCCGGCACGATGTCACCGTTCGAGCATGGCGAGGTGTTCGTCACCGACGACGGCGCGGAAACCGATCTCGACCTCGGCCACTACGAACGCTTCACCGGCGTGCCCGCGCGCAAGACCGACAGCATCTCGTCCGGGCGCATCTACATGAACGTGCTCGAAAAGGAACGGCGCGGCGATTACCTCGGCAAGACAATCCAGGTGATCCCCCACGTCACCAATGAAATCAAGGACTTCATCTCCATCGGCGAGGATGAGGTCGATTTCATGCTGTGCGAGATCGGCGGCACCGTGGGCGATATCGAGGGCCTGCCCTTCTTCGAGGCGATCCGCCAGTTCTCCCAGGACAAACCGCGCGGACAGTGCATCTTCATGCACCTCACGCTGCTGCCCTACATCAAGGCGTCGGGCGAGTTGAAAACCAAGCCCACACAGCACAGCGTCAAGGAACTCCGCTCCATCGGTCTGGCACCGGATATCCTCGTCTGCCGCTCCGAAGGGCCGATCCCGGCCAAGGAGCGCGAGAAGCTGGCGCTCTTCTGCAACGTGCGCCCGGACAGCGTGATCGCCGCGCAGGATCTCAAGTCGATCTACGAGGCACCGCTCGCCTATCACCGCGAAGGGCTGGACCAGGCGGTGCTCGACGCGTTCCAGATCACCCCCGCGCCCAAACCGAACCTCGAGAAATGGGAAGACGTCGCCGACCGCATCTACAACCCCGAGGGCGAGGTGAACGTCGCCATCGTGGGCAAATACGTGCAGCTCGAAGATGCCTACAAATCCATCGCCGAGGCGCTCACCCATGGCGGCATGGCCAACCGCGTCAAGGTGAACATCCAATGGGTCGATGCCGAGATCTTCGAACAGGAAGACCCCGCCGCCCATCTCGAAGGCTTCCACGCCATTCTGGTCCCCGGCGGCTTCGGCGAGCGCGGCACCGAGGGCAAGATCAAGGCCGCCCAGTTCGCCCGCGAACATCAGGTGCCCTATCTCGGCATCTGTCTCGGCATGCAGATGGCGGTGATCGAGGCCGCCCGCAATGTCGCCAAGCTCCCCGATGCCGGGTCAGAGGAGTTCGACCACGAGGCCGGGAAAAAGCGTTTCACCCCTGTGGTGTATCACCTCAAGGAATGGGTGCAGGGCAACCAGACCGTCAACCGCTCCGTCGCCGACGACAAGGGCGGCACCATGCGCCTAGGCGCCTATGACGCGGTGCTGAAAGAAGGGTCGAAAGTGGCAAAAGCCTACGGCACCACCACCATCGACGAACGTCACCGCCACCGCTACGAGGTCGATGTGCAGTACCGCAAACAGCTCGAAGACGCGGGTCTCTGCTTTTCCGGCATGAGCCCCGACGGCCGCCTGCCCGAGATCGTCGAATGGCCCGACCACCCGTGGTTCATCGGCGTCCAGTTCCACCCGGAGCTAAAGTCGAAACCATTTGCTCCGCATCCGCTGTTCAAGGATTTCGTGCGGGCGGCGAAGGATGTGTCGAGGTTGGTTTGAGATAACTCCAGGACTCAAAGCCAATAGATGACGCGAGCTGCGAGCGCGATAGTCGACGGAAAGACTATTGGGCATTTGGGTGCAGACCAATAGCCGAATATAAAGCTGGGGCGAGATTTAAGACCAAATGTTATGGTGAACGTAACTTGACTTATTATCGCTCCGCGCAGGACTACCCAAAAGCTTTTAGGGATTATTGCGATTAAAGGCACCGCCTCTGGCAAATCTTTCCCAATCAAGCCCTTTGAAACACGGTCCCTGGGTGGCTTCGTCGAATTTTATGTCATTTTCGGCACCGTTCCACTCCATAACTTTTACTTCGCCAAACCTATCTACGCAAATATCCCATCCGACACATTGCACATATGGAACCATTGCGTGGAGTTTCAGAGCTATTTGACAGACCTCATCAAATTTCGGATAGAAAAATCCCGAGAAAGATTTCCTACTATCAGGATGCACAGGCGTCGTTGTCCAGTTTGGATAGTAACCGTATTGGGCCAACTGGCCGTCATCCAAATTCACCGAAATTTTGATTTGATTAGCCACTTTCAGATGTGAATCGCCATCCCGGCCAAGCCGTAAACGGCATGCCCGAATGCGTGGAGTTCCATCAGGTTCAGTGGTCGTGGTCACCCTCAAAGTGGCCACTGCTGAATTTGTGAATTCAGCTAGGCTGTCGTGTTGTTCTATATAACTCTGGAACACACCGTTTCCCAATAACATCACCTCGTCAATATCAAATTCGTGTTTTTCAAAGATATAAATTCCTCTACCTCTTGACGATTGATCTATCTTGAAAATAACTCGTTCGCTTCGGGCAAAAAGCATCGGCTTTACTTGTTCTTTCCGAAGGACGCCATGCTCAGAATCGACAAAAACACCGTGTATGTGAGATGCCAAATCTGGAAAGTATCCCTGCCCAAAAAAGACTCGATTGAGTGGCTTCAACCTTGATATTGGCCCATATGGCCCTTTAATTTCCGGGGCTACAGTTTTGCGATAAAAATTTTCTGGTATCCAACCTTCCTTGAAACCTCCAGATACGGCGGAATAGACATATAGCCATGGCGCGTATTCCCGACCGCCCAATACGTCACTTGCGTACTCATCACACATCGTCCGGTGATTTTTTCCGAGCGCGCCTTTTTCGTTTTCAACGTGCTTTAAAGCCTTTTGGGCCTGCAACCTATTACTGCGATGAAATCGTTTTGAATGAAGAATCGAGCGAGCGCGGTTGAGCTCCCTGATGGCGGCAGTATACAAAATCTGGTCTCCTGTACGGAATAATTAAAGTGATCTAAGCGACATTCCCCATGTGCATTGTCCTCTGGCGTCAAGATCGCTTGACGGAGCCACCAGATCAACCGTTTTCCGTCCTGAGCGGTGTCTACGGCTTGTGAAACGCGCCGGATCGGTGGAATCAAGCCTCGGCTGCTTGCCGTGCTGGAGCGCGGACGGCTCCGACAGCTTCCTTGATTGGATCGACGCCACCGCGACCGGCTGACCTCTATCCGGCGCCGCGCATCTGGCCTATCAACGGCCCATGCTGTCCTACCAACACCTCTACCACGCAGGCAACGCCGCCGATGTCCACAAGCACGCCGCCCTCGCGGTCGCGCTCGAGTACCTGACGCGCAAGGACAAGCCGCTCAGCTATATCGAAACCCATGCCGGGCGCGGTCTCTACGATCTGACGGCACCGGAGGCCGTCAAAACCGGCGAGGCGGCGCAGGGCATCACACGGCTCCGAGACCGGTTTCCCCAAAACCATCCCTACCTCAAGGCGCTGGCCGCGATCCCGGACGGGCTTTACCCCGGCTCCCCCGCCATCGCCCGCGCCCTGTTGCGCGAACAAGACACGCTGCACCTCGCCGAACTGCACCCGCAGGAATACACCGCCCTAAGGACCAACCTGCGCGGTCCCAGCATCCACACCTATCCGCAGGACGGTCTGGCGCTGGCCCAGAGCCTCTGCCCACCCACGCCGCGCCGGGGGCTGATGCTGGTCGACCCCAGCTACGAAATCAAGGCCGAGTACGCGCAGATCCCCAAATGGCTGGCCACACTCACGAAGAAATGGAATGTCGGCGTGGTGATGATCTGGTATCCGATCCTCACCTCCGGCGCGCACCGCCCGATGCTTCGCAGCCTGCAAGCCGATCAGCCAGAGGCGCTCACCCACGAGGTCCGGTTCCCGCCCGCGCGCGACGGCCATCGCATGATTGGATCCGGGCTCTTCATCGTGAACCCGCCATTCGGCCTCGGGCCGGAGCTGAAATCGCTCTCGGCGCTGTTCCGGGACACGTCATGATCCGCACAGCACTAGCACTGCTCTGCCTGCCCGGCCTCGCCGCCGCGAACGAGCTGCGGAAGGTGCCGTACGACAGCCTGAAATCCGTCCCGCACCGGATCGAAACCTTCGACAGCCTGCCGCCCGTGACAGAGCCGGGCATCAATTTCGACCATCACTGGCGCGCCCCTGGACTGTCGATCGCGGAGCGGTTGCTGGGCCAGGGATTGGCCGAGATCGACACCGATTATGGCCGCTTCGATGCGCTGGACGGTCTGCCGGGCGCGCCGCCCCGCGTGATCCCCGGGACCTCCGGCCAGAACTTCACCATCGCCCATCACGCCGGTTTCGGCTCCAACGCGCTGTTCCCGCTTGGCCCGGTGGGCCTTGCCGGCGCGGACGGGCGCGGCGAGGGCAGCATCGCGTTCACCTTTGACGATCCGCAATTCGCCTTCGGCCTGCGCCTTCACGCCGAATACCCCGACCCTCTGGGTCAGCGCCCGATGCCGCGCGCGGCCGAGATCGTGTTCTACGACGTCAACGCCCGCCCGATCACCGATTTCGTCCTGCCGCTTGGGCGCGGTGTCATCTCTCTCGCTTGGCGCAGCGGCTACGGCGTGGCCGCGGTCACGATCGAAAACACCGACCCCGGCGGCATTGCCATCGACGACATCCTCTACGAGGTCGAGGATCTGTCCGGATAAGCGCCGCGTGCGATCTGCCATTGGCGAACGGCCCACCCCGGCATATATCGTTCCCCATGTTTGCAGATTTCCTCAAGCGGCTCACCGCTCCCGACCCCGCCCCGCTTCCCGACACCGATGCGCGTCTCGCGCTGACGGCGCTTCTCGTGCGCGTCGCCCGGACCGATGGTGACTATGACGAAAGCGAGAAAACCCGCATCGACCGCATCGCGGCCACCCGCTACGGCCTGTCACCGTTCGAAGCCTCCAAGCTGCGGAGCGAAGCCGAGACGCTGGAATCCGAGGCCCCGGACACCGTGCGCTTCACCTCCGCGATCAAGGATGCGGTGCCTTACGAGGACCGGATCGCGGTGATCGAGGCGCTCTGGGAAGTGGTGCTGGCCGATGGCGTGCGCGAAGCCGAAGAAGACGCGCTTCTTCGCCTGGTCTCCAAGCTTCTCGGCATCAACGACCGCGACAGCGCGC
Source organism: uncultured Marivita sp. (assembly GCF_947488135.1). GTDB lineage: Bacteria > Pseudomonadota > Alphaproteobacteria > Rhodobacterales > Rhodobacteraceae > Marivita. The sequence goes on along the minus strand of NZ_CANKYW010000005.1, from coordinate 75,330 downwards.
TGGCCCGGCAACGCGTCGATAAGGCATGATCGTTAGCCTGCCGATGTACTGGCGGGCGGAAAATGCGGGTCTCTGGCGCGCGTTCTGGTCGATCGCACAGGACTGCGCGCGTTATGAAGGCGTGTCGCTCCCCGATCTCACGCCGCCGGAAACCCTGCCCGCCGATTGGTACGCGCATTGGCTGTCCCCCGATCTCGCAATGTCGATGACCTGCGGCCTGCCCTTTCGCTCGGCCCTCAAGAGCAAGGTGCACTATATCGGCACACTCGATTTCGGCCTCGATACTCCGCCCGGCCATTACCGATCCCTGATCATCACCCGTTCCGATACCCAGGGCCCGGCGATAACGCTGGCCTATAACAGCGCCGACAGCCAATCCGGCTGGGCCGCAGCGCAAGGCCGCCAAGAAACCGCATCCGTCACCCGATACATCCCGACCGGAAGCCACGCCGCATCGCTCGCAGCGGTCGCCGAAGGACGCGCCGACATCGCCTGCCTCGACGCGGTCACATGGCGCCTGCTGGATCGCTGCGACCCGAACGCGGCACGGGTGCGGATCGTGGGTCAAACCGACCCCACGCCCGGATTGCCGCTGATCGCCGCCAAAGGCACCGATCCCGCCCCGTTGCGCGCGGCACTCACTGCGGCCACCCACGCCTTCGCCCCCGAGGATGCGGCCGCGATGGGCGGCCCCATGTCCTTCTGCGTGCTGGACGAAGGGCTCTATCACGCACAGCCCATTCCCGCGCCGCCTCCGGTCTGAACGACACCTGACGCAGGGTTAAAGACGCCAAACCGCCTCTTTCCGGCGTTTTGAGCATTGCATCGCTGCACCTTTTGCCCTCATCTTGCGACGCATCTTTGAACCAGCCGCAAGGCCGCTCCGTGACCGACACGCCCGTTCTCGAAATACGCAACCTGCACAAGCAGTACGGGAACCTTGAGGTCATCAAGGGGGTCGACATCACCGCCCACCGCGGCGACGTGGTGTCGCTGATCGGATCGTCCGGGTCGGGCAAATCCACAATCCTGCGCTGCGCCAACCTGCTCGAGGACAGCCAGCAGGGCGATATCCTGTTCAAGGGCGAGGCGGTGCACTGGAAGGGCAAAGGCCTTGGCCGTCACCCCGCCGATCCGAAACAGGTGCTGCGCATCCGCACCAACCTGTCGATGGTGTTCCAGCAGTTCAATCTCTGGGCCCATATGACGATCCTGCAAAACGTGATGGAAGCGCCGGTCACTGTGCTCGGCCGCGACCGCGCCGAAGCCGAACAAGCCGCCCGCGGCTATCTCGACAAGGTGGGCATCGGCGACAAATGCGACGCCTATCCGGCGCAACTTTCCGGCGGCCAGCAACAGCGCGCCGCCATCGCCCGCGCGCTGTGCATGGAACCCGAGGCGCTGCTCTTCGACGAGCCGACCTCGGCGCTTGATCCCGAACTCGAACAGGAAGTGGTGCGCGTCATCAAGGATCTCGCCTCCGAAGGCCGGACCATGCTGATCGTCACCCATGACATGAAAATGGCCCGCGACGTGAGCGATCACGTGGTGTTCCTGCACCAGGGCCTGATCGAAGAAGAAGGCGCGCCGGACAATCTGTTCGGCGCCCCCAAATCAGAACGGCTGCGGGGGTTTCTGTCCTCCACAATGGCCGATTAACCAACCAAGAACTGGGAGTACCAAACATGAAAAAGATCATCCTGGGCACAGCCGCCCTTGCGCTGACCGCCTCGATGGCCTTCGCGGAAAGCCACTCGGTCGTCCGTCTGGGCACCGAAGGCGCCTACCCTCCGTACAACTTCATCAATGACGCGGGCGAGGTCGACGGCTTCGAGCGCGAATTGGGCGATGAGCTCTGCACCCGCGCCGAGCTGACCTGTGAATGGGTCACCAACGAATGGGACAGCATCATCCCGAACCTCGTTGCCGGCAACTACGACGTCATCATCGCCGGCATGTCGATCACCGACGAACGCGACGAAGTGATCGACTTCACGGCCAATTACACCCAGCCCGATCCCTCGGCCTACCTCGCCCTCGACGGCGCGGATGTGGATTTCGAAGGCGGCGTGATCGCCGCGCAGGCGGGCACGATCCAGGCAGCCCATATCGCCTCGTCCGGTGCCACGCTGGTGGAATTCGCCACACCCGACGAAACCATCGCCGCCGTGCGCAGCGGTGAGGCCGACGCGGTTCTGGCCGACAAGGCCTATCTCCAGCCCATTGCCGAGGAAAACGCCGACGTCGCCCTCGTTGGTGAGGACGTTCTGCTGGGCGGTGGCATCGGCATGGGCATCCGCGAAAGCGATACCGAACTGCGCGACAAGTTCACCGCCGCGATCGAGTCGATGAAGGAAGACGGCTCGCTCAACGCGTTGATCGAAAAATGGCTGCCGGATTCGGCAACCTTCTAAGCGCGATCTTCGAAGGGGGCGGCCCACCTGCCCCCTTCATCTTGCAAAATAAACTCATATCCAAGCCCACCAGAGGCGCGCCATCTTCAGTTTTTGCACAGATCCCGACACGCTCGGCACATTTCAGTGGTTCGCGTGTTACCTGACGACCGGAAAGCATATGGGCCTCTACTGGTCCTTCGGCACGGTCCTGCTTCTGCTTGCGATCACGGCGCCCACGGCCCTCGCCTTCGGCTTTGGCGGTGCCTCCGCCGCACGTTCCAGGATCGCGCCGCTGCGCTTGTTCGGCAAAGGCTACATCGCCATCGTGCGCGGCGTGCCCGACATCGCGTTCTTCCTGTTCTTCGTGCTGGCGCTCGACATTTTCTTCGAATGGATCCGCCACGAGATCAAATGCCCCGACTGGACCGACAGCATCTGGCAGGGCAATGACTTCGTCGTCTGCGACGTCGCGAAACTGCCCATGAACAACGCGCCTCAGTGGATACACGAGACGTATGGCTTCTTCCTTGCCGTTCTGACCTTCGCCATCGTCTTCGGTGCCTTCGCCGCCAACGTGCTCTACGGCGCGATGCGCGCGGTGCCCCACAACCAGCTCGAGACCGCCGAGGCCTACGGCATGTCGCGCCGGCAGGTCTACTGGCGCATTCTGGTGCCGCAAATGTGGGTCTTCGCCCTGCCCGGCCTGTCCAATCTCTGGCTCGTACTCATCAAGGCGACGCCGCTCCTGTTCCTGCTCGGGGTCGAGGACATCGTCTACTGGGCCCGCGAACTCGGCGGCTCCAAGACCCCGCGCTTTACCGACTATCCGCATGGCGACTGGCGCGTGTGGTACTTCCTCGGTCTGCTGATCTTCTACCTCGCCTTCACCCGCGTGTCGGAGATCGTACTCGACAAGGTGATGCGCAAGCTCACCCACGGACAAGCCACCATGGCCGGCGAAGCGCAGCGTAAGGCGGCGGCATGAGCTGCTGGGAAACCATCGCCGATTACGGGCTGCGGTCCCTCGGGATCGGAGAGCGCGTGCTGCCCCGCGAAGGCTTTACGCTGTGCCAGCAATTCACGCTGATCGGCTCGGGCATGCTGTGGAACATCTATTTCGGCGTGCTGGCCCTGTCCGCGGGGTTCTTCCTCGCCACCGCCGTGGCTTTGGGCAAAGCATCGAACAACGTGGTGATCCGCAAGAGCAGCGCGTGGTTCATCTTTCTCTTCCGCGGCTCACCGCTCTTCATCCAGTTCTTCTTCGCCTATTTCCTCTTCCTCGCGCTCAAACCCATCTCTCCGATCTTCGACCCGTTTACCTCGGCATGGCTGGGGGCGCTGATCGTGCTCTTCCTGAACACGGCCGCCTATTCGGGCGAGATCTTCTACGGCGCTCTGCAATCCGTGCCGCGCGGCGATATTGAGGCGGCGGACGCCTACGGGATGAGCGGCTGGGCGCGGTTCAAACGGGTCACATGGCCCACCATGCTGCGCCTCGCCTGGCCCGCCTACACGAACGAGGCGATCTTTCTCTTCCACGCCACAACGTTGGTCTATTTCTCGGGCTTCCCGGCCTGGCAACAACGGGGCGATGCGCTCTACTACGCGAATTTCTTTGCCGACAAGACGTTCAACCCGTTCATCCCCTACCCGATTCTGGCCTTCTACTTCATCCTGCTGACGCTCTGCATCATCAGCCTTTTCGGTCTGATCAATCGCCGCCTGAACCGGCACCTGCCGCAAGAGGCGCGGGCGAAGATGAAGCTCAAGCTGAACGTCATCCGGTGAATTCCGCTTGCTAAGATACGGTTACACCGCCTATTTCTAAATTTGATCAAATTATTGAAAACGGCGCTTCCATGGACTCCCATATTCGCAACTGGCTTCGCAAGAACCCGCAGGTCCGCACCATCCGGGTCGCAGCCTCGGACGTGAACGGACAGGCGCGCGGCAAACGCGTGCCCGCGCGCTTTGCCGACAAGGTGCTGGACGGCGGCACCCGATTTCCACTCTCGGTTCTGAACCTCGACATCTGGGGCGAAGACATCGACGACAGCCCGCTGGTCTTCGAGGCGGGCGACGCCGATGGCGTGCTCTGGCCCACCGGGCGCGGCTTTGTTCCGATGCCGTGGCTCGAAGCGCCCAGCGCGCTGCTGCCGCTTTGGATGTTCCGCGAAACCGGAGAACCCTACGAGGGCGATCCCCGCCATGCGCTGAACGCCGTGGTCGAACGCTACAAGGCGCGCGGCTTGACCCCCGTGGTAGCGATGGAGCTGGAGTTCTTCCTGATCGACGACAGCACCCGCAACCTTCAGGTGCCCGCTTCGCCCCGATCCGGCAAACGCCGCAAAGCGGGCGAGATCCTGTCGATCCGCCTCATTGACCAGTTCGACCGCTTCTTCACCGATCTCTACGACGCCTGCGAAGCGATGGACATTCCCGCAGACACGGTGATTTCCGAGGCCGGACTGGGCCAGTTCGAGATGAACCTCATGCATTGCGACGACGCGCTGCGCGCCGCCGACGATGCGTGGCTCTTCAAGATGCTGGTCAAGGGGCTGGCCCGCCGCCACGGCTTTGCCGCGTCCTTCATGGCCAAACCCTATCCCGACTACTCCGGCTCGGGAATGCACACGCATTTCTCGGTCCTGGACGAGCGCGGCAACAATGTCTTCGACGATGGCGGCCCGCGCGGCACCGACATGCTGCATCACGCCATCGCGGGGTGTCTCAATGGCATGTATGACAGCACGCTGCTCTTTGCGCCGCACTGGAACAGCTACGACCGGCTGGTTCCCGAAGCCCACGCCCCCACCGGCATCGCATGGGCCTACGAGAACCGCACCGCCGCGATCCGCGTGCCTTCGGGCAGCCCGGCGGCGCGGCGCATCGAACACCGTGTCGCAGGCGGCGATGTGAACCCCTACCTGACCTTGGCGGCCATTCTGGGCGCGGCCCTCACCGGCATCGAAGACGGCAAAGCCCCGCCCGATCCGGTCAAGGGCAACGCCTACGCGCTCGATCTGCCGCAGATCCCGGGCGATTGGGCGACCGCCATCTCCGCTTTCGAGACCAGCAAGATCATGCCGCGCATCTTCCACGAAGAGCTGATCCGCAATCTCGTTCTGACCAAAAAGCAGGAACGTCACTACATGGACGAGCTGACCGACGCGGAACGGGTCGAAATATACCTCGACACGGTCTGACCGCGTCCCTTGCTGTGCGCGCCGCGACAGCATAGCTTACGACCACAAACACCTTGGTGCTTCATGAAAATCGGAATACTGCAAACGGGTCTGGCACCGGACGAGCTCAAAGGCACGTTCGGCGAATATCCCGGATTCTTCGAACGTCTGCTCGCGGGCAAAGGCTTCACCTTCCAAAGCTGGTCGGTGGTGGAAAACGTCTTTCCCGACGGACCGGAAGATGCCGACGGGTGGCTCATCACCGGGTCCAAACACGGCGCCTACGAAGACCACCCGTGGATCCCGCCGCTGGAACAGTTGATCCGCGATATCGTGGCGGCAGAGCGCCCCCTGATCGGCGTCTGTTTCGGGCACCAGATCATCGCGCAGGCGCTGGGTGGCAAGGTCGAAAAATACGAAGGCGGCTGGGTCGTGGGACAGCAGGACTACGATTTCGGCGGTGAGACCATGACCATCAATGCCTGGCACCAGGACCAGGTTGTGAAAGCCCCCGAAGGCGCGCAGGTCGTCGCCAGCGGCAATCATTGCGCGAACGCGGCGCTGCTCTATCCGGGCAAGGCGTTCACCGTGCAACCGCACCCCGAATACGGCGATGATTTCATCGCGGGCCTGATCGAAACCCGCGGGCCGGGCGTGGTTCCCGAGGATCTGATGCAAGACGCCAGGTCGCGCATGGGTCAACCGCTCGACAGCGCGCGCATGGCGGACCAATTCGCCAAGTTTTTCCGCGAAGGAACCATCGCATGACCGACTGGACCGACAGCCTTCCCGACCCCGCCCGCACCTTTCTCGATGGGCGCAGGCTCGACGAGGTAGAATGCATCATCGCCGACCTTCCCGGCATCGCTCGCGGCAAGGCGGTGCCCGCGTCGAAATTCGCGCGGCAGGAGTATTTTCACCTGCCCGACTCGATCTTTTTTCAGACCATCACCGGCGATTGGGGCGAGGCCGCCGACGAAGACGATGGCGGCTTTATCGAACGCGACATGATCCTGCGCCCCGACATGAGCACCGCCACCGCCGCGCCCTGGACCGGCGACTGGACCTTGCAGGTTATCCACGACGCCTATGACCGCAAGGGCAAACCCGTGCCCTACGCCCCCCGCAATGTGCTCAAGCGCGTGGTGCAGCTTTACCGTGATCAGGGCTGGGAGCCGGTGGTCGCCCCGGAAATGGAGTTCTTCCTCACCGCCCGCAACCTCGATCCCGCCAAGCCGATCGAGCCGATGATGGGCCGCTCAGGCCGTCCCGCCGCAGCGCGTCAGGCCTATTCGATGACCGCCGTGGACGAATTCGGCCCGGTGATCGACGACATCTACGACTTTGCCGAAGCGCAAGGCTTCGAAATCGACGGCATCACCCAGGAAGGCGGCGCGGGCCAGCTGGAAATCAACCTGCGCCACGGCGATCCGGTCAAGCTTGCCGATGAGGTGTTCTATTTCAAGCGCCTCATTCGCGAAGCCGCCCTGCGCCACGATTGCTTTGCCACCTTCATGGCGAAACCGATCGAGAACGAACCCGGCAGCGCGATGCATATCCACCACTCGATCATGGATATCGAAACCGGGCGAAACATCTTTTCCGGACCCCAAGGTGGCGAAACCGACGCGTTTTTCCACTTCATCGGCGGGTTGCAGACCTACACCCCCGCCGCCATCGCCGTGTTGGCGCCTTATGTGAACAGCTACCGCCGCTATGTGAAGGAACACGCCGCCCCCATCAACCTGGCCTGGGGCCGCGACAACCGCACCACCGGAATCCGCATCCCGCTCTCGGGTCCCGCCAGCCGCCGGGTCGAGAACCGCCTCGCAGGCATGGACTGCAACCCGTATCTGGGCATCGCCGCCTCTCTGGCCTGCGGTTATCTGGGGTTGATGAACGAGAAATGGCCGTCGAAGCCGCTCAAGAAAGACGCCTACGAAGGTGAGGCGGACATTCCGCAAGTGTTGGGCCAGGCGTTGCAGATGTTCGAGGAGGCGACCGAGTTGCACGAGATCCTCGGTGAGGATTTCTGCCGCGTCTACTCCATCGTCAAACGGACCGAATACGAGGAATTCCTGCAAGTGATCAGCCCGTGGGAGCGCGAGCATCTCTTGCTCAACGTGTAACTCTGTGTGTCGAACCGGCTGCGCCGGTCCGACCGATGCGAGGGGCGCTGCCCCTCGCGCTCCCCGGCATATTTGGAAAAAGAAGAAGATCAGGACCGCGATTTGAACCTTCTGTTCAGCAATGACACACGTGGGGAATACCCCAAAAGCTGGTACGCCGCGACGGCGACTCCGCTGGAGCCCTTCGCCCCGTTGCAGGGCGAGACTCGCGCCGATGTGTGCATCGTCGGCGGCGGCTATACCGGGCTGTCGGCGGCACTGCATTTGGCCGAGATGGGGGCGGATGTGGTGCTGCTCGACGCGCATCGTGTTGGCTTCGGGGCATCCGGGCGCAATGGCGGTCAACTGGGGTCCGGCCAGCGGCAGGACCAGATCACGCTGGAAAAGATGGTGGGCATTGACGCCGCCCGACAGCTCTGGGATCTGGGCGAAGATGCCAAGGCGCTGGTGCGCGGGTTGATCGCGAAACACGGGATCGACTGTTACCTCAAAGACGGCATCGCCTGGGCCGCCTCGCGCCCCGCGGATGTGACCGACCTGCATGACTACGCGGCGCATCTGAACCGCCACTATGGGTACGATCAGATCACGGCGCTGGACCGCGATGCTTTTCACGCGCTGTGCCCGTCGCCCGACTACGTGGGCGGCACGCTCGACACGGGAGCCGCGCATCTGCATCCCCTGCGGCTGGCCCTTGGACTGGCCAAGGCCGCCGCACAGGCCGGGGCGCGCATTCACGAGCGCAGCCATGTGCATGACATCCAGCACGGCAGCAAGGTGACCGTGCGCACCGATGCAGGCCATGTCATTGCGGAGCAGGTGATCCTTGCCGGAAATGGCTATCTCGGCGGGCTCGATCGGCAGGTGACAGCGCGGGTCATGCCGATCAACAATTACGTCATCGCCACCGAACCGCTGGGCGAGGAGGCGGCGAAGGTGCTCACGCAGGATGTCGCGGTCGCGGATTCGCGCTTCGTGGTCAATTACTTCCGCCTCAGCCATGACAAGCGGCTGATCTTCGGCGGCGGGGAGACCTATGGCTACCGGTTCCCATCCGACATCGCCGCGCTGGTGCGCAAACCGATGAGCGTGATCTTCCCGCACCTGCGGGACGTGACGATCGACTACGCTTGGGGTGGCACGCTGGCCATCACGATCAAACGTATGCCCTATCTCGCGCGGGTGCGGCCGAATATCCTGTCCGCCTCTGGCTATTCGGGTCACGGTGTCGGCAATGCCATTCAGGCGGGCAAGCTGCTGGCCGAAGCGGTGCGTGGCCCGTCCGAAGGCTTTGCCGCCTTCAAGACCATCCCGCACACGCCCTTTCCCGGCGGTGGCCTCCTGCGCACGCCGATCCTGTCGCTTGCCATGTCGTGGTACGCGATGCGCGACCGGCTGGGGGTCTAGATCACTTGTCCAGCTTGGACAGCTTCTTCTGAAGTTCGGCCAGTTGCGTCTTGATCGCGTCGAGATCCTCGCTCTCCGACGCCGCCTCTTTCTTTTTCGGTGCTTCGTCCGTCTCGTCCGGCGACGGCCCCGACCATTGACTGCCCATGCCGCCGGTCATCGCCTTGAGGAACGCCTCCTGCTGCGCCTGGATCGCCTCGAAGCCGGGCACGCCTGTCATCGGGTTGGCCTTGCCCATGTTCTCCATCCATTTCGACTGGCTGTCGCGGAACATCTCGAAACTGGCGGCAAGGAATTGCGGTACCGCACTGGTGGCGGTGGTGGTGTAGCTGCGCACCAAATCGTTGAGCACGTTGGTCGGCAGTACGCTTTCGCCCCGGCTTTCGTGTTCCGCGATGATCTGGAGCAGATATTGCCGCGTCAGGTCGTCGCCGGATTTCAGATCGACGATCTGCACCTCGCGCCCGCCCCGGATGAACCCGGCGATATCTTCCAGCGTCACGTAATCGGATGTTTCGGTATTGTAGAGACGCCGGCTCGCGTAGCGCTTGATCAACAGCGGTTTTTCAGTGTCGGCCAAGGTGTCCCCTCCCTCGGAATGTCTGTGCTGCATTGCAGCCTAAGCACATGCAGCACAAAAAGAAAGCGTTGCTGACACCCGTGCGGCATTTGACAATAAAAAAGGCCGGATCCACGAATGGACCCGGCCTAAGTTTAGCGTTCCAATTTGGGAGGAGAGAACGCTAGTTCGTAAGAAGCTTACTTCGCAGCAGCAGTTGCCTTCTTGGCAGCGTTTGTCGCGTCAGCAGTTGCTTTCTTCATCGCAGCTGTTGCGTCTTCGGACATGTCCTTGCCAGCCGCCATCATCAGCTCAACTGTGTCCATCTGGACTTTCTTCGCGATTTCAGCGAAGGCGGCCATGTTTTCGGCAGCAACTTCAGCTTGGGCCGATGCGAAATCGGTCATCGCTTTTGCGTAATCCGCAGGCTCTGTTTTTGCCTTGGACATTTCGCCCAGCTTGGCAAGCGTGTCTTTGGTCCACTTTGCGGAGATCTCGGACGACTTTTCAGCCGCTTCGATCGCAACGTGGGACAGCTTCTCGTTCAGAGTTGCTGTGGTTTTGAAAGCGTCTTCCATTGCTTTCGTGTCGACCGGGAACGCGCCCATCATTTCTTTCAGGGTCGCTGTCATGTCGGGTGTCTTAGCCATTGTTCAAAATCCTTTCCTGCTTTGCGGGCCCACCCCGCTGTCTTGTGCAGATGCAGAATATATACATGCCGCAGTGCAGCATTTCAACCCTTTTTCTGCGGTGCAGCAAAAAAGTTTTCCCTAGGGAAGCTGACCGTCAGGCGGTTGCCTTGATCTGCACATACGTGCCCGGGGCGGGACCGAGAGAGGGATGGGATTTATCCCCTATTTCCCGTGCCTTGATCCATTTCCCTGCCCGCTTTGCCATCCATTTTTCCCACACGGGCCACCACGATCCTTCGGTGTATTCGGCCGATGACAGCCAGTCTTCGGGCGATAGCGACAGGTCGTCATTGGTGTAGTGGCCGTATTTTTTCTTCGACGGCGGATTGACGATCCCGGCGATGTGACCCGACTCGGAGACGATGAAGGTCTTGGATTTTGCCCCCATCGTCTGCACGCCGCGATAGCAGTCTTTCCAGGCCGCGATGTGGTCCGTCTCGCAGGCAATGGAACACAGCGGCACGTCCACGTCCTTGAGGCTCAGGGTATGCCCCAGCAGTTCGAACTCACCCTCGGCGAACTTGTTGGCCTGGCATAATCCGCGCAGATACTGCATCGCCATCCGCCCCGGCAAATTCGCCCCGTCTCCGTTCCAATAAAGCAGATCGAAGGCAGGGGGCGTTTCGCCCATCATGTAGCTCTTGATCGCCGGGCCGTAGATCAGGTCGTTCGACCGCAAATAGCTGAACGTGCGCGCCATGATAAAGGACTTGAGGATCCCGGTATCGCCGATCTCGGCCTCGATCCCGTCGATGAAGTCGTTTTGCAGGAAGGGCGTGAATTCCCCCTGATCGGCAAAATCCGTCAGCGTGGTAAAGAACGTGGCCGATTTGATCGAGGTGTCACCGCGCTGCTTCAGCAACGACAGTGTCAGGCTAAGCGTGGTGCCTGCGATGCAATAGCCGATCGCGTTGATCTTCTCGACATTGCAGATCGCCTTCACTTCGTTGATCGCCCGCAGATACCCGTCTTCGATATAGGTATCGAGACCGACATCCTTGTAGCTTTCGTCCGGGTTGATCCAGCTCACCACAAAAAGCGTGTAGCCCTGATCAACCACCCAGCGGATGAACGAATTTTCCGGCTTCAAATCCAGAATGTAGAACTTGTTGATCCAGGGCGGGAACAGGATGATCGGCGTCTCGTGGACCTTTTCCGTTGTGGCCTTGTACTGGATCACTTCCATCATGTGGTTGCGATAGACCACCTCGCCCTCGGCGGTGGCGATGTTGGTGCCGATCTCGAACGCCTTTTCGTCGGCCAGCCGTACGACCAATTCTCCATTGTTCGCTTCGAGATCCGCTACGAGGTTCTCGAGCCCTTTGACAAGGCTTTCGCCCTCTGTCTCCAACGCCTTTTGCAACGCATCCGGATTGGTGGCGAGGAAGTTGGTCGGCGCGAACATATCGACGATCTGCTGTGCAAAGTAACGCAACCGCTTCTTTTCGGTCGCGTCCATGTCCTCGATATCCTCCACCGCGGTGCGGATCGCCTCGGCGTTGATCAGGTATTGCTGCTTGATGAAGTTGAAATACGGATGCTCGTCCCAAAGCGGATTTTTGAACCGGCGGTCCTTCGGTCCGGGATTTTCCGGCGCCTGCAACTTGCCCTTGGCCAAAGCGCGCTGCGCCTCGACATAATGCGTAACCGACTTGCCCCAGTATTCGATCTGGTGCTCCAGGATCTTGGCAGGGTTCTGAAACCACTCCTGCCAATACGCCTGGATCGCCTCACCGAACAGTGCCGCGTCGGGCGAGTGCAGGGACGAATTGATCTGCTTCTTGCTGGATAGAGCCGTCATCAACCGTCCGGTCAAGGTTTCTATCTTTTGCAAATTGGCCTCAAGTTCCGCGCTGATTTCCGGTGCGGTGACGTCTTCAGTTGTCATGGCCAATATTCCCCCCTAAGTATGCTGCCATGCAGAATACAGTCGCTAGCGGTGGGAGGCAAAGCGACGAAACAGCCCGGTTTTCCGGGTCGACTTCGAAGGAGACGCCTCTATGCGCTACATGATGACATACGATCTCATGGAGACATTTCGCAATACAAATCAATGGCTTGGCGCAACCGCCAAGACGATGGCCTCCTACCCCGCCTGGGCGATGATGCCAAACCCAGCCATGCAGTGGATGGCGGCCTGGGGTGAAGTGACCGAACGCACATTCGAGCGGATGGTGGTCAAACCCGACTGGGGGATTCGCACATTCACCCACGAAGACGGCAAGGATCACCTCGTCGAGATTGAGACTATAGTCGAACGTCCCTTCGGCGATCTGATCCACTTCAACGTGGTCGGACGCGAGGAACAGCCCCGCAAGATCCTGTTGGTGGCCCCCATGTCCGGTCACTACGCGACCCTCCTGCGCTCCACTGTCAAATCCCTACTCGTGAATTGCGAAGTTTACGTGACAGACTGGCACAACGCGCGTGACATTCCGGTCAGCGCCGGCAAGTTCGATGTCGAGGATTACACGCTCTACCTCATGGAGTTCATGAAAGAGCTGGGACCCGACATCAACGTTGTCGCCGTATGCCAGCCCGTTCCGCTCACCCTCGCGGCCACCGCCTATCTGGCCGAGCTTGAGCCCGACGCACAGCCGCGGACGCTGACATTGATCGGCGGTCCGGTCGATCCCGACGCGACCCCGACCGACGTGACCGACTTCGGTCGCCGCGTGACGATGGGCCAGCTCGAAGAAACCATGATCCAGCGCGTCGGCTTCAAGTACAAGGGCGTCGGCCGCATGGTCTATCCGGGCCTGTTGCAGTTGGCCTCGTTCATCTCGATGAACGGCGAACGTCACGCCGATGCCTTCACCAACCAGATCCAGAACGTGATGCGCGGCGAAGCGTCGGATCACGATCCGCATAACCGGTTCTACGACGAATACCTCGCCGTGATGGACATGCCCGCCGAGTTTTACCTCTCCACCGTGGACCGCATCTTCAAGAAACGCGAGATCGCGAAGAACGAATTTGTCGTCGCGGGCCACAAGGTTGATTTCGGAGCCATCACAAAGGTGGCGGTCAAGACTGTCGAAGGCGAAAAAGACGATATCTCCGCCCCCGGTCAATGCCTTGCCGCCCTCGGTCTCTGCACCGGTCTGCCGGACGAGATGAAGGCCAGCCATGTCGAACCGGGTGCCGGCCATTACGGCATCTTCGCGGGCAAGAGCTGGCGGAACAACATCCGGCCATTGGTGCTCGATTTCATCGACAGCAACAGCGGCCCGTCCCGCGCGAAAAAAGCCAAACCGGCAAACACCAACGCCGCGTGACCAAAACGGGCCGATCCAAGGGATCGGCCCATTTTCGTTATATCTGCGTGTGGTTCACCCTGTCAGAGCACAACACTGCGCGGGTCTGACGGATCGAAACAAAGTGTTCCCGGCAAGGCCTGCCGGGGCGTCATGCATCGCCAAACGTTGACACATGCGTTCCCTTGCATAGATACACTAAAGACTACAGGGTAACGGCAACGATCATGGACCTAATACGCGTCACTTTTGAGTGCGAAGACTGCGGTGGAACCGTCCTCGCGACGGACGACAAGCCGACCAACGACTCCGTCGTCTGTTGCAAGCGGTGCGGATGGGTCTACGGGACCTTCCGAGACCTCAAGCGCAATGCCGTCGATGAGGCTCTCAGTTTCGCCCTCGCTACTGCCACCCAAAGAATTAAGAAACGCAGCAGAAAACTCTACTGATTTGATGTCCATGGATTTGCGTGTCCCCAAGTCTTTTATGGGTATACGCAGCCGATCCGGTTTGGATCACTTCTTGTCGCTTTTGAAACATCTTTTCACGCGACAGACCCCGAGCGCCGATGCAGGCGTCCGAACCTCCCGCACCTTCGTCAGCCCTCCGCAGCCCAGATCATGTCGATAAGGCTCTGCGTGCCTTTGCTGAACTCCAACGGGCACGGGTAGGCCGCCTCCCCGCGCGCCGCCGCGCCGAACGCTTCGACCTGCCGCACATATTGGTTAACGCCGGGATAGCGGAACACTTCCACCGGCCCGGATTTGCGCATCAACCGTATCTCGGCGTCGCCATAGCCCAGCGGATTGAACGGCACCGGCACCTCGATCACGCCCCGCGTGCCTTGCAACGTCACCGACTGATACCGCTGCATCCGCATCGACGTGAACGAGGTCAGCGTGAACCCGTCGAACTGCACCATCGCTTCGGCCCGCACCTCGACCCCGTCTTCGCGCCGGATATCCGCCGACAGAACGCGCAAGGGCTCCTGCCCGGTCACGAAGCGCGCGCAGCCCAGCGTATAGACCCCGGTATCCGGCAGGCTCCCGCCGCCGGTCTTGACCGCGTTGCGGATATTGCCGGGATCGCCGGAATTGTCATACGTGAAGATCGCATTGATGCGCTGCAGCTCGCCGATGGCCCCGTCCTGCACCCAGGTCCGCACCTGGTGCCACTGCGGATGGTGCACGATCATGTAGGCCTCTGCCGCCACCAACCCCGTCCGATCCCGCAGCGCGATCAGATCGTCGATCTCATCCGCCCGCATCGCGATCGGCTTTTCACACAGCACATGCTTGCCCGCCTCCAACGCCTTGCGTGTCCACTCCACATGCAAAGAGTTCGGCAGCGGAATGTAAACCGCATCGATCTCCGGATCGGCCAGCACGGCCTCATAGCTGTTTACCACCCGCAAGTCTGCGTCGATGGCCTGAAATGGCGCCGCCTTTGCCGGGTCGGACGTGGCCAACAACGCCAATTTCGACTGCCGCGCGGCGTGGATCGCCGGGGCCATCTGTTCCCGCGCAAACTTGGCCGCACCAAGGATACCCCACCGAATGACCGACATGCTGACCTCCTCCTGACTGCTAGGTCCCGCCTAACACGAAAAAACGCCGGGCACAGGCCCGGCGTTACCAGTCTCACGTCGTGACACGCGTTCAGCTTGCCGTCACAAGCCCCTGCTCTTTCGCAAGGTCGCGCATCCGCTTTTGCAGCTTCTCGAACGCCCGCACTTCGATCTGGCGGATGCGTTCGCGGCTCACGTCGTACTGGCCCGACAATTCTTCGAGCGTCACCGCTTTTTCGGCCAGACGTCGTTGCGTTAGGATGTCTTTCTCGCGGTCGTTCAGAACATCCATTGCCTGCGTCAGCAACGCACGGCGCGCGTCAAGCTCGTCCTTTTCCTCGTAATCCGTGGCCTGGTCCGCACTCTCGTCCTCGAGCCAGTCCTGCCACTGCATCGTGCCTTCGCCTTCGGAGCCGACAGTCGCATTCAGCGACGCGTCACCCCCCGACAGACGCCGGTTCATCGAGATCACTTCGTCCTCGTTCACGCCCAGATCATGCGCGATCTTGGCCACGTGCTCGGGCCGCAAATCGCCATCCTCAAGCGCACCGATGCGCGACTTCGCCTTGCGCAGGTTGAAAAACAGCTTCTTCTGCGCCGAAGTCGTACCCAGCTTCACCAGCGACCACGACCGCAGGATATATTCCTGGATCGACGCACGGATCCACCACATGGCATATGTGGCCAGACGGAATCCCTTTTCGGGATCGAACCGCTTGACCGCCTGCATCAGGCCGACATTGGCCTCGGAAATCACCTCCGCCTGAGGCAATCCGTAGCCGCGATAGCCCATGGCGATCTTCGCCGCCAACCGCAGGTGGCTCGTGACCATCTTGTGTGCGGCTTCGGTATCTTCCTGCTCGACCCAACGCTTGGCGAGCATGTACTCTTCCTCCGGTTCCAGAAGCGGGAACTTCCGGATCTCCTGAAGATAGCGACTCAGTCCGGCTTCCGGTGACGGGGCCGGGAGATTCGCATAATTGGCCATACCCTTGTCCCTCCAATGTTTACGGGCTTAACATTTAATCTGGGATGTTGCCCGCCAGTTTCAAGTCCTGTGGCGTGTGTTGACCTCAATTTAACGCACAATAACCGCCATGTAACCCGAGTGTCAGTGCACTCACGCACATGGGACCATTGTTTCACTCACGCAAAACCGAGATCAAATCCGCCATGTCTTGAGGTAACGCAGCCTCGAACCGCAGGGTTTCGCCGCTCACGGGATGGTCAAAACCCAGCACCGCCGCGTGCAGCGCCTGTCGGTCGAACGCGCCCAGCAGCGCCATCGCGGCATCCGACAGCGCCCCCTTCGCGACCTTACGCCGCCCACCATAGACCGGATCGCCGATCAACCCGTGCCCGGCATGCGCCATATGCACCCGAATCTGATGCGTGCGCCCTGTCTCCAGCCGACATTCCACCAGCGACACTTGCGCCGGAGTGCCGTAGACCTCCAGCACCCGCGCGCGGGTGATCGCGTGTTTGCCGTGGCCGAAGAACACCGCCTGTTTCTGCCGGTCCGTCTTGTGCCGCGCCAGATCGCTGGTGATCTTGATCACCGCGCCGGGTTCGATGGACACGCCCCGCACCCCGCGCAACCGCGGATCGGCCGGATCGGGATGCCCGTGGACCAGCGCCTGATAGGCCCGTTCCACCGTATGCGCCGCGAACTGGTCGGCCAGCCCGTGATGCGCCCGGTCGGACTTGGCGATCACCAAAAGCCCGCTCGTATCCTTGTCGATCCGGTGCACGATCCCCGGACGCCCCACGCCCCCGACCCCGGACAAGCGCCCGCCGAAATGATGCAACAGCGCATTGACCAAGGTGCCCGACGGCGTGCCCGGCGCCGGATGCACCACCATGCCCGCAGGCTTCATCACCACGATCAGGTCATCATCCTCGAACCGCACGTCCAACGGCAGGTCTTCGGCCTCGATATGGCTCTCCGTCACCTCGGGAACCGCAATCTCGATCACGTCGCCTTCGGACACCAGTCCCTTGGGGTTGCTCAAAACCTCCCCCCCGCGCTGCACCGCGCCCTCTTCGATCAGCTTGGACAGCCGCGTCCGCGACAGGGCGGCTTCCTCTGGCACGTCCCGCGCCAAGGCCTTATCAAGGCGATTGGGCGGTGACGCGCCGATGATGACGCTTATGATGGACTCAGACATGGACAACGCCCCCGAGGATCAGGTCGTCGAACCGGCCAACCTGCGTTTTCTGCGGCGGCTGGTGACAGTCCTGACCGCGACTATGATCGCGGGCGTCATACTCATCACCGCACTGATTGTCATCCGCTACAATCAATCGGCCACTCCGCTGCCCGACACGATCACCCTTCCGGACGGCACCACGGCCACCGCCTTCACCCAGGCGCGCAACTGGTATGCGGTTGTGACAGAAGACGACCAAATCCTGATCTTCGCCCGCGACACGGGCCGCTTGCTGCAAACCATCGACATCGAAACAGAGTGAGACTGCTCAAGACACCCCCGGCCTAAACGGGAGTGTCTCACTCAATACGGACATTATCAGCGTCAGGCGTCCAACCTTCGCGAGAACCCGCTTGCCTTGAATGAAGGCAACGACGAAATGCGCCGGTTTGCAGGATGCCGAGGCTTGGAATCCTTATCGATTCTTCGTGTTTTCGCGAATTTGAGCCGAAACGCAGGGGTGCTCTCGCCAGGAAAATCGATCAACGAGACCTGCCCAGTCCTGAGCCAATTCGGCACGCTCTGTTTCGCGGCACCCGGAAACAACCGCACCGGGCGTGGTGTTCGCGCTCTGGTGACCAAGCGCCGATTCAATAATGTCCGAGTTATAAATACCTAGAAAAAATGGCATCGTATCACCTTGGTTGAGGCCCCCGCCCCAAGTGACCAAATTGCGGCAAAATTTGTCAAAAATATGGCAACGGACACATTTTTTCTTATCCGGGCCTCATTACCGCCTTAATAATTCAGTGTCCTAAGCACAAAAAACACCGTGTCTTGAGTGACTTGGCCGGATCAATCAGGTCCGCATGGAAGATCACAGTCGATCATCGTGTGGAGACGCCAGTTCCAATAATCGAATTGGTACTAGGAAAGCGTTGTTGGTAACAAACCGACATCTCCACGCGGGACAGAGTCACGAAAAAGCCTTTCGATATCTACACAAGCATTGGAAACAGGCTGTTTCCAAAATGGAAACAACATATCCCCATTGTTAGTCGCGGGTTTCTCCGAAGATGGCTATGCTGCGAACGTGACGAGGCGTGTCCTTGACACCCTCATTGATTCAGAGCCCCTCCACCACTCAAGAGCGTAGGTCGACAACCGCCTCTAGAGCGCGCGTCTAGGTCTCATCGTTCGTCTTGGATGATGGTACCGACACCCCGGCTCGAACGGGGGACCTCTTGATCCACAATCAAGCGCTCTAACCTACTGAGCTATGTCGGCACTGAGGGGCGAAATAACGGGACGGTTCCGCCATTGCAAGACCCATCTGCCCCTATAACGTGACTTCCCACGCCTGTTCCACCAGATCGACCCCAAAGCTGTGCACCGGTTTCGACGATGTGCAGCTCCAGCCGTTCCGCCGGTAAAGCGCGCAGGCCGCCGCGTGGCTTTCATGGGTCCAAAGCTGCATCTTCCGGTAGCCGCTCTGGCGCGCGAAATCCATGCAGGTGGTCAGCATCCGCTGCCCCAGGCCCTGCCCCCGCGCCGGTTGGTCCAGCAGGAACAGCCGCAGCTTGGCCGTCCGCCCCTCCAACCGAACGCAGAAAATACTGCCAAGCCGCACGCCCTCGCGTTCGGCCACCCAGCCCCTCTCGCAATCGGGATTGTGCCGGGCCTCGAAGTCACGAAGGATCGACCCGACAAGCTGCCCGAAACTGTCGTCGAACCCCTCGGCCTCGGCGTAGTGTCGTGCGTGCAGATCGACCAACCAATCGTGATCCGCCGCTCCGAAAAGACGCAAGGTGGTCTTGTCCGCCATCCACGCAGCATACCCGGCGGAACTTGCAAAACAACCCCACCGGGTCTATGCCCTCGGCCCTGAACCGCACATCCCGGAGCACGATCATGGGCATCAACACCGAACGCGACATCGAAGCCAACCTGCAAATCGGCCCGACCGATCTGGGCATGGTGCGCCTCTTCGTGCTGGCCGACGGGATCGAGATCCCGATGGATTTCTCGCCCGAGGAAGCCGACGAAATCGCCGAAGAGATCAAACTCGCCGCCACCGCCGCACGCAAGGTCAAACCCAAGCGATAACCGCGACACGCGGACCGCCTTACCCCCAGGCCGCCAGCATCGCCTCCGGATCACGCAGCGCGTGCAACCGCCGCGCCGCGTGCATCGCGAATTTCCGGATCAGCTTGTTGCGCCGCGCCGCCGCCAGCTTGTCCTCGGGGGCCATCCGCACGATCTCGGCATCGTACCCGTCGGCGATGATCAACCCCGTTTCCATCGGCAGCAGGTCGGTGGGGAAGTCCAGATCGACCGCCCAGAAATAGCGGTCGCACCAGTCCAAATACCCCTCCCATTTGCAGTCCGACTGAAAATCGGCGCGCGAGGATTTGCATTCGACCACCCAGATCTCGCCCTTGGGACCAAGCGCCATCACATCCACGCGCAGCCCCCGATCCGGCACGAACTCCTCGATCACCGAAAACCCGTGGCTCGCCAGATGGCGGCACACGCCGCGCGCCAACACCTGCCCGGGCTGAAGAACGCCGGCCTCGGCGCGATGAAGATCAGTCAAAACGCTCATGCGGGAAAATATGAACATTTCGTGAACAAAATCAAGTCCAGCCGCCCGGCCCTTCATTCCCCCGCCAAAAAACATACCTTGGAGGAAATCACGCAAAAGGACATCCCATGGCCGAAGACCACCGCCTGACCCGATCCGAAGCACGCGGCGTCCGCTATGCCCGCGAACTCGAAGGCCATCTCGGCTGGCTCGACACCTTCTCCGGCACCGCGCTGGGCGTCCTCGCTGTGGCCTCTGGCATCTACACCTATCTCGGCGTGTCCTCGCTGCTCGATGAGAACGGCGCCATGTCGGTCTTTGCCGCCATCGCCTATTCCGTCGCCGTGTCGGTGGGGATCTTCGTCTTCTGGTCCTACCTGATGCGCCTCTTTCCAGCCGTGCGCACTGCCCAGGCTCGCATCGGGCTGCTGGTCGCGATGGGCCTCGGCAGCCTCGCCATCGTCGCCATGTCCTCATGGCTCAACGCCGCGGCCCTTGCCGGATCGGCGGCGGTAGAGCAGCACCTCGCCAAGACCGTGCAGGATTACCAGACCTCGCTCGAACGCACCCACGACATCGCGCTCTCGGCGCAATCGCTGGAACGCGACGTCGCCCGCGTGCGGCAAAGTTTCGAGGATCTCTCCGAACTCGAAGCCGAAGGCACCCTTTCGGGCCTTGCCGGGCGCGGCGCCGTCTTCCGCGTCCTGCGCCAGAAGGCCGCCGAACTCTCGGCCCTCGAAGACCAGATCGCGCTTCAAACACCGCGAATCGACACCGCGTTCGAACGGGGCAACGCGATCCTCTCCCGCATGCGCGCCCTCACTGTCGAACAGGGGCCCGTGCAGGCCCGCTCGGTCGAGTTTTCCACCGCCGCCGTCGAATTGCAGGGCCTGATCTCGCAGATGCGCCAGCTCTCCGTCGCCGCCCTCGTGGAACGCGCGGCACAAGATCTCGCCGCCTCGGTCGTTCTGCCCGAACTCGACGGGCGCACGGCGGAGAACCGGGGCGATCAGGCCGCCACCATCACCTCGGTGCTCGACGTGCTGGCCCAGCGTGCCACCACGCTCGAAAACGCCGCCAGCGATGTGCTGGCCCTCACCCCCGCGCCCGATGTCACTTACGCGCCCATTTCCTCGGCCGATGCGGTCATCCTCTACGCGCGCAACTTCCTGCCCTCCTGGGCCGGTGCCATCGCCATCGACCTGCTTCCGGCAGTGCTCGTCCTGATCCTCGCCGTGACCCACGCCGCCATCCGCCAGGGCCGCGAAGGGGCCGCGGTCGAGGACACGCTCACGCTCGCCGAACTGCGCGCCGCCGTGACAGCCCTGCGCGACGTGGAACAAGTGGCCGAAGGCGTCGTCACCCCGCCAGAAGAGCGTCAGCCCGACAGCCAGGTCACACCGCTGACAGGCACGAAAAAATGAACCGCTCCTCCGTCTCCCGCGTCCTGATGGGGGTGCTGATCTTCCAACTTGGCATCGGCGTGCTGCTGATCCTTGGCGACATGCAGGGCAATTTCCGCCTGCCCAGCTTCGGCCCCGACGCCCCGCGCCTCAGCGAACCCGTGCGCCCCGGCGACCAGCGCCGCCAATTCGAACCGGCGCGCGACATGCCCCGTCTCGACCCCGAACGGGATCCGGGCGATCTGCCCACACGGCTCACCCTGACGCAGACCGACACGTCCGGGCTCTGGCGGCTCGAAGGGGCCATCGACGACGGCGATGCAGAGCGGATTCTCGACCAGATCGCCAAAGCCGAACAACCGCTCGACACGCTCATCCTGCAAAGCCCGGGCGGCTCGGTCCGCGATGCGCTGACCCTTGGCCGCGCCCTGCGCACGCGCGAAATCGGCACCCGCGTCCTGCAAGGCGAATACTGCTTCTCGGCCTGCCCCTACCTCTTCGCCGGCGGCATCACCCGCAGCGCCGAAGACGGCGCCGCCATCGGCGTACACCAACACTATTTCGGCGAAAACACGCTGCTCCCCGCCTTCGTTGCCGTCGAAGACATCCAGCGCGGCCAGGGCGAGGTGATGGTCTATCTCGATGAGATGGGAATCGATCCGCTGGTGATGCAACACGCGCTCACCACGCCGTCGGATGAAATCTACGTCCTCCTGCCCGAGGAATTGCAGGACTACGGATTCATCACAGACACAAACTGACCCTTGTCGGACGGGGGTCGCCGCCTTATCTGAGGCTTAGGCGGGTTCTGCCCTTCTCGTGCTAGGTTGCATTCCGGTGGCCTTAAGCAATTCCGAGGGAGTTGGCTCTGTCCGGGCCCTGGTCCGGTTACCTGACGCCCACCTGTACATACAGGTCCTCGGGAATGAGAGAACCACACGGTTGGCGTGGTTCCCGCCGCTTATTTCCTCTGAAAATTCCGAACGTTGCCGCGCGGCGCCATCGCTTCCACCCGGATCGGCGTCAGTGTGATGGGCCGACCGCGATGGTCATCGTCATCATCGTCATCATCGTATTTCATCAACATGATCGAAATGCCGAACTGCACCCCGGCGAACACGATCCCGTTGAACAGCCAGAGCAGGAAAACGGCCAGGAATCCGACATCGGTATGCGTCACCAGATGCCACAGGTTGACGACGTTGAAATAGAGAAGAAGCGTCACGAAAATCGCGGACAGGACAAAGCCGATGGCGGTTTGACGGATATACATCTTGATCAGATCGGGCATGACAGCACCTCGCTTTCCCTAACCTAACCTAAGCCGCATCGTTTTGGTTTCAAAGCGCCCAATGCGCGCAGCCCGCGTCAGAACGCCTCTGGCCGGGCCTCGCGCGCCATATGGTCGAGCACCGCGTTGACGAATTGCGGCTCCTTGCCCTCGGGAAAGAACGCCCGCGCAACGTCCACATATTCATTGATGATGACCTTGGGCGGCGTTTCCGTCGCCACCAGCTCGGCCCCGGCCGCCCGGAACAGCGCCCGCAGCGTCGGGTCGATCCGCGCGATGGGCCATTTCGCCACCAATCCACGGTCCGTCATCTGGTCGATCTTCGCCTGCCAGTTCACCGCCTCGTCACAGATGCGCCGGAACAGGTCGACATCGCCTTCGACCATCGCCTCGCCCTCGATCTGCGCCAATCCGAATCGGTGATCCAGAAACTCCACCGCAACGCGGTCGACCGACTGCCCGGATTGCTCCATCTGGAACAGCGCCTGCACGGCATAAAGCCGCGATGCGGATCGCTTCTGGCGTTTCTCGTCCACCTTGCGCGTGGACGATCCGCGAGGAGGCTTGGCAGCGTGGCTCATGCGATATTCGGGTCCTTGGTGTCACCGGCGATCTGGTATTCGTCCTTGGCGGGGACAAATCCAACACCCTTGCGGGCCGCGCCCCACTTACGGCTGAGCGCGATCAGGTGCAAGGCCGCAGCCGCAGCACCGCCACCCTTGTTCTGTCCCGCAACCTCCGCACGGGCCTGCGCCTGCGCCATGTTTTCGACCGTCAGTATCCCGTTGCCGATGCACAGCCCCTGCAACCCCAAAAGGGTGATGCCGCGCGAACTGTCATTGCACACCGTTTCGTAATGCGTGGTTTCTCCTCTGATGACACATCCCAACGCGACATAGCCGTCGAAATTCGACATCCGTTCGGCAATCCCGATTGCCGTCGGAACCTCGAGCGCGCCCGGAACCTCGACCAGGTCATGCGTCCCGCCACATGCCTCCACCTCGGCCCGCGCGCCAGCGATCAGCTGATCCGCGATGTCCCGGTAATAGGGCGCAACCACTATCAAAATCTTAACGGGACGGTCGAAAACCGGGCGGTCCAGCGTGTAATGTTCAATGGATGCCATCACCCCAACTCCGAGATTTTGCGTGTGCCAACGATTTCAAGGCCATAGGCCTCGAGCCCGACCACCTTTGGCGTCGGCGAATTGGTCAGAAGCGTCAGCTTCGACAGGCCCAGAGACGACAATATCTGCGCCCCCAGCCCGTATTGGCGCAGCGTCTTGGGCGAAATCTCATCGCCCACATCCAGCTTCATCGACGTGTCGCGCAGCAGAACCACGACGCCCCGCCCTTCGGCCGCCACCGCCTGCATCGCGTGCTGGAACTCGTCGGCCCGTCCCTTCGGCCCGGTGCCCACAACGTCCAGCATCGGGTCCATCGCGTGCATCCGCACCAGAACCGGATCGTCCCCGGACAGATCGCCCTTGGTCAGAACGATATGCTCGTCGCCGTGGGTTTCGTCGGTATAGATCCGCATGTCCCACTGGCCGCCGAATTCCGACGTGATCGTTTCCTGCTTGCGCACCCGCACGAGATTGTCATTGCGGCGGCGATAGGCGATCAGGTCGCTGATCGTGCCGATTTTCAGATTATGCCGCTGTGCGAACGCCACCAGCTCGGGCAACCGCGCCATCGACCCGTCTTCGTTCATGATCTCGCAGATCACACCCGCCGCGTTGAGCCCCGCAAGACGGCTCACATCCACCGCCGCCTCGGTATGGCCCGCCCGGACGAGCACACCGCCATCCTTGGCCCGCAGCGGAAACACGTGCCCTGGCGTCGCGATGTCCTGCGCGCCCTTGGTCCCGTCGATGGCCACCGCCACCGTCCGCGCCCGGTCGGCTGCCGAAATCCCTGTCGTCACCCCTTCGCGCGCCTCAATGGACACCGTAAAGGCCGTCTCGTGACGCGACGAGTTGTTGGTGGACATCAACTCCAGCCCCAATTCGCCGATCCGCTTCGACGTCATCGCCAGACAGATCAGCCCGCGCCCGTGCATCGCCATGAAGTTGATCGCATCGGGCGTCGCCCATTGCGCGGGAATCACCAGGTCGCCCTCGTTCTCGCGGTCCTCGTGATCGACAAGAATGAACATCTTGCCATTGCGCGCGTCCTCGATGATTTCTTCCACCGACGAAATCGCGTCTTTCCAGTTTTCCTCGATCGGACCGGGATTTTCAAATGTCGTCACACGGGGCCTCCGTTACTGCACCTGCGCACTTAGAACAGGTCGCCGGAATTGACCAGTGAAACGTCCCGTACGGTTGATCCGTACGGTTCGGGCCCCTCATCTGTACGGTTCCGGACCAAACCCTGTGAACGGACCCGCATCGGGTCAAAAATCACTGATTTCCCGGCTTGAACCGCACGGATCGTACGGCCGATCCGTACAATTCAGTCAAAAATGTCCTCGAGCACGTCGAAGGCTTCCTCGAAGAACCGTTTGGCGAGCGTCTTGCGCTTCTTCTTTTTCTTCTTCCTGGAATAGCCCACTTCGCGCTCCCAGACCGGCATCGGAGTCACCGCGCCGCGCCTCTGCTTTGGAACGGGACGATGCGTGTTGACCTTGGTGCTGGACACCGGTGTCTCCACAGCATCCGCGCGCAGCAACTTCATGTCGTGCAGCGGTGCGCCGCAGGCGGCACAACTCAACTCGTGACGGCTTTCCCCCCGTAAAACAAGGGCCGCGCGGGTTCCGCAATAGCAGCAGGTGACAATCTTCGTTCCGTGTGGCATGGCCTCTCCTTTGCTCAGGATATTGGCACGCGACCCGCCAACCGCAAGCTCAGGCCCGTGCGGCGTAAAGCGCCACCGCCGCCGCGTTCGACACGTTGAGCGATCCGAACGCCCGCGCAAACGGGATCTTCACCAGCGCATCGCACGTGTCCTTGGTCTTGGGCCGAAGCCCCGGTCCCTCGGCCCCCAGCACCAGCGCGATCGGTCGATCCCGCACCGGACCGATGGCGTCGTCAAGCGTCTGATCCGCCTCCCCGTCAAGCCCGAAGATCATGTAACCCATTGATCGCAAACGCTCCATCGCATCTGCAAGATTGCGTTCGCGCAGATAGGGCTGGCGCTCCAACGCGCCGGACGCCGTCTTGGCCAACGCCCCGGTTTCCGGTGCCGAATGGTGCAATGTCCCCACCACGGCGGACGCGCCGAAGACTTCCGCGGATCGCAGAATCGCTCCCACATTGTGCGGGTCCGTCACCCGGTCGAGCAGCACCACACGCGGCGGACCCTCGCCCTGCCCAAGCGCCACGTCCTCGAGCCGCCCCCAGTTGAGTGGCTTCACCTCCAACGCAGCGCCTTGGTGCACGGATTGCGGATCAATGGGGGCCGCGAACTTGCGCGGATCGCTCATTTCCGGTTCGATTCCAGCGACTTCGATGGCATCGGCCAGCTTGTCCATTGCGTTGCGCGTCACCACCAGCCGCAGCCGTTCGCGGTTCGGATTGACCAGCGCATCGCGCACCGCGTGCAACCCGAACAACCACACCGTTTCGGCAGCCGCCGCCTTCTTGGACTGTTCCTTGGCCACCACCCATTTCGGTTTTTTGACCATCACAGCCCCCTTGTTCGCCTTGCAAAATTCGCCTCCCGCTTGATGGGATTTTCCTGTTGACGCCGCAAGGGGGCAATTGTAATCACCCGCTCACGCCGAAAGCAGGGCTTTGGGCGTAAGTGGGCGACAGGCCGCAAGGTGTGGCAGGGGACTGTAACTCCCTCGCGGAGACGCACGCCTGGTTCGATTCCAGGGTCGCCCACCACTTTCTCCAAATGCAATCATTTGAATGCGCTGCATGAGCGGCGATGCGCAAGCGTTTGACTTTCAACGTCTTTGCAGAACTAATCCCGGCATGACACGGATCGACGATCTTCGCACCAAGGCGCGCCTGCTGTTCGATGCCGCCATCACCGCCGCCGATCCTGCGCGTGCGGTCCGACGCGGATTGGCGCAATCTTCACTGCCACCGCAGGAACCGGGCGGGCGCACCTTCCTGATCGCCATCGGAAAGGCCGCCCCTGCGATGCTGGCCGAAGCGATGAAGGCCATCCCGGACGCCGACGCTGCCCTTGCCGTGACCCATCACGAAAACGACACCACGGTGCAGGGCGCAGAAATCCTCCGCGCGGGACACCCCATCCCGGACGAGGCCGGGGCCCGCGCCGCACAGCGCGTGATGGAGCTTCTGGCGCAAGCAGGCGAGGATGACCGCGTTGTCGCGCTGATTTCCGGCGGCGGGTCCGCGCTCTTGCCCGCGCCGCTTCCGGGCGTCAGCCTCACCGAAAAGGCGCGGCTGAACGATCTGCTTCTTTCGGCCGGGCTGGACATCGTGCAAGTGAACCTGGTGCGCCAGCAGGTAAGCTTGCTCAAGGGCGGCGGGTTCGTCCGCCTTGCCGCCCCGGCCCCGGTCAATGCCTACCTGCTGTCGGACGTGATCGGCGACGATCTGCGCGCCATCGCCTCGGGTCCCACGGTCAGCCCGATCGGAACCGCGTCCGAGGCCATTGCCACGCTGAAAACTGCGGGCATCTGGTCTTCGGTGCCCGCGTCGATCCGCAGACACCTGGAAACCGTGCAAAATCAGGACCTTGCGCCGCTGCCAGACGCCACGAACACGCTCGTCGGATCGAACCGCCTGTCGCTCGAAGCGATGGAGCAAGAGGCGCACCGGCTCGACCTGACCCCGAGGATCGTGACCGATGCGCTGACCGGGGACGTGCAGGATGCCGCCCGAAAGGTCTTGTCCGAACTCATTGCACGCCCCGAACCCACGGCGCTCCTGTTCGGTGGCGAAACCACTGTCAAACTCACCGGCACCGGGCGCGGCGGGCGCAATCAGGAACTGGCCCTGCGCGTTGCGAGCCAAGCGCCCGAGATCACTGCAACATGGGTGTTCCTCTCGGGCGGCACCGATGGCCGCGACGGGCCGACCGATGCCGCAGGCGGGTTGGTGGACGCAGGCACCCTGCCCCGGATCAAGGCGGCGGGCCAGGACGTTCACAGGCTTCTGGCCAACAACGACAGCTACGCGGCGCTCGCGGCGGCGGGCGATTTGCTCATGACCCGCGCCACGGGCACCAATGTCGCCGATGTTCAGGTCTTGCTGATCGCGCCCTGACGCCCTGCGAACCGCTGCAACGACACGCCTGCACCGGCCAGGGCGACCCGCACGGCGCGCGCGATCTGCACCGCCGTTGCGCCGTCGCCATGCAGGCAGATCGTGTCGACCGCTGCCGGAATGTGTGTGCCGCTCTCGGTGATGATGGCGCCCGCCTTAACCATCTCGACCATGCGGCGCCCCGCAACCTCGGCATCGTGGATTACCGCGCCGGGCAGGCTGCGGTCCACAAGCGTCGCGTCGTCGTTGTACGCGCGGTCCGCGAAAATCTCGCCGGCCCAGCGACATCCCAAAGCCTCGACCGCCGTCTGCTGCTGAGTCGCGGCCAGCACCATGATGATGATGTCAGGGTTCACCGACAACGCGCCTTCGTAGCAGGCCGTCGCCATCGCGGCATCCTCGGACGCCATGTTCGCTAACGCGCCGTGCAGCTTCAAGTGCCGCACAGTGCCGCCCACCGACTGCGCCATCGCCTGCGCCGCACCCAACTGATACCGCACGAGGTTGCGCAGGCTGTCGTGGCTCAGCTGCATCCGCCGCCGGCCGAAGCCTTGCAGATCGGGAAAGCCGGGATGCGCGCCGATGCCCACGTCATTCGCGACCGCAAGCGACATGGTCTCGGACATCACGTCCCAATCACCCGCATGAAACCCGCAGGCCACGTTGGCCGAGGTGATGATCTCCAGCAGCTCCGCATCCGACCCCATCGGCCAGGGACCGAAACTTTCGCCCATATCGGCATTCAGATCGACATGCATGGCCTAGTCCTCCTGCAAGGGCGCGTCACCTGCCGTGGCGCCGCTGATGAGTTGATAGCTGAGAAGATCGCGCATCTGCGCCGGATCACGCACCAGCGGCGTGCGCAGCTTGGGCAGGTTGCGAAGCTGCTCCCGCATCCGCGCCTCTGCCGCCAGAGCGGCGTCCCGTGTCACGAAGGTGAAGCGCAGCGTGCCGCCCGGCGAGGTCTGCACGGCGCGCGGCAGGTCGGCGGGGATCACCGTGGCGATCCGTGGATAACCGCCCGTGGTCTGGCTCTCGCTCAGCAACAGGAACGGCGTACCGTCGCCGGTGATCTGGATATCGCCGGTCAGGATCGCTTCCGACAGGATGTTCAGACCCTTGCTGGCCGAAAACCCCTCACCGTCCGAATTGAGCCGCATCCCCATCCGATTGGCGCGCGCATCGCGGGTGAACGCGGTCTCGCAAAAGCGGTCCCGTGTGCCTGCGTCGAACAGATCGGTCTGGAAACTAATGATCAGGCGCAGCGTGCCTCCCTCGAACCGACTGTCCTGTGGCAGGGTCCATCCCACATCGCCGCGCGTGTCAGGTCCAACCGGCAGAGCATCGCCCGCCTGAACGACCGCACCGATCCCCGCCGCCAGATGCGCCGAGCGCGCGCCCAAAAGAACCGGCGTGTCGAACCCGCCGCCCACATGCAGATACCCGTAACTGCCAGCGGTCGCGCCCCTGATCTCAAGCCGCGCGCCTGCTGGCATGGCGTGAGACGCGTTCCAGACCAGCGGCGCACCGTCCAATGTGGCCCGCATCGGTGCCCCCGTCAGGGCGATGCGCAAGGGTTCGGTCGCCTCGAACACGCCGCCCGATCCGGGCAGTTCCAGCGCCGCGCTGTCACCGGGTTGGCCCAGCAAGGCCGCACCCTCCGCCAGGGCCAGCCGGTCCATCGCTCCGCCGCGTGACACGCCGAACGCGCGGTATGCGATCCGCCCCTGATCCTGCACCGTCGCACCGGGCGCGATGCGATGCACCTTGAGCGCGCGGCTCACCGGATCACCTCGATCTCGGCCCCGCCATCGGGGTCGTCGGCGTAGCGCGCAACCACATCGGGTGATGCTTGCACGAATTGCACCTCGTCGCCGGGACGCAGGAAAAACGGCGTGTCGCTTTCCGGACGAAAGAGCTTGAGCGCCGTTTGCCCCACATGCCGCCAGCCTGTCGGGTTGGCGACGGAAAACAGCACCAGTTGCCGGATCGCGACCACCAGCGCGCCCTCGGGCACAGCCTTGGTCAGCGCCGTCTGGCGGGGAATATCCCAAGCGTCGGGCAAGAGGCCCAGATAGGGCTGACCCGGCGCGAAGCCGATGGTCTGCACCCGCACCCGCGCCTTGGACAACGAGGCGACCGCCTCCTCGACCGACAGCGCCGCCGCCTGCGCCGCCTCTTCGAGCTGGGGCGCGAGGTCGGTGCCGTAGACCGTCGGCACGCGGATGAACCTGCGCCCCTCAGGCAAGGGGGCCGCGTACCAGTCGCGATCGGATAGCAGCGACTCGAGATGGTTGATCAGCGCATCGAGGCCCAAGTGCAACGGATCGAAGCGCAGGAACACCGACACGAGCGACGGCGCGCATTCCTCGATCCCGTCAATGTCCGCACGTGACACCGCCGCGGCCAAGGCCAAGGCTGCGCGGTTGGCGGGTTCCGACAGGTGGTCGCCAAAGCTCACCAGAACGCCGTCCAGACCCGCCGCGCGGATCATCGGTTCGAAGGATGAAGTGCTCGTCCCGTGCATATCCAAGCCGTACCATGCGGACCGGGCAAGACAAGCCGCTAGTGGATCTTCCGTGCGTCGGCCTCGGCCTGCTCCGTAGCTTCAATGGCCGCCTCGATATCGTCCGGGTCTTCCGACGGCACCGCGTATTGACCGTTCAACCAGCGCGCCAGATCCACATCCGCGCAGCGTTTCGAACAGAACGGCCGCATCTCGGGGTTGGTTTCCTTGCCACAGATCGGACAGCTCATATCAATACCTCGCTCAGCGGACGTCGATCGCGTTTGCGTTGTAACTCGATATGCCCCAGCGGAGTCCACCCCACGAAGACGGTTTCCACGCTGTCACGTTTCAAGGCACCGCGCAGGGCGCTTTCGATCTGGCGGCGGTCTTTCTTGGCGGTGGGCGCGGGGTCGATCACGATCTGCCCGCCCAGCCCGCGCAGCCGCAACTGGCGTGGCAGGTCTTTGACCGCCGCAAGATTGGCCTTGAGACCGGCGGCAGGGCTGGTGTCGCCGCCCGTGTTCACGTCCACCGCGACAAGCGCGCGGGTCGGCTCGATCGCCATCGACGCCTGTCCGCCCAGCGGCACATCGCGGGCCCGCAACCCGTCAAGCACATCCAGAATGCCGTGCCGTTCGAAACTGCCATCGGCGCTGTCGATCTCGGCCATGTCGGTCCATTCGCGCCATGCGAGCAGATGCGGCCCGTCGCCTTGGGTCAGCACTTCCGCGTCCCCCGCAGCATCCGCCATCACCGTTGTCGCCAGATCGGCCATCGCGGCAATGTCGTCTGCGATCTCGCCCGCATCCGCACCCTCGCACGACGACCGCAGGATCAGACCGAATCCATCCGCGTCCATGATATCGTGTGCGATCTCCAAAAGGCTTTCGCGCGCGTCGTCATCCTTGATCCGACGCGACACGTTGATCCCCGGCGCATCCGGCGTGACAATGGCATAGCGGCTCTTGAACAGCACCTTGTGCGTGACGGGAATGGCCTTGCCCGGCTCGGCATAGCCCGTGACCTGCACCAGCAACGTTTGGCCGGGCGACAGGCCCTTGACCTGCCGTACGAAGGCCGAGCCATCGGGCGTGCGCAGGAACATCCCCCCTTGCCCCTTCATCGGGCGTTCGACGATGGCACGGTAGATGGTGCCGGGCGCGGGCAGATCGGTGTCCAGAAACAGGTCTTCGACCTGCCCGTCCACCATCAGCGCCGCGACTTCGCGTTCGCCGATATGATCCAGCGCGATTAAGCGGCCCTTCATGCCGACACCTCGTAAAGCGGATACCCTGCTGCCACCAACAGGTTCGCGGTCTCTGCCAGGGGCAACCCCACAACGGCGCTGAAACTGCCGCTGATCCACGGCACGAAGGCGCCCGCCGGGCCTTGGATGGCATAGCCACCCGCCTTGCCGCGCCAATCGTCGCTGGCGAGATAGGCATTGACCTCTGCATCGCTCAGTCGCTTCATCTTGACCTGCGTGACCACGTCCCGCTCCCAAAGCTGCGGGCCGCGCCGCACGGCCACCGCCGTCACGACACGGTGCCGCCGGCCGGACAGAGCGTACAGGAATTGCGCCGCCTCGGCCGCATCGGCGGGTTTTCCGAGAATGCGCCGACCCAATGCGACTGTCGTGTCAGCGGACAAGACGATCTCGTCGTCACCGGCAGGAATCGTCAAAGCCTTTTCACGGGCAAGGCGCACGCAATAAGGACGCGGCAATTCACCGGGGCGGGGTTCTTCGTCTATGTCGGGCGGACGGATGTCATCCGCCTCGACGCCGATCTGCGCCAGCAGTTCCCGCCTGCGCGGGCTGCCGGATCCAAGAACCAGTCGCAATGTCATGTGAGTCCGCATCGTGCCCGGAGACCGGGCACTTCATTTCGAGATGCGGGCATCCCGCTTACTTGAAGCGGTAGTTGATCCGACCCTTGGTCAGATCGTAGGGCGTCATTTCCACTTGCACCTTGTCGCCGGCAAGAACGCGGATGCGGTTCTTGCGCATTTTGCCTGCCGTGTGCGCGATGATCTCATGGCCGTTCTCAAGCTCGACCCGAAACGTCGCGTTAGGCAGGAGTTCCTTAACGACACCGGGAAATTCGAGCGTATCTTCCTTGGCCATGGTTTCTCCTAAGTTAACGTCCCCGTCATAGTGCGAGGCGCGCTATTAAATGGGGGCAAACGGCCAATTTATCAAGGCCTATTCAGCCGAGTTTCCGCAGTGCGGCAATCCGATCCCGTCCCGATTGCTCGTCCCAGTGGCGCCGATTGAGCACGACTCCGTCCTTGCGCACATGGGCGATCCGTTCCAGATCGACCTCGGCATAGGTCCAGCCGGGCACGTTCAAGCTGCCTTCCGCGATCACCCCAGTGGCCGGAAAGCCGGTGTCAGGGGGCCCGAATATGCCGCCCATCCCCGTGTTTTCGTCCACCGCATAGGACCAATCACATGATCCAACAGTTGAAGACATGACTGTAACACACTGATTTTCCAAGGCGCGCGCCATGGCTCCGATGCGGACACGGGAATAGCCGGTCAACGCCTCTGTGCAGGACGGCACCAGAAGAAGATCGGCCTCCGCCATCGCCCGCCCGAGCAGTGGAAACTCGCCATCATAGCAGATCAGGATGCCGATCCGTCCAAGCGCTGTGTCGAAGAGGTGCAGCGGTCCACCGCCGATCACGCCCCACTCCTCGCGCTCGAAACGGGTCATGATCTGCTTGTCCTGATGGCCCATGCTTCCGTCCGGCGCAAAGAATCGCGCCCGGTTCACCGGTCGGTCGCCGAGATTCGCATCGAAAACGGGGGCCGAGGCCGCGAGGATGTGAACCCCGTACCGCCGCGCCAATGTCGCGTGCAGGTCATCCGCCTCTGGCACGCGGTCGGACACGGCGCGCAGGGACGCCTCAAGATCCATCGCCGCCTCGCGCCCCGCGAGCGTCGCCAGTTCCATCGCACCGTATTCCGGAAAGACCAGAAGGTCGGCTCCCGCCTCAGCCGCCTCGCTCACCCATTTTGTGAGCTTCTCCTCGTAAGCGCCGAAAGAGGCGATAAAATCCATTGGATAAGCAGCGGCTGCGACTTTCATGATGCTCTCGTGATTTGCTTCGGCGACCCTGCCGCGCGTCGACAGGTCAGTGCCGGAATGTTACCTTCGACCTCATTCAAATCACTCCGTTCCCGCTTGTTCAATCGCATTTTCAAAGAAGGATACTCCCCATGGCCTTCTACCACTGGCTGAAACGATACCAACACGACCTGTCCGATCCCGGCAAAGCCGACTGGATCGCGACTCGGCTTCTGGCGCTGCGGCAATCGCTCCGGGAGAGCGGGCTTGGCAAAAGGGATCCGAAAAGCCTCATCATCGGGTCCTGGAACATCCGCGCCTTCGACGATGGCAAGCCGCGCCGGGACGAGAGCTTTCATTACATCGCTGAAATCATCGACCATTTCGACATTTGCGCGGTGCAGGAGATCAAGAGTGATCTTGAGCCGCTGCGCAAACTGATGACCCTGCTCGGCCCGAATTGGGATTATTTCGTCACCGACGTGACCGAAGGCGGGCCCGGCAACAATGAACGGCAGGCATTTCTCTACGACACCAACCGCGTGCGATTCCGCAATCTTGTCGGCGAAGTCACCCTGCCCCGGGACGCCTTGATCGACGGCAACCAGATCGCCCGCACGCCCTTCTTCGCCGCATTTCAGGCCGGATGGTTCAGGTTTACGTTGATGAGCGTCCACATCCTCTACGGCGGGACGGATGCCGCCTCCAAGGCCCGACGCGCAGCCGAGATTTCGGCGCTCGCCCGACGTGTCGCGGACCGCGCCCGCCGCGAGGACGAGGTCTACGTGATGATCGGCGACATGAATATCGAGGCGCGCAATGACAGCATTATGCAAGGGCTGACCGATCACGGCCTGACGGCTCCCTATTTCGGCCCGACCAACCTGCGCGGCACGAAATACTACGACCAGATCGCCTTCACCGGCGAGGACACGCGAACGAATTTCCTGCAATCGGGCAGCTTCGACTGGCGCGATGCGGTGTTCGGCGCGGCGGACAAGGATCATTACAGGGCGATATCCGATGCCGAACGCGCCGTGCCCTATTCCGACTGGGACGACGCCTATGAGCGGTATTTCAGCAGTTTCGAGATGTCGGATCACCTGCCGATCTGGGTCGAAATCCGTACCGATTACTCGGACGACTACCTGCGCCGTTTCGTGACAGGCGCCTGACGCCCTTTAAAGACGCCGCAGCCAGACCTGCAAAGGCTTTTCGGTCTCGGTTTCCTGATCCACATCCTGCCAGGAAAACCGCGCCACCGCCCCCTCGACCGGAGCATAACCACGTTTGCGCCAGAACCCGTCCAGCGGCTGATACGCCGCAGGTTTCAACGGATGATCGTCGGGCCGGACCACTCCGCAGAACGCGCTGAAGGCAAAGCCGGCCTCACGCGCGAAGGCTTCGCGCCGGTCGAAGAACACATGGCCCAGCCCCCGCCCGCGATAGTCGGGCAACAGCACCGACTCCGCGCAGTAGAAGACCTGCTCGACCGGGGGCAAAGGCCCGCGCATCTGTGACGCGTCGGCGTGATCGGCAAGCGGCATGCCCGTGGCCGCCCCCACGATCCGCCCCCCGTCCCGCGCCGCGATCAGAACCGCGCGCGGGTTGTCGCGATAGGACCGCAGGTAATGCGTCTCATAACCGGGATCGCCTTCGTAGAGGTAGGGCCACGCGCGAAACACCTCGATGCGCAGGGCCGCCAGATCGGCAAGCGCCGCATCCAGCGCCTCTCCGGTCAGCGCGTCGACCTGCATCACGACACCTGTCTGATCCAATCGCTCAGATTGTAATAGGTCACGACCCGGCTGATCTTGCCGTCATCGAGAGAAAAGAACGATCCGGCAGGCAGGCGATAGCCTTGGCCCTTGGCCTCGGGCAGCCCCGTATCGGTGGCAAGATAGGTGCCGTTGACCATGTACTCCGCCGCGCCGCGCCCGCCATCTTCCGCGACGAAGACCACCAATTCGGTCAGCGTCTCGTCATAGCAGCGCGCCATGTGCTGGCAGAACGCCTCGAAAGCCTCGCGCCCGATCCGAACATCGCCTTCGTTGACATGATGCGCCACGTCATCGGTCAGGCAATCCAGCATGCCGGCGATATCCTTGCGATTGAACGCATCGAAATACCGCTCCAGTGTTGCACGGCTCATATCTGCCCTCCCCATTTCCGTTTGATGTGATCGACCAACTGGTCACGTGTCTGCCGATAGGCGTTGAGCTTCTGTTCGCGCGTTTCGCCAAGGCCCGTCGGGTCCATAATCGGCCAGTATTCCACCGTCAGATGATAGAACCGCGTCAAATCGAGCGCCCGCCGCTGCGACGCCGGAGACAAGGCCACGACAAGATCGAACCCCGACAGCGCTTCGCCGTTCTCTTCCAGTTCATCGAAACTGCGCGACCGGTGACGGTTCAGCGCGATCCCGATCTCGTCACAGACTGCGATCGCAAAGCCGTCGATCTCCAGATCGTTCACCACACCCACGGACTGCACATAGGTCTTGAAGCCGTAGAGCTTTTTCATGATCCCCTCGGCCATCGGGGATCGAACGGCGTTGTGATCGCAGCAAAACAGAATCGATTGCGGCAACACCCCCAACGATCAGCCCCCGAAATGCAACACGCAGACGAGCGTGAACAGGCGCCGCGCGGTGTCGTCGTCCACCGTCACCTTGCCCTCGAGCCGCTCTTGCAGGATGCGCGCGCCTTCGTTGTGGATGCCGCGACGCGCCATGTCGATGGTCTCGATCTGGCTGGGTGGCAGGGTTTTCACCGCGTCGAAATAGGATTTGCAGATCTGGAAATAGTCCTTCACCACCTGCCGAAACGGGGTCAGGGACAGGTGAAATTCCGCCGCCTTTTCATGGCTTTCCGTGGTCACGTCGAACACCAGCCGCTTGTCCCGGATCGACAGACCGACATTATACGGCCCCGGCGGAACCGGCTTGCCGTCGCGGTCAGGCAATTCGAATGTGTTGTGCTCCATCAGGTCGAACATCGCCACACGGCGTTCCTGTTCGATCTCCGGCGTGGGCGGGGGCAGATTGCCGTCGTCCAGTTCGATATGGGCAATGCGTGTCATGGGCGGTGTTCCTCGATCTGCGCACCTCCCTAACGCGCGTTGATATGGCGCGCAATCTGACCTTTCGGTCAACCGCGCGTCTCGTCCTTTTCGGGCATCAGACCATAGCGCGCAGCCACACGCCAGACATGGGCGGGCACCATATTCTTGATCCGCGCGGGATGTGCCCGTCGAAGGTGCAAAATCGTCTCGATCGCCTTCATTTCGACCCGTGCGCGCGCGAATTCCAGACCACGGGGGCCGGTCCGCGGTTGCAACCACGCCACGATGGGCCGCACCCAATCCGGCATCCGTCGGAGCGGCAATCCGCCAGCCGCGCGTTCGGTATTGGCCATGAAGCCTTTGACCGCCGCGTCGCGCTTCCCCCTGTCCGTCAGGCCCCGCCGGACCACCCGGTCACCCAGTCGATCCAGCACCGCCGCCCCCCGCGCATTGCGCACGATCAGCCACTGGTCACCGTCGCCGCCCATGTACCCAACAGTGATATCGGCAAGGCGATTGGTGTAGTCGACACAGGTCTTGCAGGTCATTGGAAAGAAATCCGCAGGCAGGTCCGACAGCGGCAGCTTGAGGAACGGAATGAACCGGGGCTTGCGCCCGTCATCGAACCGCAACTCGACCCGGTAATCCGCGCGGAACTCGAGATAGGACACCGTCTCGGGCCGGTCATCCAACCGCGCCAGGAATGCATGGAAATTCTCGGTCGTGGTGTTGTCCGAACAGGGCGTGCCGATCACCGTGATCTCATCGAACCCAAGCTCTGCCTCCAACGCCCGCAGGGCATAGACCTGACACGGGATCCCCACCACCGCAATGCGCCGATGCCCCGCCGCCCGCGCAGGCTCCAAAAGCGCCAGAAGCGGCCCGTATCCCATCCGCATCCCCCGGCACTGCGCCATATCCTCGGCCTGGGTCACGATCACCGGCAGCGGCTTCCAGCGGTCCTCCGGGTCCGGCGCCGTTGCCAGAACCGCGTCCACGGCCCCTGCCCGCAGCAACTCCGCCGCCAATGCCGTGGTCAGCCCGGTCCATTGCGCGCCCTCCGCCGCAGGCTCCAGCCGCGCGCGATAGATGGCCTGCGTGACCCCGAAAAACGCCTCGTCGCCGTCTCCGGCCAAACGGCCATGAACCGACGTCTCAAGGCTCTCGTAATCCGGTTGAATGAACTGGCAGGCCCGCCCGCAGGCACGGCCATCCCCCATGCGCGACACACCGCAATCGGTACACAGACCCGCCCGCGGCGCGCCGCCGATTTCCGGCATCGTCAAGCCAATGCGACCACCATCCATGTCCGACTCCACTTATGGCAATGTGTCAATTTTAGTTGACACATTAAGAGAAAGCGAGTCCTTGCTTCTTCTTTTTCCAAATATGCAAACGCGCCGCTGCAACCTGCGCGCCGTGTGGCACGGGCGTCCCCCCACCATTGGCCCGAGGACGTCGCCGAAGGCGTAAGGACGAGGCAATCCGCGCGCGTCAGCGCACCTTCAAGGTCGCCAACCCGATCAGCGCAAGGATGAGCGAGATGATCCAGAACCGGATCACGATTTGCGGCTCGGCCCAACCCTTCTTCTCGTAATGATGATGGATCGGCGCCATCAGGAACACGCGCTTGCCGGTGCGTTTGAAATAGAGCACCTGGATGATCACCGACAGCGCCTCGACCACGAACAGGCCGCCAACGATGGCCAGCACGATCTCGTGCTTGGTCGCCACCGCGATTGCGCCCAGGGCGCCGCCAAGCGCCAGAGACCCGGTATCGCCCATGAACACCGCCGCAGGCGGCGCGTTGTACCACAAAAAGCCAAGCCCGCCGCCGAAGATGCCTGCGGTAAAGATCAGGATTTCGCCGGTTCCGGGCACGTAATGCACGTCGAGATACTCGGTAAAGTCGACCCGTCCCACCGCATAGGCAATAACGCCAAGCGTGCCGGCCGCGATCATCACCGGCATGATCGCCAACCCGTCAAGCCCATCGGTCAGGTTCACCGCGTTGGCGGCACCCACGATGACGATCACCGCGAAAGGCACGAAAAGATAGCCGAGATTCAGCAGCGTGTCCTTGAACACCGGGAACGCCAACTGGTTCGTCAGTTCCGACGGGTGATATTGCGCGGCCCAGTACCCGGCGATGGCTGCGATCAGAAATCCAAGCAATAATCGCACCTTACCGGACACACCTGCGGTGTTCTGCTTCTTGACCTTGGCATAATCATCGGCGAACCCGATCAGCGCGAAACTCATGGTGACGAAGAGCACCATCCACACGAACGGGTTGTCCAGCCGCGCCCAAAGCAAGGTCGAGGTCAAAAGCGCTCCGACGATCAGAAGCCCCCCCATCGTCGGCGTGCCCGCCTTGGAGAAATGCCCCTCGGGTCCGTCGCTGCGGATCGGCTGCCCCTTGCCCTGACGCTTGCGCAGCACGTTGATGAGCGGCTTGCCGAAGAAGAACCCGAACAGCAATGCCGTCAGGAACGCACCGCCCGCCCGGAAGGTGATATAGCGAAAGAGGTTGAAGAAATCGCCCCCGTCCGACAGCGCGGTCAACCAGTACAACATGAGATCTTTATCCTTCCGCCTCGTCGCGCGCGTTGCCTTGGCTCATATTGCGGATGGCGTCAACCACGCGGGCCAGCCGCATGGAGAGCGATCCCTTGACCATCACCACGTCCCCTGCGTCAAGCTGGCGGGGCAGCCGGGCGGCCATGTCATCGGAGGTTTCGAACCACAGGCCACGGCGCTCTTCGGGAAGCGCGTCGTGAAGGTGCCGCATCAGCGGACCGACGCAATGTATTTTGTCTAGAACCCGTGTCGCATCCAGATCGGCCAGCGCCGCGTGGAGCTCCGGTCCGGTCGGCCCCAGTTCCTTCATGTCGCCCAGAACGGCGATGCGCCGCCCCCGGCTGACCCGGCCCACGTCATGCTGCACCGGTGCTGCCGCGAGAACGGCCAAAGCCGCAGCGACCGAGGCCGGGTTCGCGTTATAGGCATCGTCAAAGAGCGACAGCGTTGCCTTCGGGTCCGCCGCGTCAAGCTGGATCGTCACATGCGCCCCGCGCCCCGCACCGGGGTGCCAGCGCCCCATCGCCGCCAGCGACAGCGCCCGGTCCAGATCCAGCACCTCGCACACGGCCAGAACCGCAGCCCCGTTGATGGCGAAATGCCGACCCGGCGCGTCGATCTTGTAAAGCAGCTGACCATGGTCAAACTCGGCCTGCGCAACGCTATGGCCATCGAGCTCCCGTACCGAGGTCACGCGCATGTCGCGGCCCGCGCCTTCGCCGAACGACACGCTGAGCGCCGCCTTCTCCTCGGCCCGCGCCTTCAGGATCGGACTGGTGGGCAAATCCCCGTTCCAGATCGCCACGCCGCCGGGTTCCAGCCCGTCGAAGATCGACGCTTTTTCATGCGCGATCCCGTCGATGCTCTCGAACGCCTCCAGATGCGCTGGCGCGACGATCGTCACTAAAGCCACGTGCGGACGCGCCAGCTTGCTCAGCGGCGCGATTTCACCGGGATGGTTCATGCCGATCTCGATCACCGCGAACTCGGCGTCGCGCGGCATCCGCGCCAGCGTCAACGGCACGCCCCAATGGTTGTTGTAGCTGGCCTCGGCCGCGTGCACCCGGCCATGCGCGCCCAGAACCGTGCGCAGCATTTCCTTTGTCGAGGTCTTGCCAACCGATCCGGTGACACCCACCACCTTGGCCGCCGTCCGTGCGCGCGACGCACGGCCCAAGGCTTCAAGCCCGGTCTGTACCTTGTCCACGATCAGCAGCGGCGCATCCTTTGCCACGCCGTCGGGCACCCGGCTGACCAGGGCCGCCGCAGCCCCCTTTTCCAAGGCCTGCGCCACGAAATCATGCCCGTCGCGCACCGCGGTCAATGCCACGAACAGGTCTCCGGGTTGGATCGTGCGTGTGTCGATGGACACCCCCGTTGCCGTCCAGTCAGCCGTTGACGTCCCACCCGTCGCCTCAACGGCCTCTGCGCTGGTCCACAAGGTCATGCCAGTTTCCCGTCCAGCGCCGCCACCGCCACGCTGGCCTGTTCCGCATCGTCGAAGGGGTAGATGGTCGTGCCGACGATCTGGCCGGTCTCGTGCCCCTTGCCGCAGATCAAGAGCGCGTCGCCCGGCCCCACGGCATCGACGCCGCGCAGGATCGCCTCGGCCCGGTCGCCCACCTCGGTCGCCTCGGGCGCGCCTTCCAGAACGGCCGCGCGGATCGACGCGGGGTCTTCGGTGCGCGGGTTGTCGTCCGTGACGATGACCTGATCGGCGAATTCTGCCGCCGCTGCACCCATCAAGGGCCGCTTGCCCGGATCGCGGTCACCGCCTGCGCCGATGATCGCCACCAAGCGTCCCATCACATGCGGGCGGATCGCCTGACAGGCGGTCGCCACGGCATCGGGCGTGTGGGCATAATCCACGTAAACCGCCGCCCCGTTGCTGCGTGTCGCGGCAAGCTGCATGCGGCCCCGCACGGTCTCAAGCTCGGGCAACACCGCGAAGACCCGGTCCGGCGCAGCACCGCTGGCGATCACAAGACCCGCCGCCACCATAACGTTTTCGGCCTGAAAGCCGCCGATCAGGTTCAACCGCGTCTGGAACGTCTCACCGCCAAAGCGAATGCGGACGTCCTGTCCGGTGGCGTCAAAACGCTGTCCCAGAAGCGTCATGTCCGCCCCGATATCGCGCCCGACGGTCATGATCTCCTGCCCGCGGGCCCGCGCGATCGACGCCATGTCCACCCCGCGCGCGTCGTCGATATTGATCACCGCGATCCCGTCCTCGGGCAGCACGCGCGCGAAAAGACCCGCCTTGGCGTCGAAATACGCCTCGAAGCTCTCGTGGTAATCCAGATGATCCTGCGTAAAGTTGGTGAATCCCGCCGCGCGCAGATTGACCCCGTCAAGTCGCCGCTGCGCCAGCCCGTGCGAGGACGCCTCCATCGCCGCATGGTCGATGCCCGCCGCAGCCGCCCCCGCAAGCGCGCGGTGCAGGGTGATGGGTTCCGGCGTGGTGTGCATCAACGGCAGTTGCCAATCCCCTTCGACACCCGTGGTGCCCAGATTGACAGCCGGATGCCCCAGCAACTGCCAGATGCGCCGCACGAAACTCGCCACGCTGGTCTTTCCGTTGGTGCCGGTCACCGCGACCATGATGTCGGGCTGGCTTTCGAACCAAAGCGCTGCGGTGAAGG
This sequence comes from uncultured Marivita sp., assembly GCF_947488135.1. Classification (GTDB taxonomy): domain Bacteria; phylum Pseudomonadota; class Alphaproteobacteria; order Rhodobacterales; family Rhodobacteraceae; genus Marivita. Next base: position 33,657 of record NZ_CANKYW010000005.1, on the reverse strand, counting down.
CCAGCGTCTGGCGCGGATCGGCGGCGATCACCACCGCGGCGGTCGAGGCCGCTAGGTCTTCCTTGGCGATCTCGGCCCCCTCGACGTCGGTCAGGATGGCCGCAGCCCCCATGCGCAAGGCGTATTGGATGAATTCACCGCCATGCATCTTGGTGCCCGGCAAGGCGGCAAAAAGATAGCCCTCTTTCACGTCGCGGCTGTCCACGGCCAACCCCGTGACAAAGGCCTCGGCCCCACCGCGCGCCGTCAGACCAAGGTCTGTCAGGCTCTTGGCGTCTGCCCCCATGACGCACTCCCTCGTATCTTGTGCCTCGCCGGGGGCCTGCGCCCTCAGTTCGAGGTGTTGATGATCTGCTCCAAATGCCGCGTTTCGACCTCGGGGCGCAAGCCCAGAAGCGGGGCAATGCGGCGGATCATTTCGGCGGCGACGGGAACGGCGGTCCACCCAGCGGTACGGCGCGGCTCGGTGCCGCTGGTTTCGACCGGTTCGTCCAGCGTGACGATCAGCACGTATTTCGGATCGTTTGTGGGAAAGACCGACGCGAAGGTGTTGATGACCTTGTCCTTGTAATACCCACCGCCACGAGCCTTGGGCTTGTCCGCCGTGCCGGTCTTGCCGCCCACGGAATAGCCCGGCACCTCGCCAAAGCTCGCCGTACCTTCGGTCACGACTTTCCGCAGCATATCCAGCGATTGCCGCGCGACCCGTTCGGACATCACCCGAGGCCCGAGCTTCGGCCCCGCTTGCTTGAGCAGCGTCGGCTCAACCTTGTAGCCACCATTGGCGATCGCCGCATACCCGGCGGCAAGGTGCAGCGGGCTCGAAGACAGCCCGTGCCCGTAGGAGATCGTCACGCTCGACAGTTCCTGCCAGCGCGTCGGCAAGAGCGGCTTGCCGCCTTCCGCCTCCACGATCTCGAGCGGGGTCGGCTCGAAGAAGCCAAGGCTCGACAGGAACTCCTGCTGACGGGTGCTGCCGATGGCGAGCGCCAGCCGCCCGGTTCCCCGGTTGGAGCTTTTGACGATGATGTCAGACACCGAAAGCGGGCCGTAATTCTTGTTGCCGAATTCACCGATCCGGAACCCGCCGACCTTCATCGGCCCGGACGTGTCGATCACCGTTTCGGGATGCACCAGCCCAAGTTCGAGCGCCTGTGCGGAGGTGAAGATCTTGAAGGTCGAGCCCAACTCATACACGCCCTGAACCGCGCGATTGAAAAGCGGGCTGTCGGCGGCCTCGCCCTGCGTCAACGGCCGGGGCCGATCGTTCGGATCGAAATCCGGCAGAGACGCGATGGCGATCACCTCGCCGGTATGAACGTCCATCAGGACGCTCGCGGCGCCCTTGGCATTCATCAGCTTCATACCACCCAGCAGCACCCGTTCCGTCGCAGCCTGGATGGTCAGGTCCAGCGACAGCTCGAGCGGGGCACCCTCGCGGGCGGGATCGCGCAATTGGGCGTCAAAGTATTTCTCGATCCCCGCCGTTCCGATCACCTCGGCGGAATGCACGCCTTCACGCCCGAAGGACGCCCCACCAAGCACATGCGACGCCACCGCGCCATTGGGGTAAAGCCGCATCTCGCGCGGGCCGAACAAGAGGCCCGGTTCGCCGATGTCATGCACCTGCTGCTTCTGCTCGGGGCTCAATTTCTTGCGTACCCACATGAACTTGCGCTTGCCAGTGAAGTCTTTGCGCAAACGTTCTTCGCTAAGCTCCGGGAATATCTTGACCAATTCCTGTGCCGTGCGAAGGGGATCGACCATCTGCTGCGGATGCGCGTAAAGCGAATAGGTCTCCATGTTGGTGGCCAGGATGCGCCCTTGCCGGTCCACGATATCGGCCCGGCTCGCGATGATCGACGCGCCGGTGGACTGAGCGCGCGGCTCTTCCGGCTCTGACGCAGCCAGCGTGCCCATGCGCGCGCCCACGACCCCGAATGCGCAGAAGAACATCACCGCCATCATCAATAACCGCCCTTCGGCGCGCGATCTCGCCTTGTCGCGCATCTGTTCGTGCCGGATGCGCAGGTTCTCGCGCTCGATGGCGTCCGGATTTTCGCCCTTGCGGCGGGCGTCGAGGATGCGGGCCAGAGGGCGAAGCGGCGTGCGAATCATGGCTCTTGCTCCTCGGCCCCGGCACTCGAGAGCTCGATCGGGTCGGTGATCGGCAGTTCGGGAGGTCGCGGATAGGCGATCTGGTCGACACGCCCGAACTGGTCAGGCTCCAGCGGCATCAGCCCCAGCCGTTCGAAATTCACTTCGGCTAGGTCGCGCAACCGGTCGGGGCGGTTCAGATAGGCCCACTCGGCTTTGAGAACGGACAGCCGCGCCCGCGCATCCGCGATATTCGCGCGCACCGTCTGCGCCTCGCCCAGTGCAGCCTGAGTCTTGTAGTTCTCGTGATAGGCCCAGAACGCCGCGCCGATGACGGTCAGGAACGTCAGGACATAAAGCAGGGAACGCATCAGCGATCTTCCTTCAGTTGCGGCAGGGCGATCTGCCCTGCATCGATCTCGCCCGCAGGCGCATCCGTGCGCCGCGCCACGCGCAGCTTGGCCGACCGCGCACGCGGGTTCACGGCCAGTTCGTCATCGTCCGGCCCGACGGCCTTGCGGGTCACGATCTCGAAGGCCGGTGTTTCGGCCTCGACCTCGGGCGCATAGCGGTTGGCGCGCCCGGTCTGCCCGGCACGGGCCTGCATGAACCGTTTGACCATCCGGTCCTCGACCGAATGAAAACTCACCACCGCCAGAAGCCCGCCCGGCTTCAACGCCCGCTCGGCGGCCATGAGACCTTCCATCAGCGCGCCGTATTCGTCATTCACCGCGATGCGCAACGCCTGGAAACTGCGCGTGGCCGGGTGCGACTGCCCCGGCTTCGGGCGCGGCAGGCAGGTTTCGATGATCCCGGCCAGTTGCAGGGTGCGGGTGATCGGGCTGATCGTGCGCGCCGCGACGATGGCCTTGGCGATCCGCCGCGAGGCACGTTCTTCGCCGTAAGTGTAGAGAATATCTGCAATATCGAACGCGTCCGCGGTGTTGACGATATCCGCAGCGGACGGCCCGTCCTGCCCCATTCGCATGTCGAGAGGGCCGTCCTTCATGAAGGAAAACCCGCGCTCTGCCTGATCGAGCTGCATCGACGACACGCCCAGGTCCAGCACGACCCCGTCCACATCCGACGCGATCTGGTCCATCTCGGCGAAATTGGCCTGGTGCAGCACGATCCGGCCTTCGAACTTCGGCAACCATTCCGCCGCCATCTCGTGCGCAAGCGGGTCGCGATCAATCCCGATGACGGTGTCGGCCCCGGCCTCGATCAGCCCGCGTGCGTAACCGCCCGCGCCGAAGGTGCCGTCGATCCAGACACCTGCGACCGGCGCCACCGCCCGCAACAGCGGAGCAAGGAGGACGGGAATGTGAGGATCGTGGGAAGGTGTGGCAGCGGCAGCAGACATATCCGATCAGCCCCCCGGCTGCTGGTCCAGGAAGATGAGCGGATCGACATCGTCCGGCAACTCGTCAAGCCACTCCTCCGTCGCTGCCAGCTCTTCGGCCTCGTAGGTCGACGGCTCCCAGATCTGGAACGTGTCGCCCGCCCCGGTAAACAGGGCCTCGGAGGACAGCCCGATCTTCTCGCGCAACTTTGCCGGCAGGACCAGACGCCCGGTCTCGTCCACGCTGGTGGCGTGCGATTGTGTATTGAACAGACGTTGCAGCATCCGGCGCTCGACCGATCCACGCGGGAGCGCCTCGATCTTCTCGTCCACCTCTTCGATGGCCTCGACCGTGTAGCATTCAAGGTATTTGCGGCGCTTGTCGCCGTAGACGATGACCAGTTCGGGGTTCAAACCTTCGGTATAATTCGGATCACCGGCTTCGAGGACACGGCGAAACGAGGCCGGGATGGACACCCGACCCTTGCCATCAACCTTGTGATGACTTTCACCTCTGAACCTCAGCTTCCGGGTCACTGCCCAACCGGTCCTTTCAAATCTCTAAGCCCTGGAAACGGAAACGGCGGGTTGATCTGCTGCCACTGATCAACCCGCCGTCCGAGTCCCGTGTCCGGGAAGTCCGACTGCGCGCGCCACCTGGGGGGATGTCTGCTCGCCCGCGCGCCGGATCTCTGTGTTTGATGAAAGCGGGTGCCTGTATGAAACCTGCTTTTTTTATTATTTGGATACCGCGTCGAGGTCTGTGCGCCTCGTTTGCTGTTCCTGCTCTCATCTCGTGAAGTAGGGATGCCATGGGAAAGCATGGGTCGCAACAGTTTTTTATGGGAATTCGCGTCTACATGCTGTTTCGGACACAGCCACAGAACAGCATCTTGTGCCAAATCGGGCGGAATTTTGCCAAATAGGCCAATTCACGCCAGATCACATACTAGATATAGTCATGTGATCCGCGCACCATTGTTGCCCATATTTTCCCACAGGGGCAACAAACAAACCAAGAACATCAAGGCTCGGCAAGATTTTTGACTGCGCGATTATGCCGATTACCCCCTGAATCGGCCAGAATCAGCACTTTGATTCGAGTCACCAAACCTGAATCGAGCAGCACGTCCCATCGTTTCCCATGCCCCACCACGGATCGTCAAAGCTTGCATTGCGATCTGCCCGGTTGTACGCCGGATGCGTCATGGTCCGGGCCAACCCCGGTGAAAAGGGAACGTGGTGAAACCCCACGACTGCCCCCGCAACTGTAAGCGGCGAGCGTGTTCGGCATATGCCACTGGGAAACCGGGAAGGCCCGACACACGCCCCGACCCGCAAGTCAGGAGACCTGCCGTGACAGATCACCCTACACTCGCGCGGGGTGCGCGGGATGTGACGGTACTCCGGTGTGGTGACAGTCACCGTCTTTGGGTCTGACCCGAAGGCTTGATATGTTCGATGCGCGGGAGGCAGAGCGGTGAAGCTCTTTATTGCGCTGATGGTCCTGACGGCAGCGATGTTCCTGGCATCGCTCTTCGTGGGCTATGCCGCGATCTCGTTTCCCCGAGGCATTGCCGCGCTTTTTGGTCAGGGCAATCCGCTCTACGTCACCATCATGCAGGAGATCCGCCTGCCCCGCACCCTGTTGGCCGCGATGGTCGGCCTGTCGCTGGGTCTGGCCGGAGCGGCGATGCAGGGGTTTCTGCGCAACCCTTTGGCCGAACCGGGGCTGATCGGCGTGTCAGGCTCGGCGGCGTTGGGCGCGGTGATCGCGCTGCAAACGGGCTTTGCCTCTCTATATCTTCTCGCCCTCCCAGTGACAGCATTGGCCTTCGCGGCACTGTCCGTCGGCCTGATCCTGATACTGGCCGGTCCGCGCGGATCGTCACTGACCTTGATCCTCGCAGGCATCGCCATCTCAGCCTTTGCCGCGGCGCTGACTTCGCTCGCACTGAACCTGTCACCCAACCCCTATGCCGCGTCCGAAATCATGTTCTGGATGATGGGCTCGGTCGCCAATCGGGCGATGACCCATGTCTGGCTTGCGCTGCCGATCATGGCGCTGGGCTGGGCCGCGCTGGCTGGTCTCGGTCGCGGCCTCGACGCCTTGACCCTGGGCGAGGACGCGGCAGAGGCAATGGGCATCTCGCTCTCCCGCCTGCGCCTGCAACTTCTCTTCGGCACAGCCGCTGCCGTGGGCGCGGCGACCGCCGTGGCCGGGGCTGTGGGCTTTGTCGGCCTCGTCGTGCCGCACCTCCTGCGCCGCTTTGCCCAAGGCCGCCCCTCGACTCTGCTCTGGGCCTCGGCGCTTGGCGGCGCGGCGATGGTGCTGGCCGCCGACCTCGTGACCCGGCTGGTCCTGCCTGAGCGCGACCTGAAACTCGGGGTCGTCATGGCGCTCATCGGCGCGCCGCTCTTCCTGCACCTCATCTACAAGACACGGAGGGAAATCGCATGACCCTCCTGTCGGTGCACAACCTGACGGTCAGGCGCGGTGAGTGCCCGGTTGTCGACAATGCCTCCTTCTCTATCGCCCAAGGCGAATGTGTCGGCCTGATCGGCCCCAACGGCGCGGGCAAGACCTCGCTCCTGCGCGGTGCACTTGGCCTTCTTCCACACGGAGGGCGCAGCACCCTGTCTGATCTGCCCGCCAGGGACCGCGCCGCCCAGGCCGCCTGGCTGCCGCAGACACGCGAAATCGCGTGGCCTATGTCCGTGGAACGTGTCGTCGCATTGGGGCGCCTTCCGTATCTTGCCCGAGGCGCATCTTTAGGCACGGAAGATGAAAAAGCCGTAAACGCCGCCATGTCCCGCATGGGGTTGACCAATTTCCGCACCCGCATCGCAACGCAACTGTCGGGGGGCGAACAGGCCCGCGTCCTGATCGCCCGCACCCTGGCGCAGGAGACACCACTTTTGCTGGCCGATGAACCCATCGCGGGTCTGGACCCGGCGGCACAGATCGCCACGCTCGAGGTGTTTCAAACGCTGGCGCAGGAAGGCCGCGCCGTGTTCACCTCTCTGCACGACCTGTCGCTTGCCGCACGCTATTGCACCCGTCTGGTGGTAATCCACCAGGGCCGGATCGTTGCGGATGGACCCTGCGACGACGTGCTCACAGAAGACATGCTGGCCGATGTCTTCCGCCTGCGCGCCACGATCGTGCCCACGCCCACGGGCCCTCTTGTTCAGGCGATGGGAGTACTGACGTGACGGCACCGCAGCGCATCGTCTGCCTGACCGAGGAAACGGTCGAGACGCTCTACCTGCTTGGGCAGGAGGACCGCATCGTCGGCGTCACCGGCTATGCCGTACGCCCGAAACGCGTGCGGCAGGAAAAGCCGCGCGTCGGGGCCTTCACCTCGGCCGACATTCCCAAGATCATCGCGCTTCAGCCCGATCTGGTGCTCACCTTCTCCGACCTGCAAGCCGACATCGCCGCCGCCCTGATCCGCGAGGGCATCGAGGTCATGGCCTTCAACCAGCGCGACGTGGCGGGCATCCTTCGCATGATCCGCACCCTGGGCCGCCTGATCGACTGCACCGACCGGGCCGAGGCGCTGGCAGCAGGCTACGAGTCCCGCATCGCCGACCTGCGCGCCCGCGCGCCAGACCACCGCCCCCGTGCCTATTTTGAAGAATGGGACGATCCGATGATCACCGGCATCGGATGGGTGTCGGACCTGATCGAGATCGCAGGCGGCACCGATTGCTTTGCCCATTTGCGGCACGAGGCGTCGGCCAAGGACCGTATTGTGACGCCTGAGGATGTGATCGTCGCCGCACCCGATGTGATTGTCGCGTCATGGTGCGGCAAGAAGGTGAGGCCCGAAAAGATCGCCTCGCGGCCCGGCTGGGAGGCGATCCCGGCGGTCACACACGGGCGCATCGTCGAAATCAAATCGCCGCTGATCCTGCAACCCGGCCCCGCCGCCTTGACCGACGGGCTTGACGCCCTGATCGCCGCACTCTGCCCCGAGGACGTTTCCGCATGATGACCGACATCACAGCCTTCCTGAACATCGGCGGCCCCGCACTCTGGGTCATCGCCGGGCTGAGTATCGTCACCCTCGCCCTGATCCTGTGGAAACTGTGGCGGCTGTCGATCATGGGGGCATGGCGGCGCGACGCGACCGAAGCGGCGGTTGGGGATTGGCAAGCTGGCCAATTCGACACCGCGCTTGCCAGTTTGCGCAATCGAACAGGATTGCGCGCCCGGGTGGTCAAAGTCGCGATGCAGGCCAGCCAGACGCTGCCCCCCGAGGACGCCCGCGACGAGACCGCCCGCGTCGCCCGTGGCGCGCTGATGGACGCGGGCAGCGGTCTGCGTGCGCTCGACCTCATCGCCACCATCGCGCCGCTTGTGGGTCTCCTCGGCACGGTTCTGGGCATGATCGACGCGTTCCAGGCGTTGCAGGACAGCGGCGCGCGGGCCGATCCGTCCGCGCTGGCGGGAGGCATTTGGGAGGCGCTTCTGACCACCGCCGCCGGCATGGCCGTGGCGATCCCCGCGTCGATGGCGCTGAGCTGGTTCGACAGCATCAATGATCGCCTCGCCCATGATTTCGACGATCTGGTGACGCGGGTTCTGACACGGGGTACGCGCGACTGACATGCTGGGGCTCACGCATCAGACACGCAGACGGCGCATCGGGCTGACCCCGATGATCGACGTTGTATTCCTGCTTCTGGTGTTCTTCATGCTGGCCGCCCGGTTCGGCGTCACCGACGCGATTCCTGTGACCCTTTCCGGCGGCACGGCTCAGACATATGATGGCCCGCCGCGCCTTGTCACCGTTCTGCCGGATGGGGTTCGCGTGAACGGCATCGACGTGACCGATCCGGTCGCGGCGCTGAGCCCGCTGATGGGCAAGGACGACGACATCATCCTCCTGCGCGCGCGCGAGAACGCCTCGGTCCAGCATCTGCTGGATGCCATGATCCCCCTGCGCGCGGCGGGCTGGTCAAACCTCGTGGTGCTGGAATGAGACGGTGTCCGCTCGTTGCCCTGCCGCCCCGGCGTGCCCCACGCGAGCCCGTGGTGCCGATGATCAACGTGGTGTTCCTGCTGCTGATCTTCTTCCTCATGACCGCGCAGATCGCCCCACCCGTGCCGCTCGACGTCGCCCTACCCCGCGCCACAGGTGATGAAGACAGCGGTCAGGCCGCGCTTTATATCAGCGCCGACGGAGAGATCGCGTTCGAGGCCGCACGCGGCGACGCGGCCGTGATGCAGGCGGCAAAGAGCGACGGCCCGTTGCGCCTCCACGCCGATGCCAGCCTGCCCGCCGCGACCCTCGCGCGGGTTCTGGCGCAACTCTCGACGCTCGGCGCGACGCGGATCGAGCTTGTGACGGAGGGCGGGTGATGCGGCTTCTCGAACTCACCGCGTTCATAGCCCTCTCGGGTGCGCTTCACGCTGCCACCCTGGCCGTGGCCCCTGTACTTCCGGGAGGCAGCAGCGGCGGACATTCAGGCGCGTCGGAGGTCACATTGCACGCCGCCAGCCCGACGCTCGCGGCACTGGTGCAGGACTGGGACCGTGCGCCAGAGATCAGCGATGCGCCGGTCCTCGCGCAGCCGTCCGCGGCGCACATTCCGGACCGCCCCGGCCCCGAACAAGCGGTCGCCGACGCACCGCGCGTCGCCGCTTTGCCCGATCCAGCCCCGACCCCGACGCGACCGCGTGCCGAAACCCGGCTTCCCGCGCCGCCCGAACCGTTGGCGCAGACGGCGCCGGGGAGCCTGAGCGCACCGGATTTGCCTGCCGTGACAGCGCCTCCGGTGTCGGTGGAGCAAAACGCGCAGCGCCCTGTTGCGCCATCGCTCTACGCGGTCTCGCCGGACGCAAGCGCGCCGCCCCAAGTGGACACCACGCCCGAAGCCAGCCCGATCGCCCCGATCGCGTCCTTGCGCCCCGAGCCGCGTCCGATTGACCGCGCAGCGCCGCCCCCCGCGCGACAGGAACAAGCCGCGCCGAAACCCGCGCAAAGAGCCGAGGGAACGGGTGGCAAGCCTGCGACGGCGGCAGCCCCGGCCCGCGCCGCGCCTGTGGCGACAGGCCCTTCGAAGGCACAACTGGCGCAATTGGAACAGCAATGGGGCGCGCGGATCACTTCGGCCCTGCGGCGCGCGCATCGGCCACCTCGTGGGGTTCGGGGCAGTGTGCAATTGGTGATTTCCATCACGCCCGCAGGGCAAGTCGCGGGGGTGTCTGTGGCGGCGTCCTCGGGCAACAGCCGCCTCGACCAATCGGCCCTCGCGGCGGTGAACCGCGCGCGGTTTCCACGCGCACCGGAAGGTCTTACGAACAGCACCTACCGCTTCAGCCAACGCCTGACCGTGGCGCGCTGACGCTCGGTCGACCGAGCGGTGCGATGCGTCAACGCATCGACGCCCGGCTTCAGGCCATGCCGCCCTCGATCAACCGATCCGCCAGCGCCGCATAGGCCTTGGCCATCGGCCCATCCCCCGCAGCCACCGGCGCACCGCCATCCCCGGCCAGACGCGTGTCCAGATCGAGCGGCAGTTGCGCGAGGATCGGGACGCCGCGCGCCTCCGCTTCGTCAACCACGCCGCCGGCACCGAAAATATGGCTCTCGCCACCGCAATGCGGGCAGGTGAAGACGGCCATGTTCTCGATCAGGCCCAGCACGGGCGTCTTGAGCGTGTCGAACATATCCAGCGCCTTGCGCGCATCGAGCAGCGCCACGTCCTGCGGCGTGGAGACCACGATGGCCCCCGAAGGTTGCGCCTTCTTGCAGAGCGTCATTGCGACATCGCCGGTCCCCGGCGGCAAATCGACCAGCAACACGTCCAGATCGCCCCAGGCCACCTGCGACAACATCTGCTGCAACGCGCCCATCAGCATCGGTCCGCGCCAGACAACGGCCTTGTCTTCGGGCAGCATCAGACCGATGGACATGACCGTCACGCCATGCGCCTGAAGCGGGATGATCGTCTGGCCGTCCGGGCTTTCGGGTTTTTGCGACACGCCCATCATGCGCGGCTGGCTCGGGCCGTAGATATCGGCGTCCAGAAGTCCGACCTTGCGCCCGGCCCGCGCCAGCGCCACGGCGAGGTTCGAGGACACCGTCGATTTGCCGACACCGCCCTTGCCCGACCCGATGGCCACGATGCGCGCCACGCCGGACGGTTTGAGCGATCCGGCCTGCGGTTTCGGATGCCCGCCGATCTTCAACCCCTTGGGCGGTGTCGCCGCTGGACCATGCGCGGTCAAGGCGACGGACACATCGGACACACCGGGCAAATCGCGCACTACGGCCTCAGCCGCCTTGCGCACCGGCTCCATCAGACGGGCGACTTCGGGGGTTGGTGCCTCGATGACGAACCGCACCGTGCCGCCGTCGATCTGGATGGCCCGGACAAGATCGGCTGAAATGAGGGTTTTTCCGTCCGGAATCGCCACGCGGTCCAAAGCTGCGCGAATCTGCTCAGATGTTACGGACATGCTCAACCTTTCACCGTTCCGTAACTGAGATGGCAGTCCAGCAGGCGGGCTTCAACGCCTTGCCCGAAAAATAGCGGCCCTAGAGCAAAACGCACAAATTTGAACCATTTGGCCTATGCAATTGCTGCATGGCAGCATTGAAGGATTTTACCATTGTGCAGGCGCAGCATTTCCCTATCTTTGTCTCAAGCGAACGGAAACACGCAAATTCGAAAAGAGCAGAAACATGGCATACGAAACAAACACACTTGGCGCCGTCGGCTCCGGTATCCTGGATCGGGTCAATGCGCTTATCACAGAATACCGCGCCAAAGCAGCGCGCCGCAAGATCTACCGCAACACGCTGCGCGAACTGAGCGCACTGTCGCATCGCGAATTGTGTGATCTGGGTTTGAACCATTCCGAGATCAAGCGCGTTGCGTATCAAGCAGCTTACGAAAGCTGAACGATATTCGGTGAGCATGGCCCCGCACGGGCCCCTCGCCAACACGGATCGGGCACCCTCTCCTCCTCCCTGGGTGTTCCGAGATCGACGGTGGCACGTCTCCTCCTCCCTCGTGTCACCGTCACAAATTTCGGGTCTTCGGACTCACAAGAGATCGGCATCCTCTCCTCCTCCCTGGATGTCGTGAACTGGAAACGGTGATGCCTCTCCTCCCTTGGCATCACCGTTTTTTCTTTTTCGGGGGTCTCCAACAGTTTCGCAGCCCGCTTGGGTTTTCCTTTTCCCGCCCATTCGCTAGATGAGGCGCAACGGAACACCTGCGGCCCGTTCGGGCGGCACAAAAGCGGGAATTGACCCCATGGCGATGGAAAAGACATTCGACGCCCAAGCGGCCGAGGCGCGGCTTTATGAAGCGTGGGAAGACAGCGGGGCCTTCAAGGCCGGAGCAAATGCCTCGCGCGACGAGACGTTCTGCGTGATGATCCCGCCGCCCAACGTCACCGGCTCGCTGCATATGGGTCACGCGTTCAACAACACCTTGCAGGACATTCTTGTGCGCTGGCACCGGATGCGCGGCTTCGACACGCTCTGGCAGCCGGGCACCGACCACGCGGGCATCGCCACGCAAATGGTGACCGAACGCGAAATGGCCGCCAATGGCGAGCCGTCGCGCCGCGAGATGGGGCGCGAGGCGTTTCTCGACCGGGTGTGGCAGCAGAAGGTCAAATCCCGCGGCACCATCATCGGGCAGCTCAAGCGCCTTGGCGCCTCCGCCGACTGGTCGCGCGAGGCGTTCACGATGGGCGGGGCTGCGGGCGATCCCGACAAAGGGTCAGGTGCGCCGAATTTCCATGATGCGGTGATCAAGGTCTTCGTCGATATGTACAACAAGGGCCTGATCTATCGCGGCAAGCGGCTGGTCAACTGGGACCCGCATTTCGAGACCGCAATTTCCGATCTCGAGGTCGAGAACACCGAAGTGCCCGGTCATATGTGGCACTTCAAATACCCGCTCGCGGGCGGCGCGACCTATACCTATGTCGAAAAGGACGAGGACGGGAACGTCGTGCTTGAGGAAGAGCGCGACTATATCTCCATCGCCACAACGCGCCCCGAAACCATGCTTGGCGACGGCGCGGTTGCGGTTCACCCAACGGATGAGCGTTACGCACCAATCGTCGGAAAACTCTGCGAAATTCCTGTTGGTCCGAAAGAGCACCGCCGCCTGATCCCGATCATCACCGACGACTACCCCGACCCCGATTTCGGCTCGGGCGCGGTGAAGATCACCGGCGCGCATGACTTCAACGATTACGGCGTCGCCAAACGCGGCAACATCCCCTGCTACCGCCTGATGGACACCAAAGCGCATATGCGCGACGATGGTGCTCCCTATGCCGAGGCGGCAGAGGTGGCCGGTGCCGTGGCGCGCGGCGAACGCACGCTGACCGAGGCGGAAACCGATACGCTGAACCTCGTGCCGGATCACCTGCGCGGGCTCGACCGGTTCGAGGCACGCAAGCGGGTGGTGGAGGAAATCACCGCCGAAGGTCTCGCGGTGATGGTGCCCGTCACCGATCCGCGCCTCGGGTCCCCAAAAGCGCCGCTTGCGCCCGAAGAAGGTGGCGAGGCGCGCGAGGACACGCTGGTGCCGCTGGTCGAGGCCAAACCGATCATGCAGCCCTTCGGTGACCGCTCCAAAGTTGTCATCGAGCCGATGCTCACCGACCAGTGGTTCGTGGATGCCGACAAGATCGTCGGCCCCGCACTGGAGGCCGTGCGTTCAGGTGAGGTCAGGATCGTGCCCGAGTCGGGCGAGCGGACCTATTATCACTGGCTCGAGAATATCGAACCTTGGTGCATTTCGCGTCAGCTCTGGTGGGGGCATCAAATTCCGGTCTGGTACGGCTTCGACCTGGCGCGCGAAGGTTTCCGTGACGATGAAGGCGACGGCGCGCTCGACCTGGTGGAAATGGGCCGGCTGCTCGATGCGCAAAGCCTGCTGAAAGGCAACGAGCGTCACCATGCGGCCGCGAGTTTCGAGGACGTGCAGGCACAGTTCGGCGACGTGCTGGGCGGTTTGCCGACACCGCTCAACCATGCGCGGGTCGTTGAGGTCGAAAACCGGGACGAAGCCGCGCATATGCTCGCGGCGAGCCTTGCGGACTACGAGGCCAACAATCAGGACCCGACGCGGCTGGTCTTCCCGGTCTGGCGCGATCCCGACGTGCTGGACACCTGGTTCTCCTCCGGGCTATGGCCCATCGGCACTCTGGGCTGGCCCGAGCAGACGCCGGAACTGGAAAGATACTTCCCGACCTCGGTTCTCGTGACCGGACAGGACATCCTTTTCTTCTGGGTCGCGCGGATGATGATGATGCAACTGGCCGTGGTCGATCAGATCCCGTTCAAGGATGTCTACCTGCATGGCCTCGTCCGCGACGCCAAGGGCAAGAAGATGTCCAAATCACTGGGCAACGTGGTCGATCCGCTGGAGATCATCGACGAATACGGCGCCGATGCGCTGCGGTTCACCAATGCGGCGATGGCCTCGCTTGGTGGGGTGCTCAAGCTCGACATGCAACGGATCGCGGGCTACCGGAACTTCGGAACGAAGCTCTGGAACGCCGTCCGCTTTGCCGAGATGAACGGAGTGTTCGAGAACCGGACCCCGAGCGCCGACATTCCCAAGGCCACTGCCACGGTGAACCAGTGGATCATCGGCGAAACCGCCCGCGTGCGCGGCGAAGTGGATGCGGCATTGGACGCCTACCGCTTCGACGACGCGGCGGCAGCGCTCTATCGATTTGTTTGGGGCAAGGTCTGCGATTGGTACGTGGAATTCTCCAAGCCGCTTCTGCTGGATGAGGGCCCGCAAACGGCCGAAACCAAGGCGGTGATGGCCTGGGTCATCGACCAATGCCTGATCCTGCTGCATCCGATCATGCCCTTCATCACCGAAGAACTGTGGGCCGTGACCGGCGACCGGTCGAAGATGCTGATCCATGCGGATTGGCCCACCTACGGCACCGATCTGATCGACGCCGAGGCCGACCGCGAGATGAACTGGGTGATCGGGCTGATCGAGGGCATCCGCTCGGCCCGGCAGCAGATGCATGTGCCGGTGGGTCTCTACCTGCCTCTGGTGGTCAAGGACATGAACGACACCGCCAAGGCCGCGTGGGAGCGCAACGAAGTGCTGATCAAGCGCTTGGCCCGGATCGACGATCTGACGGTTGTGGACGCCTTCCCCAAGGGCTGCGCAACGGTGCCGATGGATGGCGCGACCTTTGGCCTGCCATTGGCGGATATCATCGACGTGGACGAGGAAAAGGCACGGCTCGACAAGTCCCTGCAAAAGCTCGCCAAGGAAATCGGCGGCATGAAGGGGCGGTTGAACAATCCGAAATTCGTCGAAAGCGCCCCCGAAGAGGTGGTCGAGGAAACCCGCGCCAATCTTGCCGCACGCGAGGACGAAGCGGCGAAATTGCAGGACGCGATGAACCGTCTGGCGGAACTGGGCTGACGAAAAGGGTCGGACAGGACGAAACGGCCTGCCCGACCCACGCCGGACGCCCGGCCGGGTCGAAACCCGCCGGGAGCGTTCGATCATTTGGGATGTCAGTGATCCCTCTGCAAGTGAGAGAAGCGGCGCCGCCCCGTTGGGCCGTGACCGTTCCATCTGCTGCGGGGCTATTGCCCCGGACCTGTACCCCCGCCACGGGGTCTGAGTGACCGGTCTGTCATGGTCGTCCCCGTCGCCGGGGCATGAAGAACGTCGTCATGGTGTCGCGGTGTGGGAGTGACCCTGTCCGCTCGATGCGCATCGTGCGAGGGGTTTTGGCGATTTGCGGTTAACACATCCGAAATGGACCGCGCGGCGCGCGGGCGTTTGAACGGGTGCGCCAAAACTCTTCGGAGAGTTTTGCCCGTTCCTTCGAAGGAACGGGTCAGCCTGCGATGGCAGGTGTGACGCGGATCAGTGTCGGCGCATTGGCGGACAAGGCAGCACCAACCGCGTCTTGCAGCTCTGACAGGCTGGTGGGTGCTACCGCCCCTGCCCCATAGGCCCGCGCCAGAGCGAGGAAATCCGGGTTTCGCGCCATCACGGCGTTCGGGGCGATCTGGCTGCGCACCATGCTGTCCTCGATCTCGCCCAGCTTGCCATTGTCCCAGACAAGAATGGGTAGCCGAAGCCCCAGCTCCACCGCCGTCCCAAGCTCCTGGATCGTGTATTGCAGCCCGTAATCGCCCGCGATGGCGAGGGTCGGCTTGCCCCTGCGCGCCACGGCCCCGCCGATGGCGGCGGGCAGCGCATAGCCCAGCGTGCCAAAACCGTAGGGATGGTGCCAATGGCCGGGGCGCGGCATGTCCCAGATCTCTTTCGCGCCATAGGCAAATTGCGTCATGTCGGAATAGATCATCGTGTCATCCGGCAGCAACTGTTGCAGCGCCTCGCAGACCGGGACGATGCCGGGGCGTTCGGTGGCGACCTCGGCTCGCCAGGCGGCGCGTTTGCGGGCGATGGTGGCAGCGTCCCATTTCGGGGGCTGGTCCTGCGTTCGGGCCGGGATGGCGATGGTCATGGCGCGCAGGAACGCGGTCGCATCGGCAAGGATCGCGGTGTCGCGTGGTCCCATACCCCCGAACACCTCGGGGTCGATATCGACGCGGATCATCGGCGCGTTATGGCCCAGCGTTGGGCGCCATAGATCGACTTCGGACAAGGTGGTGCCGACGGCGATCACGAGGTCGGCCTGCGCCACAACCTCGGCGCTGTCGGCGCGGGCGAGGAAACTGCCCAGGTAGAGCGGCTGATCGGAGGGCACGACGCCACGTGCGGCATAGGTCACAACGCTTGCCGCCCCGGTCTGGCGCAGGAGATCGGGAACAGAGGCCGCCCCGGCGACGGCCCCGCCGCCGAAGACGAAAAGGGGTTTCTTCGCCGCGAGAACGGCCTCCACCACGGTGTAGACATCCGCGTGAGACGCCGCCGGTGGCGCGGGGCGCGTGTCTGGCGGCGGGGGTGCGGCGTCGGCCAGTGCGCCCAAGGTGGCGATGGGCACCTGAATGTGACAGGGCCGCGGTCGGGCGCTGGCGAACTGATCGAAGGCCCGGTCGACCAAGGCATAGGCGGCGTCCGCGCTGCGGGCCTCTTCCGACCAGGCGCAGACCGTTTCGGCTGCCGCACGCTGGTCGCGCATCTGGTGCAGCTGCCCGCGCCGTGCTGCGGTTTCGTCAAGGCCGGACGAGATCGCCAGCACCGGCACGCTGTCCGAATAGGCCTGGCCCAGCGGTGTCAGGATGTTCGTCAGACCCGGCCCGGTGATGACATAGGCCACGCCTGGCTTGCCCGTTGCGCGCGCATAGCCGTCGGCCATGAAGCCCGCCCCCTGCTCGTGGCGCGCCAGAACATGGGTGATCCCGGCCTGTTCGATGCCGCGATACAGCTCCACATTGTGCACGCCTGGGATGCCGAAGATCGTATCGACACCCCGATCCTTGAGCATTTGCGAGATTTGCGCGCCGAGCGGTTGTTGCGACATCAGGCTCTCCAGAAACTGACGGTGAAAATGGCGTAGACCGCGAGCAGTTCGAGACGGCCCAGAAGCATCCCGATGGACAGCATCCACTTGGCGGTGTCGTTCAGCCCGGCGAAATTGCCCGCCGGTCCGATCTCGGGTCCAAGCCCGGGGCCGATATTGCCCAGCGCCGAGACCGCGCCCGAGACCGAGGTGATCAGATCGAGCCCGGTCATGCCGAGGGCCACGGAAAGCACCCCCAAGGAAATCACGAAGAACACGAAGAACGAAATCACCGAGTTCAGGACATCATCGCCCACCGGCTGCCCGGCATAACGCGGCAGGAACACGCCATGGGGCGAGCGGATCTTGCGGAGCTGCACCTTGATCGACGCAAAAAGAAGCTGGTAGCGGAAGATCTTGATCGAGCAGGAGGTCGATCCCGCGCAGCCGCCGATGAGGCCGACGAAGAAGAAGATCGAGATCAGGAACGGCCCCCAGCCCATATAATCGACACTGGCATATCCCGTGCCGGTCATGATCGACACGATGTTGAACAGCGCCTCGCGGAACGCCTGTTCGGGGTGATGCGGAAAGATCTGGGTCAGCGTGAAAGCCGCAACCAAAACCAACACCGCGATGGTCGCCACGAAGGCGCGGATCTGGCTGTCTTTCCAAAGCACCTGATAGCTGCCCTTGGTCATCTGCACGAAGCGGACAAAGGGCAATGCCGCGGCGATCATGAACACCGCGGCCACGTATTCGGCGGGGCCCTGGAACGTGCTGAAAGAGGCATCGTAATTGGAAAACCCACCGGTCGAAACCGTCGTCAACGCGTGCACGGTGGCGTCGAAAAAGTTCATTCCGACCACGTAGTAGCAGGTCGCACAGGCGATCGTGATCGCGATGTAGATGGTCGAGATCGAGGCCGAGATCTCGGTGGCGCGCGGCAGGATTTTGCCCATCGTGTCAAAGGCTTCGGTGCGAAAGATTTGCATGCCGCCGACCCGCAGTTCGGGCAGGAACACCATCGCCACGACGATGATGCCGATCCCGCCCAGCCATTGCAGCAACCCGCGCCACAGCAGGATACCCTTGGGCAGATCGTCAAGCCCTGTCAGCACCGTTGAACCGGTGGTCGTCAGCCCCGACATGGCTTCGAAAAACGCATCCACAAAGCGGGCGTCGGTGTCGCCGAGAACAAAGGGGATCGCGCCGAAGATCGGCAGCGCCACCCAGACGCCGGTGGTCAAAAGGAAGGTCTGCTGGATCGACAACCGCTCCTGCACTCCGTTGGCCGAAGCGAGCGCGATCAGGCTGCCGGAAAACATCGTCAGAACAGAGCTTTGCAGGAAGACGTGCCATTCACCCCGGCCCTCGGCCAGATCGACCAGCATCGGCAACAGCATTGTCGCCCCGAGGACAGCGACCAGAAGGCCGATCACGTAAGCTACGGGGCGAATGTCGAACATGGCGCTACCGTTGGCCCCGGACCGCCGGGGTGTCAAGTATCGCGCGCGCAGAGCGGGTCACGACCGGCGCATCCGCGACTTGATCGCATACACCGCTCCGCCCAGCACCAACCCCCATACCGCCGCGCTCAGCCCGAGGAGGGCCATGCCCGAGGCCGTGGTCAGAAAGGTGATGGCCGCCGCCTCGCGGTTGGCGTCATCGGACAGCGCCGCGTTGGCCGAGTTCATGAAGACGCCGATCAGGGCAACCCCCGCCAGCGTGCCCAGGACCAGTGGCGGCGCGGCAGAAGCGACGGCGGTGATCATTGCGGCGAAGAGGCCGAACAGGCAATAGACAGCGCCCGCAACCACCGCCGACCAGTACCGTTTCGCAGGGTCAGGGTGGGAGTCGGGGTTGGCGCACATCGCCGCCGTGATCGCCGCAAGACAGGTCGCGGGCGCCCCGAATGGCGCGGTCAGAACGCTCGCACCCCCGACCGCCGCCAGCAAGGGTCGCGGCGCGGGTGTGTAGCCGTAGCTGCGCAGAACCGCGATCCCCGGCACGTTCTGGGTGGCCATCGTCACGAGGAAAAGCGGCAGTCCGATATTGACGATGGCCGCGAGGCTCGGCTCCGGGCGCATCAGAACGGGCGCGGTGAACGCGCCATCCGGCAAGGGGATCTCGAACCCGGTCGCCACCCCGACCACCAGAAGCGCCGCAATCACTGCGGCCGGGACAGCGATGAGCCGGTTGACGAGGCCCGCCGCGAACCACGTGGCCACGATCGGCCCCGCCGTCCAAGGCGTTTCGGCCAAGGCCTGAAACGGCACGATACAGAGCGATACCAGCACGCCCGCCAACATAGCCTGCGCCAGCGCGGGCGGGATGTTCGTGACCAGATGTGCCAGCGGCCGCCATAGCCCGGCAAAGAGCGTCAGCAGCCCTGCCACGATGAACCCGAACACCGCTTCGGAAAACCCGGCCCCCGCAAGGGGCGTGATCGCGAGAAGCGCCACGCCCGGGGTCGACCAGGCCACGCTGATGGGCTGGCGCGTCCAAAGCGCGAGGACCATGCCTGTGACACCCATCGCCAGTGCCGCGAACATCAGCCCGGATGCTGCCTGACCGGGCGTGGCCCCGACGGCGTCGAGACCCTTCAACACGATGGGAAAAGAGCTGAAAAAGCCCACAATCGCGACGACGCATCCGGTCGAAACTGTCTGGATCGGAGGGCGCACGGCTGGCCTTTGCGAAACGTCGATGCCGTGGCTTACCCAGCGCACCCGCCCTTAGCAAGGCGGATGGCGGTCACGCATCAAAGTGCAGGTCTTCGTCAAAACAATCTTCGAAGACAAAGGGCAGAATATCGTCGCGGGTTAATCCCAATTCCGCCAGTTCGGCATCGCTCATGGCCTCGAGCCTGAGGATGCTTGGCAGCCGGGGGCGGACAAAGGCGGAGGGATTGAAGCCCTGCCCCTTCTGCGCAAAGTAGAGGTCGATCCGGGATCGCAGTCCGGGGCGCACGAAGCTCAGGTTCAGTGGTTCAAACGACATTGGAAACCTCGTTGATCGTTACGGTTTCCTCCCGCAGACAAATGTAGGTCACACTGTTTGCGCGTCGGTAAAGAAAGCGTGTCTGTCTGCGGATCCCTGCCGAATGTGGGATTACGACGACAAATGGCGCGCAAGATGCGCCGCGATTGCCCAGCGATCGGACACGGTGCCACGGTTTTGATCAAAGCGCGGATCGGGCGTGGTCCGCCCAAACATGAATACGGCGGCCGAAGCCGCCGTCTTTTGAATAACTTGCGAACCGCGCGTCAACCGACGTGGAACAGCGTCGAAAACAGCTTGGGATCAAGGCTGTCGGCTGCAAAAAGATCGCCTTCTGTCAGGACTGACACCGCGTCATGGCTGTGCAAGCTTTCCTGATGGCTGGCCAGCACCCGGTAATCGCCGATGCGCGGATCCGCCTGCAACTGCTCGGCAAAGAGCCGCGCCGCGTCCTCGACGAAGATCGGGTTGGCGGCGTTCAGTTCGGCGAACGCCTGTTCGTCCTCGCGCTTGACCATGACCTGTGTTTCGGTCGGCACGGCGCGGCGGCACATGTCGATCAGGTCTTCGAACCACAGGCATTTGCCCTCTTTCAATTCGACCGAGATCCGCGCGACCGACCGCTGCGAATGCGGCGTGGCCAGTTGCCCGCGCTCGCGGCGGGCATGTTCCGACAGTTCCAGCGAACAGGGGCAGGTCGAGCTGTAGACATAGTCCAGATGCATGATCGACCGGCGCACGCCGCCCATGTCCACCAATTCCAGCGCGATATCGTAATACTGGTAGCCCGACAGGCCGGACCGCAGGCTTTCGACCTTCATCGGGAAGGACAGGCGCATGTTGATGCGGGCGTCGAAGGAGTCGAGATCCGATTTGTAATCGTCCAGCGCCGCCTTGATCACGCCAAAGCTGAAGGTCTTGTCGGCATGAACATAGAAGGACCGCATGATGCGGCTCATGTTGATGCCCTTTTTGTCGGCATCGAGGCTGACCGTGCCGGTGACGCTGGTTTCCAGTGTCAGATCGCCGTTGTCGCGGGTGTGATAGCTGATCGGCAGGCGGAAGTTCGAAATGCCCACGTGCTGAATGCCCCGATTGGCCCCGCGAATGAGCGCGGAGGGGCCGTTCTGGAGATCAGGCATCGACGCCTTGTACGCCTCATCGACCGAAAACCCCTGCGGATAGTCGCGCGACAAAACCGGATAGGTGTCGGAGCCGTCATCGACCAACCGGCGCAGCACCGGATCGACAAGGTCGATTTCGGCGTCATGCGATTTGCCCGCCCATTGACGCAGCAGCGCCAGTGCCGCCTCGGCCTCCTGACGGCTTGGTTTACGGTCGATCTCAGGTGTATGGATATTCATACTCAGGCCCCCTCGCCTGTTGGACATGCCCTCAAGATAAGCATCTGCCCAATCATTTCCACTAACCTTGCATACGTCCTAACGCGGAAGACAGATCAATTTTAAGGGGAAACCCCCGGATCAAACGGCATCGAGCGCGGCCAGAATATCCTCGATCAGGTCGCCCGTGTCCTCGATTCCGACGGAAAGCCGCACCAAACCGTCGGTTATCCCGAGCGTTTCGCGCTGTTCGGCACTGAGCCGCTGATGGGTGGTGGTGGCGGGGTGGGTGACGATGCTTTTCGCATCCCCGAGATTGTTCGAGATCACGATCACATCGAGCGCGTTCAGAAAGGCGAAGGCCGCGTCCTTCCCGCCCCGAAGCTCCAGCGCGAGCATAGTCCCGCCCGACCCCAGCTGCCGCTCGGCCAAGGCGGACTGTCGGTGTGACGGGAGGCCGGGATAGATCACATTGTTCAGCTTCTCATGGCCATCCAGCGCCTCGGCAATGGCCTGCGCCGATTGCGCCTGCGCGCGCACGCGAAGGTCCAGCGTTTCCAGCCCCTTGAGCTGCACCCAGGCGGTGAAGGGCGACATGGAGCCGCCGGTATGTTTCATGAAGGGTTCGACCACCTTGCGGATGTGATCCCGCGTCCCAAGGATTACACCGCCCAGCGTGCGGCCCTGCCCGTCGATATGCTTGGTCGAGGAATAGATGATGACATCCGCACCTTGGCCCAGAGCGTCCGAGAACACAGGCGTGGAAAAGACGTTGTCCACCACCACGAGCGCACCTCGCGCGTGGGCAATCTCGGAAACGCCTGCGATATCAACCAGTTCCAGCGTGGGGTTCGACATGGATTCGAAGAATACCGCCTTGGTGTCAGGGCGCACAGCGGCCCGCCATTGGTCCAGATCGGCGCCGTCCACCAGCGTCACCTCAACACCGAAACGGGGCAGAATGTCCTCGACGATGTAAAGACACGACCCGAAGAGCGCGCGCGCCGACACAAGGTGATCGCCCGCCTTGAGCATGGACATCAGCGCGCCGTTGACCGCTGCCATGCCACTGGCCGTGGCGAAGGCATCCTCGGTCCCTTCGAGCATCGCGATCCGCTCTTCGAACATGGCCACGGTCGGATTTCCGTATCGGGCATAGATGTATTCGTCCGGGCCGGACTTGATGAAGCGTTGTTCGGCCTGTTCCGCGCTGTCATAGACGAAGCCCTGCGTCAGGAAAATGGCTTCGCTGACCTCGCCCCACTGGCTGCGTTTGGTGCCGCCGTGGACCAGTTTCGTGCGTGGTTTCTTGTCTTTCATGTCTTCACCTGCGTGGGCCTCGGCCCATCAAAAAAGCCCCGTTCCGGCCAAGCGAAAGGGGCTTTCGGCTGACCTTTTAGCGGCATGTTTAACGTGGCCCGCAATCCGGTAACAAATCGCCACGGAACCGCTTTAAGCTCTTGGCACGGATCGGTCAATATCCGCGTCCCTGCTTCTTTGGGCCCAAAACACCTCGGGGGAGGCCGCAGGCCGGGGGCAGAGCCCCCGGATTTTCAGTCGACTGAAAATCCCGGACGCGTCGACGCGTCCGCCCGCCTAGAACGGCACGTCGTCTGCCGCACAGATGAATCGCGCGACAACCTTCTTTGTCCCGGCCTTGTCGAATTCGATCTCGAGCTTGTCTCCCTCGATCCCCATCACCGCGCCGTAGCCGAATTTCTGGTGAAACACGCGTTCGCCCAGCGCGTAGGAACTGATCGCCGTGGCGTCGATCACCGTGTTGCGCGCCTCGGAAGGTTGGCTGACGGGGCGTTGCTGAGAGCGGGCCTGAAGCCGCCGCCAGCCGGGGGAATTGTAGACATTCGCCTCGGCCGCCTTTTCGTGCAGGTCAGAGCCCGCCATCATCTGCGCCGCCGGTGACGCCATCGCCGCCGCTCCGTAACCGCCGCCGTACAAGCCCGGCGGGGTCAGAACCTCGACATGCTCTTCGGGAAGTTCGTCGATAAAGCGCGAGGGCATCGACGATTGCCACTGGCCGAACACGCGGCGGTTGGCGGCGAATGAGATCGTGCAGACTTCCTCGGCGCGGGTGATGCCGACATAGGCAAGACGGCGTTCCTCTTCGAGACCCTTGAGACCGGATTCGTCCATGCTGCGCTGCGACGGGAAGAGGCCGTCTTCCCACCCCGGCAGGAACACGGCTGGAAACTCAAGCCCCTTGGCGGCGTGCAGGGTCATGATCGACACTTTCTCGCCATCGCCGCCCTTGTCGTTGTCCATGATCAGGCTGACATGCTCGAGGAACCCCTGCAGGTTCTCGAATTCCTCCAGCGCCTTGACCAGTTCCTTGAGGTTTTCGAGCCGCCCCGGCGCCTCGGGCGTTTTGTCGTTCTGCCACATCGTCGTGTAGCCGGACTCATCCAGCACGATGCCCGCGAGCTCGGCGTGGTCCGTGTCGTCGGCCATGTGGCCCCAGCGGTCGAGATCGCGCACGAACTGGCCCAGCTCGGTGCCGCCCTTGCCCTTGATCAGCCCCTGTTCGACGGCAAGCCGCGCCCCCTCGACCAAAGACACACCATTGGCGCGGGCGACCGTCTGGATTGTCTGCTGCGCCTTGTCGCCAAGTCCGCGTTTCGGGGTATTCACGACGCGCTCGAACGCCAGATCGTCGTCGGGCGACACGACCAGGCGGAAATAGGCCATGGCGTCGCGAATCTCCATCCGCTCGTAAAAGCGCGGGCCGCCAATCACGCGGTAGGGCAGACCGATGGTCAGGAAGCGGTCCTCGAAGGCGCGCATCTGGTGCGACGCCCGCACGAGGATCGCCATGTCATCCAGCGAAAACGCCCGCATCCCGCGCGTGCCGGACTGCATCGCCTCGACCTCTTCTCCGATCCAGCGGGCCTCTTCCTCACCGTCCCAATGACCGATCAGGCGGACCTTTTCGCCCTCCTGCGCGTCGGTCCAGAGCGTCTTGCCTAGACGGCCCTGATTGCCGGAAATCACCCCCGAGGCAGCGGCAAGGATATGCGGGGTGGAGCGGTAATTCTGCTCGAGCCGCACCACATGCGCGCCCTCGAAATCCTTTTCAAACCGCAGGATGTTGCCCACCTCGGCCCCGCGCCAGCCATAGATCGACTGATCATCGTCGCCGACGCAGCAGATGTTCTTGTGGCCCGAGGCCAGCAGCCGCAGCCAGAGATACTGCGCGACGTTTGTGTCCTGATACTCGTCCACCAGGATATATTTGAACCAGCGCTGATACTGGTCGAGCACATCCGGATGCGCCTGAAAGATCGTAACCACGTGCAAAAGCAGGTCGCCGAAATCCACCGCGTTCAACTCCTTGAGCCGCGCTTGGTAGAGCGCATAGAGCTTCGGACCCTGATGGTTGAACGCGCCACCGTCGGCGGCGGGCACCTTGTCGGGGGTGATCGCGCGGTTCTTCCAGTTGTCGATGATCCCGGCGAGTTGCCGCGCGGGCCAGCGCTTGTCGTCGATCCCCGCCGCAGACACGAGTTGCTTGAGGAGCCGCAACTGATCGTCGGTGTCTAGAATGGTGAAGTTCGACTTCAGCCCCACCAGTTCTGCATGGCGGCGCAGGAGTTTCACGCAGATCGAGTGAAAGGTGCCGAGCCACGGCATGCCTTCGACCGTCTGGCCCAGAAGCCGTCCCACCCGTTCCTTCATCTCGCGCGCGGCCTTGTTCGTGAAGGTCACGGCGAGAATCTCGTTCGGACGCGCGCGGCCCGTGTTCAGCAGGTGCACGATCCGGGTGGTCAGCGCCTTGGTCTTGCCGGTTCCGGCCCCCGCCAACATGAGGACAGGGCCATCCAACGTCTCGACCGCCTTGCGTTGCGCCGGGTTGAGATCGTCCAGATAGGGCTGCGGGCGCGCTGCCATTGCGCGGGCGGAGAGGGACGCGTTCTCGAACGCCTCCATTTCATCAAAACTGCTCATGCGCGCCAAGATAGCGCCGGAGACACCAGAGATAAAGATGTTCCGATAATGTTCACGTGGTCACGGGCGGATTTCCTGCGCAGGAAATCGTCGGATTTTTCGAAAAATCCGCTTCTGGACAATTCCCGACAACTGGCCACAAATGCAGATCATGGACCATCACGCAAAATACCCCGCCATTTCAGACCTCAAGGCCCGCGCCCGGCGGCGTATTCCCAAGTTCGTCTGGGAATATCTCGACTCGGCCACGGGCAAAGAGGCGACGCTGCACCGCAACCGCGCGGCGCTGGATCGGGTCTTGTTCATGCCGTCGATCCTGCATGGCGAACTGCCCGTCGATCTGAGCACGACGCTCTGCGGCACCGATTACCCCCTGCCCTTCGGCATCAGCCCGGTGGGCATGTCGGGGCTGATCTGGCCGGATGCGGAGCGCAAGCTGGCCCGGGCGGCGACGAAGGCGGGGATTCCCTACAGCATCTCGACCGTCGCGACCCGCACCCCCGAAGAGGTCGCGCCGCGACTGAACGGGAATGGCTGGTTCCAGATGTACCCGCCGCGCGATGAGGGCATCCGCACCGATATGCTCAAACGCGCGACGGATGCGGGGTTTTCGACATTGATCCTGACGGTCGATGTGCCCGTTCCATCACGGCGCGAGCGGCAGGTGCGATCCGGGCTGACCACGCCGCCGAAACTCACGCCACGCCTTCTGGCGCAAGTCGCGATGTGCCCGACCTGGGCGATGGCAACGGCGCAGATGGGCATGCCCCGGATGCGGCTGATCGACGATTACGCGGGCAAGGTGACGGGCCTGAGCTCGACCCAGCACGCAGGGTATCTGCTGCGCACCTCACCCGATTGGGACTATGTGAAATGGCTGCGTGACGCGTGGGACGGGGCGTTTTTCGTCAAGGGCGTGTTGAATCCCGACGATGCGCCCGGTCTCGAGAAAGCCGGGGTCGATGCGATCTGGCTCTCGAACCATGCGGGACGGCAATTCGATGCCTCGCCCGCGCCGATCGAGGTTCTGCCCAAATTCCGGGCAGAGACAAAATTGCCGATCATTTTCGACAGCGGGATCGAGGGCGGTCTCGATATCCTGCGCGCCATCGCGATGGGCGCGGATTTCGTGATGCTGGGCCGGGCGTGGCATTACGCCTTGGGCGCTCTGGACACGGATGGGCCCGCGCATCTGGTAGAGATCCTGCAAAAGGACATGGTCGCAAATTTGGGGCAGTTGGGGGTCACGAGGCCGACCGATCTGCGCGGAAAGGCGTGGGTCGACGGTGCCATCCCCTGACGCTTTGCCGTCCAGACCAGTTGAGATTGTAACGAATTCTTACTAAGCCTCGCGCAACCCTTTCACGTCAGGACTGCTGCCATGCCAGATTTCAAGAAAATTCTCGTCGCCAACCGGGGTGAGATCGCCATCCGCATCATGCGGGCCGCCAACGAAATGGGCAAAGCGACGGTGGCCGTCTATGCCGAAGAGGACAAGCTGGGCCTCCACCGCTTCAAGGCGGACGAGGCGTACCGGATCGGCGAAGGGCTTGGCCCGGTGGCCGCTTACCTGAGCATCGAAGAGGTCATCCGCGTCGCCAAGCAGTCGGGCGCGGACGCGATCCATCCGGGCTATGGCCTATTGTCGGAAAACCCCGATCTGGTGGA
The DNA here is from genome assembly GCF_947488135.1 of uncultured Marivita sp. Lineage (GTDB taxonomy): Bacteria > Pseudomonadota > Alphaproteobacteria > Rhodobacterales > Rhodobacteraceae > Marivita. Next base: position 6,800 of record NZ_CANKYW010000005.1, on the reverse strand, counting down.
CGCCTGCGTTGCCAACGGCATCACCTTCATCGGCCCGCGCGCCGAAACCATGCGCGCGCTTGGTGACAAGGCCAGCGCGCGGCGGGTCGCCATCGAAGCCGGCGTGCCGGTGATCCCGGCGACCGAAGTTCTGGGCGACGATTTTAAAGCCATCGCCAAGGAGGCCGAAGAGATCGGCTATCCGCTGATGCTCAAGGCATCCTGGGGCGGCGGCGGGCGCGGTATGCGTCCGATCAACGACCCGAAAGAGCTCAAGGAGAAAGTGCTGGAAGGCCGTCGCGAGGCCGAGGCCGCGTTCGGCAACGGCGAGGGGTATCTCGAAAAGATGATCATCCGCGCCCGCCATGTCGAGGTGCAGATCCTCGGCGACAAGCAGGGCAACATTTATCACCTCTACGAGCGCGATTGCTCGGTCCAACGCCGAAACCAGAAGGTCGTGGAGCGCGCCCCTGCCCCGTATCTCTCCGAGGCGCAGCGCGAAGAGCTCTGCGAGTTGGGCCGCAAGATCTGTGCGCATGTGAAATACGAATGCGCGGGCACGGTCGAATTCCTGATGGATATGGATGACGGCAAGTTCTACTTCATCGAGGTGAACCCCCGCGTTCAGGTCGAACATACCGTCACCGAAGAAGTGACCGGTATCGATATCGTCCAGGCGCAGATCATGATTGCCGAGGGCAAGTCATTGGCCGAGGCCACCGGCAAGGCGTCGCAATACGACATCCGCCTGAACGGCCACGCGCTGCAAACCCGCGTCACAACCGAAGACCCGCAAAACAATTTCATCCCCGATTACGGCCGCATCACCGCGTATCGCTCGGCCACGGGCATGGGCATTCGTCTGGATGGTGGCACGGCCTATGCGGGCGGCGTGATCACGCGTTACTACGATTCACTGCTGACAAAGGTGACGGCTTGGGCACCGACGCCGGAAAAGGCCATCGCTCGCATGGACCGAGCACTGCGCGAATTCCGGGTGCGCGGTGTGTCGACCAACATCGCGTTTGTGGAAAACCTGCTCAAGCACCCGACCTTTTTGAACAACCAATACACCACCAAGTTCATCGACGAGACGCCCGAGCTGTTCCATTTCGCCAAGCGGCGCGACCGGGGCACGAAGGTGCTGACCTATATCGCGGACATCACCGTAAACGGGCACCCCGAGGTGCAGGGTCGCGCGATGCCGCATCCCGATCTAAAGCCAGCCAAGGCTCCGAAAGCCCGGGTCGAGACGCCGCCCGCCGGGACCAAGACACTGCTGGACGAAAAAGGCCCGCAGGCCGTGGCCGACTGGATGGCGGCGCAAAAGGAAGTGCTGATCACCGACACCACGATGCGCGACGGGCACCAATCCTTGCTGGCGACGCGGATGCGGTCGATCGACATGATCACCGTGGCCCCGGCCTATGCCGCCAACCTGCCGCAGCTGTTCAGCGTCGAATGCTGGGGTGGGGCCACTTTCGACGTGGCCTATCGGTTCTTGCAGGAATGCCCGTGGCAACGCCTGCGCGATCTGCGCGCACGGATGCCGAACATCATGACGCAGATGCTGCTGCGTGGGGCGAATGGGGTCGGTTACACCAACTATCCCGACAACGTGGTGCAGTTCTTCGTCAAACAGGCGGCTGAGACCGGCGTGGACGTGTTCCGCGTTTTCGACAGCCTCAACTGGGTCGAGAACATGCGCGTCGCGATGGATGCGGTGCTGGAGACCGACAAGATTCTCGAAGGCACGATCTGCTATACCGGCGACCTGAACGATCCGGCGCGATCGAAGTACGATCTCAAATACTATGTCGCGATGGGCAAGGAATTGCGGGACGCGGGCTCGCACATCCTCGGTCTCAAGGACATGGCCGGGCTGATGAAACCCGCCGCTGCCGGGCCGCTCATCAAAGCATTGAAGGAAGAGGTCGGCCTGCCCGTCCATTTCCACACGCATGACACCTCGGGGGCCGGGATCGCCACGATCATGGCCGCCGCGGCGGCGGGCGTCGATGCGGTGGATGCGGCGATGGACGCGCTCTCGGGCAACACGTCGCAGCCGACGTTGGGATCGGTGGTCGAGGCGCTGCGCCACACGGAACGGGAAACCGGGCTGGATATCTCCGCCATCCGCGAGATCTCCAACTACTGGGAAGCGGTGCGCGGGCAATACGCCGCGTTCGAAAGCGGCCAGCAGGCCCCCGCCTCCGAGGTGTACCTGCACGAGATGCCCGGCGGGCAATTCACCAACCTCAAGGCGCAGGCGCGCTCCATGGGGCTCGAGGAGCGCTGGCACGAGGTCGCGCAGACCTATGCGGACGTAAACCAGATGTTCGGCGATATCGTGAAGGTGACGCCATCCTCGAAGGTGGTGGGCGACATGGCGCTGATGATGGTGAGCCAGGGCCTCACCCGCGCGGATGTGGAGAACCCGGATATCGACGTATCTTTCCCCGACTCCGTCGTGGACATGATGCGCGGCTCTCTGGGCCAGCCTCCGGGCGGATGGCCCAAGGCGATCCAGAAGAAGATCCTCAAGGGCGAAAAACCCTTCACCGACCGCCCCGGAGCGCACGCCGCCCCGGTGGACATCGAAGAGACCCGCGCCAAGGTGATCTCGGAGATGGAAGGCAAGGCGGTGGATGACGAGGATCTGAACGGATACCTGATGTATCCAAAGGTTTTCCTCGACTACATGGGCCGCCACCGGGTGTACGGCCCGGTGCGGGTGCTGCCGACGCGGACCTTCTTCTATGGCATGGAACAGGGCGAGGAAATCAGCGCCGAGATCGACCCCGGCAAGACGCTCGAAATCCGCTTGATCGCCGTGGGCGACACCCAGGACGATGGCGAGGTACGGGTGTTCTTCGAACTGAACGGCCAGCCGCGCACGATCCGCGTGCCCGACCGCAAGGCCAAGGCCGTGACCGCCGCCCGGCCCAAGGCCGAGGTCGGCAACCCGAACCATATCGGAGCGCCCATGCCGGGGGTCGTCGCCTCGGTCGCGGTCAAGGTCGGCCAGAAGATCAAGGAGGGCGACTTGCTCCTGACCATCGAGGCGATGAAGATGGAAACCGGCCTACACGCCGAGCGGGATGCGGTGGTGAAGGCCGTGCACGTGTCGCCGGGGGGGCAGATCGACGCGAAGGATCTGTTGGTGGAGTTGGAGTGAAGGTTAAGGAGAAGTGTAGGCCTTTGGGCCTGTCCTGCTATTGGCCGAAATCGGCCCTCAACTGTCTTTCATGCCAATCGCAGCGAATACCATCTCCGAGGCTTCGTTAGCAAATGCTGCGCTTCAAGCGAATGGTGGTTTAGTTTCCGCGAGCGGCAGTCGCGATCTCTTTCATGTGGCGCATGTCGGTTCCGCAGCAACCTCCCAAGACCTGAATGTGGGGAAACCTTCGCCTAATATCGGACAATTGCCTTCCCAGCTCGGTTGGATTGCCATCGTCAAGCTCCTCAGCTTCGTCAAGTTCGGCATGGCTACAGCGTGAGGCGTTGGCAATGATACCTTTGATGCGCTGCATCCATGGCGCATTTTCAAGAACCGAGGAAAAGTGCTCTGGATGCGCACAGTTGATCATGAAGTAGGCGACATAGCTGTCAGTCGCGTCATCGACCTGTGAAATTGCCTCCTGCAAGGACGCACCAGTAGGCAGCCGTCCATCGGTTTCGACTGTGAAGGCGATGACAACCGGAAGCCCGAACCGGCGGGCGGCGCGTACAATTCCAATCGCTTCGGATGGGTACGCCAGAGTATATCCGCTGATAACATCCACATCTGTTTCTGCCAGAACCGAAAGCTGTTCTGTGTGATAGTGCTCTGCCTCCTCCGGGCTCATTTGTGCTTCCGGGGCATAGGCATCTTCGCGCGGACCAATATTCGCACTGATAACCGTCGGTGCATGATCGCTCTCGGCCCGCAACGCTGCCATCATGGCGATGGCGTCTTGGTTGAGCCTTTTCAGTTCATTTGGAGAATACCCGATTACCGCCCCTCGGTCTCGGTTTGCAACCCATGTCGGACTTTCAAGAATAACTCCGGTATCCGTTTCACTCCCGAGTGCGATCAAATCCTTCAGATAACCTTTGAGAAGCTCCCGACCTTCAGCGGTTTCCATAAGTGGGTAGGAGGCAAAGCCCTGCAGTTCGACGCCCTTATTGAATATCAAGTCGGTTTCCATGCCGGTATAGGCCAGAAATAAATCAGCGCTTTCGGGAGGAAAAGAGTCTCGGTAAACAACCATCGAACCGGACCTCTCAGTTTCAATCTCCCCGAAACGTAACATGCGATGCACCTTGCGTCACTTATGCAATCTCTCAAGAGAGGTCGTTGGCGCAACTGAAGCGAAGGTTAACTGTCCGCACACCGGACCTTGGTGCGTCGCGCAGCGAAGGTCCGCAATCCGCCCACCCCCTTCACCCCACCGCCGCCACATAGACCACCCCCTAATCCACACTGACCGCCCCGTCCTGAACGTTGACCTGCATCTGCATCGCGCGCACGGATGTTGCGCGCTTGGCATTTGGTCAGGTTCTCGGATCCATAGTGCTTTCGATCTCCGCGCGGGCGGCGAGTGCGGGGAGGTTGGGGAGGGTCAGCAGACCGCCCGCGCGCAGGACAAGCCCATCATGTTCCAGCGCGCGGAGCTTCTTGTTGACGGCCTCGCGCGTGACGCCGATCAGGTTGGCGATGTCGGTCTGGGAGAAGCGGCGGGTGAACTGTGCGGAGTGTCCGGTGATCTCGGCATGATCAAGGGCCAGATCGTAGAGCTGGCGGGCGAGCCGCGCATCGAGCGCGGAGAACGCGAATCCGCTGATCGTGTCGACATTGCGTCGCAGGATTTCGCATAGCGACAGGATAAGGTGCCGCGAGAGAACCGGGTCGGCCGCGAGGGCGGTCTCGACGGCGTTCACCGGCAGCAGCAGGCAGCGCGTCGTCTCGGAAGCCGTGGCGGCCGCTGTGCGGGGCAGATTGTCGAGAAGCGCAATTTCTCCGAAGGAGTCCCCGGGTTCCGCAAAGTGCAGCGTCAGTTCCCGACCGTCCCGGTCTGCGATCCAAAGGCGCACCTGCCCCGAGATCACGACGCGCAGCCCGTCGACGGGATCTCCCGCCGCGAAAATATCGGTGTGCGGTTCAATGACCTGAATCGAACTGGCCTGCGCGAGGGGTGCAAGGCTTTCCGGGGCGAGGCCCGCAAAGAGGTAACACTTGCGCAGCGCGGTCTCCCGTTCGTCCCGAAGCGCGGTCATGTGATCCTCCCCGTCTCGACGCATCCCGAAGGACCACCGTATCGCGACATGGCACTGATCCAAAGCGTTTTGACCGAGGCTGCTGACGGGGGCAGCATGGCTCAGGACAAGATGCAGAAGGATCACGGATCGTGACGGCTTTCGTCACAGCGCAGGCTGACAGATTGGGGCACCCACTGTGGTGGGTCGCAGCTTAACATGAGCGCAATCCCGCGCCGCAGCAGCAAAGCGAGGACCGAGGCGAACCGAAGCGAGAACAATTTGAAATGAAGGTGGCGATGCGGTTTGACCCGCATCGCCTAAATTGATTTTTGGTCAATAACTGCTTGAAATTCCTATTCGTCGCCGCCGTGAACGAAACTCTGGCGCAAAATCTGACGGTTTGTGGGATGGACCACGATCAGAACTTCGCCGCCATCCTGATCATAAGCCGAAAGCGTATTTGTCTTTTCATCCACCATGTGGATATCCCGAAAACCAACCATGATGAGCTTTGCCGCCATGCCGTCGAAATACTGGTTTGGCATATCTCCGGTCGTGTTGGCAGTCGCACTTGCAGCGCACAAAAGCGCAACCCCGGTCAGAGCAGATGCGAAATACGTCATGATGAGACTCCTCCGGATAGAATGGCGATTTGCGGGCTCGTCATCGTGCCACATCACCATCTTGCCGCAAGCGCGCGCTTTTGGCTGTGAACGGGGTCACAGGGCACGGGAAAAACATCCTGACCGGACGCTATGGAGCGTCTCAGAGGATCCGAGGACGCGGACGGCGCTGTCTGTGACGCCCTACCCCTTCCAAACTTCCGGCGTCACGTAGACCATCCCCTCGTCCACGCTCACCATCACATCGCCGTCCTGGATGTTGACCTGCATCTGCATCGCGCGGCGGGCCAAGCCTGCCAGCGCGGTGGTCTCAGCTTCGGGCAGGCCGATCACCGACAGGTTGTCGAACCGGGTAGTGCTGCCCTTGACCTTGTCCCACCAAATCTCGGCCGGGCGGCCGCCATAGGCGTAGACGATGACCTTGCCCGCCTTGGCACTGGACTGGCGCAGCACTTTCTCGGACGGCAGGCCGAGGGCGATCCAGACGTCCAGCTCTCCGCTCAGGCTTTTTTGCCAGATGTCCGGCTCATCATCGGTGGACAGGCCTTTGGTCATCTCCAGATGCTCATGCGCGTTGAGCGCAAAGGCCAAAAGGCGCACCATCAAGCGTTCGTCGGTTTCGGACGGGTGTTTGGCGACGGTCAGTTTATGGGTTTCGTAATAGTGACGATCCATGTCCGACACGGTGAGGTCGACTTTGTAGATGGTGGCATTCTGCGCCATGATAGGCCCCGGCTGTTCAAGGATTGGGATGCCTAGCGAGTCCGGGGGCGGGGCGAAAGCAGATAAAGCCGTTGCAGGCGCACATGGCCGGGCGCATTGGCCCGAATTTTCCTCTTGCACCCTGTCCCGACACGCACTAAATCCGCCCGTACCAGATTGGCAGCGCGGGCGTAGCTCAGGGGTAGAGCATAACCTTGCCAAGGTTAGGGTCGGGCGTTCGAATCGCCTCGCCCG
>NZ_CANKYW010000004.1 GCF_947488135.1 uncultured Marivita sp. | reverse complement strand
AAGGTATCCCTGAGGGCCGTGGTAGACCACCACGTCGATAGGCCGGAGGTGTAAGCGCAGCAATGCGTTCAGCTGACCGGTACTAATGGCCCGATAGGCTTGATTTGATCCAGTAACAACGAAACCGTCGCGTTAAAACAAGAACGCGGCGCACTGGACCAATGATCAAAAGCACGACACCAAATACAGCGTACAAAACTTGGACAACACACGATGGGCCGCCAAAAACAGCCCATCGCGTCCTTTTCTCGGTTTGGTGGTCATAGCGTGAGCAAAACACCCGGTCCCATTCCGAACCCGGCCGTTAAGTGCCACCGCGCCAATGGTACTGCGTCTCAAGACGTGGGAGAGTAGGTCACCGCCAAACCTAGTAAAGGACGCAAAACGCGTATCTCTCAAAAACGATGAACAGAATTCAGCCCCTTCGGCACCCGCCGCAGGGGCTTTTTTGTGTCCTGATGCCTGCAAAACGCGCCACTGAGGATCGCGCCTCAACTGGACATCGGCAGCGAATTAACCCAAGTTCCCAAACCAGAGCACTCAGACAGAAAAGCGGGTTTCATGGCAGACGGCACTTTCGCGGCACTCCTCTTCATTATCGGCCTGACCGATATGGGTATGAACCATTGCGGCACGGAAACCGGCTGCCTTGGCGCCTCCGACACAACGCCGAGGTTCTCGATCTCGGGGGGCGAAGTGCTCGAACGCCGCGCCGATGCGGCAGCGGAAATTTACCTGCGTTACGATCTGGGTCAAAAACGTGGTCCGTTCGGGGGTGCCGCTGGTCTGTCTGTCGGTGAGGACGGGGAAACCTGGGTTGGCTTCGGGGCGACCTATGAAATCCCCTTCGGTCGCAGCGGGGCCTATGCGGAGCTGCACGCTATGCCGGGTCTCTATTTCGACAATGGCGGCTTCGATCTGGGGGGTCCGATCGCGTTTCGCTCTGGTATCGAACTTGGATACGAGACCTCGAAGGGCTGGCGCGTGGCCATGACCTATGATCATCGCTCCAACGCGGGGATTTACGATGAAAACCCCGGCGTCGAGACGGTGCAGCTCAAGGTGTCGATACCTCTCAACTGACCGTCATTTCCTAGCGCAGCCGCAATTCGCTCTTTGCGTCAAAGAGGTAGACATGAGCGGGATCGACCACGATGTCGACAGTGTCGCCATCCGATGAGCGATGATCACCGCGTTCTTCCACGATGAGTTTCTCTCCGTCAGGCCCGATGAGATGGGCGTAAGACACACCGCCAAGGCTTTCCGTCAAATCGACCCGGTGCGTCGACCCCGGTTTGAGTTCGAGATGTTCAGGCCGCAAACCGACCAAAACTTCTTGTCCGTCCTGCGCAGAGGTCGGTTTTGCAATCGGGTCGGACAGGCCGTCGGATAGGATCTCATTCCCCGACACCCGGCCGCGCACGAAATTCATTGAAGGCGAGCCGATAAAACCCGCGACAAAGCGATTGTCGGGATCGCGGTAGAGATCCATCGGGGCTCCGACCTGTTCGATCCGGCCCGCGCGCAAGACGACGATCTTGTCGGCAAGAGTCATCGCTTCGACCTGATCGTGGGTCACGTAGATCATCGTCGCGCCGATTTCCTTGTGCAGCCGCGCGATTTCGACACGCATCTCGACCCGCAGCTCGGCATCGAGGTTGGACAGAGGTTCGTCAAACAGAAACACCTCCGGCCCCCGCACGATGGCGCGGCCTATGGCGACGCGCTGGCGCTGGCCACCTGACAGGGCTTTCGGTTTGCGCTTGAGGTAATCGTCCAGTTTCAGAATGCGGCTGGCCTCGGCCACCTTGGATTTGATTTCGGAGGCAGGGTGTCCGGTCATCTTGAGCCCGAACCCCATGTTTTCCTCGACCGTCATGTGCGGGTAAAGCGCGTAGGTCTGAAACACCATCGACACGCCCCGGTCAGAGGGATCGAGCCGGGTCACGTCGCGGGTGCCGATTCGGATCTTGCCTTCGGTGGTTTCTTCAAGCCCCGCCACCATACGCAGAAGCGTGGACTTGCCGCATCCCGACGGCCCGACAAAAACGCAGAATTCGCCGTCCGTCACTTCGAGGTCTACCCCGTGGATGACCTGCGTGTTGCCGTAGCGTTTGATGACGGACTCAAGGATCACTCCGGACATGGGACATCTCTCCGTTGTTATGGGCCGCCGGTGGCGGTGATGTGCGGGGGAAAAGCCAGCTTTCCGCGTCACGCGCGATGGCGTGGGCCGCGGCCTTGAGGCGGGGGCCGAGGGTGCGCAACGTGTCGAGATCCGTGCGCCGGGTCGTTCCCGTCACCGAAAGCGCGCCCAAGGGCCGCATCTGGCTGTTCAGGATCGGAGCGGCGACGCAGACGATCCCGGTCTCATGTTCCTCGCGGTCGAAGCTGAGCCCGTCTTCGCGGATCTCGGCAAGTTCGCGGCGCAGACTGTCGGACGATCCATGTGTGGTCGCCGTGAACCGGTGCCAGCTTTGCTGGGCGAGGGCGGTTTCAAGTTCGGCCTCGGGCAGGAAGGCGAGCATGGCTTTGCCGACCCCGGTGCAATAGGCCGGGCCGACCTTGCCGGCCTGGCTGAACATCTCCACCGGGTCGCGGGCGTTGCGCTTGTCGACATAGAGCACCTGCGCGTGGTCGAGCTGCGCCAGATGCACGGTCTCGCCGGTTTCGGCGCTCAGCGCGTCGATATGGGGGCGCGCGACCGGAGCCAGCGAGGATTGCGCCCAAGCTGTATGGGCCAGGCGCACGAGGCGCAGGCCGGGGGCGTAGGTCTGGCGATCGGGATCGTATTGCAACATGCCCTGGTTGGTCAGGGTTTGAACGAACCGGTAGAGCGTGGCTTTCGGCATGTCCGACTCTGCCAGCAACTCGCCAAAGCGCACGGGCCGTCCGTAGGACGCGATTTGGTCCAGCACGGCCAGCGCCTTGCCCACGGTTCCGTCGTTTCGTTCGACCGCCGTCATCGTCGCGATATCCCTCCCATGCCGCAGGTCGCGTGCCGACGGCTGTTGACAAGCATAGGCGAGTCGCTGTTATGATTTCAATATGCAAAACAAGGTTTCGAATAATGGAACCAATCTTGCACCAGAGTTGGGAGCATAAGGGAGGATACCATGCGTTCCACATTGACGGCGTCGGCACTGGCGCTCACGGCTGCATTTGCGGCCTCGACAGCGTTTGCTCAAGGCGATGCGCTGAGTGGCGATCTCAAGATCTTTCTCGACACGTCGAACCCGGCACCGCGCGCCACGATGGAAGCGATGATCGACCGCTTCGGCGAAATGCACCCGGAGCTGAACATCGAAACCACGGTAATCGACCGCGAGGCTTACAAAACTCAGATCCGCAACTTCCTGACCGCCGACGCGCCCGATGTGGCGACATGGTATGCGGCCAACCGGATGCGCCCCTATGTGGAGGCGGGTCTTTTCGAGGATGTGTCCGACCTTTGGGCCGAACCGGAAATCGCCGACAACCTCGCCTCGACCAAGGGCGCAATGACCATCGACGGCAAACAGTGGGGCGTGCCCTATACCTACTACCAGTGGGGCATCTATTACCGCAAAGATCTCTATGACCAGTACGGTCTGTCCGAGCCTGCGACCTTCGACGAGATGAAATCCAACTGCCAGACGCTTCTGGACAATGGCGTGAAGTGCTACACCATTGGCACCAAGTTTTTGTGGACCGCCGGCGGCTGGTTCGATTACCTGAACTTGCGCACGCATGGCTATGATTTCCATATGGAAATGGCAGCCGGGGAAGTGCCGTGGACGGATGATCGCGTGCGTCAGACCTTTGCAAATTGGCGCGAGCTGATCGACATGGGGGCCTATGTCGACAATCACCAGAACTACTCCTGGCAAGAGGCACTGCCCTTCATGGTCAACGGCGATGCCGCGGCCTACCTCATGGGCAACTTCGCCGTGGCGCCACTGCGCGAAGCTGGCCTGAGCGACGATCAGATCGATTTTTACCAGTTCCCGGCGATAACCGAAGGTGTCGAGATGGCCGAAGACGCGCCGACCGACACGTTCCACATCCCGGCCAATGCCTCCAACAAGGAAGCGGCACGGGAATTCCTGCGTTTCGTGGTGTCGGCAGAGGAGCAGACCATCATCAACAACGGTGAAAACCTTGGCCAGTTGCCGGTGAACGCGTCTGCGTCGATCGACGATGACAAGTTCCTCGAGCAGGGCTTCGCGATGCTGTCGTCGAACAGCCCCGGCGGCGTCGCGCAGTTCTTCGACCGCGACTTCCCGGCTGAGATGGCAGCCGAGGCGATGCAAGGCTTCCAGGAATTCATGGTGTTCCCGGACAACCTTGACGACATCCTTGCCCGCCTCGAGCAAGTGCGCGAGCGCGTCTACAAGTAAGCAATGGGGGTGCGTGAGATCACGCACCCTACGCCCAATCGGCAGGGTGCGTGGTTTACGCACCTTGCCCTTCGGCCCATCCGCAAGCCCAAACGGGTTTTCGCATGTGCCGTCAGGAGATCCGACCATGACCGTGACAGCCTTACCCGACACAGAGCCGCCGAAACGCGGCTGGTACAAGCGCAACGAGATCGCGGTCACGCCGTGGCTCTTCCTTGCGCCCGCGATCCTGTTCTTCGCGGTCTATGTCGTCATCCCGATCTTCCAGAGCTTCTCGATCTCGCTTTACGATTGGGACGGGCTGGGGCAGGCGGAATATATCGGCCTCGGCAACTATGCCGAACTGATGAACGACCGCGCCTTCGAGGTGTCGCTCTGGAACAACCTGAAATGGCTTGTCTTCTACCTCTTGGCCATTCCCGCCGGACTGTTCATCGCGCTGTTTTTGAACCAGACGGTGACGGGCATCCGCATCTACAAGTCGTTGTTTTTCTTTCCCTTCGTGCTGAGCCAGGTCGTTGTCGGGCTTGTCTTCGCGTGGTTCTACCTGCCCAACGAAGGGCTCTTGTCGAACATGCTTGCGCTTGTCGGCTTTGGCCCGGTCAACGTGCTGGGCGATCCGACCTGGGCCACCTACGGGATCATTGCCGCCGGTCTTTGGCCGCAGACGGCCTATTGCATGATCCTCTACCTGACCGGCCTCAACGCCGTGGACCCCGAACAGGTCGAGGCCGCGCGGCTGGACGGTGCGAAGGGCTGGAAGATGCTCTGGTACGTGATCATCCCGCAGCTCAAGCCTGCGACCTTCATCGCCTTCGTCGTCACCATCATTGGTGCGCTTCGGTCGTTCGACCTCATTTCGATCATGACCAATGGCGGCCCGTTCGGTCAGACCCGCGTGCTGTCCTTCTACATGTTCGAAAAGGCGCTGTCGGAATACGGGTTCCGCATGGGCTACGGCGCGGCCATCGCGGTGGTGCTTTTCCTCATCATGCTGGTCTTCATCAGCTATTTCCTGTGGTCGATGTACCGCGACGAGCAAGGGGGGCGGTGAGCATGTGGGATCTGACGGGAGCCTCCGGCGGGAGTTTATCTGGCAAGATGAAGGTCATGCCGTGTTTCAATGATCGGGGGGCGGTCTAATGTTCCCGCGTCCGATTCAGCAGGCGAGCGCACCAGCGCAGACCGCTTACAAGACGATGCTGCCCATCGCCCTCATTCTGTGGCTCTTGCCGCTCATCGCGGTGGCTGTGTTTTCGGTCAAACCGGCCTCGGATTTCACCCAGGGCAACTACTGGGGTGTGCCGGGGTCGTTCAACATTATCGAGAATTACGGTCAGGTGTTCTTCAACTCGGACATGCCGCGCTACATGCTCAATTCGGTGTTGATCACGGTGCCAACGGTCATCGGTGCCGTGGCGCTGAGCGCGATGGCGGGGTTTGCGCTTGGCATCTACAATTTCCGCTCGAACCTGTGGGTGTTCTTCATGTTCGTTGCGGGCAATTTCGTGCCGTTCCAGATCCTGATGGTGCCGGTGCGCGACCTGACTTTGGACCTTGGGCTCTACAACACCAAGACGGGTCTCGTGTTGTTCCACATTGCGTTCCAGACGGGGTTCTGCACGCTCTTCATGCGCAACTTCATCCGCGCGTTGCCGTTCCCGCTGATCGAGGCGGCGCGGGTCGAAGGCGTTGCGGAATGGCGTATCTTCTGGTTCGTCGTGCTGCCCCTGATGAAGCCCGCGCTTGCGGCGCTGGCGGTGCTGATCTTCACCTTCATCTGGAACGATTATTTCTGGGCGATCGTGCTGACGCAAGGGCCGGATGCGCAGCCCGTCACCGCTGGGATCACCAGCTTCAACGCACAATACCGCGCCGCCTATCACCTGATGAGCGCGGGCAGCATCGTGGCGGCCCTGCCGCCGGTGCTGATGTTCTTCCTCATGCAGAAACACTTTATCGCGGGCCTGACACTGGGCGCGGTGAAATAAGGACCAGGACCATGACACGTATCGCTTTTATCGGTGCGGGCTCGACGATCTTCATGAAGAACATCGTCGGAGATGTGCTGCACTTTCCGGCGCTGGAGGGGGCCACCTTTGCGCTGATGGACATCAACGAGCAACGGCTGGAGGAATCCGCGCTGGTCGCGCGCAAGCTGATCGCGGCTTCGGGACGGTCTGCGCAGGTGGAGACGACCCCCGACCAGCGCCGCGCGCTGGCCGGGGCGGATTTCGTTGTCACCGCGTTTCAGATCGGGGGCTTTGAGCCGTCCACCGTGATCGACTTCGACATTCCCAAGAAATACGGCTTGCGCCAGACCATTGGCGACACGCTGGGCGTGGGGGGCATCATGCGCGGCTTGCGCACAGTGCCGCATCTCTGGAGCGTCGCGGCGGACATGGCGGAACTCTGCCCGGAGGCCACCCTTCTGCAATACGTCAATCCGATGGCGATCAACACCTGGGCGCTGGCAGAGCGGTATCCCCATGTGAAGCAGGTGGGCCTGTGCCATTCGGTGCAAAACACGGTTGAGGAACTCGCTCATGATCTGGACCTGCCCAAGGACAAGATCCGCTACCGCGTGGCCGGTGTGAACCATGTGGCGTTCTTTCTGGACCTTACGCATCAGGGCCGGTCGCTCTATCCGGTGCTGCGCGAGGGCTACCGCAATGGCAGCCTGCCCAAACCGCCGCTGCTCATGCCGCGCTGTGCCAACAAGGTCCGGTACGAGGTGATGGACCATCTGGGCTATTTCTGCACCGAAAGCTCCGAACATCTGGCCGAATACGTGCCTTGGTTCATTAAGTCGGGCCGCGACGATCTGATCGAGGCTTTCAGCGTGCCGCTTGACGAATACCCGCAACGCTGTATCGAACAGATGGCCGATTGGGCGGAACAGGCCAGGGCGTACCGCACGACGGATCAGATCGGGTTCAAAAAAAGCCACGAATTCGCGGCCGAGATCATGAACGCGATGGTCACGAACCAGCCCTACACGATCTACGGAAACCTGCCGAACCGGGGGCAGGCGCCGCAACTGCCCAAGGGCGCGGCGGTCGAGGTGCCCTGCATGGTCGATTCGAACGGTATCAAGCCTACGGTGATCGACGACATCCCGCCGCAACTCGTGGCGCTGATGCGCACCCAGATCAACGTGCAGGAACTTGTCGTCCGCGCTTTGGTTGATGAAGAAATCGACCACATCTATCACGCCGCCATGATGGACCCGCACACAGCCGCCGAATTGGACCTGCGCCAGATCCGCAGCCTTGTCACCGATCTGCTGGTTGCGCATGGCGACATGCTCCCGCAATTTGCCCGACAGAAAAAGGCCGCTTGATATGACCTCCAACGCAACATTTCATGATCTGAAGGACACATCTGTTTTCATCACCGGCGGCGGCTCGGGCATCGGCGCGGCACTGACCAACGGGTTTCTGGAACAAGGTGCCAACGTCGCTTTCGTTGGCCGATCGGACGCGTCCAACTTCGTGACCGAGATGGAGGCCAAGCACGGCACGGCGCCGCTTTTCATCCAATGCGACATCACCGATACGAACGCCCTGCGCGACGCCATCGAGAAGGCTACCGATACAAACGGCCCGATCCGCGCATTGGTCAACAATGCCGCCAACGACGAGCGCCATACCGCGCTTGAGGTCGACCGAGATTACTGGGACTGGGCGCTGTCGATCAACCTCGATGCCTATTTCTTTGCCTGTCAGTCTGTGATCCCGACCATGCAAAAGGCGGGCGGTGGGGCGATCGTCAATTTCAGCTCGACCAGCTATATGATCGGAAACGCGGGATACATCGCCTATACAACTGCGAATGCAGGCATCACCGGCATGACCCGCTGCCTTGCGCGCGAATTCGGGCCGGTTAAGGTGCGCGTCAACGCCATCGCTCCGGGCTGGGTTCTGACGCCCAAGCAGAAAGAGATGTGGGCAGATGAAAAGTCATTGGCCGCGCATCTGGACAAGCAGTGCCTCAAGGAACACCTCGTGGAGCAGGACATCGTCGATGCCGTGCTTTTCCTTACCTCGGACACCAGCCGCATGGTGACGGGGCAGACGCTGGCGGTGGATGGCGGCGTGGTCACGGTGGCGGCATGACCGATTGGCTGGCTGTCGATTGGGGCACGTCGCATCTGCGCGTCTGGGGCATGTCCCGCGCAGGCAGCGTGACGTTCCGCACCTCCAGCGATGCGGGGATGGGCAGCCTGAACCGCGCCGGATTCGAACCGGCGTTACTTGCCCTTGTTGGCGACAGGCTGACCGACAAGACGCCGGTAATCGTCTGCGGCATGGCCGGATCGCGGCAGGGATGGGCCGAGGCGAAATACGTCGCCGTCCCGTGCATCCCGCCGGGCATTGATCGCGCGACCCAGGTGCCGACCGACGATGCCCGCCTGTCGGTCCACATCCTGCCCGGCGTCAAGCAGACGAGCCCGGCGGATGTGATGCGCGGCGAGGAAACGCAGATCGCGGGGTTCCTTGCGCTCAATCCCAAGTTTGATGGCGTGATCTGCCTGCCCGGCACGCATACCAAATGGGTTCATATCAGCGCGGGTGAGATCGTCAGCTTCCGCACTTTCATGACCGGAGAGCTCTTCGCGCTGTTGTCGCAGCAGTCCGTCCTGCGCCACACGGTTGCCGGTGACGGCTGGGACAGAATCGCCTTTGACGAGGCGGTATCAACCGGCATGTCCAATCCCGCCGAACTGGCGGCGCGGCTTTTCTCCATACGGGCCGAGGGGTTGCTGAATGATCTTCATGCGGGTCAGGCGCGTGCGCGCCTGTCCGGCCTGCTGATCGGCGCAGAGCTTGCCGCGGCGCGACCCTATTGGCTGGGCCAGCATGTGGCGCTGATCGGCGATGATGCGTTGTGCAAAGCCTATGGAGATGCGCTCGGTGCACAAGGGTTGCCGGTGGAGCGCACGGATGCAGAGCGCATGACGCTGGAAGGGTTGAAGGCCGCCTATGCGGGCCTCAAGGAGACGACACAATGAGCCGCAAGATCATCGCCATCCTGCGCGGGATCACCCCGGACGAGGCCGTGCCGATCACCGAAGCCCTGATCGACGCCGGGATAACACGCATCGAAGTGCCACTGAACTCGCCCGACCCGTTCACCTCGATCAAACGAATGGTTGATGCGTTCGGTCAGTCGGCCCTGATCGGCGCCGGCACGGTCCTGAACCCCGATGATGTTCTGCGACTGCACCGGATCGGCGCGGGCATGGTGGTGTCGCCCGATTGCAACCCGCGCGTGATCGTGGCGACGAAACAGGCAGGTATGAAAAGCTTTCCCGGCGTGATGACACCCACGGAATGCTTCACCGCGCTGCGCAACGGCGCGGATGGGCTCAAGCTGTTTCCCGGGTCTCTGATCGGACCCGAGGGGTTGAAGGCGATCAAGGCAGTTTTGCCGCAAGGCACCCAGACCTTTGCCGTGGGCGGGGCCAGTCCGGCAAATTTTGCCGACTGGTTCGCGGCGGGCGTGGACGGGTTCGGCATCGGATCGGCGCTTTATGCGCCGGGGTCATCCGTCGCCGACATCAGCGCCCGCGCCGTCGACATTGTCGCGGCCTATGATGCAGGGGTGGCGTGATGGCCGATGTGTTCAGCAGTACGGTGTGCAAATTGGGCGAAGGCGCGCTTTGGCACTCGAAGGAACAGGTGCTCTACTGGTTCGATATTCTTGACAAACGGCTTTACCGTAGTGACGGGACGGATGAGGAAAGCTGGGAGTTCGACGAACATGTCTCGGCGGCGGGATGGGTGGATACTGGCGTTCTGCTGATCGCCAGCGAAACGTCGCTGTCGGTGTTCGACACGGCGACGGGCGAAAGCACGTTCATTCATCCGCTGGAATCCGACAATCCGGTGACACGCTCGAACGATGGCCGCGCCGACCCGTGGGGCGGGTTCTGGATCGGCACGATGGGCAAGAATGCCGAACCCGGCGCGGGCGCGATCTATCGCTACTACGACGGTACGCTGACCAAGCTTTTCGACAAGATCACCATTTCCAACGCGATCTGCTTCACGCCGGGTGGCGGCCATGCGTTCTACACGGACACCCGTAAACGCAAGATCCTGCGTGTGGCGCTGGATGACGAGGGCTATCCAGAGGGCAAACCCGCGCTCTTCGCCGATCTGACCGAGGCCGAATTGAACCCCGACGGTGCGGTCGTGGATGCCGAGGGCAACCTCTGGGTTGCGCAATGGGGGGCGGGGCGTGTCGCCTGTTACGGCACGGATGGCACCCTGATCCGGGCCATTACCGTGCCCGGCGTACAGGCCAGTTGCCCGGCTTTCGGTGGGCCGGACCTGAGCACGCTTTTCGTCACCACAGCCTCCGTAGGCCTGAGCCCGGCAGGCGGCAGCGATGGCATGACATTTGCTGTCCCGTCGGGCACCAAGGGCCAGAAAGAACACCAAGTCATCTTATGAAACGAACGCTTGGCACCTGCTATTATCCCGAACATTGGCCGCGCGAGATCTGGGAAGAGGACGCCGCGCGCATGGCGGCGCTTGGCCTCACCTGGGTGCGGATCGGCGAATTCGCGTGGTCCCGCATTGAACCTGCGCCGGGCGAGTTCCAATGGGAGTGGCTGGACGACGCGATCGACGGGCTCGGGGCGGCGGGCCTGAAGGTCGTGCTGGGCACACCCACCGCCACGCCACCGCGCTGGGTCTGCGACAAGGACCCGGATATGTTCGCCGTCGATGCGCAAGGCCGCCCGCGTGGGTTCGGGTCGCGGCGGCACTACTGCTTCAGCCACCAGGGCTACCTCAACGAATGTCGGCGCATCGTCACCGAACTGGCCAAGCGGTACGGGCAGAACCCCAATGTCGCCGCGTGGCAGACCGACAACGAATACGGCTGCCACGACACGATCCTGTCCTACTCGAACGCCGCGCGACAGGCGTTCAGGGGTTGGCTGCGCGCGCGTTATCCGGGGCAGGGCAACGATGGCGATATCGATGCGCTCAACGCCGCGTGGGGCAATGTGTTCTGGTCAATGGAGTATGGCGATTTCGACCAGATCGACCTGCCGAACCTCACCGTGACCGAACCCAACCCGGCCCACGCACAGGCGTTCCGGCGGTTTTCCTCGGATCAGGTGGTGGCCTTCAACCGCGCGCAGGTCGAGATCATCCGCCAGTATTCCGACGCGCCGATCTCGCACAATTACATGGGGCGGATCACGGATTTCGACCATTTCGCGGTGGGTGAGGATTTGGAGATCGCCACATGGGACAGCTATCCGCTCGGGTTCCTGGAAGACCGCGTCGGCGCAACACCGGAAGACCAACGCCACTACGCGCGCCAAGGCGACCCGGATTTTCAGGCGTTCCACCACGATCTTTACCGCGCCGTGGGCAAGGGTCGCTGGTGGGTAATGGAACAGCAGCCCGGCCCGGTGAACTGGGCGCCCTACAATCCCGCACCCTTGCCCGGCATGGTGCGCCTCTGGACGTGGGAGGCGTTCGCGCATGGGGCCGAAGCGGTATGTTACTTCCGGTGGCGACAGGCCCCCTTTGCACAGGAGCAGTTGCACGCGGGGCTCTTGCGTCCCGACAGCGTGATCGCGCCGGGCCATGCCGAGGCCGAACAGATGGCGCAGGACCTGGCCGGGGCCCCCGATGTGGCAATCGCCCAAGCGCCCGTTGCGTTGATCTTCGACTATGACGCCGCCTGGGCGTGGGAGGTGCAGCCGCAGGGGCAGGGCATGGATTATTTCGGCCTGGTCTTCGACCTCTACCGCGCGTTCCGCCGGGCGGGGGTGAGCATCGACATCCTGCCGCCGACGCAGCGGGATTTCGGCGGCTACCGCATCGTCGCGGCCCCCGGCATGATGGTGATGCCCGATGACCTCAAGACCGCGCTGGCCACAAGCGGTGCGGAGGTGCTGATCGGCCCGCGCTCTGCCGCGCGCGACCGGGATTTCCGCATTCCGGTGCCGCTGCCGCCCGCATGGCCGGATCTCGAAGTGACCGTAACACGGTTGGAGACGTTGCGGCCCGATATGCCGATCCCGGTCAAGGGCGGCGGCCACGTGAAGAACTGGTTTGAACATCTTGAAGGTGCGGCAGAAATCATCTTCGCTACAGAAGAAGGAATGCCCGTCGCGATGCGATCGGGGGCCGTAACCTATTGCGGCGGTTGGGGCGACGATGCGTTTTTTGACCGTTTGGTAAAAGATCTATGCGCACGGGCCGAAGTGGCGACCACGGCGCTGCCACGCGGCGTGCGTTTGCGTGATACCGGGGCAGAGCGATTCTGGTTTAACCACAGCCCGCATGACGTTGAGATCGCGGGAAAAACCCTTGGTCCTGCCGGGATATTGCGCGAGGCGAAAGCCTAACCCATCAGCTCCATCAGATGCGCGGCCGATCCAGTCAGTGCCGCGTAATCGTCATCGACCAGATGGACCGGGAACTGCTCCATAAACCCGGAAAACCGGCCCTTGTCGTAGAACGCCTCGCGGAAGCCCAGACGGTCGAGATGCGGGGCGAAATGGCGGGCCACGCCGCCGATCAGGTAGATCCCGCCGAAGGGCAGATGCACCAGCGCCAGATTGCCCGCCGCGCGGCCCATCATGCGGATGAACACCCGCGCGGCCTCTTCCGCGATCTTGTTGGATCCGTCATTGACCGCCTGCATGATCCCGCTCGCGTCCAAAGGCGCATCCACTCCGGCCTCGTCGCAGAGCCATTCGTAGACCCGTTCGAAGCCGCGCCCGGACAGCACGTCCTCGAACCCCGGTGTGCCGTGCTTTTTCGCGATCCAGTCGAGCAGGCGCAGCTCATCGGAGTTCTGCGCGGGCAGGGACACGTGGCCCGCCTCGGATGGGGGCACCAACGTGCGCTCGTCCAGCCGGTAGACGGCCGCGGCGTTCATGCCGGTGCCCACGCCGATCACCAGACGCGCCGCGCGATCCCCGGCTTTCTGCCCCGGCAGGATGGTTTGCAAAACGTCCGACCTAAGATGGTCGAGCGCGTGGCCCTGTGCCTGAAGATCGTTCAGCACCGCAACAGTTGCAGCCCCCGTCGCCTCGGCCACGAGCGCGCGATCCACCGACCAGTTCAGATTGGTCAACTCGCCAACACCGTCTCGGACCGGCCCCGCCATCGCGACGCAGGCGGCATCCGGCACCACGCCTTGTTCCGCCTTATAGGCGCGCAGCACCGACAACAGGTCGGGATGGTCGGCGTTTCGGAAGCGTTTGATGGTCTCGGTCCGTACCGTGCCGCCGTTGGTGAGGCCGACGCGGGTGTTCGTCCCTCCCAGGTCGGCGACCAGCGCGGTGAATGTCTTGGTATCGGTCATATCAAGTCCCGGTCAGCGCGGATTTGAGCGCGTGATAGGAGGATTTGGGCGTCCGGTCCAGTGTGTCGAAATCCACGTGAACCAGCCCGAAGCGTTTGTCGTACCCCAGCGCCCATTCGTAATTGTCCATCAGCGACCAGATGAAGTAGCCCTTCACCGGCGCACCATCCGTTATGGCGCGCTGGACGGCGGCGACGTGTTGATTGAGGTAGTCAATGCGGTGCGGATCGGCCACCGCTCCGTTTTCGATCACGTCCGGGGCCGCCATCCCGTTCTCGGTCACGTAGAGCGGCAGGTCTCCGGTGTAGTCTTTCGCAGTGCGGGTGAGGAAATTGTAAAGCCCTTCGGGATAGATCTCCCAATCCATGTAGGTCTTCGGCAGGGGGCCTTCGACCTCTTCATGGCTGGGCCAGGGGCCGTCATTGGGCGCGATGATCTTGCGGGTGTAATAGTTGATCCCGCACCAGTCGAGCGGGGCCTGGATCACGCCGAAATCATCCTGCCAGCCCTTGGGCATATGCGGCTCAAGTCCCTCCATTACATTGGCGGGGTATTCACCCTTGAACACGCCGGACATGAAGAAGTGGTTGTAGTATCCGTCATAAAGCGCCGCGGCTTTCCGGGCGGCGTCGCTTTCATCGACCGGCGTGGCCCATTCCATGTTGAACACGCCGCCGAGGTTCCCCATGCCCAGCCCGCGCATCACCTTGATCGCCGTGCCGTGCGCCTTGAGCACATGGTGCATCGCGTGCGCCGTCGCGCGAATGTCACGCAAACCGGGCGCATGATGGCCCAGGAAATGCGACAGCCAGCCGACGCACCACGGCTCATTGATCGGCGCGACAGAAAACATCCGGTCGCCGATGCGGGACATGATGATTTCGGTGAACTCGCCGAACCATTTGGGCATGTCCGGGTTGCGCCAGCCGCCCAGATCGGCAAGGTCCACGGGCAATTCCCAGTGATAGAGTGTGGCGCAGGGTTTCAGGCCGCGCTCCAGCATGGCGTCGGTCAGCCGGTCGTAGAAATCCAGCCCCTCGGCATTCGGCGTGCCGCGCCCCTCGGGCAGCACCCGCGCCCAACTGGTGGAAAAGCGATAGGCGTCGAGACCGGCGGCGGCCACCAGATCAAGGTCGTCTTCGAACCGATGATAGTGGTCACAGGCCCGATCCCCGTTTTCGGCGCGCACGACATTGCCCGGTGTGGCCGCGAAGGTGTCCCAGTGGGTCTTGCCCGCGCCGCCGAAGGCATGGCCCTCGATCTGGTAGCTGGAGGTGGCGGTGCCGAAAAGGAAATCGTCAGGAAAATCCTGCCGTTTGAAGTTTAACATGACCGGAGTCCTTCAGGTTGCGGCGGGTCCGGTGGACCGGCCGATGATGAGATCCGCCTCGAGCAGGCGGGTTTTCGGGGCGCTCTTGGGCACGGCGATCAGCGACAGCAACATCTCGGCGGCCTCGCGACCGGCATAGCGCACGGACGACCGCAGCGCGGTGAAGATCGGCACATCGTCGCCGTTCTGAAGATAGCTCAGCGCGTCGTCATGCGTGATGATCGACACGTCCCGCGCCAGAACGAGGCCCGCGTCATGGATCGCCCGGCGCACACCGATGGCGGTGATGATCGAAGAACAGACGAAGGCTGTCGGAGTTTCGGACCGCGCAAGCATCTCGCGCGCCGCGCGGTAGCCGTAGACCTCGGTCATTTCCTCGCTGCGCATCAGGGACGCATCGACCGACAGGCCGTTGTTGCGCAGGGCGGTCTCGTAGCCCTTGCGCCGGCGAAAGGCGAAATCCATGTGCTCCAAACCGTTCAGCAGCGCGATGCGGCGATGCCCAAGTTCGATCAGGAATTGCGTGCCGCGTTCGAAGGCGCCGCGGTTGTTCACGTCGATCCAGGAGTAGGGCAGGTTCACATCGGTGGAGCGGCCATGCACCACGAAGGGCAGCCCGATGCGCGACAGAAGTGCGATACGTTCGTCGTTGATCACGGGGCCATGCACGATGATCCCGTCAACGGTGCCGCGTGACCGGATATCCTGATAGGTGCGGGCCTCTTCCTGATCGGGCACCAGCGTCAGCATCATGTCGTAGCCTGCCTTGGCATAGCTTTCGCCCGCTCCGGCGATGAAATCGCCGAAGACCGGATTTACCATCTCGTGCTGGGTCGAGACCGGGATGACATGGCCGATCGCCAGCGCGCGCCCTGTGGCCAGCCCTTTGGCCCGGATGTTCGGACGGTAATTTAGGTCCTGCGCTGCCTTGAGAACACGGCTGCGCGTGTTCTCGCTGACTTCGGGGTAGCCGTTCAGCGCACGGCTTACCGTGGTCTGGGACAGTTTGAGATGCTGCGACAGTTGCTTGAGATTCACGACCGGTTCCAAAGCGCTTTGAATTGTGCGCTCGAGTAAGCCACAAAAGCGAAACCGATAAAAGCCCCTTTGCGCGCGTAAAGTTTCTGCAAAGCAGCGTAATTGTTGGGTTTTTCTGCGTATGCACTGGATTGACAGACTCAGGCAAATCAGGGACTTTGACGCATCCAAAGCGCTTTGGGGTGATTCCGGGGCGGGGAAAAGTCAGGCGCTAACATGCGCAACTTGGGAGGTTACTCATGAAAAAGACACTCACCACGAGTGCGGCCGTCGCAGCGTTGTGTGCAAGCGCCGCAGCAGCCGAAGATGTCACTGTGTTCGGCCCGTGGCTTGGCCCGGACCAGGAACTCGT
The DNA here is from genome assembly GCF_947488135.1 of uncultured Marivita sp. Classification (GTDB taxonomy): domain Bacteria; phylum Pseudomonadota; class Alphaproteobacteria; order Rhodobacterales; family Rhodobacteraceae; genus Marivita. The sequence continues at coordinate 311,726 of NZ_CANKYW010000004.1, read as the reverse complement.
CGAGGCGGTTCTGTCCGACTTCGCTGAAAAATCCGGCCACAATGTCAGCTATGTCGGCTCCGACAGCTTCGAACAGCAGATCGTCGTGGATGCCGAAGCAGGCTCTGCGCCGAACGTGGCGGTGTTCCCGCAGCCGGGTCTCGCATCCGACATGGCGGCGCGTGGGTTCCTGACGCCGCTCCGGGACGGCACGGCCGAGTGGGTCTCCGAGAATTATGCGGCGGGTCAATCCTGGGTCGATCTGGGCACCTATGCGGGCCCTGACGGGGAAGAGGACCTGTACGGCTTTTTCTACAAGGTCGATGTGAAATCGCTGGTCTGGTACTCGCCCGAGAACTTCGAGGACGCGGGCTACGAAATTCCGGAGACGATGGAAGAGCTCAAGGCGCTGACAGACCAGATCGTCGCCGACGGCGAAACGCCGTGGTGCATCGGCCTGGGATCCGGTGGTGCAACGGGTTGGCCCGCGACCGACTGGGTCGAAGAGATGATGCTGCGCACGCAGCCGCCAGAGGTCTATGACCAGTGGGTGGCCAACGAGATCCCGTTCGACGATCCGCGTGTCGTCGCCGCGATCGAGGAGTTCGGCTATTTCGCCCGCAATGACGATTACGTCGCCGGTGGTGCCGGGGCTGTGGCCTCGACCGATTTCCGTGACAGCCCCAAGGGTCTCTTTGATGCGCCGCCGCAGTGCTACATGCACCGTCAGGCCTCGTTCATCCCGGCCTTCTTCCCGGAAGGGACCGAAGTGGGGCTGGACGCCGACTTCTTTTACTTCCCGGCTTACGAGGAAAAGGATCTCGGCTCGCCGGTTCTGGGGGCTGGCACGCTTTGGGCCATCACCAACGAGAACGAAGCGGCGCATGACCTGATCGCCTATCTCCAGACGCCCGAGGCGCACGAGATCTGGATGGCAAACGGAGGCTTCCTGACACCGCATACCGGTGTGGACCTGTCGAAATTCTCGACCGAGGCGGCCGCCAACATGAACCAGATCCTCCTGGATGCCACGACCTTCCGCTTTGACGCCTCCGACCTGATGCCGGGCGGTGTGGGTGCGGGCACCTTCTGGACCGGGATGGTCGACTATGCCGGTGGCGCGGACGCTGCCGAAGTGGCGAGCGACATCCAGGACAGCTGGGACTCGCTGAAGTAGGTACGTTTTGCAAAAATGCAGGGCTGCGCGGGCAATCGCGCGGCCCATCCCGACAAAGCTGCAAAGCCAAGACCCCGGATAAGGGGCCGCCGGTGAAACGCACCGGACCCGCCAATCACTGGCCATCATTTTGGGAGGGACAGCATGAATCCCGCACTACAAGGTCTTCTGACCATCGCCATCGGCGTCGGCGGATGTCTGGGCTACTTCTACTTCTCGAACCAGTTTCTCGACAAGGTGCTGTTCCCTGCCAAGGGGCCGAACGCAGGCAAGAATATCAACCGCGCGAACCTGGTGCGCCCGTGGCTGTTCCTTCTGCCGGCACTTCTCGCGCTTGGGCTGTACCTGGCCTACCCGGTGGTCGAGACGATCCGCCTGTCGCTGACCGAACGTGAGACCATGCTGGACGGGACGACCGTCTACAATTGGGCCGGGTTGGACAATTACCGTCAGATGGCGTCCGAGCCGAAATTCTGGGAAGCGATGCGCAACAACATGCTCTGGCTCATCGTGGTGCCTGCGCTGTCGACCGCCTTTGGCCTTCTGGCGGCGCAACTGACCGACCGGATCAAGTGGGGCAATATCGCCAAGTCGCTGATCTTCATGCCGATGGCGATTTCTTTTGTGGGTGCCGCCGTGATCTGGAAACTGGTCTATGACGCGCGCCCACCGGGAACCGAGCAGATTGGCGTGCTGAACGCGATCTATGTCTGGATGACGGGCAATGATCCGCAGCAATGGCTGACCATTCCATTCTGGAACAGCTTTCTGCTGATGATCGTGCTCATCTGGATCCAGACGGGCTTTGCGATGGTGATCCTGTCGGCCGCCCTGCGCGGTATCCCCGAGGAAACCATCGAGGCCGCCATCGTGGACGGGGCCAACCCGTTCCAGATTTTCTTCAAGATCAAGATGCCGCAGATCGCGGGCACCATCGTGGTGGTCTGGACGACGATCACGCTGGTGGTTCTCAAGGTCTTCGACATCGTTTTCGCGATGACCAACGGCCAATGGGAAACGCAGGTTCTGGCAAATTACATGTTCGACAAGCTGTTCCGCGCCAATGACTGGGGTGTGGGGTCGGCCAGCGCCATCGTGATCATGTTGCTGGTGACGCCGATCCTTGTCTGGAACGTGCGCAACGCGCGCAATGAAATGCGCTGAGGGAGACCGGGACTATGGATAATATCGCTGGAACCAAATCCTCTCTCACATGGGCGGTTCACATCTCGGTGGTGGCGCTGGTGGCGCTGTGGCTCTTCCCGACGGTCGGTCTCTTCGTGTCGTCCTTCCGCACGGCGGACCAGATCTCGACATCGGGCTGGTGGAAAGCCCTGTTTCCCACCGAGCAAAGCCTGACACTGCGCACCGCGGCACCCGACGAACAGGTGCTAGTGAACGGGGTCTACGTGATCGAAGGGAACCTCTTTGCCGGCGAAGACCTGTCGGATGAAATCGACATGTCGGCTTGGGGCACCTCGTCCCGTGACGTAGCGGCCTACGTGCCCGGCGACACGGCAGAGCTGCGCGACGGGGAAACCATCACCGTCGAAGCCAATGGCGACTACAGGCTGGAAAGCCCTGTCGAGATGGAGGGCGGACGGGGGCAACGGATCTTCGTCACCGCCGAACTGCCCCCGGACTTCACGCTGGAAAACTACCAGCAGGTGCTGTTGTCGGGCAACGCGACCGACAGCATGGCAAAGGCGTTCTTCAACACGCTGACCGTGACCATCCCGGCGACGATCATCCCCATCGTGGTGGCGGCCTTCGCGGCCTACGCGCTGGCCTGGATGGATTTCGCCGGCAGGGCGCTTTTGATCGCCGTGGTGGTGGGCCTTCTGGTGGTGCCGCTGCAACTGGCGCTGATCCCGCTTCTCAAGCTGCACTTGGGCATCGGTATCGGAAAGGGGTATCTGGGCACCTGGCTCGCGCATACCGGGTTCGGGCTACCGCTCGCGATCTACCTCTTACGAAACTACATGGTCGGTCTGCCCCGTGACATCATCGAGAACGCCCGTGTCGATGGCGCGACGGAATTTCAGATCTTCGTCAAGATCATCCTGCCACTGTCCTTCCCGGCACTGGCGAGCTTTGCGATCTTCCAATTCCTCTGGACATGGAACGATCTGCTTGTCGCCAAGGTGTTCCTGATCGACGCCACGGGCCAGACCACTGTGATGACCAACCAGATCGTGGAGCTTCTGGGCACCCGTGGCGGCAACTGGGAAATCCTCGCGACCGCGGCCTTTGTGTCGATCGCGGTGCCCCTACTGGTGTTCTTCGCGATGCAGAAATACCTGGTGCGCGGCCTGCTGGCTGGCTCTGTCAAATAACGCGTCCCGCCATATGGCGGGGCACCTTCTTCTCTAACGGCGCCCGCATAGGTGGGTGCAAGGATACAGGACGATGAACGTGGCAAACACCTTGGCCGCCAAGAACCCCGCAATTGACGCCGATTGGTGGCGCGGTGCCGTGATCTACCAGATCTACCCGCGCAGCTTTCAGGACAGCAATGGCGACGGCGTCGGCGATCTTCTGGGCATCGCGCACCGGCTTCCCTATGTGGCATCCCTGGGTGTCGACGCGATCTGGATCAGCCCCTTCTTCACCTCTCCGATGAAGGATTTTGGCTACGATGTCAGCGACTATTGCGACGTCGATCCGATGTTCGGGTCACTCGCTGATTTCGACGTGCTGGTGCAGACCGCGCACCGGCTGGGCATCCGGGTGATGATCGACCTTGTGCTGTCGCACACCTCGGACCAGCACCCTTGGTTCATCGAAAGCCGGTCCGACCGTACGAATGACCGCGCTGGTTGGTACGTTTGGTCCGATCCCAAAGAGGACGGCACGCCACCCAACAACTGGCTGTCGATCTTCGGCGGCCCGGCCTGGCAATGGGACGCGCGGCGCGAACAGTATTACTTGCACAACTTCCTGACCTCGCAGCCCGACCTGAACTTCCACAATCTGGATGTACAACAGGCGCTGCTGGACGTGACGCGCTTCTGGCTGGATCGCGGCGTCGACGGCTTCCGTCTCGACACGATCAACTTCTACTTTCACGACAAGGATCTGCGGAGCAATCCGGGCCTGCCCAAGGAAAAGCGCAACGCCAATATCGCGCCGTCGGTGAACCCGTATAATCACCAGGAACACCTCTATTCCAAGAACCAGCCCGAGAACCTCGCCTTTCTTGAACGGTTCCGCGCGCTGCTGGACGAATACCCCGGCACCACGTCCGTGGGCGAGGTGGGCGACGCGCAACGCGGGCTCGAGATCATGGGCGAATACACCAAGGGCGAGAACCGCGTGCATATGTGCTACGCGTTCGAATTCCTGTCAGGGGTGGAGCCGACGGCGGATCGCTTCGTCGAGGTGCTGGGCCAAGTTGACGAGGTGGCTGCCGATGGCTGGGCGTGCTGGGCGTTTTCCAACCACGACGTTACGCGCCACGCCTCCCGCTGGAACCTGTCACCGGCGGCACAGCGCCTGTTCGCCACGCTGATGATGTGCCTGCGCGGATCGGTGTGTCTCTATCAGGGCGAAGAGTTGGGATTGAACGAGGCCGAGGTCGGCTTCGAGGACCTGCAAGACCCATACGGGATCGAGTTCTGGCCAGAATACAAGGGCCGCGACGGCTGCCGCACCCCGATGGTCTGGGAGCCGTCGAACCAGAATGGCGGCTTCACCAGCGGCCAGCCGTGGTTGCCCGTCAGCCACGAACACCTGCACCGCACGGTCGCGCAGCAGGAAGACGACCCGGCGGCGATCCTGCACCATTACCGCCGCGCCATCGCCTTCCGCCACGCGCAACCGGCGCTGGCCAAGGGCGACCATGATGGCGTCAAGAGCTTGGACAGCATCGTCCACTTCAAGCGCAGCTTTGAGGGCACAACCATCTTCTGCGCCTTCAATCTTAGCGACCAGCCCGCCACGATGGACATGCCATCGGGCAACTGGGCGCAGATCGGTCTGGAACTGGGGAGCGCCGGACCGCAGGCGGATGGAAAATTGCATCTTGGCCCGTGGCAGCCGTGCCTCGCGCTAAAAATGAATTCCTGACAGATCAGGACAGGGAGGGACGGACATGGCCAATTTGAAGCTGACGGATGTCGAAAAGACCTATGCGGGCGCGGTCAACGTGCTCAACGATATCAATCTCGACATCAAGCAGGGGGAACTGATTGTCTTTGTCGGCCCGTCGGGCTGTGGCAAGTCCACACTTCTGCGGATGATTGCGGGGCTGGAAAAGATCACCGGTGGGACGCTTGAGATCGACGGGCAGGTGGTCAACGATATGCCGCCCGCCATGCGCGGGATCGCCATGGTGTTCCAGTCCTACGCGCTCTATCCGCACATGACCGTGCGCGAGAACATGAGCTTTGCGCTCAAGATCGCGAAGAAACCCCAGTCCGAGATCGACGCGGCGGTGAACCGTGCCGCGAAGATGCTGCAACTCGATCCGTATCTCGACCGCTTGCCCAAAGCCCTCTCGGGTGGTCAGCGTCAGCGTGTGGCGATCGGGCGGTCCATCGTGCGCGACCCGAAGGTGTATCTCTTCGACGAACCGCTCTCGAACCTCGACGCGGCGTTGCGCGTGGCTACACGGATCGAGATTGCGCAGCTCAAGGAACAGATGCCCGAGTCGACGATGATCTACGTCACCCACGATCAGGTCGAAGCGATGACACTCGCCACCCGCATCGTTGTGCTGGCCAACAAGGGCATCGCCCAAGTCGGCGCGCCGCTCGAGCTTTACGAACGGCCCAACAGCGAATTCGTCGCGCAATTCATCGGCTCGCCGTCTATGAATTTGCTGCCCGGCGAGATCGTCGGCACCGGTCAGCAAACGACCGTCAAGATGGACGGCGGCGGCACAGCCGTGTCGGATTACCCGTCCACCGATCCGGATATGGGACTGAAGGTGAATGTCGGCGTGCGGCCCGAGGATTTTCTCGAAACGGACGGGGACTACATCTTCGAAGGCAAGGTGAACATCACCGAAGCTTTGGGCGAGGTCACGTTGCTTTACTTCGAACAGCAAGGCGACGCCCACGCGGTGATCGGCAAACTGCCCGGCATTCACGCTGAACTGCGCGGCAAATCGGTCAAGCTGGGCGCAACCCCGGACAAGGTGCACGTTTTCCACAACGGCACCTCTTTGTTGTACCGTTAACGAGTGACGTGTCGTACCGGACGGCTTCGGGGCGACCCGGGGCCGTCCTCTATTTCTGTGGACACTTTCAGGTGTTCCACATTCGTTCTCATTTTTCGATTGGCGAAACCGGCACCAACCCCTATGTGTTAACCAAGCGTATCGGGGGATAGCATGGCCGAGCTTAAGAATATCGAGGTGCGCGGCGCGCGCGAGCATAACCTCAAGAACATCGATGTGGACATTCCGCGCGATCAACTGGTGGTGATCACCGGACTTTCGGGGTCGGGCAAATCATCGCTGGCGTTCGATACAATCTACGCCGAAGGGCAGCGCCGTTACGTTGAATCGTTGTCGGCCTACGCGCGGCAGTTCCTCGATATGATGGAAAAGCCGGATGTGGATCACATCTCCGGCCTTAGCCCGGCAATTTCCATCGAACAGAAAACGACCTCCAAGAACCCGCGCTCGACCGTCGGCACCGTGACCGAGATCTACGATTACATGCGCCTTCTCTTTGCGCGCGTCGGCACGCCCTATAGCCCCGCGACCGGCCTGCCCATCGAGGCGCAGCAGGTGCAGGACATGGTGGACCGCGTCATGGCGATGGAGGAGGGCACGCGCGCTTACCTTCTGGCCCCGATCGTGCGCGACCGCAAAGGTGAGTATCGCAAGGAATTTATGGAGTTGCGGAAGCAGGGCTTCCAGCGCGTCAAGGTCGACGGTCAGTTCTACGAATTGGACGAACCACCGACGCTCGACAAGAAATTTCGCCATGACATCGACGTGGTGGTGGATCGTCTCGTGGTGAAAGAGGGGCTGGAAACGCGCCTCGCCGACAGTTTCCGCACGGCGTTGGACCTTGCAGACGGCATCGCCATCCTTGAAACCGCGCCCAGCGAGGGCGAACCGGAGCGGCATACGTTCTCCGAAAAATTCGCCTGCCCGGTCAGCGGCTTCACGATTTCCGAAATCGAACCGCGCCTGTTCTCGTTCAACGCGCCTTTTGGGGCCTGCCCGGATTGTGACGGTCTTGGGGTCGAGCTGTTCTTCGACCCGAACCTCGTGGTGCCCGACACCACCCTCAAGATCGCCGATGGCGCGTTGGCCCCGTGGCGGAAGGGGAAAAGCCCTTATTTCCTGCAAACGATCGAGGCTCTGGCCAAGCATTACGAGTTCAACAGATCGACCCGCTGGAAAGACCTGCCCGCGCATGTGCAGCAGGTTTTCCTCTATGGCTCCGGCGACGAGGAAATCGCCTTCCGCTACGATGAGGGCGGGCGTATCTACAACGTCACGCGGACGTTTGAAGGCGTGATCCCGAACATGGAGCGCCGCTACCGCGAGACGGATTCCAACTGGATCCGCGAAGAATTCGAGCGCTACCAGAACAACCGCTCCTGCGGCACCTGCGGCGGCTATCGTCTCCGGGAAGAGGCGCTGGCGGTCAAGATTGCTGACCTGCATATCGGGCAGGTCGTGCAGATGTCGATCAAGGAAGCGTTCGACTGGTGCAACACGGTTCCCGAGCGACTGACCGCGCAGAAAAACGAAATCGCAAAGGCGATCCTCAAGGAAATTCGCGAACGTTTGGGGTTCCTGAACAATGTCGGCCTTGAATACCTGACGCTGTCGCGCAACGCGGGCACACTGTCTGGCGGCGAAAGCCAGCGTATCCGTCTGGCCAGCCAGATCGGCTCTGGGCTGACAGGGGTGCTTTACGTTCTGGACGAGCCGTCCATCGGCCTGCATCAGCGCGACAATGACCGGCTGCTCGGCACGCTGAAATCGTTGCGCGATCAGGGCAACACGGTGATCGTGGTCGAACATGACGAGGAAGCGATACGTGAGGCGGATTACGTGTTCGACATCGGCCCGGGCGCGGGTGTTCACGGTGGACAGGTGGTCAGCCACGGAACGCCGAAACACGTGGCCGACGACCCTGCTTCCTTGACCGGTCAGTACCTCAGTGGCGCGCGTGAAATCGCGGTGCCCGCCGAGCGGCGCAAGGGCAAAAAGGGCAAATCGATCAAGGTGGTCAAAGCGTCGGGCAACAATCTTCAGAATGTCACCGCCGAATTCCCGCTAGGCAAGTTTGTCTGTGTGACCGGGGTGTCGGGTGGTGGCAAGTCCACGCTGACCATCGAAACCCTGTTCAAGACCGCCTCCATGCGGCTGAATGGTGCGCGCCAGACACCCGCGCCCTGCGAAACGATCAAGGGCTTGGAACATCTGGACAAGGTCATCGATATCGACCAGCGACCAATTGGGCGAACTCCGCGGTCGAATCCAGCGACTTACACGGGTGCCTTCACCCCGATCCGCGACTGGTTCGCCGGTCTGCCCGAGGCAAAGGCGCGTGGCTACAAACCGGGACGTTTCAGCTTCAACGTCAAGGGTGGGCGCTGCGAGGCGTGTCAGGGCGACGGCGTTATCAAGATCGAGATGCATTTCCTGCCCGATGTCTACGTCACCTGCGAGACCTGCAAAGGTGCGCGCTACAACCGGGAAACTTTGGAAATCAAGTTCAAAGGCAAGAGCATAGCCGACGTTCTCGATATGACGGTTGAAGACGCGCAGGAGTTCTTCAAGGCGGTGCCCAGTATTCGTGAAAAGATGGACGCTTTGGTGCGCGTCGGTCTTGGCTACATCAAGGTCGGCCAGCAGGCGACCACACTATCCGGTGGCGAAGCGCAGCGCGTGAAGCTGTCGAAAGAGTTGGCGAAACGGTCGACGGGACGCACTCTGTACATCCTTGATGAGCCGACAACTGGCTTGCATTTCGAGGATGTACGCAAACTTCTTGAAGTGCTGCATGAACTTGTGGATCAGGGCAATTCCGTCATCGTGATCGAACACAACCTGGATGTCATCAAGACGGCGGATTGGCTGATCGACATCGGGCCGGAAGGCGGTGATGGCGGTGGCCAGATCGTGGCGACCGGTACGCCCGAGCAGGTGGCAGAGGTGGTCGAATCCCACACGGGACGGTATCTCAAGCCGATGCTCAGCTCGAAAAAGCAGTTGGCGGCGGAATAAGTGATTTACGAAGTGCGCGCTTGAAGGGCGTGTGCTTCGTAGGTTTTCAGGATCGGTCGGGCCGCGCTCCAGCCGGATGAATCGATCTCCGCAAGCTCAGGGAAAAGCGTGATAATCTCGTCGCAGCATTCCTGCGAAAAGGCGTGTTTCATCATCGGGCCGGGCAGGTAGCTTTCAGAAAGCAGCCCCTGCGATGTCAGGATCTGATGTGCGTCGAACAGGAGGTGCACGTAAGTCACCGACGTATCGCGCTCTTCCCGGCGTACGGTCTTGTCGTTCACCAGGTCCTTGGCTTTCACCAAAACCTCGGATTCTCCGAACAACAGCTCTGCCCAGATGTCGCGCACCAGCACGCGGTGCTGCGGGGACAGCCAGACGTCCTGAGTGGCTCCGTAGCTTCCGGCACTGATGCAGATGGGCGCGAAGTCGCCTTTGGCGTCGATCTCGCGCGATCCGGCCCAGCGAATGGGCTGCGCCCCATCGTCGAGCGTGAACACAATATCGCCGGGGCGCAATGTTTCGACGGGCACAGGACCGCTGGGCGTGTCGATCAGGGTGCCTGCCACGAAGCAGGGGAGCTGGTCGACCTGGACGATTGCTGTGTCCTGCTGACCCAGTCCATTGTTGACCGTGTAGGTGAAATACGCGGTTTCCACGTCCCCATCGGACAGGACAGTCAGCGTACCGTCGGCATTCAGGGTGACGACCTGCCCGGAGGTGAGCGTAATGTTGGAGCCGACACTGACCGCGACGCCGTTGATATGGGTGATGGTCAACGTGCCGCCGGTCGAGCTGTCATTGTCGAGAACGGCGATTGTCTTGCTGCTGTTCAGCCCGATATTCGCCGCGTCGTCGACGGCGACGAGGGACGCCTGTGCCGATCCGCCTGCGATCAGGAGGTTGGTGTCATAGGTCGCGTCCGATACGTCGGCCACACCGATCTTGATCGTGTTCGGGACGCCCGCGTTAACGGGCGCGGCAACGCTGAGCGTGACAGTAAACCCGTCCATCTCGGTGTTGAACTGGTCGGACGTGTTGTCGTTGTAGAGGTTCGCCGCGGTGTTGCCATTGATGTTGCCGACCGACACGTTGCCGTTGCCGACGGTCACCGTGGCCTGAACACCGTTAACCCAGATTCCGACGACGTCGAGGAACGCCGAGTTGATGTATTCCGGGTATTCTTCGGAGCTGATGACAAAGTCGAGAGTCAGAAGATTGCCGTTCGGCGTGAAATTGACCTCGAGGAACGACGCGTCAAATGTATTCAAACCCCCTGAAATCGCGGTAAAATCGCTGTCACCGGGCTGGCCGTTATTGGTGGATCGACCACCTGTCGTGTTGGTGTTCAGCGAGCCAGAGTTGTTTGTGATCCCGGTCGCGCGACCGGTGGACAGAATGACGCCCGTGTCGCCGGGGGTGAGTTCCGGTGAGATCGCGTCGCCATTGCTGTAGATGCCCGACGCAAGGCCCGCGCCCGTATAGGTCGCGCTATTGACCGTGATGCCCGCGCCGAAAATGGTGTTTGCCATCTGGGTCGCGGTTGCGCCCGTGTTGATGGGAAGAGCCTGTGCGATAGGCATGGGGATGCCGCCTTACCTTTGGTCACGTTTGACCGAAGGTATGACGAGGCAAGGCGGCTATTCTTTGCGCGAATTGAGTTAACTTTTAGGTAGTTGGCACTCCAAGTCGTTGAGAATTTGTCGAAATATGGCGCGGATGCATTGCGTTATTCGCGCCCGCGCTTTTCGAACCGGGGGAGCATGGCGGAGAAATCGCGCCCGGTGCCGTCCTCTTCCTCGACGAAGCGCCGGTAGAGGTCCGTCGCCGCCTTGCCCAGCGGCGTGTCCGCATCCGACGCCTCGGCGGCCTGCTGGCTCAACCGCAGGTCCTTGAGCATCAATTCGGCAGCGAAGCCCGGCTTGTAGTCATTGTCCGCAGGGCTTTTCGGCCCGATCCCCGGAGCGGGGCAGTAGGCGTTCATCGACCAGCTGTACCCGGACGACGTGCTGACCACGTCGAACATGGCCTGCCGATCAAGGCCGAGTTTGTCCGCCAAAGCGAAGGCTTCGCAGGTGGCGATCATGGTGACGCCAAGGATCATGTTGTTGCAGATTTTGGCCGCCTGACCGTTTCCGGATGGGCCACAATGGACGGATTTCTGCCCCATTGTCTCGAAAAGTGGTAGGGCGATCTGGTACGCCTCCTTGGATCCGCCCACCATGAAGGTCAACGTTCCGGCGGCCGCACCGCCGATCCCACCGGAGACCGGCGCATCGAGCGGCAGAAGACCGGCGGCGTCTGCATCAGCGGCCACGGCCCGCGCGCTTTCCACATCGACGGTTGAACAATCGAGCAGGACCGCGCCATTTTTCATGGCGGGAATGACCTCAGCGGCGACCGCGCGCAGGATCGACCCGTTGGGCAGCATCGTGATGACCACATCCGCGTCGGAGGCCGCTTCGGCGCCGTTGCGGGCGTTGGACACGCCGTTGACCGTGACCGTCGCCATGTCGTAGCCGATCACCTCGTGGCCCGCCTTGGCGAGGTTGGCGGCCATCGGCGCCCCCATGTTGCCCAGACCGATAAATCCGATTTTCATCCCTTGCGCCTTTCGTTCGAACGTCAGCTTTTCGCCGGTCACGGGGCGCAGCATCGTGTCGATCGCGTCAGCGGGCACCCCGCCCAGATCATGACTCCAGTGCGGGGATTTGTCTTTGTCAATAATCGCGGCGCGGATGCCTTCGATGAAATCGCCATGCTCCATCGCGCGGGATGTGAACCGGTACTCCAGATCAAAGGCATCGCGGATATCCAGTTGTTCGCGGCGCAGGCGATGCAGGATTTCCACCGTACAGGCCATCGACAGCGGCGCGTTGCGCGAAACGCGGGCCAGAGCGTCCGCCGCAAATTCGTCGGTGTCGCCCTTGAGCGCGTTGACGATGTCGCCAAGGCTTTGCCCGCCGAAAAGCGCGTCGATCCTTGGTTGCATCGCCGCAAGACGCGCGTCCGGTGCGGGCTGGGCAGCCTCGTTGAGCGCGGCGACGTTGCCCTCGGCGCAGATCGCCGCCTTGACACCGGCCCATGACTCTTCCGGCACATAGAGGTCGGCAAACCCCGCGTGGATGGCATCGCCCGGTCCCATGCGATCCGTCGTCAGCCCGAGATATTCCCCGAGCCGACCGGGCGCGTGGGCCAAGAGGTATGACCCGCCGACATCCGGGATCAACCCGATCCCGCATTCCGGCATCGCGATCCGGCTGCTGTCTCCGACGACGCGGTGCGAGCCGTGACAGCCAACGCCGACACCGCCGCCCATTGTGAAGCCTTGCAGGAAGCTGACAACCGATTTGGGATATTCGGCGATCAGGGCATTCATGCGGTATTCATCACGCCAGAACCGTTGGCCATAGCCGAAATTTCCGGCGGTGCCGGTGGCGTACATCTCGGCGATATCCCCTCCGGCGCAGAACGCCTTGTTGCCTTCGGCGTCGATCAGCACCAGCTTGACCGTCGGATCATCCCGCCACGTCCAGAGCGCCTCTTCGATGGCGAGACACATCTCGTAGGTCAGGGCATTCAGTGCCTTGGGACGGTTCAGGGTGATGCGGCCAGCGTGGCCGTCTTTGCGGATGTCGATATCTGTCATGTCGATCTGCCGTTTCGTATCAGGTGGACGGGGAAGCGGGGCGCTGCCCCCGTCCGCCGAAGGCGGACTCCCCCGAGGTATTTTGAGCCCAAAGAAGCCGGGGAGGTGTCAGTGCGCCAGCATCTGTCGCGCCACGATCAGGCGCATGATTTCGTTCGTGCCTTCGAGGATCTGGTGGACGCGCAGGTCGCGGACCAGTTTCTCGATCCCGTAATCCGCCAGGTAGCCGTAGCCGCCGTGCAGTTGCAGGCATTGGTCGACCACTTTGCTTCCCGCTTCTGTGACGAATTTCTTGGCCATGGCGCAGAACTTGGTGGCATCGGGCTGTTGCGTGTCGAGCTTCCATGCCGCCTGTCGAAGGAAGGTGCGCGCGGCTTGCAACTCGATCTCCATATCGGCGAGCCGGAACTGGAGCGCCTGGAACTGGTCGATGGATTTTCCGAACGCCTTGCGTTCCGCCATATAGGCCAAGGTCGCGTCCAGACCGGATTGCGCCGCCCCCAGCGAACAGGCGGCGATGTTTAGCCGTCCGCCGTCAAGCCCTGCCATCGCATACGCAAAGCCACGGCCTTCTTCGCCCAGCAGGTTTTGTGCCGGGATCTTGCAATCGTCGAACTGAACCTGACGTGTCGGTTGCGAGCGCCAGCCCATCTTGTCTTCCAGCCCGCCGAAGCTCAGCCCCGGTGTGCCATCCTCGATCAGGACCGCCGAAACGCCCTTTGGCCCGTCTTCGCCGGTGCGCACCATGGCCACGTACAGATCCGAATAGCCGCCGCCCGAGATGAACGCCTTGGTGCCGTTGAGCGTGTAACCTTCGTTGGTCCGATCCGCGCGCGTTTTCAACGCAGCCGCGTCCGAGCCACTGCCGGGCTCTGTCAGGCAGTAGCTGAGCACGGTCTCCATCGTCATCGCCTTTGGCAATACGCGGGATTTCATCTCGTCGTTGGCGAAACTGTCGATCATCTTGGCGCACATGTTGTGGATCGACAGGAACGCCGCGACCGAGGGGCAGGCCATGGACAGCGCCTCGAAGACCAGCGTCGCGTCCAAGCGGCTGAGACCCGATCCACCGCTCTCTTCGGAGACGTATAGCCCGGCAAAGCCCAGTTCGCCCAAGCGCGGCCAAAGATCTTTCGGGATGGTGCCCTGGGCCTCCCAGTCGCGGGCATGCGGCGCGATATGGTCCTGCCCGAAGGCGCAAGCCATGTCGAAAATCGCGGTCTGTTCTTCTGTCAGGGCAAAATCCATCGCGCCGTCCCTCCCTTGGAGCAAGTGAATTGAACGCTTGTTTAATTCCCAACTGTTTCAGAATTCTTGCACAAGGTCAAAGCCCCGCGTGAAATTCCTCGACCAGGTGGCTGACCACCGCGCGCATCTGTTCGTCGCTGTCTTTACCGGCCTCTTTCGCTTCGGCCACGATGGCGCGTTGACGCGCGGTACCGTTGCCCTTTTCCACGATATCCCGGCTGTGTTCCAACTCGCGCAGGCAGCGCAGGATGCCCGCATCCTGTTCGATCAGTTCGATCAGTTCTTCGGTCAGTTCCGGCATCGGGACGATCTCACCGCGGCCGAAGTCGATCAATCCGTCGCTGACCCCGTAACGCTGCGCGCGCCAGCGGTTTTCGGCAATCAGAAACGGATCGTAGCGCCGCCAGCGTTGGTTGCGCACCCGAAGCCGCCAGAGCATCCGCATCAGGCACTGGTTGATCGCCGCCAATGTCAGGGTGTCCTCCAACCGGGGTTGCACATCCATGATGCGCGTCTCGAGCGTCGGGAAACTGTGCGACGGGCGCAGGTCCCACCAGATTTTCGAGCTGTCCTCGATCAGGCCCAGATCGATGAGCACCTGAACCGAGCGTTCGTATTCCTCCCAATTGTCGAATTGCGGAGGGAGGCCGGTGCGGGGCAGGTTGTCGAAGACCGAGATTCGGTAGGACGCAAGCCCGGTGTCTTCGCCCTGCCAGAACGGGGAGGAGGTGGACATGGCCAGAAGATGCGGCAGGAAATAGGCCATTTGCCCCATCAGGTCGGCCCGCAGCGCGTCGTTGTCCAGCCCGACATGCACATGCATTCCGCAGATCAGCATCCGGCGGACCACACCGCCCAGAGCATCCTGAAGGTCATTGTAGCGGTCCTTGTCGGTGTGATGCTGGTTCTTCCAGTCGCCGAACGGATGGCAGGACGCGGCAATCGGGGCCAGGTTGTGCTCTTTCGCGCAGCGCGCCACGGTGCTGCGCAGGCGTTTGAGATCCTCGCGGGCGTCGTTGATATCAGCGCAGACCTTGGTGCCGATCTCGATCTGGCATTGCAAAAATTCCGGGCTGACCTGCTTTTCCAGCTCCGCCGCGCAGGCCTCCATCAGCCCTTCCGGTGCTTGTGCCAGCGCCATGCTGTCGAGATCGACCAGAAGGTACTCTTCTTCGATGCCAATGGTGAAATCCGGTTCCTGCATGGCGCGTCTCCCAAGCCTGTGGTGGGGCAGTTTAAATCCTTTCGCGGGCTTGTCACCTTCCGGCGCCGCTAGGCTGGTCGGGATTGCTGCGCATTCAACAAAGCGTCCAGACTGTCATGCGACAGGCCGAGCGCGTCGAGTGCCGTGCGTTCGGTTTCCTGTACGATGGCGACGACACCCTGACTTGCCGACCAGCCGTTCTTGGCCAGTGCTGCCGCTTTCAGCGACAGGGGGGTGTTGGCGAAATAGACCATGAGTGTCTCGGCTTCGCGCATGGCCAGTTCGGCCCCCTTGATCGCCTGCAATTGCATGATCTTGGCAAAGTTGGCCTCCATCTCCGTGATCCGCGTGAGATCGATCAAATGGCGTTGCCCGGGACGGGCGTCGGGATGCTGCGCATAGGCGGCAAAGGCCTTGAGACTGTCCTCGACCAGCATTGTGCCGGTGTAGCGTACATAAACGAGATTGTGGGACGGGAGAATCTGGAACGTCGCGGGCATGTCACCTCAAATAAAAAGGGCGGCATTGACCGCCGCCCTTAGGTTCATGATTTCGCGCCGAAAATCAATCCATCGCCTTGAAATTGAACTCGCCGCCTTCCTTGATCCCCGACGGCCAGCGCGAAGTCACGGTCTTGGTGCGCGTGTAGAACTTGAACGCATCCGGCCCGTGCTGGTTCAGGTCGCCGAAGACCGATTTTTTCCAACCGCCAAAGGTGTGATAGGCCAGCGGCACCGGGATCGGCACGTTGATGCCCACCATGCCGATATTGATCCGGTTGGCGAAATCCCGCGCCGCATCGCCGTCGCGGGTGAAGATCGCGGTGCCGTTGCCGTATTCGTGGTCCATGGCCAGCTTGATGGCTTCCTCGTAGCTGCCCGCGCGCACGGTCGACAGGACGGGGCCGAAGATCTCTTTCTTGTAGATGTCCATATCCGGCGTCACGCGGTCGAAGAGATGCGGGCCAACGAAGAAGCCATCTTCATATCCCTGAAGGCTGAAATCGCGCCCGTCAACGACAAGCTCTGCACCTTGGTCGACACCCGACTGAATCAGTCCAAGGATGTTTTCCTTCGCCGCCGCCGTTACGACCGGTCCGTAATCCACATCATCGCCAGCGGTATAGGGGCCGACCTTCAGCTTCTCGATGCGCGGCACCAGCTTTTCGATCAGGCGGTCGGCGGTCTCGTCGCCCACGGGAACAGCCACGGAAATCGCCATGCAGCGTTCGCCAGCCGCGCCGTAGCCCGCGCCGATCAGCGCATCTGCGGCCTGATCCATGTCGGCGTCGGGCATGACGATCATGTGGTTCTTGGCGCCGCCGAAACACTGCACGCGCTTGCCGTTGGCGCAGCCCGTGCCGTAGATGTATTCCGCGATCGGGGTCGAGCCGACAAAGCCGATGCTTTGCACGACCGAATGATGCAGCAGCGCATCCACCGCTTCCTTGTCGCCGTTGACGACTTGCAGCACACCCTTGGGCAGGCCCGCTTCCTCCATCAACTCGGCCAGCATCAGCGGCACCGACGGGTCGCGCTCGGAGGGTTTGAGGATGAAGGCGTTGCCGCAGGCCAGGGCCGGGGCGAACATCCACATCGGGATCATGGCGGGAAAGTTGAAGGGCGTGATGCCAGCCGTGACCCCGAGCGGCTGTTTCATCGAATACATGTCGATGCCCGGGCCCGCGCTGTCGGTATATTCGCCCTTGAGCAATTCCGGCGCGCCGATGCAGTATTCCACCACTTCCAGACCGCGCTGCACATCGCCCTTGGCGTCGGGCAGTGTCTTGCCATGCTCGCGGCTCAGAGCCTCGGCCAATTTGTCCATGTCGCGGTTGAGCAGGCCGACGAAGGCCATCATCACCCGTGCGCGGCGCTGCGGGTTGGTGGCAGCCCAGGCGGGTTGCGCCTTGGCGGCGATCTCGACGGCTTTGGCCACCTCATCGGTCGATGCAAGCGGCACCTTCGCCTGAACTTCGCCGGTTGCGGGGTTGTAGACATCGGCAAAGCGGCCGGACGAGCCTTTGACGTGCTCTCCGCCAAGATAATGGGTCAGTTCTTGCATGGGATCCTCCTTGGGTGATTGCGCGCAGTCTATCCTTGCAAAAATGCTGGGCAAAGGGGCAATATCTCAATGAGTTTTGCAAAAATGCAAAGGGTAGAGCGTGCAGAGCTGGGATGACGTGCGCATTTTCCTGTCCGTCGCGCGCAGCGAAACCCTGTCTGGCGCGGGGCGGGCATTGCGGATGGATCCGGCGACGGTGGGCCGACGCGTTGCGCGGTTGGAAGAAACGCTGGGGCAGGCGCTTTTCGTGAAAAGCCCGCTGGGCTACACCCTGACCGAAGCCGGAACGCGGCTTGTCGATCACGCCGAACGGGCCGAGGCCGCGATGCAGGGGGCGAGCGCCGTTCTGTCGGGTGATGCCGAAACCCTGTCGGGCCAGATCCGCATCGGCGCGCCGGATGGCTGCGCGAATTTCGTGCTGCCGCGTGTGTTCGCCGATCTTTCCGAAGCCAATCCTGACCTGGATCTACAGATCGTCGCCCTGCCGCGCGTTGTGAACCTGTCCCGACGCGAGGCGGATATGGCGATCACGGTCAGCCCGCCCACGGCGACGCGGCTGTCGTATCAGCGGATCACCGATTACAAGCTGCATCTTGCCGCCAGCGAGACCTACCTGTCGACCAAACCGCCGATCCAAAGCGTCAGCGATCTGCATCAGCACCGGATCGTCGGCTATATCCCGGACATGATCTTCGACAAGGAACTGGACTACCTGAGCGACCTCACCCTCGATCGAGTCGCACTGGCCTCGAACTCGGCTTCGGTCCAGCTTCAGCTCTTGCGCCAGCATGGCGGCATCGGGATCGCGCATGATTTCGCGCTGCCCTTCGCCCCGGGCGTGCGCCGGGTTTTGACCGATGCCCTGTCCTTCACCCGGAGTTTCTACCTTGTCCGACATGCCGAGGACCGCCGCCTCGACCGCATCAGCCGCTTTGCCAAAGCATTGGTTCAAGGGGTCCGTTCTGAAGTGGCGCGACTTGAGGCGCTGCTTTGAAACACTTGACAGAACCCGGGCCAGTGAGGACGCTGGGGTGAACCGGGACCGGAGGACAGACCATGCAAGTACATCACATTCTCAAAAGCAAGGCGACCGACGCCGTTGTGACAGTGACATCCGGAACCACCATTTCCGATGTCGCCAAGATCCTGTCGGAAAAGCGGATCGGCACCGTGGTGATTTCGAACGACGGCGAAACCGCTTTGGGCATCCTGTCGGAACGCGACATCGTCCGCGAACTGGCGAACCGGGGGGCGACCTGCCTGACGGACACTGTCGACACCTACATGACAACACAGCTCGTCACCTGCGGCCGCAACGATGATGCCGACCACATCCTGTCCCAGATGACCGAAGGGCGTTTTCGCCACATGCCGGTTGTCGAGGATGGAAAACTGGTCGGGTTGATCACCATCGGGGACGTGGTCAAGGCCCGCTTGACCGAACTGTCGATGGAGCGTAACGCGCTGGAAGGTATGATCATGGGTCATTGACCCGGCACCCGTCATCTACTTGAACTCCCTGCGCATTTGATGCCAGACAGACGCAACCTGACGACACTGCGGAGATGGCCCATGCGCATCGGTCTTTATCCCGGGACTTTCGACCCGATCACCATGGGCCATATCGACATCATCCGCCGTGCGGCGGCGCTGGTCGACCGATTGGTGATCGGAGTGGCCATCAACCGGGACAAGGGGCCGTTGTTCGATCTGGAAGAGCGTGTCGCGATGATCGAGGCGGAATGCGTGTCCTTGTCCGAACAGACCGGGATCGAGATCGTCGTTCATCCGTTCGAGAACCTGCTGATCGACTGCGCCCGTGATGTGAACGCGACGATCATCGTCCGCGGCCTGCGCGCGGTGGCCGATTTCGAATACGAATTCCAGATGGTCGGCATGAACCGCGCGCTCGATGACAGGATCGAGACCGTGTTCCTCATGGCCGAGGCCCGCCACCAGGCCATCGCCTCCAAGCTGGTCAAGGAAATCGCGCGATTGGGTGGGGATGTGTCGAAATTCGTCACGGCACCTGTCATGCGTGCCCTGGTCGACAGGTTCGACCATAAATAAGCCATGACACAATCCGCGCCGACCGGCCTTCCGTCAGAGCCCCCGGCGACGCCCACCGTGTATGATTTGGCCCGCATGTCCGAGGCGGTGTACCAAGACGATGCGTCCAGCATCTATGCCGCGTCGATCCCAGAGCCTCCGATACGTCGTCCGGACGCTGCGCTGGACTGTATCGACCTCGTCGACAAGGACGGGTTCGGGGCCGCCATTTACCGCGACGGCGATGTTCATACGATCACCTACCGGGGCACGAAAAACGCGCCACATGACATTCACGACACGACGGGACGTCTGGAAACGCCGCCGCAGTTTGTTCGGGCGACCCAATACGCGCTCGATGCGATCGACAGGCTGGGCCTGACGCCCGAGGTGACCTGTTTCACGGGCCATTCGCTGGGCGGGGCCTTGGCAAAGTATGTCGCGCATAACCTTGCCCGGAAGGGGTGGGGCGCTGGCATCGTCGTGTCGTTCAATGCGCCGGGCCTGACCGTGAACATGCTGGAAAAGGTGTTGGTCAACGGGATCCTGCGCTTGTCCGAAGGCACACCCGTCGCCCTGGGGTTGCGTGCTGTGGATCGGTTGATCCGGGAAAAGGATTTGCCGCAGAAGGGTCAGACCGCTGCGCGGATCCTGAATGTGAATGTTCAGGGCGACACGGTCAGCCAGATCGGTGACTCCGCCGGGATGACCTACACGCTGATCGCGCCGCCTTTCGTCTTGCTGACCGATCCGAAACTCGTGCCACCACTGGGCAATCCGTATGTCGCCCGGGCTAGAGCGGTGCGTCTGCGCCTGCAATACCTCCACAGCATCCACACGGTGCGGCGGCTTCTGGAAGACGATGCCCTAGGGCGCCAAAGCGCGCTGAACGTCTTCGGCCCGCCTGCCTCTTTGAGAGGCGGGGGCCAGAAATGACAAAAGCCGCGCTGGTTTGCGCGGCTGTGTCATTGATCAACGCTTTTGACGTTGTTTAGCGGCCGTAGATGGCCTCTGCTGCGATTTTTTCCGCATCGCCTTGGTAGATGTTCAGGTCCAGCGCCACGTCGAGCGGCATCGACCGGATTTCCCGAACAGTACGGTTATAAGCGGCCCGCTTGTGAAGACGGTCCCGCAGGGAAGACATGATATGGGCCATGGTAAGTCCTTTCCTTGCTCTATGGTCCGGCGCTTGGTGACTGTTAGCGCCACCAGCGTCACGATTGAAGATAGGGATGCTGCGGAGCAGAACAATGCACAGTTATGAAAGGCCGCCCTGCACCAGACGCAAGGCTAAGCCGTTGTCATATCGGAGTTCTGAAACCTTCAATCCAGATGCGCCGTACGCTCCAAAAGGTTTTCGAGCTCGGCCCGCATCGCGATCAGTTCGGCCTCATGCGGTGCCGCACAGTTCGCTTCGGCCTCGCGGAAGGACTCCAGAACCCATTTCTCGCCCTGGCGGACTTGGTCCATCACATCTTCGTCGATCTCGTCGAAAAACGCCCGGAGAGAGACGACCGCCTTGTTGACTGTTCCCATGAGCGACCCGTCTTCGTCCACGTATCCGTGAAGCATCTCGCGCAGCTTTTCGGCATGGCGGGTGTGCATATCGCGAAACGATGTGGCCACGTCCCGAAACTCGGGTTCGGCCTTGTCCACCATCACGTCGAAACCCGCCTTGGCGTCGATGATCCGTGTATAGAGATCACGCAGACGGTCGTTCGGCGTGGTGGGTTCTGTCTCGAGCGTGGGGTCGAGATGCGGTTTGCCGGGGTTGAGCGCGCTGTCGGTCATGCTGTCTCCTGTTCTGTCGGGGTTTTCCCGATCACACAGGGGAAATTCGCGGAACCGAAACTTGTTCCGCCGGTTGCGCACGGGCGGAGCATTGGCGGCACAAAAGCGCCGATGCGGCGCGCCAGGTCTCCGGCGCGCCACGGAGTCTTCAGATCAGCTTGCCCATCGCCACGGCGGTGTCCGCCATGCGATTGGAGAAACCCCATTCGTTGTCATACCAGCTCAGGATACGGACCATGTTGCCGTCCATCACCTTGGTCTGGTCGGTGTGGAAGATCGACGAATGCGGGTCGTGGTTGAAATCCGACGACACGAGCTTTCGATCGGTGTACCCGAGCACTCCCTTCAGCGGGCCATCGGCCGCGGCACGGATGGCGTCGTTGATCTCTTCGACCGTTGTGTCGCGCGAGGCGGTGAAGGTCAGATCGACCACCGACACGTTTGGCGTCGGCACCCGGATCGCCACACCGTCCAGCTTGCCGTTCAGTTCGGGCAGCACCAGACCCACGGCCTTGGCCGCACCGGTCGAAGTCGGGATCATGCTGAGGGCGGCGGCACGCGCGCGGTAGAGATCCTTATGCATCGTGTCCAGCGTCGGCTGGTCGCCGGTATAGCTGTGGATGGTGGTCATGAAACCGCGTTCGATGCCGATGGCGTTGTTCAGAACGTAGGCCACAGGCGCAAGGCAGTTGGTCGTGCAGGACGCGTTTGACACGACGATGTCGTCGGCGGTCAGGCTGTCATGGTTCACACCGTAGACGATGGTCTTGTCCGCGTCCTTGCCGGGAGCCGAGATCAAAACTCGGCTCGACCCGTTGTCGAGATGCGCCTGGCAGGCTTCTTTGCTGGTGAAGATGCCGGTACATTCGAGAACCACATCGACATCCGACCACGGCAGGTCCGCGGGGTTGCGCATCGCGGTGACCTTGATCGGCCCACGGCCAACATCGATCGTGTCTTCGGAGGTTTTCACCTCGGCCGGGAAGCGGCCATGGACGCTATCGTATTGCAGCAAATGCGCGTTGGTTTCCACCGGTCCGAGGTCGTTGATCGCAACCACCTCGATATCGGTGCGACCGGATTCGATGATCGCACGCAGGATGTTTCGGCCAATGCGGCCAAATCCGTTGATGGCGACTTTGGTGCTCATAAAAAGGTCCTCACTGGTTCTGACAGGGAATGCTGTCCGGAAGTGTTAACGCTAACAAACAGAACAGCGCAGAGCTGTCAAGCAAGGCACACACGCATGTTCAGCGCCAGAAGGCGATCCATTCAAGAAGATCGATCCCCTTGCCAGCGAGAAACACCAGGCCATCGCCGCCGGTCAGAAACGCATCGATGCCGATGCCGCCCAGGATCAACAATCCCAAACCGATTGCGATTGAATTGGTCATCGCGTGCCTGTTCCCTTGCTCTTGACGGCACCATGCCAGAGCGGAAACCTCTTGTCACGCAACCGCGTCAGGCGCGCGATGGGGGGTGGTCATCAGGTCTTCGATGAAGAGGCCGACAAAAGCGCCGCGCCCGGTGACGCCCGCCTTGCGGTAAATCCCGTTCAGATGCGCCTTGACCGTGCCTTCGGCGGATCCCCGCATCTGGGCGATTTCCGCAATGCCGAAACCCTTGAGCGTGAAATGCGCCACGTCCCGTTCGGACGGGGTGAGAGACCACGCATCGAACCGTGCTTCGACGATATCGTGAAAGGCCCCGGCGGCCAGGCCCAGTTGCTCTTCCAGATGGGCCTTGCGGCGAAGCAGGGTGGACAGGTAGCGCGCTTCGAAGATCACACCGGCGATCAGTGCCAGAACGGCCAGAAACTCCACGATGAAGTGGCTCGAGACGAATGCGGTCAGGCCCATGTCGAACCCGTCGACGATCACGTCCCAGAGAAAGAACGCCGCGCAGAGGGTCTGCGCGACGATCAGAACCAACAGCGATACAGGTTTCGTCGAAGAGTGAAGCGTCACGGTTCTGTCCTGACTCCGTTCGGCACGATCTTGACGCCCGTGATCATCGCGCGGGGCAGGTTGACGCCTGTTCGCCGGCTTTCCCAGATCACCGCAAGTACATGCAGCACGATGGAAATCTCGGCCCAGGTTACCAATGCCTCGTGCACCTCTTCAACCCAATCCAGACCCCAATAGGCGTCGGTGGTCATCATGAAGCCGGTCAGCGCGATCAGCAGCACCACCGCAAGAAGGTTGAAGATCATCACCGCACCCAGCGGCGTATGACCCAGGTGCAGTCGCTTGCGCCCCGTCGCCATGTCCGACACTTGCGCCGTGACGGTGGAGGGCGTCGGCCAGAAGCTGCTGAACCGGGCGTAATAGGGGCCGATTACCCCCCACAGCAGGCGAGCCACGATCAACGCGGCGATGCTGTAGCCAAGCCATTCGTGCAGCTTGCTTTCGTCATCGGTGAACAGCGCATTTGCGGCGAACCCGACCACAAGCGACCAGTGAAAGACCCGGACAAACGGGTCCCAGATTTTATAGGATGTCATGTCGGCCTCCGAGAAAAGCGGTCCGCGCACCGGGCGCGGACCTGCCGGGATCAATCGTCGACCTTGGTGCGAACGACATTCAGCGCGGTATCGAGATAAAGCTCGAGGCGTTGTCCATCCTTGAGCACATAGGCCTCTATCATGCCGTCCTCCATGTCGATCTTGCGCACTTCGTACCCTTCGTTGGTCAGCTTGGTGCGGATTTCCGTCATCCGTTCGGTCGTCAGTACCGCATCGCTTGAGGCGAAGGCGGAAACGGGCAGGGCGAGGGTCAGGGCAAGGGCAAGAATACGAGTCATCGTAAGGTCTCCTTTGGGTCAGTCAGGCGCCGCGACATGCGGTGCCGATGACCGGGAGATGCCACCTCGGGACGGGTCACGGTATTGGTCTGCGGTCGAGTTTTACCCGCTTGCAACTTTGGTTTAGGGCCGAGAACCGCCGATCAGACGTGCCCCGCCTCCGCGTCGCGCTCGATTTCGGCCTGCTCGGCAGCCCAGGCCCCTGCGGCTTCGACGACCACGGGTGACGCGGTTGGAAGAACGCCCAGATAGCTATCGGTATCGGCCGCCGAGACCGACGCGCGTTGCGTCATCCGGTAGAGCGCATAAAGTGCGATCAAGATGAAGGTCGCACTCAGCACCATCCAGAAGGCCGAGGGGCCCAACCATTGCATCGCGCCCCCTGCGGCCAGAGGCCCCAGGATCGCACCGATGCCGAAGACCAGAACCAGACCACCCGACGCGGCGGGCATGTCCTCGGGATCGAGCGCGTCGTTGGTATAGGCGAGGATCAGCGCGTAAAGCGGTGTCGTGACGCCTCCGGTCAGGAACGCCGCTCCCATCAGGAACCAGAGATCGGACCCGCTGCCTGCACCCGCCGCGCAGAACGCAGCGCCAAGCACCGCACACCCCAGGATCAGCTTGCGACGGTCGATCCGGTCCGACAGCCAGCCAATCGGATACTGAAGCAGCAACGCACCGCCAAACAGCATCGCGATGAAGAGCGAGATTTGATCCGCGCTCAGACCGATCTGGGTGCCATAGACCGCGCCCATGCCCGATTGCGTCGCGTAGATCGTCCCCAAAAGGAACATACCCGCCGTCCCGAGCGGCGCCGCGGAAAAGAGCGCCCGAAGTGGCATCGGGCGGGTGACCTCGGCGACTGGCGTCGGGACAACCGACAGAAGGATCGGTCCGAAGGAAATCGACACAAGGATCGAAGCTCCGATGAACAGCCCTGCCGTGGCCGCATCGCCAAGCGTCAACAGGCCCTGCGCCCCGATCAACCCCAAGGTCTGGGCAATCATGTAGGCCGACAGAACCTTGCCGCGTGTCTCGTTGGTGGCCGAGGCATTGAGCCAGCTTTCCGCCGTGACATAGATGCCGGACATGCAAAAGCCGACGATCACCCGCAACACGGTCCAGAGAATCGGATCGGTGAGCAGCGGAAAGGCGATCAGTCCGGCCGACATGAAGCTGCCAAGCGCCGCGAAGACGCGCACATGACCGACACGCCGGATCATACCCGGGGTCAGCCGCGCGCCCGAGAGAAAGCCAAGGAAATATCCCGATGCCACGATGGCAAGCTCCGCAGCCGAAAACCCTTCGAGCCCTCCGCGCACACCGATCAGGGTGAAATGCATGCCGTTGCCGAGCATGATGAACACGATCCCGATCAGCAACGCCCAGATCCCGGCGAATATCTGAGTCATGTCGCGCGCTCCTGTTCGGCATCAAAGCTACTGTCCTCGGACGCTAGCGAAGGGTCTCACGATTCTCCATGCTGCAACGCCGCATCATCCGCCAATGGCGACATTGAGGTGCTCGCCAAGGAAAGAGCGGGCCTGCGGAGGTTTTGGAAGGTGCACGAAACAGAACGCCTCGCACGAGGTGCAAGGCGTCAGGTAAGCTATTTTGCCAGAGCAGGGCGCCGGCGAGCAATCGCCGGTTTCAGTGCAGCAAACGGCCCATCGCACCGGCGACATCCGCCATCCGGGCCGAGAAGCCCCATTCGTTGTCGTACCATGCCAGAACACGCACCATGCGCTTGGCCACGACCTTGGTCTGGTCGGGCGCGAAGATCGACGATTGCGTGGTGTGGTTGAAGTCGATGGAGACCTTGGGTTCGGGATCATAGGCCAGAACGGTGCCCATATGGGTGGCGGCGGCTTCGCGCACGACCTCGTTCACGTCGTCCACGGTCACGTCCTTGCCCGCGTAGAAGGTCAGATCCACGGCAGACACGTTCGGCGTCGGCACCCGCACGGCAGACCCGTCAAGCTTGCCTTTCAGGTTTGGCAGCACTTCTCCCAATGCCTTTGCGGCACCTGTCGAGGTCGGGATCATGGCCATCGCCGCCGCACGGGCGCGGTAGAGATCGGCGTGCCGCCGGTCCAGCGTCGGCTGGTCGCCAGTGTAGGAGTGGATCGTGGTCATGATGCCGCTCTCGATGCCAAGCGCTTCGTCCAGCACCTTGGCCAGCGGCGCGAGACAGTTCGTCGTGCAAGACCCGTTCGAGATCATCGTGTCGCCCTGCGCCAGCGACCGGTGGTTCACTCCGTAGACGATGGTTTTCTGAACGTTTTTCGCCGGAGCCGAGATCAGAACCGATTTCGCGCCGCGCTCCATATGAACGCCGGCCTTGTCGCCGTCATTGAACTTGCCCGTGCATTCCAGAACGACGTCGCAGCCGGACCAGTCGAGCTCTTGCGGATCATAGGTCGAGAACACTTCCATCGGGCCACGGCCCAAATCCATCGTGTTGCCCTTGATCGACACGTCTCCGCCGAAACGCCCATGCACGCTGTCGTAGCGCAGGAGATGCGCGTTGGTTTCGATCGGGCCGGTGGCGTTGATCTTGATCACTTGCACATCATTGCGCGAGCTTTCGGCGATATGCGCCAGGGTGCAGCGGCCGATGCGACCGAAACCGTTGATTCCAAGAGTGACGGTCATGAACGTGTCTCCTACGCAGTCCGATTGCGCGTGGTATACCGATGTATGCTGCACCCGCAAAGTGGAAAAGCCACGATTTCACAGCATGTTAGCGCAAAATCTGGATGTTGGCGCTAACGATCTTGGTGGGTTTGCGGTAACATCCCATCGCCTCATAAGGAATCGTCCTTCCTCCGCGCGCCGAGACTCCCGAGTTGTCTTCTGCTGGCGGCCCACGTTTCCGGAGGCTATGTCTTGGGCAGAGCAAAGATCGGAGCGCAGGTATGAGCGGATTGTTGGCCCTTCTCGACGATGTGGCAGGTATCGCCAAGGTGGCGGCGGCCTCGGTGGACGATATCGGCGCGGCCGCAGCCAAGGCCGGCTCCAAGACGGCGGGCGTTCTCATCGATGACGCGGCGGTGACGCCGAAATATCTGCACGGGTTCGAGCCGGCACGCGAACTGCCGATCATCTGGCGGATCGCGCGCGGGTCGTTGATTAATAAGCTGGTCTTTCTGTTGCCAGCCGCGCTTCTTATGTCGAGTTTCGCGCCCTGGCTGATCCCGCCCTTGCTGATCCTCGGCGGCAGCTATCTGTGTTTCGAAGGCGCTGAAAAAATCGCCCATATGCTGATGCCGCATGACGACCATTCAGGTGGTCCTGACGGCAGCCATGACATCGAAGACCCGCTCCATCTCGAGGAGGAAAAGGTCAAGGGCGCCATCAAGACCGACTTCATCCTGTCGGCCGAGATCATGACCATCGCGCTGTCGGTGATCGAAGCGGGCAATATCTGGATGCAAGGGGCGACGCTGGCCCTGGTCGGGGTCATGGTGACGGTGGCGGTCTACGGCGCCGTTGCAGTGATCGTGAAGATGGATGACGTGGGTCTGTGGCTCAGCCAGGTGGGGAAACTGGGCGTCACGCGGGCATTGGGGCGCGGGATCGTCAAGTTCATGCCTTGGTTGCTCAAGACGCTGACGATTGTCGGCACGGCCGCGATGCTCTGGGTCGGGGGGTCGATCATCGTGCATTCCGTGGCGCAGATGGGATGGCATTGGCCCGAGGACGCCATCCATGATGTCGCGGTGGCCTACGGGGCCGGGCAAGGCTTTCTGGAATGGGCGATCACGGCTGCGATCGACTTCGTTCTGGGTTTCATCTGGGGTCTCATCCTGATCCCCATCGGCGTGAAAGTCGTGGGGCCGGTCTGGACAGCGGTAATGCCCAAGGGGGTGTAAACGCGTTAAGCGGGCTTTAACCCTCTTCGCGCTATGCCGGGGGCATGACGATGCCCTCATATCTCGAATCCGAAAACTGGATCCGCAACGTGTTCTCCGCCAAGGCAGTGGGTCGGGGTGGTGTGATCCATCGCGCGGCCCGCGATGTCGAACGCTACGCCGGACGCGACGCCTTTCTGCACGAGGTGCAAAGGCGTGGCTTCACCCTGGTCGAAAACGGCGATCAGTTGGTGGTGTTCTGCAACCGCGATCCCGTGCGGCTTGTGGTGCAGCGCGATCCGCCGAAGTTGTCACAGCGTGCATGGCCGGGGGGCGTATCGGACGCGCGACCTCGTATATGAGTCAATCGGATCGTGCTATCGAAACGCGTTAACGCGTTTCATCGCTGCGTTATCGCAGCGAGGCGTCGGGAACTGTCTGTAGGTGTCGCGCAGCTGAACGCGTCAACGCGTTCATGCGATGCATCAATGCATCGCTAACCGACGGCCCGGCGTTGGCACCGGGCCGCCGAAACCCTCAGGTCCGCGGATCGGCCTGCCAGCGGCCTTCGACCAGATCGCGCACTTTCTGGGCCACGGCGTCGGCAGTGATGCCGAACTGCTCGTAAAGCGTTTCCGCAGGAGCAGAGGCCCCGAAACCGTGCATCCCGACAAAACCCGACTTCTCGCGCTTGCCGCGTTCACCAAAGAGCCACCGATCCCACCCGAAGCGGATACCGGCTTCGACCGCGACACGCACCGGGCCACCCGGTAAAACGCGCCTGCGGTACTTCTCGTCCTGCTCTTCGAATAGCTCCCAGCACGGCATGGACACGACGCGCGTGCCGATCCCGTCCTTGTGCAGCATCTCACGCGCGGCCATTGCGATCTCGACTTCCGAGCCGGTCGCCATCAGGATCGCCTGACGTTTGCCTTCGGCATCGGCCAGAACATAGGCCCCTTGCGCAACCATGTTCTTGTTCTTGTGCTCGGTCCGCACCGTCGACAGGTTCTGACGTGTCAGAGACAGCACCGACGGCGTCTTGGTCTGGGTGAACGCGATCTCCCAGGCTTCGGCGGTTTCCACCGTGTCGGCAGGGCGGAACACCAGCGTGTTCGGCGTGGCACGGCTGATCGCGAGATGCTCGACCGGTTGGTGCGTCGGGCCGTCTTCGCCCAGACCGATGGAGTCGTGCGTCATGACGTAGACCGTCGGCACTTTCATCAGGGCCGACAGGCGCATCGCGGGGCGGGCATAGTCGGTGAAGCACATGAACGTGCCGCCATAGGGCCGGATGCCGCCATGCAGCGCCATGCCATTCATCGCCGACGCCATGCCGTGTTCGCGGATGCCCCAGTAGACGTAACGGCCCTTGCGGTTGTCCACGTCGAACACGCCGAGATCGCCGGTCTTGGTGTTGTTCGATCCGGTCAGGTCCGCCGATCCGCCGATGGTTTCCGGCAGGATCGGGTTGACCACTTCGAGCACCATTTCCGAGCTTTTCCGCGTCGCAACCTTGGGCGCGGTTTCGCTGATTTGCTTTTTCAGGGCCTTGATGGTCGAGGACAGCTTCTTCGGCGCGTCGCCGGCCATTGTGCGGGCGAATTCGATCTGGCGGGACGCCGACATTTCAGACAGGCGGGCCTCCCACGCTTCACGCTCAGACGCGCCGCGACGGCCGATCTCTTCCCAGGCGGATTTGATCTCGGACGGCACTTCGAACGGGCCGGTGGTCCAGCCCCAGACGGCCTTTGCCTCGGCATTCTGATCGGCATTTGTCAGCGCGCCGTGGCCTTTCGAGGTGTCCTGCGCCGCGTGGCCCAGAGCGATATGCGTCTTGCACGCGATCATCGACGGGCGCTTGTCCTTCTTGGCGGCGGTGATGGCGGCGTCGATCTCTTCGGGATTGTGCCCGTCGATTTCCTGCACATGCCAGCCCGCAGCGGTGAAGCGACCGATCTGGTCAGTACGGTCCGACAACTCAACGGCGCCGTCGATGGTGATGTTGTTGTTGTCCCAGAAGACGATCAGCCGCGACAGTTCCTGACGCCCGGCGATGCCGATGGCCTCGTGGCTGACGCCTTCCATCAGACAGCCGTCCCCGGCGATGACGTAGGTGTGATGATCGACCAGCTTCTTGCCGAACCGAGCCCGCAGCGCTTCTTCCGCCATGGCGAAACCGACCGAATTGGCGATGCCCTGGCCCAGCGGACCGGTGGTGGTTTCAATCGCCTGAGCCAGGAAGTTCTCGGGGTGGCCCGCCGTCTTTGCGCCCCACTGGCGGAAGTTCTTGATCTCTTCCAGCGTGATTTCGGGATCGCCGACAAGGTAGAGCAGCGAATAAAGGAGCATCGACCCGTGACCGGCTGACAGGATGAACCGGTCGCGGTCGTGCCAATCTGGATGCGCGGCGTCGAATTTGAGATGTTTTTCGTAAAGCACGGTGGCCACATCCGCCATGCCGATGGGCATGCCTGAATGGCCGGAATTCGCAGCCGCCACGGCATCCAGCGTCAACGCGCGGATCGCCGCCGCCTTGTTCCAATGGTCGGGGTTCTGGGCTTTGAGGGTCTCGATATCCACGGGCCGTCTCGTCCTTGTCATGGGGGCAAAGGGGTCTTTGAGGGCGCTCATACCAGTGTCACGGCAGAGTTCAAGCGGCACGCCTCTGCCGGATGTAGATAAGGGGGCGCATTTTCAGACGCGGATTGTTAAACTTTCACATTAAGAGGACGGAGCGATTCGTTTCGGGAGCACGGAAAAATGCCTTTGGTGATCTGTGTTCGAGGTCGGGCGTACAACAAACGGGGATCAGGCAAATGACCCAAATTGACGAGTTACAACATCGCATCACGGCGGCATTGGACCGGGTGGCCCAGGGCGTCGCCCGGATCGAGGAGCGCGCCGCGTCGGCGGCCCCGGCTCCGGCATCCCAGCCAGAGGTCGACCCGGAAGAACTCGCCCGGGTCAAAGAGGCGCTTGAGGAGGAAAAGCTTGCCAATGCGCAATTGGAAGAGCGGGTCCGCAAGCTGCATGAGACCCACCGACAGGAACTGGAGGCCGCGCAGGCGGCGGCATCGGCCCCGGCAGCGCCGACCGTCGATGTGGCCGCGCTCGATCTCGAAATGCAACGCTTGCGGAAATCCAACGAGATGCTTCGCGCCACCAACGCAGAACTGCGTGCGGCCTTGCAGGAGAATGTCGGAGAGCCGCACCTGATCAACAAGGCGATGCTTGCGGAACTCGAAGGCCTGCGCGCCGCACGCGCCGTCGAGGCTGCCGAGACCCAGGCGATCATCGCGTCGCTGGCCCCGCTGCTGGAAACGGCTGCGCAACCCGAGGAGGCGAACTGATGCCCGAAGTCGAAATCACAATCGGCGGTCGCACCTTTGATGTCGCGTGCCAGGAAGGCGAAGAACAATACCTCCACTCCGCGGCGCGGATGCTGGACACCGAAGCACAGGTTCTGGCCCAACAAGTGGGCCGCATTCCCGAGGCGCGGATGCTTTTGATGGCGGGGTTGATGCTGGCCGACAAGACAGCCGGGCTTGAAGACAAACTGCGCGAAACCGAAGACCGCGCCGCCGGATACCTGTCCGAGTTGCGCGCGCTCAAGGAGGCCCCGCCGCCGCAACCCGAACGGATCGAGGTGCCTGTCGTGCCCACGGATGTGACGGAGTCGCTTCAGGAGATCGCGGCCCGTGCCGAGGCGCTTGCCCGCGACGTCGAGGAAAAGGCGGGGTAGGGCACCCGAACCCGAATCCGAACGCAAAACGGCGCCCCAAGAGGCGCCGTTTTTATTTAGGTCGAGAAGGCGATGTTACGCGTTGGCCTCGCGGATCTTCTCCGCCGCGTCCTTGTCGTAGCTCACGCCGTTTTCGTCGAACAGCTGGTCCAACTCTCCCGACAGGGTCATCTCGGTGATGATGTCGCACCCGCCGACGAATTCACCCTTCACGTAAAGCTGCGGAATGGTCGGCCAGTCGGAGTATTCCTTGATCCCCTGGCGGATCGTCTCATCGGCCAGCACGTTCACGTCCGCGTAGTCCACGCCCATATAGTTCAATACGCCAGCGACCTTGCTCGAGAACCCGCATTGCGGCATGGACTTTGTGCCCTTCATATAGAGCACCACGTCATTGGCTTTCACCGTTTCGTCGATTTTCTGTTTTGCGTCAGTCATTGTCTTGCTCCATCTCTTCGCGGCGTTTCCGATCCTTGCGGATATACGGCATCGTTGCGCCGACAGTTATCAGTGTGACAAGGCCGATGGCGGCAAACATCGGCCAGGTGTTTGAAAGAAAAGCGATCATGTCCGGCCCTGGTACGAGCCATTGCCAGCCTGGTCCGGCTGTGGCGTCCGCCACACGAAATAGGCCAGCGGCCCGATCAACAGGATCATCGCGATATTCCAGAGCCGCGTAGGCATCACTCGGGCGCTTTCGTTGTCAGCGCCAGCGCGTGCAGCTCGCCTTGTGAGCCGTCCATCTTGCCCTTGAGCGCGGCATAGACGGCGCGCTGCTGCTGGACGCGGTTCTTGCCCTTGAAGCTTTCGTCGATCACCTCGGCTGCATAATGGTTCCCGTCTCCCGCAAGATCGGTGATGGTGATCTTGGCATTCGGAAACTCCGCGCGGATCAACTCTTCGATTTCCTGCGCTTGCATGGCCATGGTGCTGCACTCCGGTTGTGGACGTTGGAAAAGATGTATGCCGGGGGTCGGCATTCCGCAAGGCGGTGCTGGTGCTTACGCGGTCAGGGACACCCAGACCGGAACATGATCCGACGGTTTGTCCCGCCCGCGCAGTTCGCTTTCGATCCAGCATTCCGTCAACAGATCGGCGCAGGCGGGCGTGAGGAGGAAGTGATCGATGCGGATCCCGTTGTTCCTCTCCCAGGCGCCGGCCTGGTAATCCCAGAAGGAATAATGCCCGCCGCCTTGGGTGCAGGCCCGGAATGCCTCGGTGAACCCGAGATTGAGGACCCGGCGAAAGGCCGCGCGCGACTCGGGACGGAAAAGAGCGTCGTCGGTCCATTGTTCCGGCTTGGCGGCATCTTCGGTCTGCGGAATGATATTGTAATCGCCCGCCATCAGCGCGGGCATCTCGGCCGCCAGCAAATCGCGTGCGCGCGCCTCAAGACGTTTCATCCAGTCAAGCTTGTAGTCATATTTCGGCCCCGGCGCCGGGTTGCCATTGGGCAGGTACAGACCGCAGATACGGACCGCCTCGGTGTCACCGATCACCGAAGCCTCGATCCAGCGCGCCTGTTCGTCCTCGTCATCGCCGGGCAACCCACGCGTGACATCTTCTAGCGGCAACTTGGACAGGATCGCCACACCGTTGAAGCCTTTTTGCCCGTGGGTCTCGACCGTGTAGCCAAGGTCTTCCAGCGCCTCGCGAGGAAAAGTCTCATCGACCGATTTGATTTCCTGCAACACCGCCACGTCAGGCGCGCTTTCGGTCAGCCAATCTGTCAGGGCGGGCAGGCGGGCCTTGATTCCGTTGATGTTGAACGTGGCGATTTTCATGTGCGTCCTCCGGGTGTGGCACCTCTATCCCAAGAAGGGCGCGACCGTACAAGCCGGTTTGCGACGAATCGAAAAGCCGGATTCCGGGCGATAAACCTGACGCAAGGGCAGGTGGGGCAGCCAACGGCAAAGCCAGAAGCGAGGCCGCCAAGAGTTATCCCCAGAAAAATGCTTTCTGTTAATAACTCGAGGAGTTGCGCAGCCGTATCAACCTATGGGTGTGTCTTCATGTGGATAACGCGGCAGATAACACGTTAAACGATAATTCTTCTTCTCAAATTCAATTTAAGCGTGCCAGCGTTGAGGCATCAACCAAGCCACAGGAGGCCAACATGACCGCAGTTCGTAAATTCCAGATTACCGAAAACCTCACAGAAAATCAGCAGCATATGGACCAGCACGCCGATATTCACGGCGGTGATGCAACGGCGCTCTTCACGTCCGGTCTGGCGGCAGACTGCTCGACCGACGCGTTGCTCGGCGATGCGACGGGTCTTTTCACGTCCGGCCTGTCAGCCCGGTCCACAAGCGCCTCTGCCGGCGACGCCACAGGTCTGTTCACCTCGGGTCTGTCCGCACAGCGGTCCCAGGCCAGCGCAGGGGACGCAACAGGTCTCTTCACGTCCGGCCTTGCAGCGCAGACGACACAAGCCAGCACTGGCGATGCCGTCGAGATGTTCACATCCGGCCTGAGCGCCCAAGGCACCGACACCACAGCGGGCGACGCGACCGGTCTCTACACATCCGGCCTGTCCGCACAGGGCACTCACGCCAGCACCGGCGACAACGTGGAGCTTTTCACATCCGGCCTGAGCGCACGGGGAACGGACACTACTGCGGGTGACGCAACGGGTCTCTACACCTCGGGCCTCTCCGCCGAGGGCACCAAGACCTCCGACGGTGACGCGACCGCGCTCTTCACCTCGGGTCTTGTCGCGACCAGCACCGACTCCCGCGACGGCGACGCAGTCCAGGCGTTCACCTCCGGTCTCTGATCGGACCAATGACCCGGGACGGGGCGACCCGTCCTCCGACCTTCAAGGAGGCATGTACCGTGACAAACGTCATTCAACTTACCCCCCCGTCCCGGATCAACCCTCAGGAAGCGCGTCTTGGCGCGCTTCTGAGCTGCTTTTCCGAACACCGCCGCTTTGGCGACGACGTTTTCTGGCTCAAGGAAAATGCCGAGATTCTCAACGTCCTGGAGTGCACCGGCACCCGCCCCGGCGATGCGGCGCTGGAGACCTATTCCGCGTTCTACGCCACCGTTGAAAAACGGATGCGTTTTTTCCCGCAATACTACCGCTTCTTCCTGTCCATCGTTCTGGATCTCGAAGACCTCGGTATGCCGGGCGACCAAGGCGAAAAGCTGGTCCGTTGGGCGAACGATCAAGACCTTCCGCAAGCAGAGCTTTCCGATTTGCAACGCATGGAGGCCACGCGGCTCTTTGCGCGACGGGGTGTCCCGGTGTCAGGCGATCTTGCCGCACTCGACGCCCGTGCGCGCAGCTTCATGGCCCGGTCAGACACCTTTGCGCTGCCGAACAAGAAGGCCGCGTATGAACTGACCCACCTTGTTTTCTACCTCAGTGAATACGGCCGCCGCGATCCGGAACTGGACGACGCGGCAAAGCGGAGCCTGCATTTCGCTGGTTTGCTGGCCTATATCGAACAGAACGCCGACCTTCTGTCGGAAATCTGCATCGCCATGCACTATGCCGGTGACACGCCGCCCGCACTCTGGTCCGATTGGCTCAAGCGGGAAACCGCCTTGTTCAGCGTCACGGATGGGCCGGCCGTCAACGTGCAGGACGACTACCACGAATTTCTGGTCTGCAATTGGCATCAGGCCATCACCGGCGATGCGGCTTTCGTCAAAGGCTTCGTCTATGACCGGATGCGCTTTGACCACAGCAGCGACCGGGCAACGCCGATGCGCGAGATGTCGGAAGCGATGTTCAATCTCGACGAGGCCCGCAGCGGTGACTGGATCAGCATGCGCCTTCACATGGAAGACGCCCTGTCCCCAGAAGCGATGTCTGTTCTGACGCAGGCCGAAACGTCGTCACAGCATTTCGAGGAGTTCTTCCACGGCTTCGCACGCGCCGACGCACCGGGGGTTCTGCACTGAAATCGTTGCCCGGTATGCCCGGGCATAACGTCTCGGATTACATCGAAAAACTGGTGCCGCATCCGCAGGAGGATGTGGCATTCGGGTTCTCGATCACGAACCGCGCGCCGATCAGTTCTTCGGAGAAGTCGATCACCGCATTCGCCAGAAACGGCAGCGACACCGCGTCGACCACAACCCGTTCGCCCTGACCTTCGAGCACAAGATCATCGTCGGACGGCTCGTCGAGTTTGATCTCGTACTGGAACCCCGAACACCCGCCGCCTTCGACAGCGACACGCAGGGCCTTGCCCTCGGCGCTGGCGCCAATCTCCGACAACCGCTCGAACGCGCGTTCCGTCACTTTCGGTGGAAGCTGCATGTCATCCTCGGGTTTGCTTTAACTTGTTCGCTGGTCTGAATATAAGGGTGGACGGGACAGGGAACAAGAACAGGCGGTGCTGCGATGACGGCGCGATATGCGTGCGACCCCGAAAAATCGCGAGGCAGGCTTTACCCGGAAGAGGAAAGCGCCTTTCGGTCGTGTTTTCAACGCGATCGTGATCGGATCATCCACGCCTCCGCCTTTCGGCGGCTGAAACACAAGACCCAGGTCTTCATCGAACATGAAGGCGATTACTTCCGCACGCGGCTCACCCATTCGATCGAAGTGGGGCAGGTTGCGCGTACCATCGCCAAGGTGCTTGGCCTTGATCTGGAACTCACCGAAGCCGTGGCATTGGCGCATGATCTGGGCCACACGCCGTTCGGTCATACCGGTGAGGACGCCCTGAACGCGCTGATGCAGCCCTATGGCGGCTTCGATCACAACGCGCAGGCCATCCGCATCGTCACGTCACTGGAGCGCCATTACGCGGATTTCGACGGGTTGAACCTCACCTGGGAAACTCTTGAAGGCATTGCAAAACACAACGGACCAGTCGGCGCGCCGATCCCGCACGCGCTCGCCGCCTACAATGCGCGTCATGATCTCGAACTTCACACCCACGCAAGTGCAGAGGCGCAGGTCGCGGCGCTCTCGGACGATGTGGCCTATAACCATCACGACCTGCATGATGGGCTCCGTGCCGAGCTGTTTTCGACCGACGAACTGGCTGAGCTTCCCATCGTAAGCGATTGTTTTTCGGAGGTGGATCGGATTTATCCAGACCTGAACTACTACCGCCGCCGTCACGAGGCGCTGCGCCGCTTTTTCGGCATCTTGGTCAGTGACGTCATCACCGTCACCCGCGCCAATCTCAAGGAGATCGACCCCCAGACGCCCGCCGATATTCGCGCGGCTGGTCGCATGGTGGTTCAGTTTTCCCCCGGTCTCTGGTCTGATCTGAAGGTGATCCGGACCTTCCTCTTCCATCGCATGTACCGCGCACCGGACGTGGTCGAGATGCGGGCGCAAGTGACCAAAGTCATCAACGAACTGTTCCCGCTGTTCATGTCGGATCCGTCGCTTCTGCCCAAGCAATGGCGCAAGGATGTTGCAGAAATTCGCTCCGAGACGGAACTTGCACGCATCGTTTCGGATTACATTGCCGGGATGACCGACCGGTTCGCCCTTCAGGAGCATGCGCGCCTGACAGGTTCCGAAGTCATCTCAGCTCGATCATAAAAGGAATTCAAAGTGGCAACACCCGCAGACGCCGGCATGAACCCGGTCACAGCTTTCGCCCTCGTCGGTGCTTTGGGGGTAGGGGCTCAATGGCTCGCTTGGCGTCTCAACTTGCCAGCTATCGTCCTGATGCTCGTCGCCGGCCTTCTGGTCGGACCGGTCTTCGGGATTCTCGACCCATCGGTCGCGATGGGGGATCTCTTACAGCCGATCATTGCCATCGCCGTCGCGATCATCCTGTTCGAAGGGGGTCTGACGCTCGACTTCAAATCCCTTTCGGATGCGGCGGTGGGCGTCAAACGCCTGGTCATTATCGGTGGCCCGGTTGGCTGGCTTCTGTCGGCATCCGTGCTGCATTATGTCGGCGGGCTGAGCTGGGCGACAGCTTCGGTTTTCGGCGGCATCATGATCGTCACTGGTCCGACGGTGATCGCACCCTTGTTGCGTCAGGCCCGTCTGAAGCGACGCCCGGCGGCGCTCTTGCAATGGGAAGCCATCGTCAACGACCCGGCCGGCGCGCTTGCGGCGGTACTGGCGTTCGAAGTCGTGCTGGTGTTCCAGACAGCCGTCACCGTCGAAAAAGCGATCTGGACGCTCGCCATTGGCATCGTCGTGGCCACCATTGTCGGCATCGCTGCCGGTTGGGGGATCGCGCGGTCCTTCTCGAGCGGCGGGGTGCCCGAATATATGAAGGTGCCGGTGCTCTTCGTCAGCGTGCTCGCAGCCTTCGCGGCCTCCGACGCCCTGCTGCACGAAAGCGGCCTGCTGGCGGTCACGATCATGGGCGTGTGGATCGCAAATTCCCACCTGCCCAGCCACGCCGAGATGCACCGATTCAAGGAACATGCGACCATCCTTCTGGTGTCGGGCGTGTTCATTCTGCTGGCGGCCAACATGACGCGGGAAACCCTGCTGAGTATGAACTGGCAAACCCTGGCCACAGTCGCCGCCGTGATCCTGATCGCGCGTCCGGTGACGGTGTTGGTCTCGCTCGCCTTCTCAAACGTGCCCTGGGCCGAACGTCTGCTTGTCGCCTTCACCGGGCCGCGCGGCGTGGTGCTTGTTGCCGTGGCGGGTCTTTTCGGCGACCGGCTTGTCCAAGCCGGGATTGAGGATGCGGCGCAGATCTCTACGCTGGCCTTCGCGCTGGTGGCGGGCACGGTGCTGCTGCATGGATTCACCCTCAAACCGATGGCGCGGCTTTTGGGGCTGATCGCCTCCACCACGCCGGGTGTGCTCTTGGTCGGCGGCAATCGCTGGACCGTCGAATTCGGCAAGGTGCTGAAAAAGCTCGACATGCCGGTGATGATTTCCGACCCGAACCGCAGCCACCTGCGCGACGCCCGCGACGCCGGGTTACAGATCTATACAGGCGACATCCTGTCCGAAGGCGCGGAGCACCGGCTCGACCTCATGGCCTACGAAACCGTGATCGCGGCGACGGACAACGATGCCTACAACACGCTGGTCGCCACCGATCTCGCGCCGGAATTTGGCCGGGAAAATGTTTACCAGCTCAAGCGGGAGACCTCTGACAGCGCCCGATACGCGCTGCCGCCGAAACTGGGGGGCCGGTCACTCGGGGCAGGGGAGACCTATTGGGAGGTTCAGCGCCGGATGTGGGACGGGTGGGAGTTCCGTTCGACCACGTTGTCCGAGGAATTCACGCTCCAGGATTGGTACGACACACATCCCGAAGGCATCCCGATCGCCGATATCGGTCCGCGCGGCACGTTGCGCATTCTCGGGCCCGAAGACACGCCGAAAGAAACCCGCGGAACCCGGCTGATCGCAATGCTGCCGATGAAAGAACATCGCGCCAAGGCAGAAGGACAAGCCTAACATTTGACGCCGCGCGCCAAGGTGGTAGAGGACGTCCCGAACAAAGGACGTGTGACATGAACCTCTTTTCCGATATCCGGGCGCTTGTGATCGACAGCCTGACCGCGATGGTGGCCGATGGGGCGCTGCCGGACGGTCTTGATTTCGCCAACGTAACGGTCGAGCCGCCGCGTGATCCGCTGCACGGCGACATGGCCACCAATGCCGCGATGGTGCTGGCCAAACCAGCCGGGCAAAAGCCGCGCGACATCGCCGATGCTCTGGCCGGGAAACTGGCCGGTGATCCGCGTGTCTCCAGCGCCGAGGTGGCCGGGCCGGGCTTTCTGAACCTGCGGCTTGCCGCGTCGGTCTGGCAGGCGTTGCCCAAGGCGATCCTCTCTGACGGAACGGCCTACGGCAAATCGACCATGGGGCAGGGCAAAAAGGTCAATGTCGAATATGTCTCGGCCAACCCCACCGGCCCGCTGCATGTCGGACACACCCGTGGCGCGGTCTTCGGCGATGCGTTGGCCTCGCTGCTGGCTTATGCGGGCTATGACGTCACACGGGAATACTACATCAACGATGGCGGTGCGCAGGTCGATGTGCTCGCCCGGTCGGTCTATCTTCGGTATCAGGAAGCGCATGACCTGAGCGTCGACTGGCCCGAGGGCAGCTATCCTGGCGACTATCTGATCGAGGTCGGTGAGGCGCTCAAGGACAAGGTCGGCGACAAATATCTCGACGCGCCGGAAGAGGTTTGGCTGGAAGAGGTCCGCAACTTCGCCACCGACGCGATGATGATGCTGATCCGCGCCGATCTTGGCCTGCTCGGCGTCGAAATGGACCGGTTTTTCAGCGAAAAATCGCTTTACAGCACCGGCCTGATCGAAGCCGCGATCAAGGATCTGGAAGACAAGGGCCTGATCTATCGCGGCACGCTGGAGCCGCCCAAAGGCAAGACGCCCGAGGATTGGGAGCCGCGCGAACAAACCCTGTTCAAATCCACCGCCTACGGCGACGACGTGGACCGTCCGATCAAGAAATCGGACGGGTCGTGGACGTATTTCGCGCCCGACATCGCCTATCACTACGACAAGGTGCAGCGGGGGTATGACCTTTTGATCGACGTGTTCGGCGCCGATCACGGCGGTTATGTCAAACGGATGAAAGCCGCCGTCAGCGCGCTGTCGGACGGAAAGACGCCGCTGGACATCAAACTCACGCAGCTGGTCAAACTGTTCAAGAACGGTGAGCCGTTCAAGATGTCCAAGCGGGCAGGGACCTTTGTCACCCTGCGCGACGTGGTCGATCAGGTCGGCCCGGACGTGACCCGCTTTGTCATGCTCACCCGCAAGAACGACGCGCCGCTGGATTTCGATTTCGACAAGGTTTTGGAGCAGTCCAAGGACAACCCGGTCTTCTACGTGCAATATGCCAATGCCCGCGTGCATTCCGTCTTGCGCAAGGCGCGTGAGGCCGGGATCGACGTAGAGGATGCCACCTTGGCGCATTTGGACCTGTCGGGCATGACCCACGAAAGCGAATTGGCCGTGGCGCGCAAACTCGCCGAATGGCCGCGTCTCGTGGAAATCGCCGCGCGCACAAATGAACCGCACCGGGTGGCGTTCTACCTTTACGAGCTCGCATCGGATCTGCACGCGCTTTACAACAAGGGCAACGATGTGCCGGAACTGCGCTTTTTGCAGGAAGGCAACACCGACGCGTCACAGGCGAAAATCGCCCTCGCACGATCCGTCTCTGTTGTTATTTCCGCAGGCCTTGGTATCTTGGGCGTCACACCGGTTGAGGAAATGCGCTGACAAAAGCGCCATGACCGGTTGAGGCAAAGGCAAGAAACCACCGGTGGCACGGACCGCCGGGCAAAGAGGCGGACATGGCAGACATGCATATGACGGGCCCCGCACGCGGGGAAGGAACGTCTGGCAATTTGGCCACGGCAGCCAATTGGCTGGGTGCGGCAATGTCACTGGCGTTGATCGTGGGCGTATCGGTGTGGGGCTATCGGCTCATCATGCGGGACGTTTCGGGCGTTCCGGTGGTGCAGGCGATCGAAGGACCGATGCGCGTGGCCCCCGACAATCCCGGTGGTCAGATCGCCCGCCACGAAGGGCTGGCCGTCAACAGCGTTGCAGGCACCGGCACCTCGGCCCCGCCGCCCGATCAGATCGTTCTGGCACCGCGTCCGCTCGACATCACCGACGAAGACATGGTGGTCGCGGAAACGCCGGCCATGCCAGACCTGAACCCGCGCGAGGAACTGGCCCTGGCGTCCCTGCGTCAGGACGCCGAGACACCCGCGCCAAATCTCGCGCTGACCGATATCGCCAATGCCGACGACCCGATCAAGGCGCTCGCCGATCAAATCGCGGCCAATGCCAAACCCTTCAGCGAAATTGAACCGGCGCCAGACACCGGCGTTTTCGATGAGCAGCAGGCCGAGGAAGAGCTTGCTTCTGCCACCAGTGCCATCCCGGCCTCGATACCCGGCGTCGCCCGGTCCCTGCGTCCGGCAGAGCGACCCGACGGGTTGCAACTGGCTTCGCTCTCGGCGCCTGCCGCACCGATGTCCGCGGGCACCGAGGAACGCGATCCATCCGATATCCCGGCAGGCACGCGACTGGTCCAATTCGGCGCCTATGACAGCCCCGAAATCGCCCGCGAGCAATGGGGCCAGTTGACCGCGCGCTTCGGGGAGTATCTCGACCACAAGGACCGGGTGATCGAAGAGGCAACCTCTGGCGGCCGCGTGTTCTACCGCCTGCGCGCCTATGGGTTCGAGGACCTGAGCGACTCGCGCCGGTTCTGCGCCGCCATCGTGGCCGAGGGCGCAGACTGCATCCCCGTGGTCAGCCGGTGAGCCAAAAACCCTTCGGAGCGGCCATATTCGGCTGTGACGGCGCGCGCCTGTCTGCGGACGAGCGCGCGTTCTTTGTTGAGGCTAACCCCTTCGGCTTCATCCTCTTCGACCGCAATCTCGAAACGCCCGACCAGATCCGCGCCCTGACCTTGGACCTGCGCGATACGGTGGGCTGGAACGCGCCGGTCTTCATCGACCAAGAGGGCGGGCGCGTGCAACGCCTGCGCGCGCCCTTGGCGACCGACTGGCTGCCGCCGCTCGATCATGTGCAACTGCTGGGCCCCAACGCGGAAGAGGGCATGCGCCTGCGTTACCGGATCATCGCGCATGAGCTGATGGCGCTTGGGATCGACGCCAATTGCGCGCCGATGCTGGATGTGGCCCGTCCCGAAACCCATGCCTTCCTGCGCAATCGCTGCTACGGCACGGATTTTGACCAAGTGGTAAAAATTGGCCGCGCCGTGGTCGAAGGCCACATGCAAGGTGGCGTGTTTCCGGTGATCAAGCACATTCCCGGCCACGGGCTTGCGCAGATGGACAGCCATCTCGATCTGCCGCGCATCGACGCCACCGAGGACACCCTGACCAATATCGACTTCGCCGCCTTCCGCCCTTTCGCCGATGTGGCAATGGGGATGACCGCGCATCTGGTCTACAGCGCCTTGGGTGAAACCGGTCCCGCCACCACGTCGCCCGGCATGATCCAGCGCATCCGCGACGAGATCGGCTTCACCGGCGTTTTGATGACGGACGACATCGGGATGCAGGCCCTGTCG
This sequence comes from uncultured Marivita sp., assembly GCF_947488135.1. GTDB lineage: Bacteria > Pseudomonadota > Alphaproteobacteria > Rhodobacterales > Rhodobacteraceae > Marivita. Next base: position 268,968 of record NZ_CANKYW010000004.1, on the reverse strand, counting down.
GGCACGGTGCCTGAACGCGGTGCCGCGTCGATGCAGGCGGGGTGCGACGTGATCCTGCATTGCAACGGTGATCTGGCCGAGCGCATCGCGCTGATGGAAAGGATCGGAACCATGCCTGCACGCAGTCAGGCCCGCGCCGAAGCCGCGCTGGCGACCCGTACCACACCGCAGGATGTTGACATTGCGGCCCTCACCGCCAAGCTGGCGGAATTGGAGCAAGGGCGCGGTGCATGAGCGAGGCCACGAACGACGGATTTGACACGACGGTCGCCGACCGGCTGGCCGCCGAGGCGCTGATCGTCGATGTCGACGGCTTCGAAGGGCCGTTGGATCTTCTCCTGTCGCTCAGCCGGACTCAAAAGGTCGATCTGCGCAAGGTGTCGGTGCTGCAACTGGCCAAGCAATACCTTGCCTTTGTCGAGCAAGCCAAGGCGCTGCGCATCGAACTGGCCGCGGATTATCTTGTCATGGCCGCCTGGCTGGCCTTTCTCAAATCCCGCCTGTTGCTGCCCCCGGATCCGACCGAAGAAGGCCCCTCGGGTGAAGACCTTGCCGCGCATCTCGCCTTCCAGCTGGAACGCCTGCAAGCCATGCGCGATGTTGCCGCCCGCCTGATGGCCCGCGACCAGTTGGGCCGCGACTTCTTTGCCCGCGGCGTGACGCAGCAGGTCGAACGGGTCCGCAAGGTCGAATACACCGCGACGCTGCTGGACCTGATGCAGGGCTACGCCCGCATCCGCACCCGCGACGAATTCCGCCCCTTCGTGATGGACCGCGACGCGGTATTCACGATGGAACAGGCGCTGGAACGGATGCGCGGACTGATCGGGTTTGCTGGAACATGGACGGACATCTCATCCTACATGCCGGATGGCTGGGACACCGATCCGGTCAAATGGCGCTCGGCCACCGCATCGACGTTTGCGGCGTCGCTGGAGCTTGCCAAGGAAGGCAAGGTCGAGCTGCGCCAGTCCGACACCTTTGCCCCGATTGAACTGCGCCGGAGGGATGGGCGGTGAGTGAAGTGACCCAGACCGACACGGAAGTCGAACAAAGCCTCTTCGAAGCCCCGCCGATGGGCGAACAGGAGCGGATGGTCGAGGCGATCCTCTTTGCCACCGCCGAACCGGTCACGGTGCGCGAACTCAATGACCGCATGCTACATGGCGCGGATGCTGCCGAAGCACTGGTGCATCTGCGCAAACGCTACGAGGGCAGGGGCGTGAACGTCGTCAAGGTGGGCGATGCCTGGGCCATTCGTACCGCGCCGGATCTTGGCTTCCTCATGCAAAAGGAAACCGTCGAGACCCGCAAACTCAGCCGGGCCGCCATCGAAACGCTCGCGATCATTGCCTACCACCAGCCCGTCACCCGCGCCGAGATCGAAGAAATCCGGGGCGTCTCGGTCAGCCGGGGCACCGTCGATCAACTACTGGAAATGGAGTGGATCCGCTTCGGCCGCCGCCGCATGACGCCGGGCCGTCCCGTCACCTTTGTGGTGACACAGGATTTTCTCGACCATTTCGGCCTCGAATCCGCGCGTGACCTTCCCGGCCTCAAGGAATTGCGCGCTGCCGGTCTTTTGGAAAACCGCCCGCCGCCGGGAACCTTGCCGCAAATGGGCGAGGGCGATGTCGACGCCGAGGAAGAGACAGAAGAGGGCCAGTCCGAGCTGTTCGAAGACTGACCGAGGTCACGCAAAGTTCAGGACACATGCCAAACTATCGACGCATTTCCTGACTAAATATTGTGTCGAGGCAAACTAGAACGCAGTGAATGGAGGACAAAATGAACCTCAACTCGATTATCAATATGGTCATGCGCACCGTGATGCGCCGTGTCGTGAACTCCGGCATCAATGCCGGGATGAACGCGGCATCGAACCTCAAGAAACCCAAGGCGAAAGCCCCGGACGACAAGAAGCGTTAGTCAGCCTTGAAGTGTTTGGACAGTTTCAAACCCTGTCCCTGATAATTTGATGCAATCCCCGCGCCATAAAGCTGGCTCGGGGATTGGTCCATTTGTTCATAGACCAATCGTCCGACGATCTGCCCATGCTCCAGAACAAAGGGCGCTTCGTGACAGCGCACCTCAAGCACACCGCGTGATCCGGTACCTCCGGCGGCGTCATGGCCGAAACCGGGATCGAAGAAACCCGCGTAATGCACGCGGAATTCCCCGACCATCGCAAGGAACGGCGCCATTTCAGCCGCGTAATCGGGCGGGATATGTACCGCCTCGCGGCTCACGAGGATGTAGAACGCATCAGGATCAAGGATGATCTGGCCGTTGCTCGTATGCAGTTCTTCCCAGAACTCGGACGGCGCGTAATGCCCCAGCTTGTCGAGGTCGATCACCCCCGTGTGCGGCTTGGCACGATAACCCACGAGGTCGCCGCTCTCGGGCTTCAGATCGACCGAGAATCCCAGACCATCACTAATGACGGCGGGACCACCGGTGACAAGCGTCTGTTCTTCGTGCAACGCGCGCAAGGTGTCGTCAGACAGGACAGATTGCCCGTTGCGGAACCGGATCTGGTTCAGCCGCATCCCCGGACGCACCAGGACGGAAAAAGAGCGGGGACATATTTCGGCGTAGAGCGGCCCGGTATAGCCCGCCGCGATGCGGTCGAACTCGGTGCCTTCATCGGTGATCGTGCGGGTCAGCAAATCCAACCGCCCGGTAGAGCTTTTGGCGTTGGCGACCGCGCTGATGCCTGCGGGCAGGTCGAGCCGTTCCATCAGCGGAACGAGGTAGACGCAGCCCTTTTCCAGAACCGCCCCCCCGTCGAGCGAGATCCGGTGCATTTCGAAATCCGCCAGACGGTCTTCGACCCGTCGCCCTTTGCCCGAAAGAAAGGACGCACGGACGCGGTAGGCCACAGTGCCAAGACGCAGATCGAGGCTCGCCGGTTGCACCTGTCCTTCGACGAAGGGCGTGTCCGATGCGATGACGCCCCGATCCATCAGGTCCGAAATCTGCTGATTGGCCAAAACGCCCGTCATACCAAGCCCCCAAAATCTGCGGTCCGCCTTGCATAGCAAGCACTTGCGCCACAGGCGAGGCGTTTTTGCCCGCCGTTTCCGGCGGGGGCGGTTTTGATAGCTATGAGATGATTGGTCGGGCTAGCAGGACTCGAACCTGCGACCTTCCGTCCCCCAGACGGACGCGCTACCAGGCTGCGCCATAGCCCGACTGCCGCCTGTCATAACGGTTTTGGATCAGGCCGCAAGCCCGAATTTCGGAATGGAAAACCCGGTGCCGATCAGCGCGCCACTTCCCGCAGACGGTCAAGAACCGGGGCGATCTGCTGCGCCAGTTCGGGCGACAGCCTGGTGATCCGCGACAGGTGGGTGAGCGTTCCCGGAACCGGCTCTTCCGGTTCTGGCTCTTGGGCAGGCGAGTCGGTTGGTGCCTCAGAATCGGCATCGGCATGGCTCTCGGCGCTGCGCTCGGCCATGGAGTGCTGGAGGAAGCCGGGAAGGGTCTCGGCTTCTTCGGGTGTGGTCTGGGATTCCGCCATTTCGGGTTCTTCGGTTGTGGTGTCACCCGCGACCAGCGCAGGCGCGTCGTCGCCATCAGACGAAACGTCTTCGATCGGCGCTGGTTCGATCGGTGCTGGTGCCGCCTCGGCGATATCCGGCTCAGCAGGGTCAAGGGGCTCCGGCGCGCCTTGCGAGGCGGTCTCGACCGGCTTCTCAACTTCGACCACCGGTTCGGCTTCTGCGGCGGGTGCCTCGGTCAAGAGATCGGGCTCAGTTTCCTCCGCGACCGCGGCGGGTTCCGGCTCTTCCTCGGGCTTGGAGAAGGGCACGACGGTATCAACCGGCTCGGACGCCACATCAGTCTGCATGTCGACGAAGGCCACATCCTCCTCTTCGTCACCCAGACTTAAGGTGCAAAGTGAGGAAACGTGTTTAGTCCCCTGTTCGCGCAACACTTTCTGCGCACCCTTGATGGTCATGCCATCTTCATGGAGCAGCTTCTTGATGCCGCCCAGAAGCCGCATATCGGCAGGGCGGTAATAGCGCCGACCACCGGCCCGTTTGACCGGTTTCACCTGTGTGAATTTGCTTTCCCAGAACCGCAACACATGGGCCGGGGTGTCCAGCCATTCAGCCACTTCGCTGATGGTGCGGAAGGCGTCGGCGGACTTGCTCATCGATCAGTCCTTGTTGCCGGCGGCGACGCGGTCTTTCATCAAATGCGATGGCCGGAAGGTCAGAACGCGGCGCGGGTTGATCGGGACCTCCTCGCCGGTTTTCGGATTGCGCCCGACACGGGCCGCCTTGTCACGAATGGAGAATGTCCCGAACGACGATATCTTGACCTGCTCACCTTCGACGAGCGCGTCCGACATATGGTTCAGAACGGCCTCGACCAGATCGGCACTTTCGTTCCGAGACAGCCCGACCTCGCGAAACACGGCTTCGCTCAGGTCCATACGCGTCAAAGTCTTTTGTCCCATTACACAAACCTCCCAGGTTCGCGTCAGCATGGGGCTTGCGATTTTCCGAGTCAATATCAATGGCTTGCGCAGGGGATTTTAGAAAGAAATCGCCTACCAGCGCAGCACAACCGCGCCCCAGGCCAATCCGCCGCCAATCGCCTCGGTGACAACGACATCCCCGCGCTTGATCTGACCGCGCTCTGCGCCGACCGAAAGCGCCAGGGGAATCGATGCTGCCGAGGTGTTGCCGTGATCCTGAACAGTGACGACGACATTGTCCATCGACAGCCCGAGTTTCTTGGCCGTGCCCTGGATAATTCGGATGTTCGCTTGATGCGGCACGATCCAGTCAACCTCGTCACTGGCGATTCCGGCCTGCGCCATCGCATCCGTCGCGGTCTGGGCCAGCTTTTCGACGGCGTGGCGGAACACTTCCTTGCCCTGCATCCGCAGAAAGCCGGTGGTCTGCGTGCTGACGCCGCCATCGACATAAAGAATATCGCGGTGCTGACCGTCCGAATTGAGATCGATGGAGAGGATACCCCGGTCGGTCTTGTCTCCAACACCGTCCTGCGCTTCGAGGATCACCGCCCCTGCGCCATCACCGAACAGCACACAGGTCGACCGATCGGTCCAGTCCATGATGCGGCTGAAGGTTTCGGCCCCGATCACCATGATCCGCTTTGCCTGACCGGCCACCATCATCGCGTTGGCCGTCGACAGCGCGTAGATGAACCCCGCGCAGACGGCTTGCACGTCGAATGCAAAGCCACGCGTCATTCCCAATGCCGATTGCACCATCGTCGCGGCCGACGGAAAGGTCAGGTCGGCGGTCGATGTGGCAAGAACAATCGCGTCAAGATCGTCCGGTTTCAGTCCCGCATTGGCAAGGGCCGCTTTCGCCGCCTCCGTGGCCAAATCCGAGGTGGTTTGCCCTTCGGCCGCGAAATGACGTCGCTCGATCCCGGACCGTGCGCGGATCCATTCGTCGGACGTATCGAGAGAGGCTTCGAATTCCGAATTCGGAACGACGCGTTCGGGCAGGTAGTGGCCCAAACCGACGACAACCGCACGTGTGGTCATTTCGGGCTCTCCTCGGAATTGCTTTCAGGGAATGTGGTGTCCGACTGGATGTCGGTGATGGACGCCAGGCGTGCCGCAAGGCGTTCGGAAAAGCCGGACTGCGCCAATTGGACCGCGAGCTGAATTGCCGCCGCGACACCGGTTTCGTCGGCAGAGCCGTGCGATTTCACAACCGTGCCGTTCAAGCCGAGAAACACACCGCCATTGACGCGGCGCGGGTCGATTTTCCGTTGCAGACGCCGCAACGATGTCACCGCCAGCAAAGAGGCGACACGGGACAGGATGGAGTAGGCGAATGCCTCCTTCAGCCGATCCCCGATCAGTGACGCGGTGCCTTCGCCCGTCTTCAACGCGACATTGCCGGTAAACCCGTCGGTCACGATCACGTCGCAGGCCTTGCCGGGAATATCGCCGCCTTCAACAAAGCCAACGAAATCGAACTGCGCCCGGTCCGCCATCTGTCCGATCAACTCATGCGCCTCTTTCAGCTCGGACCGGCCCTTGTGTTCCTCGGTGCCAACGTTGAGCAACCCGACGCGCGGGCGGTCGAGCTCAAGCCCGTTGCGGGCGTAGGACACTCCCATCAAGGCGTATTGCACAAGGTCCCGCGCGTCAGCGCGCACATCCGCGCCAACATCCAGCATGACATTGAAGCCTTGGGGATTGCGCGAGGGCCAGAGAATCGCGATGGCCGGGCGGTTTACCCCCGGCAGCTTGCGCAAACGGATCATCGACAGCGCCATGAGCGCGCCGGTGTTGCCGCAAGACACGGCGACCGTCGCCTGCTTGTCGCGCACGGCTTCGATGGCCGACCACATGGACGTGCCCTGACCATGTCGCATGATCTGGCTTGGTTTGTCCTGCATCGACACGACGCCCGAAGCATCCCGGATCTCGCAGCGCCCGGCGAGCGGTTTTTTCCGCTCGATCAGCTTTGCCAGTTTCGCTTCCGGCCCGTGGACCAGAAACCGGATGTCAGGATTCGCCTTGGCAGAACGAGACATGCCGGAGACAACTGCCTCCGGCCCCAGATCGCCGCCCATGGCGTCGATTGATAGCACAATTGGCGCAACTCCCACCTTTTTATGATCCTGCGATGAGGTCATGCGGAGGGTTTCGCCCAATCGTTACTTATGCCGCGTCTTCGTCGAGATCGATTTCGTCGGCCTGTGCGATCACTTCACGATCGGCATAGTGGCCGCAGGACGGGCACACGTGGTGCGGACGCTTGAGTTCGCCGCAGTTCGAACATTCGTTCGGGTTCGCAGCGACCAGAGCGTCATGCGCGCGACGATTGTTGCGACGCGACTTGGATACTTTGTTCTGTTGGACAGCCATGTCTCAACCTCAATTATCTATAACCTGTGGCATGCTCGCCATGCCGCGTTTCGGGTGTGTCCGGCCTCATACGGGGAAACCGGGCCGGGTGACAACCCCCACCTCGGATGAAGGCGCGAACATAGGGGCAATCGTGAAATCCGCAAGCGTTTTCTGGCGTCGCGCGTCAGGACTTTTTATCAAGCTGATCGCGCAGTCCCGCGAGCCCCGCAAAGGGCTTGGTGTCCTCATCCTTAAGCGGCGCCACACCATCCTCCGTGAACACCGCTTCCCCCAGTTCGGCATCCGAGACGCGCGGATATTGCGGCAAAGCGAGCAGCAGCGATTCGACCATCACGTCGAAGGTGGAGATGACCGTCCCGAGCGGTTCGGTGCTGGTATCCTCGGGCATTTCGATTTCGGACCCGGGTTCCGGCGCTTCGAAATAGGAGGCGGGCAGGTATTCCCGCTCCACCGCTTCGTCGATCCGCGTGGTCACCGGATCAAGCGTGACCACACAAGGCTGGACGACCGTCGCGCCCAACGCCCCGGTGAGGGTCCATCCTCGCGCGCCCGATGGCGTGATCTGACCTTCGAAGCGCAGCTTTCTGAGCGCCGAAAGCCCCAATTGGTCGGCGATAGCGGAGCGTGCATCCGCGTCGGGCTGCAAATCGAACACAGTCGGACCCCGAGTCGACAGGTCGCTCACACGAAATTCTCCGGGTTTCAGAACCTTTTGTGGCATATCTTGTGTGCACCCTTTGCTTGAACGCAGGCCCAAGGCCGTGTAATCGGGATAAAAGGCAGCGAACGCCAACGCAAGAGAGGCGCCATGCAGGGCATCAGATCGACAGTCAGGATCGGGCTTGTGACGCTCTTGTGCATTTCGCTTGCCGGATGCACGGCGCGCTACCGCACGCACGGCTATGTTCCATCCGAAGACGAATTGCAGCAGATCGTCCCCGGTGTCGACACCCGCGGCACGGTGGAGGACCTGATCGGAGTGCCCTCCACATCCGGCACGCTGAACGATTCCGGCTTCTACTATATTGAAAGCGACGTGCGCCATTACGCGTGGCAGCGCCCCGAGGTGGTGGATCGCGAGGTTCTCGCCATAACCTTCGACAGTGCGGGCGTGGTCGAGAATGTCGAACGCTACGGCTTGCAGGACGGGCAGGTCGTGCCACTCGCGCGCCGGATCACCCGCTCGGGCGATGGCGATATCAGCTTTATCCGCAAACTGTTCGGCAATATCGGCGGCATCAATGCTGCTGACTTCTTCAACTGATGATCGGAGCAGCAGCGGCGCCCCGTGTCGCTGCGACGCAGGCGCCCGTGGCCTTGAGGCTTGGCGCGTACCGCGCGACCATCAGCGCGTCTTCCGAGATCCGGCACGCGGCGCTTAGTCTGCGTGCACACGCCTTTCGCAAGGGCGCGGACGACACCGACCGCTTCGATGCGAACAGCCTGCATGGTTTGGTCGAGGACGCGCTTGGCCAGCCCCGTGTGGCGTTTCGCGTCCGGCTTATCCCGAAAGCTGCGGATCTGGACCGAAGCTACACCGGACAATTCTACGATCTGGACACGCTTTCTGCACAATCCGGACCGTTCCTCGAGCTTGGCCGGGTGTGCCAATCCGACGGTCAAACTGACGTGATGGCACTGCGTCTGGCGTGGGCAGCACTAAGTGTGATGGTGGATCAAAACGGCGTGCGGATGATGTTCGGATGCAGCTCTTTAGCTGGTGCGGACCCGGAAAAGCATGGCGCCGCATTGGCCTATCTGCGCGCACATCACATTGGTCCCCGCGATCTGCGGCCCCGTCGCCTGTCTCGGGATGCGGTCGATCTGCCGGATGGCCAAGACAACCCATGCCAGCTTCCGCACCTCCTGCGCAGCTATCTCGGTCTTGGCGGCTGGATCAGCGACCATGCCATTCGTGATCCGCAACTCGACACGCTCCACGTCTTTACCGCCCTCGACATCGACGCCATTCCGGCACCCCGCAAAACCCGTCTGCGCGCGCTGGCCCGGGCCGCGGGCGCATAGGGCACAGCCCCTCTTGACGTCCCGCGCGCCGCACCGTAGCGCGAGGCCATGGCCGTGATCCCGCTTCTTCAACTCAATGACATCTCGCTGACCTTCGGCGGCGATCCGGTGTTTCACGACCTCAGCCTCGTGGTCCAACCCGGTGATCGCGTCGCGCTTGTGGGGCGCAACGGGTCGGGGAAATCCACCCTGATGAAGGTGATGGCAGGCCTTGTCGAACCGGACACCGGCGATCGCGTCGTGCCGCCCGGCGTCAGCGTCGGCTATATGGAGCAGGACCCCGATCTCGGTCAGTTCACCACGCTGGGCGATTACGCGATGCACGGGCTCGACCCGTCCGAGCTTTACAAGGTCGAACGGGCTGGCGAGGGGCTGAAGTTCGACCCCGCGCGCCCCGTGGAAACCGCCTCCGGTGGCGAACGTCGCCGGGCCGCCCTGGCGCGACTGATGGCACAGGACCCGGAGCTGATGCTTCTCGACGAGCCGACCAACCATCTCGATATCGAAGCCATCGGCTGGCTCGAGGACGAGTTGAAGCGCACTCGCAAGGCCTTCGTGCTGATCAGCCACGACCGCCGCTTTTTGTCCGAACTCACCCGCGCGACGCTCTGGATCGACCGGGGTCAGGTGCGACGCCAGGAAAAGGGGTTCGACGCGTTCGAAGCCTGGCGCGACAAGACCTGGGAAGAGGAAGACCTCCAGCGGCACAAATTGGACCGCAAGATCAAGGCCGAAGCGCGATGGGCCGTCGAGGGCATCAGCGCCCGGCGCAAGCGCAACATGGGCCGGGTGCGCGCGCTTCAGGACCTGCGCGGCGAGCGCAGCAACATGATCAAGCGGCAGGATACCGCGGCGATGGAGCTTGCCTCGGGTCCGAAATCCGGGCGCAAGGTGATCGAGGCGACGAAGCTGAGCAAATCCTTCGGCGACACGACCATCGTGCGGGATTTCTCGTTGACCGTGCAGCGCGGCGACCGGGTGGCTTTTGTGGGGCCGAACGGGGTGGGCAAGACGACCCTCATCCGCATGCTGATGGGCGACATTGAACCCGACAGCGGCACGGTGAAACTGGGCACCAACCTTGTGCCTGCGGTGTTTGATCAGACCCGCGCGCAGTTGAACGGCGATCTGAGCCTTTGGGAAAACCTCACCGGCGATCCCGAAATGCGCGTGTCCGGCAAGGCCGATCAGATCATGGTGCGCGGCGCGCCGAAACACGTGGTGGGCTATCTCAAGGAATTCCTGTTCGACGAAGCACAGGCCCGCGCGCCGGTGCGCTCGCTTTCGGGCGGGGAAAAGGCGCGTTTGCTGCTGGCGCGGATCATGGCGCGCGAATCGAACCTTTTGGTGCTGGACGAGCCGACAAACGATCTTGATGTCGAAACGCTGGACCTCTTGCAGGATCTGTTGGGCGAATACGACGGGACAGTCCTCCTGATCAGCCACGACCGCGATTTCCTCGACCGGGTTGCGACCACGACCGTCGCGATGGAGGGCAGGGGCCGCGCCACGGTCTATGCCGGCGGTTGGAGCGATTATCGTGCCCAAAATGGCGATGCCGACCCCAAGTCGGACCCGGCCAAACCCGCGCCGAAACAAACGCAAACGACGCAGGCGACCCCTGCGTCGAAACAAAAATCGGGCCTGAGCTTTACCGAGAAGCACAAGCTCGAGGAACTGCCCGGCGAGATCGACCGGCTGACCGCCGAGATTGCCAAACTGGAGCAGTTGATGGCGGATCCGGATCTCTTCGCCCGCGAACCGGTGAAATTCAAGAAGGCCTCCGAAGCGCTCGTGGCCCGGCAAGCGGCGCTGGCCGAGGCCGAAGACCTGTGGCTGGAGCTGTCGGAAAAGGCCGAGGCCGGGTGATACGTACATCTGGCGCGAGACCGGCCACGCTCTAGATCGGATGCAATGACCGACCCCATTTTCATCGGCGCCCGCATCTATCGCGGATCGAGCTACGGCCCGCATCACCCGCTGTCGATCCCGCGTGTGCCGACGGTGACGGATCTGTGCCGCAGCCTGGGATGGTTGCCCGACACCCGGTATCGCACCAGCCCTTGCGCCAAACCTGCGGCGCTCACCGGGTTCCACACCACCGCCTATATCGACGCGCTCCAACGGGCCGAGGCGACGCAGGCCGCCGATCCCGCCTTCGAGCTGGGCACGCTCTCGAACCCCGTCTTTCCCGAGGTCTACCGGCGTCCAGCCACGGCGGCGGGGGGCGGGCTTCTGGCGGCCGAGCATGTGAGGAACGGTGGCGTCGCCTTTAATCCGGGGGGTGGCACCCATCACGGCCTGCCGGACCGCGCCAATGGGTTCTGTTACATTAACGAACCGGTATTAACGATCCGCAGGCTGCTCTCGATGGGACTGACGCGCATCGCCTATGTCGATATCGACGCGCATCATTGCGATGGGGTCGCGGTTGCCTTTCATGGCTCGGACGCGGTGCAGATGATTTCGGTCCACGAGGACCGTCGATGGCCGTTCACCGGTGCCCTGGACGATGATGCCGGGGGGGCGGCCATCAACATCCCGGTGCCGCGCCAGGCTCCGGACGCGATTTACCTGCAATGCGGCGCGGATGCAGTGACCGAGGATCCGCTCTCACGTCTCACATTGTCGAACCGCTGTCATGTCGCAGCAGTGCGCGCCTTGCGGCCGCTGTCCCCACGCCTGATCGTCTCGGGCGGCGGTGGGTATAACCCTTGGAGCGTCGGGCGCGCGTGGTCCTGCATCTGGGCGACTCTGGCGGGTCAGGAGATCCCCGACCGCCTGCCAGACACCGCATCGGGGATCCTGCGCGATCTGACATGGGCGCGAAAGGCACAACCGACCGAGGCGCTCATGACGACGCTGCTCGACCCGCCGCGCCCCGGTCCGATCTCGGACCAGGTGCGCGCTGCGGTGAACACGCTTAAGGCGCGATCATCCGTCATTGGCGGGTAGGGTAAGCCGCAGCCGCACAAGACCCTCGTCGACGATCTGTTGCGGCCGGATGTCATGGTCCTGACACAGCCGGGCCAAAAGCGCGAACTGGACATCAGCGGGTCGGAGATCGGGAATTGGCACGATGCCGGACACAAGCATGTCCCAAAGCGGCTGATCTGCGCGCACCGTGTCGGACCGCCCTTCAACCACGAGCGCACCATCCTGCATGTCGACCATCAGAACCCCGCCCTGTGGCAAGGCCATTTCAAGGCAAAGCACCGCCAGATAGGCAAGCTGCACCACGTTACGACCGACATCCGTTTCGATCGACCACTCGGTGCGATAGCGGGTTCCCTCGAAATGATCGGCCAGGGTTTTCTGCGCTTCGCGAACCGGGATCGGGCGGGCATCGTCGGCACTGCCGAAGGCAATCCGGAAAAACCGGATGCGCGCCGTGGCATTGTCACAGCTTTGCTGGATCAACGACATTTCCGGCCCGTCCGGGGAGGCACCCCCCATACCAACCAGTTCCAATCCATTGGAAATTGCACCAATAGGGTTGATGAGATCGTGGCAGATGCGCGATCCGATCAATGCTGCCAGTGAAGCCCCGTCCCGATGCACTATATCCTCCATCATACAACCAGGAGCCCGCTCATGTCCGACCTCAACGGCCTATTGGAACCCGGATCGCTGGTGCGCCATCCGGATGAACCGGATTGGGGCATCGGCCAGGTCCAATCGAATATCGGCGACCGGATCACCGTGAATTTCCGCGAAGTCGGCAAGGTGGTGATCGATGGGTCTCGCATCGGACTTATCCCTGTCTTTGACGAGTAAACATCGCAACCAACGGTTGATAAAGTCTTAATTCTGAACGGTATCCCCGTTTTTTCGATCACCCCGACGCCGTTGCGCGTCACCGGGACGCGCAGTAAGGTAACGCCGAACCAGCGTGGTGGCCCCAATGCTTCAAAGCGCGACCCCCTTTCAGGTGTCCCTGGCCCGGTCGGAGGCCGAGATCCGCGCGGCGCAGCGGTTGCGCTACGATGTGTTCGTCACGGAATTTGGCAGCGACGGTGACGGGGTCGACCACGAAAACCGGCTCGAAACGGATGCCTTCGATGCGCATGCCGACCATCTGCTGCTCCGCGACACGCGTCTGACCTCCGGCGCGACGGATCAGATAGTCGGGGTCTACCGGCTTATGACGCAGACCCAAGCGGATCGGGCGGGCGAATTTTATTCGGCGTCGGAATTCGACCTGACGCCGCTTGAAACCAGCGGCCTGCGCCTTCTGGAATTGGGCCGCAGTTGTCTGCACCCGGATTATCGTGGCGGTGCGGCTCTCATGGCGTTGTGGCGCGGGGTGGCGGAGTACGTGTCGGATCGCGGTATCGAGCTTCTCTTTGGCACGGCCAGCTTTCGCGGGACCGACGCCGCAGCCTTGCAACATCCGATTTCCGACCTGCATCGCCGGTTCCTCGCGCCGCCAGACCTGCGCGTCACATCCCGAATGAAGCGGGATATCGCGCTTCTGCCCGCCGACCGGATCGACCGCAAGCGCGCCATGCGTGACACGCCGGCGCTGATCAAATCCTACCTCAAGCTGGGCGGATTCATCGGGCAGGGCGTCTATGTCGATCACGCCTTCAACAGTGTCGATGTCTGCGTGATCCTCAAAGCATCAGACCTCGATCCTTCCCTCTTGCAGTTCCCCGACCGGCGGGCCGCATGAGCCCTACCTGGGACAGCGACGAGCCTTCGGTTTCGGCACCTGTCTCACCGATGGGATGGGTCCGGGTCGCGGCACGGGGCACCGTGTTGGGGATCGTCGTGTTCGGGGGGCTTGGCGTACTGCTGCTCCTACGACTATTTGAACGGCCGATCTTCGGCACCGATCGTCCGGTCACGCCGTACATCACCCAATCGGTCTGTCGCGCGGCGCTGGTCATCATGGGGATTGCCGTTCTCGTGCGCGGGCCCCGCATGAAAGTGCCGGGCGCAGTGGTGGCCAATCACGGGTCCTGGATCGACATCTTCGCGCTGAACGCCCGCAAGAACGTCTATTTCGTTTCAAAATCCGAGGTCGCGTCCTGGCCCGGGATCGGCTGGCTGGCGCGCGCGACGGGCACGGTGTTCATCCAGCGCGATCCGCGCGACGTCAGAAACCAGATCGCGACGTTCGAGGAACGGCTCCAGCACGGGCACCGCCTGTTGTTCTTTCCCGAAGGCACGTCGACCGACACAATGCGGGTGCTTCCGTTCAAGCCGACACTCTTTGCGCCGTTCTTTTCGGACAAGCTGATGCACGACATGCATATCCAGCCCGTGACCGTGATTTATCATCCGCCCGAAGGCGTAGATCCGCGCTTTTACGGCTGGTGGGGCGACATGGGGTTTGCCGACCACCTCATCAAGGTGCTGGCACAGCGGCGGCAGGGTAAGGTGGAACTGGTGTATCACCCGCCGGTACGCGTCGATGACTTTCCCAACCGGAAGTCTCTGGCGAGTCACCTCGAACATCAAGTGCGCTCGGAGCATAGTCGGCTGGCGGAGTGACGGAGATGACCCGCGCCTTGCTCGCGGACTGGCGGAGCAACCCCCAAAGGCCGAAACCGATAAACCCGATCTGGATCAGAAAGGCCCCCAAGTTGAACGCTCCGACGAGGCTGACAAGCACCAGGATGGCCGCGACGATCTTGCTGGCCGAGTAGGCCGATCCGTTGCCACAGGTGCGGCCCGACTGAACCAGAGCGAAGCCGCCGACATAGATGACGGACCCAAGCACACCGCTCGCTTGCAGAAGATCGGGATAGGCGCGCATGAGGTCGAGGAAATCGGACATAAAAACTCCGGAAATCGGCCCGACCACCTTCGCGCCGGGGATCGGGCCACTGTTCTGAAAAGCTGCACCGAGGCTGAATGGGGAACAGCCCCGGCGCGATGTTAAAAGGACTACCTAAAACGTTACCAACATTAGAAATTTACCGGCAGCATGCGTCAGAGGGAGGCTCCGACGGGTCCGACCTGGAAGAATACAAGGCCGAGCCAAACATGCTGCCTTTTACTTGTTTCTACTCGTCACTTAATGCGCTCGACGCTCGGTGAGCGCGCCCTTGGGATATCCGAACCACGTCCGTTTTTCCCGTGAATTAGGTGTGAAACCGCGGCTACTGGAAATTCCCGCCCCGTGTCAGGGCGGGTTCGCGGGGCATGAAATGCGATACCCAGCCCTCACGAGAAACGGCGCCGAGGATGCCCGGCGCCGTTCAAATATTTCATCCGATCAGTGACCTAACGAAGTCACCTCACGCAAAGTGGTCTATTCCTCGGCCCCGGCGTCTTCGTCGCCCTGATCCGCGATCCAGGCGACCGAGACCACCTCTTCGTCCGCGCCGGTGTTGAACACCTTGACTCCGCCCGCGCTGCGCGACCGGAACGAGATCCCGTCCACCGGAACCCGAATGGACTGCCCCTTCGATGTCGCAAGCATGATCTGGTCATCCATCTCGACAGGGAAGGACGCCACGATAGCGCCGCCGCGCATGGCCTTGTCGATGGCCTGCACGCCTTGGCCACCACGTCCGCGCACCGGGTAGTCGTGACTGGACGACAGCTTGCCCGCACCCTTGGCGGTGATCGTCAGGATCAGGTTCTCTGCCGCCGACATTTCGGCATAGCGTTCCTGCGTGATCGAACCGGGTGCGGTCGCGTCCTCGTCATCCTCGATCTCGGCATCATCGGCCAGACCCGCCACCGCGCGGCGCATCTTGAGATAGGCGGCCCGTTCCGCTGGATCGGCCTCGAAATGGCGGATCACGGCCATGCTGACCACGCGATCTCCGTTATTTAGGCGAATGCCCCTGACACCGGTGGACTTGCGCCCCTTGAAGACCCGCACGGCCGTGGTCGGGAAGCGGATCGCACGGCCAGAGTCGGTCACGAGCATCACGTCATCTTCTTCCGACGCGATCCGCGCGTTGACTAGTTCGACACCCTCGGGCAGGTCCATCGCGATCTTGCCGTTGCGCATCACGTTGGTGAAATCCGAAAGCGCATTGCGGCGCACGTCCCCCGCCGTGGTGGCGAATACGATCTGGAGATCGTCCCAATCGCTTTCGTCCCGGTCCACCGGCATGATCGCGGCGATGGACACACCCGTCGGGATCGGCAGGATGTTGACGATGGCCTTGCCCTTGGAGGTGCGTCCCCCTTGCGGCAAGCGCCAGGTCTTGAGCTTGTAGACCATGCCTTCGGTCGTGAAGAACAGAAGCTGCGTATGGGTGTTCGCCACGAAAAGCGTGGTGACGACGTCGTCATCTTTGGTCGACATGCCCGACAGGCCCTTGCCACCGCGTTTTTGCGCGCGGAAATCGGCGAGCGGCGTGCGCTTGATATAGCCGGACTGCGTGACCGTCACGACCATGTCCTCGCGCTCGATCAGGTCCTCGTCTTCCATGTCGCCCGACCAGTCGACGATCTCGGTCCGGCGCGGCACCGCGAACAGTTCGCGCACCTCGCGCAGTTCATCAGAGATGATCCCCATGATCCGGTCGCGACTGCCAAGAATCTCCAGGTATTCCCGGATTTTGCCGGCCAGCTCTTCCAATTCGTCGGTGACTTCCTTGACCCCGATCTGGGTCAGGCGTTGCAGCCGCAGTTCCAGAATGGCGCGCGCCTGTGCCTCGGAGAGGTTATAGGTGCCGTCCTCGTTTGCGGTGTGGGTCGGATCGTCGATCAGCTTGATATAGGGCAGGATTTCGGCGGCGGGCCAGCGCCGGGTCATCAGCCGTTCCCGCGCTTCGCCCGCATCCGCCGACGACCGGATCGTCGCAACGATCTCGTCGATATTCGTAACCGCCACGGCCAGACCGCACAGGATATGGCTGCGTTCGCGGGCCTTGCGCAACAGGTGCGCCGTGCGGCGCGCGACCACGTCCTCGCGGAAGTCGATGAAGGCGGTCAGGAACTTGCGCAGGGTCAACTGCTCGGGCCGACCACCGTTCAGCGCCAGCATGTTGCAGCCAAACGAGGTCTGCATCGGCGTGAAGCGGAAGAGTTGGTTCAGCACCACCTCTGCCGTCGCATCGCGCTTGAGCTCCACCACCACGCGCACGCCATTGCGGTCGGATTCGTCCTGCACATGGGCGATGCCCTCGATCCGCTTTTCGCGCGCGGCTTCGGCGATACGTTCGATCATCGTCGCCTTGTTTACCTGATAGGGGATCTCGTCGATGACGATTGCCCAGCGGTCCTTGCGGATCTCCTCGACCCGCGTCTTGGCGCGGATGATGACGCTGCCGCGCCCCTCAAGATACGCTTTGCGCGCGCCGGACCGGCCCAACATGATCCCGCCCGTGGGAAAATCGGGGCCGGGGACGTATTCGATCAACTGCTCGGAACTCAGATCCGGCTCTTCGATCAGGGCGAGCGTGGCATCTACCACTTCACCGAGATTGTGCGGCGGGATGTTCGTCGCCATGCCGACGGCAATCCCGCCCGCACCATTGACGAGCATGTTCGGGAACCGCGCGGGCAGGACCGTCGGTTCGCGATCCTTACCGTCATAGTTGTCCTGAAAATCGACGGTTTCCTTGTCGATATCGGCCAGCAGATAGGCGGCGGGCTTGTCCATCCGCACTTCGGTATAACGCATGGCCGCCGCGTTATCGCCGTCCATCGAGCCGAAATTGCCCTGACCGTCCAGCAGCGGCAGCGACATGGAGAAATCCTGCGCCATCCGCACCAGCGCGTCGTAGATCGCGCTGTCGCCATGCGGGTGATACTTACCCATCACGTCGCCCACCGGGCGGGCGGATTTGCGATAGGGTTTGTCGTGCCCGTTGTTGGATTCATGCATCGCGTACAGGATGCGCCGGTGCACCGGTTTCAGGCCATCGCGAAGATCGGGAATCGCCCGGCTCACGATCACGCTCATGGCGTAATCGAGATACGAGGTCTTCATCTCCTCGGTGATCGACACCTGCGGCCCGGTGTATTTGGGGCGTTCAGGCGGCATATCTTCTGTGTTATCAGGAGTTTCTGGCGTGTCGCTCACGTGGATAGCCTGCTGTCTGTATTTCTATATTTTGTTGAGCAACTGTATATCAGAGACAGGATGTAGGCCGCAATCCACTTGACCAATTTAGTGGCAGCCGTGCTTTGGCACTCAAGCGCCCTTCTGGCTAACACACTGTTTTTATTGAAAAGCAACGAATCCGTGGCAAACTCTTTGGTACAATAAAAAACGTATGAGGTTTGCATGACCGAGATGAGTGAAACCGAGTTGATGCTCCGCGGATACGGGCTGACCACGGCGCAACTGTTTTACCGCATGCCCGATTACAGGAATGTGCTCAACACCTTCGTCTGGCAGGAATACGACCTGGCGCCGGACCACCCCAAACTGTTCGAATTCATCGAATTCTGGCAGGACACGATCGAAGGCCCTTTGCACTCGGTGCAGTACACGCACCGCAAGCTGCTGTCTTCGGGCGAGTGGCAGCAGGTGGTGGGGGAATTCAAACTGCACTAAGTCCGATAGGCGTTAAAACCATCTTACGATCTGTTTGCGGGCAATCGGTAACCTTGTCTTGGCGAAGCTTTCCGCTCCGGCGTGTGCGGATCTGTATTTTTTAGAACGCCGAAATCTGTTGTAGCAGTGGGACCAAAGACCGTTTTTCTTTGGCCTTCGCAATAATTGGGGAATTGCGAAAGATCCAACCTGTTCGTGTCGGCAGAATTGATAACGGCGGCCACTCAGGACCGCCGCCGTTTTCCAATCAACCTGACACCTTTATTGATTCAGCCTTCTACGGCGTCGACCAACGAAAGCAAGCGCACCGAACCCTGAAAACAACATCCATCCAGCAGCGGGTAGCGGCACGGGCGTCAACTCGGAAGGTGCCGTGAAATTGGAGATGGATAAGGTCGTTGAGCCTAAAATCCCATCAAATGTCCTAATACCAAATCCGATAATGTCACCTGCATTGACCTGCGCGCTGTAGCTGTTACCGGATGTACAACTATTGGCCAAAACCGACGATCCATTGTTGTAAACAAGGGCGCTAGCCCAACCGCAATCGTTGCCACCGTAGTCCCAGTCAAACGAGAACGTTCCGGTGCCAAGAGCAACGGTGGTGAATGAAGCAATCGCTCCGCCGAACCCGCTATTCGGTTCGATCACAACGATGCTGGAGGGTGCGCCGGTTGTATTGACGGACCCGCCGAAAGACGCCGACACTGTCCAGTTCGACACATCGTACCCATCAGCGAAAGAACTGATAGGCGCTGCTTTGACTTCGCTGCCAAAGAACGCAACAGCCAAGGAAACAGCAGCCGAAATTGTCCCCATTCGTAAAAATTTACTCATTTTGCACATGTAAAGCACCTACGCTTTTATTTACGACACTCAAAACACGGGCCGTCTCTAGCTGAGAGGTAGCAATAAGCTTCCTATGGATCAAGTCGAATGTTCAGGCTGACCAGTGGGTTAGCCGTTCAAGCCTAAGCTGGATGAGAGAGCGGATCTCGGCGCCACTGGAAACCAGTTCGCCGGAGCGTCATTTGGTCAAAACGTTCATAACTGCTACTTCGTTTGTCACTATCGACACGATTGAATATTGCGCCTCACAAATGCACGGCGGTGTCATGTCTAAAAATCCACTACACCCCGTAAATCTCTCCGAACTTCGCCTCGAGATACTCCAACAACGGCGCTTCAGACGGGGCAGACCCGCAGGCCCGCTCGATCACGTCGCGCGGCTCATAAAGCCCGCCATGCCGTTGCAGGTTGTCCCGCAGCCATCCGGTCGCCGCAGAGGTATCACCCGCCGCCAATTGTGCATCGAGATCCGGCACCGCCTTGCGCAGCGCCTCGTGCAGGCACCCGGCATAGACATTGCCCAGCGAATAGGTGGCGAAGTAGCCGAACAAACCAACGGACCAATGCACGTCCTGCAACACGCCGTTCGACGGCTTGTCGACCGGATAGCCGAAATCCGCCTCGAACCGAGTGTTCCAAGCCTCTTCGAGATCAGCGACATCCAATGACCCGTCGATCAGCTTGCGCTCGAGGTCGAACCGAAGAAGAACGTGCAGGTTATACTGCACCTCGTCCGATTCCGTGCGGATAAAGCCTTTGTGTACCCGGTTCACGGTGCCGTAGAATGCCTCAGGATCGGCGATCCCGAACTCTCCGAACGCATCGACCATCTGCCCATGCAGCCAGCCGGTAAACGCCCGCGACCGGCCCAACTGGTTCTCGTAGATCCGGCTCTGGCTTTCATGCACACCCATCGACACACCGCGCCCGAGGGGTGTCAGCAGGTAAGCCTGGTCGATATTCTGCTCGTAGGCGGCATGACCGACCTCGTGGATCGTCGAATAGATGCAGTTGAACGGATCGACCGGGTTCGTCCGTGTCGTAATCCGCACGTCATTGCCCGACCCGGAGCTGAACGGATGCACCGCCTTGTCGACGCGCCCGCGGCTCATGTCGTAGCCAAAGACCTTGGCGATCTGGCGCGACAGCTTCATCTGCGCGCTTTCGTCGAAAGCTCCCGTCAAGGCCGCCGGGGCAGGGGCGCCCAGCACCTTGTCCCGCAACGCCACGAGGCGGGGCCGCAGCGCACCGAACATCGCATCCAGTTCGGCCGCCGTCGCCCCCGGCTCGTAATCCTGCAACAGCGCGTCATAGGGGTCGCCCCCATCCGCCAGTGCCGCGCCTTCCTGGCGCCGCAAGTCCAGAACCCGCTCCAGCGTCGGCGCAAAGGCCGCGAAGTCGTCATTGGCGCGCGCCTCGGCCCAGACGCCCTGTGCGACAGAGGTGGTCCGCGCCAGTTCCGCGGCGAGGTCCGCAGGCACCTTTGACGCCCTGTCAAAGCTGCGCCGGATATGGCGCAGGTTGGCTTTGGCCTCTTCATCCTTCGGCTTGGCCGCCTCCAGCCACTCACCCACGCGCGGGTCCATGCGACGGGCATGCAGCACCGACTCGATCGCCCCCATTTCCTCGCCCCGTTGGGCGGCGGCACCGCGCGGCATCGTCGTTTCCTGGTCCCAGCCCAAGCGGCCCGCGATCTGGCTCAGCGCCTCGGTTTCGCGCGTGAAGGCCATCAGGTCGTCATAGGCGGTGGTCATGCTGTCGCTCCTCGAATGGATTGTTGAACGGGATAGCCCGCCCCGAACCGCGCGCGCAGGATCAATACCCACAGGATCACGGCCCCGATCTGGTGAGTGATGGCGATCTGCCAAGGTGCCATGTAAAGCACGGTCACGATGCCCAGCGCCATCTGGATCCACAGCATCGCGAAAACCGCGTTGAAGCGAAAGCGCGTATCGGCATTGGGCGACTTGCGGGCGCGCAGCCAGACGACGATCCCGAAGGCCAGAAGCAGGTAGCCCGCGATGCGGTGCATGAACTGAACGAGACCTGCGTTTTCGAAGAAGTTGCGCCAGACAGGTTCCAATTCAAACGGGAAGGGCGGCAGGAAGGCCCCGGCCATCAGCGGCCAGTCATTATAGGTGCGCCCCGCATCGATCCCCGCCACGAGCGCGCCCAGCAGGATTTGCAGAAAGGTGAAGTGCAAAAGGCCGGTGCCGAGACCGAACAGCTTGGCTTCCCGCGACCGGCGCGCCTGCATCAGATCGCGCTCCTCGCGGCCCAACTCGAAGACATACCACGCGATGAAGCCTAGGATGACGAAGGCCAATCCAAGATGCGTGGCCAACCTGTAGGACGCCACGTCGAGCATCTCGCCAGTCAGGCCCGAAGCCACCATCCACCAACCGATCGCGCCCTGGATGCCGCCCAGCACGCCGATGAAGAACAGCCGCCCGGTCCAACCCGTCGGAATCTTCTTCGTCACCAGGAAGCCGAGAAAGCCCAGCGCCCAGACAAGCCCGATCACCCGGCCCAGTTGCCGGTGGCCCCATTCCCACCAATAGATGAACTGAAACTCGGCGAGGCTCATGCCACGGTTCTGCAACTGGTATTCCGGGATCGCGCGATAAAGGTCGAATTCCCTTTGCCAGTCCTCTGCGTTCAAGGGCGGCAAGGCCCCTGTGATGGGCCGCCACTCGGTGATCGAGAGCCCGCTGTCGGTCAACCGCGTCAGACCGCCCACGGCGATCATCACCATGACCAGCGCGAAAAGCACCATCAACCAGATGCGGATCGCCCCGCGCGCACCACGTTTGCCCGCATCGATCATGCCGCCCTTGGGGGCCTCCTTGCGCGGTGTCTCTGCACCGACCTCTTCAAAGATGCTGCGTTTGCTGCTCATTCACGGGGTCTCCTTCTTGGCCGAGACACTAGGCTTGGGGCAGGGGCGCTTCAAGGCGCGTGCCTAGCCCTTGTCCTTCCAGCGCACCATTTGCCGCAGCATCCCGTGCAGCATCTGCACATCGGCGCGGGTCAGCGGCATCCGGCTCCACATGTTGCGCAGGTTGCGTTTCATGTGGTCCGCCTTGGTCGCCGGAAAAAAGAACCCGGCCTCGTCCAGCATGCCTTCGTAATGACCGGCCAGCTTGTCCACCTCGATCGCGTTGGCCCAATCGGTGCCCGCCATCTCAGTCATCTGGGGCGCGGTATCCACGGTCTGGCGTCGCCACTCGTACCCCGTCAGCAGCACACATTGAGCGAGATTGAGCGACGGAAACTCTGGGTTCACCGGGACCGAGATGATGGCATTCGCCAGCGCGATATCGTCGTTCTCGAGCCCCGCGCGCTCCGGGCCGAACAGCACCGCCACCTTTTGACCGCCCGCGATCTTCTCCCGCGCCACCTCCATCGCGCGTTCGGGCGTCATCACCGGTTTGGTCATGTCCCGCTGCCGCGCCGTGGTCGCAAAGACATAGGAACAATCCGCCACCGCATCGACCGTGCGCTCCACCAGAACCGCATCATCGAGCAGACGACCGGCACCCGACGCCATCGCCACAGCCTTCTGGTTCGGCCAGCCGTCGCGTGGGCTCACCAGCCGCATCCGCTCCAGCCCGAAGTTCAGCATCGCACGAGCAGCAGCCCCGATATTCTCACCCATCTGCGGGCGTACCAGAACGAAAGCGGGCTGTGGCGTGTCGCTTGGCATGAGGGACTCTCCGGAAATCCAAGGGCTCGCGCCTGACTATTGTGGGTTGGATCAAAGGGCAAGCGGTGCAAGCCCTTGGCGCGCTGCATGAAATCACGGTATAGGGTGGCGACCACCACGGAAGGGGCCGAAGATGTCCGACGCAGAGCAGCCGCAGATCTACCTGATCACACCACCCGAGATCGAACTCAGCCATTTCCCCACCGATCTGGCGCGCGTTCTCGACGCGACCGACATCGCTTGCATCCGTCTTTCGCTGGCCACCCGCGACGAAGACCTGATCTTGCGCGCCGCCGACGCCGTGCGTGAGGTGGCGCACCGGTTCGACGTGGCATTGGTGATCGACACCCACGTGGTTCTGGCCCAGCGCCTGGGTCTCGACGGGGTGCACCTGACCGACGGCGCGCGCTCGGTCCGCATGGCGCGCAAGGAACTAGGGGCCGATGCCATCGTGGGGGCCTATTGCGGCCAGCTGCGCCATGACGGCATGACCGCGGGCGAGGCGGGCGCCGACTATGTCAGCTTCGGGCCGGTGGGCGAAACCGCCCTGGGCGACGGATCCCGCGCCGAGGCAGAGCTGTTCCAGTGGTGGTCCGAGATGATCGAGATCCCGGTTGTGGCCGAGGGCGGGTTGGACGCCGAAGTCGTCCGAACCCTGACCCCGACCACCGATTTCTTCGGCATCGGGGAAGAGATCTGGCGGACAGAGGATCCGGTAGCAGCGCTCAGGGATTTGACCGCAGCGATGGCTGGTTGACCGGGTAAGGGGGCTGTCTGCCCCCTCGGCGCGTTCCGCGCCTCACCCCCGAAGGTATTTTCTGCCCAAAGAAACCCCAAAGACGCGCGCGTTGGCTTCTTTGGGCGACAAATACCTCGGGGGAGTCGCCCTTGGGCGACGGGGGCAGCGCCCCCAGGCTGCATGGGTCAGGGAATGATCCGCGTGTATTTCACGCCTTCCAGTGTCGCGCCCAGGCGCAGACCGGCTTGGCCGAAGATCACCGCGATCACCGGCGCCAGCGATGTGGTGGTCTCGGCCGCGATGGTCTCGCCGCCTTCCGGGATTGCGTATTCGATATTCGCACCCGCGGCCCAACCCGGGGAGCGACGGAAGTTCATCAGCGCATTCTCGGTCATGAAGAACAGAACATGGGCATATTGCTGCGCCCCGATCTGGATGCCCGCGCTCGCCTTGGTCGTGGAATAGTAGTCCACCGTGATACCGCCCACGCGCAGGGCGCCGCGTCCGAACGCACCGCCAAGACCAAGGCCTGCTTCGGTCACGAGCGGCATGACCAGAATGCCGTTGGCATTCGCTGCGAGGTTCTGGGTGCCGGGGAACCGGCGATACATTTCGGCCAGGGTCGCGTCGACCCGCGCATCGATCCGCGCGCCGCCATTGCCTCCGACCCCGTTGTTACAGGCCGCCAAAAGGAATGTGCCGCCCAAAGCCAGTGTCAGCTCGCGTCGTGTCAGGGATGTCATGTGTCTGCTCTTTCTGTGCCGCTTCGTTCTACGGATGCCTCAGGGATCCGGCTGTTCCGCCGGTTGTCACAGAACATAGCAAGGTTCCGCCGATCTGTCACTACGGATAGATCACCATAAGCGACGCACCGCTACCCGTTGAGAAGGCGCGCGGCGGCAGGCGCGAAATAGGTCAGCACTCCGTCGCAGCCCGCACGTTTGAAGGCCATCAGGCTTTCCAGCATAACCCGGTCATGGTCGAGCCAGCCGCGCTCTGCCGCGCCAGCCAGCATCGCGTATTCACCCGACACCTGGTAGGCGAAGGTGGGTACGCCGAACATGTCCTTGGTGCGACGGCAGATGTCGAGATAGGGCATCCCCGGCTTGATCATCACCATGTCCGCGCCTTCACTGAGATCCCGCGCGACCAGGCGCATGGCCTCGTCTGAATTGCCCGGATCCATCTGGTAGCCCTTCTTGTCGCCCTTGAACGCGCCTGAGGCCCCCACCGCATCGCGGAATGGCCCGTAGAAGGCGCTGGCGTATTTCGCGGCATAGCTGAGGATGGCGACGTTCGAGAACCCTTCGCCCTCCAGCGCGCCGCGCATGGCTGCAATGCGGCTGTCCATCATGTCGGACGGACCGATGATGTCCGATCCGGCCCGCGCTTGTGACAGGGTCTGCTTGACCAGGGCCTCGACCGTGCGGTCGTTCTCGATATAGCCGGTCTCATCCATGTAGCCGTCATGGCCCGTGATGTTGTACGGATCGAGCGCCACATCGGTCATGATCATCAGGTCCGGCACCGCGTCCTTGATCGCGCGGGTTGCCCGGTTCGACAGGTTCTCGGGGTTCCACGCCTCGGCACAATCCTCGGTCTTCAAAGCGGGATCGGTATAGGGAAAGAGGCAGATCGCCGGGATGCCCAGCGCATGAGCCTCGCGCGCCGCCTCGACCACCTTGTCCACCGACCGGCGCACCACGCCGGGCATTGAGGCCACCGGCTCTTCGATACCCTCGCCGTCGCGCACGAAAACCGGCCAGATGAAATCGTCGGGCGTCAGGGTGTTCTCACGCACCATGGCGCGCAGCCCTTCGGTGCGGCGCATCCGGCGCAGACGTGTGGCGGGAAAGGCGGGGGTGATCGGTTTCATCGGCGCGGTCCTTGTCTTTGCGGTGATTGGGTGGCATGGAATGACCGCTGGAACAAGGCCTGCCATACCCAGAGGCCGCGCGAACGAGGGAAGACGAGCGCCTTGGATTGGTACTCTACCGTTTTTGAACTGATCGACATGCGGTCCTTTTCCAATCTCTGGTTCTGGATTGTTCTCGCCGTGGTCTGGTCCTCCGCCAGCCATTGGGTCCTGGGGGTTCCGTTCGACATGGTTGGACGGGCACGACGCAGGGGCGGCAAGGCGGCCGAAGATCTGACGGATCTGCTGCGCATCAACACGGCGCGGCTTCTCTATATCGCCGAAGAGGCCGGGCTCTGGATCATCGGCGGCGGGACGTTCTTCCTGACCGGATTCGCCGTTCTGGGCTGGGTCTACGGGGTCGAGATCGCGCAGGCGCTGTTCCTTCTCACCTTTCCCATGTCGCTTGTCAGCCTGCTGAGCGTGCGCACCGCGAGGGCCTTGCGCGAAAAGGACGAGGACCTCGATGCGGTTTACAAGCGTCTCGGGCGGCACCGGCTGATCGTGCAGGCCATCGGCATGGCGTCGATCTTCGTCACCGCGATGTGGGGAATGTACGTAAACCTCAGTATCGGCGTGCTTGGCGGTTGACGCGGGCCGGGCCGCGCGCCACATGAGCGCGCTATGAAGACATCCCAGCACATCACCATGGGCGGCGCGCCCGAAGGGTTCGACGCGCGGCTTGTTCTGGCCGAGGCCGAGAGATCGGGCGGGGCCGTTTGCCACATCGCCCGCGACGACCGGCGGCTTGCACAGATGCGCGACGCGCTGCGGCTCTATGCGCCCGACATGCCGGTCTTTCTCTTTCCCGGCTGGGATTGTCTGCCCTATGACCGGGTGTCGCCCAACCCCGACATTTCCGCCGCGCGCATGGCGACGCTGGCGGCGCTGACCCACGCAATGCCGAAGCAATACGTGCTTTTGACCACGATGAGCGCCGCGACACAGAAAATTCCTGCGCGCGAGGTGCTCCGGGACGCGGCCTTCACCGCGCGGGTTGGCAATCGGATCAACGAAGAGGCCCTGCGCAATTTCCTCGTCCGCATGGGCTTTAGCCAGGCGCCCACAGTGCTGGAGCCGGGCGACTATGCCATTCGCGGCGGCATCATCGACATTTTCCCGCCGGGCGAGGGCGGGCCGGTTCGGCTGGACCTGTTCGGCGACGTTCTGGACGGCGCACGCCGGTTCGATCCCGCCTCGCAACGCACCACGGACAAGCTTGAGGTGGTGGAACTGGCCCCCGTGTCCGAGGTCATTCTGGACGAGGCGGGGATCACACGTTTCCGTCAGAACTACCGCATCGAATTCGGCGCGGCGGGCAGCGACGATCCGCTCTACGAGGCGGTCAGCGCCGGGCGCAAGCAGGCGGGGATGGAGCATTGGCTGCCCTTTTTCCATGACCATCTGGAAACGCTGTTCGATTACCTGCCCGGTGTGCCGGTCACGCAGGACGACCAGATCACGCCCGCGCGCCTGTCACGTTGGGACGGGATCGTGGACCAGTTTGAGACCCGCAAGGCCGCCCTGTCGCAGAAATCGCGCATGGACACGGTATACAAGCCGGTAACGCCCGAGGCACTGTATCTCGACGACACCGCCTGGACAGATGCGCTTGGCGATCGCCGTGTGGTGCAGTTTCATCCCTTGCCGCAAGCCTCCGGTCCCGGCGTGGTCGATGCGGGCGGGCGCATCGGGCGCAACTTTTCGCCCGAACGGCAGCAGGAAAGCGTCAGCCTGTTTCACGCGTTGGCCGATCACGTGCGCAAGAAGATGGAAGTTGGCCCTGTGGTCATCGCGTCTTATTCGGATGGCGCCCGCGAACGCCTGTCGGGGCTGATCGAGGACGAAGGGCTGGCGGAAACCATCCCCGTCACCGATCTCACCCGCGTCGGCAAGCGCGGTCTTCATCTGACAGTCTGGCCGCTGGAACAAGGGTTCGAAGCACCTTGGAGTGACGCTGGCAAAGATGCTCGGATCACTGTCGTGTCCGAGCAGGACGTTCTTGGCGACCGCCTGATCCGGTCCCCGAAGAAACGCCGGAAGGCCGAGAATTTCCTGACCGAGACACAGTCGCTGTCTCCGGGCGATCTGGTGGTGCATGTGGATCACGGCATCGGCCGCTATCTGGGCATGGAGGTCATTACCGCAGCCGGGGCGGCGCATGAATGCCTGCTGCTGGAATATGCGGAAAGCTCAAAGCTGTACCTTCCGGTCGAAAATATCGAGCTGCTGTCAAAGTACGGCCACGAGGAAGGCTTGCTCGACAAGCTGGGTGGCGGCGCGTGGCAGGCCAAGAAGGCGAAGCTGAAAGAGCGGATCCGCGAAATGGCGGACAAGCTCATTCGCGTGGCCGCCGAACGGGCGCTGCGAAAGGCGCCTGTCATGGACCCGCCGCCGGGCGCGTGGGACGCGTTCTCGGCGCGGTTCCCGTACCAGGAAACCGACGATCAGTTGCGCGCCATCGAGGACGTGATGGCCGACATGCACTCGGGCCAGCCGATGGATCGGCTCATCTGCGGCGACGTGGGGTTCGGCAAGACCGAGGTCGCCATGCGCGCGGCCTTCGTCGCGGCGATGTCGGGCGTGCAGGTGGCGGTGATCGCACCGACCACGCTTCTGGCCCGCCAGCATTACAAGAGCTTTGCCGAACGGTTCCGGGGATTTCCCCTGGAAGTCAGACCTTTGTCGCGCTTTGTTTCCACAAAGGATGCACAAGCCACCAAGGACGGCCTCGCGCGCGGCACGGTGGATATCGTCGTTGGCACACACGCGCTGCTTGCCAAGGGCATCCGGTTCCAGAACCTCGGCCTTCTCGTGATCGACGAGGAACAGCACTTTGGCGTGGCGCACAAGGAGCGGCTCAAGCAGCTGCGCTCGGACATCCACGTGCTGACGCTCACCGCGACGCCGATCCCGCGCACGCTGCAATTGTCGCTGTCGGGCGTGCGGGACCTGTCGATCATCGGCACGCCGCCGGTGGACCGTTTGGCGATCCGCACCTATGTCAGTGAATTCGACGCGGTGACGATCCGCGAGGCGCTGTTACGCGAACATTACCGAGGCGGACAAAGCTTCTTCGTCGTCCCGCGCATCAGCGACCTGCCTGAGATCGAAGAGTTCCTCAAGGAACAGGTGCCCGAAGTGTCCTATGTCGTGGCCCACGGCCAGATGGCTGCGGGCGAATTGGACACCCGGATGAACGCCTTTTACGACGGCAAATACGACGTGCTGCTGGCCACGACCATCGTGGAGTCGGGTCTCGATATCCCCACCGCCAACACGATGATTATCCACCGCGCCGATATGTTCGGCCTCAGCCAGCTTTACCAGATCCGGGGCCGGGTGGGGCGCTCCAAAACCCGCGCCTACGCGTATCTCACGACCAAACCGCGCGCCAAGCTGACGCCGGCCGCCGAAAAGCGGCTGCGCGTATTGGGATCGCTCGACACGCTGGGCGCCGGCTTCACGCTCGCCAGCCAGGATCTCGACATTCGCGGCGCTGGCAACCTTCTGGGCGAAGAGCAGTCGGGCCAGATGCGCGACGTGGGATACGAGTTGTACCAATCCATGCTGGAAGAGGCGATCGCCAAGATCAAATCCGGCGAGATGGAAGGGCTTTCGGAAGCGGATGACCAATGGGCCCCGCAGATCAACCTGGGCGTGCCTGTCCTGATCCCCGAGGAATACGTGCCCGACCTCGACGTGCGCCTTGGCCTCTACCGCCGTCTGTCGTCACTGCACACGAAGGTGGAGCTTGAGGGCTTCGCCGCCGAATTGATCGACCGTTTCGGAAAACTCCCGCGCGAGGTGAACACGCTGCTCTTGATCGTCCGCATCAAGGAAATGTGCAAACGCGCGGGTATCGCGAAACTGGATGGCGGGCCGAAGGGCGCGACGATCCAGTTCCACAACGACAAGTTCGCGTCCCCCGAGGGTCTGGTCGATTTCATCAAGGACCAACGCGGGCTGGCGAAGGTCAAGGACAACAAGATCGTCGTCCGCCGCGACTGGAAAAAGGACAGCGACAAGATCAAGGGCGCCTTCGCGATTGCGCAGGATCTGGCGAAGAAAGTCAAAGACGCGAAGACCGCACCCGCCTGATCCGATCCAGTCCTCGAAACAATCATGCCGGGCAGCGATGCAGGAACGTTTCGCGTGCGACGGGCGTTTTCCATCAAATTTCTTGTTTACAGGGTTTTAGATGGAAAATCTCGCGCGCCGCTTGGGTCTGAAAACCGATCCGACCATTTTCTTCGCCTCTGCCGGTTTCACCATCGTCTTCGTCATCGCGCTGGTTCTGTTTCCCGAACCCATCGGCGACGCCTTCGCCGTCGGGCGGTCTTGGATCGTGGTCAATCTGGGCTGGTTTTTCATCCTTGGCGTCAATGTCTGGCTGGGGTTTCTGATCTGGGCCGCTGCCTCGCGGCATGGTCACATCCGGCTCGGAGCGAAAGGATCGCGGCCGGAATATTCGAACCTGAGCTGGTTCACCATGCTCTTCGCGGGCGGGATCGGGACCGTGCTGATGTTCTGGGGCGTTGCGGAACCGATTTCGCATTTTGCCAACCCGCCGCTTCCCGGCGTTGAGCCCTACACGCAGGAAGCCGCGCGCGACGCGATGTCGATCGCGATCTATCACCTCGGCCTGCACACCTGGACGATCTTTACACTGCCCGGCTTGGCCTTTGCCTATTTCATCAACCGCTATGAGCTGCCCGTGCGGGTGTCCTCGGTCTTCTATCCGCTGCTGCGAGAGGGCATCCACGGCCCCTTCGGAAAGGCCATCGACATCGCCGCGATCTTGGGCACGCTTTTCGGTGTCGCCGTGTCCTTGGGCCTTGGGTCGAGCCAGATCGCTGCCGGTCTCGACGCGCTTTTTGCCACCGGGGACGGCGCCACTGTGCAGGTCATGATCCTCGCCGTGCTGACCGGGGTCGCCATCGTGTCGATCGTGGTCGGTCTCGACAAGGGGGTGAGGGTGCTGTCGAACCTCAACATCGGCATGGCGGTCGGTCTCATGATCTTTGTCCTGGTCTGCGGTTCGACGCTCTTTTTGCTGCGCGGGATCGTCGAAACCTTCGGGCTCTATTTCAACAATCTGCCACGTCTCGCGTTCTGGAACGACATGCTTGCCGACGAAACGCCCAACACCGACGACTGGGGCTGGCAGGGGTCGTGGACCGTGTTCTACTGGGCCTGGACCGTCACGTGGTCGCCCTTCATCGGTCTGTTTGTCGCGCGCATTTCGCGGGGTCGCACGATCCGGGGATTCGTCTTCGGCGTGCTTCTCGCGCCGTCCTTGTTCACGCTCATCTGGTTCTCGATCTTCGGCTGGCAGGCGATGGAGTTCGATGGTTTGGGCACAGCCGCGCGGGCGGCGATGGGCGATCAGGCCGGTCAGATCAGCGCAGCGGTGGCGGAAAGCGTGCCGCTGGCCATGTTCGCCTTTTTCGAGAACCTGCCCCTGACCGAACTCGTGCAGGGCTTCGCGGTGGTCATCGTCGCGATCTTCTTCGCCACCTCTTCGGACTCCGCGTCGCTCGTCGTGGACATGCTCTGTACCGGCAACGCCGCCCCTGGCCCGGTGCGGCAACGCGTCTTTTGGGGGGCGGCCGAAGGGCTGGTTGCCGCGATGCTCATCATCTTGGCCGGAGAAGCCGGTCTGACCGCGCTGCAACAGGTGATTACGGTGGTGGGGCTTCCGATCTTCGTGCTAGTCTCGATGATGATCCCTTCCTTGATCCGTGGCTTCACGCTCGAGGAGATCGACCACGTGACAATCGGCACCCGTCCGGAGTTGGAGGGGTTCCATTCAGAAACAAGCGCGTCTTCGGAGTCGAAATCGTGATGCGGTGCGTTTGGAGCGGGTAACGGGAATCGAACCCGTAACTTAAGCTTGGGAAGCTCGCGTGATACCTTTTCACCATACCCGCGCTCTGAGGCGACGGGATACGCGCCGCTCTGTGCTGCGTCAAGATCGCTTTGCGTGCGGTGGTGACGGCCCATCCCGCAACATGCGGCGCGTTCACGCTGACCTGACGCGACCAAGGCGGAACAAAGCGACAGGCCACACGTTGGCCGACCAAGGAAACCCACACCGGATTTTGAGGTCAGCATGTCGAAAATAGAAACGATCAACCCCGCCAACGAAACGCCCATCGCCACCTACGAGGTGATGGACAAAGCCACCGCGATCAAAAAGGTCGAGGCGTGCCATGCCGCATTTCTCGACTGGCGCACCAAGACCCACGAAGAACGCGCGCCCTATCTGACCAAGATCGCCGACGCCCTGCGGACCCACGCCGACGCGCTGGCCGAACTGATGACCAAAGAGGTCGGCAAGCTTTACCGCGACGGCAAGACCGAAGTGGAGCTTTGCGCGCAAATCTTCGAATACACCGCCGAGCACGGCCCCGAAGAACTGGCCGATGAAACCCGCACCCATGCGGGCGGCGAGAAGCGCGGTCTGGTGACGTACAGCCCGATCGGCGTGATCTACAGCATTCAGCCCTGGAACTTTCCGCTCTATCAACCGGTCCGCGTGCTGGCGGCCAATCTCATGGCAGGCAACGGGTGTGTCTTGAAGCACGCCTCCATCTGCACCGGTAGCGGGCTCAAGCTGCGGGAGATTTGTATCGAGGCCGGATTGCCCGAGGATTTGTTCCAGGTTGTCGTGATCGACCACGACACCTCCGACGAGATCATCACGCACGACTTGGTGCGCGGCGTGACCATGACCGGCAGCGACGGGGCAGGGAGCCATATCGGCTCGCTCGCCAGCAAGCACCTCAAGAAAACCGTTCTCGAACTGGGGTCCAATGATGCGCATCTCGTGCTCGAGGACGCGGACATCGAATTGGCGGTGAAAACCTGCGTCATGGGGCGGCTTTTCAACAATGGCGAAACCTGCGTCTCGGCGAAACGGTTCGTCGTGACGGACAAGGTGTATGACGCCTTCGTGTCAGCCTTCGTGGAGCAGATGGACGCCATCAAGACCGGCGATCCGATGGACGAGGACACCAAGCTCGGACCGCTCTCCAGCAAGGACCAGTTCGACACCGTGGCCGAGCAGGTGAAGAAAAGCCTCGACAACGGGGCAACGCTGCTTTGCGGGGGCAACCCGACGGATCAAACGGGATATTTCTACCCGGCGACCGTTCTCGGCGACTGCAAGCCGGGAATGCCCGCCTATGACGACGAGATCTTCGGCCCCGTCGCCTCGGTCATCCGCGCCAAGGATGACGAAGACGCGATGCGGATCGCCAATGACAGTCGCTACGGCTTGGGCGGCGGCATCTTCTGCAAGGACGAGGACCACGCGGTCAAACTGGCCCGCGATCACTTCGACACCGGTATGGTGCGCATCAACAGCTTCGGCGCGGCCGACCCCAACATGCCGTTCGGCGGGGTCAAGGACTCGGGCTACGGCCGCGAACATGGCGGGTTCGGGATGAAGGAATTCGTCAACGTGAAGGCGATCTTCCGTCCCTGACCTCCCTCATTCACGCGGCGCGCCTTCGGGCCGCGCTGCACTCACAGATTTCTCGAAAGGACACGACATGAGTATTCTCGTCGCCGGGGCCACCGGCAAAACCGGATTGCGCCTGACCCAAGACCTACTGGCCAACGGCCATCAGCCGATCGCGCTGGTGCGCGACAGCTCTGACACATCGGACCTTCCCAACGGGGTCGAGCTGCGCAAGGGCGATCTGACCGACCTGCAACCGGGTGTTTGCGATGGCTGCGACGTGGTGGTCTTCGCCGCCGGGTCGGGGCCCGACACCGGGCAGGACATGACCGAGAAGGTCGACCGCGACGGCGCCAAGCGGCTGGTCGATCTTGCGAAAGAGGCGGGCGTGTCGCGCTTCGTCATGCTCAGCACCGTCGGTGCGGGCGACCCGGACCCCGACAGCAAGCTGGGCCCGTACCTGATGGCCAAGCACAAGGCGGACGAACACCTCAAGGCCTCCGGTCTGGACTTCGCCATCCTGCGGCCCGTGGCCCTGACCGAAGAGGACGGCACCCGCGACATCGTCTATGGCGATGCCGTAGATGTGCAGGGCGAGGCCGCCCGGGGCGACGTCGCCTATGTGCTGGCGCAGGCGGTGGATGACCCGGAATGGCGTGGCAAGACGCTGCGGATGGCGTCGGCGTAAATGTCGTTTAGGTGAGACCGTAGGGTGCGTGCTCGGCACGCACCTTTTTTGTTGGGAAGGTGCGTGAAATCACGCACCCTACGCGTTGTCACCACATCCGATCACAGAGCAAGCGTCCGACCGGGTGGGCGCGGAACGCGCCCGCCATGGGGCGGGCGGACGCGTCGCCGCCACTGCGCGACGGCGGGGCATGACCCAGAATGGCGCGGCAAGACGCTGCTTATGTCGACGGCGTGAGATTAGGGTGCGTCCTTCGGTGCGCACCTTTTTTTGTGTGGGCGGTTCGTGAGATCACGAAAGCATTGGCTTTTAGCCTTTGCCGGAAGCCTTCAAAACTGATTGGAAGGCATCCGCAACAACCTTGAGCGCACCAAGTTCAATATTATTGCTGTTGCTATTATTTGACACCCGGTTTTGCCCAAAAAGTTTCTGCGTCAATTCGTTCTTGAGTTCGTTCCTTTTGTCCTCTGGTAATGAGGAAAGGAAAGGGTCAATCGCTTTAACTTCTAAAGCAAACCATCTCATATGTTGCTCAGTCTCGCGATGAATGCTCGATTGCTTTGCTGCGTAACCGCCCATGCCCAGAAAAACCAAAGTTAACGACATCGTTGTGATTATTTCGGACCAATTGAAGGAACCATCTGCGTTTGGTTCAAATCCCATATAGTATTTGAGCAAAATCCAGAAGCCAGCAGCTATAAATGATCCCATCGCAACTCGTCGCCAAATGTTCGCAGCGGTTTGTTCTTGGGTCGCGTTACTCTTATAACCTCCCGCAACGCCATCAGTTCCGACAAGTTCGTGGATTTCAAGTATATCTTGGTGCTTTGTTCTGGCCATTAGGAGCAATTTATCAATTTCCGACAAAAAGCTATCAAATCTCTGCTTGAGAAGCGATTGATGCTCGGCGGTTATGCTGTCAATTTCTTTTTCGGATTGGTCTCTCCAGTCACGGACAGCGGCGTCAAAGTACTTATCTCGTTCTATCTGCTTAGCAGAAAACTCTTCTGCTCGTGTAGTTTGGCCATTCGTAAACTCATTTTGCCATTCACTTAACGTCTGTTCTATGTCAGTCGATAGCGCCTCAAAACGAGATTGAATTTCTGATAGTTGCTGCTCTAGTTTTTGAACAGAATTTTCAGCTGAAGAGATACGTTTTTCGAAGTTATTTGACTTCTTGTCAACGGCTTCACAAAATCTTTCATAACTCTTGTTTAAGTCTCGTATATTTTGTGCTACATCGGGTTCATAGGAAAATGATGCTAATTGATATATTAATGGCAGAAGATCATTTATATGTTCATTTGCATTTCGCAGATTTCCAAGCTTTCTGTTTGTTGAATAGCTTTGAATCTGGTTCCAAATCTGAGCTTGTCGAAGTTGATTGTTTAGATTGGAGATTAGACTGTCCGAGGAAAGGTCCGGATCTTGCCCGTCGATCACCCTTTTAATTAGTGACAAAACCTTCACAAATCTACGCCGATCAACTTCGTGTTCCGCGTCAAGATCAATGTCATCAAATTCCATCCAATTTTCAAGAGTGGTTAATGTCTCGTGAATTTGGTGGCTTTCGAAGCTGTCTGACCAGCGAGACATAATCGTTCTTCCTTGAAAGTTTAGATCGCAATCGTTGTGCTACACGAAGTCGTAGCTATCCTATGATGTGATGAAGAAGAAAGAGATTCAACCTGAAGTTCTCATTCTAAAACGCGTTTCACCCCCGCTTCCGCCGCCGCACCCGACCGCCATCACTCCCATCCCCCTGCGTGTTGAACCCGACGACGGGCAGCGTCACCACCTTGCCCAGTTCCGGGAACGGGTCGGTGGCGTGGGGGATGGCGTTGGCGGCGACGAAATGTTCCTGAAAGCGCGGCTCGATGGCGGTTTCGACCTTGGTGATCTGGCGCACAATGCGCTCGATCTCGGCGCGTGCGGCCAGATTGCAGAGCGCGATGCGCGCGCCGGTGCCGGCGGCGTTGCCCGCGCTGGATACCTTGTCAAGCGGCACGTCCGGGATCATCCCCAGCACCATCGCGTGTTTCGCGCTGATATGCGCGCCGAACGCGCCTGCCAGCACCACGCGGTCCACCACGTCCACGCCCATATCGTCCATCAACAGCCGCGCGCCTGCGTAGAGCGCGGATTTGGCCAGCTGGATCGCGCGGATGTCGCCTTGGGTGACGGTGATGCGCGGGCCGCCCTCGGACGTGGCGTCGTGGATTAGGTAGGCGTTGGTGCGGCCTTCGGCAATGCAGCGGTCGGTGCCGGTCTGCGCCGCCGATCCGATCAAGCCCGAGGGGTCAAGCAGACCCGCGATGCGCAGCTCGGCCACCGCCTCGATGATGCCCGATCCGCAGATGCCGGTGATGCCTGTGGCGGCGGTCTCGTCCCAGAAGCCGTCCTCGTCCGACCACTTGTCACAGCCGATGACGCGGAAGCGCGGCTCCTTGGTCACGGGGTCGATGCGGATCGCCTCGATGGCCCCGGGCGCGGCGCGCTGGCCGCTGGAGATCTGCGCGCCCTCGAAGGCCGGGCCGGTGGGCGAGGAACAGGCGAGCACGCGGCTGGTGTTGCCCAGCAGGATTTCCGCATTGGTGCCCACATCGACAATCAGCACGAGGTCCTCGGATTTGCCAGGCTGCTCCGACAGCGCCACGGCGGCGGCATCGGCCCCCACATGGCCCGCGATGCAGGGCAGGATGTAGATCTGAGCGCTGGCGGGCAGGGCGGTAAGGTCGAGATCGCGGGCGGTCAGGTTGAGGTGGTTCGACGTGACGAGCGCGAAGGGCGCCTGGCCCAGTTCGACGGGGTCGATGCCCAGCAGCAGGTGGTGCATCACCGGGTTGCAGACGAAGACAGTCTCGAGAATAAGGCTGGTCGAGATGCCCGCCTCCTTGGCGATCTCCTCGGCCAACGTGTTGATCGCGTCGCGCACGGCGCGGGTCATATCGGCATCGCCGCCGGGGTTCATCATGGCATAGGACACGCGGCTCATCAGGTCTTCGCCAAAGCGGATCTGCGGGTTCATGATGCCCGAGGACGCCACGACCTCGCCGGTGTCGAGATTGGTCAGATGCGCCGCCACGGTGGTGGAGCCAAGGTCGATGGCAAGGCCGTAGAGCCCCGCTTCGTGCAGGCCGGGCCAAGCGGCGATGATCTGCGGTGTGGCGTCGGCACTGGTCTTGTGAAGTGCCACGGTGATCGCCCATTTGCCCTTGCGCAGAACGGGTTGCAGCGTGGTCAGCACCGGGAAGGCGCAGGTGATTTCTGCGATCTCCCACTGGTCCTTGAGCGCCCGCGCCACGCGTTCCAGATCACCCGTGGGTGTGTGCATGTCGGGCTCATCCACCTCGATGTAGTAGAGCCGGGTCGCGGGGTCCATTTCGATCACCCGCGCGCTGGCGGCCTTGCGGACGACTTGGCGGTGAACCTGGCTTTCGGGCGGCACGTCGATGACGATGTCGCCCTGCACCTTGGCCTGACACCCCAGCCGCCGCCCCGGCTTCAGCCCGCGCTTTTCGTCATAACGCGCCTCGACCGCGTTCCAGTCGGACAGCGCACCTTCGCGGGCGGTCACGCCGTGCTTGGAGAACTCACCATAGCCGGGCGTGATCTGGCACTTGGAACAAATGCCGCGCCCGCCGCAGACGCTGTCGAGATCGACCCCCAATTGCCGCGCGGCGGTCAGGACAGGCGTGCCCACTGGAAACCGGCCGCGTTTGCCGGATGGTGTGAAGACGACGAGCGGGTCTTGGTCGGACATGGGAATCCCTCTGATCACGGTTGACCGGGACCATAGCGTTCCGCGTGCGGGGAAAAAGGTGAATTACGTCATAATGTTTATGCAGAACGGCATGGTTCGCAATAACGGCAGACACGCCTGCGCGCCGGTGCGGATGGCTCCGCCCGGTGCGCTGGTCGTGTGTTGTTGAAGGAAGCGGCGCCGCCCCGTGGGCCTGACCGTTTTCTCGTTCTGCCGAAGCCTGCGCTTCGGGACCTGTACCCTTGACTGAAGGGCCTGTTGGACCGGTCTCTCATGGTCGGCCCCGGTGTCGGGGCATCCGAGAGCAATGTCAGTCTTGAAATCGCGGCATGGGAGTGACCCTTCCCGCTCGATGCGCATCGTGGCAGGGGGTATGCGGCAGCGATGGTTACGACAGGGAAAATAGAACGTGCGTTGCATCGGCATGGCCGCGTATGGTCAACTGTAGAAA
Source organism: uncultured Marivita sp. (assembly GCF_947488135.1). Taxonomy (GTDB): domain Bacteria; phylum Pseudomonadota; class Alphaproteobacteria; order Rhodobacterales; family Rhodobacteraceae; genus Marivita. Next base: position 231,015 of record NZ_CANKYW010000004.1, on the reverse strand, counting down.
AACGCGGCACGGGGCAGAGCAGAGTGGAGCCGAAACGGAAACGCGCGCATCGCAAGCGCGACATTGTCTACATGGCGCTGGCCGTGTCGCTGCTCATCGTCGCCTACGCCGCCTTTCGCTTGCTGTTCTACGCCGGGGAAGGATCGGTTTTCGCTCAGGAATCCATTCTTGTCCTGCTTGGAGCGGTCGCCACCATCTTTATCACCGCGACCCTGCTCAATCGCCAGACCGAACTGGAGTTGCGCAAGGAAGGCAGCGTTCTGCTTCTGGAACAGAAGAACGCGATCTACATGGCGGCGATCGAGACAGTGGCCGATATCGTGGAAGGTCGCAGTTATGACGAGGATCTTGTCGATGCGCTGCGCGTGCTGAACCACAAGCTTGCGGTGGTGGGAAGTCGCGAGGTCATAATTGCCTTTCACGACGTTCTCGAAACGCTCCTTTCCGGTCTGAAAGCGGGGGAACTCGGGGAACGCGCGGCGGAGGATGTGATGCACGCCATTGCCGAGGTCACTGTCGCGATGCGCGCCGACATGCTTTCCGAAATCGGCGAAGAGATCGATGATACCGTCCGCAAGGCAATCCTGACCAATTCGCGCGGCATGGAGCGGATCGACGATCTGGACCAGGCAACAGGCTCGGACGCGTAACCGTCAGTGTCCCTCATTGAGCCAGCGCAGGATCTCGCCTCGGTCCGCGTCCAGATCGGGTGCCGCCGGGCGCACGGTCGGATCGCCCAGACCAGTCATCTTGATCGGGTTGCCCGCCGCTTTGAACGCGGGGCGTCCGTTGCGGTCGAGCACATCGACCACCATGTTGCGGGCCAGGATTTGCGGGTCGCGCAGCACCTGCGCCACGTCCTGGATCGGCCCGCTCGGGATGCCCGCCGCGCCCAGTTTGGCGATCCAATGCGCGCGGGTTTTGTCGATGGTCACAGCCTCGATCAGCCGTTTGAGAAGGCGGGCGTTTTCCACCCGCGCCGGATTGGTTGCAAAGCGCGGATCGTCAGACAAAGGCAGGTTCAGCGCCACGCAGAGTTTTTCGAACAAGACATCATTTCCGGCGGCGATCACGAACAAGCCGTCAGAGGCGTGGAACGTCTCGAATGGCGCGATGGAAGGATGCCGCGCGCCGGTGGGCACGGGCGGCGTTCCGGTCACGGTCGTTATCGCCACGGCGTGTTCGAGAATGGCCAATTGGGAGTCCAGCATCGACACGTCGATCTTGCGACCCGTGCCGCTGCGTTCGCGGTCAAACAGGGCGGCCAATATGCCCTGGCCCAGATACATCCCCGCCACGATATCCCCGATTGAGGCCCCCACGCGCACCGGCTCTCGGCCTTTCTCGCCGGTGATCGACATCACACCGCCGCGGGACTGCACGACCATGTCATAAGCCGGGCGTTTGGCCTCGGGCCCGGTATGACCGAAGCCGGAAACCGCGCCGTAGATCAGCCTCGGGAACTGCGCATGCAGATCGTCCCAACCGTAGCCCAATCGCTCCATCACACCGGGGCGGAAATTTTCGAGGATCACGTCGGCGCGCGCCAGAAGACGCTCGAAGATGTCGCGATCGCTGTCCACCTTGAGATCGAGCGCGATCGACTTCTTGCCGTGGTTGAGCGCGGCAAAATAGGCGGATTTGCCCTTGGCGAATGGGGGAAACGCCCGCGTATCGTCACCCGTGCCTGGGCGTTCGACCTTGATCACATGCGCGCCCAGGTCGGCCAGCGTCATGGAACAGAAGGGCCCCGCGAGAACGTGGGTCAGGTCGAGAATCTGGATACCTGCGAGCGGTTTGGTCATGGGCCTGCTTCTTGTTTTTACGGTATGTGTCCCGGCGGCACCGGCAGTTGCAACAGCGCAATGCCCGGTCGCATCCACATCGGCGGAAACCCGTTCATCGTCATCGGCCCCTTGCGTGAAAAATGAACCCCAACAGGTTCATCAGGACCTGCGCGGCCAGGATCGAGGTGGACCCCGTCGGGTCGTAGTCCGGCGCCACTTCGACCAGGTCGATCCCGACGACCTCGTGCCGGTTCGCGACCTGTTGGAGCAGTTCCAGGACGTCGTAATAAAGAAACCCGCCATGGCTGGGCGTTCCCGTTCCCGGCGCGATGGAGGGGCAGAAGGCGTCGATGTCGATGGTGATGTAGACCGGCGCGCCGTGGGGCAGGCGGTTCGCGACCCCTTCGGGCCCCAAGGCGCGGGCCTGCCGCACCGACAGGATATCGGAACCACGGTGGCGCGCGTCCTCATACCCCTCGCGGGCGGTGGAGCTGACATTGCGGATCCCGACCTGCGTCAGGCCGCTGACCCACGGCTTTTCAGACGCGCGGCGCATCGGGTTGCCGTGGCCATTGCGCACGCCGTGGCGTTCGTCGACGAAATCCAGATGCGCGTCGATCTGAAGGACGTGAAACGGCGCGGCGCCGTCAAAGGCGTCGATGCAAGGAATGTTAACCGAATGATCGCCCCCGATGACGACCGGCAATGCGCCCGACGCGCGGATGGCCCGCACGCCCTTTGCGATATTGGCATGGCTTTGCACGGTGTCGGTATGGACCATATCGGCGTCCCCCAGATCGACGATACGCGTGTCCGCCAGGTAGGTGACATCGTCCTCGTGGTCATAGGCTCCGGCATGGCCGAAGCTGAACAAAGTCGACGCCTCGCGCACGCCACGCGGCCCGAACCGCGCCCCTGGACGCCACTGGGTGCCTGCATCGAAAGGCCCGCCAAGAACGGCGACGTCGGCATCGATGGCGCTCCAGTCGGGCTGATAGGGGCTGCGCGCAAAGGTGCAGATGCCGGTGAAGGGCAGGTTCAGGCGTCCCGCCTCGTATCCATGGGCCATAGCGGTCTCCGATTGAACAACGGGCCCAGACTGCGGCAGCGCTACGCAGCCGTAAAGGGCGGATTGGGGCTTTCCCCCAAGGGCAACCCGTGCAATAGGGACGTGCCTAACGATGCTGTCCGTGGAAAGGGATTCCGATGGAGATTCGCGAGGCTCTCACCTTTGATGATGTTCTGCTGGTGCCGGGGGCATCCGAGGTCCTGCCGGCCACCGCCGATACGCGGACATGGGTGACAAAGCGCATCGCGCTCAACATCCCGCTTCTCAGCTCTGCGATGGACACCGTCACCGAAGGACGGATGGCGATCACCATGGCGCAGGCAGGCGGCATGGGGGTGATCCACAAAAACCTCAGCGTCGAGCACCAGGCGCGCGAGGTGCGTCGGGTCAAACGCTTTGAGAGCGGCATCGTCTACAGCCCGGTGACGCTGCGCGCCGATCAGACACTCGCCGACGCCAAGGCGTTGATCGAGCGATACAATTTCACCGGCTTTCCCGTCGTGGACGATGCGGGCCGTGTTGTGGGCATCGTCACCAACCGCGACATGCGTTTTGCAACATCCGACGACACGCCGGTCAGCGTGATGATGACCTCGGACAACCTCGCTATCCTGCGCGAACCCGCCGACCGCGAAGAGGCGATCAGCCTGATGAAATCGCGGCGCATTGAGAAGTTGCTGGTGGTGGACGGCGATAACAAGCTGACCGGTCTTCTGACACTCAAGGACACGCAACAAGCGGTTCTGAACCCCACCGCCTGCAAGGACGAATTGGGGCGTCTCCGCGTGGCTGCCGCAACTTCGGTCGGCGATGCCGGGTTCGAGCGCACGCAGGAACTTGTGGCGGCAGGCGTGGACATCGTGGTGATCGACACCGCGCATGGACATTCCCGTGGTGTGATCGACGCTGTGACCCGCGCCAAGACCCTGTCGAACGAGGTACAAGTGATCGCGGGCAACGTTGCAACCGCCGAGGCGACGCGCGCCCTGATCGACGCAGGTGCCGATGCAATCAAGGTCGGAATCGGCCCGGGCTCGATCTGCACCACGCGCATGGTCGCCGGTGTCGGTGTGCCTCAACTCACCGCGATCATGGATTGCGCGCAGGCAGCAGGCGACATCCCGGTGATCGCCGATGGCGGGATCAAGTTTTCCGGCGACTTCGTCAAGGCCATCGCGGCGGGCGCATCCTGCGCGATGGTGGGCAGCATGATTGCTGGCACCGATGAAAGCCCGGGCGAAGTGATCCTGTACCAAGGCCGCAGCTTCAAAGCCTATCGCGGCATGGGCTCCATCGGCGCGATGGCGCGGGGATCGGCGGACCGCTATTTCCAGAAGGACGCCGCCAATGACAAGCTTGTCCCCGAAGGCATCGAAGGGCAGGTGCCCTACAAGGGCTCGGCTGGCGCGGTGTTGCACCAGCTTGTCGGCGGGCTGCGCGCCGCCATGGGCTATACCGGTTGCGCCACGATTCACGACATGCGGAACAATTGCCGCTTCGTGAAAATCACCGGCGCCGGTCTGAAGGAAAGCCACGTGCATGACGTTCAGATCACACGGGAATCCCCCAACTATCGCCTGTCCTGAGCGCGCGGGCAGGTCGTTATGACACCCGCCGCACGCTGGGCCGCCGCCGCCCAGATCCTTGACCGGATTTCTGCCGGAGACCCCGCCGAAAAGGCGCTCACCAACTGGGCGCGTCGGTCGCGCTTCGCCGGGTCCAAAGACCGCGCGGCCATCCGTGACCATGTGTTCGACATTCTGCGCTGCTGGCGAAGCACGGCCGCCTTGGGCGGAGGCGAAAGCGGACGCGCGCGCGTGCTCGGTCGTCTGATGCAAGAGGGTATCGCGCCGGAGACGGTGTTCACAGGGGAAGGCTACGCAATGCCGCCCCTTTCCGACGCCGAGAAAACCGCAGGGCGCGACCCCGAAGGCGCCGAGGCCTGCGATCTTCCGGACTGGTTGTTTGATATAGTAAACGAAGACTTGCCGGACACAATTGACGCAACGGCTGAAGCGCTGCGGCACCGCGCCTCGGTCTTTCTTCGCGTCAACGGGCTGAAAACAACCCGACCAGAAGCACAGGCCGCCTTGCTGGACGACGGCATCGAGACAGCACCGCATCCTTTGTCCGACACCACCCTCGAAGTTCGGGACGGCGCCCGTCGCATCACACAATCCACTGCCTTTCAAAGTGGTCTGGTCGAGTTGCAGGACGTGGCCAGCCAGGCCGTTGTCGATCTTCTGCCGCTGTCACCGGGGATGCGCGTTCTCGATTATTGCGCAGGCGGCGGCGGCAAGACCCTCGCCATGGCGGCCAAGTTGCGAGGGCCGGTCGATGCGCATGACGCCGATCCGCGCCGCATGTCCGACCTGCCCACCCGCGCAACCCGTGCCGGAGCCGAGGTGACGCTAATTGCCAACCCGAAGGGCCCCTATGATCTCGTGCTCTGTGACGTGCCCTGTTCCGGGAGCGGATCGTGGCGGCGCGCCCCCGAGGGCAAATGGCGCCTGACGCCAGAGCAGTTGACGGACCTGACAAAGGTTCAAAGCACCATTTTGGACGAGGTGGTTGACCTTATCGGACCTGATGACACGCTCGCTTATGCCACCTGCTCCGTTCTCAAGCGCGAGAATGAAGATCAAATTGATGCTTTTCTGAAACGTCATCCCGAGTGGAGGTGCACCGAACAGCGGCGATTTGACCTCTCGGAGGGCGGGGACGGCTTCTTTGCCGCCATCTTGACGAGAGGCGATAGGTAAAATACAACTTAAAGGAGTTTCGCGTTAAGCCCAGCTTAAGTCTCATGCGGTCAGATAGCGGAGAGCTGAAATCCCAAGGGTTGTTTGATGACCTATTTCGACCGTACCGCCCCCGCTGCGCAACGCCTCTATTCGGCAAGGTCCTTGCTTTTGGTCTTCGCACTGGTCAGTGCGGGCCTCGCCATCGCCGCGCCGCATGCTTCGCTCAAGGCAGGATTCAGTGCCGGTGCGGTCGCCTTTGCCGTCGTTTTCGTCGCTACGGTTCTGGTTCATCTCGTGCAAGGGCGGAGCCGGAAAAAAGCTCTCAAAAACCTGGCGTTGCTCGTCGAACATGATGTTTCTGCATGCGTCCTGACGGACCTCGAAGGGGCCGTTCTGTCCGCCAATCGCGCGGCCTTGAAGACCCTCGGCGCGACGTCCGGCCAGACCATACGCAACATCGTCGGCGGACATGTCGCGGATGCGTCGGGTCTCATCCATCGGGTGCAATCTGCCGCGCTGAAAGACGGAATCGCGTCCGAAAAGCTGGTCCTTCCCGACAAGCATCTCCGAATCTCCGCGCATCAGGCCGGGTCTTCGGCGCTTTTGTGGCGGCTTGAACTGTTCGAAAACCGGGAAGGTCAATCGCCCGGCGGCAAAGTGCAATATCCGGCGCTGACCGTCGGTCGGGGTGGCACTGTGCTCTGGATGAACGACGCGGCGCGGTCCATTGCCGGGGGCCGCATCCGCAGTATCGAGGACCTGATTGCGGATTCACCCCTGCGGCCCGGCGAGGTGCATCAGATCCGCTCGGACGGCGATGGGCCTCGCGACTATACGGTCAACGTTCACGAGGCTGGGCTGGGCCGAGAAGAGGTCGTGCTCGTCCCTCGCGAACCCACGGTGACGCAACCGGCCGATGACACGGGATTCGAAGCGCTGCCCGTGCCGCTTCTCAAGCTGACGCCGAAGGGGGTGGTCGCCAGGGCAAATCGCTGCGCCCGTGATCTGCTGCTTGCCAATCGCAAAGATGGGCAGAGCGTGTCGGATTTGATGGAGGGGCTTGGCAGATCGATCCCCGACTGGCTTGCCGATGCCGCCGCGGGCAAGGGTTTGGGCCGATCCGAATTCCTCCGCCTCACGCGACCAGAGCAGGAAACCTTCGTCCAGGTCACGCTCACCCGCGTGGTCGAGGAGGGCGAGGTCATGCTGGTCGCCATCCTCAATGATGCGACCGAACTGAAAAGCCTCGAAGCGCAATTTGTCCAAAGCCAGAAGATGCAGGCCATCGGCCAGCTGGCAGGTGGTGTCGCGCATGATTTCAACAATCTTTTAACTGCGATTTCAGGGCATTGCGATCTTTTGCTTCTGCGACACGACCAGGGCGACCCGGAATACGGGGACCTGATTCAAATCCATCAGAACGCAAATCGCGCGGCGGGCCTGGTTGGTCAGCTCCTCGCGTTTTCGCGCAAGCAAACTCTCCGCCCCGAGCGACTGGACCTGCGGGATATCCTGTCGGACCTCACGCATCTGCTCAACCGGCTGGTGGGCGAAAAGGTCGTGCTCGATCTGCGTCAGAACCCCGTATTGCCGTCGATCCGCGCCGACAAGCGGCAGCTTGAACAGGTGATCATGAACCTCGTTGTGAACGCGCGGGACGCGATGTCGGGTGGTGGCACCATCCGGATCGAAACCGACGAACGCGTCTTGGAGAAATCCATGAAACACGGGCGCGCCAAGGTGCCCGCCGGATCATATGTGGTCGTCCGGGTCGAGGATGAGGGCACGGGTATCCCACAAGACAAACTCGAAAAGATTTTCGAGCCGTTCTACACGACCAAACGCACCGGCGAAGGCACCGGTCTGGGCCTGTCCACCGTTTACGGCATCGTCAAACAGACCGGAGGGTTCATCTTCGTCGACAGCACTCAAGGCAAGGGCAGCGTATTCACGCTCATGTTCCCGGTCTGCGACGAACCAGCGACGATGCCTCCGACACCCATCGAAGCGGTCAAGGCGAAGGCGACCCATTTCGGAGAGGGCGTCGTTTTGTTGGTCGAAGACGAAGCGCCGGTTCGCGCTTTCGCATCCCGCGCGCTGGCGCATCGGGGATTGAAGGTGATCGAAGCCAGCAGCGCGGAAGACGCGCTGGACCTTTTGAAGGACCCGGAATTGAAAGTGGATGTCTTCGTCACGGATGTCGTCATGCCGGGCCTCGACGGGCCAAGCTGGGTCAGGAAAGCGCGCGCCGAGCGGCCGGATGTGCCGGTCGTGTTCATGTCCGGCTATGCCGAGGATGTGTTTAAATCGCAAGGCGCGCGGATAGAATCGTCGACGTTTCTTGCGAAACCGTTTTCGCTGACCGATCTGACGTCAATCGTGAACCAGCAATTGGTCACCTCCGCTGACCTGCCGCGGCCCGCTACCGGAACGTAAAGCTTTCTATTCTCCGCGCACGGGAATCGACTCCCACAAAGCGAACTCGGCCGCACGCACGCGACGCACCTGCGCTTCGACATCGGACGAGACGGACAGAGATAAAGCAGGCGACACATTTATGATGGGGATTTCCGGCAGATCGCCCAAACGCATACGAAGAAAATCCTGAAATCCAGCCTGATCCTCGTACCGGAAGAACTGCGCCACGGCAGTGCCGTTGGGGCGGGCTTCGACAAACTTGGCCTGAGAGCCGACATTCGCGAAGGCAGGCGGATCATCTTCGCAGCAAGCGGACAGAAACGCATCGAAACTCATCCCCTTTGTCGAGGTGGGACGACCATCGAGCGCCGGGCGCTGTCGATACCGATACCAGCTGCCCAACCAGCTGAGCGGTTCACGGATGACCGCGATCAGTTCCATGTTCGGCGCCCCTATTTTTTCGAACATCGGACGGAAAAACCGGTTGTATCGATAGACCGGCGCGTGTTTCAGCTCTGGCGGATCGGTCACCACCATCGACGCGCGCGGGCCAAGTGCTTGGGTGTAGGCGTGCGTCCCGGTCTTGGGCACGGACAAGACGACCAACCGTTCATTCCAGAATACCAGCATGCCCATCGCTCCGCGCTACTCAGCGCGCTTATAAACCACTCCTTAACCAAAGCGCGCAACAGTGGGTTTGAAAATAAAAGTTGAAATGTTCGCGTTTTGATCTCATAACCCTTGAGAACAAGAGGTGAACGAAAGCAGCAATTGCCGCCCGGCATAGGGTGTGGAATAAGGATCAAAAGCAATGGCAACGGCAGATCTTCTGACAATGGACAGCAAGCGCGACGCGAACAAACAAAAAGCCCTGGATTCGGCGCTGGCACAGATTGAACGCCAGTTCGGCAAAGGCTCGATCATGAAGCTTGGTGGCGAAAACACCATGCGCGACATCGAGGCGACGTCGACCGGTTCGCTGGGTCTCGACATCGCGCTTGGCATCGGCGGCTTGCCCAAGGGCCGCATCATCGAAATCTACGGGCCGGAAAGCTCGGGCAAGACGACGCTCACGCTGCATTCGGTGGCCGAGGAGCAGAAAAAGGGCGGCGTTTGCGCGTTCGTCGACGCGGAACACGCGCTCGATCCGCAATACGCCAAGAAGCTGGGTGTCGATCTTGACGAGCTGCTGATCTCGCAGCCCGACACCGGTGAACAGGCGCTCGAAATCGTCGACACGCTCGTGCGCTCTGGCGCGGTGAGCCTCGTGGTCGTCGACTCGGTCGCGGCCCTGACGCCGAAATCCGAGCTTGAAGGCGATATGGGCGACAGCAGCGTCGGTGTTCATGCCCGCCTCATGAGCCAGGCGATGCGCAAGCTCACAAGCTCGATCTCGCGGTCGAACTGTATGGTGATCTTCATCAACCAGATCCGCATGAAGATCGGCGTGATGTTCGGCAGCCCCGAAACCACGACCGGCGGCAACGCATTGAAATTCTACAGCTCGGTGCGCCTTGATATCCGGCGCATCGGTGCGATCAAGGATCGCGACGAGGTGGTCGGCAACGCAACCCGCGTGAAGGTGGTCAAGAACAAGGTGGCACCACCCTTCAAGCAGGTGGAATTCGACATCATGTATGGCGAAGGCATCTCGAAAACCGGGGAACTGATCGACCTCGGCGTGAAGGCGGGCGTGGTCGAGAAGTCGGGCGCGTGGTATTCCTACGGCGACGAACGCATCGGGCAGGGGCGTGAAAACGCCAAAACGTTCCTCAAGGAAAACACCGCCATGGCGCTCGAGATCGAGGACAAGATCCGCGCGGCACATGGTCTGGATTTCGATATGTCAGCCTCGGATGACGATGTGGAAGACAACATCGTCGAATCCTGACGAAACGCAGACGGCGACTGCAGAAACGCCCCGGATCCAGACATGGGTTCGAGAATACCTGGAACAGGGTGGCGGATGCGCCACCCTGTTTCCGTTTCAGCGGTCGCTCTGCTGTGGACAGCCCCTCTGGCACAAGCTATTTCAGGCCGAACCGGAAAAGCCCCCTCACCAATTCCTCTCAGGTCAGGTCACACATGCCCACGCTGAACGATATCCGCTCCACCTTTCTGAGCTATTTTGAAAAACAGGGTCACGAGGTTGTGGCCTCCAGCCCGCTCGTGCCGCGCAACGATCCGACCCTCATGTTCGCCAATTCGGGCATGGTGCAGTTCAAAAACCTGTTTACCGGGGTCGAACATCGCGACTACAAGCGCGCGACGACGGCACAGAAATGCGTGCGCGCAGGCGGCAAGCACAACGATCTCGACAATGTGGGCTACACCGCGCGGCACCATACGTTCTTCGAGATGCTGGGGAATTTCAGCTTTGGCGACTATTTCAAGGAAGAGGCGATCCCCTTCGCGTGGGAGCTGATCACCAAGCATTTCGGCATCCCGGCGGATCGGTTGTACGTCACCATTTACCATACCGATGACGAGGCGTTCGAGATCTGGAAAAAGGTGGGCGTGCCGGAAAGCCGCATCATCCGCATCGCCACTTCGGACAATTTCTGGCAAATGGGTCCGACCGGCCCCTGCGGCCCCTGCACCGAAATTTTTTACGATCACGGCGATCACATCTGGGGCGGTCCTCCGGGCAGCCCCGACGAGGATGGTGATCGCTTCATCGAGATCTGGAACATCGTTTTCATGCAGAACGAACAATTTGAAGACGGCTCGATGAAAGCGCTCGACATGCAATCGATCGACACCGGCATGGGGCTCGAACGGATCGGCGCGCTGTTGCAGGGCAGCAATGACAATTACGACACCGACACGATGCGCGCGCTGATCGAGGCCTCGGCGGATGTGACCTCGTCCGATCCCGATGGTCCCGGCAAGACGCATCACCGCGTGATCGCGGATCACCTGCGCTCGACCTCGTTCCTGATCGCGGACGGCGTGATGCCCAGCAACGATGGGCGCGGCTACGTGCTGCGCCGCATCATGCGCCGCGCCATGCGTCATGCGCATTTGCTGGGCTCGCAGGACCCGGTGATGCACCGTTTGGTTCCGGCCTTGGTGCGGCAGATGGGGGCGGCATACCCCGAACTGGGGCGCGCGCAGGCGTTGATCGAAGAGACACTGCGGAACGAAGAGACGCGCTTCAAGCAGACGCTGGACCGCGGTCTGAAATTGCTGGACGAGGAACTCGCGCATCTGCCCGAGAGCGCGTCGTTCCCGGGCGAGACCGCGTTCAAGCTGTACGACACATACGGGTTCCCGCTCGACCTGACGCAGGACGCGCTGCGCGAACGCGGGCGGCAGGTGGATGTCGACGGGTTCGACAGCGCAATGGCCGAACAGAAGGCCAAGGCGCGCGCCGCTTGGTCGGGCACCGGCGAATCCGCGGACCTGGCAATCTGGTTCGACCTGGCCGAAACGCATGGGGCCACGGATTTCCTTGGCTATGACACCGAGAAGGCCGAAGGTCAGATGCTCGCCCTGGTGAAGGACGGGACGGTGGTGGATACGCTGGCCGAGGGCGACAGTGGCTGGATCGTGCTGAACCAGACCCCGTTCTACGGCGAGGCGGGCGGTCAGGTCGGTGATACCGGCTGGCTGCGCCGTCTTGAGGACGAGGACGATCAGGCCGAAGTCACCGACACCCAGCGGATGGGCGCCGGCAAGATCTTCGCGCATCACGTCACGGTCAAAAGCGGAACCTTCAAGAAGGGCGAGGCGGTTCAGCTCGAGGTCGACCACAAGCGGCGCACCGCGATCCGCGCGAACCATTCGGCCACGCACTTGCTGCACGAGGCGTTGCGCCGGGCTCTTGGTGATCATGTCGCACAGCGCGGGTCGCTCAATGCGCCGGATCGTTTGCGATTCGATTTCAGCCACGGCAAGGCGCTGACGCTGGACCAGTTGCGCCAGGTCGAGGCGGAAGTGAACGAGTACATTCGCCAGAACGCAGCCGTAGAGACGCGGATCATGACGCCCGACGACGCGCGCGCCATCGGGGCACAGGCGCTGTTCGGCGAAAAATACGGCGACGAGGTGCGCGTGGTCTCCATGGGGGAACAATCCGGGTCCGGCAAAGGCACCAATGGCAACACCTATTCGCTGGAACTGTGCGGCGGCACCCATGTGCGGCGCACGGGTGATATCGGCGTGTTTGTGACGCTGGGCGATTCCGCGTCGAGCGCGGGTGTGCGCCGGATCGAGGCGCTGACCGGGGCGGATGCGTTCCGCTACCTGTCGGAGCAGGATCACCGTTTGGCCGAGGTGGCGCTGGAGTTGAAATCGCAAGCCACGGATGTGCCCGCGCGGGTCAAGGCGCTGCTCGACGAACGCAAGGCGTTGGCGAACGAAGTGGCGCAACTGCGTCGCGAGTTGGCGATGGCCGGCGGCGCGGGCCAGGGTGGCGGAGCGGAAGCCCGCGAGGTGAACGGCGTCAAGTTCATGGCGCAGGTGCTATCGGGCGTTTCGGGCAAGGACCTGCCGCCTCTCATCGACGAGCACAAGGCACGCATCGGATCGGGGGCCGTGCTTCTGATCGCGGATACCGGCGGCAAGGCGGCGGTGGCGGCCGGGGTCACGTCAGATCTGACCGACAGCATTTCCGCCGTTGATCTGGTCAAAGCCGCCGTGCCAGAATTAGGCGGCAAGGGCGGCGGGGGTCGTCCGGACATGGCGCAAGGCGGAGGCGCATCGGCTGAAAACGCCGAGGCCGCGATCAAGGCCGCCGAAGCCGTTTTGGGAGGATAAACCATGCCTGCACTTTGGATCGCCCACGTCACGGTGACCGACCCCGAAGATTACGCGAAATACGCCGAACTGGCAGGCCCCGCGATTGCGCAGCATGGCGGGCACTTCATCGCCCGCGGCGGTCGCTACGTCCAACTCGAAGGACAGGAGCGCGCGCGCAACGTTGTCGCCCGGTTCCCGTCGGTCGAAGATGCCGAGGCGTGCTACAACAGCCCGGAATACCAGCGCGCGCTGGACCACGCGCGTGGCGCATCCGAACGTGAGTTGATGATCGTCGAAACGACGGAATGATCGGCGCGGAAGGGCTTTCCAAAGCCCTTCCGAAAGTGGTTTCGAAACCGCTTACACCGATTTGGACATCCGCTTGCGCTCATGCGGATCAAGGTAGCGCTTGCGCAGACGGATCGCGTTCGGCGTCACTTCGACCAGTTCATCATCGTTGATGTAAGCAATGGCCTCTTCCAGCGACAGCGTGACCGGTGTGGTCAGCCGCACCGCATCATCCGTGCCTGATGCGCGCACGTTGGTGAGCTTCTTGCCCTTGAGCGGATTCACTTCGAGATCGTTCTCACGGCTGTGTTCGCCGATGATCATGCCGGTATAGACCGCTTCCTGCGCGCCGATGAACATCTTGCCCCGCTCTTCGAGGTTCCAGAGTGCATAGGCCACCGACGTCCCATTCTCCATCGAGATCAGCACACCGGCACGGCGGCCCGGAATGGCGCCTTTATGCGGCGTCCAGCCGTGGAAGACACGGTTCAGAACACCGGTGCCGCGCGTGTCGGTGAGGAATTCGCCATGATAGCCGATCAGGCCACGGGACGGCACATGCGCGATGATGCGGGTCTTGCCAGCCCCTGCCGGTTTCATCTCGACCAACTCACCCTTGCGCGCGCCGGTCAGCTTTTCGATCACGGCGCCGGAATAATCGTCATCGACGTCGATCGTGGCTTCTTCGACGGGCTCCAGCAGTTTGCGGTTCTCGTCTTCCTTCATGATGACCTGCGGGCGCGAGATCGACAGTTCGAACCCTTCGCGGCGCATGTTCTCGATGAGAACGCCCATCTGCAATTCGCCGCGACCCGAGACCTCGAAGGCTTCGCCACCGGGGGTGTCCTTGATCTTGATCGCGACGTTGGATTCCGCTTCCTTCATCAGGCGGTCGCGGATCACGCGGGATTGTACCTTCTTGCCATCGCGGCCCGCCAGCGGGCTGTCGTTGATGCCGAAGGTGACGGTGATCGTGGGCGGGTCGATGGGCTGTGCCTCGAGCGGTTCATCGACGGCCAGCGCGCAGATCGTATCGGCCACGGTCGCCTTGGACATGCCCGCGATGCTGACGATGTCTCCGGCCAGGGCCTCGTCGATATCCTGCGGTCCAAGTCCCCGGAATGCCTGGATTTTCGTCACGCGGAACTGTTCGATCTTCTGTCCGACGCGGCTCAAGGCCTGCACGGTTGCACCGACCTTGAGGCGGCCGGTTTCGACGCGCCCGGTCAGGATGCGGCCCACGAAGGGGTCAGAGCCCAGGGTGGTCGCCAGCATCCGGAAATCTTCGTTCTGGTGCTTGATCTGCTTGGGGGCAGGCACGTGGTTGACGATCAGCTTGAAGAGCGCGTCCAGGTTCTTGCGCGGCCCTTCGAGCGTCGTGTCAGCCCAGCCGGAGCGGCCAGAGGCGTACATATGCGGGAAATCGAGCTGGTCCTCGTTGGCGTCGAGGTTTGCGAAAAGGTCGAAACACTCGTCCAGCGCGCGGTCGGGTTCGGCGTCGGGCTTGTCGACCTTGTTCAGCACCACGATCGGACGCAGGCCAAGCGCCAGCGCCTTGGAGGTCACGAACTTGGTCTGCGGCATCGGACCTTCGGCGGCGTCCACCAGCAGGACAACGCCATCGACCATCGACAGGATCCGCTCCACCTCGCCGCCGAAATCGGCGTGACCGGGGGTATCGACGATGTTGATACGGGTGCCTTTCCATTCGACCGACGTTGCCTTGGCCAGAATGGTGATGCCACGCTCGCGTTCGAGGTCGTTGCTGTCCATGGCGCGTTCGGCCACGGCCTGATTGGCGCGGAACGCACCGGATTGCTTGAGAAGCTCGTCCACCAGCGTCGTCTTGCCGTGGTCAACGTGCGCGATGATCGCAATATTGCGAAGGTCCATGGGTCTTTGTCTCGTACAGGGAAGAGTTGCGCGGGGGTTACAAGCCCAAGTCCGGGAACGCCAGCAAAAAAGCCCGACAGTCAGAGTGTTGCCACATAGGCACCACCGACCCATCACGTCAGCGTGACTGGAAACCGGCAATAAAGCACTGATGCCACGAGGTTTTTAAGCGGCCTTTGGCCTGAAACCGAGGGTGTCGAAAAATCTTCTGGGGTCCCACTTGAAACGCGGTCATGAGTTCCGACGTTGAGACAACAGCGCGGCAGGCGGACCTTCTGCATGTCGTCGCGAATGAGGCAAACCGAGAGAAAGGAAATCTCATGAAACGCATTCTTCTGAGCAGTGCAGTGGCAATGACCGCGGCGACTGCATCCTACGCAGGCAGCGCCGATCCCGCACCTGTCGAGCCGATGGTCGTCGAGCCGGTGGCCGTGGCCCCCATGCAGTTGGGTGGCGATTGGACCGGTGCTTACGGCGGTCTGAGCCTGGGCCAGGCCTGGGTCGAAGATGACGACAACGACGACAGCGAAATGATCTACGGCGTCCACGGCGGCTACGATTACGATTTCGGCCAGTTTGTGCTGGGTGGTGAGCTTGATTACCAGACCGGTGACAGCCTGAACCTCGGTGCGGAAGACGTGGATGACGTTCTTCGCCTCAAGATGCGCGCCGGTTACGACCTGAACCGCACGCTGGTGTACGGTGTTCTCGGTGCCGCACAGCTGAACACGGACAATTTCGACGATACCGGTTGGGTTGCCGGTCTTGGTGCGGAATATCTCGTCACTGACAATGTCAGCGTTGGTGCGGAATACCTCTACCACCAGTTCGACGATTTCGATGACACCGGACTGGACATCGACGCCGATACCCTGTCGCTGCGGGCCAACTTCCGCTTCTGATCCGACGGATCTGTCGTAAGGCACAGAAACGCGCACCCTCCCTCGGGTGCGCGTTTTTTTAATGTGTGGCGGTGCCGGAAAGCAGGTTGATGACCAGAATGCCCGCCATAATCAGCGCGATGCCGATAATCGCCGCAAGGTCGAGACGTTGTCCGAAGATGGCAAAGCCGATGATCGAGATGAACACGATCCCCATACCCGACCACATCGCGTAGGCGACCCCGACCGGAAACGTCTTGAGCGCTATGGCCAGAAGGTAGAAGGCCGCGCCATACGCCACGACCACGATGGCCGAGGGCAGAGGGCGGCTGAATTGCTGGCTGGCCTGAAGGGCCGTGGTCCCGATGGTTTCCGCCAAGACGGCAAGCATGAGGATGAGATAGGGCATGGAAGACCTCCTGAGCGATGCCATCTTGATGACCGATCCATCCGCATAGGACCAGCCTTGCGCCCAGTGTTGTCATCAGGTCGCAACGATTAGTGCAGATGAATGTTGAACCGGCTGCGGATCGCAGCATCGACATCCGGTGCAAACCGCGCGCTGGAGGGTTTTGACAGGATCGACAGTTTGCGCTCCGTGGCCTTGTTTACCAGGATCGGCTGCCCTTGTTCCACCCATTCCTTGGGCGATGCGCGGTTGCCTAGAGACGGATAGACGTAGTCGCGTTGCATCCGCCGCAGCGTGTCGTCGCTGCCGAGGTAATGTCCCGGCCCGCCGAGGCAGGTCGCGCGCATCACCTCGAGGCTCAGATCGTCCTCGGTCACTTCGATGCCGCGCACGCAGCGCAGCGCCTGACCGATCAGGTCGTCGCCCAGAATCAGGCTTTCGTGGCAGAACCCCAGAAGCGACGCATGCATCCCGGCGGCCTCGTAAACCATGTTCAGCCCCGACAGCCCCGCCAGCACGTTCGAGCACATCTGTTCCCAACCGGCCTGCATGTCCGGCAGCTTGGCATCGGCAATGCCCGCCGCCGCCCCACCGCAAAGCCCGTAATACCGGTGCATCTGCGCACAGCCCGCCGTGAGCAGCGCCTGTTCGCCGGACCCGCCCGACATCGCCCCGGTGCGCAGGTCCGACACGAAGGGCCAGGTGCCGAAGATCGCCGGGTGGCCGGGGGCCATGGCATTGACATAGACGACACCGGCCAGACATTCGGCGACCGCCTGCACGATGGCCCCGGCGATCGAGGCGGGGGCGGTGGCGCCAGCCTGACCGGCGCTGAGCAGCAGAACGGGCATGCCGCCACGAATGCAGGCTTCCATGACCTGACAGGATTCGGTGGCGAATTTCATCGGCGGCACGACGAAGCAATTGGAGTTCGACACAAAGGGCCGCGCGCGCCACGCGTCCTCTCCGCCTGCGATGAGGTGCAACAGCTCGAACGCGTCGGGAACGAAGGACGGCTCGGTAAAGGACACACCCACGTGTTTGTGAGTGCCCGCGCAGCAGGCGTAGATCGTGTTCAGATCCATCTCGCGATTGTCGGGGATGTCGCGGGCAACCATTGGGCGTTGCAGGAAGTGGATATTGTCCAACTGGTCCGCGATCCGCGCGGCGTCGTGCAGATCCTGCACCGTGCTTTCCCGGTAATGCCCGGTGTCCACGTCCACCATGTGAACCGCGGCCCCGGCGGTGCCGTAATGCACGCGCGTGCCCGACAGGTCGAGGTCGTGGCGCGGATCGCGGCCACAGAGCGTCACGCTGCGATTGGCGAGAACCAGCATGTCCTCGACTAGCGCGCGGGGAAACCGGATGCGGCCATCATCGCCAAGGATCGCGCCCGCACCGGTCAGGACCTCGATCCCCGAGGGCGGGGCGTCGGACAGGCCGATCTCTTCCAGCGCGCGCAGGGCGGCGTGATGGATGCGGTCAAGGTCCAAGGGATCAAGCGGTGCATAGCGACCGCCGGACATGCCCGCACGGATGGGGCGCAGATTGTCGGCAAGCGGATTGGCACGGGCTTCGCGTCTTGCGGCGCGGCCTCCTGCCCGGCGGGGGGATAGATCGGTCATGTCAGTGCTCTTTTGAAACGGGGAAACAGGGTTTTCTTCGCGTTTCCTGTCAGGGTCTCCCACGCGCGGCGCGTCCCCGTCGCGCCCCGATCGTGCGCAGGACAAGTGTCAGGGCAGGGCGATCACCACGCATCTGCATCTCCCAATGGCTGGGGAAATGCTGCCCGCGCGTGCCACCGCAATCTGCGCCAATTGCGACAGGATGTCGTTTTCGATGCTTTTTCAGTCGGGCGGACGCGTCAGGATCGCGCCACGTAGCGGTCGCGCCTGTGGTTCACGGTCACGATCAGGTTGAGGATCACCGCACCCAAAAGCGACCAGACCACCATCTCGGCTGGCAGAAGCAGGAACGCGAAGGCAAAGACGAAGAGATCGAAGATCAGTTGCACGTTGCCCGCCTGTATACCGCGCGTGTCCTGCAACCACAGCGCCACGATACCGACGCCGCCAAGGGTCGCCCCGTGACGGAAGAGCGAGATCAGACCGACACCCGCCAGGATCCCACCCAGAACCGCCCCCAGCGCCGGGTGCAGCATATCGAGCGTGAGCGCCAAGGGCAGCAGTTCCGACAAGACCGACATCACGGCCACGGCGGCAAAGGTCTTGAAGGTGAAGGTCCAGCCGATCTGTTTCACCGCCAAAAAGTAGAACGGCAGGTTCAGCACGAAGAAGATCGTGCCGAAACTCCAAGCGGTCGCATAGCTGCCCAGCAGCGACAGCCCGGCGATCTGCCCTGTCATTAGGTTGGCCGACGCCAGAAACTGCACCGCCAGCGCGACCAGCGTGGCACCCACGAGGATACCCTGCACATCCTCAAGCGGGGTGTGGCGGTCGGCGGGGGGCTTGCTCAGCAAAAACATAGGTCAGGAATTATGACATATTTCCTGCGTGTCAAGCCACTCCCGCGTCATCCCGTCAGAGCGGCGTTCAGCCGTTCGTCCAGCTTCTCCAAAAAGCCCATCGTGGTCAGCCAGCTTTGTTCGGGTCCGACCAGCAATGCGAGATCCTTGGTCATGAACCCGGCCTCCACCGTTTCCACCACAACCCGTTCCAGCGTTTCGGCAAAGGCGCGCAGGCTGATATTCTCGTCCAGCTTGGCCCGATGCTTGAGCGCCCCGGTCCAGGCGTAGATCGACGCGATGGAATTGGTCGAGGTCTCTTCCCCCGCCTGATGTTGGCGGTAATGCCGCGTGACTGTGCCATGCGCCGCTTCGGATTCCACGATCTTGCCATCGGGCGTCATCAGGATGGAGGACATCATGCCCAGCGATCCGAACCCTTGCGCTACGGTGTCGGACTGCACGTCGCCATCGTAGTTCTTACAGGCCCAGACGAACCCGCCCGACCACTTGAGCGCCGAGGCCACCATGTCGTCGATCAGACAGTGCTGGTACTCGATCCCCTTGGCGTCGAACGCCTCCTTGAACTCGGCCTCGAACACTTCGGCGAAGATCTCGATGAAGCGCCCGTCATATTGCTTGAGGATCGTGTTCTTGGTGGACAGGTAGACCGGCCAGCCAAGGTTGAGGCCGTAATTCAGGGACGCCCGCGCGAAATCGCGGATCGAGTCGTCGAGATTATACATGGACATGAAGACCCCGGCAGAGGGCGCGTCATAGACGTCTCGTTCAATCACCTCACCATCTTCGCCCACGAATTTCATCGACAGCTTGCCCGGTCCGGGGAATTTGAAATCCGTGGCTTTGTATTGATCGCCAAACGCGTGACGCCCGACCACGATAGGCTTCGTCCATCCCGGCACAAGGCGAGGCACGTTGCGGCAGATGATCGGCTGGCGGAAGATCACCCCGCCCAGAATGTTGCGGATCGTGCCGTTCGGGCTGCGCCACATCTGCTTGAGGCCAAATTCCTCGACCCGCGCCTCGTCCGGGGTGATCGTCGCGCATTTGACAGCAACGCCGACCTCACGCGTCTTTTCGGCAGCATCGACCGTCACCTGATCCTCGGTCCGGTCGCGTTCCTCGATCCCGAGATCGTAATAAAGCAGGTCGATGTCGAGATAGGGCAGGATCAGCTTTTTCTTGATGAAGTCCCAGATGATCCGGGTCATTTCATCGCCGTCCATTTCAACGATCGGGTTTTCGACTTTGATCTTCGACATTGGAGCGTTCCTTTCCTTTGTCGGTTCAATTCATGGGAGAGGGCGAAAGTTGCGCGTCGGCCTGCATCATCAGGCGCATCAGCCATAGCGCGACGCCTGCCTCAACGAAAATGGCAATCGCCAGCGGGATCGGCGTTCCGTCGAACAACAGGCCGACCGGTATCGCGAGGGTCACGCCCACAACCGTGGCCACCGACCCGATCACGCTGGCCGCCATGCCCGCGATATGGCCCATCGGTTCCTGCGCGATGGCGGCAAGGTTGCCAAGGGTCATGCCCGCCTGGAAAAACACCGAGATCTGCCAGATGACGAAAAACGCGAAAAAGAGTGTGCCCGAGATATGGCCAGCTTCCGCCGCAAACCCGGCTGCGATCAAAAGCGCCGACAGGACCACCTGCGCCATGAGCATGGCGCGAACGAGGAACATCATGCCCAGGCGCATCACGAGGTTGGCGTTCAGAAAGCCCGAGCTTCCCGCGACGATGGCGACAAAGCCGAACCAGAGCGCAAAGGTATCGGCGCGCCCGAAGGTGATGTCGTAGATCTGCTGGACGCTCGACAGCATGGAAAACAGCATGGCAAAGCACAAGGCTTGCACCGCGATGGACAGGCGCACGACCGGATGGACGAACATCTCGACCACCGCCGCGCGCAGGGCGTGGAAGCGGAACGGTCGGCGGCGTTCGACGGGCAGAGTTTCGGGCAGGCGAACCCCCAGCCAAAGTGCAGATATTACAGAGAAAATCATGAACCCGTAGAACACCGCCCGCCAGTCATAGGCGTCGATCACCACCGATCCCAGAAGCGGGGCAATTGCGGGCACCAGCGTGAAAATGATCATGATAAATGACACGATCTGCGCCATGCCCCGGCCCATATAGAGGTCGCGCACCACGGCCATCGCCACGACGCGCGGGCCAGCGGCCCCCAGCCCCTGAAACACCCGCGCGATCAGAAGCACTTCGAGCGTTTGCGCCTTGGACGCGATAAACGCGCTGACCGTATAGACCGCAGCCCCCCAGAGCATCACCGGCTTGCGTCCGAATGTGTCCGACAGCGGCCCGGTGAAAAATGTCCCCAACCCCATGCCCAGCACGAACATGGTCAGGATCAACTGCGCCTGGTTGAGGTTTTCGGGGGTCAGTTCTTCGCCGATCTCGGGCAGAGCTGGCAGCATAGCGTCGATGGACAGCGCCACTGTCGCGGCCAGCATCGCCATCAATGCGATAAATTCTTTACGCGGCATGGCGTTCGGCATGATCGTGTCCTGAAATTGCGCGGTCAGCCCTAGCACCAACTTCCGGAGGGGAACAGACCCAGCGCGCCTCAGATGTCGCGTGACGTGGGCGGCGGCGGCGGATCGCCCGGATCGTCATCGGTATTTGCACTGTGATGCGGCTTGCCCAGGCGGCCGACGATCCATTCGGTGTGCTCTTCCCGCTTGCGCATCGCGAACATGCCGAATTGCTGCACCGCTACGGCGAATACGCCCAAGCCGACGAAGATGAACACGGTCGTGCCGATCTTGCCAAGCGCGGTCGCCGGAACAAGGCTGCCATAGCCGACCGTCGACAGGGTGACGACGGTGAAGAAGTAGGAATCGAGCCAGCTCCAGCCCTCGGCCCAGCGGAAGAATATCGTGCCGCCCGTGACGATCAAAATGAGCGTCAGGAGAAGCGTCGCGATCCGAAAGGGCGTGTTCATGCGTCCAGAGAAGCGCCTTGTGCCAGATCGTCGAGCACCTGAAGCCACAGCTCGGTCGGCTGCGCACCGGGGACCGCGTGTTTGCTGGCGACGATGAAGGTCGGCACGGACGTGACACCCATCCCGCGCGCGGCGGCATCGCGTTCGACGATTTCGCGGCGGTCTTCCTCGGTTGCCAGCAGGCGCAGAACAACGCTGGCATCCATGCCGCAAGTATCGGCGATATCGGCCAGAACGTCCGGATCCCCGATATCGCGGCCCTCGACGAAATAGGCTTTGAAGAGGGCATCCACGACCGCGATCTGATGGCCTTCGATCCCGGCCCAGTGGATCAGGCGGTGCGCATCCAGCGTATTCGGCGTCTTTTCAATGGCTTCCAGGTTGATCTTCAGACCCGCCGCCTCGGCGTTCTCGACCACCGGGGCATAGGCTTTGACCGCGCCCTCCTTGCCGCCGAACTTGGTCTCGAGATATGCGCGCCGATCCATACCGCCTGCGGGCATATCCGGGTTGAGCTGAAACGGGTGCCAGGTGATGAGAAAGGGGTGATCCGGTCGCTGCTCAAGCGCGCGATCAAGATTGGCCTTGCCGATATAGCACCACGGGCAGATCGGATCGGACATGATGTCGAGCTTGACCATAAGACGTTCCTTTCACATCGTTTCGGAATCTTTAACAGACCCGGTGCCGAATGGTAAGCGATTGAGATCAAAGCGTCGGATGTTCGGGCAGGGCGCGGCGCAAAAGCTTGTTGTTGGCGTTGCGCGGCAGGGCCGTTACCCGGGTGAAAAGGCGTGGCTGCTTGTAGCGCGCGAGGCGTTCGGCCGCGAAGGCGTTAAGGCTGTCCGCGTCAATCTCGGTATCCGCCACGTAATAGGCCGCGATGATGCGGGCGTCAGGTTTGATTTCGATATCCGTCACCCCGACCTCGTGAATGTCGGGATGGGCAAGCAGCGCGGCTTCGACCTCAAGAGGGCTGACGCGAAAGCCGCCCGCGTTCATCACGTCATCGGTGCGACCGTGGTAGAGAATGTCTTTGTTTTCAGTCATTTCGCCCATGTCGCCGGTCAGAAACCAGTCGCCCTGAAACCGGGCAATGGTTTCCTCGGGTTGGTCGAGATAGCCAATCATCAGGCCGGGATCGTCGCGGTGGATGGCGATGGTGCCGGGTGTCCCCACGGGGACAGGGCCATTGTCGCCAAGGATCGCCACGCGTCGACCGGGCTGCGGCCAGCCCAAGCTTTCGGGCGCGATGGTGGGCGAACCGGGCGCGGAGGAGATGAAGGTGGAGCATTCGGACATGCCGAACGCCTCGTAAACCTGCGTTCCGGTGGCAGCCAGCCAGCCATCCCGGATCGACGCGGGCAGCTTTTCCCCGGCGGACAGGCCGTGCCTCAGTTTCGGCAGGTCGAAAGGCCCTGACGTGAGGATGTGTCGATAAACCCCCGGCGCCGCTGCAAAAATTGTCGCCTCGTGCCGTTTGAGCAAAAGCGGGATCTGCGCGTGCCCGACGCCCTGCGCCGGGATCAGGGCGGTTGCGCCCGTCGTCCACGGGTCCAGCAAGCCGGTGCCCAAAGCGTAGGTCCAGTTGAAGGCACCCGCATGCATGAGCCGGTCGCTTTCGGTCAGGCCATACCAGCCCTGCATCATCATGCCCCGCGCCCAGATGGCGCGGTGGGCATGGCAGACGGCGCGGGGAGTGCCGGAGGTGCCGGATGTGAAAATGATATAGGCAAGTCGGTTTGGATCGCCGTAGTCGAACACGGCCGGGGGCAAACCGTACCATTCGGACAGCTGATCCGTACGGATGATCCGTACAGATTGGGGACGGGCGGTTTTTCCGTCATGCAGGATGGCCGCCGGGGCGGTCATGTCGATCAGGACCTGCACTTCAGGATCAGTCAGTTGCGCCGAGGTCGGGATCGGGATGATGCCAACCGAGATCGCAGCGAGATAGGCGACCGGAAACTCGACCGTGTTGCCGACGCGCAAAAGCAGCCGGTCGCCCTTGTTCAGCCCAGCCTCCAGAAAACCCGTCGCGCAGCCGAGGATAGACTGTTTGAGCCGCGCGTAGCTCCAGCGTTGCGCGCCTGTCGGCGCGACCACGGCCAGTGCGATCTTGTCCGGCACACGGTCGGCGGCGAAAAGCACGTGGGCCGCGAGGTTGAACGCCTGCGGGCAGGGCGGATAGGGATCGGAGTCGAACAGCGAGATCATGGCACTGGCCTAGGCCGCAAAACGACCCATCGCAAGCGCAGGTTGCGGGGGGTGCGGGGGGCGACTATAGGTTTCGCCATGTCCGATGACCCCAAGAACCTGATCCGCATTGCACGCGACAGTGGAAGCCACGACCAGCCCGAGCCGCTGAACCTCGGCGAGCGCGTGCGCGATCTGCGCAAGGCGCGCGCCTGGACGCTGGAGCAGGCGGCGCAACAGGCGGGCTTGGCGCGGTCGACGCTGTCAAAGATCGAAAACGGGCAGATGTCGCCGACCTATGACGCGCTCAAGAAGCTGGCGGTGGGACTTCAGATCAGCGTGCCGCAACTGTTCACGCCGCCGCAGCGGGAAAAGGTCAATGGGCGGATGGTGATGACGCCCTCGGGTAAAGGTCAACATCACGCCACAACCACTTATGAACACGAGCTTTTGGCGGAAAGCCTGACCAAGAAGCAGATGTTGCCGTACCGCGCGCGGGTGCGGGCGCGGTCGGTCGAGGAGTTCGACGGATGGGTGCGTCACGACGGCGAAGAATTCCTGTATGTCCTGACCGGTGTGATCCGTCTGTATACCGAATTCTACGAACCCATCGACATGCGGCGCGGCGACAGTGCCTATTACGATGCCACGATGGGCCACAATGTCATTTCAGTGTCGGATGACGACGCCACGATCCTTTGGGTGACGTCGCTTTCCTAGTGCCGTCAGGGGCTTGCCGAGCATACCTCATGCACCACATGAATTAGCCACTATAACCCGCTCAAAACCATGACTGAACGGTTCTGGAGCCGGCAGAGATATCCTGCCCGATCCCGTCAACCGTTGCGCAGGCACTCAACATGCCTGCGGCGCATACCATCAGTATCCACATGCGCATGGGTGGATCACTCCTCTTCCCACCACCAGACATCCGGCTGCCAGCCGATCCAATCGCCATAGATCGGGATCGTCTCGGGGTATTTCAATTCTTTCACATGGGCGATGCGGCTGATGTTCCACTGGTAGATCGGGATCACATAGCGGCCCGTCGTCAGCACCCGATCCAGCGCGCGGGTGGCGGCGATGAAATCCTCGCGCGTGTCCGAATTCAGGATCTCGTCGATCATCGCCTCGGCGGCCGGGGAACACATGCCCATCCAGTTGCGCGTGCCCGGGTTTTCGACACCGTCGCAGCCCCAATAGAGCTTCTGTTCATTGCCCGGGCTGAGCGACATGCCCCAGCGATTGTAGCTCATGTCGAAATCGTAGTTGGACGTTCGTTCCTTGAACTGGGCGTTGTCGATCGTGGTGATCGTGGGCGTGATGCCGACCCGTTCCAGCGATTGTGTGAAGAGGTCGATGATGGATTGCTCTTCGGTGCTGCCCTGTTGCAGCAGGATCTCGAAGGTGAAGGGGGCGCCATCGGGGCCGACCATCCGGCCATCGGTGATGGTGTAGCCGGCTTGCTCCATCAGGTCGATCGCAGCGCGAATGTTGCCGCGGTTGCGCTCGGTGCCATCGGAGGCGGGCAGGGCATAGCCCTCGAGCGCTCCGGGCAGAAGGTCGTCCGAGAAGGGTTCCAGCAACTCGCGCACGCGCCCTTCGGCGGGGCCGTCCTGCATCCCCAGAACCGAGTTCGAGAAGTAGGAGGTGATGCGCGGCTGTTTGGAGCCGGTCATGGTTTCGTTGATGAATTCGAAGTTGAACGCGTGCAGCATCGCGTCGCGCACGCGCCAATCGCTGAACACGTCGCGGCGGGTGTTCATCACGAAACCGGTCATGCCAGAGGGGCGTTCATGCGGGACCACGGATTTGACGACATCGCCGCTGTCGATGGCGGGGAAATCGTATTGCGTGTCCCATTTCTCGACGTTGAATTCGCGGCTGGAATTGAGCGCACCGGCCTTGAACGCCTCGAACATGGCGGTGCCGTCGCCGTAGAATTCCATCCGGATCTCATCGAGATTCGCCTGACCGCGCATGAAGTTGACGTCCTGACCCCAGTAATCGGGATCGCGCTTGAGGCTGACGAAGCGGCCCGCTTCGTAATCGTCGATCACGTATGGGGCGGTGGTGATGGGCACCTCGTCGATGCCCGAGGCCGAGAAATCCTTGCCCTCCCACTGAGCCTTTTTCAGGATCGGGCGCATCCCGATCAGCAGGGCCATTTCGGGGTCTTCCTCGGTGAAGGTAAAGCGGATGCTGCGCGGACCCGTCTGCTCCATCGACGCGATCTTGTTCCACGCGCCGTGATACCGGGGGTGGCCGATGGTGCCGAGCGTTTCGTAAGACCACATGACGTCTTCGACCGTCAGCGGCGTGCCATCCGAGAACGCGGCCTCTTCGCGCAGGACGAATTCGACCCATTCGCGATCCTCGCCGACCTCGATTGATTCGGCGAGAAGGCCGTAAAGGGTGAAGGGTTCGTCGTAATTGCGGCCCATCAGGCTTTCGTAAGCGAGGAAGCGAAGTTGCCAGGGCACGTTGCCTTTTGCGATATGCGGGTTGAGGCTGTCGAAGCTGCCGACCTCGCCGGTGACGATGCGCCCGCCCTTGGGCGCGTCCGGGTTGGCATAGGGCAGGGACACAAAATCCGGTGGGAGTGCGGGGTCGCCATACATAGCTATGCCGTGTTGCGGGTCCGCGGCGGCCGATTGCGCGCAGAGCGCGA
Organism: uncultured Marivita sp.; assembly: GCF_947488135.1. GTDB lineage: Bacteria > Pseudomonadota > Alphaproteobacteria > Rhodobacterales > Rhodobacteraceae > Marivita. The sequence continues at coordinate 204,465 of NZ_CANKYW010000004.1, read as the reverse complement.
GCGCCAGAGCTGCCAAGCCGAGCTGCCGTTTTGGGAAAAAAACCGATCTCATTTTCGCAACAATTCCTGTCTGCTCTTGTTTTATTGACCGCGACGGTAGCTGGGCTTTCGTGGGTTTTCAAACTTTTAGCTTGGATCACGGTGAAAGATTGCCTATAAGGGAGTTACTGCTCGATAGGTTTCTTGCCTGTATGAAACCTGCCTCAATAACTTAACCCCGGCTTCGTGCCGGGGTTTTTTTCTGTCCGGATATACGGGCCTGTGGACAAGATGCCAGTGATACATGGGTCTGTCGCGGGTCGGGATGTGAGGGTCGAGCCGCCTTGCCCATGAACCAGCGCCTGTCGTCTTCCGCCAATCGGTGCGATTCGGGGGCATCCGATTCCCGCCGAGGGCGGGTCTGATCTTCTTTGTATTATGCAAGCGCAGCATGTAGCGTGCTGCGCAAGCGAAAACGGCAAAGGAGAGCGATCATGTCGCTGAAGGGGAAAACCGCGGTCATCACCGGATCGAATTCAGGCATCGGGCTGGGCGTGGCGCGGGAACTGGCGCGGGCGGGGGCCGATGTGGTGATCAATTCGTTCACCGACCGCGACGAAGATCACGCCATGGCCGAGGAGATCGGCAAAGAGCATGGCGTCACGGCGCGCTACATCCAGGCGGATATGTCCAAGCCCGATCAGTGCCGCGCGCTGATTGAGAAAGCCGGGGCCTGCGACATCCTTGTGAACAACGCGGGCATTCAGCATGTGGCCCCGGTTGATGAGTTTCCGGCCGACAAGTGGGACGCGATCATCGCGATCAACATGTCGTCCTGCTTTCATACCACGGCGGCGGCACTGCCGATGATGCGCAAGGCGGGTTGGGGCCGGATCGTCAACATCGCGAGTGCACACGGGCTGCGGGCCTCGCCGTTCAAATCGGCCTATGTCACCGCGAAGCACGGGGTCCTGGGTCTGACCAAGACCGTGGGTCTGGAGACGGCGAAAGAACCGATCACCTGCAACGCGGTGTGTCCCGGTTACGTGCTGACCCCGCTGGTGGAGGCGCAGATCCCCGACACCGCCAAGCAATACGGGATTTCCGAGGACGAGGCGGTGGAGAAGGTGATCCTCGCCAAGCAGCCGTCCAAGGAGTTCGTCACGGTGAAGCAACTAGCTGGAACGGTGCTCTTCCTGTGCTCGGACGCGGCGGAGCAGATCACCGGGACATCGCTGTCCGTGGATGGCGGGTGGACCTCGCAATAGGCGGCGCGCGGGTTGAGATCGGGGGACTGAGGGGCCAGCCCCTCGTGCTCCCCGGAGTTTATTCGGCAAGATGAAGGAGCAGGGGACCGCGATGGTAGAGATCAATCTTGCGCTTCAGGGTGGCGGCGCGCATGGCGCGTTCACCTGGGGTGTGCTGGACCGGCTGCTCGAAGACGAGGATATCGAGATCGCGGCGATCACCGGCACGTCGGCGGGGGCGCTGAACGGGGCGGCTTTGAAGTCCGGCTGGCTGACGGGGGGACGCGCGGGGGCGCGCGAGAACCTCGACTGGCTCTGGGGGCAGGTGGCGCGGCTGGATGATCTTGCGGTGCCGCGCTGGATGCAGGCGTGGTTGCCGGAGCCGGGCGTGATCAGCAAGAGCATCGAGTATTCGCCGCTCTTTCAATTGAGCGACACGGTCAGCCGCATGATGTCGCCATACGCGTGGGGGCCGCTTTACGACAATCCGCTGGAAAAGATCGTCGACCAGTTCGATTTCGGTCGGGTCTGCGCGATGGAGGGGCCGAAGCTGTATGTCTGCGCGACCAATGTGCGCGACGGGAAGGTGCGCATCTTCGAAGGGGGTGCGATCACGACGCAGAGCATCCTCGCCTCGGCCTGTCTGCCGACGCTGTTCCAGGCGGTCGAGGTCGAGGACCCCGAGACCGGCGCGGTCGAGGCGTTCTGGGATGGCGGCTATACCGGCAACCCGGCGCTGTTTCCGCTCTTTCACGCCGATCTGCCCGATGACGTGGTGATCGTGAACATCAACCCGCTGGAACGGGACTCGGTGCCGGTCATGCCGAACGAGATCCAGAACCGGATCAACGAGATCAGTTTCAACTCGTCGCTGTTGCGGGAATTGCGCGCCATCGAGTTCGTGCAGCGCCTGATATCGGAGGGCAAGATTCAGGAGGGCGCGATGAAGAAGATGCGGGTGCACATGATCGCGGATGACGATCTGATGAACGATCTGTCGGTGGCGACCAAGCTGGTGCCGGTGCCATCGGTGATCGCCGAACTGCGCGCGGCCGGGCGTCGGGCCGCCGGAACGTTCCTGGCCCATCACAAGCAGGATCTGGGCCAGAAGCAGACGGCGGATCTTGTCAGAATGTTTGGCTGAGCCAGGCCATGTAGCCCGCGTAAAGCAACAGGAACCCCGCGCCGGTGCGGCGGCTGATCTTGGTGCGCCAGAAGAGCAATCCAAGCAGCAGCGCAGTGGTGGCGAGCATGATCAGCGTGTCGGGCAGGATGCTGGGTTCGACAGGCAACGGAGCAACAAGCGCGGTCGTGCCGAGAATCCCAAGGATGTTGAAGATTCCCGACCCCAGAATATTGCCAAGCGCCACGTCCGATTGCCCGCGCCGTGCCGCCATGATGGTGGTGGCGAGTTCCGGCAGCGAGGTTCCCACCGCGACCAAAGTCAGACCGATCACCGCCTCGGGCACGCCATAGGCGCGGGCAATGCCCGTGGCGCCGTCGACAAGGGCGATGGCCCCGCCGATGGTCAGCGCCAACCCGGCGATCAGGTAAACTGTCGCTCTGGGGAGCGGGTCGGTCGGGATGGACAGGTCTTCGGGCGGGTCATCCGCGCTGCGGAAGGCGCCCCAGAGATAGACCGCCAGCAGCGCCAGAAGGCCCGCCCCGGCAAGCGTCGCGATTTGCCCGGTGAGGGACAGGAGAACCAACAGGACAGCCGATCCTCCGACCCAGAGCGCCTCGCGCGGCATGGACGGCATATGCGCCGCAACGGGTCGGATCAGCGCCGCGACGCCGAGGATCAGCAGGATATTGGCGATGTTGCTGCCCACCACGTTGCCAAGCGCGATGGCAGGCACGCCGGAGAGGGCCGCGCTGACCGACGTGACGAGTTCCGGCGCCGAGGTGCCGAAGCCCACCAGAGTGAGGCCGATCACCATCGGTGACACGTTGAAGCGGCGCGCGACGCCGACCGCGCCTCGCACCAGAAGATCGCCGCCGACAAGCAGCGCGACGAGGCCAAAGGCCACAAGCAGGATGTCCAAGAAGAGGCCCTCAGCGTGTCGCGCGCGGATCTGCGGTCGACCGTGCAGCGTAGGTGTGTGGTGCCGGGTCTGGCGTCAAGCGGGGGCTGCGAAAAATCACGCAGCCTTGGCGGGGCGGGTCGGATCCTTGGCGTTCGGGTAGACCAGACCGGCGGAAATCACCAGTTTCGCGGCGTCTTCAATCGTCATGTCGAGTTCGACCACGTCTTCTTCGGGAAAGAAGAGCAGGAAGCCCGAAGTGGGGTTTGGCGTCGTGGGGACGAAGACCGAGATCAGCTTGCCCATGGTTTCGGCCTTGTCTGCGACCTCGCCCCGTGCATCGGTCGAGATGAAGCCGATGGCCCAGATGCCCTTGCGCGGGTACTGGATCAGGCAGGCCTTTTCGAAATTGCGTTCGGACTGGGCAAAGATCGTCTCGGCGATCTGCTTGACGCCACTATAGATCGACCGGACCACCGGCATCCGTTCGACCAGCCCTTCGGCAAAGCGGATCAGCGACCGGCCGATCAGCCCCTTTGCGACCCAGCCCACGAAGATGGTGAACAGCAGGAAGATGATGACGCCGACACCGCGCAGGTTGATGCCGATATATTGCTCGGGGTTGAAGCGGTTTGGCACCAAGGGCAGGACGAACCCGTCGACCCAGCCGATGATCGACCAGATCAGCCAGACCGTGAGGAACACCGGCGCGATCACGACGATCCCCGTCAGGAAGCTGGCCCTGATGCGTGAGAAAAGCCCGGGCCTGCGGCGTTCTGGATCGAAAGGGGTGGTCATGCTGGGTCCGTCACTGGTTCGGTGAAAACCTAGGCGGTCGGTTCACGGTCTACAATGGGCAGGCGCTGTGGCGGTCGGTTTTTCACCGCAGAGATGTCAATTCCTGTGCAATTTGCGCACCGAGCCGGGCGTTGTTCAGCACCAGCGCGATATTGGCATCGAGCGAACGGCCCTCGGTCAGTTCAAAAATGCGCTGCAGGAGATAGGGCGTGAGCGCCTTGCCCGCGATGCCGTGGGTTTCGGCGTCCTTTGTGGCGCGGGTGATGATCGGGTGGATCTCGGAATGCGGGATCTCGGCTTCGGGGGGGATCGGGTTGGCGATCAGTTGCCCTCCCGGCAGGCCGAGGGCGGCGCGCATGACATGGGCCTTCGCGATTTCTGCCGGGCTGTCGGCGCGCAGCGGGGCCTTGAGGGTGGATGCGCGCGACCAGAAGGCGGGCAGCATGTCCTGACCATAGGCCATGACCGGCACGCCCAGGGTTTCGAGCACTTCGAGCGTCTTGGGCAGGTCGAGGATGGCTTTCGCCCCTGCGGCCACCACGGTGACAGGGGTTTGCGACAGTTCCTGAAGGTCGGCGGAGATGTCGAAGCTTTGGTCCGCGCCGCGATGCACGCCGCCGATGCCGCCCGTGGCGAAGACCTTGATGCCCGCGAGATGCGCGGCGATCATCGTGGCCGCGACGGTGGTGGCGCCCGTGCCGCCTTTGGCGATGCAGACCGCCATGTCGGCGCGGCTGAGCTTCGCGACCTGTTTGGCCTGTGCCAGTGCTTCGAGCTGATCGGCGCTCAGGCCAACGCAAAGGCGTCCTTCGATCACGGCGATGGTGGCCGGTTCCGCGCCGCCCTCGCGCACGGTGGCTTCGATCGCGCGGGCGGTTTCGAGGTTCTGCGGCCAGGGCATCCCGTGGGTGATGATCGTCGATTCCAGCGCAACCACGGGCCGGTGCGCGTCAAGCGCGGCCTGAACGGCGGGAGAGATGTCGAGGGGCAGGGTGGTGGTCATGTCAGGATCCTCCGGCGACATAGGACGCGGCTGTGGCAAGGGCGCGGTGCAGCGCGGTGGGGCGGTCGGCACCGCGCAGTTCGGATGCGATATGGGCGGCCATGAAGGTGTCGCCCGCGCCGGTCACGCGGGTGACCATCACCTCGGGGGGACGTTCGGCGAGAATGCCGTCGCGGGTGGCGTCGCAGGTGACGTTGCCGCCATCGGTCACCAGCGCGCGGGCGGCCCCGCGTTCGACAAGGGCGGCTCCGGCCTGGGGGGCGCTTTCGAATTCGGTCTGACACAGCAAACCGGCTTCCTCGAGATTGACGTAGAGCACTCCGTGGCCGTTTCGGATAAAGGGCAGGAGGCGTTCGGCCTTGCCCGGGGAGGCGGGCGCGATGCGCAGGTCGGCCTTGGAGAAAGCCGGGTGCCGGACGATCTGGTCCAGCAGCGATTCCGTCAGGTTGCCATCCAGCGCGATCGGGCCGGGAAACGGTGCCTCGATGAACCCGAGCGGGCCTTCGATCAGGGGGCGCAGGATCTTGTCGCCCGCTTGCTCCAGCGAATGCGCGTCGGCAATGGCGGCGATCAGACCGTTGGCGCCTTCGACGGCCATGTACTGATCGGTCGGCAGGTCTTCGGAGCGATAGAGATGCCGGGTGATCAGCCCCAGCCGGTCGCAGGCGGTGACAAGCTCGTCGCCTTCCGCATCGCGTCCCACCACAGAAAGCAGGGCCGGGCGGAGATTGAACCGCGCCAGAGTCATCGCGATGTTCAAAGCCACGCCGCCGGGCAGGCGGGTGATGTGGCCCGGCACATCGCTGCCGGTTTTCATGTGGCGGTCGGAGCGGCCGATCACGTCCCAGAGGACGGAGCCGATGCACAGGATGTCGGGGCGATCAGTCATGCGGCTTTCATCGCGCGCCCGCGCGGTTGGTGCAAGAGCGGGGTTGCGAAACCTGCCGTTGCGCCGCCCATTGTTGCGGCCTGCGCTTTGTGGCAGGGCTGCGGTCAAGAATTGGACGGAGACTTGCAACAATGATGAAACGGACCCTGATGCGCCCCGGCGGGCTGCCCGAAAGCGCGTCGACCCCGGTGGTGACGCCGCTCATGCCCTCGGTTGTTTACGCCAGCGAGACACCCGACCGACTGGATGACCAGTACGAGGGACGCGCCGCGGGCTACACCTATGCGCGCGAGGGACATCCCAACGCCGATGTGCTGGCGCGCCGGATCGACGCGATGGAGGCGGCACCGCAGCCCGGTCTGGTGCTTGGGTCGGGCATGGCGGCGGTGACGGCGGTGTTGCTGGGTTTGTGCAAGGCCGGGGATCATGTGGTCGGGGGCGACCAGCTTTATGGGCGGTCGTTGCGGATGATGCGGGACGATTTGCCCCGGCTGGGGATCGAGACAACGCTTGCCGATCCGACCGACGTGTCGGCGGTTGCGGCCGCATTGCAGCCCAACACCCGGCTGGTGCTGATCGAGGTGGTGTCGAACCCGACGCTGCGGATCGCCGATGTGCAGGGGATTGCGGATCTCTGCCGCGAGAAGGGCGTGCTTCTGGTGGTGGACAACACCTTCACCACGCCGCGCGCGGTCAAGCCGTTCGAGTTGGGCGCGGGTGTGGTGCTGCATTCGGTGACTAAGCTGCTGGCCGGGCATTCCGACGTGACCCTGGGCTGGGTCGCGACGCGGCAGGCCGAACACGCCAAGGCGATCTACGATTTCGCCGTGACCACCGGCATGACACCCAGCCCGTTCGATTGCTGGCTGGCGGAACGTGGGCTCATGTCCTTCGACTTGCGCTTTGATCGGGCCGAAGCGACGGCGGCGCGGCTGGCGGATCACCTCGCGGGGCAGGCGCTGGTCAAGCGCGTGCTTTATCCGACACGCCCCGATCACCCGGACCGCGCCCGCGCGCAGGGGCTGCTGCAAGGGCGTGGCTGCAATATGGTGAGTTTCGAACTGGATGGCGGACGGGCCGAGGCCAATGCCTTCACCAAGGGTGCGGACCAGATCGCCTTTGCTCCGACATTGGGCGATGTGGGCACGACGCTGTCACACCCGGCGTCGTCGTCCCACCGCGCGCTGACGCCGGAGGGCCGCGCCAAGCTGGGCATGACCGAAGGGTTCTTCCGCGTGTCTGTCGGCCTCGAAGACCCAGACGCGCTGATCGCGGCGTTCGATGCAGGGCTGGCTGCGGTGGCTGCCGCCAAATGACCGCAACCCCCCGCGATATCCTGTCGGTGCTGGGCATTCCGGCCGTTCTGATCGCGCCGGATGAACGGATTTTCGCGGTCAATGCGGCGGCGGAAACCCTGCTTGGCAAGAATATCGAGGGGCGGCACTTCATCACCGCGTTGCGCCAGCCCAGCCTGCTTGACACCATCGAGCAGGTGCAGCGCGACGGGGAAAAGCGCGAGACCCGGTTTCTGACGACCGAAGGCCAGCACGACACCACCTACCGCGTGACCTGCGGCGCGGTGCCGATGGCGGGTCGGCGCGGTGTCCTCGTGTCCTTCGAGGACATCACGCCGATGGAGCAGGCGGGCCAGATGCGGCGGGATTTCGTGGCCAATGTGAGCCATGAGCTGCGCACGCCGCTGACGGCGCTTCTGGGCTTTATCGAAACGCTGCAAGGCCCGGCGCGCAACGATGCCAAGGCGCAGGAGCGATTCCTGGGCATCATGGGGGCCGAGGCGGAGCGGATGAACCGACTGGTGTCGGACCTTCTGTCGCTCAGCCGTGTGGAGGCGGACGAGCGTGTGCGGCCGGTCGATCCTGTGGACCTGGGATCGGTTCTGGAACAGACACGGCACAGCCTTGCGCATCTGGCCGAAGAGGCCGGGATCGCGCTGTCGCTTCACCTGCCTGACGCACCGGTGACGGTTCCGGGTGACGCGGATCAGTTGCGGCAGGTGCTGACCAATCTCGTGGAGAACGCGATCAAGTATTCCGGGCGCGGCAGCGCCGTCAGCCTGAGCCTTGGGGCAGCGGAGTACGAGAGCCGTCTGCGCGGGCAGGGGGTGCGGATCGAGGTGAGCGATACCGGGCCGGGAATTGACGCGGTGCACCTGCCGCGTCTGACCGAGCGGTTTTATCGGGTAGACAGTCACCGGTCGCGCGAACTGGGCGGGACCGGGTTGGGGCTGGCGATCGTCAAGCACATCGTCAACCGCCATCGCGGACGGTTGCAGGTCGAGAGCGAGCTTGGCAAGGGAACGCGGTTTACCGTCATTCTGCCGCTGGACGGAAGGCAGGACTGAGGCAAAGGGATTGTTTCCGTCGACGGAAACCTGACGATGCGTTGACGCATCATCTGTCGAACCGGGCACTTACCCCAGCGCATACCCCGCGCCGCGCACCGTGCGCAGCGGATCGGTTCCGCCACCTTGGGTGAGCGACTTGCGCAATCGGCCGATGTGAACGTCCACCGTTCTTGTGTCGACATAGATGTCGCGGCCCCAGACGCGGTCCAGCAATTGCTCGCGCGACCAGACACGGCCCGGCTTTTCCATCAGCGTTGTCAGCAGACGAAATTCGGTGGGTCCCAGCTTGATCTCGGCCCCGTCACGGGTGACGCGGTGGGTCTCGGAGTCCAGCACGATGTCGTCGTATTCAAGCCGCAAACCGGCTGCCGCCGGGCGGGTGCGGCGCAGTTGCGCGCGGACACGGGCCATCAATTCGACCACGGAATAGGGCTTGATGACGTAATCATCCGCTCCGGTTTCCAGCCCCCGCACGCGGTCCACTTCCTCGGATCGGGCCGACAGCATGATGATCGGGACATGGCGCGTGTCGGACCGGGTCTTGAGTTGGCGGCACACCTCGATGCCTGAAACGTTGGGCAGCATCCAGTCCAGCACGATGATGTCGGGCTGTTCCTCGTCCACAAGCAGCAACGCCTCTTCGCCGTTTTCAGCCTTGGCGACGCGGAACCCCTCGGCCTCGAGATTATAACCAAGAACCTCGCGTTGGGCAGGTTCATCCTCGACGACCAATACTGTGGGTGGCGCGATGTTCATGATGGTTTATCCCCGCGACAAGGCGGCGTCCGTCGACGTGTTGTCGTCCTTCTGGCGCGGCTCGTCGGGTTTTTCGCCGGTGACAAGGAACACCACCTGTTCAGCGATCGAGGTCACGTGATCGCCCATGCGTTCCACGTTCTTGGCGATGAAATGCAGGTGCATGCAGGGCGTGATGTTGCGCGGGTCTTCCAACATGAAGGTCAGGAATTCGCGGAACAGCGTGTTGTACATCTGGTCGATGTCCACGTCCCGTTCGATCACGTTCGCGGCCAGCTTTTCGTCGCGCTGGATATAGGCGTCGAGCGCGTCCTTGAGCATCAGCTGCACGTCGCGCGACATGCGGCGCAGCTGGGCGGTCGAACCACTGATGTTCGGCATCGTCATCAGCACCGCGTTGCGCTTGGCGAGGTTTTTGGCCAGATCGCCGATCCGTTCGAGATTGGCGCTCATGCGCATCACCGACAGGATCACGCGCAGGTCGATGGCGGTGGGGGCGCGCAGGGCGATGACGCGGGCGGCCTCCTCGTTCAAAAGCTCTTCGAGTTCGTCGATGGCCTTGTCCCCGGCGCGCACCTTGTCGGCGAGTTCCTGATCGCGGGTGTCGAGCGCCTGCGCGGAGTCGAGAATGGCCTGTTCGACCAGACCGCCCATTTTCATGATACGGGCCTGAATGCCTTCGAGATCGCGGTCGAAGGCGCTTGAGATATGTTCCTGGCTCACGGTCTTATCCAATCCGTCCGGTGATGTAGCTTTCGGTGCGGCTGTCTTCGGGGTTGGTGAAAATCTTGGAGGTGTCGTCGTATTCCACGAGATGCCCGAGATGGAAGAACGCGGTCTTCTGGCTGACGCGCGCGGCCTGCTGCATGGAGTGGGTCACGATCACAACGGCGTAGTTCTGGCGCAGCTCGTCGATCAGTTCCTCGACCTGTGCGGTGGCGATGGGGTCGAGCGCCGAACAGGGCTCGTCCATCAGCAACACCTCGGGTTCGGTCGCCACGGCGCGGGCGATGCAGAGCCGCTGTTGCTGACCACCCGACAGGCCAGTGCCCGGCGCCTGGAGCCGGTCCTTCACCTCGTCCCAGATGGCACCGCGGCGCAGGGCGCGTTCCACGATCTCGTCCAGTTCGGCTTTGTTGCGGGCCATGCCATGGATCCGGGGGCCGTAGGCGATGTTGTCGTAGATCGACTTGGGGAAGGGGTTGGGTTTCTGGAACACCATGCCCACCTTGGCGCGCAGTTGCACCGGATCCACACGCTTGTCATAGATGTCGTCACCGTCGATCAGGATATCGCCCTCGACCCGGCAGATGTCGATGGTGTCGTTCATCCGGTTGATGCAGCGCAGGAAGGTGGATTTGCCACAGCCCGACGGGCCGATGAAGGCGGTCACGGTCTTGTCCTCGATCTCGACCGAGACGTCCTTGATGGCGTGGTTGTCGGCGTAATAGACCTGCACGTCCTTGGCTTTGATTTTGACGTCAGTCACGGCCGTCTCCTGTGTGGTGTCGTAAGTCGCATCGTACATGGGGCGGGGTCCTGATTACCAGCGGCGCTCGAAGCGGCGGCGCAGAATGATCGCGATGATGTTCATCGTCAGAAGGAAGATGAGAAGGATGATGATCCCACCCCAGGCTTTCTCGTAAAATCCGGGATCGGCGCGCGAGGCCCAAGTGTAGATCTGCGCGGGCATGGCCGAGTTCGGGTCGATGAAACCCGAGGCCACACCTTCGGGATAGGCCCGTGCGATGAAGCCGACCATGCCGATCAACAGCAGGGGGGCGGTCTCGCCCAACGCCTGCGCCAGACCGATGATGGTGCCTGTCAGGATGCCGGGGGCGGCCAGGGGCAGGACGTGGTGGAACACCGTCTGCATCTTGGAGGCGCCGACGCCCAAAGCCGCTTCGCGGATCGACGGCGGCACCGATTTCAGCGACGCGCGGGTCGAAATGATGATGGTGGGCAGGGTCATCAGCGTCAGCACCAGACCACCCACAAGCGGGGCCGATTGCGGCAGGTGCATGAACTGGATGAAGACCGCGAGACCCAGGATGCCGAACACGATGGACGGCACAGCGGCAAGGTTCGAGATGTTCACCTCGATCAGGTCGGTGAACCAGTTTTGCGGGGCGAATTCCTCAAGGTAGATCGACGCAGCGACACCGATGGGCAAAGACAACGCCAATACGACCAGCATCATGAAGAACGACCCGATCACCGACACGCCGATGCCCGCACCGCCGGGATTGTCGACGCCGGAATCCGATCCGGTGATGAAGTTCCAGTTGAACCCGGACGTGATGATTCCGGCGTCCCGTAGGGCATCGACCAGATCAAGGTCACTGACCATCAGGAAGCGGCTGTCGACGACGGACTCACGGGTCACACGGCCCTTGAGATAGCCATCCACGCGCGACGACGCGGCAAGGTCGAAGGTCACGGGTGTCCCGATCCGGTCCGGGTTTTCCAGGAAGAACTCACGGATCGTGCCACCGGTCTTGCCCAGCAGGCGTTCGATGGCGGCGGCGTCGAAATCGACCTCGAGCCCACGTTCTTCAAGCTGGTTTTCCAGGGCAGCGATGAACAGGTTTTCGTAGGCCTTGGTCTTGAGCATCTGGCCTTCGGCGGCGTCATACTCGTCCTGGCTGAGGGTAAACTCCACCTGCACATTCGCTTGGGTGAAGGCCGGAAGTCCGGAGCGCAGGATCGATACGGCCAGGACGACGAGGAAGAAAAGCCCGATGAGAATCGCGGTCAGGCCATAGGCCTTGAACCGCTTTTCAGCGGCGTTGCGCTTTTTCGTGCGGGCGTCGACGGTGGTGAGGCGGCCCTTCGTCGGGGCGCTGTCCATGCTTGCGTCGGTCATTCGTACTGCTCCCGGTATGTGCGCACGATGTAGAGGGCGAAGACATTGAGCCCGAGCGTGATGACGAAGAGCGTCATGCCGAGGGCAAAGGCGACCAAGGCCTCGGGCGATGCGAAGTCCGAGTCGCCCGTCAGCTGCGACACGATCTTGGCGGTCACGGTGGTCATGGCGTCAAACGGGTTCAGCGACAGGCGCGCTGCAGCGCCGGCGCCCAGCACCACGATCATGGTCTCACCGATGGCGCGGCTGGCGGCCAGCAGGATCGCACCGACAATGCCGGGCAGGGCGGCGGGCAAAACCACCTGCCGGATGGTTTCCGATTGCGTGGCTCCCAACCCATATGAACCGTCGCGCATGGATTGCGGCACCGCGTTGATGATGTCGTCCGACAATGAGGACACGAAGGGGATGAGCATGATGCCCATGACCAGGCCCGCCGTCATCACGGCCGTCCCCGCCTGCATCCACCCAAGGCCCTCGTCACCGAACACGCTGACCAGCAGCGGGCCGACCGTGAGCAAGGCGAAGAGGCCGTAAACGATGGTCGGGATGCCCGCGAGCACTTCGAGCATCGGCTTGGCGATGGCGCGCAGCCGGGGGCTTGCGTATTCCGACAGGTAGATCGCGGCGAAAAGGCCGATGGGAACGGCCACGATCAGCGCGACGATGGAAATATAGAACGTACCCCACAGGAGCGGCAGGATGCCAAGGTCCGACGCGCCGCCACGCCCCGAAAAGCTGGGCGCCCAATTGGTGCCGAAGAAGAACTCGGAGGCCGGGTAAAGGCGGAAGAACTCGATCGTGTTGAAGACCAGCGACAGGACAATGCCCAGCGTTGTGAGGATGGCGATGGACGCCGCGGCGATGAGAAGGGCGCGCACGCCCTGTTCGACCACGTTGCGGGCGCGAAACTCCGGCGAGGTCTCCCGCAGGCCCCAGAGCGCGCCAAGGGCAGCGATCAGCAGTACGACACCGGCCATGAGCCGCTTCCCGGTCGCGGTCATGGCGCGAAAGGCCTGGGCGGCGCGCAGGACCGGTTCGGTGATTTGCGAGGTCAGGATGGCCCCGGACTCTTCGATGGCGCTGGTTACGGTCTCGAAATCGGATTGCGGATCCGTGGCCTGATCGGCTGTCAGCGCGCCCGACGCGACCGCGAGATCCAGCCCGTCCGCCGCGCGACGGACTTCGGCCAAGACCAGACCACGCGAGGAATTGTCGGCAATCGCGCTATCAGAAATCATGCCGGAGACCGCGTTGTTCACCACGAAGGGCTGCGCGATGAGCCAGATTACGAGGACCAGCAGGGCAGGGATCGCGGACTTCATTGCGGCGTTGCTGCCGTAATAGACCGGGAGCGAATGCAGTTTGCGTCGGTCCTGCCCCGACTGTGCCAGGACACGGCTGCGAGCAAGGACGAACGCCCCGGCGGCAATCGCGAGCGTGATCAGGAAAAGCCAGAGCAGCGTCATGAGGTCCCCAGGATCGTTGAACGGATGGTTCGATAAAGGCGAAGGCGGCCCATCAGCCGCCTTCGGAGTGTTTCGGTGGGTAAGCGGATCACAAATCCGCGCCCATGACCTTTTCGTCAGCCACGGCCTGCTGCGTCTTGGCAAGCTCGGGGTCGGAGACCAGGCCGTATTGCGCAAGCGGGCCGTTCGGGCCGGCCAGCTCATCGGCGACGAAGAATTGCGCGAAGTCCTTGAGGCCCGGGATCACGCCGATATGGGCTTTCTTGACGTAGAAGAACAGCGGGCGGGACACGGGGTATTCGCCCGATGCGATGGTTTCGGTGGACGGAGCCACACCGGACATCGTTGCCACTTTCAGCTTGTCGGTATTGTTCTCGTAGAACGCGAGGCCGAACACGCCGATGCCGTTGGTGTTGGCGTCGATGCGCGCGAGGGTCTCGGTGTAATCGCCGTCGATATCGACCGACTTGCCATCCTGACGCACGTCGAGGCAGGAATCTTCGGCGTCGTCCTCGGACATGCCGCCCGCGATCATCGCTTCCATCGCGCCGGTGGCTTCGCAGCCTGCCAGCAGAACCTGCTCTTCGAAGACTTCCCGGGTGCCGTGCTTGGTGCCGGGGATGAACATGGCGATCTCGGCATCGGGCAGATCGCCGTTGAATTCGGACCAGGTCTGGTAGTCGTTCTCGACCAGAGCGCCGTCCTTCATGACCTGTGCGCCGATGGCATTGTAGATGTCGGCGGGCACGAACGCGTTGAAATCCGGGCCGGATTGCTGCGAGGCGAAGACGATGCCGTCATAACCGATGCGGACCTCAATGATGTCGGTCACGCCGTTTTCGGCGCAGGCCGCGATCTCCGCTTCGCGGATCGGGCGGGACGAGTTCGCGATGTCGATGGTGTTTTCGCCGACACCTTCGCAGAAGCGCTTGAGGCCCGACGACGAACCGCCGGATTCGACGACCGGCGTCGGGAAATCAGTGTTTTCGCCGAACGCTTCGGCCACGATGGACGCGTAGGGCAGGACGGTGGACGACCCGGCGATCTGCACGTTGTCACGCGCCAGTGCGGACGTTGCGGATACGGCAGCGATTGCGAGCGCCGATGCAGAGAGTTTAACGGACATTATGTCAGCTCCTCGGTTGGATATCTCTCGGCCATCCCCCTGATGACCGTTGGCGATGGTCTAACCTTGTTCGGACATGCTTTTGTGACAGTTGCGTAACGGTTTTATGACAGTGGCGCTGTGGATTGGGATCGATGATAAGAAAACCTGTATGTATCTGTTTTTAATATACATTTTTACGGTTTGACTTTGGGTAAATTGGCGAATGGATCCGTTGCTCGGGAGCGTTTGTGCTGTGGTTCCGTCCAAATCGCACCCGATTGTAACGTCTTGATCCGTAGACCGGAGAATCGCACACTGTCGGTCACACGCCGAAAACGAAAGGTGGGCAGCAATGCTCGAAGACGCCGTCACAGACGCCATAACCAAGGCGGTTCACGATGGGTTTGACCGGCAGCTCGCGTTCACCCAAGACCTGATGCGGTTTGCATCGACACGAGGGCAGGAGCACGATGTGCAGGCCTTTGTGTATGATGCGCTCGATCAGCGTGGATACGCCATGACGCGGTTCGACATGGACCGCGCGGCGATCGAAGCGCATGAGGGCGGCGGAAAATTCAGTGCCGCGCATTCCACGGCTCCCATCGTGATCGGCACGCACGTTCCATCAACAACGCACGGCAAGTCTCTGATTTTACAGGCTCACACCGATGTAGTCCCCACAGGCCCAACCGAAATGTGGCGCTTTCCGCCGTTCGAGCCGACCCTAGAGGGCGATTGGCTCTACGGGCGCGGGGGCGCGGACATGAAAGCCGGGCACGCTGCGATGATCTTTGCGATGGACGCACTCAAAGCGGCCGGACTGACCCCGGCGGCACGGGTGGAAATCCAGTCTGTCGTGGAAGAAGAATCCACCGGCAATGGCGCCTTGATGACCTATCTCAAGGGGCACAGCGCGGATGCCGTGCTGATCCCTGAGCCAGAGGAAGAAATGCTGGTACGGGCCAATGTGGGGACACTCTGGTTCGAAGTGGAGTTGCGCGGCAGGCCGGTTCATGTCCGTGAAATGGGCGCGGGCGCAAACGCCATTGACGCCGCGTATCGAGTGATTGCCAGCCTGCGCGAGCTTGAGGAGGCCTGGAATGCCGAACGCCATAATCACAAGTATTTCCGTGACTTGGATCACCCAATTAATCTGAATATCGGACAAATAGAAGGCGGCGATTGGGGATCCTCGGTGCCGGCCTGGTGCCGCATCCAGTGCCGCATCGCGATTTACCCCGGCATCAAGGCGGCAGATGCTGCCGCAGAGATCGAAGCGCGTATCGCGCAGTTTGCGAAGAACGATCTCTATCTCTCTGAGACGCCAACGAAAATCACGTTCAATGGGTTCTTTGCAGAAGGCTATGTGCAGGAGCCTGGTTCTGATGCCGAGGCCGTTCTGGAGCGCGCGCACCGCGCGGCGACGGGCAAACCACTGCAAAGCTTTACGACGCCGGGCTACCTCGATTGTCGGGTGTACCGTCTGTATAACGATATCCCGTCGCTGTGCTACGGACCGATCTCGGAGAACATCCACGGATTTGATGAACGGGTGAGCGTGTCCTCGCTAAAGCGCGTTACGGTCGCTATGGCGTTATTCATTGCTGAATGGTGCGGGACAAAAAAGATATAGGGGGGCATTGTTCGTATGCTACTATATGTCGATACAAAATTCTTATAATCAGTATTATGTAATATTCGCAAGCGTGAAAAAACTGTGTGGTCATTATCTCCACCCTTCCTTGACCCAGCGTAAATTGGCATGATGTGTGGGTTCCGTGAGTGGTGGCAATTTCAGCCAAGGAACATGGGACCCGCATCTCTTATATTTCGAGGGCGCTGCGGGTTCCGTTTCTAAGACGCTTGACGCGTGTCATGACGAAAGACCTGTCCCGGGTGATTTGTCTGCACCGATCAAGGGACCGCATCATCCCCAAAATGGTGCCGGTCCATTGCTCCCGCAAAAAAGCGGCGCTGTTCATTTCAACAGCGCCGCTTTATTTTTTCAATTTTACAGAAACTTAGCCTTGTGCGGCCTTGGCCACTTCGGCTGCGAAATCTTCCTGAACCTTCTCTATGCCTTCGCCAACTTCGAGACGTACGAAGCCGGTGATTTCGACACCTGCTTCTTTTGCAGCGGCCTCGACCGTCAGGTCAGGATTGATCACAAAGGATTGGCCCAACAGCGTGACTTCGCTGAGAAATTTCTTCATGCGGCCTTCGATCATCTTCTCGATCACCTGCTCGGGCTTGCCCGACTCACGTGCGATGTCGATCTGGATCTGACGTTCTTTTTCAATCACGGCGGGATCAAGATCAGCCGAAGACAAGGATGCCGGGTTCACTGCCGCAATATGCATCGCGACCTGCTTGCCGAACGCTTCGTTTTCGCCCGAAAGCGCCACGAGAACGCCGATCTTGCCCATGCCATCCGCAGCGGCGTTGTGAACGTAGGACACGACCTGCGTGCCTTCGATCGACGCCATGCGACGCAGCGACATGTTTTCGCCGATGGTCGCGATCTTGTCGGTGATGGTGTCCTGAACGGTCTTGCCGCCGATGTCCTTGGACTTCAGGTCTTCGACATCGCTTGCGGTCAGAGCGGCCGCGGAGATGGCATCGACCATCGCCTGGAATTCAGCGTTCTTGCCGACGAAATCGGTTTCCGAATTCACTTCGACAGCTACGCCCTTGCCGCCGTCAACCTTGACCGCGACAAGCCCTTCGGCTGCGGTCCGGTCGGATTTCTTGGCGGCCTTGGCGAGGCCCTTGGTGCGCAGCCAGTCAACGGCGGCGTCCATGTTGCCGTCGTTCTCGACCAGCGCCTTCTTGGCATCCATCATGCCTGCGCCGGTCATTTCGCGCAGTTCCTTCACGAGTGCTGCTGTGATCGCCATGTTCGGCTCTCCTCATTATCTGTCGGGCGTCCCGGGCGGCCAAATGACCGCCCTGCCCTGTCATATCTGTATAACGGCGCGGTGGCGCTTACTGTGCGGGCGCGTCTTCTGCGGCTTTCGCCTCTTCGACGACCTCTTCGACCGGCGCGTCTTCGAGTGCACCCAGGTCAACGCCTGCGGCGCCCATTTGTGCGGTCATGCCGTCGAGGGCAGCGCGCGAGACCAGATCGCAATACAGGCTGATCGCACGTGCGGCGTCGTCGTTGCCCGGGATGATGTAATCCACACCATCGGGCGAGCAGTTGGTGTCGACAACCGCGACGACCGGGATGCCCAGCTTGTTGGCTTCAGCCACGGCCAGCGCTTCTTTCTTGACGTCGATAACGAAAAGCAGGTCCGGCACGCCGCCCATTTCGCGGATGCCGCCAAGCGACGCTTGCAGTTTGCCCTGCTCGCGCTCCATGCCCAGACGCTCTTTCTTGGTGAGGCCTTCGGCGCCCTGCTCCATCTGCTCGTCGATCTGCTTGAGGCGCTGGATCGATTTGGAGACGGTCTGCCAGTTGGTCAGCGTGCCGCCGAGCCAACGGTGGTTCATGTAATACTGTGCGCATTTCTCGGCGGCTTCGGCGATGGGCTGCTGGGCCTGACGCTTGGTGCCGACGAAAAGGATGCGGCCGTTCTTGGCCACGGTTTCGCGGATCACATTCAATGCTGCGTCGAGCATCGGAACGGTCTGCGTGAGGTCCATGATGTGGATGCCGTTGCGCGCGCCGTAGATGAACTCGCCCATGCGGGGGTTCCAACGCTGCGTCTGGTGGCCGAAGTGTACGCCTGCTTCAAGCAGTTGGCGCAATGTGAACTCTGGAAGAGCCATTGTCGTTTCCTTTCCGGTTTCAATCCTCAGCGGGGGTATCAGCCGTGTGGCCAACCGGTGGACGTTTGGGGATGTCTCCCCCAAAGGCCCGACCCCGCCTGTGGTGTCAGTGGCGCGCGTATAGCGGGGGTTCGGGCGAGGCGCAAGCCCTTCCGGGCGGGTGGCCCGAGCGCAGTGGACCGCGCTCGGGCTCAGTCAGGAAAGAAGAAATCGGTCAGGCCGCAAAACCGAGCTTCGCCACCTCGATCTCGAAGGCCGGGTGCATTTCGGCACCAACCACGTCCGGCGCGTGGTGCCGGTAGATGGACCGCCAATACGGCTGGACCACGACACCTTCGTCTTGCATGATCTTTTGCAGCTTGGCCATGACGTCGCGGCGGGCGTCAGCATCGGCGATCGACATGGCCTCGGCCAAGAGCGCATCGAATTCGTCGTTCGAAAACGCCGTTTCGTTCCACGTCGCACCGGATCGGTACGCAAGAACAAGCGTCTGCACGCCCAACGGTCGGTGCGCCCAATCCGTGGCCGAGAACGGATATTTGGTCCAGTCATTCCAGAAGGTCGATCCCGGCAGGACCGTGCGAGAAATGTTGATCCCCGCATCCCGGAGCATCGCGGCAGCGGCGTCGCAGGTGTTCTTGCGCCAGGTGTCGTCGATAGAGATGAGGTCGTGTTCGAAATCGGCCATGCCAGCCTCTTCCATGAGCGCACGGGCCGCCTCGGGATCGTAGACGGGGGGCGGCAATTCCGCGTATTCGGGATGCAGCGGGGACACATGGTGGTTCTCGGCAACGCGCCCATTGCCGGAGAAGCCGAGTTCGAGCAACACGTTGTTGTCAATGGCAAGCGCCAGCGCCCTGCGCACGCGTGCATCGGCATAGGGGGTCACGCCATCGACCTCGGCCTGCTGGTTCGGACGGATGCAAACCGTGGCCGTTGTCACCGCTTCGGATTTGTCCCACCCGATCCCGTCGAGCAAGAGCGAGAAATCCCCGATGGATTCGTAAACCATATCGACCTCGTCCGCGTCCACCGCAGCGACGATGGCCGATTGCTCGCTTCCGAAATCAATGAACTCCACCCGGTCAAGATATGCGCCCTCACCCCACCATTGATGGTTTTCGTTCCGCTCCAGCACCGCTTTGACGCCGACATCGTAATCGCCGGGCAGGTACGGACCGGTGCCAATGGGATTATCAAGCGGGTCGCCGTTGAAGCTTTGGTGCACGATGGCGGCTGGATAGTCAGAGAACCCGGCAATGATGGTGATGTCGGGGCTCGACAAAGAGAGGCGCACCGTGGTGTCGTCCACCACCGTGATCGCGTCGTCCCTGGCCTGGCCTGTGCCCTCGTCGATGAGCGACCCGAGGCGGGCGGCCATCGAATTGCCCTCGGCCGCCGTGTCGCACCAGCGTCTGATGTTGAAGGCCACGTCTTCTGCGGTGAACGGATCGCCGTTGCTCCAGGTGACGCCGGGCCGGACATTCAGCGTGTATTCGGTTGCATCTTCGTTGGCGCTCCAGCCTTCCAGAAGCATCGGGGTGAAGCTGCCATCGGTCTCGTATTTCACGAGATATTCCAGATACCCGCGTGTGAAATTCGACACCTGCGGCCAGTCATAGCTGCGCGGATCCTTGAGCGCCATGACCCGGGATTCGATCCGCATCGTCCCGCCCGATTGGGCATGGCCTGCCGCTTTCGCCGGTCGCGACAGCCCGAGAAGGCCGTAGGCGGTGGCGGCGGACACACCGAGCGCCGTCGCCCGCGTCAGGAATTCGCGCCGCGACAAGGTGCCTGCGGCGACTTCGGTCGCATAGGTTCTAGCTGCGGGGTGGACGGATTTGGAAAACTGCATTGGCGTACCATTGTTTTGGAGAAGAAAGCGGCGGCATCGTTGATCGTCTGTCGAGCGAACCGGGCACATTCACCGCGTCCGGTTCGTAGAAAAACGTAGCCCAATTCCGACGCTTTCAACCGAAAACGACACGAGCTAGGCACGATTGGCCCGCCCAAGCACGCGGCGCGACCGGGCAGGTTTGAATGTGACTGCGCCTCAAAAGTTTGTCTGCGACCGGAAACGCGCCTTACAGGAACACCCGTTCAACGAACCAATACGCACCCACCAAGGCGATGGCGGCGGACGCCGGCACGGCCACGTAGCGGCGGTAGGCATCGAGTTGATCCACCAAAGTGGCGGAGACTGCGCAGAGCACCGACAGCGCGGCGAGTGGCCAGAAGAACACCATCGCCGATGCTCCCATGATCTCGACGAACGCGGGTGTGTTCATGGCAAAACCAAGCCCCACGAAGACCAGTGCCAAAACCGCGTAAAGCCCTTGCGCAGGCGCGACATCGGCCTCGCCGCGGTCGACCTTGATCGCGTACCAGACCAGGATGAAGGCAAGCGCGATCACGGTCAGCTGTCCAAGCTCTACCCCGATGTTGAAACCGATCAGCGCCGGGATGACCTGCCCGTCCGGCAGACCGAATTCGCCAAGAACGCTGGCAAATCCTAGCCCGTGCAACAGCCCAAAGCCGAAGATCACGATGGGTCGCCAGCGTTGCAGCTTGTCCGACACGATGTTCTCGACCGCAACATAGACGATGGATGCGGCAATGAGCGGCTCCACAATGCTGCCGGGAACCGACACAATTCCCAGAACCGCCATCGCGAGGGTGATCGTGTGGGCCAGAGTGAAGGACGTCACTTGCCACAAAAGCGGCGCGAAGCGTGTCGACAGAAAAAACAGGCCCAGGACGAACAGGATGTGATCCAGACCCTTGGGCAAGATGTGGTCGAAACCGACCGGGATGTAGGTGGCGAAGGTCGCCCAGCCGCTGGCCTCATCACCGCCCGAAAGTTGGATGTCGCCGCTGCTCTGGCCGCCTTCGAGGTAGCCTGTATAGGGCTCTTCGACACCTTGCTGGCGCAGCACCAGCGCACCGTAGGCCGCGGGCCAGGTCAGGCTGATCGTCTCGGCGCCGTCGGGAAGCGGGCCAGCGATCTGCAAGACGGTGTCGCGCGGCAGGTCCGTATTGCCGACCTCACCGACGTCGATACCGGTGACGGTCAGAGGCACAGGTTCTCCACCAGCGGTGACATCCAGACTGTTGACGAAATCCGGCATTCTGGGCTCAAGCTCGGCACGCAGGGCGTCCGGTTCGAGCGCGCGCAGGCGATCCACCTCGTCCGACGCATCGAGCGCGTCGGTGTTCTCGATCCCTTCGAGGCTCACATCGGCGACGATCGCTTCACCGTTGAGCGTCAGGGTCATCTGGACTTGACCGTCCACCACCTCGAGATCACCGATGGCCGGGCGGACTTCGTGCGCGACCGCGGCCGTGATCCACAGGAACGATGCGCAAAGCGCCCAGATGGCTTTCATGATGTACCCCTTCAACCCGGTGTTCGTCGCCAAAAGACTGGCTCTGTCGCAGCGGGGATCAAGTCCGACGCCCGATTTTATCTTCACGACTAGGACGTTATCGGTTTCAGCCCGGCACGGAAGCGGCGCATGTTGGCCTGATAGCCGAGCGCACTTTTGCGCAGGCCCTCGATGGCGGCATCGTCGAGTTCGCGGACAACCTTGCCCGGAACCCCCATCACCAGAGAGCCGTCGGGGATTTCTTTGCCCTCGGTGATGAGCGCCCCTGCCCCGATCAGGCAGTTCTTGCCGATTTTGGCACCGTTCAGGATCGTCGCCCCCATCCCGATCAGGGAGTTGTCACCGATCGTGCAGCCGTGCAGCATGACCTTGTGGCCGATGGTGCAGCCTTTGCCGATGGTCAGCGGATAACCCATATCGGTGTGCAGCACGCAGTTTTCCTGAATGTTGCTGCCGGCACCGAGGGTGATCGCCTCGTTGTCACCGCGCAGCGTCGAACAGAACCAGACGCTCGCCGCCTCTTCCACGATCACCCGGCCGATGAGGTTCGCGTCGGGCGCGATCCACGTGTCCACGGCCAGTTCCGGTACGATGCCGTCCAATGCGTAAAGCGTCATGTCAGTTCCTCGAATTCCTGTTGGAGTTTGCGCACGTGATCCACGAGCCCCGGCTGTTGGAGGCGGCGGAGGCGGGTGGCGGTGACGATGGTTTGCAGATCGGCGAAGGTCCGGTCCAGATCGTCATTGACCAGCACGTAATCGTAGCTGCCCCAGTGGCTGATCTCGTCCCAGCTTTTCAGCATCCGCTTGCCGATGGTTTCGGGGCTGTCCTGTCCCCGGCTTTCCAACCGGCGGCGCAGCTCGGCGATGGAGGGTGGCAGGATGAAGATCGACAGCGTGTGCGGTCCGAGCGACGAATTGACGATCTGCTGCGCGCCCTGCCAGTCAATGTCGAAAAGCACGTCATTGCCCGCGTCGATCGCGGTTTGCACGGGCTTGCGCGGGCTGCCGTAGAAATTTCCGAAGACATGCGCATGTTCGAGCATGTCACCGTTGTTCACGTCGCGCTTGAAGGCGTCTTCGCTGAGGAAGTGATAGTGCTCCCCATCCACCTCGCCGGGGCGCGGGGCGCGGGTGGTGGCCGAGACCGAAAAGCTCAGGCTTGTGTCCCACTCCAGAAGCTGCCGCGACAGGGTGGTTTTCCCGGCCCCCGAAGGCGACGACAGGATGATGAGCAATCCGCGTCTCTGGGTCATGTCTCACTCCACATTCTGAACCTGCTCGCGCATCTGTTCGATCACCGTTTTCAACTCCAGCCCGACGGCGGTCAATTGCGCCGATTGCGCCTTGGAACACAGTGTGTTGGCCTCGCGGTTGAATTCCTGCATCAGGAAATCCAGCTTGCGTCCCACCGCGCCATCGGCCTGCAAAAGGACGCGCGCGGCATCGATATGGGTGCGCAGACGGTCGATCTCTTCGGTCACATCCGCCTTGACGGCGATCAGCGCCAGTTCCTGCGCGACGCGCTGCTCGTCCACCGTCTCTTGCGCATCGGTCACACGGGCCAACGCGGCGCGCATCCGCTCGGCCTGTTCGTCCTTGCGCGCCTCGACGACATCGGCAGCGCGGGATACCAGATCGGCGATCTGATCCACTTGGCCTGTCAGAACTGCGACCAATGCTGTTCCTTCGGCGCGGCGTGAAGCGATGAAGCTGTCGAGCACCGGTTCGAAATCCGCCAAAAGCTTTGCGCGGATCTCGGCAGGATCGGTCTGCTGCTGAGCGCTGTCCATCACGCCGCGCACCGTGATCAGATCCGCCGCCGAGGACGCGGTGAGCGACAGGCCGCGCGCCATCGCCTCGGCTTCGATCCGCATCATGGCAGTGAGCACGCGGTCCAGCTGTGCCTCGTTCAGCTCTTGAACCGCCTCGGTGCCGTTCGACTGAAGCCGCAAGGATACGGTGACGCTGCCCCGTGCAAGACGTTTGGTGATGAGCGTCCGCAGCGCCTGTTCCAGACCGTCGATCCAGTCGGGAACGCGCACCCGGATGTCGAGGCCGCGGGCATTGACGCTGCGCAGGTCCCAGGACCAGGTCAGGCCCAACGCCTCCCCCTGCCCCGAGGCAAAGCCCGTCATGGATTGGCGCATCAGGTCTCTCCCGCTCCCCCGTCGTCGGGGGTTGGGTTACGCGCTGTGCCGCGCCGATGCAAGCGCTGGAGCGCGCCGCAGATGTTAACCATTCGTTAAGATTTGGGACGGAATTGCGGCAAGAATGTGGTAGTCATCGGTCGGTACTGGTGCATGGGAACGGATGAAGATGACGCCCGAATTCTTGGTCGAGGAACGCCTGAAGCAGCACGGCCACCGTGCCCTGCAAGAGTTGGACAGCTACTGGCACGGCCTTGCGGTGCGGGGCGATCTGCCCAAACGGGCTGAGGTCGATCCGGCCGCCATCCAGGACGCGCTGGAATTCGCGTTCATCGCCGACCGGGTCGGCAGATCGCACGCGCGGTTCCGCGTGGCCGGAGGTGCGATCAGCGGCGTGGTGGGAACCGAAGTTGCAGGTCTGCCGCTGTCGACACTTCTGCATCATGGTTCCCGTGCGACCCTCGACGCGGCACTGGCGCGATGTTTTGCAGGCCGGCTCTTGCTGGAGTTGACGCTGGGCACCCGCCCGGATCGGACCGGCCAAACCGCGACTGCGACGCTCCGGCTTTATCCCTTGCTCGGCGCGCGGGGTGAGGTGGGACATCTTCTTGGCGCCTTTGTCGCGACGAGCGGCGGCGGCAATCACCTCAGCCGATTTGATGTCACAGATATGCGGGAAACACCGTGGACCAACTGCACCGTTCCCGCGCGCCCAAGGCAGACCGGGCATCTGCGGCTCGTCATCGACAACACATGAAAAAAGGGCGGCCCGATGGACCGCCCTTTCCGCATGATGATAAAAAGATCAGCCCGCCTTGGCGGCAAGCTGCGCCTCGCGGCGCGACGTCAGCTCTTCGGCCACGAGGAACGCGAGCTCCAGCGACTGAGAGGCATTGAGGCGCGGATCGCAGGCTGTGTGGTAGCGGTCGCTCAGATTTTCCTCGCTCACCGCCCGGACACCTCCGGTGCATTCGGTCACATCTTGACCGGTCATCTCGAAATGCACGCCACCGGGGACGGTGCCTTCGGCGTTGTGGATGCCGAAGAATTCCCGCACTTCTCGCAGGACCAGATCGAACGGACGGGTCTTGTAGCCCGTGGACGACTTGATCGTGTTGCCGTGCATCGGGTCGCAGACCCAGGTGACGTTCGCGCCCTCTTCGGCCACGGCCTTGATCAGACGCGGCAGGTGTTCGCCGACCTTGCCCGCACCGAACCGCGCGATCAGGGTCAGCTTGCCCGCCTCGTTCTCGGGGTTGAGCTTGGACATCAGCACCTTGAGATCCTCGGCAGTCGTCGTCGGCCCGCACTTGAGCCCCACCGGGTTCAGAACACCGCGCGCGAATTCCACATGCGCGCCGTCGGGCTGACGGGTGCGGTCGCCGATCCAGATCATGTGACCGGACCCAGCAAGCCACTTGCCCGAGGTCGAATCCTGGCGGGTCAGTGCCTCTTCATACTCAAGCAGCAGCGATTCATGGCTGGTGTAGAAATCCACCGTGGCCAGCGTATGCGCGCGGTCACTGTCGACGCCTGCCGCCTTCATGAAATCAAGCGTGTCGCTGATCCGGTTCGCCATGTCGCGGTATTTCTCGGATTCCTCGCGATCCGTGAAGCCAAGCGTCCACTGGTGGACCTGATGCACGTCGGCATAGCCGCCGGTTGAAAACGCGCGCAACAGGTTCAGCGTCGCCGCCGCCTGGGTGTAGGCTTGCAGCATCTTGGCCGGATCGGGGATCCGCGCCTCGGGCGTGAAAGCCAGTTCGTTGATGATGTCACCGCGGTAACTCGGAAGCTCCATGCCATCCACCACTTCGGTCGGCGCAGAGCGCGGCTTGGCGAATTGGCCCGCCATGCGACCCACCTTGACCACAGGCACCTTGGCGCCAAAGGTCAGGACCATCGCCATCTGCAACATCACCTTGAACGTGTCGCGGATCGCGTTGGCGCTGAATTGGTCGAACGCTTCGGCACAATCGCCGCCCTGAAGCAGGAACGCCTCGCCGCGCGATGCGGCCCCAAGTTCTTTCTTCAGCTTGCGCGCCTCGCCTGCAAAAACGAGCGGCGGATACTTCGACAGCTGGGCCTCCACAGCCTCCAGCTTTGCCTGATCCGTATAGTCAGGCATCTGTACCCGCGGTTTCGCGCGCCAGCCTGATTTTTGCCACTCGGTCATCGTCTCTACTCCGGTATCATCCACGTAAGTTAGCGTTAGCGGACCCGCTATAGCGAAACCGGCCCGGTCTGACCAGTGACGAATTGGCCCCGAACGCTTGACCCGGCGCGTCAGTTCTGACCTTGTGACCCGCAACGTGCCGAAGAGCACAGACGAAGGTCGGAATTCACATGCTACCCACGCGCCAAACCGTCGAATTGGATCACGTTCCCAGCAAACCGCGCCGGTTTGTCTTCGTTCTGTTGCCTGAATTCACCATGCTGTGCTTCTCCGCCGCCGTGGAATCCCTGCGCATCGCCAACCGCATGGCGAACCGGAAACTCTATGACTGGACCATCATCGGCGAAGGCGGCGAGGAGATCACCTGCTCGGCGGGGGTATCCTTTCGGCTCGATTCCGATCTGATCGAACTGAACCGCGATGATGTGGTGCTGCTCTGCGGTGGCATCGACGTGCAGGGTGCCACGACCAAACGCATCATCAACTGGCTGCGCCGTGAGGCCCGGCGCGGTCTGTCCATCGGCGGGCTGTGCACCGCCGCCTATTCGCTGGCGACCGCCGGTCTGCTCGACGGCAAGCGCGCCACGATTCACTGGGAAAACCAGGACAGCTTCTCTGAAGAATTTCCCGAGGTGAACCTCACGAAGTCGATCTTCGTCGTTGACGGAACCCGCATCACCACCGCCGGCGGCACCGCGTCGGTGGACCTGATGCTCAAGATCATCGCCGACGATCACGGCGAGGAATTGGCCGGCGCGGTGGCGGATCAGCTGATCTACAACTCCATCCGCACCGATCAGGACACGCAGCGCCTGTCGGTGCCGACCCGCATCGGCGTGCGACATCCGAAGCTGAGCAAGGTCATCCAGATGATGGAGCAGAATATCGAGGAACCGATCAGCCCGTCGATCCTCGCGCAGGATGTCGGCATGTCCACGCGCCAGCTCGAACGGCTGTTCCGCCGCTATCTGAACCGCAGCCCGAAGCGGTATTACATGGAACTGCGCCTGCAAAAGGCGCGCAACCTGCTGATGCAGACCGATATGAGCGTCATCAACGTGGCCCTGGCCTGCGGCTTTGCATCGCCGTCGCATTTCTCCAAATGCTATCGCGCGCATTACGAGACCACACCTTACCGCGAACGTGGCGCGCATGCGTCACGGCTTTCGGTCTGACGCGGCTTTCCATCGAACAGAAGTCAAACCGTGTCGCCGCAAGTCGCGCCGCGCCAGTTGCAAGTCAGTATCATCCGCAAAATCAAAGGCTTGAGTGGTCGGCCAGCACCCTGTAAAGCGCCCCCATCCAAAGGGGAAAGCCATGTCCGCCGCGATCAAACTCGCTCTGGGAAGCCTGATTGTGGGCGTTGTCGTGCTGGGGCTCAAGGCATTGGCATGGTGGATCACCGGGTCGGTGGCGCTGTTGTCGGATGCGCTGGAAAGCACGGTGAACCTGACGACTGCCTTCGCCGCGTTGATCGCCATCCAAGTGGCGCAGCGCCCTGCCGATGCCAACCACCCGTTCGGACATCACAAGGCCGAATTCTTCAGCGCCGTGTTGGAGGGCGTGATGATCATCATAGCCGCGCTCTTTATCCTGCGCGAAGCCTATGACGGGCTGATGTCCCCCCGTGCGCTTGATGCCCCGATCGAAGGGCTTTTGATCAACGGCGCGGCCACTGCGCTGAACGCGGTCTGGGCGACGGTCCTGGTCCGTCGGGGGCGGGCCTTGAAATCGCCTGCTCTTGTTGCGGATGGCAAACACCTGTGGACGGACGTGCTGACGTCGGTCGGTGTCGTGGTGGGCGTATTGGTCGCTTTCATGACCGGCTGGTGGCTGTTCGATCCGATCATGGCCGCGCTGGTCGCGGTCAACATCCTGTGGTCAGGCTCACGGGTGGTGAAGGAGTCGCTCAGCGGTCTGATGGACGAAGCGGTGCCCGACACGAGGTTGGCGCAGATCCGCGAGGCGATTTCGGAGAAGGCTTATGGCGCGGTCGAAGCGCACGACCTGCGCACCCGCCATGCCGGCAAGGTGACTTTCGTCGAGTTTCACCTCGTGGTCCCGGGCGAGATGACGGTGTTCGACGCACACGAAATTTGCGACCGGATAGAAGCGGCCATCGGCAAAGCCGTGCCAGACAGTCGGGTGACGATCCATGTGGAGCCTGAGCACAAACAGAAACACACCGGGATCGTCGTGCTCGATTAACGAGTCAGGTGCCGTTTCGTCGTTGCCTGGTCGGTCTGTCAGGATCCGACTGCCGACATCCGATACAACGCCCCGTTGCCCACGCTCAGGAACCACAGGTTGCCATCCGGTCCCATACGGATGTCGCGCACGCGCTGCGTGCTGTCTCCCTTGATCTGCTCGACCTCGCGCAGGGGCGATCCTTCGAGCCGCGAGATGTAATCGAACTTGAGCGAGCCGACGAACATATCGCCGTTCCAACTCCCAATTGGCCCACCGGTATAGAAGGCCATGCCCGACGGCGCGATGGACGGGTCCCAATAGGTGACCGGCTGCTCCATCCCCGGCTTGGATGTGCCTTCGCCGATGGCGCGACCCGAATAGTGACGCCCGTAAGAGATCACGGGCCAACCGTAATTGGCCCCTTTCTCAACGCGGTTCACCTCGTCACCGCCCCGCGCGCCGTGCTCGTTGATCCAAAGCTGGCCGCTTGCATCGAGCGCCGCGCCTTGCGGGTTGCGGTGACCGTAGGACCAGATCTCGGGCTGCACGCCATCCGTGCTGGCGAACGGGTTGTCCGAGGGCACGTCGCCAGTTTTGGTGATACGCAACACCGATCCGTTATGCAGGCTGCGGTCCTGCGCCGTGTCGTCGGACCCGCGGTCCCCAACCGTGACGAACAACGTGCCATCAGGCGCTTCGACCAGCCGTGACCCGAAATGCCGGCCGCCGCTTGAGCCGGGGGCGATCTCGAAAATCGTCTGGTGATTGGTGAGCGAGGTGCCGTCCGCGCTCAACACCGCCTTCGTCACGGCCGTGCCGCTGCCGCGCCCTTGCCGTTTGGCATGGGTGAAAAACAGCGTCCGGCTTTGCGCAAAATCGCGTGGGACCAGCACATCGAGGAGACCGCCCTGCCCGTCGGGAAAGACCTCGGGCGGGTTGCCGAGGGTCACGACACCCTCTCCCGGCGTGACCAACAGCACCGCGCCTTCGCGCTCCGTCAGCACGATTTTACCATCCGGTAAAAATCCGAAAGCCCACGGCGTGTCGAGCCCCGTCACCACGGCGGACACCTGCATCGACCCGGCGTCGGTCTGCACCGTTTCCGAGCTGACCTGCGCGATGGCCGGGGTCAGCGGAGCGAGCGCGAGCAGGAAAGACAGCGACAAGGACAGGCGGCGGGTGGTTTTCATGGATCACATCTCCGAAACGATTTCGCTCCTCTGGATATGGGCACAGCTTCCCCAGCGGCAAGCACGCTGACGCGGACGTGAGCGGCGGCGCGACGGGCGAAAAAGATTCGCATCACGTCAAACCCTGCCTCCAAGCATTTGAAATCACGCGTTTCAGCGCCGCACCACACCGATGCGATGGGTCTTTTCTTTTTCCCCGCATCTGAATATCGTCTGCGCCAGAACACAGCGATGTTCCAACATGGGAGTGATATTTATGAAAAAGTTTCTGACAGCCACAGCGGCTGGCGCATTGATGGCGGGTGCTGCATTCGCGGCCAGCCATTCCAATGAAGTCAAAGTGGGCATCATTCTGGGCTTCACCGGACCGATCGAATCCCTGACCCCGGCGATGGCCGCAGGTGCAGAGATCGCGATCAACGAAGTCTCCGAAACCGGCAAACTGCTTGGTGGTGCGACCGTGTCCGCGGTGCGTGCGGATTCCACCTGCGTCGACAGCGCGGCGGCCACTGCGGCGGCGGAACGCCTGATCACCAGCGACGGCATCAGCGCGATGATGGGCCCCGACTGTTCCGGCGTGACCGGCGCGGTTCTGGCCAACGTGGCGGTGCCGAACGGCATGGTCATGATCTCTCCCTCCGCGACGTCGCCCGCCCTGTCGGCGGCCGAGGACAACGGCCTCTTCTTCCGCACCGCGCCGTCCGACGCGCGCCAAGGTGAAGTGCTGGCCAACATCATGGTCGACAAGGGCATCACCAGCGCGGCCGTGACTTACACAAACAACGACTACGGCAAAGGCTTTGCCGACGCGTTCCAGGCCGCTTACGAAGCCGCTGGCGGCTCTGTCACCCTTTCGGCCCCGCATGAAGACGGCAAGGCGGACTATTCCGCCGAAGTCGGCGCGCTGGCGTCCGCCGGTGGCGATGCGCTTGTCGTTCTCGGCTACGTTGACCAAGGTGGCGCGGGCGTCATCCAAGGCGCGCTCGACACGGGTGCGTTCGACATGTTCGCCATGGGCGACGGCATGATAGGTGACGCGCTGGCCGAACGCTTCGGCAGCGACATCGAAGGCATGATCGGCACCGCTCCGGGGTCCGACAACGAAGGTGGCGCGATCTTCGCGGAACTGGCGACCGCCGCGGGCATCGACGGCACATCGGTTTACGCGGGTGAATCCTATGACGCGGCGGCGCTGATGCTGCTCGCCATGGCGGCTGCCGGGTCGAAAGAGCCGGGCGACTACGCCTCGCATGTGTTCCATGTGGCCAATGCTCCGGGCGAACCGATCCTTCCGGGTGAACTCGGTAAGGCGCTCGACATCATCGCCGAAGGTGGCGACGTGGATTACCAGGGCGCCACCGGTGTCGAACTGGTCGAGCCGGGCGAAGCCGCAGGGTCCTACGCCGAATACACCGTCGAGGACGGCGCGTTGAAAGTGGTCGGCTACCGCTAAGCGGTCCCCGATTGATCGAGGCCAAGCGGCGCGGGAGGTTTCCCGCGCCGCTTCACTATAAAAGGCGGGTTCGGACAGACCGCCACAGGGATACACGATGATCGAGGTGAAAAACCTTCACCGCCATTTCGGCGGGTTCCGCGCGGTCGATGGCGCCACTCTCGAAATCGAGACCGGCTCCATCACCGGGCTTGTCGGACCGAACGGCGCGGGAAAAACCACGCTTTTCAACGTGGTGGCGGGCGTTCTTCCACCAACGTCGGGCCGGGTCTTTATGGGTGGAGAGGACATCACCGGCCTTCCGCCGCACGTGTTGTTCCACAAGGGCCTGCTGCGCACCTTCCAGATCGCGCATGAATTCGCTTCCATGTCCTGCCGCGAAAACCTGATGATGGTGCCGGGCGGCCAGACGGGCGAGGCTCTGTGGAACACCTGGTTCGGTCGCAAGCGCATCGCCAACGAGGAACGCGCGCTGCGCGCCAAGGCCGACGAGGTGCTGGAATTCCTCACCATCGAGCATCTGGCGGATCACAAGGCGGGTCAGGTATCTGGCGGGCAGAAAAAGCTCCTGGAACTTGGCCGCACCATGATGGTCGACGCGCGCATCGTCTTCTTGGACGAGGTGGGCGCAGGCGTGAACCGCACCCTGCTCAACACCATCGGCGACGCGATCATCCGCCTGAACAAGGAGCGCGGCTACACCTTCTGCATGATCGAGCATGACATGGATTTCATCGGACGGCTCTGCGATCCGGTGATCGTCATGGCAGAGGGCAAGGTGCTGTCGAAAGGCACCATCGACGAGATCAAGGCCGACGAGCGCGTGATCGAGGCCTATCTGGGCACCGGCCTGAAGAACAAGGAAGCGGTCGGATGAGCGACAACCCGTATCAGGACGACCGCGGCAACAAAGACCGGTCGATCACCAATCCGCACGGGCAAGGCACGTTGACGGCAACGGGAACGCAGGACCACCCGATGCCCGGTCACGACGGGCCGTTCCTGATCGGCGAGAACATGACCGGCGGCTACGGCAAGTCGGGCCCCGACATCCTGCACGACTGCACCATCGCCGTCGAACGCGGCGAGATCGCTGTGATCGTCGGCCCGAATGGCGCCGGCAAATCGACGGCGATGAAGGCGGTGTTCGGCATGCTGGATCTGCGCGAGGGGCGCGTGATGCTGGACGGACAGGACATCACGCAACTGACCCCGCAAGCCCGCGTACGGCATGGCATGGGGTTCGTGCCACAGACCTCGAACATCTTTACGTCGATGACCGTGGAAGAAAACCTCGAGATGGGGGCCTTCATCCGTGAGGACGATTTCCGCACCACGATGGAGCAGGTCTACGAGCTCTTCCCGATCCTACGCGAGAAGCGCCATCAGGCGGCGGGCGAACTGTCCGGCGGTCAACGTCAGCAGGTCGCCGTGGGTCGGGCGCTGATGACACAGCCCAAGGTGCTGATGCTGGATGAGCCGACGGCGGGCGTGTCGCCGATCGTGATGGATGAACTCTTCGACCGGATCATCGAAGTGGCGCGCACCGGCATTTCGATCCTGATGGTGGAACAGAACGCCCGGCAAGCGCTGGAGATTGCCGATAAGGGATATGTCCTCGTGCAGGGTGCAAACGGCTATTCCGGAACGGGCAAGGATTTGCTGGCCGACCCGGATGTGCGCCGGTCGTTCTTGGGTGGATAGGTATGGATTTGCATATTTTTGAAAAGAAGAAGCCGGGGCGGACGCAATGGACTTTCTGAATGGCCTCGTGGCGCTGGCCAATTTCGTGCTGATCCCGGCGATTGCCTATGGCAGCCAGTTGGCGCTGGGCGCTCTTGGGGTGACGTTGATTTACGGCATCCTGCGGTTTTCGAATTTCGCCCATGGCGACACGATGGCCGTGGGCACCATGTTCGCCGTGCTGACCACCTGGGGGTTGCAGGCGATGGGGGTCAGCCTTGGGCCCTTTCCCACCGCGCTGCTGGCGATCCCGTTCGGGATCCTGGGGGCGACGGCGCTGGTGCTGTTGACGGACAGATACGTTTATAAATTCTACCGGGCGCAGAAGGCGAAACCGGTGATCCTGGTCATCGTGTCGATGGGCGTGATGTTCATCTATAACGGGCTGACGCGGATCATCATCGGCCCTGACGATTACCGCTTTGCAGACGGCGAACGTTTCGTCATTTCGGCGCGCACCTTCCGCGACATGACGGGACTGGAGGAAGGACTGGCACTGCGCACAACGCAGGTCATCACCGTGGTCACGGCGGTGGTCGTGGTGGCGGCGCTGTTCTGGTTCCTCAACAAGACCCGCACCGGCAAATCCATGCGGGCCTTTTCCGACAACGAGGATCTGGCGCTTCTGTCCGGCATCAACCCCGAACGCGTGGTGCTGGTGACATGGCTGATCGTGGCATCCCTAGCGACCGTCGCCGGTGTGCTCTACGGGCTGGACAAGTCGTTCAAGGCCTTCACCTATTTCCAGCTTCTGCTGCCGATCTTCGCCGCCGCCATCGTGGGCGGGCTTGGCAATCCGCTGGGTGCCATCGCGGGCGGCTTCGTGATCGCATTCTCCGAAGTGGGGATCACCTACGCCTGGAAGAAGGTGCTGACCTATTTCATGCCGCCCGCGCTTGAACCCGACGGGTTGGTGCAGATCCTGAGCACGGAGTACAAGTTCGCGGTCAGTTTCGTGATCCTCGTGATCGTGCTTCTGTTCCGGCCAACCGGCCTTTTCCGGGGGAAATCGCTATGAGGACCGTTCTGCTCTTCGCGGCTGTGGCCGGGCTTATTCTGGGAACCGGGTTTCTGCAAAGCTGGAACTCGGCGCTCTTAATCCTGAACATGGGCCTGATCAGCGCGGTCATGGCGCTGGGCGTCAACCTGCAATGGGGCCTTGCGGGGCTGTTCAACGTTGGCGTGATGGGGTTTGTGGCCCTGGGCGGTCTCGCGGTCGTTCTGATCTCCATGCCCCCGGTGGGCACTGCGTGGCAGGCAGGCGGTGGGAGTATCCTTCTGGGCCTGGTGCTGGGCGCTGCGACCATCGTGGCGGCGGTTCTGGTGTGGTCCCGCACATCGGGCAAGCTGCGCGGTTGGGGCACGGCGGCGGTGCTGCTCATCGGATTGGTCGTCTACCGCATGGTGCTCGACCCGGCGGTGGAGTCCGTGGAAGCGGTCGATCCGGCGCTGACTGGCTATTTGGGAGGTCTGGGTCTGCCGGTGCTGCTGGCCTGGCCGGTCGGCGGGTTGCTGGCGGCAGGCGCGGCCTATGTGATCGGCAAGACGGCGCTGGGCCTCAGGTCGGATTACCTTGCCATCGCGACACTGGGCATCGCCGAGATCGTCATCGCCATCCTCAAGAACGAGGACTGGCTGGCGCGCGGCGTCAAGAACGTAATCGGCCTGCCCCGGCCCGTCCCGTACGAGGTGGATTTGCAGAACGACCCGGCCTTCGTCGAACGCGCGGCGGGGTTCAGGATGGATGCCACGACCGCATCCACGATCTACGTGAAGATCGAATACGGGCTGCTCTTCGCCGCCGTTCTGATCTTGCTTCTGGTGCTGGCGCAGCTGGCGCTCAACAGCCCGTGGGGCCGCATGATGCGGGCGATCCGCGACAACGAAACCGCTGCCCGCGCGATGGGCAAGGACGTGACCGCGCGGCACTTGCAGGTGTTCATTCTCGGCTCCGCCATCTGCGGCGTGGCGGGTGCGATGATGACGACACTCGACGGACAGCTGACCCCGGGAAGCTACCAGCCCCTGCGCTACACCTTCCTGATCTGGGTGATGGTGATCGTCGGCGGGTCCGGCAACAACCTCGGCGCGGTTCTGGGCGGGTTCCTGATCTGGTTCCTTTGGGTGCAGGTCGAACCGATGGGACAGCTGCTCATGTCGGTGATCACGGCAGGCATGGCCGATGGGTCCTGGCTCAAGGCGCACCTGATGGACAGCGTGCAGCACATGCGGCTCCTGACCATGGGCGTGATCCTCTTGCTGGTGCTGCGCCTCAACCCAAGGGGCCTTCTGCCCGAGCGTTGACGGTGTCCCGCGCCTTATGAGACCTTTCGACAAGTGACGTGAGGCGCGGAACCTCCTAACCTGTCAGCACATGGCAGATGGTCGCCGCGTCTGCCGCACGAAGGACAGAAGTGAGCAGGCCCATGCGAGACATCCCGACAGCAGCGCTGACCGCATTGGTGGTGGACGACCATCCCTTGTTCTGCGACGCGCTTATGCTCACGCTCCGGTCCATCGCCGATTTCGCCGAGATCCAGACCGCCGGAACACTGTCCGCGTCGCTGGACAAGGTGAATGACGAGACGGATTTTGACCTGATCCTGCTGGACCTCAACCTGCCCGACGTGAACGGGCTCGACGGGTTGGTCCGCCTGCGCACCGCCGCCCCGAAATCCGCCATTCTGATCGTATCGTCGATGGCCGACAATCGCATGATTTCCCATGCGCTCAAGGCGGGTGCGGACGGGTTCGTGCCCAAGCATTCGCAGCGCGCCGTCTTCCGCAAAGCCTTCGATGCCGTGCGCGAGGGGCAATCCTTCGCGCCGGACGGCTATATCGATCCGCAGGGACAGGACAGCAAACGCGATGCCCCCGAAGAGGCGCTGTCGCGGCTGGCCTCTTTGACCAACCAGCAGGCGCGCATCCTCAACCTCATCTGCGAGGGCAAGCTGAACAAGCAGATCGCGTTCGACCTGTCCATCGCGGAAACCACGGTGAAGGCGCATGTCACTGCCATCATGCGAAAGCTGGGTGTCCACAGCCGGACACAGGCGGTGCTGATCGCGCAAGAGGCGCGCTTCAACCGAGTCTTGCCAAACGACACGTGATCCTCCTATCATCCCTGACAGCCAACACTTGGGAACCAAAGCGTGGAAGGAAGCAGGGTTTTTCCTGAGACCGAACGTTCCGAGACCGCCCAGGAGGTCATCGCAGTTGCACAGGTGCGCTGTGACGCCCCCGACCCCGCAGACCAGATAGCCAGACAACTTGGACCGGGACCGTTCGAGCTTGTCTGCCTGTTCGTGTCCCCGGAGGCGGATTTCGACGCGTTGGTCGCCGCGACCTCGGACCTTTTCGAAGGCGCAGATGTCGTGGGCTGTACCACGGCCGGGGAGATTGGGCGGGCCGGATACGAGGACGACCAGATCATCGCGGTTGCCTTCCGCTCCGGGAACTTCAAGGCCGTCAGCTATGCAATTGATAATCTTGATCTTCTGGACGAGGAAGAGATTGCAGGCGCGCTGATCGAGACGCGCCTCTCGCTTGCCCAGGGCTCACCGGACTGGACCTCGGAATTCGCGTTCCTGATGGTCGACGGGCTGAGCCTGCGGGAAGAGCAGTTGACGGCGTTTCTGTCCGCCGGTCTCGGCCCGACCCAGCTGTTCGGGGGTTCCTCTGGCGACGGGACGCGGTTCGGCCAGACCTGGCTGGCGCGCAACGGCGTCGTGATGAAAAACGCTGCGATCGTCGTTGTAGTGCGCTGTGACCGCCCGGTGCGGGTGTTCAGCCTCGATCATCTCGTGCCCACCGATCAGCGCATGGTGGTGACCTCCGCCTCGCCTGAAAAACGCATCGTTCACGAGATCAACGCGGAACCCGCCGCGCTGGAATACGCGCGGCTTCTTGGCCTTGATCCGAACCAGCTTGACCAGTTCACCTTCGCCGAACACCCGGTCGTCGTACGGCTGGGCGACGCGCATCACGTACGCGCCATTCAGCAGGTGAAAGAGAACCACGATCTTGTGTTCTTTTCCGCCATCAACGAAGGCATGGTCCTGACCCTCGCGACCCATGACGATATCGTAGATCACCTGGATCGGGGGCTGAGTGATCTGGGCAAACACGAGAAGCCTGACTTCATCCTGGGTTGCGATTGCATCCTGCGCCGGATCGAAGCCGGGCGGCTTCAGAAAACACGCGCGGTGTCGGATGTTCTGAGCGCGCATCATGTCGTCGGCTTTTCCACCTACGGCGAACAGATCGGCGGGCTGCATGTGAACCAGACTCTGACGGGCGTGGCCATCTACCCACCCCAAACCGACGAGGCGACCCGTGTCCCTGATTGACCCGAGCGACAGCCTGGAACGTCAGAACGAAAAGCTGCTCAAGATCGCCGACAGCCTGATGCGGCGCGTCGAATACGGCACGTCGCAATCGGGTGCGGCCTATGCGCAGTTCGAACGTGCGGCATTGCTGGAAAAGCGGGTGCGCGAACGGACGCTCGAACTGGAACGCACGCTCGATCTTCTGCACGATGCCAACGGGCAACTGGCCCGCGCCAACGAGGAAACTGAAGCCGCGCGGCGCAACTTGGCCGACGCGATCGAGACGATCTCCGAAGGCTTCGCCCTGTTCGATCCCGACGATTACCTCGTGATGTGCAACTCGCGCTTTTGCCGCGATTTCCGGGATACGGCGAACGATCTGAAACCCGGACTTGCCTTTGACAGCTATGTCGACCGGGTCAGCCGGTCGGCCTATCTGAACCTGCCCGACCATCAGGACCGCAACACTTGGGCCAAGATGCGGCGTCAGCGGCACATGGACCGGCGCGTCATGTTCAATGTGCAATTGACCCATGATCGCTGGCTCCAGGTGTCAGAGCATCGCACCGCCAACGGCGGAACGGTGGTTCTTCAGACCGATATCACCGACATCATGCGGATCGAACGGCAGGAACAGGCCAAGCTGCGCGACAAGCAGACCCGCATGATCCGCGCGACGCTGGATCACCTCAACCAGGGGGTCTGCATTTTCGACGAGAACGCGCGTCTCGTGGGCTGGAACCAGAAGCTCGGCATTCTGTTGTCGATCCCGGCACGCCGACTGCGGATCGGGGCGTCCTTCATCGGTCTGCTGGACGATCTGGACGACGCTTTTCAATTCACCCGCGGGATAGACCGCGCGTCTTTCCGGCGATGGGCGGTGTCCGATGGTCTGCGCCAGCCCGTCTCCTTCGAAGTGCAACGCGGCAATGAGGTGATCCTGCACATCTTTGGCCGGGCCATGCCGGATCGAGGCTTTGTCATTTCGTGCACCGATGTGACCGCCGAACGCGAGGCGGCGCGCAAGCTTTACGAATTGAACGAGATCCTCGAACAGCGCGTGATGGAGCGCACGCTGGAGCTTGAGGACGCGCTGGGCGCAGCCGAGCGTGCCAACGCCTCCAAATCGCGGTTTGTGGCGGCGGCGAGCCACGACCTCTTGCAGCCCCTCTCTGCGGCCAAGCTGTTCATGGCGTCGCTGTCCGACAAGATCGACACCCCCAATGAACAGGCGGTGCTGGCCAAGGCCGAAACGGCCCTCGGGGCAGCCGAACAGATCATCGACGCGTTGCTCAACATCTCGAAACTGGAAACCGACGGGCTGAGTTTCGACATCCGACCGGTGGCGCTGCGCGAGATCTTCGATCCCCTGCGCGACGAGATGGAGCTTCTGGCCGAACGCAAGGGTCTGACGCTTCGGATCGTGGACAGCTCGCATGTCGTGGAATCCGATCCGTCCTATCTGCGCCGAATCGTGCAGAACCTGCTGACCAATGCGATCCGTTACACCGATCATGGACGCGTCGTCGTTGGAGCCCGACGCAACGGGGATTCGGTCCGGATCGAGGTCTGGGACACCGGTCCCGGTATCGCGGAGGAGGACCAGAACTCGATCTTCGAGGAATTCCGCCGGCTGGACACCACCGCCAGCAACAATGACGGGCTTGGGCTGGGCCTGGCCATCGTAGAGCGTGCCTGCGCGCGATTGGGTCATCCGCTGGGCCTGTGGTCCGAACCCGGTCGCGGATCCTGCTTCATGCTCAACGTACCGATCGCACGAC
Organism: uncultured Marivita sp.; assembly: GCF_947488135.1. Taxonomy (GTDB): domain Bacteria; phylum Pseudomonadota; class Alphaproteobacteria; order Rhodobacterales; family Rhodobacteraceae; genus Marivita. The sequence continues at coordinate 165,794 of NZ_CANKYW010000004.1, read as the reverse complement.
AGGCCAAGCCGAACCAGTCGCCTGCGCTGCGCAATTCGCCCAAGCTGGGTCTGATGGAATCCGGTCTGATCGTGCTTCTGGTCGAAAACGATCCGCAACTGCGCCGGGCCATGTCGATCCTGATCGAAAGCTGGGGGATCAGCGTGATCGAAAGCGAAAACGCCGAAACCGCGCTCGATCTGATGGAGGACCTTCAAATCACGCCGGACGCGCTTTTGCTGGACTATCAATTGGGGGACGGCGCATCAGGAACCGAGCTTTACGAAGAACTCACGCGCCGCCTGGGTCGCCTGCCCTGCGCTATTGTTTCGGCAGAACGGTCTGCCCAATTGCGCCATGAAACCAAGCGGTTGGAGATCGACCTTCTTCTGAAACCTCTGGACCGGACCAAACTTGTCGAGTTTCTGTACACCGCGGCAAGAAACATCGCGGGATAGGTTTATTCCGCGACTTTCTTGTTCGATTTCGCATCCGGCGCGACAAGGTAATCCTTCACCCGCTCCGCGATCGATTCAGGCCAGCGCCGCGTGCGCAAAGCGACTGCTTCCGACAGGACAAGGGTTCCGGTCACCGACACGCGGGTCTCGGCCCCGGTGGTCGCGCTGAGTTCGAGCCACATGCTGCTGCGACGCAATTCGCGCACCGACAACCGCCATGTCAGACGATCGCCCAAACGGCTCGGCGCCGGGAATTCAGCGCTGATGTTCACGAATGGCAGGGACAGCCCGTCACTCCCCTGGATCTGGCTCATCGGCCAATCCAGCGCCTCGTCCAGCCAATTCTCGATGACCGTGTGCACCATCTCGAAATAGCGCGGAAGAAAGACGATGCCGGACGGTTCGCAATCGCGCAGCATGATGTCGTGTACATAGTGATATGCCGGCATCCCGAGACATCCTGTGCAAGTCGTTCTGTATTCCGCAGTATGCGGGCTTCCCATGTATTTCAGAAAAGCGATGCCGTTTTCAACATGTTTCGTTTCCGACGCCTATTTGCGCGGCAGGACGTAGGTCGCAACACCTGCTCCACGCAAGATTGTTTCACCGCGCGATCACGATATCGGCCCGCAAGCCGCCCATGCTGTCGCTTTCGCCAAGTCGCAGGACACCGCCATGCGCCCGCGCGATATCGGCCGCTATGGCAAGGCCAAGCCCCACACCCGACCCCTTGTCCTGGTTGCGCGCGGGATCGAGCCTGATGAAAGGACGCAGCGCCGCATCACGCTGATCCGAGGCGATGCCCGGCCCGTCATCCTCGATCCGGATCCGCAAAGATTTGTCGGTAAGCGCCACCGACACCTCGCAATGGGTACCATAGCGCTCTGCGTTGCCGATGAGATTCTCGATCGCGCGCCGCATCGCCATCTGGCGCAACATCACCGTACCCTGCCCTGTCGCCTCCTTCAGCGTGACAGGCGTGCCGGATCGCGCGCAATCGTCCACAACTGTCTGGATGAAATCCGGGATATCGGTCGCTTCGGGCTGCCCGCTGTCGGCATTGCCGCGGGCGAAATCCAGAAACGCGTCGATCAGCTTCTGCATGTCGTCGATATCGCGTTCCAAAGGCTCGCGATCTTCGTCCGCGAGCATGGACACGGCCAGACGCAGGCGCGTCAGAGGGGTGCGCAGATCATGGCTGATCCCAGACAACATCATCGTCCGCTGATCGATCTGCCGCTCGATCCGCGCGCGCATGTCGAGAAACGCGTGACCGGCGGCACGTACTTCGACAGCACCAGAGGGCGAATAGGGCACATTGCGCCCGCGCCCGAACGCCTCGGCCGCCTGCGCCAACCGCGTGATCGGGCGCAGCTGGTTGCGCAGGTAGAGGTAGGCGATCAGCGTCATCAAGGCACCGAACACCACCATGTTCACCAGCAACTGGTGCGGGTTCGATGCGGACGCCCGTTCCCGGTTGAATTCGATCAGCGTCAGCGGCAGGTCATCCCGCTGAACCCAGACGAACACCGTCCAATCATCCACGAGATGCGCACGTTGGAACCCGATGACGTTGTTCTGCAATGTCCGGATGACCACGATGCCCGAAAAATCGTACCACCGTCGCAGGTTGTGCGCGGGCACAGCATCGGGCGTGGTGGGCAGGAAATCGAGGTTCAACGCCTCCGCGATCGCAGGCTCATCGACCCAATCAGGATCCAGCGCGGTGTTGATCTGCCGCGCCATTTCGCGGCTCATCTGCTCGGTGACGCCTTCGAAATGGCGCTGGATGAACACCACCGAGACAACCAGTTGCAACGCCACCACCGGCAGGATCAGAATCAGTGCTGCCCGGCCGTAAAGACCGCGTGGCATGTAGCGTTTGAGCCAGTCGAATGTCATGCGGCCACGCTACTCCAGCCCAAAGGAAAACGGAACGGCCCGGCGCGACAGGGATTGCAATTCCTGGGGCGGGCTGATGCTTTGTTGGGCATGATGCGCGATCCCCAACCCGACTTCCGTCCCATCCCCGGAGCAGCCGAAACGCTGGCCCCGGGCCTGCGCCGCGTTCTGGCCCCCAACCCGTCGCCGATGACCTTTCGCGGCACCAACACCTATCTTCTGGGCGAGAGCGACCTGGCCATCATCGACCCGGGCCCGTTGGACATGCAGCACCTGACCGCCATCCTGGATGCCATCGGATCCGCGCGGGTCACGGCGATTTGCGTGACGCATGCGCATGTCGATCACTCTCCCCTCGCCAAGACACTGTCCGAGCGGGTCGATGCGCCGATCTATGCCTTCTCCGACGCGCAAGGCGGCCGCAGCGCGGTCATGCAGGACTTGGCCCAAAGTGGCCTTGTCGGCGGCGGTGAGGGTGTGGATGCGGCGTTCCGACCGGACATCTGCCTGGCCGATGGCGACGAACTGCGCAGCGCGGGCTGGTCCCTGCGGGCGATCCACACGCCGGGCCATTTCGGCAATCACCTGAGCTTTGCGTGGGACACCACCCTGTTCTGCGGCGATCTCGTCATGGGTTGGGCCAGTTCGCTTGTCTCTCCCCCGGATGGCGACCTGACCGATTTCATGGCCTCCTGTCGGCGATTGCGGGACGGCACCTGGTCGGTCTTCCATTCCGGCCATGGCGCACCGATCACCGCCCCGCAAGAACGTCTGGACTGGCTGATCCGTCACCGCCTGTCCCGCGAGACCGCCGTGCTCGAGGCGCTTGAAACCGGCCCCGCCACAAGCACAGAGCTTGCACAGCGGATCTATACCGACACTCCGACGCCCCTGATGCCAGCCGCCGCGCGCAACGTTCTGGCACATCTGATTGATCTCTATGGAAAAAACCGGGTTTCGCCTGTCGAACACCTCAGCGCGGACGCACCTTTTGAATTGACCTGACGCGCGATGCATTTTTTTCGCCAAACCCTCTGGACGCGCCGCACCACTGTTGCTAAACCCCGCCTCGTGTTCCGGCGTAGCTCAGCGGTAGAGCAGTTGACTGTTAATCAATTGGTCGTAGGTTCGATCCCTACCGCCGGAGCCAATTTCTTCGAGCTATCCCACTGAAAGTCCTAGAAACAAGGGCTTGCATGGCCCCCGAGGGCCACATTACGGGATACATCGGGGATACATCCAATCATGGCGCTGGTGATGAAGCTAGACAACGTGGTCATTAACAAGGGCAAGTACGTCTACAGTCGTCGCATCCCAACTGACCTCAAACACCACTATCCATCCTCCAAAGAGCCTTTCTTTCGCTGCCGACTTCGAGTTCAGCAATTAAACGCTGATCTGGTTGCGGAGCATGCTGCGCTTGAGGCTGCCTTTGCGCGCTTGGTGGCTGATGCCCGTGACGGTGTTCCTGAGGCCTATGGCGATAGCGGCTTGGAACTCTACAAGCAGAAGGCTTGGTCGAGCATCGACGATCCACGCACTGAGCGTGAAAAGTGGGAAGACATGCGCGACGAAGCAGAGGCGTTGGTCCGGTCTGTCCGAGGTGTTTTTGCCGACCACTTCGGGGACGGAGGAGACGAAGAGCGACGCCAGATCATTGCTGAGGACATCGAGCGCCGAAACGGTGACCCATTGCTGTACCGCGCGGTAATTCAGCCCAGTGCAACACCACCCCCAGTGACCCTAGCCGATGCCGCCAAGGTCTATGAGCGCGAGCGTCTCGGTGCAAACCCGAATAGGTCAGCACGTAATACCTTCAACAAGATCAAGCGCCGATTGGAGACTTCGCTCGGACCCCTCGATAGCCTGCCGCTAAGGTCGCTGAACCGTGAGCACGCAAGGAAGGTTCGAGATGATCTATTGTCCGCACCAAAAGCGAGCGGTAATGGGCTGCTTTCCCCAGCATCGGTTCAAAGAGAAATCAACAGTATCAAGGCAATGATCTCTCTAGGTATCACTGAGTTCGACTTACGCAGGGAAGCGTTCAATCCCTTTGAAAAACTCTCGCTACCCCCTTCTGTAATGAAAGCTCCGAGAAGTGAGTGGGAAGAACGTGACCCCTTGCCAGATGATGTGCTTCTAGCCGTTAGACACCGCATACTAACTCACGTACGTATCCCTGAGCTTCGGTTGATTTGGCGGCTACTCCAAGCCACCGGGTGCCGTGGTGCAGAGATCACTGGTCTGCAGATCGAAGACGTTGTTCTAAGCCATGCGGCCCCGCATTTATGGGTAAGGTGGAACGATGAGCGTCAGTTGAAAACAAAGACCTCAGTGCGCCCTGTGCCACTCGTGGGAGACGGCCTCGTTGCAGCGAAGGAGGCGCTAGACGCCACACGTGGTGAGCACAAATCATCGCAAGCTTTGTTTCCTCGTTATGCCCGCGAAGGCGGCCCGGATGCGGTCTCCAGTGCGTTAATGAGCCACCTTCGCAAAGAGACCAAAGACCGTCGGCACGTCGTCTATTCTCTGCGGCACAACGTGAAGTCGTGGCTAGGCCAGAGTGGTGCGTCGGAGCGGGACGAGAACCGCATTTTGGGACATGCTGAGGCATCAGTAGGGAACCGCTACTATGGCGGCTTGGATGATCGACTACGCGGCACACAAGCAGCCCTTGAGGCAGCCTTAGCGCTGGCCCCAGAGGGAGCGTGGGAATTGCCTTAAGGCGGCCCCCTAGAAGGTAGAGGGAGAGGAGCATCGGCCCCTCCCCGCCGGGCAATCTAAAGGAACTTCAGGAGCTTCTGACGCACTGCGATACTCCACGGCACGTCCTGTCCGTCGAAGTTGACGAAGACCCGTCCACCGTCCATGCGATAGGGTAAACCTACCTCGTTTAGCGCAGCGGTTACGTCCTGAGGCATGTAGCGGTCGGCCTGTTCAAGGAAGGCGTCAGCCACATCGGTCAGGGCGTTAGTGTCGTTCGTCATGACCAGCGCCCGCGCACCATCGAGAACCTCTCGGGCCAGCCTCGGATTGTCTCCTAAGAAAGCCTCAAAGGCGTCTTCATTAGTGACCCCGTGGGCTGCCAGATGGTCTGTCGCCGCGTCGTAGTAGGCTTGGTGCAGCGTGTTGATGATCTCCCCCATCTGTTCGGGTTCCATGCCTGCCTGAGAGGCAAGCCGCGCCATGGTGTTCTCGGAGACCCCGCCAAGCTGCAGCACTTCGTCCATGGCGCGTATCTGGTCACCGGGCATGGTGGTTTCGGAGAGGACGCTCAGAGCTTCCCGTCCGGCATCCCCGAGGTCGAAGGCCTGTTCTGCCGCCTCGGGTTCCGCTTCGGGGCCACCCTCAGGCGCGCCATATCGGGCTATTTCGGCGGGGTTCTTGAGGGTCTCCGGCTGGACCACATCGGAGAAGCTGCCATCGGCATTGCGGACCAGAAGGCCGATCTGGACGGCAGCCGCTACGTTGGTCGTCATGCCACCAGGCAACGTAACGCGGTCCTGTAGAGTGACCTTACGGTTGACGATGGGGCTGCCACCTTCGGTCTTGGCAGACCCGATGATTGACCCCTGATAGCCAAGGTCTTCCCCGGCTTGGTATTCAGTGTTCTGGGATGCCACGAGACGTGCTGCCCCACCGTCGAACGGCGTTTTGACTTCAAGGCCGCGTCCACCGACTTCATATCGGGCGCGGGATGCGGGTTCTTCCGCGAAGAAAGCTTCGGGCGTCAGGTTGCTGGTTGATGGTGAGGGAGTGCCGTCGGCAGTGAACCATTCGGACATGATGCTGTTTCCTTTGATGTTTGAAGATGTCCAGTCAGGCTCTGAACTCGTCTCTATTAACGAGCGCTTCGAGACCATCGGACATGATTGCGGCCAGAGCTTCGGCGCGCGATAACTCTTTGCCGGTGTTGCGGAGGTGTCTTTGACGCAAGAGGTCCAAGAGTGCGGCTTGGTCGATACGCACACGCATGGTCGTCCACGCTGCGCGTTCCTGTCCGGGATGCTGTCGAAGGTCTCCAATAGCGGCTTCTTCATTCAGCATGACCTCAACGGGCGATAGATGACGGAATGCCGAAGAACGGAGCGCCGTAGACCAGCGACGGCGGGCTTTCTCCCCCTTGCGCGTTGCAGCAGTCTTCACAGGTCGATTGTAGATTGTCATGGGATGAGCTTTCGGCGGGATTTGAGAGTGTTGCTGCATATTGGCGTCAGCGCGTCAGCTTCTCGGAGAACGACGCATTCTGGTCGTGTTCCTCTGAGAGCAGCTTAAGGAGACCCAACAGGGTTCCTAACGAAAGCGTTACAGTGTCCTCGGCGGTGACCTGAGCTTTGTCTCTCTTGATAGATTTGATGGTCAGAGCTTTCGCTACGCTCGAAGGGATGGGTCTTTCGGAGGCACGATCTGAGTTGAACCATGAGAGGAACTCTGAGGCTTCCTGACGGGCGCGTCGTGCCATCATTGCTCTGACGGCTGTATCGTCACCGAAGGTCATGAATGCCGGTATCGACGCATGACGAAGGTGGACCACCAGTCCCGGCGCGGCGTCGGCCATGAGTTGACTGACGCGGGCAACGCTGCGGGTCGCATATCCAGCGGCTGCCAAGATGTCCCTGAGGGCATAGAGTGTCTGCCCTTGGTGTTTCTGAGTGCGGATGATGTGGGTCTTGTAGACGACGAAGCTGCCGCCTTCGGGGATGATCGAAGAGTTCATTTTGGGTGTCCTAAGGTGGGCGTATAGGGGAGCTGAGGAGTGTTCGAAGTCGTGTGACAAAGCGGGAAAAAGATGGACTTCGCCCCCTCACACTGACGTGACTGGTGAAACCAGCCTCAGGCAACCGCAATGGGACACCCGAGGCGGGCCTCAAAGGAAAGCGACGTGACAGTCACTGCATGGCGAACTTCGGACAGACCCTTTCCAGCTAAGTCTGCCCTGTGCCTTCCAAGACCCCTTCGTCTTCATCGCCTAGCTGCATGGGTTCCTGTGCATAAGGTTCATGACAGCCGCTCAGACAGGTCTACTAGGGCAAGGGGGTGGGTTAATTGTGTCAAAACGACAAAAGAGAACTTGGGGTCGCTTGGTTGACGCTTGAAGGTGAACTGTAAGGGGTCTCTTGCGAAGGGTCATTCTAGCTTGGCTATCGCCAAGAAGACGAAGACCGTCAGCACACTCTCATGCAACACGATCAGCCTGAGCATGAACACTCGAAGGTTCCCTTTAAGATCACCTCTAAGGGGAATAGCTCAGGGATAGGGCAAGGGGGTGGGTTAATTGGAAATCGTCTATTTTCAGATGTTTGCGCATCGTCTGCCAGACCCGTCTCAGAAGCCCCTTTCTGCGACCTCCAAGGGCCTTCAAGCTGCCGCGTGTCAGTCAGAGGTAGGTGCGCCTCGGGGATGCCCCGTGGAGGCGCTGGGAGGGGTGCTGGAGTCCATCTCGTCTGCGTGGCAACCTCTTCTCTAGTCTTCGACCAAGGCTGCCCTGCAGCGGCCCTCTACGCGGCTCCTGTAGATCGACGCCTGCGCCCTCACTCTGCGCTTTCGAGAATGCGATAGACACTCGACCGACCGATGCCCAGCTTGAGGGCAATCGCCGTCCCGCCGACACCCTCTCGGTGCAGCTTTAGGACCTCCTCGGACTTCGCCATCGCCGTCGGCTTCCTGCCGGTATACTTGCCAGCCGCCTTCGCCTTAGCGATGCCCTCTCTCTGGCGTTCCAACATGATTGACCGTTCAAACTCCGCCACGCTGCCCATGATGGACAACATGAGCTTGCCCGTTGCGGTGCCTGTGTCGATGTTCATGGAGAGGATGCGAAGGTGTGCACCCTTGGCCTCTATAGCCCCCAAGACCTCCATCAGGTGCGCCACAGATCGCGCCAAACGGTCCAGCTTCGTGACCACCAGCGTGTCCCCCTCTCGGAGGTAGTCTAGAGCCTCTGTGAGACGTTCGCGCTTCACCATGTCCACTGACGACACTTGCTCTTGAAAGACCTTCTCGACGCCTTCCTTTGCAAGGTCGCGGAGTTGGGCCTCAAGGCCAGCCTTCTGATCAAGGGTGGAGGTGCGGGCATATCCAATCAACATGGTCTGGTGTCCTTCCGAAACAGGTCTGTGCCAATAGGGTTTAAGACCCTCTAGACGATCTGTCCCGAAACTGTCAACACCATTGATTTGGGACACCCTTCGGTCTAACTCTTGGGGCGTCCCAAAAGGCTTGATCTATTGGGAACAAAGCATCGACCTATCGGCAGCGTGGCCATGCCGCTGCCACCCCCACGGGGGGGGGACACGCGGGCTGCGCTATCTATCTTGGGCTGTCAGATTTTTGCGGTGAAATAAATCGGGCTACTCCCAAGAGCCGCCCCAAGGCGACCATGAAGGTTGCAACCCTTAGGAGATTTGCGCCATCCTGCCTGCAACAACCTACAGGGAAAGCAAAAAACAACATGAGCAGTGCAGACATCAAGTCGCTGGGGTCGTTCGTCTGGTCCATCGCAGAACTCCTTCGGGGCGACTTCAAGCAGTCTGAGTATGGCAAGGTCATCCTGCCTTTCGTCGTTCTGCGCCGTCTGGATTGCATCCTTGAGGAAACCAAGCCCGCCGTCCTTGAGATGGCCGCAACTCTACCCGAGGACATGGACGACGAGGCCCGCGACACGCTGCTGTCTGGCGTGGTGGGTCAGAACATCCAGCTTTACAACCTGTCCCGGTTCACCTTTGCGTCCCTCAAAGGGCAAGACGCCAAGGACATCCACAAGAACCTGATCGACTACATCACCAAGTTCTCCGGCAATGTCCGTGACGTGTTCCTCGACAAGTTCCTGTTCACGGACCAACTGAAGCGCCTGAACGACGCGGGGCTGCTGTATCAGGTCTTCGACCGTTTCACCCAGATCGACCTGCACCCGGACGCGATTTCCAACCTCGAGATGGGGTATCTGTTCGAAGACCTCATCCGGCGCTTCTCGGAAATCTCGAACGAGACCGCCGGGGAACATTACACGCCACGCGAGGTCATCCGCCTGATCGTGTCACTGCTCTTGATCAACGACCGGGATGCCTTGACGGGCAGCGGTGTCATCCGTCAGGTCTATGACCCGGCAGCGGGCACCGGGGGTATGCTGTCACTGGCCGAGATGGAAATGAAGGCGCTGAACGAGCGCATCCGGGTCGAACTCTTCGGGCAGGAACTGAACCCCGAGTCCTTCGCGATCTGCAAGTCCGACATGCTGGTGACGGGCCACAACCCCGAGAACATCGCTTATGGCAACACGCTCACGCAGGACGCGCATAAGGGCAAACGCTTTCACTACATGCTGTCCAACCCGCCCTATGGCGTGGATTGGAAGAAATACGCTGACCCAATCAAGGACGAGGCGGCAGAGATGGGCATGGACGGGCGGTTTGGCGCGGGCCTTCCCCGTATCTCGGACGGGCAGCTTCTGTTCCTGCAGCACATGATCTCGAAGATGCGTAACGACGAGCAAGGGTCGCGCATCGGTATCGTCATGAACGGGTCACCCCTTTTCACGGGCGGGGCCGGGTCAGGCGAAAGCGAAATCCGCCGCTGGATGCTGGAGAACGACTGGGTCGAGGCGATCATCGCGCTGCCCAGGGACCTCTTCTACAACACGGGCATCCAGACGTATGTATGGCTGCTGACCAACCGCAAGGCCACCGCGCGGCGCGGTAAGGTGCAACTGATCGATGCCAGCGGGGAACGCTTCTGGAAATCCATGCGGAAATCCCTTGGGTCCAAACGTCGGGAAATTCCTGAGGAGGCCACCGAAGAGATCGCACGTATTTACCACGACATGCTGAACGGCAATTCGGGCTGGGAGGACGTGTCCAAGATCTTCGACACCACAGCCTTCGGGTATCGCGAAATCCGGGTTGAGCGCCCACTCAAGCTGGCCTTTCAGGTAACCCGCGAGGGGCTTGAGGCTTTGCGCGATGCGAAGCCCTTCCAGCGCCTTGAGGAAGCAGAACAGCGCGGCGTGATGCAGGCCCTGCTGGTGAACCTGCCAAGAGACGAGCGGTGGATTGACCGGGACGACTTCGACAAGGCGCTCACACGCGCGCTCAAAGCGGCTAATGTTAAAGTGGGTGCGCCGGTGCGAAAGGCCATCCTGTCGGCGCTGTCGGAACGCGATGAAGATGCCGAGGTCTGCACCGACAGACACGGCAATCCCGAACCAGACACCGATCTGCGCGATCATGAACTGGTGCCGCTGAACGAGGACTGGCGCGACTATGTGCAACGCGAGGTTCTCCCCTTCGTCCCTGATGCCTGGGTGGATGAAACCTACACCGATGCACAGGATGGCGGCGTCGGGCGAGTCGGATATGAGATCAACTTCAACCGCTACTTCTACAAATACGTGCCGCCGAGACCGCTGGAAGAGATCGACGCGGAGTTGAAGGCGCTCGAAGCAGAAATCGCCGGTCTGCTGCAGGAGGTGGTTGAGTGATCACACTCCAAGAACGCGTTCATGCAGCACCCAAACCGGATGACTGGCAGTTAGACAAAATGCATCAGGTGTTCCGCGTTCGTCGAGGGCACAAGAATGCTGGGATGAAGGAAGACAACCTGCTGTCGCTCAGTTACGGGCGCATCATTCAGAAGGATATCGATACAGCTGATGGTCTTCTGCCTGAGAACTTCGAGGGGTATCAGATCGTCGAACCCGGTAATATCGTGCTCCGACTGACGGACCTTCAAAACGACAAGCGCAGTCTGCGACAGGGTCTCGTCACCCAACGCGGCATCATCACATCGGCGTATGACGCGGTCGAGGTTCAACGCGACAACGACCCGCGCTTCTGGTTCTACTCGCTGTTGGCGCTTGATCTCGCAAAGCACTACTACTCGCTAGGTGGCGGCGTTCGTCAGTCTGTGAAGTTCGCTGACTTTCCGAACGACTGGGTCTACCGTCCCGACCTCGCGACCCAACGCCAGATTGCCGACTTTCTGGACCGTGAGACCGCAAGACTAGACCTGCTGATCGAGAAAAAGCAGCGGTTTGCTTCCGGCGTAGAAGACGAATTTCTAGATCGCGTTTCGCACCTTGTGACGCTTGGAGCGAATGAAGGCACGCCCAGAAAACAGTCAGGTTATGCGTGGCATCCAACCGTCCCAGTGAATTGGACAGTGACCCGGTTAAAATTCCTCTGTTCTAGGATTGTGGATTGCCTGCACGAGACGCCGGAGCACCTTGAAGATGGTGAGTATCCATCAATACGCACGTCGGACCTAACCCGAGGTTCAGTCGATATAGGCAGCGCGAAGCGCGTTAGCGCCGACGAGTATCAGCACCGGATACAACGCCTCGAACCCAAAGAAGATGACATCCTCTATACTCGGGAAGGCGAAAGGTTCGGGTTAGCGGCGATGGTGCCGCCAGAAACCAAACTCTGCCTCGGCCAGCGAATGATGATGTTCCGCACAAATGGGCGTGTCCTTCCTGCCTATTTGATGTGGTCGCTGAATGGGAAGTTCGCCTACAACTTCCTGAAACAAGACGTGACCGGGGCGACTTCGCCACACCTGAACATCTTTGACATACGCAATGTGCCGGTCTTCTTGCCGCCAATCGACGAGCAATCGGCATTGGTCACGGAGATCGATGCGTTCTTTGAGAAGAAATCGCAGCTGGTCGAGAAGACGTTGGCAACAATGGACCGCCTCAAAGAATACCGCTCCGCCCTGATCACCTCTGCTGTTACGGGTCAAATCGACGTGACGACCTACGCCAAATCCGGCACCCCCGACCGCCGCCTCGACGCCATTCAAGAGGAGATGGGCGCGTGACGCAGGAGATCGACGAACTTAGGGAATACCTTCGCGCCTATCTCGACGGGCACCCTTTCATTACCGCCGTTGCACCAAAGACTTCGCGATCAGTAAAGGTGCGTCTTGCAGTTTATAGGACCAAGGATGGGAAACCAATTGGCGTCGAGTTCGACAAGAAGACCCTGCAAAACCTTTGGGTTCGCGCAGAAGACGCCACTCAAGTTGCACTATCGGATACCAAGTTAACGCTGAAGAAATGGAACGGTGAAGAGTGGAAGGGCGACGACGAAGGCGGTGCGAACCATAACTTGAAACATTACGACGACTTTCCGGGCCATGATCTCGTTCGTTTCGGAGTCAAGACGAAGCAAGATGCACGTTCGGTGTTGGATCACTTGCTCCCAAAACGCTCGAAGCATCGTTACCTGTTGAAGGTGAACGGCGACATGCATTGTCCAGACGGGATTTGCCGACCATCGCTTTCTGAAGACTGGGAGGGCGGTGAAGTTCTCATTCCCAAATCGGGGCCAGTTCGCTTTGCCAATGATAAATTCACCAAAGCTCCAGAAATTGAACCGGGTGACGAAGTGTTGGTGTGGACACATGAATACGGGGGTCATGGCGACGGATGGGGACTAACAGCTATCGCGACGGTTGGTGCAACTCGGCAGTCGGATGGTTTTATCGCCGTTCAACTCGGTGATGTAGAGCGCATCCTGCATCCGTTCGGCTTTCTCGATCTTGACGACGGCCCCACAGGTTCGCGAATCTTGGATGCCGCAAAAGCAAGGCGCGATCACCGCGCTTGGATGCTTGAAGACAATGACTATCAGGAAATTCTTAATCTGATTGAAAAAAGAGGCGCTCGGACGCCTGAAGACGCTTCGGAGGAGATTGAAAATAGAAGGTTGAACTGGCGAAAGACCCGTCCTGTGCAGGGGCAGTTTCGTAACGCGCTGCTAAAGGAATATGGTGAGCGGTGTGTGCTGACGGGGTGTTCGACGCTGCAAGCGTTAGAAGCGGCACATGTATTGCCGCACAACGGTAGCACTGTTCGAGACCAGACCGACAATGGACTGCTATTGCGTCGAGATTTGCACTCGATGTTCGATGCATTGCTTTGGAGCATTGAACCGGCCTCATCGACTGTGCGCCTTTCGAAGCGACTGTCGGATAACAATTACGAATACCTTGACGGCGCACCGGTGACACAAACGGTCTCGCCCGAGAACCTGAAGATTCATTTTGAACAGTTCTTAAAGACAGAAAAAGATGCCTGAACAGACCCACACCACCGCTGACATTCATCAAGAAAAGGTCTTCGAGGCGCATATCGTGTCCTGCCTGACCACCGAGCAGGGCTACATCGAGCGGGACTGTCCGGCGCACTATGACGTTTCCCTCGCGCTCGACACCGAGTTGCTGTTTCGGTTCCTCAGGACCACGCAACCGGACGCATGGCAGGTGCTTCAAGACCACTACAGCGCACAAGCTGAGGCCGAGGTTCTGAAGCGTCTTGAGAAGGCCCTGAAGGAGAACCCAACCCATGTCGTTGTGCGGGACGGCATCAAGCTGGTCCCTAACATCCGCTTTGCGCTCTGCTATTTCAAACCCGCGTCAAACCTGAACCCTGAACTGGTCAATCTCTACGAGGCGAACATCCTGTCGGTTATTCGTCAGGTGACCTATTCGTCGAAGAATAAGAACGCAATCGATCTGGTGACCTTCGTCAACGGCATCCCGGTGGCCACCCTTGAGGTCAAGAACCTGCTGACCAAGCAGAATTTCAAACACGCCGAACGCCAGTATCAGAAGGACCGCTCCCCCGGCGGTGAACCCCTGCTGACCTTCAAACGCGGCGCTATCGTGCACTTGGCGGTGGACCAAGACAACGTGTCGATGACCACGCGGCTGATGAACGGTAAAACCCGCTTCCTGCCCCTCAACAGAGGACGTGATGGAGGCGCTGGTAACCCGGATGTGCCGGGGGAGAACCGGACGGCCTACCTCTACAAAGACCTGCCGGACGGCAAGGCCATCCTCTCGCGCGAGGTTCTGCTGGACCTCATTGGCCGCTTCATTCATCTGGAGCGAGGCGGCGGGAAGGAAGTGCTGATCTTCCCGCGTTTTCAGCAACTGGATGCGGTGCGCAAGCTGCTGGCTGATGCGAAGGCCAAAGGCGCTGGGCAGAACTACCTCATCCAGCACAGCGCCGGGTCAGGCAAATCGAACACCATTGCGTGGACGGCGCACCAGATCATCAATTTACATGACGCTGAGGACCGCCCGCTGTTCGACACCGCGATCATCGTGACCGACCGTCTGGTGCTGGACAGGCAGTTGCAGAACACCATCGGTAGCTTCGCCCAGACAGCGGGAGTGGTGAAGAAGATCGACGGCACGTCCCGCGATTTGAAGAAGGCTATCGAAGACGGGGCCCGCATCATCATCACGACCATCCAGAAGTTCGGCACGGAACACCTTCAGGCCATCTCAGGGCAATCCTCAAAGAACTTCGCGGTGATCATCGACGAGGCGCATTCATCGCAATCCGGCAAGGCAGCCCAAGCGATGTCCGATGCGTTGACCCGAGAGGCGGGAAGCTCGGATGACATCGAAGACATGATCTTGGCGCATCAGGCAGCGCGGGGGCCGCAGAAGAACATCTCCTTCCTCGCCTTCACCGCCACCCCACGGAACGTCACGCTGGAACGCTTCGGGCGCATAGGCTCGGACGGGAAGCCCCACCCGTTCCACCTCTATTCAATGCGGCAGGCCATCGAAGAGGGTTTCATCCTCGACGTTCTGCAGAACTACATGACCTACAAGGCGTATTACAAACTCGAAAAGACCATCGAGGATGACCCGGCCTTCAAGGGCCGCAAGGCGCAATCACGGGTTGCCCGTTATGCCTCCCTCCATCCGACGGCCATCGACCAAAAGGTGGAAGTCATTGTGAAACACTTCCGCCGCCATGTTTCGAAGGAACTGTCTGGCACGGCCAAGGCGATGGTCGTGACGCAAAGCCGGGAACATGCCCTTCGGTATTGGCAGCAGATCAATCGCTATATCGAAGCCAACGGGCACACGGACGTGAAAGCCTTGGTGGCATTTTCCGGCGACCTCGACATCGATGGGCAGGTCTGGACAGAAGCCACGGCCAACGGGTTTGCCGAGACTGAACTGCCAAAGAGGTTTGACGGCGAAGAGTTCCAAATCCTAGTCGTCGCAGAAAAGTATCAAACCGGTTTCGACCAGCCAAAGCTCGTGGCGATGTATGTCGACAAGAAACTCGCGGGCCTTCAGGCCGTCCAGACGCTTGCCCGGTTGAACCGGACATATCCCGGCAAGGAACGGACCTTCGTTCTTGATTTCCAGAACACAGCAGAAGACGTCAAGGAGGCCTTTGCGCCCTTCTTTGAAGCAACAGAACTGGAAGAGCGCACCGACCTAAGCCAGATTTATGACCTCGAACAGCGCATCTGCAATTCGGCCTACGTTGCCAATGACGAGGTCGAGCGGTTTGCAGAACGATTCTTCAAGGGTGACCTGACGACTCAAGACAGGTTGGAACTGGAGGGCACCGTACGGTTGGCCGTAGAGCGTTTCATTCTGGACGAAGACGAAGCACAGCAAGAAGAGTTCCGGCAACTCCTGAAGAGCTTTCAGCGTTTTTACGCCTTCGTCGCTCAGGTTGCTTTCCTGAATGATGCATGGCTGGAGAAACTCTATGCCTACACAGCGTGGCTGACCCGATTGTTGCCATCGAGAGATGTCCCAGCCGACATCACCATCACAGACGACATGCTGACGCTTTCTGCGTTCCGGTTGCAAGAGGGGGAAGCTGGCAGCGCATCGCTCGTGGCGGGTGAAACCAAAAAGCTCGACCCCATTTCCGAATTCGGCGCCAACCCCTACACCGAAGAGGAAGAGAAATCTCTGTCGGAGATCATCGACTCGTTCAACGAGCGCCACGGAACGAATTTCAGCCGAGAGGACTTCCTGCGCTTCGAGAGGGTCAACCGCGAAATCCTCGACGAAGACATGCTAGACATGATGCGGAACAACCCCGCCGATGTCGTCTACAACGCGTTCTCGCAGGCCTTCTTTCA
Source organism: uncultured Marivita sp. (assembly GCF_947488135.1). Lineage (GTDB taxonomy): Bacteria > Pseudomonadota > Alphaproteobacteria > Rhodobacterales > Rhodobacteraceae > Marivita. The sequence goes on along the minus strand of NZ_CANKYW010000004.1, from coordinate 149,545 downwards.
GGGCATGGTGAGGATGTTCCAGCAGGACAACGAGATGCGTAGCGTGGTGATGACCGACAAGGATGCGCGAGAGCAGGCGACACGCCATTTCTTTAAACGCGCGCAACGGCAGGCAAATGCTACGTAAAGAGGGCAGCTTTGATGGAATGGATTTCTGGAAGTCACGGAAACGAACGAAACAATGAAGGCAAGTACATCCAAGCTGTGTGCCCGAGTTGTGCCGACCACCGAAGAGCAAAGATCGTACGCGAGCATTCGGCTACGGAAGACTTGGGCGAACAGTATGGAAACGTAATCTGGTTCTGGAGAATTCTCGAATGTGGAGGATGCGAGTGTGTTTTCTTCGGATCGTCATGTAGCGACGAAAGCGTTTTGGGCGGTCCTAAATACTACCCCAAACCGTATGGTTCGCCCGATGATAGAGCGCTGTACTTGACACTGTTCGGAGACAAAGAAATCGCGAGCTTGTTAAGTGACTTTGAACGGTGCCGGACCGCAAAGCTATTCCGCCCTGCTGCCGTTATGGCACGAACGTTGTTCGAATACTCGGCTCACGTTTTGGGTGTAGCTCCCAACAATACTACACTTGGACAAAAGCTTAACGCTCTCAATGAAACCGGGCATATCTCTCTAAGGGAGAGAGATGATCTCGACGCCATAATTCAGGCGGGGAATGCGGCTGCACATAGAGGTTGGAAGCCGACGGAAAATGATATCGAAGTAGTCGCCCTAGTCTTGCACAGCTTTCTTGATCGTAACTTCACCAATCCAAATCGTGTCGAGAGGTTAAGGAAGCGGACTCCTGAAAGACCAAGACGCAAACAGAAAAAGCCATAGAAGACTCCACTCGCTATCGGCTCTGGCTACTAGCTTCTAGCGGGACAAGTGACGTCCTTTTGGTTAAATGGCTTGACCCTAATTTCGTTACCGGGGATACAATCGGGGCACCTTCGGGGATACATGCGAGACCACCTTTGCGGTTTCTTTTGGCTTTCCAAAGGGATAGATACAGGTCGAAAATGTCCGGCACGCCTACCGCCGGAGCCAAAAATCCTCAAGGTTGCAGATGCTGAGTCTAAACCGCCCTTGGCGGTCTTGGTGGATTTTGGCGTGGGGTGACGAATAAATCCCAGACACAGCCTTGATTGATGCCTTCGGCTGAAGCGTCAGTTCACAGCGCCACCAGCCGCACGCCACCTTCACGTCGGGCGATGGCGTCCACACCAGCAATCGCCCGTTCGGTGCGCGTACCAGTGAGCAGCCGACAGGTCGAAATCCGCTGGCATTGTCTGTGTGGATACCGCCACGCTCACGTTAGACGGGCAACTAAGAACCCCAGGCCAACGGCCCTTGCGCTCGACAATCCGATTTACGTTCGCAGCAGCGCCAAGTTCGGCAATCGTCGAACTGTCGCCCACAACCGATCCTTCGGACCATTGGAAGCCGGCCGGATGTATCGCAAGGTTCACACGGCTGTGCAGGATTTCTGCCCGCCACCGTTGCCCGCGCTTGGCAGGTTTTCGATCTTGATGCCCTCGGCAACACGCGGCGCTGTCAAACCCCAGCCGATTGCGGCCGGTGAACAGGATCGACGTGTAATTCCTATCCGTCATCGGACACAGATCATCGACCCCAACCGCCACGACTTGGAACGACTGAAAATTAGGCCCTTCGCTGTCGCGAATGGTGTCTATCAGGTCATCTTTCAGCGCCTTGGCATACACATCGCCGTGTGTTGCGTTTCCTGTCGCACACGACAAACTGTCCGCGCCGGCATCTGCACCTGTCATGCTGACGCCTAAAATTCGGCAGCGAACAATGCAATTAGCTCAGGATCGGCTTGGCCTATTGGTCTTGTGGACACGTCTGATTCAGTCCGGAGCAATCGCGCGTGACGCCTCTCCCGTCAGGAGTGCTCGAGGTCGGGAATACCAGCGTAGGCAGGTTCGGAAATGCTGCAACCGAAGAAACGTAAACAAACAATGAAAGAAGGGTAACGGAAATCAAGCGGATGAAGAGTGATGAAGAAAAGGTCTGCATAATAATCCCCAATTTGTCTAAATGCAGGATCAGTCTACCACACGGACGCCCAAATGACCTAACGTAAACTTTTGCACGACGACTGCTGAATTTCCGCCCATGGATCAGCTTCCGGTTCGTCGGTCCTCACCTGCTGCCGGTCCGCCGGGCTTGCGTCTAGCCGGGCTGGAGGCGTTGTTTTAGGCCACCCCTACACAGCCCGTGCGTTGCTTGTCAGAGACTTAAACGCTTGCCCGATCGAGACTTAAAACCGCGTGAGCTATCAGTCTCCAATACTCACCCCGCCAGCAACACGCCCAGTGCCATCGAGACGGCGGCTTGGGTCGGGTCGATCACCGGGATCTTCAGTTCGGACTCGAGTCTGGCACGGTGACGGGCCATGCCAGCGCACCCCAGAATGACGGCGCCCGCGCCTTGGGCTTTTACCTCCGACCCGACCTCCACCAGCCGCGCGAACGTGCGCGCGCCGCGGGCACTTTCGTCGACACTCATGTTCAGTGGGATTTCGCAAGCGAGGCGGTCGAGCACCTGCATCCGGGCCAACGTGCGTCGATGCCGGGCGATTGAGGCTTCGGCAATGGCGATCACGCCGAACAGATCCGCCCGTGCCAGAGCCATCAGCACGCCGCTTTCCTGAATGCCGAAGACCGGCTGCGGCACGATTGACCGGCATGTGTCGAGACCGGGGTCGGAATAGCAGGCGATCACAAACGCGCCCGCATCCGGGCGGGATCGCACCAGCTTTGCCAGCGGCAGGATCACACTGTCAGAGTCCAACTGGCTTTCGATGCCGAACGGGCCGTCCTTGAGCGTCAGGCATTCGATGTCCGGCCCACCCGGCAGATCGAATGCGGCCAGCGCATCTTTCAGCCCCTCGGTGACGGCTTCGTTGGAATTGGGATTGATGACGACGATGGGACCGCTCATCGCAGCACCTCTGCACCGAAGTTGCGCGCCGGATCGGTTTCGGGCAGCCGCGTTCCGCTCAGACCGGACAGATCGCTGCGCCCGCGCTTCACGAACGCCCCATCGCCGGGTTGCGCGATCAGCTCCCCCCGGTCCACCACGCGATGCCCGCGGGACAGGACGGTGACGGGCCAGCCGGTCACCTCCGTCCCTTCGAACGGGTTGTAGTCCATCGCGTCGTGCATGTCGCCCGCGATGCGGGTCTCGGAGGGATCCCAGATCGCGATATCCGCATCCGCGCCGATGGCGAGCGTGCCCTTGGTCGGGTGCATTCCGTAAAGCCGCGCCGCGTTGGTTGCGGACAGGGCCACGAACTGGTTGAGGCTGATCCGCCCCTTCACCACACCTTCGGAAAAGAGCAGCGGCAGGCGCATCTCGATCCCGGGCATCCCGTTGGCGATCTTGCGGAAATCGACGCCGCGGCCACTGGAAAACTTGCCGCTCTCGTCGAAGCGGAACGGCGCGTGGTCCGAGGACACGACGCTGAACGTGCCGCCTGCAATATGACGCCAGAGCACCTCTTGTGTATGCGTGTCGCGCAACGGAGGGGAGCAGATGAATTTCGCACCTTCCTTGCCGGGGCGGTCCAGATCGTCGCGGGTCAGGAACAGGTATTGCGGGCAGGTTTCGCCGAAAACATAAGCCCCCTCGGCCCGCGCCTCGGCCACCAGCGCGGCGCCTTTCGGCGTCGACACATGCACGATCATCAACGGCGCGTTGGTCAGCTTGGACAGGCTGATCGCGCGGTTGATGGCCTCTTCCTCGGCAAGACCGGGGCGTGCGGGCGCGTGATATTTCGGATCGGTATAGCCGTTCTCGGCCAGCGCCGTCGCCATCCAGGTCAGCATGTCGTGATTTTCGGCGTGCACCATCGTCAGCCCGCCATGCCGCCGCGCGACGGTCAGGATGTCGAGGAATTGCCCGTCACTGACGCGGGTGGCGTAGGTCATGAAGACCTTGAACGAGGTCACACCGCGCGCAAACGCGTCCGGCAATTCGGCCAACACATCCGGGTTCGGATCGGTCAGGATCAGGTGATAGGAATAGTCGATCACCGATTTCGGCGCGGCACGGCCATCGTAGGTGGCCAGCGTGTCGGCCACGCTTTGTCCGGGCTTTTGTGCGGCGAACGGCACGAAACACGAATTGCCCCCGAACGCGGCCGAGATCGACCCGGTGCGGTAGTCATCCGCTGGCATCAGCCCCATGCCGCTTTCCTGTTCGATATGGCAATGCGCCTCGATCCCGCCGGGCAGGACAAGTTTGCCGGTCGCGTCGATTACATCCGCGCCAGTCAGGTCGTGCCCCAGTGTCGCGATCTTGCCGTCGCGAATACCGATATCCGCCGCGAAGGTCTCGGATGCCGTGACAAGCGTGCCGCCCTTGATCACCAGATCATGCTGCATGGTGTCCTCCTTGTGTCCGCGCGCCCGGCCGGTCGGCCAGATTCGCGCAGCTTGCAGCACGTTCGAAATATTCCGAGGGAAAGGCAATCGCCTTGCCGCGGATTTGGGATGGCCCGGACCGGTGCAATTCGCTGTCTCTCTCGCGACACGCGCTCCAAGGCCCCTACCCGCGCAAGGCTTGCGCGGCACCAGCCAAGCTGGCAAGCCTGACGCACCAGACTTGGAGCGTCGCCATGGCTAAGACCGTTTTTCTGATCAACGGCCCCAATCTCAACCTGTTGGGCAAACGCGAACCCGCGATCTACGGGTCCGAAACGCTCGACGATGTGACCGCACGCTGCACCGCTTTGGCCAAACCGGCAGGACTGACGCTTCGGGCAATGCAGTCCAACCACGAGGGCGAGATCATCGACTGGATTCACGAAGCCCGTGACAACGCCGAGGCCATCATCATCAATCCCGGCGCTTTCACGCACACCTCGGTCGCGATTTTCGACGCGCTTCAGGCTTTTGAGGGTCTGGTGTTCGAGGTCCACATTTCGAATGTCCACAAGCGCGAGGCGTTCCGGCATCATTCCTTCGTGTCGGCCCGTGCCGAAGGCGTGATCGCAGGCTTCGGGATCGAAGGATACGAACTGGCGCTGCGCCGGGTGATCAGCCTTCTGGGCTAAGTCTCAGAACGGCCCATCCTCGAGCACGCCATCCGCAGACATCTGCGCATACAGCAAACCCTCGCGCAGACCGCGATCCGCGACGGACAAGCGATCCGTCGGCCAGCACCGCAAGAGCGCCTGAAGGATCGCCGATCCCGACATGATGAGCGCCTGACGGTCCAGCCCGATGCGGGGATCGGCCCGGCGGCCCTCGGGGCCAAGCTGGAGGTAGCCGGAAATCACCTTTTCGATCTGGTCCGAGGTCATGCGCAGCCCGTCCACCTTGGTCCGGTCGTAGCGCTTGAGGCCAAGATGACTTGCCGCGACGGTGGTGACGGTGCCGCTCGTGCCCACGATCTGGAATCCTTCCCGCGCCTGTTCGTCCTTGTAGGGGGCGAATTCGGCAAGGTTTTCCTCGAAATACCAGCTCATCAGCGCATAGCGGGCAGAATCGCTTTCCACATCAGAGAACTGATCGCGCAATGTGGCCACACCCAGCGGCACGCTGATCCAGTCTACAACGCGGGCGGCAGGGAACGGGCTGTCCTTGGTGTGAAACCCCGCGTGCAAACGCATGATGGCGCGCGGACGTTCGAACGCTGGCACCGCCGTGAGGTCGATCCAAACCAGCTCGGTCGACCCACCGCCGATATCGACCACCAGCAATTGCTCGGTCTTGGTGCTGACCAGCGGCGCGCAGGAAATGACGGCGAGCCGTGCCTCTTCCTCGGGCTGGATGATCTCCAGCGTCAAACCGGTTTCGCGTTTCACCTGGCGGATGAAATCGCGCGCGTTGTGCGCCCGGCGGCACGCCTCGGTCGCGACCAGCCGCATCCGGGTGACCTCGTGACGGCGGATCTTCTGCTGGCAGACACGCAGCGCGGAAATCGTCCTGTTCATCGACGCACGGCTCAGTCGGCCCGACTTTTCGAGCCCGGCGCCCAGTTGAACGGATTTTGAAAAGCTGTCGACCACGTGGAATTGGTTGCCCTTGGGTTGGGCAATCAACATACGACAACTGTTTGTGCCCAGATCCAGCGCAGCATAAAGCTCGGATGGATCGGGCCGTGACGGCGCGGGGCTCTCTACCGGTTTCGGGAATGCGCCCGCACCTTTGGGACGCTTTGGCGCCATGACTCTGCGCCTTCCGAATATGTAAGTTACCCCAACCCTATTCGGGCTTGCGCCGTATCGCAAGATTCGTGATGCGCCGCCTTGCGGTTATGAGGCCCTTTCATGCAAAGCCTGAGAATTTTGGACCGCGCCGCACATCGCTTTCCCCAACGACCTGTCCTATTGTCCCCTTGGGTCGCAGACAGAAGCGGACAAGTCGAAAATCGCCCTTGGGTCCGGGTCGGCCTCAATTACGAAGACGCAAGCAACGCAAAGGAATCACGGCATGCCGGATGTCACAATTGTCTACTGGCGGGATATCCCGGCGCAGGTGATCGTGGGCAAAGGACGCCGTGGGGCGAAGGCTCAATTGCCCGAACGGTTCGAACAGGCCATCGACCGCGCCGCGATGAAGATCGGCGCGTCAGACACCGACAGCTATCTGGCCGAATGGCGCAAGGCCGCGCCTTACGCGGTGGATGGTGAGCCCGACGACGTATGCGCCGCCGAATTGGCCCGCATCGACACGGAATACGACAAGGCGCGCCTCAAGGCGTTGATTGATAACGAAGGCTGGGCATAAGCCCCCATGACCCTGAGGGAGGCCATCATGGCATTGTTGAATTTCCGCAAGCGCGAGACCGTCGAGACCGGGTCCACCCCCGAGATGGAGGCGTTCCTCAAGGGTTATTCCATCGAGGTCATGCCCCGCACCGCCGAAAAGGTCGCGGATTTCCGTACCTTGCTCGCTCCCGGCACCCGCGTCTACATCGCCCATATCGACGGCACCCCGATCGAGGACATGGTGTCGACCGCCAAGCGACTGGCCAATGACGGCTTCCCTGTGATGCCACATTTCCCGGCCCGGATCATCAAAGACAAGCCCACGCTGGCCGATTGGATCGCCCGCTACCAGGGCGAGGCGGGCGTCGATCAGGCGCTGCTGCTGGCCGGTGGCGTGGCCGAGCCGCATGGCGACTTCGACAGCTCAATGCAGCTCATGGAAACCGGGCTTTTCGACAAGGCAGGGTTCAAACGCCTGCACGTCGCGGGCCATCCCGAAGGCAACAAGGACATCGACCCCGATGGCGGCATGAAAAACGTCGAAGATGCGCTGCGCTGGAAGCAGGGGTTTTCCGAACGGACCGATGCGCAGATGGCGCTGGCAACGCAATTCGCCTTCGACGCCGACCCGATCATCAAATGGGTCGATGACTTGTCCGCGGCTGGAATTTCCCTGCCGGTGCATATCGGCATAGCCGGACCTGCAAAACTGCAAACCCTGATCAAGTTCGCCATCGCCTGCGGCGTCGGCCCCTCGCTGAAGGTGCTGCAAAAGCGCGCGATGGACGTGACCAAGCTGCTGCTGCCTTACGAGCCGACCGAGGTGCTGACCAAGCTGGCTGCACACAAGGCGAAGAACCCCGACTTCAACATCGAACAGGTGCATTTCTTCCCGCTGGGCGGGATCACGGCCAATGCCACTTGGGCGATCGAAAACGGCGGCGCCGGAACCGCCCCGGCCGCGGTCAGCTGATCCGCCATGCCAGCTCTGCTCTTCGATCTCGACGGTACCATGCTGAATTCGGACCCGATCCACGAGGCCGTCTTTACAGAATTGTGGACCGACCGTGGCCTGCCGATGCCGGACGGCTTCTATATCGAGCAGGTGCATGGACGTCTGAACGTCGATGTCTTCGCGGAGTACCTGCCCGACGAACCGGATCCGCAAGCGCTCAGCGAATGGAAAGAGGCGCAGTTCCGCGACCGCCTGCCGTCACCCTACCCAGCGACGCCCGGGCTCGAGACTTTCCTCGATCACGCGCAATCGCTGGGCTGGAAGATGGCCGTCGTCACCAACGCGATGCGCCTCAACGCCGAAGCGATGCTGCGCGCCATCGGCCTGCGCGACCGGTTCGACGTGATCGTGATCGGCGAGGAATGCGATCACGGCAAACCGCATCCGCTGCCCTATCTGACCGCGATGGAGTTGCTCGGAGAGCCCGCGAGCGCCTGCGTCGCCTTTGAGGACAGCCCCTCGGGCATGCGCGCCGCCGCCGCCTCGGGCGCCTATTGCATCGGTGTCCGCTCTGCCCTGACCGACGCGAAGCTGTGCGCGGTCGGAGCGGATACAAGCATCCAAGATTTCACAGACCCCGCGCTGCCGGACATCCTGGCCCGCATTCAAGGAGTAGCCGCATGACCCGCACGATTGTCGAGTCCAAGACCAAAACCGCCATCATCGGATTCGACCAGCCGTTCTGCGTGATCGGTGAACGGATCAACCCGACCGGCCGCAAGGTACTGAACGAGGAACTCGAACGCGGAGATTTCAGCCGGGTCGAAGCCGACGCGCTGGCGCAGGTCGCCGCCGGGGCCAACATTCTCGACATCAACTCGGGTGCCGTCTTCTCGAACAAGATGGCCGAAGACTCGCGCTATGCCGACAACAACTTCGTCGAACCGACGCTGATGCGCGAACTGGTCGAACGCGTGCAGGCCGTCACCGATTGCCCGCTCTGCATCGACAGCTCGGTGCCCGGTGCTCTGGAAAACGGCCTCGCCGCCGCCGAAGGCCGCCCGCTGCTGAACTCGGTCACGGGCGAGGAAGAGCGTCTCGAACTCGTCCTGCCACTGGTCAAGAAATACAACGTGCCGGTGGTGGCGATCTCGAACGACGACACCGGGATCTCCGAAGACCCGGATGTGCGCTTTGCTGTCGCGAAAAAGATCGTCGAACGCGCCGCCGATTTCGGCATCCCGGCGCATGACATTGTGGTGGACCCGCTGGTCATGCCGATTGGCGCGATGGGCACCGCTGGCCTTCAGGTCTTCACACTTGTCCGTCGCTTGCGCGAAGAACTGGGTGTGAACACCACTTGCGGCGCGTCCAACATCAGCTTCGGCCTGCCCAACCGCCACGGCATCAACAACGCCTTCCTGCCGATGGCGATGGGCGCAGGCATGACCTCGGCCATCATGAACCCCGTCGCCCTGCCCGTCGGACCGACCAAGATTGCGGAAAAGCGTGCCGAGGTCGAGGCCGCTGGCATCGTCCTGCCCGAAGATATGGACGACGAAACCTTCTGCGTCCTCTTCGGCCTGGGGTCGACCAAGCCGCGCCCCGGCAAGGAAATGGAAGCGATCCGCGCGGCCAACTTCCTGACCAACAACGACGAAGGCGGCGGTGCCTGGATCGAGTTCAACAAGCAGCCGCCGAAAGCAGGCCACGAAGGCCGGGGTCGTGCGGGCCGCGTCGGAGGCCGCCGCCGCCGCGCGTGATTTCAAGATGCTTCGATCCCCTGCGCGGCGCGTCAGCTGTGCAGGGTTCTATCCTTTGCCCATTTGATCGCATCGTCGAGCCTGTCATCACCCCAGAACACCTCACGTCCGACGACAAAGCTTGGTGAGCCGAACACCCCTAGTGCCTTGCATGTCCGGGTCTCCCGATCCAACGCTTCGATCACCGCTGGAGATTGTGCACGTTCAATCGTTGTCGTCGGTTCCTGTCCCGCGTGTTTCAGGCTGTTTGAGAGGTTTGGGTCGCTGCCAGCGGGCAAACCATCGACGAACCACGCCCGGTAGGATGCAATGGTAAAAGATTTGCCCCAGCCTTCCTGCATGCCCAGGAGGGCCACTTGATTGGCAAGGACCAGATGCTCCAGCGGATACGGTGCGGGTACCGCGAGCGGAAGGCCGTAAAGATCTGCGCGCCGTTCTATGTCGCGCCACATGTATGCGGTTTTTACCGGCTTGTCTTTGAACGGAACATTGTTCTGCTCAACCATGATGGCACGAACATTGAACGGGCGCCAATTCACGGAAATGCCTTCGGCCTCGCAATAGTCATCAAGACGCATGACAGTGAGATAGCTGTAAGTACTTCCGATAGAATACCAAAAATCAATGGCTTGCATGGCGCCCCCCGCTTTGTGCGATCAGACTAGCAAATCACGCAGGCTTCCGTCCAATTTTCCGTCTTTCAGGCGATCCGTATTCCGCGCCGACCCGCAAGATCGGAAAAATACTGCCACGCCACCCGGCCCGACCGTGCGCCCCGCGTCGCCTGCCACTCGATCGCTTCGGCGCGCAATGTCGCGTCGTCGATCTCGACCCCGTATGCATCGCAATAACCACGGATCATCGCCAGGTAGTCGTCCTGATTACACGGATGAAACCCGAGCCATAGCCCGAACCGATCCGACAGCGACACCTTTTCCTCGACCGCCTCGGACGGGTTGATACCCGACGACCGTTCGTTTTCGATCATGTCACGCGGCATGAGGTGACGGCGGTTCGACGTGGCATAGAACACCACGTTGTCGGGCCGCCCCTCGACCCCGCCATCCAGCACCGCTTTCAGCGATTTGTAATGCTGGTCGTCATGGCTGAAGCTCAGATCGTCGCAAAACAGCACGAACTGATGCGGTGCGGCGCGCAACAGGTTAAGCAGGCGCGCGACGCTGGGCAAATCCTCGCGCTGCAACTCCACCAGCTTGACCGACACGCCTTCCGCCAGAACCGCCGCATGGACCGCTTTCACAAGGCTCGACTTGCCCATGCCGCGCGCGCCCCACAAAAGCGCGTTGTTGGCGGGAAGACCGCGCGCGAATTGCCGTGTATTGGCCAGCAGCGTGTCGCGGCTCCGATCTACCCCGATCAACAGGTCCACCGGGACCCGGCTGACCTTGGGCACGGGTTGCAGGTGATCCGGATCGACATGCCAGACAAAGGCATCGGCAGCGCCGAAATCCGGGGCCGGCTGCGGCGCGGGGGCAAGACGCTCCAGCGCGGCGGCAATCCGCTCCATCGGATCACTCACTTCTTCGCGCCCTCGTCTTCGTCAAATTCTTTCATCAGAGGATCGTCCTCGAGGTCATCATCCTCCATCCAGAGGCCCTGTGCCCGCAGCTCAGCCTCGCGCTTGCGCTCAACCCGGCGGACAAGGAAAATCGACACCTCGTAAAGCCCGTAGACCACGACGAAGAGGATCACCTGCGTGATGACATCCGGCGGCGTCACCAGCGCGGCAAGGACCAGAATGGCGACAACCGCGTATTTGCGCACATTGCCCAGACCTTCCGAGCTGACCAGACCGGCCTTGCCCATCAGCGTCAGCAACACCGGCAACTGGAAACAGAGCCCAAAGGCCACGATGAATTTTACGGTGAGGTTGAGATATTCCTGCGCCGAGCCCTGGAAGACCACGGACAAGCCTTGTGCCACCTCTTCGTCCACCAACGCTTCGCCTTCGGCGCCGAATTGCTGGAACCCAAGGAAGAAGTCATAGGCCAGAGGCGTGACGACGTAGAAGGCAAAAGACGCGCCCAGAAGGAACATGAAGGGCGACGCGACGAGAAACGGCAGGAACGCGCCCTTCTCGGATTTGTAAAGCCCCGGCGCCACGAAGCGCCACATTTGAAGGCCGATATACGGAAAAGCCAACATGAACCCGCCGAGAAGCGAGATCTTGATGGCGACGAAAAAGCCTTCCTGCGGGCTGATGAAGATCAGGTCGCAGTCCTGCCCCCGCTCGGCCAGCACCTCGCACAGGGGATTGGTCAGGAAGTTAAAGAGCGGCGTTGCCACCGTAAAACAGATGATCATCCCGATCAGGAACGCGACGACCGAATGGATCAGCCGGTTGCGCAGCTCTGCCAGATGCTCGATCAACGGGGCCGAGCTGTCCTCGATCTCATCGGGGCTGGTGTTCATTTGGAGTCTTTCGTGTCGGAGGGCGCGGCTTCGGCCTTCTGTTCGGCCTCCATCGCTTCCACCTTCGCCGCCGCTTCGGACGCCTCGCGCGCCTTGCGTTCCGCTGCCGCCTTCGCGGCGGACAGTTCGATCTTCTTCTTGGCTTCCTGACGCTCTGCGGACAGTTTGCCCGTGTTGCTGTCAGGGTTGAGATCGGTCATCGACTTGGCCGCGTCTTTCACGCCATCCATCGCAGAGGACAGCGGATTGGTCGCCGATTTGAACGTCTTGCTCATTTCGGACACGCCGGCTTCATCCGCCGCGTCGTTCATCGCCTTGCTGAACTCGCGCGCCATGCCGCGCGCCTTGCCCATGAACCGACCGATGCTGCGAAAAAGCACCGGCAAATCCTTGGGCCCCACGACGATCAGCGCGACGATGCCGATCACCAGAAGCTCGGTCCAGCCAAGATCGAACATTTGGGCTTACACCTTGTCCTTGCTGGACGTCTTGTCGGTTTCGGGCGTCACGTCTTTCGCCTCGTCGCCGGTATTGGCCTGTTCGATCTCGTCGGTGCCGTCTTTCACGCCTTTCTTGAAGGCGGTGATGCCTTTGCCGACTTCGCCCATCAGCGAAGAAATCTTGCCGCGGCCGAACAGCACCAGCACCACGACGGCGATCAGCAGAAGGCCGGGAAGGCCGATATTGTTGAGCATGGCTCTCTCCTAACTCGTATCTCGCCGCGATGCGGCGCGTCTAGACCGCACTCATCTAATGCCTTTGGACGGCCGGTGAAAGCGGCAAACGCGGTTGATTTCCGGCTTTTTGAAACGATTTTTGTCAAGAGCTTGTCAGTTGACAGGTTTTTGTCAGTATTGCCCCGTCCAACGCCGGAGAATCATTTGAAACGCAGCGACCGACTTTATGCTCTGATGCAGCGTCTGAAGGATGGTCATTTGCACACGGCCGAAGCCATGGCACAGGATCTGGGCGTGTCGGTGCGCACCATCTACCGCGACATGGACACGCTTGCGGCCTCGGGTGTGCCGGTCGAAGGCGCACGCGGGTCCGGCTATACCGCGCAGGCGATGATCACCCTGCCACCGTTGAACCTGACCCAGACCGAACTCGAAGCGTTGCATATCGGTCTCGCCGCCGTGGGCGTCGCGGATACCGAAGACCTCGCCGCCGCCGCCCGCGCCCTGTCCGACAAGATTGACGCGGTCTTGCCCGAAGACGTCGGCACTCCAAAGGCGCGGTTCGGCTTTGCCACCTATCCCTTCGCCGAGGCCGCGCAGGGATTCCGTCATATGCCCGCATTCCGCAAGGCCATCCGCGCGCGCCAGAAACTGCGCCTGCGGCTCGACGGTGAGGACCGGACCCACACGGTGCGCCCGTTGCATCTGGACTACTGGGGGCGCATCTGGACCTGCGTTGTATGGGACGAAACCGATGACAGCTTTGCCACCTTTCGCATGGACCGCGTGACCGATCTCACACCCCTGCCCGGTCTGTTCGTTGACGAGGCAGGGAAAACCCTGAAGGATTTTCATGCCTTGCAGTCCTGAGCCGGGAATGTTGCACTCTGGTCCAGCGCCAAAGGGAGGCCATCATGGGGCTGCGGTTCTTTTCCGATAAAAACCGGCCCGTGCATCTGGGACCGTTCCCGCTTGAACGGGCGCGGCGCGGCCCGATGCCGGATCCCGCACGCATCCCCCGCCATCCCGGCCTGAGCTTTCGCCGCCCCGACGATCCGGCCTCCATCGTCAACGCGATGGCGGATTACCAGGCGATGATGGACGCGATCCGCGACGGCTTCGTGAACAAGGCCCGCTCCACCTGCCCCAATGATGCAACAGAGCGCGCCAACCATCTGAAAGCGTTTGGATATTTTTCGGACGCCACGATGGTGGGGATTGGTCCGCTCTTGCCCGAAGCGCATTTGTCCGAGCCGAGGCAGAACCCCGATATCGCCCGCCTCGCGGAGGATCTGAGAATCCGCCAGACCAAGACGCTGGCCGCCGGGATCGACCTCATCATGGCCGACCTCAAGGAGTCGATGGAGGCGCCGCGCACTACCATCGCGTCGCATGACACGGCGCTTGTGTTCCTCTACGAAATCCCGCGCGACCCGAACCCGGGTGAGATTGGCACCGACTGGATCACGGACGCACAGCACCACCGTGCCTGCCTGCGCGCCACCGAAACCGCCGTGGTCATCGCCAACTACATCCGCCTGCTCGGCTGGAACGCCAAGGCGCACAGCGCCACGAGCACGGATGTGGACCTCAACATCTGTACGGTTGCGGCGGGTCTGGCGTACGGAACGGACGACCGATTGGTGAACCCGTGGCTACACGACCGTTTCGGCGTCGCGGTCGTGACCACAGATCTGGAGTTGGCCCACGATGCGCCGCTCTCACCGGATCAACCTAAATCGCTGACAAAAGGCCTGTCTTGGACCCTCGGCACGAGGTCCTCACGGTCGCGGCTCAACGACAACCCGTTCGACACCCGCCGCTATGTCGATGGCCCGCACCCCTTCGAAACGCTCAAACGCATCGACACCCCGACCACCTATATCGATGAACCCAACGTGCCGCGCGTGCCCAAGCGCACCGATATGTTCGCCCGCGCCCAGTTCGGCGACATGGGCAAAAAGCTTCAGGACAAGGCCAAAGGCGGCTACTATGTGCGCAAGGCGGCACCGTCCTCGGCGCAGCGGCGGATGCTGGGGGCCTTTGTGTTATTGCAAGATGGACCGCCCGAAAACGGCCAACGTCCTGCAAATTTGCAGAACAACGCCGACGCGATCAAGGCCACGGCCTATTGGCTGGGCTGCGATGCCGTGGGGATCAGCCGTTGCCCCGATTGGGTCTGGTACAGCCACGATGCGCGCGGCGATCCGATCGACCCGCCGCATGATCAGGCCATCAGCATCATCATCGACCAGGGCTACGAAACGATGGAGGGCGCGTCCGGCGACGACTGGATCAGCGTGGCGCAATCCATGCGCGCCTATCTGCGGTTCTCACTGCTGGGCGGGGTGCTGGCCCGCCAGATCCGCAACCTCGGCTATTCGGCCAAGGCCCACAGCGTGATGGATGGCGACGTGCTGCAACCTCCGCTCTTGTTGCTGAGCGGTCTCGGCGAAGTGAGCCGCATCGGCGAGGTGATCCTCAACCCCTTCCTCGGCCCTCGCCTGAAATCCGGCGTCATCACCACCGACATGCCACTCGCACATGACAGACCCATCGACTTCGGCCTGCAACGGTTCTGCGAAAGCTGCAACAAATGCGCCCGCGAATGCCCCTCGGGCGCGATCACCGCCGGGCCGAAGCGGATGTTCAACGGCTACGAGATCTGGAAGTCCGACAGCCAGAAATGCGCCGCCTACCGCATCACGACCGAGGGCGGCGCGATGTGCGGGCGCTGCATGAAGACCTGCCCGTGGAACCTCGAAGGGCTATTCGCCGAAAAGCCGTTCCGCTGGGCTGCGATGAACGTACCACAAGCCGCGCCGCTTCTGGCCAAGCTGGATGATGCCGCAGGGCGCGGCGGCCTGAACCCGGTCAAGAAATGGTGGTGGGACCTGGAGTTGCAGGAGAACGGCAGCTATGCGCCCACCACCCAACCGGTGAAAGCGCGCGATCTGCAAAAGGACCTCGACCTGAAATACGAGGATCAGACGCTCGCCGTCTACCCCGCGCCTCTTGCTCCGCATCCTTACCCATACCCCGACCCGATGGACCGCGAAGCCGGGATCGCCGCCTACGCCGCGATGGTCAGCGCCGAGGAGCACAAGGCGCGGCTGGCCAAGGGCGACACGTCGCACCTCCACCGCCCCAAGGACGCCACCGAAAGCCCGGTGGTCCCCGTCATGGTGAGCAAGGTCGAAAAGATGTCGCCCTCGGTCACCAAGTACGAGTTTCGCAGCGTCGATGGATCCGACCTGCCCGCATGGACCGCAGGCGCGCATCTCGATCTCGTCGTCGCACCGGAATACCTGAGGCAATACTCGATGTCGGGCGACCCGGCGGATCGGTCGGTTTACCAGATCGGCGTGCTGCGCGAAGATCACGGGCGCGGCGGATCAGCCCTCTTGCACCGCATCTTCACCGAAGGGCGGCGTGTCTTCGTGTCCCGACCGATCAACCACTTCCCGCTGGTCGAGGACGCGCGCTTCACCTGGCTCATGGGCGGCGGCATCGGTGTCACGCCCATGATCGCGATGGCGCATCGCTTGCACGCGCTGGGGCGCCCCTTTGCGCTGCACTATTCGGTGAAAACCCGTGCCGAGGCCGGGTATCTGGACGATCTGGCCGCCGCACCGTGGGCGGACAAGGTCCATGTGCATATCAGCGATGAAGGCACCCGCGCCGATCTCGACGCGATCATGCCCGACTATTCGGACGGGCAACACATCTATACCTGCGGGCCGGTCGCTTACATGAATTCCGTCATGGAAGCCGCTGAAAGAAAAGGGTTTCCCGAACCGGCGCGGCACCTCGAATATTTCGCCGTCCCGGACTTGCCAGACTACGAAAACCACGCCTTCACGCTGCGTCTGAAAGACGGACGCGCGTTCCACGTGCCCCCGGACAAAAGCGCGACGGATGTTCTGGCTGAAAACGGCGTGTCGGTGGATGTGAAATGCGCGGACGGGATTTGTGGCGTCTGCAAAGCGCGTGTCCTGGGCGGCGCTGTGGAGCACCGTGACTTCGTTCTGTCGAAAGCACAACGCGTGGATCAGGTCATCCTGTGCCAATCGCGCGCGGCCGAGCCGGATGGCGAGATCACGATCGAGCTGTAAGCATCTGAAATTATTGTAAAGATTTCATAAAACTCTTCAAAGAGTTTGATGCGCGACCCAATATGGGCCGCGCACCGGGAGGACGCCTTAGCTGTCCGCTTCGGGCATCAACCCTTCGGTCTGCGCCACGGCCAGTTCGTCCGCGTTCACAAGACCGTCCCCATCGGTGTCCACCGCCATGAACGTGTCGGTCGTCACTTCGGGCAGGATGGTTTGCACCTCCTCGAGTGACAGCATGCCGTCCTGATTGGCGTCTGCAGCCATGTAGTCTGCGGCCATTGCGGCCATCGGCAGCGTGACGAGGCCGGCAGCGATCAGTCGGGTCAGAGTGAGTGTCATATTGGTCTCCCATTAAGTCCTGTATGCGAAGCGCCACTTCGTGTGGCCTTCACGAGGTATGAGGCGGAAAGCCTGTCCGGCGTCCCGGGGGGTGGCCGCAGCGGCGCCGACCTGCCCAAAACGGCCCAGTCGCTGCGCAATCCGCCGCGCAAAATGGGCCGCGTTCCGCCATCGGCGGAAACCCCCGGGCTGGTCGGGGATTTTCCCGCTGTCATACCTGTGGGCATGGATACACATCATCTTCCCCGCCTGCGCGCCCGAGCCCGACGCCTGTCGCGCAGCCCCCAGGATGCCGAGGACCTCTGCCACGAGGTGTGCCTTGCCATGCTGGAACGCGAAGCGATCGGGGCCAGGATTTCCCGGCCCCTTCCCTATATGATGACGGCCCTGCGCCACGCCGCCGCAAGCCGCGCCAAATTCGCGGCCCGAGAAACCCCGATGGAGGAGGACTTCGAACCCCAGGTCGAGGATGCGGCGCTGGCCTGCTTCTGTTCCCAGGTGCTGGGCAAGCTCGAGGCGCTGCCCACATCCGACCGGGCGCTCTTGCGGCGCGTGGCCTACGAGGGCGTGACCCCGTCTGAACTGGCGGAGGAAATGGAGGTCCCCGTGGGAACGATCATGTCCCGGCTGGCCCGCGCCCGGACCCGGTTGCGGGACGCTTTGGGGATCACGACAGTGTTCTGAAAGGGGCTCTGCCCCCGGCCTTCGGCCTCCCCCGAGGTATTTTCAGCCCAAAGAAGCGCAAAAAAAGGGGGCCGCAGTGGCCCCCTTTCGAGTTTCGCTCGTCAAGCTCCCATTTGTTCACCGCTCGGAATAATCTTGCCTGCGGCCTGACGCGCGTCAGAGGCGGGCGCACCCGCCTCGTGACTGGTTAGGGCTCAGCTACACCCAGACGTCCCACCGCAGGTGTTGCACTTCATGCAGGTGCCGTTGCGCACCAGCGTGTAGTTGCCGCAATCGCCGCAGGCCTCGCCTTCGTAGCCCTGCATCTTGGCCCGCGTCACCGCCGTCATGGCGGTGGTCGAGGAGGTGCTGGTGGTCTGCGTCGCGACCGCGACCCCGCCGGTTTCGGGCACCAGCGTGTTGAGCGCAGTCACCGGATCGGCACCGCCGCCGAACGCGACCGCCCCGGCCTGTCCGCCCTGCAACACGATCAGTTCTTGTGGCAGACGCTTGCGCAGGTAGCCGGTGGAGCTGATCTGCTTCAGCACTTCGAGCGACCGCGACGCGGCGGTTTCCGAAAGCTCGCGCACGTTCGACACGCCCTCTTCCTCGCCCCGGCCCAGATCGTCGAAGCTGGCGCCTTCGGGCTTCACATGGGCCAGATCGGTGCGGTCGAGATAGCTGACAGCGAGTTCGCGGAAGATGTAGTCGAGGATCGAGGTCGCGTTCTTGATGCTGTCATTGCCCTGCACCATGCCCGCCGGTTCGAATTTGGTGAAGGTGAAGGCATCGACGAACTCTTCCAGCGGAACGCCGTACTGAAGACCAACCGATACCGCGATGGCAAAGTTGTTCATCATGGCGCGGAAGCCCGCTCCTTCCTTGTGCATGTCGATGAAGATCTCGCCCAGAGAGCCGTCTTCGTATTCGCCAGTGCGCAGGTACACCTTGTGCCCGCCGACGATGGCTTTCTGGGTATAGCCCTTGCGGCGCTCGGGCATCTTTTCGCGGTGCGATTTCTGGATTTCCTTGATGACCACCTTTTCGACGATCTTCTCGGCCAGCACCTGCGCCTTTTCGGTCATGGAGCCGGATTCCAGCACCTCCTGCGCGTCCTCGTCGTCTTCGACAAGGGCTGCCGCGAGTGGCTGCGACAGTTTGGAGCCGTCACGGTAGAGCGCGTTGGCCTTGGTGCCCAGCGACCAGCTCAGCTCGTAGGCCTTCTGGCAATCCTCGATGGTCGCGTCATTCGGCATGTTGATCGTCTTGGAGATCGCCCCCGAGATGAAGCTCTGTGCCGCTGCCATCATGGTGATGTGCGACTGCACCGACAGGAACCGCTTGCCCTTCTTGCCACAGGGATTGGCGCAATCGAAGACCGGGTAGTGTTCGACCTTCAGATGCGGTGCGCCTTCCAGCGTCATCGTTCCGCAGACATGATCGTTTGCGGCTTCGATCTCGGCTTTGGTGAAGCCCAGGTGACGCAGCAGGTCGAAGGTGGGATCGTTCAGCTTTTCCTGCGGAATGCCAAGCACTTCGCGGCAGAACTCTTCGCCCAGCGTCCACTGGTTGAAGACGAAGCGGATGTCGAAGGCCGAAGCCAGCGCGCCCTCGATCTTGTCGAGCTGCGCCGGGCCAAAGCCGTGACCGGCCAGCGACGTGTGGTTGATCGAAGGTGCGTTGCCGATGGTGCCGTGGCCCACCGCGTAGGACACGATCTCTTCGATCTGTGCGCTGCCGTAGCCGAGCTTTTCGAGCGCCGCAGGCACCGACTGGTTGATGATCTTGAAGTAACCGCCGCCGGCCAGCTTCTTGAACTTCACCAGTGCGAAGTCCGGTTCGATCCCGGTGGTGTCGCAATCCATGACCAGACCGATGGTGCCGGTGGGCGCGATCACCGTGGCCTGAGCGTTGCGGTAACCGTGCTTTTCACCGAGGCGCAGCGCCTCGTCCCAGCTTGCCATCGCCAGATCGACCAGGCGGCTGTCCGGGCAATTGGCATGGTCGAGCGCCACCGGCTTGACCGAAAGCTCTTCGTACCCGTCCGTCGCGCCATAGGCGGCGTTGCGGTGGTTGCGGATCACGCGGAGCATATGGTCGGCGTTCTTCTTGTAGCCCGGGAACGGGCCCAATTCTCCGGCGATCTCGGCAGAGGTGGCGTAGGACACGCCCGTCATGATCGCGGTCAACGCACCGCAGAGCGCGCGGCCCTCGTCGCTGTCGTAGCTGTAGCCGAGGTTCATCAGCAACCCGCCGATATTGGCATAGCCCAGACCCAGCGTGCGGAAGTCATAGGACCGCTGCGCGATTTCCTTGGACGGGAACTGCGCCATCATCACCGAGATTTCCAGCGTCAGCGTCCACAGCCGTGTTGCGTGCATGTAGTCTTCGGACTGGAACTCGCCGTCCTTGAGGAAGGTCAGCAGGTTCATCGATGCGAGGTTACAGGCCGTGTCGTCCAGGAACATATATTCCGAACACGGGTTCGAGCCGCGAATTTCGCCATCCGCCGGGCAGGTGTGCCATTCGTTGACGGTGGTGTGGAACTGGATGCCGGGATCGGCACAGGCCCAGGCCGCGTGGCCCACGTCTTCCCACAGGTCGCGCGCCTTGATCGTCTTGGCGACGCTGCCATCGGTGCGGCGGATCAATTCCCAATCGGCATCGTCCTTGACCGCCTGAAGGAACGCGTTGGTGACGCGGATGGAGTTGTTCGAGTTCTGGCCAGACACGGATGCGTAGGCTTCGCTATCCCAGTCGGTGTCATAGGTCGGGAATTCGATGCTGCTATAACCCTGACGCGCGTAATCCAGCACGCGCTTGATGTAGGTCTCGGGGATCATCACACCCTTGGCCGCGCGGATCGCCGCCTTCAGGCTGTCGTTCTTTTTGGGGTCATAGGCGTCTTCAACCGCCCCGTCCCAGGTGCCGATCGCCTTGAAGATCGCGTTCAGCATCTTCTCGTGCATCTTCGATCCGGCGACGATGCTGGCGACCTTCTGCTCTTCCTTGACCTTCCAGTTGATGAATTCCTCGATATCCGGGTGGTCGGCATCGCAGATCACCATCTTGGCCGCACGGCGCGTGGTGCCGCCCGATTTAATCGCGCCCGCCGCCCGGTCGCCGATCTTGAGGAAACCCATAAGGCCCGAGGATTTGCCGCCACCCGACAGCGGCTCATTCGCCGCGCGGAGCGAGCTGAAGTTCGTGCCGGTGCCGGAGCCATACTTGAACAGGCGCGCCTCGCGGACCCAGAGATCCATGATGCCACCATCGCCGACCAGATCATCAGCGACGGACTGGATGAAGCACGCGTGGGGCTGCGGGTGCTCGTAGGCCGAAGACGACTTGGTCAGCTCACCCGTCTTGTAGTCCACATAGAAGTGACCCTGGCTTGGCCCGTCGATGCCATAGGCCCAGTGCAGACCGGTGTTGAACCACTGGGGGCTGTTCGGCGCCGCCTTCTGTGTGGCCAGCATGTAGCGCATTTCGTCGAAATAGGCTTGCGCGTCTTCTTCGGTTGTGAAGTAGCCGCCCTTCCAGCCCCAATAGGTCCAGGCACCCGCAAGACGGTCGAAGACCTGCTTCGAGGACGCCTCACCGGTGCGCGGCGTGTCCTCGGTTTCGGGAACGGAGCGCCACAGGAAGCTGGGCACGTCCTTTTCCTTGATCTTCTTCAGCGCCGTCGGAACGCCAGCCTTGCGGAAATATTTTTGTGCGATGACGTCGCTGGCGACCTGGCTCCAGCTGGCCGGAACCTCAACATTGTCCAGCTTGAAAACAACGGACCCATCGGGGTTCCGAATTTCAGAGGTGGTCGAGACGAACTCGATCCCCGCATATGCATCCTGCCCAGATTTGGTAAATTTTCTTTCGATTTTCATCGCACCGGTCTCTTTATATCAATGTCTACCCCATGGCCCCGTCGAGGCCCCGATAGGCACGAAAATTCCGGGTCTGCGTACAGATGCACGCAGACAAGCGCCTCAAAGCTTGTATCCGGTAGTCCCGTCCCTGATGTCGGCGCAAACACTATATGTTGTGGTTGATCGCACCGACCCGCACAAACTGACGGATATCTCACAGAGTCGTCAATACGTTTTTTTAAGAATTCGTCATAGATTTTGGGTTGACCGGCAGACAAGACACTACGGGTGGTGATTCAACTGTGGATGGTGTCGGGAGAACCCTGTGGATAAGCGGAGGATAAGAATTTCCTGCCCTCACAGAAAGTTATCCACAGGTATTCACGGGCTCGTTGAACCGAAGATGAAGGTCCGAGTCGATCCAGATCACCGCCCGGCGAATCCCGCTTGCCTGAAGAATGTGACCTGCATCACACGCCGCAAGCCCAGCTTGGCCGGAGCACAGGAACACCGCGGCTAGAGAGATGAAGGCAGACTTTGAAATGGTCGGGACGGCAAGATTCGAACTTGCGACCTACGGTACCCAAAACCGTCGCGCTACCAGGCTGCGCTACGCCCCGACTGAGGCGTCGTTTAGCGGTGACGACGCCAATTGAAAAGCGGTTTTTTCCGCGCGGATCAAGACGCGCAGGCCCAGCTCGCGGTTTCGTCCGGGATGGCCGGATGCCGCATTTCCGTGCCGGCATCGATGCCAAGCCGACGCGCCATGCCGCCGTTGATCTCAAGCACGAACTGGATATCGTCCCCCCCGGGAATGCTGGTCACATCTCCCGGCTCAGCGTTTTCGTGGACGCGCTGCACAACGCCCGCTCTGTCCGCAAAGATCATGTCCAAGGGAATGAGCGTGTTCTTCATCCAGAACGACACGCGCTGTTCGCGCTCGTAGACGAAAAGCATGCCGCTCATGGTCGGCATCGACTCGACGAACATCAAACCCTGGCTGCGCTCTTCGGGTGTATCAGCGACGTCGACGGCAAACCGCGCGCTGCCCCAATCGCCTCTGAGAAAAACGGTATCGTCTTGGCAGGTCTCCGCCGCAATCGTCTGTGTTGCGACAAACGCAACAACTGCGCTCAGGCCAAACCACTTTCCCATGCGAGCACCTCTACCGCCATGCGCCCGCGACTGCTTTCGATGGATCGCAGCGCCAGAGCTTCGCCCGGGAACAAATCCGAAAGACCGGAGCGGCGCAAGACTTCGACATGGATAAAGATGTCTTCCGGCTGGCCATAGACATTGGCAAAGCCGAACCCCTTGGCCTTGTCGAACCACTTGACCCGCGCCGGTTGAAGCGGAGCCGCCGCGATTTCTTCTGGCGACACGCCGGTGAACTCCTCCAGCGGCGCCGCGTCAGAATGGTCCGGCGGCGAGATTTCGATGACCTCGACGGCCTGAAGGCCCCGACTCGTGCCCTGAACGACGACACTGATCCGCGATCCGTCCGCGACAGACCCTTGGCCGTAATTCCGCAGAACATTCGCATGCAACAGAATGTCCGGGCCACCCTCGTCCGAAACAAGGAACCCGAACCCCTTGGCAGGATCAAACCATTTCACGTGACCTGAAACACGCGTGTCAGGCTTTCGTGAGTTTTCCACGTTCACTTCCAACTTCAAATTCCCGTCCATAGTCTTGGTGTCCCAACCACGGTTTGCAAGCACAAACAATAAGGAAACAAAGCCGGAATTTTAACCCCACAATTCACGTCACGTGAGTGTCAGGGGTTCAGCCGACTGATTTCCCATGTTTTTTCGTTACCTTTTCTTTCCCAACGGAACCGATCGTGTAACCTGAACGCACCATCGGCCCAGAACTCGATCTCGGTCGGGTGGATGCGAAACCCACCCCAAAACGGCGGTCGCGCCGGGTTCGGCCCAAGCTTGGCGGTCAGCTTTGCAACCTCGGCCATCAGCTCTGTCCGCGAACCCAGAGGCTGCGACTGCTTCGAGGCCCACGCCCCCAAACGGCTCTTCAAAGACCGCGATGCATAGTAGGCATCCGCCTTCTCGCCATCCTCGCGGGTGACGGTCCCCCGAACCCGGATTTGCCGGTGCAGCGATTTCCAATGCATGACGAAGGCCGCCTTGCCCGCCGTGTCGATCTCGTGCCCCTTGCGACTGTCGTAATTCGTGTAGAAGACGAACGCATCCGCCTCGACCTCTTTCAGCAGCACCATCCGAACGTTTGGCATTCCATCCGGATCCACCGTCGACAGAGCAATGGCGTTGGGGTCGTTGATCTCTGATCCTTCGGCCTCGGCCAGCCAGCTGCGCGCGATCTCGAAAGGGTCATCGCCCGCAAAAATACCCGTACGATCGCTCATGAGAGTCTCCTACTGAAAGCAGCGCCGTATCGGAGAGGCCAGGGGGTTGTCCACAGCGACGTCGTGTCACTTCCGAAACGCAGCAAATCTCGCCACATTACCAGCCTTGCCGCAGCAGCGTCCATCGCCTAAACGAAGTGGACCTGAACAGCGAGAAGGCAAGCCAGCATGAAAAGCGAAATAATGGCCGGAAAGCGCGGGCTTATCATGGGCCTCGCCAATGACAAATCCATCGCATGGGGGATCGCGAAAGCCCTTGGCGATGCCGGGGCGGAACTTGCTTTTTCCTACCAGGGCGACGCGCTGAAAAAACGCGTCGACCCATTGGCGGCGCAACTGGGATCGGACATCGTCCTGCCCTGTGACGTGAGTGATGCGGCGTCGATTGATTCGCTTTTTGACGGGTTGAAGACCCGCTGGGACAGCCTTGATTTCGTCGTCCACGCCATCGGGTTTTCCGACAAAAGCGAACTGCGCGGCCGATACGTCGATACCAGCCGCGACAATTTCATGATGACGATGGATATCTCCGTCTATTCCTTCACCGCCGTGATGCAGCGCGCCGAGAAGATGATGACGCATGGCGGGTCGGCTCTGACCATGACCTATTACGGAGCCGAACGGATCATGCCGCATTATAATGTGATGGGCGTGGCAAAGGCCGCTCTGGAAAGCTCGGTCCGCTACCTTGCCGAAGACCTCGGCAAAGACGGCATCCGCGTCAACGCCATCTCCGCAGGTCCGATCAAGACGCTGGCCGCCAGCGGCATCGGCGATTTCCGCTACATCATGAAGTGGAACGAATACAATTCGCCCTTGCGCCGCAACGTGACGATCGAGGATGTGGGCAAATCGGCCCTCTACCTGCTCTCCGATCTCGGCTCGGGCGTGACCGGAGAAACCCATCACGTCGATGCAGGCTACCATGTGGTCGGGATGAAAGCGGTCGACGCGCCCGACATGAGCAAGGAATAAGCCGTGACCACGGCCCAGCTTCTCGCCTTCAACCTCACTCTGCTGGCCGCGATGGCGGCCCCCGGCCCGGCGCTTCTCTACGCGCTGCGCCAATCGGTTGCGGGCGGATTCTGGACGGGCGTGACCACCGGCGCAGGGCTTGGCCTGATGGCCGCGCTCTGGACGGGGGCGGCGCTTTTGGGGCTCAATGCGGTTTTCGCGCTGGTTCCCTGGGCCTATCTCGCGCTCAAGACCGCGGGGGCGCTTTACCTGATCTGGATAGCGGTGCAGCTGTGGCGCGACGCCCGCAAGCCAGTCTCCGATAGCGCGCACCCCGGAGCACGGGCGTTTCTGGGCGGCCTGTTGGTCAACCTCGCCAATCCGAAATCCGTCCTCTTTGCCGGCGCGGTGCTTATCGTGATCTTTCCGCCGGACCTGAGCGTTGGATCGAAGGCCCTGATCGTGGCCAACCACTTCGCCGTCGAAGTCGCGGTCTACACACTCTTCGCCGCCTGCTTGTCCAGCGCACCGGCCCGTGCCGGATACCTGCGCCTCAAACCCCTCATCGACCGCGCCGCCTCCGTGATCCTCGGCGCACTCGGCCTGCGCCTGCTGTTCGGCCGCTGATTCCCGAAAGGAGCCAAACATGACCGATCGCCTGCCCCACGAAAAAGGGTTCCATGTCAGCTGGGACCAACTCCACCGCGACGCCCGCGCCCTCGCCTGGCGCCTGCAAGGCGAAGGCCCCGACGATGGCGGCTGGCGCGCCGTGGTGGCCATCACCCGCGGCGGCATGGCCCCCGCGATGATCGTCGCGCGCGAACTGGACATCCGCATGGTCGATACGATCAGCGTCAAGAGCTACAACCACCAGACCCAGTCCGAACCCAAAGTAATCAAGTCGCCGGATATGGACGTGGTCGGCGACGGCACCGGCATTCTGGTTGTGGACGATCTGGTCGACACCGGCCGCACGCTTGAAGTGGTGCGCAAACACATGCCCAACGCCCATATCGCCACTGTCTACGCCAAACCGATGGGCCGCCCGCAGGTCAACACCTTCATCACCGAAGTGAGCCAGGATACATGGATCTTCTTCCCCTGGGACATGGCCCTGCAATATGTTGAGCCCTATCGCGGCAAGGACTGACCGGGTTTCTTTGGGCTCCAAATATCTCGGGGGCGCCGCCGCAGGCGGACGGGGGCAGCGCCCCCAAATCACGAAACAAAGCGCGCCGCAGGCGCACTATGGGATCAGACCGGTATGACCTCACGCACCCAAACCACCTTCGCGCCCCCGGTCATGGAGGCCCGCCGCTGGCTCGAGGGCGTGACTTTCCCCGACAACCAACCGCTCATCAACGTGAGCCAGGCCGCGCCGGTCGATCCACCGCCCGCCCCCCTGCGCGCCGCAATGGCCGACGCGCTCGACCTGCCTGAAACCCATCTCTACGGCCCGGTTCTCGGCCTGCCCGCCCTGCGCACCGAACTGAGCA
The DNA here is from genome assembly GCF_947488135.1 of uncultured Marivita sp. GTDB lineage: Bacteria > Pseudomonadota > Alphaproteobacteria > Rhodobacterales > Rhodobacteraceae > Marivita. The sequence continues at coordinate 123,159 of NZ_CANKYW010000004.1, read as the reverse complement.
CGCAATGGGCCGCCCATTACCACGGCACTGTCACCCCCGATCAGATCGCCATCACCTCCGGCTGCAACCAGGCGTTCGCCGCGACGATCGCAGCACTTTGCACCGAAGGCGACGAGGTGATCCTGCCGACCCCGTGGTACTTCAATCACAAGATGTGGCTCGATATGTCGGGCGTCACAGCGGTGCCCCTGCCCACCGGCCCCGATCTGATCCCCGATGCCGAAGCGGCGCGCGCGCTGATCACGCCCAGGACCCGCGCCATCGCGCTGGTCACACCGAACAATCCGGGCGGCGTCGAATACCCGGCCGACACCCTCTCCGCCTTTTTCGCACTGGCCCGCGACACCGGCATCAAGCTGATCGTCGACGAGACCTATCGCGATTTCGACAGCCGCCCGACCCCGCCGCACCCGCTCCTGGCCGATCCCACCTGGGACGATACGCTGATCCAGCTCTACTCGTTCTCCAAGGCCTACCGGTTAACCGGTCACCGCGTCGGCGCGATCATCGCCAATCCGAACCTCCTCGCCGAGGTGGAAAAGTTCCTCGACACCGTCGCCATCTGCCCCTCGCAACTGGGCCAGCGCGCGGCCCTCTGGGGGCTTCAGAACCTCCACGACTGGCTTGCCGGGGAACGGGCCGAAATCCTCGACCGGCGCGCGGCGATCCATGACCACATGCCGCTCATCGAAGCCAAGGGCTGGCGGCTTATGGGATGCGGCGCCTATTTCGCCTATCTCCAACATCCATTCGCTGACTCGAGCGCCACCCTGGCCCCCAAGCTGGTGCAGGAGATCGGCGTTCTCGCCCTGCCCGGCACCATGTTCACGCCCGCCACCGATCCCTCGGGCGCAGGCCAGTTCCGCATCGCCTTCGCCAATGTGGATCGCGCCGGGATCGAGGCGCTCTTCACCCGTCTGGCAAGCCTCGACTGGCCCCTTGCGACCCCTGTCTCTGCCGCGTAGACACGTCGCACGAAATCACAATCGACCAAGGGGCACACCTGCATGGCCATGGGCAAAGGCAAGCTGTCGAAGACCTTCATCTGGATCCTGATGGGCCTTCTTTTCATCGGCCTCGCGGGGTTCGGCGCAACAAGCCTGAGCGGCACCGCGCGCAGTGTCGCGACCGTCGGTGAAAAGGAAGTCTCGACCGAGGCGTATTTGCGCAACCTGCGCACCGAGATCAACGCCTTCGCCGCCCAGGCCGGGCGCGCCATTCCGATGTCCGAAGCGCAGATGATCGGCCTCGACCGCCAGGTCCTGGCGCAGCTCATCACCGCACGCGGTCTCGATAACGAGGCAGCCCGGATCGACCTTTCCGTCGGCGACGCCATCGTGGCCGAGCAGCTCTTGCAGGTGCCGTCCTTCCAGGGTGCCGATGGCGGCTTCAATCGCGAGGCCTACAGCTTTGCGCTGCGCAACCAGGGCCTCTCGGAAGCCGAGTTCGAAGAGCAATTGCGCGACGACACCGCACGCACCATCCTGCAAAGCGCGCTGATCGCGGGCAACACCCTGCCGGACACCTATATCGACACGCTTCTGGCCTACACCGGCGAAACCCGCGATTTCACCTGGGCGCGCCTGACCGGATCGAACCTGCAAACCGGCCTGCCGGAGCCGTCCGAGGACGACCTGCAAGCCTATTACGACGACAATCTCGACCGCTACACCCTGCCGGAGCTGCGCGACATCACCTATGCGTGGATCACGCCGGAAATGATCGTCGACACTGTCGAGGTGGACGAAGACGCGCTGCGTGCCTCCTATGACGAACGCATTGACGAGTTCAACCAGCCCGAACGTCGCCTTGTCGAACGCCTTGTCTTCAGCACGCAAGAGGCCGCCTCTGAGGCCGCGAACCGTCTTGGCGAAGATGTCACCTTCGAAGACCTGGTCGACGAACGCGGGCTCACCCTCGCCGATGTCGATATGGGCGACGTCACCCGCGACACTCTGGGCGACGCGGCAGAGGGCGTCTTTTCCGCCGAGGTCGGCGACGTGGTCGGCCCCCTGCCCTCCAACCTCGGACCGGCGCTCTACCGCGTCAATGCCGTGCTCGATGCCCAGACCACCAGTTTCGACGAAGCCCGTCCTGCCCTGCGCAGCGAACTGGCCCTCGACCGCGCGCGCCGCGTGATCGAAACGCTGGCCCAGTCCATCGACGATGAGCTGGCCGCCGGTGCCACGCTGGAAGAAATCGCCGACACCACCGAAGCCCGGCTCGGCCAGATCGACTGGTTCCCCGGGGCCGATGGCGACATCGCCGCCTACGACGCCTTTCGCGAAGCCGCCGCCGCGCTCAACGAAGGCGACTTCCCCGAGGTAATGCAGCTTGGCGATGGCGGCGTTTTCGCCATGCGCCTGAACCGCATCCAGCCGCCCGCTCCCCAGCCGCTCGAAGACGTGATCGATCAGGTGCGCCAGGGCTGGGATACCCGCGAACAGACAGCTCAACTGATGGTGCAGGCCGAAGACCTCGCCGCTTCTCTGGCGGATGGCAGCAGCTTCGAAGACCTCGGTCTCACCCGGCAAACGGAAACCGACCTTGGCCGCAACGCGCAGATCGCCGATCTGCCGCCCGACCTGCTGACCGCCGTGTTCGACATGGGCGAAGGTGACACCCGCGCGATTGCCGGCACCGGCGACGTGATCCTGATCCGTCTCGACGGCATCACCCCGGTCGATCGTTCCGATGGCGATATCGAAATGCTCGCACAAGCGCTGCGCAATCAGGCGTCCAACAGCATCGCCGAAGACCTCTTCCGCGCCTACGCCACAGACGTGCAGCGCCGCGCCGGGGTCGAGATCAACCAGCCCGCGATCAACGCGGTCCACGCCCTGATCCAGTAAACCGATGGCCACCCTGACCCCCGATTACGACAGCTTCGCCCGCGCCTTCGAGGCCGGTGAGAACCAGATCGTCTACGCAAGGCTCGCCGCCGATCTCGACACGCCGGTGTCGCTGATGCTGAAACTCACCGGTGCCGCGAAAGATGCCTTCGTGCTGGAAAGCGTCACGGGCGGCGAGGTGCGGGGCCGCTACTCGATCATCGGGATGAAGCCGGATGTGATCTGGCAATGCCACGGCACCCAAAGCCGCATCAATCGCGCCGCGCGCTACGACCCCGACGCGTTCGAGACCCAGGACGGCGATCCGCTGACCACCCTGCGCGCGCTCATTGCCGAGTCGAAGATCGACCTCCCCGCCGATCTGCCACAGGCGGCGGCGGGGCTCTTCGGCTATCTCGGCTATGACATGATCCGGTTGGTCGAACATCTGCCGAATGTGAACCCTGACCCTCTCGGCCTGCCCGACGCCGTGATGATGCGCCCCTCGGTCGTCGCGGTGCTGGACGGGGTCAAGGGCGAGGTCACGGTGGTCTCGCCCGCGTGGGTCAATGATGGCCTCACCGCACGCGCCGCCTATGCGCAAGCGGCCGAGCGGGTGATGGACGCCGTGCGTGACCTCGAACGTGCCCTGCCGCAACAGGCACGCGAAATGGGCGACGCCGCCGACGTCGCCCCGCCGGTGTCGAACTTCACCCATGAGGGCTACAAACAGGCGGTGGAAAAAGCCAAGGACTACATTCGCGCGGGCGACATCTTCCAGGTGGTCCCGGCGCAGCGTTGGACGCAGGACTTTCCGCTACCTCCATTCGCACTTTATCGTTCCTTGCGAAGGACTAACCCGTCGCCATTCATGTTCTACTTCAACTTCGGAGGCTTCCAGGTCATCGGCGCAAGCCCGGAAATCCTAGTGCGCGTCTTCGGCAACGAGGTCACGATCCGTCCCATCGCGGGCACCCGCCCACGCGGTGCCACCCCAACTGAGGACGACGCGCTCGAAGCGGACCTGCTGGCCGATCCCAAGGAATGCGCGGAACATCTCATGCTGCTCGATCTCGGGCGCAATGATGTGGGACGGGTGGCCAAGATCGGCACCGTACGCCCCACCGAGAAGTTCATCATCGAACGCTACAGCCACGTCATGCACATCGTGTCGAACGTCGTGGGCGAACTCAGCCCAGACCACGACGCTCTCTCGGCCCTACTGGCGGGGCTACCCGCAGGAACCGTCAGCGGCGCCCCCAAGGTCCGCGCAATGGAGATCATCGACGAACTGGAACCCGAAAAGCGTGGCGTCTACGGCGGCGGTGTCGGCTATTTCAGCGCGGGCGGCGACATGGATATGTGCATCGCGCTGCGCACCGCGCTGGTGAAGGACAAGAAGCTGTACATCCAGGCCGGTGGCGGCGTTGTCTACGACAGCGATCCCGAAGCCGAGTACCAGGAAACCGTCCACAAATCGAACGCCATCCGCCGCGCCGCCGCCGATGCCGCGCGCTTCACCGGAAACGGAAACACCTGACCGAAAGGCGCCGCCCGGTTTCTTTGGGCCTCAAATATCTCGGGGGAGTCCGCCACAGGCGGACGGGGGCAGCGCCCCCAAACGGCTTTGCGACCCGCAGGGTCGGAAAGCTCGAACCAGTCCGCCGCAGGCGGTCATTCTAACTTGAAGAACTCTTCGCAAACCCCTGCAAACGCTCGATCATCGCGCGCAGCCCGTTCGATCTCTGCGCCGACAGGTGGTCGTTCAACCCCAACCGCCCCAACTCGGCCCGCGCGTCGATGGCGGCCACCTCCGAGGGCGGCAACCCGTTGTAAAGCTTGCGCAACACCGCGATCAGGCCGTTCACGATCATCGCATCGGATTCGCCCTCGAACTGCACCACGCCGTCCTCGATCTGCGGATGCAACCAGACCTGGCTCGCGCAGCCCTCGACCTTGGTCGCAGGCACTTTCAGCGCCTCGGGCAACGGCTCCATCGCGCGGCCGAGTTCGATCACCATGCGGTAACGGTCTTCCCAGTCGTCCAGAAATTCGAAATCCTCGACGATTTCTTCAAAAGCGGCGCTCGCCATCGGGCTCTCCGGTCAGTCAATCTGCGTCCTGAACACCTAGGCAGGCGCGCGGCAAACGTCCACCCCGGGCTTGACGCTTTTCAACGGCGGCGCAATCGGTTACGTCGAAAGGGCAAAGGCAAAGGGACCGACCATGCGCAAGCTTCTGATCCTTGCAACCGTCGCGCTGACAGGCTGCGCCGCGATAAACGAGTCGCGCTTCAATCCGCTCAACTGGTTCGGCTCGAGCCAGCCCGACCCCGCCGCGATGGATGTGGCCACAGCCGAGGTGAACCCGCTGATCCCGGCCCGCCGCGTTTCGATCTTCCGCGATGACGAACCCGCAGCGTTTGCCGGTCGTCCGATCGCCGAAATCACCGAACTTCTGGTCGAACGCCGGCCCGGCGGGGCCATCATCAGGGCCACCGGTCAGGCCAGCCGCGTCGGCCCGTTCGACGTGCGGCTGATCGCCGATGACACCAATACCGATCCCAGCGCGCTTGTGCTCGATCTCAAGGCGCTGCAACAGGCCGGACCGCGCAACACCGGGCCGCTTGCCCGTCAGGTCACGGTCGCTCGCTGGATCACGGATCAGGAATTGCAGGGCATCCGGTCGATCACCGTGCGTGGCGCGACCAATGCGCGGACCGTGCGCCGTTAAATCTCTATGATCTGAACCTGTTTGCCGTTGGCAGCCAGCGCGACCCGCCCGTCGACAAGGCGCAGCGCGTCATCCCCGAACACCTCGCGCCGCCAGCCATGCAGCGCGGGCACATTCCGGTCGCCAGACGCCAGCGCATCGAGTTCCGACGACGTGGCGATCAGCTTGGAGGCGACGCCGGACGCCTCGGTCTTGGCCTTCAGAAGCACCCGCAGCAGATCGGCCAGCGCCGGGTTCACCTGCGGCGACTGGCGGCTTGCATCGACCGATGGCAATTGCTCTTTCGGCAAGCTTTGCGCCTTGTGCACCGCTTCGAGGATCCCGTTGGCGATGTCCCCCTTGCGCGCCTCGCGCAAGAGCAGCCGCGACCGGCCCAGATCGGTCATGTCCTTGGGCTTTGTCGAGGCAAGCTCGACCAGGGCGTCATCCTTGAACACCCGGCTGCGCGGCACGTTGCGCTCCTGCGCATAGGCTTCGCGGAACCGCGCCAGTTCCTTGACCAGTGCCAGAAAGCGCGGCGCGTTCGACCGCGTCTTGACACGCATCCACGCATCTTCGGGGCGCGTGACATAGGTTTCGGGCGCCAGCAATGTGGCGATCTCTTCCTCGACCCAGCGGTCGCGCCCGGTCTCGGCCAGCTTCTTGCGCAGGAATTCGTAGATCACCCGCAGATGCGTCACATCGGCCAGCGCGTAGGCGGTCTGGTTGTCCGACAGGGGCCGCCGCGACCAGTCGGTAAAGCGCGAGGATTTGTCGAGCGATTGTTTGGCGATCTTGCGCACCAAAGTCTCGTACCCCACCTGTTCGCCAAAGCCCGCCACCATAGCGGCCACCTGGCTGTCGAACAGCGGCTCCGGGATCACGCCGTGGTCGATGTAGAATATCTCGAGATCCTGCCGCGCGGCGTGGAACACCTTGACCACATCGGGGTTGCGGAACAGGTCCAGAAGCGGGTCCAGCGACAGGCCATCGACCAGCGGATCGACCAGCACCGCATCGGTCTCGCCATCGCCGCGAAAGGCCAGCTGGATCAGACAGAGCTTCGAATAATAGGTCCGTTCCCGCAGGAACTCCGTATCGACTGTCACATAAGAGGTCTGAGCCGCCCGGTCACAGAATTGGGCAAGCTCGGTCGTGGTCGTGATGATGTGCATAATTCGGGTCGTTCGTTTCTTCTTGTCTCTGCGTCACCCCACCCTGTGTATAGCCCAAACCCCGTCACTTGCCTAGCGCGGGGGCGGTTGCCGTCAGGGCAGATCGATCCGGTCGCGCTGGCCGTCGGCGAAACGGCGCAGCACCAGCGGGTAAAGGATGTGTTCCTGCACCAGCACCCTGGCGGCCAGATCATCGGACGTATCATCGGGTTCGATCGGCACGCGGGCTTGGCCCAGAACCCGCCCGCCGTCAAGCTCTGCCGTGACCTCGTGGACCGAACAGCCCGCCTCCGTGTCGCCCGCGTCGATGGCGCGTTGATGCGTGTGCAGCCCCTTGTATTTGGGCAGGAGCGACGGGTGGATATTGAGCATCTTGCCCTGCCACCGCGTCACAAAGCCTTCGGTCAGTACCCGCATGAAGCCCGCGAGGCAGATGATGTCGGGACGTGCCTGATCAAGAACCGTGTTCAACGCGTCTTCGAACGCCGCACGGTTGGACCCGAAGGGTCGATGATCCACCACCGCCGTTGGAATGCCCCGCGCCTTGGCCTTCTCAAGCCCGCCCGCCTCGGCCCGGTTCGACAGAACCAGCACGGGCCGCGCCGGGTGATCGCAGGTCATGTCCTCGACCAGCGACACCATGTTGGAGCCACCACCCGAAATCAGGATCGCCACCCGTTTGGTCAAAGCAGCGTGCCTGTATAGGCCACACCCGACGCGCCGGTGACGGCGCCGATCCGCGACACGACCTCACCCGCGTCCGCGAGCACGGTCGCCAGCGCGTCGGCGCGGTCGGGGTCCACGACAAGGATCATGCCGATCCCGCAATTGAAGGTCTTGAGCAGTTCCACCTCGGCCATCTCGCCGGTCGCGGCAAGCCACTTGAAGACCGGCGGCAAGTCCCAGGCCGACAGGTCAATCTGTGCGCCCATGCCATCCGGCAGAACACGCGGCAGGTTCTCGGTCAGACCGCCGCCGGTGATATGCGCCAGCGCGTGCACTCCCCCTGCTTGCACAGCCGCCAGTGCTTGCTTCACATAGAGCCGTGTTGGCGTCAGAAGCGCCGCGCCCAGCGATCCTTCGGTCCAGGGGCAATCGGCGTCCCAGCCAAGGCCCGACACCTCCACAAGCTTGCGCACAAGGCTGTAGCCGTTGGAATGCACCCCGTCCGACGCCAGCCCCAGGAGCACGTCGCCTTCCGCAACGCCCTTGGGCAGGTCCGTGCCCCGCTCCATCGCGCCCACGGCAAAGCCGGCAAGGTCGAAATCGCCCGCCGGATACATTCCCGGCATTTCAGCCGTCTCGCCGCCGATCAGCGCACAGCCGGACCGCGCGCAGCCCTCGGCGATGCCTTCGATCACCCGCGCTGCCGTATCGGTGTCGAGCTTGCCTGTGGCGAAATAATCCAGGAAAAACAGCGGCTCCGCCCCCTGACAGACCAGGTCGTTGACGCACATCGCCACAAGGTCAATGCCCACGCCATCCACATGGCCCGTGTCGATCGCGATCCGCAGCTTCGTGCCCACTCCATCGGTCGCGGCCACCAGCACCGGGTCGGTAAAGCCTGCCCCCTTGAGATCGAAAAGCGCGCCGAAGCCGCCCAGCCCCGACATCACACCGGGCCGCGCCGTGCGCTTGGCCGCAGGTTTGATCCGCTCCACCAGCGCGTTTCCTGCGTCGATATCCACACCCGCATCCGCGTAGGTGATGCCGTTCTTGCCGTCTGTCATGCTGCACCCTCCGAAGGTCGCGGCTGCCTTAGCGCAGGCATCGACACGAGTCCATCATCCGCGTGCCGCACCTCTTGACGCGCCCCGGCGGTCTGGTACTGAAACACACATGGCGGGCCTGTAGCTCAATTGGTTAGAGCAGAGCGCTCATAACGCTTTGGTTGCGGGTTCAAGTCCTGCCGGGCCTACCATATTTTACCACTTGGTAAAAAACGCCTCTCTCACGTCACGCATCTGGTCACATCCGAGGTCGTCGCCCGCCAGCGCAGCGCATCCGCGATCAGTTTCGGCACCTCTGGATGCAAACCTATGGGGTCGAGGACAACGCCTTTGAACCCGGATGCCGCGACCGCCTCGGGCAGGTCGTCGAGCACATGCCCCCGCCGTGCGGCGAAGAACGGCAGGCAGATGGCGTTCGGCCCCAGACCGGACAGCGCGTCTGTCAGCGACGGGTCTTCCTCGACAAATCCGCAGCGCACCGATTTCGGTTTGATATCTTCGGCGACCCGGTCCGCAAAGGCGCGGGTGGCGTCGGACACGCGGCGGGACTTGCCCGAACCGTGACCCGCGATGACCAGATCGGTCCCGTACGGATCGAGCGTCCGATCCGTACAAACCGACCGCAACCAGCGCGCGGCGAGCATCGGCAGAGTGCAGTCGAGACCGAAGCTCACCAATTGCGGCCCGACGCCCTCAGCCAGTCGTTTCGGCAATTGCACCTGCGTGAACCAGCCATCGGCCATGAACATCGGATAGATCAACGCGCCTGGGCGGTCGGCGGACAGCGCCTCGATCCGGCCCTCGGCCGCCAGCGTGACGCCTTCAACCCGCCCGTCGGGCAGGTGCTCGGCCACCGCCGCGGCCAATGCGGCGATTTCCGCCTCGCCCACATCAGGGTCCGAGGGTTGGCCATGGCTGACGATGAGCGCGTCGAAGGACATGCCGCAATCCTAGCGCGGGGCCATGCGGATGGCACCGTCAAGCCGGATCACTTCCCCGTTCAGCATCCCGTTTTCCACGATATGCCGCACGAGCTGCGCATATTCCGATGGATCGCCCAGGCGCGACGGGAACGGCACCTGCGCGCCAAGGCTGTCTTGCACCTCTTGCGGCAGACCTTCGAGCATCGGTGTTTTGAACAGCCCCGGCGCAATCGCGCAGACGCGGATGCCCAGTTGCGCCAAATCGCGTGCCATCGGCAGCGTCATACCGACCACGCCGCCCTTGGACGCGGCGTAGGCCACCTGCCCCACCTGCCCCTCGAACGCAGCCACGGACGCCGTGTTCACGATCACGCCGCGCGATCCGTCCGCGTCCATCGGGTCATTCTCTGCCATAAGTGCGGCGGCCTGCGAGGCGACGTTGAACGTGCCGATCAGGTTGACGTTGATCGTGTTCACGAACGTGACCGGGTCATGCGGCGCGCCCTTTGAGACGGTCTTGGCCGCGGGCGCGATCCCGGCGCAGTTGACCGCGATGTGCAGCGCACCGAACGCGTCCTTGACCGCCGCCAAGGCCGCGCTGACGCTGGTCGGGTCGCTGACATCGGTCTCGATGAACTGACCGCCAAGCGCCTTGGCGGCGTCCGTCCCGGCCCGCGTGTTGCGATCGAGGATGACGATCCTTGCCCCGGCCTCGGCCAAAGCCCTCGCCGCCGCGGCACCAAGGCCCGATGCGCCGCCCGAGACCAGTGCAACCGTGTTTTCCGTGATGTTCATCTGCGCGCTCCCTCATGTCTGTTGACGTGTCTTAGGACGGTTGACATCACCCTGACAAGCGAGCGCGTCAGAACGGGCTTTGACACGCGATTTCGAAATCGCGTATCAAGCGCCTTCGAAGGCGCTTCCCCGCCAAGTCCACAAGCAGGTTTTCCTTGGCCAAGTCGAAGAAGCGCAAACACACTCCCGGTGGATGGCAGGACTGGGCGACCGACCGCGTGCTGCGCGGCGCGATCTGGCTGGCGTTGCGCCTGCCGATCCGCGCGCGACTGTGGGTGATGGGGCGACTGATCCGTCATGTGGTCGCGCCGCTGGCAGGATACCGGCAACGCGCGATGGACAACCTTGCCCATGTCTGGCCCGAGATGGACGTGCTCGACCGGCGTCGCCTTGCCGATCTGGTGGCCGACAATGCAGGCCGCACGATGATCGACAATTACGATGTGCAGGGCCTGATGCGGCGCATGGCAAACGCGCCGATCCGTGGCGAGGGTCTGGCCGCCGTGGAACAGGCCAAGGCCGATGGTCGGCCCGTGCTGTTCGTGACCGGTCATTTCGGAAATTTCGAAGCGCCGCGTGCGGCTCTGGTGGCGCGCGGGTATCGGATCGGTGGGCTCTACCGCCCCATGTCCAACCCGTTCTTCAACGCCCACTACGCGGCGAACATGCATGCGCTGTCGGACCCGGTGTTCGAACAGGGCCGTCGCGGCACGATGGGGTTGATCAAGCACATCCGCGAGGGCGGCATGGGCGTGCTGTTGTTCGACGTCTATGACAGCGCGGGCGTGCCCATCGACTTCATGGGCCAACCGGCCCCCACCCTGACCTCGGCGGCGGATATCGCGCTCAGGACCGGGGCGCTGCTGGTGCCGTTCTTCGGCATTCGCAAGGATGATGGGATCAGCTTCGACGTGGTGTTCGAGGCGCCCGTTCCACATGGCGATCCCGTCGACATGATGCGCGACGTGACCCGAAGGCTGGAGGCGCGCATTCGCGCCCATCCCGACCAGTGGTTCTGGATACACCGTCGGTGGAAACCGCGGCGTCAGCGCAAGCGTGCGGCGGCGAAAATCGGGCCGTAGCCCTTTTCCTGAACCAGAACGACGACCGGTGCCGCACCGGAAATCGGGACCGATTCCGACAGGGGCGCCTGGCCGTTCCAATCCCCGATATCCGACCATTCCGTCACGATATGGCTGTAGGTCAGCTTCTTGCCCGCATTTTCACCACTGGGGATGTTCACTGTTTCGGACGGCGTGTAGCGGATGAGAATGATATCCGCCTCGCGCAGACCGGACGATTCCGGGGCGGAGATCACGAGGCTGCTGCCGTCACGGCGCAGGGTCAGCGACACCGGCAAACCTTTGTCCGCATGGGCCTGAACAAGGTCGATGACGTCCATCGGACGATTGCCCACCACCTCTTTCACGCCATTGACCACCATTTGCGGGGTATAGATCGCCCGATTGCCGAAGGACCTCGCATAGCCCTTTTGGCGTTTCGTGAAGGCCGCGTGGGCGAATTTGTCTTTCCAGCCGATATAGTCCCAGTAATCGACATGCAGAGCCAGAGCGATGACGTTGTCACGCTCTCCGAGTCGGGCCAGCATCTCGTCGGCCTCGGGACAGGAAGAACAGCCTTGGGACGTGAAGAGCTCGACCACAACCGGCGTCTCATCGGCCCGAACGGTCGATGCGTGACCCCCTAAGACGAGTGCCGTTACCAAAGCCAAAAGCCTGCTCATTCCAAGGGTATCCCGTGCAGTGTTCGATCCCGAGACACTTAGCGACACGGAACTGAAATAACCAATCAAGGTTTTGCGAGAGAGCGTCATCCGGCGGCTGCCGATTTATTGTGCACAATAGTATACCAAAATCGTCGCACCCCCCTTGATCGACTCCGTGGCATCAGGCAAAGAGCGGGCAGAATTCCACGCTTTATTGCTTCAAGGAGCCCTGTCATGCCCATCACAGTTGGTCAGGACACAGCCAAGACCCGTAAGACCCTTACGGTCAATGGCCAGTCCATCGCGTATTACTCGATTCCCGCGGCCGAGGCGGCGGGGTTGGGGACCTTCTCCAAACTGCCCGCCTGTCTCAAGGTCGTGCTCGAAAACATGCTGCGCTTCGAAGACGGCAAGACCGTCACGGTCGACGACATCAAGGCGTTTTCGGACTGGGCCAAGAACGGCGGCAAAGGCGAGGTCGAGCTGGCCTATCGCCCGGCCCGCGTCTTGATGCAGGACTTCACCGGCGTGCCTGCCGTGGTTGACCTTGCCGCGATGCGCGACGGGATCGTGGCGCTGGGGGGTGATCCGGAAAAGATCAACCCGCTGAACCCGGTCGATCTGGTGATCGACCACTCGGTGATGATCGACGAATTCGGCAACCCGCGCGCGTTCCAGATGAACGTGGACCGCGAATACGAACGCAACATGGAGCGCTACACCTTCCTCAAGTGGGGCCAGTCCGCGTTCAACAACTTCCGCGTCGTACCGCCGGGCACCGGCATCTGCCACCAGGTGAACCTGGAATACCTTGCCCAGACCGTCTGGACCGATGAAGACCAGAACGGCGACACCGTGGCCTACCCGGACACGCTCGTGGGCACCGACAGCCACACAACCATGGTCAACGGCGCGGCCGTTCTCGGCTGGGGTGTCGGCGGGATCGAGGCCGAGGCCGCGATGCTGGGTCAGCCGATCTCCATGCTCATCCCCGAAGTCGTCGGGTTCGAACTGACCGGAGAGATGATGGAAGGCACCACGGGCACCGACCTCGTGCTCAAGGTCGTGGAAATGCTGCGCGAGAAAGGCGTGGTCGGCAAATTCGTCGAATTCTACGGCACCGGCCTTGATAACCTGCCGTTGGCGGACCGCGCGACCATCGCCAACATGGCGCCCGAATACGGCGCGACCTGTGGCTTCTTCCCGATCGACGACGAAACCCTGCGCTATCTCAAGACCACCGGCCGCGACATGGAGCGGATCGAACTGGTCGAAGCCTATGCCAAGGAAAACGGCATGTGGCGCGATGCGGATTATGCGCCGGTCTATACCGACACGCTGACCCTCGACATGGGCACAATCGTTCCGGCGATCTCGGGCCCCAAACGTCCGCAGGATTACATCTCGCTCGACAAGGCCGCCAAGGCGTTCGGCGAGTACGTGAAGGGTATCCGTGAAGGCAAGGATGCCGGACCGACCGAGGAAATCCGCTGGGAAGGCGAAGGCGGCGCACCGGAACCGACAGACATTCCGGGCGACGAAGGCCACCACAAGCGTGGCTATGTCCAGACCGAGGACGGCCACTACCAGCTGCATGACGGCTCGGTCGTGATCGCGTCGATCACATCCTGCACCAATACGTCGAACCCTTACGTGATGATCGGCGCAGGCCTCGTGGCCCGCAAGGCGCGCGAAAAGGGCCTGACCCGCAAGCCGTGGGTCAAGACATCGCTGGCCCCCGGATCGCAGGTCGTGTCAGCCTATCTCGAAGCCGCGAACCTTCAGGAAGACCTCGATGCCATCGGCTTCAACCTTGTCGGTTATGGCTGCACCACCTGTATCGGCAACTCCGGCCCGCTGGCCGACGAAATCAGCAAGTGCATCAATGACAATGACCTGATCGCGACCTCGGTCCTGTCGGGCAACCGGAACTTCGAAGGCCGGATCAGCCCTGACGTGCGTGCCAACTACCTCGCCTCCCCGCCCCTCGTGGTGGCTTATGCGCTGGTCGGTGACATGAATGTCGACATCGCCAAGGAACCGCTTGGCCAAGACCAGGACGGCAACGATGTCTACCTCAAGGACATCTGGCCCAGCCAAGCCGAGATCGCAGAGCTGGTGGAGCAAACCGTTACCCGCGACGCGTTCCAGTCGAAATATGCCGACGTCTTCAAGGGCGACGAGAAATGGCAGGGTGTGGAAACCACCGATGCCAAGACCTACGACTGGCCGCCGACCTCGACCTACGTCCAGAACCCGCCCTATTTCCAGGGCATCACGATGGACACCAAGAAGATCGAGAACATCGAGGGTGCCAAGGTCCTGGCCCTGCTGGGCGACATGATCACCACCGACCACATCAGCCCGGCCGGGTCTTTCAAAGAAAGCACACCTGCGGGTCAGTACCTGATCGAACGTCAGGTGCCCGTGCGCGAATTCAATTCCTACGGGTCGCGTCGTGGCAACCACGAAGTGATGATGCGCGGCACGTTCGCCAACATCCGCATCAGGAACGAGATGCTGGACGATGTCGAAGGCGGCTACACCAAAGGCCCGAACGGCGAACAGATGTCGATCTTCGACGCGGCGATGGCCTATCAGGAACAGGGCACACCGCTCGTGGTCTTCGGCGGTGAACAGTACGGTGCCGGTTCGTCCCGTGACTGGGCGGCCAAAGGCACAGCGCTTTTGGGCGTGAAGGCTGTGATCGCCGAAAATTTCGAACGTATCCACCGCTCCAACCTCGTTGGCATGGGGGTGATCCCGTTCGAATTCACCGGCGGCGATACCCGCAAGTCGCTGAACCTGACAGGCGACGAAACCGTGTCGATCCACGGCCTCGACAGCATCACCCCGCTGGCCGAGGTGCCCTGCACCATCACCTACGCGGACGGCACCGAGAAAGAGATCACGCTCAAGTGCCGGATCGATACCGGGATCGAGATCGAATACATCGAGAACGGCGGCGTTCTGCACTATGTGCTGCGCGACCTCGCCGGACGCGACGCGATCGCGGCGGAGTAATCCAGGGTCAGTTCTGTAAACGACTTAAGAAAAATGAAAAAGGCGGGCTTCGACCCGCCTTTTTTTGTGTGCTCCGGTGCGCGGCTGTCTCGGAATTCGCGTGTGACAATCTTCAAACTGCGGGGAAACTAGGCGGTACTGGCAACAAGTTGCCCGAAAAATGAAAAACCAATTCATTTTTGGTGCAAGTTGTCGCATGTGACAGCGTGGCCCCTACACATCCGGCGGTAAGATCCCAGATACAGCTTGAAACGGCCCCAAAACCACGAGCGGATCACATGAAACTTCTGACCATCCTTCAGACCGCAGCCTTGCTTCTGATCGCAGGGGCCAGTGTGTTCGCCGGGATCCCGGATGCGGCTCCGATCCTGATACCTTAAGGGATCAGTCGGCCATCGCCTTTTCAAGTGCGGGTACGAACCGCTGCTCATAGTCGGACCCGACAAGCGGACCGGCAAAGCGGAACAGAACCGTTCCGTCTCCATCCACGATAAATGTCTCTGGCGGGGCAGTGACGCCCCAATCGATGGACGTGCGCCCGGCTGGATCGAACGGCACCGCGGCGAACGGATTGCCGTCTTCTTCAAGGTATTGGCTCGCGTTCGCTTCCTGATCGCGGATGTTCACGCCGATGATCTGCATGCCCTCGGCCTGCATCTCCAGGAGTTTTGGATGTTCCACCCGGCAAGGCGGGCACCAGCTGGCCCAGAAGTTCACCAGCGTGACCTCGCCGCTGGTGAGCATGTCGGGCGAGAAGGCGTCGTATCCGGTAAGCGCCGCTTCGGTGATCGGCGGCGCGGGTTGGCCAATCCGTGTCGACGGCAATCCCTGCGGATCCTCACGGAACATGCCGACATAGGCCAGCACGGCGAAGGCGCCGAAAATGACCGGGGGCAAAACCATCAGCGGGGATATTTTCGCCATCAGTGTCTCCGCCGGTTTTCGATCTCGTCGAGCGCAGCACGCACCTTACGCGCCCGCTGGACGCTGACCAGCACGATCACGGCCAAAAGCAGGATGGTCACGCCGTAGGAGCTCAGCACCTCGAACGCGTATTTGCCGAGATCGGGCATCACGCCTGCCCCTCACGCGCCAGAAGCGCCCGCGTGCGGCGCGCACGGATCTCGGTCTGGGTGCGCAGGAACACCAGCGCGATGAACAGCAGGACAAAGCCCGCGATACAGACCAGAAGCGGGAACCAGAACACGTCGGAGATGTTCTCTTCCTTGTCGAGGCTGAGCGTCGCGCCCTGGTGCAACCCCTGGTTCCAGAAGTTCACGGCGTAACGGCTCAGAACCGCAAAGACCGATCCGACAAGGCACAGGATGGAGGTCAGGTCCGCCGCCGTGTCGTCGTTCTCGATCGCCTCCCACAGGGCCATATAGCCAAGGTAGAAGAGGAACAGGATCAGGAACGAGGTCAGGCGCGGATCCCAGGCCCACCATGTCCCCCACATCGGCTGGCCCCAGAACGCACCTGTCGCCAGCGCGATCATGGTCATCACGGCACCGACCGG
Source organism: uncultured Marivita sp. (assembly GCF_947488135.1). Taxonomy (GTDB): domain Bacteria; phylum Pseudomonadota; class Alphaproteobacteria; order Rhodobacterales; family Rhodobacteraceae; genus Marivita. The sequence continues at coordinate 106,727 of NZ_CANKYW010000004.1, read as the reverse complement.
GGCCGCGGCCCGCGCAGCCAGTGCCGAGACGTGGTGCCGTCGCACGATCCAGATGAGCGAGGCCACCAGCATCATCAGCCAAGCGTTGATTGCCATCAACGCAGAGGGCACGTGGATGTAGATGATCTTGACCGTCGATCCCTGACGGAAGTCATTGGGTGTAAAGAAAAACCCCCAGATCAGCCCGGTGACGAGGCACAGAACCGTCAACGTCCATATCCACGGCAACACCTTGTCGGTGGTGCGGATGAACTTCACAGGATTTGCGTATTCCCACAATGACATGACAGTCAGGTAGGCCGTTTTTCTTGTGTCTTCAATTCAAAAAACCGCATGAGACGCGTTACCGCAGATTGATCCGCAATACAGCGGCGCTGGCGAAGGGCAAAAGCGCGATCACGCCGAAACTGATCCCCGCCAGCAGGAGGAGTGGCGTCTGCACCGTCAGCCCCTCTGCCCCGCGCCGGGCGACCTCGGCCCCGAAGATCAGTGTCGGCACATAGAGCGGAAGCACCAGCAGCGACATGAGCAACCCGCCGCGCTTGATCCCCACGGTGAGCGCCGCGCCGAAGGTGCCGATCACGCTGAGCGCCGGGGTTCCCACGGCAAGGCTGATCACCACCCATTGATAGGCCGGGATCGGCAGGCTGAGCAGCACGCCCAGAACCGGCGCGGCCAGCACCAGCGGCAGGCCGGTGGTGATCCAGTGGGCGAAGGCCTTGACCGTGACGATGCCTTCCATCGGCAGCGGTGCGGTGGCCAGGAGGTCGAGCGATCCGTCCTCCCAGTCAAGCGCAAGGATCCGGTCCAGCGACAGCAGGCATGCAAGAAGCGCGCCGATCCACAGGATGCCGGGCGCGATGCGTGACAAGAGCTCGGTTTGCGGACCCACGCCGAAGGGCACCAGAACCGTCACGATCAGAAAGAACGCGAGGCCCAGTCCAAAGCCGCCACCCGCCCGGATCGCAAGCCTCAGATCTCGCAGCAGCAAAGCCCTCACAGGAACGCCTCGTCCATCGAGCGCGTGCGCGGGGCAGCCTTGAACGGGGTAAGGTCCACCACGGTTGCTTCGGTCAGCCCGAGGTCGATATGGGTCGCCATCAAAGCACTGCCGCCTCCGCGCAGATGCGTACGGACTGCCTCGGCGAACAGCGCGACCGACGCCACGTCAAGCGACACGGTCGGCTCGTCCAGAACCCAGATCGGCCGCCCCGTCACCATCAACCGCGCCAGTCCCAACCGACGTTTCTGCCCGGCGGACAAGGTTCCCGCCATGCGGTCGCGCAAGTCGGTCAGGTCAAAGGCAACAAGCGCCGGTTCGATGTCCGAAAGGCCAAAGACTGACGCCCAGAAACGCAGGTTCTCGGTCACGCTGAGCATCGCTTTGAGGCCATCGGAATGCCCGGCATAGGCGATCTGGTCCTCGGCGCCGGTCACGGTGCCCATCTCGGGCGGTTGCAACCCCGCGACGCTGCGCAGGAGCGTTGTCTTGCCCACACCGTTGGGGCCGCGCAATACCAGCGCCTCGCCCGCTGCCAGATCGAACGACACGCCTTCGAGGATCGCAAGGCCACCCCGGGTGACGGCAAGATCGCGAACAGACAAAACCATGGGTTCGGCTTAGACCAAGGGCACGGCGGGAAAAAGCGCGAAAATGTCGCTTGCCGGATTATCGCGGGTCTTGCGTTGTTGCTGGCTTTCCGTTGACGGAAAGCCGCGATGCGTCAACGCATCGCCGATCGCGCTATTTGACAGGCAACAGGGCCAGCGCCACGCGGCGGCCTTCGGACAAAAGCACGTTGTAGGTGCGGCAGGCGGCGGGTGAACTCATGACCTCGACCCCGATCCCCTTGTCTTCGAGTGTAGACCGGAGCTGCGCCGGGATATGCGCGATGTCATCGCCCGTGCCGACGAAGAGCACATCCACCTCGCCCGCGAGCGCCAGCAGCGTGTCTGCGTCGTCGTAGCCGCCCCATGGCGATGTGCCGCTGTAGCCGGTGACCAACGGGGCTGCATGTTTCTTGCCGCCGATGCGAAAGAAGCCCGGACCATAGCCCTCGACCGGTTCTGCATCGTTATAGACCACTTCGTTCAAACGCATGTCTGCCTCTTCCTGTTACGGCGTATCCCAGAGCGGCACGCCTGCCAGCGTTGCTCCACCGATAATGACATAAGCCACAGCACGATAAAACCGTTCCCTCTCGGGTCGGAAAAGCGCCTGGCCGATCAGGGCACCAGCCCCGTACGGGATCAGCAGGATCGCCCCCAAGGCCACCGCCTGCCCGGTCAGCACGCCCTGCGCGGCCATCAACGGCAACATGAGCAGGCTGGTGGCGGTCAGAAACACCACCGTCGTCGCGCGCGTGGTGGCGATGCTGTCGCGGCCGGCCAGTTGGAAGAGCACCATGATCGGCCCGGTCAATCCGCTCAGCCCACCGATGAAGCCGGCCGCCCCGCCGATGGCGATGCGCATGCCCAGCGTCGGCTCGACCTTGGTGCGCCACCCGGCGATCAGGGCAATCAGCGTCACGGCACAGACGATCACAACGACCCAGCGGATCGCTGTCACATCCGCCACGCGCAAGACCCAGATGCCAAAGGACGCCGCAACCGTCGCCGACAGGATCAGAACCGTGACCGCCTTGCGGTTCACCAGCGGCAAAGCCTTGGGAAACACCGTCACGAGCGATGACAGGGCCGACACCGAAAACGAAGCGATGGCCATGACGGGCGCCAGAAAGATCACCGACACCGGCATGTAGATCAGTGCAGCGCCAAAGCCCGCGAACCCGTAGACGATACCAGCGACCACGGTGATCGCCACGATCCAGCCAAGCCCCGGCGTCGCCAGGGCGGCTAGGAGCGCTTCAAGCATCCACGTTGGCGAACTGGTTGCCGGTTGTGTCGGTCGGCTTTGTCCAGTCGCGCTTGACACCCAGCCAGAGCAGGATGGCCGACGCCACGAAAATCGACGAATAGGTGCCGACGATCACACCCCAGATCATCGCGAAGACGAAGCCCCGGATCACATCGCCGCCCAGCACGAAGAGCGCGATCAGCGCAAGCAGCGTGGTGGCCGAGGTCATGAAGGTCCGGCTCAGGGTCTCGTTGATCGAGATATTCAGAACCTCCTTGAGGTCCTTTTTCTTGTACTTGATGAGGTTCTCGCGCACCCGGTCGAACACAACGACCGTGTCGTTCAGCGAATAGCCCACGATGGTCAGCAAGGCCGCGATGATCGCCAGGTCGAACTTGATCTGAAGCTCGGAGAATATCCCGATGGTCAGGATCACGTCATGCACCAGCGCGATCACCGCGCCGAGCGCGAACTGCCACTCGAACCGCAGCCAGATGTAGATGAGAACCGCTCCGATCGCCAAGATGACAGCAATCGCCGCCGTCTGGATCAATTCGCCGGACACTTTCGGGCCGACCGATTCCACCGATACGAACTGGATGTCCGGCCTGACCTCGACAAGCGCGGCCTCGACCGCCTCGATCACTTCAGTGCTCACCGCCTCTTCGCCGTCCTGCGCCTGGATGCGGACCATTGCAACGTTCTGTTCGGGGCCGAAACTCGGGTCGAACACTTCGGCAATCGTGATGTCGCCCAAGTCCAACGCGGAAATCGCGTTACGATAGACGCCCACATCCACCGGACGCGGGCTTTCGGTGCGGATCGTGGTGCCGCCCTGAAAGTCGATCCCGTAGTTCAGCCCTTGCAGCAGGAACGATCCGAAAGACAGCACCATCAGGAAGGCCGAGATGCCGAACCAGAGTTTCCACCGGCTGAAGAAGTCGAAATTCGTGTTCTCTTTGACCAGTCGCAAACGCATATCAGACCTCTATCGTCTTGGGGCGACGGCGTTCGAACCACATCACGATCAGAAGCCGGGTGACAAAAATGGCGGTGAAGACCGAGGTCAGGATACCCAGACCCAGCGTGATCGCAAAGCCGCGCACCGGACCAGAGCCCATTACGAAAAGGATCACCGCGGTGATGAAGGTGGTGATGTTGGCGTCCAGAATGGCCGACAATGCCTTTTCATAGCCAAGCTCGATAGCACGTGCCGGACCTTTCGCGGTCTTAAGCTCTTCCCTGATCCGCTCGAAAATCAGCACGTTGGCGTCCACCGCCATGCCGACGGTCAGAACGATCCCCGCAATCCCCGGAAGCGTCAGCGTCGCCCCGATGAGGCTCAGAAGTCCGAAGATCAGCGCGATATTGATGATGAGCGCGACATTCGCAAAAATGCCGAACAAACCGTAGCTTAGCGCCATGAATACCAGCACGCCGGCGAAAGCCACGATGGTGGCGATCTTGCCCGCGTCGATGCTGTCCTGACCCAGTTCGGGACCAATCGTGCGTTCTTCGAGGAATTCCAGACCGGCAGGCAAGGCCCCGGCCCTCAGAAGTACCGCAAGCTGCGTGCTTTCCTCGACGGTGAAATTACCGGTGATGATGCCCGATCCGCCGGGAATATGGCTCTGGATCACGGGGGCGCTGATCACCTCGTTGTCGAGGACGATGGCGAAGGGGTTGCCGATATTCGCTGCCGTGTAATCGCCGAACTTGCGCGCGCCCGAAGGGTTGAACCGGAAATTGACCGCAGGACGGCCGTTCTGGTCAAACGCAGGCTGTGCGTCGACAAGCTCTTCGCCTGTGACGACAGGTGCCTGTTCTAGAATGTAGAAGACACCGCTTTCATCCAGCGACGGCAGCACTTCGTTGCCGACACCGGCTGATGTGTTGGCATCATCGGTCCGGCCGATCACAGGCTGGAAGGTCAGTTGCGCGGTGGTGCCGATGATCTCTTTCAACTCGGCTGCCGATCCGATGCCCGGCACCTGGATCAGGATACGGTCGCTGCCCTGCCGCTGGATCGTCGGCTCGCGTGTGCCGACCTCATCAATACGGCGCCGGATGATTTCGAGGCTCTGTTGCATCGTACGCTCGTCCGTGGCGATCTGCTCCGCCTCTGACAGCGTGACGACGATATCCGACCCTTCGGCATTGACCTCAAGATCGTTGCTCAAAGCGCCAGTCACCGACACGACAGGCTGCGCCAGACCGCGCACCAGCTCCAGCGCACGGGCCATGCCGTCTGGCTGGGAAATCCGCACCCGCAATTCACCCTCGGCCGAGGGCTGCAAGCGGATCGTGCCGACCGTGTCACGCTCTGGGCGCAACACATCCCGCACCTCGGGCCACAGCGCCTCCAGACGCGCTGCATAAACGTCTTGAACCTGAACCTCGGCCAGCAGATGCGCACCGCCCCGCAGGTCGAGACCCAGATTGACCAGCCCCGAGGGCATGAAATCCGGCCAGCCCGCGCTCTGCGCCACCAGTTCGGGTGTTTCGCCCGACAGCTCTATCGCGGCCACCGCGTCATTGTGCTGCTCGACACGGGGGTAGAACAGGTTGGGCAGCGCCAGCACCAGACCCACCGCAACGGTGGTCCAGATCAGGAGGCGCTTCCAGAGGTCGATCTGAAGCATGAGCGAACGGTCCGATGCGGGTTAGGAAAGATCAGGTATTGGCGGGTTCGGTCTTGGACACGACCTGAGCGACGGTGTTCTGCACCACGCGCACCTTGACGCCATCCGCAATCTCGACGTCCAGTTCGTTGTTTTCCTTGACCTTCACGACCTTGCCGATCAGCCCGCCCTGGGTGATGACGACATCGCCCCGGCGCAGGCCCTCGACCATTTTCTGATGCTCTTTCATCTTTTTCTGCTGCGGACGGATCAGCAGGAAATACATGATCGCGAAGATCAGAATAAGCGGGACAAACTGGGCAATGGCGTTGCCTTCCATGGGCGTGCTCCTTGAAGATGGCGGGGCACCCCCCCGCGTGATCCGGTCGTAAATTTGGGCGGAACCTATGTTGCCGGCTCAGGCTTTGCAAGGCGGGTTCGGTTGCCTGTGACCCGGGGTCTGCCACGCGCGAAAAGCGGTCGACCGCTTTTGCAAAAATCGTCACCGATTTTTCCGCCTCCGCTTGTAGGCCGTCGTGTTTTCCGCCTTAGTTTGCGCATGATGCGCTCGATACTGCTCTTTCTTGCCTTGATCGCCCCAGCGGCTGTCGCGCAGGACCTCACCGTCCTTCCTGCCCAGGATCACCCCGCGTGGCAGGCCGTGGGGCGCGTGAATGCCGCAGGCTACCGGACGCGCGAGATGTGTACCGGGACGCTCATCGCGCCCGACCTAGTTCTCACCGCCGCGCATTGCGTGTCGGGCGAAGACGGGCTGGGCCCCCTGCCCGAGGAATTCACCTTCGTCGCCGGTTGGCTGCGTGGTCGTGCCGCCGACAGCGTTGTAGGCGCGTCGATCTGGGTGCACCCGAAGGCCTATGCCGAAGGCGCTCTGGACGTCCGTTACGACCTCGCGCTGCTCACTCTGGAGCGTGCCGCCACGGTCGCACCGATGCAGCTGGCCGAGGCCCCGGCGACACCACCGTTTGCCGTTGTCGCCTACTCCACCCGCCGCCCGCATATGCTCAGCGCGGCCTTTTCCTGCGACGGCCAGACCCTCTCTGCGCTGCTGCGACTTGACTGTGCGGTCACGCCCGGCAATTCCGGTGGCCCGGTCCTGGTGCGCGACGGCGACGGATGGGTCGTCACCGCCGTGATCAGCGCCATGGGGCAGACCGGCGCGCTGGCGGTTCCCGTGTCGCGCCTGCCCGCACCCTGACCCCCTACCAAACCCCCGCGTTCCGGTGCATAAGGCCGCGCATCACTGTTGCGAGTCAGAAGGACCAGACCCATGCATGACATCCGAGCCATCCGCGAGAATCCCGCTGCGTTCGACGCGGCCCTGTCGCGTCGTGGGTTGGAGCCGGTCTCGTCCGAAATCCTGCGGATCGACGAAGCGCGCCGCGCCGCCATCCTGGAGGCCGAGACGGCACAGGCCGACCAGAACAAGGCCGCCAAGGAAATCGGCAAGGCCAAGGCATCGGGCGACGAAGCCGCGTTCCAGAAGTTGCGGGACGAGGTCGCGGCCAAGAAGACCGCCGTGGCAGAGATGCAGGCGCGCGCCAAGGAGATGGACGACACGCTGCAAACCATGCTGATGGGCCTGCCGAACCTGCCCTTCGACGATGTTCCGGAAGGTGCCGATGAGGCCGACAATGTGGAAATCCACCGCTGGGGCATGCCGCGCGATTTCGACTTCCAGCCCAAGGAGCATTTCGAGATCTCCGGCGTCCAGCCCGGAATGGATTTCGAAACCGCGGCCAAGCTGTCGGGCTCGCGTTTCGTCGTGATGTCGGGTGCCGTCGCGCGGCTTCACCGGGCTTTGGCGCAATTCATGCTCGACACGCATATCACCGAGAACGGTCTGCAAGAGACATGGACCCCGGTGCTTGTCCGGGACGACATGATGTACGGCACCGGGCAATTGCCGAAATTCGGCGAGGACAGCTACCAGACCACCAATGGCTGGTGGCTGGTGCCCACCGCCGAGGTGCCGCTGACCAATATCGTCAACGGCGAAACCGTGGAGGAAGACACCCTGCCCCGCCGCTACGTCGCGCATACCCAGTGCTTCCGCTCCGAGGCGGGCAGCGCCGGGCGCGACACGGCAGGCATGTTGCGTCAGCACCAGTTCGAAAAGGTCGAGATGGTCTCGATCACCCACCCGGACCACAGCCGCGCAGAGCTGGACCGTATGACCGACTGCGCGCAAGGTATCCTCGAAAAGTTGGGCCTGCCCTACCGCACGGTTGTTCTGTGCACCGGAGACATGGGCTTCGGCGCGCGCCGCACCCATGACATCGAGGTCTGGCTGCCGGGCCAGAACACCTATCGCGAGATCAGCTCGGTCTCGGTCTGCGGCGACTTCCAGGCCCGCCGCATGAACGCGCGGTTCAAGCCCTCTGGCGGCGGCAAGCCGGATTTCGTGCATACGCTGAACGGCTCGGGCCTTGCGGTGGGCCGTTGCCTGATCGCGGTGCTGGAGAACGGGCAAGAGGCGGACGGATCCGTCACCCTGCCTGACGCGTTGCACCCCTGGCTGGGCGGCAAGACGCGCATCACGTCGGATGGAGCGCTGGTTTCAACAGACGCTGAGAAACCCAGTGAGGAACTCGAGCCAGAATGGGATTAAACATGATGACAAGGGCTTGGGCAGCACTCGTATTACTGGCCGCGATCGTTTTCGCGGCGTCCCCCTGGTTCACCCAAGGGTTCAACGGGTTCGAACCCGACCAGTTTCCCGTGCCGCAAGACGATCCTCCGGTGCAGCCTGCGGGCTATGCGTTCTCGATCTGGGGGTTGATCTATCTCTGGCTCATCGCCGGCGCCGCGTTCGGCCTTCTCAAGCGCAGCGACGACCGCGATTGGGAACCGATGCGCCCACCGCTTGTCGCCAGCCTGGCCATTGGGGCCACATGGTTGCCGGTGGCGAATGTCTCGCCGGTGATCGCGACGATCCTGATCTGGGCGATGCTGGGCACCGCGTTTCTGAGCCTCTTCCGCGTCGGCGATACCGACCGCTGGTTCCAGCAGGCGCCGGTGGCGATCTATGCCGGTTGGCTGACCGCAGCGTCCTCGGTGTCCATCGGCCTGCTTCTGGGCGGGTACGGTGTGCTGAGCGGCACGTGGTCGGCCATCGTGGCGCTGTCCATCGGGCTGGTGATCGCGCTGGTGGTGCAATACCGGCTGCACCGCGCGCCGGAATATGGGATCACCGTGATCTGGGCACTGATCGGCGTCATCGTCGCCAACACAGGCCCGTTGAACGTGGCCGTCGTCGGCCTGTGCGTGATCGGAATTGTCGCAATTCTCGCGCTGCGCGGCACCGATACCGAATAAACAAAAGGGCTTCGGTTTCCCGAAGCCCCCACATGAAGGACCGATGTGCCGGATCAGTTGCTGACGAGAATTTCAGCCTCCTGAGCGGCTGTCAGCTCGTCCATGCTGACTTCGCCGTCGGCGTCGGTATCGACCTCACCGAAGACATCTTCGGTCAGGTCCGGATAGGCGACCATCAGCTCTTCCATCGAATAGCTGCCATTGCCATCGGTATCTTCCACCGCAACCTGCGCGTACGCCAAACCGGCAGTCAGCGCGACGGCGGTTCCAAGGGTTACAATCAGAGTTTTCATTCGGGTTTTCACTCCAAAGCGGACGTTGCCGCAGACAACGGCTCAATGCCGTCGCAAGCCGATATAGCAAGCCATTTTGCCGCCACAAGATACTGAAATAATTGCGTGAACATCGACCGGCGACTTGCCGCGCATGGCTTCTTTGGGCCCCAAATATCTCGGGGAGTTTGAGGGGCTGGCCCCTCAATCCTGACCTATCCCATCGCGCGCAGACGCTTGATCAGGCTCGATGTGTCCCAGCGCCCGCCGCCCAGCTTCTGCACGTCCTTGTAGAACTGATCGACCAGAGCTGTCACCGGCAGCGATGCGTTCACCTCATCCGCCGTATCGAGACAGATGCCCAGATCCTTGCGCATCCAATCCACCGCAAAGCCGTGATCGAAGTGATCGTCGATCATCGTCTCGTAGCGGTTCTGCATCTGCCAAGACCCGGCAGCGCCCTGGCTGATCACCTCGACCACCGCGCGGCCATCGAGACTGGCTTTCTCGGCGAAATGCAGCGCCTCGCTCAGCCCCTGCACCAGCCCGGCAATGGCGATCTGGTTGCACATCTTGGTCATCTGACCCGCACCGCTTTCGCCGATGCGGCGGCAGATCCGAGCATAGGCGTCGATGATCGGCTCGGCCTTGTCATAGGCTGCCTGATCGCCGCCACACATGACGGACAAGACGCCGTTCTCGGCGCCCGCCTGACCACCGGAAATCGGCGCATCGACAAAGGCGATGCCGCGCTCCGCCGCAGCTTCGTAAAGCTCACGCGTGACCTTGGCCGACACCGTGGTGTGATCCACGAAGATCGACCCTTCCGCCATACCCGCAAACGCGCCATCCTCGCCCAGACATACGCTGCGCAGGTCGTCATCATTGCCGACGCAGGACATGACGAAATCACAGCCCGCGGCGGCTTTGCGCGGTTTCACCTCGTGGGCGCCGCCGAATTCATCGACCCAGGATTCGGCCTTGGCCGTGGTCCGGTTGTAGACGGTCACGTCATGTCCGGCTTTCATCAGATGGCCCGCCATCGGGTATCCCATGACCCCCAAGCCCAGGAATGCCACTTTCGCCATGCTCTTCTCTCCCTCTCGTCCGTGGTAATTTTCTGCTGCCTTTACCTGACGCCGCACCGCCCCCTTGGCAAGGGGCTGCGTGTTCGGTAGGGGCTTGCCAGACATCCGCAATTGGGTCCGCAGCCCGGTGTGAAAGGTGATAGAGACGTGGCGCTGATCTTCAGAACACTGGTCTGGCTGACGACGGCCTTTCTCGTTCTGGCGACGATCGGGGTGCTGACGGTCTATTACCTCGCCTCGCGGTCACTGCCCGATTACGACAAGACCATCCCGGTGTCGGGGCTGACGGCCGATGTCGAGATCGTGCGCGACAATTCGGGCGTGCCGCATATCTTCCCCGCCTCCGACCGCGACGCGTTCTACGCCCTGGGCTACGCCCATGCGCAGGACCGATTGTGGCAGATGACCCTGTTGCGTCGCACGGCGCAGGGCCGCCTGTCGGAACTCTTCGGCACCCGCACCGTCGAAACCGACAAGCTGCTGCGACGGCTCGATCTCTACACCTTGGCGGTCCAATCGGTCGAGTCGCAGGATGACCGGACCCGCGACGCGCTCGATGCCTATGCCGCCGGGGTGAACGCCCGCATCGCCGAGATCAACCGCGACAGCCTGGGCCGCGGCGCGCCCGAGTTTTTCGTCTTCAGCGCCCCGCTGGCCCCGTGGCAACCGGCGGATTCCCTCGCGCTGATCAAGCTCATGGCGCTGCAACTGTCGAGCCACCTGAAAGAAGAAGTGCTGCGCGCCCGTACCTCACTTCTGCTGCCCGACGAAAACCGCCTGGCCGACCTCTTGCCCGACATTCCCGGACCCGGCGTGGCGGCGTTGCCGGAATACGCGCAGCTCGTCCCGAACGTGCCCGCCACGACGCAGTTCGCGCAAAGCGGCCCCGATCCGCTCTTCTGGCCCGTCGCGCCGCGCGGGCTGGCCGGGGCGTCGAACGCCTGGGCCGCCGATGCCAGCCGGTCCGCCACCGGATCGACCCTGATGGCGAACGATCCGCACCTGACCTTCACCGCGCCCGCCACATGGTATCTGGCGCGGCTGGAATTGTCGTCGGGCGGCGTGATCGGTGCCACGATCCCCGGAATTCCCGCGATCATGGCGGGACGGTCCGAAGCCATTGGCTGGGGGCTGACATCGTCATATCTCGACGATCAGGACATCTTCATCGAAGAGCTCAACCCAGAAAACCGCGAGGAATATCGCACGCCCGACGGCTACAAGACCTTCACCACCCGGCGTTCGATCATCGAGATCAAGGACGCCGATCCCGTCACCCTGACCCTGCGCTGGACGGATAACGGCCCGGTCCTCCCCGCCACCCAGTTCGATCTCGGCACGATCACGCCGCCGGTTCATGTTGCAGCGCTCAGCTGGACCGCGCTGAGCGGACGCGACACGTCGATGTCCGCCGCCATCGGGCTGATGTATGCGCAATCCGTCGAAGAGGCGCTGGAGGTCTCGGAAGCCTATGTCGCACCGTCACAGAACCTCACCGTGATCGACGCCGACACCATCGCGATGAAGCTCGTGGGCGCCATGCCCCGCCGGGACGCCGCGCACCAAAGCCAGGGGCGGATGCCGTCGCTGGGCTGGCGGGCCGAGAACCGGTGGCAGGGCATCTTCCCGGATGACGCCAACCCGGTTTTTGTCGATCCCACCGGCGGCATCGTCGGCAACACCAACAACAAGATCGTCGACCGCCCCTTCCCGCTGCATGTCAGTTTCGACTGGGGCGACAGCCAGCGTGTGATGCGCTGGCAGGGTCTGATGCAGGGGCGTGAAGTCCACACGCGCGACAGCTTCATCGAAGCCCAGCTCGACACCGTGTCGATCACCGCGCGGTCGCTTCTGCCGCTGATCGGCGCGGATCTGTGGTTCACCGGCGAAGCGGCACCCGAAGGCACCCCCGAACGTCTGCGCCAGCGCGCGCTGGAGCTTTTGGCCAACTGGAACGGCGAGATGAACGAACACATGCCCGAACCGCTGATCTATTCGGCCTGGCTGCGCGCCCTCCAGGAGCGGTTGATCCGCGATGATCTGGGACCCTTGGCATCAGAGTTCACCCGCGTGGAGCCGCTCTTCATCGAACGCGTCTACCGCGACGTGGACGGGGCAAGCGCGTGGTGCAACGTGATCCGGTCCGCCGCCGAAGAAACCTGCACCGACATTGCCCGCCTCGCGCTTGACGATGCGCTGGTCTGGATTTCGGAAACCTACGGCACCGCGCTCGAATCCCTGCGCTGGGGCGACGCGCATCAGGCGACGCATGACCATCCCGTGCTGGGTACCGTGCCGATCCTGCGCTATTTCGTGAACATCCGGCAAAGCACCTCGGGTGGCGATCACACGCTGATGCGCGGGCGCGGATCGGGTGAAGGGCCAAACCCGTTCCTGAACGAGCACGGCGCGGCCTATCGGGGCGTCTATGATTTCGCCGATCCCGACAGTTCGGTCTTCATCCTGTCCACCGGGCAATCGGGGCATTTCCTGTCCCGGCATTACGACAATCTGGGCATCCTGTGGCGGCGCGGCGAATATATCCCGATGTCGCTGGACGCGGATCTCGCGCGGGCCGCATCGGTGGGTGTCACGCGGTTGGTGCGGGAATAGCCGGTTTCGAATGGCCTTTGGCCATCCGACGGGCGCGCGCTGCGCGCGCGGTTCGGGGGCGCTGCCCCCGCCGCCCTGCGGGCGCCTCCCCCGAGGTATTTTCAGCCCAAAGAAACCGTTTCAGAGGGTTTCGAACTGGCGGGCGTCCTTGGCGGACCAGCGCACCGTGAGCGTGTAGCCGGTCTCGTCCTGCGTTTCATGTTCGACCAGGGCCTTTTCGAACAGCCAGGCGCGCTTGCGGCCCTCATCAAAAGATAGGTGCAGAGTTTCCTCGCGGCGATCCCCTTCGAGGATGCGGTTGACGGCGCCCAGAAGCGCATCCAGCCCCTCGCCCGTCAGAGCGGAGGTGGCGAAAACCGCGTCGTCCCGGTCCGCGCGTGCCTGTGCCGCCTCGCGGGCCACCTCTTCCATCGCGTCGATCTTGTTCCAGACCTCGAGCAGTGGGGTGGTTTCGGTCACGCCGAGTGAGTTCAGGATGTCCCGCACGTCCTGCGCCTGTTCCTCGGTGGCGCTGTGGCTGATGTCGCGCACGTGCAGGATCAGGTCGGCGGCCAGCACCTCTTCCAGCGTGGCACGGAAGGCCGCGACCAATTCGGTGGGCAGGTCGCTGATGAAACCCACGGTGTCGGACAGGATCACGTCCGGCCCATCCGGCAGTTTGACCGCCCGCATGGTCGGGTCGAGCGTGGCAAAGAGCATGTCCTTGGCCATCACCTCGGCCCCGGTCAGCCGGTTGAATAGCGTCGATTTCCCAGCGTTGGTGTAGCCGACCAAGGCGACGATGGGGTACGGCACCTTGGCGCGTGCGGCGCGGTGCAGGCTGCGGGTCTTGACCACCTTGTCGAGCTGGCGGCGCAGGTTGACAAGGTGGTCGTCGATGGCGCGGCGGTCAGCTTCGATCTGGGTTTCACCGGGACCACCGACAAAGCCAAGCCCGCCGCGCTGGCGTTCCAGGTGGGTCCAGGCGCGCACCAGCCGGGTGCGCTGATAGCTGAGCGCGGCCATCTCGACTTGGAGCACGCCTTCGCGGGTCGCTGCGCGGTCACTGAAGATTTCGAGGATCAGGCCGGTCCGGTCCAGAAGCTTGACGCCCCACGCTTTTTCCAGATTGCGCTGCTGTACCGGCGTCACGGGTCCGTCCACCAGAACAAGCTCGACCTCGCGCTCCTTGAACAGCGCCTCGAGTTCCTTGATCTTGCCGGACCCGAACAATGCCCCCGGTTGCGGCTTGGGCAAGCGCACAACGGTGCTGCCCACGACCTCCAGCCCCGGCAATGCGGCAGCCAAGGCGACGGCTTCGGCCAAGGCAGGTTCGGCTGCCCGGCGCGACCGGTCGCTGGTGATGTCAGGATGCAGGACCCAGGCTGGGGTCACATGCGCCTTATGTTCCCTCAACTGTCGCCTTCGCCGTCATAAAGGTTGATCGGCTGTGCCGGCATGATGGTCGAGATCGCGTGTTTGTACACAAGCTGAGACTGACCATCGCGGCGCAAAAGCACGCAGAAATTGTCGAACCAAGTGATAACGCCCTGCAATTTGACGCCATTGATGAGAAAAACAGTCACCGGCACCTTCGTTTTTCGGACGTGATTGAGAAATGCGTCCTGAAGGTTCTGCTTGTCAGATGCCATAATAATTGCCTTTGTTCTTGCTTATGCCGTGCAGACAGCCGTGATTTGTCGCCACTATGTCGTGGGGTTCACGTAAATTCCAGAGGAAAAACAAGGAATTTCGGCAAGTGTGCGCGTATGGGTCAATCGCGCCAGAGATCCGGTATCAAAATGACCACCAACGCAAGCATTTCGAGCCGCCCCATGATCATTGCCAGAGCGGCGATCGCCTTAGGTCCCGGCCCCAGTTCGATGAGGGTCAAACGTCCCGCCTGAACCACGTCGACCAGCGGTCCGCAATTGGTCAGGCTGGCCACGGCAAGCACCAGCGCCTGTTCAAACCGGATGCCGAACGCCGCGAAGACGACGGTGGTGGCGGCAAGAGTGATCGCGAAGATCATGAAGAACACCCAGGCGATGAAAGCGCCCTCGCGCCGTGTGCGCCTCGACACCAGGCCCGACCGCCCGATCGAGGAGGGGTGCACAAGCCGGTCCACCTCGCGCATGCCATTCATGATGAGCGCAAAGACGCGCATCAGCTTCACTCCGCCCGCCGTCGTCGCCACGCCCCCGCCGATGAGGGCCAGCCCCATGAGGATCAGCCCCGGCGTTTCGAGCCCGGACCAAGCCTGCGCGTCGACCCAATCGACGCTGGAAAAGCCGTGGGTTGTGAGAAACGACAAAACCGTGAAGGCCGCGCCCCAGAACGCACGCAGCGCGGCGATGATGTTGTTCTGGTCACCGATGTCCAGCGCCGCCACGAAATGTCTCAGAAAGAGCAGCGTCGGCACCGACAGAACGATCGCCAGCCCGAGCCGGAATTCGGGATCGTAAAACAGCCCCGCCCTCTGCGCGCTGCTGCTGGTGTCCTGCGAAAAGGTCACACGCGACAGTGCAAACAGCAGGAACACCGCCATGATCGCCTCTCCGGCAAGGCCGCTCTCGGCCCCAGCGGTGCCGCCCACGGGAGAGATGCCCGAGGTCGACATCACGCTCATTGCATGGGTCAGCGCGACGAACGGCGTGTCTCCGGACACCAGAAGCAGCACCCAAAGCGCCAGCGTCAGCAGCGCGTAGGCGGGCACCAGCACGGCGGCACTGCGCGCCAGACGGCTGGCCGGGTTGGCGGTGTCCCGACGTGCGGCCCCGGCCACAACATCCTGCCCCGGCTCGCCCAAAGACGTCACCTCGAACCCGCCGAGGTTCAACGGCGCCAGGATCGCCGCGGCCGCCACCCACATGAGCAATCCGCCCATCCAGCCCACCTGCGCGCGCCATAAATGTTCGGCCATCGACAGACGCTCCGGCGCGAAAAGCGGCAAGCCGGTGGTCGACAGGCTTGATACCATTTCCAGATAGGCGTTGAGGAAGGACGTGGTCTGAACCGACTCGTAAAACGGCACGGCGAGAAACGCGGGCAAAACCACGAAACTGCCCAAGAGCGCCAGAAGTTGCCGGATCGCGTTGCGGTTATGCGGCCGATTGGCCAGCGCGAAGCCGACCAGTAGGCAGAAGATCACCCCGATCAGCCCGGAATAGAAGAACGACCGCGCGTCCTGGAATGCCTCGCCCCAGAGCGCGACGCTGGCGGGGACGATCATCGACACCGACGCAAGTCCCGTCAGCAGCAGCAACAGCGGCAGGCGATAGAGCAGCGCCATGGATCAGAAGAAGTCGATCGACACCTGAAGCAGGCGTTCGACCTCCGGCACATCTTTGGCCAGCGTGAAGAGCACGACCTGGTCGCCCTCTTCGATCACCATCGCCCCGGTCGGACGCTTGACCTTGCCCGCCTTACGCACCGCGCCGACGATCACCCCTTCCGGGAAGTCGATATCGCGCAGCTTCTGGCCCGCCATGGGCGACGTGGACAGAACTTCCGCCTCGATCACCTCGGCCTCGGCATCGCCGATGGAATAAACCGCCCGCACCCGGCCGTGCCGGAAGTGGCGCAGGATCGAACTGACCGTGACAGAGCGCGGGTTGATATAGGCGTCGATCCCGAGCAGCTCCATCAGCGGTTCCAACGTGGGATCGTTGATCAAGGCGATCGCCATGCGGGCGCCTTCGGACTTGGCACGCACCGCGGCCAGCATGTTGGTCTTGTCATCGTCGGTGACGCAAAGGACGGCGTCGGCCCGTTCGATATTGGCCTCGGCCAGCAGCGCCACGTCCAACCCGTCGCCATTGAGAACGATGGTCCGCTCCAACGCCTCGGCGGCGCGTTCGGCGATCTTGCGGTTGCGCTCGATCACCTTGACCCGAACCCGGTCGGTCCGCGCCTCGAGCTCCTTGGCCACCATCAACCCGACATTGCCGCCGCCGATGATCACGACCCGCTCCTGTTTGCGGTGGGTCTTGCCGAAAATCTCGAGCGTCCGCCGAACGTCCTCGTTGTGGGACATCACGTAACAGGAATCGCCCGCGAAGATCTGGTCCCCGGATTCGGGCGCGAACAATGTCCCGTCACGCCGGATGCCCACCACGATCGACCGCAGCGTCGAGAAGAGATCGGTCAACTGCTTGAGCGGCGTGTTGATGATCGGGCAATCCTCGTCGATCGTCAGCCCCATCAGCGCCGCTTCACCATCGAGAAACTTTTCCGTATCGAATGCCGCAGGCGCGTTGAGCCGTTGCAACGCTGCATCCGCTACCTCGGTCTCGGGGCTGATGACCACGTCGATGGGCATGTGATCGCGGCGGTAGAGATCCGAGTAGATCGCCGTCAGATAAGATTTCGACCGCAGCCGCGCGATCTTGCGGGGCACCTCGAACACCGAATGCGCCACCTGGCAGGTCACCATGTTGACCTCGTCCGAATGGGTCGCCGCAATGATCATGTCGGCGTCCCGCGCCCCCGCCTGATCGAGCACATCCGGATAGGACGCGAACCCCGCGATCCCCTGCACATCGAGCGCATCCGTCGCCCGCCGGATCAGATCGGCATTGTTGTCCACCACGGTGACGTCATTGCGCTCCCCCGAAAGGTGCCGCGCGATCTGCCAACCGACCTGACCTGCTCCGCAGATGATGACTTTCATGACTTCGCCCGCGGACGGGCCCCTTGGCTATGGCGCAGGCTCTTGTGTGGCAGAGGTCCGGGGTGGGGTCAATTGCGCAGGATGCTCCCGTTGGGTGAGTGTTGCGCCCGCTGTTTCCTGCTCGGAGATTCAGACACCGCTTTTTAACCATGCGAGCCGAACGGGGCGAATGACAGCTAGGAGTTCATCTTACCCGATGCTGCATGCCGTCCGAACCTCTCCTAATGCGCAACTTTCGGGTCGCTTCTTCGAGGCTGGCGCAGATATGTCTTGTCAGACATTGAAGGGACCGAACCATGCCAGTTTTTGAAGGAATTCCGATCGAAATTGCAGACGCATACCGCTCCGGATCGCCAGACGCGTATGGTAACGCCCCCGAGAGAAAGATCAGTGATGGAGATGCGCCTTGCCGCTGTTGTCTACGCCTTGTTCCTGAAGGCGAGGAAATGCTGGTCATCGCATACCGTCCTTTTTCCACATTGCAACCTTACGCGGAAACGGGACCAGTTTTCCTGTGCGGTAAGTTTTGCGCGCCGACTACCACAACGGACTTGCCTGCAATCCTCACCTCGCCGGACTATCTCCTGAAGGGATATTCCTCGGACGAACGCATCATCTACGGCACGGGACGCATCACGCCGGTCGAGCAGGTGGCGAGCTACGCGGACGCGCTGCTTACCCAGGACGACGTGGCATTCGTCGATTTGCGATCCGCCAGGAACAATTGCTGGCAGGCGCGGCTCACAAGCGAACGATGAAGAGATAAAAAACAGACGATTTGCGACCGTTTGCGCACCCCAGCGAAGACCATCTTCGTCCCGCAATGCAGATTTTGGAAGGAGATTAAGCAGACACTTCCATCCAACCCAAACCACCTAAAACCCGAACCTTAACAAACCCTTAATACGCCCGCATCGGACCCAATGTTTCGCGCGCGAAACAATAGGTCCAACCGGACCTATCCGCCCAAAATCGAGCACCACAAAGGCTGCATCATTCGTACTTCAGTCCGACAATTCCTTGGTTTCAGCGGTATGCCGGAACTCGGACAAGCCCGTGAAACCCTCATCCTGAAGTCTTTTGGCAAGTGTGTCGGATACGAAGAAAGAGAAAGTTCCCAACGATAGGAACATCTCACTCCACGCATGATGCACCCCGATCTCGTCGCTATTCAGCGCAACCTGCCCGTCAGGGTCTGACAACCCTTTGCAAATGCCACGCGCATTGTACGGTCCACTCAGCCCTTTCTCCAACGTGTCCAGTCGGTTGCCCAGGAACATCAGATGGTAGCTCCCATAGGGCACATCATCCTTGCCGATCGTCACCTCGATGGGCAGGAACTGATGCACGCCCGGTTCAAGCTCCTCGAACACGCCCCGCGCTCGCTCTGATACAAGGGCTATGCTGCTCAGATGGTGGAAATCCAGTTTCGGATATAGCATGACGCTTGCACCTTCGCGGCGGGCACGCGTCGGCATGTTTTCGGTGCTCGCCCATTTTCCGACATTGGAAGACGCGTTTCCGAAATGCAGCCACCCGGAGTCCTGCGTCTGGTCCTCCAGCTTGATCAACCGTATATCGCCATCCAACGGTCGAATGTTCGGCTCAGGAACGTGTGTGTCGACCGAATAAACTCCGTATGAAACTCGATATGCCAAAGGATGGTCCTGACTGCCGTGATGCTTTCTGTGCATAACGCAATTTCACAAGGCTTAACAAACCCTTAATAGGTCCGCATCGGACCCAATGTTTCGCGCGCGAAACAATAGGTCCAGAACGGACCTATCCCGATCCTCCCTCTCGCTTTCCAGCGTTTCACTCTTGCTGGCGGGCCTGCCTTCTGTAGGCGCGGGCTGACTCGGGTGTTTCCCAGTCGAACCGGGCGTCCTCGGACACCCGTCCGAACCAAAGTTGCCCCTGTCCCAACCGCCACGGGTCGAGCACGACGCCCTGCTCCATCGGCTGACCGCGCGCGGTCAGGATCACCGTTGCATGTTCGAGCCGCAGGTTGCGCGCGTTTGCGATGGCTCTGTGGATCTGCAACGTCCGAAGCCCCTCGGCCTGCAACACCCTATGCATGGCGTCCGCGAAATCCTGGCAGACGCCTTTCTCGCGCAATCCGTTGACCACTTTGAAATTATGGATGAGCGGAGGATCGACCACCCGCCAGTCGCGCGCCCAGGTCAGAGGCGCGGTCACGGCCACCCGCGCCGCGCGTGCAGCCTCGACCGGATCGACCGACGGCACCAGCGCCATCAGCATCGCGGTCACGTCGGCGACCTTCTGATCGATCTCGGCCTCTACGCCCGTGTCAGGCCCGGCGTCTATCAGGTGCAGGCCCTGCGGGACCTGCGCTGGGTCGGACGGGGCGCAGGCGGCAAGCAAGGTCAGACCGATCGCGGCCCCTATTCCGAGACCACGACGTGTAAGCGTCATCCCACCTGCGCCTCCTCGTCCTCGAGATAGGCCACCCGGCTGCCCGCCTTGGAGCTTGTCACAACCCCCAGCGACTTGAGCTTGCGGTGCAGCGCGCTGCGTTCCATCCCGACAAAGCTTGCCGTGCGGCTGATATTGCCCCCGAAACGGTTGATCTGGGTCAGCAGATATTCGCGCTCGAACGCCTCGCGCGCCTCGCGTAGCGGCATGGTGGCGAGCGTGCCCGACAGCACCACGCGGCCCTCTTCGTCCTCGGCGGGGCTGGTGTCTTGCGGCAGCTCCTTGGCGGCGATGTCGCCCGTACCGTCGCCCAGGATCAGTACCCGTTCGATCAGGTTCTTCAACTGGCGTACGTTGCCGGGCCAGACCATCGTCTGCAACAGCGCCACGGCGTCGGGGCTGAGCGCGCGCTTGGGCAGGCCCTGCGTCTGGTTGAAGAGGTCGATGAAATGCGCGGCCAGCATCGGGATATCCTCGCGCCGGTCCTCGAGGCTCGGCACCGAGATCGGCACGACATTGAGCCGGTGGTAGAGTTCTTCGCGAAACGTTCCCGCGGCGATTTCGTTTTGCAAATCGCGGTTGGTGCTTGAGATCACCCGCAGATCCACCCGCACCTTGTCCGCGCCGCCAACGCGCTGGAACTGCTGGTCCACCAGAACGCGCAGGATCTTGGACTGGGTGCCAAGCGGCATGTCCGCCACCTCGTCGAAATAGATCACGCCGCCATGCGCCTGTTCGAGCAATCCCGGCTCAACGCCGCGTTCCGGCGTTTCGCGGCCGAACAGCACCTCTTCCATCGTCTCGGGTGCGACACCGGCACAGTTCACCGTCACGAAGGGCGCGCTGGCGCGGTTGGAATGGGCGTGGATGTAGCGCGCCGCCACTTCCTTGCCGCTGCCGGCAGGGCCCGACAACAGCACACGGCCGTTGGATTTGGTCACCTTGTCGAGATTCGACACCAGCCCGCGATAGGCTGCACATTCGCCGACCATCTGCGCCACATCCGTCTCGCGGCGGCGCAGCTTGTTGTTCTCGCGACGCAACCGGCTGGTCTCCATCGCGCGGCGGATGACGACGAGCAACTGGTCGATATTGAACGGCTTTTCGATGAAATCATACGCCCCCTGCTTGATCGCAGCGACCGCGATTTCGATATTCCCGTGCCCGGAGATGATGACCACCGGCACGTCCGGGTTGTCGCGTTTGACGGTCTTGAGAATGTCGATCCCGTCCATCTTGCTGTCTTTCAGCCAGATATCGAGAATGAGAAGGGACGGCTCCTCGGCGTTGATCTCGGCCATCGCCTCCGAGGAGTTCCCGGCCAGTCGGGTCGTGTAGCCCTCGTCCTCGAGAATGTCACCGATCAGTTCGCGGATGTCGCGCTCGTCGTCTACAATCAGAATATCGCTCATTGCCTCATCCTCATATCTGTGGATCGTCACGTTTCTTTGTCAGTTTGGTTGCTCTCAGCGGGGTTGGATCGACGAGAACCGGCAGTCGGACCACCGCCATTGCCCCGCGCCGCCCGGTGTCGTCGAATGCCTCCGCCTGTTCGAGCGTCAGCGTGCCGCCATGTTCCTCGATGATCTTCTTCACAATCGGCAGGCCCAGCCCGGTACCTTTCTCGCGCGTGGTCACATAGGGTTCGAAAAGGCGCGACGGGTCTTCGGGCAGGCCGATGCCATTGTCGGCGATCCGGATTTCGGCCATGTCATCGGTATGCACGCAGGAGATACGAATTTCCGGCGAGACACTCTCCTCTGGCCCCGTTTCGACATAGCCTTCAATGGCTTCCCCAGCGTTCTTCACCAAATTTGTGAACGCCTGCCCGATCATCGTCGCGTCAATCTCGGCCGGAATGCCATGATCCGGGAGGTCCACGTTGAAGCGCACCTCGGGCTGGCCCGCCTCTTGCAACAGAACGACGCTTTGCAGGATCTCGACCACGTCCTCGGGTTTGCGCTCGGGTTCGGGCATCCTTGCAAACTTGGAAAACTCATCAACAATTCGGCGCAAGTCATTGGTTTGACGCACGATAACTTCGGTCAACTGTTCAAGCCTTTCGGCATCTTCACCGGCAAGCTGTTTGCGAAACTTGCGCCGGATGCGTTCCGCCGACAGCTGGATCGGGGTGAGCGGGTTCTTGATCTCGTGCGCGATGCGCCGCGCCACGTCGCCCCAGGCCGCCATGCGCTGCGCGCTCACAAGGTCTGTCACATCGTCGAACGCGATCACGTAGCCTTCGAGCCCACCATCTTCGCGGCGGCGCGTGGACAGGCGCACCAGCAGGTTTTCCAACCGGCCCTCGCGGCTGACTTTGACCTCTTCCTGCGCGGTTTCGATGCCCTGCTCGCGCAGGCGGTCGAACAGCGGCCCGAACTCCGGCACCGCCATCGTGATCTCGACGCTACGCTGGTTCTCGTGCCAGGCCAGCAGCCGTTCCGCCGACCGGTTCACGAAGGTCACGCGTCCATCCGCATCGAGACCGACAACGCCTGACGTGACCGAGGTCAGCACGGAGTCGAACAGCCGCTGTCGGCGTTCGATCTGGCGCGTGTTGTCCAAAAGCGTTTCGCGCTGGCCCTTGAGCTGCCGAGTCATCTGGTTGAAGTAACGCCCCAGCATGGCGATTTCGTCGTCGCCCTCTTCCTCGAGCACTTTCACGTCCAGATCGCCCGACCCCACGCGTTGCGCCGCCCCCGCCAGACGGCCCACCGGGCGGCTCAGCCGTTCGGCGAACCACAGGCCCAGCCAGATCGCGGCAAGGATCAGCAGAAACGCAAAGCCCAGGTAAAGCAGCGCAAAGTCGAACAGGACACGGCCCCGGTCGTTTTCCTGCTGCTGATAGAACCGCGCGGTTTCCTGCGTGTCGTCCAGCAGGTTGAGGATCTGGCCATCCACTTCGCGGGTGATGAAGAGGTAACGATCTGTAAATGCGCGCAGCGGGATCAGCGCGCGCAATTCGTTGTTGTCCCAATCCTGAACAAGAGAAATGCCGATCTCGGCCGCTTCGGCGAACACATCCGGTGTGGGGCGTTCGTAGTCGAACAGGTAAGACCCTTCGCCCCGCGCGCGGATTTCCCCTGCGCCGTCAATGACATAAGCCTCACGCAGCCCGCGCTGGATCTGGGCCTGCCCCTGGCTGAGCGCCTGCCGCAACTCGCCGTCGTCCATGATGAAGGTCGCGCGGCGGTTGGCATCCAGAAACGCGGCCAGCGCCTGCGCGTCCTGTGTCAGCCCTTCGCGGTGTTCCTGCTCGTAGGCTTCGGCAGCGGAGAGCGACGCGCCCACGACGTTGCGGACCCGCTCCGAAAACCAGGTCTCCAAACCGATATTGATGGTGAGCACCGCAAAGACCGCCACGGTGATGGTGGGCAGCAACGCCATCAGCGCAAAAGCGCCGGTCAGGCGCAGGTGCAGGCGCGATCCGGCGGATTTGGCCCGCCGCGCCGCGATCAGGGTGGCGACTCGGCTGAGCACCAGCGCCGCCAGAAGAAGCATGTAGACAAGGTCTGCCAGCAGCACGAGCCGCAGGTTCAGCTGCGCCCCGGCGCCTGTATCCAGTGGCCCCAGAACGAGGATTGTCGCAATGGCAAGAACGGGTCCGAGGATCACCAGACCAAGGGTCATGGCGTTCTGATAGCGCCGTTGCCGACGCATCCGGCTCAGCCGGGTCCAAGTCCAAGAGCGTGCCCAGGTGGCCACAGCCAACCCCCGCCTAGATGTGCCGCGCAGTCCGGCTACCGCCATATTTTGTGTTTCCGGCCAACTGCGTCACCGCCAGAACACTATTATGTGGCAGTTTTACATCAATTTGCGGCGTCGTGTCACCTGAATATCGAGGTCGGTGATCTTCTTTCTGAGCGTATTTCGGTTAATCCCAAGCAAATCCGCGCATTTTGCCTGATTTCCACCCGTCGCTTCGAGCGCGATTTCGATCAGAGGCGCTTCGATCTCGCGCAGGATTCGCGGATAGAGCCCCGGCGGTGGCAACATCGTGCCATGAAGGTCGAAGTATCGGCGCAGGTGCCGCGCAACTGACGTGCTGAGCTTTTCGCTGTCGCCGCCGCGCAGGACGGGGCCGGTCTCGGGCTGGTTGCCCAGCACGTTTTCCACCTCTGCGCGGGTGATCTCGTCGGCGCGGGAGGTCAGGCTGAGCCTGCGCACCACATTTTCAAGCTGTCGCACGTTGCCAGGCCAGCTATAGGCTCGGAAGAGATCCGCCGCGTCTTCGGAGAGCCAGCGTTTCGCCCCGCCATCGCGTTCGCCACGGGCGAGGAAATGCTCGCTGAGCAAGGCGATGTCGTCGACGCGTTCACGCAGGGAGGGCACCGCGATCGTCGCCCCGCTGATGCGATAGTAGAGGTCTTCACGCACGCCACTGTCCGAGATCCCCTGCCCCGGATCGGTCTGGCTGGTGGCGATGAAGCGGGGCACGTTGTCGCCGGGTCCGTCCATCATCCGCACGATGCGGGCCTGCACCTCGTCCGGGACATCGGCCAGTTCGTCGATCAAAAGCGTACCGCCGCGCACCCGTGCCAGAACCCGCGCAGGGCCTTCGATATCGGCCAGATCGCTGGCGGTGACGGTCACGAAGGGCAAGGATCGCCGGTCCGAGAAATCGTGCAACGCCTTGGCGATGAGCGATTTTCCAGTGCCCGACTCGCCGCAGATCAGCACCGGCAGGTCGGTGTTCATGACCTTGGCCACCAAGCGGTAAAGCGCCTGCATCGCCGGGGTCTTGCCGATCAATGGGAGGTCATCCGGCGCATCATCGGGCACCGGGGCGCTGCTTGGCCGTGCCACACGGCTGCGCGAATCGAGCGCCTTGGCGGTGCGCTTCATCAGGTCAGGCAGATCAAAGGGCTTGGGCAGGTAGTCGTAGGCTTCGGCCTCGGCCGCTTGGATGGCCGTCATGATGGTGTTCTGAGCCGAGATCACGATCACCGGAAGATCGGGACGGTCCTGGCTGATCTTGGGCAACATCTCGAGCCCGTTGCCGTCGGGCATGATGACATCGGAGATCACCACGTCGCCCTTGCCCTCGGCCACCCAGCGCATCAGCGTGGTCAGCGAGGACGTGGCGTGAACCTTGCAGCCTGCCCGCGTCAGCGCCTGGGTCAAAACCGTTCGGATCGTGCGATCGTCGTCTGCAACAAGTACCGTGCCGTCCATCAGTGTGGCTCCTTTTGTTTTCGCGGCGCTTGCGGCAGCGAAATGCGAAAGCGGGTGTGGCCTGGAACGCTATCGACCGCGACCCAGCCGTCATGATCCGAGATGATCTTGCTCACCAGAGCGAGTCCAAGCCCGGTGCCATTCTCACGCCCCGAGACGAACGGGTCGAACACGTCGCCCTTTATGTCGGGCGGCAGCCCGGGGCCGTCGTCGATGACCTCGACCTGCAAGGGCAGCGATTGGCCAGAACCATCGGCGCGGCGCAGGCTGTAGCTGTGTTCGTAATAAGTATGCAGGCGGATCTTGCCGCCGGTTTTCGGATCGGCTGCTTCGGACGCATTCTTGATGAGGTTCATGAACACCTGAAGCAGCTGGTCGCTGTCCCCCAGCGCCAGGGGCAGAGAGGGATCGTAATCCTCGATGATGGTCATATGGGCGCCGAACCCGAGAAGTGCCGACCTGCGTGCGCGGTCCAGCACATCGTGCAGGTTCACCGGCTTTCGCTCGGGCGCGGACAGGTTGCCGAATTGCTCTACCTGTTCGAGCAGTTTCACGATCCGGCGGGTTTCCTCGACGATCAGATCGGTCAACTCGAGGTCCCCGTTGGTAAGATTCATGCTGAGGAGTTGCGCGGCACCGGTGATTCCGGCGAGCGGGTTCTTGATCTCGTGGGCCAGCATCTCGGCCATGCCGATGGCGGATTTGGCGGCGGATTTGACGGACTGGCTCTGGTTCACCCGTCCGGCCAATTCGCGCGGGCTGATGAGCAGGATCATGCAGCCGTCCTGTCCTTGCATCGGCGCGAATTGCAGGTTGCACACCAAAGGCGGCCGCGATCCCGGTCCGACATCCACGTCGTTGACGAAGAGAGGCGTGCCGTTCGCGCGGGCGCGGGCCAGGCTGTTTTCCATCGGCGCGTCGACGGTCAGCCGGTCCCAGATCGGCTGGCCCCGCAGCCATTTGGCCGAGTTGTTCATGAAGCCTTCAGCGGCCGGGTTCATGTCGAGGATGTTCTCGTCCGCGTCGATCACGATGGCGGGCACCGGCAGCGACGACCAGATCAGGCGTTCGTCGACCGGTTTCGGCATGTCGGGCGTTTGCTCGGTCATGCGGCCTGCCTCGCATCGGTGAGAAGCGCATCAGGCAAGGACGCGAAGACGGAACGTGGATCTTTGGCGGTCAGGATGGATTTGCGCAGACCCGGATCGGTGTCCGCGTCGTCCATGTACCAGCCCAGATGTTTGCGCGCGACGCGGGCCCCAAGCTCCGCGCCGTAGAAGGACAGCATCGCGTCGTAATGCCCGGCCACCATGTCCACCAGAGCCTGACCTTCGGGGATGGTCGGGCGGCGTGCGCCGTAGAGATCCGCCGCGATCTGCGCCAACACCCACGGCCGCCCCTGCGCCCCGCGACCGACCATCACGCCATCCGCGCCGCTCTGCTTGAGTGCAGTACGGGCCGTAGCGGTGTCGACGATGTCGCCATTGGCGATGACCGGGATCGACACCGCGTCCTTGGTGGCACGGATCGCGGCCCAATCGGCGCGGCCCTTGTAGAACTGGCAGCGGGTGCGCCCGTGAATGACGATCATGGCGATGCCGAGCGCCTCGGCCC
Organism: uncultured Marivita sp.; assembly: GCF_947488135.1. Lineage (GTDB taxonomy): Bacteria > Pseudomonadota > Alphaproteobacteria > Rhodobacterales > Rhodobacteraceae > Marivita. The sequence goes on along the minus strand of NZ_CANKYW010000004.1, from coordinate 80,064 downwards.
GTTGTGCGAGCTCGGCGGCGTTGTGCGAGGCATCATCCCATCCCAGCCGCGTCTTGAGCGTGACCGGCACCGACACCGCCCCGACCACCGCGTCGATCAACCGGCAGGCATGATCCAGATCGCGCAAGAGCGCCGAACCGGAATAGCCACCCACCACCTTTTTCGCAGGACAGCCCAAATTGATGTCGATCACCTGCGCGCCCATCCCTTCGACCATGCGCGCAGCCTCGGCCATCGCCTCGGGCGTGCGGCCCGCAAGCTGGACCGACGTGTTGGCGATCCCTGCCCCAAGCTCGGCTTTTTCGCGGGTGCCCGGGCGCGCGGTCAGGAATTCGCCACTGGCGATCATCTCGGACACCACGCGGCCCGCCCCGAACTCCGAGACAAGGCTGCGGAACGGCAGGTCCGTGATCCCGGCCAGAGGGGCCAGCAACACGGGGGGAGAGATCAGATTTTCTGGAACCGACGGTGTCACCGCTGCAATCCTTGATTGATGAGTTTCAGCTACGCTGTGCCAGCACGCCATTCAATGATATTAGCCTGAAAAACAGACCGCCACCTGACCTCTGCCTAATTTTTAGGCACGAGCCTCGGGGCGATTGCACAGGCCCCGGACAAACCTTAGACACGCGGCAGGATTTCAAGGGATTTGCATATGAAAGTGCGGCTCGGCAATGGCTATGACGTTCACAAGTTCGGGCCCGGCGATCATGTCGTCCTCTGTGGTGTGAAAGTCCCGCATGATCAGGCGCTTATGGGTCATTCGGACGCGGATGTCGGCATGCATGCGATCACCGATGCGCTATACGGTGCATTGGCAGCGGGCGATATAGGTCGGCACTTCCCGCCTTCGGACCCGCAGTGGAAGGGCGCCGCCAGCGAGATATTCCTGAGACACGCGGTGAAGATGGCGCGGGATGCGGGATACGAGATCTGCAACGTGGATTGCACGCTGGTGTGCGAATTTCCGAAAATCGGACCCCATGCCGACGCGATGCGCAGCACTTTGGCCGACATCATGGGGATGCCCGTCGGCGATATCTCGGTCAAAGCGACAACGTCGGAAAAGCTGGGCTTCACCGGGCGCGGTGAGGGCATTGCGGCGCTCGCCACGGCGGCGTTGGTGGCGACATGATGAAGCTTGTCGCCACCTTCTTCGGCGTGGGCTTTCTGCGGCCTGCTCCCGGGACATGGGGGTCGCTGGCGGCCTTGCCGGTCGCCTACGCCATTCTGTCCTTCGCCGGATTCTGGCTCTTTGTAAACCTGACCTTTTTCGTCTTCATGTCCGGCTGGATCGCCACACGGGAACTGACGCGCGACGGCAAGGATCATGACCCATCCTATATCGTGATCGACGAAGTGGTCGGACAGTGGATCGCCCTGTTTCCAGTGGGTTACGGCGCGATGATGATGTCGGTTGAGCTATGGCAGCTCTATCCCGGCTGGATTGCCGCTTTCGTGCTGTTTCGCCTGTTCGACATCTGGAAGCCGTGGCTTGTGGGCAAGGCCGACGCACGCGGGGACGCGCTGGGGGTGATGCTGGACGACGTGATCGCGGGGGTCTTCGCCGCTGTCGGTGTCATCGCCTTCGCCGCCTTGTTCCATCTGGTGCTGATGTGACCGCCCCCCTCGCCGACACGCTTCTGAAGCTGGCCATCGACGCGGGCGTCACCGTGACGACCGCCGAAAGCTGCACAGGCGGCATGGTTGCCGCGGCGATCACCGATGTCGCCGGATCCTCCTCCATGTTCGAGCGCGGCTTCGTCACCTACTCCAACGCGGCCAAGGTCGAGATGTTGGGCGTGTCGCCAGAAACGTTGGAGGCGCACGGCGCGGTGTCGGAAGAGGTGGCGCGCGAGATGGCGCAGGGCGCGTTACGCGCCGCCAAGGCCGCCGTCGCAGTGTCGATCAGCGGCATCGCCGGCCCAGGCGGGTCCGAATTCAAACCCGAAGGGCGCGTCTGCTTTGGACTTGCCACGGACGCGCGGATCGAAAGCAAAACCATCGAATTCGGCGCGCTCGGCCGCGCAAATGTCCGTCTGGCGGCGCGCGACGAAGCCCTGTCTTTTCTGATAGCGGCGCTGCGAGAGCTTCAGGTATAAAGCTCTGCCGCGCGGCGCTCGAAAGCGCGGACAATGCGCTGCATCGCCTCGTAAAAGAACATGCCCGCCGCCCCTTGCAGGATCCGGTTCTTGAATTCGAAATCGACGTAGAAGGTCACTTCGACCCCGTCTTCGACATCCTTGAATCCCCAATTGGAATGCATGTGCCGAAACGGGCCATCCAGGTATTCGGTGTCGATCTTTTTCTGCTCGGGCCAGAGCACCACACGGCTGCCGAAGCGTTCCCGGAACACCTTGAAGCTGATCACCAGATCGGCCAGCATTTCCTCGTGATCGCCACGATCCTCGCGCGAACGGATGCGGGCCGCCGCCGTCCAGGGCAGGAATTTCGGGTAATTCGACACGTCCGCCACCAGATCGTACATCTGCTGCGCCGTGTACGGCAGGGTGCGGGTTTCTGAGTGTGTGGGCATCTGCTCTTTTGTTTTGACCGTGACAGTGGGCGGGGATGTCGTATTGTGCGCCCGGAAAATCAAGGGAAACCTATGTCAGAGCGTCCTTATGTCATCGACGAGATGATTTCGGCCAAGGCCATCGCCGCGCGGATCGAAGAACTGTCGAACGCGATCACGGAAGAATTCCGCGACACCAACAAGCTGGTCGTGGTCGGGCTGCTGCGGGGCAGCTTCGTCTTTATTGCCGACCTGGTGCGCGAACTGGACCTGCCCGTCGAGGTGGATTTCCTCGAGGCGTCCTCTTACGGCGACAGCATGGAATCGAGCCGCGAGGTGCGCATCCTGAAAGACCTACGCGGCCAGATCGAAGGCCGCGACGTGTTGGTGGTCGAGGATATCGTGGACACCGGGCACACGTTGAAACACGTCGTCGGCCTGCTCGAATCGCGCAATCCGGGGCGGCTTCGGACGATCGCCCTGCTCGACAAACCATCGCGGCGGGAGACGGATGTGGCAGCGGATTGGATCGGGTTTTCGATCCCGGACGAATTTGTCGTCGGCTACGGCATCGACTACGCGCAGCGCAACCGCAACCTGCCCTATATCGGCAAAGTGCGCTTCCCGGAGGTGTGAAAGGGAGCTTCTTCATCGACGGCTGGGCTAACCAGTGGCCTTTACGGCATCGCGGCTGGCAAGATCGCCCGCAATTGCCGGGATGTGCGGTTGTAGCAGTTTCTCCATCTTGTCCATGACGCTTTGCAACCTTTCGCTCCCCGCAAGATCGCGGTGACAAGCAATCCAGACCGGCACGAGAAAGTCTGGCGCGTCGCTGGCCACCCGCTCAAGACCCGGGGTCGCATCCCCAAGGATGCAGGGCAAGATCGCTTGAGCGTTGCTTTTGCCCAGCATCTGGGTCAGCAGGCAGAAACTGTCGGCGCTGGCGATTACCTGTGCAGAGTCGACTTCTCGGGCCATCCATTGCGCCGGACCGGATCGTTCAAGCGCACCGGCCATGCCCAGCCAGCCTTGCGCGTCGCTGCGCTTGGCCCTGGCGTAGACACTGAATCGCATCTCTGTGAATGACCGACCGACAAGGTCATCGTGCAGCACCATCGCCGGGCGCAGCGCAATGTCGGCATGCAATCGCGCCATGTCGAGATGCGCGTTGGACGACAGGTAGGTCAGCCGATCCGGCGCAACGCGACGCGCCAGGGCCGGGTAGATCCACGCCAGTACCGTCTGGCAGAACGTGTCGGTCGACGTGATGCGCCAGGTTTTGCCCACCTGGTTCGACTGGCCCTGCATCAGCGCCTCTGCCGAGGATATGTGCTGGGCTGCAAGCCGTGCCGCCTCGATCACCGGGGCGCGATTGGGACGCAGGCGGTAGCCGCTGCGATCACGCTCGAAGACCGGCCCGCCGCAAGTTTCCTCGAACGACGCGATGCGGCGCAGGACGGTGGCATGATTGACGCCCAAGACCTTGGCCGCCGCATTCACCGACCCTGTTTCGGCCACGGCCAGAACAAATCGCAGGTCGTCCCAAATCAGCTTGTGCATGTATGCGGACCCTTTTTGCAATTTCTAACAATTAAATTGCACCACAAGCGAGGCATACTAGATTTTACGTCATACAATTTTCAGGGAGTATGAATTGATGAAGAAGAGCCTCACATTCGCGATCGCGTTTGCTGCACTGGGCTGTGGCACCGTCGCCTACGCGCAATCCGACTTTTCCGCTCAGCTGAAAGCCCGTCAGGGGCAGTTCCGGATCATGGCGATCAATCTCGGCATCCTCGGTGACATGGCGCAGGGCAAGACCGAGTACGACGCCGAAGCGGCGCAGGCTGCGGCGGACACTCTGGTTGCGGTGTCGATGATTCAGCAGGCCCCGATGTGGCCCGAAGGGTCGGACGATATGTCCATCGATGGCACCCGTGCGCAAACGACCATTTGGGAGCAAAATGACGATTTCCTGTCCAAATGGTCCGATTTCGGTAAAGGCGCGCAGGCGATCCAGGCCGCGGCATCCGGCGGAGTCGAAGCGCTCGGGCCGGCAATGGGCACGATCGGGGGAACCTGTAAGGCGTGTCACGACACCCACCGCGCCCCTGAAAGCTGATCCCTTCTGATGGCGCGTGGTCTGATTGTTACCGGCCTGGGCCTGGCCGCCGTTGTGGCGGCCGGATTGTTCGTGACGCGAGCCACGCCCGTCGAAAGTGCGGCTTTCGACGGGATGGAGGCGGACCCGGTCAACGGCGAAACCGTCTTCATCGCGTCGGGCTGCGCCTCGTGCCACGCAGCCCCGGACGCCGAGGGTGATGCCAAGCTGATCCTCGCCGGTGGCCAGAGGTTCGAATCGGATTTCGGCACCTTCATCGCGCCCAATATCTCGACACATGCCGAGGCCGGGATCGGCGGTTGGACGCTGACCGACTTCGCCAGCGCGGTAAAGCGCGGTGTTTCACCGGAGGGTCGGCACTATTACCCCGCCTTCCCCTACGCCTCTTACGTCCACATGACCGATCAGGATGTTGCCGATCTCTGGGCCTATTGGCAGACGCTTCCCGCCGACGAAACGCAAAGCCAGTCGCACGAGGTGGGCTTTCCCTTCAACATCCGCCGTGCCGTCGGTGTCTGGAAGCAGCTCTATCTGACCGACACGTGGGTTCTGGCCGCTGCGTCTGAACCGGACGTCGAACGCGGTCGCTACCTTGTCGAGGCTTTGGCCCATTGTGGCGAGTGCCACACGCCACGCACGATGCTTGGCGGCATGGATCGCGATCAATGGCTCGCCGGTGCGCCGAATCCGTCCGGGCGCGGCACGATTCCGTCCTTGACGCCGGACGATCTGACCTGGGGCCCGACGGAAATCGCGTATTACCTGCAAACCGGGTTTACCCCCGATTACGACAGCGCGGGCGGTCACATGGTGGCGGTGATCGAGAATTTTGCCAAACTCCCCGAAGGCGACCGCACGGCGGTGGCTGCCTATCTCAAGGCGTTGCCGTAGCCAAAGCCTTCGAAGGCTTTGGCGGCATCCTTTGAAGGATGTCCGCGCGTATTCATGACATCTCGGAGCCAAAGCCTACGCAGGCTTTGTTCAAAAGCTTCGAAGCTTTTGGCAGGTCACGCCTTGGCCAGTTTCGCCTCACGATTGGCGCGCAGCCGGGCGAAATCATCGCCCGCGTGATAGGACGACCGCGTGAGCGGGGTGGCCGAGACCATGAGGAAGCCCTTGCCGTAGGCCGCTTTTTCATAACCCGCGAATTCCTCGGGCGTGACGAAGCGATCGACCGCGTGGTGTTTCGGCGTCGGTTGCAGATACTGGCCGATGGTCAGGAAATCGATATCCGCCGCGCGCATGTCATCCATGACCTGCATCACCGACTGGCGATCCTCGCCCAACCCCACCATGATGCCGGATTTGGTAAAGATCGACGGATCGATCTCTTTCACCCGCTGCAAAAGCCGCAGCGAATGGAAATACCGCGCGCCGGGACGCACTTCGGGATAAAGGCCCGGAACGGTTTCCAGGTTGTGGTTGAACACGTCCGGACGCGCCGCAACGACGGTTTCCAGCGCGTCGGGCGCACATTTCAGGAAATCCGGTGTGAGAATTTCGATCGTCGTGTTGGGCGAGCGGTGACGCACGGCGCGAATGGTCTGAGCGAAATGCTCGGCCCCGCCATCGGCAAGGTCGTCGCGATCAACCGACGTGATGACCACATGGTTCAGCCCCAGCTTCTGTACCGCATCCGCGACACGGCCCGGTTCAAACGCATCGAGCGTGTCCGGACGGCCGGTGGCGATATTGCAGAACGTGCAGCCACGGGTGCAGATCTCGCCCATGATCATCATGGTCGCGTGCCCCTGGCTCCAGCATTCGCCGGCATTGGGACAGCCCGCTTCCTCGCACACGGTGACGAGGTTGTTTTCCCGCATGATGCGGCGCGTTTCGTTATACCCTTCGCCACCCGGCGCCTTGACCCGGATCCAGCTTGGTTTCTTCGGCTGGGCGTTGTCCGGACGATGAGCTTTTTCCGGATGACGTTGTTCTGGTATCTTGAGATCGCGCAACGGTTTTTCCCCGCAATGTCTGGACGGAACTCCTCTAACATAGGCCACAGCAGGAGGTAGTACCAGTGTTGCATAGCTGCGTTGCGGCTTCACATTCCCAAGGGTAACGAGTTCCTCCTGCACAGTATTTACTGGGGTTTGTGGGCCGTCATGCAGGTGGCTGCGTCGCTTGGCCCCAGCGTCGGGGACGTCCTAACCGATCAGTCCGGCCCCCTGATTGCGGCGACCGGCGTAGAACAGCGCCAGCCGTTGCAACGCGATGCGCAGGACAACCTTGCCGGACCGCGCGGACCAGCCAAGACGCTTTTCGGTAGCCTCCAATCCTTCGCGCAGGCAACAGCAGCGCAGCACGACTTCGCTCAGACCCGGGCCAAGATCCCCGACCGCATCGAGCGTGCGCTGTGCGGCCTCAAAGCGACGCGCGTTGGTCAGGGCCGATGCTTTGGCGCGGAGCCGGTCCAGAGCGCTTGGGCAATCCCAGCCCAACAGATCGGACGCGGTGAAACCGGCGATGGCGTAATCCTCGTAGAGCCGGTCTCCGGCCGCGACGAAATCCTTGGGAAGAAACGGTCGCCCGTCGGGGCCGCGCCGCCGCGCCAGCGCGGTCAGCGGGCTTTCGAAGCCCGGCCCATTGGGGAGCGATCGATCCCGCGAGCGCCGGTCCGGGCCAGCTTCGCGTCCAAAACCCAGGGCGTCTTCCAGCGCATGTGCCGCCCGTGTGTCACGCGCCGCGACCAGCCCCGGCACATTGCTGCGGCCCTCTTCGGTGACGCGGTACCGCTTGACCGCCGTGCCGCCATCCGCCGCGATCCAGTTGCGCAGAACCAGTGCAGCGGCCAGGTCGAGATCGATTGCCCCAAGAACCACGGTTTCGCCTTCGCCGACGGTCTTGACGATGGCGGGTTGCCGCAGATCGGCGTTGTAGAGCATCATCGCGCGCGGCTGGCAGAGCTGGCGCAGCGCGTCGGTCAGGTCATCCATGCTGGCACAGGCGGCCTCGGACGCGGCGTCGACGGTGGCGTGTCCGGCAAGCGCGCGGTCCACCATCGGATCGTCCCTCAGCGTTTCGAGTTTGCGCACCTGGCGCAGCACAGTCGATGCGTGGCACCCGGCCTCGCGGGCGATTTCGCGGATCGGTCGGCCCTCGGTGGTATGCGCGAGATAGCGACGCGCGGCTTCCGGTAAAAGCGCAACCGCGCCGCTTTCGATCCGGACGTTTTGCAGGTCAGTCATAGTGTTCCCCCTTCAGAAGTCTGTCAAAAAAGCCCCCAGGTTTATCCACAGACGGATTGCAACCTAAGGATGTATTTGTTTCTGATTTGTTAACTTTCTGCGTCAGGGAAGTTTGTGTTTCCAAAACGTAAACAAACAGGAAGGGCACCGCGCGCCGAATCTGCCGCGACGCAACACACGTACAGGTTGTGCCATGGTCATCCCGTTCGGCGGAGTTTTCCGCTCACTTAAAGGGGATCACCATGCAAGACCTTCTGACACAACTCTCCCAGTTGCGCCGTCCGCGACTGCTGATCCGTGCCGCGCGCATCGGGGCGCAAAGCTACCGTCGTGAGGCGCGTCTGCCACGGCTGTTGGGGTATGGCGTGTCGCCACGGACCGGACCTGCTCTGGTCAAGCTGATGTCGATCGAGGCCGAATTGAACGAACAGCGCGAGAACGGCGACGCCTGTTACAGCGTCGCCGCGCATGTGGATGTTCTGACGGCAGTCATGGGCGAGGCGCAGATCCTGCGCGCCCAGTCACAAGAGGCCGGTCCGGTGTCCCTTACATGAAGGCGTCGGGCATCGACGCTTTCTTCTTGGTGACATACTCGGTCAGTGCCTCGTGGATACCGGGATCGAGCGCGGGTTGCTGATAGGTGTCGATCTGGCGCTGCACGCGTTCGGTGGCCAGCGCCATCGTATCGCGGGCGCCTTCTTCGAACCATGTCTCGAAGGGTTTGAAGTCGAACACCTCTGACCGCCAGAACGCAGATTTGAAATTGGCCTGCGTGTGGGCGCATCCAAGGTAATGGCCGCCCGGCCCCACCTCGGCGATCGCGCCCATCGCCTGCGCCTCTTCGTCGATTGCGATGCCCTGCGCGATCTTGTGCAGCGCGCCCAACTGGTCGGCATCCATGACGAATTTCTCGAAAGACGCGACAAGCCCGCCTTCGAGCCACCCGCAGGCGTGCAGCATGAAGTTCACACCCGACAAAAGACCCATGTTGAGGCTGTTCGCAGTCTCGTAGGCCGCTTGTGCGTCGGGCAGTTTCGATCCGGTAAAGCTGCCCGCCGACCGATACGGCAGGTTCATCCGCCGCGCCAATTGCCCGGCGCCATAGGTGATCTGGCTGGCCTCCGGCGTGCCGAAAGTGGGCGCGCCCGAGTTCATGTCGATGGACGTCACGAAGGCCCCGAAGATCACCGGCGCACCCGGGCGGACCAACTGGCTGTAGGCAATGCCGGCCATCACCTCGGCCAGAACCTGTGTCAGCGTGCCCGCCACCGACACAGGCGCCATTGCACCGCCGACGATGAACGGGCTGATGATGCAGGCCTGGTTGTTGCGCGCGTAGACCTCCAAAGCGCCCATCATCACGTCGTCGAAAGTCATCGGCGAGTTGATGTTGATGAGCGACGTCATGACGGTGTTGTCCTGCACGTAGTCCTTGCCGAACAGGATCTCGCACATCTCCACGCTGTCCTGTGCGCGGCTGGGTTCTGTCACCGACCCCATGAATGGTTTGTCCGACAGCGTCATATGCGCCATCAGCATGTCGAGGTGGCGCTTGTTCACCGGGATGTCGGTGGGTTCGCAGACCGTGCCGCCCGAATGGTGCAACCACTTGGACATATATCCCAGCTTCACGAATTTCTCGAAATCCGCCATCGTCGCATAGCGCCGCCCGCCAAGCGCGTCATGCACGAAGGGCGGGCCGTAGACCGGGGCCAGTACGAGGTTGCGCCCGCCAATCTCCACCGCGCGGTTCGGATTGCGCGCCTGCTGGGTAAATGTCGACGGCGCGGTGCTGCACAGCTTGCGCGCCAGACCACGCGGGATTCGCACACGTTCGCCCGTCACCTCGGCCCCAGCGTCGCGCCAGAGATCAAGGGCGGCGGGGTTGTTGACGAAGTTCACACCGATCTCGGCCAGCACGGTTTCAGCGTTGGTCTCGATGATCTCGAGCGCCTCTTCGGTCAGGATCTCGAAGTTCGGGATATTGCGCTGGATATATTTGGCTGTTTCCACAGAAACCGCCGTGCGTTCCGCCCGCCGCGCCGCACCGCCACCGCCGCGTGACCGTCTGCGTGTTTCTGCTTCTGCCATGATCTAACTCCGTGCGGATACAATAGGGCCCCGGCTCGGTGTCCGGTGGACCTTCCATAGTATGAGACCAGAGGGCGACAGCGACGGATTGCGTCCTGTGCGTCGCGAAAGCGACATTCGGCGGCGCCAGAGGGAACCGCACGATTGCATCACCCGTTAGGCGTATGAACCGTTCAAGGAGAGACCCATGCGCTTTGGCACAAAAAAGACTGCCGCGATGTTCGCCGTATTGCTGGCCGGAGTGGCCGTGGCTTGGGTCGGGTTCGCCCTTGGCTCTCTTGTTTTCGGCCTGTCCATCGTGATCTGTTTTCTCATCTGGATTTTCGGCGCGCGGCTTGTGCACGAGAACATGGGCAAGACCTGGCATCGCCCGAAGCGCGACTGGCAAGAGGACTGACCAAATCCGCGTCAGCGTTATTGCCAATTTCCGTGGCTCTGCCTATCAGGAGCCATGAGCACCTCAGATCACGACCGCCTTCTCATTATCGACTTCGGCAGCCAGGTGACGCAGCTTATCGCGCGCCGCCTGCGCGAATTGAACGTCTATTGCGAAATCCATCCTTACCAGAAGGTTACGGATGAATTTCTTTCGGAATTTGCCCCAAAAGCGATCATCTTTTCCGGCGGCCCGGACAGCGTGATGCGCGACGGCAGCCCGCGCCCGCCGCAATCGGCATATGAACTGGGCGTGCCGATCCTTGGCATTTGCTACGGTCAGCAGGTCATGATGCACGATCTGGGTGGCCGCGTCGAAGCGGGCGAACACGCGACCGCAGAATTTGGCCGCGCTTGGGTCAAACCGTCCGAGACGCGCGACGATATCCTGCACGGCTGGTTCATGGACGGCTCTGGCCGTGAACAGGTCTGGATGAGCCACGGCGACCACGTCTCTGAAATCGCTCCGGGTTTCGAGGTTCTGGGCACCTCTCCCGGTGCACCTTTCGCGATCACAGCCGACCGTGCCCGCCACTTCTACGCGGTGCAATTCCACCCCGAGGTGCACCACACTCCCAACGGAAAGACGCTCTATCAGAACTTCGTGCAACTGGCCGGGTTCACGGGCGACTGGACGATGGACGCATACCGCGACGAGGCGGTCCGCAAGATCCGCGATCAGGTTGGCGACAAAAAGGTGATCTGCGCGCTGTCCGGCGGCGTCGACAGCTCGGTCGCGGCTGCCCTACTGCACGAGGCAATTGGCGATCAACTGACCTGCGTTTTTGTGGACCACGGCCTACTGCGTCTTAACGAGGCGGACGAGGTTGTCGCCATGTTCCGCGACCACATGAACCTGCAAGTGATCCACGCGCAGGAACAAGAGCTGTTTCTGGGTGAACTTGAGGGCGTAAGTGACCCGGAAACCAAGAGAAAAATCATTGGCCGCCTGTTCATCGACGTGTTCCAGAAATATGCCAACGACATCGACGGCGCGGAATTTCTGGCGCAAGGCACGCTCTACCCCGATGTGATCGAATCCGTCAGCTTCAGCGGCGGGCCTTCGGTCACGATCAAATCGCACCACAATGTCGGCGGCCTGCCCGAAAAGATGGGCCTCAAGCTGGTCGAACCACTGCGCGAGCTCTTCAAGGACGAGGTGCGCGAGCTTGGCCGCGAACTGGGTCTGCCCGACAGCTTCATCGGTCGTCACCCCTTCCCCGGTCCCGGCCTCGCCATCCGCTGCCCCGGCGAAATCACCCGCGAAAAGCTCGACATCCTGCGCAAGGCCGATGCGGTTTATATCGACCAGATCCGCAAACATGGCCTCTACGATGAGATTTGGCAGGCTTTCGTCGCGATCCTGCCCGTCCGCACCGTGGGTGTGATGGGCGACGGGCGCACGTATGATTTCGCCTGCGCCCTTCGCGCGGTCACCTCCGTCGATGGCATGACGGCGGATTATTACCCTTTTAGCCACGATTTCCTGGGCGAAACCGCCACCCGCATCATCAACGAGGTCAAGGGCATCAACCGCGTGACCTACGACATCACCAGCAAGCCGCCGGGAACCATCGAGTGGGAATGATCCGCGTCAGCCTTGCCGGCCTTGCGCTTGTCCTGCCGATGCAGGGTCAGGCCGAACCGACCTATCATCGCGTGATAGGCGTGGCGATCGACGACGTGCTGAACATCCGCGCCGAACCGTCGGCCGGCAGTGCCGATATCGGCGACCTGCCCTACAACGCGCGCCGGATCGAGGCGTTCGAGTTTGATGCCACCGGCAACTGGGCGCGGATCGCGCTGAACGAGCGAGATGGTTGGGTGTCCACCCGCTTTCTGACCCGTGACGAGGTTGCGACCATCGGGGACACGACGGTTCCCGAAGGCATCGTCTGCGGCGGAACCGAACCGTTCTGGGCGCTGGGGCTTTACGGCGACGAGGCGCGCTATTCTCACCCGTCGGACGGCGACACCGATTTCACCTTCGACAGTGCCCGCGTCGCCGAAGGCAGGCTTGGCAGCCCCGCTCTCATCACCGTTGCCACGGAGGACACCCAAGTGATCGAAGCCATCCTGTCCGGCGCACAGTGCAACGACGGGATGAGTGATCGGTCCTACGGATGGACCATCACGATGCAATTGATCGCGCCCGGCAAGCGGCGGTTTCTGTCCGGTTGTTGTCATCTCCCCCGTGACTGAGTTGCCCTTTCGTACGGGAGCGCGCGAATGACGCTGTCTCCGACCCTGCGCGCGTGTCTGTGGATGATCGGCGCGATTGTGTCTTTCACGTCAATGGCAATCGCCGGGCGCGCGGTCAGTCTCGATCTCGATACGTTCGAAATCATGATGTACCGCAGCCTGATCGGTATGGTCATCGTGATCTCCGTCGCGCTCATTGCCGGAACGCTCCACCAAGTGCGCGCGCAGAAACTTGGGCTGCATTTCATTCGCAATCTCAGTCATTTCGCTGGCCAGAACCTCTGGTTCTACTCGATCACCGTGATCCCGCTGGCTCAGGTGTTCGCGCTTGAGTTCACCTCGCCGCTTTGGGTCATGCTGCTTGCCCCGCTGGTGCTGGGCGAACGCCTGACCAAATCGCAGGCCATCGCGGCGGTGATCGGCTTTGTCGGCATCCTGATCGTGACACGCCCCAGCCCGGAGACATTCCACGTCGGTCTGGTCACGGCGGCCCTCGCAGCCATAGGATTTGCCGGATCGGCCGTGTTCACGCGCAAACTGACCCGAACCGAAACGATCACCTGTATCCTGTTCTATCTCACGGTGATGCAAGCGGTGCTCGGCCTTGGCTTTGCGGGTTTCGATGGCGACATCGCCCTTCCGACACTCGACAATCTGCCGTGGGTGGTCGTCATCGCCGTAGCCGGGCTCGTCGCGCATTTCTGCCTGACAACCGCACTGTCGCTGGCCCCGGCGACAATTGTAATGCCAATCGATTTCACCAGATTGCCGGTGATCGCGATTGTCGGAGTGCTTCTATACGCCGAGCCGTTGGACCCGTTCGTCCTCTTGGGGGCGGCCCTGATTTTCGGCGCGAATTACTACAACATATGGTCGAGCACGCGCGCGTAACAAGAATGTGACGCTGCGGAAGAACCGTCACGCTGACGTATGGTCAAAATTGACCCTTTCATCAGCGTTTCGATACCCCTTTGCTCGAGGAGACAATTAACTTCAGAGGGATGAGGGTCCAATGACACGATTGATGACAAGCGCCGCCGCGCTTGCCGTTGCTGCGGGCGCAGCGCAGGCAGGCGGCATCGAAAGAATGGGCAACAACTACGGACTGCTGTTCGAGAGCGGCAACAAGGTTCAGCTCAGCTTTTCGGCGGTTTCGCCAAGCCTTTCCGGTGAGTACAATTCGCAGCTGACAGCTGCGGGCGGTGGCGAGGACGACACCGGCAACATGTCGAACGACTACACGACGCTCGGCTTCGCATACAAAAACGACGTGAACGAAAAGCTGGCCTTCGGCATCTTCGTCAACACGCCCTATGGCGCCGACGCGGAATATTCGAAGGGTGTCTATACCGGCCTGACCGCCGAGTGGGACAGCCAGCAGGTCGCCGCCATCGCGCGCTACCGCCTGACGGATCGCGTTTCGGTCTTCGGCGGCGCCCGTTACGTGCGCAGCAAGGCCGAGATCACCATCCCCGACCTACTTACCCGCACCGCTGTCGGCCGCAATGCCCAAGCCCTCGGCGCCGAGGCGCAGGCGCTCGGTGCACAGGCGCAGGCCGCTGGTGCGGCTGGCGATCTGGCCGCGGCACAGGCGCTTGGCGCACAGGCGCAAGCACTCGGCGCACGGGCGCAAACGCTTGGAGCAGCGGCGCAGGATTTCGGCACCAGCATGGAATTCAACGCGTCCGCCGATTACGAAGGCGATTGGGGCGGCGTTCTGGGTGTGGCTTACGAAATCCCCGATATCGCGCTGCGCGTTGCCCTGACCTGGGAATCCGAAATCACCCACTCGTTCGAAGCGTCCGAAACCATCCCCGGTCTCGGGATCGATGCGGATGGCGGAGACAACGATGTGACCATGCCGCAATCCGTCGCTCTCGATTTCCAGAGCGGTGTTGCGCCCGGTACGCTGGTCTTCGGTCAGATCAAGTGGACCGAATGGTCCGAATGGGAAGTCGCCACGCCGCAATACGAGGACGTGACCGGCGGTCCGATCACCGGATTCCCGAGCGATATCTGGACCTACAAGCTGGGTGTTGGCCGTCAGTTCACCGACAAGGCATCCGGCTTTGCACAGATCACCTACGAGCCCGATCTGGACGATATCCAGTCGCGCCTCAGCCCGCGTGACGGCGTGGTCAGCCTTGGACTCGGCGGACAATACACGTTCGACAACAACATGACGCTGCGGGGCGGTGTCGAATATGCGTGGGTCGGCGATGCCGAAGATGCCTCGGGCACCAAGTTCGAAGGCAATGACGCGTTCGGCGTCGGCGTGTCGCTGACGGTCGGCTTCTAAATCGATCCCCTCTGGAAAAGGTCAAACCCCGCCGGTGTATTCCGGCGGGGTTTTTCTTTGCCTTGCGCATGTTTCGGATCGCGGAAAGATGCGGGTTTCCGGTAAATCGGCGACATGACACCACAAACCTCCCTTTCGTCGCGCGCATGGATCGAGCTTGTTCTGCTCGGGCTGATCTGGGGTGGGTCATTCCTTGCCATCCGCACGGCGCTGGACGAGATCGGCCCGCTGACGTCTGTTCTGCATCGCACCGGTTGGGCCATGCTGGTTTTATGGGGGGTCGTCGCACTGAAACGATTGCCCGTGCCGAAAGCCCCGAAAGTCTGGGGTGCGTTCCTTGTCATGGGGCTGTTGAACAATGTGATTCCGTTCAGCCTGATGGCATGGGGGCAGCTGTACATTCCCACAGGCCTCACCTCGATCTTCAACGCGGCAACGGCGGTTTTCGGCATCGTGGTCGCTTCGCTTGTCTTCGCCGATGAACGGCTCACTGCACGCAAGGCGCTTGGGGTCGGCCTTGGGTTCTTCGGTGTCTGCCTGGCCATCGGCCTGGACGCGCTGCGCCAGTTCGACACCACCTCGCTCGCGCAACTGGCCATCGTGGCGGGCACCCTGTCCTATGCACTGGCGGGCGCGTGGGCGCGCAAGATGCTGGGTGGCGTGCCACCGGTGATCGCGGCGGCGGGCATGTTGACCGGATCAACGCTCTGTATGATCCCCCTCGTTCTGGCGGTCGAAGGCACACCGTCGCTTGCCCTCGCCCCCGACACCTGGCTGGCCATCGCGTACTATGCCATCGTCGCGACCGCCCTTGCCTACCTGCTCTACTACCGTGTTCTTGGCATGGCGGGCAGCGGCAACCTGCTGCTTGTCACGCTGATCATCCCACCCGTCGCCATCACGCTGGGCGCTTTGGTGCGCAACGAGAGCCTCCATCCCGGCGAATACCTTGGCTTTGCCGTTCTGGCCCTTGGGCTGAGCATCATTGACGGACGGTTATGGCGGCGCAAAGCTACAACCGTTTGACGCCCTCGCGCCGCATCGCTAATCCCAAGCGACGGGGTTACGGGCACGGGACAGCGCAATGATCTACGCATCGGCACAGGACTGGCACAATGCGGCGCACAAGCGTGTGGTGCTGTTCGCCATGTCGGGTTTGGGAAAGACCCACATCTCGAACCTGCTGCGCGACACGGGCGACTGGTTTCACTATTCCGTCGATTACCGCATCGGCACCCGCTACATGGGCGAATACATCGCCGACAATGCCAAGCGCGAAGCCATGAAAGTGCCGTTCCTGCGCGATCTGCTAATGTCGGATTCGATTTATATCGGCTCGAACCTGACCTTCGACAATCTCGCACCCGTCGCCGCCTATCTCGGCAAACCGGGCGATCCCGCACGCGGAGGCGTGCCGATCGACGAATACCGCAAGCGGCAGGATCAGTTTCGCCGCGCGGAAATGGCGGCGCTTCTCGACACCGGTTATTTCATCGACCGCGCCATCGACCTCTACGGCTACCCGCATTTCGTCTGCGACACAGGCGGGTCGATCTGCGAATGGGTCGACCCGACCGATCCCAACGACCCGATCATGGCGGAACTGTCAAAGCATGCGCTTCTGGTCTGGATCAAGGGCGACGAGGCACACACTCAGGACCTGATCCGGCGCTTTGACAAGGCGCCGAAACCGATGGCCTACCAACCCGAATTCCTGAGCCGCGTCTGGGCGGATTATCTCAGCAAGAACAACGTCAAAGAAGGCGACGTTGATCCTCATGCCTTCATCCGCTGGACCTATGCACAGGCGCTTGCGCATCGCCAGCCGCGTTACCAGATGATGGCCGATCGCTGGGGCATCACCATCGACGCCGCCGACCTGATCGCCGATCCGACACCACAGACCTTCGATGCGCTGATCGCAGACGCTCTGGACGAGAGAAAACCGTAAGCCATGCCTATCAAACTGCCCAACAACCTGCCCGCCTATGACGTGCTCAAGCGCGAAGGCGTGATGGTGATTCCCGATGAACTGGCCAGCCAGCAGGACATCCGCCCGCTGCGCATCGCGCTGCTCAACCTGATGCCGAAGAAGATCCAGACCGAGAATCAGTTCGCCCGGTTGATCGGTGCAACGCCGTTGCAGATCGAATTCAACCTGATCCGCATGTCCGAACACCAGACCCGCAACACCGCAGCCGAACACATGGAGAGCTTCTATCGCCCCTTTGCCGAGGTTGCCTACAGCGGAGAAAAGTTCGATGGGCTGATCATCACCGGTGCGCCGATCGAACATTTGCCATACGAAGAGGTGACTTACTGGGATGAGCTCACGCAAGTGATGAACTGGACCCAGACCAATGTGCACTCCACCTTCGGCGTTTGCTGGGGCGGGATGGCGATGATCCATCACTTCCACGGCGTGCCCAAGATTGACCTGCCACACAAGGCCTTCGGCTGCGTGCGGCATCGCAATCTCGCGCCCGCCTCGCCGTATCTGCGCGGCTTTTCCGACGATATGGTCATCCCGGTCAGCCGCTGGACGGAAATTCGCCGCGAAGACGTGCAGAACGCAGGCCTTCCAATCCTGATCGACAGTGCCGAAACCGGCCCCTGCCTGGTCGAGGATCCGGCCCATCGCGCGCTCTATGTCTTCAACCATTTTGAATACGACAGCGGCACGCTCAAGGAAGAATACGAACGTGATGTCGCCAACGGCACGCCGATCAACGTGCCCGCCAATTACTACCCCAACGACGACCCAAGCCAGACGCCCCAGAACCGCTGGCGCAGCCACGCGCATCTTCTCTATGGCAACTGGGTGTCGGAGATCTACCTAACAACTCCGTTCGACATAGATCAGATCGGTGCGTCCAGCACGGATCTGCGCAACAGGTAGGAGACCGGTTTGGCGTTGAGAACTCTGGGATTGCTGATCGGCTGCGCGGCGGTGATGACATTGACCACGGCCTGCACCGCGACCTATCGCGAAGCCAAGGCGGAAGAGGAGTTTCCGCCCATCGGCCGGTTTCTCGACGTGAACGGCACGCAAGTCCATTACGTGAGCAAGGGCGCCGGTCCCGACATCGTGCTGATCCACGGCGCCTCGGGCAACCTGCGCGATTTCACCTTTTCGCTGGTCGACAAGCTGGCGGATCGCTACCGCGTGACCGCGTTCGACCGGCCCGGCCTGGGCTATACCGAGCGCGTGAACCCGAACGGCACCTCGATCACCGAACAGGCCAACCTGCTGGCGGACGCCTCCGAACAGCTTGGCCTTCGCAAACCGATCGTCATGGGCCAGTCCTACGGTGGCGCTGTCGCGCTGGCCTGGGCGGTACATCGCCCCGATGACCTCTCGGCCCTTGTCCTGACCGCCGCCGCGTCGAACCCGTGGGACACCGGCCTCAGCACGTTCTATCAGGTGACGTCCAGCGATCTGGGCAGCGCAACCGTCGTGCCCGCGATCACGGCATTCACACCGAGCAGCATTGTCGAAGACGCCATCGACGGCGTGTTCCGCCCGCAATCGGCACCCGAAGGCTACGGCGACTATATCGGCGCCCCCCTGACACTGCGCCGCGTGTCCATGCGCGCCAACGCCATGCAGCGCGCGAACCTGCTGGGCGAGATCGAAGAGCTGCACACCCGCTACGGCGAAATCGACGTGCCGACCGAGATCATCCACGGCGATGCGGACACGACCGTGGGCCTGTCGATCCATTCGATCCCGCTGTCAAAGCAGATCGATGGCGCCAATCTGACCGTACTCGAAGGCATCGGCCACATGCCGCACCACGCCGCCGAACCCGAGGTCATCGCCGCAATCGACCGCGCCGCCCGACGTGCGGGTTTGCGTTAATCGCATTAACATCCCATATTCAGATCAGAGCAGACGACAGAAGGGGTCTAGAATGGACCTGCCCTTTGATGGCGCGATCAGAGCGTTTTTCCAGAATGATGCCCCAGATGACGTGCGCCACGCCATAAAGCGCGCGGAAAAAGGAGACATCATCAACCCTGACTATCCCTATTCGGAACGCATGCCGCGCAAGGCCTACGAAAAAGACCTCGATGCGCTTCAGATCGAACTGGTCAAGATGCTGTCTTGGGTCAAGCAAACCGGCGCCCGTGTCGCGATTGTCTTCGAAGGGCGCGACGCGGCAGGAAAAGGCGGCACGATCAAGCGCTTCCGAGAAAACCTTAATCCACGAAACGCACGTGTCGTCGCCCTTTCCAAACCCTCGGACACTGAAGCCTCCCAGTGGTATTTCCAACGCTACATCGACCATCTGCCCGCCGCCGGAGAGATCACCTTCTTCGACCGCAGCTGGTACAACCGCGCCGTGGTCGAGCATGTCTTCGGCTTCTGCACGCCCGAACAGCGCATGCATTTCTTCCGGCAAGTTCCTGATTTCGAAAAGATGATCGTCGATGATGGTATCCATCTCTTCAAAATCTGGCTCAATGTCGGCCGCGCCGAACAATTGCGCCGCTTTCTCGAACGTGAAGAAGACCCGTTAAAACAATGGAAACTTTCATGGATCGACGTTGAGGGCCTCAAGAAATGGGATGCCTACAGCGCCGCTATCCAAGAGACCTTCGCCCAAACCCATACCGATCACGCGCCTTGGACCATCGTGCGCTCCGATGACAAACGCCGCGCCCGGATCAACGCCATCCGCAGCGTGTTGACCCATCTCGACTACGCAAGGAAGGACGTGAAAGCTCTGGGCAGGATCGACCCGAAGGTCTGCGGCGGGCCGGACATCTGGGATGGGTAAACGCGGCTACCATCACGGCAATCTGCGGCAGGCCCTGGTCGATGCGGCTCTCGAGCTGATCACCGAAAAGGGCCCGACGGGCTTTACCCTGTCCGAGGCCGCCAAACAGGCCGGCGTCACGCCCGCCGCCGTGTACCGCCATTTCGAAGGCCGCGAAGACCTGATCGCCGAAGCCGCGCTTCAGGGCTACGAGATTTTCTCGGACGTGATGCAATACGCTTATGACAGCGGCCAACCCTCAGCCCTCGCCGCGTTCGAGGCGACGGGACGCGCATATTTAGCTTTTGCGCGAAAATACCCCGGCCATTATATCGCAATGTTTGAAAGTGGCATCTCGGTCAACCGCACCCCGGACCTCGCCGCGGCCTCGGGCCGGGCACGCGCCGTGCTGGAACGGGCGGCCGAAGAATTGTCGAAACACATCCCACCGGAAAAGCGCCCGCCCGCGTCAATGTTTTCGGCCCATATCTGGGCGTTGAGCCATGGCGTTGTCGAATTGTTCGCGCGGAATTCACCCGGCACCAAATCGCCCTTTCCGCCGGAAGAGCTTTTGGAATCCGGGATCGGAATTTACCTGCGCGGATTGGGCCTGATCGCACCCGATCAGTGACGTGACAAACCCCGCGCAACAGACTACATCCGCGTCATGACACAAGAACTCCACATCGTTGGCGGCGGCATGGCCGGCTCCGAAGCCGCCTGGCAGGCCGCGCATCGCGGCGTGCAGGTCGTGATCCACGAGATGCGCCCCAAGGTCGAAACCTTCGCCCACAAGACCGGCGATCTGGGCGAAATGGTATGCTCCAACTCCTTCCGCTCGGACGATCATGAACAGAACGCCGTGGGCCTGCTGCATTGGGAAATGCGCGAGGCTGGCGGGCTCATCATCGACACGGCGCATAGGCATCGTCTGCCTGCCGGTGGTGCGCTGGCCGTGGATCGCGACGCCTTCAGCGCAGAGATCACCCGCCGCCTGCACGCACATCCAAATGTCCGCGTAAGCCACGAAGAAATAACGGAATTGCCAGATACCGGCAACTGGATTTTCGCCACCGGCCCGCTGACCAGCGCCGCCCTGGGCGCGGCCATCCAGGCCGAGACCGGCACCGATCGTCTGGCCTTTTTCGATGCCATCGCCCCAATCGTCTATTTCGACAGCATCGATATGAGCAAAGCATGGCTGCAATCGCGCTATGACAAGGGCGAGACCGAAGAAGAACAGCGCGCCTATATCAACTGTCCGATGGACAAGGCGCAGTACGAGGCGTTCATCGACGCTCTTCTGGCTGCCGACAAGACCGAATTCCACGAAGGCGAAACCGCAGGCTATTTCGACGGCTGTCTTCCCATCGAAGTGATGGCTGAACGGGGCCGCGAAACTCTGCGCCACGGACCGATGAAGCCTGTGGGTCTTACGAACCCGCACCAGCCGGACATCAAGCCCTGGGCCGTGGTGCAACTGCGCCGCGACAATGCTCTGGGGACGCTCTACAATATCGTCGGCTTCCAGACAAAGATGAAGTATGGCGCGCAAGCCGATGTTTTCAGGATGATTCCCGGTTTGGAGAACGCAAGTTTCGCGCGTCTGGGCGGCATCCACCGCAACACCTTCCTCAACAGCCCGACGCTGCTCGATGACCAGATGCGCCTGCGCACGAAGCCCAACATCCGATTTGCCGGTCAGGTCACGGGCGTCGAAGGCTATGTCGAATCCTCGGCCATGGGCCTTCTGGCCGGACGCATGGCCGCGGCAGAGATCACGCTCCAGCCGATCCCGACCGTCCCGCAGGACAGCGCACACGGTGCCCTGATCCACCACATCACCGGCGGGGCCGAGGCCAAGACGTTCCAGCCGATGAACGTCAATTTCGGTCTCTTCCGCCCTGTAGACGGCCTCAAGGGCGGGCGACGCGGTCGAAAAGACCGTTACAAAGCCTATACCGACCGCGCCAAGGCCGCGTGGTCCAAATGGCTGATGGAACAGCGCGAATTCGCATGAATTACGTTCTCGCCCTCCTCCTGCCGCCCCTCTCGATCTTGCTGACCGGACGCATTTTCACGGCTCTCATCGTGCTGATCATCTGGATCCCGGCTCTGATCTTTTCGGGCGGACTGACCCATCCGATGTTCATTCTCCTGGCATGGGTGCTGATCTACCAAAGCGCCGAAGACCGCCGGGCGCGCCGCTATGGACGCCCCGACAAGGACTGACCCCGGCGATGCACTTTGTCACCCGCTTCGCGCCGAGCCCAACCGGCCAGCTGCACTTGGGCCATGCCTATTCGGCGCTTCTGGCGCATGACATGGCGAAGGCCGCCGATGGCCGCTTCCTGCTGCGGATCGAAGATACCGACACCGCGCGCTGCACCCCGGAATTCGAAACGCAGATCTACGACGATCTGGCGTGGCTCGGACTGACTTGGGAAACGCCGGTCCTGCGCCAGTCGGACAATACCCCTGCTTATGATGTGGCGATCGCGCAACTAGGCGATATGGGCCTGCTCTACCCGTGTTCCTGCACACGGGGCGACATCCGCCGCGCCGCCTCAGCCCCGCAGGAAGGCGCTCCGCTGCTTGGACCCGACGGGCTGATCTATCCCGGGACATGCCGCCACCGCGCGTGGGAGGACCGGACCGACACCGACGCCATGCGCCTGCACATGGAACGGGCGGTGGACCACCTGCCCGACCTGCCATACTACACCGAGACAGGCGTTCATCCGGCGTTAAGCTTAACGCGCGACCATCTCGTGCACGAGGTCGGAGATGTGGTCCTTGCCCGCCGCGACACCGGGGCCGCCGCCTATCACCTGAGCGTCGTGGTCGACGATGCGGCGCAGGGCATCACCCACGTGATCCGGGGCGAAGACCTGGCCCCGGCCACGCCGATCCATGTGCTGCTGCAAGCGCTGCTGGGACTGCCTACACCCATCTACCACCACCACCGCCTGATCCGTGACGACGCAGGCAAGCGCCTTGCCAAACGCGACGATGCCCGCGCCATTGCGCTCTACCGCGCCGAAGGGGCCACCCCGCAGGACATCCGCGATATGGTCGGCCTTCCCGCCGCCTGATCTTCATCTTGCCAGATAAACTCCGGGGGTGTGGGGGCCGCGCCCCCACTCCTACGCCTCCACAGGCGCCATGATCTCCACTTCCGCGCCGCCTTCGACTTCGGTGTAAAAACACGACCGCCGGTTCGTGTGGCAGGCCGGACCGGTCTGGTTGACCGTCACAAGCACACAATCCCGGTCACAATCGACACGAAACGCCACCAGCTTCTGCACATGACCCGAGCTTTCGCCCTTCACCCAGAACGCCTGTCGCGACCGCGACCAGTAGGTGACGCGGCCCGTCTCCAGCGTGCGCGCCACCGCTTCGGCATTCATCCAAGCCATCATCAGGACCTCACCCGTGGCGGCCTCCTGCGCAATTGCCGGGATCAGCCCCGCATCGTTATAGACCAAAGTCGCAGGATCAAAGCGCATGGGGAAAAACCTTTTTGCATCCACCGTTGGCTCCCCTATCTATGAGGGGAACGGCGAAAGGGAAAGCCATGTCCGGCGACACCGATCTGATCAAACTCTACTCCGCCCGCATTCTGGAACTTGCGGCGGACATTCCGCATCACGGCCGGTTGGAGGCCCCCGGCGCCACGGTCAAGAAACGGTCGCCCTTGTGCGGGTCCACCGTCACGGTCGATCTGACGATGGAAGACGGCAGGGTCGCCGCGTTCGGGCAGGATGTCAAAGCCTGCGCGCTGGGTCAGGCGGCGGCCTCGGTCGTGGGCGGCGCGATCCTCGGGTGTACGCGCGATCAGATCACCCAAGCCCGCGATGAATTGCGCGTGATGCTCAAGGAAGACGGTCCGACACCATCGGCGCCCTTCGACGGGCTTGAAGTGTTGCGACCTGCGGTGGCGTTCAAAAACCGCCACGCATCGATCCTGCTGACGCTCGAAGCGGCGTCCGAAGCGGCGGCGCAACTGGCCGAGACGCAATCGGCCTGATCCCGCCAAAATTTTACCATCCGATAAAAAAAACCGCCGCACTTCGGAGTCCGAAGGCGGCAGAAAGTGACGTGTTCGTTAAGGGCCGTCAATGCTCTGAAGGCAGGCAACCTTCTGGGACAGGTGCATCAGTTGGGACAGGATGCGGATGAGCAATCAGGCGAAACACGCAGGCAGAAAAAGGCAACGAGGTCAGACAAGCACCGGCAGGTGCAGCGCCGCGAAAAGCATCACGATCAATGACATGGCCCCAAGCGCATCCTGAAGAAGCGCCGTGTTGGTCTGGGCCTTGGCCGCGTGAAGCGTTGTTTTGATCCGCTGCATCATGGTGATGTCCTCCTTGTTGCTACTTTGTTCTCATATCGGAAACGTTCTGTAAAGAACTTTTTGAGAACATTTGAGAACAAAAGCGGTTAACCCACCGAAATCAGTTGGATCGCCTGCTCCTGTTTCATCAGGTAAAGAAGCGCGCGCGCGGCCTTTCCCCGGTCTGACGTCAGCGTCGGATCATCAAGCAACAGCTTGCGCGCATCGTCCTGCGCCATCGCCATCAATCCAGCCTGACGCTCTAGATCGGCGATCCGGAACCGGGGCAGACCCGACTGCGCAGTGCCCAGAACATCGCCCGCGCCGCGCATGTCCAGATCGACTTCGGAAATACGGAACCCGTCCTCGGTCTCGCGGAGCGTGGTGAGACGCTTCAACCCTGTTTCGCTCAGCGGCGGCTGGTACAGCAGCAGACAGGTAGAGGCCGCCGCCCCCCGCCCGACGCGGCCGCGCAACTGGTGCAATTGCGCCAATCCGAAGGTCTCGGCCCGCTCGATCACCATGATCGACGCGTTGGGCACATTGACGCCCACCTCAATCACTGTTGTCGCAACCAGAACGCCGGTCTGCCCGAACACAAAGCGCGCCATTGCGGCGTCTTTTTCGGCAGGGGGCATCTGGCCGTGGACCAAGCCCACAACGCCCTCGCCCAGTGTTGCGCGTAGGCTCTTGAACCGCTCTTCCGCCGCCGTCAGGTCGGACACCTCGCTTTCATCCACCAAGGGACAGACCCAATAGGCCTGCCGCCCTTCGGACACCGCCTTGCGCAGATGATCCACCACCTCGTCCATCCGCTCGTTCGAGACAAGCGCGGTCTTGACCGGCGTGCGGCCCGGGGGTTTTTCGTCGAGGATCGACACGTCCATATCGCCGTATTGCGCCAGCGCCAATGATCGCGGGATCGGGGTGGCGGTCATGACCAGCACATCCACAGCCAGCCCCTTGCGGCCAAGCTCCAGCCTTTGACGCACGCCAAAGCGGTGCTGTTCGTCGATGATCGCCAGCCGCAGATCCGAAAATTCCACGTCCTTCTGGAACACCGCATGGGTGCCGACCAGGATCTGAATCGCACCGCGTTTGAGCGCTGCGAGCTTGGCGCTACGCTCGCTGCTCTTGTCGCGCCCGGTCAGCAGGTCGAGCACAACGCCCGCCTCTTCAGCCAGCGGTTGCAACCCCTCAAGATGCTGACGGGCAAGGATTTCCGTGGGGGCCATCATCACGCCCTGCCCGCCCGCCTCGACCGCCGTGAGCAACGCCATAAACGCCACAAGAGTCTTGCCCGATCCCACATCGCCCTGAAGCAAACGGTTCATGCGATGCGGGCTGGCCATGTCGTCGGTGATCTCGTCGATCGCGCGCATCTGTGCGCCGGTCGGTCGATAGGGCAGCGCCGTCAGCACCTTGTGGCGCAGCGTGCCATTGCCCGAGGTCTCGATCCCCGGTTTCGCACGACGCTGCGCCCGCGCCAGAGCCAGGGTCAACTGATGTGCCATCAACTCGTCATAGGCAAGCCGCCGCCGCGCCGGGCTGTCGAGCGACAGGGCGCCGGTGCCCTGCGGTGCATGCGCCATCTGCATCGCGGCGTGCCAAGCCGGCCATTTCTCGCGGTCCATCAGGCGCGGGTCGATCCATTCCGCCAGATCGGGCGCGCGCGACAGCGCGTCGGTCGCGGCCTTGACCATTGTCTTTTGCGTGATGCCCGCGGTCAGCGGATAGACGGGTTCGAACTCGGGCAGCGTGCCCGCCTCGTCCGGCATCAGCACATGATCAGGATGCACCATCTGGGCCATGCCGTCGAAAAATTCGACCTTGCCCGACACGATGCGCCGCGCCCCGAAGGGCAAGATCTTGGCCACGTAATCGCCGCGCGCGTGAAAGAACACGATCTGGAAGGCGGTGCGCGCATCCTCGACCTGAACGCGGTACGCGCCGCCCTTGGTGCGCGGCGGACGGTGTTGGCCGATCTGCACTTCGACGGTCAGCGTTGCCGGTAGGTCCGCCCCCTGCACCGTGTCGCGCAGGCGGCGGTCCACCACCGAATGCGGCAAGGTATAAAGCAGGTCGCGCGGCACCTCGATGCCCATATGTCCCAGAGTTTCCGCCGTTTTGGGACCGACGCCCTTGAGACCGGACAGGTCGCCGAAAAGCGGAAACAGGATTTCCGGCCTGCCGCTCATGCGCCCTCGATCAGGTCGAACCAGCCGTCCTCGTCAATGATCTCGACCCCGAGATCGCGCGCCTTCGTTTCTTTCGACCCCGCGCCGGGCCCCGCGACGAGAAGGTCGGTTTTCGACGACACAGAGCCAGACACCTTGGCGCCCAACGCCTCGGCTCGCGCCTTGGCCTCGGCCCGGGTCATGCGTTCAAGCGTGCCTGTGAAAACGACGGTCTTTCCCGCAACGGGGCTGCCTTCGGTGCGGGGGCGTTCGGCCTCCTGTACGGACAGATGCGCCACCAGCCGGTCGATGGAGGCGCGTTCGGCCTCTTGCGCAAAGCTGTTGACCAGCGAGTTGGCGACCACCTTGCCGATCCCGTCAATGCCGATAAGGCCCTGCCACGCGTCGCTATCGGGGTCATGCGCGGCGTCGATGGCCGCCTGAAACGCGTCCCACGTGCCATAAGACCGCGCCAGCAGGTTCGCGACCACCTCGCCCACATGGCGGATGCCAAGCGAAAAGATGAGCCGGCCCAGGGGAATGGTGCGCTTTTCGTCGATGGCGTCGAACAGATTCTGCGCGGATTTCTCGCCCCAGCCTTCGCGGTTCTTGAGTTGCTGCATCCCGCTGCCGTAGCGGTCGCGCAGCGTGAAGATATCGGCCGGTTCCTTGACCCAGCCGTCCGTGTAAAACTGTTCCACCTGTTTTGCGCCCAGCCCTTCGATGTCGAACGCCGCGCGGGACACGAAATGCTTGAGCTTTTCCACCGCCTGTGCCGGGCAGATCAGACCGCCGGTGCAGCGACGCACGGCGTCGCCTTCCTCGCGGACAGCCTCGGATCCACATTCGGGGCAATGTGTCGGGAAATCATAGGGTTGCGCGTCGGCGGGACGTTTATCGAGGTCCACATCGGCGACCTTGGGGATCACGTCGCCCGCGCGGTAGACCTGCACCCAGTCGCCAACGCGGATGTCCTTGCCGCCGCGGATGGGGGCGCCGTTGGCATCGCGCCCGGCGATGTAATCCTCGTTGTGCAGCGTCGCGTTCGACACCACGACGCCCCCCACCGTCACGGGCGTCAGGCGCGCGACCGGGCTGAGCGCGCCGGTGCGCCCGACCTGGATGTCGATGGCTTCGAGCCGGGTCCAGGCCAGTTCGGCGGGAAACTTGTGCGCGATGGCCCAGCGTGGGGTGGTGGAGCGGAACCCGAGGCGCGACTGGTAGCTCAGGTCGTCGACTTTGTAGACCACGCCGTCGATGTCGTAGCCCAATGTAGCGCGCTGGTCTTCGATGGTCTTGTAATGGGCGAGCATCTCGTCGGGGCCGTCGCATCGCTTTGTGAGAGGGTTGGTCTGAAACCCAAGCGCTTGCAGACGCGCGATCGCATCGAGCTGCGTGTCGGCCAAAGGCGCGCTGAGCGCACCCCAGGAATAGGCGAAAAACCGCAGCGGGCGGTCGCGGGTGATCGCGGCATCCAGTTGGCGAAGCGATCCGGCGGCGGCATTGCGCGGATTGGCAAAGGTTTTCGCCCCTTTGGCGGCCTGCCGTTCGTTGAGATCGGCGAAATCGGCGTGGCTCATGTAGACCTCGCCGCGCACTTCGAGAACGTCCGGCGCGTCCTCGATCATTTCGGGAATATCGTCGATGGTCCGCGCATTTGCGGTGACGTTTTCGCCCACCGCCCCGTCGCCGCGGGTCGCGGCCTGGGTGAGTTTGCCCTTTTCGTACCGCAGCGACAGCGACAAGCCGTCGATCTTGGGTTCTGCGGTGTAGGCCAGCGGATTGGCGTCGGTCAGGCCGAGATAGCGGCGGATGCTTTGGTCGAAACTTGTGATGTCCGCGTCGTCAAACGCGTTCGAGAGCGACATCATCCGGACTTCGTGGCGCACCTTGGCAAAGCCGTCGGCGACGGGTGCACCGACCTGTTCGCTGGGGCTGTCAGCGCGTTTGAGGGCGGGAAAGCGCGCTTCGATCTCGGCATTGCGGCGCTTCAGCCGGTCGTATTCCGCATCCGAGATCTCGGGCGCGTCCTCAGTGTGGTAGGCCACGTTGGCTTCGGCCAGAAGGGTCGCCAAGCGTTCAAGTTCGACGCGGGCGTCTGCCTCTGACAGGTCTTTGACCGCGATCTCCTGCTCTGCCATGTGCCCCCCTTGGCCAGTGTCACGGACAAAGTGATAGGCCCGGGGCCGGACAGCGTCCAGTTTCTAAACGCCGATTTCGATAAGTTGTCGGAGCGTTCAAACAGGGTCGAAAGACATCCGAGACTTCGCGCGCATGTTCATCACGGATGGATGACCGGCGGCGATAACGGATCGCCGCCGTTTCAAAACGTCACGCACCAACCGCGATGCGGCCGTTTTCTTCGATTTCAGGGTCGCGCAGGACATATCCACGCCCCCAAACCGTTTCGATGTGGCTGCCGTCACCGGTTGCTTCCGACAGTTTCTTGCGCAGCTTGCAGATGAACACGTCGATGATCTTGAGTTCGGGTTCGTCCATCCCACCGTAGAGATGGTTCAGGAACATCTCTTTCGTCAGGGTGGTGCCCTTTCGCAGGCTGAGCAGTTCGAGCATCTGGTATTCCTTGCCCGTCAGATGCACGGTGTTCCCGTCGACCTGTACCGTCTTGGCATCGAGGTTCACCTCGACCTTGCCGGTGCGGATGATGGATTGCGAATGTCCCTTGGACCGCCGGATGATGGCATGGATCCGGGCGATCAATTCGTCGCGGTGGAACGGTTTGGTCAGGTAATCATCGGCCCCGAAGCCAAATCCCTTGATCTTGTCTTCGCTGGCGTCGTTGCCGGACAGGATCAGGATCGGCGTTTCGATCCGTGCCAGCCGCAGCTGCCGCAAAACTTCAAACCCGTTCATGTCGGGCAGGTTGAGATCGAGCAGGATCAAATCGTAGTCATACAGCTTGGCCAGATCGACACCTTCTTCCCCCAGATCGGTGGAATAGACGTTCAGATTGGCATTGCCCAACATCAATTCGATGCTTTTCGAAGTCGTCGGGTCGTCTTCGACCAAGAGTACGCGCATCTGGTTTCTCCGCAATGTCAACGTCCGGCATCGGCACACTGACCAGAAAAGGTTAACTTAGGGTTAGCACGACAGAACCATTTCAATCAACCTTGGATTGTATTGCTGCCTTGCGATTGCCGAAAGCGTTGCACGGCGGTCGCCTTGAGCGCTTCACGCCCGTGCCGTGCAGCCGCGGCGATCCAGGCGTCCAGTTCCTCTTCGCTGAGATCGTACCGTTCAAGCGCCTCCTGTTTCGAAATGAGATGATGCATCACGGCTTCGACCACCACGGCCTTGCGCGAGGCGACCCAACGATAAGTGTTGGGCGGAGGCAGATCCGCCTGCGAGAGGATGGTTCCGTTTGACAGGGTCACGGTGCGCGGCCCGTTCGCTTTTTTGAGATACATGTCCCGGCCCTTTCCAAGCCCTGAAATCCTGCTTTCGGGCAGCTTTGACCGGCCAGCCTTAATGTGACGTGAAGCCAAGGGTTGAGAGTATGTAGGATTTACCTATATTTCGCGCGATCAGCCCACCCGACCGGAGACTCGCCCGATGGCCCTCGATGCGCCAAAGCTCAATTCGCTTGGATTTGCCAAGCCGCCTGCGGAAACCCGCGTCGTCGTGGCGATGTCGGGGGGCGTGGACAGTTCGGTCGTCGCAGCCCAACTGGCCGAGGAAGGCTATGACGTTGTGGGCGTCACGCTTCAGCTTTACGATCACGGTGCGGCCCTGGCCAAGAAAGGCGCGTGCTGTGCAGGCATCGACATCCACGATGCGCGCCGCGTGGCCGAGGATATGGGGTTCCCGCATTACGTTCTGGATTACGAAAACATCTTCAAGGATGCGGTGATCGACGAATTCGCCGACAGCTATCTGGCGGGCGCCACGCCCGTGCCCTGCATCCGTTGCAACGAACGGGTAAAGTTCAAGGATCTGCTGGAAACCGCCCGCGATCTGGATGCCGATTGCATGGCGACAGGCCACTACATCCAGCGCAAGATGGGCGCCCATGGCCCGGAGCTTCACAGCGCTGAGGATGCCAATCGCGACCAGAGCTATTTCCTGTTCTCGACAACCCCGGAACAACTCGACTACCTGCGTTTCCCGCTGGGCCACCTGCCCTCCAAGGATGCCACCCGCGCGCTGGCTGCACGGTATGGCCTGCAAGTGGCGGACAAGCCCGACAGTCAGGACATCTGCTTCGTGCCCAACGGGAATTACGCGCAGGTGATCGAGAAACTGCGCCCCGGTGCGGCGGAACCCGGTGAGATTGTGCACGCCGATGGCCGCGTTCTGGGCCAGCACAATGGTGTCATCCATTACACCATCGGTCAGCGCCGTGGTCTGGGCATCGGCGGGCTGGAAGAACCGCTTTACGTGGTCAAGCTGGATGTCGACGCCAAACAGGTGATCGTCGGCCCGAAAGAGATGCTGTCCACCCGCACCATCCCTGTGCGCGAGATCAACTGGCTGGGCGATGCGCCGTTCACCAGTCAATCCGAATGGCACGTCTCGGTGAAGGTCCGCTCCACCCGCCCGCCCCGCGCGGCGATCATCCGTCCGCTTTCGGCCACCGAAGCCGAGGTCGAATTGCTCAGCCCCGAGGAAGGCGTGTCCCCGGGACAGGCCTGCGTGTTCTACGAGACCGAAGGCACGCGCATTCTGGGCGGCGGCTGGATCTGGCGCGGGAATTGATCCGGCATTGCGTTCGCGGGCACCATTGAGCACCCTGTGCCACACGCAACGAGGACGCCCGTTCATGGCCGACGCGGAGACGACCCGCATCATCTCGATCCAGCCACGGCTTGGCGCTCAGGTGGGCGGTGGCAAGATCAACGCGATGTTCCAGCGGATGAACCTGCTGGCAGATCGGCCGGACACTGAGATCGTTCTTCTCACGCTGGACCACAGTTGCAAGCAGAAGCTGGCCTTCGCGTCTCTGCAAGCGCAGGGCCTATTGGATCGCCGTATCACGCATCTGTCGCTTGGCGAGTTGTGCCGCCCCTCTGACCTCGGAAACGTGGAACCGGGTTTTGTCCTGCCGGAGTGGGATTCGAAAAAGACCCGGATTGGGGCCAAGGAAAGGACGTCGTACTTCCTCGGAAAAACGCTGGTCATGCGCGACGCGACCGAACATACGCCGGTTGGTCCTCTGGTCACGCGGCGCATCCTGACTGATCCCAACCGTGACGTGCGACTGAAATACCTGAACGGTGATCTTGTCGAGGGTCGGGTCAAACGACAGGACATGACCACAGAGCAGCTGGCCTTCGTCGAGGGACATTTGCTGAGCCAGTCGCGGCTTGAGGGCCAGCATGTGCGCCATGTGGAGGATTTCGGGCTGGGTCAGACGTTCGACGACGAAGCCGATCATCACCGCGCCTTGTTCGAGCGGTTTCTGCCGGACGACTGCATTGTCTTCATCGACGGGATCACTGTGTCGTATCTGTCGCCAGCCATTCGCAGACCGAAGGTCTTGTTCCTGCACGCCGATCACCGACGGCCGGATGGCAGCGTCTTGCAAAGGTCGCGCGCGCGGATCGACGCGTTCGACGGCGATGCGATCGTGACCGCCACCCATGTGCACAAACTGCGGCTACACGCAGACACGCGTCACGCCGCGCCGATCCGGGTGATCCCGCATTATACGACGATGACGCGGCAAGATCGCGGGCCGCGCCGCAACATCTGCACGGTGTCGCGTCTGGATCTGGGGGCAAAACCGATCCACCACTGTATCGAGGCGTTCATCCGCGTCATGCATCTCATCCCTGACTGCACCTATGAAATCTACGGCGGCGGGTTGGGGCAAGTGCGGCTGGAGCAACTGATCCGCCACCATGGCTGCGCCGATCGCGTGATCCTCAAGGGCCCCACCTCCGATCCCGCGTCAGTCTTTAGCGGCGCGCTTTTTTCATTGGCGCCCACAACGGGCGAAGGGTTCGGCCTGTCCTTGCTGGAGTCGCTGACCTGCGGCTGTCCCGTGATCAGCTATGACGTGGATTACGGACCGCGCGAATTGATCAAGACCGCGCAAAACGGAGAGCTTGTTCCACCGGGCGATATTGACGCGCTGGCGCAGGCCATCGTGAAGCTGTACACACATCACGCACATTATGCGGCACGGTGCGAGGCTTCGGTACAAAGCTACGGGTTCGACGCCTACAAGAAACGGTATCGCGCGCTGATCGATGACCTCGAAGGTCGCGGGTTTGTTTTCGACATCACGGCACCGGATATGGTCGAGGAGGTCAAATCGGCCTTAACCACAGCGCCCCTGCGACAGCAGTCGCGCCTGCTCGACCTGTACGCGCAGCTGTGCGAAGACCGGCGCGATCTGGGCGGGATGTACGACGCGTTTCAGCAAAAGCTGGCGCTTCTCCCAAACGATCCGCGGCCGATCATGCGCTGTATCTGGATCAGCCGCCGTCTGGGGCGTCTTGCCGAGTGCGGAAGCCATCTTGCACATCTGGACCGGCGGTTCCCGCAGGATCACGCGCGGCTCATTGCCCGCCATCCCGGATTCCTCGAACTGGCCGATGCGCCTCTCGGACGGGACTGACCGCCGGACACTGGTAGACTAAAGGTCAGAGGTTGCACTTGTCCCGCATGAAGGCCAGCGCGACCTGCAACCCATCCGGCGCAATCCCGTGCGCGGTGCCCTTCATGATATGGGCGTAGACATCTTCCCACCCGGCCTTTTGCAACGCGTCCGCCGCCTCCGGCAAGGATTGCGGCGGGACCACATCATCCTGATCGCCATGCACCAGCAGGATGGGGAACCGGCTGACCACCTCGTCCGCCAGCAGTTCCGGCGCCAGCAGGCGCCCGGACAAGGCGACCATTCCGGCAATCGGATCCTCGCGGCGCGGGGCAACGTGCAGCCCCATCATCGTGCCTTGGCTGAAGCCGAACAGGACCACCTGTTCCGGCAGCAAATCCTCATCGACCATCAGCGCGTCGAGAAACGCATTCAGGTCGTCCACCGCACGGGCCATGCCGGCCATCGATTCCTCTTCCGAGGACCCGTCGATCCACGGGATCGGGAACCACTGAAACCCGAAAGGTGCCCCGGCACAGGCCTCGGGCGCATCCGGGGCGACGAAAAGCGTATCGGGAAGGTGCTCGCCCAGCGGATCGGCGAGCCCCAAGAGGTCCGCGCCATTCGCCCCGTAGCCATGCAGAAACACCACGGCGGATCGGATCTCGCCCGAGACCGGTTCCTTGCGACCTGCGTTCAACACCCGTGTCATGCGATCCCCTCTCGATCTTTTGCCACGTGGTAGTAGGCCCAGAGCGCGCGCGCCGCAACCGATCTCCATGGGCTCCAGGCTTCGGCCATCTGGCGCAGCGGCTTTTCTTTCGGACGTTCGGGCAGGTCAAAGAGCATCCGGGCGCTTTCCTGCAAAGCCAGATCGCCGGGCGCGAAGACATCGGCGCGACCAAGCGAGAACATCGCGTAGATCTCTGCGGTCCACACGCCGATGCCGGTCACACCCGTCAGCGTCTTGATGACCTCGTCGTTCGGCGCTTGGCGAAGCGCCTCGTAATCGATTCCCGCCTGGGCCAGGGCACAGGCGTAGCGGGCTTTCTGACGGCTGAGGCCCAGATCGCGCAACCCGTCCTGATCAAAGCGCAACACCGCGTCCGGTGTCACCGCCCCCGCCGCTTCCAGCTTGGCCCAGATCGCGCGGGCCGATGCGACACTGACCTGCTGGCTGACGATAGCGCTAAGGAGCTGCGCGAACCCGTCGGGCCGCCGGCGCAGCGGAAGATCGCCCGTCTGTTCCAGCGCACGGGCAAAGCGCGGCTCCGCCTTGGCCAACCACGCCGCGCCTTCGGCCACGCAGGCATCCGTTTCGATCAGGCGTCCAACCACGTTCTTGCCTCCAACCAGTCCAGCGCAGCCTCGACAGAGGTCGCCACGGGCCCCGTGTCAACGCGCGGACGCGCCACCATGTAAACCGGCAGCCCCAATGCCCGCGCGGCGGCGATCTTGGGCCAGCCGCCCGGCCCTCCTGCATTGCGGGTCAGCACCGCGTCGATCCGAAACGTGCGCATCAGCGCGATTTCCTGCGCAATGGTAAAGGGCGCGACGCCATGCAGGTAGCGACCGTGTTTGAGCGAAAAGGCCTCCGAATGGATGTTCAGTTGCCGCACGAAAAGATGCGCGTTACGCATCGCTCGGAGATCTCGCAACGCCGGACGGCCAAGCGTCACCAGCACGCGCGCGCCCGCAGGGATGACCGCCGCCGCCTCCTTGGCAGACCGCACAGTGACCCAACGATCCAGCCGCGTCGGACGCCATGCGGGGCGCGAGAGCGTCAGCTTGGGCAGATCGGAAAGCTTCGCCAACTGTGCACCGAGGCGCAGCGTGTCCACGTCACAGGGATGCGGCGCGATGATGATTGCCGAGGCGCCCGTCAATAGGTCCCTGACATCGCGCAACCGCGACGCCCGCTGCCCCGAAACCCGGTCCGTTCGAGGCAACCACAGGCGCGCGCGGTTCCCGAGCCGCTCGGCGAGCACCCGAGCCTCTGCCGAGCCGCCGAGGATGGCGATCGGCGCATGTTCCGCCGCCCCTGCTCCGGTTGAATCCTTCATCGTCGCACGCTTACGAAGTCGCGAGGCAAAGCGCCACGGATGCGCTGTCATACTTGCAGGATTTTGAATTTGGACCTACGGCTGCTCTCATGAGCACAGTTGACCACGCCACACCCGACGACGCCACAGAAAACCGGCGCGCGAAGCGCAACGTTTTCGTCCTTGTATTGGCGCAAGCCATCCTCGGCGCGCAGATGCCGATGTTGTTCACCGTGGGTGGTTTGGCGGGGCAATCGCTGGCGTCGAACATCTGTTTTGCGACCCTGCCGATTTCCCTCATCGTCCTCGGTTCCATGACGACGGCAACACCGATTTCCGCCTTCATGCAGAAATTCGGACGCCGCGCCGGGTTCGCCGTCGGCGCGATGGGCGGCGCTCTGGGCGGTGCGATCGGGGCCTATGGGCTTTATATCGCGTCTTTCCCGGTCTTTCTGATCGGCAGCTTCCTGACCGGCATCTACATGTCTGCGCAAGGTTTTTACCGGTTTGCCGCAGCGGACACCGCGACGGATGCGTTTCGTCCCAAGGCGATTTCCTACGTCATGGCGGGCGGTCTGGCCGCGGCGGTGATTGGTCCGCAGCTGGTCAAGGCCACAGCGGACTGGTATGTCGTACCGTTCCTCGGCACCTATTTCGCGGTCATCGTATTGAACGTGGTCGGATCGGCGCTTTTCCTCTTCCTCGACATTCCCAAACCCAAAGCCCCCCATGCGGATGATCCCAAGGGCCGCACGCGCATGGAGCTTTTGAAGACCCCGCGCATCGCGGTCGCGATCATCTGCGCGATGGTCACCTATGCGCTGATGAACCTCGTCATGACATCGACGCCTCTGGCCGTGGTCGGCTGCGGCTACACCGCCGGAAACGCCGCCGACATCGTGTCGGCGCATGTGCTGGCGATGTTCGCGCCGTCTTTCTTCACAGGGCATCTGATCGTGCGCTTCGGGGTGGAGAAGATCGTCGCCACCGGTCTCGTCATTCTTGCCGCGGCAGGCGCGGTGGCCCTGCAAGGTGTGGATATCGCTAACTTCTACATTGCTCTGATCCTGCTTGGCCTCGGCTGGAATTTCGGCTTCATCGGCGCCACGGCGATGCTGACCGCCGCGCATGAACCACACGAGCGGGGCCGTGTGCAGGGCATGAACGACGTGCTGGTCTTTGGCGGCGTCACGGTGGCTTCACTGGCCTCGGGCGGGTTGCTGAATTGCTCGGGCGGCACCCCTGTCGAAGGGTGGAGCGCGGTGAACATGGCGATGGCGCCGTTCCTGATGCTGGCCGGTGGCGCACTGATCTGGTTGATGCTTCGGCCCAAGGAAGAGACCGTCTGATCCGTAAAACTCTACACAGTTTGCACCACGGCTCGTAAAGCACCGTTCACGTTTCTGCCCCATCAAGACGGGCAACGTGAACCAGAACGGTGTCTGCCATGCTCCGAAATCTCTCCCTTGCTCTCGCTCTTTCCCTGCTCACCGCCTGCCAGCACTACGACAAGGCTGCACACTTTGCGGCCGGGGCCGCCGTGTCGCATGTCGTGACGCAGGAAACCGGCAATCCGACTGCGGGTTGTCTCGCCGCTATCGGGGTCGGAGTTCTCAAGGAATTGGTGGATGATGTGGGCGATCCGGCGGATGTCATCGCCACCGGGCTGGGATGCAGCGTGGCGCTGGCGTTCTAGACTACCACCGTCCTGTCGCAGCTTGCCACATCAGTCGCGCTTTCTTGGCAGCCTCCGATGTGCCCAGCGTCCCGTCCGCCACACAACGGGGATCAGCCTTGGCTTGTTTCAGGATAGGTTCCGCCTGCCAGGCGGCCAGAGCGATAGGTCGCGCTTCTGACGGCAGGGTGCCTTTTTCACGTCGCG
Organism: uncultured Marivita sp.; assembly: GCF_947488135.1. Taxonomy (GTDB): domain Bacteria; phylum Pseudomonadota; class Alphaproteobacteria; order Rhodobacterales; family Rhodobacteraceae; genus Marivita. The sequence continues at coordinate 43,444 of NZ_CANKYW010000004.1, read as the reverse complement.
CTGCCTCCAAACGCGCCAACCCACTCTGCGCCAAATCGCGAACGGCGTCGGGCCGGCCATCCACCAAGGGGCGACGGCCCTGACGTTCCAATTCCGGCACGGCGCGCAGGAACTGCGCGAGGCCCATCGCATAGCCCAGATCGGTCAATGCCGAGGGCCTCTGGCCCGTCAAGGATTGCGCCGCCGCCAGCAGGAGCGAGGCTGCCGTATCTTCGATATATTTTGAAAATGCCGCCTCATTTTCAAATGGATCACGATAAATATCCCAAAGGCGCGCCTGAACCGCGCGCTGCAAAACCCGCGCGGCCTCAGCGTCCAGCACATGGGCCAGTGACGTCACAACCTCGTGCCGCCGAACGAGGCCGCCCGACGCGATCTCCTCCAGCGCATCGGTCCACCATTGCAGCCGCATCTCGGCAATGATCGCCTCTTTCGTGACCCAGGGCGCGCGGGAGACTTCGACGTTGAAGGCATAGATCGGAAACAGCACCTTACGCACCGCCACGGGTGCCGCCATCGTGGCAGCAAACCTGTCGGGATCACCGCGTTCGACCAGTTGCGCGCAGGCGGTCAGATCGGCGTCAAAGCTCATGCCGCGCCGACATCCCGCACCAGCTTCCACCGCACCGCATCCAAGAGCGCCTCGAATGAAGCGTCGATGATATTGGCGCTGACCCCCACGGTGGACCAACGACGGCCCTGGCCGTCTTCGCTGTCGATGATGACGCGGGTCACGGCCTCGGTCCCGCCCTGGGTGATGCGCACTTTAAAGTCCACCAAACGCATGTCGTCGATCATGTCCTGATAAGGGCCCAGATCCTTGGCCAACGCCTTGGAGAGCGCGTTCACCGGGCCCCGGTCATTGCCCTGCTCGTCCATAGATTCACTGACGGACAGTTTTTTCTCACCATCCACCTTGACCACGACCACCGCCTCGGAATGCGAGATCATCTTGTTATACTTGTTCTTGCGCCGCTCCACCGTCACCCGGTAGCGTTTCACTTCGAAAAACTCGGGCAACTGCCCCAGCTCGTCGCGGGCCAGCAGCTCGAAACTGGCCTGCGCTGTGTCGTAGGAGTAGCCCTCGGCCTCGCGTGCCTTGATCCGATCAAGGATACGGGCCAACGCCGGGTCCTTGTCCGGCACCTCGATCCCGGCCTCGGCCAGACGACGGCGCAGGTTCGACTGCCCGGCTTGGTTCGACATCGGGATCACCCGGCGGTTGCCCACCTGCGCGGGGTCGATATGTTCGTAGGTCGTGGGGTTCTTGAGGATCGCGCTGGCGTGGAGCCCGGCCTTATGGGCAAAGGCCGACGACCCCACATAGGCCGACTGTTTCAGCGGCACGCGGTTGAGGATTTCGTCGAGCATCCGGCTGATCCGGGTCATGCCTTCGAGCGCCTCGGGCGTCACGCCGGTGTCATAGGTGCTGGCGTACGGCTCCTTGAGCAGCAGCGTCGGGATCAGCGCGGTCAGGTTCGCGTTGCCGCAGCGTTCTCCCAGCCCGTTGAGCGTGCCTTGTATTTGGCGCGCGCCCGCATCCACGGCAGCCAAAGTCGCGGCGACGGCCATTTCGGTGTCGTTGTGGGTGTGGATGCCCACATGGTCGCCGGGGATACCCGCGGCGATGACGGCTTCGGTGATGCGGGCCACGTCCGAGGGCAGCGTGCCGCCATTGGTATCGCAGAGCACGACCCAACGTGCGCCCGCGTCATACGCGGCCTTGGCGCAGGTGAGCGCGTAGTCGGGATTGGCGGCGTAGCCATCGAAGAAATGTTCGGCGTCGAACAGCGCCTCGCGCCCTTGTGCCACGATATGCGCGATGGAGGCGCGGATGTTCTCGACATTCTCGTCGAGCGAGATGCCGAGCGCTTCGGTCACGTGGAAATCATGGGTCTTGCCGACGAGGCAGACCGATTTGGTGCCCGCATTCATCACCGCGGCAAGCACGTCGTCGTTTTCCGCCGACCGGCCCACGCGTTTGGTCATGCCGAAGGCGGTTACGGTGGCGCGGGTGTGTCCGACCTCATCGAAAAACGCGCTGTCGGTTGGGTTCGCGCCCGGCCAGCCGCCTTCGATATAGTCGATCCCAAGCGCGTCCAGCGCAGCGACGATCCGGTGTTTTTCGGGGGTCGAGAACTGCACACCCTGGGTTTGCTGTCCATCGCGCAGGGTGGTGTCGTAGAGGGTGAGGTGTTGTTTGGTCATCGGGTCATCATGGAATCAGAGGGTAGCCCCCGGCCGCGGGCGGGGGAGTAGCCCCCGCCCTGGGGGGCGGTCGGGGTCTGCCCGGCGTGCCGCCGGGCGATGCGGCTCGAGCGGAGGACCATTATACGCCCTCCAGCTTCGACGCATTGAAACCTGCGCTCGGCACGAGTTCCACACCGGCCTTGGACATGCGCACCTCCACACCTGCCTCGGTCAGAGCGAACTTCATCGCATCGACAGCGGCGAAATCCTTGGTTTGCATTGCGGTTTCGCGGAGCGCGACCAATCGGTTTGCATAGGGTTCCAGGAGTGACTTGGCTGCCAATTCTTCGGCTACCCCGTCGAACACCCATGCGCCCATATTGGCATCGTCTTCCAAGAGCCCGAGAAGACGGGCCGAAGCTGCGAAATCATTTATCTCGCCTTGCGTTACATCGTGCGACTGCCTTGAGAGTATGTCTTTTCCAGCCTGGCGGAGTTCATTCAATGCACCAGCGGTATTCAGATCATCCGATACCAACTCAGTTATGGAGTCGTAGATCCTGCCGCCCGGCTCCGCAGAATTCGAGATAGACCGCCACTTTCGCAACGTCGAAGTAGCTTCATTCGCCTTCTCAGCCGTCCAATCCATCGGCTTCCGGTAGTGCGTGCTCAAAAACACAAACCGGATCACCTCGCCCGGCACGCCCTGGTCCAACAAATCCCGCACGGTGAAGAAATTGCCTAGCGATTTGGACATCTTCTTGCCCTCGACCTGCAACATCTCGTTGTGCAGCCAGTAGCGCGCAAAGCCATGACCTGCGCATTTGCTCTGCGCGATCTCGTTCTCGTGGTGCGGGAACATCAGGTCGTTGCCGCCGCCGTGGATGTCGAACTCGTCCCCCAACAGGTCATAGGCCATGGCCGAGCATTCGATATGCCAGCCCGGGCGCCCCCGGCCCCAGGGGCTGTCCCATCCGGGCAGATCGTCCGTGGACGGCTTCCACATAACGAAATCCATCGGATTGCGCTTGTAGGGCGCGACCTCGACACGGGCACCGGCGATCATGTCATCCACCGACCGGCCCGACAGCTTGCCGTACCCCTCTTTCCATGAGTCGACGGCGAAGAGCACATGGCCCTCGGCCTCGTAAGCGTGACCCTTCGCGATCAGGTCCTCGATCATCGCGATCATCTCGGCGATGTAGGCGGTCGCACGCGGCATATGGGTGGGTTCCAGCGCGCCGATGGCGGCCATGTCCTCGAGATACCAGCGGGTCGTTTCCTCGGCGATGTCGCCGATGGAACGCCCGGACTCGGCGGCGCGGGCGTTGATCTTGTCGTCCACGTCGGTGAAATTTCGTACATAGGTGACGTGATCCGCGCCATACACATGGTGCAAGAGCCGGAACAGCACATCGAACACGATCACCGGGCGCGCATTGCCGATATGCGCGCGGTCGTAAACGGTCGGGCCGCAGACATACATCCGCACGTTCTTCGGATCGAGAGGAATGAACTCCTCTTTCTTGCGGGTGGCGGTGTTGGTCAGCCAGATCGTCATGGATGCTCCTCGCGGGCCGGGTTCGCGGCGGGAGTAGCAACTTCACTTCGAGATGGGAATAGAAGACCGGCCCGCCAAATGGATTAGCGGATAATGCAGCACATGTCTGTTGCGGTGCGGGTCATGAAACTGGCATAGCCTCCAGACCCCCGTTGCGTCAAGCATGACCGATGCTCTGGGTGTCCAGACAGGCGTGACGCGCGCATTCCAGCTCCAGCGTGGAATGGCCGATCCCGGCATCGACCAGCGTTTTCTTGAGACGCGCCTTGATCTCGTCCGCGTCGGTCCAGCGTCCCTCCGACACGACGACATGCGCCTCGAGCGCGGCTTCGTGTTCCTGCATCTGCCACAGGTGCAGATGGTGAATGTCGTCCACCCCGTCCACCGCGCGCAGCTTTTCGAGGATATCGTCCGTGTCGACCCCAACAGGACTGCCCAGCATCAGAATACGGATCACCCCACCGATTTCGGAAAACGACATCCAGAGGATGTACCCGGCGATGCCGAACGTCACCAATGGGTCGATGATCTGCCAATCGAACAGCAGGATCAGCGTGCCTGCCACGATCACGGCCACCGAGCCCAAAGCGTCGGCGAGATTGTGAAGAAACGCCGCGCGGATGTTCAGGCTGTCCTTCGACATCGCCCAGGTCAGCGCGGCCGTGACCAGATCGATCACCAAGGCAATGCCCGCGATGATCACCACGAGCCAGCCGTCCACCCCTTCAGGATCGAAAAGGCGCAGGACCGCTTCGTAGATCAAGTAGATCCCGAGCAGGATCAGCGTCGTGTAATTGATGAGCGCCGCCACGACCTCGGCCCGACCGTAGCCGAAGGTCATGTTCGCCGTTGCCGACTTCCGGGCGATCTTGCGCGCGGCAAAGGCGATGACCAAGGCCGCGGCATCGGACAGATTGTGCAGCGCGTCGGCGATCAACGCGAGCGATCCAGACAGGATCCCGCCGATGATCTGCGCCACGCTCAGGCCCAGATTGACGATCACCGCCCAGAGAAGCCGAGTATCTCCGGTCTCGGCACCGACATGCTGATGGTGATCGTGCGGCATGGTGAGGGATCCTTTCCAATGATCCGGGCGACCGCCTTGGTGTGGACCTTCACCGGACAAGGATCAAGGGCTGCTGGCACTGGACCTTTGCCCGGTCGGTGAGGCAGAAGGGAAAAAATCTAGTCCGGGAGGCCCTCATGCCAGAATTGTCGCAACGGATCACCACGCTCAACGGGGATGGATCGGACGGTTGGGAGGTGTTCTACCGCGCCCGCGCGATGAAGGAGGCCGGTGCGGACGTTATAGAGCTGACCATCGGCGAGCACGACATCCGCACCGATCCCGCGATCCTGCGCGCGATGCACGAAAGCGCGATGGGCGGACATACGGGCTATGCGATCGTTCCCGGTATCAGCGCCTTGCGTGACGAGGTCGCCAAGCGGATAGAGGCCCAATCGGGCGTGCCGACGCGGCGCGAGAACGTGCTGATCACCCCCGGCGGTCAGGCCGCGCTGTTCGCGGCACATATGGCGGTGTGCAATCCGGGCGACGTGGCGCTGATCGTGGATCCGTATTACGCGACCTATCCGGGCGTCGTTCGGTCAGCGGGCGCGGTTCCCCGGATGGTGGCGACACGGTCGTCGCACGGGTTTCTGCCGGAGCGGAATGTGTTGGAGACAGCGAGTGAGGGCGCGGCATCGCTTCTCATCAACACGCCCAACAATCCGACCGGCGCCGTTTACCCACGCGACACGCTGTCCGACATCGCCGATGTCGTCACGGTACGGGACATGTGGCTGATCTCTGACGAGGTCTACGACACCCAAATCTGGGACGGCGCTCATCTGAGTCCACGCGCCATGCCCGGCATGGCCGACCGGACCCTGGTGATCGGGTCGATGTCGAAAAGCCACGCGATGACCGGCAGCCGCATCGGCTGGATCGTCGGTCCAGAGGACGCGATCACCACATTGGTCGATCTGGCGACAAACACCACCTACGGCGTGCCGGGATACATTCAGGACGCCGCACTGTTCGGTCTGCGGGCAGGTCCCGAGCTGGAGGCCAAGGTTGCGGCTCCCTTCCTGCGGCGGCGCGCGATCGCGGAGCGGGTCCTGGCCGGACAGAACGTCGTTCGGGCAATCCCGGCACAGGGGGCGATGTACGTGATGCTCGACATACGCGGTACAGGCATGAGCGGCGACGCGTTCGCCAATGCGCTTCTTGATGCGCATGGGATCGCCGTGATGCCGGGCGAAAGCTTCGGCGCATCGGCGGCGGGCCATGTGCGTGTTGCCATGACCGTGGACGATGACCGGTTCGAAGCGGCGCTCGCCACGTTATGTCGGTTCGCCGCCGGGCGTGCCGAAGCCGCGTGATGGCCGAACCGGTCTCATCCATCCGCAACCTGGGGCCCGCGATGGACGCGGCCTGTGCAAAGGCGGGCATCGCATCCGCAGAGCAACTGCGCGAGATCGGTGCGGATGAGGCTTATCGGCGGCTGCTGCTGTCGGGCATGCAGCCGCATTTCATCGGCTATTACGTGCTGCATATGGGGTTGCAGGGGCGCCCGTGGAACGATTGCAAGGGCGCGGAGAAAAAAGCCCTGCGGGCGTCCTTTGACGCGATCAAGGCCGAGGTGGCGGCCCGGTCCGACGCGGCCCCCGCCGGGATCGAGCGCTTTCTGGACGAAATCGGCGTCGGCACAAAAAGATAGGCCGGGCAAAAGCCCGGCCTGAGCGTCTGTCAGGTCGCTTCTGATCAGCCGACCAGTTCGAGACCAGAGAAGAAAAACGCGATTTCTTCCGCAGCCGTTTCCGGTGCGTCGGAGCCGTGGACCGAGTTTTCGCCAACGGATTCGGCGAATTCGGCGCGGATGGTTCCGGGGGCCGCATCAGCGGGGTTCGTCGCGCCCATGACTTCGCGGTTCTTGGCGATGGCGCCTTCCCCTTCGAGCACCTGAACGACGACAGGCTCGGAGGCCATGAATTCGCACAGTTCGTCGTAGAACGGGCGTTCCTTGTGAACCGCGTAGAACTGGCCTGCCTGCGCCTTGGTCAGGTGGATGCGCTTTTGCGCGATGATGCGCAGGCCCGCTTCTTCGAATTTGGCGTTGATCTTGCCGGTCAGATTGCGGCGGGTGGCGTCGGGTTTGATGATCGAGAATGTGCGTTCGAGGGCCATTGGTCGCTCCGTGGTTTGAGTTATCGATTGGGCCGCCCGTTAGCATGGGGATCCGGCGTTGGAAAGCCCTTGGAAGGGCTTTGGATCCTTGCTGCGCAAGGATTTGAGGGCTCTGCCCTCAAACTCCCGAGGTATTTTGGCCCAAAGAAGCCAAGGGCGCTGGCGTGTTGTCTGGAGCGTTGGTAAGGGCGTGCCATGTTGAAGATCGAAGACATCACCTATGCAGTTGACGGACGCCCCCTGTTCGAGGGCGCCTCCGCGGTCATTCCCGATGGTCACAAGGTGGGCCTTGTCGGCCCCAACGGTGCGGGCAAGACGACGCTGTTCCGTTTGATCCGGGGCGAACTGGCGCTGGAGGGCGGCACGATTTCGGTGCCGCGCGGCGCGCGTGTGGGTGGCGTGAGCCAGGAGGTACCCGGCTCGGAGGTGTCGCTGCTCGACACGGTACTGGCCGCCGATACCGAGCGCGCAGCCCTGATAGCCGAAGCCGAGACCGCCACTGATGGCGCGCGGATTGCCGAGGTGCAGACGCGTCTGGCCGATATCGACGCCTGGTCCGCCGAGGCGCGGGCGGCGGCGATTCTCAAGGGGCTTGGTTTTGACGATGCCGAGCAGTTGATGCCGTGCTCCGCCTTTTCCGGCGGCTGGCGGATGCGCGTCGCGCTGGCGGGGGTGCTCTTTGCGCAGCCCGATCTTCTGTTGCTCGACGAGCCGACCAACTATCTCGATCTCGAAGGCGCGCTGTGGCTGGAAAGCTATCTGGCGAAATACCCCTATACGGTGATCGTGATCAGCCATGATCGCGGCCTTCTCAACCGCGCGGTTGGGTCGATCCTGCATCTCGAAGATCGGCAACTGACTTATTACCAGGGTCCGTACGACCAGTTTGCGCGGCAGCGGGCCGAACGGCGCGCGCAAGCTGCAGCGGTGGCCAAGAAGCAGCAGGCGCGTGTGGCGCATCTGCAATCCTTTGTCGACCGTTTCCGCGCCAAGGCCAGCAAGGCCAAACAGGCGCAATCGCGGCTCAAGATGATCGAGCGGATGGACATGGTGGCGGCGCCCGAAGAGATCGCCAAGCGGGTCTTCACCTTTCCGCAACCCGATGAGCTGTCGCCGCCGATCATCCGGGTCGAGAACGGTGTGACCGGCTATGGCGACACGGAAGTGCTGCGCAAGCTGGATCTTCGGATCGACCAGGACAACCGGATCGCGCTTCTGGGCAAGAATGGTCAGGGCAAGTCGACGCTGGCCAAGCTCTTGTCGGACCGGCTGCCGCTGATGGCAGGGCGGATCACGCGGTCCTCCAAGCTGCGCATCGGGTTCTTTGCCCAGCACCAGGTGGACGAGTTGCATGTGGATGAGACGCCCCTCGATCACCTGCGCCGGGTGCGCCCGCAGGAAATGCCGACGCGGCACCGCGCACGATTGGCCGGGTTTGGCCTGATGGCGGCGCAGGCCGATACGGTTGTCGGCAAGCTGTCTGGCGGACAGAAAGCGCGCCTGTCCCTGCTGCTGGCGACGATCGATGCGCCGCATCTGCTGATCCTAGATGAGCCGACGAACCACCTCGACATCGAAAGCCGCGAGGCGCTGGTGGAGGCGTTGACCGCCTATTCCGGCGCGGTCATTTTGGTGAGCCACGACATGCATCTTCTGTCTATGGTGGCGGATCGGCTGTGGCTCGTGAAGGATGGCAATGTCATGCCTTACGAGGACGATCTCGACGATTACCGCGCGATGCTGCTCGCGTCGGACAAGCCTGTGAAGGCGGAAAAGCCCAAACCTGCGCGCCCTGCACGGCCTGACCGGGACACGATACTCGTGCTGCGGGCCGAGGTCCGCAAATGCGAGGCGCGGGTCGAGAAGATCGAGGCGATGCGAGAAACGCTTGCCAAGAAGCTGGCCGACCCGGCCCTGTACGAGACCGGCCGCAAGGGTGAGCTTGAGACCTGGAACAAGAAATACGCCGAGGTGATGGAAGGCCTGCATCGGGCCGAGGCTCTTTGGGAGGCCGCGCTGCAAAAGTTGGAAACGGCGGAAAGCGCGTAGGCTTTCGATCCGTTCGGCGGCTCCGGCCCAGTTGAAGCCGAGGGCGCTTGCGCGCGGCGTGCGAACGTGGTTGAGCAGATCGCATGGATACCGCTTTTCTGATCTCTGCCTTCGTGACGCTTTTCGTCGTCATCGATCCCATCGGATTGACCCCGGTCTTTATCGCGCTGACCCCTGGCATGACGGCGCAGCAACGACTGGCTATCGCCATTCGGGCGACGGTCATCGCGGCGGGATTGCTGTTCCTCTTTGCGTTCTTCGGAGAACAAGTGCTTGGCTTTATCGGTATTTCGATGCCGGCCTTCCGCATCGCCGGGGGGATTCTGTTGTTCCTGACCGCGCTCGACATGCTGTTCGAACGCAGAACCAAGCGGCGGGAGGGCCAGGCCGAACTGGACGACGCACCCGATCCATCGGTGTTTCCCATCGCGATCCCGCTGATCGCCGGTCCCGGTGCGATTGCCTCGATCATCCTGTTGACCGGATCGGCCGAGGGCGCTGTCGGCATGGCATCGGTGCTGGGAGTCATGGTCCTGGTTCTGGCGTTGGTCTTCCTGATGTTCCTGAGCGCCAGCCTGATCGAACGCGCGCTGGGCAAAACGGGAATCGTCGTGGTCACTCGGCTTTTGGGGATGCTGCTGGCCGCGCTTTCGGTGCAATTCGTGCTAGACGGGATCCGGGGCTTCGGCCTCGCCCTGGGCAGCTGAGCGTTATTCACTCTACAAAACCGCTGGGCGCCGACCTACATTTGTCCTGTGGGAATGATGTGGGGTAAGCGATGTCCAGCATGGACTACGGCAACCTGGCCTATCTGGTGCTGCTTGGGGCGGTTCTTGTCTTCTGGTACTTCATCCAGAACCGGCAAAGCCTGAACAAGACGTTGCAGCAGGCCGCGGCCTGGGGGTTGATCTTTCTGGGTGTGATCGCCGCCGTCGGGCTGTGGGGCGACATTCGTCAGACGGTGCAGCCGCAGCAATTGGTGATGACAGACGCCGGTCGGATCGAGGTGCCGCGCGGACCGGACGGGCATTATTACCTGACGCTTGGTGTCAACGATGTGCCCGTGAACTTCGTCGTCGACACCGGCGCAACCAGCATGGTGCTGACCCAGGAGGACGCCGCACGCATCGGTCTGAACGAGGAAGACGTGATCTTCTATACCGAAGCGATGACGGCAAACGGCCCGGTTCGCACCGCGCCGGTGCGGCTTGCCGATGTGGCGCTGGGCCCCTTTCATGACCAGAACGTCAGGGCGTTCGTGAACGAAGGCGAAATGACCAAATCGCTTCTGGGTATGGATTATCTCAACCGCTTTCAGCGCATGGAAATGAGCAACGGAAGACTGATTCTGGAGCGCTGACCTTCCCCCATTTCTGGGGGGTTGGCTGTTTCAAAGGCTTGGGCTACGGTCGGGCCATATCGACGAAGAGAAGACGATGCGCCACTCGCTGCCACTTGCGCCGCAGTTCTACGTGACTGCGCCCCAGCCCTGCCCCTATCTGCCGGGCCGGATGGAGCGCAAACTGTTCACCGCGTTGCAGGGCGACGCTGCGGACAAGCTGAACAACAGCCTGTCAAAACAGGGGTTCCGCCGGTCGCAGAACGTGCTCTACCGGCCCTCCTGTTCGGATTGCGCAGCGTGCCTGTCTGCGCGGATCTCGGTCGAAGACTTCCGCCCTTCGCGCAGCCAGCGCCGGACGCTCAACCGCAATGCCCACTTGCGGCGTCGCGCGACAAGCGCCTGGGCTACCGAGGACCAGTACGAGCTGTTCCGCACCTATCTGGATGTCCGCCACGCGGATGGTGGCATGGCCGACATGGACGTGTTCGACTTCGCTGCGATGGTCGAGGAAACGCCGATCCGGTCTCGGGTGATCGAATACACTGACTCCGAGACACGAGACCTGACGGCGGTGTGTCTCACCGATGTGCTCGATGACGGGTTGAGCATGGTCTACTCTTTCTACAGCCCCGACGTGCCGGCGCAGAGCCTTGGAACCTACATGATCCTGGATCACGTCGAAATCGCACGCGAGGCGGGTCTTCCTTACGTCTATCTGGGCTACTGGGTGCCGGGCAGCCCGAAGATGGGGTACAAGGCGTCTTTCTCGGGGCTGGAGCTTTACCGGCACGGCCATTGGGAGCCCTTCCAGAAGGCCGACGCCTACACGGCGGACACGCATCCGATGTCGACGGACCCGATCGCGGAACAGGTCGCCAATATCTCGTTGCCCGATCTGCGCGGATAGGCCGGAGGCCGTCGGGTACGGCACTTTCATTTTCCGACACTCAAATCGTCATCCGCTCGGAACGGAAGTCGTTACCGCGCGTTCCCTTGATCGTAAGAACGAAGGAGCGAACCTCATGGCTGAGAAAGACAAACTGGTATTACCCATCGCCAAATTGGCGCGAGACAACGACAAGTTCCGGGAAGTGATCTGGACGGGCGACAACTCGCAGCTTGTCCTCATGGCAATCCCCGAAGGCGGTGAAATCGGTGGCGAAACCCATGAGGGTCACGACCAGCTGCTCTATTTCATCGACGGTATGGGCAAAGCCAAGATCGGCGACACCGAGATGGACATCTCGGCGGGCGATGTGGCGATTGTCCCGTCCGGCAAGTTTCACAACTTCAAGAATGTCGGCACGGGTATGCTGCGGCTCTACACGACATACTCCCCGCCCGAGCATGAACCGGGCACCGAGCACGACACCAAGTCGGATGCCGAAGCGGATCCGAACGAAGATTGATACGATCCGAGCGTGAATAGAAAAGGCCGCCCCTGATCAGGGCGGCCTTTGCCGTTATAACTGTACTCAGGTCAGTTCTGTATCAAGTCCGGCAAGATCGTCACGATGCCGGGGAAGAACCAGAGCAGGGCAAGCCCCAGCACCTGGATCCCCACGAAGGGAATGACACCACGATAGATATGGCCCGTCGTCACCTCTTTCGGGGCAACACCGCGCAGGTAGAACAGCGCAAAGCCAAAGGGTGGCGTGAGGAACGAGGTCTGCAGGTTGATCGCGATCATGATCGTTACCCAGGCCGGATCGAGCGTTCCGCCGTAGATCACCGGTCCCACGATTGGCACCACGATGTAGATGATCTCGAGGAAGTCGAGCACGAAACCCAGAATGAACAGGATCAGCATCACGACAAGGAAGACGATCGTTTCGTTGTCAAAGGACCGCAGGAACTGCTGGATGTAATGCTCACCACCGAAGGAGATCAGCACGAGGTTCAGGAGCTGCGACCCGATCAGGATGGTAAAGACCATCGACGTGACTTTTGCCGTCTCGCGCACCACAGGTCCGAGGATGTTGGTCCGGAACAGAACCCAACAGGCATAGAGCAGCCCGAAGAATGCGAAGTGGTACGTGATCTGTGCGAGCACATACGCGATCCAGTCTTCGACCGGGACGCTTTCGCGGGTGATGCGAAGGTCGAAGTTCACGCCCAGCAGGATCATTATGACCAGCGCGAGCGAGGCCCAGATAATGATCTTCGACGCCCCCTGCTCTTCGTTGAGCTTGCGATAGGCCGCCAGCATGATCGCCCCTGCCGCGCCGAGTGCGGCCGCAGGCGTCGGGTTGGTGATACCGCCAAGGATCGACCCGAGCACCGCGACGATCAGGACGAGCGGCGGGAACACCACGCGCAACAATTCGTTCTGCGACAGACGCCCCATGGCGATCCAGACCCCGTACATCGTCAGGATCATGGGTATCGCAAGGATGAGGAACGTCGCCCCGGCCCCCGTCAGCGGCGAAATGAACATGACGTCGAAGAGGAAGGCCAAAATCACACCCAGCCCGCCGACAATCAAGGGCAGCGGAACCGAGGATGGCGACACGCCCCGCGCAAGGATCAGGACCAAAGCGAGCAGCGTGAACACCGTGGCGACGCCCGACCCGATCGGAGGCGCGTTCTCGCGCGCCTCAAGCAGTGCGGCCGCGCGCTCTTCCTCGGTCAGTTCGACGACTTCTCCGGTATTGCCTGCGGCGGTCATTGCCGCGCGCTCGGCCACGGCTTCGTCCCACGCGTCTTGGCCGTGCAGATCGATCATCGCCGCCTGACATTGCTCGGACACGTTCGTCCGAAGGCTCGGGCCTTCACCGCGCTCGGCGTAGTCCGAAACGGTGATCGACTGGTTGCCGATCACGCCTGCACTGAACCCGATGACAATCGCCAGGATCAAGCCCAGGGGTGCCGCAAGATACCATGTCAGCGCCTCGTTGCGGGTCACGACCTCGCCGGTGGCGCCGGCCATCTCCACGGGCGGCGCACTTGACGGGCGCACCAGCGCGAAGCCGAAGGCATAAAGACCGTAGAGAAAGGCAAGGAACAAACCGGGCAGCAAGGCCGCCTGAAACAGCGTGCCGACCGACAGAACCGCCGGTTCCCCAAGGAAGGTCAGCGCGTCCCCGCAGCCTGCAAGCTGCGCGCGGGTTTCCTGCCCCGTGGCGTAGAGGTCGCCTACAAGGGTGCCCAGGAGAACGATCACGATCGAGGGCGGGATGATTTGGCCCAACGTGCCGGAGGCCGCGATCACGCCGGTCGCGAGTTCGGGCGAATAATTGTTGCGCAGCATGGTCGGCAGCGCGAGCAGACCCATCGTCACCACTGTCGCACCGACGATCCCGGTGGAGGCCGCGAGGAACGCGCCCACGATTACGATGGACACGGCCAAACCACCTGGCAGAGGGCCGAACACCCGCGCCATGGATGTCAGCAGGTCTTCCGCGATGCGTGACCGTTCAAGTGTGATGCCCATCATCACGAACATCAGAACCGCCAGCAGCGTCTCGATGGATTGACCCGCGATCACCCGTTCGTTGATCCGGTTGACGATGAAGGAGATATTGCGCTCCATCGCCTGTTCCCAACCGCCGGGGAAGACCGGTTCCTCGATCCTCGGTAAGTCGGGGTATCGGAACACGGATATCGCATCGCGCGCGATCCCCTCGGCCACAAGGGCCGCAAATTCAGGGGACCCCTTGTCGATCGCCTGGTGGATCAGCAATCCCGCCGAGTCCAGCGCGGCGATGATCGCGAAGGAAATCACACCCGCGCCCGCGATGGCGAAAGCCACCGGGAAGCCTGTCATGATCCCGGCAAAGAGCGTCAGGAAGACGATGAGGATCCCGACCTCGACTCCATCCAGTCCGAAAAGCATGTTATGCGGCCTCCCAGCAGCGCGCCGTTTGCGGCGTCATCGTTCGTTGTGTTTGCATAATCTCAGGTCGACCCGGAATGAATCGCGTGTTCGATCTCTTCGGACTCGTTGCCGATGCTGTCCCGATCCAGATACTTGCCTTCGCTTTCCTCGCCCTCAAGGAGTTCAAGCAACGACCGCCAGAAGAACGCGAGCGCGTGCAGGAACGTCAGGACGCAGAAGGCGACGATCAGGATCTTGAAAAGGAAATAGGCGTTGAACCCGTTCGGGCTGAACCCGATGGTTTCCACGTTCCAGCGGAAGATACGCGCCTGCATCAGCATGCGGTCCAGGTCGCTTGTCGCGGTGACAGCGGGCGTCATCAGGTGGCGCCACATGAAGAACCAGGCGTAAAGATATGTGATGGTGATTGCCGGAAGCATGAAGACCATGCAGCCGAACATATCGATCACGCGCTTGGTGCCGTATTTCACCTTCGAGTAGAACAGGTCGACCCGCACGTGGCCGCCCTGCACGAAGGTGTATGTGACACAGAGCGCCACGACCATCGCGTTATAAAGCTTGAGCTCTTCCGCCCACCAGCTCAGGTCCTGCGCAAAGGCCGTCCCGAGCGGGCCGAGTTCAATCTCGGCCACGCGGAAAATCCGTTGCAGGAAAACGATCATAACCTGTTGAAGTACCATCAGAAGACCGGCCCAGGCGGCGATCCGTCCAATCGTGTTGGCCATGCCCTCAAGACCCCGAACGCATCCCCAAAGGATTTCGCGCTTCCAGGCAAGGCCGAGCACGGTGAGAACGAGGAATGTCGTGAAGACGACAAAGAACAATTCGACCGATGCACCGTAGTAGATGAAGCGCATCACGGCTTCGGGGTTCGCCCAATTGAGCCATGACCCCGGATTAAAGACCGCCATCAAAAGATGATACGGAGCCAATACAATGTTCTGAAGCACCCAAAGGATGAAGTCGACCATACCATGCCCCTCTAAACGCCCCGTCTGCGGGGCCTCATATCTGGTTGATAAGCGGCGAAAAGCCCCGTCCGACCTTCACGGTCGGACGGGGCTGTGGTTTTGCGGCGCTTAGCCTGCGTTCACGCGGTTCCGCTGGCGCATGTATTCGCCATCACCGATTTCGTACCATGCCGAGCTTTCGTCCATCGACGCGAAGTAGCTGTCGGCAATCTCGGCGTAGAGCGGATCGCCCATGTTCTCTTCGCGAACCTCGGCCGAGGCGCGACCGAAGGCTTCCCAGACGTCGTCGGGGAATTCGCGGGTCTGGACACCGGCCGAGCGCAGGCGGGCCAGCGCGGCGCCGTTTTCTGCCAGGGACAGAGCGGTGTTCTGCGCGTGCGATGCCTCGCATGCGACCTTGACGATCATCTGCTGCTGCGGTGTCAGCGATTCCCAGACTTCGAGGTTGAACGCCATGTGCAGCGCCGAACCCGGCTCATGGAAGCCGGCGGTGTAGTACAGCTTCGTAACTTCCTGGAAGCCGAGGCGTTCGTCGGCATAGGGGCCGATCCATTCCGCGCCGTCGATCTGGCCGGACGCGAGCGCCTGGTAGATCTCGCCACCCGGGATGTTCTGCACCGATGCGCCGAGACGACCCAGCACCTGTCCACCCTGGCCGGGCATGCGGAAGCGCAGACCCTGAAGATCGTCGGCCGAGTTGATTTCCTTGGTGAACCAGCCACCGGGCTGCATCGCCGTCATGCCGCACATCAGCGGCTTGAGGTTGAACAGCGACGACAGGTTGTCGTGCAGTTCCTGACCGCCACGGCGATAATACCAGTTCGCCATTTCCTGCGAGGTCATGCCGAAGGGCACCGACGTCATGAATGCCAGCGCGGGGTGCTGGTTCAGGAAGTAGTATTCCGCCGAGTGATAGATGTCGGCCTGACCGGAGGACACGGCGTCGAACACTTCGAACGCACCGACGAGCGAGCCTGCGGGCATCTTATTGATGGTCAACTGACCGTCCGACATCGCGGTGATGTAGTCGATGGCAAGCTGTGCTGCGTCATCGAAAACGGCAAAGCCGTCCGGAACCGATGTCACCATCGTAAGTGTGCGATTGCCTTGCGCGATAGCCGGCGCGGCCAACGTTGTTGCTGCCGCGGCCCCTGCCCCAACAGCAGACGTCCGCAAGAATGAACGACGATCCATGTATTTCCTCCCCTGAGTTTTGTAAGCACAAAACAGCTTGCCCGCTGTTTGCGCGGATCATTTAGTGGGGCGGACGGTAATCAGAAAAAAATCCGAATGCAAATAATTAACTGCGCTTACAATTGTATAAATTTTAGGCACAAGTGACAGAATTTCCTGTGTTTTTCCTGCACCTTATATGTGTGCAAACCCAAACATCGTTGGCGCGGCCACCAGAACACACATCAACGCTTTGCTTTGGTGTCACCCGCCGCACGTTGAGTAACCTTAGGTAAGGCGCGGGCCTGTCAGTTCAAAGACGCACTCCGAAACGCCACATGACAACACCGCTGTGATCGTTCACATCGTGCTTGGCCCTGATGATTACCCCGCAGGCGCCATTGTCCGCAGTTTCGGCAATTTCGGAACACTGTACGTAAGGCAGTATTGCCGACGGAGTGATCGTGTCACGATCCGAGTATCGCGCCTCCTTGTGCGCCGATCCCAGTCCCATGATTTGCGCCAGGACGATGAAGGCCGCCAGAAGCGCCGCGTGACAGGTCGAGAAAGCCTGCACTCTGCTATTTCGTTTTCTCAGCATGGGATCCTCCGAACCTCGGGAACTGAACTATACGGTTCACTTTAAAGACCTGATCTTGTCACGCGCAATTCACATCTTCGCGCGTGGCTGCACATCTCTTGTGCCCTCTTCACGGCGACTCAGCATAAAAGCGCAGTTTTTCTGCGGCCGATTTCACAAAATTACAAACAGACCGCAGGCTGCGGCAATAAACGGCAATTTTTTCTGCCTCTCGGGTACTTTTTTCTTGGTTTTCGATGTTGACGCTCCCAGAGCCGCACCATAATGTCCGTCCACGCGAAAAGGAGCCGACATGGCACGAGTGCTAGTCATTGTAGAAGAAACGCGCATGGGCCGGTAACGGAACCTGAATAGGACCCCATGCGCCCCCGACTGAAAAGCGGGGGTTTTTTTTCGCGTAACGAACAGAAGTGTCTGTAAACGGAGCAAAGCGATGACACGTCAGATGACCGGAGCGAAAATGGTGGTTCAGGCCCTGAAGGATCAGGGTGTGGACACAGTATTCGGGTATCCCGGTGGCGCTGTGCTACCGATTTACGACGAGATTTTTCAGCAGAACGGCATTCGCCACTACCTCGTGCGCCATGAGCAAGGCGCGGTTCACGCGGCCGAGGGCTATGCCCGTGCAACCGGCAAGCCCGGTGTCGTGCTCGTGACCTCGGGCCCCGGTGCGACCAACGCCGTGACCGGTCTGACCGATGCGCTGATGGACAGCATCCCGATTGTGGTGCTGACCGGCCAGGTGCCGACCTTCATGATCGGCTCGGACGCGTTTCAGGAAGCGGACACGGTGGGCATCACCCGCCCCTGCACCAAGCATAACTGGCTTGTGAAGGACACCGACAAGCTGTCGGGCGTTCTGCATGAGGCGTTCCACGTCGCCACGACTGGTCGACCCGGCCCCGTTCTCGTGGACATCCCCAAGGATGTGCAATTCGCCACCGGCACCTACACGGAAAAGGCGAAAACGAAGGTCAGCCATTACCAGCCGCAAGTCAAAGGCGATATGGAGACCATCACGCAGCTTGTCGAAGCCATCGAAACCGCCGAGCGTCCGGTTTTCTACACCGGCGGTGGCGTGATCAATTCCGGCCCCGCCGCCAGCCAGTTGCTGCGCGAGCTTGTCGAAGCGACGGGCATCCCGATCACCTCGACCCTCATGGGGCTTGGCGCGTACCCGGCCTCCGGCAAGCACTGGCTCGGCATGTTGGGGATGCACGGTCTCTACGAGGCGAACCTCGCCATGCATGGCTGCGATCTCATGATCAACGTCGGGGCGCGGTTTGACGACCGCATCACCGGGCGGCTCGATGCATTCAGCCCGAAATCCAAGAAAGCGCATATCGACATCGATCCCAGCTCGATCAACAAGGTGATCAAAACCGACATGCCGATTATCGGGGATGTCGGCCATGTTCTGGAAGATATCCTGAAGGTCTGGAAGGCCCGCGGCCGCAAGGTCAACAAGGAAGCTTTGCAGAAGTGGTGGAGCCAGATCGAGAAGTGGCGCGCGGTCGATTGCCTCAAGTACAAGCCGTCGGAAAAGACGATCCGTCCGCAATACGCGCTGGACCGGCTCGAGCAACTGACCAAGGGGCGCGACCGCTACATCACGACCGAAGTCGGTCAGCACCAGATGTGGGCGGCGCAGTATCTTGGGTTCGAGGATCCGAACCGCTGGATGACGTCGGGTGGTCTCGGCACGATGGGCTACGGCACCCCTGCCTCCATCGGTGTGCAGGTCGCACATCCTGACGCGTTGGTGATCAACGTGGCCGGTGAAGCGTCGTGGCTGATGAACATGCAGGAAATGGGTACCGCAGTGCAGTACCGCCTGCCGGTCAAGCAATTCATCATGAACAACGAACGCTTGGGCATGGTGCGTCAGTGGCAGGAATTGTTGCACGGTGAACGGTATTCGCACAGCTGGTCCGAAGCCCTGCCCGATTTCGTGAAGCTCGCCGAGGCGTTCGGCTGCAAGGGTATCCTCTGCAAGGATCCCGCCGATCTCGACGACGCGATCATGGAGATGCTGGACTATGACGGTCCGGTGATCTTCGACTGCCTGGTCGAGAAGCACGAGAATTGTTTCCCGATGATCCCGTCGGGCGAGCCGCACAACAAGATGCTGCTGGGAGAAGCCAGCACCAAGGACGCCATCGGGTCGAAAGGCGCGGTGATGGTCTGATGCATCGGACCGGCTGAATTCAGTCCGATCGGCGGGGGTCGTCGATTGAGCGCCGTTGGATCAAGCCCAATGGACGATGCCCCCCGCTCCCCCCGGCATATTTGGAAAAAGAAGAAGATCATGTCTCCACTCAATATCAAGAAAGGCTCGACCAAACATTCGGCCTACAATCTGCGCCCGACCTTTTCGGATGTTCAGGAAACACACACGCTTGCGGTCCTGGTGGACAACGAACCGGGTGTGCTGGCACGGGTGATCGGGCTTTTCTCGGGGCGTGGGTACAATATCGACAGCCTGACCGTCGCGGAAGTCGACCATGAAGGTCACACCAGCCGCATCACCATCGTCACCACCGGCACGCCGCAGGTGATCGAACAGATCAAGGCGCAGCTTGGTCGGATCGTTCCAGTCCATGAGGTGCATGACCTCACCGTCGAGGGCGGATCGGTGGAGCGCGAGCTGTCGCTGATCAAGGTCGAGGGTGCCGGCGACAAGCGGGTCGAGGCGCTTCGACTGGCAGATATCTTCCGGGCTCAGGTCGTCGACAGCACGCTGGAAAGTTTTGTATTTCAGATCACAGGTACGCCGGAAAAGGTCGATGCGTTCATTGACCTGATGCGTCCGCTTGGCCTCGTGGAAGTCGCGCGCACCGGAGTTGCCGCACTCTCACGGGGAGTCTAAGGGAGCATTTGATCTTTCGGAAAGGCAGACCCAGCCTTTCCGAAGATGCGGTCTAGCCCGAGCAGGCAAATCTCTGATTTGGGGAAAGATCGAAATACTGCGCGAGGTCGATCACCTTTCGAGAGGGATCGTTCCTCACCGGCGCGGGATCGGCGCTGACCTTGGGTTGCCCTGCGCGAAGCTTTTCCGGCAGATCGGGCGAATGCGACTGCATCAGCACCTGAGGATTGCTCGCTTTTCTCATATTCTGCTGAACCGAAACATCGAATTGGATGAGATCGCCTGCGTCGAGCGCAGGTGCGCCGTGGATGCTGCCGTCTTCCGGAGTGTAGAAGGCAAGCTCTCCTTGATCCTCACACCAGATCACGGCTTTCTGTGCGGCTGCATCTGACCACAGCACGACACCGAACATATTCTGCAGTTTCATAATGTTGGTTCCCCATCTTAGGAGTCCAATGTCTTAATTTTTTCCGTAACACAACATCCTGAACTCCGCGTCGGTTGCATGAAATTTGTGTCACTTGAGCCTGCAACTGACGCGAATCAGCATCACCATTGACACTAACCAGCACCATATCGGATAGAGAATGCAAGTTCGGTCTTGGTACTACTCTCGTTACGATGGTTTTCAATTCGAGTGGTTCTGTGAATGGTGTGACTGGCACGTCAATCGACATGAAACAAGAAGGCCCATTTGGTGACACCCCCAAGCCCCTCCCAATTGCGCAACACTTTGGGTGCGAACCTGCGAGAACTTGCAAAGACATCAGACTCTATCTCCGCGCTTTGCCGCGAGCTTGGAATCAACCGCACCCAGTTCAACCGCTATCTCTCCGGCGAAAGCTTTCCGCGGCCGGATGTTCTTTTCCGGATTTGTCAGCATTTTGATGTCGACGCCCGGATCATCCTCGAACCCTTGGCGGAAATCGGTTCGGAATCGAGATCGTTGCTCGGCCACTCAGAGATCAGGGACTTTCTGTCCAGTGGCGTTGCCCAATTGCGCGAAACCATCTTCCCGAGCGGCTTCTATAAATTCGCGCGACGCAGCTTCATGGATGACACGCAGTTCATCCAGGGGCTTGTCTACGTGTATCGCAAGGATGACGCGACATTCCTGCGAGGGTTCGATCCGAAAGAGGCCATGAAACAGCAGGGCTTGCCGACCGATCCACAGAGCCGGGAATACAGGGGACTGTTGCTCGCGCAGGAAGGCGGCATCGCGGGTCTCGTGAGCCGGCGGAATTCCCTGACCAATTCCTTCAACTTTCTGGCCCAGGTTCCGTCTTTCGAAAACAACCTCTGGGTCGGCTACACCGCCCGAACGGTCCGCGAGAGCACGACGGGAACGCGCGTGGCGCGACTTGTCTACGAATATCTCGGACATGATGGCCCCAAAGTGCGAGGTGCGGCGCGGTCTGCCGGATTCTATTCGGCAGACGAGTTGGTCCCTTACCTGCGGTCGCAGTTGCGCGTCGACGAGCCGTTTTACTGACCCACGCCGACAGCGCAGTGGTCGGTGCGCGGCAGGGAATGTCGTGATTTGACGCGACCCTTTCTGGGCAAGACGGCACCGTTCAGGCCAACATCTGATCGGAGGCCGCGATGACAGCGATTGATCCCATCCTCGCCGATGTGCAGAAACCGACCGCGCAGGCACGGGGTCTGCCCAACGCGCATTACACCGATCCCGCGAAGTTCGCCGAAGAACGCGATGTCCTGTTCGGGGCCGGATGGGCAGGGCTTGCCGTGACCGCGGATGTTCCCGAAACCGGCGACGCCCTGCCGATCAGTTTTCTCGACATCCCGCTGCTTCTGATCCGCGGGAGGGACGGACTCGTGCGGGTGTTCCAGAATATCTGTCGGCATCGCGGCATGATCCTGGTGGACGAACCGCGCAAGATAGAAGGCGCGATCCGCTGCCCCTACCATTCCTGGTGCTACAGCACGACAGGAGAACTGGTGGCGACACCGCATGTCGGCGGGCCGGGCTTCAACGCGCACGCAGAGATAGATCGCGAGACGTTGGGCCTGATCGAGGTACGCAGTCACATCTGGCGGGATGTTGTCTGGATCAACCTGTCAGGGACGGCTGACCCCTTTGAAGAGGTCATGTCAGACATCATCGCCCGCTGGTCCGATTTCGAGCAACCACAGTTTCACGGAGGTTCCGACAGTCGCTTCACACTGACGGTCGACGGGAACTGGAAACTCGCCATCGAAAACTACTGCGAAAGCTATCATTTGCCTTGGGTGCATCCTGGGCTGAACAGCTATTCCCGTTTGGAAGACCACTACAATATCGAACACGAAGGCCTGGCCTCGGGTCAGGGCACCCTGGTCTATCGGCAACTCAAGGACGGCTCCGGCTCCTGTTTCGCCGATTTCGCCCATCTCGATGCCAAATGGGAGGCGGGCGCGGAATATTTGTCTATCTACCCAAATGTCATGTTGGGCGTGCATCGCGATCACAGCTTTGCCATCATCCTGCATCCCGACGGCCCCGGACGTACGCACGAGCATGTGCATCTGTATTACGCGACGCCCGGCACAGATGATGCGCTGCGCAAGCGTAATGCCGAACAGTGGAAGGTCGTCTTCGAAGAAGACATCTTTGTTGTCGAAGGAATGCAGCGCGGGCGCCGTGCGCCCGGATTCGACGGTGGACGGTTTTCACCAGTGATGGACGGTCCGACGCATTGTTTTCATCGCTGGGCCGCAGATCGTATCACGCAACACCGCACGGCCAGATGACGGCATCACTGGATCAGGCGCTGATCTCGGCGCATCTGGCCGATGATGTCGACGCGCTGATCGGCCTCTACCAACAGGCCGCAAAAGAGGCTGACTCGGACGACCAGAAAGCCTTTTTCCTGACCCACGCCTATGTCTTTGCCTTGGAACGCGGAGATCGGCGCGCTGCGTCGATACGGCAGGAACTGGTCTCGATGGGGCGAGAACGCGCGGACGTTACGTCGGTCGAGAAATCGTCTGACGCCTTTTCAAACTGTCAAACCATCGGCGGTGTACGCACCTGATCGTAGAGGTGCCATGTCGCGTGCCCCAAAAGCGGAAGCGCGACGAACAGGCCCAGAAATCCCGGGATCAGCGCGAGGAATGTCACCACCGCGATGAACAGGCCCCACCCCAACATGACGACCGGATGGGCCATCACGTATTGAAATGACGTGATCATGGCGGTGACGAAATCGACTTCCCGGTCCAGAAGGAGCGGCAAGGCGATCACGGTGATGTTGTAGAGCAGGATCGCGAACAAGCCGCCGACGATGCTGCCGACCGTCAGCATCATCAATCCATTGGGTGACAGATAGACGTCGAACGAGGTTGAGACATTGGTCATCGTGCTGAGCCCCAGAAACAAGGCGAAAATCATATGTGCGAGGAAGAACCAGAACAAAAAGACCATGATGATGATCGCGCAGATCGACGGCAATTGGCGACGGGACTGGTGCAGGACGACGCCCATGATCTCGGACGCATTGAGCGGATCGCCCCGTTCGAGCCTTCGGCTGATCTCGTAGAACCCGACGGCCGCGAAAGGACCGAGCAACGGAAACCCGATGGCCGCGAGGACGAGCCAGAACGTCGTTCCGGTCCAAACGGTGATCCAGGAAATGAACCACCCGGCCAGAACGTAGAACCCGGCGAACAAAACCGCGTAGCCCGGTGCGCGGACCAGGTCCTGCCAACCGCGTTGCAAGGCAGTCCGTAAGGTTTGCACCGACACGTCTCCGAGTGTCGGGACACCGTGTTCAGGGGTTTCCCTCATGCCATCCTCCAAAGCATGACGTTCGCGCATGCGCATGAAACCCGCTTGCGGCGGTCTTGGCAACCGGAACTGATGCAAAGGATCGCTTAAGCGCAGATATTACACGCTTTTCGGGGTATGAGTGACTAGTCGGCGCGCGCCTCGGCACGGGATTTGCCAGACACATTCTGCGCCAGGGTGGCAGCCATGAACGGATCGAGGTCGCCGTCGAGAACGCCCTTGGTGTCTGAGGTCTCGTGCCCGGTGCGCAGGTCTTTGACCATCTGGTACGGCTGAAGCACGTAGGATCGGATCTGGTTGCCCCAGCCTGCGTCGCCCTTGGCCTCATGAGCCGCGTTGATCGCCTCGTTCCGGCGGTCCAATTCCATCTGGTACAGGCGCGACTTGAGCGCCTTCATCGCGATGTCGCGGTTCTGGTGCTGAGATTTCTCGGAACTGGTCACGACGATGCCAGTGGGCATGTGCGTGATCCGAACGGCCGAATCCGTCGTGTTCACGTGCTGACCGCCCGCACCCGAAGATCGGTATGTGTCGATGCGGATATCCGCCGGGTTCACTTCGATCTCGATATTGTCGTCGACCACCGGATACACCCAGACCGAGCAAAACGAGGTATGCCGCTTGGCGGCGCTGTCGAAGGGCGAAATGCGCACAAGGCGGTGTACGCCGGATTCCGATTTCAGCCAGCCATAGGCGTTGGGGCCCGAGATCTTGTAGGCGGCGGATTTGATCCCCGCCTCTTCCCCCGGCGTTTCAGACTGAAGCTCAACCTCGTACCCGTGCTGTTCGGCCCAACGGACATACATACGTGCCAGCATGTTGGCCCAGTCACAGCTTTCTGTCCCACCTGCCCCGGAGTTGATTTCGAGAAACGTGTCGTTGCCATCGGCTTCACCGTCCAACAGCGCTTCGAGTTCTTTCTTCGCAGCCTTGTCAGCAAGCGCCTTCAGCGCGTTTTCAGCGTCGGTGACGACCTCCTGGTCGTCCTCCATCTCGCCCAGCTCGATCATCTCGACGTTGTCGCTCAGATCCTGTTTGATCGAAGTGTAGGTCTCGATCGCGTCGACCAACATCTGCCGGTCACGCATGAGCTTTTGTGCCGCTGCGGGATCATCCCAAAGGTTCGGGTCCTCCACGCGCGCGTTGAATTCTTCGAGCCGATGCTGCGCCGTATCCCAATCGAGACGCTGCCCAAGCAGGTTCACGGATTTCTCAATCTGTTCAACGATGTTCTGGATTTCAGCGCGCATTGGCGATCCTGTTTGCTCGGACGTTGGTCAGCCACGGTGATAGACCAGCGCCGCGCCCCCTTCAAGGCGGCGCGGCCTGTCGGAAACCTGTCGCGGTTTAGTAAAGGCCGCCCGAGCTCAAAGTGCCGAAAGACGCTTTCGGACCGACGGTGGCCGTTCCGCCCGTCGACGTCGTAACTTGCTTGGACGGCTGCGAGCTCGAGCTGTAGAGCTCGAAATTGGACCCCATCGCAAAACCACCATCGAACTGGATGCCAAAGATCGGCTCTTCGCCTTCGCGGAAGCATTCCGCCACCACATTGTCACCACTGGCGCCATCCGAAAGACGTGCACCGGTGTTGCGGTCAATCTTGATGAACTGACAGCTTTCAGGCGGCTGGAAGGCGCTGCCACCGAATTTTGCGACGGCTTTCTGCATGAACGCATTGAAGACCGGTCCGCACATGCCCCCGCCGGAGGCACCGCTGCCAAGGCTGCGGGGCTGGTCGAACCCGATATAGCATCCCGCCACGATATTCGAGGTGAAGCCGACGAACCAAACGTCCTTGGAGTCGTTGGTCGTGCCCGTCTTGCCAGCGGTCGGCACCGGCAGGTTCACTGCGCTGCGCGCCGTGCCGCGTTCGACGACACCCTGCATCATCGAGGTCAGTTGATAGGCGGTCACCGCATTCATCACGCGTTCCCGGTCACTGCGCACGGTCGGTCCCTGCCCCGGTTGAAGGCTGGCCAGGGTGCAGTCCTCACAGACTCGCTGATCGTGCTTGTAGACGGTGTTGCCGTAGCGGTCCTGAACGCGGTCCACCAGGGTCGGCTCCACCCGTTCGCCACCGTTGGCGAACATCGCGTAAGCGGCGACCATTTTGTAAAGCGTGGTTTCATCGGCCCCCAGCGCGTTGGCCAGAACCCGACCCATGTTGTCGTAGACACCGAATTTCTCGGCATAGCGCGCGACCGTGTCCATGCCGACTTCCTGCGCGAGACGAATGGTCATCAGGTTCCGCGACTGTTCAATCCCGGTGCGCAGCGGCGTCGGGCCGTAGAACCGGTTGGACGCATTTTTCGGCCGCCAAACGCCTTGCGGCGTGTTGATCTCGATCGGGGCGTCCACAACGATCGTCGCCGGGGAATAGCCGCTGTCCAGTGCTGCCGCGTAGACGAAGGGCTTGAAGCTCGACCCGGGCTGACGCTGTGCCTGTGTGGCGCGGTTGAACACCGAATGCTGGTAGCTGAACCCGCCCTGCATGGCGAGCACGCGACCGGTGTTCACGTCCATCGCCATGAACGCGCCCTGAACCTGCGGCACCTGCCGAAGCGTCCAGCGGATAAAGCTTCCGTCACTGTCCGACGTCATGCGGCGCACATGCACGACATCGCCGACTTCGAGCAGGTCTCCTGCGACCTGACCTCTCGGTCCCAGAGACCCATCGCTGTTGCGCTTGCGGGCCCACTGAACGTCATTGGCCGGGATCCAGTGCCCGTCTTCGTCATCCGCGACGCCTTCGATCCCAATGCGGGCGTCGTTTGTACCGACTTCCAGAACCACAGCCGGATACCACGGGTTTTCCAAGCGGATATCCCTGGCAACCGCGACAGTCGACAACGCCTCGCGCCAAGTCGCAGCGTCGCTCAGTTGTTCGGCAGGGATCTTTTTGCCGGTTCCACGCCACACGCCTTGCGAGCGGTCGTAGAGTTCCAGCGCGCGTTGCAAAGCAACCTCGGCCTCGACTTGCAATTCCGGATCGAGAGTTGCACGGACACTAAACCCGCCCGAGAAAAACTCGCCCTCTCCGAAATCAACGCTTAGCTGGCGACGGATTTCATCGGTGAAATAATTGCGCGGCGGCAGCGCTTCGCGGAAGGCGTCAAAGTCGCCGTTCTGCACGGATCTGAGCGGCATCGCGACTTCGGTCTCATAGGTTTGTTCGTCAAGATAGCCGTTCTCGAACATTTCCCTCAGGACGAAGTTCCGGCGCGCCAAGAGGCGGTCCTTGCGGCGCACGGGATGGTATTCCGACGGCGCCTTGGGCATCGACGCCAGCGTTGCCGCTTCGTGCGGGGCCAGTTCGACCAGGGATTTGTTGAAATAGGTCTGCGCCGCCGCCGTCACACCGTATGAGTTCTGACCCAGGAAAATCTCGTTCATATAAAGCTCAAGGATCTTGTCTTTCGACAGCGTGTCCTCGATCCGGGAGGCGAGGATGATCTCCTTGATCTTGCGTTCGACACGGCGGTCGCCCGAGAGCAGAAAGTTCTTCATGACCTGCTGCGTGATCGTGGAGGCCCCGCGCACGTCCTGACCGCCCGACGCCACGGCATCGATGGCCGCTGCCGCGATACCGCGCAGGTCGTAGCCGTCATGGGTGTAGAAATTCTTGTCTTCCGCCGAAATGAAAGCCTGTTTGACCAGATCGGGGATCTCGTTCGCGGGAGTGAACAGGCGGCGTTCCTGCGCGAATTCGTCGATGATCTTGCCTTCGACCGAATAAATCCGGCTGATCGTCGGCGGCGTGTACTGCGCCAGACTTTCGTGGCTGGGCAGATCGCGGCCGTACATCCAGAAGACACCGCCAACGCCCAAGGCCACCATCATGATGCCCATGGTGATGAGGGTGAAGATCGCCCCAAAGAATGACAGGATGAATCTGGTCACAACGTGCCCCTGTTTCAGTTGTCTACCCCTACAAAATCAGACGCGTATGGTCAAAACACATTGCCGTTCACAGCGGCGTTCGATTGCCTATGACGCAAGGTCACTCGGGCGTTTCAGTTCCGTCGCAGCGGTGCCAGTGCCGCGTCTTCGGCGCGCCACGCGATCAGGCCGTCCCGAATTCCGGCAGCCATGCCCTGACGCCAGATCGGATCGCTGAGGTTCTTGAGGTCTTCGTCGGTGGACAGAAACCCCACTTCGAGCAACACCGACGGGATATCCGCCGCCTTGAGAACCGAGAACCCGGCACTGCGCAGCGGGCGTTTGTGCACGCGCCCAACCGCGTTACGGATTCCGTCAAGCATATGCCGCGCCAAGGCTTCGCTGCGCGGCGCATTGTCGAGCCGTGCGAGGCTCATCAAGACGTTGGCGACACGGTCGTCGGATTGGCTCAGGTCGATCCCGGCCAAGAGGTCATCGCGGTTGTGCCGCTCGGCCAACGCCGCAGAGGCGGCATCCGATGCCTCGTCAGACAGCGTATATATCGCCGCGCCGCGCGCCTCTCCTTCGGCCAGCGCATCGGCGTGAAGCGACATGAACACATCGGCACCAGCATCACGCGCCAGTGCCACCCGCGCTTCGAGCGAGACGAAATAGTCGCCTTCGCGGGTGAGGATGACGTCAAATCCACCGGCCCGGCGCAGCACCTCCTGCAACTCACGCCCGAAGGTGAGCATCAGGTCGGCCTCTCGCACATCGCCCCGCTCGGCGCCTGGATCGATCCCCCCATGACCGGGGTCGATCACGACCATCAGCCGATTGGGATCACGCCGCGGCAGTGCTGTGATCTTCGCCGGTTCCGGCAAATCCCACCCCGCGTCGCGCGGTGCACCTGCCGCGAGGTCGAACGCAGCCTGATCGGCGACATCGAGCAAGACCGAGATCGTCGCTGCGCTGGTGGTCTCGTCGGTCACGAGTTCTGCTGTGTCGATGACCATGGGCTCTGCAAGTTCGGCCACCAGGCGTGACCAACCGGGACGATAGCTGCCGACACGCAGCGTGCGCACGCGATCACTGTCGATCAACGCCTGCGGATCGGTATCGCCCCAGACGACTTCATGGAAATCCATGATCAGGCGGTTGGGTTGCGTCAGCGTGAACACGCGCCACGGCACACCCTGGCTCAATTCAAGCCGCAGTTGCGCACCGGCCCATGTGTCTTCGACCTTACCGTCCTGAAAGCGCGCCAACGCGCCAAGGTCCTGCGCAAGCGCAGGCGCTGCCAGAAATACCGACAGAACGACCGCGCAAAATCGTTTCAGAACACCGCTCATTGACTCACCTTGGCCTCTCATCGGGCCTTGCGACGCAGTTTAACGGATTCGCGCATGTCGGGACAGGGCTGATGTTTCAGTCGACATGCCCATGGTGACGCATGAAACTTTGCAACCGATCAAGCCCCTCGACAATGTCATCCGTCGACCGAGCGTAAGAGAACCGCAGCGTGCCGCCCCCGCGTTCGGGATCAAAGTCCAGCCCCGGCGTGACGGCCACCCGCGCTTCGTCCAGAATCTGCTTGGCAAAGGCACGACTGTCCTTTGTGATATGAGAGATATCCGCATAGACGTAAAAGGCGCCATCCGGCGGCGCGATGCGGTCGAACCCGGACTTCGGCAGACCTTCGATCATCAGGCGGCGGTTTTCGCGATATACCTCCATATTCGCGTCAAGCTCGTCCCCGGCATCCATCGCCGCCAGGGCCGCGACCTGTGCCGCATGGGGCGCACAGATGAACATGTTTTGCGCCAGCCGTTCGACCTGACGCACATTGGCCTCGGGCAACACAAGCCAACCAACGCGCCAGCCGGTCATGCTGAAATACTTGGAGAACGAATTGATGACGCAGACATCGTCGCTGATCTCGAGCGCGGTCACGGCCTTCTTCTCGTACTCGATACCGTGGTAAATCTCGTCCGACAGAAACGCGGCCCCTTTGGCCTGTGCCGCGTCGATCAGCGCTTTCAACGGCTCACGGCCCAGCATCGTCCCGGTCGGGTTGGCCGGTGAGGCCACCATCATGCCCTGGTACTCCACGCCATCGAGATCGCGAGGCTCCATCTGATAGCGCGCCTCGGGACGGGTCTGAATCTCGACCGGGACAAGATCGAGCGATTTCATGATCTGGCGATAGGACGGATAGCCCGGTGCCCCTAACGCGATCCGGTCGCCCGCGTCAAAGAGCGCCGTAAAGGCAAGGATGAACCCGCCGGACGACCCCGGCGTCACGATCACCCGCGCGGGATCAAGATCGACGTTGTACCATTCGCCGTAAAGCTGTGCGATGCGCCGCCGCAGCGCGGGCAGACCCAGCGCCACCGTATAGCCAAGCGGATCGTCGCGCATCGCGTTCGACAGGGTGTCCCGTGCCTTGACCGGCGCTGGCGTGCCCGGTTGGCCCACCTCCATATGGATTATGTGATGGCCCGCGTCTTCTGCTTGTCGGGCCGCTTCCATTACATCCATCACGATAAAGGGATCAACTGCCCCACGGCTTGAGTTCCGCAT
The DNA here is from genome assembly GCF_947488135.1 of uncultured Marivita sp. Lineage (GTDB taxonomy): Bacteria > Pseudomonadota > Alphaproteobacteria > Rhodobacterales > Rhodobacteraceae > Marivita. The sequence goes on along the minus strand of NZ_CANKYW010000004.1, from coordinate 13,411 downwards.
CATTCTCTTCCTACAGTGTGTGCGGCAGACCTAGGGGCGAAGGCAGGGCAAGGTCAATGTATAGAGCGACACGCCGTCTTGTACGGATGACGGTCCTGGTGCTGAGCCTGACCGCGATGATCGGCGCGGCCCCTGCACGCGCCGCGCAATTGCTGCGCGATGCCGATATCGAATACGCGCTCAAGCAACTTGGCGCGCCGATCCTGCGAGCCGCCGGGCTGAACCCCAACCAGGTCCGCATCCTGTTAATCAACGACTCGACGCTCAATGCCTTCATCGTCGACACGCAGCACATCTTCATCCATTCCGGCCTTCTGACCAAACTTGAAACTGCGCCACAACTCCAGGCCGTGATCGCCCACGAGGCAGCGCATATCGCCAATGGTCACATCTCGCGCCGCCTGGGCAACATGCAGACCGCCCGAACGGCCGCCGGTCTTGGCATGGTGCTCGCCGCCGCCGCGGCCGCCGGAGGGAATGGTCAGGCCGCCGTTGGCTTGGGCATTGGCATCCAATCCTCGGCCCTGCGCAGCCTTCTGGCCCATTCCCGCGCGGAAGAGGCATCCGCCGATATCAGCTCGATCCGGTATCTCGTGCGCGCGGGCGTCGACCCGCAAGGCGCAATCGAGGTGCAGGACCTCTTTCGCGGTCAGGAAGCTCTCTCGGAAAGCAGACAGGATCCCTATATGCGCTCGCATCCCCTGACCCGCGATCGCCTGCGCGCGCTCAATGGGCTGGTGGCCGGTGCGTCGGCCCAGACCGCACCCGACCCCGCCGCCGCGTACTGGTTCGCGCGCGCCAAGGGTAAGCTGACAGCCTTCACCCGTGCCCCAAGCTGGACGCTGCGCCGCGCCGACGGCAGCGGCACGCCCGACATCGCGCAAATGCGCAAAGCCGTGGCCTACCACCGGCAAAGCGACCTGGGCCGCGCGCTCAGCAATATCGACGCTGCCATCGCATCGCGTCCGAACGACCCCTTCCTGCGCGAGCTAAAGGGGCAGATCCTGCTTGAATCGCGACGCGCCGACGATGCCGTTCGCGTCTATTCCGCCGCGGCGAACCTCGCACCCCGCGAACCCTTGATCCTCGGAGGTCTCGGACGTGCGCAACTGGCGGCGGGCAATCCGCAGGACGCCCTGCGCACGCTCGAAGCGGCGCGCGGTCGTGACTTCAGCGACACCCGTATCCTGCGCGATCTGGCCGTGGCCTATGCCAAGACCGGACAGGACGCGATGGCATCGCTCGTCACCGCAGAACGCTATGCAGTGCAAGGCCGACTGAAAGACGCCGCCATCCACGCGAAACGGGCCGAAGGCGCCCTGCCACGCGGATCAGGCCCGTGGCAACGCGCACAGGATGTGCTAAGTGCAGCCCAACGCGCGCAACGACGCTGATCCCGATATCCAAAGAAAGACGTATCATGTTGAAAACCCGCATCGCTTCCTCTGTCCTGGCTCTGACGCTGGCCACCGGTGTTCAAGCCGCCGATCTCGATCTCGAAAATATGTCGGACGCCGACCGTGCCGCCTTTGGCGAACAGGTCCGGGCCTACCTTCTCGAGAACCCGGAAGTCATCATGGAGGCCGTTCAGGTACTGGAACAACGCCAGGCCGCCGAACAGGCGCAGGGAGATGTGGCCCTTGTCGAGAACAACGCCGAGGCGATTTTCAACGACGGCTATTCCTGGGTTGGCGGAAACCCCGAAGGCGACGTCACGATCGTGGAATTCTTCGATTATCGCTGTGGCTTCTGCCGCCGCGCCCATCCGGAGGTCGCGCAACTGCTCGAACTTGATGGTAACATCCGCTACGTCGCCAAGGAGTTCCCGATCCTCGGGGAAAACTCCGTGATCTCGTCCCGCTTTGCGTTGGCCGCCCGCGAAGTCGGGGGGGACGAAGCGTACGAAGCCGCCAAGGAAGCTTTGATCACCCTGAACGGCGATCTGGACGACACCGCCTTGCGGCGTCTGTCGGACACACTCGGCCTTAATACGGACGCCGTGTTGGCGGCGATGGATAACGAAAGCATCACCGAGCAACTCGCGACGACCCGCGAGTTGGCGCAGGCGCTTCAGATCAACGGCACGCCGTCATTCGTGATGGGAGACCAACTGATCCGCGGTTATGTGCCGCTCGAAGCGATGCAGGAAATCGTGGAAGACATCCGCGACGCCAGCTGATTGACGATCTGATGCGGCACGAGGCGGCGTAATCTGCCTTGTGCCACATACTACCTGTCCGGCGCCCTACTCCGCCGCTTCCTGCGCACCTTCGGCTTCCAAGGCTGCGGCTTTCTTTTCCACTTCCTCGACGATGTGCTCGATCATCTGGTCGTTCGACATCTTGTGGCTCTGCTTGCCTGCCAAATAGACCATACCCGATCCGTTGCCGCCGCCGGTGAAGCCGACATCGGTCATCAGCGCCTCGCCGGGGCCGTTCACGACGCATCCAATGATAGATAGGCTCATCGGCGTCTTGATGTGTTCCAGTCGCTTTTCCAGCGTCTCAACCGTCTTGATCACGTCGAACCCCTGACGCGCGCAGCTGGGGCAGGAAATGATGTTCACGCCGCGATGGCGCAGGCCCAGGGATTTGAGGATTTCGTAGCCAACCTTGACCTCTTCCACCGGATCGGCGGACAGGGAAACGCGGATCGTGTCGCCAATGCCCATCCACAGCAGATTGCCCAAGCCGATGGCGGATTTGATCGTGCCGGTCATGAGGCCACCTGCCTCGGTGATGCCAAGGTGGATCGGCGCATCGGTGGCCTCTGCAAGCTGCTGATAGGCGGCGGCAGCCATGAATACGTCGGACGCCTTGCAGCTGATCTTGAACTCGTGAAAGTCGTTGTCCTGAAGGATCTTGATGTGATCCAGACCGGATTCGACCATCGCGTCGGGACAGGGCTCTCCGTATTTGTCGAGCAGGTGCTTTTCCAACGACCCGGCATTCACGCCGATGCGGATGGAACAATTGTGGTCGCGCGCGGCCTTGATGACTTCCTTCACCCGCGCCTCGGACCCGATATTTCCGGGATTGATCCTCAGACAGGCCGCCCCCGCCTCGGCCGCTTCGATGCCGCGTTTGTAGTGGAAATGGATATCCGCCACGATCGGCACGGGGCTTTCGCGCACGATTTGTTTAAGCGCGCGCGAGCTGTCTTCGTCAGGCACCGAGATGCGCACGATATCCGCACCCGCGTCCGCCGCTGCCTGAACCTGCGCGATGGTTGCCTTGACGTCGGGGGTCAGCGTGTTGGTCATCGTCTGAACGGTGATCGGGGCGTCGCCTCCGACCGGCACATTCCCCACCATGATCTGGCGCGATTTGCGGCGATAGATGTTGCGCCACGGGCGAATGTGATTGAGGCTCATGCAGCCCTCCTTCGACGGCAAGTGTCAACCAAACGGTACAGTTGTTTAAGCAGGATAGCTAGGCCCGGTGAACAGGCGGATCAAGCGGTCGCGAATAGGATGCGACGCTTAGTCGGCGGGCTGAGGCACGGCGAGCTCCGCCACGATACGCGCCAGATCGCTGTCGGCCTCGATGGACGCAACGGAATAGGTCTGGCTCAGTTCGTCGACCGAGAGGGCTAGGTTGGAGGTCACGGCACCCCGCGGACCGGCCGGACCATAGGTCTGACCGTTCATCGCGAAATAGATCGCACCGGATTCGCCGACGCGCAGTGTCGGCGGTTCTTCGGTTGCCGGCACCTCGTAAGTGTCCCCGGCGTTCATGATGGTCTCGAATATCACAGTACCATCCGCCGCACGGACGCGGATCCAGGCGGGGCGCACCGCGACGAGCGTTACACCCGGCGCGCTGTCTTCGAGGATCTTGGGCTGGCCGATGATCGGCTGAGTTGTATCCGTGCCCAGTTCAGCCAACACGCGAGACAGATCCCCGTCGGTTTGCGGGTTGGCCGGTTCGAGAACGGCCGCCAAGGTCGCGCCATCCAACGGCATATCCGACGTCACGGTTCCCGCAGCACCGACCGGACCTATGGTCTGACCATTGACCGACACATACAGCGCCCCACTTTCGCCAACATTCAATAGCGCATCGGTTTCAGAGGCCGGAACGGTCCACGTGTCGCCCGCCGCCATGACCTTTTCGAAGATGACCGACCGATCGTCGCCGCGCACGCGCACCCATGCCGGACGCGCCGCAATCAGAGTCACGCCATCCTGCGACAGCGCAGCCGTGGCAAAGCCAGACCGCTCATTCGTTGCCGGTTCGAGATCGACAGAGGGGAGGTTCTGGTTTGCGATTTGCGCAAAGGCCCCGACGCTGTTCGGATCAAGCGTCGAGATCGGCGCGTCCCGCGCGACAAGGACCGGCACGTCCAAGGCCTGAGGACGGTAAAGCCGATCGAAGGATTCCGTGTTGGCCGGCGGTGTGAACACGCCAGCCGCCGTATCGGTATTTTCCAGTGGATCAGTCGTCTCAACCGACTGGATCGAGGTTTGCAGCGGATCGAGATCGGATAGAACGACGGGCGTCTGATCCACGGGCGCCAATTGCACACGCTGCACTTCTTTCAGGACCGAATAGCCGCCAAACCCAAGCCCGCCCAAGAGAACGACCAGAACGAGCGTGGATCCGATGGCCCCCGGTTCGATGCGGGACAGAAAGGAATCGCTGCTGGGAGCGAAGGGCAATGCGGGGTGAGAGAACGGATCGCGCGGGCCAACGGGCCCCGCTGCCTTGATCGCGTCCGCCTTTTTCCGCGAGGACGCGGCATCCGACATGCCATGTGCGGTCTCAAAGCCGCTTTCAGCGCAGAACACAGAATAGGTGTCATCCGGGTCCATGCCCAGATACCGCGCATAGGACCTGACATAGCCCGCGATAAATCCGGGGGTGTCGAAAGCTGTCGGGTCACAGTTTTCGATGGCCGCGATATAGCTCGCCTTGATCCGCAGCTCGCGCTGCACATCCAGAAGAGATTTGCCCAATGTGGCGCGTTCCCCACGCATGACATCGCCAAGCCTGAGTTCGAAATCATCGAACCCTCGCGGTTTGGATTCAGTCGTGTCTTGCGATGATTTTTGGGGTTTACGCCCAATCATACTCGCTGCCCCTTGCCGTTCGTACCGTCTCTACGCTGCCTGCGTCGCGCGTACCAGGTGAGTCGAGTCGCGCGTTTTATTACTTCAACGCTAACATACGGCAAGGTTCATTGCACTGATTCCACGCATTAAGCGCTGAGTTCGGCGCGATTTAGCGCACAATGTGCCCAGAGTTCATCCATCGCGCGGACAAGTTTGTCGATTTCCTTCGGCCCATGAACCGGCGATGGCGTGAAGCGAAGACGCTCGGTTCCGCGCGGCACCGTCGGATAGTTGATCGGCTGTACGTAAATGCCGAAACGCTCAAGCATCATGTCGGACATCTGCTTCGTGTGGACCGGATCGCCGACGATCACGGGGATGATATGGCTGCCGTGATCTACGATCGGAAGGCCAAGGCCTTTCAGACGCATCTTGAGGATCTTGGCCTGAAGCTGGTGTTGATCGCGCAGGCTTTGATCCGTCTTGAGATGCGCCACCGAGGCAGCAGCCCCCGCAGCGACGGCTGGCGGAAGCGATGTGGTGAAGATGAAGCCCGGCGCGTAAGACCGGATGGCGTCACACATTTTTGCCGAGGACGCGATGTAACCACCCATCACGCCATAGGCTTTGGCCAGCGTGCCGTTGATGATGTCGATCCGGTCCATCAGACCGTCCCGTTCGGCCACGCCCGCGCCGCGGGGGCCGTACATGCCGACGGCGTGCACTTCGTCGATATAGGTCAAGGCACCGAATTCATCGGCCAGATCGCAGATCGCCTCGATCGGGCCGAAATCGCCATCCATCGAATAGATTGATTCGAAGGCGATCAGTTTCGGCGCATCCGGATTATCGGCGGCGAGCAGTTCGCGCAGGTGTTCGACGTCATTGTGCCGGAAGATCCGCTTGGCGCCACCGTTGCGACGCACACCTTCGATCATCGACGCGTGGTTCAGTGCATCGGAATAGATGATCAAGCCGGGAAAAAGCTTGGGAAGTGTCGACAGCGTCGCGTCATTCGCGATGTAGGCCGATGTAAAAAGAAGCGCCGCTTCCTTCTGGTGCAGGTCAGCCAGTTCGGCCTCGAGACGCTTGTGATAGACCGTGGTGCCGGAAATATTCCGCGTCCCGCCCGACCCTGCGCCCGTGGCATCCAGCGCTTCATGCATGGCGTCGAGAACGGCCGGGTGTTGCCCCATGCCAAGGTAATCATTACCGCACCAGACGGTGATGTCTTGCTCTGTTCCATCGGGCTTGCGCCAGACCGCGTGCGGAAACTGGCCGTTTTGACGCTCGATGTCGATAAAGGTCCGATACCGCCCCTCTTCGTGCAAGCGGTTCAGGGCTGCGTCAAGTTTATCTGCGTAATGCACCGGCGTCTCCTTCAGCCTGCGATCTGTGCGGTCGTTTTCGTCATCCCGCGTCGCATTCACGTTTTAGAATGGATATAGATCGCGTGTCCTCATGACAATGTTTCTAAGGAACGACGAACCGTCGCAGCCTTGATCTGAGTCAACCAATCAAAGCCAAAGGCGAATTCGCCACGAAAAATCTACATTTTTTCTACATCATTCCTGACCGGATCAGACCGCGCCGCGCTCTGGACAGTACTTGGCGCAGTGGTAGGGTCCGCGCAGACCATTCAAAGGAGCGCGCTCATGTCTCTCGACTCTGTCCTGAACCGTATCGATTCTGACCTGCCGGACAGCCTAGACCGGCTCAAGGCGTTCCTGCGCATCCCGTCGATCTCGACCGATCCCGCCTTCAAGGCAGAGTGCGATCAGGCGGCGGATTGGCTGGTCGAGGACCTGAAATCCATCGGCATCGACGCGGAGAAGCGGCCAACACCCGGCCACCCGATGGTGGTGGGTCATGTCGATGGGCCGGGCCCGCATCTCCTTTTCTACGGCCATTATGATGTGCAACCCGTGGATCCGCTGGACTTATGGGAGAATGATCCGTTCGATCCGCAGATCGAGGACACCCCGAAAGGCAAGGTCATTCGCGGACGCGGGACGTCGGACGACAAGGGTCAGCTGATGACGTTTGTCGAAGCCTGCCGTGCCTGGAAGGCGGTTCACGGGTCCCTGCCCTGCAAGATCACCTTCTTCTTCGAGGGCGAAGAAGAATCGGGGTCCCCGTCCCTTGTTCCGTTTCTGAAGGAAAACGCGGACGAGCTGAAAGCGGACATTGCGCTGATCTGCGACACCGGTCTCTATGACAGCCGGGTACCTGCCATCACCACCATGCTGCGCGGAATGCTCAAGGAAGAAATCACCATTACTGGACCCAGCCGCGACCTGCATTCAGGAATGTATGGCGGAGCCGCGATAAATCCGATCCGCGTGTTGGCCAAGATCATCGCCGCGCTGCATAACGATGAAGGAAAAGTCACCGTTCCCGGCTTCTACGACGGCGTGTCGGAAATTCCGGATGACATGCGTGAACAATGGGACGCGCTCGGGTTCGATCACAAGGCGTTCCTCAAGGATGTCGGCCTGTCGGAACTGGCGGGCGAAGCCGGGCGCAGCGCGCTCGAGATGATCTGGGCCCGGCCGACCTGCGAAGTGAACGGCATTGGTGGCGGATACCAGGGCGCGGGCTTCAAGACGGTCCTGCCGTCCAAAGCGCATGCCAAGATCAGTTTCCGACTGGTCGGCACCCAAGATCCGCAGGCCATCGACAAAAGCTTTCGCGACATGGTCCGCGCCATGCTTCCCGCCGATTGCGAGGTGACCTTCAACAGCGATGGTGCCGCCCCGGCATCGGTGATGTCGATCGACAACCCCGCTTTCGAGTTGGCCCGCAAAGCACTGAGCGACGAATGGCCCGACGAGGCGGCATTCATCGGCAGCGGCGGCTCGATCCCGGTTGCGGGATATTTCCAATCCCTGCTCGACACCGAGTCGATGCTGATCGGCTTTGGCAAGGATGACGACCAGATTCACAGCCCGAACGAGAAATATGACGTCGAGAGCTTTCACAAGGGCACAAGAAGCTGGGCCCGCATTCTGGAGGCTTTGAGCAAGTCTTAACGCCCAATTGTGGCATCTGACGTTAGGGAACTTGCCTAAAACCGACTGGAAGTTCCGCACATAAGCCGCAGCGGGTTCCAATTCTGAACACATTTTCTGGCGAATGCTTAACGCCATGACACGAGTATTGAGAAAACAGGATCGCAACGATTTCATCAGCCGCATCGAACGGCTCGATCCTGCATTTGCGAGCACGCCAGCGACCGCACGTGACGAACGCAAGCCTTGGGAATTCGGCAACGCCTCGCGCAAGTCGGACAGTCCGATCTTGACCGGTTGCATCGGGTTCGCACTCGCCATGGGTGCCCTGTTCGTGGCGAACGACCCGGACAGAACGCAGGACCTGCTGTTGCAGTCGGGATGGCCCGCGCAGTTCATCAGCTACGGCATGAACGGCGTCTCGATCCTTATCATCGGCCTTATCATCTTCTATCTCGTCAACGTCGTCCGCATCATCAACCCGCGCGCGTCCGGTCGCTGGAACGCTGCCGGTCTTGTCGCGGGCGCGATCGCGGCCATCGGTGTCAGCTCTGTCGATCCGTCCCATATTAACGCCGGTCTGCAATATGCCGGGATCGAGAACACGGCCGAACTATTGACAATGGCGCAGGCGCGCACGGCCAGCCTGACAAATGTTGACTGGGCAAGCGTTGTGATGGTTTCCTCGTCACCGAAATGACGACGCATCACCGCTTCGAAACGGACAACCAGATCATCGCGTACGAGGTGGCCGGAAATGGGCCGCCTCTTTTGCTGTTGCACGGCTTTCCCCAAACCCGTGCGATGTGGCGCCCCCTTCTGCCCGCGCTCTCGGAAAGCCACACAATCGTCACGGCCGACCTGCGTGGATACGGCGACAGCAGCAAGCCTGCCGACATGCCCGAGATGAGCTTTCGCTGCATGGCGCAGGACATGGTCGCCTCAATGGCCTCGTTGGGTTTTCAAAAATTCCACGTCGCCGGACATGATCGCGGCGGACGCACCGCACACCGCATGGCGCTTGATCACCCGGACCGCCTGCTCAGCCTGACCGTCATGGATATTGTGCCGACCGAGCACCTCCTGACGCATATGACAACCGAGATTGCCAACGCCTATTATCACTGGTTCTTCCTGGCCCAACCATATCCGTTCCCCGAAACGATGATCGGTCACGATCCCGATGCTTATTTCGAACGCTGTCTACTGGGATTCGGCAAAGCGACGCTTGCGGATTTCGACCCCGAACTTTTGGAGCTATACCGGAAAAGCTGGCGTGATCCGGACTGTATCCGTTCCATGTGCCACGACTACCGCGCCGCGATTCACGTCGACTGGGACCATGACCGACAAGATTTGCAGCGCAAGGTCACATGCCCGTCGCTCGTCCTCTATGGACAGGATGGCGCGATGGCGCGGCTTATGGATGTGCCGGCGACATGGAGCGATAGGCTGGCCGATATGCAACATGCCGCCATTCAGGGAGGACATTTCTTCCCGGACCAATCGCCAAAAGCCACGGCGGACGCCCTGAAGGCATTTCTCGCATCGCTCTGACCTTCGGGTGAAAAATGGCGCGGTTGACGGGGCTCGAACCCGCGACCCCCGGCGTGACAGGCCGGTACTCTAACCAACTGAGCTACAACCGCGCATTTCACGCTGATCCGTTTGGCAGTGGTGGCGCGGTTGACGGGGCTCGAACCCGCGACCCCCGGCGTGACAGGCCGGTACTCTAACCAACTGAGCTACAACCGCTCACTGCCGCCCGCATCTGGGCGTGACGCGGGTTCTATGGTCAGTGCCCTGCCCCGTCAAGCGCTTTCACGCGGTTTTCTGAAGCAAAAATGACGGACGTCCCGTGCAGCACAAATCGCGCATCGCACAGGCCGATAAAGACGTCATTTGTCCGGCAAGGGGATGAATTCCGCATCATCGCCCGGTGGCAACTGAAACCGGCCCTCTGCCCAATCCTCTCGGCGCCACGCCTCTTTCGCCTCATCAATCCGCTCTTTCGACGAGGCCACGAAGTTCCACCAGATATACCGTGGCCCTTCCAGCGTCTCACCGCCAAGAAGCATCAACCGCGCGCCCCGTTCCCCGGCCTTGAGCGACACCCCGTCACCGGGACGAAATACCATCATCTGGCCTGCGTCGTATGTGTCGCCCGCTACGGTAACAGAGCCGTCGACAACGTAGACACCCCGATCTTCATGGTTGTCCGGCAGCGGAATCGCCGCGCCGGGCTGCAAGACCGCATCTGCGTAGAACATCTCGGACGCTGTCTGGACCGGCGCCGTTTCTCCATAGGCAGACCCCAGGATGAGCCGCACGTCTTTGCCCTCACCGGTCATCATCGGCAGATCGGACGGCGCTGCGTGGATGAACTCCGGCGCGCGGTCCTCATGGTCTTTTGGCAAAGCCACCCAGGTTTGAATGCCGAAGAACGGCATTGGATCACGCTGCGTTTCGTCATCCGTCCGCTCCGAATGCGTGATCCCGTGCCCCGCCACCATCCAGTTCACAGCACCGGGTTCGATCCACTGATCCGTGCCAAGGCTGTCACGATGATGCATCCGCCCGCGATACAGATAGCTGATCGTCGCGAGCCCGATATGCGGATGCGGCCGAACATCAAGACTCCGTGACGGCAGGAATTCGGCCGGACCCATCTGATCAAAGAAGATGAATGGTCCGACCATTTGGCGTCGCGGTGCCGGCAACGCGCGGCGCACCTCAAATCCGCCCAGATCGCGGGCGCGCGGAATGATGACCGTGTCGATCAGATCGACGTCGTCTCCGGTCGGACAATGTGGATCGAGTGCGGGGTTCCAACTCATGGCAATGGCCTCCTGTGACACGCAACAAGATAACTATGTGCGCAATAATTGGACAGATAGAACAATCGGACATTTTCTGCGCGTTTTTGCACATCACAAAAAACTGATGCGAATTAGCGTCAGTTACGAGATATTTACCCAACGGAAGGGGTGCTCGCGATTGCTCGAATCTGCAAAAATTCTAATGTCTGCATCTGAAATGAATTGGGCAAACGTATTGTCGTGAAACGACTTTTGAATACCGAGATCAAGTTTTGGGACCTTCTGGGGGGCCGTATGGCCTTCACCACCGCCACCTATGGCCGGGTCCTGCAACACAAGCGCACGCTCGTCTTCGTGTCGCTGAGCTTGCTGACATTCTTCGCAGCGGATCCGTCGGGCGCGCGAAACTACGTCCCGCTCTGGTTCAGCATGATCCTGTGGCCGATCGCTTTCTCCTTCTATCTGTTACTATACCATCTGGAGTTCCTGCTCGCTGCCGCTCTGATCCGCCGGATACCATCGCTCCGGGTCCCGACTCCGTTACTTGGTTTCATCGCTCTCGTTCCAACTGTTATCGTCTGCGAATCTTTCGTCATGATCATGAGCAACGGAACCTTCCCATACGATGTCGTGAAGCAGATGATCTTCTATTTCTTCTCGGTGCAGGGGCTCGAAACGGTGTTCTATCGCTTCATCATGCCCGGTGTGCAGGAAGAGATCGAAAGGGAGCAGAAGACCCGGCAGTTGGTCATCGACGGCGAAAAGATCGACCTGTCGAAACTGCTCCATATCGAGGCGCGTGAGCACCATGTGCACCTGACATTCGAGGACGCAAGATCACTCGCCCGCGCCAGGTTGCGCGACATCGTGGCGCAAACCCAACGCGAAGACGGCATCCAACCGCACCGTTCATGGTGGGTTGCGAAAAACGCGGGCATCAAACCAGAGCACAAAGACGGTCGTCTAATCCTGCGCCTGCGCGACGATACCGAGGTACCGGTCGCCCGGACGCGGGTCGATGACGTGATGTCGTGGCTCGAAAATCACATCAACCCAATGCAGTAACGCATTGAGGGGGCGCGGTTTTCTCGGGCTGAATGGTGGGTGATGAGAGACTCGAACTCCCGACATCTTCGGTGTAAAAATAGGGAGTATCGGCCAACCTATTGATGTTTGGCCAAGAGAGGCCTTCGTAAAAAGTCTAAATTGGCCTGTTTCCAATCTACTTCGGTTGGCACAGGTTCAACGAACCAAAGCGCACTTCGTAGCTTCGCTTACCAAAACCGATGTATCGCTATCACGGCCTTTGGGATGTGTTCAGCTGCCTCACCAAGGGTTTGATCCAGGTCCTCTTGCGGGATGCCCAGAACCGAATTTCCGTTCTCGTCGAGTATGTGAACCATAATTGGAATGATCAGTTGGCCGCCAACTCCGCTCTCTGTAAGCCTCAGCCAGTCCTTGGGGCGCAAGGAGACAGCCTGCATGAAGCCCTCGCACCAATCCATGGCAATCACGTGACCTTCGGCAGCTTCCCAGAAGATCGGCTCCACCTCTGGCAGGTCGCTGGCCAATCCCTCGATGATACTGAAGAAGATCACTGAAATGCCCTCCTGCACCCACTTCGGCAGGTCTCCGGGGTCACCGCCTACGGCTACCGCCATCCATTCTTCGATAGGGATCGGGACTGGAGAACAAGCAATGCCGTGCAAGAACCCATCCAAGTCGGAAAGCATCATGCAGTGATCAGGAGACGCATCCGACGACAGGTAGGCATCCAACTCTTCTAGATCGTTCATTCTAGGGGGGCTCTCTATTAGCGCGTCGAAAGGTAATCGGCAGAGACATAACCCGAAACAGACGGCGCATCGAACAGCGACACCCGACACCAGAGCTGGCTGGCTTCGGTAATGCAATCCCGCCGGATTAGCTGCGTGCCGTCGGGAAGCCCGAGGATCACGCGAAAGCCGAGGCCAGGACCCGCGCGCAGCTTCAAGAGCTCGTCCGGGCCTGCCCCCACGACGGTTGTTCGGCTACCCGTGCCGTTGCTGCATCCAGCAACGAGGATCACCATAAGGATTGTGGACTTCAGCATGTTGTGCATCACAGGGACAGCCTCGCGTGTTGGGGTTCCCGTTAGTGGATCGAAGTCCGGATTTGAAGCTGGAATGGCCATCAGCGAAGTTCTTTAAACGCCGTATTCTTCGACATCGGCATGGAGCGCACACCCTCCGCACACTCGCGATACTTACAGATGCGCTATGCATTCGGAGGGCAGCGCCAGAGGAAAAATTATTTTTTCAGTGGGAATTGGCTGGTTTCGAATGGCTTTCGTCCGGTTTAAAGCCGGATTACCGGACCATAACCAGACCAACGGCGTAGTGCGATAGGGAATTGATTAGAGAAGAGCGGTCGCGCGGTGGGCGGAAATTAGGCTTTCGCTACGAATGGGTCGTAAGCATCCGGCGTAGGCCACAGCGAGGTCAACGTGCGTGTTGACGGTCCATTTCGATGAGCTCGCACAGGTTTTC
>NZ_CANKYW010000003.1 GCF_947488135.1 uncultured Marivita sp. | reverse complement strand
GCGCGGGCGTAGCTCAGGGGTAGAGCATAACCTTGCCAAGGTTAGGGTCGGGCGTTCGAATCGCCTCGCCCGCTCCAATCCGGTCACATCGATGGCAGCGCGGGCGTAGCTCAGGGGTAGAGCATAACCTTGCCAAGGTTAGGGTCGGGCGTTCGAATCGCCTCGCCCGCTCCATCGGTCCTCCTCCTCTCAGTCTCCTTTCCTGTCGCGGCGCAGTTGCGCCACCGGCATCAGCGCGAAGGCGATTTGCGCCAGCAGTCCCAATGCCGATCTGGGGGTGCCGTAAAGAGCCAGGTATTCGGCCAGCGTGCGCTCGAACAGTCCCACGGAAACCAACGCTTCGCCCACCAGCACGCAGGCCAGTGCGACACCGCCCATGGTCAGGCGGTCGGACCATTGCGAGGGCACTAACAGGCGGTGAACGAGTGTCGCGCAAATGATCCACGACGCGGCGAGCATCACCGGAATCTCGAGCGCGACGGCCCAGACCTCTCCGAAAAGCGGATGCAACAGAAGTGTGCGCAGGACGCCCAGACCAAAACCGAGGGCGAAGACGCTCAGCCCGTAGACCAGCCCTGCGTTAAAGGATCGTGTGATCATGTCCCTGTGTCCATTTGTGACAACGTTCCATCGCACGGACGGAGCACCTGTCAACCCGGTGATCACGGCTTGGCGCGAGCGGCGCACGTGCCTATAAGGCCGCGAGAGTGCCAAAGGAGAGGCGACATGCGCAACGCCACAGTGACCCGGAATACCGCCGAGACCAAGATTACCGTCGAAATAGGGTTGGACGGCACCGGGCAATACGACAACCAGACCGGTGTCGGGTTCTTCGATCACATGCTGGACCAGCTTGCGCGCCATTCGCTGATCGACATGAAAATCCGGTGCGAGGGTGATCTGCATATCGACGATCACCACACGGTCGAGGATGTGGGCATCACTTTGGGTCAGGCGTTGACACAGGCGATGGGCGACAAGCGCGGGATCGTGCGCTATGGCGCCTGCCTGTTGCCGATGGATGACGCCTTGGTGCGTGCGGCACTGGACCTGTCGGCCCGGCCCTTCCTTGTGTGGAACGTCGCTCTGCCGACGACCAAGATCGGCACCTTCGATACCGAGCTGGTGCGCGAGTTCTTTCAGGCATTCAGCACCCATGGCGGGATCACCCTGCATGTCGATTGCCTGCACGGGATCAACAGCCACCACATCGCCGAGGCCGCCTTCAAGGCGGTGGCGCGCGGGTTGCGCGATGCGCTGGAAGTCGATCCGCGCAAGTCGGACGCGATCCCGTCGACCAAGGGTGCCTTGTAAGTGCTGACAGCGATCATCGATTACGAAAGCGGCAACCTGCACTCTGCCGAAAAGGCGTTCCAGCGCATGGCGCTCGAGGTGGGCGCTGGATCGGTCGTGGTCACGTCGGACCCCGAGGTCATCGCCGGGGCCGATCGCATCGTGCTGCCCGGCGACGGCGCTTTCCCGGCCTGCGCCGCTGCACTTCGGGCATCGGGTGCCTTTGCCGCGATGGTGGAGGCGGTCGAGGTGAAGGCGCGGCCGTTCCTGGGCATCTGTGTCGGCATGCAGTTGATGGCGCGCGAAGGGCTGGAGTACCAACCGACCGAGGGTCTGGGCTGGATCGACGGGGTGGTGGAGCGGATCACACCCGACACGGCGCTGAAGGTGCCGCATATGGGATGGAACGATCTGGTGATCGACACGCCGCATCCGGTGCTGGACGGCGTGACAACCGGTGAACACGCCTACTTCGTGCACAGCTACCAGATGCGCGTCGACACCCCGTCACAGCGTGTCGCGCATGTGGACTATGGCGGCGACGTCACCGCGATCGTCGCGCGGGACAACAGGGTGGGCTTCCAGTTCCACCCGGAAAAAAGCGCCGCCACGGGCCTGCGCATGATCGCCAACTTCCTGCGATGGGCGCCCTGACTCCCCATCTTCTCTGTTTTCCAAATACCTTCGGGGGTCTGGGGGGTGAACCCCCCAGCGGATCGCAGAGGCAAAGCCTCTGCGATGCAAGCCTTATTTCACTCGGGTCCAAGTCTGCTTGGAGCACAGCAATCCACCGGCCACACAGCCCGACAGATCGAGCGTGTCGCCGCGATGCTGCATCTTGCCCATGTAGATCTTGTCGTTGGACGGTCTCCAGACCTTGCCCTCGTACTTTCCATCACCTTGCGGCACCATGTTGATGACCAGCGTTTTGCCGGTGTTGGGCGAATTGAACTCGCCTGACGCGTTGAAGCTGCGCGCGATGACGCCGCAGATCATGTCGCCGCAGGGCACCATGCGGATATGTGCGTAATTGCCTTCGTCCGGCTGGGTCTGCCATGTGCCCTCGACCGGGTCGGCAAAGGCGGCGCCTGCGGCCAGGGTCAATCCGGCGATCAGTGCTGTCAGTTTCATCTCGGGTCTCCTCCCTCTGAGTGGTAGCGAAATCCTGACCGCAGGTGCCGCCTCCGATCAAGATTGACGCAAGGTCGCGTTGCATGTGCCGTTCCGTCATGCCAAAGCGCGCGGGCAATCTGACCGGAGACAGCACCATGATCCTCTACCCCGCCATCGACCTCAAAGACGGACAGGCCGTGCGCCTTTTGCGGGGCGACATGGAGAAATCAACCGTGTTCAACGATGATCCGGCAGCGCAGGCAATGGAGTTCGTCGAGGCTGGGTGCGAATGGCTGCACCTCGTCGATCTGAACGGAGCCTTCGCGGGTGAACCGGTGAACGCCGCTGCGGTCGAGGCGATCCTGTCGCGCTGCAAGGTGCCCGCACAGCTGGGTGGCGGAATTCGCGACATGGCGACCATCGAACGCTGGTTGGACAAGGGTTTGCAGCGGGTGATCCTTGGGACGGTGGCTGTCGAGAACCCCGACCTCGTGCGCGAGGCAGCGAAGGCGTTTCCCGGTCATGTGGCTGTCGGGATCGACGCCCGCAACGGGCGGGTGGCGACCAAGGGCTGGGCTGAAGAGACGGACGTGATGGTGACAGACCTTGCCCGGTCGTTCGAAGATGCGGGCGTGGCAGCGATCATCTACACCGACATCAACCGCGACGGCGCGATGCAGGGCCCGAACGTGGAGGCCACCGCCGATCTGGCACGTGCCGTGTCGATCCCGGTGATCGCGTCGGGCGGGGTTTCGTCGCTGGACGACCTGATCGCGTTGCGCGATTGCGGTGCGGGCCTCAACGGCGCGATTTCGGGCCGGGCGCTGTATGATGGGGCGCTCGTTCTGAAAGAGGCTCTTGCCGCGCTGAAGGCGGCGTAGGCCTGCGCCTTCGGATGGAGCGGACCGCCCCGCAAGGGGCAGCCCGCGTCGGCACAAGTCTACTGCGACGCGGTGTCCGTGAAGTTCTTGAGCGCACCGGCCATCGTCTGAAGATAGGCCGCGTCCTCTGATACACCGCCCAGATCACCGAGCATGGCTGCCGGGTCTTCGTAGACGATTTTCGTTCCGCCCATATCGTCTTCGTAAACCAGAACCTTGAGTGGCAGATACAGCCCTGCCACCGGATCGTCCTTGATCGCGGGGGTGCCAACCTTGGGATTGCCGAAGATCAAAAGCTGAGACGCGCCGATGTCTTCACCGATGGACTCGGCTCCTGCCCCGTGATCGACTCGCGCGAAGATGGTGATCCCGGCGGCTTCCATCGCGGTGACCATGGCATCGACGGTTTCGGTCACACCCTGCGGGCTCTCCTTGAGCATCAGGCCGTTTTCGCCAGCACTTGCCGTCGTGGCGGCCAATGCAAGACCGGCAGCAAAGATCATATGTTTCATAGATAACCCCTCGTTGTGATGCGCGAACCCTCCGCCAGAGCGGGCTCAATTGATATGCACGATGACGTGAGCGGCAGAGGGGCGCTCAGATCGAGCCGGCCTCGACCATGTAGTTATTGGCCGTACACATCGCCGCGTCGTCAGAGGCCAGGAACAGCACCATCCGGGCAAGGTAGACAGGGTCGATCAGGTCAGGCAGGCACTGCCGATCGCGATGCTTTTCGAGCGCCTCGGGGTTGGCCCAGAGCTCTTTCTGCCGCTCGGTCATGACCCAGCCGGGGACAACCGTGTTGACGCGAATGCGGTGTCCCCCAAGATCTCGCGCCATGGTGCGCGTCAAGCCATGCACTGCCGCCTTGGCCGTGGTGTAGGCCGGCATGTTGCCGCCCGCTTCCCACCAGCTGTTGGAGCCCATGTTGATGATCGACCCGCCGCCCGCGTCGATCATGTCGGGCGCGACGGCCTGGATCGCGAAGAACATATGGCGCAGGTTGGTGGCCTGACGTTCGTCCCAGTATTCCGGCGTCACCTCGCGCCAGTCGTGACGGTCGTCACGGGCGGCGTTGTTGACGAGGATCGCGGCGGGGCCAAGCGCCGCCTTCAGCTTGGCAAAGGCCTCCTGCAAGGCCGCGATATCGCGCAGATCGGCCTGTTCCCAGGCGACCCTTCCCTCGGTCGCGTCTGTCAGAGCCTGTGCGCCCTCGGCGTCCAGATCGACGAACCCCACCCTGGCGCCCTGTGCCGCGAAGGCCTTGACGATTTCGGCGCCGATGCCGGACGCACCCCCGGTGATGAAGACCGTTTTGCCGGATAGGCTGGGATAGCGTGCGAAACTGTCTGACATGGGACCCTCCTCTTTCGTGGACCCGACAGGCATAATGCGCATCACGCAGGCTTCACAAGCGGTGTTCTTCGGGGTACGCCGCTGTTCATGTTGAAGATCCGCATCATTCCTTGTCTCGATGTCGCCGATGGCCGCGTGGTCAAAGGCGTCAATTTCGTCGATCTGCGCGATGCCGGTGATCCGGTGGACGCCGCCCGCGCCTATGACGCAGCGGGGGCAGACGAGATCTGTTTTCTCGACATTCACGCGACGCATGAGAACCGCGGCACGATGTTCGACGTGGTCACACGCACGGCCGAGCAGTGCTTCATTCCGCTGACCGTCGGCGGCGGCGTGCGCACCGTTGCGGATGTGCGGGCACTGCTGCTGGCCGGAGCGGACAAGGTGTCGTTCAATTCGGCGGCGGTCGCCAACCCGGACGTGGTGGCCGAAGCGGCGGACCAGTTCGGCAGCCAGTGCATCGTGGTCGCCATCGACGCCAAAACGGTGGAGCCGGGCCGGTGGGAGATTTTCACCCATGGCGGGCGCAAGCCGACCGGCATCGACGCGGTAGAGTTCGCCCGAACCGTCGTCGCCAAGGGCGCCGGGGAGATCCTGCTGACGTCGATGGACCGGGACGGCACCAAGGCCGGGTTCAACCTGCCGCTCACCCGCGCGATATCGAACGCGGTGAATGTGCCGGTCATCGCCTCGGGCGGGGTCGGCACTTTGGACCACCTTGTCGAAGGCGTCACCGAAGGCGGCGCCAGTGCGGTGCTGGCCGCGTCGATCTTTCATTTCGGCGAATACACAATTGGCGAGGCCAAGGCGCATATGGCACAGGCCGGTATCCCGGTGAGGCTGACATGACGCTGGAAGAGCTCGAACAGATCATCGCCACGCGCGCAGGCGCGTCCGCCGACGAAAGCTGGACTGCCAAGCTGCTGGCCAAAGGCCCCGAAAAATGCGCCGAAAAATTCGGGGAAGAGGCCATCGAGGCGGTGATCGAAGCGGTCAAGGGCGACCGTGACTGCCTGGCCTCTGAAGCCGCCGACGTGCTCTTTCACCTGCTCGTGATGCTCAGATCGCGCGATGTCACGCTGGCAGACGTGATGGCCGAACTGGACCGCCGCCAAGGGCAATCCGGGTTGCAGGAAAAAGCCAATCGCTAACGGCTTCTTTGGGCCTCAAACACCTCGGAGTCTGGGGCAGAGCCCCAGTGTTTCCGTCAACGGAAACACGCGATGCGTCGACGCATCGCCGGCCCGGCGTCAGAGCTTGGACGAGATGATCCCGGTGTTGAACCCACCCATGCGCAACTCGCCGAACAGACGCTGGTATTCGATCTTGGGGCAGCGATTCATCACCACGTCCACACCCCGCGCCTCGGCCCTGGCGGCCGCTTCCGGATGTTCGACGCCGATCTGCATCCAGATGGTCTGCAACTCCGGGAAATGCTCAAGTGCTTCATCGACGATGGGCGGCACGGCGTCGGACCTGCGGAAGATGTCCACCATGTCCACTCCGCCCTCGATGTTCGAGAGCGACGCCTTGACCTCGGCCCCGAACAGCGTCTTGCCAGCGTGGCCTGGATTGACCGGGATCACCGTAAACCCTTTCAGCGACAGATAGCGCGCCACGTAATACGACGGGCGCACAGGGTTCATCGACACGCCGACAACGGCCACGGTCTTGGTCCGTTTCAGGATGGTGCACAGGAAATCATCGGAATAGCTCATACGCCAGTCCTAGCCCGTCCATAGAAAAAGAAAAAGCGCCCAAGGATACCTTGGGCGCCAGTGTTGGAACGAGGGACAGTGAAGGTGCTGCAGGTGTTCCATTCCTGCGCTCCTGAGAAAGAGATAGGGGCGAATTCCGGCAATTAAAGGGAGTTTCCCGCCATCCCGGTCACAGATTCGTCAGCATTCACGGGACAAGAGGCTCCGATACTGCCTGCGGTTGTGTGACATGCAACGTTTCGTGGATTTTCTCGGACGGATCATTTCCGACCTGCCGATGTCGGCGATAGAGAAAAAGTTTCCCCCACCCTTTCCAATTGCCGGAGGACGGAGCGTGTGGATCCTGCGGAAAACGGGTTCGCCAGCCGTCTGGCAGCGGTAGGCCCACGCCTTCGGCGCGTTCCAGCATCCAGACCAACGGGATATTCGCCAAGGGCCGCGCCTCCTCGTGGCCGCGCAACTGACCGCCGATGTCGCCGTGAACGCCCCGGAACCACATCTGCTCAACATGGCCGGACCATCCGGGCGGACAGGACCAGAGGACCGGTTCGTAGGCCATCCGGCGCTCGTGATAGGCCAGCGCGTGAAATCCGTGCTGGATCGACGGGCCGAGCTGATCGTTGTGGAAGTCGTGTTTGTCATTGGTGAAGCGCCAAATGATCGGCAGACGTAACCCAAGCGCCTTGACCGTGTCCCAGACGCCGACGAGATCGATTTTCGGCGCGTCATGGCAATAGAGCGCCGCGAAACGGCGGGCGGTGCCATTGGCCTTGGCATAGCGATAGAGCCGATAGGCCTGCCGGATGTTGCGTTCGGTCGCGTGTTCCGCGCGCAGCAACCCGATCTCGTCAATCACCCCCGCCAGCGACCGCACGGCATAGGCGCCGCGGGAATAGCCAAAGAGAAAAATCCGATCGCCCGGTTTGTACCGCGAGGCCAGGAACCCGTAGGCCCGGCAGATTTGCCGATTGATGCCGCGCCCGACCATGATGTCCGAGGCGCTGCGCCAATCGCTCCATTGCAGGCCGGATTCGTAATAGAGCGACAGGTCGCCCCCGACGCTCTGCAACAGCCGGTAGAGTTGCCCGGCATTGGTCTCGTGCCCGGGTTCAAGCGAAGACAGCGTGCCGTCCAGAATGATGACGTGGTCCCGGCGACCACGCCGCACGGAGACCTGCGACTGGCCCCTCGCGAATTTTGCGCGGAACCAGCCGAGGATCGTGTCACTCAGCCGCGACGCGCGCATCCTGCAACATGCCCCAGACCCGTTGAGGCGTGAACGGCATGTCCGCCTGGCGCACACCCCGCGACCACATCGCGTCCTGCACGGCATTCGCCACGGCGGCCAACGCCCCCACCGTGCCGGCCTCGCCACACCCTTTCATTCCCATCGGGTTCGTGGTGGAGGGTGTGGCCTCGGTGGTAAAACCAATCATGGGAACATCATCGGCACGCGGCATCGCGTAGTCCATGAACGTTGCCGTGAGGAGTTGCCCATCCTCGTCATAGACCACCCGCTCGGTCAGCGCCTGACCCAGGCCCTGCGCCACTCCGCCATGTACCTGACCTTCGGCCAGCATCGGATTGATGAGGTTGCCGAAATCATCGACCACCGTATAGCGCTCCACGGTCACATGGCCCGTGTCCGGGTCGACCTCCACCTCGGCCACATGCGCCCCGTTGGGAAAGCTGCGCGCGTCGAGCGTGGCTGTCGCATCGAAGGTCAGCAGATCGTCCCGGCCCGCCGCCCGCGCCATGTCGGCGACTTCGAGCATGGTGGGTGTGACGTTCGAGGTGCCGACGCGGAACTGCTCGTCATCAAAGCTGATGTCGTTTTCGTCCACGCCCTGCTGTTCGGCCAGAAAGGCCGTGAAGGCGGTGATGATCTTGTCCACGGCTGCCAGCGTTGCGGTGTTCTGGATCGTGACGGACCGCGATCCGCCGGTGCCTCCGCCCCGCGCGATGAGATCGCTGTCGCCCTGCACAAAGCGAATCCTGTCTGCCGGAATACCGGTTTGGTCCGACAGGAACTGGGTGAACACGGTCTCGTGCCCCTGCCCGTTCGACTGTGTGCCTACGTAGATCGACGCACCGCCATCGTCGTCAAACGTCACCTTCACGTCCTCGACCGGTGCGCCAAGGATACTTTCGATGTAATAACAAAGCCCGATGCCACGCAGTTTGCCCTTGGCCTCGGACGCGACGCGGCGGGCGTCGAAGCCATCGCGATCGGCGAACTGCGCCGCTCGGGTCAGCACGCGGTCGAAATCACCGACGTCGTAGGTCTCTCCGGTCGTCGTCTTGTACGGAAACTGGTGCGGTTTGATGAAGTTGATCCGCCGCAGCTCCCACGGATCGACACCCAGTTCTCTGGCCGCGCGGTCCATCACGCGTTCCAGAAGATAGATCGCCTCGGGCCGCCCTGCCCCGCGATAGGCATCGACGGGGGTGGTGTTGGTATAGACCCCTTCGACATGCAGCCAGGACGTCTGAACGTCGTAGACCCCCATCAGCACCTTTGCGAAAAGGCTGGTCTGGATCGCCTGGGCAAAGTGCGAATTATAGGCGCCCATATTGGCAACCGTCTTCACCCGGTAGGCCGTCACGCGGTTGTTTTCGTCGAAAGCCAGTTCGGCAGTGTGGCGCAGATCGCGTCCCGCATTGTCCGACAGCATCGCCTCGGTGCGGTCCGACATCCAGCGCACCGGTTTGCCCAGTATCCGGCACGCGATTGCGGTCAGGAAGTTCTCCGGGTGCGGCATGGCCTTCATCCCAAACCCGCCGCCAACATCCGGGTTGGTCACGCGGATGTCGTCCTCGTCCATGTTCAGGACGCGGGCCATTTGTTTCTTGTGCTCCCAGACGCCTTGCGCGTTGACCGAGAAATGCAGCCGGTCGCCTTCAGGTTCGGCGTAGCACCCGCGCGGCTCCATCGCGTTGACGATGATACGGTTGTCCTCGACATCGAGCGTCACCGTGCGATGCGCCGCTTTGAACGCCGCCTCGGCGGCCGCTTCGTCGCCCATACCCCAGTCGAAGGCGCGGTTTTCAGGCGCTTCCGAGTGGATCTGCGCGCCTCCGGTGGTGAGGCCCAGATGAACTGGCTTGTCGGTATAGTCGAAGACGATCAGTTCGGCCGCGTCACGTGCCGCATCGACGCTGTCGGCGACGATGAAGGCCACCGGCTCGCCGACATGACGCACGGTGTCCGACGCCAGAATGGGTCGGAAGGGCGACGCGCCTTTCGTGCCGTCACGGTTGGGCACGATCGTGCCCCAAAGACCTTGCGTATAGCCCGCGTCTTTTAAATCCGCGGCGGTCAGGACAAGATGCACACCGGTCGCCGTCCGGGCCTCTGACACGTCCAGCGTGTCGATCTTGGCATAAGCCACGGAGGACCGGAAGACGTAGCCCCGCAGCGCGTCGGGGGGTGCAATGTCATCGACATACCGCCCGGTGCCTTTGAGAAAACGCACGTCCTCTACGCGTTTCACCGGTTGCGACTTGCCGAATTTTTCCATGCTGCCCTCGCATCAGACACTTCATCTTGCCTGCGGGACACTAGCCTCCATGCGGGTGCTGTCCAGCCCGATCGCGGAAAGACTGCAAGGTCGCAAAGTCCCGCGTGCCGTAGCCGTTGAAGCCGGTCACGAGCGCAAGGCTGTAGGCCCCGGCACCGGTGAGCAGGATGTAGTCACCCTCATTGGTGTCCTCCGGCAAATCCCAAACGCCCGGCACCCGGTCGAGACTGTCGCAGGTGGGGCCGAAAATAGTGAAGGCCACATCCGACCCGGTGACCGGCTGACCGGTCGGTGTCAGTGCGACCTGACGCTCCGGCACCGGCATGTCGCGCCATTCGCCCAAGGCACCGTAGAGCCCATCGTTGAGATAGAGCGTCTGACCGCTCCGCGCCTTGACCCGCAAGAGCAACCAGACCGAGTCAGCCACCATCGCGCGCCCCGGTTCGCACCAGATGTGGGGCGGATCAGCCGGGAAATGTGTGGCAACCGCCCTTTCGATGGCCGCGAAGATCACGTGCAACTGGCTGGGAACAAGATCGCCCGATGCCGGAAACCCGCCGCCGACATTCAGCGAGGCAAGGCGCACCCCTGCGGCTTGCGCGATCCCGGCGCAGGCGGCGATGTAGTCGGCCCAGCTCGACGGATCGGTGCATTGGGTGCCCGGATGAAAGGTCATCGCGGGCGTAAGGCCACGCTTGGCGACGGTTCGAAGAAGCTCTGTCGCCTCATTCGGGCTTGCGCCGAATTTCGAGCCGAAATCATAGGCCCCGCCACCGCGCTTCAACGACAGGCGCACGGCGATCTCGGTCCCGGCGGGCACTGGGCCCAGCTTGTTGAGCTCCGAAAGTCGGTCAACGGACCAAGAGGCAATGCCAAGGGACTTGGCCTCGGCGATTTCGGACAAGGACCGGATCGGGTTGTGATAATGCAGCCGCGCCGCAGGATCGGCCAGCCGCGCTGCCCGCATTTCGGCCACCGATGCGACATCGAAGGTCGTCACCCCGACAGAGGCCAGCTCTTTCAGAATCTCTGGTGCCGGATTGGCCTTGACCGCATAGCTGACATGGCCGGGAAAGCCGCGCCGAAAGGTCTGCGCTGTCCGCGCTAGTGTATCCGGCCTGAAAAGCGCCAGAGGATCATCAGGGCGGATGTTTCGGATCACATCGGCGGCCCGCGCCTGATCGAACCGGGCATGTTTGATATCGTCTTCGCCTGCGCTCATCTTGGCCTCGTTCATTGAGCCGTGTTGTTTTACAAAAGTGTGCAGGCATTCCCTGTCAGATCGCATCGGCACTTCTTGCAAAACAGACTCATTTTCTGCCAAACTGACGACATGACCATACAAATCGACGATACCGACGCGGAATTGATCGCCCTTCTCAAGCGAAACGCCCGTGCGCCGGTGGCGGAATTGGCCCGGAAACTGGGGCTGGCGCGCACGACAGTGCAAACGCGGATCGACCGGTTGCTGGAACGCGGGGCGATTGCAGGCTTCACCTTACGGACAGGGGACGCGTTGGCCGCGCCCATTCGGGCGACGGTACTGGTGTCGATTGCGCCGCGCACCGGCCCCGCGGTCCTGTCGCGGTTGCGGGCCTTGCCCAGCGTGGATGCCGTGTTCACGGTGTCGGGGCGCGTCGATCTGGTGGTGGAGATCAGCGCGAAAACGACGCAGGATCTCGACCGCGCGCTTGACGATATCGCCGAGGCGAAAGGCGTGCAAAGCTCCGAGAGTTTTATCCACCTGTCGACAAAGATGGATCGTCGGGGTTAGGCGGACGCCGCGTGAACGCGGCGTTTACGCAGACTTGAGGCTGCGTTGTCCGGTCGGTGGGGACTTAATCTTCCTCGGCCGTGCTGTATTTCTGGATCACGCCTGCTTGGGCGATGAAAAAAACGAAGGTCGCCCCGGTCAGCACGAAGGTTTCGAAATAGACCCAGAATTCAGTGCTTTGGGTGCGCCAGACGATTTCGTTCGACGCCGCCAGCAGGAAGAAAAACGCGGTCATGCGTTTGGTTAGGATCATCCATCCCTCCTGCTCCATCGGGAGCAGTTCGCCCATGACCACCCGAAGATAGCTTTGCCCCCGCAGCAGACCAACGGCGAGGATGCCGCCCAAGAGGAGGTACACCATCGTTGGCTTCATCTTGATGAAACGGTCGTCGTTGAGCCAGACCGTCAGCCCACCGAAGACCACGACCAAGACGGCGGTGACGATCTGCATCCGGCTGATATGCCCGGTGAGCCACCAGAGCACACCCATCGACGCCAGAATGACCGGAATGAACAGCGCGGTGACGACGATGAAGCCGTCGTAATCGGTCCCGGCGAAGGTAAACACTTCTTCCTTGAGCCAGAGATAGGCGACGAAAAACCCGATCACCGGGCCCAGCTCCAATGTCGATTTCACCCATTGGGGGATATTTCGTTGTGCCACTGCTCAGCCTCCGAATTCCACGATGACAGCCCCTAGCGCGATCAGGGCCATGAGCGCAATCCTGCGCGGCCCCACGGTCTCTTTCAAGAACACCCACCCGATGATCGCGGCAAAGACGGTCGATGTTTCGCGCAGCACCGCCGCTTCGCCCACCTGGTCAAGGCGCGTTGCGACCATAATGGAGCCGAAACTCAGAAAAGCCACCAGCCCGCCGATCACACCTCTGACAGCCAGCGGTCCGAGCGCCGGTTTGTGCGCCATGGACCGATAGCGCAACGTGGCGATGATCGGCATGGAGATGCCGTCGATCATGAAAAACCACGCAAGGAACGTGAACGGGTCCGCCGTGGCGCGGATGCCGAAGGCGTCGTAGGTGGTATAGAGCGCCACGAAAAGACCCGTCGCGATCGCAAGCGCCAGGGCAGTCGGCAAGGTGTCGCGCTCGGCCTCTAAGAAGATCAGGTTGTAGACCGCGAGACCGAAGATCCCGGCAAGCAGCACCGCGAGCCCCAGCCATTGCATCGGCAAGAAGACTTCGCCGAAAATCAGGTAGGCGCCAATCACCGCAAAAAGCGGTCCGGTGCCGCGCACCACGGGGTAGACGACGGTGAAGGCCCCTTTTGTGTAGGCCTGCGCCTGAAGCAGTTTGTAACCGAGGTGAATAATGAACGCGCCCGCGAAGATGGGCCACATATGCGGTTCTGGCCAGGGCACGACGAAAAGCGCGAAGGGCGCGGCCATCAGCCCGTAGCTGGCGTCGATCGCCCCGCGTGACATCCACGGATCATGACGCCCCTTTTGAAGCGCACCGAACGCCGCGTGCAACACGGCCGCCAGCAACGCCAGCCAAAGGGCGAGTTGCGCTCCGGCCTCCGTGCCTTCGATGGAAATCAGCCAGTCGCTGATCATGGGCGGTGGACGGATTTTGCAAAATCCGTGTCAGGGGCGCTGCCCCTCGGCGCTGCGCGCCTCACCCCGAGGTACTTGGGGCCCAAAGAAACCCTCATTCCGTCTCGAGGCCGATCAAAGCAGCGGCGAATTCCTCTGGGTCGAAGGGTTGCAGGTCGTCGATCTGTTCGCCCACGCCGATGGCGTGGATGGGCAGGCCGAACTTGTCAGCCAGTGCGACCAGCACGCCCCCTTTGGCTGTGCCGTCGAGTTTCGTCATCACGAGACCAGAGACATCGGCCAGCTTCTGGAAGGTCTCGACCTGGGAGAGCGCGTTCTGTCCGGTTGTTGCATCAAGAACCAGAAGCGTGTTGTGCGGCGCGTCCGGGTCTTTCTTGCGGATCACGCGGACGATCTTGGCAAGTTCCTCCATCAGGTCCTGACGGTTTTGCAGGCGGCCTGCGGTGTCGATCATCAGCAGATCCGCGCCATCGGCCTGCGCCTTGGTCATGGCGTCGAATGCGAGGCTGGCGGGGTCGGAGCCTTCTGGCGCCGTGAGTACGGGGACGCCTGCGCGGTCCCCCCAGACCTGGAGCTGTTCGACGGCAGCGGCGCGGAAGGTGTCGCCCGCGGCGATCACGACTTTCTTGCCCGCCGCGCGAAACTGGCTGGCGAGCTTGCCGATGGTCGTGGTCTTGCCCGAGCCATTGACACCGACCACCAGCACCACTTGCGGTTTGGTGGGGTAGAGCGGCATCGGTTTGGCAACCGGATCCATGATGCGGGCGACTTCGCCTGCGAGCAATTCTTTGATCTCGCGCACGCTCAGCTTCTTTCCGTATCGGCCTTCGGCGATATTGGCGGTCACGCGCAGCGAGGTATCGACGCCCATATCAGCCTGGATCAGCAGCTCCTCGAGCTGTTCGAGCATGTCGTCATCCAGTTCGCGCCGGATCTCGGTCGGCGCGGCCTTGCGGCCCAGAAGACGGTCCAGGAACCCCGGTTTGGCCGCCTCGGCTGTCGGGGCGACATCGGCGATCCCCACCGATTGCACCGGGATCTCGGTCGGCGTGGCGGGTTGTATTTCGGATGGTGGTGTCGGGATCGGATCGCTGGGTTGCGGCACGCCCTGCGGAGGCGCGGGCGGGCTGACCGGTGTCGGTTCGGGCGCGGGCATGTCCGGGCCGGGGGGGGCGGGTCTATCCTGTCCCGGCAGGTCGGGCTGAGGCACCTCTTGCGGGGCCTCCGGTTCGGGCAAATCCGGTTGCGGCACTTCCTGTGGTGCATCGGGTTCCGGCAGGTCCGGCTCGGGCACCTCTTCCGGTGTCTCGGGCGCTGGGACATCCGGGGGCGGTGTCTGCGGCTCCGGCTCGGAGGGTGGCGGCGGATCGTTCGGCGGCGGTGCCTCGGGTGTCGGGGTTTCCTCACCACCATCAGCGACGATGGCATCCAAGCCCTCGTCCAGCTTGGAGGAGGATTTGAAGAGCTTCGATTTCAGCTTGCCGAAAAAGGACATGGCGGGCCGTCCGTTACTGGGTCATTGCCCTTCACCTAGTGCTTTCACCGCCAAGATGGAAGGCTCAGACCTCGTCCGGGAAATGCTTGATCGTCAGGCGGATCGGGTTCGGCGCCGCCTGCCCCAGCCCACAGATCGACGCATCGGCCATCGCCTGACACAGTTCTTCGAGAAGCGGCTGGTTCCAATGCTCGGCCTGCATGAGCTTGACCGCCTTTTCGCAACCGACCCGGCAGGGCGTGCATTGACCACAGCTTTCATCCTCGAAGAAGCGCAGCATGTTGAGCGCGGCGTCGCGAACACGGTCCTTGTCAGACAGAACCACGACGGCGGCGGAACCGATGAAGCTTCCGTGGGGTTGCAGCGTGTCGAAATCCAGAGGCAGGTCGTTCATCGACGCAGGCAGGATGCCCGAGGACGGGCCACCGGGTTGGTAAGCCTTGAAGCTGTGACCTTCGGCCATGCCGCCAGCCGCCGCGATGATGTCGGTGATCGTGCTGCCAGCGGGGAGGAGATAGACCCCCGGTTTCGCCACACGGCCGGACACGGAATAGGAGCGCAGGCCGGTGCGACCGTTTTGTTCGGTGGTGTTCAGACACTCTGGCCCCTCACGGCAGACGCGGGCGATCCAGTAGAGCGTTTCGATATTGTGAACGAGGGTCGGACGGTCGAAAATCCCGACCTGCGCCACATAAGGCGGGCGATGGCGCGGGATGCCGCGCTTGCCCTCGATGCTTTCGATCATCGCGGATTCTTCGCCACAGATATAGGCCCCGGCGCCGCGCCGCAGATCGATATAGCCGAGGGCTATCATGCCGGCCGCCTCCAGAGCGGCGATCTCGCGGCGCAGGATTTCGAGCACGGCCGGGTATTCATCCCGCATGTAGATGAAACAGGTCTCGGCCTCGACCGCCCAGGCGGCGATCAGCATCCCTTCGAGGAAGAGATGCGGCACCCGTTCGAGGTAGAAGCGGTCCTTGAACGTGCCCGGCTCGCCCTCATCGCCGTTCACAGCGAGGTAACGCGGTCCGGGATTGGCACGCACGAAGCCCCATTTCTTGCCGGACGGAAAGCCCGCTCCACCCAGACCGCGCAGACCGGAGGACAGCACCGTGTCCTGAACCTCTTGCCAATCCCCATTGACGCGCAGGTCGATGAGCGCGGAGTAGCCGCCGGTTTTGAGATAGGCGTTGAGATCCTGATAGTCGGGGATATGCGCGTGGGTGTCGCCTGCCGCGATGGCCGCTTGTACCTTTTCGGGGGTCGCGTGATCAATATGGTTGTGGCCCAGTTCCAGCACCGGGGCGGTGTCGCAACGGCCCATGCAGGGCGCGCGGACGACGCGCACCTCGGACGGATCGAGCCCCTCTTCCAAGGCCTCTTGCAGGGCCTGAGCGCCAGCCAGTTCGCAGGAGAGCGAGTCGCACACACGGATGGTCAGCGCGGGCGGCGGTGTTTCCCCCTCTTTGACCACGTCGAAATGCGCGTAGAAGGTGGCCACCTCGTAAACCTCGGCCATGCTGAGGCGCATTTCTTCGGCCAAAGCCCGAAGATGGGCCGCGCTCAGATACCCGTACTCATCCTGGATCAGATGCAGGAATTCGATCAGCAGGTCACGGCGACGCGGGCGGGTGCCAAGAAGCGCTTGAACCTCGGCCAGTGCATCGTCCGAATATTGACGGCCCTTGGGCGTCACACGGCCCTTGCCGCGTCCGGATTTCCACACCCCCTTGCGTTCGTCCAATGCCATCGGGATCGTCCTTTGCTTCCGTCTGGTGGCAGAGTGGCACAGAGGCGACCCGCCGACGAGCCTGAAAGCGACGCTCGACAGGACCCCTGCGCCGGAGCCGCGAGGCGGATCGGGAACGTCTGCGTTTTTTCGGAAAACTTACGCCGATGTCATTTGTGTGCGAGCCGTCTCTTGGCTAGGCTCGACACCATGAAACAGTTTCTGACTTCCGCGGCTTGTGCCGCCCTGCTCGCAGCACCCGTCTGGGCCGCCGAGCCTTTGAGCGGCGCGCAATTCGAAGCCTATGTGACTGGCAA
Source organism: uncultured Marivita sp. (assembly GCF_947488135.1). Classification (GTDB taxonomy): domain Bacteria; phylum Pseudomonadota; class Alphaproteobacteria; order Rhodobacterales; family Rhodobacteraceae; genus Marivita. Next base: position 321,017 of record NZ_CANKYW010000003.1, on the reverse strand, counting down.
GACGCTTTATTTCGGCCAGAACGGTGAAGCCTACGGGGTCGAGGAATATCTCGAGAATCGACGGGTGCGTTGGTCGTTTCTGGATGGGAAGTGCAAGGACGGGGTCTGGTACGAAGATCAGGGCATGATCTGCTTTGTCTACGAGGACAACCCGACGCCGCAATGCTGGTCGTTCTTCAAAGAGGCCAACGGGCTTCGCGCGATTTTCGAGAACGATCCGAATGCAACGACGCTCTATGAGGCGCAGCAGAACGACGAGCCGATGATGTGTCTTGGACCTGATGTTGGGGTCTGAGGCCGTCACGTTAGGGCCTCTTCTCTGATTAACAAATTCTTCATTCCGCTCTCAGAAACTTCGTACGAAGTTTCTGGGCGTGCGCCATAAAATTCTGGGAAAGCCGGACGCTTGAACAAAAAAGGGCTGGCCCCTAAAGGCCAGCCCCAATTTGGTCAAAGCTCGCTGCGGTTATTCGCGATTGCCAAGCAATTGCAGCAGGAACATGAACATGTTGATGAAGTCCAGGTAGAGACGCAGCGCGCCCATGATACCTGACTTCTGCAACCACTCGCTGTCCGCGTGGGCGGCGTGCTCGATGTATTCGTTCTTGATCGACTGCGTGTCATAGGCGGTAAGACCCGCGAAGATCAGAACACCGAGGATCGAGATCGCAAACATGATCGCGGGCGATCCCAGGAAGATGTTGATGATCGACGCCACGATGAGACCGATCACACCCATGATGAGGAACGATCCCCAACCCGAGATGTCTTTCTTCGTCGTATAGCCCCAGAGCGACAGGCCCGCGAAGGCGATCGATGTCACGAGGAAGACCTGTGCGATCGACATGCCGGTGAAGGCCACGAAGATCCAGCTCAGGCTCAGGCCCATGACGGATGCGAAGACGTAAAAGAAGGTCTGCGCCGCCGCGGCCGATATCTTGTTGATCATCGCGCTGAACGCGAAAACCATGATCAGCGGTGCGAACATGACGATCCAGCCCAAGATGTTGGGCGACAGGGTCACTGGGTCGCGGAAAACGGCCAGCAACTGGGGGCTGGTGCCCACGGCCCAAGCGACCGCAAAGGTCAGCAACATGCCAATCGACATGGTCGCATAGACCTTGTTCATATGTGTTCGCAGCCCCTCATCAATCTGGGCGGCTCGGGCGCCAGCAACGCCGGTCGTCCGGATTGTGTTGTACTCAGCCATTTATCCCTCCGAATAAAACTCAGGCGTCTCGCGCACATGCGGAGACAGATGACACGAATATCGGGTCTTCTGCTCCGCATTTCAAGCGCTCAACTTGAAGGGATGTGTCGAAAAATGCATCCAATATACATTTTTCTGTCAGCCAAGCGTGAAGCTTGCGCAATTTTACTGTGTCCAGGTCCCCGGAGCGTCCCAAATCGGGCGCGATGCCTCTCTCTCGGCGGTCCGTTGGTCGAGACCGATATCGTCGAGAAGATGCGCATCGAGCGCCGCCAACCGAGCGCGGCTGCGATGCAGTGCCATCGCCGCGTTCAAACGGTCCAAAACGGTGCCGCGTGATTTCGTGTGCTGCACGCGGCCAAAGACTGAATCCATCAGGCTCATCATGATCTTTCCTTTCACATCTGTGATGCTTTCCCCTGAAACCATCGCCTTTCCTGATGTATATGGAGATGGTACTCACATTTGTGAAACGAATGTTATTGAACTCATTGATCACGGAATATGATGAATGCGAAACCTCGACATCACCACGCTCAGATCGTTCATCGCCGTCGCGGATGCGGGGGGCGTGACTCGGGCGGCGTCGTTCCTGAACCTGACGCAATCCGCCGTGTCGATGCAGATCAAACGGTTGGAAGAAAGTCTTGATCTCACGCTCTTGGACCGACAGGGGCGCGGCGTCGTTCTGACCTCCGCCGGAGAGCAGCTTCTGGCTTATGCGAGACGCATCGTCGATCTCAATGACGAGGTGTACGGCAAGCTGACCAACACCGTGTGGGAAGGCGAGATCATCCTCGGCGTGCCGCATGACATTATATATCCGGCGATCCCGAATGTGATGAAAGCGATGCAACGCGACTTCCCGCGTGTGAAGGTGCAACTGCACAGCTCTTATTCCAGCGATCTCAAGGAACGGTTCGCTCGTGGCGAAGTGGATGTGATTCTGACGACGGAAACCCATCCCGATGGCGCTGCCGAGATTCTGATGAAGGTGCCCCTGCGCTGGTACGGTGCGCCGGGTGGACAGGCCTGGAAGATGACCCCCCTGCCCGTCGCGTTCTGCAACCATTGTTCATTTCGCCCAGTTGCGCTTGGCAAACTCGAAAAGACAGGTGCGCCCTGGGATTTGGTGCTGTCCTCGGACAGCGACCGCGCCATCGAAGTCGCGGTCAGCGCCGATCTGGCAATCACCTCGGTGCTCGAAGGGCACGAGCCGCCGCAGTTCGAAGCGATCCCGACCTCTGCCAACCTGCCGGAGCTGGGGCATCAGTCCGTCGCACTCTATCGCGGCACGGCACGACCGCAGATCATCGAGCCGCTCTGCGACCTGCTGCGCCGCGAATTCGCGGCAATTTCAGGCGTCGACCTGCGCGCCGCTGCTGAATAGCAGCAGCCCGTCTTACGGTTTCGATCAAGAGGCGATGTCGATCACCACTTTCCCGGTGGATTTTCGCGACCGAAGCAATTCCAGACCTTCGGCGACGGCGTCGAAAGACAGCGTGTGGCTGACATGCGGCTTGAGCTTCCCGTCGCAATACCAGCGCATCAACGTCGCCAGGCTGTCGGTCACGATTTCCGGCCGGAATTGCAGGTAGCCGCCCCAGTAGACGCCCAGAACCGACAGGTTTTTCACCAGGAGATGGTTCGACTTGATCTGCGGCACCTCCCCGCTGGCAAATCCGATCGGCAAAAGACGCGCTTCGGGCTTGCAGGACCGAAACGCCGCATCGAATTGCGCGCCGCCCACCGGGTCATACACAACGTCCGCACCGCCAAGCGCCTTCATCTCCGCCCGGATGTCCTGCGTTTCGGCGTCGATCAGGTGATCCGCCCCCGCCTTGCGCGCGGCGTCCAACTTGGCCGCACCGCGGGCACAGGCCACGACCGTGGCGCCCATGAGCTTGCCGATCTCGACCGCGGTCAGACCGACCCCGCCCGCCGCGCCGAGCACGAGAAGCGTTTCACCGGGTTGCAGACGCGCCCGGTGGTCGAGTGCGACATGGCTCGTTCCGTAGGCGATCTGAAACGCGGCAGCATCGACCATGGACATGGCATCGGGGATCTTCACGGCACGGCGCGCGTCGAAACAGCCGTACTCGGCCAGCCCGCCCTGACCGCCAAACACCGCCACACGATCCCCCGGCGCGAGCCCGGTCACATCGCTGCCCAGCGCATCGACAATGCCCGACACTTCCATCCCGAGAGTGAACGGCAACGACGGCGTGTCCTGATAGGTGCCTTTCACCATCAGCAAGTCCGCGAAATTCAACCCGCAGGCGTGGATTCTGACGCGAATCTCTCCGGGGGCCGGTTCGGGCACTGATACATCGGCGATATTCGGCGCGACATCGTGACTTTGGACCTGAAATGCCTTCATGGCAGGCTCCTGCATTGAATTTTCATTGTCTCACTTTGACTTACGCAGACCGGCCCAACACCGCAAGCAGTCGCCGTTTACGCTAACATCTTACGAAAGATCCCGTTTTGATTGCAATTTGTTAACCCTTTTCTGACAAGGCGGTCCAATTTTCTTGCCCTCATACCTGTCATGCTATAGCGTTCCTGCATCAATAATCGGATAGGTTGTCCTCGTTAGTCTTTGGTCAATTCGCCTAGACTACACTGCCTTCCGACATAAAAAGACCACAGACTGCTTCTGGCGAAAGGGATTAAAATGGCGCATCCTGTTGATGTTCATGTCGGAAAACGCATTCGGCATCGCCGATGGCTGGTTGGGATGACCCAGCAACAACTGGCGGAAAAGGTTGGAATCAAGTTCCAGCAAATCCAGAAATACGAAACCGGTGCCAACCGGGTCAGCGCCTCCCGCCTCTGGGATATCGCGGACGCGCTCGAGGTTCCGGTCGCCTTTTTCTTCGAAGGCATGGAAGATGCGCAGGAAAAGCAGGCCTCCGGTCTCCCGACCGAAGCAATCCCTGCCGATCTTCTGGGCGACAAGGAAGCACTGGACCTGATCCGATCGTACTATTCGATCCCGGAAAACCAAAGACGCCGCCTCTTCGAACTGGCGCGTGTGCTGTCAGACGTCGCTTGAGCCGTCCTGCCGCCTGGGGTAGCCCTTGACGGGCTGCTTGCAGGAGGCGTTTCATGACACAATTCACTTCGACCGACGCCGCTGACCTTTGGTCAGTGGCCGAACGTATGGCGGATGCCGCACGCGATGAGATTCTTCCTCATTTCCGGTCGAGCAGCCTCAACACCGACAACAAGCTCGCGGGCGGATTCGACCCCGTGACCATCGCCGACCGCGCGGCGGAAACTGCGATGCGCGATGTCCTTGCGGAACTGCGCCCCGACGACGCCATCCTTGGCGAGGAGCACGGCACCGTCGATGGAACGAGCGGTCTGACCTGGGTGCTCGACCCGATCGACGGGACACGCTCCTTCATCAGCGGCACTCCGACCTGGGGCGTGTTGATCGCCCTGTCGAACGGCAGCGGCCCCGTCATGGGCATGATCGACCAGCCCTATGTCGGCGAACGGTTCATGGGTGGCTTGGGTCGCTGCGACTGGACGGGACCGGGGCGCAAGGCGGCTCTAGGCACCAAGGCGACGACCGATCTGTCACAGGCGATCCTCTTCTCGACCTTCCCGGAAATCGGCACACCCGATCAGCGGGTGGCGTTCGAACGCGTGGCGCGCGAGGTCAAGCTGACCCGCTATGGCTGCGATTGCTACGCCTACGCGCTTCTTGCCGCCGGTCAGATCGACCTCGTGATCGAAGCCGGGCTGAACGCCTACGACATTCAAGCCCCCATCGCAGTGATCGAGGCGGCTGGCGGCGTGGTCACGCAATGGGACGGCTCGCCCGCGCATGATGGCGGGACGGCCCTTGCCGCCGCCACGCCAGAGCTTCACGCGGCGGCCTTGGCGTTGCTCAAAGGCTGACACGGACGCCCATTCGCGCTACACCTGTCTCGCCAGGGCGAGTCCTTCCGCTCCTTTTCTGTCGCCCCGGCGGGCTCACCCGACTGAAAAGGGCACGATATGTGTGGAGGGAACGGCATGGCCATCCTGATCAAGAACGCGACCATCGTCCTTACGATGGACACGGCACTGTCCGAACCGAAGAACGTGGACATCCGCATCGCCGACGGCGTGATCGCGGAAATCGGACCGGGTTTGGACGCCACCGGCGACAGCATCGACGCACGTGGCTGTGTCGTGACGCCGGGCTTGGTGAATACCCATCACCATCTTTACCAAAGCCTGACCCGCGCCGTCCCCGGCGGGCAGGACGCGCTGCTGTTCGGCTGGTTGCAGACGCTCTACCCGATCTGGGCGCGCTTTGGCCCCGAAGAGATCCATGTCTCGGCCCAGATCGGGCTGGCAGAGCTGGCGCTGTCCGGCTGCACACTGACATCGGATCATCTCTATCTTTATCCCAACGGCGCGCGGCTGGATGACACCATCGCCGCCGCGCAGGACGTCGGGATGCGATTTCACCCAACCCGCGGGGCCATGAGCATCGGCGAAAGCGATGGCGGCCTGCCCCTGGACAGTCTGGTCGAGTGCGAAGCGGCGATTCTCGAAGACTGCATCCGCGTGATCGACGCCCATCACGATGCCAGCGACGGCGCGATGGTGCGGGTGGGCGTGGCCCCCTGCTCGCCGTTTTCGGTCAGTCGCGACCTGATGCGCGACGCCGCCTTACTGGCGCGCGACAAGGGGGTGATGTTGCACACGCATCTGGCCGAGAATGACGAGGACGTTGCCTACAGCCTGGAAAAATTCGGCTGTCGCCCCGGTCAATATGCCGAAGACCTGGGCTGGACCGGACCGGACGTCTGGCACGCGCATTGCGTAAAGCTCGACGGGCAAGAGATTGACCTTTTTGCGAAATCCCGAACCGGTGTTGCCCATTGCCCCTGTTCGAACTGCCGCCTTGGCTCTGGCATTGCCCCGGTGCGTGCCATGCGGGATGCGGGCGTGCCCGTGGGTCTGGGTGTCGACGGGTCGGCCAGCAATGACACCGGCAATCTGATCGCCGAAGCGCGCCAGGCCATGCTGCTGCAACGGGTCGCCAATGGTGCAAACGCGATGAGCGCGCGTGAGGCCCTGTTCATCGCAACGCGCGGCGGGGCCGAGGTTCTGGGTCGCACCGACTGCGGCCAGATCGCGGTGGGCAAGCGTGCCGATCTCGCCATCTGGGATGTCACGGGGGTGGAAAGCGCAGGAAGCTGGGACCCGCCGGCGCTGCTCCTGGCCGGACCGACTCGGGTCAAGCACCTGTTGGTCGAGGGACGCCAGATCGTGTGCGACGGCCATGTGACCACCATTGACCTGCCCCGCGTGATCGAGCGTCAGAACAGCTTGGCCCGCGCGCTGATGGGCTGAGCGCCGCCGCGCTTTCGGAAAAGCGCGGCCAGATGCTTCGAAGCATCTGGCACCCGGCGCGGTATTTGTTAGTGTCCCTGCAAACCTATGCACAAGAAGAGGCCGCCCCCATGACGCGCATCAAGACCACCCATGTCGGATCGCTGCCCCGAACGCAAAAGGTCGTTGATTTCATTTTCGCGCGGGAACACGGTCAGGATTACGACGTGCAGGCCTTCGACGCCGCCATGACCGAAGCCGCATCAGACACCGTGCGCCGCCAAGTCGAGGCCGGGATCGACATCGTGTCGGATGGGGAAACCTCCAAGATCAGCTACGCCACCTACGTCAAGGACCGCTACACCGGCTTTGATGGCGACAGCCCCCGCAACGCACCTGCGGACCTGAAGCTCTACCCGACCTTCCTGGAACGGCTGAAGGACGATGGCGGCACACCGCAATACGCCCGCCCGATGTGCGTGGGCGAGGTCAAATCCAAGGGCCAGGGCGAGTTGGAAACCGACATCGCCAATCTCAAGGCCGGCATGGCGGCGCATGGCGCGCAGGAAGCCTTCATGAACGCCGCATCTCCCGGCGTTATCTCGCTTTTCTTGCAGAATGATTACTACCCGACCCGCGACGCCTATCTGGCCGCGCTCGCCGACGCGATGAAGGACGAATATCGCACCATCGCGGACAGCGGGCTGATGCTGCAACTCGACTGCCCGGATCTCGCGCTTTCGCGTCACATGCTCTTCACCGATCTCAGCGATGCCGAGTTCGTCAAGATCGCGGACGCTCATGTCGAAGCGATGAATCACGCGCTGGACGGGATCGACCCCTCCCGGGTGCGGGTACATATCTGCTGGGGCAATTACGAGGGCCCGCATGTCTGCGACATCGACATGGACACGGTGTTCCCGACCCTGATGAAGGTCCGCGCGCGGCAGGTGCTTTTCGAAACCTCGAACCCGCGCCATGCGCATGAGTGGACGGTGTTTCGCGACCGCAAAACCGAAATCCCCGACGACATGGTGCTGGTGCCAGGCGTCATCGATTCGACCACCAACTTCGTAGAACACCCAGAAGTCGTGGCGCAGCGGATCGAACGGTTCGCCGGGATTGTCGGCGCCGACCGCGTGATCGCGGGGAGCGATTGCGGCTTTGGCACCTTCGCGGGCTTCGGCGCGGTCGATCCCGAGATCGCCTACGCCAAGCTGGCCACGCTCGCGACAGGTGCCAAGCTGGCCTCGGGCCGCGTCTGACGCATGATCGAACCCATCGTCTTCCTGCCCGGAATGATGTGCGACGCGCGGCTTTTCGAGCCGCAAATCCGCGCGTTCTCGGCGACGCACCCGGTGATGGTCGCGCCCATCACCCACGGCCAGAGGGTCGAGGAGATTGCCTCGGGCCTCCTTCCGCTCTTGCCACAAAAGTTCGCTTTGGCGGGCCTCAGCATGGGCGGCATCGTCGCGATGGAAGTCCTGCGTCGCGCCCCGGAACGGGTGACGCGCGTGGCGCTCATGGACACCAATTGCCTGGCCGAGACGCCGCAGGTCGCCGCCAACCGCGAGCCGCAGATCGTCAAGGTCCGCTCCGGCAAGCTCACCGAGGTGATGCGGGACGAGTTGAAGCCCAACTACCTCGCCCCCGGCCCGCGCCGCCCGGCGGTTCTCCAGACGGTGATGGACATGGCGCACACGTTAGGGCCCGAGGTCTTTGTCCACCAGTCGCGCGCCCTGCAACGCCGGCGCGACCAACAGTCGACCCTGCGCAAGATCAAGCAGCCCGCGCTGGTTCTGTGTGGGGCGCATGACGCGCTCTGTCCCGTCAAGCGCCATACCTTCATGGCCGAATTGATCCCGCACGCGCGTCTGGTTGTGCTGGACGACGCAGGCCATTTGCCGACGCTGGAGACGCCGGACGAGACCAATGATGCGCTATGGGAATGGCTGCACCAGCCCTACGTCTTGCGCTGAAGCATCGGATCGGCGCGGCCGATCCGATCGATCGGGGGGGGACAGCCCCCCGACCCCCCTGAGGTATTTCAGGCCCAAAGAAGCGTGCGGCGGTTTCGATTGACGGCACGCATCGGCTGGACTACCCGACACTTGCGCGGAGGGCCGGATGGCCGCCCCTGTCAAAAGGGGAGGAAAGTCCGGACTCCCTGAAGCAACGGTGCCGGGTAACGCCCGGGCGGGGCAACCCGACGGAAAGCGCCACAGAGAACAGACCGCCCCGGTCCGCCGGGGCAAGGGTGAAACGGTGGGGTAAGAGCCCACCGGGGGGCTGGCAACAGTCCCCGCATGGCAAGCCCCACCGGGAGCAATGCCGAATAGGGGGATCGCGCCGCGCGTCGGCAGGGTCGCTTCAGCCCAGATCCCCGGGTTGGCAGCACGAGGCCGTTGGCGACAATGGTCCCAGAGGAATGGTCATCTATCGGTGGAGCAATCCGCCGTGGACAGAATCCGGCTTACAGGCCCTCCGCGCGTTTTTTGTGGCCCTTTCGACAAAGAAGCCGACCTTGAAGGGTTGACTCACCCGCGCGCACGGGTAGAAGGCGGCTTTCATACTGGAATTCACGGGCATCCCTTGCCCGGTGCAGGAGACGACCCATGGCGAAGCCGACCACAATCAAAATCCGCCTGAACTCGTCTGCGGGAACGGGTCATTTCTATGTGACCAAGAAAAACGCGCGGACGATGACGGAAAAGATGTCTGTTCGGAAGTACGACCCCGTCGCGCGCAAGCACGTCGAGTACAAAGAAGGCAAGATCAAGTAAGCCTTCCGATTCACACGGACAGTGAAGATTAGCTGCGTTGGGTGATCCTGACGCGGCTTTTTTTACGTGGTAAGGTTGCACTAATGCTGGGGCGCCGAATGGCAGTTTGGAGCCCAGACACTACTTTGCAGTGGTGGCATGTCCGATATCAATTGCCGACTAAGTCAAACATTCTGGAGGAGCCATGGGTTCCGCAGAGATCGACATAAACTTTCTTACGTCTCTTTTGTCCCAGATTGGCGAGAAACCATTGCAAGCGAGCATTTTCGCGAAAGGCGCGACTTGCGACGTTTGGCGTGTGCAGTCGACAAACCGATTGTTTGCGCTTCGGGTTTTCAATGGCGGCGACCGAGTGCTGGACGGTGTGGTTGACGCTTTTATTCGCAGTTCGTTGTCCGCACGAGGGTGCGCGATTGTGGCCCCCATACTGAACTCCGAAACGACCGGTCAGTCATTTGAAGGAAAACGTTGGTGTCTTGAGCCTTTCATCACAGGTAGCCATCCACGACGAGGGGCACTGTCACAGCAAATAGGGAGAAGATTAGGAGAGACGCTTGCCGCACTACATGAGCTTCGTTCAGTCGAGTTCGGTCGCCCGCTTCAAGTGCATGAGGATTGTATTGTAGGTCAGAAAAGCAATCCGTTTGAAGGGGTTGCGCAGCGGTTTGAAAATCCGCTGCCAGAATTGTGGCGCGATGGTTTCGATCATCCACTGTTGAAAGCTTTGCCCGACCTTGCGGTGGCCACACTCGCTCTTCTCCGCGATGTTTCAGAGCGGGTTCGTGAGGGTGAAACCGTTGTTTGCCATTCTGACATTCATGAAAGACAGTTGATTTGTTCTGATAACAGGCTGGCGGCGCTGATTGACTTTGGAGATGCCTCCATTCTTGACCGCCATTGGGACCTAGGTTCGGTTTATTATTTTCACGGAGAAGCTAATTTCGCAGCAGTTTATGACGCATACTCTAGCAACACTCGATCAGCTCAGACTTGCCCCCAATTAGCGCGTTCCTTCTCTGCCGCCGTAGCGATGCATCATTCATCACGGTCCCGGCTCCCCGGTAAGTCGCACAGATTGGAAAAAGCAACTCAGCACATTCGGCAACTGTTGCGTGTCACTTTACCTTAATTCAGCCTCGAAGGCCGGCTTCGTCCGCAAAGCGACCCTTTACACCTGCCTCTCCCCCATCACCCAAACCCCGGACACCGCCCGGTCGTCGCCCATCATGATCGTCGGGAACACCGCCTCCCAGATGTCCTCGGCCTGTCCGCTTCGCTGCGAAATGGCGGGGGTAGACGCCAGATCCAGCGTGATGAAATCCGCCTCGCTCCCCGGTGCCAGCGTCCCGACGCGATCCGCGATGCGCAATGCGCGGGCCGAGCCTTCGGTCGCCAGCCACAGCAAGGCCGACGGGTGCAGCGCCGTGCCGCGCAGTTGTGCCACCTCGTAGGCTGCCGCCATAGTGCGGAGCATGGAGAAAGACGACCCGCCGCCGGTATCCGTGGCCAGACCAACGCGTTGACCTTCGGCCACTAGCCCCGCCATGTCGAAGAGCCCCGACCCGATGAAAGTGTTGGATGTGGGGCAATGCACCAAAGCCGCGCCGACCTCGCGCAGGCGGTCGCGTTCGCGTGGCTCGAGGTGGATGGCGTGGCCGTAGACGCCGTTCGCGCCCAGAAGCCCGTGCGCCTCGTAGGTGTCGAGGTAATCGTGCGCCGCGGGGAACAGGCCGCGCACCCAGGCGATTTCGTCGGTCTGTTCGCTCAGATGGGTCTGCATCAGGCAATCGGGGTGTTCGGCCCACAACGCCCCCAGTGCCGATAATTGCTCGGGCGTCGACGTGGGCGAGAATCGCGGCGTGATGACGTAGGACGCCCTGCCCTGCCCGTGCCACCGCTCCAGCAGTGCCTTGCTGTCATCGTAGGCGGATTGAGCGGTGTCCAGCAGACCGTCGGGCGCATTGCGGTCCATGCAGGTCTTGCCGCCCAGCACGCGCATCCCGCGCATCGCGGCGGCTTTGAAGTAGGCGTCCACACTTTGTGGATGGATCGTGCAATAGCTGCACATCGTCGTGGTGCCATTCGCCAAGGCGAGGTCGAGATAGCTCTCCGCGATCTTTGCGGCGTAGTCCGGGTCGCCAAAGCGCATCTCTTCGGGGAATGTGTAGGTATTCAGCCAGTCGATCAGCCGCTTGCCCCAACTGGCGATGATCGCGGTTTGCGGGTAATGCACATGGGCGTCGATAAAACCCGGAAGGATCAGCGCTGCTCCATGATCCTCGACCGTCGCCTGCGGGTAATCCCGGCGCAGATCGTCCGCCGTACCCCGCGCCAGCACATGCCCGCCCTGCACCGCGATGGCCCCGCGTGTCGCGACGCGGGCGGCCTCGGGCCCCTCGACCATCGGGTTGCCGTCGAACCAGAGGGTCTGGCCGAGGTGAAGCGTGATATCTGACATGGAGGGCCCTTTTCGACCTGTGCAGCGCGAACCTATCGCGTCGATGTGAGGAGGTAAATTGCGCCGCGGCTCTGTTGTCTGCCGCACGAATTGCGTAAACGAACCACATCTTTGACGCACAGGGGGCACCGGGCAGGATGAGCGACGACCAAACCATCGAGACACCCGAGGCTGAAGAGTCCGAAGACGCCTACACCCTCGACCGCAAGGCGGTTGCGCAAATCCTCAACGCGGTTGATCTCGACGACCGGGAGCAGCTGATCGCGCTGATGGATCCGTTGCACCCTGCGGATATCGCCGACCTTCTGGAACAGATCAACGCGTTCGACCGGATGCGGCTGATCAAGCTCTACGACAAGGAATTCGACGGCGACATCCTGTCGGAACTCGACGAATCGATCCGCGAAGAGGTCATCGACCTGTTGTCGCCCGAAGTGCTGGCAGACGCGGTGCGCGAGCTTGAGAGCGATGATGTGGTCGACCTTCTGGAAGACCTCGATCAACCGCAGCAGGACGCCATTCTCGACGCGCTCGAAGACAGTGACCGGGTCGCGGTTCAGCAATCGCTCACCTTCCCGGAATACTCTGCCGGTCGCCTGATGCAGCGCGAGGTGGTGATGGCGCCCGAACACTGGAATGTCGGCGAAGCTATTGATTATCTGCGCAATTCCGATGACCTGCCGGAGCAGTTCTACCATATCGTTCTGGTCGATCCAAAGCTTCGCCCTGTGGGCAATGTCACGCTGGGCAAGCTCATGGGGTCGCGCCGCGAGGTGATGCTCAAGTCGCTGGTCGAGGACACGTTCCACGTGATTCCGGTCACGCAATACGAAGGCGATGTCGCCTATGCGTTCAACCAGTACCATCTGATCTCGGCCCCGGTGGTCGATGAAAACGAACGGCTTGTCGGCGTCATCACCATTGATGACGCGATGGCGGTGCTGGACGAAGAACACGAGGAAGACATCCTGCGCCTTGCCGGTGTGGACAGTGAAAGCTCGGTCTCGGACCGGGTTCGCGAAACCACCAAGCGGCGGTTTCCCTGGCTTCTGGTCAACCTTGTCACGTCGATCCTCGCCAGCCTCGTGATCGCCCAGTTCGAGGATGCAATCGCCACCATCGTGGCGTTGGCCGTGCTCATGCCGATCGTGGCGTCGATGGGTGGCAATGCCGGGACGCAATCGCTGACCGTGGCTGTTCGTGCACTGGCGACCAAGGATTTGACCGGATCGAACGTCTGGCGGGTGATCCGGCGCGAGGTGCTGGTGGGGGCGATCAACGGGCTGGCCTTTGCGGTCATCATGGGGATAGTGGGCTATGTCTGGTTCGGATCATTGGCGCTGGGTGGCGTGATCGCGGCGGCGATGGTAATCAATCTCATCGTGGCGGGCCTGGCGGGCACCGGCATCCCGATCGTTCTGGAAAAGCTGGGCATTGACCCGGCCCTTGCCTCGGGTGCCTTCGTGACGACCGTGACCGATGTGGTCGGCTTCTTCGCCTTCCTCGGCCTTGCCGTGATCGTCTTGCTATGACGCTGGAGGCGCGCAAAGCCGAGGCCCGCAAGGCCGCTTTCGCCCGGCGCAAGGCGGCGCATGAGGCGGCGCATCCGGGGGCGGCCGGGCATCTGAGCGAGGTGCTCGCAGGATATCGCGGCGTTCCGGTGTCGGGCTACCTGGCGATCCGGACCGAGATAGACCCCCTGCCCGCCATGGCCGAGGCTGCGGCGCATGGTGTCGTCGGCGTTCCGGTGATCCGCGCCAAGGGTCAGCCCTTGGTATTCTCCCAATGGGAGCCGGACTGCGCGCTTGCGGACGGGCCGTTCGGGGCCGCCGTCCCTGCGGTCGAAAGGTTGATGATTCCAGAGGTGCTGATCGTACCCTTGGTGGCCTTCAGCCGTACGGGGGGTCGACTGGGCTATGGCGGCGGGTTCTATGACCGCACGCTGGAAGCTTTGCGAGCCAACCAGCCGACATTGGCCGTCGGCTTTGCCTATGGCGCGCAGGAAGACAACGACCTGCCGCTCGAGGCAACGGACCAACCGCTCGACATGATCGTGACGGAACGCGAAGTGATCGACATTCAGAGATAGGTCCAGAACGGACCCAATGTTTCGCGCGCGAAACATTGGGTAAACAATGCTGACCTACCGATTGATCACGCGACCCCGCTCTTCAGCCAGGCCTCCGCCTTTTCGCGGGCGGTGAGATCGAAGGATTTGATCTCGAGCCCCGGCAGCAAAGCCCCTTCCACCTCGGCCGCCGTTCGAAGCCATGCGGCGTCGCTCAGAACGGCGCAGCGGTCAAACCGGCCCAAGAGGCTGAACAGCTTGGGAAGCCGCGCCATCTCGACGGCGATCGCACCGAAATCAGGAAAGGCGAAGGATGTGATCGTATACAGCATCACACCGTCGTTCACATCCTGCGACAGCTCCAGCAGTTCATCGAGCCCCTTGGCCATTTCGTCCGACGAAATCTTGCCGGACAGGTCGATATCGACGCGGTTCGGTTCGGGTTTGGTGATTGTCAGAATGGTCCCCTCCTTTGGCTGAGACTGACAGTTCACAGCAAATCGAGGCCGCGCGCCATGACACACGTCAAAGGTCAGACGAGAATTCGCACCATGAAGACCGCAGGAAAGTCGATGCCCGGACGCAGAGGGATGTCGATCTCGCCCTGCGCGACAAAGCCCATCGCCTCATAGAAGGGCACGGCGGTGCGGGTGCTCTGACAGTGCAACTGGGTCATGCCGCAGGCATGGGCGTGCAGCACGATATGGTCCATGAGCCGCCGCCCGATGCCCTGGCGGGTGCGACGATGGTCGGTCACAACGTGCCGGATATGTCCGATCCCGCGTGCGCCCGGCTTGCCTCCGGGGGCCTGCATGGTCCAGCCGCCTGCGCCCACGATCTCGGGTCCGTCGCAGACGACGAAGAAGGTGCCCGACGCGATCAGCGCGGGTTGCGCCTTGGAGATGAGTGGCACCGCCGTCACAAGAACCGAGGGCGGGTAGTCGGGCTTGAGAAGCACCGGGTAGCTTTGCCCGAACAGGCGGTCGAGGTCGTCGGTATCCGACGGCTCTGCGGGGCGCAGGGTCAATGTGTCTCCGGTCATCGCGGCCTCCTCCGACGCTGTGGGGTAGGATGGTAGGTCGCGACGACCGGGGCACAAGTCGGAGCTTTACGCGCCTGTCCAGGTCGTCCCGGCCGGATCGTCGGTCGAGCGTACGCGGTACATCGACACCTCGCCCGTCATCGCCGGGGTCAAACTATGCGCCAGCCCGGGTGGCACGGCGACCGTGTCACCGGGATTGAGCGCGGTCGTGCCGCCCTCCCAAGTCAGCCGCCAATGGCCGCGCATCGGCATCAGCACTTCGTGGTTGTCGACGGTATACATCTCTTCGGGGATCGACCCGCGCGTGATGAAATCCACGTCGAAACCGGGCCGATCCTTCAGCTTGGCGTCGGGGCCGATCACCCTGGCCGGTTGCTTGTCCGCAAGCGCCATCAGGTCCCAGTATCGGGCGATATGACCGGGAATGACATCGGCCGTGGTCGGTTCGGGAAATCCCTTGAGTTCGTCATCGGTCAAGAGCGGCATCGGTTTTACACCCTCGGGAAGCGACTGCCCCTTCTTGCTGTCATAAAGCTTGCCGTTTTCGCCCAGAACCAGTCCGTGATCCTTGGCGTCCTCGATCACCTGCGGTGCCCAGATCACGCCACCGCCTGCATCGTCGCCGCCGAGGATCGCCATGATCATCCCGTAATCGGTGCCGATGTTTTCGAAACCCCGGAAGATGCCGGTTGGGATGTTGAAGATGTCGCCCTCTTCGAGCACCACCTCGCCGGCGTTGCCCCAGCGCCCCCAGAAAAACCGCCAGCGGCCCTTGAGGACAAAGAACACCTCGGCGGTGCGGTGGCTGTGCAGAGAGTTGCGACACTTGGGCGGCTGGCCCGCAGCACCGATGTTGAAGCCCGGGGTTTCGGTGATGTGAACGTGCTGATCGGCGCTTTCGGACACACCACCGCCAATGATCGTGAAGTTCTCCTTTTGATCGCTGCCCGGCGTGTGGGCGTCGATAAACGCGGTGCGGCAGGGTTGCAGGTCGCCGTAACGGACGATGCTGGCTTCCATCTCTTGCGGTGTCATTGTCGTGGTCCTTTTGGTCAGCCCTGACGGGCCAGAATTTGCATCCAGATCGCGGTTTCGTCGTAGAGCGTCCATTCCCGGCGCAGCCCGCGTGGGCCGAACTCTGCGTGGCTGATCCCCATGACGTGCACGTCGGCCCCTGTGGGGGTGCCGAATGTGCCCCAGCCATCGTGCTTGCCGGTCAGCGACCAGCGGATCGCGGCGCGGGGCGGCATGTTCGCCTCCTCCATGCCGATCTGGTGGTGGATCTCGAACTTGGCCGAAGGGAAGGAAGACCGCAGGCCCAGCCAGAACGCATCGACGCCGCCGGTGCCGTGCACGGTTTGCGCACCCGGATACTCGGCGTGGATGGCGCGGTCGTACTGGTCGGGAATGACCGAGAATTCACCGGCCATCATCCGGGTCAGAAGCGCCGCGAACGCCTCGCCCCACTGGTTGTCATTGCCGCGCCCGGTATAGGGCCCCTGCACATCGATCTCCGGGCGGAACGGTTGCGTTTCCGGGTCGAGCCGTGCGATCCGTTCGCGCGCCCAGTCCTTCACGTCGTACCCCAACTGCCGCACAATCGCGCCGTTGTCGCGGATCAGCCATTCGTCGCTGATCATGTTGTTCTTGGCATAGCAATCCGCCAGCGCCCGCAGTTTGATCCTGCGCCCCGTGGCGGGACCGAATTGCCCGTCATTTACATGGGTCGCCGTGGACAGGATGCGATGCGAGGACAGCATCCCCACCTCGGGCCTGCCAGACCAGATCACGTCTTCGCCCAGCAACTGCCGGTCGGGGAATTCATGGCAGGTCGCCATCGTCGCCGCCGTCATTGCCGGTTCGCCGAACCCGATGCCCGCAGGCGTGCGGACGATCACCTCGGGGTGGTAATAGTCCTTCATCCGCGCGCCAAGGCCGCGATCCTCCCAAATCTCCTTGGTGATCCCGAGGATGTAGTCGGGGAAATCCGCGAAACGGTTGTCGAACCCTCTCATTTCAAGCCTTCCGGTATGCGGGCCGATCCGCGCAGGATCAGCGGCCCGTCGATTTCAGTGATGTCTGCGCGCGCCGATGTGTCTTCGATCTGGTCAAGGAGTCCCGTCACCGTCGCCTTCACCATGCGCCCGACCGGCTGGCGCACAGTGGTCAGGTCATAGGCCGCAAAGGCCGCCATCGGCACGTCATCATAACCGACGACCGACACGTCTCCGGGCACCGACAGTCCAAGATCGAACCGCAGGTGATCCATCACGGCAAACGCCATGTGATCGTTGCCGACAAACAGCGCATCGCACCCCTTGGCGATCAGGATATCCGTCGCACGCACCGCCTCGGCATGGTCATAGCGCCCGTCCTCGACACCAACCGCCTCGGTTCCGAGGGCGACCAGCCGGTCCAGAAATCCCTCGGTCCGATCCCGCCCGGTGGACGACCCCTGCCACCCGGCGACATGGCCGATCCGCGCATGGTTCCCCGCGACGAGGAACTCCGCAACCTTGGCACCGCCCAGACGGTTGGCGGACGTGACCTGCGCCAGACCGCTGCCCGCCTGCCCCCGGTTGAACAGCACCACCGGAATGCCCGCCGCCTCGCAGCGCGCGGCAAGCGCGTCGCCCAGACCCACGCTGGCGAGGATGATGCCATCGACCTGGTGGTCGAGCATTTGCTGCACGATCCGGTCGGTATCCGTGTCGCCCGCGCCTTCGGGCAGGGTGAAGACCAGCGTGTGATACCCTTCGTCCTGCAAGATGCGGCTGAACCGCTCCAGCGCATCCGGGTAGAAGGGGTTGCCCAGATAGGCCACCACCATCCCGATGATCCGACTGCGCCCGGTGATGAGCGAGCGCGCCAGCACGTTGGGCCGGTAGCCCAGCGCCTCGGCCGCCGCGCGTACCTTGGCCGCTGTGTCCTTGCTCGCCGACGCGCCCGAGAACACCCGGCTGACCGCCGATTGGCTGACCCCAGCGCGCGCCGCCACGTCCAGAGAGGTCACGCGCCTGCTCATCCCGCCGTCCATCCGCCGTCGACCAGAAGCGGTGTCCCGGTGACCAGCGCGCTGGCGTCGGATGCCAGGAACAGGCACGCGCCCATGATGTCCTCGACCTGCCCCACACGCGGCAGTTTGATCTTGGCCTCGATCCAGGCACGCTTTTCAGGGTCGTCAAAGGTGGGCTTGGTCAGGTCGGTGAGGATGAAGGTCGGGCAGATCGTGTTGACGCGGATATTCTCCGGCCCCCATTCGATCGCCATCGCCTTGGTCATGCCCTCGACCGCGTGCTTGGTGCCGCAATAGACCGCCCGGTCGATGCCTCCGACATGGGCCATCTGGCTGGAGATCTGGATTATAGACCCACCGCGCCCGACCATCTGGCGCGCTGCGGTCTGGGCCAGGAAATAGGCCGCCCGGATATTGACCGCCGCCACCGCGTCGAAATCCTCGGGCGTCGTCTCAAGCGCGGGGCTGTGCCGGGCCAGACCGGCGGAATTGACAAGGATATCAATGGACTTGTGCGCATCGAACGCGTCCCGCACGGCCTCGATATCGGTGACATCAAGGACCAGCGCCTCTGCGCTCAACCCGGCCTGCGCCATTTCGTTCACCGCGGCCTGCACCTGTGTCGCGCCACGCGCGGCAACGATCACATGCGCGCCCGCTTCGGCCAGGGCCACGGCGCGGCCGAAACCAATTCCGCGCGATCCGCCCGTCACCAACGCCCGCTTTCCGTCCAACCGGAACGACGGTGTTCTGGGCAGTGTCATGGTCAGGCTCCCGAGGCTTGCATAGGTGTGCAAAATCACGCTACTCCCGCCACCGCGCTCTGTCCAGCCCCTGCGTCAGGGATAGACGATCCCGCGAAAGGCCGGGAAATCCGCGTAGCGCGCAGCCCGCGCGTCCGCGTCCTCCGGTGGGGTCCGGCCCTTGCGGACTAGCATGCCTTTCGGCGCGATGTAGCTGTCGATGCGGCGCTGCGGTTCAGGCCGCCAGGACAGGTTGAAGGCACAGAGCTTGGGGGAAAACCACGCCTCGGCAAAGGGCAGATGATCGTAGAGCCACCACGCCAGATCCCGCCAATCGCGCCCCTGCTCGTACTGATCGGCAAACCACGGGATCACGATGCTGGCCCCGGCCACCTCCACATCCGGCAGGTCCCAGATGTGACACTCCAGCGGGTAGTCGTTGCGCGCGCAATTCAGGCCGTTCTCATTGCCGAACCTGTTGAGCGCCGAAGACCGATAGCCCGACCGTACCCCGATCCGGCCAAAGGTCTCTTGCAACGGATCGAGCAGTGTTTCGCAAAACGCCCGCCCCCGCGCGATGGCCAGATCGGGATCGTCGGGAATGTTCTGGATGCGGTGAAAATTGCCGATCTCGGAATACAGAAACTCGCGCATGTAGAAATGCCTTGAGAGCCGCACGCGCCCGAGTGTTTCGAGGCTCCACATGCTTTGCGGGCGTCTCAATACCCGTTCCAGCGGAAGGCGTTGTCACCGTCGCGCAACGGCGAAAACGGATTGTGCGCGACTTCCCAAATATGACCTTCGGGGTCGCTGAAATAGCCGTGATAGCCACCCCAGAACACCTCTTGCGCAGGTTTCAACACGGTGCCGCCAGCGCCCTCCACACGGGCCAGAACGTCATCGACCCCGGCCCTATCGGGCGCATTGTAGCCCAGCGTCATCGCCCCGCGCCCCAGCCTGGACGCCTCGATGCCGATGTCCTCGGCCAGCTTCGCCAACGGATAGAGCCCCAGCGTCTGACCCAGCAGATCATAGGCGATTACGCCGTCCTGCGTGTCGACCCGCGCCCAGCCAAGCGCGTCGTAGAACGCGGCGGTCGCATCAGCATCCTCCACCCCGAGGGTGATCAGCGATACCCTTTGCTCCATGCCAGTTCCTCCATCCGGGCAAACACGTCCACGCCAAGTTGGGCGTAGGCGTGCAGCAGGTCAACAAGAACCCAGTTCTCGCGGATCAGGCCATCCTCCAACCGCCAGAAATCGAGGCTGCGCAGGGTGATCCGCTGTCCCGTGGGTGGCAGGCCAAGCCAGCCATCCCCGGTCAACGTCTGCTGCATGTTGGGCCAGCCGGTCACACCGACATAGGCCCCTTCGGCCATGAAGTGATGCGACGTGCCTTCGGGATGCTGCCCTCGGTCGGGCATGGCCTTGAGGAAGGGGATCTGGTGGAAGCGCCTGAACTCTTCGAAGCCGCGCGCCGTGCCAATCCCGGCAGGCCCGTACCACATGAAGTCCGGTTGCCAGTACCGCCCAAGCTCCATCACCTCGGGCCCGCCCTGCGACGGGTGCCGCACCATCGCCGCCAGCATGTCGATCACATGCGCGGCACTTGCCTCCGACAGCGCGGCGTCATGCGGACCAAGCCCGTCCTGCGTCATCGGTGCCGGCGCATGGGCGAACAGCCCCAGTTGAGGCACCATCGGCCAGACACCCGCCTGCATCATCATCTCGGGAATATCCCAGATCGCCTGCATCTCCACGCAGGTGTCGCCCTCGATCCGGTAGAACTCGTGAAACCGCATCACCGCGCGACGCCCGGTGGCCGGGATCCCCAACCACGGGTTCACCCATTGCCCGGTATACTGCCCACCCGACCCAACCCACATCGCGCCATCTGCCTCACGCCCGGCGATGCGGATGAATTCCTGACGCTCCAGATCGGGGAGTGCCGCACGCAAGGCCGCGTAGACATCTGCAACAAAAGCATCCGCGCCGTGCACATCCCCGAACGGATGGCACATCCGAAACACTGCACGGGGGGCACTCCGCGCAACCGCGCCCGAAACATCTTGACCGTCTCGCATCGCTGCAAAGACAGGCTCCATCACCCCTTTGGCGCGAGCAGTTTCGGTCATGATCGGTCCCTGCTTCTTCGCTTTCCAAATACGCTTGCGGGTTTTGGGGGGCTGGACCCCCAAATGTTTCCGTCAACGGAAACAGGCGATGCGTCGACGCATCGTCGTCCGTCCGCCCTACTCGGCCGCCTCGCGATAGGGCGCGCCTTCGCCATAGGGCACGTTCACACCGCCATAGCGGCGCACACGGACGTTGCATTGCTCCGCATGGCCGACAAAGCCTTCGAGCATACACAGTCGCGATCCGTATTCGCCGATCAGTGTTGCCGCCTCGTCCGTGGTGATCTTCTGGTAGGAATGGGTCTTGAGGAACTTGCCCACCCACAGCCCGCCAGTATAGCGTCCCGCCTTCTTGGTCGGCAGAGTGTGGTTTGTCCCGATCACCTTGTCCCCGTTGCTGACATTCGTGCGTGCGCCAAGGAACAGCGCGCCGTAGCAGGTCATGTTCTCGAGATACCAATCGTCGCGATCGGTCATCACCTGCACATGCTCGGAGGCGATGTCGTTGGCCACGGCCAGCATCTCGTCGTGGTCGGCGCAGAGGATCACCTCGCCATAGTCCCGCCAACTGACCGACGCGGTGTCGGCGGTGGGCAGAATGGTCAGCAGGCGATCAATCTCTTTCAGCGTCTCCTCCGCCAGCTTGCGCGAGTTCGTCACCAGAACGGCGGGCGAGTTGTAGCCGTGCTCGGCCTGTCCCAGCAGGTCGGTCGCGCAGAGCTCGGCGTCCACGGTATCGTCGGCAATCACCATCGTCTCGGTCGGTCCGGCGAAAAGGTCGATGCCAACGCGGCCGAAGAGTTGCCGCTTGGCCTCGGCCACGAAAGCATTGCCGGGGCCGACCAGCATATGCACAGGATCGATCGTCTCGGTGCCGATGGCCATTGCGCCCACGGCCTGAATTCCGCCCAGAACATAGATTTCATGCGCGCCGCCCAGATGCATCGCGGCGATCACCGCCGGGTTCGGTTTGCCCTGCCACGGAGGCGTGCAGGCGACGATGCGTGGCACACCGGCAACGCTGGCTGTCGCCACCGACATATGGGCCGACGCCACCATGGGGAATTTGCCGCCGGGTACGTAACAGCCCACGGATTGCACCGGAATATTCTTGTGCCCGAGGATCACGCCCGGCAACGTCTCGACCTCGATATCCAGCATCGAGTCGCGCTGCGCTTGCGCGAAGTTGCGCACTTGCTGCTGCGCGAACCTGATGTCGGCCAGCTCGCGCGGGGTAAGCTCCGCGATCAGCGCGTCGATCTCGGCCTGGCTCAGCCGAAAGCTTTCGGGCGTATAATTGTCGAACTTCGCCGCCAGATCGCGCACCGCAGCATCGCCGCGCGCCTCGATATCGGCAAGCGTCGCCTCGACGACCGCACGGGTCTTGGCGTCATCCTCGGCGCGCTCGGTTTCGGGCTTTCCGCGTTTGAGATATTCGGCCATGCCAGCCTCCCCCTATCCAATGTCAGGGATCAGCATAGCGAGGGTTCAGCGCCTCTCAAGCGAATTTTGCACACGATTGCAAAACACACTGTCCGAGCCGTTCATGACAGAACTTCAAGAAGCGCGTCTTCGATATGGCGCAGGTTCTGCGGTTCGGAAAATCGGTGGCCCGCGCCCTTGACCAGGGTGAGGCGAGTGTCCGGCCCGTCTATGTGATCCAGCAGGCGCAACGCCGTTTCGCGACTGACGGCCGTGTCTTCCGTGCCTTGGACAAGTCGCACCGGATAGGGCATGTGCAACGGCGTGCGGAGCACGAGGTTTTCGCGCCCATCTTCGATCAGGCGACGGGTCACGATGTAAGGGTCGTCATAGTCCGACGGCAGCGCGATCTGACCGTCCTCCATGATGGTCCGGCGTTGCTCTTCCGAGAACCCGGCCCAAAAGCCATCCTCGGTAAAATCAGGCGCTGCGGCGATCCCGACAAATCCGACCACATGCTTCAACCGCTGCGCCAGGAGACAGGCGATCCAGCCACCCATGGATGAGCCGACCAGAACGACCGGCCCATCGGTCGTGGCTTCGATCACTGCCTGTGCATCCCGCGCCCAATCGCCGATGCAGCCGTCCTCGAAAACGCCACCGGACACGCCATGGCCGGAATAGTCGAACCGCAGGAACGCCCGTCCTTCCAGCCTCGCCCATGCCTCGAGATGTACTGCCTTGGTGCCTTCCATGTCGGATTTGTAGCCGGACAGGAATACGATGGTCGGGCCGTCGCCGTCGGTCGTGGCATAGGCAAGCTTCGTACCATTGGGTCCGTCGAGATGTTTGATCGCAGTCACCGGTGCCTCCGTTCAGGGTTTCCGCGACTTTACGCACTACGCACCGAAACCCAAGGGGTGATGACGCGATCAGCCCTTTTCGACTTCGTCCAAACGCAGCGCCAGAATCCCGCCAATCAGCGACAATGCGGCGAACCCGGTAAGCGAGGCGACAGGTCCGGCCAGGGCCAACAGCCCGCCAAACGCCCCGGTGATGAGCAGCAAAACCCCGATCGCCGTGTTGGCCAGCGCCGCATAGGACGACCGTGCATCCTCGGGCGACATATCCACGAGATAGACCGACCGCGCCGACCGCACGCCCTGATAGGACAGCATGAAGAAGAACAGAATGATCGGAATCACCCAAGCCGTGGTCGCCCACCCGGTCAGTTCCGACAGGACGGCGAGCGTGGCAAACCCTGCGGCCAACATGCCGGAGAGGAACAGCACCTTGCGCGATGACCGGTCCGAGAGCCGGCCCCAAACATAGGACCCGGCGAATGCCGCCGCGGCCGAGGCCAGTAGCAAGGCACCCAAGCCTTCCAATGCCGATTGCCCGCCGCCCAGCAGAACAAAATACGGCGGTGCCAGTGCCGTGACGGTCAAAAGACCGCGCACCGCGATGAACAGGCGGAATTGCTTGTCTTCCTTCAACGGCGTGAAGTCGACCGATGTGTCTTCGGTCTCGTCGGACGCGGATTCTTCGAGACGTGAGAACAGAAGCGCCGCAGTTCCCCACAACACCGCGGCCAGCGCGATGGCGATGATAACAGGGGTCACGTCGCGCAGGAGGCCCGACAAGAGTAATCCGGCAAACACGAGCACCGCCACTGACGCGACAGAACCGGCCACACCCGTGACCGCACCACGTCGGGTCTTTGGCACCGTTTTGCCGAGGATGTCCTTATAGCTGACCGAACAGGCCGCCCGCGACAGAGCCAGCACCGCCAAGGCGCCGCAAAGCGCAATCCCGGCGGCCAATCCTTCCATCGTCAGAGCGATGAACACGATGGCCAAGGCAGCGATCCCCTGACCTGCGGACCCTATGATCCAGGCCCATTTGCGATGAGAGAGTGACTGAACCCACCCGGCCAGCGCGATCTGCGGCAACAAGGCACCGGCTTCGCGGATCGGGACGAGCAAGCCGGTCAATGCAGCAGGCGCTCCCAGCGCTCCGGCCAGCCAGCTCAGCACCAGTTTGGGGTCTATGAGGCCATCCGCCACCTTGGTCATCGACAGGCTCACCATGTGCCGCAGCCCGTTTCGCGCCTCGCGATCCCGTACGTCCTCCTCTGCCCCTGTGATCTCCTCATAGGCTTCGGTGACGGGATGACTCATGGGGAATTTCCTGCGGATGTTTCTGACCGCACCCTAACGCGCGACGATTGGAAAGGTTCCCGCCTTGATTGCGCGACCAAGACGCCGTCCGACCTGCGCGCTCAATCTCAGGCAGCGCAAAATCCGTGCCTATCACCCGCCGATATAGGCACCGCCTTTCGGGCGATAAAAATTCTTCTGGTTGTGCAGACGCCCGAGCAGATCATTGATCCGCTTCATCGACGCATCGACGTCCCGCGTGTTTTCGCACGGGCGAAGTGGGTCAGCCGCCTGCTCGATCACCGCTGAATTGAGCGAACGCTTCGTGGTCCGCAGCGCGTCCTCGATCAGTTCCATATCTTCGACGGTCAGATCGAACTTGGTGTTGTAACCGGGCATGGCCTGCTCCCCCGTGCTGCGTGACGCAAAAAGTTTCCGATATTGGAATGTCGCTATACATAGCAATTACGTCGCTTTCGTCCATAGGGAACCAGAATTATAACCCTTTGTTTATAAACGCTTCCCAATAATACATTGGTATACCGCGCAAGAATATTTCGCGGCCATGTGCAAAACCCCCGACTCACCCGTCGTTTCGGGCCCGCTCTGTCTTGACGTCCTGCGCCCCCCCTGCCAAAAGCCGCGCACGATACATAACCCGCAACCGGGCGTTCCGTGGGCGCCAAACTGACGAGGAGCTAGGCCGATGAGCCAGATTTCCCTGACCTTCCCCGATGGCAATGCGCGCGATTTCAACAAGGGTGTGACCCCTGCCGAGGTTGCCGAGAGCATTTCCAAATCGCTCTCCAAGAAAGCCATCTCCGCCACGGTGAATGGCGCGCACTGGGATCTGCAATGGCCGATCCAGGACAACGCGCAGATCGCCATCAACACGATGCAGGACGACGCACCCGCGCTCGAGCTGATACGGCACGACCTTGCGCACATCATGGCGCGCGCGGTGCAGGAGATCTGGCCCGACGTCAAAGTCACCATCGGCCCGGTGCGCGACAATGGCTGGTTCTACGATTTCGACCGGGAAGAGCCGTTCACGCCGGAAGACCTTGGCGCGATCGAGAAGCGGATGAAAGAGATCATCAATGCCCGCGACGCCGTGCGGACCGAACTGTGGTCGCGCGAAAAAGTGCGCCAGTACTACACCGACAACAACGAGCCCTATAAGGTCGAAATCCTCGACAAGATCCCCGAGGGCGAAGACATTCGCATGTATTGGCACGGCGACTGGATGGACCTGTGCCGTGGCCCGCACCTCCAGCACACCGGCCAAGTGCCGGCCGACGCGTTCAAGCTGATGAACGTCAGTGCCGCCTATTTCCTTGGCGACAACAGCCGCCCTATGCTGCAACGCATCTACGGCGTGGCGTTCAAGAACCGCGACGACCTGAAGAAATACCTGACCTTCCTCGAAGAGGCCGACAAGCGCGACCATCGCCGCCTCGGCCGCGAGATGGATCTCTTTCACATGCAGGAAGAGGCACCGGGCCAGATTTTCTGGCATCCAAATGGCTGGCGCGTCTACACCGAATTGCAAGACTACATGCGCCGCAAGCAACGCACGGGCGGCTATGTCGAGGTGAACACCCCACAAGTGGTCGACCGAAAGCTGTGGGAAGCGTCAGGGCACTGGGAAAAGTACCAGGAGCATATGTTCATCGTCGAAGTCGACGAGGACCACGCCCGCGAAAAGGCGGTCAATGCGCTCAAGCCGATGAATTGCCCCTGCCACGTCCAGATTTTTAACCAGGGGTTAAAGTCTTACCGCGATCTTCCATTGCGTATGGCCGAATTCGGCTCGTGCAATAGATATGAACCCTCCGGGGCCCTGCACGGCATCATGCGCGTGCGCGGGTTCACCCAGGATGACGGCCATATTTTCTGTAGAGAGGACCAGATCGAAGATGAAACAAAACGCTTTATCGACTTCCTATCAGAAATCTACCGCGACCTCGGCTTTGAAAACTTCAAGGTCAAATTCTCGGATCGCCCCGAAACCCGTGCCGGATCGGACGAGGTCTGGGATCGTGCCGAAGCAGCCCTCAAGGCCGCTACGATTGCCGCAGGTTGCGAGTTCGAGCTGAACCCCGGTGAAGGCGCGTTCTACGGACCGAAACTGGAATTCGTTCTGACCGATGCGATCGGACGCGACTGGCAGTGCGGCACACACCAAGTGGATTTCGTGCTGCCGGAACGGTTGGACGCCACCTATATCGGTCAGGACGGGGCCAAGCATCGACCGGTCATGCTGCACCGGGCGACTTTGGGCAGCTTCGAGCGGTTTATCGGCATCCTGATCGAGGAACATTCCGGCAAGCTGCCCTTCTGGCTGGCCCCGCGTCAGGTCGTCGTGGCCTCCATCGTGTCCGAGGCGGATGACTATGTGCATGAGGTCGTCGCGGAACTGACCAAGGCCGGCGTGCGCGCCGAGGCCGACATTCGCAACGAAAAGATCAACTACAAGGTTCGCGAACACAGCGTCGGCAAGGTTCCGGTCATCCTCGCCATCGGCCATCGCGAAGTCGAGGAACGCACGGTCACCGTGCGGCGTCTTGGCGAGAAACAGACCTCTGTAACATCGCTGACCGAGATCGTGAGCAGCCTTGGAAAAGAGGCGACTCCGCCCGATCTGCTGTAACATTCCAGCACTGGAAACTTTCAAAAGGGCCCCGTTTTGTTACGGGGCCTTTTCTATTTTACTGAAACCATTAAAGAATTCGCAAAAACGAGCCTCACCTAACGTCACGCACGCGTGACACACATCGCCGTGAGTAGCGCGACAGCCTGTCGCGGGGCATGGTTGATACATCGACGTGGCGGACGCTCCGTCGACCCAGTTCAAACGTTCAAGTTATCAAAAAGGACCATCCTCATGTCGAAAGCCATCAAAACCGTTGCCCTCGTCGGTGCCGTTGCCGCAAGCCTCGCCGCGCACACCACAACTGCCTCGGCACAAGCAAAAGAAAAGTGTTTCGGTGTGTCCCTCGCCGGTCAGAATGACTGCGCAGCCGGCCCCGGCACGACCTGCGCAGGTACGTCAACCGTCGATTATCAGGGCAATGCCTGGACGCTGGTCGATGCAGGCACCTGCACGGAAATCGAGCTGCCTGCCATGGCCGATGGGTCAGAGCGCATGGGTTCGCTGGAAGAGCTCGAGCGCGACCTGCCGCAAGGTTAAAAGTGGAGGCGGGCGCTGTCCCGCCCTCCTCAATCAAAACTCGTAGGCCGGGCACAGGCGCGGCCTACATAAAAGGAAAAGACGATGCCTGACGCCTCACATGCCTTCCCGGCTTTGCCCTCCCGACCGGGCGTCGGCTACAAGCCGCAGCATTTCACGGACATCCTGAACGATCCATCCCCCGTGGGTTGGCTGGAAATCCATGCCGAAAATTACATGGGCGACGGCGGTCGACCGCTCGCGCAACTGCGGGCACTGGCCGAGCGTTTCCCGATCTCCGTTCACGGCGTTGGTCTGTCCATCGGCGGCGAAGCCCGTCTGGACCCGGACCACCTTGCCCGGCTGAAACACCTCTGCGACTGGCTCAATCCAGCCAGCTTTTCCGAGCACCTGGCATGGTCCACCCATGACAGCCATTTCCTCAATGACCTGCTGCCGCTGCCCTACACAGATGACACGCTGACCCGCGTCGCGGATCACATCGACGAAGTTCAATCCGTGCTGGGCCGTCGGATGCTGCTGGAAAACCCGTCTTCCTATCTGGCCTTCACCGAAAGCATATGGTCCGAGACCGATTTTCTGGCCGAGATCGTGCGCCGCACCGGCTGCGGGTTGTTGCTCGACGTGAACAACGTCTTCGTGTCGGCCACCAATCTCGACTATTCGCCCCAAGGCTATATTGACACATATCCGCTTGACGCTGTCGGGGAAATCCATCTTGGCGGCCATGACGAAGATGAAGACGATCACGGCGCCCCCCTGCTGATCGACAGCCACGGTCGCGAGGTTGTCGACCCGGTCTGGGCGCTGCTGGATTTCACGCTCGACAAGTCGGGTCCCAGGCCTGTGCTGGTGGAATGGGACACCGACGTGCCCGACTGGCCCGTCTTGGCCGACGAGGCGCGCCGCGCCGAAGCCGCGCTGACCCGGGCGCTGGCGTGACCGACCAGAGCGCCTTTCACGCGGGGCTTCTGAGCCCGACCGCCCCGATCCCTGCGGGCCTCACGGACGGTCAGAACCGACCCGCGGGACGGCGCTACGGCGTCTATCGCAACAATGTCACCGTGTCCCTTCGAGAGGCTCTGGCCGAAGGCTTCCCGTCCATCGTCGGTCTGATCGGGCGCGAGAATTTCGATCACCTTGCCCGCGCCTTTCTGCGGCAATCGCCGCCAGGCTCGCCCCTGATGATGCATTACGGCGCGGAGTTTCCCGATTTCCTCGCAACGGTCGAACAGCTTGCCCCCCTGCCCTATCTTGCCGATGTCGCACGGATCGACGTGGCCATGCGCCAAAGCTATCACGCGGCGGACAGCGCCGGGATCGACCCGGCCGACTTGCAGGCGCTTGACGAAAACACGCTTTTGAACTCGCGGTTCGGTTTCGCTCCATCGATGATCCTTGTTCGCTCGAAATGGCCCATCGGGTCGATCTGGCATTACACGCTGCGCCAAGGTCCCAAACCAACCGGCAACGGCGAGGACGTGCTGATCCTGCGGTCCGAGTACGACCCGGAGCCGGTCATCCTCGGGGCGGCTGCTGCGGATGTGGTGATCGCGCTGCAATCCCAGACGCCGTTCGGGTCCGCCATCGAAACGGCGGATGACCGGTTCGACCTTGCGATGCTTCTGAACGTTCTTCTTTCGCGAAACGCCATAACCGCGCTGAATTATTAACAAATCGTTAACCGGAAAGATCACATCATGGACCGTCTCGTTTTCCTTCATTCTTCGGTATTCTCGACGATCGAGAGATCGCTTTCGGGCCTTGTTCCGCTGCTGGCCCGTTTCGTCTTTGCCGCAACGCTGCTGGTCTATTTCTGGTCTTCGGCCATGACCAAGCTTGGCGACGGGATTACGGGCATCTTCGTGCCCTCGACCGGGGCCTATGCGCAGATCTTCCCCCGCCAGATGGAAGCTGTTGTCTACGACGTGTCGCAACTGGGTGTTTTCCACTGGGCCGTTGTCGTCGCGGGAACCTGGGCGGAATTCATCCTGCCGCTGCTGATCGTGATCGGCCTCTTCACCCGCTTGGCCGCCTTGGGAATGATCGGCTTCGTCGTGGTGCAATCCCTGACCGACCTCTACGGTCACGGCGGCATCGCCCACGCCGAAACGCTTGGAGCATGGTTCGACCGGATCCCGGACAGCGCGATCCTCGACCAGCGGGCGTTCTGGATGCTGATCCTGATCACCCTTGTCATCAAAGGCGCAGGCGCGTTGTCGCTCGACCGGATCCTGTCGCGGCAGGTCTTGGGTGATCCGGCCACGGTGTAACCCCCTTGTACCCCGGCACATGACCGTTATCTCTGGCGGGAACACAGTCAGGGGGCGACATGACGGATCGAACGGTTCTGAGGATCAGCGGAGCGGACGCGCGGCACTTCCTGCAAGGGCTTGTCACCAACGATGTCGAGCGACTCGATCAGGGGCTTGTCTACACCGCCATGCTCACGCCGCAGGGCAAGTATCGCGCTGATTTCTTTCTTGTCCCCATGGGGACAGACACTCTCCTGGACGTGGCCACGCCCTTGGCGGGCGGACTGAAGCAGGCGCTCATGATGTATAAACTGCGCTCTGCCGTAGAGATCGAAGACACCGATCGCACCGTCACGCGTGGGCTCGGCGATATCCCCGACGGTGCCTTTGCCGATCCGCGCGATCCGACTTTGGGCTGGCGCGGCTACGATGGACAACCGGGAGATCAGGACGTCGATTGGGACGCGCTGCGCGTGGAGGCCATCGTGCCGGAAAGTGGTGTCGAACTGACGCCGGACAGTTTCATTCTCGAAATGGGGTTCGAGCGGTTGAACGGCGTGGATTTCCGCAAGGGCTGCTATGTTGGGCAGGAAGTCACGGCGCGGATGAAGCACAAGACCGAACTGCGCAAGGGTTTGGCGCAGGTCCGTGTGAGTTCTCCTGTCCCCGTGGGGACGGAAATTCTGGTAGATGGCAAACCAGCCGGGACGCTCTATACGCAGGCGGGCGGCAAGGGCCTTGCCTATCTGCGGTTTGACCGCGCCACCGGCGATTTGGCGGCGGGCGACGCGGTTGTCAGGTATCCGGTCTAGCCTGTCTCAGACGACCGATTTGACGCTGACACTGATCTTAGGTTCGGCTCCAACAGAGCGGTAAAAACGTTCTGCGTCGGAATTGCTGGCGTGGTGCGTCAGATGCCATCCGTCGAGACCCAGATCCCGCACCCAGTCCTCGACGCGCGCGATCAGTTGCCGACCCAACCCCATGCCACGGACAACGGGGGCGACATAGAAATGCTCGATCACCAAGAGACGCCTTTCACAGCGCATGGCGGTGCGTGGCAAAACATCGGGTCGTGCAAGGACATAGGACACCAAGCCCCAACCGTCATCATGCGCGAAGATACGCCCTCCACCGGCGCAGATGTTTTCAAGGATTGTCTGGTAGTCCGCGTCGGTTCCGTCGCAGTGATACATCCCGGGCGACAATTCCGCATGGAAAGTGTGCAGCGCTCGGAACAATGAAATAACACGAGAGGGGTGTGGTTCGACGATGTCCATCAAAAAGGCCTCCTAGCAGATGCCGGAGGCCTTTTCGTATGTTGGACCCCCGGCGGTTTCGGGGGATGTGCGCACGGGTCCCGAGATCAGGCGCGCTCGGAATATTCCATCGTTTCGGTGTTCACGACGATCATTTCGTCCTGCCCGACGAAGGGCGGCACCATGACCTTAACCCCGTTGTCGAGGATCGCAGGTTTGAAGCTGTTGGCCGCGGTCTGGCCTTTGACTACCGGTTCGGTCTCTTCAATCTTGCACGTTGCCTTTTGCGGCAGCGTCGCGTTCAGTGCCTCGGACTCGTGGAATTCCACGACGATGGTCATGCCGTCCTGGAGGAAGGGGCGGCGTTCGCCAAGGATGTCGGCGGGCAGTTCGACCTGATCGTAGGTTTCGGTGTCCATGAACACGAGCATTCCGTCGGTCTCATAAAGAAACTGCATGTCCTTCTGCTCGAGACGCACGCGCTCGACCTTGTCGGCAGAGCGGAAACGTTCGTTGAGCTTGGACCCGTTGCGCAGGTTTTTCATCTCGACCTGGGCAAACGCTCCGCCCTTGCCGGGTTTTACATGGTCGACTTTGACCGCAGCCCAGAGGCCGTCATTATGCTCCAGCACGTTACCGGGGCGAATCTCGTTTCCGTTGATCTTTGGCATGGCAAAACTTTGGCAAAAGGTTGATGGATTTGTGACCGGTCCTATATCTGGCCTATGAGAGGCTGTCCAGACAACCAGATATCGTGTTGCACCCGCAGAAAGCCATGCGCTTTGTGCATAAAAGGTATGCAAATATAGGGTATCCGAATCGACTGGAATACGCCATAAGAAGCTTCACGCCGGAAAACACAAGACCAATAATCACAGGACGGATCATGAAAGATTTCGTTGACGGTACCGCCTTCAACGCCGAGCAAGGTAATCGCGCGCGCAAGCTGTTTGCTGCCGTGGTTCTTGCCGCTTTGGACGATGCAATCGCAGACGACAAGAAGTATGGAAACGGACCAGAACAAATCGCGCGTTGGGCGCGGTCGCGTGACGGACGCGAAGTTCTGAGCTGTGCCGGAATTGACCCGAACGAACGCGTGGTCGCCGGTTTGATGGAATTTGTGGGCAAGGGTGTCCGCACCTCTGTTGCGCTGTCGCGCGAAGAGAGTGAGCGTCGCAACGCCGCTGCTCAGCAGGCAGAAGCCGCTTAAATCACGAAGCCTATTGGCAGAAAACGCGCCTCTTCGGGGCGCGTTTTCTTTTGCGTGTCAAAGATTGATGCGCGCAGGTCAGCACGCCTGTGTCACGTTGCGAAAGATCAGTCGAAGTCCTGAGAGATCAGCATCCGATGGATTTCGCGGCGCACCAGTTTACGCACGTTGCGCGTGATGCGTTCCCCGAGCGCGCCTTGAAGCTCTTGGCGGACGATATCCACCACCAGATCGCGCAGCATCTCTTCATCGATCTCGATCGGCGCGGACTGGTCTGTCGTGACAGCCGGCAATTGCGCGTCGTCCTCTTCGGTTGGCGCGTCCTCGGCCACCTCTTCGGGTGCTTGATTCTGGGGCCATGCATTCCGCGCGTGCAGGACGTTAGAGCCAACCTCGGGTGTGTCGTCGTGCACGTGTTCAAACGGAGCAGGATCGGGCCAGGCCATCGGTTCGGACGCGGCTGACAATTCGTCCGCATCCGGGCGATCGCGCTCCTCCTCGAACTCGTTTGTATCGCGCGCGACGAGACGACCGAGTGCTGCCACCTTGTCTTCCAGTGTGAGCGGCGGCGATGGTTCCGCGTCGACCGTGGGTTCGGGCGCAGGCGCATCACCATCATCGTCTTGCACGTCCTCAGAGACAAATGCGGCCGCCTGCTCTGGAATGATCTCGTCATCCGACGTTCCGTCTTCATCCAGCGCCTCAATCTCATCCAGCGCGTCGGACACAGAAGCGGCATAGTCCGGCTCTTCCGGCCCGTCCCACTCGGCCTCTTCCCAGCCCTCATCGAGCCAAGTCTCGTCGGCGGCTCCAGCTTCGGCCACCGCGTCGGAATCCTCTTCCCCTACCGTTTGTTCCTGCGCGTGCATTCCGAGCGCGGACGCCACCTCCTGTTCGATCAAGCGACTGAGGTTGCCCCGCGCAGCGATGTCTTCTTCTTCCGGCTCCTGTTCCTGCGGAGAAACCGCAGTCTCAGGTTCGGTCTCGTCAAAATCATCAAGATCCGGAAAGGCCCCCTCGACCTGACCGAATTCCGCCAACCGCGCATCGCCCGGAATTTCGTCAATGGCACGTTCGCCAACCGGCTCCGAAGGTTTGGATATCGGCTGGGTCAGCAGAACAGGCTCAGAAACGGGTGCCTTGGGTGCCGGATCATCATCCTTCACCCGCTGCGCGGGCGTGAGAACGAGCCGACCCGGACGTTCTGCCTTGGGCTTGGCCGCAGGTGGGGTGGCGCGTGTCTCTTCAGCCACGAGCTTTCGAATGGACGACAGAACGTCCTCGATTTCCACGTTTGTCACGGGATCAGACATGGTTCACCACTGCTACCTCTGCGGCAGAGTAGCTTGGCCGCGCGTTTCGCACAACAGATGATGAAAAACTTAGTTTTTTCCTAGAGACTGAAGAACACGGTCAAGTTGCTGGCCCTGCTTGCTTTTCTGAATCGGCGCGTCCTTGACGAGGTTGTAGTAGCTCACCGGGTCATACTGCGGCACGTTCAGGCCAAGGTTCGTCGCGGTCAACCGACCCAAGGTGGAGAGCACGCGATAGGCCGCGATGTTTTCATCCACTTCCGCCGAAATCGCCGCCGACCGGGCGTCCAGCAGTTCCTGCTCGGCGTTCAGAACGTCCAGCGTGGTCCGGGCCCCAAGCGCCGCTTCTTCGCGCACACCTCGGAAAGCCACGGTCGCAGCGCGCACCTGCCGATCAGTGGAATCGAGGCTCGCACGTGCGATCCGCAACTGCGCATAAGCGTTGCCGACGTTCTGCGAGATTTGGTCGATCACCTGCAGGAGCTGACCACGGGACGCATCCCGGTTCGCCATCGCCTGCCGCACAAGCGACGTCAGACGACCGCCCTGGTAGATCGGACCACCGGCTTCGATACCCACTGTGCCACCACGGGAGAACCGGTCGGAGTTGATGCCTTCGGTAACAGTCAACCGCCCCGTCAGGTTCACCGTCGGCTTCATTGCGGCCTCGGCGCGCAGGATGTTCAGTTCGGCAGCGGCCACCTGGTGTTGCACCGATTTGACCTGCGGATGTTCCCGCACCGCGATCGCCTTGGCCGCTTCGACCGTGTCAGGAAGGTTCGGCAGGCTGCGCAGAGGTTCGAGTTGCCCCGGCAGACGCCCCACAACGGCAAGGTATTCCTCGCGCGCGACAGTCAGCGCGCCCTCGGCGGCAGCCAACTGGCTGCGGGCCGCTGCCAGACGGGCCTCCGCAAGCGACGTGTCGGTCCGGGTAACTTCGCCGACTTCGAAACGTTCCTGCGCCGCGCGCAATTCCTGCGCGATCAGGCGGACGTTGTTTTCGCGCAGGCCGACGTTTTCAATGGCGCGCTGGACTTCGAGATAGGCTTCGACCGCCCGCAAGAGCACCTGCTGTTCGACATTGATCAACTGCTGGCGTGTCCCGAGCACCGCCTCCTTGGCGGTCTCGATGGCAAACTTGGTCTGCCCGTTGTCGAAGATCGTCAGTTCCGCACTCAGGCTGGCAGAGATCGTGTTCGAAACGGACGGGATGATCGTGTTGCTGGTCGATGCGCTCCGGGTCGTGCCGAACTGGCGTGTGGCATCAGCCGACCACGCAATCACTGGGCGCAGCCCGGCCATCGCCTGCGCCACGTCCTCATCGGCGGCGCGCAGAACCGCACGGTTCTGTTCGAGCAGCCCGCTGGTGTTGTAGGCGCCGATCATCGCGTCGGCCAGTGTGTCCGCCTGCGCCACGGGGGCCGTGATGGTCAGCCCCAGCGCGACTGCAAGTGCAGCCAGTTTTGTCCGTTTTGCCATGCCTGCTGTCCCCAAAAGACCGTTCGGTTCTTATCTATCTTGCGACGCGTTTCTTACAATGCGAAAGCCGTTTCTTTCGCGAATCCCGGCAGGACCGGCGCGGAGGCGTTGAACGCAAAGCGCCACGACATCTCACCATCGATCTTGTGACCGATTCTGACAACACCCAGAGCGCCTTCCATGAAGACACAGCCGATGCGACCGCCGTCCTTGATCTGGTCGATCAACGCCTGTGGAACCTGCTCGACCGCGCCCTCGATGAGAATCGCATCGTAGGGCCCGTGCTGCGCGGCCCCCTCGGTGAGAGGTCCGACATGGATCACCACGTTGTCCGCGCCCTGGTCCGACAGGATGGCCTGCGCTTCGGCAGCGATGGTTTCGTCCTCTTCCACCGCGATCACCGCCTCGGCCATCCGGGCCACTACCGCAGAGGAATACCCGTACCCTGCCCCGATATCGAGCACGAGCTCGTCGCCCGACACGTTGAGCGCGTCCAGCAGCTTGGCCAGAGTGCGCGGCTCGAGCAAAACGCGCCCGGGCGCGATCGTGATGTTCTCGCTGATATACGCCGCCTCGGTCTGCTCGCGCGGCACATAAAGCTCCCGCGGAACGGACAGCATCGCGTCGATGATCGGAAACTTGGTCACATCGGACGGACGCACCTGTGTGTCGACCATCATGATCCGGCGGGCGGCAAAATCAGTCATTGGCTAAACTCATCCGTTCAGTTCGCTGTAGGACTTCTGCCATAGCTGACCGGTTTCAGCAATGCGCAGAACGCGCGAAATACTGCCACATCCTGTGTTGGCCCGCACATCCGATATCCGCTTGACGCGCATCGCCCGAGCGCCTAATCAGACCTCCACTCTGGCGAGTTGGCGGAGTGGTGACGCAGCGGATTGCAAATCCGTGTACACCGGTTCGATTCCGGTACTCGCCTCCAATCACTTTTTTCACCATTCCAGACACGAAAGATGCCGCCGGGTCGCGGCACCCTTCGTGCTTATCGGCGACATCGCCTAGAGCCTGCGCCCATTCGCGTCGAAGGTCATGGCGTGGCCGTCTTCCCATGTGATGCCGATGCTTTGGCCCTCGGCCGGGATGGGTACGGAGGCGTCTTGGCGGGCCGTAAGTTGGCTGCCGTCGGTCAGGCGGCAGTGGATCAGGGTCTCTGCTCCGAGCGCTTCGGTGTAGGCGACATGGGCGGAGAGGCGGCCGGGGTCGCCCATCTGGATGTGCTCGGGTCGGATCCCCAGCGTGACACCGTTGGAGAGGCCGGGCACGAGGCCACCGTCGAGGAAGTTGGTGGGCGGTGAGCCGATGAAGCCGGCGACGAAGGCGGTTTGCGGATCGGCGTAGACGTCGAGCGGTTTGCCGATCTGGTCCGCGACACCGCCATTCATCACGACCATGCGGTCGGCAAGCGTCATCGCTTCGACCTGGTCATGCGTGACGTAAAGCGCAGTGACGCCGAGTTCGCGCTGTAGAGCCTTGATTTCCAGCCGCATTTGCACACGCAGTTTGGCATCGAGATTGCTGAGCGGTTCGTCGAAGAGGAACACCGCTGGCTTGCGCACGATCGCACGCCCCATCGCCACGCGCTGACGCTGACCGCCGGAAAGTTCGCGCGGCTTGCGTTGCAGGTAGGGCTCCAGCTGCAAGAGCTTGGCTGCCGTCGCGACCCGGTCCGCGATTTCGGATTTCGGAACCTTCGCGATCTTGAGCCCATAGGCCATGTTGTCGAAAACCGACATATGCGGATAGAGCGCGTAGTTCTGGAACACCATGGCGATGTCGCGTTCCATCGGTTCGATCGTGTTGACCACCTTGCCATCGATCTGCACTTCGCCGGAAGTGATGGTCTCAAGCCCGGCCACCATCCGCAGCAGGGTCGACTTGCCACAGCCCGAAGGGCCGACGATGACGATGAATTCCCCATCCGCGATGTCGATATCGACGCCGTGGATGACATCGGTTTTTCCGAAGGATTTTTTGACGTTACGAAGTGTGACGGTCGCCATTATTTCTCGCTCTCTACCAGTCCGCGTACGAACAGCCTTTGCATCCCGACAACCACCAGAACCGGCGGCACCATCGCCAGGATCGAGGTCGCCATGATCACCGGCCAATCGGCGGTATCGTCGCCGGACGGGAACATCTGTTTGATGCCCATGACGATGGTGTTCATCTCGGGGTCGGTCGTGATCAGCAGCGGCCAGAGGTACTGGTTCCAGCCATAGATGAACAGGATCACGAAGAGGGCCGCGATATTGGTACGGCTCATGGGCAGAAGGATGTCGACAAAGAACCGCATCGGTTTCGCGCCATCGACCCGCGCCGCCTCGGCCAGCTCATCCGGCACGGTCATGAAGAATTGCCGGAAGAGGAAGGTTGCCGTGGCGGAGGCGACAAGTGGCAGGATCAGGCCCTGGTACGAGTTGAGCATCCCGAAATTCGCGATCACCTCGTAGGTCGGCACGATCCGCACCTCGACCGGCAGCATGAGCGTCAGGAAGATCAGCCAGAAGAACGTCTTGCGCAGCGGGAAGCGGAAATAGACGATGGCAAAGGCCGACAGGAGCGAGATCGCGATCTTGCCCAATGCAATGCCCATCGCCATTACCAGCGAATTGAACAACATCAGCGCCACGGGCGCGTTGATCCCGGAGGTCAGGGCCCGCCCGTAGTTTTCAAAGAACTGGTCCCCCGGCAGAAGAGGCATCGGCGGGCGGACGATTTCGGGTTGCGTGACAGTGGAGGCGACGAAGGCCAGCCAGATCGGGAAGAAGATGAACAACACCCCGATGATCAGGCCCAGATGCGTCAGCCAAAGACCGACGCCGCGCTTTTCCACCATGCCAGTGTGGTCAGACATCAGTAATGCACCCTGCGTTCGATATACTTGAACTGCACGACGGTGAGGATCGACACGAGGACCAGCAGCACCACCGACTGCGCCGCGGACGAGCCAAGGTCCTGCCCGACGAAGCCGTCGGAATAGACCTTGTAGACCAGGATCGTCGTGGCCTGTTGCGGGCCACCGCTGGTGATCGTGTGGATCACGCCGAAGGTTTCGAAGAAGGCGTAGATGATGTTCACCACAAGAAGAAAGAAGGTGGTGGGGGACAAAAGCGGGAACACGATGGTGCGGAACCGCGTCCAGAAGCGCGCGCCGTCGATCGCGGCAGCCTCGATCACCGATTTCGGGATCGCTTGCAGGCCGGCGAGGAAGAACAGGAAATTATAGCTGATGCGGCCCCAAGCCGACGCGACGACGACAAGGCCCATCGCCTCGCCTTCGTTCAGGACGTGGTTCCAATCATAGCCCAACTGGCCCAGATACCACGACACCACGCCGACCCGCGTGTTGAACATGAAAAGCCACAGCACACCTGCCACCGCGGGCGCCACCGCGTAGGGCCAGATCAGCAGCGTGCGGTAGGTGCCAGACCCCTTGATCAGCCGGTCCGCCAGCACCGCGAGGTAAAGCGCGATGCCCATCGACACAACCGTGACAAGGATCGAGAAGACCGCCGTGGTGACGAAGGACGCGCGATAGAACGGGTCGGAAAACAGGAATTCGAAATTCCCCAGCCCCACCCATTGCATCGAGAACCCGAACGGGTCGGGAATGAACAGCGATTGCCAGATCGCCTGCCCTGCCGGGTAGAAGAAGAACACGGCCGTGATCGCGATCTGCGGGGCGACCAGCAGGATCGGCAACCAGATGCCTTTGAACGTGACGCGTTTTTCCATGGTGCAAATGGCCGCCTCGGGAGGCCCGAGGCGGCCTTTCAGAACTTAGCGTGAAGACTGTTCGAAACGGCGCAGCAATGCGTTGCCCCGTTCGACGGCACTGTCGAGAGCGGCTTGCGCATCCTTGTCACCGGACCAAACGGCTTCGAGCTCTTCGTCGATGATGCCGCGGATCTGATCGAACGAGCCAAGACGCAGACCTTTGGAATTGCTGGTCGGTTCCTTGGCCGTCATCTGGATCACGGCGATGTCCGTGCCCGGGTTTTCATCGTAGAAGCCCTGGCTGCGGGTCAATTCACCGGCTTCGGTAGTGATCGGCAGATAGCCCGTGTCCTGGTGCCACTTCGCCTGAATCTCGGGCGAGGACAGGAAGTTGAGGAACTCGGCCACGCCTTTGTATTCCTCGTCGGTCTGACCTTCCATCACCCAGAGGGACGCACCGCCGATGATGGTGTTCTGCGGCTCGCTTGCGACGGCCGACCAATAGGGCAGCGGGCGGACGTCGAAATCGAATTCGGCTTCCGCTTCGATGCCAGCATAGCCCGCCGAACTTTCGGTGAAGAGCGCACATTCGCCGGCGCGGAAATTGGCACCGCCTTCGTTGCGGCGACCGGCATAGATGAACTTGCCGTCCTGCGCCCATTCGCCCATCGCCGAAATATGCGCGACCTGCGCCGGGCTGTTGAAGACCAACTCGGTATCGGTGCCGCCAAAGCCGTTGTCCTGGGTCGCGAAGGGCACGTCATGATAGGCCGAGAAATTTTCGAGATGGATCCAGCTTTGCCACGCGGTGGTCATCGGGCATTCGACGCCGGCCTCTTTGAGCTGGTCCAGCACCTCGCCGACCTGCTCCCATGTGCTCAGGTCCGTATCGGGGTCGATCCCTGCTTCCTCGAGCTTGTCGCGGTTCACCCACAGAACCGGCGTGGACGAGTTGAACGGCAGCGACAGCATGTTGCCGTCTGCGGCGGTGTAGTAGCCCTTGACCGACCCGATATACTTGGACTGATCGAACTCAGCACCGGCCTCTTCCATAACCTCGAAGATTGGCTTGATGGCACCTTCGGCCGCCATCATTGTGGCTGTGCCGACCTCGAACACCATCAGGATGTCGGGCTGTTCACCGGCGCGGAACGCCGCGATGCCTGCGTTGAGCGTTTCGGAGTAGTTGCCCTTGTGGCTGGCCACGACGGTGTACTCGTCCTGGCTCGAATTGAAGGTCTCGACCTGTTCGGCGACGAGTTCGCCCAGACGCCCGGTGAAGGCATGCCAGAATTCGATCTCGGTCTGGGCGAATGCAGCCTGCGTCGAACACAGGACAGCACCTGCCGCGATGATGGAGGTGGTATATTTCATTGAAGTTCTCCCATTTGTGACTGGTGGTCAGCGGACATTCTGCGGCCCGCGTTCTCATCGTGCCGAGGCACGAATTCCGATGTCCGATC
This sequence comes from uncultured Marivita sp., assembly GCF_947488135.1. GTDB lineage: Bacteria > Pseudomonadota > Alphaproteobacteria > Rhodobacterales > Rhodobacteraceae > Marivita. The sequence goes on along the minus strand of NZ_CANKYW010000003.1, from coordinate 280,732 downwards.
CGGGCGCAGCATCAGGGACGCTCCACCACGAAATCGGGATATATCCCGGCGCTCTCGATTGCACGCATGACGTCGAGATCGGCGAAAAAGCCGAACTTAGCAATCAGACCGGATGCGATCCCGCAGGATTGCGCGCCCAGAATGTCGGTGTGCAGGCTGTCTCCGATCATGATGACCCGAGATTTGTCGACAGGTCCGATGCGGGACAGCGCCAGATCGAAGACGTTCGAGAACGGCTTGCCGTAGAAAACGGGCTCCACCCCGACGCGATCCGCCAATTGATGCGCGAAATGGCCGGGTTCCTGCGAAAACCCGTCCTCACGCGGGGCAACGATATCGGGATTGGCAACCAGCACCGGACGCGGCCTTGTCTTGAGCGCAGTTTCCAGCAGGGTCTGACGCGCCTCGGTCCAAGTGCCGCTGCCCATCAAGAGGAACCCCTCGACCTCATCGAATATCTCGGCATCGTCCCCCAGAAGGACGCTGTTCAACCCATCGAAATCGCCAAACTCGGAATGTTCGGGGGCCATGACGCCCCAATGGGTGCCGCGCTGCCCGTTCATCGCGACGGCCATCGCGCTGCGGCTGGTCACGATCCGGGACAACTCGAACTCGAAGCCAAGCCGACGATATTTCTGTTGCAAATCCTTTGCGGGAACGCTGGCCGCGTTGGACACGACGATCACCGTCTTGCCGGCTTGCTGAAGATCGGCAATCCGCTCCGGCGCTCCGGGAATGGCGGTTTCGCCGATGTTCAGAACGCCGAACGCATCGAGCAGGAACACGTCGAACGCATCTGCGATCTCGGCCAGTGTTTCGACATGACGAACAGGTCCTCCCTGCCCCACGGCGGGGGGAAGACGGTGGCGCACCGCTTCATAGGCCCGGAAGGCCTGATCTGCGGTGACCATGCTCATATGATCGCGCCCCGAACCTTTGCGGACACCCATTCGCTGATGACAACCGCAGCGAGGATGACAAGCAGGATCAGGCTGACCTGCGGCCAGGCCAGCACGTTGAGCGACGAGGACAATTGAAGGCCGATGCCCCCTGCCCCGACAAGCCCGAGCACCGTGGACTCGCGGATGTTGATGTCCCAACGGAAGACCGCGATTCCCGCGAACGCCGGAAGGATTTGCGGCACGATCCCGTAGGCCATGACCTGCCAGCGCGACGCGCCCGTGGCGGTGATGGCTTCGACCTGCGCATGGTCGATCTCTTCGATCGCCTCGTACAACAGCTTGGCGCAGAACCCGATCGACCGGATCGCGATTGCGATCACCCCGGCGAACACGCCCGGCCCGATGATCGCGATCAAAAGCAACGCCCAGATCAGCGAATTGATCGACCGGGTCGAGACGATGACCAAGAGCGCGATGGGCCGAATGAAAAGCTTTGACGGCGTCGTGTTGCGCGCGGCGAGGAACGCCACCGGGACTGCGAGGACGAGAGAGATCATCGTCCCCAAGGTCGCGATGTTGAGCGTGTCCCAGATCGGGCGGCCAAGCTGGGTGATGTATTCCCAGCGCGGCGGCGTCGCGCGCGTCCAGATGTCGTTTGCGATGCGTGGGGCATCCCAAACGAAGAACCACGTGGTGGATTCCGAGATACGCTGCCAGCAGACCACGAAGACCGCCACACCAAGCAGCCAACCGAACCAGCGGATCAGGCTTTCGTTGCGGGTCCGGCGATGCCAGATGCGGGAGCTTCCCTGTTCGACGACCGGCATTACTGAACCCTCGCCCGAATGATGCCCGACAGGTATTCAAGCGCCATGACGATCACGATGATCAGGATGAGGATCGCCGCCGCCGTATCGTATTCGTAGCGGTCGAACGCGGTGTTCAGCGTCGCCCCGATTCCGCCCGCACCGACCAGACCAAGGATCGCGCTTTCGCGGAAATTGATGTCGATGCGGTACATGGACAACCCGACAAGGCGTGGCATGACTTGGGGTTGCACGCCGTAATTGATCCATTGCGACCAGCGTGCGCCGCTTGCCTTGATGGCCTCGGCCTGCACCCTGTCCATGCTTTCGATGTCTTCGGCCAACAGCTTGGACAGGAACCCGATGGTCGCGAAGCTCAGCGTCAGGAACCCGGCCAACGGACCGAAGCCGAAGATCGCCACCAACAGGATCGCGACGATGATTTCCTGCAAAGCCCGGCTGATTGCCACGATACCGCGACAGATCAGGTAGATCGGCATCGGCGCGATGTTGCGCGCCGCCCCAAGGCCGATGGGGATGGAAATGAGAATACCCACCACAGACGCCGCGACGGTCATCACGATGCTTTCCAGCAGGCCTTCCCAGATATCTCCGGCTCGGCTCACGAAGTCCGGGCTGGTGAAGGCCAAAACGAATTGCGCGCCCCGGTCGAGCCCTTCGTAGACGCGGCCCCAATCGACCTCGATGGTCATGAACGCGGCGATCAGGTAGGCGACAAACCCGGCCACAAGCCCCCAGCGGAGCATCGGGTTCGCGACGAAATGCGGCTTGCGCCATGCCGTTCCCAGCATATCGTCCAATTCGCGATGGCTCATTCCGCGGCCTCGATGTCTTCGTCGGTGTCGTCGGGCGTGATGGTCGCTTCCCAATCCTCTTCGCCGTAAATCTCGGTCAGCTTGTCTGCGGTCAGCGCGGTGGGCGGACCGTCGAAGACGATCTCGCCAAAGCGAAGGCCGACGATGCGCGGCACGAACATTTGGGCAAGGGCGACATCGTGGATGTTGATGATGGCCGCCAATCCGCGTTCCTGACACAGCTCGGTGATCAGGCGCATGATCTGACGGCTGGTTTTCGGATCGAGCGAAGCGGTCGGTTCATCGACCAGCAAAAGCTTGGGGTTCTGGATCAGCGCACGGCAGATGCCGACACGCTGACGCTGCCCGCCTGACAATTCGTCGGCACGTTTGTCGGCCATGTGGAGCAATCCGACACGGTCCAACAAGCGGAACGCCTCGTCGACGTCGGATTGCGGATAGCGCCGCAGGAAACTGCGCCAGAACCCGACATAGCCAAGCCGCCCGGACAGAACGTTCTCCATCACGGTCAGACGTTCGACCAATGCGTATTCCTGAAAGATCATCCCCATCGACCGGCGCGCCTTGCGCAACTGCGTGGCCCCCAGCTTGGCAAGGTCGGTGCCGTCGAGCAGGATCGACCCGCTCGTTGGCTCCACCAGCCGGTTGATGCAGCGGATCATCGTCGATTTGCCCGCCCCCGATGGACCGATCAGGGCCAGAACCTGACCGGCGGGAACCTCAAGATCAATCGCCTTGAGCGCCTGATCCCCGGTCTTGTACGTTTTGATAAGCTTTTGAAGGCGCAGCATGAGACGACCCTTATTCGGGGTTCATGACAGGCCCATGACGGGCCTGCCAGACAGTGGTTTTCGATTTACTCGCAGGCGTAGGAGACGCCGTTGGCCGCGTCGATCTTGCGGATCACGTCCCAGAATTCCTTGTAGGTCATCGGCAGGAACTGACCCTCGTTCGACTTCTCGAACTCGGCCTTGAGCGTTGTGCCTTCCCACTCGAAGTTGAAGAACGCGTCTCTGATCTTCTCCTTCAGCTCCGGCTTCAGGTTGTGGGCCACGCCAAAACCCGTGGTCGGAAAGGTCTGCGATTTGTAGATCGACGTCACCTGATCCGGCGTGATCACCTCGCGTTCGATCATGCGGCTCATCACCGAGTTGGCGATGGCGGCTGCGGGATAGTCCTTGTTGGCCACGCCCAGGATCGAGTTGTCGTGCTTGCCCGAGAATACCGGCTCGAAATCCTTTTCCGCCTCAAGCCCGAATTCCGATTTCAGAATGGCGGAGGGCGCCTTGAAACCCGAGTTGGATGTGGGCGACGTGAAGGCCAGTTGCTTGCCTTCGATGTCGGCGGGCGACTCGATGCCCGAACCGGGATAGGTGATGATCTCCATCTCGTAGCCGAAATTGCCGTCTTCCGACGCCATGATGGTGAACGGGTTGAAGCCCGCGCAGTTCACCGCCAAGGGGTTGGACCCCGTGTTGAAACCAGCGATATGCAGACGGCCCGAGCGCATGGCCTCGATCTGGGCCGCGTTGTTCTGAACCGGGAAGAAGACGACCGATTTGCCGGTCTCGTTTTCCAGATGGGACAGGAAATCCGACCACGCTTCCTTGTAGACGGCAGGGTCTTCCACCGGGGTATAGGCAAAGATGAGCGTGTCCGGATCGACCTGCTCTGCCGGATCGGTCGGCGTATCGGCAAGCAGGTCGCCGTCCACGTCGCAGAAGCGGTCGTCGAGATCGCCGCGCGGGCAATCCTGCGCAGAGGCCGTGCTGCCCATCGTCATCAACGCAAGGACGGACGCACTCAGAATGAGTTTGATGTTCGTTGTCATGTTCTTCTCCCAAGGTTCAGGCCTTGATGGCCTTTTTTGTTTTTAATCTCTGTCAGCAATCAGAATTGTGACATTCCCTCCATCGAGCGCCGAAAGGAGCTCTCCCTCCGGTTTGTCATCCACGATTACTGTTTCGAGTTCGTCAAGCGCTCCGACAAGAGCAAGGCCCTTGCGGCCGAATTTATGTGACCCGATCAACAGATGTCCGCGCGCCGCCTGGCGAAGCATCACCCGTTTGACAGCCGCGAACCCCTGCACTGTTTCAGAAGGACCTTCCTCTGACAATCCCGATGCGCCGATCATGCAGTGATCGACATGGAAGCGTCTCAGGAATTCGATCGTCTCGGTCCCCACCAGGGCCGATTCCGCAGGAAGATATTGTCCCGGGCAAAGCAGGACATCCGGAGCGCCATGACCAAGCGTCATCGCCACTGGGATCGAATTGGTGATGACCGTGCACTGCGTGCCAAGATAGGCCAGCGACCGCGCCATCTGGATTGTCGTCGATCCCGAATCGATCATGACGGTTTCGCCGTCCTTGATCAGCTCCGCCGCCTTGCGCCCAATGCGGGCGCGCTCCTCGATCTGCGCGTTCGTGCGTTCGTCGAGGCTGGGGTAATGGCCCTGCGCCGGCGCAGACGCACCGCCGTGATCGCGGCTGATGAGCCCGTCGTCGGCCAGCGCGTCAAAGTCCCGGCGGACGGTTTCGGTGGACACCTGGAACTTGTCCGACAGCTCGCTGATGCGCACATGCGGGCGCAGTTTGAGTTCGAGCAAGATCTGCCGTCGACGCTCGGATTTCCTGATCCGATCCGGCGACGATCTCTTTTTCCTGTCTTTGGCCGAGACGTTTGCCATGCACCTACCGACTCGCGTTGGGGCTTCAGAATTGTGGAAATACGGGCGTTAATGCAATATTTTTGTTGCATAACGGGCAATTCGGTGCTGGTATTTCTGACATACCCGACATCGGGCGGGGTTTGTTGAAAGTGGCAAGTGGAAGAAGTTTGGGGTCAAGGCCAACACATCCGCGAAAGATCAATCCCAGCGGGGCCGTTCCGGTTGCGGCCAAAATCGGCATCTTGGGTGTGCGATGAAACACTCTGACGTGATGGCCGACCAGATCGCGGCCCTGCCCATTCGCCAGGACAAAACCGGCAAGCTCTACGTCCTCATGGTCACTTCGCGCGATACCGGGCGATGGGTCATGCCCAAGGGATGGCTGATGAACGGCAAGAAACCGTGGCACGCCGCCGAGATCGAAGCTCTGGAAGAGGCCGGGGCGGTCGGTTCCATTTCTGACACGGAAATCGGCGTTTATCACTATTGGAAACGGCTGGACGATGGAACCAAGGTGCGCTGCCGCGTGACCGTGTATCCGATGATGGTCAAAAAGCTGAAACGTCGATGGAAAGAACGCAAGGAACGCAAACGACACTGGTTTTCGCCGAAAAAGGCGGCCAAGCTGGTGGAGGAAAAGGAATTGTCTGACTTGCTCAAATCACTCACCAAAAGACCCGAGGATCAACCGGGCATGGAGGCAGTGCTGAAGGCGTCCTGAGAGCGACACACGAGGTCGGATCAACCGGCCCTTCATTTATCCTGGGAGGAAAACCATGAAGAAACTCACCCTGACTCTGGCCGGATCTCTGATCGCGCTTTCCGCATCCGTGACGGCCTCTTACGCCGACAAGCTCACCTTCTATTGCAGCGCGCAGGAAGATTGGTGCCAGCTCATGGCGCGCAGCTTTGAGGATGCGACGGGCATCGACGTCAACATGACCCGCAAATCCTCGGGCGAAACCTTTGCCCAGATCCGCGCCGAGGCGTCGAACCCCAAGGGCGATGTCTGGTGGGGCGGCACCGGCGATCCGCACTTGCAGGCCGCCGAGGAAGGTCTGACCGCCGAATACATCTCTCCAATGCGCGATCAGCTGCACGACTGGGCGATCAACCAGGCCGAAAGCGCCGGCAACCGCACCATCGGCATCTATTCCGGCGCGCTTGGCTATGGCTACAACACCGATTTGCTGGCCGCCAATAATCTGCCCGAACCGTCCTGCTGGAAGGACCTGCTCAAGCCCGAATACAAGGGCCATGTGCAGATGGCGAACCCGAACTCGTCCGGCACGGCCTACACCACACTGGCCTCGATGGTGCAGATCTTCGGCGAAGACGAAGGTTTCGACTTCATGAAAGGCCTGCACGCCAACATCAACCAATACACCAAGTCGGGATCGGCCCCGATCAAGGCGGCGGGTCGCGGTGAAAACACCATCGGCATCGTCTTCATGCACGACGCGGTCGCCCAGGCCGTGGCCGGGTTCCCCGTCAAGGTCGTGGCACCTTGCGAAGGCACCGGCTACGAGATCGGCTCTATGTCGATCATCGATGGCGCGCGCAACATGGATGAAGCCAAGCAGTTCTACGATTGGGCCTTGTCGACGGACGCGCAAAACCTCGCGCTTCAGGTCAACGCCTTCCAGGTGCCATCGAACAAGGGCGCAGAGACATCGGACAAGGCACCCGATATGTCGACGATCAAGCTCATCGACTATGACTTCGTGAAGTACGGATCGTCCGACGAACGCAAGCGTCTGCTGCAAAAGTGGGACGAAGAGGTCTCGGTCCTGCCGCAGTAAATCGTGCGCCTCTCGAGCACTGAAAAGACCACCCACCCGGTTTTGATCTTCTGGATCATCGCCGGTTGGGTCGGGTTCTGCCTCTTGCCGTGGTACATGCTGGAGGACGGCTTCTGGTCGTTCGGCTGGCTGACGGATGGCTATCCGTTCGACACCGACTACGCCCCCGCAGCCTTCCTGATCGGACAGAGCGAAAAGCTCTGGCTTGCGCCGCTTGTGATCCCGTTGGCCCTGCCCCTGCTCGTTCTCGGACGGCTCAAATCCGACCCGCTTTACGCTCGCATCCTGATCCTGTCCGGGGCTCTCGGGTTCGGTTGGCTGATCGCGCAGGGATTCGGCATCGGCATCCGCGGATTCACGTATGACTGGCTGAAAGTACTGTTCGGAGAGCTCGGCGACCGCCAGTACGGCATGGGCTACGGCGCGATGATCTGCGCGACGGCCTTCCTGTTTCTCTTCACCCAAGGCATCGCCGCGCGTGGGGCAGTCAATGGTGACGTCTTCGTGGTTAGCGCCATCGGCGGCGTGATCGTGATCGTCACCACCTTCGTCTTCTTCCCCATCGCCAAGATGCTCTTCGCGGCCTTCGTCACCGAAGACGGCGCATATTCCATCGCGGTCTTTTTCGCAAAATTCTTCGATGATCGGCTCTGGGGCCTGGGTTGCCTCTGGGGCGCGCGCTGCGGGGCGGCGTGGAACTCTTTGTTCCTGGCGATTTGTGTCGGTTTCCTGACGACGGCTTTGGGACTGGCCTTCGCGCTGGTCGTGACGCGGTCAGGGTTCCGCTACAAACGCGCCATCCGAGCGCTGACCGTGCTGCCGATCATCACACCGCCCTTCGTCATCGGCCTCGCGCTGATCCTCCTGTTCGGTCTCTCCGGCTCGATCACCGTCTTCATGGCCGACCTGTTCGGCGTGCAACCCACCCGCTGGCTCTACGGGATGCCCGGGGTCCTGATCGCGCAGACCCTCGCCTTCACCCCCATCGCCTTCCTTGTCCTGATCGGCGTTGTCGAAGGCGTCAGCCCGTCGATGGAAGAGGCTGCGCAGACGCTGCGGGCAAACAAATGGCAGGTGTTCCGCACCGTGTCCCTACCGCTGATGCGCCCCGGTCTTGCCAATGCATTCCTGCTGGGCTTCATCGAAAGCATGGCCGATTTTGGCAATCCGCTCGTGCTGGGTGGCAATTTCGACGTGCTCTCGACCGAGATTTTCTTCGCCATCGTCGGCGCGCAATACGATCAGGGGCGCGCGGCGGTTCTGGCGATGGTGCTGTTGTTCTTCACCCTGTCGGCCTTTTACGCCCAGCGCGCGTGGCTCGGAAAGAAGAGCTACACCACCGTGTCCGGCAAGGGCGATGCAGGCGTCCATCCGCTTATGCCCACCGGCCTTGCTATCCCGGTGATGATCGTCGCCCTGACCTGGGCACTGTTCACCGCGCTGGTCTACGCCATGATCATCTACGGCAGCGTGGTCGAACTTTGGGGCGTGAACAATTCGCTCACCTTCAAACATTACGTGACCGCGTTCAGCGTGCGCTTCGAAGAGGAAGGCATCCGATGGACCGGGGCCGCGTGGGACAGCTTCTGGACCACCATCACCATCGCCGCCATCGCAGCCCCCTTGACCGCTGCTGTCGGGCTGGTCACGGCCTACCTGCTGACCCGCCAAAGCTTTGCGGGCAAGGACGCCTTCGAGTTCGGCACGATGCTCTCCTTCGCCATCCCCGGCACGGTGATCGGCGTCAGCTACATCCTTGCCTTCAACGTGCCCCCGATCGAGATCACGGGGACCGGAATCATCCTCGTGATCAGCTTCATCTTCCGCAACATGCCCGTGGGTGTGCGGGCCGGCATCGCTTCGATGAGCCAGCTCGACAAATCGCTGGACGAGTCGTCGCTGACACTTGGCGCGAATTCGTGGCAGACCTTCCGCCGCGTGATCCTGCCGCTTTTGCGCCCCGCGATCCTTGCCGCGCTGGTCTACAGCTTCGTCCGCGCGATGACCGCAATCTCGGCGGTGATCTTCCTTGTGTCGGCGGAATACGACATGGCCACCAGCTACATCATCGGGCGCGTCGAGAATAACGACTACGGGCTTGCCATCGCCTATTCCACAACGCTGATTTTCGTGATGCTCGCGGCGGTGGGCCTGTTGCAACTGCTGGTGGGCCGCGTCCAGATCGGGCGACGAACCCAACACGGATCGGAGAAGACGACATGAGCGACACCAAAATCGCAAGCAAGGCCGCTCCCGTTCGGTTCGACGGCGTCTCCAAGCGGTTCGGCAAGGATGTCGTCGCGGTGGACAACATCGACCTGCATGTCGAAGCCGGTAAGCTGGTCACATTGCTCGGCCCCTCGGGCTGCGGCAAGACCACGACCCTGCGGATGATCGCCGGGCTGGAAATGGCCACGTCTGGTCGTATCCTGATCGGCGATCGTGATGTGACCAAACTGCCCGCAACCGACCGCGATGTGTCGATGGTGTTCCAGTCCTACGCGCTCTTCCCGCACATGACCGTGTTGGAGAATGTCATGTACGGCCTGACCTTTTCCGGGTTCAACAAGGACGAGGCCCGCACCCGCGCGCTACACGGACTCGATCTGGTTGGGCTCAAGGGCTACGACACCCGCCTGCCCAGCGAACTGTCAGGTGGCCAGCAACAACGCGTCGCGGTGGCGCGGGCGCTTGTCCTCGAACCGCAGGTGCTCCTGTTCGACGAACCGTTGTCGAACCTCGACGCCAAGCTGCGCCGTCAGGTGCGCGAGGACATCCGCGCGATCCAGCAGGACCTTGGCCTCACCGTCGTTTACGTCACCCACGACCAAGAAGAGGCGCTGGCCGTGTCCGACCAGATCGTCGTGATGCGCAACGCCGCCATCGCCCAGATGGGCACGCCGCGCCAACTGTACGAGGCCCCGAACGACCGCTTCGTCGCCGACTTCATCGGCGAGGCGAACCTGATCGCCTGCCAGATCGTCGACGTGGAGGGCGACATGGCGACCATCGAGATCGAAGGCTTCCGGTACACTCTCCCGTCACGTGGCCTGTCGCAAGGCCCGGCCACGCTGGCGGTGCGTCCATCACGATTGCGCATCGGCGCCGATGACGGGATCAAGGCCACCATCGCCAAAGCCACCTATGTCGGCGTGCGGATGGAATACACTCTGGAAGGCGCGTTCGGACAGGTCTTTGCGGTTCAGGACGATGTCGACGATCCGCTGAAGGTGGGCCGCGAGGTGCGCATGTCCTTCGCGGGCAAGGGACCGGTGCTCCTGCCGGAAGCCTGATCCGTGGCTCGGTTGATCTTCGTCACTCATCCCGAGGTACGCGTCGATCTGTCGATTCCGGTTCAGGACTGGTCTCTGAGCGATACCGGACGACGCAGGGCACGGTCTTTTGCGCAGTCAGGCATCTTGCGCGGGGTTACACATCTCTGGTCCAGCACCGAGACAAAAGCCCGCGAAACGGCCGCCATCCTTGCCGATCATACGGCCATTCCTGTGTCTTACGCGCCTGACCTCGGTGAAAACGACCGCAGCGCGACGGGTTTCCTGCCGCCAGCCGAGTTCGAACGCGCCGCCAACCGGTTCTTCGCGGAGCCCGACCAAAGCTTCAACGGCTGGGAACGCGCCATAGACGCGCAGAGCCGCATCGTCTCGGCGGTGCATCGTATCGTCGAGCAGCACAGCGGCGGGGATCTCGCTATCATCTCGCATGGCGCGGTGGGCACATTGCTCTACTGCCACCTTCGCGGGTTGTCGATCGACCGGACACAGGATCAGCCCTCACAGGGCCACTACTGGACAGCCGAACTGCCTGCGTTGATCCTCGAACACGGCTGGCGCTCCATCGGCTGAGCCGGTCAGGCCCAGGCGTCATCCGCGATCCGGCGCAGCGTATCGAACACGTCCGGTGTCCCGACAACCACACGGCCACCGTGTGCGATCATGTCGTCGGCGTTCTGGTCTTCGATCCGACCACCGGCTTCCGCGACCAAAAGCTGGCCCGCAAGACAGTCCCACGCATTCATGTGTTCCTCGACATAACCAAGCAACCGGCCCGCCGCGACATAGGCCAGCGACAGCGCGCCCGACGCATTTCGGTGGAACATTGCCCCTTCGCGCACCACCGCCTCGACCACCGGCAAGATGTTTTCCGACTCCACCCGATTGGAATAGCCGACAGAAACCGTGCCGTTCGAGATCGCAACCCCTGCCGCAACGCGCATCGGCGCGCCGTTCAACAATGCGCCGCCCCCTTCGACCGCAGCAAAGGTCTCGTCATGGATCGGGTCGTAGATCACGCCGACCCGCGTTTTTCCCTCGGACACACAGGCAAGCACAATCGTCCAAGCCGGAATGCCGTTGACGAAATTCGTCGTGCCATCGATCGGATCAATGACCCAGGTCAAGCCGCTGGTCCCAAGTTTCGCGTCCTGCTCTTCGCCGACGATACCGTCCTCGGGTTGCAACTCCGCAAGACGCTTGCGGATCAGGATCTCGACATTCCGATCCGCTTCGCTGACCCAATCCTGCGCACCCTTCTGGTCGACGACCAAAGCGTCACGGTCCCGGAAATACGCCAAAGCGGTCTCACCGGCCTCTTTGCAAATCTGGACGGCAAGGTCCTTCAGCTGCTCCATCAAGTGCACCTCCCAAGTCATTGAAAACCAGTCTGACACGGATGCACATAGCGCAACAAGGCTTTCACCGATCCCGGCTCAGCTTTGCGCCGCAAGTTGGTATCCCGGCGCCGCGATGGCCTGAACGGTCGTGATCGGCGCAGTGCCGATCCAGGTGGTGCGTTCAATGACAAAAAGCGCGCTGCCTTCGGGGGCTTCCAAAAAGCGCGCGCTTTCACCTTCGGCGGACATGGCCGAGAACCGCACGTCAAGTCGGCTGTACGGCTTGTTGTGCACCAGCCATTCATTCGCGCTTTGGCGGGTCAGGTCGACCTCCATGATGGCGGGCGTCGACCGCAGGTCGATCCAGCGATCCTCGAATATATAGGGACGGTTGTCGGCAAGATGCAGCGCCTTGACCCGCAGCATCTTGATCGCAGATGTGATCCCGAACCGCGCCATGATGGTGAGCGGCGTCAGCTCGACTGACCGGCGGATCAGCTGGTAATCGTACTTGCTGCCGCGTTGTTCGACCTCGCGCCGGGTGATCGGAATATCGAACGTGGCGCGCGTGACCGGATCGGAAAGCACATGCGTACCGCCCCGGCGCTTGCGCTCCACCAGCCCGGTCTGGGACAGGTCCTGCATTGCGCGGTGCACGGTGGTGCGCGCACAGCCGAACTCTTGCGCAATGTCCTCGTCACGCGGCAGGCGGTCGCCCGGAGCGTAGGTCCGGTTCAGGATCCGCGCGCGGATTTCATCGCGTACATCGGTCCAGGAAAGCCGTGTCTGGTCGGTCAAATGGAGGTCTCCAACTGTCTCATGACCCGTTTGAAATTCGACACGATCGTGTCCCTGTGACTATGACGACCCTCTTTGACCACATGGCGCCCCGCGCTCCAGACATCTCGGATGGACGCGTGCCCCCCGGCAAAGACCAGACTATCGAGCAGCGTATCGCCCTGCCGGTTGCACAGCCACTGCGTATCGGTGTCCACCGCGATCAAATCGGCCCAGAATCCCGGCGCGATCTTGCCCGAATGTCGTCCACCCGCCTGCGCCCCGCCCGCAGCCGCCGCATCGAACAGCACCCTCCCGGTGGACCGATCCCGGCTCGCCAGCGCCGCCCGCGAGCGATCCCGCAGCCGTTGCGAATATTCGAGCGACTTCAGTTCTTCGAACAGCGAAATCTGGATGTTGGAGTCGGACCCGACGCCAACACGCCCCCCCTGCCCAAGAAACCGCGTCCCGTTGAAAATCCCGTCACCCAGATTGGCCTCGGTCAGCGGACACAAGCCTGCCACTGCCCCGGTCGCGGCCAGTGCGTCGGTCTCGGCCTCGGTCATCTGCGTGCAATGGATCAGACACCAGCGCGCATCGACATCGTGATTGGCCAGCAGCCAGTCCACCGGACGCGCGCCCAGATGGGCCAGCACCTCGTCCACCTCGGCCACCTGTTCGGCAAGGTGCATGTGGATCGGGCCGGAGGTGGCAGTGTCCAACAAGGTGCGCAACCCGGCCGGATCGACCGCGCGCAGCGAATGCGGCGCGACCCCGCCCGCGTAATCCTTGGGTCCTGTGGCCAGGGCGGCCATCGCCTGCGAATGGAGCGTCAGGAAACGGTCCGGATCGTTGCCGAACCGTCGCTGCCCACCCTGAAGCGCGCGCCGGTCGCAGCCGCCGTACTGATACTGCACCGGCAAGAGCGTCAGACCGATCCCGGCCTCGACCGCCGCCGCGATGATCCTGTCCGAAAGCTCCGCCAGCCGCCCATAGGGCGTCCCGCCCACGTCGTGATGCAGGTAGTGAAACTCGGCCACCGCGCCGAACCCGGCCTCCAGCATCTCCATGTAGACCAGCGCCGCAATCGCTTCGACATGGTCGGGCGTGAGCTGATCCAGAAACGCGTACATCAGCCGCCGCCAGGTCCAGAAGCTGTCGCTGGGGTCGGGGCCGCGCGCTTCGGTCAGACCGGCCATCGCGCGCTGGAAGGCGTGACTGTGCAGGTTGAGAGGGGCCGGAAGCAGAAGATCAACGCGGGTTGTCGCCCGCCCGATCCGAGCACCCACCCCGGCGATCCGACCATCGGCACCGATATCAACCTGCACATCACGCCGCCAACCTTCGGGCATGAGGCACTGGTCCGCATGGATGAATTGCACGGCGAGAACTCCGTTGACATAAATATGTAGCTACATATTAATCTTATGTAGCTTTCAGCACAAGGACCAGACATGTCCGCGCCCTTCGTCCTTACCGGAGTGACCGCCGCCACGATGGCAGGCAGCGCCGACCCTTACTGCCTGGTGCGGGATGCGGCGGTTGCGGTGCGGGACGGGCGGATCGCGTGGGTCGGCCCGGAGGTCGATCTGCCCTCTGACTTCGCAGGATTTGAACAGCGTCCGATGGACGGGCGGTTGATCACGCCTGCGCTGATCGACTGTCACACCCACATCGTGCATGGCGGCAACCGCGCGCGGGAATTCGAAATGCGCCTCAACGGGGCCAGCTATGAAGAGATTGCCCGCGCGGGCGGCGGGATCGTGGCGACCGTGGCTGCGACCCGCGCCGCATCGCAAGAGGCGTTGCTTGCCAGCGCCCTGCCCCGCATCGACGCGATGATCGCGCAAGGGGTCGGCACGGTCGAGATCAAGTCGGGCTATGGCCTCGATACCGAGACCGAACTCAAGATGCTGCGTGTCGCCCGAACGATTGGGCAAAAGCGCCCGATCCGCATCGTGACCAGCTTTCTGGGCGCGCACGCCGTGCCTGCCGGGTCCGACGCCGATGCCTATATCGACGACATCTGCATCCCGACCTTGCGCGCGGCCCAAGCCGAAGGGCTGGTTGATGCGGTGGACGGCTTCTGCGAAGGCATCGCCTTCGACACCAATCAGATCGCCCGCGTGTTCGATGTGGCGCAGGAGCTGGGTCTGCCCGTGAAGCTGCACGCCGAACAGCTCAGCCACCTTGGCGGCACGGCCCTTGCGGCACGATACAAGGCCCTGTCCGCCGATCATGTCGAATACGCGACCGAGGACGATGCCAAGGCCCTTGCCGCGTCGGGAACCGTCGCCGTGCTGCTGCCGGGTGCGTTCTACACGATCCACGAAACGCAACCGCCCCCCGTTCAGGCGTTCCGCGATCACGGCGTGCCGATGGCGGTGGGCACCGACTGGAACCCCGGCTCGTCCCCTTTGGGGTCGCTCCTTCTGGCGATGAACATGGCCTGCACCCTGTTCCGCCTGACCCCGGCAGAGGCGCTGGCCGGCACGACCCGTAACGCCGCCCGCGCGCTTGGGCTGACCGATTGCGGCATGATCGCCCCCGGACTGCGCGCCGATCTGGCGGTCTGGGACGTGACCGATCCGGCGGAACTCTCCTACGGCATCGGCATCACCCCGCTGCACGCACGCATTTTCGGAGGTGTCTTGTGACCCATGTGCTGACACCCGGTGCCACCACCCTGCCCAACCTCGAAGCCCTGTGGCGCGACGATGCGCCGGTGACGCTCGATCCGGCGGCGCGCGGTGCCATCGACGCATCGGCGGTGGTCGTCGCGCGGGCGGCGAAGGGCAGCACGCCGGTCTACGGGATCAACACCGGCTTCGGTAAACTCGCCTCGGTCCGCATCGCGCCCGAGGACACCGAAACCCTGCAACGCAACCTGATCCTGTCGCATTGCTGCGGCGTGGGCGATACGCTGGACCCGGCAACCACCCGCCTGATGATGGCGCTCAAGCTCTTGTCGCTGGGGCTCGGCGCGTCGGGCGTGCGGTGGGAGATCTGCGCGCAGATCGAAGCGATGCTGGCGAAAGGCGTGCTGCCGGTCATCCCGGCGCAGGGATCGGTCGGCGCGTCGGGCGATCTGGCCCCCTTGGCGCATATGGCCGCGGTCATGATCGGCGAAGGCGAGGCGACCTTTGACGGAAAGGCCATGCCGGGCGGCGCAGCCCTCAAGAAAGCCGGTCTGACACCCGTGGTGCTCGGCCCCAAGGAAGGACTGGCCCTGATCAACGGCACGCAGTTTTCCACCGCCTGTGCGCTCACCGGCCTCTTCACGGCATGGCGCGCGGCGCGGGCGGCAATTGCCACTTCGGCCCTGTCCACCGACGCGATCATGGGATCGACCGCGCCACTGAACCCCGCGATCCACGCCTTGCGCGGGCATCGGGGACAGATCGACGTGGCGACCGCCATGTCCCGCCTGTTGAACGGCAGCGCCATCCGCGAAAGCCACCGCGACGGCGACACCCGCGTGCAGGACCCCTACTGCATCCGCTGCCAGCCTCAGGTCACGGGGGCCGCCATCGACCTCTTGCGCTTTGCCGGACGTACGTTGGAGATCGAGGCCAACGCCGTCACCGACAACCCGCTGGTGATCGCCG
Source organism: uncultured Marivita sp. (assembly GCF_947488135.1). GTDB lineage: Bacteria > Pseudomonadota > Alphaproteobacteria > Rhodobacterales > Rhodobacteraceae > Marivita. The sequence goes on along the minus strand of NZ_CANKYW010000003.1, from coordinate 264,700 downwards.
ACACGGGCGAGATCCTGTCAGGTGGCAATTTCCATGCCGAACCCGTGGCCTTTGCCGCCGACCAGATCGCGCTGGCCGTGGCCGAAATCGGCGCGATTGCCCAGCGCCGCGTGGCGTTGATGGTGGACCCGACCTTGTCCTTCGACCTCCCGCCCTTCCTGACACCCGCGCCGGGGCTGAACTCGGGCCTGATGATCGCCGAAGTCACGACTGCGGCCTTGATGAGCGAAAACAAGCACTTGGCGAACCCCTGTTCCACCGACAGCACGCCGACATCCGCCAATCAGGAAGACCATGTGAGCATGGCCGCCCACGGCGCGCGGCGGCTGGGGCGGATGACCGCGAACCTGTCGGTAATCCTCGGGATCGAAGCGATGTGCGCCGCCCAAGGCATCGAGGAGCGCGCGCCGCTTCTTACCTCTGCCCCGTTGCAAGCCGTCCTGACCTGCCTGCGCGCAGATGTACCGCGTCTGGAACAGGACCGCTATCTTGCGCCGGACATCCAACGCGCCGCTGCCTGCGTCACCAGCGACCGACTGGCGCAGGCGGCGGGGTTGGAGTTGGCTCTATGACCGGGATCGAGGTCACACGCGGCGACAGCCCGCTCGTTCTGGGCCTGCCCCATACCGGCACCGATATTCCCGACGATTGCCGTGCCCGGCTGAACGACACCGGGCGCGCGATGGCGGATACGGATTGGCATATCGACCGGCTTTATGCGGGGTTGGTGCCGGGTGCGACCAGCGTGCGCACGCGTGTGCACCGCTACGTAATCGACGTGAATCGCGATCCTAGCGGGAAAAGCCTCTATCCCGGTCAGAACACCACGGGGCTGTGCCCGCTGACCAATTTCGACGGTGCGCCGATCTACCGTGACGGTCAGGAGCCGGACGCGGATGAAGTCGAACGAAGGCGTCTGGCCTATCACGCGCCCTATCATGCGGCATTGGCAGCGGAACTGGATCGGGTAAAGGCACTGCACGGGTTCGCGGTGCTTTACGATTGCCACTCGATCCGGTCGCAGATCCCGTTTCTCTTTGACGGCACCCTGCCCGATTTCAACATCGGCACCAATCTGGGCGTGACCTGCGCTTTGCAAATTCAGGAAACCGTCCTGCAAATCTGCAAAGCCGCCGATGGCTACACCAGCATCCTGAACGGCCGCTTCAAGGGCGGCTGGACGACGCGGCACTATGGCCGCCCCGAAGACGGCTTGCACGCGATCCAGATGGAACTGGCGCAATCCACCTATCTTGCCTCGGAAACGCCGCCCTGGAGCTATGACGCCCTCCGCGCCGACCGGCTGCGCGGGCATCTCAAGACCATCCTGCAAACCCTGTCCGACTGGAGGCCCACATGAGCGACCCCCGCAAGAACACCCGCGATGTCTATCCACCGACCGGACCGGACCTGACCGCCAAAAGCTGGCAGACCGAAGCGCCGCTGCGGATGCTGATGAACAACCTGCACCCGGACGTGGCCGAGAACCCGCATGAGCTTGTGGTCTACGGTGGCATCGGACGCGCCGCGCGGACATGGGAGGATTTCGACTGCATCGTCGCCAGCCTCAAGGATCTGGAGACCGACGAGACGCTGATCGTCCAGTCGGGCAAACCCATCGCCATCATCAAGACCCACACCGATGCGCCGCGCGTGTTGATCGCCAATTCCAACCTCGTGCCGCATTGGGCGACGTGGGACCATTTCAACGAATTGGATAAAAAGGGACTGGCCATGTACGGCCAGATGACTGCCGGGTCGTGGATCTATATCGGCACGCAGGGCATCGTTCAGGGCACCTACGAGACCTTCGCCGAGGCGGGGCGGCAGCATTACGGCGGCGACCTGACGGGCAAGTGGATCCTGACCGGGGGTCTTGGCGGCATGGGCGGTGCGCAGCCTCTGGCGGCGGTGATGGCAGGGGCCTGTTGTCTGGCCGTCGAATGCAACCCCGACAGCATCGCGTTCCGTCTGCGCACGCGTTACGTGGACGAACGGGCCGAGACGCTGGACGAGGCGCTGGCCATGATCGACCGCTGGACCAAGGCGGGCGAGGCGAAATCCGTGGCGCTGCTGGGCAATGCGGCGGATGTCTTCCCGGAGCTTGTGAAACGCGGCGTGCGGCCCGACATCGTCACCGACCAGACCAGCGCGCATGACCCGATCAACGGCTACCTGCCGCAGGGCTGGAGCATGGCCGAATGGCGCGCCAAACGCGAAACCGACCCCAAGGCAGTGGAAAAGGCCGCGCGGGCCAGCATGAAAACCCACGTCGCCGCGATGGTGGATTTCTGGAACGCGGGCGTGCCGACGCTCGACTATGGCAACAACATCCGGCAGGTGGCTTTGGACGAAGGGCTGGAGAACGCCTTCGCCTTCCCCGGCTTCGTCCCCGCCTATATCCGCCCGCTTTTCTGTCGCGGCATCGGGCCGTTCCGCTGGTGCGCGCTATCGGGCGATCCCGAGGATATCTACAAGACCGACGCCAAGATGAAGGAGCTGTTCCCGGACAACGCCCATCTGCGCAATTGGCTGGATATGGCGCGGGAGCGGATTTCGTTCCAAGGATTGCCCGCCCGCATCTGCTGGATCGGGCTGGGGGACCGTCACAAGGCGGGGCTTGCCTTCAACGACATGGTGGCCAGCGGCGAGTTGAAAGCACCGGTGGTGATCGGGCGCGATCATCTGGACGCGGGATCGGTCGCCAGCCCCAACCGCGAGACCGAGGCGATGATGGATGGATCGGACGCCGTGTCGGACTGGCCGCTGCTGAACGCGCTGGTGAACACGGCCTCAGGCGCGACCTGGGTCAGCATCCACCACGGCGGCGGCGTCGGCATGGGGTTCAGCCAGCACGCGGGTGTCGTGATCTGCGCCGACGGCACGCCAGAGGCCGCGAAACGGCTGGAACGCGTGTTGTGGAACGATCCCGCCAGCGGTGTCTGGCGGCACGCCGATGCGGGGTACGAGGACGCCATCGCCTGCGCCCGCGAACACGGGCTGCGCCTGCCGCGCATCCTTGGTTGAGGCATGGCTTCCAAACACGCCCCGACCTGCTAGACATCCCTGATCACCCCAGCCAAGGAGCCCGCCCATGTCCGCCTGGATCGAGATGATTTCCGACGAAGACGCCTCTCCGCGCCTGAAAGAGCTGCTGGACAACGCCCACACGCCGCATGGCACGGTGGATACGGTGATGCGCGTGCATTCACTGCGCCCGGAAACCATGCACGGGCATGTCACGCTCTATCGGTCGGTGCTGCATTCCGACGACAACACCCTGCCGTTCTGGTTTCTGGAGGTCGTCGCCAGCTACACGTCGATCCTCAACGATTGCACCTATTCGCTGACGCATCACTTCATGAACGTGCGCAACCTGCTCAAGGATCAGCCGCGGTCTGACCGGATTTTCACCGCGCTCAAGGCGCATCGGCCCGAGGATGAATTCGACGGAAAGGAACTGGCGCTGCTGCGCTATGCCGCCAAGCTGACGGTGGACGTGGGCAAGATGGTCAAATCGGATTTCGAGACGCTCAAGATCGCGGGCTGCGATGATGGCGAGATCCTCGAGGTCAACCAGGTCTGCGCTTATTTCAATTATTCCAACCGCTTGCTGAACGGTCTTGGTGCAACGACCGAAGGGGATATCGTGGGCTATTACAAAGCCTGATCCACGTCCTGCACCACAAGCAGAAGCAATTCGCCGCGCCTGACCAAACCGCGATTTGTATGCGCGAGGACCAAGCCGTCGGCAGCCACGGTCAGCCGGACGGACGCACGTTCGGGTTCGGTGACGTAGTGAAACCATCCGGCCTCGTCCCGGGCAGAGACGCTTTGCCCGGCAGTAAGCGCGCGGTCGAAAAGCCCCTCTCCGGTGGCATAGAGCGAGGCCGCAGGGTCGCGCAATTCCACCACTCGGGGTTGGGCGGAACGCTCAACCTCTCCGTCGAGCATACCGAGATGCCACAGGATGTTCCGGATACCGGTCTCGGCTGCATCGGTGTTCCCCGGATCAACCCCGCCTCCGCCACCCAGTTCGGCGGCGATCATCGGCACCCCCGCCCGCTCTGCCGCGGAATTGACCGAACGGTTGTCGTTATGCGCCCCCAGCCGCCAAATCAGCGGCAAGCCGAACGCGCGGGCAAGGTCCATGTTCCGATCGGCAAGCACCGGGTCGGCGGTATGTGTCGGCAAAGCGCAGGATTGAAAGACCGAGGCTTTGCCGCCCGAGTGCAGATCGATGGCGGCATCACACCGAGGCAGGATGTCCGTCTCGAGAAAATGCGCGATCATCTGGGTGGCGCTGCCATCGCGGTCGCCGGGAAAGGCCCGGTTCAGATTGCCGCCATCCAAAGTGGACACCCGTGACGAGGCCACAAAGGCAGGCATGTTCAACGCCGGAAAGGCGATGATTTGACCACGCAATTCGGACGCTTTGACCGAGTGAAGCACACGCATGATCGCGGACGGCCCCTCGAATTCGTCGCCATGCGTGCCACCGGTGAGGAGCAGGACCGGACCGTCCTGCCCCTTGATCGAAACCACGGGAATGGGATGATAGCCCAGCGGGTTCGTGTTGTCCGACCACCGCAGCATCGCGTCGCCGGTCTGTTTGCCAGGATGCGACAGGTCAATCGTCAAAGCGATGCGGCTGGCAGTTTTCATGGTGTCAGGTTGCCTCTTGCGGTCCTCACATTACCTGACCCTGAACCGGGTGAAACATCAACTCCCGGAGCATCAGCAGGAGCGACCAGAATTGCAGCAGATCGTCCGATTGACCGCTTCGCCGCAAAGCTCTGCGAAAGTTTACCTTGCGCCGACAAGGGCTTCCTTGGTTTGATGGCGTCAATCTGGGGGACCATTGATAGATGACCGCATTGCATGTCGGGTAACGCGCCGATCATCACGTTCGACCGTGTCGACAAGTTCTATGGCGATTTCCATGCCTTGAAGGACATTTCGATCACCGTGCGCGAAGGCGAGCGGATGGTTGTCTGCGGTCCGTCAGGATCCGGCAAATCGACGCTGATCCGCTGCATCAACGGGCTGGAGTTTCACAATTCCGGCGTGCTGACTGTGGACGGGGTCGAGGTGCACGAGGAGTCCAAACACATCTATCGGCTCCGTCAGGAGGTCGGGATGGTGTTCCAGCAATTCAACCTGTTCCCGCACCTGACCGTTCTGGAAAACCTGACCATAGGCCCGATCAAGGTGCGCAAGGTCTCGCCATCCGAGGCGGAACGCACCGCGCGCAAGTACCTCGAACGCGTCCGCATCCCCGAGCAGGCCGACAAGTACCCCGCCGCTTTATCTGGCGGGCAGCAACAGCGCGTGGCGATTGCCCGGTCACTGTGCATGGAAAGCCGGATCATGCTCTTTGATGAACCGACATCGGCGCTCGATCCCGAGATGATCAACGAAGTGCTCGATGTGATGGTCGAACTGGCCGACACCGGCATGACGATGGTGGTGGTCACGCACGAGATGGGGTTCGCGCGCAAGGTCGCCGACACGATGGTGTTCATGGACGCGGGCGAGATCGTGGAAACCGCGGCGCCAGAGACCTTCTTCACCAACCCCGCCAGCGCCCGGTGCCGGGCGTTCCTTGACCAGATCCTCGATCATTGATGACCACGCTCGATACATACGCCCCCAAGGGTCGCGCGCTTCCCGGTCGCAGGCCGATTGCACGGGTGATCGATTCCGTGACCTTTTCGGTGATCCTTTACGCGATCATCGTCGGTGGGCTGGTGATGCTGTCCTACTCGGGCGCGCAGGCGATGGGGTATAATTGGCAATGGTACCGCATCCCGCAATATTTCTACACCGTCACTGACGATGGGTTCCAATGGGGCGAAATCAGCACCGGGTTGGTCAAGACGTTGACCCTGTCGGCGACGGCCTTTGCGCTGGCCATTGTGCTGGGGCTGATCACCGCGCTGTTGCGCCTGTCGGGGCTCGTCGTGTGTACGGCGGTGGCCATCGGGTTTTTGGAACTGATCCGAAACATCCCGCTTCTGGTGCTGCTTTACCTGTTCTACTACGTCCTCGGCCCGATCTTCGGCTTCGACCGCTACTGGGCCAGCATCCTGTGCCTTGCGGTGTTCCATTCGGTCCTGATCTCCGAGATCTTCCGCGCCGGGATCAACTCGGTTGCCAAGGGCCAATGGGAGGCGGCCACGTCCATCGGAATGTCGCGCGGGCAGGCCTATCGCTATATCATCCTGCCCCAATCCATCCGCTTCATGCTGCCGCCCATGACGGGCGAAGCGGTGCACATGGTCAAATCCTCGGCCATCGTCAGCGTGATCGCGGTTGCCGAGCTCACGACCATCGGGCGCAACATCATTTCGGACACGTTCATGAGTTTTGAAATCTGGTTCACCATCGCCGCCGTCTACATGGTGGTAACGTTGATCCTGTCGGTCGGCGTCTCCTACGTCGAAAAACGGTACGCCGTAGAATGATAACCCGCGTGGCGCACGCCGCGCATTTAACCAGAACAGGGAGTTCTAAAATGAACATCACAAGACGGTTTTTGGGCGCAGCCCTTGGCGCGGCGCTTGCCACCACGGCGGTCCTGCCCGCACTTGCACAAAGCACGGCGCAAGAGATCGCCAGCGCGAGTGTCATCGAAGACATCAAGGAACGCGGCGTCATCAAGATCGGTCTGTCGCTGTTCAAGCCGTGGTCGATGCGCGATCTGAACGGCGAGTTGATCGGGTTCGAACTGGATGTCGGCCGCCAACTGGCCGAGGACATGGGCGTCGAGGTGGAATTTGTACCGACCTCGTGGGACGGCATCATCCCTGCGCTGGTCGCGGGCAATTTCGACACGATCATCAGCGGCATGACGATCACGCCGCAGCGCAACCTGACGGTCAACTTCACAATCCCCTACGCCTATTCCGGCATGACCATCCTCGCCAACACCGCGATGACCGAAGGTTTCACGCTTGAGGATTACAACAGCCCGGACGTCACCTTCGCCGCTCGTCGCGGGGCCACACCGGCGACCGTGATCGCGGATATGTTCCCCGAGGCGGAACTGCTGCTCTTCGACGAGGACGGTGCCGCGACGCAGGAAGTCCTGAATGGCAACGCTCACGCGACGATGTCCTCTGAGCCGACCCCGTCAACCGAAGCGCGCCTGAACCCCGATGTCCTGAGCGTGCCGTTCAACCAGGCGTTCCAGGCCGGCGGCGAAGGCTTTGCCGTGCGCAAGGGCGATCCCGACGCGCTGGCCTTCTTCAACAGCTGGATCACCGCCAAGACGAACACCGGCTGGCTGAAGGAACGCCACGACTACTGGTTCCGTGGCAACGACTGGGCCGATCAGGTTCCCGAATAATTCGTCCCCTGCCCCCGGTCCACATGGCCGGGGGCAGGCCAATGCGGGGATACCGCCGTGATCAACCGTCTGAGAAAGCTCCATTGGCTCGACTGGCTTGTGCTGGCCGTGGTCGTGGGCTTTTTCGGCTATATCTGGTGGAAGATCGAAGGCACGCTGAACTACAATTGGCGTTGGCACCTTATCCCAGACTACATTTTCCGCTACCATACCGAGCGCGAGGAATGGTTCGCCAACGTGCTGATGCAGGGGCTGATCACCACGATCCGCATTTCGATCTACGCCAGCATCCTCGCCGTCATCCTTGGCACGATCCTGGGCATCGCGCGCTGCGCCAAGAACCTGACCATCCGCATGTTGGCGCGCACCTATCTCGAGTTTCTGCGCAACATCCCTCCGGTTGTCGTCATCTTCATCTTCTTTTTCTTCCTGTCCCAACAGCTTATCAACGCGCTGAACATCGAAAGCTGGGCCCGCGAGATTGCGCGGTCCGACAATCCGGCTGTCTGGGAATTCTTCTTCGGCGACATGCGCCGCTTTCCATCTCTTGTGTCGGGCGTGATCGTTCTGGCCCTGTTCGAAAGCGCCTTTGTCGGCGAGATCGTCCGCGCCGGTATCCAGTCCGTCGAGAAAGGCCAGCGCGAAGCGGCCCGGTCCATCGGTATGAGCCGCTACCAGGAAATGCGCTATATCGTGCTGCCGCAGGCGATGAAGCGCGTGCTGCCGCCGATGGCAAACCAGTTCATCACGCTCATCAAGGACAGCGCAATCATCTCGCTGATCTCGGTGCAGGAACTGACCTTCAAGACGGTCGAACTGGTGGCCTCCACCCGGCTGATCTTCGAGGCGTGGATCACCACCGCGGCCTTCTATTTCGTGATCTGCTTCGGCCTGTCGATGCTGTTCCGGCGGCTGGAAAAGCGCAGGTCCTAGGACATCGCGTCCAGCATCGATGGCGCGTCTTGGTCGCGCAATCCCACATGGGCATCCGGGTGCGCAAAGATACGCGCCGCGTCCGGGTAGCGGTCTAGTATGCCCTGCCCGCCTGCAAGGCGCGATGGGTGGAACACGCCGTTTTCCCAGACCGGGACACCGTCGATCAAAATCGTGGGGTCCAGCACGTTCCAGGAAATCTCGCCGGGTGCATAGTCGCCGCAGGTGTGGAAATGCAGCAAACGCGGATTCCCGAACGCGGCGCCGCTCCACCGCTCATAGTTCTCGGACGCGCGCTGTTCGTATCCGCAGCCCGGATGAATGCCTGCGTGCCACGAATGAACGCAGTCACGATCGACGCCGAGGCGTGTGGCGACACGGTCGTAATGTGCATTGGCGGCGGCAACATCCCGCGCCGAGCCGCCAAACCCCAAAAGCCGCCCCTGTCGGAAATGGGCAAGCACGCGCCCTTCGAATTCGACCGTGTAGCCCTCGTAATAGTGCGACCCGGTCCCCGTCAGGAACCCGCACAGCGCGACCTTGCCGCTGAAGCTGTGCGCCGGAACGGGTTTGAAGACCGACATGGGAAAGCGCAGGATGTTTGTGTCGCCGCCTCGGGTGTCGGGCATGTGCGGTGTGCCGCCGAATTCCGTACCGTTCGGACAGGTGACTTGTACGGATCGCGCCTGCGCGAAGGTCTCGGTGATGAGATCTTTCAAAGCCACCATCGCCGTATGGGAGGTCGTTCCGAACCCCGATCCCAAGAGGCCGACATCTAGCGCGAAGCTAACCACGATCCGCTTGCCCTCGGGCATCGCGCGAAACCGCAACTGATCGCCCAGGCGCGCCAGAAAGATCACGATGTCGACCTTTTCGATCTGCATGCGCAGCGGCTCTGGAAGAGAACGGGCATGCGGGTCGAAGCCGACATTCACCGTGGTCACACGCAAACCGATGTCATGCGCGACACGGGTCACGGTGTTGAGGACACGGGCGTCGAAATAGCCGAACTCCGGGGGTTCATAGGCGATCAGAACACGCTCGCCCGGTCGCGCATTGGCGCAGTTCAGCAACATGTTTCTCGCGCCCGCAGTCGCAGTCATCGTCCCGCTCTCCTGTGTCGAGGAGGGTAAGATCACGCCAACGCGGGCGCCAATTGAAAGCAGGCATGAATGTCATTAGTCTTGCTAATATGATCTTGAATCTCCCCTTTGCCGCCCTGCGCGCGTTCGAGGCCGTTGCCCGGCACGGCAGCTTTTCCGACGCAGCCGACGAGCTGGGCGTCGGCCAAAGCGCGGTGAGCCAACATGTCAAGGCATTGGAGGAATGGCTTGGCCATGATTTGATCACCCGAGGGGCACGGCGCTCTGTCCCGACGCGGGACGGCGCGCGGTTGGCGCTCAGCATCTCGGACGGGTTGGGCCAGATTTCGGAGGTCTGCGAAGACATCCGCGACAAGGGCCGCGACGACCGGACCATCGTCATCAGCTGCCATCCCGGCTTTGCGTTCATCTGGTTGTTTCCAAGGCTTCTGAGCTTCGATCAGGCGCATCCCGAATTTGCCATCTCGATCACCACGGACACCGGGCTGCGCGGCGTTGCGCGGGCCGAGGCGGATATCGCGATCAGGTACGGCACCGGCGATTTCCCGGGGTACAGCGTTCAGCCCCTGATGCACGAGGTGCTGTTTCCCGTCTGTGCACCCGGCCTGCTGAACGGACCTGTCCCCCTCAGAACGCTGGACGATCTGGCGCATCACACGCAGATCCGGGACGAATTCGCGCCGACCACCACGGACCTGCCGACCTGGGAATACTGGGCGCGGGAAACCGGGCAAACGCTGCCGACACCCGCCCGGATCCGCAGTTTCGGCCAGTCGAACATGGTGGTTCAGGCGACCTTGCAGAGCGACGGCATCGCCATGGGGCGCAGCCCGCTGGTGATGGACGCCATGCGGGACGGCAGGCTTGTCCGCCCGTTTCCGCAAATCGTGCCATCGCCGCTGAATTACTGGCTGGTCTATCCGGACGACCAACGGCGGTCAAAAAAGATCGCCTTTTTCCTCGACTGGATCACGGCTGAAGCCAAGGCACAGAGCAATCTTCTGTCCACCGCGTTGGAGCGGCACGCGATCGATTAGTCAGGATAATCCGAACAATCAGTGGTTCGCACTGGTGTCGCGTAGTGATCCGATGCACTCTTTGCGTATCCCGCTTGAACGAACACGAGGCACCGCATGTTCATCCGAAACGCCTGGTACGTGGCTGGTTGGTCCAAGGATTTCGGCCGGTCCCTCAAGGCCGAGACTTATCTGGGCGAAAACGTCGTCATTTACCGGACAGGGGCCGGGGATCCGGTGGCCCTGGAAGATGCCTGCCCACATCGGAAGCTGCCGCTCTCCGAAGGCAATCTCAAGGGCGACACGGTGGAGTGCGGCTATCACGGGCTGACCTTCGCCTGTTCTGGCGCGTGTGTCGATGCGCCGACCCAGCGCGGCCAGATCCCGCGCCGCGCGGTGGTCAAATCCTATCCGGTGGTGGATCGCTATCGCCTGCTTTGGATCTGGATGGGTGACCCGGATAAGGCCGACCCGAAGCTCATCTTCCCGATCGAGAATTTCGACAATCCCGATTGGGGCTACACCGATGGCGGCGTGCTGGATATCGACTGTCACTATCTTTGGGTCTGCGACAACTTGTTGGACCCAAGCCATGTGGCCTGGGTGCATGTCACGTCATTTGCCGGGGCGGGCACCGATGACGGGCCGCTGGACGTGAACAAGACCGACCGCGGCGTGATCGTCGCGCGCTGGATCTATGGCCAGCCGCCCTCGCCCTATTACGCCAAGCTGGTGAAGTTCGACGGCGTTTGTGACCGGCTCCAGCATTACGAGATGTGCCTGCCGGGGATTGGTCTGAACAAGTCGATCTATACCCCTCCGGGCACCGGCGGGCCGGACAGCACACCGGTCGAGACCACGCTCATCAATATCTCGTACAACTTCATGACCCCGATCACTGAAGACAAGACGCGCTATTTCTGGTTCCAGCACCGCAACACCGATCCGCATGACAAGGACGTGTCAGAGCGCATGAATGCCGGTGCGCGCATGGCGTTCGAGGAAGATCGCGCGGTACTTGAAAAGGTCCATCAGGGCATGAAGAACCCCAAAACGCCCTATATCGACCTTGGCCTCGATGCCGGGGCTAAGCTGTTTCGGCAGATGGTGTCCCGCACCATCGAGGCCGAGCAGAAACAGCCGGAAACCGCGTAACACAGCCTTCAGATCAGGATCTGAACCATGCCATGAACGACGCGGGTGTCGAACCTGCGAAGCGGCACCCGCGCAGGGGCCGCCTTGGGTTGCCCAGTGCGCACATCGAACAAGCCTTGATGCAAAGGGCATTCGATCTGCGTGCCGTCGAAATGCCCGTCACACAGGTTCGCCGCACCGTGGGTGCAGCGGGCCAACGTCACAAAAATGCCGTCCTTTGCGTCAAACACCGCCAGGTTGCGCGATCCCAATGTCACCAGCGTCGCGTCCCCCGGTTCGAGATCGCGTACGGCGATCACGTCGGTCCAGACCTTCTCCCGTATGCTCACGCCTGGCGGGTCTCTGCGTCGCTGCGGGGCTTGCGGCCGATCAACTGCTTGATGATGTCGATATGCGCCCCGAGATAGCCGCGCTCTTCGACATAGACGTAGCCGCGCAGCTTTTCATGCAGCTTGGGCAGCGCGTGAAACGGGACCGAGGCTGCGTAATGATGTTCGGCGTGGTAGTTCATGTTCCAGCATAGAAACCGCATCGGCCCTGACACCAGCGACGTGCGGGTGTTTTCTGTCATGTCATCCACATTGGGACGCCCCACATGCTCGGACAGGCGGATCGCGCGCATCACCGGTTCGCCCAGGAACAGCGGAATGATCCAGTACCAGAGCGGCGCGCTCCACCCCAAGAGCAGCGAGGCGATCAGAACCGTAGCGTAGAACGCCACCATCAGCCGCGCTTCGCGAATGATGATAGGCGCTTCGTGCTTGGTCAGGAAGGTTCGATCCTCGTCGTTCAGACGGCCAGAGGCATTGCGGATGATCTGCGAGAACTTGTTGCGCCAGTAGGGCACAGACGAGATGTACCAGAGGTATGTCCACACCGAGATCGGCAACTCGATCAGTTCGGGATCCTGACCCTTGAGCTGCGTGTACGTGTGGTGGTTGCAATGCTCGTATCGAAACTGCTGAAACGGCAGAATGATCGCGTAGCCGCAGATATTGCCGAAAATGTCGTTGAGCTTGCGTGTCTTGAACACGGTGTAATGCACACATTCGTGCTGAAGCGAAAATAGGTGCACGATCACCACGCCTTGCAGGAACATCGCGGGCCATATCCACCAGCTTCCCTGCGCCAAGGCGATCAGGCTGGAGGTCAGCGCGAGCACCACCGCGAATGCCGCCACGCGGATCAACGCCGGCCCGTTGGAGCGGGTCATCAGCGCCTTCAGCTCGCGCCGTGTGAGCGCGCCTTCCTGCATGGCCTGCGTGATCGGTGTGCGGACATCGGCTGTCATCTCGGTGCTCCGGGTTGGGTGCCGTGAAAATACGGTCAGGGAGCGGGCACTGCAATCGCGGATGATGGCCTGATTGACCGGCAGCCCTGGAAACCACCCGCGATGACGGTTTTCAGGGCAGTGTTCGGGTTCAAGACTGCGTTAAGCCAATCACATTTCCGGCGCGTTCGGGAAGAAAAGCTGCTGATCGGCCACCTTGTACCCGGCGATCGCCTCTTGCCCCTCGTCCGAGACCAACCAGTCGGCGAAGGCCTGCGCGGCCTCGGCGTTGACGCTCGGGCATTTTTCGGGGCTCACCGGGATCACACCGTATTGGTTGAACATATCCTCGTCGCCTTCGACGGCGATCCGGTAATCCTGCTTGTTGCCGAAGGTGATCCAGGTTGCGCGGTCTGTCAGGACATAGGCCCCCATGCCGATCCCGGTATTGAGTGTCGCGCCCATGCCCGACCCGGTTTCACGGTACCAGCCACCGCTGGCGGTCGTGGGATCGACGCCCGCGTCGGACCAGAGCGCCATTTCCTTCTTGTGGGTTCCGCTGTCATCCCCGCGCGAGGCGAAGAGTGCACCGGTCTCTGCGATTTTCGCCAAAGCCGCCTGAACGTCGGTTTCGCCGGTGACACCTGCCGGATCAGCCTCGGGACCGACGATGACGAAGTCGTTATACATCAGATCGGTGCGCGTCGTGCCGAACCCGGCCGCGACAAAGGCTTTCTCCGACGCCTTGGCGTGAACCAAAAGCACGTCACCGTCACAATTCTCGGCGTTGCGGATCGCCTGCCCCGTGCCGACCGCCACGACATTCACCTCGATCCCGGTTTTCTCTTCGAAGATCGGCAGGAGGTAGTCGTAAAGGCCCGAATTCGCTGTCGAGGTCGTGGATTGCACGATGATAGACGAGGTTTGCGCCCAGGCGGTGCCTCCGATGACGAGGGCCAGAGCGGTTGCGGCAAGGGATTTTGCAAGCATGGTGGTCACTTTCGATGTTGAGGACTTAGACAAGAAGCTGCCCGTTGAGGAAATCGCGCGCGACCGCGCTGCGCGGTTCGGGGAAGAACTCGGACGCCGGGCTGTGTTCGGCGACACGCCCGCGATGCAGGAACACAACGTCATCCGCCATGCGCCGTGCCTGACCGATGTCATGCGTGACGAACACGACACGCACGCCGCGGGCCAACGCCTCGGTCACGATGTGTTCAATGGCGAGGACGGAGCCGGGATCGAGGCTTGCCGTGGGTTCATCGAGGAACAGGATGTCGGGATCGGTCGCCAGCGCGCGGGCCAGCGCCAGACGCTGCGCCTCACCGCCGGATAACAGGCGGGCGGGCTGGTCCGCCTTGTGCGCGAGGCCGACATGGCGCAACAGATCGGTCCGCCGGTTTCGATCCTTCCCGCGTGACTTGAGAACGAAGTCAATATTCGCGGCCACGGACCGGCGCAGAAGAACCGGTTTCTGGAACACGAGCGCTTGACGAGACATCGCGTCGGATGTGGTCAAGCCGCCCCACGAGATTTGCCCGGATGTGGGCGGGATCAACCCGTGCAGCAGTTTGAGGAACAGCGTTTTCCCCGCGCCGTTGGGCCCCATGATGACGGTACACCCGGAGGCCCCGAGTTCGAGCTGTACCCCGTCAAGCACCGTCGCGTCGCCGAACCGCAGCACAAGATCGGCGACCGAGAGCGGTAAGACCGGCACCGCCGTTTTATGCCGCGTGAGGGGCACAGAGGTGAAGCTGGCCACGTCAGACATAGGCTTGCCGCACCGCCGTCATGCGCACGGACTGCACCGCTGCATTCACCGCCAACGCGATCACAAGAAGGATGATGCCCAAGGCCAGGGCCAGCGCCAAATCTCCCTTGGAGGTTTCGAGCGCGATGGCCGTGGTCATGACCCGTGTCAGATGGTCGATATTTCCGCCGACGATGATCACCGCGCCGACCTCGGCCACGGCCCGGCCAAACCCGGCCAAGCCGACTGTCAAAAGCGAATACCGCGCATCCCACAAAAGCGCCTGCACGGTTTGCAGCCGGGTCAGGCAGAGAGAGCGGAATTGCTCGGAATACTCGGAGTGCAGATCCTCGATCACCTGACGCGACAGCGCCGCGACAATCGGCGCGATCAGGATCGTCTGCGCGATGATCATGGCGGCGGGCGTGTAAAGCAGCCCGAGAAAGCCAAGCGGACCCGATCGGGAGAGGTGCAGATACACCAACAAGCCCACCACAACCGGCGGCAGGCCCATCAGGGCATTCATCATGATCAAGACAGCGTTGCGCCCCCGAAAGCGCCCGATTGCGACAAGCGCTCCGATGGGCAGTCCGATCAGGCAGGCAATAACGGTTGCGGTCAGGCTCACCCGCAATGACAGGACAACGATTTCCAGAAGATCAGGATCGCCGGACAGCACCAGCGCGAAGGCCAAGCCCAAGGCGTCTCCGATGCTTTGCAAAATCTACCCCAAACTGCATAATTTCCCATCGTACTGCAAGTTATGCAGGTAGAGACTAGAAGTTCAAGTCCGGCCTCCGAGACTTTCGTCGCGCGACAGCGCACAAAAAAGCGCGGCTGAGAAATTCAGCCGCGCTTTCATTCAATTCAGGAAAAGGGATCAGACCTTGTTCAGGATCTGATCGACAGTCTGGCGGATTTCATCCTTGGACCTGCCAAGCTTCTGCTGAAGCACGCCCTCCATCTGTTCACGATCTCCCTTCGCTTCTTCAAGATCGTTGTCGGTCAACTCGCCGTATGTCTCGCGGAGCTGACCTTTGATTTCCGTCCACTTGCCTTCGATAAGATCGCGGTCCAATTGAACCTCCTCTTTATCAGTTCGACGCGACCGAATCTTCTTCGGGCGTTTCCACGTCGACAGTCGGTACGGTGACGGTCACGTCCCGTTCGCCGACTTCGATGTCGCCGACGTCTGCATCGTATTCGGGCATTTCACCGCCATCGATCGACACGGTTGGAAGGCTTCCTTCCTGCGTCTGATCGATATCGACCATGTATACTCCGAATGCTACGGCCGCGATGAGCACGACACCTGCGATGATTGCTCCAGTCTTCATGTCAAAATCTCCTTTTATCAGATGGTTAACCCGGAGACCCATGGAAGGTTCCATCGCCGGTCAGCTGTTTTCCATCTCTCGGCTCAAAAGCTCCTCAATCTCGTCGATGGGATGGTTCGTCAGCACTTTCGCGACATCGAGGATGAGCGTTTTTTCCACTTCGGGATGCATTTCCTTCCGCAACTCGCTGAGAGCTGGTCGGCTGGCGATGATGATCAGGTCCTTGAATCGACCTTTGTGCACGTCCTTATACAATTGATCCGCCACATCTTTGGCAAACCGCTCCTTCTCAAGCTGGTGCCAATCCGTGTCATCGACGGCGGAACGTTGAACCGATGGACCGTCGTTGAAACGGCCCGGACGGTTTGCGGCCCAATCCTGCGCTTGCGGATTGTCCTGCTCTTCCTTGTCACGGACGACGAGGTTCATATCCATCTCATCACCCTTGTTGACGAGGTAGAGCACTTTTTCGCCGTCGGCGATGACAACCCATGCGTCCTGCGGCACTCCGGATTTACGAGTCATCGTTGCCCTCCTCATCTTCAAGGCTTTTGGTGACGCGGGTTGCGCCTGCCGGACGCTCAGTTGCCCGCTTCATTTCGTCCTTGGTTCCGACAGTGCGGGACAGACGGCCACCACTGCGACCCTGCTGATCAATGTCGGCCTGGTCTCCGAATATTTCCTTGGTCTCGCTACGACCGTCTTTCGATCTATGACGTTCAGCCATGTGCCACCTCCTGGGAGCTTGCGTTGATGATTTTGCGCTGCATGTCAGATTGCAGCAGCGCAAGGTTTCTCTTGTGCGATTTGAAGGCCACGTCGAGCATATCGCCAATGATGGGAATACTGCCGACGACAAGATCGATCCCCGCATTCAGACCCATGCGTGCCAGAGTGCTTTTGCGCGCCCCCATCTGATAGCCGTTCCAGATCATCCAACCTGCGGGAATGGTTGTAATCGCGTCGCCGAGACCGGGGATGAGACCAATGATGGAGTCCCAGCCCACGCGGACGCCGATGACCGGCAAGCGAAAGCGGGTGTCCAGAAGACCTGCAACGCGTTCGATGCGGGCCATGCGGTTTGCCGTGTCAGCGGCGGGCAATGATGTAGACGGCATGGACGATCCCCGGGATATAACCAAGAATGGTAAGCAGGATGTTGATCCAGAAATGCTTGCTCAGGCCAACTTCGAGGAAGGTCCCCAAAGGCGGAAGCAAGACGGCTGCGATGATGCGTAGAAGGTCCATTGACCCCTCCAATCGTTTCTGGAGGGTCAACGTCCGATCAGCTTAGGGGTTCCGTCATTTCGTCGCCCCGCGCGGCACCAAGAGTGTCCGCCTTGACCGCACCGCGTTCGCCCATCGGGCGGTCTTCACCAATGGTGCTGTCGCGTTTGGTCTGGGCTTCGAGTTCCGCGTCGAGCAGCGCTCCGAGAAGCACGATGAAGGCGGACAGCCAGAGCCAGGTCAGAAGAATAATCACCCCACCCAGCGCGCCGAAGGTTTCGTTATACGACCCGAAAGACTGCACGTAGAGGCTGAAGCCGTAACTGCCCGCGACCCAGAGCGCGCAGGCGATGAAGGCCCCGGGAGTGAGCCACCGCCATCTCGCCGACCGTCGGCTGGGACCAAAGCGGTAGAGGATGGCGATGCCGAATGCGCCCATCAGGAACAGGAAGGGCCACCGCAGGAACATGACGAGGTCATCGATCCTGCCATAATCGCCGAAGATCGAGGCAACGACGGGGATGGCCGCGACTGCGATGATTGCAACCAGAAGGCCGAAAATGAGGATGATCGTCAAAAAAACGGTCAAGGCTTTTAGGAAAAAGAAGTTCCGCTTCTCTTTTTCTTCATAAATGAAATTCAGACCCGCGATAAAATTCGCGACCGCTTTTGAGGCGGAATACAGCGCGATGCCCAAGCTGAAAAGCGCTGCAAAGCTGAGGGTGGAGCTGTCTGCATTCGCGACGTCTTGCAACTGCCCCATAACGATATCTTCCGCTGCTTCGGGAAGCATCGCCGTGATCTCGGAGCTGTTTTCGATCAACATGCCCGGTTGCAGGAACGCCCCGGCGAAGGCGACCGCGGCGGTGATGCCGGGAAACAGCGATAACAATCCGTAAAACGCGATCCCGGCTGCGATGAGCCCCAAGTTCAATTCGGCTTGCTTGTGCCACATCCGGACCAGAACATCCAAAATGCCCTTCCAGGGAATTTCTGTGGGGCGATAGGCGGTGCGTCCGCGGCTCATAAGCAAGTTACTCCTTGTTGATCACAAGAAGAACCGATCATTCCCCTGTCAAGTTCCGTCACACGATGTTTTCCGTGATCCCAGGCAAGGTTCGCGCCAGTTCGACATGGTTGTCCGGGTCATAGGGCACGAGGAATCCAGTTCGGTTTTCCGGCAGGCAAACGCCGTTTTTGGCGATTGCGCTGGCCCACCACTGTTGCAGCGTCTCTGGGCGAAGCGCTTCGTCGGGAAGATCGTCGAACCACCAATGCGAAAGAAGCCTGTCGCGCAGCTTTGATAATTGTGACGGCTGGGTGATCGACACCGCAGCCTCCGTATCCCACCGCATGGACCGCCCGTTGAGATTGGCCGACCCGATGAGGGCGTAACTGTCGTCTTTGACCAGAACCTTGTTGTGCACATAGACCATAGGCGAACCCGCCAGCACCGCACGGCTTTCGCGCGATGACATGACGGGCCGCACCGGAGACGCGATAGTGGCCCGGTCTCCGAACGCGCTCTGAACCGTGCTGACCGCCTCTTTCTGAAGCGCCATTCCGAACCGGGTGTCGAGACCGTCTTCGTCGTAGAACGCGAGCGTCTCGGGCAGCGCAGGCAAGATCGCAACCAGCCGGAGATCGGCATTCTTGACGGCGGCCTCGGCCAAAGCGTTGGCGATGACGCTGGAACGCAGGAACTGGGTTTCGATATGAATCAGATGTTTGGCAGATTGAAAGCTGTCGATATGCGCTGTCTCGATCTCATTCACCACGGTGCGCGGTGAAAGATATGGGAACTGCATACGCCGGGGCGCCGACATCGTGCGGCGAATGTGGCTGAGCGGTGGCGCTGCACGCGTCCCGGCCGTGACTTCGAGAAAACTGTCGAGATGGGCCTTCGCTTCCGCCACTTCTGGCCCATTGCGCATCAAGAGGTGCACGTCCGACCATGTCTCGCGTGCCGGTCGGTCGTGATCCAGCGTATCGAATCGGCGTTCGTTCAGATCAAGACCGCCGATGAACAGCGTGTCGTCGTCTATCACGGCAAGCTTCTGGTGATGGGAGACGGTGCGCAGTTCTGGCATGGCCTTGCGATTGAGCAACACCGCCTGCCGCTTCAATCGATCCTTCGACAAGCCGGCGACTTGATCCCATTTCCGCTTGATGACCGCAGGCAACAAAAGCCCCCACGGCAAGGCACCGGCACGGGCGGGATGCAACCCGGCCTTGATCGTCACCTGCCCCGGCGCCGCATCGGCCACCTCGGTCAAAGCCGTCGCTTGCCGGACGGTCTGCCATGTCAACTCATGGAGCGGCGTCGCCATGATTGGATCGAAATCGCTGACGATCAGCGTCACACGCACCCCACGCTTGATGACGTGCGCCAGAAGATCAAACCAATCCTCCCCGACGGTCTGCGCTTCTTGGCTTCGCAGCTTCGTTCGCAGGTCAAACACGCGAAACGATCCGTGGACATGCGATTTCGCACGAAAAACGGCCCGCTCAAAGGCGGGCCAAGCTTCTTCTGCTGTGATCAGAACGTCGAACTCCGGCTCGTCGTCGGCCAACGGCGCTCTTGCTGGATCGGACACGTCTTCCTCTTTCAGCAGGTCCACAGGATCAACATTGGGCTCAAGCGACGTTTTTCTGGTTCGAGACGATGCCGGTGGTGACGATATCGGTCGCCTCCATCACCTCATCATCGCTCATTTTCAGGATCTCGACCAGTTGTTTGCGTGCGCGGTTGACCCGGCTTTTGATCGTGCCGACGGCAACGCCGCAGGTTTCTGCCGCTTCTTCGTAGGAAAAGCCGCCCGCACCAACAAGCACCAAAGCTTCCCGCTGTTCGTCGTTCAACTGATCGAACGCGCGGTTGAAATCCCGCATCTGAAGACGCCCGTCATGATCAGGCTTCTGGGCCATCGATGCCGCCATTTCGCCATCCACGTCGGCCACTTCGCGTCGGGCTTTGCGGTGGTGCGAGTAGTACGTGTTCCGCAGGATCGTGAAGAGCCAGGCACGCATGTTCGTACCGGGTTTGTAGGAGTCAATTTTCGTCCAAGCCTTGACCAGCGCGTCCTGCACCATGTCATCGGCAAGTGCGGAATTCCGCGTCAAGCTCATCGCGAATGCGCGCATCGCGCTCAGATGCTCGACAATTTCTTCTTTGGGATCCTTCATTTGGGTTGCCCCGCAGACGACTTGTCGGCCTCGCGGAGTTTGTTCAGAAGTTCCGTAAAGCGATCAGGGACATCCTGCTTTGCGACGTCTTCGTAGACACGCTTGAGGTTCGCCTCGATCTCCTGCTCAAGGCTTGATATTTTCCGATCCTGTTTCATGTAGCCCTTCAGATGTTTTTTCAGATTTAGTCGCGCGTTGGCTGGAACCTAACGCAACCTAATGCGTTTGGTTCCCGCAACAGATAAAAAAAGTGGGAGCTTTTCTCTATGTCGACCGACCAACCCCAGGACCTGACCTCGAAAATCGGGGCCAACCTCCCATTCCTGCGTCGATACGCTCGCGCGCTTACCGGATCACAGGTCGAAGGTGACAAATACGCGGTTGCCGCCTTGGAAGCGATCCTGAGCGACACCTCCATCTTCGATCATGAGGCGTCCAACAAGGTGGCGCTGTTCAAGGTGTTCCATTCTATCTGGTCCACGTCGGGTGCAACCCTCACCGAATCCGAAACCGGCCCCGCCGCGAAAGCACAAGAGCATTTGTCGCGACTAACATCCGGCACCCGTGAGGCCCTTCTGCTGCACACGATCGAGGAGCTTTCCTTCGAAGATGTGGCGACCGTTCTGGACGTGAGCCCGACGGAGGCGGAAAACCTTGTCGATATTGCCTATACAGAAATGGCGAAATCCTTGGCCGGTCGCGTGATGATCATCGAAGACGAAGCAATCATCGCGATGGACCTCGAAGCGATCGTCGCCGATATGGGTCACGCGGTGACTGGCATTGCACGCACCGCCGACGCAGCCGTCAATCTTTACAAGACCGAGAAACCGCATCTCATCATGTCGGACATCCAACTGGCCGACGGATCAAGTGGCATCGACGCTGTGAACAAGATTGTCGAAGACGATCCGGAAATTCCGGTGATCTTTATCACCGCCTTCCCTGAACGTTTGCTGACCGGCGAAGGCCCGGAGCCGGCGTTCCTGATCTCGAAACCCTATACCGAAGAGCAAGTTCGGTCGGCTGTCAGCCAAGCGATGTTCTTTTCCTCCACGGAAACGCTCAAGGCGTAGATTTTCAGGAAACACACAAGAAAAAACCGGAGCATTTTGCTCCGGTTTTTTTCGTTTTACGATCTGACCGCTCTGACGATCAGGGTGACGACGAAGAGCACCAGGAATACAAAGAACAGGATCTGTGCGATCCCCGCCGATGCCGATGCGATGCCGCCAAAGCCAAACAAGGCTGCGATGAGAGCAATGACTAAGAAGATTGCCGCCCAGTATAACATGAGTCCGTCCTTCCTTTCATTATCAACTGAGCGGTAAACCCGCCGCGCATCCAAAGAGTTCCGAGGAACTTTGGCTGTCACGGCGCGTTGGGCGTCCAGAAAAAGGAGACAGTATCATGGCACAAACAACCGCATCTGCCCCAACCGCACAGACCGACAAACCCAGCACCAAAACAAAGAGCAAAGATCGCTTACAGGATGTCGTTTCGGCAACTCAGGAAAGCGTCGATACCGTCGCGCAATCGGTGAAGGAAACGGCAACCCACGTCGCTGATACGACAGCCGATGCGGCGCATACTTTCCAAAGCGAATTCGATGGTGCGGTCCGCCGAAATCCGACACTGGCCGTGCTTGGCGCCATCGGTGTCGGCGTTCTCATCGGAATGGCGCTGAATAAGCGTGCTTAATCGCTTAGCCCGACATGCTTTAGTGCGGCCATCACATCATTGGTCGAAAAGGGGCGGAGCAGAATGCCCGCCCCGTTCAATTCGGCCGCATCCTTCTGGCCGTCGATCACCACTAGCGGCTTTCGCTCGGATGCCACGGTTTCAAGAAACCCTTTGGCGTCCGGCTTGTGAAGCGACAATCCGAAAATCATCAATTCCAATGATCCGTTCGTCGAAGCAAACAGGTCCCGCGCGCCCCGAACATCGCGCGCATGCGCAATCGGCCCAAGACCGCACTCGGCAAGCATTTCGGTCAAATCCTCGGCTTCGACGACGTTGTCGGATACAATGAGTGTTTTTGGAGTTGCTGAAAGCACCTCGGTCATACGTCAGAATCCTTTGGAGTTTGTCCGTTTATGACATCAATCGCACCGCTTCTCATTAAACTGTGACATAGCAAGGCATCATGACAACGAATTGCGAAAACTGCCCGCTCCGCCAGCTCGATCTTTTCGACGACATGTCGCAGGACGAGGCGAACTTTATGACCAGGTTCAAAACCGGGGAGTTCGTAGCCCAGCCCGGCACAGAACTACTGGCGGAAGGCGCATCCTCGTCGCAGCTATACACTGCCCTCGAAGGCATGGGTCTGCGGTACAAGACGTTGGAGGACGGTCGCAGACAGGTTGTCGGGTTCATTTTGCCGGGCGATTTTGTCGGGTTGCAGAGCGGCATCATGGGCGAAATGCAGCACTCTGTCGAAGCAACGACCCGCATGACGATGTGTGTCTTCAACCGGTCCGAATTCTGGGAATTGTTCCGCAATCAGCCCAGACGCGCCTTCGATCTGACTCATGTTGCCGCAACAGAAGAGATGGTTCTCGGCGAGATGCTGACGGCCGTTGGGCAGATGGACGGGCTCGCGAAAATCGCTTGGGTGCTGAACCGGTTTTTCCGCCGATTGACGGCTCTGGGATTGAACGAAAACGACCAGGTCCCACTTCCCTATCGGCAGCAGGACATCGCGGACGCAATGGGATTGTCCTTGGTACATACGAACAAAACGCTTGCGAAACTGCGCGAGCAGGGCATCGCCACTTGGGCCGATGACACCCTTACCGTCCACCGCCCGGACAAGCTTGCCGAAGCCGCACATTCGGTCGGCGTTGAAATCGTCAAACGCCCGTTGATCTGAAATTTACGGTGTCTTTGAATAGCTTTTTTCATCCGGAAACTATTGCTATGACACAGCAAATTGGTTCGTCCGGCTAAGCAGTTGCTTGTCGAAGGGTTGGGCGCGCAAGAGGTCGACACTCCTCGTAAGCAAAGGCTCTGCCTGATTGCGTCTTCGAATACACCGTGCGGGACAACCGAAAAGACCGCAAGCGGACGACGCTTGACCCCACGCCACTCGGCAACTCTCCGCGCGCTCACGGAACCGTCAACAGTTTGACGCGTTCCGTCCTAAGCCAAGGAGGTCATCATGTCCGACACAAATCACGTGAGCATCAACTGCGTGCAGTCCCTTTTCGATACGTTGGTCGACGTCAGCGAGGGATATGAAGAGCTTGTCCAGCGTGCTGATGCCTCCATCCGCGGCTTGATCCGGGATATGGCTGACCAGCACGAAAAGGATATCGCGGAGATCGATAAAACCGCAAAGCGATGCGGCATCGAACTCGACAGCTCGGGCACCTTGATGAGTGACGTACAAAAAGTGGTGGTCAAGTTTCGGGACCATGTCTCGAAACTCGGGCCAAATGTGCTCGAAGCGATTGCCGGTGGCGAAGAAACGGTCGTGAAGCGCTACGATTCCGCGATCAAGGATTTGCCGGAGGATCACGAGCTTCACACCGTTCTGACCCGACAGCGCCAAACCCTGCGCAGCAAGATCGGCGATCTGTTTTCAGCTGCCTGATTGAAATTTTACGACGGAGAACCCCATGAGCACGACACAAGACAAATTCGACAAAGCCAAGGATCGCGCCACGGAAATCGCCTCTGACGCCAAAGACCTGGCAGCTGCGTCTGCCAAGGAACAGGCCGAAGCCGCCCGCGCGCAGGCGCTTGACGAGATGGACGATGCGGCAAGCGCTGCAGATGCGGCCCGTGATGAATTCGAGCCGTATTCACTGCAATCTGCGGCCTTGGAGCAAATCAGCGCCCAAATCAACGCGGTCGCGACACAGTTGCGAGACAAGCCGATCGACGCGATGGTCGATGACGTTGCCGTCTTTGCCCGCAAGAACCCGCTTCTCTTTCTTGGTGGTGCCGCTCTCGTTGGTTTCGCAGCCGCGCGCTTCCTGAAATCGAGCGAAGGGGCTCATGTCGCGGATTACGACGATCCGTGGTCCGGTCACCTGAGCCGTACGGAGACCGACCAGTGACCCAGCCGACCCCGCAACCCCACGATATCCGCAGTCTGATCGGAAGCATCCTGACCGAGGCGCGGGCCTTGTTCCGCACCGAACTGCAACTGGCCCGTCGCGAATTATCCGAGAACGCGTCCCGCGCCGGTGGAGGGCTTGTGCTCTTCGTCATCGCGGCACTTGTCGCCTTCGTCGGTCTCAGCGCATTGGCCGTCGCAGCAGTTCTTGGCGTGGCCGCTCTGGGCGTGCCCATGCCTTGGGCTGCACTGATCGTGGCCATCGCATTTCTGGCGATCGCCCTGATCTTTGCTCTGATCGGCAAATCCCGCATTTCGGCCGCATCGCTCGCCCCGAAACGTACCCTGAAACAAGTCAAATCCGACATTGACGCAGTAAAGGAGATGGCCCGTGCCTAACGCAGACCAACTCGAACGCAACGCAGAAACACACCGGGCGCATCTGACCGATCACATCAGCGCCCTCGCCAATTCGGTCAACCCCGAGGCAACCGCGAAACGCGCGGTCGGCCAAACGGCCGATCTGGGCCAGACGGTCGCCACCGCCCTTTTCAACGGAGCAAAGCGTGCACCGACGGGCCTGGCCTTGATCGGGCTGGGCGCGGCTTTGATTGCGCTCAACAGCAACGCGTCGTCCAAGCCGCAGTTGAGATCTTACGATGAGATGGAAGGCCACGACGATCGCATCGCCCGCGCCGACGCGCAGATGAAAGCACGCGCGCAGGCCCGTTCCGGTCGATTTGCAGGGGCGCAGTCGTCCTCGACCTTGCGCAAGTCATTGGACAAGGGGCTCGACAAACTGCCGCCCGAAGCTCGCGCCCGCGTGACCGAGGCACGCCTCAAGGTGATCGACGCGCAGGAAAAGGTCGAACGCCAGGCCCGCCGCGCATCGAAGCAGGCGCGCGAAGCGCATGACAGCCAGCCCTTCCTCACCGGTGCCATCGTTGCCGGAATCGGGGCTCTCATCGGTGCGCTGTTGCCCTCGACCAAGGCCGAGGCCGACCTGATGGGGGCTACGCGTGACAAGGTGATGCGCGATGCCGAAGCGGTTCTGCATGAAGAATTGGCCAAGCTGGAACGCCAAGGCAAAGCTGCCGTCGAAAGCGGCATCCGCGAAGCGCGATCGGAATTCTCTGACGCGCAGCAGCGCGCCTGATGCTGTCACATTCCGAGACACGCGCCAAAACGCAGACCATCTGCATGGTGCTTGTTGCACTGGTCACGGTCGTCACTGCCATGAAACTGGCAATGGGCCTGCTCGCCCCGGTGACTTTGGGTCTCATCATCGCGATCGTCGCGGCACCCGGCATGCGCCTTCTGGCGCGGCTGGGTGTTCCGCGTGCGGTCAGTGCCAGCATCAGCCTGCTGATCGTCGCCATCATCACGGTCGTGCTGATCGCCGGGTTGGGCCCAATCGTGATGGACTTGATCGGTCAATTGCCGCGGATCGAAGATGAAATCCGTTGGTGGGTGATCGAGGCCAGCCGCGCGATCCGGGGGCTGGAGTCGGTCCAGTTCGAATTGGAGCAAAGCCTCGCCGAAGATGGCGAAGCGATGGAAGAGGCGATGCCCGGCATTCTGGACGCGCTCTGGGTCGCGCCGAATTTCGCGGCGCAATTGCTCACCTTTGCCGGCACGTTTTTCTTCTTCACACTGACGCAAAATGAGATCTACGCCTATTTCCCCGGCCGCGCCTCCTCGATGCGCCAAGCCGACAGGGCAGTGTCGCATTATTTTGTCACCGTCACCGCGATCAACGCCGGGCTTGGCACGGCTGTGTTTGCCGCCATGACGATCATCGGTCTCCCGAACCCGCTCCTTTGGGGCGCGGCCGCATTCATTCTCAACTTCGTGCTGTATCTCGGGCCCGTCATGTTGCTGGTGGCCTTCGGTGTTGCAGGATTTACCGAATTCAACGGAGCGTATGCGCTTCTGCCCGCGCTGGCCTATTTCACTTTGAACATGACCGAGGCGCAATTCGTCACGCCCACCCTTGTCGGCCAACGTTTACAACTGAACCCGCTTGTCGTCTTCCTGGCAATCCTCTTCGGCCTCTGGATCTGGGGTCCAATCGGTGGGATTGTGTCGCTCCCGGTGCTGGTATGGACGACCGCCTATCTGGCGCACGCGCCTGAGAGCCAGCCTGAGATCAGCAAGGACATCGCTCCGACACAGGCGTGACATGATACAAAACGATCCACACTTCCCTCCCCTGCCGATGGACACCACCGCAGACGGTCACGAGCGCCTGTGCGGCATCGAGATCGAATTCGCTGGCCCGACGGAAATGGAGACCGGTGAACTCATCGCGCGGGATTTTGGCGGAACGCTCAAAGATCGTGGCGATCACAGCGTGACGGTCTGCGACACGAAATTCGGAGACATTGAGGTCGAACTCGACATTTCGCTGCGCAAACGCGAGGACCTGCCGTTTCTACAGGAAAGCCTCGATGCGTTCCGAGGTCTCATCCCGGTCGAAGTGGTCACCCCGCCGCTGAGCCGGAGCCAACTCGAAGAGTTCAACGCGATCTGCCAATCCCTGCGCAACATCGGCGCAATGGGTTCGCGCAGCGGGGTATTGCTCGGCTTCGGCGTTCACGTGAACCCCGAAGTGGTCGCGCCGGATCACCGCTTCACGCTCGACACCATCACGGCCTACGCGATGCTCGAACCCTGGCTGCGGGCAAAGGAACAGGTCGACGCGACGCGGCGCATGATGCCCTTCGTCGGCGCTTGGCCCAACGGCTTCATCTCGGCCCTCGCGAACACCCGCTTTGACACCTTGGCCGATTTGATGCGCATTGCGGCGAGGCATATCAAAAGCCGCAACCAGAGCCTCGATCTTCTGCCGCTGTTCAAACACGCGGAACCCGATCTCTTTGCCGAGATCTTCAATATCGACGACAAAACTTCAGCACGTCCGACCTTCCACTTCCGCCTGCCCGACAGCCGCATCGACGAAGCGGACTGGTCCCTTCGTCAACCCTGGCAGCTTTGGCGGCAGGTCGAATTGGTCGCTGCCAATGACGATCTTCTCGCGGCGCTTAAATCCGCGTGGCAGACCCACGATTCCGCATGGTTCGAACGAAAATCCGTCTGGGTGCGCACCATCGACACCCTGCTGGAACAGCACAAGGCAAAGGCCGATATATGCAACGACCTCTGATCGCCGTCACCACCTCGTCGCGCACGGGATGGCGGGTGTTTCCGCTCATCAATCTGAACCTCTGGATCACCGGAGGTCGGGGTGTGCGCTGGGGTGTCGGGCGTGTCGTGGATCTCGAGGACGTGGACGGCCTCATCATCGGCGGTGGCGATGATATCGGGCCAGAGCTTTACGGTGGCAAGCTGGGCATTTCCGCGCGGCTCGATCCCGACCGTGACGAATTGGAGCGCTGCCTCGCCGAAGCGGCGCTCGACCAAAACATCCCCGTCTTGGGCATTTGTCGTGGCTCACAGATGTTGAACGTCGCGCTTGGCGGGACGTTGGATCAGGATGCGTGGACAACCTACGGCCCTGATCGCAAGATCAAGACGATCCTGCCAAAGCGCGAGATCTGCGTGGAAGAAGCGACCCACCTGTCGCTGATCAGCGGAGAACAACCGATGAAGGTTAACGCGTTGCACACGCAGGCGGTGGATAAGCTTGGCGAAGGCTTGCGCGTGTCGGCGCGTGACACCGGCGGCATGGTTCAGGCGATCGAACGTGTGCGCGACCCTTTCGCACTTGGCGTGCAGTGGCACCCGGAGCACCTGTTTTACGCGCACGGCCAGCGTGCCATCTTCCGCGCGCTGGTTGCAGCCGCCGACGCCTATCGTCAGGAGCGCAACCAGACCCGCGCCATGCGGGACGAGCTGGCCTGACCGCTCACCCGTTGGCTTGTGGCAAGATCTTCGGGACCTCACGCCCCTGCACGGATGTCATCATCCCGGTCGCCTGCGCGCAGAACAAACCGCCGATGATGGCATAGGTGTTGGCCAGAACTGCCGCCATCAGAATGCCGGTGTAGTCGAACATCCACATCAACGCCCAGGCCAACGGCACATAGACGACGAAAATCCGCGACAGGCTCAGGCCCAGCGAATAGGCCGCTTTCGACCGCGCGTTCATGGCGGCGTTGGTAATGACAAGGATGCCGTAGCCCATGATGCTCCAGCTGACGATCCGCAGATATTGCGCCGCGTAGTCCCGCGCTTCGGAGCCGTCGGCAAAGAACCCTGCGATCTGGTCGGCAAATATCGTGACACCTGTGGCAAGAACCACCCCGTAGACAACACAAAACAACCACGCCTGCTTGAGCGCACTCCGGGCCCGGTCCTGCTTTTCCGCACCAAAATTCTGCCCGACCACCGGACCGATCCCGGCAGACAGCGCAAACAACGCCACGAGCGCAACCGATTGCACCCGCGTTGCCGCTCCGAACCCGGCTACGGCCGCTTCGCCAAGTGTCGCAACCGCCGCCGTCACTAGCGCCATACCCGCCGGATTGATCGCGTTCGACCCGGCTGCCGGAACACCGACCGCGATCACCTCGCGTATCGAGGACCACAGGCCTTTCAGGGGTTTTTCGCACACAGTGAGCATCCCGCATCGCCACGCGTACCAAACTGCCGTACCCGCACCGACGGCGCGTCCGATGGTTGTGGCCAGTGCTGCGCCTTCGGTTCCCATGCCGGGGATCGGCCCCCAGCCGAAGATCAGCAGCGGGTTGATGGCGATATTGACCACCGCCGCAAGAACCATGATCGCCGCCGAGGTGGCACCGTCCCCATGTGCGCGGAACACCGCATTGCACACCATCATCAGCACGAGAAAGGGAAAGGACAGCGCCCAGAACGGCACGTAGGCCCGCGTTTCTTCCAACGCGGCGCCTTCTGCGCCCATCCACTGAAAAAGCGTCGGCGCGAAGAAATGAAACCCAAGCGCCACCAGAATGGCTAACCCAAGGCCAAGCCCCAGCGAATGCAGCGCAAGCCGGATAGGTGCCTCTGTATCATCCCGATCGCGGCCGATGGTCTGCGACACCACCGCGTTGGCCCCGGCGGACAGCCCGATGGACAGCGACGTCAGCGCAGTTGTCACCGGGTAGATAAAACCCACCGCCGCCAGGGGCGCCTGCCCCAATTGTCCAAGGAAATAGGCGTCTGCCAAACCGACACTCAGAACCGCGAAAATGCCGAAGGTCATCGGCGCGGACACCCAGGCGAGTGCTTTCCAGGTCGGTCCTTTGGTCAGATCAGCCGTGGCCATGCACAAATTCCTTTCAGACAATAAATCGGGATGGGCGGTCGCAAACCACGCCACCTTCGCCCCTTAACGCGCTTTCCCGCCACCGGTTCCGACGCAACAGTGTGGGAACTTTCAACAGAATTATGCGTTGGGCGGGTGAAATTCAGAATTCGAGAGGTACACGAATGTCCGCTCCATCAACAAACGTCGACAAACAATCCAAACGCCACCGCCCGGTCATCTGGGGTTTCATTGCAGTGGCGATCTTTGTTGCCGTGCTGTTCTTCGCTTATCTGGCCAACCTTTCTGCACAAGGCAATGAGCCGGGCGAAGAGACCGAAGCACCGGCGGCGGCCGCGACGACGGACGGGTAAGACCGATGGCTGACAATCACGGATCCTCGATCAAAGACGACGAAACCTACGAATCCCTGCGCGACGACGGCTACAGCAAGGAGGCTGCCGCGCGCATCGCGAACGCGCAGGCCAGCGATAGTCAGAACCCGTCCAAGAAAGGTGGCAAGGCGCCGCCCTACGAAGACTGGACCAAGGACGAGCTTTACGACCGCGCACAGGAGCTCGACATCGACGGGCGATCGGACATGACCAAGAACGAGCTGATCTCGGCTCTGCGCGATCGGTAAGCTCATGTCACGCAGCGAAGGCGATAAAGTCCAATGGGAGTGGGGCAATGGCACCGGATCGGGAACGATCACGAAGGTCTACACCCAAAAGACCACCGTCAAGATCGACGGGTCCGAAATCACCCGGGATGCCAGTGAGGATGAACCGGCGTATCTGATCGAACAGGACGACGGCGACGAAGTTTTGAAAAGCGAAAGTGAAGTCAGCGCCGCCTGAGGCGGCCGGAGGAAAAGATCATGGGAATTGAAATCACGGGCATCGGAGGTCTCATTCTTCTCGTACTGAACATCTGGGCTTTCGTGTCGATAATCGGGTCGAACAACTCCACGGGCTCGAAAGTTCTATGGTGCCTGCTGGTGTTGGTCCTGCCGATCCTCGGGTTTATCATCTGGTTGATTGCCGGACCGAGATCAGCACCGGCCAAAGTCTGACGCGTCCAAAAGCTCCGCAATGTTGCGGGGCTTTTTTCTTGAATTACAAATACCTCTTGGCAGGCGTTATCGCGCTGCCTGAATGCTTTCGAGATACTCCAAAAGCGCGACCAGCTTGCGGGGTGTCGGCGTCATCACGCCATCCCCGGTATCCAGCGGCACCAGATCGCCCTCGAGCAAGGCTCCGAATTCCGGCATATCCGGGACGTTCAGATCAGCCTTGGTATAGCCATCGATGGTTGAAAGCACCTCGACACGGGGAAACTCGCCACCGTTACGCACGGCGATCAGCGTCAGATCTGGCGGCGCCTTTTCCATCGCGCGGGCCATCGGGCCGTTGCCCTTGGCATCCGCGCTGTGACAGATGGCGCAGTTTTCCATGAACAATGCCCGTCCGTCGCTGGCCTGCGGCATCTCCTCGGGGGTGCAGGCCGCGATCAGGCCAGCGGCTAGCGCGCCGATGGTCAGGCTGAATAGATGTGGGCGCATTTTGGCCTCCTTGCTCGAACACGCGCAGAGTGCCTGTGTTTCGACAATCGCGCAACCACGCGCCGTGGCGTCCGGCCGCGATCCCGGGTGACAATCGGCAGAACCCGGCGCAGTCTGTCCCGAACATCGCTCAACGGAGTCGCCCCATGCCGATCTTCGCTTTGACCATGCTTGCCGCCGGGATCGGCATCCCACTACTTGCCGCGCTGAACGCGGCACTTGGCGTGCGGATCGGATCTCCGGCGGCCGCGGCGATGGTGCTGTTCTGCGTCGCCCTTCTCGCCACAACGATCGTCACCCTGGTGACGGGACCACGCGCGCTTGTGAACCTGCCACTGGCGCCAAGGCATCTTTTCTTCGCCGGGCTGTTCGTGGCGTTCTACGTCCTGTCGATCACCTACATCGCGCCGCATTTCGGCATCGGCAACGCGGTGTTCTTCGTGCTTTTGGGACAGCTGATTTCAGCCGCGCTCATCGACCATTTCGGCCTCTTTGGCGCGCGGGTCAGCCCGCTCAGCCTCACCCGTGCTACCGGCATTGCCGTGATGGCCCTCGGCGTCTGGATCACTCAACGCGCGTGACCGTTGGGCCGTCGGATCAAAGGTTCAATTGACGCTCAGCCCGCTGATCGATGCTCGAATGCGGCTGTTGGTGTCATCACTGTCCCCGGACAGCGCAATCCCCACCAACGCGGCCTCGCCGCCGCCGAAAGAGTTGGCGTAATCCCGCGCGAGGTTCACGTTTTCGCTGGCAGAGCCCGTGCCGGACCCGCGCAGAACCACCGTTTTTCCGCGGTTGCCCAGATACGGACTATTGAGCACCGCGCCCCGGTTGTGCACCCCACCCCAGACATAGACCAGAACGCGGGCCGCATCGTTTGTCAGTAGCTGGCGCACGCTGGCGCCTTGCAGCGCCTCGGCCTGGTTTGCCGGCAGGAACACGAAGTAAAGCGCAAGGTTGCGATCGTCCCCGCCCTTCTTGCGCAAATCGGTGGCAGGCACGCCTTCCTGAACGCTCCACGACCACTGGGCGGATGTGGCATCCCAATAGGATTGCGGCAGTTGGCGATAGGCCAAGGATACCGATCCGTCCGACGCCACGCTCACCGAATTGCCGTTGAACCCGTAGGTGTTCGACGAAAACAGGGAAAATTTCTGTGTCTTCCACGACCCGTCAAAGGACACCGGCGCGGCACCGACCTGAAGGGCCATGAGGGACAGAAGGGCGGCGGCGGCGAGACTGCGGGACATGGTAAACCTTTCGTTCATGGCCTCGTCCTACCAGTCTTCGCGCCTCACCTGCATCAAACGATCCCGTGAAGCCATGTGTCAGCACACAGGGCGATTAAGCGCCTGTTTACCTCTGTTAACCAATCCTAACGATCAGACGGGGGCCAAAACGCCCTGGTCCAGCCGCAACCGCCGGTCCATCCGCGAGGCAAGCTCCATGTTGTGCGTGGCGATCAGCGCCGACAGCCCGGTTTCGCGCACAAGCGTCATCAGCGCATCGAACACCGTATCTGATGTCGCTGGATCGAGATTGCCCGTCGGCTCGTCCGCCAGCAGCACCGAAGGCCGGTTCGCCAGCGCCCGGCAAAAGGCCACGCGCTGCTGCTCGCCCCCCGACAGAGCCGCCGGCCGGTGATGCGCGCGCGGCGCGATGCCGACGATCTCCAGCAAGTCCTGCGCCCGCGCATCCGCGGCACCGCGCGCCACTCCGGCGGCAAGCTGCGGCAGGACGATGTTCTCCTGAGCGCTGAACTCGGGCAGCAGGTGGTGGAACTGGTAGACGAACCCCACCTCGTCGCGCCGCACCACCGTGCGCTTGCGATCCGACGCCCCGGTGACGTCCGCACCGGCAACCTCGACCGTGCCGCTGTCGGGCGTGTCCAAAAGACCGGCGATGTGCAAGAGCGTCGACTTGCCCGCCCCGGACGGTGCGACAAGCGCCACAACCTCGCCCTTGGTCAGCGTCACGTCCACACCGCGCAACACCTCCACCGCGCCGGGCGTACCCGCGTTGTAGGTCTTGGTAACCCCGGTCAATCGCAGCGAAACATCACTCATAGCGCAACGCCTCGACCGGGTTCATCCGCGCCGCACGCCGCGCCGGGAAAATGGTGACGACAAAGCTCAATCCCAACGACAGCGCCACCGCGCTGAGCACATCGCCCAGCCGCAGTTGCGCGGGCAATTCATAGATCCCCCGCACCGCCGGATCCCAGACGCCGCCGCCCGCGACGTAGTTCACGAAGGAAAAGATCGGGTCGATGTAAAGCGCGAAGAGGCAGCCGAGGATCACCCCTGCGACGGTGCCGATCAGGCCCGTGAAGGCGCCGCAGATGAAGAACACACGCAGGACCGCCCCCTCGGTCAGGCCCATGGTGCGCAGGATCCCGATGTCGCGGCCCTTGTTCTTGACCAGCATGATCAGGCCCGACACGATGTTCATCGCCGCGATCAGAACGAGGATCGACAGGATGATGAACATGACATTGTCCTCGATCGCGAGCGCGCGGAGAAACCCGCCCGACGCGTCCTGCCATGTCCAGACCAGACCGCGCTGCCCGGCGGCCTGCACGATCGGCAGGGTCATGTCTTCAACCCGGTCCGGGTCTTCGACCATCACCTCGATCTCGTCGGCGACGCCTTCGCGGTTGAAATAGAGCTGCGCCTCGGCGAAGGGCATGTAGATCCGCGTGCGGTCGATGTCATAGCGCCCGGCGGTGAAGATGTAGACCACCTCATAGGCCTTGACGCGCGGGCTGGTTCCGAAGGCCGTGCGCACACCGTCGGGTGAGATCAGCTTGACCGGATCGCCAAGTGCAATGCCCAATTCCCGCGCGACGCCGGACCCGATGGCGATGCCTTCGGTGAACCGGCCCAGATCGCCCTGCGCGGTCTCGGGATCGGCGATACGCGGGATGGTGGCGAGGTCCTCCTCGGCGATGCCGAACACCTCCACACCGGCGTTGCGGCTGTTGGCGGTGGCCATGACCTGGCCTTTGACCAGCGGCGCCGCACGGGTGACGCCCGGCACGGCGGCGACGGATTGCGCGAGGGTCTCGTAATCCGCGATCGTGCGGCTGGCCCGCCCGAATTCATCGGTTTGCTGAGTGTAATAGACCGTGACATGGGCGTTGGAGCCCAGGATCGTGTCGACGAATTCGGCGCGAAACCCGGAGCGGACCGCCAATGTGGCGATCAAGGCGAACACGGCCAGAGTGATGCCGATCAGGCTGATCCAGGTCATCACGCTTACCCCGCCTTCGGCACGTCGCGCGCGCAGGTAGCGCCAGGCGATCATCCATTCGAATGGGGCAAAGGGCGGTGGGGTCTGGGCCATATCGGTCTCTTGCTGCTCTGGGTGATAAGTGGCCGCTTGATCCGGGCGGGTCAAGCGCAGGACATGGGTCCGGTTCGGACCTATTGTTTCGCGTGCGAAACATTCGGTCAGCAAGGCTGACGTGTTTTGAACCCGAAGACCAGCACCATTTTGGCCCAGGCAGGGTTTTCTGGACCAAGCGAACGCATTCTTAACAATTCGCCAATAATTTATGGAAGGGGCCAAAGATTTTTCGTACGAAAAATCTGGGCGGCGGGGTTCATGTTTCGAAAGGCAGTGTCCGGCTGAAACCTGGCGTTGCATGGTTTCGACGCTTGTTCACCGGGCGCGCGCTTGGCATAGACGGGGCATGCCCGGACCCAGATACCCTGACCTCATCGCCAACCTGCCAGCCACCGTCCCTTTCGTCGGGCCCGAAGTGCAGGAACGCCAGCGCGGCGCGCCGTTCCTGGCGCGGCTCGGCGCGAATGAAAGCGTCTTTGGTCCCTCGCCTTTCGCCGTGGCCGCGATGCAGGATGCGGCTGGCCAGTGCTGGAAATACGCAGACGCCACGAATTACGACCTGATCCACGCGATTTCGACCCGTCTGAACGTCCGTCCCGCCAACATCATCATCGGTGAGGGGATCGACGGGTTGCTGGGCTACGTCGTGCGGCTTCTCGTGGCGCCCGGCGACGCGGTGGTGACGTCGGACGGCGCTTACCCGACCTTCAACTACCATGTCGGCGGTTTCGGCGGCATCCTGCACAAGGTCCCCTTCAAGAACGACCATGAAGACATCGACACGCTGATGGCGAAGGCGGCCGAGGTCGACGCAAAGCTGGTTTACCTGTCCAATCCCGACAATCCGATGGGCAGCTGGCATAGTGGTGCGAAGATTGAAAAGGCGCTTGAGTCGCTTCCCGATGGCACGCTCCTGATCCTGGACGAAGCCTATATCGAGTTCGCCCCCGACGGCACCGCGCCCACCATCGACGCCGACGATCCGCGCGTGATCCGGATGCGCACCTTTTCCAAGGCCTTCGGCATGGCGGGCGCACGGGTGGGCTACGGCATCGGCGCGCCCGAGCTGATCAAGAGCTTCGACAAGGTGCGCAACCATTTCGGCATGTCGCGCATTTCGCAAGCCGGCGCGCTGGCCGCGTTCGAAGACGCCGCTTGGCTTGAAGATGTGATCGCGTTGGTTTCCGAAGCCCGCGAGCGGATCGGGACGATCGCCAAAGCCAATGGACTCACGCCGCTGCCCTCGGCCACCAATTTCGTCACGGTGGATTGCGGACGCGATGGTGCCTTCGCCAAGGCGGTTCTCGCCGCTCTCATCGACGAAGGCGTGTTCGTGCGCATGCCGTTCGTGTCACCCGGCGACCGGGCGATCCGGATCAGCGCGGGGCGGGCCTCCGATCTGGACGTGCTCGAAGCGGCGCTGCCCAAAGCGCTCAAGACGGCGCGCGGATAAGCAAATCGCGCGGTCTTCACGGAAAATTTGGGCATTTTGGCCAGTTTATCGCTGACGCTTCGGTTTTCTGCGCTATTCTGTCGCAGTGAAGACAGGCAATGCGTGCGGAGAGGCCGATGGACCAACATCATCCCAAGCGGGTCGAGGATTACACGACCGCCAGTCTCATCCTGATCTTCGTCAATTTGCTTTGGATCTTCGGCGTCATCTGGGCGCAATTCGGTCTTGCCGCCGTGATTCTGCTGGGCTGGGCGCTCAATCACGGGATCACCCGGCTGGCACAGTATCGCGCCAGCCGCGAAATCCGGTGGCCGTCAGACGCCTGAAATCACTTTCGCCGCTTCCGACACGCCTCCGGCGCAGTG
Source organism: uncultured Marivita sp. (assembly GCF_947488135.1). Lineage (GTDB taxonomy): Bacteria > Pseudomonadota > Alphaproteobacteria > Rhodobacterales > Rhodobacteraceae > Marivita. The sequence goes on along the minus strand of NZ_CANKYW010000003.1, from coordinate 228,346 downwards.
GGGAATACCCAAGACGCCAAGCCCCGCCTCGACCACGCCAAGCAGTCCGAGGATCATGTGCGCGTTGACGTGACCCATATGGCCAAAGCGGAAATACCCGTCGCTCTGCGGATCGTCCTCGTTTGCCATGCCAAGCCCGATGCCCAGCGTGACTCCGGCCTGATCCGAACACCAGCGGCGCAGTTGCGTGCCGTAGGGTTTTCCGATCGCCAGCGCCGTCACGGCGTGGCTGCGCAGCGCCGGATCCGCGATATTGAGCCTGAGCGGGCCATCCTTGCCCCAATGTTCGACGGCGGCCCAGATGGCGCGGGCCAGCGTCGCGTGACGCGCCCAGATCGCCTCGAGCCCCTCTTCGTGGATCATGTCGAGCGCCGTGCGCAGACCGTAAAGGTGGTGCGTCGGGGCGGTGCCGCTGAAATACTGGTAGAACGCCTCGGGGGCCGCGCGTTGGGTCCAGTCCCAATAGGTGCTGACCCGATTCATGCGGCGGCGCACCTCTGCGGCCTTGTCGTTGAAGAACACGAAGCCCAGACCCGGCGGGCACATCAGCCCCTTCTGCGAACTGGTCATCGCAACATCGACGCCCCAGGCATCCATCTCAAACCGGTCACAGCCCATCGCGGCGATGCAATCGGCCATCAGAAGCGCCGGGTGGTTCAATTCGTCCAGGATCGCGCGCAGCGGCGCGAATTCGTTGCGGTTCGAGCTTGACGTGTCGACATGCACCGCCATCACCGCCTTGTAGGCATGGGCGCTGTCCGCCTTGAGCGTCTCGCGGACCCGGTCGAGATCGAATGTCCCGCCGTTGCCGAAATCCAGCACATCGACATCGATCCCGCGCGCTTCGGCGATGCGGCTCCAGGCCATGGCGAAAAAGCCGGTGGCCAGCACCAGCACCTTCTCGCCCGCCGCCACGGTGTTGGCGAGTGCGGCTTCCCACGCTCCATGGCCGTTGCTGATGTAGATCGCGACATGACCCTCGGTGCGGGCCACGCGCCGCAGGTCGCGCATGAGACCGTCCATCATGTCCGGCAATTCGCCCTCGTAGATGTTCGGCGACGCCCGGTGCATGGCCCGAAGAACGGCATCCGGCACGACCGAGGGGCCGGGAATGGCAAGATATGTACGACCATTGGACAGGGACATGACGAACCTCGACAGGATGGGAATGACCTGCCGAATGAACAGGTTGGCGCGCACCCTACCCCGTTGCGCCGCGCCGTCAATAACGTGCGGCGCTTGCCAGCACGCGTCGCAGTCTCTACATCCGCGCCTGACGCAAAGGGGACCGGATGCTGAAACGGCTGTGGACAAAGATCGAAGACGCAGAGCGCAAGCTGCGTCGGTCGTTCGGCAAAGACATCACCGACCCGGGCGCCCGGCGCTGGTCGACCTTTCATTACCACGTGTTCGACCACGCGTTCCTGCGCACCTTCTGGACCAACTTCTTCGAGATCGCGCCCGGTGTCTACCGGTCGAACCAGCCGACCCACGCCCGGTTCGTGAAATACAAGGCCATGGGCATCAACACGGTGGTGAACCTGCGCGGCGAAGACAAATACGCCCACTACCTTTTTGAAAAGGAAACCTGCGAAGCGCTTGGGCTGAAGCTTCTGAACACCAAGCTACAGGCCCGCAACGCGGTCAGCCGCAAAAAGATCCTGCATGTGATCGACACGTTGCGGCAGGCGGAAAAACCCTTCGTGTTTCATTGCAAATCCGGTGCCGATCGGGCCGGGTTCGTGGCGGCGCTGTACCTCATGGTGTTCGAGAACCAACCCATAGACATCGCGCGCAAGCAATTGTCGTTGAAGTATATTCACCTCGATTTCACCGCGACCGGCGTTCAGGACTATATCCTCGATGTCTATGCCGCCCGCGCGGCACGCGATCCCATCGGGTTCGAAGACTGGATCCGCACCGAATACGACGGCAAGGCGATCCAAGCCGGGTTCGATGATCGGGTGCCCGCACACAAGCTGGCCTTGCCTGCGGCATCGCTGACATGACCGAGGCCGCGGTCAATCCGCGGGGCCTTCTGCTCTGGGTCTGGCGCGGTTACCTGTCCAAGCATTGGCGGCTTCTCATCGTCGCGATGGTCTTCATGGCGTTGGAAGGCGGCATGTTCGGGGCGTTGTCCTATATGATGAAGCCGATGTTCGACCGAGTCTTTGTCGGCGGCGAGGCGGATGCGATCCTCTGGGTTGGCTTGCTGTTCCTGGGGATTTTCATCGTCCGCGCGGTGGCCAGCATCGTTCAAAAGGTACTTCTCACCGGGATTTCGCAGCTTTCCGTGGCCGACATCCGGCAGGACCTGCTGGCGCATCTGATGGTGCTGGACACGGCGTATCACCAGACCCATTCGCCCGGCTACCTGATGCAACGGGTCGAAGGTGACGTGGACGCGATCAGCAAGGTCTGGCGCACCATCATCACCGGCGCCGGGCGCGACGTGATCGCGCTGATCTCGCTCTTTGCGGTGGCGATTTCCGTCGATTGGCGCTGGACGCTCGTGGCGCTTCTGGGTGCGCCGATCCTGATCGCGCCGTCGGTGTTTCTGCAACGCTACGTGCGCAAGGAAGCGCGCCGCGCGCGGGATGTGGCGGCCAAGCTGTCGGTGCGGCTGAATGAGGCGTTCCACGGGATCACGCCGGTGAAGCTCAACGCGCTGGAGCGGTATCAATCCGACAAGTACCGGACGCTGACCGAAGAGCGCGTCCGCGTCGAAACCCGCAGTGCACTGGGTCAGGCAACGATCCCCGGCATGATCGACATCATGGCCGGTCTGGGCTTCATGGGGGTGCTGTTCTACGGCGGCAGCGAAATCCTGTCGGGCGAGAAAACTGTCGGCGATTTCATGGCCTTCTTCACCGCAATTGGTCTGGCGTTTGAACCGTTACGGCGTCTGGGCAACGTGGCGGGTGTCTGGCAGGTGGCCGCCGCCGGGATCGAACGGATCCGCCAAATCCTCGACACCAAGCCTGACCTGAGAAGCCCGGCGCAGCCCAAACCCGCCCCGACGGGCGTGCCGGAGATACGGCTTGAGGATGTGTCGCTAAGCTACGGAGATACAACGGTTCTTGACCGATGCAGCTTCACCGCCGAGACCGGACAGACGACCGCACTGGTTGGCCCGTCTGGCGCCGGAAAATCCACGATTTTTAATGTCCTGACGCGTCTCGTTGACCCATCACATGGAGACGTGACGATAGGTGGCCTGCCTGTCTCGGAAATGGCGCTCGCAGATCTGCGCGGTCTTTTTTCGGTGGTGTCGCAAGAGGCGCTCTTGTTCGATGATACGGTGCTGGAGAACATCCTTTTGGGCCAGCGCGAGGTGTCCGACGCCCACCTGAAACGCGCATTGGATGCAGCACATGTTTCGGACTTCCTGCCGCAATTGTCTGACGGCTTGAACACGCCGGTCGGGCCGCGCGGATCGTCGCTGTCGGGCGGTCAACGGCAACGCGTGGCCATCGCCCGCGCGTTGCTGCGGAACCGGCCGATCCTGTTGCTGGACGAGGCGACGTCGGCTCTGGATACCGGGTCCGAAGCCAAGGTGCAGGAAGCGCTGGACGAACTGTCCAAGGGCCGCACCACGCTGGTGATTGCACACCGCCTGTCGACGGTGCGGGATGCGCACAAGATCGTCGTGATGGACCAAGGCCGCGTGATCGAGCAAGGCACGCATGAGGCGCTGCTGGCAAAATCCGGCACCTACGCCGCGCTTCACCAGATGCAGATGCGCGATTAGACCCCAAGCGCCGATTGGGTGCTCTTGTCCCACCCGAGATACAGCGTGTCCCCTTTGGCGATCAGCGGGCGCTTCATCAGCTTTGGATGCGCAACCAGCAGCGCCTTGGCGTCCTTGGACCGCTCGACCTCGTCCAGAGCGCGCCACGTGGTTGAGCGCGTGTTGACCAGTTTGTCGCCGAACAGAGCCAGTGCGCGGTCGAGCGTTTCCTCCGGCACAGGGGTCACCGACACGTCCACCAATTCTGCGTCTGGAAGCGCTTTCAATGCCTTACGGCAGGTGTCGCAGTTTTTTAGTCCGTAAAGAACCATTTTTGTCTCCCCGTCGTGCTCTGACCCTTCGCAGAACGGCACGCGAAAATGTGCATTTCATACTTGCCTTTAGGTCAGAGCGATCAATCTCATGTTGTGTGACCGGGTGTCGCAGAATGCTGCCCCGGTCGCAATAACAGCGACCCAAACCGGTCGGAATTGACGACAAGAGGAGACACGGGATCATGCCGAACGGTACCGTGAAATGGTTCAACGCAACCAAAGGCTATGGCTTCATTTCCCCAGAGGATGGCGGCAAGGACGTGTTCGTCCACATTTCCGCCGTCCAGCAATCCGGGATGGAGAGCCTGAGCGACAACCAGAAGGTCAGCTTCGAGATGACCGAAGGGCGCGACGGCCGCATGATGGCATCCGACATCACCGCACTCTGAACGTCAGGCGGATTGCAGCCGCTGCGCCTCTTGCCGGGCGAGGCGGATCAATTCGGCGACAAAGGGCTTGTCCGTGTCCGCCGTCCGCGTAGCGGCGTAGAGACGGCGTGTGATGCCGTTTTCCGTCAGCGGTCTGGTGACATAGTCGGAGCTGTATTTCACCTCGCGCACCACCCAGTCTGGCAACACCGAAACGCCGCGGTTGGAGGCCACGAGGAGCAGGATCACCGCCGTCAGTTCGACCTGACGGACGCTGGCCGGTTCGACCTTTGCGGGGATGAGCAATTGGCTGAACACATCGAGGCGCGATCGTTCGACCGGGTAGGTGATCAGCGTCTGCCCGCGGAAATCCTCGGCGTCGATATAGGGTTTGTCAGCCAGAGGGTGCGACGCAGAGGCCACGAACACGGCGTTGTAATCGAAAAGCTCGGTAAAGGTGACGCCGGGGATATCTTCGGGATCGGAGGACACGACCAGATCGACGTCTTCCTTTTGCAAGGCGGGCAACGCGTCGAAGGCCAGACCGGGGCGGATGTCGACATCCACGTCGGGCCAGCTCTTGCGGAAGGCTTCGAGCACCGGGAACAGCCATTCGAAGCACGCATGGCATTCGATGGCGATGTGCATACGCCCGGACGACCCGTCGCGTAGCCCGTCGAATTCCGCCGCCAGTGCCTCGACCTGCGGCAAGACCTGGTTGGCCAGCCGCAAGAGCCGCATGCCCGCCGCCGACAGGCGCATCGGCTTGGACCGGCGCACGAAGAGCTCGACCCCGGCCTGATCCTCGAGCGCCTTGATCTGGTGGCTGAGGGCCGACTGGGTGATGTGAAGCTGGTCCGCCGCCTTCGCGACGCCGCCGTAATCATGGATCGCCTTGATGGTACGCAGGTGTCTGAACTCGATGTGCATTATCAACCGTATTCATGTTGAAGATTAGATTTATGAGTTTGTCTCACAATGCTGCACGTGCGACAAGGGCCTCAACGCCATCAAGGAACCTCACGATGACAACACCGTCCGTTTCGTTCGAATTCTTCCCGCCGCAGACTCTCGAAGCGTCGTTCCGCCTTTGGGACACGGTTCAGGTGCTGGCCCCGCTCCAGCCACGTTTCGTGTCCGTGACGTACGGCGCAGGCGGCACAACCCGTGACCTGACGCGCGAGGCGGTGGCGACCTTGCACAAATCCTCGGGCCTGCCGGTCGCGGCGCACTTGACCTGCGTGAACGCGACGCGCGCCGAAACGCTGGCCATCGCGCAGGATTTCGCCGCCGCGGGCGTGACCGACATCGTGGCCCTGCGTGGCGATCCGCCCAAGGGTGAGGCGGGATTCGTGCCGCATCCCGACGGGTTCGCGTCGAGTGTGGAGTTGATCGAAGGCCTACGCGAGGCGGGTGATTTCACCATCCGCGTCGGCGCTTACCCCGACACGCATCCCGAAGCCGCAGACAGCCAGGCGGACGTGGCCTATCTCAAGCGTAAATTCGACGCGGGCGCGTCCGAGGCGTTGACACAGTTCTTCTTCGAGGCCGAAACCTTCTTCCGCTTCCGCGACGCCTGCGAGAAGGCCGGGATCGACAAGCCGGTCACGCCGGGGATCCTGCCGATCGAGAACTGGAAGGGGGCCGCGCGCTTTGCCAAGAAATGCGGCACGGACATTCCGGCATGGGTTGTGGATGCGTTCGAAAAGGCTGAACGCGACAGGCGCGAAGATCTGCTGGCGACGGCGATCTGTGCAGAGCTGTGTTCGGACCTGATCGATGGCGGCGTCGACACGCTGCATTTCTACACGCTCAACCGCCCGGAACTGACGCGCGACGTGTGCCATGCGCTGGGTGTGACACCCAAGCTCGACCTCAAGAACGTCGCCTAGGTCGGACCGCCCAGCGCGGCGGTCAGCTTGGCCGCCGTCGCCTTGACCGACGCGGCCAGGCTTTCGATCCGTTCATCAGGGATACGCGCGGACGGTCCCGAGATCGAGACCCCCGCGACAGGTTCGCCATGCATGTCGAACACCGGCGCCGCGATACAGCGCATTCCGTCGTTCTTCTCTTCCGCATCAAAGGCATATCCCCGCTTCCGCGTGGCGGCCAGATCCGCGGCCAGCGCTTCGGGCGTGGTCAGGGTATTCTCGGTGAACGCGGGCAGTTTGTGCTTGCGGATGATCGCCGCGACCTCCTTGTCCTCCATCTGCGCCAGTAGCGCCTTGCCAATACCGGACGAATGCATGGGCGACATCGCACCGGGTGGGAAAAAGGCGCGGATGTTGTGGTGGGTTTCGACCTGGCTCAGGAACAAGACATGCCCGTCCCGCGACACGCCCAGATTGGCGGTTTCCTCGGTCTGCTGCATCAACTCACGCAGGAATGGACGGGCCCGTTCCACCAGCGACGTGCGGCGCAGAAAGCGCGATCCGATGTGGAACGCCCCTGCCCCGATATGCCAGGTCTGCGCGACGGGATCGAAATCCACCATGCCGCGCCCTTCGAAGGTGGACAGGACGCGGTAGACCGTTGCGGGGGATTGTTTTAGATCTTCAGAAAGATCGGTGAGCGTGGCGCCCCCGCGTTCGCTCAGCCGTTCGAGAATGACAAGCGCGCGGTCCAGAGACTTGATCTTGTTCTGTTCGGTCGTGTCGCTCCACGCGCGAGGCCGACCCCGTGCGCGCCGCTCTGGTCCTGTCTCTGCGTTCATGCCGGCCCCTGTCAGCTGCATTGTCTCGATACAAAAAACATTTTTACAATGTGAAAAAATCAGAGTTGAAATGCAAGCCGTAACGCACAGGTTCCTGACCGCAGGACGAGGGGTGAGATATGCGCATCGTAATTCACGGGTTCGGTCGGATCGGCCGGGTGATCCTGCGACAGATCCTGACCGACCCGGCCCATGCCGATATCGAGGTGGTTGCGGTCAACGACCTCGCACAGCCGGACACATGCGCGTATCTGTTCAAGTATGACAGCGTGTTCGGACCCCTGCCCGGCGGCGTCACCTACGAAGACGGACGCTTGCACGCGGGCCAGCGCAGGATCCCGTTGCTCACCGGGGTCAGGATGGGCGACCTTCCCCTGAACAGAATCGATCTCGTTCTGGATTGCACCGGCGCCACCAAGGACCGCACGACCGTTGAGGCCGCACTCTCGGCGGGGGCCAAATCCGTGCTGATCTCTGGCCCGTCCGACATCGCCGACATCACCATCGTGAAAGGCGCGAACGAGGACCGGATCGGCGATGCAAAGGTCGTGTCCAACGCGTCCTGCACCACCAACGCGCTGGCGCCACTGCTGCGCGATCTCGATGCTCGGTTCGGGTTGATCCAAGGCCATATGACGACGATCCACTGCTATACCGGCAGCCAGCCGATGGTCGATGCGCCGCGCGGACCCGATCTTGCCCGCAACCGCGCCGGGGCCGTCAGCATGGTCCCGACGACGACGAGTGCTGCGGAATTGATCGACCACGTGCTGCCCGATCTTGCCGGGCGTGTCACCGGAGCCGCCGTGCGGGTGCCCGCGATCAGCGTGTCGGCGGTGGACCTCGTGGTGCGGCTTGCGCGCCCTCCGGCGGACGCGGCCAACGCTTTGCGTGATCTGGCCGATGCAAACCCGGTGATCGGGCGCGTCGAAGACCCCTGCGTGTCCGTCGACATGCGCGCACGAACCGAGTCGCTCGTCATCGCGCCCAACGAAACGCTCCAGACCGGCGATCAACTTCGCATTTTCGGCTGGTACGACAACGAATGGGGCTTTTCCGCGCGGATGCTGGATGTCGCACGAATGATGCACATACGCGCCTAATCGTGCAGGATTGTTGCCAGATGGGCAACAATGGCCTCTAATACGCTGCAAAGACGAGGCGGAAGAGCCAAAAACAGGCCATCGGAGCAGCGGATGGGCGCAGAAACCGACATTTCGGTCAGGAACGGGGTCGCGCATGTCGTGCTGGACGCCGGTCCTTCGGCACGACTGAACCACCGCGTCATTGCTGCACTGGATGCGGCCTTGACCCAGCTTGCCGAGGACGACACCGTCGAGATCATCGTGATCCGGGGCAAGGGCGCGAGCTTTCCTTCCGGCATCACCGAACCGCAAGGGGGCGGGGACGATCGCGGCAATCACCTTTCCGACCTGTGCCAGCGCCTCGAATCCAGCGCCAAACCGGTGGTTGCAGTTCTGACGGGAACGGTCGTCGGCGCGGGCGTCGAGATCGCGCTGGCCTGCCACTACCGGCTTGCTCAGGCGCAGACGCGTATCGGCTTCCCGCACGCCCGTCTTGGTCTCGTGCCCAGCGCGGGCGCCACGCAACGGCTTCCCCGCCTTGTCGGAGCCGAGGAAACGCTCGATCTCTTGCTCGGCGGCCACCTGCGGCCCATGACATCGGGCAAGCTCTCTGCGCTTGTCGACCAGGTTTTCGACGATACGGCCGAGGCGGCAATCGAACGGTTCATCAGCGATCTTCGCAGCAAAGGGGCCAAACCCCGACCGACCGCAGACCGGCGCGTCGGATTTGCGGATGCGGCCGCCTACCACGCCGCCGTGAAACGAGCCCGCGTGCAGATCGACGCCTCGCCCGAAGTGACGCCGAAACATATCCTCTCCGCCGTCGAGGCCGCGATGCTCTTACCGATCGACGCGGGCCTCGCCTTTGAGCAGGCCGCGGCCGAAGACTGCGCGGCGACCGACCAATCGGCGGCCCTCGCGCATCTCTTCCACGCCGAACAAGCCGTCAGCGCGCAAACGCGGCGCGCTGACCTGCCGGATATGTCCACGATCGCGGTGCTCGGAGGCAGTCCGATCGCGGTTCAGATCGTGCTCGCCGCGCTTGAAAGCGGTGTCGCGGTGAACTGGCTCATCAAGGACCCGCAGCAACAACGCGACAGTGTCGGTCATGTGCGCAGCGTTCTGAAAGACGCGGTGACGTCCGGACAGATGGACGAGGCCCGTCTGACACGAAGCCTCGACCTCATGCGTTACGGCGACACTGACGCCGTCATCGCCGATGCGGATATCGTCCTGCGCGCCACGCGGGGCCAGCGTGGCGTGTCGGTCCCGCCCGGCATCCCGCTGGCGCATTGCCTGCCCGGAACCGATCCAAGGCTTGCCCTGCATTTCGCCCCACCCGCGTCGACCTCGCGCCTTGTGGAGGTGATCCTCGGACCTCAAAGCACCGACACGGACCGCCTCGCGGCGCTGGCGCTGGCCCGACGTCTGAACAAACTCCCGGTGGTGGAAACGACATCCGGCGCCGGGATCTATGACCGGTTGCGCCAGACCCTCTGGCGTGCAGCGGACAGCCTTGTGGACCTTGGCCAATCGCCGTTTTCCATCGACGCGGCGCTGCGACACTGGGGGATGCCGCACCCACCCTACGAGATGGCCGACCTGCTTGGGTTCGACACCGTGGCCCGGCAAGACAGGCCCGAAGGCAGCCGGAACTGGACCGCCCTCCTCGCCCGGTCAGACAGGCAGGGCCGTGGCTCCGGGCGGGGTTACTACACACACATGCCGTCAGAGCCGCCGCAGCCCGACCCCGGTGCGCTCGCCCTGATCGAGAGCCAACGCGCGCCACAACCCGAGATGCCTGCGGAGAAGATCGTGCGGCTGACCCTCGGTGCGATGGCCAATGAGGGCGCGAAGGCGCTGCGCGAGGGCGTGGTGCCGCGCTCCGGCGACATCGACGTGATCTCGGTCTTCACCCATCTCGCCCCGACATGGCACGGCGGCATCATGCACGCGGCCGGAGAGGCCGGGCTGCTGCAAATCACACGCGCAATGGAAAGCGTGGATCATCCCGACCGTGCGCTCTGGACACCGGACCCGGTCTTTGCCGAGCTGATCAAATACGGGCGTCGCTTCGACGACCTGTGACCTCAGCCAAGGAAGATCCCGAGGATCACCATCATCAGTCCCAGTACCGACACGAACAAGGCCCCGAGATTTATCGGCATGACCTTCTGCACTTCGGAGCGCAGCGCGTCATCGCTCAGCCCCGCCTTGCGCGCCTTGCCGACCCGCAGGATGCAATAGACCAGCCCGCACAAGCCCGCGAATGACACCGCAGCGCCCGACCAGATCAGAATGTCCATGATGCTCTCCCGGAGTGGTCTCACCTCGGGCGGCGGTAATTCATCACCCGCCCGGTGACAAGCCCTTGAAGGCCCGCGCCGCCATCGCTACGACACCATCCAAATCGAATGGGAGCCGGACATGGACGACAGCGCAATCGAAGCCAACTACCGCGTCACCGCAGATGAGCTGCGTCAGTTCATCGAACGGATCGAACGGCTGGACGCCGAGAAGAAAGACATCGCCGACCAGCAGAAAGAGGTCATGGCCGAGGCAAAGGCCCGCGGTTACGACACGAAGGTGATGCGCAAGGTCATCGCCCTGCGCAAACGCGAACCCGATGACATCGCCGAGGAAGAAGCGGTACTGGATATGTACAAGGAAGCGCTCGGCATGAGCTGAGTTTTCGGCGGCACAGATGGGCCGATGCCGCTCAAGGCGTGATCAGTGTTACGCCCGGCACCCGGCCCACGTCGAAGATATCTTCTTCGTACTGATCGGTCAGATCCTCGATCAAATCCGCGTCCCAACCCGGCAGGTCCAGTTCGTGCTCGACCTTGGATTCATCGGCGTATTTGTCGAGAAACGCCACCATCACCCGGCGGATCTGAATCTCGGTCAGATCGGGCTTTTCGGCCAGATAGGCGCGGAACCGCGTCATCCCCTCTTGCGACATGATATCCGCCATCCGCGAATAGGCGCCGATGATCGGATGGGTTGGCTCAACACCGGCCAGTTCCCGCACCAGTTCGCCCCAAATCAGCGGGCTGTCCTCGTCGCACCAGACCGTGACCGGAACGCCCGGCAAGGCGCCGGTGATCCGGGCGATCAGATCGGACCATCGCAGCTGCGCCGGATCGAGCCCCTGCATCAACTGCGGGATCGTCTCGTGCGGTGTCGCGCCAAGCAGCGCCGGAAGATAGGTCGCCGGGTTCCGCAGCGCGATGAACACCTCGAACACGTCACCGGAAAAAACCTCGCGCAGGGTGCGCAGCCGCTGTTCCGCCTTGCGGTAGACGACGCCCCCCTGAAACGCGATTTTCGGCACGGAAAACAGGTTCTCATGTGACAGGATCAAGCGGTCCACATGCCCGGTATCTTCGTCAAGAATGCTGTCGAGAAGCACATCGCGTGCGTCCGGCGACGGGGGCATGTCGCCCAGCGTGTTCAGCATTTCCGAGATCAGCTTGCGATACCTCCCCGGACCTGGAATCGCGACACCTTCCGGCCGCAACCCGTCGCGGTTGCGCAAAAGCGTCTTGAACAGCCGGTCGCTGTCGGTCTCGTGAAGGCCCGTGTGAAGGACAACCTGCATCTGATTTCAATTATTCTCGCTGCCTCACCGCATTATAGGCGCGCAGCGCGGGATGAAAACCAGCTTTGACGTCCCGGCGCAATTCAGGAAATTTCGCCAGATTGCCTCTTGCACAGCCGCGCGACACTCAGTAATCACGCCCCCGGAGCCCCTATAGCTCAGCTGGTAGAGCAACTGATTTGTAATCAGTAGGTCCGCGGTTCGAGTCCGTGTGGGGGCACCATTGGATTTCTCAGACACCTTAGATTCCTCGGCTGTCAGTGCCTTTTTGTCTGATCTTTGTCTGCTAATGCCATTGATGCGCCTCGCGCTCGATTTGACGACAAGCCTCAAACGCAGATCCTCTATTTTGGTTAACGTCGCGATGCACCTCGTAGCGCGTGCCAGAGATGTCTTCACAGCTCCCCCTCACCAGACATGGCGGACGACAATGCCCGTCGGTAAGGATCACATTCATCCCACGGGCTCCAATGGGAGCCGGACCGTAGCGCGAAGGCCGCCTTCGGGGCGGTTCTGAAGCACGAGGGAGCCGCCGTGAGAGGCCATGATGTTGCGTGCGATTGCGAGGCCGAGACCCGCGCCGCCGGTTTCGAGGCTTCGGCTGTCTTCGCCGCGCACGAAGGGTTCGAGGACTTGCGACAGGCGCTCCGGCGGGATTCCGGGGCCGTCATCCTCGACACTGATCACCGCATCGTCGCCCTCACGCGCGAGTGAAACGCGGGCCACGTCGCCATAGCGCATGGCGTTGTCGATCAGGTTCCCCACGGCACGACCAAGCGCAACCGGACGACCGACGATCCGCATCGCGCGTCCTTCTTGATACGATGCGCCGCGATCTTCGCAGAGCCGGGCCAGCATCTGTCCCAGATTGATCTCTTGCGTCGCTTCTCCGTCACCGGCGCCACGGGCGTACGCGACGAGGCCATCGGCCATAACCGTCATCTCGTCGAGCGTGCGGATCATCGGTTTGGCCTCATCCTCGTCCAGCATTTCGGCGCGGATCCGCAGCGAGGTGATCGGCGTTCGCAGATCATGGCCCACGGAAGCCAGCGTTCGCATTCGCTCGGCATCGAACCGCGCGATACGGTCCTGCATGTCGTTGAAGGCGGCGGACGCCTCGCGCAATTCCCGGGGACCGGTTTCTTTCACCCGCGCGGTTCGATCCCCCTGCCCGGCGGCACGGGCGGCGGCGGCAAGATCATTCAATGGCCGGGTAAGTCGGCGCAGGAACACCAGCGCCACACCCAGCACTGCGGCGAGCGAAATCCCGAGGATAAGAAACATCACGTCGCCCGGGAGGCCGGGGGGCGCCGCGCGGCGGTCTTCCCGCGACACCGAGTTGAGCCAGCGGGTCGCATCCTCTCCGCGCAGACGGATCGACAGGGCAACCGTTTCGCCGCGGCGACCGTTGTCGGATGGCCGGACCATGATGGCGGCGCGCACCTCCCGGTCATCGAGTGCGGTTGCGAGATCGTCGCTCAGCGCGACCGATCGCGGTGCGGTCGGCATGTCCTCAACGATGGGGCGCGGATCAACCGAGAGCCGCGACACCCGCGTGGATGCCTCTCTTGCCACCGCCTCGCGCAGTCCCGCCGGGGCCGCCTCGATCGCGGGAACAAGCGAGACGATCCGCTCGACCTCCCGCTCAATCCTGAGCGCATTCTCTTGTTGCAGCCGGTCGATATAGAGAACCGTCGCAGCGATGAGGTTCGCCGCCACAAGTGCCAATGCAAGCAAAATTGCGAAACGGGCGGCGAGACCGTCAAGCGGGAAGCGTGCGCGCAGGCTCATTCTTCCACGTCCACGGCCAGCCGGTAGCCGCCGCCCCATTCCGTCATGATCAGGCGTGGCGCTTTCGGGTCATCCTCGATCTTGCGGCGTAGGCGGCTCACGGTATTGTCGATGGCGCGGTCGTAGGCCTTGGCGTCACGCCCCAAGGTCAGATCGAGCAGCCGATCGCGGCTCAGAACCTCGTGCGGGTGATCAAGGAGGATCCCGAGGAGCCGGTTTTCCCCTGAGGTCAGGGAAACGGTGCGCCCGTCGTCGTGGCGCGCCTCGCCGGTATCGGCGTTGTGCCGCCAAGATCCGAACCGGCGGATACCCGAGGCGACCTTCGGCGCGGCCTGCGGGACGCGGCGCAGGACAGCGCGGATGCGGGCGAGGAGTTCGCGGGGGTTAAATGGTTTGACGAGGTAGTCGTCGGCACCCAGCTCCAATCCCACGATGCGATCCGTTTCGTCGGCCATCGCGGTCAGCAGGATCACCGGCGGACCGCCGCGGGCCACCAGCCAACGGCACAGGCTGAGCCCGTCTTCCCCCGGCATCATGATATCGAGCACCACCAGTGCCGGGTTCCCCTTGTCGAGGATCCGCCGCGCTTCGCCCGCATTCGCGGCAAGCTCGGTGCGAAACCCCTGTTTGCGCAGGTATTGCGCCAGCGGCTCACGAATGTCGCGGGCATCGTCGACGATCAGGATTTGGGGCTCGGCTGGGGTCATGTCAGATGGGCAGCGTGTTTCGGTTGCGTTTCAATACAATAGGGGCAAGCGGAGGGTGTTTCCCACCTCCAATCGTGTGGGGCGACGCAGGAAATTGTCGCAAAGCGTCGCCGGTCCGGCCCTTGCGACACCTTGCGACAAAACGGGTCCGGTGCTGACACACATTCCGGGGCGCGACCCTCCATATCGGAATTGTCGCAGGCGAGGCAGCCTGCCGAACCAACCGAAAGAACATGACATGAAATCTTCCAAAGCACTCCCCATCGGCTTTCTCGTTCTGGCGCTTGCCGGCACCGGCGCGATGGTTGCAACGGCCCAGACAGCGCCCGTGGCGCCCGATGCGCTATCCGCGGATGCACAAATGACGCGCGCCGATATGCGGGGCGACCGTGACGGGCGCGGCGGACGCGACGGCCATCGCGGCGGTCATCGTGGCGGCGGCTTCGGCGGCGAGATGTTCCGCACCGTCTTCGACGCCGCCGACGCCGATGGCGACGGGTCCGTGACCCAGGCCGAGATCGACGCCTACCGCGCCGCGCAGATCGGCGCCGTCGACGCCTCCGGCGATGGCGCGCTGTCGATCGAGGAGTTCGACGAGCTCTACCGGTCCTTCACCCGCTCGCGCATGGTTGATGCCTTCCAATCGCTGGACAGCGACGGCGACGGGCAGATCGCGCCCGAAGAGCTCGACACCCGGATCGCGCGGATGGTCGAACGGCTCGACCGGGACGGCGATGGCGCGCTGACCTTGCAACGGCGCAGTGCCCCGCAAGGCGACAACTGATCCCGGGCGGGGCGGCGCATTGCTGCCCCGCACCTTCGAGCTTTCGGATCGGTCAATGTGCCTGATCCGCCATTGCGATTGTCAAAGCATGATCCCCGAAGCCAGGCACGCTCAGTTGCCGCGAACGGCCGCATGGCGCTCTTTGATCTGTGAGATGATGGCTGCTTCGTGCGCAGAGATGCCGTCCGCGAGGAGATCGACCTGCTCGCGCGGATCCATGGAAAGGTCATAGAGCTCCGGCTCTTCGCCCACTTCCTGCACCAGTTTGTAGATACCTTCCCGAAGTGCCCAGCCGAAGACGTCGCTGGGCTTGGCGTCCTCCGGGTCGCCGAAATGCTCGACATAGATAAAGTCGCGGGTGGTTTCGCCGCCTGTCAGCGCGGGCGCGAAGTCGTGGCCGTCGCCGGCAGAGACCTCGGCACCGATCATGCCGGCGATGGTCGTGAACAGGTCCACGGTTTCGACAAACGCAGCCGTGCGGCCCGGTTCGATGCCGGGCCCGGTGACGACCAGCGGAACATGGGTGCCACCCTCGTAGATGGTGCCCTTGGCGTCGTGATCGCCATAGAAACCGCGCGTGACCTGGTTCGGCGAGCCGTTGTCACCAATGAAGATCACAACGGTATTGTCCCGTTCTTCCTGGGGCATCGATCCGAGCAGGCGGCCGATTTCGGTGTCGAGCGCCTCGAGCATGGCGTTGTAGTAGGGTAAGGGGTTTTCTGCGATGGCATCGGCATCATCCGCCAGTTCGTCGAAACCATGCAAATCGGCCGGTGGCAGATGGAACGGCGTGTGCGGCGCGTTGTAGGCCAACCACAGGAACCAGGGATCGTTCTGCGCGTCGATCCAGTCGATGGCGCGGTCGGTCAGAACTGTGGTCGCGTAACCGTCGACCTGCACCTCTTCACCGCCCGTGACGGCCGTCCATTCCGAGTAGTTGCGCACGCCGCCCATGAACAGACCGAAGTAATCCGGCACGCCCAACTCAGCCGGGTGGTTGCGGTCTGCATCCGCCCCGGCAAGGTGCCATTTGCCGATCAGGTTTGCGCTGTAGTCGGTGGTGGCGAGCACATCGAAAAGGCTCGTGACGTCTGCCGACAACCCGTTGGTCCCGTCGGGCGGAATGGCCGCACCGACCCCGGTGCGAAACCCGTATTGCCCGGTCATGATCGTCGCGCGGGTTGGCGAGCAGACGGGGGCTGAATAGGCATTGTCGAACACCATTCCGGATGCGCACAGGGCCTCGACATTTGGCATTGGTGCCTGCTGATCGCCAAGCGAATAGCAGCGTGACGCATCGAGCCCCATGTCATCGGCGATGATCAAAAGGATGTTCGGCTCCGCGAAGGCGGCGCCGGGCAAGGCAAGTGTCAGGGCAGTGGCCAGTCTTGAGATCATGCGCATTCGGGTTTCTCCTTGTTTAAGTGCTCGGCTCGGTGGGACGAGAGGGCGTGACGGCGCGCTCACCCCTGATCGGGCCATGTGCCGAAGGGTTGCTTGGTCAGTTCCATCGTTCCGTCATCGGCGCGGTGGATGTTGATCCAGGCGCGCCAGTTCACGTCGTCCACCTCGGGGTAATCGAGCCGGTAGTGGCTGCACCGGCTTTCGGTCCGGAAAAGCGAGGCGCGCAGCTTCATCTCGGCGCTGAGGATCATGTTGCGCGTCTCCCATGCCAGCCGCAGCTCGTGCATATTGGCCGCGCGCAGCATCGGGGCGTGGTGGTCGCGGAGCTCTTCAATGTAGGCCAGTGCCGCGTTCATCATCGCGGCCTTCTTGATGTAGAGCACGAAGTTCGGGATCATGATCCCCTGTAGTGTCTGGGTGACCCAGGCCGGGCCGTAGCCCGCGTCACGCCGCAGGGGGGCGAGGATCTCGTCCGTGATCTCGGCCAGCCGCGTGTCGGGTATCATTGGCGCTTCGACACCGGAGGCATACTCCGCTGCCGCCTCGCCCGCGATGGCCCCTTGCACGGCAGAGCCTGCCAGCGACGAACCGACCTGAGTGTAGATGCCACCGGCCATGTGACTGCCAAGCGCGTCGCCCGCCGCATAGAGGCCGGGGATGTTGGACGCGCAGCGGTCGTCGTAGGGCACCAGCCCTTCGGATTTGTGGATCGCCATGCCCGCCGAGGCGCCCCCGACATTGGCGCTTGGAGCGAAGCCCGGAGGCGGGCCGCCGGGGGCTCCGCCCTCACCCGCGCCGGGTGGCGGGCCGTCGCCATCGGCGGGCGCGTCGGAAGTGCGCTGGAACTCCTGCGGCACGTAAGGTCCGCCCGCAACCTCCGCGGTCTCCTGCGGCGCACCGGGCCCGCCCGCGACGGGATTGCCAAGCACATAGGCGCGGTAGTTCAGGTCGACGCCCAGATCGTGGTGCACTTCGACGCCGTTGGTGGAGGGCACACGCTCGAACATGTCGCCCCAGGTGTCGAAGGTGGCCGCAGGATGGTCGGCGCGTGTCATGTGGCCGTCGTTCCATTCCTTGCCCGTGACCTTGGCCCCAATCCGGTAGGCCATCACCGTGCCGTCATGCGTCAGGTCGCCGAGCGGAAAGCCGTTCGGTTTGAAGCCCCCTGCCCCGGTGCACAGAATCACGGATTTTGCCCGGATCGTGACGGTTTCCTCGGCGTCGAGCCGAAAGCCGGCAGCACCGGCGATGCGGCCGTCTTCCTTGATGAGGTGGGTGATCGTCACCCGTTCCAGCAGCGGGATGTCCCGGTCATCGATGGGTCGCATGAAGGGGCGGTTCGCCAGCGTCTGGTTGAAGTATCCCCAGTCGCGCAGCTCTACCGCGCGGTCCATCGAATGCTCGGCGAGCTGGCGGGTATAGACCGGGTTGTTGGTGCCAAGGGCCGAGCGCGACACGGTGTCGACGAAGTCGTCGATGCTGCCTGGTTCCGTCGCGGGATCGAACACGAAGAAACCCTTGCCGAAGGGCGTCAGGCCCGAAGAGCCCAGCCTCCCCTTCGAGACGATCATCGTGGCGGCCCCTGCGTCATGCGCCTTCACCGCCGCGAACAGACCCGCCATGCCGCCGCCGATCACCAGCACGTCGGTCACATGGTCGGTGTTGGTGATGGCGTCCGGATCGATCTCGACGGCGTTCTGCGCCCAGGCCTCCATACCTATGGCAGCCAGCCCGGCACTCGCGCCGCTAAAGGCCATGAACGCGCGGCGGGTTGGACCGGATGTCTCTGACGTCGTGGTCATGATGCGATGCCTCTTTGTACGGAGCTGGATTGGGGCAGTTCGGGGAAAGGGGGTGTTTGACGGAAGCCGTGGGAGAGAAAGTGGGCTGCCCCGCGCTTGAAGGCGCATGGCAGCTGTTGTGGGATCAGTTCGGCATTTTATCGTATTCGATGACGAAGCCCCTGTTGTACCCGGTCGGCATCCCGCGTTCGCCATATTGGGCGACGGTGTCCCAATAATCGCCCCAGGTGGGCACGGGCACGTTCAACTCGCCAAAGCCCATGACGTTCTGGCGCCCCGCCCCGTTGGGCTGGGTATTGTCGCGCGGATCGCGGTCGGTGACGCCGTCGTCAAGATTCTGAGCCCAGTTGGTGTAGTCCCACGGCTCGCCGGAGAGCCACTGCCACCCGTCGAGAGACTCCTCGGTGTCAGAGACCCGCACACCACCCAGGAACGGACCGATCTTGATACGGTAGTGGCTGTCGGGCGTGTAGTCGTCGGGGAACTGCCAGAAATACGTGTCGTCATTGACCAGGCTGAAGACGAAGGCGTTTTCTTCCGGGGATGTCAGCGAGGCAAGATAGCCGCCTTCGTTTTCCGCGAGGATCGCGGCCTGCACCCAGCTGATGTTCATGCTCTCTACCAGAACGACCTCGTAGTAATGCGTGCCGCCTTCGGGGCGGGTAAAACTCTGGATCGGTTCGCGGGTCAGGTCCACGTCTTCGGGCAGTGCGTCGAAGCTTCCGAAGATCGGGTAATTGACGCTGAAGGTCGCGGGGCCAACCCGAACCTCCTGCAGTTGCACGTCGTCTTGCGGCGGTGGCCCGGAGGCATTGCCCGCGCCCGGCTTCGATCCGCCCTGCGGGTACATGCCGGTTTCGGGCATCCCGGAGAGGTCATAAAACCCTTCGGCGGGGGTATAGTCCTGCGCGGCTGCGTGGTTTGCCTGTATCGCGGTCGATGCGGCAAAAGCGATCATGATGGGTCTGCAAGTCATGGCGTGGTCCTTTGTGTCTCTGCTATGTTCGATGCACCTGTTTCGCGTCGGGTGACTGTCCTTGATCTCGTGGTCATGATGCCGGTTCTGTCTGGATGGATTTGTGCGGTTTCGGCCGAGCCGCCCAATACAGCTTGGCCAACATGCCAAAGCCGGTGACGGCCAGTCCCAGAAACAACACGGACAGGGCGATATCGGTGTGACGGCCAAGCGCAATCGCGTGCCACAGCGCCAGCACCGTGAAGCTGACGGCCAGCCCGCCATGAACATAACGCCAACCGCGATAATGGGTGGAGAGGCGCTTGATGATGGGTTTGCGGAAGAAGGCGGTGACGACCAGCACCACAAGGATCAGGTAGGCGAAGAACCCGGCCATCAGCGCCAGATTGTCGAAGGTCGTGACCATCGTGATGAGCGCGTCCCAGGGGCGGATGCCACCTTCGAACGCGCGCGGCAGGACGATCAGGGCGGGATGGGCCAGGATCACCGCGACCGCCGTGTAGGCGATATACTTGTGGACCTTCTGGATCTGTGGCGGCTGGAAGACGCTCAGAAGCCAGGTGTTGCTGCGCGCCATGAAGAACTGGCCCAGCATGGCGGCGAAGGCCAGAAGCGTGGCCAGCGAGATCGCCTCTTTCAGCAGGGACCGGCGAGGCGCGTCGCCGAGCGCGTAGAACATCAGAGGCAGGCCAACGAAGATGGCGATGGCGCAAAGGATGGTTGCGCGTTGAACGGTGAATTTCATGGCGCTACCCCCACGGTACGATGACGGGAATGGATTTCTCGGGTGACATCTCGATGGCGTCGACTGGGCAATACATCCGGCACAGGTGGCAGATCTGGCAGTCGGCGGCATAGGTGATGACAGCCTTGCCGTCC
Source organism: uncultured Marivita sp. (assembly GCF_947488135.1). Classification (GTDB taxonomy): domain Bacteria; phylum Pseudomonadota; class Alphaproteobacteria; order Rhodobacterales; family Rhodobacteraceae; genus Marivita. The sequence continues at coordinate 208,171 of NZ_CANKYW010000003.1, read as the reverse complement.
TCCATGCGGATCACGTCGCAGGGGCAGGACTTCACGCATTCCTCGCAGCCGATACAGCCGGTGATGCTCTTGATGGTCATTGGCGGTCTCCTGACGCTTGCCTCAGCGCATGTTGAAAAGTTCCTGGTGGAAATCGCCGGGCTTGAGTCCATTGGCGACAAGATCGCGGCGCAGCTGATCGCCGAATGCGGCGGGGCCGCAGAACCAGATGCTGGCGCCCTTCCAATCGGGCAGTCTCTCGCGCAGGCGCGCTCCGGTGAGAAGTCCGTCCTTGCCATCGCGGATCAAGTGTAGGTCGACCCCTGCGGCGGCTGCATCGGCCTGAAGCAGCGCCTCGGGGTCTGGTGCGATCTCGGGCACGGTGTGGAACAGATCGACTGTTCGGCCGTCCGGGGCCGTCGCCAGGTGTTTCAGACGGGCGATAAAGGGCGTGATGCCGATGCCCGCCCCGATCCAGATCTGGCGGTCCATTGGATCGTCGAACGTGAAGCGGCCATAGGGCCCCTCGACGCTGACATCAGCCCCCACCGACAGGATTTCGGGCAGGCGTTCAGTGTGGTCGCCGAGCGCCTTGGAGATGAAGGTGATCGACCGGGTCGCCGGATCCCAGGCCGAGGCGATGGTGAAAGGATGCGCGCCCTCCTTGCGGTCAAAGGTAACGAAAGCGAATTGCCCGGCCTCGTGGCCCGGCCAGTCTTGATCGACCGTGATTTCCGTTTCGGTGATCCTCATCGACGGGAATTGTCGAAAGGCCGCGATCTTGCCGGACACCCTGCGGCGGCGGCCGATCTGCCGTGTCAGCGCCAGTACCGCCGCGACGACGCCGCCCACCATCAGGAGCGCCGTGACAATGCCCACGGGCTGCATCCAGGCATCGAAGTCCATCAGGACGGCGGCGTGGAAAACCAGGACAAGATATGCGATGGCTATCAATGCGTGGGTCGCCGCAAAGAACCGGTAAGGAATGCGTCGGACCAGCGCGACAACGATGAGCGCGATAACGGCGTAGAACGCCCATTCGCCCAAACCCTCGGCCGTGCCGCGCTGGCTGTTCAGAAACGTCTGCACCGCGCCCAGATCCGGCAAGTCACCGCCGGGCGGGCGCCGCTCCGGAGCGTCCATGATGCCCAAAGAAACGGCCCATTTCGGCCCGTTGACGACAATCCAATGAACGAGCGCCGCGACCAGCGCCGAGATACCGAGCCACTTGTGCAACCGGTACGATTTGTCGAGTCCGTTCAGCCAGCGGTCCACCGCAGGCGCGCGCATGGCCAGGATCATCGCAACGCTCATCGTGCCAATGGCGATCACGCCGAAATACTGGACCGCGAGGTTGCGCAAGGCGATGACGGTGAGCGTTTCGGGCAGCGGCAAATTGGCCGCGATCCAGAGAAGGCTCAGCCCGGCGAGCAGGCTCCAGAGGGTGATGCGTATCGGTTTCATGTTTCAGTTCCAGTGCTGACCCGCGCCCCCGCGAACGCCTAGCGCACGCAACGCACGAGGTTGTCGGAGCGGTTGTAGTCACAGGCATTGACCGAGCAGGTCGTGTCTTCGGTCATCTCCTGACCGACGATCGTCTTGATCGAGGACCGTTGCGCGCCTGCGCCGTGCCAATCGGTGTATTCGGTCTGGTCGCCCGACTTGCTGAGGGCTTTGCCGAAGGCGATGACATTGGCGTAGGTCTTCCAGTCACCGAAGGTCGTGCTGGTCCAGAAATCCAGCGTTTCGGAGTCTTCCGAGATCGTGAAGACAGCTTCGTCAATGGCCGGGAACCCCGTGCGAGGGTAATCGACGATGCTTTGCAGTTCCTTGGAATTCGGCAGCCGCCAATCCGCGTGCCCGGCAAGGTCGAGCCCCTCGCAATAGGCCAGCGCCTCTTTCCACTCGCGGCGGGTTCCGTCATCGGATTGCTGCCACATCAGGCCGGTGGCGGCGTCAGTCACCGTACCGTCGTTATTTGGGACGAATGCATTGATGCCATAGACATCTTCATCACCGCTGACGCAGCGCACGTAATTTCCCGGGGCCGAAAGGGCCGGACTGGGCGATGCTCCATCGGAGGCGGCAACGGCGCCCGCGCCCCCACTTCCCGGCGGTGGTGGCGGCGTCGCCGTGCTGTCATCCGACTGCATATCGGGCAGCGCGCTGCTGGATGACATTGCGCCGGTATAGAAATCGAGCCCGGTCCCGTAGGCCTTGATGTGGCCATCGGCGAAGTTGAAGCCGAACGCCGCCTGGTTGCGGCCGTTCTGAACCGGGCCTTTGACGTATAGCGTCGAACTCCAGTACTGGCCCGCGAAGGCCATCTCCCCGTCCGGATAGGTGAAGTCGAATACACTGGTATCGATGTATGGGGTCGGCTCGCCCTCTTCGGGCTTGAGCAACTCGCCACGGTTGTCGGCAAGCGAATAGAGCTCCTTGATGGAGGGCACCCGACAGTTATCCCGTCCGCCGAGGTTCAGGTCGCCGCAATAGGACAAGGCGTCGGTGTATTGAAGGCGGTCGTTCTGGGGCGTCTGCTGCCAGACAAGACCCGTGTTGGTGTCTGTCACCGTGCCGTCACCATTATCGACATACACGGCGGAAAGCCCCGGATATTGCGCATCCTGACCGTACAGGTCCTCACCTTCGGCCGGACAGGCGATCTCGTCACCCGTGAGGCCGAAACACCTGTCCTGCATCGTGTCGACGACAGGATATGTCAGGTTTTGGGCGTGCGCGGTCTGGGCCAGCAGTGCCGCCAGAGCGGATGCTGTGGCAAATGTCTTGATCATGGAAACGATCCCTTTTGGGTTTGCGTTTGGGTGACTGTCAGACCGGTTTTGCTCATTCGACGACCAATCGGCATAGCACCGTGTTGCTCTGTTCGAGGTCCGCGCCCCAGATCAGCTCGGCTTGCGAAGACCATGCGATGTCGTCGTAGCCCATTTTCGGATCGACCTGAGCGGCCGTGTAGACAGTCGCCTGCGGCCAGGCGGACGCGTCAAACCCGGTGCTGTCCCAGCCGTCGGGCTCGTCCGACGCTTCGAAGGTGCATGGGTCTTTTCCCGCGACAGGATCGGCCTCGGCTTCGCAAGCCTTGTCGAGCGGCGCGGTATGGATGGTCAGGCATTGCCAGTCGGCATTGCTGACCGCGACGAGGGTATCTGAGACGTCCCTGATCTGTAGGATCAAACCGCCATCGCCCATCTGTTGACGGCGCGTTCCGATGTATTCCAGCCCGGTGTCGTTTTCCTTGAAATCCTTTGCCACGACGCCGATCACGAAGGGCCGGTCGGCTTCGAAATGGAAACGCTCCGCGTTGAAGGACCGCTCGGTGGTGATCGGCACGCTGTCTTCTGCAACCAGCGCGCCGTTGACGCGCATCTCGAACCAGTTGTCGGCCCAGACATCGGCAAGAAAAGTTTCGGCCAGGAGAATGTTCGGGAGAAGTCCGAGCAGCAGAATGCCGCTGCCAGTTGCCTTGAGTGTTGTGTTCAGTGACATGGTGGCATCCTTTCTGGGTTTTGGCGGTTCATGCCCAAGGGGGCACGGCAAGGATCAAATGGGTGAGCATCGCGTCGGCCGCGTAAAAGCTCCAGTGCAGCGAATAGGCCCATCGAAAGCCGTTTCGGACGCGCAGGTAGAGATACGGGAGCATCGCGCCGAACAGTACGGCGGCGAGCGTGAAGCGGGCGACATAGAGCGGGGTGAAACCGTCGAAGGCCAGACCGAGATGAAACAGGCCGAACGCCAGTGCCATGCCCACGCTTACCGTTGTGAGTCCAAATCCTGCGCGGATGCCCGAAAAGATGAGCGCGGCAACTAGGACCTGCTGAAACAGGATATCGGCGGATTTCGGCAGGTAATACCAGGCAGAAGCGAACATGAACTCCGGCGGGTTCGGGGGTGCGCGGACCTCCGACACATCCGGCAGGAGCGGCAGGACATAGACCACGAACAGCCCGAAGCCCGTGAGGATCGGAAGCAGGGTCAGCCCTTCTTGCACCACGCGATTTCGGTCGAAGACATTGCTGAAGCAGGAGCGAAACAGCCACGCCGCCAACGCCGCCCAACCAAGGTAATATGCCGTGAACAAGATCGGCGCGCCATCATAGCCACTTTCGAGCCCGAGTGCGTCGACCAGCGCATAGTAGGCTTCGCTGGACAAGGTCCAGAGGGCCGCCACAAGGAGCAACGTCATGAGAACCCGTCCGACGCTTCCGTCAGGCGTGCCGTTCATCTTCGCTGGCTGGATATCCGCGTTCGGAATCATGGTTCTCTCTTGTCGCATCGCTCATTCCGAAACCCGCTTGTTTCAACCTTCGGCCGGGTCGGACGGCACGCAGACCAGACCATTCCCGGTACTTCGGGGAGGTTGGCGGCAGACGCCCGTGATTTCCGATCCATCAAGGTAAAACGCACAGAAATCGCCTTCGATCGATGCCGAACAAGCGTTCACTGCCTCCCGGGGTGGAGGGCCGCTTTTAGGCCCGCCCTGTAAAGAAGGCTCGGTTTGCGCGAACTCATTTGCGTCTAGCTGCGGTCCCGCATGTACCTCTGGAACCAAGCTAAGGGCCGCAAAGGCGATTATCACAGCAGGGCTCGTCTTGCTCTTCATGTTCGGAGTCCCGAAAAAACGATTGTTCCGCCGAAGGCGATTTTGGTGAACGACGTGTGAGGCCACACCGTTCACCAAGCTGACGCCATGAGACATCAATTGTCGGTGCTTGCCTCGACAGGGAAAATGACGACCCGGGTTTCAATGCCGTAGGGTTCGATGACGATCGGAACGACAGTCGGACCTTCGTATGAATCGAGCGGCAACTGCTGAGCAACTTCGCAGACCGTGTTTTCCCATTCCGCCATCGACGAGGCTTGCTCTTGACCGGCGGCGGCAATGCTGTCGGACATGCTGATCACGGTGCCTTCGCAATCCACCATTGTCACGTCGGCGGCAGCCATGCCAACCGATGCGAGAACGAAAACGCCGGCGAGTTTCAGTGTATTCACATTTGTCATTTTGATATTCCTTAGGTTCTGGTTTCGCTCGATTGAGCAAGACCAGTCCTAGGTCGCGGGCATCGGACAGGATTGACGAACGTCAATGACCGCGCACGATCAGGGTTGGCAGGACGAAAACGCCGCTCTTCAAACGGGCCAGCCGTCGACAATGAACGCTAGGCGATCTGCAAACCCACCTTTCGCGCAGCAGCGAGTGCACGATCCGCGATTTCGTCGCACAAGCAGATCGCATCGAAATAGCGACGCGTGAATTGCTCGGTATCGGGCGCAATATCGAGGAGGCGGGCTTTCTCGACTTCAGCCGCCTCCATATTCCCCACTTCTATCTGGAACCACATCATGATGTAGTGAAACGCGAAGAAGCCAGGCATCGGCCGCTTCTTGAACTCTGCGATCGCCGCTTCAGGGCCTTCATTCATCATCAGGAACATCGCTTTCGGCATGTGATACCAGTCGGGATGTAGCGGGTTGAGGGCCAGGGCACGGTCGAGCAGCGGCATCGCCTCGTCCCACTCCGCGAGTCGGACGAAACACATGCCGAACATGGCCAGCATGTCAGCGTGGCCCGGATTGAGTTGCAAAGCCCGTTTGACCGAAGCGCGAAAATCGACAAATCGCTTGGAATGAAAACAAGCAAGCGCCAAGGCCTGATGTGCCATTGCATTCTGTGGATCACAACGCACGGCACGTTTCGCGTGTCTCATCGCCTGTTCGAGTCGCACAGGATCGCCCACATCCGCCGACATCGTCCGGTAATACTCGACTTCGATCATCGCCAACGCGGCATGGGCTTCCGCCGAGGTAGGATCAATGCTCACCGCATGCTTCAGACCAGCCTCGATCTCGTCGCGTTCGGCCTTGCCCAACTGAAAGCCGTACTCGAAGTATCGAGACATCCACGAATACGTGTCCCATCTGATTGCGGGCCGAGACCGCTGCGCCAGCCGCGCGAGTTGCCCGATGGAGGCATCGACCCCGATGCGCGCGGCGATACGGGTACACAGCTCGTCCTGTGCATCGAAGATATGCTGTGGGTCCATCCGCATGTCGATTTGAGTGGTCATGAGGACAGAGTCCTGTGCGGCGTCGATCAGCTTGATCCGTGTTTCGATCAGATCATTCCGCACCCGGAACGTCCCCTCCAGCACGAAATCCGGTTGGAAACTCTGATATATCTGCGCAATGCTCAACTGCTGGCCTTTGGCCTTTTCCGTCGTCGAGCGTGAAAACACGGAAAGGTATTTGAAACGGGACAGGTCCGAGATGACACCCTCCGTCAACCCCAGCGACAGAAAGTCATGCTCGTCGCCGCGCCCGATATTCTCAAAGGGCAAAACGGCAATCGAAGGTTTCTCAGATGGCCGTTCATCGACGTCCGCGGATGCGTCTTCCACATCCGTTCGGTCATCAATGACGGTCTGTTGGTATTTCGGTTCGTACCCGCCTTTCGCGATGACGATATGAATCGGATCGTCAGCGCCATCTTGCCGATAGTATTGCTCCAGCTTTTGGCGCAGCGCGCGGGCCTGAACCCGCACGATGGTGTCTGTCTGCGGATCGAAATCGTCGTCCTTGTCGAACACCTCAATCCCGATCGTGTAGCCTTTGAGTTGATCCGACCGACCGGCAAGGTCCTGTTCGACAACGTAAGTCAGGAAGCGTGACAGACGAGGGGCGTTGCGAAACTGGCGGCTTGCAACAACACGCGCCAATTGTTCCTTCACGGCATCGCAGGTCAACGATGACGCACATATGGGCTCCATAGGTTTCGTCATCGGCGCTCCTGCGTCAATCAGGTTCTGAATTTCAGCGGATTAACTATCCGACTCACTGTGAGTCACTTAAGATATATTCCAAACACCATACGTTGGAAATGCAGGCTCCGGAAGCTCCTGCGGAAGTTGCAAGCTTTACCAATGCTTCGCGGGTTCACGTAGGCGCTTTTTCAGTTCTGTAAGCAGAATATCGTCGTAACACGGCCCTCGAACGTCGGCCGAATTTCCAGGATGGGACCCGTTTCATGAATGATATGACTGCATCTTTTGCGAGCGCAAATCCTGGCAAACACTCCATCCCGCGATCCCGGACCGTGTCTTCCCGACCGGGAGCGACCTTCACTTCCCCTCGACCGGGCCGCACCGAAAGACAGCAGACCGGACATGACAGCACGGAGTTGCTTGCCCTATTCCGGGACAGCGCGTTTGAACAGCATTTTCGGCCCGACAGCACGATGATGCTGCACGGAGACCCGGCGGATAATCTCTATCTGCTCGTGTCGGGCACCGTGCGCTGCTGTACGATCGACTCCACCGGCAATCGGCAGATATTCGCTTTCCCGACGAAAGGACACCTGATCGGCATATCCGACATGGATCATTGGCATTTCACGGCAGAGGCCGTCGACCATGTGATCGTCAAATCTCTGCCGCGACTGACTTTGGAACAACATCTGGCGGTCAATGCCGCTTTGCGTCTGGAAATCGGAGCCTACATGCGTGGCCTTCTTGCGCAACGCGAGCGGCAGTTGCTTACAATGTCATCGATCAAAGGCCCGGAGCGTCTGTTTCGGTTTCTTGAGGATTATGCCGAAAGCCGGTCCAACACAGAGCACGTGGTGCTGCCGATGTGCCGCCGCGACATAGGCGACCATATCGGATTGTCTATGGAGAGCGTGAGCCGCGCCTTCAGCGAGTTGAAGCGGACCGGTCGAATCCATCTGAAATCCCACGAGAAATACAAGATCGTCTACAAAGCGGAAGAGCCGATGGGGTCCGCCCCGCGACCGTTCGATGTTTGATCCGTCGGTAAGGCCTGTACGGCCGAAATCGCATTGCTCAGGGAAGGTATGACAGCGCCTTCACGTCTTCCGATCATCCCGACCGGGTGCCGGGTCAAGTTTGTTTTCCTTCGCGCCCGGTTTGCGTCGCGCGGAGTTCTTCAATGCCTCGAAGCCGATGATGACATCCAGAAGCTCGGTGGTGATGCCGCTTTGCCGCAGCGCGTTCGCGTCTGACCGGAGCGCTTCGAGCCGGTCCTCAACGGATTGCTCGGCCTGGCTCATCAAGGCGAGCCGCGCTGCGTTTTCCGTGACCATAGCCTCCGCAGACGCCTTGAAGAGGCTCGCGAAGACAAAACCGCGGATCAGCGCGGGGAAGAGTGTGTCTGCGGGCATCGAAAAACCGGGCAGGCTTCGGGACCGCCACGGTTTTCGCTCAAGTTCGTTCAGAACGCCCGTACCGAGCGGCAACAGAGCGACCGTCCGGGCGATCTGTCCACCAGAGTCGCTTCGAGCGGTGAAGGCCAGGTTGACTGCGATCTCGGAAGCGCGCGTTCGGTTCCGGACATCGTCGAGATATTGCGTCACCCGGTTCGCCAACCGCCCGATCCCATCCACCGATGCAGGCGGTAGAAACACCTTTTCGACCTCGATCGACCGGTCCGCCAGCGCGTCGGCCATTTGCGCGCCGACACACAACACGATGGGTTGTAAACCATCATCCGAGCCCAAGCCAGAAGCCACATGCGCCGCAAGTATTTCGTTGTAGTTGCCGCACAAACCGTGATCGGATCCGAACACGACGACGACCCAGGCACCCACCACCTGTGCTTTGAAATCCAGCGGACCGGATGCCTTGAGAAAGGCGTGCAAACCGTCAAGGACGGTCTGGTAATAGGCCTCGATCGCGCGGCCGGCCTGTTCGTAGGGCGCGGAGTTGATCACCGACAGCGTCTTCATCGTGCGAACGACGCTGTGGATGCTCTCCATGCTGCCCATCTGTCGGGTCAGGCTTTCAAGCGTTTGGGCCATCTGCCCGTTCCCTTTCCGCCCGTGCTTGTCGGCCGAGGGCGCTCATCCGCTCTTGCGCCGCCTCATTGAGCGCCGCGCCGGAGCCGATCTGCGCGGCGATGTCTGAAAGCTCGCGCTGCGTCATGCCTCTGATGTCTGCCATCACCGCGTCGGACCTGGCCTCGCTCAGCCCGTCCAGAACGCCGGCATTCGCGGCGATCAGAACGGCCAGTTGTTCGATGGCGGGCATCGGGTCACGCTCGGCTTGGCGCAGCGCGCCGCGCACAGCCGCGCCGCGGGTCAGGCGGGCGCGCGTCGCCTCGTCGAGCCGGGTGCCGAAGCGGGCGAAGTCCTCCAGTTCCTCGAATTGCGACAGCGTCACGCGCAGGTTGCCGGACACCGACCGGAAGGCCGGGCTTTGCGCCTTCCCGCCCACCCGGCTCACCGATTTGCCCAGGTCGACCGCGGGAAACTGGTTCTTCCGCACGAGACGTGGGGACAGGTAGATTTGCCCGTCCGTGATCGAAATCAGGTTTGTCGGGATGTAGGCCGACAGGTTCTCTGCCTGCGTCTCGACCACGGCCAGCGCGGTGATCGAGCCTCCACCCGCCGCGTCGGTGAACTGCCCCGCGCGCTCCAGCAGCCTGGCGTGGATGTAGAAGATGTCCCCCGGAAACGCCTCGCGCCCCGGCGGGCGTCGCAAAAGCAGCGACAATTCGCGGTAGGACCGCGCGTGATGTGTCAGATCGTCAAAGACGACCAGCACGTCCCGGCCCTGCCCCGAAAAATACTCCGCCATCGTCATCGCGGCATAGGGCGCGACATAGGCCAGCCCCGCCGCCTCCTCGTCCCCAGCGGCCATGACGATTGTGCGGTCCATCATGCCGCCGTCGCGGATCGCGGCGATGACCTTGGCCACCGCATCGCCTCTCTGCCCGATGGCGCAATAGATGCAGATCACGTCGGTGTCTTTCTGGTTCAGGATCGCATCGACCGAGATCGAGGTCTTGCCTGTCTGCCTGTCGCCGATCACCAATTGGCGCTGCCCAAGCCCGATGGGAACCGCTGCATCAATGGCCTTGAGGCCCGTCGCCAATGGGCGCGAGATCGCGCGGCGCGCGAGTATCTTCGGAGCTTCAGCCTCCACCGGCCGCAGCGTCGCCGCTTTCAGAGGGCCTTTCCCGTCGCTGGGGATGCCGAGGGCGTCAACGACGCGGCCCAAAAGCCCCTCGCCCACCTGCGCGCTGACCACCCGATGCGACCGGGTCACCCGTTCGCCGACCCTCACCCGGTCCGACGGCCCGAGCAGCACCACCCCAAGTCGGCCAGGCTCAAGGTCGAGCACGAGGCCGCGTACACCGCTTTCGAACTCCAACACTTCCTCCGCCAGGGCGCGCTCGAGCCCGCTGACAACGGCGATTCCGTCACCGACTTCGGCCACTATTCCCACTTCGCTGAGACGCGGCCCGGGCGGCGGGCTGTTCAGGAGGGTGCGGAGCAGATCATCCGGATCAATGGTGGGGGTCCTCGGGTTCACAACCATCGCGGTCATGCTTTCTGCCCGGAGTTGGAGCCCAGTTGGTCGGCCATGAGATCGCCCAGACCTTCGATATAGGTATCGACCGTCCAGGCAAGCTGTGCCCTGCCGATGCGAAGGGTCAACCCGGGCGCCTGGGCCGGATCGGTCTCAAAGCGCAGGGCAAGGCCGGGGAAGCGGTTGTGCAACTCGGCCGCGATAAGATCGCGGGTCGACTGCGACAGAGCCTCATGGCTCGTTATCGTGGCATCTTCCGGATTGCCGACCGCACGCTCGAGTTCGCCATTGGTTTCACGCATTTTCCGGGCCAGCTGAGCGGCGATGCGGGCCTCCAGGCTATCGTCCGCCAGATCGCCGAGCGCCTTGCGGGTCAGGTCCAGCAGGGCGTTCGCGCCAGCGCGCTGCAATTTGCCGGTAAAACTCCGCGCCTCCTCGTCCAGATGCGCAGCCCATGCAGCGCGTTCGCGCTCGATGCGGGCCTGCGCTTCTGCCAGCAGGGCATCCTTTTCCTTTTCGGCCTCACGACGCACCGCCTCGGTTGTCGAAGTCTGCTCCGATTGCAGCGCCTCCAGCCGAGCACGATAGTCTGCCTCGGTCGCCTTGGCCTCCTCTCTGGCGCGCACCGCGATCTGCATGCGCTCGGCGATCTCGGCTTCGCGGGCGTCGATGCCGTCCAGAATGGGGCGATAGAGAAACCGCTTGAGCAGCCAGACCAACACCAGGAAGTTGGCAAGCTGGGCCGCGACCGTGATCCAGTCGATGGACATGGGCTCAGCCGCCCGCCGCCGTTGCGGCTTCGACAGCCGCGTTCCAGAACGGATTGGCGAAGATCAGAATCATGGCGACGACGAAACAATAGATCGCCGTCGACTCGATCATCGCGAGGCTGACGAATAGCGTGCGCGACAAGGTCGAAGCCGCGTCGGGTTGCTGGGCGATCGCACTCAAAGCCGTGGCCGCCGCCCTGCCTTCGCCCAATGCCGGGCCGATGGCCCCGAAGGACACCGTCAACCCGGCTGTGAAGATGGAGACGGCTGCGATAATCGCAAGATCGGTCATGGAGTGTTCTCCTGTGTTGTGGGCGGGTTTGAAGGCGCGGTCGCGCTTGAAATATAGACGGTGGCGAGGATCGCGAAAATGTAGGCCTGAATCATGCCGGTCAGCAGGCCGAGCAGGTCCATAACGACCGGGAAGAAGAACGGCGCCACCGTCAGCAGGATGGCCGCAATCACCGCACCGCTCATGATGTTGCCGTAAAGACGGATCGCGAGGGAGATGCCGCGCGAGAACTCCGAGATGATGTTGAAGGGCAGCATGATGAATGACGGCTCGAGGTAGGTTTTCAGATACCCCCCCAGGCCCCGGCTGGTGATACCGAAGAGCGGAACGGCCACGAGAACGGACAGGGCCAGAGCTGTCGTTGTGGAGAGTGACGAGGTCGGCGGCTCGAACCCCGGGATCACCAGGAGGAGGTTGGATACCGCGACGAACAGAAACAGCGTGCCTGCGAAATAGAGAAGGTGCCGCGACGGACCCCCGGCGATTTCCTCGATCTGGCTCTGAATGCCCTGCACGATCACTTCGAGCGCGGTGCGCCAGCGGTTCGGAGGCACATCCGCACGCAGGTTGCGGGTAAGGAGCATGGAAGCGACGGTCAGAACCCCCATCACGATCCACGTGTAGAAAACAGTCGCATTGATGGGAATTCCCCAAACCACAAACATGATCATGTCGTCGGGCGAAAGCGTCATTCCCCGATCTCCTGTGGGATCTGGTTGCGGGCGATCGAAGTGGCGATCCGGCGGCAAACAAAAAAAGCGATACCGTATCCCGCAAAGGCCCACGGCCCTGCCTGCATGACGACCAGCCAGCCCGAAGCCAGGAACAGGCTGATCCGCAGGGCCGCGCTGAAGATAAGCGTTTGAACCGCGAGTTCTGTGCGTATGGCGCGTTTCATGCCAAGGGCAAGTCCGGCGAAGAAAAGCACGCTCATGAACATCCCGGCGGCACTCCCCAAGGCAAGTGCCGTCCAATCCACTGCAATCAATTCCCGTCTCCTTCTTTTTGCACCCAGGCGGCGGCGATGAACACACCCAGAACGACACCGCCCAGGATTAGCGCAATGGTCCACGAAAAACCCTGCGGCGCCACGCGGTCCAGCCATATCCCCAAAAACGCGCCCCCAACCGTCGGCACCGCGATGGACCATCCGATCATTCCGAAGGTGCCAATGCCGCGCAGCGGACTTGGGCCCGGATCTTCGCGCGCGGATTTCATTCGCTTGGCGTGTCGCGCGATGTCATCGGCGGATTTGTCAGGATCCGAATTCATGAGTTTTGCCTGCGCAATTCGGCAAAGCGGCGAACCATGTCCGCTTCCAGCCGCGACAGCGCCGCGCGCGCCTGCCGTTCCTCTTCGTCCAGCCGCACGAAGTTGGTTCGGACCGTCTCCCACAGGCCGCCAAGCTCATCTCCTTGCACCCCGCGCAGCACGGCGGCTGCAACGCTATGGCCCTTCTTGACCAGCAAGCCTTCGTCAATACCGAAAATCGCCTCGGAGCCGTCCGCGAGGCGCAGCGTCATCACCGATGGCACCAGTCCCGTGACGAAATCAGAATGGTTCGGCCAGATCCCGAACGCCCCGTTGGGCGCGACCGCCGTCAAACGTTCAGCGCGGCCCTCGAAAAGCGTGCGCGTGGGCAGGCGCAGCGTCACTGTCATGCTTTCGGCCATGCTCATGATGCGTCCTCCAAATCGCCCAGGCCGCCGATCATGTAATAGGCGCTTTCGGGCAGGGTGAAGTCGGTCTGATCGAGAATTGTCTCGCACCCGTCGAGCGTCTCGGCAATGGCCACGGTCTTTCCCCTCATGCTGCTGAAGGCTTCGGTTGTCACGAAGGGCTGCGTCAGGAAACGTTCCAACCTGCGCGCCCGCGCAACGGTGAGCCGGTCGGCGGAGGACAGTTCCTCCAGCCCGAGCATCGCAATGATGTCGCGCAGCTCATCATAGGCGGCCAGCGTGCTGCGCACCGCGCGGGCGATGTCGTAATGCCTTTGGCCCACGACAGAAGGCGTGAGCATCACGGAGGCCGAGGAAAGCGGATCGACCGCCGGATAAAGACCCTCGCTGGCCCGTTTGCGCGACAGCACGACCGAGGCCGAAAGATGCGAGAAGATATGCGCTGCTGCCGGATCGGTGAAATCGTCGGCGGGCACGTAGACCGCCTGAATCGAGGTGATCGCGCCCCGGCTTGTCGAGGTGATCCGCTCCTCGAGCGCAGCCAGCTCGGTGGCCAGCGTCGGCTGGTAGCCCACGCGCGAGGGCATCCGCCCCATCAACCCCGACACCTCGGAGCCTGCCTGCACGAAGCGGAAGATGTTGTCGATCAGCAGGAGCACGTCCTGCCCTTTATCGTCGCGGAAATACTCGGCCATGGTCAGGGCAGTGTTTCCGATCAGGAACCGCACGCCCGGAGCCTCGTTCATCTGGCCGAAGAGCATCACGGTCTTTTCGCGCACGCCCGCCTCGCCCATTTCGCGGTACAGTTCTTCGGCCTCGCGCGACCGTTCGCCGATGCCGCAGAACAGGCTGACGCCCTTGTGGTGCTGGACGGTATTATTGATCAGTTCTGTGATAAGGACGGTCTTGCCGACTCCTGCCCCACCAAAAAGCCCCGTTTTGCCGCCCCGTTCAATGGGCGACAGCAGGTCAATGGCCTTGATCCCGGTCTCGAGAAACGCCGAATGCACGACACGGTCGCTGAGGCGCGGCGGTGCCTGATGGATCGACCGACGCAATCCGGTGTCCGGCGCGGGGCGTCCGTCGATCGGTGTGCCGAAAACGTCGAGCATGCGCCCGAGCACGGCGTCACCCACAGGCACCTCGATAGGTCCACCCGTAACCCGTACCGTCATGCCAAGGCCCAGCCCACGCACCGGTGCCATGGCCATCGCACGCACCATCCCCTGCCCGATCAGCGCGGAGACCTCCATCGGCACATCGCCCGCATAGAGCAGGTCGTGGATGCGCGGCACCGCGCCATCGAAGGCCACATCGACCACACCGCCGCGAATGGCGGCGATGGTGCCCGATGGTTCCTGTTGTGCGGTTGCCGGATCAGCCATGACTCAGCCTGCGGCCATGCCGCCGTCGACGGGGAACTGCGCCCCGGTTATGAACGCCGACTCGTCAGACGCAAGGAAAAGCACAAGGTTCGCGACATCCCGTGTCTCACCATAGCGCGCAAGTGGGATCGACGCCGCAAGTTGCTGCTGGATTTCGGCGCCATGGCCGGGGTCGAACCCCTCTTCCAGAGATCGCATCATCCGCGTGTTGACCGGCGAGGGGTGCACGGAATTGACGCGTACACTCGCCGATGCCGCCTCGATCGCGGCGGCGCGGGTCAGGCCCACGACGGCATGTTTCGATGTGATGTAAGGGGCCACATTCGGGCTGCCCTTTAGTCCGGCGATGGAGGACATGTTGATGACGCTGCCGGAGTTTTGGCGCATCATCACCGGCAGGACATGCTTCAGCCCGAGAAATGCCCCTCGGACATTGACCGCCATCACCCGGTCGAAATCAGCCATGTCCTGATCGACCAGCGGCGCGACCCTGCCCTCGATCCCGGCATTGTTGAAAAAAATGTCGATGCGACCGAACCGCTCAAGCGCCGCCTGCACATAGCGCGCCGAGTCCTCTTGCGAGGAAACATCGGCGGCGATGGTCAGAACATCGTCGCCATTGCCAAGATCGGCGGCGGCCTTTTCCAGTTCTTCGGCCTTCAGATCCACCAATGCGACTTTTGCGCCCTCGTCCAGAAACACCCGCGCGGTTTCCAGCCCGATGCCGGCCGCCCCACCGGTGATCAGCGCGATCTTGTTGTCCAGTCGTTTCATTGGTTCTCTCCTGTCTTGTTTCGCGTAATCCGGGTGCCGGATGTTCCGTTAAGGATCGCAAGGGCGTCGGCCAGGCGGCCTATCCCGCTGAGGCCGCCGCGGTCGGCAAAGTCGCACGCCGCCAGAAGTTTCGGGCCCATCGACCCCTTCGGCATGTCCAGCGCGCGACCTTCGTCAGGCGTCAGATCGGCGAGGGGCATCGCTTGATCGGTGCCAAAGCCCTGATAGACCGCATCGACATCGGTCAGCAGCAACAGCGCGTCCGCCCCGATGTCAGACGCCAGCAGCGCGCTGGCGGCGTCCTTGTCGATCACGGCCTCGACGCCGGCCAGCGACCCATCGTCGCGGCGCATCACCGGAATGCCCCCGCCTCCGGCGCACACCACAGTTACGTTCTGATCCAGCAGAAGGCGCAGCACCCGCAAGTCGGGAATCTCGATCGGTTTCGGGGACGGCACCACCCTGCGCCAGTGGTCCCCATCCTGCGCAATGGTCCATCCAGCCGCTTGCGCGCGGGCCTTTGCCTCGGCTTGGGAATAGACCGGACCGACGAACTTTGTCGGGTTACGGAATGCCGGGTCTTTTGGATCGACGACCACTTGCGTCAGCAGGGTTGCAACGGCGTGATCGTGTCCCAGAGCATTTTCCAGCTCCTGCTCGATCAGGTAGCCGATCATCCCTTCGGTCTCGGCCCCCAGCACATCCAGCGGGTAGGCCTCATCCGGCTTGTAGGCGGCGCCCTGAAGAGCCAGCAAACCTACCTGAGGGCCGTTGCCGTGGGTCACGATCAATTGGTGACCGGCGCGCACGATCTGCGCCAGAGCCGTCGCTGCAACCCGCACATTGGCGCGCTGCCGCTCCGCTGTCAGCGGTTCACCCCGTTGCAGCAGGGCATTACCCCCTATAGCCGCGACAACCAACATCTCAGGCCCCTAATGTGGCGACAAGCACCGCCTTGATCGTGTGCATCCGGTTTTCCGCCTGATCGAACACGATCGAGGCGGGGCTTTCAAACACCTCTTCCGTCACTTCCATCGCATCCAGGCCAAACTCCGCCTTGATCTCGGCGCCCACAATCGTCTCTGTGTTGTGGAAAGCGGGCAGGCAATGCATGAACCGGACGCGCGGATTGCCGGTTTTCGCCATCATCTCTGTCGTCACCTGATAGGGTTTGAGCAGAGCGATACGTTCGGCCCATTTCTCCTTTGGCTCGCCCATGGACACCCAGACATCGGTGTAGATGAAATCGGCGCCCTCAACGGCCGCATCCACATCTTCGGTGATCGTTACACGCGCGCCGGTGTGCTGCGCGATTCCCTCGGCCTCGTCGATGATTTCTTGCTTCGGCCAGCAGGCCTTGGGCGCGCAAAGCCGCACATCCATGCCCATCTTCGCCCCGCCGATCAGAAGGCTGTCACCCATATTGTTCCCGGCATCGCCGA
The DNA here is from genome assembly GCF_947488135.1 of uncultured Marivita sp. Lineage (GTDB taxonomy): Bacteria > Pseudomonadota > Alphaproteobacteria > Rhodobacterales > Rhodobacteraceae > Marivita. The sequence continues at coordinate 191,504 of NZ_CANKYW010000003.1, read as the reverse complement.
GAAAGGCATAGGCCACCTGGTGCAACGGCTTTTCGACATGCTCCTGCATGGTCAGGAAATCGGCGAGGATCTGGGTCGGGTGAAACTCGTTCGTCAGGCCGTTATACACCGGCACGCCCGAGAATTCGGCCAATTGCTCCACGACCTTTTGGCCGAACCCGCGATATTCAATGGCATCATAGATCCTGCCCAGCACCCGCGCGGTATCCTTGACCGAGTCCTTGTGCCCGATATGCGAACCCGTCGGACCCAGATAGGTCACACGCGCCCCCTGGTCGTAGGCCGCCACCTCGAAGCCCACCCGCGTGCGCGTGCTGTCCTTCTCGAAGATCAGCGCGATGTCTTTGCCTTGCAGCTTGGGCTGTTCGGTCCCGGCGTATTTCGCCGCCTTCAAATCAGTCGCCAGCTTGAGCAGGAACGCGATCTCGCGCGGTGTGAAATCACGCAGCGTCAGGAAATGCCGGTTCTTGAGATTGTAGGCCATTGTCTTTCCTTTCAGCTTCAGACGGCGTCACGGATGGTCGGGCAGCTCATGCAGTGCCCGCCGCCACGCCCACGGCCCAGCTCGGCGCCCGGGATGGCCAGGACCTCGATCCCGGCGGCTTTCAAAGCGGCGTTGGTGTCATCATTGCGGTCGTAACCGATGACCACACCGGGCCTGAGCGCCAGCACGTTGTTGCCATCGTTCCACTGCTCGCGCGACCGCTCTTCCTCGGTATCGCCGCCGGTGGGAACAACGGTCAGGCGCTTGTAGCCCAGGACCTCGGCCACGATGTCGAAGATGGGCCGGGGGTCGTGGCGGAACTGCAAGGGGGCCAGCCCTTCGCCCGGCCGGATGTCGTAGCAGACCAACTCGTCCGCGACCTCCTTGAACGTGGTCACGACATCGCCGCCGCATAGCGTGAACACCGTGTCGAGATGCATCGCCGCCCGCGATTTTGGGATGGCAAAGGCCAGCACCCGCTGCGCCACGCCCGTGTCGAACAGCGCCTCGGCCAGTTGGCCGATACCTTGCGGCGAGGAACGTTCCCCCATGCCGACAAGCACGGTGCCATCGCCGACGGGCATGATATCGCCCCCCTCGACCGTCGCCAGCCCATGATCGAGCGTCGGATCGCCGAAGTGGATCGTGGTCTTGCCGACGAATTTGGGGTGGAACTTGTAGATCGCCGTGTTGAGCAGCGTTTCGGGTCGCCGGGCGGGCCAGAACATCGGGTTCACCGACACCCCGCCGAAGATCCACGCCGAATTGTCCCGCGTAAAGAGCGCATTCGGCAGCGGCGGCAGGATGAAGCCATGCGGGCCGAGGTAGCTGCCGAACAGCCCCGATGGCGTGAAGGGCAGATCGTCGGTGGCGAGACCGCCCAGCAGGTATTCGGCCAGTTTCGTGCCCGGCAATTCGTCCATCCAGGCGCGCAGATCCGGCAGCATCCCCACTCCGATTTGATCCGGTGTGATGCGGTGATCGAGGATCCAGTCGCGGCCCTCCGCGATGTCCAGCGTTTCGGCCAGCAGGTCGTTCACATCCAGCACCTCGACGCCTTCGTCGCGCATAGTCTGCGCAAAAACATCGTGATCCTTCTGCGCCTGCTTGACCCAGAAAACATCATCGAACAGCAGGTCCTGACAGTTGGCGGGCGTCAGGCGGCGATGGGCCAGCCCGGGGCGGCAGACGATGACCTGTCGCAAGCGTCCGGTTTCGGAATACACGCCGAGTTTGTCATCACGTTCCATGACAGGCTTCCTTTCCAATTACGTGAATCACAGGGCGCTGATCGCGCCGGTCGACATGAGGTAGGCGGCGACGATCGCGGCTCCGACAAGCCCGATCGCAATCAGGACTTCGGCAGGAGCGAAGGCTTTTTCGTCATGTGATTTGCGGGCCCAAAGATAGACCGGAATGCCCACGGCATAGAGGATGGCGCACATCAACAGATATGCCGGACCTGCCGCATAGACGAGCCACGCGCCATAGACCGTTGCCAACGCTCCGATGGCCATGTCGCCTCCACGCCCCTCTTGCGAACCATAGCTTTCGCCGGTGATCGCAAGCTTGAGCGCATAGGCGCCCGAGAACACGTAAGGCACAAGGATGGCCGTCGATGCGATGTAGAAAAGCGCAAGATAGGTCGAATTCGCGTAGAGCGTCACAATGAGAACGATCTGAACGCAGACATTGGTGATCCAGAGTGCACCGGACGGGGAGCCATTGTCGTTCTCTTTGGCGAATATCTCGGGCAACATTCCTTCCTTCGCGGCGCGGAACGGAATTTCGGCGGCCAGCAGGGTCCAACTCAGGAAAGCGCCGGCGACCGAGATCACGAGACCGATCCTGACCAGCACCGATCCCCAGGGCCCGACCACGGATTCCAGAACGTTTGCCATGGACGCTGCGGCAGGCAGCGCCGCGAGTTCTGGTTGCGACATGACGCCAAGCGACAAGAGTGACACGAGCAGGTAGAGCAGCAGCACCGTCACGAAACCAAGGATGGTGGCCTTGCCGATGTCGCTGCGCTTGCGCGCGCGTCCTGATCCGACACTGGCGCCTTCGATCCCGATAAACACCCAAAGTGTGACCAGCATCGTGCTTTGCACCTGGGTCGTGATGCTGCCCAGTGACAGCGTTTCGGTGCCCCAGAAATCCAGCTGGAACGTCGGCATGTTGAACGCCACGAGGGCGAGCACGATAAACAGGAAAATCGGCCCCAGCTTGGCGATCGTCGTGATCAGGTTGATGATTGCGGCCTGTCGCACACCTGCCAGAACCAGCGCGTGGACAAGCCACAGGCAGACCGAAGCGCCGACGATGGCCTGCCAGGTATTCCCCTCTTCGCCGAAGGGCGCGTAAAAGTAGCTGAGCGCGCCAAAGATCAGAACGGCGTAGGACACGTTGCCGAGCCAGGCGCTGAGCCAATAGCCCCAGGCGCTGTTGAACCCGACAAAATTGCCGAAACCCGCGCGCGCATAGGAATAGGGTCCCGCGTCCAGCCCGGGTTTGCGGGTGGACAGGTTTTTGTAGACGAAGGCAAGCGCCAGCATCCCGACACCGGTAATAAGCCAACCGATGGTGATTGCCCCGGCGGATGCGCCGCGCGCCATGTTCTGCGGCAAGCTGAAAACCCCGCCGCCGATCATGGAACCGACCACGAGTGCGGTCAGCGGCAAAAGCCCCAAGGAGCCGGAGTTGCTTTGAGTCGATGGATCGTCCTTTGCAATCACGTCGGTCGGCATCGGCTTTCTCCTCTGTGTTCAAGGGGCGCTTGCACCTTTGTTCACGTTAGAAGTGACAGGACTGGATGTTGCAGGTTTGATGTTCGTCAATTTCCAGACTTGCGGTGGTCCTGTCCGCCTCTGGAAAGCTGCGCGTCACGACAGGATCATCGAGAAATACCCGCCGATCAGCGCAAGAACAGTCGTGAGCGCATAGCTCACCGGGTACGGCACGGCCGCGACGGAGCTGCCGGATTCCTCGATGATCGCGTTCAGGCCCGGTGTGCTGTTGCGCCCGCCGGTCGTGGCCCCATCGGCGATGACGGAATTCAGGCCAAAGACCTTGATCCCGACCCAGAAGGCGATCAGGGGCGGGATAAGCGCACCGGCCGTTCCGATCAGCGCCAGCCAGAGGATCGTGTCACCCCCCAAGGCCGAGATGACTTTGGGTCCGACATTCGCCGACAGCACGGCCACAAACGTGTTCAGGCCGAAATCTTGCAGGAAACTGCGCGCGCCTTCATGCACCGGGCCGCCGAACTCGGGGTTGCGGCTGCGGACATAACTGACCGCGACGCCCGCAAGGATGCAGCCCGCGGATGTGCCGAGCGCGAAAGGGATGCCGGAGATCGTCACCGTGACGATACCGACGAGGTAACCCACCAGCATGGCCAGCGCGAGGTAAAGCACCTCGGACTTGAACGAGGGCAGGATCGCCCGCCCGCCAAGCTGGTGCGCCGCCGCCTTGAGCGCGGCATCAGGGCCCGTCAGGCGCAGCACATCGCCGAAGCGCACGTCGCTCTGCGGCCCGAGCGGCAGTTCGTTGCCCGCGCGAAAATGCGCCTGTACCTCCACACCGCCATGGCCTTCGCGTTCCAGCTCCGTCAACGATTTCCCGCTGACCGCATGGGATCCGACATGGATGTCGGCCACCTCCATCGGGATGTTTCGCGCGAGGATATCGTCGGATTCCGGTCCGATCAGCTCGCCCTCTTCGAGGATCAAATCATGCACGTTTGCGCGTACGGTGACGATGTCGCCTGACGCGATTGTGGGATTATCGGCGGGGTCCAGAACTGCGCCATCCCGCACGACCCGCAGGATGGGAGCCTTGGGGAAGTCCGATGCCAATTGCGCGACACTGCGACCTATGAAGCCCTTGTGGGTCACGGTGAAGGCGCGCAGATCGTAGGGGGAAAAGCCCATGGTCAGCGCCCCGGGCGCGCCGGGCACGGGATCGGTGGCGCCGCCACTATATTCCGCCTCGGCCAGCTTGGCGTCGGCGGCCGCATCATGCCCGAAGATGCGCGGCAGGTAGCGGATCAGCAGGATGATCCCGACGCTGGAAAGCACGTAGCTGATCGCATAGGCGGCGGCCATGTTGGCACCCACCTCCTCCGCGCTGATCCCGTCGGGCGGGAGATAGGCGCCACTGTCCAGCGCGCTTTGCCCGACGCCGAGGATCGCGGTGATCGTGTAACTGCCCGAGATGAGGCCGGTCGCGTAACCCGGGTCCAGCCCCGCCAACGCCGCGCCGAAATAGCAGATCACCCAGTTCAGGATCCAGACCGTGAGGCCGATCCCGACGAAGGCCAGACCGCCCTTGCGCAGTCCGGAAAAGAATTGTGGCCCGACCTTCAGCCCAAGCGCATACATGAACAAAAGCAGCATGAAGGACGACAGGATGCCAGGGATCGAATAGGTGATGTCGAACGCGGCCTCGGCGATCATCGACAGGATTACCCCCACCAGAAGCGTGCCCGCCGTGGAGCCGAGGGAGATGCCCTTGACGCTGGCCTTGCCGATCAGCGTCCCAAGGGCCAGCGCCAGCAGGATGAAAGCGATCGGCTGATTGCCGAGCAGTTGGAAGAAGCCGTGAAGGCCTTCTTCCGTCACCGGCTCGACACGGTCAAAGACCTGTCCGATGACCCGTTCCGCTTCGGCAACCGCCCCCTCCTGCGCAAAGGCCGGCTTGGCCAAAAGCGAGACCGGCACAAAAGCTGCCAGACGATACTTCAATCGGTCAGCCATGATGAAACCCCGGCCCGGCGGTCGAATTCGGGACCGGGTTTTGCGACAGATGTTCCAGCGCGCGTTTGATGTCTTCCAGCAACAGCGCGGCCAGATCGCGGCTGACGCCATGGCGAATCAGGATACGCTGAACCACGGTCTTTTCCCGGTCCGCAGGCAGCGGGTAGGAGGCGATCTGCCAGCCGCGCATCCGCACCCGTTCGGACAGGTCATAGAGCGTGAAGCCGTGATCGCCGTCTGTCAGCTTGTAGGCAACGGCGGGCAGGCCGCCATGGCCGTCATAGACCATGTCGAACGGTCCGAGCTTCGCCAGCTCGGCGCCGAGCCATTGCGCCGTATCCGAGCAACTCTGCTGGATCGCGGTATAGCCTTCGCGCCCCAGCCGCAGGAAATTGTAGTATTGCGCGATGATCTCGCCGCCCGGGCGCGAGAAGTTGAGCGCGAAGGTGGGCATATTGCCGCCGAGGTAGTCGACATAGAAAACCAGATCGTCGGGCAGATCGTCCTTGGAGGCCCAGACCACCCAACCGACGCCCAAGGGGGCAAGTCCGTATTTATGCCCGGACGCATTGATCGACCGCACCCGCTCGATCTGGAAATCCCAGACCAGATCGCGCTGGATGAAAGGCGCGATGAATCCACCCGAGGCCGCGTCCACATGGATCGGAATATCCAGCCCCAGATCGCGTTGCATCGCGTCAAGCTCGCGGGCCAGCGCCTCTACCGGTTCGTAGATGCCTGTGAAAGTGACACCCAGCGTTGCCACCACGCCGATGGTGTTCTCGTCGCAGTAGTCGCGCAGGTCGTCCGGTTGAAGACCGAGCGCGTCACCTTTCAAGGGTACTTCGCGAATTTCGACATCGAAGTAACGCGCAAATTTCTTCCAGCAGATCTGAACCGGGCCGGTCACGATGTTGGGCTTGCTCGTGTCCTCGCCCTCGGCCTCGCGCCGGGCGCGCCATTTCCACTTGAGCGCCAGCCCACCCAGCATGGCGGCCTCGCTCGACCCGGTGGTCGAACAGCCGATTGTGTCCCACGATTTCTCGGCGTGCCACAGATCGGCGAGGATATGGACGCAGCGGCTCTCGATCTCGGCGGTCTGGGGGTACTCGTCCTTGTCGATCATGTTCTTGTCGACAGCGTCAGTCATGAGCTGTTTGACCTCGTCCTCGACCCATGTGGTGCAGAAGGTCGCGAGGTTCTGGCGCGCGTTGCCGTCCAGAAGCAGTTCGTCGCGCACCAGCGCGTAGGCCGCGTGCGGTTCGGTCAGCCCGTCGGGCATCCGGTACTTCGGCAGGCTGCGTTCGGACGATCTGGTGGAGTAGATATCCTCGATGTCGGAATGCGCGTGATCCGTCACTGTGTGGATGGGCATGGGCGTGTCCTTTTCTGATCATCAGTTTGGTCGGCACTTGGACCAGACCTGCCGCACCCCGCGCGTGCGGGTTTGACGATCATCAATCCGAAGGACATATCGGGAAGGTTATTGGCTCGTCGCCATCGTCTGACGGAACCGCAGGAGCGAAACTGCGAAGAAAAAAGCGCTCAGCGACGCCATAACCACCATATCCGTCCAAACCGTCTCCAACCCCGCGCCGCGGTAGAGTATCGCTTGTGCAAAGGCGACAAAATGGGTCGAGGGCGAGGCCTGCATGATGGTCTGCAACCAGACCGGAATGCTCTCCATCGGTGTCGTGGAGCCCGACAACAGATTCATGATCACGAGAACCGGGATGACCAGCAGACCGAATTGCGGCATCGACGTCGTGAAGGTGGCCAGCAGAATGCCAAGTCCCGTGACCGCAACCAGATAGAGCACCGTTCCCGCCACGAAGAGCGGGATGGACCCGGCCACCGGCACCTGAAGGACCCCCTGCACCACGAGCCAGAGCGACAAGACCGCACCGATGACGATCACGAGGCCATTGGCCCAAATCTTCGCCAGCATGATCTCGGAGGCATTCACAGGCATGACCAGAAGATGCTCGATCGTGCCGTGCTCGCGTTCGCGGATCAGGGCCGCGCCCGTCAGCAGGACGGCCAGAATGGTGACGTTGTTGATGATCTGCATGACAGATGTGAACCAGATGGATTGCAGGTTCGGGTTGAAATGCGCCGTGACCACCAGATCGATCGGAAGGCTGCTGGCAGTATCATCGCCGGTGATGAAACGGGTCACTTCGGCGGTGATGATTTCCTGAAGATAAATTGCGCCATTCCCCGCCTGCGTCATCGCCGTCGCATCGACGTTCAGCTGCACGGACGGGTAATTTCCGTCGATAACATCGGCCTCGAACCGTGGTGGAAAGGACAGGACAAAGACGAAATCGCCGCTGTCCATCACCTGCTCCAGCTCTGAGAGATCGATCCCTTGTGGGGCTTCGAACTCGGGCGGCAGGATGGCTTCGACAATCCGCCCGGTCAGACCGGATTGATCGAGATCCACATAAGCCACGGCGGCGTTGCGCACTTCAGTCCGCGCGCCAGTTGCCACGGCATAGATCGCGACACTGAACATATAGGCCACCAGCAAGAGCAGGATCGGGTCGGCCAGCAGGCTGCGCAACTCCTTCACCCCCAGCAGCCAGATATTGAAGAGCCAGCGTGTCACCTTACGCCTCTTGTTTCTTGAGCAGCAGGATGGACGCCGCCACAAACAGGACCGCGAAGACGGCCAGGGCGACGTGGTTCACCCAAAGCTCGGCAAAGCCCAGCCCTTTGGTAAAGGTGCCGATGCTGATCTGCTGGTACCACGCCGCCGGGAAGCCAAGGCCAAACAGGCGTGCGCCGCCGGACAGCGACGAGACCGGAACGAGCAACCCCGAGAAGTTGACCGCCGGGATGATGGCGATGACGGCGGTCGCGAAGGTCGCGGCGACCTGTGTCTTGGTGAAGGTGGAGACGAGGACACCGAAGCCTGTCGTCGCAAGAATGTAGATGAACGTGCCGAGGAACAACGCCGCGACAGAGCCTTTGATCGGAACGTCGAACACCAGATAAGACATCGCCAGAAGCGTCACGAAGCTGATGAGCGCAATGACGACATAGGGAAGTTGCTTACCCAGCAGAAACTCGCCCCGCGTCACCGGGGTGGAACGGAAATTGGCAATCGCCCCGGTTTCCTTTTCTCGCACCACCCCCATCGCGGCCATCATCGACGGGATCAGCACCAACATCATCATGATGACCGAGGGCACCATGGCGTTCACGCTTTGAAAGGATTGGTTGTAGCGGTAGCGCGTTTCGATCCCGGCACCGGAGGTATCGACGACCTCGCCGTAGGTCTGCTCGACTTGGCTTTCCATGTAGGACAAGGCCAATCCCTGTAGATAACCCCGCGCGGTTTCGGCGCGGAAGGGCATGGCGGCGTCGAGCGCGACGCGGACCTCCGGGGTCTCACCTTTCAGCAACGCGCGCCCGAAACCCGACGGGATCTCGATGGCGATGGCGATCTCGCCCGCACGAAGGCGGGCGTCCAGATCCTCGGTGTCGGCGGCGGGGGATTGCTCTTCGAAAAACCGCGATCCTGAAAAGGCCCGCAAAAGCTCTCGACTTTCGGCTGTTTGGTCCTGATCGGCCACGGCATATGGCAGGTCTTCCACATCAAATGAGATGCCGTAGCCGAAGGTCAACATCAGGATCACCGGCCCGAGCAAGGCAAAAGCGAGCCGCAGCGGGTCGCGCAGGATTTCCGTCGTCTCGCGCCGGGCGAAGGCCCACATTCGGGCGGGGTCGAACAGGCGGTCACGGCTGTCGGCCCGGTGCGCGGGAACGGCCCCGACAGGTTGCGCCGTCTCCCCGAGCGGTGCGTCCCCGTCCGCATCCGCCTCACGAAGGTAGCTGATGAAGGCGTCGTTCAGGCTGGTCGCGCCTTTTGCGGCAACGATCTCGTCCGGCTTGCCGATCGCCAAAACACGCCCCGCATGCATCAGCGAAATCCGGTCGCAGCGTTCGGCCTCGTTCATGAAATGGGTCGAAACAAAGATCGTGACGCCCTGTTCACGAGACAGCCCGACCAGAAGCCGCCAGAAGGCATCGCGCGCAACGGGATCGACCCCCGATGTCGGTTCATCCAAGATCAGCACCTCGGGGCTGTGGATCACCGCGACGGCCAATTGCAGGCGCTGCCGCAGCCCCAGCGGCAAAGACTCCGGCCGCTCATCCGCCTCCTCGACCAGTTCGAACGTCTCCAGCATCTCCGCCACCCGACCTGCCCGCGTTTCCTTGGGCAATCGATACAAATCTGCATGCAGGTCAAGGTTCTGGCGCACGGTCAACTCGCTATAGAGCGAGAAGGACTGCGACATGTACCCAACGCGCTGGCGGGTCGCCATATCGCCTGCGTCCAAGGGCTCACCGAACAAAAGCGCCTCGCCGCTGCTCGCGGGCAGCAGGCCAGTCAACATCTTCATCGTCGTCGTCTTGCCGCAGCCATTGGAGCCCAGAAAGCCGAAAATCTCACCCTTCGCGATCTTGAAATCGACGTTGTCGACGGCGGTGAAATCGCCGAACTTCCGCGTCAGCGCCTTTGCTTCGACCGCCGGGCCGTCGCTGGTGGGCGCGAAGGGGGGAACGCGCACCTCTTCGTGACCGGCCCGGGCGGCTTCGGGCAGCATGGCGATGAAGGCCCCGTCGAGGGTCTCCTGTCCGGTCCGCTCGCGCAACTCGGCCGGCGATCCGGTCGCGATCACCTGCCCATCCGACATGGCCGCCAGCCAATCGAACCGCTCGGCCTCTTCCATATAGGCGGTCGCGACGATCACGCTCATGTCGGGACGGCCTTCACGGATGCGGTCGATCAGGTCCCAGAACTGCTGCCGCGACAGAGGGTCAACCCCCGTCGTCGGCTCGTCGAGGATCAGAAGATCGGGGTCGTGAATCAGCGCAGAGCAGAGCGACAGTTTCTGCTTCATGCCCCCGGAAAGCTTGCCCGCCGGACGGTCGGGAAATGGGTCAAGGCCCGTCGCCTGCAACAGATCCGCGATGCGGGCCCGGCGTTCAGCGGCGGGCTGCGCAAAGAGCCTGCCGAAGAAATCGAGGTTCTCGGCGACCGTCAGCGTCGGATAGAGGTTTCGCCCCAGCCCCTGCGGCATGTAGGCGATGCGGTGCGTGCAGGCCTTGCGATGGTGCGGCGAACGGATGTCGCCGCCCAAGACCTGCAGATCCCCGGTCTGAAACCGCCGAACCCCGGCCGAGAGCGCCAGCAATGTCGATTTGCCTACGCCGTCCGGCCCGATCAGACCGGCCATGCAGCCGGCGGGCACATCGAGGCTAACGTTTTCCAGCGCCGCGATCTCGCCGTAGCGATGAGTGACGCCGGATAAGGAAACGACAGAAGATGTCATTGCGGCAGGTTGACGGCAAGATCGTCGGGCCACTCGATGCTTTGATCTACACGGACATAGCCCATCCCGGGAACGCCTGCGCGTGCGCGGTCCTGATATTCCGCCAAAATCTCCGGGGCGATCGTCAGGTTGACCCGGAACATCAGTTGCGTGCGCTCATCCGCCGTCTCGACAGAGCGCGGCGTGAATTGCGCCGTGCTCGCAACAAACGTCACGGTGGCCGGGATCACATAGTCGGGGATAGCATCCAGAATGATCCGGGCCTCGTCACCGATGGCCAGCCTTGCCGCGTCCCCCGTGGACAGGAAAATAGACATATACATGTCCGACAGGTCGGTGAGCGTCACCACGCGCCCGCCTGCCCCCAGAACCTCGCCTTCCTGCGCCAGGACGTATTGCACACGTCCGGCCCGCGGCGCGGTCAGGCTGGCGTCGTCGATCAAGGATTGGAGTCTTTCGACCGATGCCTCGGCGGCCGCAATCGTCGCTTCGGCGAGGGAAATGCCCGCTTCCGCCGCCGCAACCGCCGCCTGTGCTGTCTCCAGAACGGTGCGTTGCGCATCCGCCTGCGCCTCACTGAAGAACCCGTCATCGGACAATTTGGCCACCCGGTCGAATTCGGCCTGCGCAGTCACAAGCTCGGACCGGCGCTGGCGCAACAGGGCCTCTGCCTGAAGCTCCTGCTGCTCCGCCTGGCGCACCGCGGCCTGAGCTGCGTGCAACTGGGCGTCGAGTTCAAGCGTGTCCATCCGGGCGATCAGATCCCCGGCTTCAACCCAATCGCCTTCGTCCACAAGCACTTCGGCAATACGCCCAGCAAGGCGGGTGGCGATTTCGATCCGCTCGGCTTCGATCCGGCCGTTGGACGCGCTGATCCCATCGGGCAGCGCCGAGGCCACGGCATTTTGCCACCAATAGGCGCCCGCCCCTGCTGCACCCAACACAGCGATCACGAGGATCGGCCAAATCTGCTTCATTGTTCGTTACCCATCATTCTTGCGCCCTCGACATCAGGCGACCGATCAGCCGAGCGCCTTTTCGCTTGGCTTTCATGTGCCATCCGCACCGATCCGGAGATTGACGAATGTCAATCGCCGCACGCGACGCTGCGGTAGCAATTGACTGAACGCGGACTTACCTCGTGGTTCAATAACGAGAGAAGGACATTCCCATGGCACGCCCAGCAAAACACGAGGAAGGACCGGCTGTCGCAACAGCTTTGCCCGAGGTCGCGCAGCACGTATCGCCTGCAGCGCTTCCCGTTTCGGACATCGGTCGGCTGCCGCACGCGCATACCAGCATGGAAGAGGCGTTGGACAAGGGGCTGAAAGCCGCGGTTGCGAAGTTCACGGCGGGTCTTTCGCCGATCGCGTTGGCTGCGGCCTACACCGATTGGGCGTTGCATCTCGCAACAGCACCGGGCAAGCAGCTGCAACTGGTCGAGAAGGCCGCGAAGAAGACCGGCAAACTGGCCAGATACGCCGCCTTTTGCGCCGCTCATCCGGAGACCCCGCAGACCTGCATCGACCCCTTGCCTCAGGACAAACGCTTTCGCGGCGAGGCGTGGCAGACATGGCCCTGGAACGTGATCCATCAGAGCTTTCTGCTAAACCAGCAGTGGTGGCACAATGCCACGACCGGGGTCGACGGAATGACCAAACAGCATGAAAACGTCGTCGAATTCGCCGCGCGCCAGATGCTCGACGTGTTTTCACCGGCCAATTCCATCGCGACCAACCCGGAAGTCCTGCACAAGACGCTGCGCGAAGGCGGATGGAATCTGGTGCGCGGTTGGCAGAACTTCATGGAAGATGCCCTTCGCGCAACCAACGGTGCAAAGCCCGTAGGGGCCGAGGCGTTCGAGGTCGGGCGCAACCTTGCCACCTCCCCCGGACAAGTCGTCTATCGCAACCATCTGATCGAGTTGATCCAATATGCGCCGACGACCGACACGGTCCGGCCCGAGCCGATCCTGATCGTGCCCGCCTGGATCATGAAATATTACATTCTCGATCTGAGCGAGGAGAATTCGCTTGTCCGTTTCCTGACCGATCAGGGCTTCACCGTCTTCATGGTTTCCTGGAGAAACCCCGATGCCGAGGACCGCGATCTCGGCATGGACGATTACCTGTCTCAGGGGGTGATGGCGGCGCTCGACGCCGCGCAGACCATCGCCGCGAGCGACAAGATGCACGGCATCGGCTACTGCCTTGGCGGCACGCTGCTGTCCATCGCGGCTTCGGCCATGGCACGCGACGGTGATGCGCGTCTAAAGACCCTGACGCTTCTCGCCGCGCAGACGGACTTCACGGAAGCGGGCGAGTTGCAGCTCTTCATCAATGACAGCCAGCTCACCTTTCTCGAGGACATGATGTGGAACCAGGGGTATCTGGACACGACCCAAATGGCCGGAACGTTTCAGCTTTTGCGGTCGAACGACCTCATCTGGTCATATATGATCCACGATTACTTGATGGGCGAACGCACGCCAATGATCGACCTCATGGCGTGGAACGCAGACGCCACGCGCATGCCCTATCGAATGCACTCTGAATACCTGCGCAAACTCTATCTCGACAATGATCTTGCCGAAGGGCGCTACACGGTCGGCGATGCGCCTGTGACCGTCTCGGATATCCGCGCGCCGGTGTTCTGTGTCGGAACAGTACGCGACCATGTTGCGCCTTGGCATTCGGTCTACAAGTTCCATCTGCTCTCGGACACCGATGTGACCTTCGTTCTGACCAGCGGAGGGCATAATGCGGGCATCGTTTCGGAACCCGGCCACCCGCATCGCCATTACCGCATCGCGACGCGCGCCGAAGATGCGCCCTATATCAGCCCGGATCGGTGGATGGCGGAAACGCCTGTCACAGACGGGTCCTGGTGGCCCGCCTTGACCGATTGGCTGGCCGCGCGCTCGGGCGATCCGGTACCGCCTCCGCCGCTGGGGTCGAAGGACACCGGCTATCCGCCGCTCTGCGATGCGCCCGGCACTTACGTTTTTCAAGAGTGACGGCAGATGTCGGGGACACTTCTGAAGGGCAAACGCGGCCTGGTCGTGGGGATCGCCAACGAGCATTCCATCGCGGCGGGCTGCGCGCGGGTTCTCCGCGCCGCCGGTGCCGAGCTTGCCGTCACCTACGCCAACACGACATCGAAACCCTATGTCGCGCCCGTCGCCGAAGGTTTGGAGGCATCGATCTTTCTGCCACTGGATGTGGAGCAGGACGGAGAAATGACCGCCGTCTTCGATGCCATTCAAGCCGAATGGGGCCAACTGGATTTCCTGCTCCATTCAATCGCTTTCTGCCCGAAGGACGACCTCCATGGCCCTGTCAGCCAATGCTCGAAAGAAGGCTTTGCGCGGGCCATGGACATCTCGGTTCATTCGCTCATTCGCCTGACCCGGGCCGCCGTGCCCTTGATGCAGAACGGCGGCAGCATCCTGACGATGAGCTACTACGGCGCGGAAAAGGTCGTGGACAATTACAACATCATGGGTCCGGTCAAATCCGCGCTCGAGGGCACGGTCCGCTACCTCGCCGCCGAACTTGGCCCGCAACAGATCCGGGTGAACGCCCTCTCTCCCGGTCCGGTTCAGACGCGCGCAGGGTCGGGCATCGCGCATTTCGATGCACTGATCGACGACGCCCGCAGACGGGCGCCGGAACGCAGCCTCGTGACGCTCGACGACATCGGACATGCGGCCACCGCCCTCTTCAGTGATCTCTCGGCCAAGGTGACAGGCGAAATCACCCATGTCGACGGCGGCTATCACGTGATCGCGTGAGACAGACATTCAAGACCTGAAAGGACCACCCCCCATGAAAAAATCAGACGTCGTTCTCTGCGCCCCGGTGCGCACCGCCATCGGAACCTATGGCGGCACTCTCAAGGACAGCCCGGCAACCGATCTTGGCGCGGCGGCCATCAAGGCCAGTCTGGATCGCGCGGGTGTCGCAGATGCCGACATCGAGGGCGTCGTGATGGGCCAGGTCGTGCAGGCCGGTGCCGGGATGAACCCCGCCCGGCAGGCGGCAATCGGAGCGGGTCTGTCGGTCGAGGTACCCGCGATGACCGTCAACCGGGTGTGCGGGTCGGGGGCGCAAGCCATCGCGTCGGCCGCGCAAGAGGTCTGGCTGGGCAACATTGCCAGCGCTGTGGCAGGCGGCATGGAGAACATGGACCAGGCCCCGTACCTGCTGGGCAGTGGGCGCTGGGGCTACCGCATGGGCAGTGCCGAAATCCAGGACAGCATGCTGCGCGACGGGCTCAACGACGCATTTTCGGGCCAGCATTCCGGTTGGCATACCGAGGATCTGGTAGAGAAATTCCACATCACCCGCGAGGATCAGGATCGCTGGGCGCTCCGCTCGCAGGAACGCTTTGCGAAGGCGCAAGCGGCGGGCCTGTTCGAGACCGAGATCGCTCCGTTCGAGATCAAGTCCCGCAAGGGCACCACGGAATTCGTCAAGGACGAACACAACCGCCCCGACACCACGGCGGAGTCCCTTGCCAAGCTGCGCCCCGCCTTCCGCAAAGACGGCACCATCACCGCAGGCAATGCGCCGGGCCTGAACAGCGCCGGTGCGGCGATGTTGGTGGCCGACCGTGCCTGGGCCGAGACGCATGGGGCCGAGCCGCTGGTTCGCCTCGTGTCCTATGGCGTCGGGGCGGTCGAGCCCGGCATGTTCGGCCTCGGCCCGGTTCCGGCAGTGCATCAGGCGCTGGAGCGCGCGGGCTGGAGCGTCGCCGATCTGGAGCGGGTGGAAATCAACGAGGCCTTTGCCGCCATCGCCATCGCCGTAACGCGCGAACTGGGTCTGTCGGAGGATGTGGTAAACGTGGAAGGCGGCGCCATCGCTCATGGCCATCCGATCGGGGCGACGGGCGCGATCCTGACAACCCGCCTCATTCACGCCATGAAGCGCGACGGTATCAAGCGCGGTCTGGTCACGCTTTGCATCGGTGGTGGCCAGGGGATCGCTCTCGCATTGGAAACGCTTGACTGACCACTTTTTTGCATTTTTGTTCCGGAGAACAACCATGAGCGACAAGAAAAAACTGACCTGGACACCCGACCTCAGCTACCCGGCCGGGAAAGGGGCGACCGAGCAGCGGTTCACCGCCTCTGCCAACGGCGACGATCTGGAAATCGACACGCATCCCTGGGGTGACGCCGATCTCAAGATCGACGGCAAGCAGGCCGCGCATGTGGAGGGCAAGCGCTCCGAAGGCGATGCCTTCCGTGCGGTCGAGGATATCGCCGAAGAGATCGAGGGACAGAAATCCGACAGCGATCCAAACGCGTCCTGAAACCCTGCCGCCGGAAAGGGCGATACATCCATGCAATTCATCGAAAACCGGACCTTCGACGAGATCGAGATCGGCGACAGTGCCGAATTGACCCGCAAGCTGACCGCGCAGGACATCGAGCTCTTCGCGGTCATGTCCGGTGACGTGAACCCGGCCCATGTTGATGAGGCCTTCGCCAAGTCCGATATCTTCCACAAGGTGATTGCCCACGGTATGTGGGGCGGCGCATTGATTTCGGCGGTGCTGGGGACCGAACTGCCCGGACCCGGAACGATCTACCTCAACCAGAACCTGAGCTTCCGCCACCCCGTCGGTCTTGGCGATACGGTCACGGTCCGGGTCACGGTGACTGACAAGCGGCCCGAACACCACCATGTCACCCTTGACTGCCTGTGCCTGAACCAGAGCGGCGAGACGGTGATCGAGGGGCAAGCCTTGGTGATTGCGCCGACGGAGAAAGTCCGCCGACCGCGCGCCGTCCTGCCGGAGGTTCACCTGCACACGCGCGCGGCCCGGTTCCGTGACCTCATCGACGCAACGGCGGCATTGGCCCCGGTGCCGACGGCCGTTGTTCACCCCTGTGATGCGCTGTCGCTGCAAGGCGCTTTGGAGGCGGGATCGCAGGGCATCATCATTCCTGTCCTTGTCGGCCCAAGGTCAAAAATCGAGGCCGCCGCCGAGGAGATCGGAGAAAGCCTGACCGATATCGACATCGTAGACGTGCCACATAGCCACGCCGCCGCCGAACAGGCCGTGGCACTGGCGCGGGCGGGCAAGGTGCAGATGCTGATGAAAGGCAAGCTCCACACCGACGAACTACTCGAGCCCGTGGTCAACGGACAGACCGGGCTGCGCACGGAGCGCCGCATCAGCCATGTCTTCGTGCTCGACGTGCCGAACTATCCCAAACCGCTTCTGATCAGCGACGCGGCCATCAACATCTTCCCCGATCTCGCCGCCAAGCGGGATATCGTTCAGAACGCCATAGACCTTGGACAGGCGCTTGGGATCGACTGTCCGAAAACGGCAATCCTGTCTGCGGTCGAGACGGTCACGCCCAGCATCCCCTCAACGGTCGACGCGGCGGCGCTCTGCAAGATGGCGGCGCGCGGACAGATCACCGGGGGTCTGCTGGACGGCCCGCTGGCCTTCGACAACGCCATCTCCAAAACTGCCGCAGAGACCAAAGGGATCCTCTCTGACGTGGCCGGGGACGCCGACATCCTGATCGTGCCGGATCTCGAGGCGGGCAACATGATCGCCAAGCAGCTGATCTATCTCGCAGGCGCCGATGCCGCCGGTCTCGTGCTGGGCGCGCGGATCCCCATCGTGCTGACCAGCCGGTCGGATGGGGTGATGTCCCGCTTGGCCTCCGCCGCGATGGCGCAGCTTTTCGTGCACCGGCGAGCGACGGAGATCAGGGTATGACGGGGGATATCCTCACCCTGAATGCCGGATCGTCCAGCGTGAAGTTCGCAGTGTTCGCAGCCGAGAGCGCGGACGCGGAGGCCCGCATCACCGGCAAGATCGCGGGGATCGGACGCGCGCCGGCCTTTTCGGCCAGGGATGCCGATGGTGCCGCCTTGTCCAGCGCGCAGTTCGATGAGCTTGACAAGGCGTCGAGCCACGAAGACCTGATCGCGCTGCTCTTGGATTGGCTCGACCAGCAGCTCAGGGACCAGCCGCTGGCGATCGTCGGCCACCGGGTCGTGCATGGCGGGCGTCATTTCAGCCAACCCGTGCGCATCGACGACCGTGTCATGCGCGATCTCGAAGCGCTTGCTCCCCTTGCCCCGCTGCATCAGCCGCATAACCTCGCGGCGATCCAAGCCGTGGCGACATGGCGACCGGATCTGCCGCAGATCGCCTGTTTCGACACCGGGTTCCACCGCACGCAAGATCGACTGTCCACGCTCTTCGCCCTGCCCCGCGACCTGACCGATGAGGGGATCATCCGGTACGGGTTTCACGGCCTGTCCTACGATTACATCGCAAGCGTGCTGCCCGATCACCTCGGGGAAAAGGCGGACGGCCGGGTGGTCGTCGCCCATCTTGGCAACGGTGCCAGCATGTGCGCGATGAAAGACCGCAAGAGCGTTGCCACAAGCATGGGGTTCACAGCCCTCGACGGTCTTGTCATGGGGCAACGCTGCGGCGCATTGGACCCCGGCGTCGTGCTCTACCTGATGCAGGCCAAGGGCATGGACGCCGCCCAGATCGAGGCGTTGCTTTACACGCAATCCGGGCTGATGGGGGTGTCGGGTATCAGCAACAACATGCAGGTTCTCGAAAACAGCGACGCCCAGACCGCGCGTGAGGCGATAGACCTCTTCGTCTACCGCGCCGCCCAAACACTTGCGGGCCTCATACCCGCGCTTGGAGGGCTGGACGCCATCGTGTTCACTGCGGGCATCGGGGAAAACGCCCCCCACATCCGGCGCGCGATCTGCGACCGCCTTGACTGGCTCGGCGTAGAGATAGACGCGGCGGCGAATGATGGAAATGCCGTCAGGATCAGTTCAGCCGCATCTGCCGTAGATGTCCTGGTGCTGCCCACCAATGAAGAGGCGGTCATGGCAACCGCCTGCCGGCAACACCTGCGATCCACGGACCAGGCAGGCGCGCCCCTTCCCTCACAGAACACCTCAAAGGCTGCCGAACATGGATGAAGCACTGACGCAAACTGGACCGATCCGATGAAGGGCGACTTCAGAGAGATGCCCGACGGCCCCGACCAGGTTTCAGCCCATGTCGCATCTTGGGACAGACGGGGCTTTCTGCTGGCGTCCCTGTCCGGCCTTGCGGCATGCAGCGGTATTGGTCCTGATTATGTGCCACCCACCATCACACTGACGGACAGCTTTGCCGAAAACGCTGCGGCGCAAACAGGTGATGTTGCCGTATCGCGCTGGTGGACCGAGCTTGGCGACCAAAAATTGAACGATCTCGTGGCACGCGGCCTTGCGCAAAACCTCAGCGTCACAGCCGCCTTGCAAGCCGTCGACGAAGCCCGGGCCAACGCGCGCGCGGCGGGTCTCGGAAATCAGATCAGCGGCGGCGTCAGAGCCTCGGTGACAGGCGTTGATGTCAGCGAGGATGCGCTTGGCATCATCCCGGATCAGGTCCGCTCCGCCACTCTGAGTGCCGGTACGGCCCTTGCGGGCATGGACCGCCGACAGGAAGCGGCCCTTGCCGGGCTCGAGGCGGCCGAACTGGATGTGGGCACCGCACGGCTGGCCTATCTGTCGAGCCTCGTCGGGGCCTATATCGACGCGCGGTATTTCCAGGAAACTCTTGAACTGACGCGCCAATCCATCGTCGACAACACCCGTATCCTTCGGATCGTCGAACGCGAACGCAGCCTTGGCCAAGCTGCCGAACTCGACGTGGCTCGGGCCAAGGCGCAGCTTGCCAGCGTATCGGCGGAGCAACCCAGCCTTGAATCCGCGTTTCTGGCGAATGTCTATGGCATTGCCGCACTTCTGTCGGAACCGGCAGAACCGTTGATCAAGACCTTGCAGGCGGGCGCACCGCAGCCGATCCCACGCAGCGCACCGCAAGTGGGAACGCCCGCCAACCTGTTGCGCAACCGTCCCGACATCCGCGCGACCGAACGGCGCTACGCTTCGGCCGTCGCCGCCATCGGCGTCGCCGAGGCACAGCTCTATCCCACGCTCACGCTCAGTGGGACCATTTCGGCGTCAGACAGTCTCGATGCATCGCTGTTCGGTCCGAGTCTCGCGCTTCCCGTCTTCAACCGCGGCGCGCTGACGGCCCGGCGTGATGCAGCCAAAGCCACTGCGCAGAAGGCCGAAACGGCGTGGCGCGCGTCCGTTCTCGGCGCGGTACGGGATGTTCAGACGGCCCAAAGCGCCTATAGATTGTCGCGGCGGCGGGTCAGCCAGTTGCAGGAGGCAGTCTCTGCAACGCGCACGGCCTTCACCTTGACCGAACGCGCCTTCGAGGACGGGGCCATCCCGCTTTTGGACCTGCTTTCGGCCGAACTGACGCTGACCGAAGCGCGTGTCGGTCTGGCGCAAGCGGTGCAACAATCCGCGTCCGAATGGCTGGCATTGCAGATCGCAACGGGGAGCGGGTGGGCTTCGGTGTCGCGATCAAGCGCAAGCGCGCAGGCAGAGTGATCTGAGCGGTCGCCTCCCTCGCTACTGCGGGGTGCTGCTCTGGAAGATGGTCTGTGTACCGAGAATGACGGCCGCAATCCTTCTTCGGTCAGCAAATTGATGTTAATCAAAACAGGGCCGTGCGGATTTGATACGATACCTTCAGGCAGTCGAGTCGCGCTGCGGCCCGTCCTGTCGTGTCTTTCAACGAATTTGAACATGCAGGAGGATGAAGCTTGTGGAATTGAGCACAGCAGTCAAGACCTTGGAGCAATTTGCGAAATCAACGCAATCATTTGCTACGGCGATACCGGCGGCAGGGTCTCAAGGCGCCCACTTCTGGAAAGCGCAGGATACCGTTCTCAAGGAGTGCGAGGCATTCTCGGAAGCCTGGTTCAAACGCCGCCACGAGGCCACTCAAAGCGCACTGGACGCCACCAAGAAATTGGCCGAGCGTTCAATGGGCGATCCGATGGCTGCGATGAGTATCCTCGCAGAATGGCAAACTCATTCCATGGAGCGTCTTGCCGAGGATGCGCGGGACTACCTTGCCATGATGACAGGCTGCGCCGCCGCCGTGATCTCGAACGAAGTCGAGGCGGTGGATGAAACCGTCGCCAGTGCGAAAAGTGCAACAAAGTCGGCGAAATCCGAGCCTGTTTGAGGTCGCCCCAACGCTGGCGGGCTAAGGCTCGGAGACAGAGAAAGAGTCCTGCGGTCATTTCACTCTGACGTGGAATGGGCGACAGACGCTGGACATAGCAACCCTGTGTGACCTGCAAGTGACGAATGTCAAACGGCAGGGTGGCGCTCGGTTTATACAGGCTTAGACGGTAGGGAGATTGAAAATGAAAGACAGCACCGTACTGATTGCCGTCGGCAAGCAAGTCTCGATGGATGCTTTGGCCGACAAACTCGAAACCATTCGGGCGATCCCGGCACAGGTTGCCATTGTTGTCGTCGGCGAGGTGCCGCAGTTTCCTTACTACGCCATTGGTGTGCCCCCGTATGGAGAGGTGAGCATTCCCTCGGAGTGGCAAGACGCCCTGGCCAAGACCAAATCCGATCTGAAAGCCAAACAGGACGCGATCGAAGAGCTTCTTGAGAAACACGATGTCACTGGCGGTGTAAGCGTTGTTTCGACCGATCCATCGCGCATTTCCGACGCAGTCGCACAACACGCTATGGTAAGCGACATCGCGTTAATCAGCGACGATCTGCGCGATACCGACGCGCTGTTTCGGGAGGTTGTTCACGGCGTGCTCTTCCAATCTCCAGTCGGCGTTCTATTGAACGACGCGGCGGCCGCGACACTTGATCGGCCGAAGCGTATCTTTGTCGCCTGGACGACGCACCTGCATACGGCGCGTGCGGTTCATCAGTCTTTGCCCCTTCTGCGCGCGGCCCAAGAGGTCACAATCGGGATCATCGACCCGGTCATGAACGAAGACCGTTCCGGGGAAGACCCTGGTGTCGATGTCGCGAAATGGCTCACGCATCATGGGTGCAATGTGACCGTCCAGCAGTATCCCTCTGGCGGCCACGATGTCGGGCAGTGCATTCTCGAGCGGTCCGGAGAGATCGGTTCCGATCTGATCGTCATGGGCGCCTACAGCCATTCCCGTGCGCGCGAGGCTCTGTTCGGTGGCACCACGCGAACACTGATCGATCAGAGGGATCAACCCGTATTCCTGGCGCATTGACCGGCCCGCTCCCGTCCGGTGATGCGTAAGGCACCCGATCCGAGTCAGGGTCGGGTGCAGATCATCGCGTGCTTTCGCGCAGTTCGCGTTTTTTCTGCTTGTACCCTTCGGCATCGCCATAATCGAGAAAACCGGCGTAATGCGCGTGGGTGCCTTTCATACGCGCTGCGTGCTTGATCGGGCACCAATGAGCTTCGGTTCTGGCGGCAATCTCGGACGCATAGGCCAGAAGGCCGTTGCCGTAGCCACAGTAGACGCAATTCAGTTTTTCAAGGCCGTTCAAATAGGCCAGATGACGACGGTCGATCGAGACGTAATCGGCACGGCGCACCTTTTCGATCCGGTAAACCGGAAAACAGATCGCCTGATAGAGCGTTACGAAAAGATCGAGCAAGACCAGCGGTACGATAACCGAATAGATGACCGGCGCCGTCAGGATGACCATCGGGCGGGCCTCGGAGAGATAGGAGGTCAGCGTCTGCCGCAATGCGCGATGGCGCTCCCTGACCTCTGTCTCGAAAACGACCCGGCGCTTTTCGACCGTGTATTCGAAGGCGGCACGCCGACGGTCGATCTCTTCCTCAAGCTCGCTTTCCAGATCACGGATGCGCTGGACAAGGCCGGATATTCTGTCGCTCATTGCGTGTCTCCTCTGTTGATCCTGAACCCGATCAACCGGCCCGGTCGACAATTGCCGCGCCAGCAACGATCTTCGACCGGCGGGCAATCGGCGGAAAATTTTCCGGGGTGATCGTCTCGCGGTCCAGCAGCAGGGCAGCCCCTGTCTTGAGATCGGCCAGATGCGCGGCCAGGATGGATTTGGCCTGCTCGTAAGCCTGTTCAATCAATTCCCGCACCGCAAGATCGATCTCCCGTGCCGTTTCTTCCGCGTAGTCACGGGTCGTCAACATGGGACCATGCTGGTCAAGATACTGGCCGGGTTTGTCCTCGAGAACGGCCTGGCCGACCTCCGCCGTCATCCCGAAGCGGGTCACGCATTCGCGGGCGATGTCCGTCGCCTTCGCCAGATCGTCCGAGGCACCGGTCGAAACCTCGTCGAAGATCAACTCCTCCGCCGCGCGGCCCGCCATGAGAACGGCCATGCGGTCCTTCAGCTCGGAAAACGTGATAAGAAAGCGATCCTCGGTCGGGCGTTGCATGGTGTAGCCAAGCGCCCCGATGGAACGCGGAATGATCGAGACCTTGTGGACCGGGTCGGCATGCACCACGTGCGCCGCGACAAGCCCATGACCCATCTCGTGATGGGCGACGCGCGCACGTTCCTCCGTGCCCAGAACCCGAGACTTGCGTTCAACGCCCGCGACGATCCGTTCGACCGCCGCCGTCAGATCCTCCATCGTCACCGTGTCGCCGTCACGCCGCGTGGCGACGATGGCCGCCTCGTTGACCAGATTGGAAAGATCGGCACCGGTAAACCCTGCGGTGATCGCGGCGACCTGATCCAGATCGACATCGGCGGCAAGTTTCACGCGCTTGGCATGAACCTTCAGGATCGCCGTACGCCCCTTGCGCTCGGGCCGGTCCACGACGATCTGCCGGTCAAAGCGGCCTGCCCGTAGAAGCGCCGCGTCCAGCACCTCGGGCCGGTTGGTCGCCGCCAGCAGGACGATGCCCACGCGTGGGTCGAACCCGTCCAACTCGGACAGAAGCTGGTTCAGCGTCTGCTCCTTCTCGTCGCCACCGCCATAGCCCGACACGGCCGAGCGCGCGCGGCCAAGCGCGTCCAACTCGTCGATGAAGATGATGCAGGGCGCGGCCTGACGCGCCTGTTCGAACAAGTCGCGCACGCGGGCGGCCCCGACGCCCACGAACATCTCGACGAATTCCGATCCCGAGATCGAAAAGAACGGCACGCCCGCCTCGCCCGCCACTGCGCGCGCCAGCAGCGTCTTGCCGGTTCCCGGCGGACCCACGAGCAGAATACCCTTGGGGATATGCGCCCCGAGGCGACCGTATTTCTCCTTGTCTTTGAGGAATGCGACGATCTCCTGCAATTCGCCCTTGGCCTCGTCGACCCCGGCCACATCGTCAAAGGTCACGCCGGTCTTCGTCTCCAGGTAGACCTTGGCCTTCGACTTGCCGATATTGACGAGGCTTCCGAACCCCTGCGACCCTGACATGCGACGGATGAGGATCATCCAGAGGCCGAAGAACAGCAAGACCGGCAGAAACCAGGACAGCAGAGTTGTCAGCCACGTCTGGTCAGATGCGCCGGTGATGGAGACATCGTATTGCTCCAGCTGCTCCGCGAAATCCGGGTCCACACGATGCACGATAAAGCGGTCGCGGCCATCGCGCGGCGTGGTGAAGCTGCCTTCGATCATGCTTTCGGTAACAATCAACTCGGCGACGCTGCCCTCTTCGAGAGCGGCGAGGAAGTCGCTGTAAGACATCGACACGACATCACGATACCCGATCCACGCCTGTATCCCCAGCCAGACAAGCGCCGCAATCAGCCAGAAGCCCCAGTTGAATTGATTTCGCTTTTCCATTGCGGCTTCCTCTTCCCCCGGTCCACATGCCTATGTCGAAGCGGACTTGGACCCTGCCGCTTCGTCGTAGGCGCGCAGAGCCTCAGCGCCGTAAACCGAAGCAGGACCGCCTCCCATGACAATGGCAACGCCGATCATCTCGGCCACTTCCCGCCGCGTGGCACCGGCCTTGACGACAGCCTGCGAGTGATGCGCCATACAACCGTCGCACCGGACCGAGATCGCAATGGCGAACGCGATCAGTTCCTTGACTTTGGTCGACAGCGCCCCACCTGCGGTCGCGCCCATCACCAACCGCCCGAAGGCAGCGGTCGGGTCCGGGATCTCGGCCGCCAGATCGGCGTAGCCCATACGATATTCGCGGGCGATGGTCTGATAGTCTTTCACGATAGTCGCCTTTCCGTTTCCTTGAGGTTCCGCCCGCCATGCACATGCGGGGTGCCGAGACCATGTTTGGACGCCGGTCTCTCCGCATTCAATCATTTGTCCCGATCAGGGATTTTGGCGGGCGGATGTCGCTATCAAAACCATGGCAAGACCCGTGCTCAGAAAATCGAAACCGAACAGGATGCCCAGCATCACGGCCGAGGCTTCGGGAAGCGCGACGAGAATGAAGACACCCAGCCCGATACTCACCACGGCCGAAGCAAGCATCCAGCCCCAGCCGGGAGCCGGACGCATCCAGACCGCAAAAGAGGACTGCGCAACGCCGGTCAAAAGGAAAACGATGCCGACGATAAGCGTCAGCGCGATCAGCCCCTGCGCCGGGTACACGATCAGCAACGCGCCCGCCAGCAGCGGGACCAGACCAGCCGCAAGCTGCCATACGAACAGCCCGGTGCCCCGAACCGAAAACGCCGAAGCCACGGCTATCACGCCACTGATGAATAACAGCCAGCCAATCAGGATGCCGATGACCAGCGAACTGAGCACAGGCATGATCAAGGCCCCTGCCCCAAGGACGATCATCACGATCCCGACCCAAAGCCAGATTTTTTGAAGTCGCTGCAACACGCTTTCATTCGGGTCGGCGTTCGGGTCATGGGCCATGGATTTGCATCCCTCTTCAGTTTGGTCGTTTACATCATCGCAGACGCGCCGTGTCACTCAGCGTTGGGCTGGCCGATTTGCATCGCGATGAAGGCCGGTTCTCCCATTCGGTTCAAGAGCGACAATTGTAGGTCCAACCACGCCATGTGGCCTTCCTCGTCCATTGCCGTGCGCTCGAACAATGTGCGCGTCCCGATGTCATGGGCCTGATCCGCCTCCCGCGCGGCGCGGGAATAAAAGCTGATCGCCTCCTTTTCATCGGCCAGATCGGCTTCGAACATGTCCTGCAAGGATTGCGCCTGGGCCGGTATCTTTGCCGGTTTCATTTCGGGAACGCCGCCGAGAAAGATCATCCGTCTTGCGTATTCCTCGGCATGGCCCAGCTCTTCGAGCATTTCGGCACGCATCTTTTCGGCCAGCTTGTCGAGGCCCCAATCCTCGGTGGTCAGGATGTGATGGAGGTACTGGCTGACCGCTGAGAGCTCCATCGACAGGGCCGTTTGCAGGTTTTCAAGTGTCTTTTGGATGTCGCTCATCTTTCTGACCTTTCCGTTCTGATTAAATCCACGATGGTCGATCGCTATTCGCTCCAATCGTGTACGTGCACATCCCGGCCCGAATGGCCTTTCAGGATCTTCACGGCCAAGTCCTCATGCTCCTTGTCGACCGTCCTGACCCAAAGGAGGATGCCACCGTTGCTGATCTGTTGCGCGTAGTAATCCTTGTGGTGTTTTCCCACCCGTCGGGCCAGAAGCGCCCCGACGACAGCCGCAGGTCCACCCCCGATGGCGATCGCGGCGATTGAGGCCGCCAGCGTCGACAAGGGTGTCAGCATAGCGGCCATTGCGATGTAGGAGCCAAGAAAGAAGAAACCGCCTGCGATGGCGCCTTCCAGTTCTCCAATCGCTTCCTCCGACACGAAGGCCGCCCGCGGGGCGTTGGGATCGTCTTCCAGATCCTCGGCACGCCAATAGGCCGATCCAAGCTTCTCGGTCATGGTTTCCTTACTGCCCAGAAGACTGATGTCATAGCGGCTGAATCCGGCCATGCGCAGATCGTAGATCGCTTGTTGCAAGGTTTCGAAGCTGTCGAACACCCCCACAGCCTCGGGGATGTTGATGTAAGTGGTCCGGTGAGAATCCTGTACGTCCATCATGGCGAGGCTCCTGCAATGTCATTGCGGTCTAGCCCGTCGTTTCATGTCGGGATTGACATTCATCAATTGCCGGACTTCCGGCGCAAGGCGCGATCCCGATTATCGCTCCGGCCCCGACTGGCAGATGGGACGCGGCGCGTCCCTGCGACCTGACGTTCTCCGGAAGCAACCCGCGCGCAGAGGTCGACGTCGATGCACTCCGGACCTGTTCGGCAATTGACCTTTGTCAATTTTCTGAAGGGTGCGGATGGCATCTGACGTCCGATGAAGGCGCTGGGACAGGGCATTGTCCCGCATCGGACCCATTTGGATGGATTGTAGAATATGAACAGGAATTCGGGAATTTCCCTGATCACCCCAGCCGCCGTCGTTTCAGCGACATCGTGTGCAGGTCGAAGCGCCGGTGGGTCAGCCTTTTCGAACGGTATTCGGGGCAGCGACCGATCCGATCAAACGGGGCCGGTTCAGAATTGCCGCGCATTCAGTCAGGGTGGAATTGTTCAATGATTGGCCCTCAACTGAACGCGAGCATTTGGTCAACGCTCGGCGCTATCATCGCGTTGACAGCGCTCTCCACAATGGCACATGCCCAAGGCGCGCCGTCTGGGCCGATGGATATCGAAGTCGGTGTCGTCGAAATGACGATGCAGGACGTTCCGCAGGTCGTGACCTCCCCAGGGCGCGCTGTCGCATTTCAGGAGGTCGAGGTGCGCCCCCGAGTAGGCGGTGTGATCGAAGAAATCCTCTACACTCCGGGCCGGTCGCTTGAGGTTGGCGATCCCCTCTTCAGGATCGACGATGCGTCGTATATCGCGGCTGTCGCGACCGCTCGTGCGAACGTCGCCACGGCAGAAGCCAATCTTCCCGTAATGCAGGCGGCCTTTGAGCGGGCCGAGCAATTGGCGGGCCGAGGTTATACCGAGGCCGAAGTCGAGGCCGCGCGCGCAAGTCTTGCGGAGGCCGAGGCAACGCTGGACTCGACCAGGGCCGCGTTGGACTATGCGCAGACCGAGCTGTCATGGACCACGCTGCAAAGCCCGATTGCCGGGCGCGCCGATGTTGCGACGGTTTCTGTCGGGGATCTCGTGACCGCCGGACAGGCGGATGCGTTGACCACCATTGTCCGGTCCGACCCGATCTATGTGGATATGATGGAAGCCAGCGCACGGATCCTGTCCTTTCGCAAGGGCATTTCCGAAGGCACCCTCACACAGAACGACGTCCTTGAGGCGACGCTGACGCTGGAAAACGGCGACGTCTTTCGCGGTACGGGCAAATTGGTCACGCCCGGCAACGATGTCTCGACGTCAACAGGCACGGTGACCATCCGGTTCGAATTCGACAACCCCGAGCATGTCATCATCCCGGGCATGTTCGTGCGCGGCGAAGTCACTCTTGGCACGACGCAAGCCTTTCTCGTGCCGCAACGCGCGGCCACACGTGGAAATTCCGGCCAACTGACCGTCTACATCGTGGGCGACGACGGAACGGCAGGGCAAGTCACCCTGGACGATGATGGCAGCTATGAAAACGCGTGGATCGTGCGCGAGGGATTGAGCGAAGGGGACCAATTGATCGTGGACGGTCTCTCCTCGCTGAGCGCGGGACAGGCGGTGACACCGGTCGCCGTGACGATCAACGAAGATGGCGTTGCGCTCGATGCCGACACCACAGCCGTGGAGGAGTGATCAATGGCCTCCTTCTTCATTCACCGCCCTGTCTTTGCCTGGGTGCTTGCCATTGCGACCATGCTTCTCGGCGCCTACAGCCTGACCAGCCTCCCGATTTCCCAATACCCCGACATCGCGCCGACGACGGTGCGGATCACGGCGTCCTACACGGGTGCATCGGCCGCGACGGTCGAGAATTCGGTCACCACGGTCATCGAGGACGGAATGACCGGATTGGACGGTCTGACCTACATGACCTCGACATCGAACGAAGGAAACTCCAGTATTTCCCTGACCTTCGACGACAGCATCGATCCTGACATGGCGCAGGTGCAGGTGCAGAACAAACTGCAACTGGTGGAGTCGCAACTGCCGGATGTGGTGACGAACCTGGGTATCTCCGTCACCCGCTCGACAACGTCGATCCTCCTCGTCGGTGCTTTGGTCAGCGAGGATGACAGCTATTCCTCGCTGGAACTGGGCGACATTCTAAGCAGCACGATCCAGGATGCCGTCCAGCGTACGGATGGTGTGGGCTCGGTCAACACGTTCGGGACTGAATATGCGATGCGCATCTGGCTGAACCCGGAGCGCTTGTATCAATACCAACTGACCCCAAACGATGTGACCTCGGCCGTCTCCGAACAGAACACCAACGTCACCGTTGGAAGTCTGGGGGATCAACCCGTTGTCAAAGGCCAGCAGTTCACGGTGTCGCTCTCCGCGCAATCCCAGCTTGAATCGGTCGAGGACTTCGAGAACATCCTGTTGAAAACCAATGCGGACGGATCGGCAATCTATCTTGCCGATGTCGCGACAATCGAGCTGGCCGAGGAAGACTATGGCAGTGTCAGCCGCTTCAACGGCCATCCTGCAGCGGGTTTTTCCGTCAACCTTTCCACCGGCGCCAATGCGGTCGATACCGCCGAAGCGGTGCGCGCCGTGGTCGACGGCCTGTCCTCTGCCCTGCCGGCGGGCGTGACCGTCGAATACCCCTATGACACGTCGCCCTTTGTCGAAGAATCCATCGACCAGGTCTATGAGACGCTGATCGAGGCGATCTTTCTGGTCTTTCTGGTGATCCTCCTGTTCCTGCAAAGCTGGCGCGCGACGCTTATTCCGACCATTGCGGTACCGGTGGTTCTGCTGGGAACGTTCGGCGTCTTGTCGGCCTTCGGAATGTCGATCAATACCCTGACAATGTTCGCGCTGGTGCTGGCCATCGGCCTGCTGGTCGATGACGCGATCGTTGTGGTCGAGAATGTCGAACGGGTCATGGAGGAAGAAGGACTCGATGCCGTCGGCGCGACGGAAAAGAGCATGGGCGAAATCTCACCCGCGCTGGTCGGGATCGTGATGGTGCTGTCTGCGGTGTTCCTGCCGATGGCCTTCATGGACGGGTCGACCGGGGTGATCTACAAACAGTTCTCGGTCACGATCATTTCGGCCATGGTGCTGTCGCTGTTCGTGGCCCTGATCCTCACGCCCGCGATGTGCGCGCAGCTGCTCAAGCTCAACCACAGCAAGACCATTTTCGCCCCCCTGCGCTGGTTCAATAGCGGGCTCGACCGTTTGACCGGCGGATATAGCGCCGTGGTCGGGCGGTTCGCCCTACGGCCATTCCGGATGATCGTCGTCCTCGGGCTTGTGGGCCTTGGCGCCTATTGGATCTATGACCGCCTGCCGTCGTCTTTCCTGCCGACCGAAGATCAGGGCGTGCTGATGGCAATGGTCGAACTGCCGCAAGGATCGACCGTCCAGCAGACGCAATACATGATCACGCAAATTGAGAAATACCTGCTGACCGAGGAAACCGACATCGTGGATGGCGTCTTCGCCAATGTCGGTTACAGCTTTGGCGGAACGGGACAGAATTACGGGATGATGTTCATTCGCCTCAAGGATTACGATGACCGACCCGGACTGGATGCCGCAGATCTGATGATGCGGGCCAACATGAAATTCTTCCAGTCCCGGCTCGGCAGCGTCTTTGTTCTGCAACCGCCCGCCATTCAGGGGTTGGGAACCTCGTCCGGCTTTACGATGTATCTTGTCGACCAGAGCGGTGCGGGGCTGGACGCCCTGACCGCGGCGGCCGATCAGCTCGTGGCGAACGGGACGCAAGACGGGCGCGTGACCAACCTGCGTGGCAACGATGCGGCCACCGAACCGGCGCTGAAGCTGGTGATCGACCAGCAAAAGGCCGAAGCCTTCGGCGTGTCCCTGACGAGCGTGAATTCCATGCTCTCCACCATCTTCTCGGGCACCTATGTCAACGATTTCCCACTCGGAAACGACTTGCGCGAGGTCATCGTGCAGGGCGGTGCCGAATGGCGCATGCAGCCGGACGATGTTAATCACTGGTATGTCAGCAATGACGGCTCCGAAATGGTCCCCCTCTCGGCCTTTGTCAGCGAAGAATGGGAAACGATCACGCCGTCACTCGCCCGATATGGCGGCACGCGCGCGATGGAGCTTTCCGGAGAGGCGGCATCGGGAACAAGCTCGGGCGACGCGATGGATGTGATGGAGCAACTCACCGCCGATCTCGATGGCTCTTACGCGGTAGCCTGGACGGATTTGAGTTATCAGGAAAGGCTGTCCGGCGATCAGGAAGCCGTTCTCTACGCGATCTCAGCGCTGGTCGTGTTCCTGTGCCTCGCCGCGCTTTACGAAAGCTGGACCGTGCCCTTTGCCGTCATGCTCTCTGTACCGGTGGGCATCTTGGGCGCGTTGTTGACGACCTGGTATTTCGGCCAGTCGAATGACGTGTACTTCAAGGTGGGCTTGCTGACCACGATCGGTCTTGCCGCAAGAAACGCCATCCTGATCGTCGAATTCGCGGAATCCCTGCGATCGGACGGCAAGGCATTGCTGGAAGCGACCGTGACGGCAGCCCGCCAGCGGCTGCGCCCCATCCTCATGACATCGCTGGCCTTCGGCTTTGGCATCACGCCTCTGGTTCTGGCCTCCGGGGCGGGCGCGAACGCGCAAAAATCCATCGGCACAGGGATGCTCGGCGGGATCATTTTCTCGGCCGTGATCGGGATCGTGATGGTGCCGGTCTTCTATGTCGCCGTCAACAAGACCACGGAACTGTTCCGTATTCGAAAGGAGACGGTTCAATGAAACCATATTACCTCGTGATGGGCCTGCTTCTCGCCGGGTGCGCTGTCGGTCCCGACTATCAGCGCCCGGAAGTTCCGATGCAAACCCGCTTTGTCGGGGGCAACGCCGAAGCGATTGGCGCGGTTGCCACGGAACAGTGGTGGCTGAGCTACAAGGATGCCACGTTGAGCCAGTTCGTCGCCCGTGGTCTGGCACAGAACCTCGATGTGATGACCGCCACCGAGGCAATCCGACAGGCGCAGGCAGAATTGCGCGTAACCGGCGTCAATGCGGCGTTGGACGGGTTGCTGTCCGGCTCGGCGACACGATCCGGCGGTGACGACATCAGCGGAACGAATACGACAGAAACCGGTGAATTGGGCGCATCATTCGTCATTGATCTCTTTGGGCGGATCCGACGTGAACGCGAAGCTGCCGCCGCATCGCTGACCGGGGCGCGTGCCGAGGCCGAAACGGTCCGGCTTGCCTGGCTGGCCGAGCTTCTGGCCGCCTATTCGGATGCGCGGTTTTATCAGGAGGTTTTGGCCCTGACCCGCACGACGGTCAGAGCGCGCGAGGAGACGGTGAATATCACCCGCAGCCAACTCGAAGCCGGAGCGGCCACGGAATACGAGGTCGCCGAGGCGCAGGCGCTGCTCTCAACGGCGCGGGCCAGCCTGCCGCAATATGCGGCGCTGTTCGATGCCAATGTCTATGCCATCGCGACCCTGCTCAACGAACCTGCCGGTCCGATCATGGCGCAGATGCAACAGGGCGCGCCGCAGCTTCCCACGCCCGGCGGCGCGCGCACGGGTGTGCCCGCAGAACTCCTGCGCAACCGCCCGGATGTGCGCAATGCCGAAGCTGATCTGGCCGCCGCCGTGGCCGAGATTGGCGTGGCTGAGGCCGCGCTTTACCCGTCGCTCTCGCTGACCGGAACGGTCGGGCGCACCGAGGGTGCGGATGCCTGGGGTTTCGGGCCGTACCTGACATTTCCCGTCTTCAATCAGGGCCTTCTTCAAGCGAGCCGTGATGCGCAGGTTTCCGTCGCCAGGCAGGCGGAAATCACATGGCGTGCATCGATCAGCGGGGCCGTGGAAGATGTGCAGGTCGCGCAATCCAACCTGTCCCGCTACCGCCAGCGGGCAGCGTTGTTGCGCACGGCGGCGAACGACTACGGCCGTGCTCTCGCTCTTGCACAGGAAAACTACCGCAGCGGCGCGATCACGCTTCTGGACCTCCTCGAGACGGATCGGAACACCAACGCGGCACGGATTTCAGCGGCGTCTGCGGTGAATGACGCAGCACAAGCCTGGGCGACACTGAAGATCGCCACGGGTGCAGGCTCTGACGTGACAGGCCCGCTGAGCAATTGAAATTTGGCAGTGAAAGGCCTGTGAAACTGATGAAACATCTTGGGAAAATCGCCCTTTTGATCGCCGGTATCGGTACATTATGCGCGGCCTTGATGCTGTTTGGCGCACGCTTGGGGCTGTGGGAGCCGATCACGGGTTTTGGGCTCTATCGTACCTATTTCAATCCGCTGGCGGCGGTCATTGCGGGTGCAGGGCTGCTTGCGCTGGTCATTCATCTTGTCCGCAAGGAAAAAGCACAGGCCTTGCTTGGCGGCGTGGCTGCGTTCATTGGTGTCGCCCTCTTGATCCCGCTGATCGCCAGCTCATTCAACCCGACGACCCGCGCGGCACCGATCCACGACATCTCGACCGACACGGTGAACCCGCCGCTTTTCGAGGTTCTGGACGACACCCGCGCGGGAGCCAGCAATACGCTCGACTATGGCGGGCCCGAACTCGCCGAGGCCCAGGCCGCCGCCTATCCGGATATCGCGCCGCTCGAAACGGACCTCTCCGCGGATGAGGCCTTCCAGCGCGCGCTGACGGTCGCTCAGGACCTGGGATGGGAGATCGTCGCCGCGGATGCCGACCGTCTCCGTTTCGAGGCCACCGCCCGCACCTCTGTTTTCTATTTCGCGGACGATGTGGTGGTCGTCGTGACGCCGCTTGAAGACGGAAGCCGCGTCGATATGCGCGGCGTCTCGCGGGTCGGGCGCAGCGACCAGGGCGTCAACGCCGCGCGGATCCGCGACTTTCAGCAACGCTTCCGCGAATGACCTTCGCGTTTTTTCAAACCCCCGCAGGGCCACCTGTACAGCTGTGGCCGCGCATGCAGAGCCCTGCAATCGAACTCCGAACAGGGCGCGTCTCGGCATGATTGATGCGACAAATGCAGCAAGCGATGACGTTCGCCTCCCGGGCGCACCAACTTGGCGCGACAGGTTCATGGACCACAAGTGGACCCTCCTCGCCCTGTTGCTGTGCCAGGTGGGCCAGGTGACCGCCTCGCTGCTCTTGCCGAGCTTCAGCGCCGATGTCATCGACACCGGGATCGCGGCCGCAGACATCTCGGTCATCCGCTATTATGGCGGGCTCATGGGGATCGCCGCCGGGGTACAACTCGTGCTGAGTGCCGTGGCGGTCTTTCTCGGCGCATCGGTCGCCTACCGGATCGGCCAGAGCCTGCGCGCCGATGTGTTCGGCAAGGTGCACAGCCTCGCCCTGTCGCAGGTGCAGGGCTTTACCGTCGGCTCGCTCATCACCCGCTGCACCAATGATGTCTTGCAGGTCCAGTCGATGCTGATCATGACATTCACGATGATCGTGGTCGCCCCCATCATGGGTGTGGGAAGTGCGATCATGGCGGTGCGGCAGGATGTGCAGCTCTCATGGCTGATGGTGGTCGCGGTGCCGGTCTTGGCGGGCATCATCGGGTTTCTGACCTTCAAGGCCATCCCGCTCTACCAGCGCATGCAGCGGCAACTCGACGGTGTGAACAGCATCCTGCGCGAACAGATCGAAGGCATCCGCGTCATCCGCGCCTTTCTGCAACAATCCCGGGAAAGCACGCGTTTCGAGACGGCGAACACCGACCTGACCGACACGGCGATCCGGTCCGGCCGGTTGATGGCGATGATCATGCCGTCGCTGACGGCGGTGATGCAGCTGACATCCGTCGCCCTGATCTGGGCCGGCGCCAGCCGCGTGCGCAACGGCGTTCTGGAGATCGGATCGCTGATTGCCTTTCTGTCCTATGTTGCGCTGATCCTCATCGCCGTAATGATGTTGGGCCTGATGATCGTCATGCTGCCCCGTGCGCTTGTCAGTGCCCGCCGCATCACGACGCTGCTGCAAAGTCCGGTCGAAGTCGCCCGTCCCCGCATCCCAGATCCCTGCCGCCCCATGGCGAGGGACTGCACCTGCGGCTCGAGGACGTGGGCTTTGGCTATCCCGGCGCGGAAGCGATGGTCATCGAAGAGATCAGCTTCGATCTCGGCCCCGGCGAAGTGCTGGGCATCATCGGCGCGACGGGCTCGGGGAAATCCACAATTCTCAACCTGATCGCGCGGCTCAATGATCCCAACACCGGGCGGATCACGCTGGGGGGTGTCGATCTGCGTCAGATCGCGCCGCAGGAGTTCTCCTCCCATATCGGCTACGTGCCGCAGAAGGCCTACCTGTTTTCGGGCACCGTTGCGGATACGCTGCGGCTTGGAAACCCGCAGGCGGACGAGGCCACGCTCTGGACTGCGCTGGAGATCGCGCAGGCCGCCGATTTCGTCCGCGCCATGCCCGACGGGCTCGGGGCACCAGTGGCGCAGGGCGGCGCCAATTTCTCGGGCGGGCAGCGCCAAAGGCTCGCGATCACGCGGGCGCTTGTGTGCGATGCCGATCTCTATCTGTTCGACGACAGCTTCTCCGCGCTCGATCAGGCGACGGATCGCAAACTGCGCGCGGCACTGCGGGGGGCCGTCAGCCATGCCGCCACCGTGATTGTCAGCCAGCGCGTGGCCTCGATCCGGGATGCGGACCGGATTGTCGTCATCGACAAGGGCCGCATGGTGGGCCTTGGGCCGCACGACTCCCTGATGCGGGAGTGCCCCGTCTACGCGGAAACCGTCAACTCGCAGGCCATGCCCGAGGAGGACGCAGCATGACCGCGACGTCAGAGTTGAAACTTGAAACCGTCTCAAGGACACAAGACAGCGCGCCCGGACCGCGAACGCCGGGCGGTTCGATCGCCGGGGAGAAACCAAAAGCAGCCAGAGATGCCGCTCGGCGGGTCTGGACGGCCTTTGGCAGCAACCGCAAGATCCTGATCGTCACGCTGTTGCTCAGCGTCGGCAGCGTGATCGGCAGCACCCTCGGCCCCTGGCAGCTTGGCCTTGCGACCGATCTTCTGGTCAGCGACGGCTATACGTGGTCGGCTCTTAGGCGCCAGCTTCTGGTGGTGGCGGCGATCTATCTCGTCGCCTCGGGCCTCAACTTCGTACAGGCGTGGCTGATCAACGATCTGGTGCAGAACATGGGGCGTGACCTGCGCGAGGCCGCGCAGGCCAAGCTGTCGCGGGTGCCGCTCAAGTGGTTCGATGCGCAACCGCGCGGCGAAGTTCTTTCGCGGTTCACCAATGATATCGACAACATGATTCAGAATATTCAGCAGGTCGCCAGCCAGGCGATGTTGATGTTGATGACCATCGTGGGCGTGCTGGCCATGATGCTCTGGCTGTCTGTTCCGCTGGCGGCCGCGGCGCTCGCAGCCATTGGGGTCTCGCTTGCGGCGACGCGCTTGCTCAGCCGCGCCGCACAGCCCAAATATGCCGAGCAATGGCGTGAAACCGGCCACCTGAATGCGCTGGTGGAAGAAACCTTCACCGGCCAGACGCTGATCCGGGTGTTCGGCGCGCGCGACCGTGTGGACCGGCAGTTCGCCGAGAAAAACAGCACCCTGACCGCCGCGAGCATGCGCGCGCAGATCTTCGCCAGCCTGATCCAGCCGACCACGATGTTCGTGAACAACGTCGCCTATATCGCGGTGGTCGTCGTCGGGGCGCTCCAGGTCCTGTCGGGTGCACTGAGCCTCGGCGGCGTGCAGGCCTTCATCCAGTACATCCGCCAGGTCGGCCAGCCGATCTCGCAGCTTGGCAGCATGGCTGCGCAGGTCCAGTCGGCCCTCGCGTCAGCCGAACGGGTTTTCGAGCTGCTGGACGCGCCTGAATTGTCCACCGACACGGAGGTGACGACACATCTCGCCCTGCCGGTCAAGGGCGACGTGCGCTTCGAGCATGTCGGGTTTCGCTACGTCCCCGACCAGCCGCTGTTCGAGGATGTCAGCCTCGAGGCAAAGCCGGGCCAGATGCTGGCCATCGTCGGTCCCACCGGCGCGGGCAAGACGACACTGGTCAATCTTCTGATCCGCTTCTACGAGATCGACAGCGGGACGATCCGGCTGGACGGCGAAGACATCGCCACTCTGTCCCGAAAGGACCTGCGTCGCGCCATGGCGATGGTGTTGCAGGATACCTGGCTCTTTACCGGAACGGTGCATGACAACATCGCCTATGGCCGCCCGGATGCGACCCGCGCGCAGGTCATCGCCGCCGCGAAACGCTGCCATGTGGACGACTTCGTGCGCACCTTGCCGGACGGCTACGACACGGTTCTGGAGAACGGCGGCGGGAGCCTCTCGCAGGGTCAGCGCTAGCTGATGACGATTGCGCGCGCTTTCCTGCTGGATGCCCCGATCCTCATCCTGGACGAGGCGACAAGTTCGGTCGACACGCGCACCGAACTGCAAATCCAGACCGCCATGGCCGACCTGCGCGAGGGCCGCACCAGCTTCGTCATCGCGCACCGTCTGTCAACCACCCGCGACGCGGACATGATCGTTTACATGGAGAGCGGAAACGTGCGCGAAACCGGCACGCATGACCAACTCATGGCGTTGCGTGGCGGTTACTGGCAGCTCCAGAGCGGCGCGCAAGGTCGACCTTCACGAGACATCCCTGAACCCCGGAACACCCTGGAAAGGACTGCCCCATGACATACAGCACCACAATCCACACCGCCCTCATTGCCACTGCACTGGGCCTGACCATCCCCCAGGTCTCACTTGCCGAGGCTCCGACCATCCAGACCCAAGGACCGGTGATCCACCTCGCCGACAACCTCGGCGAGGAAGCCATGCTCGGATGGTGCATCGACACCGAAGGCCGCGGGGTGAGCGACCAGCTTCACGCCCATTCCTGCAAGCCCACCGGTGACGACGTGCTCTTCACGTTCACGGCTGACAGCGGCTTGATCCAATCGGCGACCTACACGGATATGTGCATGGCCTATAACGCACCGAACAATTCCGAAAACCCCTTCGGTCTGGTCGCCTGCGACGCAGCGGATGAGGCCCAGCTGTTTGCCTACGACGATACCAGCATGGAACTCTCTCTGGTTTCAGACCCGTCGCAATGCGTGACCGTCGCGCCCACCATCGACGACGCCGGCCCCTTCCAGTCCCGCGATCTCCTACTCGCAGCCTGTGCCGATCTGGACCCGGCCTTCAAGCAATGGGGTATTCAGGACTGGCCGGAATAACCACTTGTAAGACTCCCCAAGGTGGCACTTTTAGCATCAGATACTTGCGGATAGTCGGAAGGATGCGTGGAAATGC
This sequence comes from uncultured Marivita sp., assembly GCF_947488135.1. Classification (GTDB taxonomy): domain Bacteria; phylum Pseudomonadota; class Alphaproteobacteria; order Rhodobacterales; family Rhodobacteraceae; genus Marivita. The sequence goes on along the minus strand of NZ_CANKYW010000003.1, from coordinate 153,759 downwards.
ACCGATAGCGACAGATGACAGGCTTTCCGACGGATGCGACGAGACCGCCACGCGAGCGGCCCCGCACGCTGCTGTCACGCGCCGCAAAGCGCGTCGCTGTTGTCGACGATGGCTTGAACATAGCCCTGCCATTGCCGCGCGAATGTGTCGGCCAAGAGCGAGGGCGGGCGGCGTTGGGGGGTGATCAGGGCGTAGCGGAATGGCACGCGGGGTTCGAACCGGATGAACTTGATCCGACGCTCCTGCCCCTTTTGCAGCAGGTAGCTTTTCGCGCTGAGCGGGTCGACCACGGCGCAGATCTGACGCGCTTCGACGAAGTGGAACAACGGCAGGAAGTACTGCGCGTCGACGGCCACGTTGAAGGTGGCGCCGCATTGATCAAAGACCGCCTGCGTGTCTTTCACCGTGGAATGGCCGGGCTGCAACGCACCCATGGGCTGACCGTTGAGATCACCCGCCGAAATGGTCGCGCGCGCAGCCAGCGGATGGTCGATCGGCACCGCACACAGGCAATCGCAATCCAAGGTGAACGACTTGAACAGCTCGTCCGGCAAGGTTCCGTTCGCGCTGTCGTTCACGCCAATATCGCAAAACCCGATATCGAAACTCTGGGCCGCGATCAGGTTGAGGATCTGCGGCGAGCTTCTTGTGGACAGCGTGACACGGATGTCCGGCGCGCCCTGCGCGAAACGGCTGACGAAATCCGGCATCAGGTAAGCGGACGGCCCTGGCATGGCGACGATCCGCAACGATCCCCGGATGCGGTTGCGCATACCCTCCATGTTGGACCGCGTGGCGGACAGCCGGTCCAGGATCTCCGACGCTTCGGACAGCAGATACCGCGCTTCGGGAACCGGAACGAGCCGCCGCCCTTCGCGGTGGAACAACTGCATCCCGAGCGTCGCTTCAAGCGCTTTGAGCGAGGCGCTGACCGCAGGCTGCGTCCGGTTGAGATTGCGCGCCGCGGCACTCATGGAACCGGTCGTCATGATTTCGCGGAAGACGGCGAGTTGCTGCAAATTCATGCAATCCTGATATAAGAAAAATTTTGAACAACAAATAAATTTCAAATTTGCTTTTATCCAAGTCTTGCCCTCTGATCTGAACCTGGTCCAACACCATGCGGCCTGCGTCCACGGCGGGCCGCCTTTCCAACAGGGAGATAAAATATGGGACTCTTTACAAAAATCACCGCAGCAGCGATCGCCACGGCCCTGACGGCCGGCGTCGCTGCCGCGCAGGACCCGACATTCTTTCGGATCGGTACCGGATCGGCGGGCGGCACGTACTTCCCAATCGGCGGCACAATCGCCAACGGCATTTCCGCCCCTCCCGGATCGCGCCCCTGCGACGAGGGTGGCCAATGCGGCGTGCCGGGCCTGATCGCCATCGCGCAGTCGACCACGGCGTCGGTCTTCAACAACACCGCCGTTCAGAACGGAGAGCTCGAGGCCGGCATGGCCGCAGCCGACGTCACCCGGTCAATGTATCTGGGCGAGGACAAGTTCGAGGGCAAACCGCACGATAAGCTGCGGATCGTGGCCAACCTCTTTCCCGAGGATTTGCACCTCGTTCTGCCCAAGGGCACCTCGATCGAAAGCCTTGCCGATCTCGAGGGCAAGCGCGTGGGTATCGCGCAGGCCGGGTCCGGCACACAGGTCGCGGTGCTTCAGATGCTCGAAAAATGGGGCATCACCCGCGATAACATCGACGAGGCCGAGTTGAACAACAGCCAGTCTGCCGAGCGTCTCGCGGACGGCCAGATCGACGCCTATTTCTACGCCGCAGGATGGCCGGTTTCGGCCATGGTCCAATTGGCGACAACCAAGGGCATGGAATTGCACAGCTTTTCCGATGAAGACCTTGCCATCATCAACGAAACCATCCCGGCCTACATCCCGTCCACTATCCCCGCGGGCGTCTATGAAGGGGTCGATTACGACGTCAAGACCCCTGCCGTGTCCGCGCTTCTGGTCGTGTCTTCGGACCTGAGTGAAGAGTTGGTCTACGGCATCACCAAGGCGCTCTGGAACGACAACACCCGCACGCTGCTGGACAACGGGCACGCCAAGGGCAAGCAGATCACGCCGGATACCGCGCTTGACGGGATTCAAGCGCTGGGTGTTCCGCTGCACCCCGGTGCCGAGAAGTTCTACAAGGAAGCCGGGCTTCTGGAATAAGCCACCACGCGACACGGGCGGCGGGCGGAACCGTCCGTCGCCCTCATACCCCTGATTGACTGTTGTGAAAGAGGCGACCATGTCGAACTCATCCGAGCAGGACGCGCGTGAGCTTTCCGCCGAAGACTTGGCGGATATCGAAAAGAAGTACGACGAAGGCGCGGCCACACGGCAAGTGTCTCCGGGCTTCGGCAAACTTCTGCGATATGTCGCTCTCACTTTCGCAATCTACCATTACCTGACGGCGGGCTTTGGGCTGCCAACCGATTACTGGCACATGGGCTGGCATCTGTCGGGCCTGTTCATCCTGACCTACGCCCTGTTCCCGCTGATCAAGACGAAGACCGCGTTCGACCTGAACACCGGGGGGCTTCGATTGGGGGGCGTGCCCTATTTCGACATCCTCCTGATGATCCTCGGCACCGCATCGGCGCTCTATCTCGGCCTCGCTTGGCGCGGGATCGAATGGCTCGGGATCGAGGAACAGACCTTCCGCATGGGCAATCCGAACACCTATGACATGGTTTTCGGCTGTATCCTGATCGTGCTGGTACTCGATATCGCGCGGCGCACGCTGGGTTGGATCCTGCCGCTCATCATCGGCATCTTCATGAGCTACGCGCTCTTCGGTCCGGTCTTTCCGGGCCTGCTGCAACACCCCGGTGTCAATTTCCGCACTTTCGTAAGCTCTATGTACTTCCCGTCCGAAGGCATTTTCGGCGTCACGCTCTGGGTCGTCTCGACCATCGTGTTCCACTTCGTCCTGTTCGGTGTGATCGCGCAGCGCACCGGGCTGGGGCAGCTGTTCATCGACAACGCGACCATTCTCGCGGGCCGCTACACCGGCGGTCCGGCCAAGGTGTCGGTGGTATCGTCGGCCTTTTTCGGCACGATCTCGGGATCGTCCGTCGCCAACACCGTGTCCACCGGCGCGCTGACGATCCCCAACATGAAGCGCCTCGGCTATCCCGGGCACTTTGCCGGTGGCGTCGAAGCGGCGGCCTCGGCCGGCGGGCAGATCACCCCGCCGATCATGGGCGCTGCGGCCTTCATCATGGCCGAATTCCTGGAGCTTCCCTACACCACCATCGTCATCGCCGCGATCTTCCCGGCGCTGCTGCATTACGTCGGCGTGTTCGCCGTGGTGCACCTGATGGCGCGAAAGCTGAACCTTCAGGGTCTCTCCGCCGACAAGTTGCCAAAGCTCAAGGCGGTCTGGAGCCACGGCTGGGCCAATATCGTGCCTCTCATCGGGCTTCTGGTCGTGTTGTTCTCGGGGTACACGCCTTATATGTCCGCCTTCTGCGGCATCTCGCTGGCGATCATCGCCGGGATGTCACGGGTGCGGGAGCCGATCACGCTGATCTATTCGGCGGCCTTCATCGCCTTTGTCATCTGGAAATACACGGGCGGCGGGTTCGACCTGACCATGTCCGCCATCCTGATCGCGGGCGCGGTGATCGCACCGTTCAACCCGCAGCAGCGCACCACCCTGATCGAAATGGCGGACACGTTCGAAACCGGCGTGAAATACGCGCTGGCCGTCGGTGCAGCCTCTGCCGCAGTCGGTATCGTGATCGGCGTCATCAACACCACCGGCGTCGGCTTTCGCATCGGCTTCATGGTCACGCAGGCCGCGTCGAACCTGGGAACCGATCTGCACTGGCTCTTCACCTTCGGCGCGTGGGAGCTGTTCTCGATCGCCGATCTGACGCTCTTTATCAGCCTCGTCTTCATCGCGCTGGCCTGTATCCTCATGGGAGCAGGTGTGCCGACGACGGCGCTTTACATCATGCTGGTTTCGGTCGCCCAACCGGCCTTGGCGCAGCTTGGCATCCCGCCTATCGCAAGCCATATGTTCGTGCTCTACTACGGCGTCGTGGCCGAGATCACACCGCCGGTCTGCACCTCGGCCTATGCCGCCGCAGCCATCGCCGGGTCCAATCCTTTCCGCACCGGCATATCGGCCTTCACGCTTGGTCTGGGCAAGGTGGTGGCTCCGATGGCCTTCGTCTACGCACCGGTCCTGCTCCTCGTGTCCTCGACCGGGTTCGACCTGCTCGAATTCAGCTACACCGCCACCAGTTGCATCGCAGGGGTCATCTGCCTCTCGGCGGCGGTGGTCGGGTACTGGCTTGCGCCGATGGGGGCGGGGTATCGCTGGCTCATGGCGTTGGCCGGGCTGGTCTTCATTGCGCCCTCGTTCCAGGCCGATCTGGTGGCTCTTGCCATTGCAAGCCCCGCGATCATCAGCCAGGTGCTACACCGAAAACGCCTCGCACAACCGGCCTGACCCATGACCACAGACATCACCATACTCGGCGCCGGCATCGTCGGCATCTGCACGGGCCTCTCCCTGATCGAACGCGGTGCCTCCGTGCGATTGATCGACCGGTCGGAGCCGGGACAGGCGACGTCCTTCGGCAATGCCGGTGTGATCTCGCCCTGGTCCATCGTGCCGCAATCCGTGCCCGGTCTCTGGAAAAAGATCCCCGGCTGGCTGATCGACCCGCTGGGTCCGGTCTCGGTGAAACCAAGCTATCTGCCCCGGTTCGCCGGATGGGGATTGACGTTTCTCGCTCAAGGCAGCGAAGCCCGTGTCCGCGCGGTGTCCGCCGCGATGGATACCCTGAACTCTGATTGCATCACGCTGTACCGGCACCACCTGAACGGCACCGGGCAAGAACATTTGGTCCGCGACAGCTACTACATCCACGCTTTCCGCAACGCGGATGAGGCCCGGCTCGACACGCTCGACAATGAACTGCGCCGCTCTGCCGGGGCCGATGTAGAGCGGATCGACGGCCCGACCCTGCTAGAGTTGGAGCCGCACCTGACGGAAGACTTCAAAGCCGCCATCGTCATCAAGGGCCAGGCCCGCGCCCTGTCACCCGGACAGATCGGCACCGCGCTGGCCGAGAAATTCAAACGCCTCGGCGGCACCATCGAACAGGCCAACGTCCGCGCGATCCTCCCGCAGGAGGACGGCGCATGGCGCTACGTCACTGATACCGGGGAACACACTGCGCAGAAACTGATCGTTGCCATGGGCGCATGGTCGGCGGAACTGCTCAAACCCTTGGGCATCAGGATCCCGCTCGAGGCCGAGCGCGGCTATCACGTCAACTTTACCGATCCGGGGATATCGCTGAACAATTCGATCATGGACGTGGACATGAAATTCGTGGCCTCCTCGATGAACGACGGCCTGCGCGTCGCCGGAACAGCCGAATTTGCGGGGCTGGACGCTCCCCCGAACGAGAAACGGGCCAAAGGTCTGGTCAAGCTGGCCAGCAGGCTGTCGCCCGATCTGAACGCGGACGCCTATACCACCTGGTCCGGCCAACGCCCCAGCCTGCCGGACAGCCTGCCCTGCATCGGCACCTTCGACGGCTTCCCGAACCTGATCGCCGCCTTCGGGCACAGCCACTGGGGCCTGATGATGGCCCCCAAGACCGGCCGCATCGTTGCGGATATCGCCACCAATACGCCCATGAATATTGACCTATCCCCCTACAAGCCGAACCGCTTTTCCTAGGGCGCATCACTTAACGGATAGAAACAGGCCACCTCTGTCGCACCTTCCCCGCGCTCAAGCCGCGGCACCTCCGACCGGCACCTGTCCTGCGCTTTCGGACACCGCGCCGCAAAGGCACATCCGGGTGGCGGGTTCAGCGGGTCGGGCAACTCCATACCCTTCGCCTCGGGTTCGGTCAGCGGGCGCCCCACCACGGGCGCGCTTTGCGCCAACAGCCGCGTGTAGGGATGGCGCGGCTTGGCAAAGATCTCCTCCGCCGGGCCAATCTCGACCACCGACCCAAAATACAGCACCGCGATCCGGTCGCTCACCGCCTCCACCACGGCAAGGTCATGGCTGATGAAAAGATAGGTCAGATCGAACTGCGCCTTGAGATCCGCCAACAGGTTCAGCACCTGCGCCTGCACCGAAACGTCCAGCGCCGACACAGGCTCGTCCAGGATCAGGATCCGCGCCTTCGCCGCCAGCGCCCGCGCGATCCCAATCCGCTGCGCCTGCCCGCCGGAGAATTCATGCGGATAGCGGTCAAGAAACTCTTCCCGCAGGTTCACGCTGTCGAAAATCTCGGCGATCCGCGTGGCGCGGTCCGCCACACCCATCCCGTAGAGGTGCTTCAAAGGCGCTTCCATGACTTGCCGGATTGTCTTGCGCGGGTTGAGTGACGAAATCGGGTCCTGAAACACATATTGGATCTTTTTGCCGAAGAGCGCCGGGTCCGCCGTATCCAACGCCTCACCCTCGATCTCGATGGTCCCGCTTGTCGGCTCCAACAGACCCACCAGCATCCGCGCCAGCGTCGACTTCCCGCAACCGGATTCCCCCACGATGCCCAGCGTTTCCCCCTGCCGCACCGAGAGCGTGATCGGATGCACCGCCTTCACCGCCCCCTTCACCGCCCCGAACAAGGTCCGCCCCACCGGGAAGGTCTTTGACACCTCCGTCAGCTTCAGCGCGTCGCTCATTCCGCCGCCTCCCGCGCGCCGTCCTCGGGGTAAAGGCACCGCACCTTGCGATCGCCAACACGGTCCAGCGGGATCTCTCCCGCCCGGCACTCGGGCCGCACCTTGAGGCACCGATCCGCAAAGGCACATCCCTCGGGCAGCTTATCAACGACCGGGGGCAGCCCGCCAATCGCCTCGAGCCGCCGCTTGCCGCCACCCAGTTCGGGCACACAGGCCATCAGCCGCGCGGTATACGGATGCCGCGGCGCTTGAAGAATGTCCTCCGTGCTGCCCTCTTCGACGATACGCCCCGCATACATCACCGCCACCCGGTCACAGAGCTGCGCCACGACGCCGAAATCATGGGTGATGAACACAATCGCAAGCCCGCGCGACCGCCGCAAATCGTCCAGAATAGTCAAGATCTGCGCCTGCACCGTCACGTCCAGCGCCGTCGTCGGCTCGTCCGCGATGATGATGTCCGGGTCATTCGCCAGTGCCATCGCGATACCGACCCGCTGCCGCATCCCGCCGGACATTTCGTGCGGGTAATCCGTGACGCGCTGTTCCGCGTTCGGAATCCGCACCGCCTTGAGCAATTCAACCGCCTTGGCCTGACCTTCCGCCTTGCCGATCGAGCGATGCGCCCGGATCGCCTCGATCAACTGATCACCCACGCGGTAGAGCGGGTGCAGGGTCGAGAGCGGATCCTGAAAGATATAGGCGACGTTCCGCCCGCGCATATCCCGCAACCGACCATAGGGCGCCCCAATCAGGTCTTCGCCGTCGTAATGCACCGCCCCGCCGGTGATCACCCCGGGGGGCGAGGCCACCAAGCCCATCAGCGACAGCGCCGTGACCGACTTGCCCGACCCGCTTTCCCCGATGATGCCAAGGCATTCGCCCGTCTCCACGTGCAGATCGACACCGCCCACGGCACGGTAGACGCGATCCTTGACATGGAACTGCGTCTCAAGCCCCTGCACCTCGAGCAACCCCTTGCCCACAGGCTCCGGCACAGGCCAGCGTCGATCCACCCGCGTCGCCGCCATGGGCCGCGACAGCGCCCCGGATTTCAGCCGGGGATCCAACGCATCCCGCACCCCGTCGCCCAACAGGTTGATCGACATGACGATGATCAGGATCATCACCCCCGGCACGATCGAGGTATGGGGATTAGTGATCAGCGCCGACCGCGCCTCGCCCAGCATCGAGCCGAGATCGGCCTGTGGCGGCTGACTGCCGAGACCGAGGAAGGACAGACCGGCGGTCTCGAGGATCATCCAACCGATCGTGGTGGACATGGCGATCACGATCACGGGCACCACGTTGGGCAGGATCTCGGACAGGATGATACGGGTGTTCGACAGCCCCGCCAGCCGCGCCGCATCGACGAATTCCTTATGCGCGATGCCCACGGTGATCCCCCGGATGTTGCGCGCAAAGAACGGCACGTTCACTGCCGCCACCGCAATCAGCGCGTTAAAAAGCCCCGGCCCCAGCGCCGCGACAATCGCCAGCGCCAGAAGGATATAGGGAAACGCCATCAACATATCGACGCCGCGCATGATGATGTTGTCGGTGCGTCCACCGTAGAAGCCCGCAATAATCCCGATGGCCGCACCAAGCGTCGCCGCAACGATCGCCGCCGCGAACCCCACGGCAAGCGACAACCGCGTGCCCCACATCAACCGCGACAGCAAATCGCGCCCCAGATGGTCGGTCCCCAACAACGCACCTTCGGAAAAGATCGGCTGAAAGCGGTTGCTCGTGTCGGTCACGTCCGGGTCCGCCAGCGAAAGCACAGGCGTCAAAAGCGCCAGCAGCACCACCACGGCCATCACGATACCCCCCGCCAGGGCCAGCCGATTGCGCGCAAGTAAAATCAGAAATGCCCTCACGTCTTGATCCTCGGATCAAGCAGGCTCTGCGCCACGTCCACTGCGATGTTGAAGAGCACGTAACAGGCCGCAACGAACACCACACCGCCCTGCACCAAGAGGATGTCGCGCTTGAGAATCGCATCGACCAGCATCCGCCCGACGCCGGGCCACTGGAACACGATCTCGATATAGACCGCCCCTGACAGCACGAACCCGGCCTGAATGCCCAACACCGGGATGATCGACACCATCGCCGCACGCAGCGCATGGCGCCAGATCACGCCGCGTTCATGCACGCCCTTGGCGCGCGCCGTGCGGATGAAATCCTGCCGCAACACCTCGAGCATGGCCGACCGCGACAGCCGCGCGATCACCCCGGTCGCCACCACCGCAAGTGCCAAGGCGGGCATGGTCAGATGCGACAGCAACGCCCAGATGTCCCGCGCGCCATAAATCGGCCACATGCCCGACACCGGGAACCAGCGCAAGTTCACCGCGAAGAAGAGGATCATCATCATGCCAAGGAAAAACGACGGGATCGAAATGCCCAAGAGCACCACAAAGGTGATCGCCCGGTCCGCCCAGCCATACTGGTTCGCCGCCGACACCACGCCCGCGACTATGCCCAGCACCGAACACAACACGAACGCCGTCCCGGCAAGGATCAATGTTGCGTTGAACCGCTCCAGCACTTCGTCCAACACCGGCCGGTTGAGCGCGAAACTGGTCCCGAAATCCCCGGTGAGCATATTGCCCAGCCAGATGAAATACTGCTGCACCAATCCCTTATCCAAACCCAAATCCCGGTTGAGCTTCTCGACATTCTCGGGCGTCGCATAGCTGCCGAGGATCGCCGTGGCCGGATCGCCGGGAATAAGCGCCATGATCAGGAACACGATCACCGTGATCCCCAGCAACACCGGGATCGCCGACAGCAACCGCTTGAGGATATAGCCGCTCACCCAAGACCCCTTCATCTTGCCCGGTAAACTCCGGGGGGGTGCGGGGGGCTGGCCCCCCGCGGGTCGGTCGGGCCTCGCCCGGCCGAAACTCAGTTCTTCACCACGTCATCCAGCAGCAGGAAAAACGACGGCTGCAACGCGAAGTTCTCGACCGCCGCACTCGTCACCGCGTTCTGCTTCCAGTTCGCGACAAAGACCCAGGGCGCATCCTCCTGCACGATCACCTGCATCTCCTTGTAAAGCCGCGCGCGTTCGTCCTGATCGGTCGCCACCCGCGCCGCCTCGAGCAATTCGTCCACCTCGGGGTTCGAATAATAGCCCGAGTTGAACCCGCCCTGATCCGGCCAGGCCGCCGTGCGCAGGGCCAGGAAGGGCAGCGTGTCGGGATCGTTCGTCATCCACGCCATCTCGGCCATGTCGGCCTTGCCTTCCAGCCCCGGATTGACCTCGCCCAGAAACGTGTTCCACTCATAGGTCTCGATGCTCACATCGAACCCGACCGCTTCCAGATCGGCTTGGATCGCCGTGCCCATCGCCACCGGGTCCAGCATTCCCGACCCGCCTTCGGTCACGAAGAAGGTCAGCTCCGCCCCCTCGGCCCCGGCTTCGGCGATCAACTCACGCGCGCGGTCGGGATCGTAGGGGTAAGGCTCCAGATCCTCGTTATAGGCCCAGGCAAAGGCGGGCGGCGTCGGCCCGGCTGCAACCTCTGCCGTGCCTTCAAGCACCTCCTCAACCAATGCTGTCTTGTTCACCGCATAGTTCGCCGCCTGACGCACGCGCACATCCGCGAAGGGGCCTTCCTTGGCGTTCAGGATCAGGAACCACACATGCGGGCCTGCCTGTTCGTGCACGGTGTAGGCGTCGCCCTGGAATTCGGACAAGGCCACCGGCGGCACCTCGACCATCAGGTCGATCCCGCCCGCCAGCATCTCTGCCGTGCGGGTGTTTGCGTCCGTGATCGGGCGGAACACCACCGCCTGCAATTCCGGCGCGCCGTCCCAGTAATCGGGGTTCGCCTCGATCACCACCGCCTCGTTCGAGCGCCATTCCGCAAAGGTGAACGGCCCGGTGCCCGACGGGTTGCGTCCGAAATCCGCCCCATGCTGTTCGACAGCCGCAGGCGACACGATCAGACCCGTGGGATAGGCGAGGTTCGACAGGAACGGCGCATAGGGTCCGTTCAGCGTGAACCGCACGGTCAGGTCATCCACCGCCTCGACCGACTCGATCGACGAGAAGAAGAAGGCCAGCGGAAACGGGCCGGTGTCGTGATAGGGATGGTCCTCGTTCAGCATCCGCTCGAAGTTGAACTTCACCGCCTCGGCGTTGAACGCGCTGCCATCGTGAAATGTCACGCCTTCGCGCAGCGTGAAGGTGTAAACCGTGCCGTCCTCGCTGATTTCCCAATCGGTCGCCAGCGCCGGTTCCACCTCCAGCGTGCCGTCCTTGTAGCGCACCAGCCCGTCATAGACGTTCATCAGGATGCGGAAATCGTTGACCGCGGTGACAGCAGCGGGATCAAGCGCCTTGGGTTCGGCGATCTGCCCGACGATCAGAACACCGGGCGGGGTTTGTGCGGCAACCGGCGCGACCCCGCCAAGGGTCAACGCCAAAGTGGTGCCAGCGGCCAACAGGCTGCGGCGGGTGACGTGGAAAAGCAACATGGGGGACTTCCTCTCCTGAGACTTCAGTTTTTATTTATCATGATAAATTGCATCAGGCCAAATTTTCATGATAAATTCAAGTCCACCGAGAACGGAGCCCGCAGTGACCATTTCAATCCTCGCTTTCGATGAAAAAACGGGCGCTTATGGCGGGGCCGCAACCACCGGGAGCCTCTGCGTGGGCGGCTGGGTCCTGCGCGGCGATCCCGAATCGGGTATGTCGGCCTCGCAAGGCTCCCTGCCCAGCACGATGTGGGGCAATGAGGTTCTGGCCCTCATGCGCGGCGGTACGGGAGCGGCAGAGGCGGTGCAGCAGATCACCTCCGCCGACACGGGCCGCGCCGAACGCCAGCTTGCCGCGCTCGATCCCGAAGGCGGTACCGGCCATTTCACCGGCGCCAACAGCATCCCCGTTGCCGATGCGCGCACCGCCCGCCATGTGGTCGTGACCGGCAACCTTCTGGCGTCGGCGGGCGTGTTGGACGCCTGTCTCGACGGCTTTCTCAACGCCACCGGTCCTTTCGACACCCGCCTCTTGGCGGCACTCGACGCCGCAGCACGCGCCGGGGGCGACAGCCGGGGCCTGCTCTCGGCCGCCCTCCTCGTGGTCAGCCGCGCGCAGCCGCCGATCACCCTGCGCATCGACCATTCCGAAACGCCACTGGCCGATCTGCGCAGTCTCCACCAGCGCGCCACCTCGGGGCTTTACGGCGATTGGGTCACTTACGTGCCCACGCTCGACGACCCGCAGCGCAGCGTGCCGTTCACGGCGACCAATGACCCGGTCACTCCGCGATAAAGCGTTTCATGACCTCGGCCTCCTGATCCTCCATCAGGTCGCGCGCCATCTCCATATGGCTCGCCATCACAGCCCGTGCCGCGTCGGCATCGCCCGACCGCAGCGCCGCAATCAACTCCAACTGGTGATCGCGCCCGCGCTTCCAAAGATCATGGTTCGGCGTCGCGTAAAGCCGCTTGTAGACCGTCAGGTCCGTGAGGATCTGCGCCATGAAGCTTATAAAGAAACTCAAGAGCGCATTTTCCCCGAAATCCGACAACCGCGCGTGAAACCGCAATGAGGCGACGTGCTGCAACCGCTCTTCCCGCGCGTCCTTTGCGGGGGCGGCGTAGTTCTCCATAATCGCTTCCAACTCGGACAGTTGCGCCTCGGTCAGCTTGCCCGCCAGCGACGCCGCCATCTGAGGTTCAAGCGACAGGCGCACCGCGTAGATGTCCGCGATCGTGACGTTCTGGAAGTAAAAGTAATTGGCCAAAAGCGCGTGCGCCCGGTCGCGCGATACCTCTCCGACGAAACTGCCCCCGCCCGGCCCCGTCTTGGTCTCCACCAACCCCTGGGCCTGCAAAATCCGCATCGCTTCGCGGATGGTGCCCTTGGACATCTGGAAGCGTTCGATCAGGTCCGCCTCGCCGGGAAGACGGTCGCCCGGCATGAGCCCCTGCTCGACCACCCAATCCTTGATCGCCTCGGCCACCCGCACCGGGCGGGACCGGCGCTGCGGGCGCGCTGGGGGGTCAGCTTTGGTGCCTGAGGTCATCGCGGCCTGCCTCGCATTCGGCTGCCCCGGAACCGGCAGCCCTGCCATGCAAGCAATTTATCATGATGAATTCAAGCCTTGCCTCTCAGGCCGGATCGCCTGCGGTCTTCGCGCTGCGCATGAAGAAGGCGTAGTAAAATACCGGAGCCGCGACCAAAGTCAGGATCGACGCAAAGGCCAGACCGCCCATGATCGTCACCGCCATCGACCGGAAGAACGCGTCCCAGATCAGCGGCGTCATTCCAAGGATCGTCGTGGCGGCGGCAAGAACCACCGGCCGCAGACGCGAGGTCGACGCCTCGACAATCGACTCCTTCAACGACTGCTCCGGTTTTTCCGCGCGCACGATGTCGATTTCTTCGACGAGGACGATTCCGTTCTTGATCAACATCCCCGACAGCGACAGAAGCCCCAAGAGCGCGGTGAATGTGAACGGAAACCCGGTGCCCAAAAGAGCCAGGCTGACACCGTTCACCGACATCGGCACCAAAAGCCAGATGATCAGCGGCTGTCGCAATGCGTTGAAGAGCAGGACCGAAATCAGAACCATGATGATGAGGCTCAGCGGCAATTGCCGCCCCAGACTTTCTTGTGCCTGGCTCGAACTCTCAAGTTCTCCCCCCCATTCCATCTTGTACCCGGTGGGAAGCTCCATCGACTCGATCGCGTCCGTCACTTCGGCCTGCACCTGTGCCGCCGTCAACCCCTTGGCGATGTCGGCGCCCACGGTGATGGTCAGCAACCTGTCGCGCCGCATGACAAGCGTGTTCTGCGCCTCGAAGGTCAGACCGTCCGTGACCTGTTCCAGCGGTACGAAGCTTTGGGCGTTCTGCGAATAGACGACGTGATCGGTCAGCGCCAATTCGTCCCTCGGATCGGCCCTGAGAACGATGGGAATCTGTCGGTCGCCCTCGCGATACACTCCGGCGTCGATCCCGGTCGTTGCGAACCGCAGGATCGAGGTGATGTCGTCCCGCGTGATCCCGGCCTCCTGCGCACGATCCGTCGCGTAAACGGGTTTGAGCACCAACTCCTGCTCGCGCCAGTCGATGCGCGGGGCGACGATGTTGTCGGACGCCTCCAGCAGCCGCCCCATCGCCTCATCCGCCAGATCGCGGAGCACCTCCGGGTCCGACCCCGAGAACCGCGCCTGGATCGGATCTCCACCGCCCGGACCAAAGGCCAGACGCTTGGCGCGGAATTCCCCTTGTGGCAGGGTCTGGGCCGCGAAATCCTCAAGTTCGGCGATCAACGGCGCGATCTCGTCGATGGTATTGGTCCGCACGATGATATGTCCGTAGCTCGGGTTCGGATCTTCGGCCTGGTAGGTCAGCATGAACCGATCCGCGCCGCGCCCGACGAAGGACGTGGCAGACACCACGTCCTCCTGTTCGGCCAGCCACTCCTCGAAGACCCTGATATCGCGCGAGGTTTCGGCAATCGACGCCCCCTGGTCGAGCTTGTAGTGCACGAAGAAAAGTGGCGTGTTGCTATCGGGGAAGAACTGCTGCTTGATCTGGCCGAACAGCATGAAGCACACGACGGTGATTCCCACGAGCCCAAGGATCACCAACCACCACGCGCGCAACGCGCCGCGCAGGGTCGTGCCGTACAGCCGGAAAAAGAACCCGCCATAAGCGTCATCTTCAGTGCCGCTGCCACGCTTGAAAAAATAGTGCCCCAGAAGCGGTGTCGCGGTCAGGGCCAGCACCCAGGACAGCAAGAGCGAAATCCCGATCACCGCAAACAGCGAGAACAGGAATTCGCCCGTCGCATCGGGGCTGAGCCCGATCCCGGCAAAGGCCATGATGCCGATCACCGTCGCCCCCAGTAGCGGGATTTGCGTCTTGCTCGCCGCCTCGTCCGCCGCCGCGCGGGAATCCTTGCCCCGCCGCATGGCGATCTGCATCCCCTCGGCCACGACGATGGCGTTGTCCACCAGCATCCCCATCGCGATGATCAGCGCGCCAAGTGAAATCCGCTCCATCTCGATCGAGAAGATCGCCATGAAGAACAACGTGCCCACCACCGTGAGCAGCAGCGTCACACCCACCACGACGGCGGCTCGCCAGCCCATGAACAGCGCCAGCACGATCACCACGATCGACACCGACATGGCGAGGTTCAGCAGAAACGCGTTCGACGCTTCCTCGACCACGACGTGTTGCTGGTAGATCGGCAAGAGCTCGACCCCCACCGGGATCTGCGGCGACAATTCGGCCAGTTTGGCATCGGCGCGTTTGCCCACATCGACGATGTTTTCCGACCCGATCCCTGCAATTCCGAGAGTGAATGCCTCGACACCATTGTGCCGGATGATCAGGTCGGGCGTCTCTTCCCGCGCGCGCCGCACTTCGGCGAAGTCGAACAGGTTGAGGATCTCTCCGTCAACACCCACGGTCAGACCGGCGATTTCCTGCACCGTGTCATAGCCGTCTGGCCCCTGGATCAGCGTGCGACCGTTTTCCTCCTGGATCGACCCACCATCCACCACCGAATTCGACGTCGCCAGCGCGCTTTGGATGGCGGCGGGCGGCACGTTGAGGTTGGTGGTCAGGGTCAGGTCCGGCTCCACATATATCACCTCGCTCGGCACTCCGGCAAGGCTCACATCCGCGACACCCTCGACCGTGAGCAATTCGCGGCGCAGGAAAGTGGACAATTCGTAAATCTCGGCATCCGAAAACCCCGGCGCGGTGACGGCGTAGTAGATGCCGTACACATCGCCGAACCCGTCATTGACGAAGGGCTGCCCCACCCCGGACGGCAAACGCGCGGCATTCACCCGGTTGCGCAGCTTGGTCCAGATCTCCGGCAATTCCTCGCCATCATACTGGTCCTTCATGTCCACCGTGATCCGCGACAGGCCCGGCTGGTTCACCGACCGGACCTCCTTGACCTCGGACATCTTCTGGATTTCCGACTCGAGCGGTTCCGACACTTCGCGCGCGACTTGCTGCGCGCTGGCGCCGGGGTATTCGGTGATCACCACGGCGGTCTTGATCGTGAAGGCCGGATCTTCCAGACGCCCAAGCGAGAAGAAGCCCCAAATCCCGCCCAGAAGCGCACCAAGGATGATCAGCCACGTGATGATCGGGCGGTCGATGGAGGATTTCGCGATATTCATGGCGCGCCGCTCAGTTCGAGAAACCGGAGAACCGCTTTACACGGTCCCCGTCGCTTAGTTGGCTGGCCCCGCTCGCGACGATCTCTTCGCCCGGTTCCAGACCTTCGGTCACGCGCACATCGCCGCGGATGGTCGGCTCGACCGCGACGGGGCGGCGGGCGACCGTGCCTTCATCGGCGCCGGTCGGCGTGAACACCATCACGTTGGTGCTGCCGTCATTGGCGGTGCTGACGGCCGAGGCCGGGATCACGATGTCCTGCGCGCCACCGGTCAGCGTCGCGTACACCGTGACCGACGATCCGGGCAGGATGGTTCGGTCCTCGGGCGGGGTCATGCCAAGGGTGATGCGGTAGGTCTGCCCCACCTGGGAGGTTTCGGCGTTGAATTCGCGCGGCGTGACCGCGTAGCGTTCATCATCGGTCGGGAATTTCGCCCAAAGCTCCACACTGGGATCGGTGCCCGCGCGTTGAAACAGCACTTCCGGCACGTCAATCTCGATCCGCAGTTCGGACATATCGTGCAGCCGCGCGATCGGTGTGCCCGCCGAAATGGTCGAGAAATTCGCGACATTGCGCGCCGCCACCAGCGCGTCGAACGGCGCCACCAGCGTTGCGTTCTGCAATTCGCGTTCGGCGTTGCGCACCGCGATTTCCGCCAGTTGCAAAGAGGTTTCGGCATCGTCCACCGACACCTCGCTCACCGTGCTGCCCTCCAGCTTTTGCAGGCGTTCCAGCGTGCGTTCGGCCTGATCCCGTTGCACCCGCGCCTGATCGAGCGCCAATTGAAACGGCTCAAGATCAAGCTGCGCCACCATCGTGCCCTCCTCGATCCGCTCGCCCTCGATCAACGGCAGTTCGACGATCTGGCCACCGACCTGAAAGGCGAGATCCACCGTTTCCTTGGCGACGACATGCCCGAAGAACTGCCGCGTCACGGCAGAGTCGCCGGATTGCACTTCGATGATCTTGGCAAGGCGCATGTCCTGCGCGACCGCCATGACCGGGCTGATCAGCAGAAACAGGAAAATGAACAGGCGGCCCATGACGGCACTCCACATATGGCTCAGAACTCACGGATGAACGGAATATGTCCTATGACGCTCCCGCATCTTGGAGCCGTATCTAAACTGATCGGTTCAGTTTTCCAGCGAAAACTTTGTGCATATCGCAAATTACGATGTGCGCATATGCGCAGACTCACACATCAATAGAGCCAAAAGAGCGTGATCGCAGGAAAAAGCACCAGCAGGAT
Organism: uncultured Marivita sp.; assembly: GCF_947488135.1. Lineage (GTDB taxonomy): Bacteria > Pseudomonadota > Alphaproteobacteria > Rhodobacterales > Rhodobacteraceae > Marivita. The sequence continues at coordinate 136,654 of NZ_CANKYW010000003.1, read as the reverse complement.
CACCCGCACAATGTCAGAGGCCACGAACCAGATCACCGCGCGGTAGGTGTCCATCATCGGCGTGTCGCGATCCATCGAATTGATGATGAAAAGATTCATTCCAACGGGCGGCGTGATGAGACCCACCTCAACTACGATCAGGACAAGAATACCGAACCAGATCGCCACCCATTCCGCCTCGATCCGGTTCGCCATGCCCTGCGTCACCCGGATGTCGAGCGCGGCCATCTGCTCGCGCGTCAGTTCGACACCGCCGGCAATCGCGGCGTTGATCGACGCCAGCATGTCTTGCGTCATGCCCTCGGGAATGCCCGCAGCCAACACCTCGCGCGCGGCGTCCGCCTGCATCACCGCCAGATCGACAAAGCCGAAATCCATGACCGAGATCACCGGGAAAAAGATCGGGATCGTCAGCAGGATCATCGACAAGCTGTCCATCAGGCAGCCGAAGACAAGGTAGAACAGAAGGATCAGCGACAGCACCATGAACGGGCTGAGGCTCATTTCCACCACCCAGTTCGACAATTCCTGCGGCACCTGCGTGAGCGCCAGAAAGCCGTTGTAGAACGCAGCCCCCAGCACGATGAAAAAGATCATCGCGGTGCTCACGGCGGTCTGGATGATGCTCTGCTTGAACACATCCCAGGTCAGGTTGCCCGACACCAGCGCGATCACGCCCGTGCCCGCAGCACCCACGGCGGCACCTTCCGTTGGTGTGAACCAACCTGCATAAATCCCTCCGACAACCAGTCCAAAGACCAACAAGACAGGCCACACGTCGAACAGCGCGCGCCAGCGATCCGCAAACGGCACAGGGTCCCGATGCCCTGCCGCCTCCGGATGTCGCCGAACGTAGAGCGAAATCGTTAAGATATAGCCAATAGCCGCTAGAACCCCCGGAACGAAGGCCGCAAGGAACAGTTTGGCGATATTCTGTTCCGTCAGGATCGCGTAGATCACGAGGATCACCGACGGCGGGATCAGGATACCCAGCGTGCCGCCCGCCGCCAGCGTTGCGGTGGAAAATCCGCCGGAATACCCGTTCCGCCGCAACTCCGGCAGCGCCACACGGCTCATGGTGGCGGCGGTCGCGAGTGACGAGCCACAGATCGCACCGAAGCCCGCACAGGCCCCGACCGATGCCATCGCGACCCCACCCTTGCGATGGCCCAGCCAGGACTCCGCCGCCTTGAACAGCGCCGAAGACATGCCCGACAGCGTCGCGAACTGGCCCATTAACAAGAAAATCGGAATAATCGACAGCGAATAGCTGGAAAACGTTGAATATGTCTCGGATTTGAGCCGCGCCAGCACCACGTCCGGCGTGCCCAGCGCCAACCACAGACCACCGATCCCGCACAGCATCATCGCAAGCCCGATGGGCGCGCGCAGAAAGATCAGCGTCAGAAGGACCGGAAAGGACCACATGCCCAATTCGAGCATGGTCATGCGTCAGCCCCCGACGGCGGCAGGATCGACCGGCCCGTAACGGCATAGGTGACGCGCCCGACCGAACAGTAGATCGCCGTCACCGACGCCACCACCGCCGCCGCAAAGCTTGCCGCATAGGACCACCAGATGGGGAATTGCAGCAGGAAGGTCGTCTCTCCGTTGCCGAATTTATCCGCCAGACCGGCCCCCAGACGCCAGGTGATGAGCAGGATCACAAGCGTCAAGACCACGTCCCAGAACGCCATCAGCCAGGTGTTCACCCGATCCGACAGGCGCGAGGTAAACACGTCCACCGTCGCGTGCCCAGCATAAAGCTGACAGATTGGCAGGAAGGCGAAAATGGCAAAGGCGATCCCCGCTTCGACCAGTTCGAAATCCCCGGTGATTGGCCCGACACCCGCCGCGATCAGGCCATCCGCCAGCGATTGCGACACCGCACTCAGCCAATCGGAATGCCCCATCGAATTGAGTCCCCGGCCCAGGACCGACACGCAGGTCAGCACGACCAGCGCCGTGAGCACGACGCCACCCAGGACCGCCATCGCCCGTGCAAGGCGCTCGATCGCCGTTTTCATGCCGCTCTGCCCCCTGCTATCGTCGCGCCGCCCAAAGCCACAGGCCCGGGCGACGCGCCACACATTACTGCGTGTTGTGCTTGTCCAGCAACTCCTGCGCCCGCGCCAGAAGCGCCGCACCGTCGATGCCTTTTTCGTCCATCTCGGCGATCCATTCGGCGGTCGTCGCCTCGGCCGCCGAGCGCCACGGCGCGGCATCCGCCTCGGAAATCGTGATGATGTTGTTGCCCGCATCCAGCGCCGCCTCGCGCGACGGACCATCGTCGGCCTGCATCTGGGTGCCCGCCATGCGGCTGAACTCGGCGCCCGATTGCGCGTCGATGACAGCCTTGAGATCGTCCGGCAGCGCCTCGTAGGCATCGCGGTTCATGGCAAAGATGAAGGTGGTGGTATAGAGCGCGGGACCCTCGAATTCCGTATGGTTCTCAACCAATTCAGGCACTTTCAAAGCCCCCGTCACCTCCCACGGGATCACGGCCCCGTCGACCACGCCCTTGGACAGCGATTCAGGGATGGCCGGAACCGGCATCCCCACCGTGGTCGCGCCAAGGTCGGAGAACAGCTTGGTCGTCACCCGCGTCGGCGCGCGCAGCTTCATCCCGTTAAGGTCGTCCGGCGTCGTCACCGGGTCGGTGGAATGGATCACGCCGGGGCCATGCACCCAGACACCCAGAACCTTGAAATCGGCAAAATCCTGATCGAGCATCTGCTCCTCGACCAGCTCCCAATAAGCCGCCGACATATCGCCCGCATCGGTCATCAGGAACGGCAGTTCGAACACCTCGGCACGCGGAAAGCGCCCCGGCGTGTAGCCCGCCACGGTCCAGATGATATCGGCCACGCCATCAATCGCCTGGTCGATCAGTTGCGGCGGTGTGCCGCCAAGCTGCATCGACGGAAAATGCTGGATCTCGATCCGCCCGTCCGACGCTTCCATCACCCGGTCGGCCCAAGGCACCAGCACGTTCTTGGGCACATTGGCCTGCGCCGGCAGAAACTGGTGCATCCGCAACGTGACCTCCTGGGCCAAGGCTCCGGTCGCCAGCATCGTCGCCAGCGCCGTGGTCCCGGCGAGCTTGAGAAATGCGCGCTTGATCATTGATTATTCCTCCCTGTTTTTCTGAGGGCATAAACGCACGAAGCGCGCGCCGAATCCAAGGAAAATCTAGCCGCGCCCGATATAGGGCATGGTCGTCGCCATCACAGTCATGAACTGAATATTGGCATCAAGCGGCAGGCTGGCCATGTGCAAAACCGACGATGCCACATGCGCCACATCCATCACCGGCTCCACCGGCTTGCCCGCCTCCTCTGCCTGGCGGCGCAACCCGTGCACGATCTCGGTTTCGGCATTGCCGATGTCGATCTGCCCGCAGGCGATATTGAACGCCCGCCCGTCCAGCGAAATCGTCCGCGTCAGCCCGGTTATGCCATGTTTCGATGCGGTATAGGGCGCCGATCCCCAGCGCGGCACATGGGCAGACACCGACCCGTTGTTGATGATCCGCCCGCCCTGCGGGTCCTGCGCCCGCATCCGCGCAAACGCCGCCCGCGCACAGATGAAACTCCCAGTCAGATTGATGTCGATGCAGCGCTTCCAGTCCTCCAGCGGGATCTCGTCAATGGTCGCCCCGAACACGCCTGTGCCCGCATTATTGAACAGCGCATCGAGCCGCCCCCAGCGGTCAACCACCGCATCAAAAGCCGCTGAAACCTCGGCCTCGTCGGTCACATCGCAGGGCAATGCCAGCGCATGGTCCGACCCGGCGGCGATTTCCTCCAAAGGCGCGGCCCGCCGCCCGATCAGACCGACCCGCCACCCGGCCTCAAGAAACGCCTCGGCACAGGCGCGGCCGATCCCACTACCTGCCCCCGTGATGATGATCGTCTGTCCCATTTTACTGTCCCCTGCTTCATCTTGCCCGTAAACTCCGGGGGAGTCGCCCGACGGGCGACCGGGGGCAGCGCCCCCGACCCGGTCAGTGATTGTCGCGCGGCAAATCCTTGGCGATGCGCTGATACGCCGTCGCCAATTCCAGACAACCGCCATCCGCCAATTGCCCGACATGGCGGCGATAGATCTCCTGCCACGGCGTCTGGTTGACGATCTCGGGCGGCTCCCACGCCGCCTTGCGCGCCTCCCACTCCGCCTCATCGACCAACGCGTTCAGCGTCGAGGCATTGAGATCCAGCCGCACCCGGTCCCCCGTGCGCAAATAGGCCAGCCCCCCGCCCACAACCGCCTCCGGCGAGGCGTTCAGGATCGACGGGCTTTCCGACGTGCCGGACTGCCGCCCGTCGCCCACCGTGGGCAGATGGTTGATCCCCGCTTTCACCAGCGCATCCGGCGGCTGCATGTTCACCACCTCCGCCGATCCGGGGTATCCAACACAGCCCACATTGCGAATGAACAGCATACACTCTTCGTCGATGGCCAAGTCAGGATCGTTGATCCGGTCGTGATAATCCTCCGGCCCCTCGAACACGATGGCCCGCGCCTCGAACACACCTTCCGCCCCCGGCGTCGACAGGAACCGCTTGCGGAAATCCGGCGAGATGACGGAGGTCTTCATCAGTGCCGAGTCGAACAGGTTCCCCGACAGCACCTTGAACCCCGCCCTGTCGCGCAGCGGCGCGTCGTGGGTCGTGATGACGTCGCGATCACGGCTCTCCCACGACGCCAAAACCTCACCCATCGTCACGCCCGAGGCCGTCATCGCCCCGTCGTGCAAGCGCCCGGCTTTCCGCAATTCCCCCATCACCGCAGGCACCCCGCCCGCGCGGTAGAAGCTCTCGCCCAGGTATTCGCCCGCAGGCTGCATGTTCACCATGAGCGGCACGTCGAACCCGATGGTCTCCCAATCGGTCACGTCCAACGCCACCCCCGCATGGCGCGCAATCGCCTGCAAATGCGGCGGCGCATTGGTCGACCCGCCAATAGCGGCATTGACCACAATCGCATTCTCGAACGCCTCGCGCGTAAGAATGTCAGACGGCTTCAGATCATCCAGCACCATTTGCACGCAACGCTTGCCGGTCTCATAAGCCATCGCCATCCGCTCGCGGAACGGCGCCGGGATCGCCGACGACCCGGGCAGCGTCATGCCCAACGCCTCGGCCATCGCGTTCATCGTCGAGGCCGTGCCCATCGTGTTGCAATGGCCCAGGGACGGGGACGAGGCACAGGCCAGCTCCATGAACTCCGCATACCCGATCTCACCGCGCGCCATCAGCCGCCGCCCTTCCCAGATCGTCGTGCCGGACCCCGCGCGCTTGCCCTTGTACCACCCATCGAGCATGGGCCCGCCATTGAGCGCAATCGCCGGAATATCCACCGTCGCCGCCCCCATAAGCTGCGCCGGCGTGGTCTTGTCACATCCCGTGGTCAACACCACCCCGTCGATCGGATAGCCGTGCAGCACCTCGACCAAACTCAGATAGGCCAGGTTCCGGTCCAAAGCCGCCGTCGGCCGCTTGCCGGTCTCCTGGATCGGATGCACCGGGAACTCCATCGGTATGCCGCCACCATCGCGAATGCCCGCCTTGATCCGATCCATCAGGAACACGTGGATCTTGTTGCACGGCGCCAGATCCGACCCGGTATTCGCAATCCCGATGATCGGCTTCTCGGCCTGCAATTCCCCTTGGGTGAAAGACTGGTTCTGATACCGCTCCAGATAAAGCGCCGTCATGCCCGGATTGTTGGGATTGTCGAACCATTCCTGCGACCGGAACCGCCTGTTCGCGCGCGTGTCGGACATCTGATCTCTCCCCTCATCTGTCCCAAGCGTTCTGGACAATCCGCGCGCCAACGGCAAGTGTCAGCGCAAACACACCAGAGGAGACACCCCATGATCCAACGCCAGGAAATCGGCCAGCGGATGAGCAAGATCGTCAAACATAACGGCACGGCGTACCTGTGCGGACAGGTTGGCGCAGGCGAGACCGTCACCGAACAGACGCAGGATTGCCTCGCCCGCGTCGATGCCCTGCTGAAACAGGCCGGATCCTCCCGCGAACAGATCCTGCAAGCGATCATCTGGGTCGCCGACATGGCCGATTTCGCGGAAATGAACGCGGTCTGGGATGCCTGGGTCCCCGAAGGCCACGCCCCCGCCCGCGCCTGCGGCGAGGCCAAACTGGCCCGCCCCGAACTCAAGGTCGAAGTGATCGTGACCGCAGCTTACTCATAGCACCACAGCAAAGCGAAAGGACCGTGTCGCATGATCGCTTACGTCACCGTCGGTGCAGACGACATTCCGCGCGCAGAGCGGTTCTACTCGGCCATTCTTCCCGCGCTCGGCTATCAGTTGGAGTTCTACCACGGCGACCTGAGCTATGCCTTGCCTCAAGACCCCGGCACGGCCCCGCTTCTACCGGATTTTTACGTGAAAAAACCCGTTGACGGACATCCTGCAACTGCCGGAAACGGCAACATGGTGGCTTTTCAAGCGCGCACTCAAGCGCAGGTGCGCAAACTACATGTCGCAGGCCTGAAAGCAGGCGGCACAGACGAAGGCGCCCCGGGTTTTCGCGCAGCCTACAGCGAGGATTTTTACGTCGGCTACCTTCGCGACCCGCAGGGCAACAAGATTGCCCTGTTCTCAACCAACCCGGATGACCCGAAGCGCGACGACCACCCCGAGGCGTGACGCGCCCCTTGCCTAGTACAACCCTGCCGTCTTCGCGCGCAACTGCACCAGCGCCAGCACCGTATCGATCGTCGGTGTCGGCACGCCCACGATTCGGCCAAGCTCCTGCACCGATCCCACCAAAGCGTCGATCTCCATCGGACGACCCTGATCGAGATCCTGCAACATCGACGTGCGGTGCGCGCCCACCGCCGCCCCGCCGTCGATCCGCCGCTCCACATCGATCGGGAACTTCACCCCAAGCGCCTCGGCAATCTCCTGCGCCTCGAGCATCATGCCACGCGCCACACCGCGCGTCCCCGGATCGGTACAAAGCATATCCAGCGTCGCATGGGTCAGCGCCGAAATCGGATTGAACGACAGGTTCCCCCACAGCTTCACCCAAATCTCGTCCCGCAAACGCGGCCGCACTGGCGCCTTCAACCCGGCCGAGGACAGCGCCTTCGACAACGCCATCGCCCGCTCGGATTTCGACCCGTCCGGCTCGCCTAGGGAAAAGCGGTTGCCCTCGATATGCTTGACCACTCCCGGCTCGATCACCTCCGCAGCAGGATAGACGACACAGCCCAGCACCCGGTCCGGGCCGAACCCGTCCCATTGTGCATTGCCCGGATCGACCGACTCGAGCCGCGTGCCTTCGTACGCCCCACCCAGCTTGTGGAAATACCACCACGGCACCCCGTTCACGCCCGACACGATCGTTGTGTTCGGCCCGATGAGCGGCTTCATCTTGTCGACCACCGGCGGCACCGAATGTGCCTTGAGCGTGACGATGACGTAATCCTGTTCCCCCAGATCGGCGGGAGTGTCCGACGCCGTCACCGACACCACCGTCTCTTCGCCACCCTCTTCGATCAGCTTGAGACCGTTGGCTTTCATCGCCGCCAGATGCGGCCCGCGCGCCACAAGGCTCACATCGGCCCCCGCCTGCGCCAGCTTCACACCCATATAGCCGCCAATGGCGCCCGCTCCGAATACGCAAATCTTCATCGCTCACCCCAAAGCGATCCGCCAGTATTCCGCGAACCGCTCCTCCTTCATCTTGCCAAATAAACTCCCGCCGGAGGCTCCCTCAGGAGCCACCCGCGCTCCATCAAAGCGGTTTAGGCCGGTTCCACCAACCCCAGCTTCTCCGCCAGCCCGATCCGCTGCATCTTGCCGGTGGCGCCTTTCGGAATTTCGTCAAGGATCACCACTTTACGCGGCACCTTGAAATCGGCTATGCGGGTCGCGGCGAAATCGCGGATGTCGCGCTCGCTCGCCTCGGCCCCGTCCTTGAGCACAACGGCGGCTGCCACCTCTTCCCCCAGCTTCGGATGCGGCAGGGCAAAGGTCACAACTTGCGCAATAGCCGGGTGGTCCAAGAGCACGCCATCCACCTCCAGCGGCGAGACTTTCTCGCCGCCGCGATTGATGATCTCTTTCAATCGCCCGGTGAGATGCAGGAACCCGTCCGCATCGAACGCGCCCTGGTCACCGGTGCGGAACCAGCGCTTGCCATCGGCATCAAAGAAGTTCTTGGCATTGGCGTCGGGGTTGCTCTCGTATCCCGGCGTCACGTTGGGACCGGAAATCACCACTTCGCCGGTGCCGTCGATCAGGCGGTTCTCGCTTTCATGCGCCACGCGCACTTCGGGGCCGGCGGCCACGCCAACCGCGCCGGGTTTCTGCCGTTCAAACGGGTTGCAGCACATCTGGTGCGCGGCTTCGGTCATGCCGTAGGCTTCGATCACCGGCGCATGGAACGTCTCGCGCAGTGCCTCCATCACCTGCGCGGGCAAGGATGCCGACGACGACCGCAGGAACCGCAGCGGCACCTCTTCGATCACGTCCGCGTTGCGCCCGGCGCGGCTCAGGATCGCTTGGTGCATGGTCGGCACTGCCGTGTACCACGTGGGCCGCGCGTCCTTCATCCAGCCGAAGAAGCGCAGCGCGTCAAACCCCGGCGCGCACCAGATCGACGCGCCCACCGACAGCGACGCCGACACGGCGGCCAACAGCCCGTGAATGTGAAACAGCGGCATGACGTTCAGACACCGGTCCTCGGACGTCAGGTTCAGCGATTCCGCGATGTTATGCGCCGATGCCGCGACGTTCGACTGCAACAAGGGCACGATCTTCGGGCGCGAGGTTGTGCCGGACGTGTGCAGGATCAGAGCCACATCGCTATCGCCCGGATCGCTCGCAGGTAGCGCGTCTCCCGTCTGCCCATCGGCGGACAGCGTGAACGATCCCGCAGGCGCCCCTTCGGCCACCACGGTGCGCAGCACCATGAGACCCAGCGTCTTGGCCGCCGCCAGCGCAGGCCCGTTATAGCCATCGGCCAGGACAATGGCCTTCGCGCCAAGGTCGTCGAGGTAGAACGCGTACTCATCCTCGCGGTAGGCCGGGTTCAGCGGCGCCGTGGCCGCGGCCTGCGCGATGGTGACGAACGCCGCCGCCATTTCCGGGCCGTTGGGCAGCACGATCGCCACCCGGTCGCCTGCCCCGATCCCGAACCCGCGCAAGCTGGCGCTCACCTGTGCCGACAGATCGCGAAGCTCTCCGTAGGTCAGCCAGTCCCGATCCGGTGCGCCCAATGCCTTGGCCTCGGCGTCATGTCCCTCAAGCAGTGCCTTGACGTTTGTAGCCATGCCCTGTCCCCCTCCGTCTTCAGATGTTCCGATTATTCCGCCGGTGCGATGCTCCGGCGTCCGCCCTTGCGCAGATACTTAACCAAAGGAAGCACAAAGAAAAGTGCCGCGATGGCAATAAACGTCCCCGAGAGCGGCCGTTCGACAAAGGCCAGCACGTTCCCCTGCTCGGAAATCAGCGTCTGACGGAAGCTTTTTTCCATGAGCGGCCCCAGCACCAGGGCAAGCACAAGCGGCGCCAGCGGATAATCCGCCTTACGCAACAGATAGCCGGCGACACCGAAGCCCGCGATCAGCCAGACGTCATGCATTTTCTGGCTCGGCGCGAAGCCCCCCACGATGCACAGCACCATCACCAGGGCGCAGAGCACGGTGAACGGCATCCGCAGCGCCCAGACGAACAAGGGGATCAGCGCGATGTTGATCGCAACGGCGGCAAAATTCGCGGTGTAGAGCGACGAGATCAGTCCCCAGACGAAATCCGGCTGTTCGATGAACAGCATCGGACCCGGCATCAGCCCCCACATCACCATCCCGCCCAGCAAAAGCGCGGTGGTCGGCGATCCGGGAATGCCCAGCGTCAGCATCGGCAAGAGCGATCCGGTAGACGCCGCATTGTTCGCCGTCTCGGGCGCTGCCACACCTTCGATATTGCCCTTTCCAAAGCTCTTGGGATCTTTCGACGTCGACCGCGCCATCCCGTAGGCCATCAGCGCGGCCGGGGTCGCCCCGGCGGCCGGCAACATGCCGACGAAGAAGCCCAGGAACGACCCAAGGCTCATGGTCCGCCACATCCGGTTCATCGTCTTGATGCCGGACCACAGGTCATTGAGCGTGATTTTCGCGGGCGTCACCTGCGGCGCGGTGCGCGAGGATTCGATGGTGTAAAGAATTTCACCGATCCCGTAGACCCCGATCGCCAGCACCAGGAAACTGATGCCCGAATAAAAGCCCGGCAGATCGCCAAAGATCAGGCGCGGCTGCCCCGAAATCAGGTCGAGCCCCACGGTGCTGAGTACCAGACCAAGGCAGATCATGATGATCGTCTTGAGCTTGTCGTCACCCCCGAGCCCCACGAACGTGGTGAACGCCATCAGCACCAGCGCGAACTCCTCTGCCGGGCCGAAGGCCAGCGCGAGATCCGCCAGCGGCACGGCGAAAAGCGTGAACAGCACGACCGAGATCGTCCCACCGATGAATGACGCCACAGCCGCCGCAATGAGCGCCAGACCCGCCTTGCCCTGCTGCGCCATCGGGCGCCCGTCAAAGGTCGTGGCCACCGCCGTCGATGCGCCGGGGATCCCCAGCAGGATCGACGAAATCGCCCCGCCATACATCGCCCCGTAATAGATCGCACAAAGCAGGATGATCGCCGAACTGGGCGGCACGATAAAGGTCAGCGGCAGCACGATGGCGACCCCGTTGACCGATCCAAGCCCGGGCATCGCGCCTATGAAAAGACCCGCGGTCACCCCCAGAATCACGATCATCAGGTTCAGCGGGGACAATGAGGTCGCAAAACCGTCGGCAAGAAGAGCTAGCGTATCCATGTCTCAGACCCCGATCAGAAGAACATCGCGTAAAGCGGGAAGAAGAGCGGCTCCGTCACCCCTTTGGGCAACAGGATTTTCAGCGTCACTTCGAAGAAGAAGAACAAAAAGACCGGCGTCCCGATCACGAGGCTCGTGGTCAGAACCCATGCGTGCCCGCCATAGATGCGGATGTACCAGAAGATGAACAGCGGGATCGCCACATAGGCCCCCACAACCGGGATCAGCGCGATGGTCACGAAAAGCGCGACCACAACCGCGATCACGCTCCGCAGCATCTGACTGTCGAAGAAATGTTGCGACGACGGCGCCTGCATCAGGCTCCGAAGCAGAACACCCGCCGCCGACAGCAGCATCACCAGAGACAGCCAGAACGGAAACGCTCCGCCTCCCGGACCACCTGTCACGCCGTTCCACCCGATGGGCAAGGCCGTGGCGTGCCACATGAAATAGGCTGAAAGCGCCATGATGGCGATGGCGATCACTCTGTCTGCGACTAGCATCGAAACCTCCCCGAAGATCTGAAAAATAGGTCCCGGATCACCCAATCCGGGAGGGTGAAAAGCGGCCGGGATGTTGTGCATCCCGGCCACCGTTCAAAGGTCGAACACGTCTCGGTTCGGGATCAGGACGCCCCGTCAGCGTCCATATCCGCGAGAATGGCTGCATGCTTTTCCCGCTCTTCGAGGAAATACGCCTGCAACGCATCCCCCGTCAGGAAGTCGCGATCCAGCGCTTCGTCTTCGGTATAGGCCTGCCATTCCGGCAGTTCGTTCAGCTTGCTGAACATCTCGGTGTAATAGGCCACCGCTTCGGCCGGCATGTCCTTTGGCCCGACAAAGGACCGCTGCATCGAATAGACGATGTCATGCCCCAATTCGCGCGCCGTCGGCACATCCGGGAAGGCGTCGATCCGTTCGGTCGTAAACGCCGCGATCGGGCGCGACTTGCCCGCCTTGAAGAATCCCATCTGTTCGGACGGGTTGTTGACCGTGCTGTCGATATGACCGCCGACAAGGTTCTTGGCCACATCGCCGCCGCCGTCGAAGGGCACGTAGGTAACTTCAATGCCGAATTCCTTTTCCAGCATCGCGGTCAGCAGGCTGTCCTCCTGCCCGGTGCCGGTGCCGCCCATCTTCCACGACCCGCCCGAGGCCTGCACCGCCGCGACCCAGTCTTCCATCGTCTGGATGTCGCTGTCGGCGTTCACCCACAGCACGAAGGTGTCGACCGCCATCCGGGCAATCGGCGTGAACTCTTCGATATCGACGCCGATGTCGGTGCGCAGCGGTGTGGTGAAATAGCTGTTCAGCGTCGCCATGATCTTGTGCGCGTCGCCTTCATTGTCCTTGAGATAGCGCAGCGCCTCTGCGCCAGAGCCACCGCCCTTGTTCACCGGCAGCATCGGCATCGACGCGAGGCCCTCCTTCTGGATCATCGACTGGAACAGACGGGCCAGACGGTCGGCGCCGCCACCCTGACCGGCCATGATGACCATTTCGATCGGTTTCTGCGGCTTCCAGCCTTCGGCCAGCGCGGATGTTGCACCCGCTGCGATCATTGCGATGGACGCAACACCCGCCAGGGCTGCACGACGTGTCATTTTGTAGATCATGTAATATCCTCCCGATCAAAAAAGCCCGCTCCTGTCAGCCGCTCCTGCAACCACACCTCCACCGGACTTGCGAGATTGATACCGCTACGAAATATAATTTCACCTTTAATGCGGTCGATATGTTAATTCTTGCCAACACATTTTTATTTTTTGTAATGTTGTAAACATGAGTAAGACCTTCGTTGGCCCCCAATTGCGGCAGCTGCGCCGCCAGATGAAGCACACGCAGGCCGAAATGGCCCAGCGACTCGGCATTTCGGCCGCCTATGTCAACCTATTGGAAAACAACCAACGCAGCCTCTCGGTGCAGGTTCTTGTCGCGCTGACCGAGGCCTATGGCGTCGACATGCGCAGCCTCGTGACCAACACCGAAGCGACCAAGCTGGCCGACCTGCGCGCCGCCGTTCGCGATCCGGTATTTGGCGACGAGCCGCCCGACCTGACCGAACTGCGCGGTGCGCTGGATCACGCGCCGACCCTCGTGGACCGATTCCTGCACCTGCATCAGACCCACAGGTCCATGGCCGAACAGTTCCGTCGCCTTGCCGGACAGACCGACGGCAACGATCTGCGCTTCAAGACGCCCGAGACCGCGATCCACGATATGTTCCGCGCACATGAAAACCATTTCGATCCGCTCGAACGGCAGGCCGAGGATCTGCGCGCCCGGCTGGGCGGGTCGAACGACGATATGTATGCCCTGCTTAAACGCCATTTGCGGCTGGAACACAGCGTCACCTGCACGGTGCAGAAACTCTCCGACATGCCTGGTGCGCTGCGGCTCTTTCGCGAAACCGATGGCATCGTTCACCTGTCCGAGGCGCTGGACCACCCGAACCGCGTCTTTCAACTCGCCCACGTCATCGGCCTGCTCGAGGCGCGCGAGACCGTGCAAAGCTATGTCGCCGCGAGCGGCATCACCGCCGATGCGGGCCGCGCGCGGCTGACGGTGGAACTGACCAATTATTTCGCCGCAGCGCTGCTGATGCCCTACACCGAGTTTCTCGACCTGGCCGAGGCGACGCGCTACGACATCGACCGCATCATCCTGGGGTTCGGCGTCAGTTTCGAGATGGTGTGCCAGCGCCTCACCACCCTGCAACGCGACGGCCAGCGCGGCATCCCGTTCTTCTTCCTGCGTGTGGATCGCGCGGGCAACGTGTCCAAACGGTTCAACGCGACCACGATCACCCTCGCCGAAGAGGGCGGCGCCTGTCCCGTCTGGGACATCCACGGCGCGTTCCAGGTGCCGGGCCAGCTGCTGCCGCAATTCGTCGAAATGCCCGACGGCGGACGATTCTTCACCCTCTCGCGCACCTCCGACCGCCCCGTGGTCGGCGCGCGGTTGCAAGAGCGCCGTCTCGTCGTCGCCATCGGTTGCGACATCGAACAGGCGCACCGCATCGGCTATGCCCAGCGCTTCAACATGGAGGACACCACGCTCTTTGCCCAGATCGGGACCAGCTGCCATGTCTGCCCCCGCACCGCCTGCCCGCAGCGCGCACACCAACCCTTGCACGTGACCCTGCCTGTCGACACCAACCGGCGCGGGCAGACACGTTACGAAAGTTGACCGCCCGTCGCATGGGCGCGGCGGCACGGCCATGCTAAGGCGGGACCGACCACCAAAGGACCGACCCCATGCACCAGCCGTCCCTGCCCCTGTCCCAGGACCTCGTTTTGATCGGCGGCGGCCACACCCATGCGCTGGTCCTGCGCAAATGGGCGATGAAGCCCCTGCCCGGTGCGCGGCTCACGCTCATCAACCCGGGGCCGACTGCGCCCTATTCCGGCATGTTGCCTGGCTTTGTCGCAGGGCACTACAGCCGCGATCAGCTCGACATCGACCTCGTCAAACTCGCGCAGGCCGCCGGGGCGCGGCTGATCCTCGGCGCGGCCATCGGGATCGACCCCGCGACCGGTACGGTCGAGATCGACAGCCACCCGCCCGTGGGCTTCGATATCTGTTCCGTCGATGTCGGCATCACCTCCGACATGCCCGCCCTGCCCGGCTTTGCCGACCACGCCGTGCCCGCCAAACCGCTCGGCCCGTTCGCGGAGAAGTGGGACGCCTTCCGCAGGGGTGACGGCCCGGCCACCGTGGCGGTCATCGGCGGCGGCGTTGCCGGGGCCGAGCTTGCCATGGCGATGTCGCACGCTCTGAAACGGCGCAAACGCCCCGCCACGATCCACCTCATCGACCACGCCACTGCCCTCTCCGCCCTGCCCGACAAGAGCGCCGCGAAACTGCGCACGGCGATGAAGGCGCTCAACATCGTGCTGCACGAAAACGTGCAGATTACCCTTCTGGGCAAGAACACCGTCAGCCTCGACGATGGAGGCACCATCACCGCAAGTTTCATCACCGGTGCCGCAGGCGCGCGGCCCTATCCCTGGCTGGCCGACAGCGGGCTCGACACCCATGACGGGTTTCTCACCGTGAACGACCGCCTGCAAACCAGCGATCCGCGCATCTTTGCCGTGGGTGACTGCGCGCACATGGCCCACGCCCCCCGACCCAAGGCGGGCGTTTATGCCGTGCGTCAGGCCCCCGTTCTATTCCATAACCTTGTCTCCATCCTCGCTGGCGGACCGCTCAAGACCTACATCCCACAAAAAGATTACCTGAAGCTTATCTCGCTCGGAAAAAAGGCGGCGCTTGGCGACCGTTTCGGCCTGACCTTCACCGGAGACTGGGTCTGGGGCTGGAAAGACCGGATCGACCGCAAGTTCATGGACCAGTTCGACCAACTGCCCACGATGCCCACACCCCCCTTGCCCTTCCCCCGCGCGAAGGGCGTCAGGGAGGCGATGGGTCCCAAACCGCTCTGCGGCGGCTGCGGCGCGAAATTGGGGCGCGACGCGCTGTCGAACGCGCTGGCATCCCTTGCGCCGCCGCAACGGTCGGACATCACGCCGCTGCCCGGCGACGATGCCGCCCTGCTGACCACCGGCGGCGAGCGGCAGGTCTTCACCACCGATCACCTGCGCAGCTTCTGGGACGATCCCGCCGTCATGGCCCGCATCGCGACCCATCACGCGTTGGGCGACATCTGGGCCATGGGCGCCGACCCGCAAGCGGCCACCCTGTCGATCACCCTGCCACGCCTGTCGGAACAGCTCGCCGAACGCACCCTCACCGAAATCCTCGCCTCCGCGCAAACGGTCCTGCAAGAGGCAGGCGCGGACATCGTCGGCGGTCACAGCACGCTGGGCGATGAGCTGACCATCGGCCTCGCCATCACCGGGCTGTGCGACCGCAACCCGATCACCCTGTCCGGCGCGCAAGACGGCGCGGCGCTGATCCTCACGAAACCCATCGGCACCGGCGTGATCATGGCAGCCCTCATGTCCCGCAAAGCCCAGGGCGCGCAGGTCGCGCAGGCGTTGGACGGGATGCAACACGGCCAGAAAACCGCCTCTCACATCCTGCGCGACGCGGCACAGGCGATGACGGATCTCACCGGGTTCGGGCTTGCCGGGCACGTACAGAACCTCTGCGCCGCATCGGGCCTTTCGGCAACGCTCACCCTCGACGCGGTGCCCGTCCTGCCCGGCGCCGGTGAGTTGTCGGAACGGGGCGAGCATTCTTCGCTGTACACGAACAATCGCGCAGGATTTTCAAACATTCCCGACAGCCCACAGACCCGCCTGCTCTTCGATCCGCAAACCAGCGGCGGGCTTCTCGCGGCGGTCGCGGCCGATCAGGCGGACCGCGTCCTCGACGCCCTGCGATCCGCCGGGTACACCGACAGCGCCATCATCGGACGCCTTCACAGGGGTCAGGCCGGCGAGGTCTCCATCGACTGAAGCACCGCCGCGATGTCACCCGCCACACGGTCGAGCTGCGGCGGCGACAGCCCGTCGGTCTCGATCCGGGCGATGACCTTTGGCGCCATGGCCTTCATCGACTTGGCATAGGCCAGATCGTAATGATCCTCCATCAGCGACCGGGTCAACAACCGCTTATCGCCCGCCGCACTCAACCCGATCCAGCGCGACACGAGCGCCTCCCCGCGATGCGCCTTGAGCGGGGCCAGCTTTGCGTGCAGCGACGCGGTGTCCGAAAGGATATCGTCATAGGCCCGAACGAGGTATTCGGTCCGCGCCTCCAGCGGCGCGACCACCTCCACCCAGGGCGCGGCCTTCATGCCGTCCCAAAGCGACGGCGGCAAAAGCACCTGACCGATCTTGCTGCTCTCGGCCTCCACCAGAACGGGCCGCGCGGGATCGAGCCGGCAAAGCTGCCCGGCCAGCGCGCTCTCAAAACCCTTTTGCGACGGCTGCTCGCCCATCGCCCCAAGCAATGAACCGCGATGATTGGCCAGCTCTTCAAGGTCGATCACCTGAACACCGCGTCGTGCCAAGAGGGGCAGAAGCTCGGTCTTGGCCGTGCCGGTATACCCGCCTAACTGCACGAAGCGGAACGGCAGGCCATCCCGGTGCAGCATGTCCACGACCAGCCGACGATAGGTCTTGTACCCACCGCGGATCACATCGGACCGCCAGCCGATCTCTTTCAACAGCCACGCGAACGACCCCGACCGCTGCCCGCCGCGCCAGCAATAGACCAAGGGACGCCACCCTCCGTCATGGTGGGACAAAGAGGTTTCGATATGGTGAGCGGCATTGCGAAACACCAAGGCCGCGCCGAGCTTGCGCGCATCGAACGGGCTGACCTGCTTGTAGATCGTACCCACCCGCGCGCGTTCCTCGTTGTCGAGAACGGGCAGGTTGATGGCACCCGGCACGTGGTCTTCGGCGAATTCCGCAGGGCTGCGCACGTCGATCACGGTGTCGAACCCGTGATCCAGAAGATCGGGCAGCGCTGTCGGCTCAAGCGGCATGGGTGTCAGCGCAATAGCCCGATCAGCGCGTCCGACAAGGCCACCAGCGCCCGCCCCTGCGCGTCGGTGACGGCGGCGGCGGTCAGCTCCGTGACGGGAACCGCGATGGCAAAACGCTCCACCCGTTCGCGCGGGCGGCCATCCACGGCGCTGACGGCGGCCTGTCCGGTGATCTCGAACACGCCCGATGCGTTGGCCAGCATCTTGTCGATGCGCACGTCAAGCCGCGCCGACGGGCCATCCAGAAGCGGCCACGGCTCTGCCGCCACGGTCGCGCTGCTGCGCTCGTCGATCAACTGCGCGAGCGTTCCGGTCACCGCGCGTTCGGGATCATCCGCCCATTCGGCATCGCCCAGCGGCCGCAACGCCCCATCCACGTCGCGCACGAGGATCGACGTGCCCGACGCATGGGTCGGCAGCGACACGTCGCGCAACTCCACGGTCCGTACCGACACCCGCGTTTCTCCCGCCGCCACGACCGGCGCGTCGATGAGGTAGCGCGCAGTGTCTCCCGATCCGCAAGCGGCCAGGGGCAGCGCCATCACGAACGCCAGGCTGCGCCAGTTCAATACGATCATCTTCACTCGTCCCCTCCTCAGCGTCCGAAAATCAGCGAATTCGGGCTGCGTTCAATCTCACGCGCAAGCTCCGAAATCGCCCGCGCCGCGTTCTGTACCTCGCGCAGCGCCGACAGCGTCTGCGTGTTGAAATCCGACCGGTCACCATAGGACCGGACCACCGTTTCCGTCTCCGCCACCAGACGCTCCAGCCGCGCGGTGAGCTGCGGCAGGTCCTCGACCGACGCCGCGACCGATCCCGCCGCATCCGACGCCGATTGCAGCGTCGCGTTCAGGTTCTCGACCACCCCGCCTTCGCGCAGCTCTGCCAGGGCAAGCCGCATCTCGGTCAGCGCGTCGTTGAGCGTGCCGGGCAACTCCATCGTGTCCTGGCTTCCGATCAATGCCTCGACCCGGTTCAGCGTGCCGGTCGCGCTGTCCACGAAGGACTGCAACTCGAGCTCGTTCGCCGTGGTCGCGACCGCCTCCAATTCAGCCAGCAGCGCCGGGATATCCGTCTCGGTGATCTCGCGCAGGTTGGCCGTCAGCGCGGGCGCGTCCTGCGACGCCACCGCGACATCCGCCATCGCCCGGTCCAGGTTGCGCATGGCGCTGCCCAGCGCGTCCACCGCCCCGCCTTCGCGGACCTCGGCCACCAGCGCGGTCAGGTCGTTCACCGCCGCCTCGATCTGCGCCGGGATGGACTGGATCGCCTCGCTGCCGACAAGGGCGCGCGTATCGTCAAGCAGCGCAACGGCCGACCCCGGCACGCGTTGCAGATCCTCGTTCCGCGCCAATTGCTCGAACGCGTTCATCAGGTTGATCGCCTGCTGCATCACCTCTTCGATGGGCAGCGCGTTGATCCGCTCCAGCACGCCTTCCGCCGTCGCCGTAAAATCCGACAGGTTGGATTCGATGCTCGGCAAACGCGGCAGCTCTCCGTCGGACTCGACCAACCGGGCCGACGGCGCGTCGTCCAGAACCACAAGCTCGATCCGCAAGTCGCTGCTCAGCAGGCTTTCCGTCGCCAACCGGGCCCGCATCCCCGTCTCGACCGCGAAGCGGAAGAACTCGACCGTTTCCTCGGGCGTCGATCCTGCTGGAAGGCCCATGCGCTGCGGGTCGATCGACACGTTCACCAGAAGCGACAACTCAGGCCCGAACTGTGTCTCCACCACGCGCGAGCGCAATTCCGTCACGACGCCGACCTCGAGCCCCTGATAGGTCACGTCGTCTCCCGCCTCGAGCCCGTTCACCGACTCCGCGAACTGGATCGCGAACGGCACCCCCTGCGACGGCCCGCGCACCAGCGTGTTGCGCCGCGCATCCTCCTCGGCCTTGTAGAGCGTGAACACATAGCTCGAAGGCAAGGGCTCACCGTTGTCGTAGACGTTGTCGAACTCGATCCCGCCCGTCACCAACGACGCCAAACTGTCGAAATCCACCGAGAACCCCGAAGCGCCGAAAGACAGCTCGAACCCCGAGGTGTCCCAGAACCGGGTCGCCTGCGTCAACCGCGCGTCATGCGGCGCGTCGATAAAGGCGTCGACCAGAACACTGCGACCATCCGCCGACAGCCGCGGCGTCTCCAGACGCCCCACTTCGACCCCGCGGAACAGCACCGGCGAGCCGTAGGAAATCGTCGTGCCGTCATCCGTGGCCAGCGTGATCCGACGGCCCGGGCGGCCCGGCTGGTTCAGCGGCGGCGTGTCCGCGCCCTCGAACTGGGTCGTGAGCGACCCCGCGACATTGTCCCACGCGCCCTCGATATAGACACCCGACAGCACAGTCGACAAACCGCTGATGCCCCGCGCCGACACTTCGGGCCGCACCACCCAGAAGGTCGCTTCCTCGTCGATGAACGGCGCCACGTCATTGTCGACGCGCACGCTGACAAGAACCTGCCCCAGATCGTCGGTAAAATTCACCTCTTCGACCGTGCCCACCACCACATCGCGATACCGCAGCGTGGTTTCCCCGGCGACAACGCCCGAGGCATTGCCGAAGGCGATCTCGATCAACGTGCCGCGATCCGCGTAGTTCTGCCACGCGATGCCCAAAGACACGCCCAGCGCCAGAAGCGGCACCAGCCAGACAAAGGACAGGTTCCGCAGAAAGGATTTCTTCGGAGGGGTGACGTTCATGTCGGCGGGGGTAGGCTCGGTCAAACCGGTTTTCCTTTAGGCGGGACGTCCCAGATCAGCTTGGGATCGAAGCTATTGGCAGAAATCATGGTGAATGCAACCGAAAGCGCGAAACTCACGGCGGCGATACCCGGATTGATGGTGGCCACGAAATTCAACTGGACCAGCGCGGACAGGATCGCCACCACGAAAACGTCGATCATCGACCAGCGCCCGATGAATTCGACGAATTCATACAGGTGAAAATGGCTCGCCGTGCCCGGCAATCCACGCTGCACGCGGATTGCGAGATAGGCGATCGCGATGAACTTGCTGACCGGGATGATCACCGAGGCCACGAACACGATCAGCGCCACACCGATCGACCCATGATCGATCAGGTCCACCACACCGCCGACAATCGTGCTTTCCTGCGTGGTGCCGAGCGTCGAAGTGCGCAGCATCGGGTACACATTGGCCGGGATGTAGACCACCATGCCGGCGAAAAGCCACGCCCACACCCGTTGCAGGCTCGCGATGTCGCGACTGACAAGATGCGTGCCGCACACCGCACAGGTTTCTGTGCCGATCGGGAACACGTGCCCACACTCGGCACAGCCCACCAGCCCCGCCTCGCGGGCGGTCAGGACGGGCTGCGCGCGTTCAGCGTTTGCCATACCGTAACCCGACACATGAAATTATCCTTGAGCATCGTGATGATCACGAGCCCCACGAAGGCCCAGAACGCCGGACCCAATGTCACCTGCGCCAGACCGGCCACTTTGACCAGCGCCACCGCGACGCCGATGATGAAGATCTCGGCCATCGCCCAGGGCCGGATCCTCTCGGCCAGCTTGTAGGCATCCTTCGCCCGCCGCGCGGGCGCCCAGCCGAGCGCCATCGGCGCGAACACGTAGATCAGCGCGATGAACCGCGTGATCGGCAGCACCACGATCAACGCCGCCACCGCGAAGGACAGCGGCAGCATGAGCCCGTCCGAAAACGCGAGAACCGCGTCGAAGACCGAGCTTGTCGTGCCAAGGCCCTGCACGCTCAATTCGAGGAAGGGAAAGAACACCGCCGCGACCATCAGGATCAGCGCGGTGACCGACAGCATGACGATCCGCGTCATCGCCCCTTCTTTCGGCGCCATGAGCACCGTTCCACAGCGCACGCATTTCGCCTGCTCACCCGGAGCCACCCGGGGCACACGGTGCAACGCGTCACATTTCGGACAGGCGATCATATCGGAGAGCGAGTCGGTCATTCCGGTCTGATACGCCATTCACACTTGCATTTACAGGAGCTTCCGACAGGAACGCTGCGACGCGGCAATCGGTTCCGGTGGCGCGTTCAAGAAATCGACCTCTTGCGCCCGATCCATCCGCCGGGCCTATCTGGCAACGCACGAACGCACCAATCGGGATCGGTGGCGCATCCAAATAATCGATCTCTTGCGGCCGACCCATCCGACCGGCCTATCTGGCACCGCACGAACGCGCCAATCGGGACCAGACCAAATGCACACGATCCAACCAACACAGCTTCAGCGTTTCATCCTCGCCAGCGGCATGACAAACCTTGCCGACGGGATCGCTGTTGTGGTCTGGGCCTGGATTGCCACGCTGTTGACCCGCGATCCGTTTCTCGTATCGCTCATGCCCGTCGCATTGCGGCTACCGTGGATCCTCTTTGCCTTGCCCGCGGGCATCATCACCGACCGCGTGGACCGCAAGCGCCTGATCCTCGCCATGGACCTCTTTCGCGGTCTGGCTTTCGCCGTGGCAACCGGGGCTGTCGCGCTGTCTTTGCCTCTCGCGGATCCGCCCGTTGATGGCACCGCGATGCCGGGCCTCTTCGCGACGCTGATCGCCTGCGCGCTTATCGTCGGCATCGCCGAGGTGTTCCGCGACAATGCCGCGCAAACCATGCTCCCAGCGCTCGTCCCGCATGACCGTCTGGAAACCGCCAATGGCCGACTTTGGAGCGTCGAGCTTGTCGGCAACGCGCTTCTCGGTCCCGCCGTCGGCGCGTTCCTGATCTCCGCGGCCGTCTGGTTGCCCTTTGCCATCAACACCGCCGCCTTCGCCCTCGCCGCCTTGCTGGTCCTCGGCATGCAGGGCGCCTTCAGACCGAAATCCCGCGACACCCGTAACTGGCGGGAAGAACTTGGCGAAGGTCTGTCCTACCTGCGCAACGCACCATTACTGCGTTTGCTGGCCGTCGTGACCGGGTTCTGGAACCTCTTTGACCAGATGGTCGTGATCGCCTTGGTCCTTTACGTGCAAGAGGTCCTCGGACTTGGGGCGCAGGCCTACGGATTGATGCTCGCCTCCGCCGCTCTGGGCGGGATCGCCGGAGGGTTTTGCGCAGACGCCATCGTCCGCACCTTCGGCCCCGGCAATACTGCCCGGTGGGCACAGCTTTTCTCGGCCATCGCCTTCATGGCCATTCCCTTTGCACCGAATGCCGTATCGCTCGCCATCATCCTCGCCACGTTCCAGTTCGCAGGTCTCGTCTGGAACACGGTGTCCGTATCCTACCGCCAGCGCACCATCCCGGACGCCCTTCTGGGCCGGGTCAACAGCACCTACCGTTTGCTCGCCTGGGGCATGATGCCCATCGGCTTGCTTCTCTCAGGCGCCTTGGTCAGCCTGTCGGAAATCGTCGTCTCTCGGGAAATCGCCTTGTCCATTCCTTTCATTATTGCCGCCATCGGCGTTTCCATTCTCAGCCTCGCGACCTGGCGCCCTTTGGGCCGAGGGTTCCGGAATGCGGTGCCGACGAAGCAAGAGATACCGCGTAATCGTTAAGAAATCGTTGGCGGAAATACCATTCATAAATCAGAATGATGCAATCCCTATCGTTCTAAATAAGAGAACAACTACGACGATCAACTTTCCATGACAAACCGTACGAAACAGCCTTACGATCCGTACCATTCAACGCTGTTTCGTACGCCATTCGGGGTGTATCCAAGGCTCGAGGTTTTCCATCGGAAGCGGCGTTTTTCCCAGGATGTGATCCGACGCCTTTTCGCCAACCAGAATAGACGGCGCGTTCAGATTCCCATTGGTAATACGCGGAAAAATCGAACTGTCCGCGACCCTGAGACCGTCAACACCGATGACGCGGCACTCCGGATCCACAACCGCCATCGGATCGTCCACCGCGCCCATCTTGCAGGTCCCGCAGGGATGATACGCGCTCTCAGCATACTCACGGATAAAATCATCAAGCATTTCATCACTCTGCGCGGCATCACCGGGTTGAATTTCGTGTTTGTAGAACGGCTTGAACGCATCCTGCGCAAAGATTTCGCGCACCAGCCGGATACCTTGCCGGAAGTCGATCCAATCCTCTTCGTGGCTCATGTAGTTGAAGAAAATCCTGGGATCTTCCCTAGGATCCGCGGACTTCAGCGTCACAGCCCCCCGAGACGGTGATCGCATAGGCCCAACATGCGCCTGAAATCCGTGCCCTTCGGCCGCGGCCTGGCCATCGTAACGCACAGCGATGGGCAGGAAATGGATCTGCAAATCCGGGTACTCCACCCCGGCGCGTGATCTTAAAAAACCACACGATTCAAATTGGTTAGACGATCCCGGGCCCGTTTTCGTGAGCAGCCATCGCGCGCCGACATAGGCCTTGCCCAAAAGGTTCCAATACCTGTAAAGGCTCACTGGCTGGCTCGCCGCCGCCTGCACGTATACCTCAAGATGATCCTGCAAATTCCGCCCGACACCGGGCCGATCCGCGATGATATCGATACCGTGTTCGCGCAAATGATCCGACGGGCCGATCCCCGAAAGCATAAGTAATTTTGGTGAGTTAATGGCTGACGCTGAAAGTATCACTTCAACATCGGCTCGGATCTCATTGATCTGTCTGTCTTGCTCGATCTCGACACCGACCGCGCGATCGTCCTCGATAACGACTCGCCGGGCGAACCCTTTGACAAGATTGCAGTTTTCATGTTTCAAGGCCGGGCGCAGATACGCCTTTGCGGCCGACCACCTCTGGCCCTTCCAGACAGTCATGTCGAAGGGGCCGACCCCTTCCTGCCGGTGGCCGTTGTAATCCCCGGTGATGCCATACCCTGCCTGCGCGCCGGCCGCGACGAAGGCTTGGGTCAGAGGGTTTTCCCGGCTACCTCGCGTGATATGCAGAGGACCATCGGTTCCGCGCCAGTCCGGATCGCCCCCGTGACCGCCTGAATGCCAGCTCTCAAGCCTCTGAAAATACGGAAGAACATCCGCATATCCCCAACCTGTCGCGCCCTGGTCGCGCCAGTGGTCGTAGTCGCGCGCGTGGCCGCGCACATAGATCATGCCGTTGATCGACGACGACCCGCCGATCACCTTGCCCCTCGGGCAGGCAAGCCGCCGATTGTTCAGATGCGGCTCGGGTTCGGTGCGGTAGCCCCAGTCATAGCGCTTCATGTTCATCGGAAAGCTGAGCGCGCCCGGCATCTGGATGAAAGGCCCGGCATCGGAACCGCCGTGCTCGATCACGATGACCGATCGCCCCGCTTCCGCCAAACGGTAGGCGATCGCGCAGCCCGCCGAGCCTGCACCGACAATGACATAATCAGCATTCATATCAGTGCCTTAGAATGGCGCCTCAACGTCACCCATGCGGACGTAGACGGATTTCAGTTCACTATAGTGGTTGATCGCCGCCTTCGAATTCTCGCGCCCCACACCGGACATTTTCGTCCCACCGAAGGGTGCTTCGACGGGGGCATCGTTGTAGGAGTTGATGAAGCAACTGCCCGCTTCGAGCTGCGCGATGACCCGGTGAGCGCGGGATAGATCGCGGGTGAACACACCGGCGGAGAGACCGAATTCCGTGGCATTGGCGCGGATGATCGCCTCCTCCTCGGTCTCGAAATCAAGAACCGCCATCACGGGGCCGAAAATCTCTTCGCGGGCGATGGTCATATCGTCTTTTACATCCGCAAAAACAGTGGGTTGCAGGTAGAAGCCATCGCGATCCAATTGCTTTCCACCGGTGACCAGACGCGCGCCTTCACTTTCGCCTTTTTCGATATAATCGAGGACGATTTTCATCTGTGCCTCGGAAACCATCGGGCCGAAATTCGTGGCCTCGTCCAGCGGATCGCCGATCACGGCTTTGGAAAGGCGTTCTGTCAGGCGTTTCAGAAACGCTTCCTTAATGTCTTTCTGCACAAATACCCGCGTGCCGTTCGAACAGACCTGACCGGAGGAATAGAAGTTGCCAAGGATCGCGCCGCCGACCGCGTTTTCGAGATCGGCATCATCGAAGATCAGCAAGGGGGATTTGCCACCAAGCTCCATCGTCACATGCTTCATTTGGGCCGCGGCCGCCGCGTAGACTTTTTTGCCGGTGGGAACCGATCCGGTAAGCGAAACCTTCGCAACGCGCGGGTCCGTGACCAAAGATGCACCGACCTCGCCAAGCCCCTGGATGACGTTGTAAATCCCGGCAGGTAGGCCCGCCTCGCACAGGATTTCGGCGACCTTCAGCGCGCAAAGCGGTGTGGTCTCGGACGGTTTGAAAACCATTGCATTGCCACAAGCCAAGGCTGGCGCGCCTTTCCAGCAGGCGATCTGGGTCGGATAGTTCCACGCACCGATCCCGACGCATACGCCCAACGGCTCGCGGCGGGTATAGACCCAGTCCTCGCCCAGCTGGATGTGCTCACCCGTCAGGCTTCCGGCAAGGCCACCGAAATATTCCAGCGCATCCGCCCCGCTGGTGGCATCGACGGCGATGGTTTCCTGATAGGGCTTGCCGGTGTCGTAGGTTTCGAGCACGGAAAGATCGCGATTGCGCTCGCGCATGATATCCGCCGCGCGGCGCAGGACGCGGCCCCGCTCGGTGCCCGATAGGGCGGCCCACTGTTTTTGCGCCCGATGCGCGGCCTCCAGCGCCCGATCCACGATCGCGGGCGTTGCCGCATATACGGTGGCGATCTGTTCGCCGGTCGCGGGGTAGATCACCGGGATCGGCACGCCGCCCGTGTCTTCGACGTAAGCCCCGTCGATGAAATGGCTGGCTTCCGGCTGCGTGTCGTAGCTCATGCAGATGGCTCCCTTTCGGCGTGTGTGATTTCATGGGCAAGCGCGGTCAGCACCTGTCGCGTCGCGTCATCGCCCGAGGGCTGGTCCTTGCGCAGCGCCTCGCGCAGGTAAAGCCCGTCGATCAGCCCGGCGATCCGCACCGCAACCTCACCCGCACGCGCGCCGATCAGGGGGCGCAAGTTGAAGACGAGGTTCGAGTGCAAGCGGCGTTGATAGACGGCGAGAAGGCGGCGGGCTTGGTCATCCGATTGGGCCAAGACATAAAAATTCAGCCAGGCCGCCACCACTTCGCGGCGAAAATTCGAACTGGTGAACCCAGCACGAATGATCGCTTCAGCCCGCGCGCGCGGCCCTTTGGCCATTGCCAAGGCGCCCCGCACCTCGGCCCCATAGAGGCTGAGCGTGTGTCGCATGGCCGCGAGAAAAATCTGATCCTTGCCGCCGAAATAGTGATGCGCCAGCGCCGATGACATGCCCGCGCGCCGCGCGATCTGGGCAACGGTCACGTCCAAGGACCCCGCCTGCCCGATCTCGGCAATCGTCGCTTTCACCAGCGCCTCTCGGCGTATAGGCTCCATCCCGAGCTTCGGCACGTTCGATCCCGCAACATGGTGTTTGACGGCCGGACCGTATGGCGTTTTTTATTGACTCGTCAATCAACAAAACAAACGACCTCTGTCAGGGAGACCACACCAATGCTGAAATCTTCACTTTCCGTTCTGGCCATCTGCGCGGCGAGCGCCGCCGTTGCCGATTGCGACACGGTTGTCTTTTCCGATGTGGGCTGGACCGACATCACCGCGACGACCGCGGCGACCACGGTCGTGCTCGAAGCGCTGGGATACGATACCGACATCAAGGTCCTGTCCGTTCCGGTGACCTATACCGCGCTGGCCGAAGGCGACGTGGACGTGTTCCTCGGCAACTGGATGCCGACGATGGAAGCCGACATCGCCCCCTATCGCGAGGCGGGCACGGTCGACACAGTGCGCGCCAACCTCGAAGGCGCGAAATACACGCTGGCCACCAACAAGGCCGGGGCCGATCTGGGCATCACGAGTTTCGACGCCATCGCAGAACAACGAGACGCGCTGGACGGCGAGATTTACGGGATCGAGCCGGGCAATGACGGCAACCGTCTGATCATGGACATGATCGAGGCCAACGCGTTCGGACTTGAAGGCTTCGAAGTGGTCGAAAGCTCGGAACAGGGGATGTTGGCGCAGGTCGCCCGGGCCGATGACCGGGGCGAGCCGGTGGTCTTCCTCGGATGGGAACCGCACCCGATGAACGCGAACTTCGACATGACCTACCTGACCGGAGGCGATGACTGGTTCGGTCCGAACCTTGGCGGGGCGACCGTCTATACCAACACGACCGCCGGCTTCGTCGACGCCTGCCCGAACCTTGGCACCTTTCTAAACAACTTGGAATTCACCCTTGCGATGGAGAACGAGATCATGGGCGCGATCCTGAACGATGGCCAGGAGGCAAGCGACGCAGCGACGGCATGGCTTCTGGCCAACCCGGACGCCTATGCCGGATGGCTCGACGGCGTGACCACCAAAGATGGTGGTGACGCTGTTGCGGCGGTGAAAGCCGCGCTGGAATAACACCTTGGGGGCGGCATCGCGCCGCCCCTTTGTCATTCGCCACGGGACGTATTCATGGATTGGCTGACAGAGAACAAGATCCCGGTCGGGCAGATCGCCGGGGACGGCTTTGACTGGCTCGAAAGCAATGGCGCGTTCTTTTTCGATGCGCTGTCGGACGGGTTGGAGGCGATGATCGACGGCTTTCTGTGGCTGCTCCAGACGCCGCATCCGCTGGTGATCATCGCGGTTTTCGTGGCGCTAACCTACTATCTCCAACGCAGTTGGAAGGTCGCGCTGTTCGTGGCGGTCGGGTTTCTTTTCATCATAAATCAGGGCTATTGGGAGGAAACGACCGAGAGCCTGACGCTGGTATTGTCGGCCTGCGTCGTGTGCATGGGGGTCGGCGTGCCCATCGGCATCGCGGTGGCGCATCGGCCCAAACTCTATGCCTGGATGCGCCCAGTTCTCGACCTCATGCAGACCTTGCCGACCTTTGTCTATCTTATTCCGGCGATTGTGTTCTTCGGTATCGGCATGGTGCCCGGCCTGATCGCAACGGTGATCTTCGTCCTGCCCGCGCCGATCCGTCTAACCCATCTAGGGGTAAGCTCCACCCCGATGCCACTGATCGAGGCGGCCGAAGCGTTCGGGGCGACGAAATCGCAATTGCTGTGGAAGGTTGAACTGCCCTCGGCCCTGCCGCAAATCATGGCAGGACTGAACCAGACGATCATGCTGTCGCTTTCGATGGTGGTGATCGCAGCGCTTGTGGGGGCTGACGGATTGGGCGTGCCGGTGGTGCGGGCGCTGAACCAGGTCAACACGGCGCGAGGGTTTGAAAGCGGTTTCGTGATCGTGGTCGTGGCGATCATCTTGGACCGCATGCTGCGCATGGAGCGCCAGAAATGAGCGACATCCGCGTCGCATTCGAAAACGTGTCCATCGTCTTCGGCGACAAGCCCGAGGCCGCCCTGCCCTTGATGGATGCGGGCCAGGATCGCGCCGAGATTCAGCGCGACACAGGCCAGGTTCTGGGCGTGCATGATTGCTCCTTGACCGTGGCCGAGGGTGAGATTCTCGTGCTCATGGGCCTGTCTGGATCGGGCAAGTCCACGCTTTTGCGCGCGGTGAACGGGTTGAACCCGGTGGCACGCGGCTGTGTGCGGGTGCATGATGGCACGGCTCTCGTGGATGTGACACATGCCAGTCCCGAAGTGCTGCGCACGATCCGGCTGCGCCATGTCGCGATGGTGTTTCAGCAATTCGGCCTGCTGCCCTGGCGGAGCGTGCGGGAAAACGTCGGGCTGGGTCTGGAACTGGGTGGCCAACCCAAGGCGGAACGCACCGCGCGGGTCGAGGAACAACTGGCACTGGTGGGTCTCACCGATTGGGCGGATCGCAAGGTGGCCGAGCTTTCGGGTGGGATGCAGCAGCGCGTGGGGCTCGCACGGGCCTTTGCCACCGATGCGCCGATCCTGCTGATGGACGAGCCGTTTTCGGCGCTTGATCCCCTGATCCGCACAAAGTTGCAGGACGAATTGCTCGAACTCCAACAGCGGCTGAAGCGCACCATCATCTTCGTCAGCCACGACCTCGACGAGGCGTTCAAGATCGGCAACCGGATCGCCATCATGGAAGGCGGGCGGATCGTGCAATGCGGCACGCCGCAGGATATTTTCCGGCATCCGTCGAACCATTACGTGGCCGACTTCGTCAAGCACATGAACCCGCTGGGCGTCCTGCGCGCACGCGATGTGATGCGGGACGGTACGGCGACGGACGGCGCGCCGCGGGTCGATGCGGATGCCCGGGTGCAGGAGGTTATGACGACGCTGGTCCACAGCCAAGGGGACTTGGCGGTGGTCGATGGTGGCAGAACCATTGGGCTGATCGGCAAGAACGATGTGCTGGCCTATCTGTCCGATCCGACCGGAGCCAGTCTGCGCAGCGGCAGCTAGGGCAGCTTGGCCGCGAAGTTGCACGCGACATACATTTTTTCGACGCGGGCTCTTGTTACGTATTCAATTTTCTTTATATGTTTGCACGAGACCAAGGAGAGTTGAAACATGACACCCAAAGTCACCGGTTTTTTCGACGACGCTACCAATACGATTTCCTATGTGGTCCAGGACCCACAGGGCAGCGCCTGCGCAATCGTCGATAGCGTTCTCGATTTCGACTACGCGTCGGGCCGTACCAACACCAAATCCGCCGATGCCATCATCGCCTTCGTCAAGGAACGTGGGCTTGAGGTGCAGTGGCTGTTGGAAACCCATGTCCACGCCGACCACCTGAGCGCCGCGCCCTACCTGCAAGACGCATTGGGCGGCAAGATCGGGATCGGCGACCGCATTCAGGTCGTGCAGGACACATTCGGTAAGGTGTTCAACGAAGGCACAGAGTTTCAGCGCGATGGCAGCCAGTTCGACAAGTTGTTCGTCGAAGGCGACAGCTTTCATATCGGCCAGATGCGCGCCGATGTGCTGCACACCCCCGGCCACACACCGGCCTGCCTGACCTACGTGATCGGCAACGCGGCTTTCGTGGGCGACACCCTGTTCATGCCGGATTTCGGCACCGCGCGCTGTGATTTCCCCGGCGGATCGTCCGAGCAGCTCTACGACTCGGTCCAGAAGATCCTCGCCTTGCCCGATGACACACGCATCTACGTCGGCCATGACTACAAGGCCCCCGGGCGTGACGACTACGCATGGGAAACCACGGTCGGCGAACAGAAAGCCAAGAACGTGCATGTCGGTGGCGACGCTTCCAAAGAGCGGTTTGTCGAGATGCGCGACGCGCGGGATGCGACCCTCGGGATGCCGAAACTGATCATCCCGTCGTTGCAGGTCAACATGCGCGCGGGCCAGATGCCGCCGGCCGACAAGGACGGCAAGGTCTTCCTCAAAGTTCCAGTAAACGGATTGTAAACACATGAACCCGGATTGGATTTACGGGCTGGTCGGTGGTTTGCTGATCGGCACAGGTGGCGCAGTGTATCTGCTGGCCAATGGGCGTATCATGGGCGCGAGCGGCATCATCGGCGGTTTGGTCGATGGCAGCGGTCGCGACACGATGTGGGAACGTCTGAGCTTTCTGGCCGGGCTGGTCCTGATCCCGATTGTGCTTCTGGGCCTGCTCGGCCCGAAGGAAACCCACGCGACCAGCAATTTCGTCCTACTCATCGCAGCGGGGCTGCTTGTGGGGGTCGGCACCCGGCTGGCCAATGGCTGTACCTCCGGGCACGGCGTGTGCGGGATTTCCCGGATGTCGCTGCGCGGGATGGTGGCCACGGTGTTCTACATCCTCGCCGGCGGTCTGACCGTCGTTCTGTTCCGTCACCTGTTGGGGATCATCTGATGCGCAACATATTCGCTTTTCTCGCCGGTGGCCTGTTCGGGGCCGGTCTGTTCATCTCGGGCATGACCGACACCCGCAAGGTGCAGGGCTGGCTCGATATCTTCGGCAACTGGGATCCGACGCTGGCCTTCGTCATGGGCGGCGCGATCATTCCGATGGCCATTGCCTGGCGCGTCGCCGCGAAGCGTCGCTTTGCCCTGACGGGCAATGCCATGCCCCCGCCCCCCGAGCCGAAGCTCGGCCGCAACCTCGTCGTCGGATCCGTTCTTTTCGGAATGGGCTGGGGTCTTGTCGGGCTTTGCCCCGGCCCTGCCATCGCGTCTCTGAGCTATGGCGGTGTCGAGGGGCTGGTGTTTCTTGGCGCGATGATCGTCGGGATGAGTGTCATGCCAAGCCTGCGGGCATGGCTGGACAGGCCAGCGACAGCACAGTAGGTCTTCATCATGGATATTCGCCCCATCACCGACCGCTATAACGTGTCCCCGCAGATCGACCCGGAAGACGCCGCCGCCATCAAGGAGGCGGGGATCACCACGGTGATCTGCAACCGACCGGATGCCGAAGTACCGCCGTCACATCAGGCCGATGCGATGCGCGCCGCGATCGAGGCCCAAGGGCTTCGGTTCGAGGTCTTGCCGATCACGCACCAGACCATGTCCCCCGACCGTGTCGCCCAGCAGGCCGCCATCGTCGAGGCATCCGACGGGCCGGTCCTTGCCTATTGCGCATCGGGCACGCGCTGTTCGGTCCTTTGGGCCTTGAGCCAGGCCGGTCAACAACCCGCCGACAGCATTCTGCAAACCGTTGCACGGGCCGGTTACGACCTGTCCGCCTTGCGCCCGACGCTCGACGCGGCAGCAGCAGCCCAGCGTTAAGAGCCATCCGCGGGCTGGATCACCGGCAGATCCGCCGCGATTTCATCAAGCGCCATGTCGAACCCGCCGTCGAAGGCGAACGACGTGGCGCTTGGGGCCAGCGCGGTGCCGGAGGCGGGCTGGTCTGGCATTTTCACGACCGCTTCTGCCTGATCGGCAGCGTCCGGTTTGTGCACGGACTTGTCGGTGCCACCGATGCGGACCGCACGCATCCCGTTCATCTGCCCCAGCTTGCCACGCGCCACGACATGGCCCCCCGCCCCGACCAGGCAGGCGGATGACATCGCCTGCGCCGAAATAGGGAGAACATCGCCGGGACGAAGCGCCTGCACCTTGTCGAGCGGAATATGAATCCGCGTGAGAACAAGCTGCATCCGCGCCGGGACCAGCTTGAGCACACCCTCGTGCTTGCCGGTGTTTTGCAATTTGCCCGTGTCGTCCGGTTTCGGCGGTTCGGGAAACAGGAACAGAACCTGACCTGACCGCGTGTCCTGCGCAAGGCTCACATCGAAACGGGTCGCGTGATACTGCTCCGCATCGAGCGCGAGCCCCGCGGTTTGCGCGTCTTCGACCATTGCGCCGAACCTGTACCCGTTCAGATGCGCCATCTCCGGCTGACCCGCCAGCATCGACGCGAAGCGAGGCAAACCGGCATCCAGAAGCGGGGCCATCATGGCGGCATCGGTGGGCGTATAGGGCCGGTCATCGGTGGGAAAGCGTGTGACCTTGCCCAAGGTCTGAACCTCGATCAGCCCGGTCACGACGTCGCGTCCGAAGGCGGCAAGTCCGCAAGGTCCGGAGTCGTTTTCGAGAATGATGAGCAGATCGTCATCGCCGATCCTGCGCACCGCGCGGTCTGCCGACAGCGTTTCGTCCTTCGACTGCGACGCGGCGAGCCCGACACCCCAGAGCGCATCCGCTGCGATCGACAACGCCCGCCCCAACGCACGCGGCAGGGATACCGCACCGACGCCCAGCGCCCTGCGCTGCGCCTGCGCCTTGCGTTGCAGAACTGTATCGGCGGGATCGTCGTTCATGTGCACATCGCTGCCCTTGGAGGTCACGCCCTCCGTTATGGCGGGAATTGGTAAACAAGGGTTTAGCGAAATCGGTGCGTTTAGATTATTGCGCGGCCATCGCGGTTCGGTAGGGCAAGACGACGCGGAAATTCGCGCCCCGCGCTGCGGGAACGTAGTCGACCGAACCGCCAAGCCGGGTCATCACCTGACGACAGATCGCCAGACCAAGCCCCGCGCCGCCCGCTTTCTGGTCGCTGACGCGGGCGAATTTCTCGAAGATCATGTCCACGGCCTCGGGCGCGATGCCGGTGCCGTTGTCCTGAAAGTCGATCACCACGCGGTCGGCCTCCTGCATGACGCGGATCGCCAGACGGGGCGCATTGGCATCGCAATACTTCCGGGCATTTGCGATGAGGTTGATGAACACCTGAGCCAGTCGGTCCAGATCGGTATGCAGCGGGATTTCCTCGCGGTCCAGGTCGCGCTCGATCTCGAGTTTGACCCCATCCTCGCCGATAGCCGCCGACGCCACCGCACGGTCCAGCACCGCCCGCAAGGTGCCGTCCCGCAGGTTCAGGTTTACCTGCCCGTTCTCGACCACAGACAGGTCCAGCAAATCGTCCAGCAGCCGCGTCAGCCGCTGCGCCTCGTCATGAATGATGGAGGCATAGCGCGACTGGTCTTCAGGCTCCATCTGGTCCGTGTCGCGCAAGATCTCGGAAAATGCCCGGATCGAGGTCATGGGCGTGCGCAGTTCGTGGCTGATCTGGCTGAGAAACGCATCCTTCTGGATCGACAGGCGCGTGAGCTTCTGGTTGGCATTGCGCAACTCGAGCGCTGTGCGGCTAAGCTCTTCGGATTGCTCCTTGAGCCGCGCGGAGTATTCCAGCATCTGCGCCGTTTCGTCCGCCACTGCCATCAGGTCTTCAACCGACACCGACATGCCACCGGTGATCTGACCAACCATCGCGTGCGCCGTCGCCGCACCCACGGAGCTTCCCAGCTCTCGTTCGAGGACTTCGAGGAAATCGGGCGACGGATCCGGCAACTCCCCGCGCGCGCCCTGCTTCGCCGCATAGCGCGAAAACAGCGCCTGCGCCTCTGCCGCGCCAAGGATGCGCTGCGCCATGACCATCAGATCCTCGGTCTGTGCATGCCCCCCGGACCAACTGCGCGTGTTGGTCGAGTGTTCGAAGATATTGACGAACTGCGCCGCCTGAAGCCGCTCCAGCGGCGACGGGAAGGTCAGAAGCGACACGGTAACGAAAGCGGTGACGTTGAACAACATACTCCAAAGCAAGGCATGCATGAGCTGATCCAACCCGGTGATGCCGAAAAGAGCGTCCGGCTTCAGCCAGGTCAGGCCGAACAGCCCGTCCTCGATGATCGTCAGCGGCAGGATCGTCCCTGCCCCGAAACTGGGAAGATAGAGCGTGTAAAGCCAAGTCCCGAACCCGATGGTCAGCCCGGCGAAGGCCCCCAGCCGCGTCGCACCGCGCCAGAACATGCCGCCCAGCATCGCGGGCAGCACCTGCGCCAGGCCGCAGAACGCGACCAACCCGATGGAGGCCAGCGCCTCGCCGCCGCTGGACAGGCGGAAATAGAGATAGCCCAGCATGACCACCCCCACGATCGAGATGCGCCGCGCCATCAAAACCGCCGCACGCACGTCCCCCGACACGCTGGCCCCGCTTGGCCGCAGCTGAAGCCAGATCGGCATGACGATGTGGTTCGATACCATGGTCGACAAGGCAATCGCCGCGACGATCACCATGGATGTGGCGGAACTGAAGCCCCCGAGGAAAGACAGCATCGCGAGCCCGTTTTCCCCGAGCGCCAAGGGCACCGTTAGAACGAAGAGGTCCGGGTTCGATCCGTCGGGCATGATGTCGAGACCGACAACGGCAATCGGAACGACGAAGAGGCTGATCAAGCAAAGATAAAGCGGGAAGGCCCATGCCGCGGTGCGCAGGTGGCTTTCGTCATCGTTCTCGACGACGAGCACCTGAAAGGTGCGTGGGAGACACAGGAAGGCGGCGGCGGACAGGAAGATCAGACCGGCCCAGCGGCTGCGGTCGGTGTGCCACTGCCCGAATTCGGACGCGTCGATCTGGGACAGCGCTTCGGACAAGCCGCCTGACACTCCCCAGACCACGAAGATCCCGACAGAGAGGAGCGCGACGAGCTTGACCACCGCCTCAACGGCGATCGCCATGACAACTCCGTCGTGCTTTTCCTTGGCGTCGAGGTTGCGGGTTCCGAACAGCACGGTGAACAGCGCGAGGCCCAGCGACAGCCAAAGCGCCATCGAACCTTGATCCTGTGCGACGGATCCATCGGCTTCAGCCGCGAAGACCGAAAAGGACAGGGTCACGGATTGCAATTGCAGCGCGATATAGGGGGTCGTTCCGATCACCGCGAGGATGGTCACTCCGGCGGCCAGAAGGCTTGATTTGCCGTAACGTGAGGAGATCAGGTCGGCGATGGAGGTGATCTTCTGGGTGCGTCCGATCCGCACGAGCTTGCGCACCAGCCACCACCAGCTCACCATCACGAGCGTCGGGCCGAGGTAGATCGTCAGATACTCGAACCCATTGCGCGCCGCTGACCCGACCGCGCCGTAAAACGTCCACGCTGTGCAATAGATCGACAGCGACAGCGTGTAGATCAGCGGTGAGCGCAACCACGCTTTTTTGCCCTGCAACGCCAAGCGGTCCGCGACGAAGGCCACGAGAAAAAGGAACAGCACGTAAAACGTGCTGACCAGGACAAGAAGGTTCAGCGTGCTCATGTGTCCGTATCCGACGGATCATCCAGAGACCGGGACAGCCCCCAGGTCAGCAAAATGATCCCAGCCCACACGACGAAGATATAGATGAGAGCCGTGGCGCTGCTGACGGTGTCCTCACCGGTCTGGGGCCAGAGCATGGGCAACATCCAAAGCACAAGCGCCAGGGCCGGTGCCACACGCGCTGCATCCATGATGCGGCGGAGGCGATACGTGCGCCGTTCGTGAAAGACTGTCGGCGTACCGGGCCTTTCGCTCGGCTCGGTCATTTCGCCCCAAGGGCTCTCACGGTTTCGAGAACGTCGGCATTGGAAAACGGTTTGGTCATGAAGGCATCACACCCAGCCCGCTCTGCGATTTCGCGATCCTTGGTCTGTCCACGCGCGGTGAGCATCAGCACGGGAACGCCTGCGCTGATCGGATCGTCCCGCAATTCGCGCAAGATGTCGTAGCCGCTTTTCCCCGGCAGCATCACGTCGAGGATGAGCACATCGGGTTGCCGTTGCTTGACCAACTCGACGGCATCCGCGCCGTTCGAGTGGGTTTTCACCGTCCAGCCGTCCCGCGACAGGATGAAGCTGATCGCCTCGATGATATTGGGTTCGTCTTCGATCAACAAAACCTGTTTTGACATGCGCGCCCTCCCCCGATGCCGCAAGCCGCTGGTGGGCTTTTGCCGTTGTTTTTCCCCAGCGTGTCCAGACTATTACGAAGTGCGGGCATGGTGTCAAAGCTTCCGCGGCGCCGAAGCCACCATGATCGACGGTTCGCGCCGGGCCTCGCACGTGACTTGCGGGCAGATCCGGCAGGTCAGGCCCACCTCGCGGATCCGTTCGGACGTGTCGCGCTTCGGCTCTGGCACGATCAGCATGTGGCTTTCGAAAAGCACGTCATCGCCAAGTTGCGCGGGCCCGGTCGGCTGCGAGATCGCAAATGCGCGGTGGCGTGCGGCGGCGCGGGCGGATTGCTCCATCACTTCGGTGTGCAGCATCATCGGCCGTGCCAAAGCGCGGTAGAGCGGCCAGAGCGCACAGCCCGCCCCGAGCCTGGGCAGCGGGAATTCGGGCAGCGGCTTGCGGAAGGTTGTCACACCCGAACCGTCGCAGATCGCCAGCCCCACCGGATCGGGAAGAAGATCATCGGGGAGATGCGCGAGACGCCGCATCGCGCTGGCGAGGTCACATCCGAACCGCCGCGCAAAGGCCAGCGGGTCCGTGCCCGAGGCCGCAACCGTATCGGCGCACTCCGACAGCGGCATCCGCCCTGCATCGGCGCGGTAGCGCGTCAGGATCGTGTGCAAGAGCCATTTGGCAGAAGGGGACAGCCCCGCGCCGAGCGTGTCGGTTGCGGGATCGACGCTGGCCTCGGGCACCTCAAGCGCGGGAAGATGGAAGCCGTGTTTCAGGAATACCGCGTCCAGCTCGTCCTGCGGCGCGTTCGTCTCCGACGCCTCGGAATCCGCCTCTTCGAGATACTGCGCAAGGCTGCGGCTGGTCTCTGCCAAGCGTGCACTGTCTTCGTAGATGTTGCGATTGAACCGGCGCTGCCACTCGGGCTCGATATCGCCCGGCTCGGCAAGGATCGACGCGGCCGAGCGGATTGCAGTCACGGTGGACAACATCTCGTGCAGGGACGCGGCAAGGTGCGGATCGTGCGTCAGACGATCGGTCAGGGCCTCGACACTGCGCTGGAGCGCTTCGACCTTGCGCTGGCTCTCGGCCAGCAGGGCGGCCCAGCCGGGAAAGCGTCCCGCGAATTCCTCGACCCGTGCAAACTCGACCTCGGACATTTCCGTATCGGTCGCGGCTTCTCTCAGGGTGGCGAGCAAGGTTGTCTCCGCGCCCTCCGTCAAAGAGGCGGGTTCGACCCCCAAGGCATGCGCGATGTCGATCAGCAATTTCCCGCCGATTCTCCGCCGATTGTGTTCGATCAGATTGAGATAGGACGGCGAAATATCCGCACGCTTGGCCAGTTCAGACTGTTTGAGCCCTGCCATCACGCGCCGCTCGCGAATTCGGCTTCCTGTCAGAGTGTCGCGGGGCATGTCAAATTCCCGTGATGAATCAATTGGTTTCTGCAATGCGGAAAAAAGAAATTTACAGATTTCTGCACTGCATTGTTCATTTTTTGACAGAAAAATCGTTTGGAGCAAAGCGCTTATTGCTATGTTTTCCATGCATGGCGGATAATCGCTTTGCACATAAGTGCGGTCTTGGCGGATGGAGGAACGCCGCCGGACGCTCAAAGACATTGGGAGGATTATATGTCCAAAGGCAACCTGACACGTCGCGGCGTGCTCAAGACAGGTGCTGTGGCAGGCGCGGGTCTTGCTCTGCCCACATATCTGTCGGCACAGGAAAGCGGCTTTACCAACGCACCCACGGGATCGACCGTCACGCTGGGCTTCAACGTCCCGCAATCCGGCCCCTACGCCGACGAAGGTGCCGACGAACTGCGCGCCTATGAACTCGCGGTCGAGCACCTGAACGGCGAAGGCGACGGCGGTATGCTTCAGACCTTCTCGTCGAAGGCGCTTCAGGGCAACGGCATCCTGGGTAAAAAGGTCGAATTCGTCACCGGTGACACGCAGACGAAATCCGACGCGGCCCGCGCATCGGCCAAGTCGATGATCGAAAAAGACGGTGCCATCATGATCACCGGCGGCTCGTCCTCGGGTGTGGCCGTTGCAGTTCAGGCGCTCTGCCAGGAAGCCGGCATCATCTTCATGGCCGGTCTGACCCACGCCAACGACACCACCGGCAAGGACAAGCGGGCCAACGGTTTCCGTCACTTCTTCAACTCGTATATGTCCGGTGCGGCGCTGGCACCCATCCTTGCCGCGCAATACGGGGCGGACCGCAAGGCATATCACCTGACCGCCGACTACAACTGGGGCTACACCACCGAAGAGGCGGTCCGGTCTTCGACCGAAGCCCTGGGTTGGGAAACCGTCGGCACGGTTCTGACACCGCTGACGCAGACCGATTTCTCGTCCTACATCACGCCGGTACTTCAATCGGATGCTGACGTTCTGGTGCTGAACCACTACGGCGGAAACATGGTCAACTCGCTCACCAACGCGGTGCAGTTCGGCCTGCGCGAGCGTCAGGTCAACGGCAAGCAGTTCGAGATCGTCGTTCCGCTGTATTCCGAGTTGATGGCCCGCGGTGCGGGATCGAACATCGCCGGGATCCTCGGTTCGCAGAACTGGGACTGGAAACTGGAAAACCAGCTTGGCGCGAAATACACCGGCACCAATGCCTTCGTGAAATCCTTTGGCGAAAAGTACGGCTTCCCGCCCAGCCAGGCCGCGCATACCTGCTACGTGCAGACCCTGCTTTATGCCGATGCCGTGGAACGGGCCGGTTCGTTCCAGCCCTGTGCCGTGGTCGAAGCGCTCGAAGGATTCGAATTCGACGGTCTGGGCAGCGGACCCACGCTGTACCGTGCCGAAGATCACCAGTGCTTCAAGGACGTGGTCGTGGTGCGTGGCAAGGAAAACCCGGAGAACGAATTCGACCTCGTGGAGATCGTCGAAGTCACGCCGGTCGAACAGGTCACATATGCGCCCGATCACCCGCAATTCGCGGGCGGCGCATTGGGCTCCTGCAACAACGGCGCATAACGCCGTAACGGGGGTGGGCTACGCGCCCGCCCCCGCCTTTCTCCAGCCCGCATCCCGGGCTGTTGCACTTCCACACTCAGGACCGTGAAGGGTGGGGCAATGGACGCCATTATTCTGCAAATTCTCAATGGGCTCGACAAAGGCTCGGCCTATGCGCTGATCGCGCTCGGGCTCACACTCATCTTCGGCACGCTTGGGGTCGTGAACTTCGCGCATGGCGCGCTGTTCATGATCGGGGCGTTCTGCGCTGTCACGCTGTCCCGCGTGCTGAGCCTCAGCCACAAGGTCGAGGTTCCGGGGGAGACCGATTTTCTTGGCAACCCGATGATGCGCGATGTGCCCTATGCATATGAAATCTTCGGCGAAAGCCTGGGTGCCGGGATCATCGACTGGGCCGTGCCTCTGTCGATCCTGTTCGCGATCCCGGTGATGATCCTGATCGGCGTCATCATGGAGCGCGGTCTGATCAAGCATTTCTACAAGCGCCCGCACGCCGACCAGATCCTCGTCACCTTCGGTCTGGCCATCGTGTTGCAAGAGATCATCAAGTATTTCTACGGCGCCAACCCGATCCCGACCCCGGCCCCGTCGGCCTTTGTGGGCTCGTTCGATTTCGGTGCGCTGGTCGGGTTCGATCCGGGGACGATCATCTACCCGTACTGGCGTCTGGTCTATTTCGCCTTCGCGGCAGTCATCATCGGGGCGGTCTTTGCGTTCCTGCAATTCACCACCTTCGGGATGGTGGTGCGCGCCGGCATGGCTGACCGGGAAACGGTCGGCCTTCTGGGCATCAACATCGACAAGCGGTTCACCATCATGTTCGGTCTGGCCGCCGCCGTCGCGGGTCTGGCCGGGGTGATGTACACCCCGATCAATTCGCCCAACTACCACATGGGCATGGACTTTCTTGTCCTGAGCTTCGTCGTGGTGGTCGTCGGCGGCATGGGGTCCCTGCCCGGTGCGGTGCTGGCCGGGTTCCTGCTGGGCATTCTGGAAAGCTTTGCCTCGATGCGCGAAGTCATCGCCATCATACCCGGCATCAACCAGGTGATCATCTACCTCGTCGCCATCATAATTCTACTGACGCGTCCGCGTGGCCTCATGGGTCGCAAGGGCGTGATGGAGGACTGATCCATGTTCGGACTGGACAAAAAAGACGCATCCCTCCTGCTGATCGTCGCGGTTCTTGTGGCCTTTGCGCCCTTCCTGCTCAACCCGTTCCCGGAAGGGTCGGCGATGGCGCAGTTCAACGCGGGCTACCCGGACCTGATGCAGCGCTTCGTGATCTTCGGCATCTTCGCCATCGGTTTCAACATCCTGTTCGGTCTGACCGGATACCTGAGCTTCGGTCACGCCGCCTTCCTCGGTGTGGGCTCTTATGCGGCGGTCTGGATGTTCAAACTGCTCAGCATGAACGTGATCCCGGCGATCATCCTGGCCGTCATCACGGCGGGCGTGTTCGCGCTGATCATCGGATATGTGAGCCTGCGGCGCTCGGGCATCTACTTCTCGATCCTGACGCTGGCCTTTGCCCAGATGTCCTTTGCCCTGGCCTATTCGGTGCTCACACCAATCACGGGCGGTGAAACGGGGTTGCAGCTCGCGCTGGACGACCCGAGGATCCTCGATGGTGCCAACCAGACCAACAACATTCCCGTACCGGGTTTCTTCGGAATGGAAATGCGCGACAGCACGGATCTGGTGCTGGGCAACTGGATCTTCACCTTCAACGTGGGCTACTACTTCGCAGCGATCATCATGCTGATCTCGTTCTACGTGTCGATCCGCATCTTCCGGTCGCCCTTCGGCATGATGCTTCGGGCCGTGAAGTCGAACCAGCAGCGGCTCAACTACACCGGCCTCAACCCGCGCCCCTACACGCTGGCGGCCTTCGTGATCTCGGGCATGTATGCCGGGCTGGCGGGCGGCCTGATGGCGTCGATGGACCCGCTAGCAGGTGCGGAGCGCATGTTCTGGACCGCCTCCGGCGAGGTTGTTCTGATGACCATTCTCGGCGGCGTCGGCACCCTGATCGGGCCGGTTCTGGGCGCGGGCATGATCAAATACATGGAAAACATCATCTCCAAGATCAACGCCGACATCCTGCACAGCTGGTTCGCCTTCCTGCCCGATGGGCTTGAGGATCTGGTCGTGACCATGATCTACCCGTTCATCGGCAAGGGCTGGCACCTGACGCTTGGCATCGTGTTCATGCTGGTCGTGATCTTCCTGCCCGGTGGACTGGTTCAGGGCGGTCAGAAGCTCGCCGGTCTCTTCGGACGCAAGAAAGCCGAGGACACCAAAACCGCCACCACCGAACCCGCCGAATAAGGAGACGGACAGATGGGAATTCTCGAAGTCAAAGACGTCAACAAGCGGTTCGGCGGCCTTCAGGCCCTGGGCGATGTGAACCTCAGCGTGGCGGAAAACACCTGCCACGCGATCATCGGTCCCAATGGTGCCGGCAAATCCACGCTGCTCAACTGTCTTGTCGGCAAGCTGATCCCTGACACCGGGTCGGTGATGTTCGACGGCCAGTCGGTGCTGGGGCGGACCCCATTCGAAATCAACCAGATGGGCATTTCCCGCGTGTTCCAGACACCGGAGATCTTCGGCGACCTCACGGTGATGGAAAACATGCTCATCCCCTGTTTCGCACGGCGCGACGGATCCTTCGCCCTGCACGGCATCAGGTCGGTCTTCAGCGAAGGCGAACTGCGCGACCAGGCCGAGCAAATGTTGGAAGAGGTCAACATGCTCGACAAGCGCAACATGCATTCCGCCTCCATGTCGCGCGGGGACAAGCGGCGGCTGGAAATGGCGATGTGCCTCGTGCAGAACCCGAAGCTCTTGCTGCTTGACGAGCCAACGGCAGGCATGGCGCGAGCGGACACCAACAACACCATCGACCTGCTGAAAGAAATCAAGGAAAAACGCGACATCACCATCGCGATCATCGAGCATGACATGCACGTGGTGTTCTCGCTCGCGGATCGGATCACCGTGCTGGCTCAAGGCACCCCATTGGTCGAGGACACACCCGAGAACATCAAGGGCCATCCGAAGGTCAAGGAAGCCTATCTGGGCGAAGCGGCGTAACGCCCGCGGGATCGAAAGGACAAGACAATGAACGTCAGACCCGATTTTTCGAAAAACGCCAACATGGCGCAGACCGCCCCCGCCTTCCTGTCGGTGTGGGACATGCACAGCTATTACGGCGAAAGCTACATCGTGCAGGGCATTTCCTTCAACGTCCACGAAGGTGAGATCCTAGCGCTTCTGGGCCGTAACGGGGCGGGCAAGACGACGACGCTGCGATCGATCGCGCGCATGGACAGCCCCCAGGTGAACCACGGCGAGATCTGGCTGGACCACCAGCCGCTGCACAACATGAAATCCTACGAGGCGGCGGGCGTCGGACTTGGCCTTGTGCCCGAAGATCGCTGCATCATCCCCGGCCTGACTGTCGAGGAAAACCTGCAACTGGCCCAGATCGCGCCGCCCGTCGGCTGGTCGATCGAACGGCTCTATGATCTCTTCCCCCGCTTGGGCGAACGCCGCAAGCAGGAAGGCGTGACCCTGTCAGGCGGCGAACAGCAGATGCTGTCGATTGCCCGCGCGTTGGCCCGCGACATCAAGGTGCTCTTGCTGGACGAGCCTTACGAAGGGTTGGCCCCGGTGATCGTGGACGAGATCGAAAAGACCCTGCGCCACATCAAGGAACAGGGTATGACGACGATCCTCGTGGAGCAGAACGCGATCCGTGCGCTGCAACTCGCGGATCGGGCGATCATCCTCGATACCGGCTCCATCGTGTTCGACGGCACCGCCGAAGAGGTGCTGGAGAACGACTCCCTGCGCGCGGAATACCTCGCGATCTAAATCGGCGTTTTTGTGTGTTGCTACCTTAGCCGCCCTTGCCATTTCCCGGCAGGGGCGGTTTTCTTTGATCAAAGAGGAGGACACCCCATGACTGACAAAACCTATCCCCCGTCCGAAGACATGATCCGCAACGCCCATGTCGATGCGTCGCGTTACGAGGAGATGTATGCGCGGTCGGTGTCCGATCCGGAGGGGTTCTGGGCGGAGGCTGCGGAGCGTCTGGACTGGATGAAGGCACCGACGCAGGTGAAGGATGTCGATTTCACGCTGGGCCAGGTCAAGATCAACTGGTTTGCCGATGGCACGCTCAACGTGGCGGCCAACTGTGTCGACCGGCATCTTGAGACGCGCGGCGACCAGACCGCAATCATCTTCGAGCCGGACGACCCCAACGAGGCGGCCAAACACATCACCTACCGCGACCTGCACCGCAGCGTCTGCAAGATGGCCAACATCCTGGAAACGCTGGGCGTGCGGAAAGGCGACCGCGTGGTGATCTACCTGCCGATGATCCCCGAAGCCGCCTATGCCATGCTGGCCTGCGCCCGCATCGGGGCAATCCATTCCATCGTCTTTGCCGGCTTCTCGCCCGACGCGCTGTCCGCCCGCATCAACGGGTCCGACGCCAAGGTCGTCATCACCGCCGACGAGGCCCCGCGCGGCGGCCGCAAGACCCCGCTCAAGTCCAATGCCGATGCGGCGCTGCTGCACTGCAAGGACACGGTCAAATGCCTCGTCGTCAAGCGCACCGGCGGCCAGACCACCTGGATCGCTGACCGCGATTACGACTATAACGAAATGGCGCTGGAAGCG
This sequence comes from uncultured Marivita sp., assembly GCF_947488135.1. Lineage (GTDB taxonomy): Bacteria > Pseudomonadota > Alphaproteobacteria > Rhodobacterales > Rhodobacteraceae > Marivita. Next base: position 92,625 of record NZ_CANKYW010000003.1, on the reverse strand, counting down.
GATGACTATTCCGCCCCTGCCGAAATGAATGCCGAAGACCCCCTTTTCATTCTCTACACATCAGGCTCGACCGGTCAGCCCAAGGGGGTTGTGCACTCAAGTGGTGGATATTTGGTTTACGCCGCCCTGACCCACGAAATTACCTTCGATTATCATGAAGGCGACGTTTACTGGTGCACCGCCGATGTCGGCTGGGTCACCGGCCACAGCTATATCGTCTACGGACCGCTGGCCAATGGCGCGACCACCGTGATGTTCGAAGGTGTGCCGACCTATCCCGACGCGTCGCGCTTCTGGCAGGTCTGCGAGAAACACAAAGTCAACCAATTCTACACGGCCCCGACCGCGATCCGCGCCTTGATGGGCCAGGGTAACGAGTTCGTAACGAAATGCGATCTAAGCTCCCTGCGAATCCTCGGCACGGTGGGCGAACCGATCAACCCCGAGGCGTGGAACTGGTACAACGACGTGGTGGGCGGGGGCCGCTGCCCGATCGTCGATACATGGTGGCAGACGGAAACCGGCGGGCACTTGTTGACCCCGCTGCCGGGCGCGCATGCCACCAAACCGGGGGCGGCGATGAAGCCGTTCTTCGGGGTGCAGCCCGTGGTGCTCGACCCGCAATCGGGGGAGGAGATCCACAGCTCCCCCACCGAGGGCGTGCTGGCGCTCAAGGACAGCTGGCCGGGGCAGATGCGCACCGTCTGGGGCGATCACGCGCGGTTCGAGAAGACCTATTTCTCGGACTACAAGGGCTATTACTTCTCGGGCGACGGCTGTAAGCGCGACGCCGATGGGGATTACTGGATCACCGGTCGGGTCGATGACGTGATCAACGTATCGGGTCATCGCATGGGCACGGCCGAGGTGGAATCGGCGCTGGTGGCGCACGCCAAGGTCGCCGAGGCAGCCGTGGTGGGCTACCCGCACGCCATCAAGGGCCAGGGCATCTATTGCTACGTCACCCTGATGAACGGGGTCGAGCCCAGCGATGAGCTCACCAAGGAGCTGCGCACCTGGGTCCGCACCGAGATCGGCCCCATCGCGTCGCCGGACCTCATCCAATGGGCCCCCGGATTGCCGAAAACCCGCTCCGGCAAGATCATGCGCCGCATCCTGCGCAAGATCGCCGAAAACGACTACGGCGCATTGGGCGACACATCCACACTCGCTGACCCCTCCGTCGTCGATGACCTCATCGAAAACCGGATGAACAAGGGGTGACTATTCGCAAACTCCAAAGAAACGGCGGCCCTCGGGTCGCCTTTTTCGTTCCGATTTGATTCACCTTGTTTGAACTAATTCGCTGCATTGCGAGCTTTCCGAGTGTAGTATTCATGTCGTGGGGGCTCCTTTTTTAGGAGCTTGAGATGGCAATGATAGTTCCAGTCGCACCCAACGCTACGCCCAGAATACTGTCCCGCGCCGATGCGCCATCCCTGACGAAGACGGTCGTCCTTCCCGCGATGTCGCTCTCACCCGCGCTTCCCGGTGGAGAAACCAACGACAAAGCCGTAACCCCTGCCGCGCCGCCTTCGGCGGTTCAGATGCAGATCAAGGAATTGATCAACGAACAGGCGCAGGCGCTGGACGACGCGTCCCGGGACGACGCAGAGGGACACCGCTGACTGGACAGGCTGAAGCGGACAGGAGGCCGCAGTTTGATGGGTCGCCCCCCTTGCTCCCAAGGTGTAATCGGTGCAAGGAAAGACTTGGAATACGGGGGTGCCCGTAGGGAACGCTAGCGGACATCTCCGAAACCCGGAGGCACGCCGCCGAGAGCCAAGACCAAGAAGCGGGCGAGGAACAGCATGACCAAGACCAACCATGACGCCGATGTCGATTTTATCGAAGCACTGGCGAAGCTGTTGCGGGAAAACGATCTGACCGAATTGCAGGTCAAGCGCGAATATGGCGAAGACGATAGCCTGAATGTTCGGGTCAGCCGCGTCACCCAAGCAGCGCCCGTGGCACATGCCGCACCGGCTGCGCCGGCGGCCCCCGCACCGGCTGCGGCACCGGCCGCGCCCGCTGCCGCGCCACCCGAGGATCCCGCCGCGCATCCCGGTGCGGTCACCTCACCGATGGTGGGCACGGTCTACATGCAGGCCGAACCGGGCGCGCCCGCCTTCATTTCGGTTGGCCAGCAGATCAACGAAGGCGACACGCTTTTGATCGTCGAAGCCATGAAGACGATGAACCATATCCCGGCCCCGCGCAGCGGCACGGTGAAACGCATTCTGGTCGAAGACGGAGCCCCCGTCGAATACGGCGCGCCGCTTGTGATACTCGAATAAACGGGGCGCTGGCATGTTTGACAAAATCCTGATTGCCAACCGTGGCGAAATCGCCCTTCGCGTGATCCGCGCTTGCCGCGAGATGGGTGTCGCGAGCGTCGCGGTGCATTCGACGGCGGATTCAGACGCGATGCATGTACGCATGGCCGATGAGGCGATCTGTATCGGGCCGCCCTCTTCGACCGAAAGCTACCTGTCAATTCCGGCCATCATCTCGGCTTGCGAAATCTCGGGCGCGCAGGCGATCCACCCGGGCTACGGCTTCTTGTCCGAGAACGCGCGCTTCGTGCAGATCGTCGAAGACCATGGGCTAACCTTCATCGGGCCGACCGCGGAACATATCCGAGTGATGGGCGACAAGATCACCGCCAAGGACACGATCAAGGCGTTGGGCGTGCCCTGCGTTCCCGGATCGGACGGCGGCGTGGCCGATCTGGCCGAGGCCAAGGCCGTGGGCGAAGAGATCGGATATCCGGTCATCGTCAAGGCAACCGCCGGCGGTGGCGGGCGCGGCATGAAGGTGGCGCAGACGGCCGCCGACATGGAGCGCGCCTTCCAGACCGCCCGATCGGAGGCCAAGGCCGCGTTCGGCAATGACGAAGTCTATATCGAGAAATACCTGACCACCCCGCGCCATATCGAGGTGCAGGTGTTCGGCGATGGCAAAGGCAAGGCCGTCCATCTGGGCGAGCGGGACTGTTCGTTGCAGCGCCGCCACCAGAAGGTTCTGGAAGAGGCCCCCGGCCCCTGCATCACCGCGGAGGAGCGTGCCCGGATCGGTAAGATCTGCGCCGACGCGGTGTCGAAGATCAATTATGCCGGTGCCGGAACGATCGAGTTTCTGTACGAGAATGGCGAGTTTTACTTCATCGAGATGAACACGCGCCTTCAGGTCGAACATCCTGTGACCGAGGCGATTTTCGGGGTCGATCTGGTCCGCGAACAGATCCGCGTTGCCTCTGGTCTGCCACTGTCATTCGAGCAGGATGATCTGGTCATCAATGGCCATGCCATCGAAGCACGCATCAATGCGGAAAAACTGCCGAATTTCTCGCCCTCTCCCGGCCGGATCACGCAGTACCACGTGCCCGGCGGTCTGGGTGTGCGCATGGACAGCGCGCTCTACGATGGATATCGCATCCCGCCCTATTACGATAGCCTGATTGGCAAGCTGATCGTCCATGGCCGGGACCGGGACGAGGCTTTGGCCCGCATGTCGCGCGCGCTTGGCGAGTTGATCGTGGATGGCGTCGACAGCACGGTGCCCCTCTTTCGGGACTTGTTGCAGGACCCCGATGTGCGCAGCGGGACATACAACATCCACTGGCTCGAAGACTGGTTGGAGCGCACCTATGCGAGCCCGCAAGGATAAACCAATCCACGCCCCGCACTGAGGCAACCGGCCATGCCCGATGACCGTCACGCCTGAACTCTTGCTGCAAGCCTATCGCGCGGGCGTGTTCCCCATGGCCGAACATCGCGACGACCCAGAAATGTTCTGGGTCGATCCCCGCAAGCGTGGGGTGTTTCCGCTGGACCGTTTCCATATTTCGCGCAGCTTGGCCAAAACGTTGCGGCGCGACGCCTATCGCGTGACCCGCAACACGCGGTTTGCCGAGGTGATCGATGCCTGCGCCGACCGTAGCGAGACATGGATCAACCGCGACATCCGTGCGCTTTACGAGGAACTGCACAAACGCGGCGATGCTCATTCTCTTGAAATCTGGATGAACGACCGACTGGTCGGCGGAATTTATGGCGTCACCGTCGGTGCCGCGTTCTGCGGTGAGAGCATGTTTTCACGCGAACGCGACGCATCGAAGATCGCGCTGGCCTGGCTCGTCGATCTGTTGCGGCGCACCGGGTTCGTTCTGTTCGACACCCAATTCATCACGCATCATCTTGCGTCGCTGGGCGCGATCGAGATCAGCCGGGCGGAGTACCGGACACAGTTGGCGCAGGCTCTCAGAATGGAGGCCGACATCACCAGCGCGCCGTTGGCGGCGTCAGGTCAGGACGTGGTGCAGCGCAATACCCAGACGTCGTAGCGTTGGTGATCCATCGGGTTCAACGCAGGGGAGGATGCGATCATCCAACCTTGGTAAACGGGTGCCTGCTTGCCGATTTCGGTGATCGTCAGGGACGCATAGGCCTCGCCTGCCGCGTTGCCGCTTGGGTAGCGACATTCATTCGCGGTAATGGTGATCCGCCCGACTGTGGCGGAGTTTCGCGCAGCAATCTCAAGGTCCTGTACCTTGCCGGTGAGCTTATCAAGCGCGCGCACGGTCACGCCCGTGCCATCCGACGTGGCCTGTTGGGCCAGCGCGGCTGACGCCAACAGCAGTGCGGCGATCCATGTGGTCAGACGTGTCATGACGGTCCGCCTTCGGTCCGGTGAAAGGGCAGTCTCAAGCCCCGATCACTCGGGGCTCCAGGCCTCGTAGTCCTGCCGCGCCTTGGGTTCCGGCCGACGGATCGAGCCCGCAGGCGCGTAGGCCAATGCCGTACCGGTCAGGTTTTCCTGATGCGGCTTGACCCAGTCTTTCTTCGGCAAAGGACGATCCGAGGGCGTTTCCTTGAAGGTATGGTGCAGCCATCCATGCCAATCGGGGTCGATCCGGCTGGCCTCGGCCTCTCCGTTGTAGATCACCCAGCGCCGCTTGCCATCGCGCGACTGGTAGAAGATGTTGCCCTGAGTGTCTTCGCCGACCTTCTCACCTTTGCGCCAGGTGTAGAATTGCGTGCCAAGCGTCTGCCCGTTCCACCAGGTGACAGCGCGAAGAAGGGTGTTCAGAATGCCCATGGACGACTCCTCGGGGTTGGTTCAGCGCCGTTATAGGGCGCTTTGCGGGCCAAGGTCCAGCGCAGCTATGACGCAGCGGGGGCGAGTGCCGTGACTTCGATCTCGATGCGGTATTTGGGGTCGATCAGACCGCATTCAATCATTGTGGCAGCGGGCGGGTTGTCGCCGAATGTCGCAGCGAGGATATCGTAGCAGGCTTCGAATTCGTGACGGTCGGGCAAATAATACGTCACGCGAACCGCATCGGCCAGGCTTGCCCCCGCCTTGTTCAAGGCATGTGCGATCACGTCAAGCGCGCTCTGGCATTGCTCTGCCACTGTATCACCCTGCCCCACGGTGCCCGCGACATGGACAAAGCCCCCAGCAACAACGGCGCGGCAATAGCCGATCTTCGCTTCAAAGGCGCCGCCGGAAGAAATACGTGTGATCGTCATGGTCGTTTTCCCAAAAAGAAAGGCGGGCAAATTGCCCACCTTAAAATCGTACTCGGCTCAAGCCGCTTAACCTGCCTCGGCAGGCTCTTTCTTCTGATCCGCATAGATCATCAACGGCTTGGCGTCGGATGTGACGGCTTCCTCGTTCACCACCACCTCGACGACATCATCCATGCCCGGCAGTTCGAACATTGTGTCGAGAAGGATATCTTCGAGGATCGACCGCAAGCCACGTGCCCCGGTCTTGCGCTGGATCGCCCGCTTGGCGATGGCACTCAGCGCATCGTCGGTGAAGGTCAGCGTCGTGTCTTCCAGCTCGAACAAGCGCTGGTACTGCTTGACCAAGGCGTTTTTCGGCTGCGTGAGGATGATGACAAGCGCGTCTTCATCCAGATCTTCCAACGTCGCGATCACCGGCAGACGGCCGACGAATTCCGGGATCAGCCCGAACTTGAGCAAATCCTCGGGCTCCAGGCTCTTGAAGGTTTCGCCAATGCCCGCCTCGCTGTCGTCGCGCACATCAGCCCCGAAGCCCATGGCCGAGCCCTTGCCACGCTGCTTGATGATCCGGTCGAGACCGGCAAAAGCGCCGCCGCAGATGAAGAGGATGTTGGTCGTATCCACTTGCAGGAACTCCTGCTGCGGATGCTTGCGCCCGCCCTGTGGCGGGACGGATGCGACCGTGCCCTCCATCAGCTTGAGCAATGCCTGCTGCACACCTTCGCCCGACACGTCACGGGTGATCGACGGATTCTCGGACTTGCGCGTGATCTTGTCGACCTCGTCGATATAAACGATGCCGCGCTGTGCGCGTTCGACGTTGTATTCCGACGACTGGAGCAGCTTGAGGATGATGTTTTCAACATCCTCGCCCACGTAGCCCGCTTCGGTCAGCGTGGTGGCATCCGCCATGGTAAACGGCACGTCGAGAATCCGCGCGAGCGTCTGGGCGAGCAAGGTCTTGCCGCAACCGGTCGGCCCGATGAGCAGGATGTTCGACTTCGACAGCTCGATATCCGAGGATTTCTGCGAATGGTTCAGGCGTTTGTAGTGGTTGTGGACCGCGACGGAAAGCACGCGTTTCGCAACCGCCTGTCCGATCACGTAATCGTCCAGAACGTCACAGATCTCACGTGGGGTCGGAACCCCATCCGTCGATTTCAGGCCGCCGCCCTTCGTCTCTTCGCGGATGATGTCCATGCAAAGCTCGACGCATTCATCGCAAATAAAGACGGTCGGCCCTGCGATCAGCTTTCGCACTTCGTGTTGGCTTTTGCCGCAGAAGCTACAGTAGAGGGTATTTTTGCTGTCGCCGCCAGAATTCGTCGCCATCTCTTTACCTTTCCTGACTCACCTGAAGGATAGTTGCAAGCGGTCTGCTAACCTTAAGCGTGTGTCATGTTTTCTTCTCAGAACCTTAGGACAGCAAAACTTGGGCCACAACGCCAAAAACACATCCGAGGCGTCGTGACCCAATCACGTTTTAGTCTTCCTCAGGCATCTTCGCGCGGCTCTCCACGATCTCGTCGATCAGGCCCCAGTCCTTTGCCTCTTCGGGGGACATGAAGTTGTCCCGCTCCAGCGCCGCCTCGACCTTCTTGAGCGTCTGGCCCGTATGCTTGACGTAGATCTCGTTGAGCCGCGTCTTGAGTTTCTGCGTCTCCTGCGCGTGGATCATGATGTCCGTCGCCTGCCCCTGATAGCCACCGGACGGCTGGTGCACCATGACGCGGCTGTTGGGCAGCGAGAACCGCATCCCCGCCTCACCCGCCGTCAACAGCAGCGACCCCATCGAAGCCGCCTGCCCGATCACCAGCGTGCTGACCTTGGGTTTGATGTATTGCATCGTGTCGTAGATCGACAGACCGCTGGTCACGACACCACCGGGGCTGTTGATATACATGCTGATTTCCTTGGACGGGTTTTCCGCCTCGAGGTGCAAAAGCTGCGCCACGATCAGCGACGACATCCCGTCATGGACCGGCCCGCTCAGGAAGATGATCCGCTCCTTGAGCAGGCGCGAGAAGATATCGTAGGCGCGTTCGCCACGGCTGGTCTGCTCAACCACCATGGGAACCAGCGTGTTCATGTATGTATCGAAGGGATCTTTCATCTATGCCTGCCTGGATGATGCGCCCGCCGGACGGCGGGCTTGGTTGCGAGTTGCCTCAAGACTAGTGCCCGGTTCTGGGGGCTGCAAGGGGCAGCGGTTCGGGATGCGCCTTGACCCCGGACGGCGCGACGTTACCTCGCGGAGCATGTCAGACCTGTTTCATCCCACCCGAATTGCCGCGCTCGAAAGACTGTCGTCCTTCGTCCCGAAGGCCGCGCGCGACTATGCGGCGCAGCGCAACTATGATCGCGGCCCCGGCCATCACGACAACGTGTCGACCCTGTCGCCCTACATCCGCCACCGCGTGATCACCGAACCAGAAGTTCTGAAAGCCGTGCTGGGGCGCTATTCGCTCAGCAGTGCTGAAAAATTCGTTCAGGAAGTCTACTGGCGCACCTACTGGAAGGGGTGGCTGGAAATGCGCCCGGCGGTCTGGGGCGGCTACCAGCAGGGCTTGTCCCGCGCTTGGGACCAGGTACAAACCCAATCCGGCTTGCGCGCCGAATGGGAGGTTGCCTGTCGCGGCGAAACCGACATCGACTGCTTCAACCATTGGGCGCAGGAACTGGTGAACACCGGCTATCTGCACAACCACGCGCGCATGTGGTTCGCCTCGATCTGGATCTTCACCCTGCGCCTGCCCTGGGAGTTGGGCGCGGATTTCTTCCTCCGCCACCTCTACGACGGCGATCCCGCCTCGAACACGCTAAGCTGGCGCTGGGTGGCCGGGCTTCAGACGCAGGGCAAGAATTACGCCGCCCGCGCTTCCAACATTTCGAAATACACCGAAGGCCGGTTTTGCCCGAAATACCAGCTGACCTCCGATCCCGAACCGCTGGACGGCCCGCCCCAACCGCCGCGCATGGACGCACCGACCGGCGACAGACTCGACCCCTCGAAACTCTCGGCCCTGCTCTTGCACGAGGATGACCTCAGCCCGGGATGGCTGTTCGATCTGGGACTGAAACCCATCGCGACAGCAACGCTGGACGCAACCGGACGGATCAGCCCTCTGCATGTCGCGCCGAATGTCAAAGCGTTCAAAACGGCACTGATGGAAGATTGCACCTCCAGATGGTCCCAATCACTCGGTCCGATCAGCACCGGTCTGACATCGGTGGATGACGTTGAGGCATGGGCACGCGCCGCCGGGGCGGAACAGATCGTCACGCCTTATGCGCCTGTCGGGCCGTCCGCATCGGTGCTGACCGACATCCGCGCACTGCCGGTTGTCCGCCCTTTGCGGGATTTCGACCGCCGCGCTTGGCCACATGCCACAGCCGGCTTTTTCAAGTTCAAGAAGAAGATCCCTGAATTGGTAGGCGCGATGAAGGGTTTGCAGAGCGTCTGATCTTCTTCGTTCCAAAAATATGCCGGGAGGTTTGGAGGGCTGGCCCTCCAACCGGTCGGATCGCGAAGCGATCCGATCCTTGTGCACAATGACACCCCCAAGGGACGGGGACTGTCCGCGTTCCGGCAGTTTCTAAACGTTCCACATTATGTCGGCTCCGCCGCAGAAGTCGCGATAGGACGCGTGCGGCTTGCGATCTTTTCTCCAAGCATGAGCATGGCAGGGGTAAGAACAAGCGTGAGGAGCGTCGCAACAACCAGACCGCCGACAATGGCACTGGACAGCTCTGTCCAATATTGCGTTGACGGGGCACCGAAGACGATCTCGCGGGTGAAGAAGTTCAGGTTCGCACCCAACACCATCGGCATAAGCCCAAGCGCCGTCGTGATCGAGGTCAGCATGACGGGCCGCAAACGCTGCGCCCCGGTTCTGAGGGCCGCCTCGCGGGCAGACATCCCGGACCGCTTCAGGTCGTTATAGGTGTCGATCAGGACGATGTTGTTGTTCACCACAATCCCGGCCAGGGCAATGATCCCGATGCCGCCCATGACCACTCCGAAGGGGCGCCCGGTGATGAGCAGGCCCAGAAGGACGCCGGCGACCGAGAAAATGATGGCGCTCATGACCACGAAGGCCTGGTAGAAGCTGTTGAATTGCAGCACCAGGATCACGAGCATCAGAAAGATCGCCGCGACGAAAGCACTGATGAGAAAGATCATCGCCTCGGTCTGTTCCTCGGCCTCGCCCGCGAAGCTGTAGCTCACGCCCTCGGGCAGCTCGGCGTTTTCCAGCGCCGCCTCGAGCGCCGTGACCTGATCGTTGACCAAAAGTCCTGGTGCGACATTCGCCTCGATCGTCACGACGCGCTGCTCGTCGATACGGGTGATCATGCCGGTGCGCTCGACCGGCTCGAAGGTGACGAAGTTGGAGATCGGCACGAGGCCGGCCGAGGTCGGCACGCGCAGGTTGCCGAGCTCTGACAGGGACCGTTCCTCGGCCGGGAAGCGGACCCGGATGTCCATTTCGCCGTCTGCGTCGTTGGGGCGATAATCGGCCACGGCGATGCCCTGCGTGAGAAGCTGAACCGCCTGTCCCAGCAAGCTGACATCCGCCCCGTAGCGCGCCGCCTCGGCCCTGTCGACCCGGATGGACACCTCGACGCCGGGAAGCGGGCGGGTGTCGGTCACGTCGGTGAAGCCCCCGATCCGGTCCATGATCCCCCGGACCCGCTCGACGGCTTCGGCCTGAACGCCCGGATTGCGCGCGGCGATCTGGAGATTGATCGGCTTGCCGCTGGTCGGGCCGCCGCTCTCGGTCTGAACCTGAACGTCGATACCGGCGATGTCCGAGACGTCCTGCCGAATATCGGCACCGATCGCGTCGGCAGAGCGGCGGATGTCCCAGTCGATAAGTTCAAGCTGAAGCGTCCCGATCGTCTCTTCGTCGCCCTGTCCTGCGCTCATGGTAGAGCGGGCATAGACGGTGGCGATCTCGTCGTAGCCCAACAGGCGCTGTTCAACCCTGCGCACGAGGGCGTCCCGTTCATAGATCGAAAGGTTGTCTCGGGCACGCACCTGCACCTGCATGAATTCCGGTTCTACTGACGGGAAAAAGGACAGCCCCTTACCGAACTGGCCATAGAGCCCACCCGCACCAAGCAGCAGCGCCAATGCCAATACCGCGGTCGAGACAGGCCGCAGGATCGCCCTCTCAAGCACGCGGACATACAGTCCGGTGAACCCACCAATGCGTCGCGGATCGCCTTTTTCCGATTCTGCCAAAGCTTTCTTGGCGGCGGCTTTCTGTGGCTGACGCTTGCCGATCAGACCACCCAGCACAGGTATGAAGATCAGCGCCATGAACAACGAAGCGAATAAGGTAAGGATGACCGTGATCGGCAGGAATTTCATGAATTCCCCAACCATGCCGGTCCAGAAAAGCAATGGGAAAAACACGCTGAGCGTGGTCGCCGTCGAGGCGATGATCGGCCATGCCATGCGCTTGGCCGCATGTGCGTAGGCCGTCTTGGGGTCGTCCCCTTCCTGCAAGTGCCGGTCGGCAAGCTCTACCGTGACGATGGCACCGTCGACGAGCATGCCGACCACGAGGATGAGCGAGAAAAGCACGACGATGTTCATCGTGAAGCCCATCGCCCACAGCGCGGTTACACCCGCAAGAAAGGCGCCGGGGATGGCCAGTCCCACGAGGATGGCTGACCGCAATCCAAGCGCGGCCACGATGACGATCATCACGAGAAGCACGGCGGCGATGACATTCGCCTCAAGGTCGGACAGCAGCGTTTCGACCTGCTCCGACTGATCCTGAAGATAAGTCACTTCCACGCTCTCGGGCCAGTCCTCACGCAACTCGTCGAGCGCCGCCCGCGATGCCGCCACCGTGTCGATGACGTTTGCGCCCGAGCGCTTCTTGATCTCCAGCGCCAGCGCGGGCTGGCCGTCGATCCGCGCGTATCCGGTCGGGTCCTGAAAGGACCGGCGGACCGTTGCCACATCCTCAAAGGTCACAACGGTATCGCCACGGACCTTCACCGGGATCTCCATGACATCCTGAAGGTCCTCGATCAGCCCTGGAACCTTGAGGACGATCCGGCCGCCGCCTGTCTCGATCGCGCCGGCGGCGATCAACCGGTTGTTGCGCTGAAGTTGGCCGATCAGTTCATCGAAGCTGAGGTTGTACGTCTGAAAGACGGTCGGATCGATAAGGACTTCCAGGAACTCGTCGCGCGCGCCGCCGATATCGACCTCGAGCACACCCGGGACACCTTCGATGGTTTCCTGTGCATCGTCAGCCAGGTCGTTCAAGGTTCGCTCGGGAACCGGGCCCGAGATGATCGCAGTAAGAATGGGGAACAGCGCCGTGTTGATCTCGGTGATCGTCAGATCGGAGGCGTCTTCGGGCAGATCACCCTCGACGCGATCGGCCGCCTCGCGCACCTTACGGAGCGCCTCGTCGATGTCTCCGCCGGGCGTGAATTCAAGCTGCACGCTGGCGAAGCCTTCGGAGGCGTGGCTCTCGATCGTGTCGAGCCCCTCGATGGCGGCGAATTCCGTTTCCATCGGTTCGATGAGAAGCCGTTCCGCATCGGCCGGGCTGATCCCTTCGAGCCCCGTCGAGACATAGACCAAGGGAAGCGGGACCTCGGGGTTGGCTTCCTTCGGGATCGTGACATAGGCGATGGCGCCGACCACGAGGATCGACAACAGAGCCATGAGCACGACACGGCTACGCGAAAACGCAGCGTCGATGAGGGTGTTCATGGTTCAGTCTCCCCGTGCGAGCGTGTTGGGCGCGTCGGGTGCCGGCGATGGTGCGACCGTCTCGCCTTCGCTTACGAACCCCTGTCCAACGGTGATGATGCGGGAGGTTTCGGGCAGTCCGGTGACCCAAAGGCCGTCGATTTCCGCGCGCACGATTTCGATCGGGTGGAACACCACCCTGTTCTCCTCCCCGACGGTCTTGACGCCCAGACGTCCCTCAGGGCTCAGAGAGATCGTCGAGGGTTGCACGAAATGCGCCTCGGCCTCACCGGTTGGAACGCGGATTTCGGCGGAAATCCCGGCAGGAATGGCGCCGCCCTCGTTCGGCACGGTGATCTTGGTCAGGAAGGTCCGCGTTTCGGCATTGGCGGCGGTACTGACGAAACTCACCCGACCTTGCCGTTGCTCTCCGGTGATGAAGCTGACGGTCGCGATCTGGCCGCTCTCGATCCGGCCGAGTGCCTGCTGCGGCACCTGGATCGCGACCGTCAGCGGCTGGTTGTCGACGATACGACCGACATCGGCACCGGCTTGAACGAACTCGCCGGCGTCGAGCGTCAGCGACTCGACCCGCCCGGCAAAGGGCGCGGTGATCTGGAGCGACTCCAGTGCCTCTTCCGCAGTCGTGACCGCCGCCTCGGCCGCAGCGAGCGTGGCGCGGGCCTCGCTCACGCGGTCGGCGGTCGCCACGCCGCGCTCCAGAAGCTCCGACGCGTTGTTGAACTCGCGCTGTGCACGGTCCAACTCTCCTTGGGCGCGGGCCAGTTCCGCATTCACGCGCGTCGCAGAAAGTCGCGCGATAACGGCGCCATCCGCGACATCATCCCCCTCCATAACGAGAACTTCGTCCACGTCTCCCGAGGTCTCGGCGCGGATCGTCGTGTCACGATCCGGCTGCGCCTGCCCTTCCGCCTGGAAATAGAGCGTCACAGGCTCGGCCGTGGACTGCTGAACCGCGACGGCAACGGGCGCGACGCGGGTCTCTCGGGCTTGCGGGGCATCCGTATCGTCAGAGGGCAGCACGAAGCCACTGCCCATCCAGCCGATGATCGCCACCACGAGGGCACCGGCAATCCATGTCGAGCGCGAGGCGCCCTTGTCATCCTGAAACGACAACTCTTCCCTATCTCCAGACATTTCGATCCCCGTCGCGACTGGTGCCGACGATTTCCGAACGGACTGTCGCACGGCCGTCACGTGTGATGGCGACGTCCTTGGTCAATTCGAAAAGGCGTGTATGCGGTTCACTAGCGGTCGGCATGTTATCGTCCCTTCGTGATTTCAGGTTCCGCCGAACGCTCCCCTTCGGCGGAGAGCGTGTCGATACCGGTCAGCCCGGCTAGCATCCGCCGGTAGTCTTCTGGATGGGACAGCGGTATGGTGCCGGGCGAGAGGCCAAGCAACCGGTCGCATGTCGCACCTTCGGCCTGCATTCTTGTGTTGAGATGCTTGGTCGCAAGCTCCAGATCGCCAGCGCCTGTCATCGCCAGCGCCTCGTCGAGCACCTGCCGCCTTCCATGCGACAGACCGACAATCATTTCCGCCGCAAGCCGGGCATCGATGACATCGAACATACCGTCTGCCACACCTTCGTCGATAAGCTCTTCCAGCACCGGAACGATGACAGCGGCGGTCGCGTCAAAGATGCGGCGGTAGAGAATATCGTTCCCCGGTTTGGTGAGCATCACCGCAAAAAAGCGCATCTCGGCGACATTCTCTACATTCCACCGCACCAGGCTTGTCAGGAACGCTTTCAATCTGGTCAACGAATTTCCCACAGACTGCCCGCTCACGGTTCGTGCGGCAGCAAGGCTCTGCTCGGTCATTCGCTCCACGATACCGGTCAGGAGATCCTCCTTGGCCCTGAAGTGGTGATAAAAACCGCCCTTCGAAATACCGGCAGCCGTCAGCACGTCAGCCACGGTCACCGCCTCGCAGCCATGTTCCATGAACAGGCCGTGAGCCGCGTCGAGGATCGCTTCCCGGCGTTCATCAGGCGCCATCCTGCGGCGCACCCCTTGGGACCTGCTGTGTTTCGTCATGTGGACTCTTTTGATTACAGACCGACAGTCGGTATGTATAGCGGCGCGGAGCGGCGACAAGGGCAGCATCCGTGGCGCAACGATCCAAAGTCAGAAAAGAGCGGTCCCGCACACCCGCCCCCGCAAACGACAGCGCCCCGCAGATATCTGCGGGGTGCCTTTTTCCTGAGAGTTTACCCGGACGATCAGCCGAACATGTCCGAGGTGATCCCCTCGTACCAGCCGATGCTCTCCTCGTAGGTCGCCTTGCGCAGCGCGGCATCCTCGCCGGTCTGACTGACGAAGCTCGACACGCTGGCGATCTTTTCCTCGTTCGGCTCGTAGGCCGCGCCGACCTTGACGCCGTCATCCGTCGCGATCAGCGACCAGCAGGTGTTGGAGTATTTCGCCGGGAAGACGCGGCTCCCGGTCAGCGCACCGCGCACCGCCATCGCCGCCACCTTGGCCTGCGAATTGGCCGAGAAGCCGGATTTCGGCATGTCGCCCTGATTCGAGGCGTCGCCGAGAATGTGGATATTCTCATCCAGCCGCGACACCATGCTTGCGCCGTCCACCGGCGCCCAGTTGCCCTCGGTCAGCCCCGCCGCCTCGCAGATATGGCCCGCTTTCTGCGCCGGGATCACGTTGACGACATCCGCCTGGATCAGCTCTCCATCGACATCGACCGTCATCGCCGCCGGATCGACCGTGACGTTGCCACCGCCGAAATCCGGGCCGATCCGCGTGATCATGCCGGAATAGTGTTTCTGCCAGCCTTCCTCGAACAGGCCCTGCTTCGAGAAGTTCTCTTTCGGGTCGGCGATAATGATCTTGGCCGTCGGATTGTTGGCCTTGAGCACATGCGCCACCATCGACACCCGTTCGTACGGTCCGGGCGGGCAACGGTACGGGTTGGGCGGTGCGACCATGACATAGGTGCCACCTTCCGGCATCGCCATGACCTGCGCCTTGAGCAGCTCGGTCTGGCTGCCGCCCTTATAGGCGTGCGGCATCGCGTTCTGCGCCGACAGGTCCCAACCGGGGACCGAACCTTCGACGAAGTCGATACCGGGGCTGAGGATCAGCCGGTCATAGGGCACCGATCCACCGCCCGCCAAAGCGACGGTCTTGGCGTCGCGGTCGATCCCGGTGGCCCAGTCATGCACGACATTGATGCCGTAATCCGACGCCAACGTTCCGTAGGAATGCGACAGGTTCTCGAGATCCCAGAACCCGCCAAGATAAAGGTTCGAGAAAAAGCAGGTGTAATAGCTGCGCGTGGGTTCGATGAGCGTGACGTCGATTTCGCCGTCGCTGTCCTTGGCGATGTAGCGCGCCGCGGTCGCCCCACCGGCGCCGCCGCCAATGACGACCACTTTCGGTTTGCCGTGCGACGCCGCGTGCACCATCGGGGCGGTCAGTGTCGAGGCCGCTGCCATCCCGGTGCCGATAAAGACACGTCTGTTCAGTTTCATGGTTTGTCCTCCCTTTGGAACTCTTCACTCCGGTCCGCGACTCCGCAGCCTCTTACGGGCTCTTACTCACTTTCGGCAAAATACGCCGCCAACGCGGCGATCTCTTCGTCAGACAGACGGCTGGCCATCATCTGCATCACGGGATGCGGGCGCAGCTTCTGTTTGTAGGCATGCATGGCGACGACAAAATCCTCGGTCGGCCAGTGCGTGATCGACGGTATTCCCTGGTCCGAACCGTCCTGCTGGTGGCAGGTCGTACATTCACTGGCGAGGTATTCGCCGTAATCGGTGTCTCCGACGATCGCCAGAACCTCGGGGGCAAGCTCCACCTCGCGGGCCTGCGCGGTGGGCGCGGCTTCAGGAATGTTCTGCGGACTGGCCGAGAATTGGCGCAAATAAGCAAGGATATCGGCGCGGTCATCCGCGTCCTTCAGACCGGCGAAATTCATGCGCGTGCGCGACACCAGAGCCTTTGGATTTTCCAGATACGCGTTCAGGGTCTCGATGGTCCAGGTCAGACCGTCCGACCCCATCATGGCCATGTCGTCGGAATAATTGAACCCGTCATGCGCCCCGGCGCGGCGACCGAAAATGCCGTTCAGATGCGGGCCGATCCGGTCGGTCGCGCCCTGCCCGATCTGGTGGCAGGACCGACATTGCGCAAACACCGCCTCGCCCTGTTCCGGATCGCCGAATTCGAGCCCCGTGGCCGTGGCGATGACTGTTTCGGGCTCTTCGGCGGCGGAGGGCTCCGGTTCGGCCAGCGCAACCGGCGTCGCCTGCCGTGCCGCTTCGGCCTCGTCCAGCGCCGTTGCAAGCGCGGTTTCCAACTCGGTTACTATGGCCAGAAGGTCGTCTTGTCGCGCTGCTTGGTCAGCCAGTGCGGCATTGCTGCTTTCGAGCTGTTCGATACGGTCGGTCAGCGCGCCCAGTTCCTGTTCCCGATGATCCCGCGCGGTCCATCCATAGGCGATCCCAAGCACGAGCGCCGCGCCGCCAAGAACAGAAGCGAAAATCCCAGATGTCGAGGTCATGGCGCGCGTATCGAAACTCTCCCGGGTTGCAGAAAGTCTATGGTGCCGCGCGGCAAGGCGAGCCCCTGCCGCGCGGATGTCTTCAGTCGAAGCTTGCCAGATATGCGGTCACTGCCGCAATATCCTCTTCGCTTTTCAGACCGGCAAAGCTCATTTTCGTGCCCCGTGCATATCCGCGCGGATCCGCGAGGAAGGCCGCGAGCTCTTCTTCCGTCCAGGTCCCGTCCATTTCGTCGAACACACGGGAGTACTTGAAGCCCTCGACCGCCCCGATTTCGGCACCGACAATGCCGTTCAGCGCAGGGCCAACCCGGTTGGACGCATCTTCGCCAACCTGGTGGCAGGCCTTGCACTTGCCGAACACCTTTTCACCGGCAGCAACCAGTTCAGGATCGGGTGCATCCGTCGCAGGTTCCTCGACCGCCGCGACAACCTCTTCGACCGGTGCTTCGGTTTCGGTGACGGCGTTGGCCGCTTCGATCACCTTTTCCGCTTCGGCCGCGGCTTCGTCTTCCGGCGTCACGTTCAGGACCGAGGCCCGCATCGTGATTTCGACGTTGTCCTTGCAGTTCTCCATGCAAGGCTCGGTCCGCCAGATGGGATATTCGGTCTCCGCCCGGTCATCGACGATGAAACCGTCGGCGTTCGGCATCTCGACCTCAAGGAAGTTCTCGTTGCTCAACACAAAGTCGTCTTCGACGAGGAAGTTCGAATAGAGAATATACGCAACGATGGCATACACCTCGTCAGTGCTGAGCGTCTGCGCCTGCCCGTAGGGCATCGAGCGGTGGACGTAATCCCACGCTGTCGACAGGTACGGCCAATAGCTGCCCACCGTCTTGACCGGATCCTCGTTGGCCAACGTACCCTCGCCACCGGCCAGTTCCGGCCAGTTGCCCACGCCCTCTGCAAATTCGCCGTGGCAGACCGCGCAGTTCTCGGAGAAGAGCATTTCGCCGTCTTCAACAGAACCCGACCCGACCGGAAGGCCGGTGCCATCCGGGCTGACATCGACGTCCCATGCCGCGATTTCTTCGGGAAGGGCCGCACGGCCCAGGCCGAGCTTGCCTTCACCTGCGCTGGTCGACGCGTTCGCCGCGCTGATGAGGCCGCTGGACACGACCGGTGCCGCGATCGCGGTCATCACGGCCGGATTATCCGGGAAAGACGCGATATTTCGATCGGCAAAATTCACCGACATCGTTAGCACCGCCAAGGTGCCAAGAGCGGTTCCGCCGAATAGTTTAAGAGACTTCGACATTTTCGGCCTCCCCGTTAGGCTTTACGTGCCATGTCTGGATACAGTTGTTGTGGTAGATCGAGTTCTCGCCGCGCACCTCGCGCAGTTGCGCCTTGGTCGGCTGAACATATCCTGTTTCGTCCATCGCGCGCGACTGAAGCAGCATGTCCTCGCCGTTCCACTCGGTATCGAGATAGAATCGTGTGAGCGCCATCTTCTCGCCCGGCTTGGCCAGACGCGCGGTTTCCCATGTCTTGCCGCCGTCCTTGGACACGTCCACGCGGGTGATCGCGCCGTGGCCCGACCAGGCCAGACCGGTGATGACCAGCGGGCCTGCGCCATGCGTGATCGGCGATTGCGGGCTGGGCGAGGTGACGACGGATTTTGCGTCCATCACCCACGTCCACTTGCGGCTGGTGCCATCGGCAAGCGTGTCGGTGTATTTCGACGTTTCCTCGCGGCTTTCCACAGGACCGTCCATGACCTCGACCCGGCGGAGCCATTTGACCCACATATTGCCTTCCCAACCGGGCACGACGAGGCGCACGGGATAGCCGTGTTCCTTGCGCAAAGCCTCGCCATTGGCCTTGAACGCGACGAGCACATCGTCGAGCGCCTTGTCCATCGGGATGGAGCGCCCATTCGAAGACGCATCCGCCCCTTCGACGTAAACCCATTTGTCCGAGAGATCGCCCGCAGCATCCAGCCCGGCTTCGGTCAGCAATGTGCGCAGCGATACGCCGGTATATTCCATGTTGTGGATCATACCGTGCGTAAACTGGGCACCGTTAAGCTGTGCGCCCGCCCATTCCATGCCGGTATTCGCCGCACATTCGCAGAAATAGACGTGGTTTTCGCGCGGGAAGCGTTCGAGATCGGCATAGGTGAACACCAAAGGCGTATCGACCAAGCCGTTGATCATCAGACGATAATCTTCCTTGCGCAGCTCGATCGCACCCGAGTGATGACGCTCGAACGCGCAGCCTTGCGGCGTGATCGTTCCATCCAGCGCGTGGATCGGTGTGAAGTTGATCGAACTCGTGGTGTCGGCGGTCAGCCATTCTACATTGCGGCGGACCACGTCGGCTTCGTACTGGATCGGCAGGCCGTAGGGCGTCGCATCGACACCTTCGCCAAAGTAGATTGCCCAATCCTGGGTTTCGGTGATCAGCGGATCAGGTCCGCTGGCCCGTGCAGCGCCCGCAGCGGTCAGCCCCGCCGCAGCCGCAGCAGAGCCCCGCAAAAACGCACGACGGGAGGGTTTGAGGATGTCAGACATTTCTCACACTCCGATTTGAATTACGCGCCCACGACCGTGACGCTGTCATTGGGTTGAACGGTGACGGTGCCGAGCTTCTTGATATGCGCTTCGACCACGTCCCAGATTTGCGGACCTTCAGTGCCTTCATTGACCGACGCCCAGCCGGCCACGACGTAATTCTTCGCTGGATCAATGGCTTCGCCTGTCTTGAGAAGGGTCATGTCGCTGATGCGTTCGCCCTGCGGCTTTTGAATATCGATTCGATAGCCCATGCCCCCGATGCGCACCATGTCGCCGCCCTGCTGGTAGTAGGGGTCGGGGTTGAAGATGTTGTCGGCCACGTCTTCGAGGATGACCTTGATGAATTCGCCGGTCATTTCAGACCGGTACGCCTTGCCATAGGTCATCGAGGTGACATTCCAGATATCTTCGCGGGTGATGTCGTCGCCGGGGATCAGACTCGGCCCCCAACGCACACCGGGCGACATGGCAATGTCCGCCTCGCGTTCGCTCATGAGCGCGTCGCAGATCAGATCGTCCCAAGTGCCGTTGAAATTGCCGCGCCGGTAAAGCAGGCTGTCGGTCTGGCCGATCACCTCTTCCAGTTGGTCCTTGAACGGCGCGCGCTCTTCCTCGATCAGCGCGGCCATTTCCGGATCGGGTTCGATCACGTCCGAGAAGATCGGGATCAGCTTGTGGCGGAAGCCCATCATGCGGCCGTTCTGGATGTCGAGATCCACGCGGCTCACGAACTTGCCGTTGGAGCCGGAGGCGATCAGGATCGTGTCGCCCACCAGCACCGGTTCCGGCAGCGCATCATGCGTGTGACCGGTCAGGATCACGTCGATGCCGGTCACCTTGCTCGCCATGCTCTTGTCCACGTCAAAGCCGTTGTGACTCAGGCAGACGACGCATTCCGCGCCCTGCGCACGGACTTCATCGACCATGGCCTGCATGTTCTCGTCGCGGATGCCGAAGGAGTACTCGGGGAACATCCAGCCCGGGTTCGCGATCGGCATATAAGGGAAGGCCTGGCCGATGACGGCGATCTTCACACCACCGCGTTCGAAGAACTGGTAAGGCGGGAAAAGCTCGGCCGGTTCGTCCCATTCGGCATCAAAGATGTTCTGACCCAAAGCCGCGAAGGGAAGGCCCTCAACGATTTCCTGCACGCGATCCGACCCCAGCGTGAATTCCCAGTGGAATGTCATCGCGTCGGGGCGCAGCTGGTTCATCGCGTTGACCATGTCCTGCCCTTCGGTGTGGTAGCAGGTGTAGGAGCCGTGCCATGTATCACCGCCATCGAGCAGCAGCGCATCCGGGCGATCGGCCCGGATCGCGTTAACCACAGTGGCCACGCGATCCAGTCCGCCAACGCGTCCATATGCCTGGGCCAGGGAGGAGAAATCGCCAGAGCTGAGCGCGTAATGGGAAGGGCTACCGTCGTCGATGCCGTAAAGCCTGCGGAAATCGGCCCCGGTCACGTGCGGCACGGCACCGCGATTGTCACCGACACCGATATTGACCGACGGTTCGCGGAAATAGATCGGTTTGAGCTGCGCGTGAATGTCCGTGACGTGGATCAACGAGACATTGCCGAACGTGTCGAACTGCAACAGCTGGTCCTGCGTCAGCGCCTGCTGTGCGGCCAGCCGGGACCAGTTGCCGAAGCCTGACGCACCGACCAGCGCGGACGCGGCCATCGATACCTGGAGGAAATCGCGACGTGAAATCATGGGAGGGCCTTCTTGATTTCCAGACACACATTCGCATGTGTGAATAAGTTAAACGGGAAAAAGCCCGCACAGCCAACTGCGCGGGCCTTTGAATTATTGACGGACCGATGGTCCTTCGACGCTCAGACCATTGCCGCGCGACGCGACATAAAGCTCAAGCGCAACGAATTCCGGGGATCCGACCGAGAACGTCTCGGCGCGCGTGTCACGGATACAGCCGCGGAAGCGGTTATGCGTCTGGACAAGGCCGGCATTCTTGAGACGGTAGGTCGGGAAACCGTTGATCTGACCTTGGGACAGATGGTCCGCACGGATGTAATTGCCGTAGTTCTCTTCGTGGCAATTGGCGCAGGACAGCTCGAGCTGGCCATACCGTGTGTAGTAGATTTCCTTGCCTTTTTCGTAGTATTCGGCGGCTGGGCCGTCGATTGCCACGTTGACCGGCATCCCGCGGGATTGCACCGAAATCAGCGCTTCCATCGCCGTCATTTGCGCTTTGTCATAGGCATAGGGCTCGGCGCCCATCCGGTTTTCCCGGCAGTCGTTGATCTGCATCGCCAGAGTGCGCATTTCGCCGGCCTCGGCGTTCCACTTCGGATAGACCGCGCGGACGCCCTTCATGCTTTCCGGGCCTTCATGGCACGACGCACAGGACTTCTCGGCGGTGCCTTCGACCGTGTTCCACGCGTCCATCGCCTGATCCACAGCGATCATGCCGGGGTTGTCGAACGTGTCCATCTGCATGGCTTGCGTGTCGTCTTCACGGAAGTGCCAGCCCGACATGATCGTGTCGATGCCGGTCTCTTCCATGTGTGCGGGCGCCGCTGTCTTCGAGATCATTTCCTGACCATCGATCGTCAGCGTATCGTCATCCGCACCCCCCGCGAAAAGCATCGGGGCCGAAACGGCCAGCGCGGCTAACGCGGTCATTGCCTTATATTTCATTCTGTTCCCTCCCAAAATCAGCCCTGCCCCGTGGAACCGGAACAGGGAGGAGCTTTTGCTCAGACCGTGATGGATTTTGCGTCTTCGTAGACGGACCCGTCGTCATCGTACCAGGTGAACTTGAACTCACCGGCTTCGGGCACGGTGGCCTCGAATTCGAAATACGGGTTGGTCGAAATCGCGGGCTCCATCTTGACGTCGATGACGCTCTGGCCGTTGAATTCGCAGGTAAAGCGGTTGATGATCGACCGCGGGATCGGATTCCCGTCACCGTCCTTGCGCTGGCCCGATTCCATCGGGTGACTGATCAGCGTCTTGATGACGACGCCTTCGCCTGCAGAGGCGGAACTGGGAACCTTGACGCGGGGTTTTACACCGGATGCCATGTTTTATCTCCTGAAATCTGTGTGTTGACCGTTAGCCGCCGCAGCCGCCGATGGTGACCTTCACGGTCTTGGCGCTGCGTGCAAAGCTGCCATCCGCCAGTTTGGCGATGGCGATCACGTCCTGCGTGCCCGCCAGACGCATACGCGTGCTTGCGGATTGGGACGCGGCCAGCGGGCCGAAATTAAACGTTGCAACACCGGGTGTCGGGTTGCCTGCTGCCAGCACTATGATCGCGGAGGCGCCCGGTGCGGACACTTCGATCGGAACGGTGTTGCCGTTCTCGGCGATCTCGGGTGCGGTCAGTT
Source organism: uncultured Marivita sp. (assembly GCF_947488135.1). Classification (GTDB taxonomy): domain Bacteria; phylum Pseudomonadota; class Alphaproteobacteria; order Rhodobacterales; family Rhodobacteraceae; genus Marivita. Next base: position 69,945 of record NZ_CANKYW010000003.1, on the reverse strand, counting down.
CAACACCGGAATCGGCCAAATCGGCCCCACCAGTGAACTCGGCGATCGCATCGTCAACCGCAGCGTTGGCGCGGAACGGCAAAACGAAGGTCAGTGCTGCTGCCCCGCCCAGTGCCAGAGTTTCGCGTCTCGTAAATTCCATGTCGTATCTCCTATCTCGGTGAAAGGCGGTTCAGCTGTCTTGCAGCGTCATGAGAAACGCCACCACGTCTTCGATTTCCTGCGCCGACAGAATGGGCGTCAGGTCTTCTTCTTTCGCCGCCTTGCCGGTGTATCCGTCACCGGGGCGGATGAAGCCACTTGTCTTGTAGAAGGCCGGCATGATCGTGCCTTCGAACATCATCTTCGCATTCGCGATGATTCCGCGTAGTTCCTCTTCCGTGCGGTAACCACCGATCCCGTCCAGCGTCGGACCGACCTCGCCGTGGAACGGCGCGTCATTCAGCGCAGTGACGGCATGGCAGGCCACGCAATTACCCTTGCCACGGTTGACCATGATGGCCGCACCGTTTTCCGGGTCGCCCGGCGCACCGCTCAGCGATGTGGCAACGGCGCCGTATTCGTCGTAAGTCACTTCACCCGGGGTGACCGGGTTTGCGATGGCTGCACTCGCGCAAAGCACGATTGCGGCAGAAATACCAGTTAGCTTCATTGTCCCTCCCTTACCGCCCGATACGTTGACCGAGCTGACATATGGCTCTGTATACCGTAGGCCACTGACCTTGATTCATGCAACATCAAATTCACAAAAGTGAATAATTGAGTATGAATGTCGCAGCGTCAGTCCGTGCTACCGTTGCTTCTTTCCTGGATCATACGGGCATGATACCTCTGAAAATCCTCTCCGTTATCAAGGAGATAGCGTTTTTCAGCGACCCATGTGAACATATCCCGCGTGGTGCCTTTGCCGAAAGCGCCCGGCATCACCGCGACCGACGCTTCAAGCGCGTTTTGGCCCTCTGGCACCTCTTCGGGCAGGAACAAGATGTTGGGCGTGAACATCACCCGCCATTTCCGTGCCATGTCCTTTTCGGGCAGAGCTTCACCGTCGAAATCGGTCACTTCGATGTCGCCGTGCAGGTTCAACTGAACGACAAAGTAATTCTCGGCGATGTAGTCGCTGATGCCCGGATCCGAAAACACCTCTTCATGCATCTGTTGGCAGTAGATACAGCCGCGCTGTTCGAAAAACAGCACCAGGCGTTTGCCCTCGGCGTTGGCCTCGTTCAGGTCTTCGCGCAGGTCCTTGAAAGTGTCCCGCATCCACGGCTGCTTGTGCAGACCGTCATCCCCGATCTCGGCCGCCGATACCGGAAGCGCCATCAGAAGCGCGAACGCCCCGATCAGAAAATGTCTCATCTTCCCTCCTCCTCCTCCAAAAGTCCGACGATCACCCAAGAGATGACCAGTTCGGGAACCACCGCAGCATCGCATCTGCGATCAGATTAACGCTATCCGTCGCGATCAACACGGCAAACAGGATGAGCATCCCGCCCATGACCTTTTCCGCGTAATTCAGGAAACCCCGGTTGCGCGCCGTCCAGCGCAGGAACGGCCCGGAGAACAGCGCCGCGATGACGAAAGGCGCAGTCATGCCGACCCCGTAGACGAACAAAAGCAATCCGCCCTGGAACACGTCGCCCATGCCCCCGGCGATCATCAGGATCGACGCCAGGGCCGGGCCGACGCAGGGCGTCCAGCCGAACCCGAAAGCAAGCCCCATGACATACGCGCCAACGAGCGTGGTCGGTTCGGTTTTCGCCTCGACACGCGCTTCGCGGTACAGGATCGGGATCCGCACGATACCAAGGAAATGCAGACCGAATGCCGTCAGAACCGCGGCCGCGACATAGCGCAGGGGCTCTCGGTAATCCGCGAAGGCCTGCCCCACGGCAGTGGCGCCCATACCCAGCAGCACGAAGATCGTCGTGACGCCCAACGCGAAAAGACAGGCGGACAGAACGAGATTCCATGCCACACCTTGCGGCACGTCTTCCTCGCCTTTGAGTTCGTTCATTGAAATCCCCGCCATATAACACAGGTAGAACGGCACCATAGGCAGGATACAGGGCGTGAAGAAACTCAGGATCCCAGCAAGCGCTGCACCCGCGAAAGAAATATCGAACATGGGCGGAGATTCCTTGAATTATTCACATATTCAGATTAAGTGTTTTGTTATTGCTTCGTCAATTGGTGTCTGATGTCGGCGTTTCGTTTCATGGCCTTGGCCACAGCTTTTCTGGCCAGCCCGGCATGGTTGGGGTCTGCTTCGGCGGAACCGCAACTGGTCATGGTTGAACAACCCGGCTGCGTGTATTGCGAACGCTGGGACGCCGAAATCGCCCCGGCCTACCCGAAAACCGCCGAAGGGCAGTTCGCGCCCTTGGTCCGCGCCGATCTGCGCGCCGGCCCACCCGACGGCGTGACCTACGCGCGGCGCGTGGTGTTCACACCGACCTTCGTCCTGATAGATGAAGGCGAGGAGCTGGCCCGTATCGAAGGCTATCCCGGTGAGGATTTCTTCTGGCCCCTTCTGACCAAGCTGTTAGAGGAAAATACCGAGTTTTCATCTGCCACAGACACCGAAACGGTCCGGAACTAGAGGCACGGCATGGCACTTCCACAGCTCAGCCCCGATCTGAACGACGACGAACTTGACCGTATCGTGGACAAGGCGACCACGGCGTCGAACTTCCTCAAGGCGATCAGCCACGAGGGGCGGTTGATGATCCTGTGCCATCTCGTGACCGGGGAAAAATCCGTGACCGAGCTGGAAGAGCTGCTGTCCGCCCGTCAGGCCGCCGTATCACAGCAGTTGTCGCGCCTCCGCCTCGAAGGGCTGGTCATACCGCGCCGCGACGGCAAGACGATCTATTACAGGCTGGCGGATGACAAACCGCGCAAGATGCTGGAATGCGTCTACGATCTGTTCTGCAAAGACGACTGATCCCGGCCTCTCACTCTCTCCTTGCCCTCACATCGCACTGACCGCATACTTGCCGCGGGAGCCTGTCTTGGGAGGACAGCATCATGCTGGAAAGCGTTCCGGAGCACATTCTTGTTGCGGCCGTGGGCCTGTTTGGGGGCGTCCTTCTTGGGCTGGCCGCCCGGCTTGGACGCTTTTGTACCCTGGGCGCCATCGAAGACCTGCTCTACGGCGGCTCCGACATGCGCATCCGGATGTGGGGCATTGCCATAGGCACCGCGATCCTGGGCGCTTTCACACTGATGGCGCTGGGATGGATAGATGGGGGTGAAAGCTACTATCTTTCTATCGCCTGGTTGCCCTGGGCGTCGGTCATCGGCGGGCTGATGTTCGGCTATGGCATGGCGCTTGCAGGGAATTGCGGCTACGGCGCGGTGGCCCGTCTGGGCGGCGGCGATCTGCGCAGTTTCGTGATCGTACTTGTCATGGGCGTTTCGACCTATGTCGTTCTCAGCGGACCTTTGGCCCCCCTCCGCGACATGCTCTTTCCGCAAAGCCCCGTGCTGCCCGGCGACGTGCCGCCGGGGATCGCACATGCCACCGCGCAGTGGACCGGCATTCCTGCCTCGGCCATCGGGATCGTCATTGGCCTTGCCATCCTGATCGTCTCGGCGAGCGCGCGTGTTTTCGTCGAAAGCCCGAAATACGCGGTGTGGGCCGTGGTAGTCGGCATCGCGATCATCAGCGGATGGGCCGGCACGTCCTACGTCGCACAGACCGGCTTCGAGGCTCTGCCCGTCGTCTCGCACAGTTTCGCCGCGCCCCTGGGCGAATCAATCCTCTGGTGGATGATCGGCTCGGCCCAACCAGTGAGCTTTGCCGTCGGCTCGGTCGCGGGTGTCTGGTTCGGGGCCTTCATCGGATCCCTGATCAAGGGCCACTTCCGTTGGGAAGCCTGCGAAGACCCGCGCGAATTGCGGCGTCAGATCTTTGGCGCGGGCCTCATGGGGGCCGGGGCCGTCATCGCTCTGGGCTGCACCGTCGGTCAAGGCATCAGCGCGTTTTCAATGCTCGCCTTCAGCGCGCCGGTCACCTTCCTGTCGATCTTCGCAGGCGCCTCCTTCGGGTTGCGGCAACTGATCGTCGGCTTCAGCCCGGCAGAATAAGCCTTCCCCTGCGGCATCCGTTGCCAAAGAATCACGCTGCAAAACAAATTCGCCACAGTGATTCGGAAGAGCGAATTTTCGCCTGCAAACGTGAACGCGCTTCGCTAGCGTGAGGAAAAACAACAAGAGCAGGCAAGCGGGAACATGGGAACGGCTTACAATGGCACGTTCGTCATCTCCTGGTCGCAAACAACAATCGACACACTTCAGGCGGCTCCGGTCGATTTCCTGAAAGTCGGGGCTGCATGGGGCTGGGAAGGCGAAGCCGTCCGTGTGGACGGCCCAAACGATCTGTTGCGACTGGATGATGCGGAAGGCGACGCAGAACGCCGCAAACGCGCCGCGCGCATGGTGCGACGGCTCGTGGGTGCGGCGGTCGAAGACAGCGCGGATCCGAACGCGATCACGATCGACCATCCAATCGCGGACAAGAGCTTTGTCGTCACCGACGGACAGACCACCTACACGGTAACACTGATCGATTCGGGGACACGCAAACCGCCGCTCCTGATGTTTCTGAACGCGATGCCGCCGCGCCATCGGGACCTCTGGGTCGTACACACCTCCCTGACGACCGCTGTCACTCAGAGCGATGCGGAAACCCAGGGCGCCGTGATCTGCTTTACCCCGACCACCCGGATTCTCACCGCCGACGGGATCAAGCCGATCGAAGAGCTGCGCGAAGGAGATTATGTCCAGACCAAGGACAACGGCTGTCAGCCGATCCAGTGGATGGGCCAGCGCCGCATGAGCGGAGCGCGCCTGTTCGCCATGCCGAAGCTGCGCCCGATCCGCATCCGGGCAGGCGTGTTCGGCCTCGATGAACCGGACGAGGATTTGCTCGTGTCACCGGAACACCGGATGCTCATCAAGGGGCGCGTGGCGATGGACCTGTTCAACACACCCGAAGTGCTTGTCGCGGCGCGAGATCTGATCGATCACGACAGCGTCTCGGTCGATCTGACCGTGCGCGAGATCACCTATGTCCACATGCTCCTGCCACAACATGAGATCCTGTTCGCCAACGGCGTCGAATCGGAAAGCTTCCATCCGGCCAATGCGGCGCTCTCGACGCTCGACGGTGAGGACCGCGCGCGGTTGATGTCCATGCTGCCAAGCGTGAAATTCAACCCGACAAGTTATGGCCGCTACGCACGGCGGAACCTGTCCTCTTCCGAAGCCGCGATCCTGCTGCACGAAGCGGCGTGATCCGCGATCAGTCAAAGACTTCCTTCGGGTCGACACCCCAATAGGTCCCCTTGCGGGCCCAGCCCTTGTAACCACCGGCCGACAACTCGCACCAGTCGGTCTGGCACTCCCGCACCTCGGCCACGACTCCCAGCGACAATTGCGCGTTGACCGGCGTCGATGGATCGGGCCGCGCGTGCAGGTTGAGCATGTCTACCTCGATGATGGCCGTGCGCACCCCTGACAACAGCGAATAATGCACCCAGCCGCCCGCGCCGTCCCGATCCTGAACGCGGCGCCAATGGCCATGCTCTGCGGTGATCTGCAACGGCATGTTGCGGCGTTTGTAGACCCAGTCGATCCGATGCGACAGCGACGGACCACGACGCACATTGCCCTCGCTCGCCTTCATGGACACGAATCGCGGCAGCGGCAGATTCGTCACCGATCCGCGCTCGGCACCCGCCGCAGACGACCCGCCCAGCAGCGCCATCGCCAATGCAAGGGGTAGCAAGTTGCCCGACAAGGTCCGGACCGAAAGCCAGCTCATGTGATGCGCCTCAAGTTGCTCTGTTGTTTGGTTTTTGCCGGCAGGTTCTTGTGCCTGCCGCGCCTTTGGGACACTGTGCCAAAACCTGACACGACGGGGAAGCAGGGGGAGCGAAACCATGCCATCAAAACGTCTGAGTGTTGTCGTCACGCGACGTTTGCCGGACGCCGTTGAGACCCGCCTGAAAGAGCTTTTCGACGTTTCGCTACGGGACACGGACGCGCCGATGACTCAGGCCGAACTGATCGCCGCCGTCAAGGAGGCGGACGTGCTTGTTCCAACGCTGACCGACAAGATCGACGCGGGACTGATCGGTCAGGCCGGTGACCAGCTTCGCCTGATCGCGAATTTCGGCGCGGGTGTCGATCACATCGATGTTGACACCGCGCGCAGCCGGGGAATCCTTGTCTCCAACACGCCGGGCGTCGTGACGGAAGACACGGCCGATATGGTTCTGGCCCTCATGCTAGGCGTCACCCGACGCATCCAGGAAGGGCTGAACGTCATGCAGAAAGGCGAATGGGAGGGATGGGCCCCCACCGCGTTTCTGGGTGGTCGTCTGGGCGGACGCCGCCTTGGCATCCTTGGCATGGGCCGCATCGGTCAGGCCGTCGCGCGCCGCGCCAAAGCCTTCGGGATGCAGATCCACTACCACAATCGCCGCCGCCTGCGTCCCGAGATCGAAGAGGCTCTCGAGGCGACCTATTGGGAAAGTCTCGATCAGATGGTCGCGCGGATGGATGTTCTGTCCGTCAATTGCCCGCACACGCCGTCCACCTTCCACCTGCTCAATGCCCGGCGTCTGAAATTGCTCAAACCCAGCGCGGTCATCGTGAACACCTCGCGCGGAGAGGTGATCGACGAGAACGCCCTGACCCGCATGCTCAAGGCGGGTGATCTGGCTGGTGCCGGGCTCGACGTCTACGAACACGGCCATCGCGGCAATCCCGAACTGCGCGACATGCCCAATGTCGTCATGCTTCCCCATATGGGGTCTGCCACCGAGGAAGGTCGCCTCGAGATGGGCGAGAAAGTCATCATCAATGTCAAAACCTTTGCCGATGGGCATCGGCCACCCGATCAGGTGGTTCCCGCGATGCTGTGAGAGAGGTCCGGACCTCTTGCCTTCATTGATCATGTAAGCCATGAACAAATCATGAACGCGCTCGACTTTTCTTTCCGCAACCAATCCCTGCACGCCCTGCCGAGCGGTGGCTTGTTCTGGCCCTCCGAATCCCTGCTTGTGGTCTCCGACTTGCATCTCGGCAAATCGGCCCGCGCGGCACGGTTTGGCGGCGCACAACTGCCGCCCTATGAAACCACGGAAACGCTGACCCGCCTTGCCAACGACCTAAGCGCAACCGGGGCGAAACGTGTCATTTGCCTTGGTGACAGTTTCGACGCACCGGCGCTTCAGTCGGTGCTGCCCGAAGCCGACCTCCTGACGCTGACAACCCTGCAAGCCGGGCTTGACTGGGTCTGGATCGAAGGCAACCACGACCCCGGTCCGGTGCAATTGGGCGGAACCCATCGGCGCAGCTTGATCATCGGGCCCTTGCACTTCCGCCACATCGCCGAAGCCGCCCCGACCAAAGGGGAAGTCACCGGCCATTACCATCCAAAGGCAACCCTGTCGCTGCGCGGACGCGCCCTCACCCGGCCCTGTTTTCTCTACGACGACACGCGCCTTATCCTGCCTGCCTACGGCGCGTTCACGGGCGGGTTGCACTGCCATGACCCGGCCCTGACGCGGCTCATGTCCCCCAGCGCGCAAGCGATCCTGACCGGTGCACGCCCCTGCCAAATCCCGATGCCGGGGCTCGCCCCCTTGTCTTGACGCGCGCGGCATGCTCACTGTTCGGCATGACCATCGACCCACGCATCCAGGCCAGTTTCGACCGACAGTCCATGATGGCCACGCTTGGCGCGCAACTGATCCAAGCCGGTGATGGCAGCGCCACGATCACCGCGCCGATCCTGCCCGGAGCGATGCAGCAACAGGGCTTCGGACACGCGGGACTGACATTCTCCATCGGCGACAGCGCTGCCGGATATGCCGCCCTAACCCTGATCCCGGTGCATCAGGAAGTGGTCACCGCCGAGATCAAGATCAACCTGCTCGCCCCTGCCAAGGGAGATCGGTTGATTGCGCGCGGTCGCGTCGTGAAACCGGGGCGGCGTCTGATTGTCGTGGCCTCTGACGTCTACGCCGAAACCGATCGCACCGAACGCCATGTCGCCTGTCTCATGGGCACGATGATGCCCGTCGATCTTTAGAAGGATACGCCCGATGGCCACGTTCAACCAGCCGCTTGGCGGCAATGATTCTCCCCGGTTTTCCGGCCCGAACACCATGATGCGCCTGCCCGCGCAGCCGACCGCCGAAGGGCTGGACGCCTGTTTCGTCGGCATACCCATGGATCACGGCGCGTCGAATCGCCCCGGCACCCGTCTTGGTCCGCGCCAAATCCGCGAGGAAAGCCGGATGATGCGCCCCTATAATATGGCGACCGGGGCCGCGCCCTTCGAACACATGCAGGTGGCCGATATCGGCGATGTTCCGATCAACACCTTCGATCTGAAGAAAACCATCGGCATCATCGCCGATCACTACCGCGATATCCTGAAGCACGGTGCGATCCCGCTGACCCTTGGCGGCGACCACACGCTGACCTGGCCAATCCTGCGCGCGATCAAGGAAAAGCACGGGCCCGTCGCGCTCATACATGTCGATGCCCATGCCGACACCAGCGACGAGATGTTCGGCGAAAAAGAAGCCCACGGCACCCCGTTTCGCCGCGCCTGGGAGGAAGGCTGCCTGCAAAACGACAAGGTCTGGCAGATCGGCCTGCGCGGCTCGGGCTACAGCCCGGACGACTGGAACTGGGCCCGCGATCAGGGCTGGACGGTGATCCCAGCGGAACAGTGCTGGTACAAATCGCTGGCCCCGCTCATGGCCGATATTCGGAATAAGATCGGTGATGTGCCCGTCTACCTGAGCTACGACATCGACAGCCTCGACCCCGCTTTTGCGCCCGGTACGGGGACCGTGGAAATGGGCGGGCTCAGCACGTGGCAGGCGCTGGAAATCGTGCGCGGGTGCGCCGGGCTGAACCTGGTGGGCGGCGATCTGGTCGAAGTGTCCCCACCCTTCGACGCCACCGGCACCACGGCGCTGATCGCGTCGAACCTCTTGTTCGAGATGCTCTGCGCTCTGCCAAAGGCGCAGACCGGCTAACGCCGTCAGGCGGTCAGGCGGTCAGGCCCTCCGGCTCGGCCAGGCCGTTGATCCGACGGCACGCGGTCACCGTGTTCGCCAACAGACAGGCGATAGTCATGGGCCCAACGCCGCCGGGAACCGGCGTGATCGCACCGGCCACCTCTGCGCAGCTGTCGAAATCGCAATCCCCGACAAGCCGGGTCTTGCCCTCACCCTTTTCGGGCGCATCGATCCGGTTGATGCCGACATCCATCACCGTGGCACCGGGTTTGATCCAGTCTCCTGTCACCATCCCGGGTCGACCGACGGCCGCCACAACGATATCGGCACGGCGCACCACCTCGGGCAGATCCTTCGTCCGCGAATGCGCGATGGTAACGGTACAACTCTCGCCCAGCAAAAGCTGCGCCATCGGCTTGCCCACAATATTCGACCGCCCGATCACCACCGCGTCCATGCCCGACAGCGATCCATGATGGTCGCGCAACATCATCAGGCAGCCCAGCGGCGTGCAGGGCACCATGCTTTTCTGTCCCGTGCCCAGCAACCCGACATTCGAGATGTGAAACCCGTCCACGTCCTTGGCCGGATCGATGGCGTTGATGACGAGATCCGCATCGATATGCGACGGCAAAGGCAACTGCACCAGAATGCCATGGATCGCTGGGTTCGCGTTCAAATCATCGATCAGGCGGAGCAATTCGCCCTGCGGCGCATCGACATCGAGCCGGTACTCGACCCCGAGCATACCCGCTTCCTTCGTGGCCTTGCCCTTGGAGCGAACATAGACTTGGCTCGCCGGGTCTTCGCCCACCAGCACCACGGCCAAGCCCGGCGTCAACCCGTGCTCCTCTTTCAGGCGCGCGACATGCCCTGCCACTTTCTCGCGAACCGTCGCCGCAAAAGCTTTCCCGTCAATGATCTTTGCGCTCATGGTCCGTCCTTCTTCTTTTCACAAATATGCATATCCACCGCTGGCCCAAAATCGGCAAGGGCTGAGTAACAGCGCGAGATGGGATAGCGGGTGGGGCGATGGGCGCAGCCCGAGCGCCCACCCGTCATCACATCAGAACAACCCTTCGATCTGGCCTGCATCGTTGAGACAAATGCTCTCTGCCGATGGCACACGCGGCAGACCTGGCATGGTCATGATCTCACCGCAGACCACCACGATGAACCCGGCTCCGGCGGACAACCGCACCTCACGCACGGGGATCGTGAATCCCGTGGGCGCGCCGCGCTGGTTGGGATCGGTCGAGAACGAATACTGCGTCTTGGCCATGCAGACCGGCAGCGTGCCGTAACCCTGGTCTTCCCAAAGCTTCAGCTGATCGAGGATTTTCTGATCCATCACGGCGTCATCCGCACGGTAGATCTTCTTGGCGATGGTCCGAACCTTGTCGGCCAGCGACATCTCGTCGGGATAGATCGGCGCGAATTTGGCCTCACCGCGCTCCGCAACCTCGACCACTTTGGTCGCAAGGTCAGCCGAGCCTTTCGACCCAAGTTCCCAATGACGGCTGAGAACCGCCTCGGCCCCCTGGCCCGCAACGAAGTCCTTGACCGCCTCGATCTCAGCGTCAGTGTCGGTCACAAAGTGGTTGATCGCCACAACGACCGGCACGCCGAAGCTCTTGAGGTTCTCGATATGCCGCCCAAGGTTGGGGCAGCCCGCCTTGACTGCGTCCACGTTCTCGGCGCCCAGATCGGCCTTGGCCACGCCGCCGTTCATCTTCATCGCCCGCACCGTTGCGACGCAGACGACGACGGACGGCGCGATGCCCGCCTTGCGACACTTGATGTTCATGAATTTCTCGGCCCCAAGGTCCGCCCCGAACCCGGCTTCCGTCACCACATACTCTGCAAGCTTCAGCGCCGTGGTCGTCGCGATAACGGAGTTGCAGCCATGCGCGATATTGGCAAAGGGACCGCCATGCACGAAGGCCGGATTGTTTTCCAGCGTCTGCACGAGGTTCGGCTGCATCGCGTCCTTGAGCAACACCGTCATCGCCCCTTCCGCCTTGATGTCGCGGCAAAACACCGGGCTGCGGTCGCGGCGATAGGCAACGATCATATCACCCAGACGCTTTTCGAGGTCCTTGAGGTCTTTGGCCAGACACAGGATCGCCATGACCTCAGAGGCCACGGTGATGTCGAACCCGGCCTCGCGCGGGAAGCCGTTGGCCACACCGCCCAGCGAACAGGTGATCTGGCGCAGGGCCCGGTCGTTCATGTCGACCACACGCCGCCACACAACGCGGCGGATGTCGATATCAAGCTCATTGCCCCAGTAGATGTGATTGTCGATCATCGCCGACAGCAGGCTGTGCGCGCTGGTGATCGCGTGGAAGTCACCGGTGAAGTGCAGGTTCATGTCCTCCATCGGAACCACCTGCGCATGACCGCCACCCGCAGCACCGCCCTTCATGCCGAAGTTCGGCCCCAGCGAGGCTTCACGGATGCACACCATCGTTTTCTTGCCGATATGGTTCAGCCCGTCGCCCAGCCCGACCGTCGTGGTGGTCTTGCCCTCACCCGCGGGGGTCGGGTTGATCGCGGTGACAAGCACCAGCTTGCCGTCCGGGCGATCCTGCACGGAATTGATGAAGGATTGGCTGACCTTGGCCTTGTCATGGCCATAGGGCAGCAGGTCCTCGGACCCGATCCCGATTTTCTCGCCGATTTCCTGAATGGGGCGCTTCTGCGCCTCGCGGGCGATCTCGATATCCGATTTGAACGACATGAAGGGCTCCCCTGTTCGGACCTGTATGTGCCAAAGGCATACAGTCGCACACCAGAGGCAAGGCGCTGCGAAACCGACACTTCCCGACGAAACAGCGGCGGGATCGACGTCTTACCGTCGCCAATCGGAAACCTCCGCACGTTTTGTCAGGCGCGCGCCGCCCCCAGATGCGACCAAACCGGCTGATCCGGAACATGCAGCCGTAGGCTGTCGCCAAGTGTCAGCCGCCCGGGACGCTCCACCCAGGCGGTCACACCGCGCATGTTCTTCGCGGCGGTCTTGAATGCCTTGCCCTTGCCCGGATGCAGCGCTTCGATCTCCCGCGCGGGCAAATGGCATGGGCGGTTTTCCATATCCACGATCAGCGTCACCCCGTCCGGACCCTGCAAACGGGACGACGGCGGCACAAGGGTGAATTCCGGGATCCCTTCGATGACCAAAGTTGCTCCCAACCAAGTGGGGTCGATCCGGTCGAGGTCCATCTCCGACGCGATCTCGGCCAGTTCCTCGGCAGAGACGATGGAAAGCTGCCGCACATTGGCAATCTCGATACCGCGCGCGTGTTGCGAGGTCACGCGGCTGCATGAAGGCCGTGTCCGGCCGGAATGGCGTTCCCCGACCGGACCGTCAAATCCCAGGTCGAGCGTATCGATTGCGGCGGACAAGATGGCCTCACCCTCGACCGGCACCCGACCGATCCACCTGACGGTCGCGGAAAACTCCGTGGGTTTCAAAGCAGGCATACCGATCCCTCCGATCATGATTGGTGGGAAAGAACCCCGGAGCGTCCCTGAGGACAAGCCAAAACGAGTGGTACCGCAACGAAAAAGCCCCGACGTTCGCATGAACATCGGGGCTTTTGATCTTGGTTTTGCCGATCGTCAGGCCGTCGGTTCCGGCTCCATCCCGCCTTCGTCCGTGGGCTTTTTCGACTTCGGCTTTGTCTTGGGAATGGCTGTCAGGCTCGGCTTCTTGTCCGCCACATCACCGGACGCGTCGTCGTCGCCGGAATGCGGAGGTTCGCCCCGGATGACGCGCTTGATCTCGTCGCCGGTCAGCGTTTCGTACTCGAGCAGACCTTGTGCCAGCCGTTCCCATTCATCCTTCTTCTCGGTCAGGATCTCGTAGGCGCGGTCATAAGCCTCCTGAATGAAGCGCTTGACCTCCTGTTCGATCATTTCCTTGGTGTTGGCCGAGACCGAGAAACCGGCAGTGTTGCCGCTATAACCTTCGGCTGCTTCACGGTAGTCGATATTGCCGACCTTGTCGGACATCCCCCATTGAAGCACCATCGCCCGCGCCAGCGCGCTGGCCTGCTGAATGTCACCGGCAGGTCCGTTCGAGACGTTCTCCGGGCCATACTTGATGATCTCGGCCGCCTTGCCCGCCATGGTCATGGCCAGCTTTTCCTCGCATTCGGATTTGTGCCAGTTTAGGCGGTCGATCTCGGGCAGCGATACCACCATGCCCAAAGCACCACCGCGCGGAATGATCGTCGCCTTGTAGACCGGATCGCATTGCGGCAGCGTCAGCCCGACGATGGCGTGTCCAGCCTCGTGATACGCGGTCTTTTCCTTCTGTTCGGGCGTCAGCACCATCGAGCGCCGTTCGGCCCCCATCATGACCTTATCCTTGGCGTTCTCGAAATCCTCCATCGTGACGAAGCGTCGCCCGACCCGGGCCGCCATCAAGGCAGCCTCGTTCACGAGGTTTGCCAGATCGGCACCCGAAAACCCGGGCGTCCCGCGCGCGATGATGCGCAGGTCCACATCGGGGCCAAGCGGCGTCTTGCGGGCGTGCACGCCGAGGATTTTCTCACGTCCCTTGATGTCGGGATTGGGAACCGTGACCTGACGGTCGAAACGACCGGGACGCAGCAGCGCCGGGTCAAGAACGTCACGCCGGTTGGTTGCCGCCACGATGATCACGCCTTCGTTTGCCTCGAACCCGTCCATCTCGACAAGCAACTGGTTGAGCGTCTGTTCGCGCTCGTCATTGCCGCCACCGTAACCCGCGCCACGGGCACGACCCACGGCATCGATCTCGTCGATGAAGACGATACAGGGCGCATTCTTCTTGGCCTGTTCGAACATATCGCGCACACGGGATGCGCCGACACCGACAAACATTTCAACGAAGTCGGACCCGGAAATGGTGAAGAAGGGCACACCCGCCTCGCCCGCGATGGCGCGCGCCAGAAGCGTTTTACCCGTCCCCGGAGGACCTACAAGCAGAGCGCCCTTGGGGATCTTGCCGCCGAGACGCGAGAACCGCTGCGGGTTGCGCAGGAATTCCACGATCTCTTCCAGCTCTTCCTTGGCTTCGTCGATGCCAGCCACGTCGTCAAACGTCACACGGCCATGCTTTTCCGTCAGCAGCTTGGCCTTGGATTTGCCGAAACCCATCGCACCGCCTTTGCCACCGCCCTGCATCCGGTTCATGAAATAGATCCAGACACCGATCAGCAGAAGGAACGGAAGCAGGCTGAGCAGGAAGGACTGGAAGCCCGATTGCTGCTGCTGCTCGGCGCGGATCGGAACATTGTTCTCGATCAGCAAATCCGTGACGGTCGCGTCTTCCGGTTTGATCGCCACGTAGTCCTGACCGTCCGTGCTGCGGAACCGTAGCTGTTCACCGTCCAACGTGACCGAGCTGACCGTGTTGTCTTCAACCGCAGCCACGAAATCGGAATAGCTGATTTCACGGCTCTGAAGGGTGCTGCCACCGCCAGAAAAGATGTTGAAAAGCGCCAGGATCAGCAGGAACAGAACGACCCAAAAGGCGATATTTCGTGCGTTGCCCAAGGAAATTTCTCCTGATTGTGACAGGGGCGAATGGGCCCGTGTCTCTTGGCCTTTAACATAGACATGCGCAGCGCGTGTTCAATGCGAAAGACAAAATGCCTCAAAACCGGTGTCGGGCCGCCCAAGGACAAAGCGCCGCACCGTAATCCCGGGCCCCACGCCAAGAGCCGGACACGCGATCAAAGCGTCACCTGACCAGACCGCGGGCAGACCAAGCGCCGCCCGGTGCGGCACGCCCAGATCCGAGCGATCCGCGATCTGGGCCCAACCCGCCTCGGTCAATGCGCCGACCACCGCATCCTGAGGCAAGGCGCGGTCATCGTCGCAAAGCAGCCATTGGCCATCCCAAAGATGCTCAAGACTGCACCGGCCCTTCTCTACAGCCGCGGCTTCGCGCACGATGCGAATATGGTCCCGCTCCACAATCACGTCTGCGCCGTGCAGGGTGCCGCCTTTTCCCGACAGCACCTGCGTCAGCAGCCCCTCGCTCGACACTGCGCGCGGCCTGTATTCGGACGACGCCACGTAACACAGCGCCGATGTCAGCAGCCGAAGCTGCGTTTCGCTGTCCAAACGCGCGAACCCGTCCCGTTCGACGCGCACCTGCCCCAGTGGCGCCGGAACGGAAATCTGCCGAAAGGCATCGACCAGACGCGCCTGCAACCCGTCCCGCGCCCGCGCCATGCGATGGGACGTTTCGACCAGCACCTCTGCGGTAAGCCCTTCTTGCCGCAAATGTCCTAACAAA
The DNA here is from genome assembly GCF_947488135.1 of uncultured Marivita sp. Taxonomy (GTDB): domain Bacteria; phylum Pseudomonadota; class Alphaproteobacteria; order Rhodobacterales; family Rhodobacteraceae; genus Marivita. The sequence goes on along the minus strand of NZ_CANKYW010000003.1, from coordinate 54,600 downwards.
TGCCGAACGCGTACCCGATCGTAGGTTCGATCGTCGTTTGTCGGGTCTTCGACCCAGCGGCCCTTGAGCACGCCTGCAAAGTGCCGCAACTCCTCGCGCTGGAACTCCAGGCAAGGACGCACCAACGAAAACCCGGGCGAGACCTGGCCCCGATCCGGCAGATCACCGGAGACGGTCTCAGGGTCCAATGCCGGTATCGACACCGGATGCGGCGTCACCTCGCGGACCGCACGCATCCCGGCCAGACCGTCCACGCCCGACCCGCGCATCAACCGCATCAACACCGTTTCCGCCTGATCGTCCTGTGTATGCGCGAACAGAACGTGGCGCAGATTGCCGCGCCACCTATCAATCAAGGAGAGCCTGGCCCGCCGGGCGGCATTCTGCACGTTGCCGCGACCATCCCACTGCCAGCGGACCGTGGTATGGGGCCAGCCAAGTGCAGCGCATTCCTCCGCCACCATCGCGGCCTCGGACGCGCTTTCGGGTCGCAACCGATGATCGACAGTCACCACCCAAAGCCGCACACCATATTGGCGTGTCCAGTTATGGGCGAGATAAAGCATGGCCATGCTGTCCCCACCACCGGAGACCGCAAGCCCAAGATCGGATGGAAAATCGGGACCAAGAAGCTGGCCCATCGTGTCGGCAAACCGCTGCGCTAGCGGCGTGTCCTTCACTGGCAGTTGAACCGGGCCTTGGCGGCGTTGGCCTCGGCGATGGCATCACTGCTGCCGGGATACCGGCCAGCGACCTCGGACAGGGTCACACAGGCTTCGGAGACATTGCCGAGCGTTCCAAGAGCGACGCCCAACCGCCACAGCGCCTCTGGCCCGGCGGCATCGTCAGGGTAGCCGGCATAGGCATCCAGATACCGCCGCGCGGCATCGCGCGTATTGCCCAATCCTTCGAGCGCACGACCCTCGGCGACAAGCGCCTGGGCCTCTAGCGGTCCACCCGGATAGGTCTGGCGAAAGGTCGCAAACTGCTCTGCGGCGGATTGAAAGTCACCTTGGGCGAGCGCCTCCCCAGCTCGCCGAAAGTCGGTTTCTTCGCCGACAGCCAATTCCGTGTTGCCCGTTTGCGATGCCGGAGACACCACCGGCGGAGCGACCGCTGCGGTCTCCCCACCCAAAGTCGGTGTCTTGCCCAAAGCGCCGATGTCGCAGCCTTGTTCCAATTCACAGAGCCGGAATTCAAGATCGCCCACGCGCTGTGCGCCGTCTTCGGCGACGCTGCTGACGCGGAACTCCAGCTCTTCAGTCTTGGCGGTCAGACGCTGCAATTCCGCTTCGATCGCATTGATCCGGTCAAGCGCACCGCTGGGCAGCACGATGGATGTGCCGCCGGTTGTGCTCAACTCGCGTTTGAGTTTCTGGACCTCGACGGACAATACCGACAGATCCTGACGGATGTCCGCCAGGGTTTCCTGCGCCCGCACCCCAAGGGGCGCGACCGCGATGGCACAACTCAGTAAGATTGCCGCAAGGCGCATTCAGGACTCCGTCAGCTCGTCAAACCTGCGGAGATGATGGTCACCGCCCGCCGGTTCTTGGCATAACACGCCTCTTCCGAGCAAATTTCAATGGGGCGTTCCTTGCCGTAGCTGACAAAACGCAGACGGTTGGACGGAATGCCCTGCGCGATCAGGTACTCCATCACCGCGTTGGCCCGGCGCGCGCCGAGCGCGAGGTTGTACGCGCGCGTCCCCTGTTCGTCGGCATGGCCTTCGATCACCGCGTTGTAATCGGCATTGGTGCGCAGCCATTGGACCTGACCGTCCAGCGTCGCACGCGCCTCGGGGCTGAGCGTGGATTGATCCACCGCGAAAAGCACCCGGTCCCCGACGGTCTGCTGGAAATAGGCGGGGGAGCTGGGGTCGCTCGCGCTGCCGGGAACGATGCCCCCGGCCTGACCAGTGGCTGCGTTGAGATCCACGGCGTCGTTGTCGAAGCGATTGGCGTTGGTACAGGCTGACACGGCCAATACGGCCATCAGCATCGTGATTTTTGCGGAAAGTCGCATGAGATGTCCTGCTCTCTTTTATCTTTGAACGGAATTTATCACAGCATCGCTGCCGCGCCTAGTCATCTGCGGTGTTTCAGAATTTTCGTACGAAAATTCTGGGCGCTCCACATTAATTTCTGGTGAAGTCGCACGCGTCACTGCAAGGGTCCCCAGCTCGGGTCCGACGCCCCTTCCGGTGTGCGCACGCGCTTGAGGTTCCGGCCCGAAATGTCGACGGTATAAAGCGATGACGCCCCCTGCGCGCCCTGCGTTTCCCGCGCGAACATGATGACCCGCCCATTCGGAGCCCAGGTCGGACCCTCATCGAGGAACGACGCGGTGAGCAGACGCTCTTCGGAGCCATCCGTCCGCATCACACCGATATGGAACCGACCCGCGTTCTGCTTGGTGAACGCGATCATGTCACCGCGCGGGGACCAGACCGGCGTGGAATAGCGTCCCTGACCAAAGCTGATCCGCCGCGCCTCACCGCCGCCTGCGGGCATGACGTAAAGCTGCTGCGTGCCAGAGCGGTCGCTTTCGAAAACGATCTGACTGCCATCCGGAGAATAGCTGGGCGCGGTTTCGATCGACGGCGCGTTCGTCAGCTGCCGGGTCCCGCCGCTGCCGATATCCATTGCCCAGATATCTGTGTTTGATCCCCGCGTCAGGGAATAAACCACCGTCTGCCCATTCGGCGCGAACCGGGGGGCAAAGCTCATAACGCCATCCTGGCCTTGCAGGATCCGGCTTTGCACCGTTCCCACCTCGAGCACATGCACGCGCGGCATTCCGGTTTCATAGCTGGTGTAAAGCACGCGCTGCCCATCTTCCGAAAAGCGCGGCGCCAGAACAAGCGCGTTGCTGCCCGTCAGGTACTGCACATTCGCCCCGTCGTAATCCATGACCGCAAGGCGTTTCGCGCGCTGGTCCTTGGGGCCGCTTTCGGACACGAACACGACACGGCTGTCGAAATATCCGCTTTCGCCGGTGATCCGGCTGTAGACCTGATCGGCCACCTTGTGCGCCATGCGACGCCAGCCGTCAGGCGTGCCCGCAAATTGCATTCCCTGACCCAGTTCGGTCCCGGCGAACACGTCCCAGACGCGGAACTTGACCACGACGCGCCCGCCCTCTTCGCTGACGGCACCGGTGATGAGCGCCTGCGCGTTGATGGCTTTCCAGTCGGCGAACTGGACCGGGCTGCCGAAGCTCGTCACCTGGCTGATATGCGCCTCGCGCGGCACTTCGCGGAAGAGGCCCGTTCCTGTCAGGTCCTCGGCCACGACGCGCGCGATCTGTTGCGCCAATTGTTGCGCCCCGGCGCTTTCGGCGACGAAATCCGGCACCGCGTAGGGCAACGGTTCGACAACCCCTTCGGTGATTTCGATCCGCAACGGCCCGCTCTGCGCCAGCGCCGCGAGCGGCGCGCAGATGGCCAACATCAAAACAGTCAAAAACGACGCAACGATCTGTTTCATCGGATCCTCATACTCTCTGGGTTGAACGTCATCTCGACGGTCTTCCACTGATCAAATTTCTCGGCGGGCAAGGCATAACCATCCCCTTGGCACCGCAGAATAGCCCGGCGCGCGGCCTGGAACGCGGTTTCCGCAGCCGATCCATCTCCGCCGCTGGCCGCCAGCATCCGCAGGCTCGACGTGACGACCCGACCCGAGCGGTCCATCTCGAAGCCCACAGTAACAGTCACATTCGCCGCTTGCGACCCGACATCGACGACCCAGCACTCCTGAACCGCGATCCGGAAGCCGTCGCGTTCGCCCGTCGTCAGGGGCGGGCCGTCCGGCGTGCCCGAAGCAGCACCCGATAGCGCTTCTTCAAGCGCCCCGGCAATCGCTGACGCGGTCGCATCCGCCGCTGTGTCCGGCTCGGCCGGTGTCGGCGCGGGCGCAGGGTCCGGCTCGGCGGTGGCGGGCGGTGCCGCCACCGTCTGCGTGGGCGCAGTCGGACGGTTCGGGCGTGTCTGCGGACGAATCGAGGCCGTCGGCGCCCGGGCCGGTTCTTCGGCTTCGGTCACGATCTCGGTGGCGGCCGCTTCGGGTGCCGTCGCCTGCTGTTCCTCGGCGTCGGTCACATCCGGTGTCTCCGACTGCTCCACGGTTTCCTGCACCTCCGGCGCGATCTCTGCCTCGGGCGCGGGTTCCGGTACGGCCTCGGGGGCCACGCGCGGCGCGGGGCGCGGGATGGGGCGCAACGCCACGTCCGGCGCCTCCACCTCGGGCACCGGTTCCGGTGCGGGCGGCTGCGGCAAGTCCTCGGCCGCAGGTGGTTCCGGCAAAGGTGCGACGGGTTCGGGAACGGGATCCGGCGCGACGGCTTCCGGTTCGACCGGATCGGGCGTCGGCGCGGGCGGTGTCTCTTCGACCGGCGGTTCGGGTACGGGTTCCGTTACATCCGGCTCAGGCAAGGCGGCCGGTTCGGCGCCCAAAACCGGCGCAGGCTGCGGCTGCATCATCGCGGCGAATTGCGCCTCCGAGATGACCGAGACCTCAGACACCTGAACCTCTGGGGGGTCGCTTCGAAAAACACCCCCGAACAAAGCCCAAAGGATCAACACTCCATGAGCGGTGCCGGATATATAATGGCCCGTATGCACTGCGCGCCTCAGCCATCCGACCCGTCAAGAGCCGGCCCCCCGATATCGGTCACAAGCCCGATGGAGCTGAATCCACCGGCATTCAGCGCGCCCATGACCTGTGCCACGACCTCGTAGGTCACGGCCCCGTCGGCACGCATGAACACGCGGTCATCCGAGCGTTCCGCCGCAATCGCCTGAAGGCGCGGCACAAGCTCCTCACGGGCGACTTCGGTATTCTGGATCGACACGATCCCGTCGGCCCCGATGGTCACGGTGAGCGGCTCTTCGGTTTCCGACGGCAGGGCCGACGCGGCTGTCTTCGGCAATTCCACGGGCACACCAACCGTCAACAAGGGCGCCGCCACCATGAAGATGATGAGCAACACCATCATCACGTCGACGAAGGGCGTGACGTTGATTTCGGACATCGGCATCGCGCGGCCTTTTCTCCGCCTGCGCCCGCCGCCTCCTCCTTGTCTGACAACGCCTCCTCCCATGGCTCAGCTGTCCAACTGGCGGCTGAGGATGGTCGAGAATTCGTCGGCAAAGGATTCGTACCCGGCCAGGATACGGTCGCTGTCCGCCGACAGCTTGTTATAGAACACGACCGCCGGGATCGCGGCGAGCAGGCCAAGACCTGTCGCCAGCAACGCCTCGGCAATACCGGGCGCCACGACAACAAGCGACGTATTCTGCTGCTGTGCAATCTCGACGAAGGCGTGCATGATGCCCCAGACCGTCCCGAACAGCCCGACAAACGGCGCGACCGAGCCGACCGTTGCCAGAACGGCAAGGTTTTTCTGCAAATCCTCGGCTTCCTTCTGGATCGCCACATCCATCGACCGATCGATCCGCGCATGCGCCCCGGCGATCAACCCGCCATCGTCGCGATGCGAGCGGCGCCATTCGGTCATCCCGGCGGCAAAGACCTTCTTGGCACGCCCGTCCGGGTCCGGGCCGACCTGATCGAACAATTCGTCCAGCGGCTCGCCCGACCAGAACGCCCGGTCGAATTCGGCCGCTTCGGCGCGCGCCTTGCGATAGGAGATCAGCTTTTCGAAAATGATCGCCCACGCCCAGAAGGACGCGATGATCAACATGACCATCACGAGTTTGACTGTCAGCGTCGCGCGCGCGAAAAGTCCCCACATGGAGAAATCAATCTCCTGCGCCAACGCAAGTGTTTCTGCTTCCATCTGCCTGCTCTTTAGCCGGTTGGCCCCAATTGATCGGGCTCTGATTAGCAGCCTCAATACCGCAATTGCAGGGGAAACGCCAACACAATGGCGTCACTTCATGCGCAATTCGGCCGGCTAGTGAATCTGACGGCGGATATTTGCCGGAAGCCGGGCGGGCGCTCCGAGCTGGTTCACGCAGACCACCGTCACCTCGGCCTGGAACAGCAGATCTTCGCCACGAAGCACCTCTTGCGACATGATCAGGCGCACCCCGGTGACCGCTTTCACCACCGTGCGCACCACCAGGTCGTCGTCGAATTTCGCGGGCATCAAGTAATCGGCCTCGACCCGGCGCACGACAAAGACCACACCGTCGTCCTCGCGCATGGCGTTTTGATCGACTCCAAGCGACCGCACCCAATCAGACCGCGCGCGTTCGATATAGCGCAGATAGTTGGCGTAATAGACGATTCCGCCCATGTCGGTGTCCTCGTAATACACCCGCACGGCAAGTTCATGCACCATCAGCTCACACTCCCCTGTGCCACCTGCATCCGTGCAGCCAGCCGCAAGGCGTGGCTCGGATCGTCTGCCATGGCCGGCATCACCGGATCATATGCCGCCCGGATCAGCGCCCCGATCTCGGGCCTGAGCACGACACGCCCATCGTCCAATTGTCCCAGCGGAGACCGATCTGTGAAGGCCAGATCGGACCAGAGCAGCATGGATTGCACCACCTGCGCCAAGGCCAGCGTTTCGGCAGGCTGCGCCGACATGACCGCGTCCATCCGCAGGAAAATGAAACAGGCCTTGATCGCGCCCGACTCGTCGAAGCGAAACACCCGGTACTGATTGGCCTCCGCCTCCGACAGCCGCGCCACCAGCGGGGCAAGGCCGTCAATCAGCCGATCCAGATCGCGCACCTCGAGCAATTCGGCCCACTCGCGAAAGAAAAACACCATGACATTGGTGCCCAGTTCGGGATCGGTTTCCGCCATCTGGTGCCCCGCCATGGCGCACACCGCCTCGAACGCGCCTTTGACCACGGACAGCGTTGCGTCCTCGACACCGAACACGATTGGCGCGATTGGCCGCCCCCAGCGCGCAAAGAGGTAGGATCCATCCGATCGCGTAAAGAACCGTTCAACCTCGGCTGCGTCCATCATGAGGCACCGACCCCCTGCTTCTTCTCTTTCCAAATACGTAAATCCGACCTCTGGCACAGGGTGCCGCGCGCGGCAAGTCAGGCGCGACCGAAGAGGTCCGACTGCCCGGGAGAGGGCGGCACGGCCAGCCCCAGATGGCTCCAACCCTTCTGGGCCAGCATCCGCCCGCGCGGCGTGCGCTGGATAAGGCCCTGTTGCAACAGGTATGGCTCGATCACCTCTTCCAGCGCATCCCGGCTTTCCGACAGCGCCGCCGACAGCGTCTCGATCCCCACGGGCCCACCCTGGTAATTCTCGGCGATCAGCCGCAGATATCGCCGGTCCGCCGCATCAAGGCCAAGCCCGTCCACCCCCAGCCGGGTCAAGGCACTGTCGGCCAGGTCCTTGGTGACAACGCCATCACCATCCACCACCGCGAAATCCACCACGCGGCGCAACAGGCGACCCGCGATCCGGGGCGTGCCGCGCGACCGCCGTGCAATCTCGCGCGTGCCTTCCGGGGCCGCTTCGACCCCCAGCTTCACGGCATTGCGCGCAACGATCAGGTCAAGCTCGTCCTCGGTGTAGAAATTCAACCGCGTCGGAATGCCGAACCGATCCCGCAAGGGCGTCGTCAAAAGACCCAGCCGCGTCGTCGCGCCGACAAGCGTAAAGGGCTGCAATTCGATCCGAACCGTCCGCGCCGCCGGGCCTTCGCCGATCACGAGATCAAGCTCGTAATCCTCCATCGCCGGGTAAAGCACCTCTTCCACCGCCGGATTCAGGCGGTGGATCTCGTCGATGAACAGCACGTCGCGCGCTTCGAGATTGGTCAGGATCGCCGCAAGATCACCCGCCTTGGCCAGCACCGGTCCCGAGGTCATGCGAAACCCGACCCCAAGCTCGCGCGACATGATCTGCGCCAGAGTCGTTTTCCCCAGCCCCGGCGGCCCGTGAAACAGGGTGTGGTCCATCGACTCGCCCCGTTGACGTGCCGACTGGATGAACACGCGCAGATTGGCCCGCGCTTCGGCTTGTCCGACGAAATCCTCAAGCATCTGGGGCCGTAAGGCGCGGTCCCGGTCCTCGGGCAGCGGGTCGGGGCGCATGATCGGGTCAGACGACATGGCCGCTCCTCAAGCACTTACGACCTGTTCTCGTGGTGCCATCGAAGCATAGAGGCCGAAAATGGAAGATGAGCATTCGCATCCCCTACCCCTTCGGCGCCAAAAGCTTGAGCGCCGCGCGGATCAACTCGGGCGTCTCGGCACCCGGCGCATCGCCTGCCGCCTGCGCGACCGCTCCTGCCGCCTCACCCGGTGCATAGCCCAGATTGCCCAGCGCCGACAGCGCCTCGGCCTGGGCTGAGGCCGACACCTTTGGGGCGGGCTGCACGGGTGCCGCAGTCGCGGGTTCGATCACCGCGTCGTCATCCGACGCCACCGCCGCAACCGACGCGGCGCCACCCATCGCCATCACCGTCGGTGCCTTGTCCTTGAGTTCGTTGACGACCCGTTGCGCCGTCTTGGGGCCTATCCCCTTGGCCGCCTTGACCGAATTCCAGTCGCCCAGCGCAATCGCGCGGCTCACCCCGTCAGGCCCCAGCGCGCCCAAGATCGCCAATGATGCCTTGGCCCCGACCCCCTGAACCGACATCAGCAGCCGGTGCCATTCCTTTTCGACACGCGTGGGAAAGCCGAACAACTGAAGGATATCCTCGCGCACCAGAAGGTCGGTATAAAGCGCCGTCGCCTCACCGGCGCCGGGTAGTCCGGCCAGCACCCGGTCCGAGCAATAGACCACGTAGCCGACGCCCCGCACGTCGATCAGCACGTGATCGTCGCCCTTGTATTCGACCCGTCCCGCGATCCGCCCGATCATGCGCGCATCCTCATGCCCGGCCCCGTCATGTGATGGGCATGGCAAATCGCGATCGCCAGCGCATCGGCGGCGTCAGAGCCGTTGATCTGCGCCCCGGGCAGTTGCATCTTGACCATGTGTTCCACCTGCCGCTTGTCGGCATGGCCCACGCCCACGACGGTTTTCTTGACCGAATTGGGCGAATACTCCCCCACCTCAAGCCCGAATTGCGCGGGCACCAAAAGCGCGACTCCGCGCGCCTGGCCAAGCTTCAACGTGCCCACGGCATCCTTGTTCACAAAGGTCTTTTCGATGGCAACAGTTACCGGCTGGAACCGCTCGAAGATCTCGGTCAGGCCGACATGCAGCGCCAACAAACGCTGCGCCAGCTCTCCGGTTCCAGACAGACACACCCCGTTCGCGATGTGACGCAAACGGCTTCCTTCGACCTCGATCACGCCCCAGCCAAGGAAACGCAGGCCCGGATCGATCCCCAAAACACGCATGCTGCTCGCGCCCTTGTTGCTTTTGCATCACGGCTAGCACGAAACGCGAACAAACGCCAAGCATTCAAAACAAATTGCCGGTGTGTAGGGCTCATGTCGGGAACGGGCTTGGCCCTGTCGCAATCGCGCCAAATGGCCTGAAAACGACACCTGAAGTGACGGGTTTGCGCCATGAAATAAGGCGCTTTCGCCACATTTTTGAGCCATGCACAAACCGCATAAAAACTATGCGAAAAGGGCAATTGCAGACCGGGAATTCGGCAACTAAGTGCGCCTCAGACAAACACACCCCGATCTTTTTTCCAAGGAACATGGCCATGGCCGCTTTCGACACATCCCGCCCCACCTACGCCGCTGGCCGCAAAGGCTTCGGTGCATTCATCTCCTCCCTGATTGCCGCTTTCACCGCATGGAACGACAGCCGTCAGACCCGCATCGCGCTGAGCCAGCTCAGCGATCATGAACTCGATGACATCGGCCTGACCCGCGGCGACATCAATTCGCTCTGATCCATACATCAGCGCAACGAAAAAAAGCCGTGTCAGGAGAACTGACACGGCTTTTTTCGTGCGAGCAAGCAAGAGAATGGTCGATCAGTTGATCACGTAGGCCAGAAGCCGCGAAAGCGGTGCGGTGATCGGATCGATCTGCATGAACACAGCGCCCATCTGTTCGACGAAACCGCCTTCGCGCAAAAAATCGACCTGCTGGCGGTAGGCTTCCTCGCCCAGCACCGTCACGACGCTGGCCTTGAGGAAAAACAGAATGCCGAACGGCAAAAGCAGCGCCGAAAACGAGACCGCCTCGCGAATATGGCGGATCGGGCGATGGGTGATGACACCGGTCTTTTCGAGTTTGGTGACATAGCCACGCGACAACTGGCGGTGGCGCTTGAGGACCTTGCGGTACCTCTGGTCAAACATGTCCTGCTGATTGGTCATGTGAAGCAGCCTTTGTTCCGGCCCCCACCGGATGTGACCGGGATAGGGGCAGAATGTGGCAAGAATGGGGCAATCGTGGCAAATTCGATGAAATTGCGGCGAAAATCCGCGCGAACCGGGAAATGCGGCAGGTTTATGAAGCGGCTTTCCGGAGCGTCAGTGTCGTCCAGTCACCAATCTCTTCGCGATGCCAGGTATTGATGCCGTTTCGTGCATAAACCTCTGCCACCTCATCGCCTTGATCGTTGAGAATGCCCGAGAGGATGGCGAATCCCTGCGGCGCGAGGTGACGCGCCATATCCGGCGCAAGGTCGATCAACGGCTGTTTGAGGATATTCGCGAACACCAGATCGAACGGCGCGGCGTCGTGAATCTGCGGATGCTCGAATCCCATCGCCTCGAGACAGACGACCCGACCGGAGAGATCATTGGCCGCGACATTCGCCTCGGCCACGTCGACGGCCACCTGATCCATGTCGCTGGCCAGCACCGTCTCGGGCCAAACTCGCGCCGCCGCCATCGCCAACACGGCGGTCCCGCACCCGATATCGGCCACGTTGTGACACGTCACCCCCGCCTCGATCAGCCGGTCAAGCGCGCGCAGACAGCCCTGTGTCGTGCCGTGATGTCCGGTGCCAAAAGCCATCGCCGCTTCGATCAAAAGCGGCTCAACCCCCTCGGGCACAGTGTCGGCATCGTGGCTTCCGTAGACGTAGAACCGCCCGGCATGCACCGGCACCAGTTCGCGCCGGACCTTCGCAACCCAATCGGTCTCGGGCAATTCGGATATGACAAAGGGCTTCGCCCCATGCGCCGCCGCCAGCAGGGCAAGGGCAATGTCGTCCGGCGCGTCCATGAAATAGCCGCCGACTTCCCACATCCCGCTGCCGTCCTCGATCTCGAAGACACCGACGCCGTAGGGTTCGGGCTCCAGCCCCTCAAGCGCTTCGCCCAGCGCCTCGGCTGACGTCTTTTCCGACAGGGTGGTGAAGGCGGTGAAGGTTGTCATGGCAAACATCCGGACAGCAACGAGGGAACCGTTCAGCATCAATTCTCATTGAGTACCTGCAAGCAATTTCGGGGATTTCGCATGGAAAGCGGCAACTCGCAAGGCGTGGCAGGCGCGATCACGTCACTCGATCTTTGGGTTCTCGCCGCATACTTCGCAATTGTGATCATTATTGGCGTCTGGGTCAGCCGACGCACCGAAAGCGGAGACGACCTATTCCTTGCCGGGCGCGCCCTGACATGGGGTGTCGTCGGGTTTTCGCTCTTCGCCTCAAATATCTCGTCCACCACGCTCATCGGGCTAACCGGCGCGGCCTACACGACCGGTATTGCGACATCGGCCTATGAATGGATGGCGGGGATCCCGCTGATCCTTCTGGCCTTCATTTTTGCACCGCTGTTTTTCAAATCCCGCGTGACCACGATCCCCGAATGGCTGGAACGCCGGTTCGATCGCCGCGCGCGGCTCTATTTCATCGCGGTCACGATCATCCTGACAGTGATCGTGGACACCGGGGGTGGGCTTTATGCCGGCGGCGTCGTCGTTCAGACCTTTTTCCCCGACATCCCGATCTGACAAACTTGCATCGCCATAGGCATCTTCGCTGGGCTCTACACCGCATCCGGTGGCCTGCGCGCCGTAGTCTACACGGATGTCTTGCAGGCTGTCGTCCTGATTTTCGGCAGCGCCGCGATAACTTACATCCTGTTCAGTCAGATGGACTTCTCGTGGCAAGCGGTCAAGGACAGCATTCCCGACCCGAACCACCTGTCCCTGATCCAGCCGCTCGACGACCCGATCCTGCCGTGGCCGGGACTGTTTCTGGGCGTGCCCCTGCTTGGCTTCTGGTACTGGGTCACGAACCAGTACATCGTACAACGGGTGTTGGGCGCACGATCCCTGCGCGATGCCCAGCGCGGCGCTCTTCTTGGTGGTTTTCTCAAGATCATCCCCATGTTCATCATGGTGCTACCCGGTGTCATGGCCATCAGCATCGTCCCCGACCTTGAGAATGCGGACATGGTGTTCCCGACGATCACAACGACCGTGCTGCCCGCAGGGCTGACCGGACTGGTGCTGGCGGGCTTGGTTGCCGCGATCATGTCCAGCGTAGATTCGACGCTCAATTCCTCGTCGACGCTGATCAGCCACGATTTTCTCGATGTGGGCGACCGCGACCCGAAGGAACAGCGCAATATCGGGCGTGTCACGACGCTGATCCTGATGGTCATCGCCGTTCTCTGGGCGCCCTTCATCGACGACATGGGCGGTCTGTGGGATTACCTGCAACAGGCCTTTTCCATCCTGGTTCCGCCGGTGGTGACAATCTTTCTGCTTGGGGCGCTGTGGAAGCGCGGCACCGGCAACGCCGCCATCATCACCTTGGGGGCCGGACACGCGATCGCCATTGGCGTCTTCATCGCGACGCAACTGGGCTACTGGCCGCTGCATTTCACCACGAATGTCGGTGTCATGACGGCCGTCAGCACGGTGATCTTCGTCGCGGTCAGCCTTGCCGGTGATCACGGTCCGGATGAAGATATCGACAGCGTGACCTGGTCTCCCGAAATGGCGACAGAGGCGATGGCCGATGACGCGCCGTTCTATGCCAATATCAAACTCTGGGCAGGACTTCTCGTCGCGGCCATGCTTGGAATTCTGATCGGCTTTTGGTGATCATTCCGCCGGGGCCGGGGCGAAGACCGAAAAGACGGTTTCGTTGCCCGGCTCCGGGTGGCGTGGGATCATCAGGGCGAGCATCAGCGATACGAGCGCCATTCCAGCCGCCAGCGCGAAAACCGCCCCCGGCGAAATCAGCCACAGGTATCCCAGCACCGCAGGCAGAAACACCGCCGCGATGTGGTTGATGGTAAAGGCCACGGCGGCCGTCGGGGCGATGTCGCCCGGATCGGCGATCTTCTGGAAATAGGTTTTCAACGCCAAAGCGAGCGCGAAAAAGATGTTGTTCGCGATATAAAGAACGGTCGCCAGGAACACACCCCAGCCGAACCAGTAGATGCCGCCGTAGAGCACGAAGACGACGACCAGCCCGACATATTCAAAGACCATCGCATTGCGCTCTCCGAACCGGTGCACCACCTGCCCGAGTATCGGCGCCAGCACCATATTCGCGACGAGAGTCACCAGCATCAGCTTGGTGATCTGGTCGACCCCCAGACCAAAGCGCTCGACCATCATGAAAGCGGCGAATACCACGAAGATCTGTCGCCGTGCGCCCGACATGAATTGCAGCGCGTAGTAAAGCCAGTATCGCTTGCGCAGGACGAATTTCTTGATCTGCGGATTGGGCGCTTCGAAATGCGGCATCATGACAACGCAATAGGCCACGATGATCAGCGTCAGCGCGCCGGACACCATGTAGACGAAGTTGTAGCTCAGGTCGTAGGCGCGCCACGTCACGACGATCACGCCATAAGCGACCAACGTCGCGGCCGACGCGGCCGACACCAGCAGACCCAGCATCTGCGGCGCGCGATCCTTCGGCAACCATTGCAGTTGCAGCGACTGGTTTACCGTTTCGTAGTAGTGAAAGCCGATCGAACTGATCAGCGTGATGAACAACAGCCCGCCCATCGACGGGAAATAGGCGGTCAGCGCCGTCGCGACACCCAGCATGGCGAGCGAGATCATCGCCAGCGTCTGTTCCCGAACAAACAGGATCACCGCGATGACCCCGACGGCCAGAAAGCCGGGGATTTCCCGCACCGTATGCAGCCAGCCGATATCGGCCCCATCGAACTGCGCCACTTCGATGACGAAGTTGTTGAGCAGCGCCGACCATGTCGCGAAGGACAAGGGCATGGCAATCGCCATCAGGAACAGCAGCGTGATGGGTCGCCGATACATCGGCAGGTCACGCGCCTCGGCAAGGGGAACGATCCGCTTCATTCCTTTCCCTTACGCCTGCTTTTTCCCTTTGGCGAGTGTCAAGCAGCCGCCAAATGCGCTTTCTGCCAAGATCACGTCATGCGCCGCACCTCCTGAAAACACCGCACTTCCCTGCGTTCTGCTGCGAAAACCCTGCGATTTTGTAAATTCCGGCGCGGCGATCTGATCCAAATCAAGGCAATTACATTCAGACACGCGCATGCATGGCCAAATCGAATTGGAGACCGGCATGGACCTCATCACCCTTGTGGATCGGATCGGCGAAGCTCCCACCGCGGCGCTGTTCGGCCTTGTCACCGGCATCACCTTCGGCGTCGCGGCGCAGCGATCGCGATTCTGCCTGCGCGCGGCCACGGTCGAATTCGCCCGCGGCATGATGCAGGACAAGGTGGCGGTCTGGCTTCTGACCTTCTCCACCGCTGTGGTCTGGGTGCAGGCGGCACAGATGTTCGGCCTGATCGACACGACCGAGGCGCGCATGATGGCCGTGCCCGGAAGCTGGTCCGGCGCAATCATCGGCGGGTTGATGTTTGGCGCGGGTATGGTTCTGGCGCGCGGCTGTTCGGGCCGCTTGCTGGTGCTCGCAGCAACCGGCAACCTGCGCTCCGTGGTCTCGGGCCTGATCTTCGCCGTGGTCGCACAAATGAGCATCACCGGCTGGCTGGCCCCGATCCGCGATCAACTGGCAGCGATGTGGATCACCAAGGGCGGGCGCAACATGGACCTGCTGACCACGCTTCACCTGCCCGAAGGTTCAGGCCTGGTGTTCGGTCTTGCCACGGCGCTCTTGGCGCTCGAGCTGTCGCGCCGCAACCAGATCGGCTGGCAGCGGCTTGTCTTTGCGTCGGGCGTCGGGTTCGCCGTCGCAATGGGCTGGGCCTTCACCTACGCGCTCAGCCTCGTGGCCTTCGATCCTGTGCAGATCGAAAGCGCCACCTTCACAGGCCCCTCGGCCAACACCTTGATGTTCTTCCTCGACCGTTCGTCGATCCTGGAATTCGACGTCGGCTTGGTGCCGGGCGTGGTGATCGGATCGTTCCTCGCCGCGTTCTTCACCGGAGAGCTCAAGTTCCAGGGCTTCGAAGGCCCAACGCCCATGCGCAACGCGATGATCGGTGCGGCCCTGATGGGGTTCGGCGGCATGCTCGCAGGCGGCTGCGCGATTGGTGCAGGCGTCACCGGAGGGTCGATCTTTGCCGGCACCGCGTGGCTCGCGCTCTTCTGCATGTGGATCGGCGGGATGAGCATGGACCTTGTCATGGGCGGTCGCGGCCAACCTGCCGCGGTCTGACCACGCCGTTCAAAAGTGCGAATTCAGTGTGAGTTGAGGATTCCTCTCTCCGCATGACCCGAAATCATGCTATCCTCAAGGATATTGATTTCTGATTTCGCACATTTTCGAACGGTGACATTATGCTTGTTGTCGATCTCTTTTCGAACAAAACCCTTTTGGCGATCACGGCCGGTGTTGGGTACGCGGTCGCCACGCTCTTGATGAAAATCGCGTCAGAAAGCACGACCCTTTTCGTGCTCAGCGCGATTGCCCTTCTGCTGACGGCTGTGGTCACGGCCGAGATCCTGCTCCTGCGACAGGTGGATCTGGGCATCGCCTATATCGCGATCATCGCGACCGAGACGCTCCTCGTGCTCGCTGCGACCTACTTTGTCGGGCAGCCCCTCTCCACCCGCGAACTCGCCGGAGGGGCCTTGGTCGTGACAGGGGTGGTCATCGTCAGCTTTTGAAGCGGCCTTATATCCGCGAATAGATCAGAGCGCGGAACCACAGCGCTTACTGCCGGATGCGCCAGCCCGTCTTGAAGATCAGCCAGATGATCACGAGGCACAGAACGGTGAAGCCCGAAATCGCCAAGAGCGACAATCCGATGGGCACATCCGCCAGACCGAAGAACGACCAGCGGAAGCCGGACACGAGGTACACCACCGGATTGAAGAACGAGATCGTCTGCCAGACCGGCGGCAGCATCGAAATCGAATAGAACGACCCGCCAAGAAACACGAGCGGAGTCACCACAAGAAGCGGGATCAACTGCAACTGTTCGAAATTGCCCGCCCAGATCCCGATGATGAAGCCGAACAGCGCGAAGCTCAGGCAGGTCAGCACCATAAAGGCCAGCATCGCGAGCGGGTGCTGGATCGTCAGGTCCACGAACAGCGCCGAGGTCCCAAGGATCACGACCCCGATGAACAACGCCTTGGTCGCCGCGGCCCCCACATAGCCCATAACGATTTCCAGAAAGTTGATGGGCGCCGACAATAACTCATAGATCGTGCCGATGAATTTCGGGAAATAGATGCCGAAAGACGCGTTCGAGATCGCCTGCGTCATCACCGACAGCATGATCAACCCCGGCACGATGAAGGCGCCATAGGATACGCCGTCAACCTCGTCGATACGGCTGCCGATGGCGGCCCCGAAGACCACGAAATACAGCGACGTCGAGATCACCGGCGACACGAAGCTTTGCATCAATGTCCGAAAGAAGCGCGACATCTCGAACACGTAGATCGCGCGGATCGCCTGCCAGTTCATGCCGCGTCCTCCTGTTCGGTGACCAGCCCGACAAAGATATCCTCGAGCGAGTTCTGCCGCGTCTGCAAGTCGCGCAGCACAAGCCCCGCCTCGCTGATCTCTCGGATCAGCGTGGCGATACCGGTGCGGTCCTGCGTGGTATCGTAGGTATAGACAAGCACCTGCCCGCCCTCCTCGATCCGCAACCCGCGATCCGCAAGTGCGGCGGGCATCTCGGCCACGGGGTCGTGCAATTCGATGCGCAGCTCTTTCTGGCCCAGCCGCGTCATCAGCGCGGTCTTTTCCTCGACCAGCAGGATCTGCCCCTTGTTAATCACCCCGACCCGGTCGGCAATCGCCTCGGCTTCCTCGATGTAATGGGTGGTCAGGATGATGGTCACGCCCGCCTCTTTCAGCCCCGCCACGATGTCCCACATATCGCGCCGCAACTCGACATCGACCCCGGCGGTCGGCTCATCGAGGAACAGGACGCGCGGCTCATGCGACAGCGCCTTGGCGATCAGCACCCGGCGCTTCATCCCGCCCGAGAGCTCCATGATGCGGTTGTTCCGTTTGTCCCACAGCGACAACTGCCGCAGGATCCGTTCCAGCAACGCATCATCTTTGGGTTTGCCGAACAACCCGCGCGAAAACCTTACCGTGTTCATCACCCGCTCGAATGGCTCGAGATTGATCTCCTGTGGCACCAGACCCACCAACGACCGTGCGCCGCGATAGTCGGCCACAACATCATGCCCGCCCACGGTGATCGAGCCGGAGGTGGGCTGCGTGATCCCGCAGATCGTGGAGATCAGCGTCGTCTTGCCCGCACCATTGGGGCCAAGAAGCGCGAGGATCTCGCCCTCGTGAATGTCGAGGGACACACCCTTGAGCGCCTCGAACCCGTCGGCATAGGCCTTGCGCACATCTGAAATTCGGACCATCGGCATGGCTCGGTCCTCCCCTGTCGTCGAACAAGGGCGCAACCTAGTCCCGCACGCCAAAGACGCAATCCCGAAAGACGTGCATCAGCACGCATGCGCTGTGCAGGTCGTTTTTGAGGCTGACCTCGGTCGCCGTCCGCACTAGTCAGGACCCATGACCACCCAGACCGACTCCAGCGTTGCGCGCGGCATCACCCTGATTTGCGTAGGCGTCTTTGCCATTTCGGTAAACGACCTGTTGATCAAGGCGCTGTCGGGGGGCTACCCGCTGCACCAGATCGTGTTCACGCGCACGGCTATCGGGATCTGGCTGTCCTTCCTGATGCTGCATCTCGAAGGTGGTCTGACGCTGTTGCGCACCTCGCGCCCCGGTCTGCATATCCTGCGTGGCCTCACGCTGGTGGCGGCCAACATGACCTTCTTCGCCTCGCTTGCCGCGCTGCCGCTCGGGCTGACCACGGCGCTGTTTTACGTTGGGCCGCTCTTCATCACGCTATTTTCCTTCCTCTTCCTGCGCGAAAAGGTCGGGCCCTTGCGACTGAGCGCCATCGTTGTGGGATTCATGGGTGTCATCGTCATGCAGGAGCCGTGGAGCAGCGGATCGGATTACGGCCCGCCCTGGCTCTTCGCGCTACCGGTGATCGCGGCGGCGCTTTATGCGTCAATGGCGGTCATGACCCGTGCGCTGGGGGTGCAAAGCACCGCGGCGGCGCTGACCATCTACAACCAACTGATGTTTCTGCTGGTTTCTGGCCTCTTCTACCTGATCGTCGGTCAGGGTCAGGCCGATCCCGGACCGGACGCGCCCAGCCTGCACTTCCTGCTGCGCGCCTGGGTCTGGCCCACGGCGCAGGATTGGCCGCTGTTCATTTTGACGGGCATCTGCAACGGCATCGTCGCCTATTGCATCACCTCGGCCTATCGCATGGCCCCATCGGCCAGCATCGCGCCCTTCGAATATATCGGGCTGCCGCTGGCGATCTTCTGGGGGTGGTTGTTCTTTGCCGAATGGCCGACACCGGCGATCTGGGCGGGGTGCGCCATGATCCTTGGCGCGGGGCTTTTTGTCTTTCTGCGCGAACGCCAGAAAGGCAAACGCACCCCGGCGAGCAAACACGTGGCCGCGCGACGTTAGCCGCCGCGCACCGTGTCGATCATCAACTGCACGTTTTCCGGGTCCGCATCCGGCGTGATCCCGTGTCCAAGGTTGAAGATATGCGGCCCGTTCTTGAGCGCGTCCACCACCTTGCGGGTCTCATCCACCAGTGCCTGCCCACCCGTCACCATGTGACGCGAGGCAAGATTGCCTTGCACACAGCCGCCCGGCTGCACGTGTTCGGCCACCCATTCCGGGCTGACGCTGTCATCGACCGCAACACAATCCGCGCCCGTGGCGGCATGGAAACCGATGTAATTGTCACCGGCCTGACGTGGAAAGGCGATGACCGGAATGCCCGGATGGCGGCGCTTGATCTCTTGGGTGATGGTCTTGGCGGGTTCGAGCGCGTAGCGCTGAAAGTCCTCGCCCTTGAGCGACCCGGCCCAGCTGTCGAAGATCTTGACCACTTCGGCACCGGCGTCGATCTGCGCTGAAAGGTAGTCGATCGTGCTTTCGGTCAGCCGGTCGATGATCGCCTCGAACACCGCGCGGTTTTCGTCCTTCAGCGCATGTGCAGGCCCCTGATCAGGCGTGCCTTTGCCCGCGATCATGTAAGTGGCCACCGTCCAGGGCGCACCTGCGAAACCGATCAAAGTTGTTTCTTCCGGCAATTCGCGCCGCAAAATCCGCACGGTTTCGTAAATCGGGTTCAGCGTGTCATGGATCATCTCACCACGGCCCAGCTTGTCGAACTCGGCCTGCGTGGTGATCGTCGACAAACGCGGCCCCTCGCCGGTGACGAACCACAGGTCCGCGCCCAGCGCCTGCGGCAACAGGAGGATGTCGGCAAAAAGGATCGCCGCATCAAACCCGTAGCGGCGAATGGGCTGCAAGGTGACTTCGGCGGCCAGTTCGGAATTGTAGCACAAGGACAGGAAATCCCCGGCCTGCGCGCGGGTCGCGCGGTACTCGGGCAGATAGCGCCCGGCCTGACGCATCATCCAGATCGGCGGGGTCGGAAGGGTCTCGCCCGCAAGGGCACGCAGGATGGTTTTTGTCTGGCTCATCAGGTCTTTCCTTGTCTCATGCCTTCGGATCAACCGTCGAAAGGCATATGTCAAGACAAGCATGGTTGTCAGGACAGGTTTACACGCATAAAGATCGATTCATGACGATTGATCTGCCTACACCCGACCAACCCCTGAAGATCGGCACACGCGGTTCCCCGCTTGCGCTGGCCCAGGCAAACGAAACCCGCGAACGGCTTGCCAAGGCTTTTGATCTGCCTTTCGAGGCGTTTACCATCGTTGTCATCAAGACGACCGGGGACAAGATCATCGACCGCCCCTTGAAGGAAATCGGCGGTAAGGGGCTTTTCACGCGCGAGATCGAAGACGACATGCTGTCGGGCAAGATCGACATCGCGGTCCATTCGATGAAGGACATGCCGGTGCTGCAACCCGAGGGTCTGCTGCTTGACACCTACCTGCCGCGCGAAGACGTGCGCGACGCGTTCATCTCGCCCGAATTTTCCGGGATCGCCCAATTGCCGGAGGCCGCGATTGTCGGCACATCCTCGCTGCGCCGTCGTGCGCAGTTGCTCAACCGGCGGCCCGATCTGAACGTGGTCGAATTCCGCGGCAACCTGCAAACCCGGTTAAAAAAGCTGGATGACGGCGTGGCCTCCTGCACCTTCCTCGCGATGGCCGGGCTGAACCGGCTGCGCATGGACGAGGTGCCGAAAACCGCCATCGACACGACCGACATGCTCCCCGCCGTGGCCCAAGGCGCTATCGGCATCGAACGCCGCGCCAACGACAGCCGCGCCGCCGAAATGCTGGAAGCGATCTATGACACGCAAACCGGACAACGGCTCGCTGCCGAACGCGCGTTTCTCGCCGAACTCGACGGCTCCTGCGAGACCCCGATTGCCGGTCTGGCCGAACTGAACGGCGACAGCCTACATCTGCGGGGCGAGGTGTTGCGCCCGGACGGGTCGGTCTCTCATGCGGATGAAGTCAGCGGTCCGATCGCGGACGGTGCCGAAATGGGCAAATCGCTGGCACTCACATTGCTTGACCGCGCGGGTCCGGGCTTTTTCGACTGGCACGGCACCTGATCGCCGCGCCGATCACTCCGGAACGGCAAAGGTAAGCGACGCCCAAAGGCTTTCCCAGACAGGATCATCGTCCTCTTCGGGGGACAGCGCGCGCAACACGACGGCATCCGCCAGATAGGCATACCCCGCTTGCACCGGAATGGTCACGCGCCCCTCGCCGTCCGTACGGTGCAGCGTCACATCGACCTGTCCGTCCGGAGCCTTGGCAAACAGCTCGACCTGCGCATCCTCCCGCGGCGCGCCATCGAAGAGCACGCGGAGCGGCAAGCCTTCTGACAAGTCGTCGGTATAGGGGTTCGCCTCGGCCACGATCTCGGTCAGCAAACCGACCTCTGTATCGGCCCCAGCCCCATCGCCAACCGCGATCAGGCTTTTGGCGTAGCGGCTATACAGCTCGACAAAATCCGTCTCGGGCAATCCGCGCGCGGCATGGTCTTGGAGGACACCATCAAAATCTTTGTGCTCGACGAAATTGACGAATTTCTGCCAGTCACGGTAGGTCAGCGTGTAATCGCGGGTCTGGTGAATGATCACGCACAGACCTTCTTCGGGCGCTTCAACATTCAGCGCGGGACGGTCGCCCGCCCGGCCGGGGACTTCTGACAAGGTCCCGTCGCACTGCATATCGAACCGCTCGAAATTGCGCGGCAGGTAGGTTTGCTCGGCGCCTGCAAAGGTTTCTCCAACACGCAAACGCGCGGTCATCGCCTCGCCTGGATCGACCTGATAGGCGTCCGGCTCGATCCAGAATTCATGCGCGCCAGCGGCAAAAGGCAGACCCACTGCATAGGTGGCCAGAACCAACGCTCGCAGCATCATGCCGATTTCGCCAATTTGCCTTCGATGTCGCGTGCGTATTGTGCCATGCGTTTCTTGAACCTTGTGTTGATGCTGGACCGGGCCAGCTTGAAAGACTGCACCAGAAGACGTGCGGAGAGGGTTTTCGGCGCCATCTTGAACGTCACGTTCACCCGGGTCCGGTTGGGCGACAACGGCACCAATTCGATCAAAGTCGATGTCTCCAGTCCCCCCGACGCCCCGGAAAAGTGCAAGAGGTTCGGCGCCTCGTACCCGATCAACTCGATGCTCGCCGTGCGCTCTTTACCGCGGAAACGGAACTGGGCTTCCCACCCATCGCCGATGGCCGGCCTGCCCGTGCGAAACTTTCGGCGGACATCGATCCCGCGTCGAAGCGCCTGCCGCTCGATGGCATCGAACGCGGTCAGTTCGGCAAAGACGTGGTCGATTGGTGCCGCTACGTCTTCGGTGGCTGTCACTTGCATCGGGTCGCTCTCATTCGATCTGGTTCCCCAAGACTTGCGTCATTCGAGCGTATCGGCAAGCCAGTTCCGCAATAAAAAATGGGCAATCGCCCCTTTGCGCGCTGGCAAAAGCCCCTCGCGCCGCCCGGCCAGCGCGTCCATCACGTCTTCCCGACTCGCCCAAAGCGCGTCCTCGATCTCCAACGGATCGATCGTGATGTCCTCGGTCAGCGCGACCCCGTGACACCCGAACATGAGGGACGCCGGGAACGGCCAAGGCTGGCTGGACAGGTAACGCACCTCGCCGACGCGCACGCCCGCTTCCTCCCATACTTCGCGACGCACGGCCGCTTCGATGGTTTCACCCGGCTCCACAAATCCGGCAAGGCAGGAATACATGCCCTCCGGCCAGCCCGGCGATCGGCCAAGCAGCACCTTGTTCCCGTGGGTAATGAGCATGATCACCACCGGATCGGTGCGCGGGAAATGACTCGCGCCACAGTCGGGACAGACGCGCTGCCAGCCGCTTTGCGTGACCTCGGACCGTGCCCCGCAGCGCGCACAGAAACCGTGAATGTCGTGCCAGCCGATGATCGCCTTGGCCGTCGCCGCCAGTTCCGCGTCACGCGGGCTCAACGCGGTCATGGCGCTGCGCAATTCGGCAAAACCATGACCGTCAGGCAAGCTTGGATGGCGCTGTTCGCTCCTGTCGATAAACGCACCGACCTCGCTGGTATCATCCTCGGGCACCCAGCCCGAGATATCATGCGCAAACCGCGCCGCACCATCCTCGCGCCCCAAAAGGATCGGCGCATTCCGGGCCTCTTTCAGAATCGGATGCGTGAGGGGCAGCCGGACAAGCGCCCGGGCCCCGCCCTCTCCGGACAGCAGGGGCTTGCCTTTCCAGAGCACGATCGTCCGTGTATCCGGATGCTGCAACGCCGCCGCGCAGGCCGGCACGTTGCCGCGAATCTCCGCCGCCCGGTCCAGCCCGGAACCCCCAAATGTGACCTGCTCTGCATTTCGCATCATGTTCACCGCGTTGAAGTCTTTTCCCGCGAGTGCCACGCTGGAACCAAAAGAACAATGCGCAGACCAATGAATTTGCCGCCGACCCGGGCTTGCAATCACCCGTCGCTTTGCCTATTTGAGGTGTCGAGAGGTTGGCGCGGGCGAGCACCTCGCCAACCCGGTCAGGTCCGGAAGGAAGCAGCCGTAACGAGCCACGCTTGGGTCGTTGTCCAGCCTCTCACCTTTTCCTCTTTTTCAGTCCTCGTGGCGTAGAAATACGGCCGGTTCGCGCTTCGCCTCGAGCGCCCAGCGCATCTGCCCGTCGGTCTCGACCGCGCAGGGTCGCACCGCGCGCAACCGGGCCAGCGCGTCGTCCGGGGCTTCGCCGATCTCGATCATCAGCCGCAAAGCGACCATCCCGGATCGGCCGCATCCGCCACGGCAATGCACCAAAATGCGCCCGCCGCCCATCAGCGCCCGGCGCGCGTTGGCGCTGACCTCGGGCCACGCATCTTCGAACAGGTCATCCGGCACGCCGAAATCGCTGATGGGCAGATGTTCCCATCGCGTGCCGGCCTCGACCAGTTTCTGCCAGATGCCGGAAGCGCCCGCGGACACAAGCTCGGTTTCCGTCACCAACGACATGACGATCGCCGGCTTCCATTCGATCACGTGCTGCACATCCCCCGCGTAGTCGCCCTCCGCACCCGGAATTGGCGAAATCGCCAGGATGCCTGCGCCGACGGGAACCGCATAAATGATCATCTCACAGCCTTTGCGCCCCGAACGTATCACAGCTGCGGATGTCGCCGGTGTCATACCCGGTGGCGAACCAGCGCGACCGCTGTTCGGATGTTCCGTGCGTAAAGGTATGCGGCTGCGGCACCCGGCCCGCCCGCTCCTGAAGGTGATCATCACCGATCATGCGCGCGGCATTCAGCGCCTCTTCCAGATCGCCCGGCTCCAACAGCCCGTCGACCGACCGCGCCCAGACGCCGGACAGGCAATCGGCCTGCAATTCAAGCCGGACGGTCAGCGCATTGGCCTGCGTTTGCCCCGCGACCTGACGGCGTTCGTTGACCTGACCTAGGATGCCCAGTTCATTCTGCACGTGGTGCGCCACCTCGTGCGCGATCACGTAGGCCGCCGCGAAATCGCCGCGCGCGCCCAACTGTCGGGACAGGGTCGCGAAAAAGGCCGTGTCCAAATAGGCTTTTTCGTCCGCCGGACAGTAGAAAGGCCCAGTCGCTCCGCTCGCGTTGCCACAGGGCGATGCGGTGACGCCGGAAAAAAGCACCAGCACCGGGGGATCGTAAGGTCGACCCACCTGGCTCGGGAATATCTCACCCCAGACCTGTTCCGTTGTGGCCAGAACGCGCGAGGTGAATTCCGCCGCGCGCTCTTCTTCGGCACTCAGTTCACGCGGTGCCGACGACGGCTGACTGGTCTGCTGCAACAGCGGCGTGACATCGATGCCGGCGAAATACCCGATGGCCAGAACCACCAGCAATCCGACACCACCGATCCCGGCCTTGCCGCCACCACCGCTGCGACGCCGGTCCTCGATATTCCGGCTGCCGCGAATTCCTCTCAGGCGCATCTTGTCCCCCACGTGTTGCGTGGCGGCATGATACACAAGGCGACGGGCCGGGACAGCCCTTCGTCAGTCGGTGCTGCGGATGACCTTGGCCAGCGCCCCGAAGATCTGGTTGTTGGCGCAAAGCACCGTCCCATCCTCCAGCGGCGATTGCCCGGGCCGAACGCCCTCGACCAAAGCACCGGCTTCGGCGGCGATCAGCAGACCTGCCGCCAGATCGACGCGGTGACCTTCGCGCTGCCAGAACCCGTCGAACCGACCCGCGGCGACATAAGCCAGATCAAGCGCCGACGACCCAGAGGCCCGCAGGCCCGAGCATTCCGGCATCACCCGCGCCAAGTCCTTCAGCGTGGCTGGCAGCGTCCGCTTCACACCGAACGGAACCGCATGGCCCAGTACCGCCTCGACCAGCTTGGTCCGGCTCGACACGCGCACGCGCTTGTTGTCGTTGAGCCAGGCCCCCTGCCCCTTTTCGGCGTAGAACATCTCGTCCTTTGCAGGATCGAACACCACTGCCGACACGATCTGGCCCTTGTGCTCCAGCGCGATCGACACCGCGAAATGCGGCTGGCCGTGCAGATAGTTGGTCGCCCCTTCAAGGGCGTTTACGATCCAGCGCCGCGTCGGATCCTCGCCATCCGTCTCACCGCGCGAATCAAGGTATCCATACGTGCCGCGCGCACCCATCAAGTCATCGCGCACCAGATCGCTTGCGGAACTGCCCGCCCGCGCAACGAAATCCGCAGCGCTGACGGCCGAGGTCTGTAGGTTCTCGACCTCGCGGAAATCCTTGTTGAGCGACCGACCCGCCTTGCGGGCGGCCTTGATCATGATGTTGAGATTGGCGCTGCCCTGCATCATGGGCCTCCGGCTGTTCGGGATCAGACCGGGCGTATAAGCGGGACATGGGCCAATGCCAAGGGGGCGATGACGTTCCATCACGAGGCACGGAGGTTTGTATCAATCTCCTTCTTTCCGTTGCGGCACCTGCCATCTATGCCCCACAGTCGTGAAAAAAGGATGAATGCCCATGCACCGCCGTACCTTTTCCGCTCTCGCCCTGGCCGCACCGGCCCTCTGGCTCGCCCGCCCGGCGCTCGCCCGCGAACCCGAGATTTATCAGGAAGGCGGCATCGCCATCGACGGCTCTGACCCGGTTGGCTATTTCACCACGAACGGCCCGGTGCCCGGCGGCGATGTGACCGTAGACTATAAAGGCGCCACCTGGCGCTTTGCCGATCCGGCCTCCGCCGACGCCTTCGCCGCCAACCCCACAGCCTACGCCCCCGCCTTCGGAGGCTACTGCGCCTTCGCCGCCTCCCGCGGCTACCTCGCGCCGACAACGCCCGAGGCCTGGACGATCTACGAAGACCGCCTCTACCTCAACGCCAACCTTCGCGCCCGCGAGCTGTGGTTGCAGGACGTGCCGGGCAACATCGCCAAGGGAGAGGCGAATTGGCCGGGGATTATGGGGTAGTCTCGCTGTTAGCCAAAATCGGCATGAAGAACCATCGCATCTCTTGGTCAAAGCCGCTGGAACGGATTTTCTTTAGGGGTAAGACCTGTCACATCTCGCAGAAACTCTGAAACTGTTTTGAGATCGAACCTGCCGAGAAACTCTGTTTTGATTCTGCGTGCGGTCAGGCATCCCAATCTGGTGAGTTTGAAATGCTGAAAGTCGCTGGACATTGAAATCGCCGCATACTCGATTAGACCATGTTTTCTGAGTTCAATTACAGACGGATGCTCTGTATTCATCCGCAATGAGTTCGGCCTTTTTTGCTCCATTGCCAATAGTAACACCTTTTCCCCATTTCCTATTGGCAAAATATACGATTTCACATGATCTCTCAGGCCAAAATAGACTGCCCTCACTGTCGGTAACATCATCTCAAGTAGGGAAAATAAGACGATCAAGCCAAAGAGTGACGAAGCAATGAAAAAGTAGAAGCGATATTTTTCGACTTGTTCCGCAATAGCGAGGTTCTCAGACAAACGATAAGGGTTAAGCAGAAGCAATGTCGAAATGCAGAAGCAAGCGAGAACAAGGTGGTTCGGCTTCACAATCGAAGAAAGAACCTCGAGCAGCTTGTTTGTGGTTTCGGTCATTTCCCCAACAACCCCTCAAACTCCCGCCATTCCCCCTTGGACATGCCGGAGTTCTCCTGCGTCACACTCTCGCCCTTCAGCATCCGACGCACGCAATCCAGCGCGGTCGAAGACAACGTCGCGCCCCCAATGCGGTAATCCTCGAACGCGCGAAACGCGAACGGGACCCAGTCGGCGACGACCTTGCAAATCTCGTCGGCGTAAACTCTTATTTCATACTGCGCGTGCGAATCTGCGCGCAATCGGAGGAAATGGAGCAGGTTGTGCAGATCGACCTTCCAGTACCATTGCGTGTAGATATTCGCGGGCAGGTTCATCCGGGCCAGTTCGCGGGCCAGCCCCTGTTGGCCGTCCTGGCTGATCATCTCTTCGTAATGATCGTAGCAGCGCATCGCGTCATCGCGCAGCAGGCGCAGCACGCGGTCCGCTTCCTCGCCCTCCAATGCCGCACCGCGGCCCTGGTTGTTCACCACCGACTGCGCGGCAAGGTGTTCGGGCGCGGGAATATAAAACTCCCGGTCGAGTATCGAATACCGGGCCGAGTATTCGTTGACGTTGGCCGTCCGGTGCCGAATCCACTGCCGCGCCACAAAGACCGGCAGTTTGACGTGCAGCTTGATCTCGCACATCTCGAACGGCGTCGAATGCCAGTGCCGCATCAGGTAGCGGATCAACCCTTCGTCGTTCTGCACCGACTTGGTGCCCTTGCCATACGACACCCGCGCCGCCTGACAGATCGCCGCGTCGTCGCCCATGTAATCGACAACCCGGACGAACCCGTGGTCCAGCACCGGATAGGCGGTGTAAAGATGCGCCTCCATGCCTTCACTGACCGCGCGCAGCGTCGGTTGCGGCGTGCTGCGCAGCTCTTTGATTTCGGCATCTTGTTCCGGCGACAGGGGCATGGCGAATCCTTTCCCACTAGGATGAGTCGACGCCGACTATATCTCGGGGGTGGTGCGCAAGGAACCACCAAGGATGGTATCATGCATCTTCGCCTCACTGCCGCGCTTTTTCGTCAAAAGCATCCTGCTTTGCGTTGACTTTCAAACCCGCCTGCCGGATTTTCGTCCGAGAGGTCGCAAAAAAGACCAAGGCTATCCGGGGCAGTATCTTCCATGACGCGCATTTTTTTCCTCATCCTGTGTTTGGGTTTCGTGGCCGCTTGCGACAGCGGCGGCGGTGATGTTTTGCAAGCGCCAACGGATGAAGCGACCGATCCGGATGGCGGCGACGGTTCTGACAACGGCGACAGTTCTGACGGCGATGACGACACCCCGATCGAAAGTGATCGGGAGTTACCACCAGGAACTGAGTCGCCGACAGCCAGCAACGCAATCGTCAGACGCGAACCTCGTGACGCCGGGGGGAACGGTTATGCAAACTCATATCGTTACAACGCCGATGACGATACTTTTTTTGTCGACGGCTTGGGGTTTGACGGCGACCAACCGGATGGTCAACGCTATACGCGGTCCACACCGTTTGGCAATTTGGGACCTTATGCTTTGTACGAGGCACCGCCTACATTTCCAGATTCTGTAACGGGTACACAGATTCCGCAGTTTGAGACCAGAGCCATCTACGGCGTGTCCGGGAGTGGTGAAACAGAGTTCGCGATTGTTCGAACTGGAGCCTATATCAACTATGGTTTCGGAGGATTCATCTATCAGCGCAATGGGGAGGTGACGCTGCCTTCCGAAGGTCAGGGCACATACTCCGGACCATACGCTGCATTGCGAGATTTTAACGGGCGCGGCGGACTGGAATATGCAACAGGTCAAGCCACCGTTGACATAGACTTCAGCGCTTTTCGTGGAAATTGCACACCTCCAGAATGCGACAATGCGGTACGCGGTCGAATAACAAACCGCCGAATTTTTCTGCCGGACGGAACCGACATAACCGGAGACTATTTGGACGCACTGGGTGTTTCCAACGAAGCAACATTTCAAAACATGCCCGTGCTTACCTTTTTCATCGGCGATGGTGTTGCAGACCTAAATGGTGAAAATGTTGGCACTCTGTTGTCCGGATCAGGTGATCCGGGAGTTGACCAGACCAACAATCTTCCCAGCGGAGCCTACTACGCAGTCATGGCTGGCGATCATACAAGCCTTCCGGGCGGAGAAATCGTAGGAATAATTGTTACTGAAACAGATGACCCTCGGCAGCCAGGTGTGACAGAACGCGAAACTGGCGGTTTTATTGCCGTCCGGCAGTAATGCTTGCGAGAATTGTTTTCCTCGGTCTCTCCATCGCGGCGGGGCAGGCGTCCGCTCAGGCTGTCCTCAGCCCGAGTGAAATGCGTGAACTTGCAGGTCAGGCGGTGTTTGCCGGACAAGCTGGTCTGGCCTACGATCTGAGCGGCGCGCTGATCGAGCGGGATGAGACGGACCTCAACGCCCATCTGATCCGGTCACGCGCGGCGCGCGATCTTGGGCGGGACGACGACGCATTGATCCATGCACGGCGCGCCTGGGCGCTTGCTGAGGAAAGCGACGCGCGATACGCGTCCGCGCTGGCGATGGCGCAGGCCCTCTCTTCCTCTGGCCGTAGGACCGCGGCGCAACTCTGGTTGCGCCGTGCGATTCACATCGCGCCGACCGAGGCGCAAAAAGCGCAAGCAGCCCGAGACTTCACTTACGTCCGTCGGCGCAACCCTTGGGCGACGGCGCTGCGATTTTCCGTGTCGCCAAGCTCCAACATCAACAATGGCAGCCGCAACGAAACGTCCGAGCTTTTCGGTTTGCCCTTCGAATTCGCGCTTGAGGGCGAGGCGCGCGCGCTGTCCGGTGTGGAAATCTCGACCGGGCTGAGCACGCGGTACCGGCTAACCAATTCGGAGCGAAAGCGCACGAACCTTCTCTTTGGCCTGACGCATCGGACCTTCGTTCTGTCGGACGACGCCAAGGATATCGCGCCCGATGCAGATGGTGCGGATTTCGCCACCAGCTCTGTCTTTGTCGGCTTGCAGGAGGATTACGTTCTGCCGGGTGGCGCCTCCCGGCTGGGGTGGGACGCGCGGTTGGGGCGCACGTGGTATGGCGGGGACCCGCTCTTGAACTACACCCGCCTTGGCGCGACCTATCGCAGAACGGCCGGAAAGAATGGTCTCATCAACGTGTCGCTCAACCGGGAGGAACAATTCGGCGAAAACGGCCGCGACGATGCCGTGATCTGGAGCGCGGGATTTGGCTACGGCATGGCATTGGCCAACGGCAATCAGCTCTCGCTGTCGACAAGCTTTTCGGAATCGGAAAGCGATGCCGACTATCTGGACTACACACAGCGCGCGATTTCCGTGAATTACGGGATGGCGAAACCCGTTGGACCCGCCTTGTTGGATTTCGGTCTGACATTCTCGGACAAGTCACATGAACGGTCAGGCCTGAGCCCGGATGGCCGCGACGAACGCGGCGTAAAGGCGACCGTCACAGCCGCCCTGCCCGACATGGACTTCTACGGGTTCATTCCGACCATCACGTTCAATGCGGAGCGGACCGAAGCGAATATCGGTCTCTATGAGACCGAGAATTACGGCATCCAGTTGGGTATCCGGTCCGCGTTCTGAGACCTGCATTCTCTCTCGACATCGTGTGAAATTGGCCTAGCCTTGGGAGAAATCACTTCAAGGGGACGCTATGCCACTTCGTTATTTGCACACCATGGTTCGGGTCAAAGACCTCGACGCCTCGATGAAATTCTACAGCTTGCTGGGGCTGAAAGAGACCCGGCGCATGGAGAATGAAAAGGGGCGGTTCACCCTGATCTTCATGGCACCGGAAGGGCAGGAAGACTGCCCCGTGGAGTTGACCTACAACTGGGACGGCGATGACGGGTTGCCATCCGACAGCCGTCATTTTGGTCACCTCGCCTACCGCGTCGACAACATTTACGACATGTGCCAGCACCTCATGGACAATGGCGTGACGATCAATCGTCCGCCGCGCGACGGGCATATGGCGTTCGTGCGTTCGCCCGACAACATTTCCATCGAACTGCTGCAAGCGGGCGATTCGCTGCCACCGCAGGAACCGTGGGCCAGCATGGAAAACACCGGGCATTGGTAAAACCGATGTGGCGCTGGTGCGTAGCATTGGGACTGGCGGTCTGGGGCGGTCTGGCACAGACCGCCCAGGCGCAGGACCATTGCAGGTTGGCGCTGGTTCTGGCTCTTGACGTATCGTCTTCGGTCGATGCCGCAGAATACGCGCTGCAACGGGACGGATTGGCGGCCGCGCTGGACGATCCGCTGATCCGCTCTGCGATCCTGGAGGGCGACGGACATGTAGCTGCCGCCATCTATGAATGGAGCGGCCGCCGCCAGAGCGCCATGGTCAGCGATTGGGTGGCCTTGACCGATGATGCGGCACTGAACGGACTGATCCGATCGCTCACCTCTGCACCGCGCAGCCATTCGCGGTTTCCCACCGCCATGGGATATGCGTTGGGGTTCGGCGCGACGCTGTTGTCGCGCGGTCCGACCTGTGACCGACGCGTGATCGACCTGTCGGGCGATGGTGAAAACAATGACGGGTTCTCACCCCGATTGGCCTACAAGAACTTCCCGTTTTCCAACGTCACCGTGAACGGTCTTGCGGTTCTTGGCGGATCGGCGGACGTGCTCGACTACTTCCATCGCGAGGTGCGTTACGGACATGGCGCCTTTGTCGAAACCTCCGAAGGATATGAGGGCTACCGCGACGCGATGACCCGAAAGCTGTATCGCGAATTGAACGACCGGATCCTGACCGCACGACCCGTTGAGAGCGCGCGACCCGGCTGATCCTAGTAGATGTAGCGGATTTGATCGGTCCAGTACCGCTCCATCCGGCGAAGCGTATCGCTCATATCGCCCAGCGTGTCGTGGTCAATGACGTCCTTTTCGATCAGACCGTCGGCGTGGCGCGCAAACAGGGCCGAGATCAGATCGCGGATTTCGCGACCCCGCGCGGTGAGCCGCACCCGAACGGATCGCCTGTCGATCTCGCAGCGTTGGTGATGCATGTAGCCCATTTCGACCAGTTTCTTGAGATTGTAGCTGACATTGCTGCCCTGGTAGTAGCCACGGGTTTTCAATTCGCCCGCCGTCACCTCGTTATCGCCGATATTGAACAGCAGCAGCGCCTGGACCGCGTTGATTTCGATGATGCCGACCCGTTCGAATTCGTCCTTGATCACGTCCAGAAGCAACCGGTGGAGACGTTCCACCAGTGCCAGTGCCTCCAGATAGCCTTCCAACACGACGTTGGAGCGGCCCTGCTCAACAGATGCATGAATGCTCATTCGTTTCTCCGCCTTATCTGTTATGACGGAGCATCGGGGATAAACCCGAACAATCGGTTAAGCGGGTAAAACTCTTTTCAGATCACCTTTGGAACGCGACCTCGGAGATGTCCGAAATGAGATCCCGCAGCGGTTCCGGCGGCGGTTTTTGACCGCTTACCCATTGGTAAAGGTCCTGATCGTTTTCAGACAGCAACGCGTCGTAGCGATCGAGCGCGGCATCATCCAGTCCGCTGAGACGAAGCTCTGCATAGCGCGACAGGATGATGTCCATCTCCTTGATCCCGCGCCGCATGGAGCGCATGGACAGCCGTTTCAGCCGATGTTCGCGGGTTTCGCTCATTGGTCACTCACCATCAGATTGCGCAGTCGTTTTTCGAGCCGCGCCAGTTGTTCGGCCTTGCGGTGAAGCTCTGATTTCATCTCGCGGATTTCAAGGATGATCTCGGTCAGATCCGAAGGCATGGTTTCGGCATCCGGGTTTTCGACGCCTTCGCCCTCGCCGTTGATCAGCCACATCATCGAGACGTTCAACAGGCCCGCCAGCATCGACAGGCGGTTCGCACGCGGTTCGGACAGGTCGTCTTCCCAGCTGCGCAGCGTGCTTTTCTTGACGCCCAACCGCTTGGCCAGTGCCTCTTGTGTCATGCCGGCGGCCTCGCGGGCGGCGGTCATGCGGTCACCGAACGTGGCGATTTCGGGCGCGTACCAGTTCTGGTCGTTCTCGGTCATCGGTTCTCCTTTCACGATCCTCGCTTGATCGTATTTCGGGCGCACCCTAAGACGGACGGGATGCAATCACAAACAGGGCCCAGCCATGCCGTTTCTGTCCGACACACTCGCCCGCGTCAGCCCGTCGCCTACGGTTGCGGTGTTTCAGAAGGCAACGGAGCTCAAGGCGGCGGGTCACGATGTGATCGGTCTTGGCGCTGGTGAGCCCGACTTTGACACACCCGACAACATCAAGGCCGCTGCAATTGCGGCGATTGAGGCGGGGAAAACGAAGTACACGGCCGTGGACGGCATCCCCGAGGTCAAACAGGCGATCTGCGCCAAGTTCAAACGCGAAAACGGGCTGGAGTACGCCCCGTCGCAGGTGGCCGTTTCTTCGGGCGGCAAGCAGGTGCTCTACAACGCGTTGATGGCCACATTGAACCCCGGCGACGAGGTGATCATCCCTGCCCCCTACTGGGTCAGTTACCCCGACATGGTGCGTCTCGGCGGCGGCGAGCCGGTGATTGTCGACACCAAACTCGAGGACGGCTTTCGCATCTCGCCAGAGGCGCTCGAGGCCGCCATTACACCCAGGACCAAGTGGTTCATCTTCAATTCACCGTCGAATCCGACCGGTGCGGGCTATGGGCACAACCAGTTGAAAGCGCTGACAGATGTTCTGATGCGTCACCCCCATGTCTGGGTCATGACCGATGATATGTACGAACACCTCGCTTATGACGGGTTCCAGTTCTGCACACCCGCCCAGGTCGAACCAGGGCTTTATGATCGGACACTTACGGTGAACGGAGTGTCCAAGTCCTACGCGATGACTGGCTGGCGCATCGGATATGCCGCAGGGCCTGAACCTCTTATTGCGGCGATGCGCAAGCTTCAGTCACAATCGACGACAAACCCCTGTTCGATCAGCCAATGGGCCACGGTCGAGGCCCTGAACGGCCCGCAGGATTTCCTGGCCGAACGTTGCGAGGCGTTCCGCAAGCGGCGCGATCTTGTGGTCAAGGGGCTCAACGCTTGCGAGGGCGTCACCTGCGCGGTGCCCGAGGGCGCATTCTACGTCTACCCGTCCATCGCGGGCTGCATCGGCAAGACCAGCGCAGGCGGCGCGCGGATCGACACTGACGAAGCCTTCGCGACGGCGCTTCTGGAGGAACAGGGCGTCGCCGTGGTGTTCGGTGCGGCCTTTGGGTTGAGCCCGTATTTCCGGGTCAGCTACGCCACCTCGGAAGAGATCCTGAGTGACGCCTGCCGCCGCATCCAGGCCTTCTGTGAAGGACTGACATGAGGCAGGCCGACGCGGGTACGACGCCCGATGTGGTAAGGCAACCATAGCTCCGGTTAGTTTCCCTGCACAATTCGCCCTGACTGGCGGATCCCAACGCAAGGCTTTAGCCTGCGCCCGGAAGCAGGTGCGAGGTTTCAATGGCAGGCGATCTTCCTGACTATTATTTCAGGGTGCGCGAAAACGGCGCCTTGGTCTTTCGCGTCGACACCGAGAACCGTCAGCGCCGGATCGAGATGGACCAGATCGCGGTGGTCAATATCCGCAACGGGGAAATCAAACCGCATGGCGACCGTACGCTGAGCGATGAGGATATCGAGGTCATCCGCAACTGGATGGCCGAACGGCAGACCGTTCTGGCGGAACGCGATGTCGACGACATTCTGCGCGCGGTGGATCACCTCAACCTGACGACCCAATGGGCGCAGTCGCGCGCCACCGACGAACAGCTCGACCTGGTGACGGATTCGCTTCTGCTGGCCATGCACGATCTGCGCGGCGTGCTGGTTCGGCGCAAGGCGGACCGGCTCTTGAAGGGCGATCAGGACAGCTGACGCTTCCCCCCTGCGCCGCGCTCTGCCATAGTGTCGCAAAGCAACAAACACAGAGCAGCTGCCATGGCCGAAGACCTCCTCTCCGGACACGAACCGACCGACTACGACGCCTCCTCGATCGAAGTTCTGGAGGGGCTGGAACCCGTCCGCAAACGCCCCGGCATGTATATCGGCGGCACCGACGAACGCGCGCTGCATCACCTTGTGGCCGAAGTGCTCGACAACTCCATGGACGAGGCGGTGGCGGGGCACGCGAACCGGATCGAAGTGGAGCTTCACGACGATTTCGCCGTGACCATCCGCGACAACGGGCGCGGTATCCCGATTGATCCGCACCCGAAGTTTCCGGACAAATCCGCGCTTGAGGTGATCCTCTGCACCCTGCACGCGGGCGGCAAGTTTTCGGGCAAGGCCTACGAGACCTCGGGCGGTTTGCACGGCGTCGGCGCGTCGGTGGTGAACGCGCTGTCGGACTCGATGGTCGTGCAGGTCGCGCGCAACAAGGAAGTCTACGAACAGCGGTTTTCGCGCGGGGTGCCCCTGGGGCCGGTGGCCAAGGTGGGCCAAGCCCCGAACCGGCGCGGCACCACGGTCACGTTTCACGCGGACGAAGAGATTTTCGGCTCGCACCGGTTCAAACCGGCGCGGTTGCTCAAGATGGTGCGATCCAAGGCCTACCTGTTCTCGGGGGTCGAGATTCGCTGGAAATCGGCGATCGACGATGGCGAAACGCCGACCGAGGCCACGTTCCACTTCCCCGGCGGTCTGAGCGATTACCTCACCGAAACGCTGGGCAGCGCGTCGACCTATGCGGACAAACCTTTCGCCGGCACGGTTGATTTCCGAGAGAAATTCAACGCGCCGGGCAAGGTGGAATGGGCGATCAACTGGACCCCGTCGCGGGACGGGTTCATCCAGTCCTATTGCAACACCGTGCCGACCCCCGAAGGCGGCACGCACGAGGCCGGGTTCTGGGCGGCGATCCTAAAGGGCATCCGCGCTTACGGCGAGTTGTCGAACAACAAGAAGGCCGCGCAGATCACGCGGGATGACCTGATCACGGGTGGCTGTGCGCTGGTGTCCTGCTTCATCCGCGAGCCTGAGTTCGTCGGCCAGACCAAGGACAGGCTGGCCACGACCGAAGCGCAACGCATGGTCGAAGGCGCGGTGCGGGACCATTTCGACAACTGGCTGGCGGCGGATACCAAATCGGCGGGCGCGATCCTCGACTTCCTCGTGCTGCGCGCCGAGGAACGGCTGCGGCGGCGGCAGGAGAAGGAAACGCAGCGCAAATCCGCGACCAAGAAGCTGCGGCTTCCGGGCAAGCTGGTGGATTGCTCATCGGGCACCCGTGAAGGCACCGAGCTTTTCATTGTCGAGGGCGACTCGGCCGGTGGATCGGCCAAGATGGCGCGGGACCGAAAAACGCAGGCCTTGCTGCCGCTGCGGGGCAAGATTTTGAACGTTCTTGGGGCTGCCTCCTCAAAACTGGGGACCAATGCCGAGATCAGCGATCTGACACAGGCGTTGGGTGTGGGTTTGGGCACCAAGTTCAATGTCGATGATCTGCGTTACGAAAAGATTATCATCATGACGGATGCTGACGTCGACGGCGCGCATATCGCGTCGCTTTTGATGACATTCTTCTTCACCCAAATGCGCCCGATGATCGACGCCGGGCATCTGTACCTCGCCTGCCCGCCGCTTTACCGACTGACGCAGGGGGCCAAGCGGCTTTACGTGGCCGACGACGCCGAGAAGGACCTGATGATGGAAAAGGGCCTTGGCGGCAAAGGCAAGATCGACGTCCAACGCTTCAAGGGTCTGGGCGAGATGGACGCGAAGGATCTGAAGGAAACCACGATGGACCCGGCGTCACGGAAATTGATCCGCGTGACGATTGACGAGGATGAGCCGGGCGAGACGGGTGATCTGGTGGAGCGGCTGATGGGGAAGAAACCCGAGCTACGGTTCCAGTATATCCAAGAGAATGCGCGGTTTGTTGAGGAGTTGGATGTTTGATAGAAGGTGCGTTATTCACGCATCCTGCTGAACCAGCAAAAGCGCCCGACCCTGGGTGGGCGCTTACACCCTCCGACCAGTGCGAGACGGAGTCACGCGCACAACGGCAGTTCCGACAACACGCCACGCCAATGCGCCCTCCCGGGGGGAGGGTCGGGCGCGGCCCGCCCTTCGGACGGGCTGAATTGCTCGACCCGTGTTTTCTATTCACCAGCCGTAGGCAAACACAACGTACCGTCATCCTCGGGCTTGGCCCGAGGATCTGATATGGCCTGAGGTCCTCGGGTCGAGCCCGAGGATGACGAGTGTTTCTGCGACGGTTCTTGTCAGGAACCAAAAAGAGGTGACGTCACCTGAGTTGGGTGGACATCCTCTCCCCTGTGCAGAGCCTCTGGCGAGGCTCCGAACCTGTACCTCTGACGAGGCCTACTGAAACGCGTCTCTCATGGTCTGAACGCACATCGAGCGTCCGTAGAGAGAGGGTAGTCTCTTGGGGTGTTCCGCCAAAAGACGGAACGGGTTTTGGATCCAATGGGCAAAGGTATCCCGGCAAAGCGTTAAGCACGCGGAAATGGACCGTGCGGGGGCGAGACTTTTCGAAAAGTCTCGGGAAACCCTTCGAAGGGTTTCCGTCCCACACAAAAAAAGCCCCGCTGAAACCAGCGGGGCCTTTACCTTCCCTTGACGGGTCAGGTCTTATTCTTCGTCGGCAGCCTCGAACTCGGCGATGCGGGCCTTGTCGGCGGCGCCCTTCGCGTCGACATCGCGGTCGACGAATTCGATGATCGCCATTGGCGCCATGTCACCGTAGCGGAAACCGGCCTTCAGGATGCGGACATAGCCGCCCTTGCGGTCTGCAAAGCGCGGGCCAAGGACCTCGAACAGCTTGGCAACGTGCATGTCCTGCTTGAGCGATGCGCGTGCCTGACGGCGGGCGTGCAGATCGCCGCGCTTGCCGAGCGTGATCAGCTTTTCCACGATCGGGCGCAGTTCTTTTGCCTTGGGCAGGGTTGTCTTGATTTGCTCATGTTCGATGAGCGAGCCGGCCATGTTCGCGAAAAGCGCCTTGCGGTGCTCATGGGTGCGGTTCAGGCGGCGGTAGCCTCGTGCGTGACGCATGTGTCTTCTCCAAATCGTGCCCTCTACGGGCGTTTTTGCTTTGTCCGGCCACCGATGCGTGTCAGCGGCTCTCCTTGGGGCGGGTGCCCGTTTGGGTGAGAGTGTTCCCTCACCCAAAATCCTTAAAAGTTGTCTTCCAGCTTTTTCGCCAGGTCTTCGATGTTGTCTGGCGGCCAATCCTCGACGTCCATGCCAAGGTGCAGGCCCATGCCGGACAGCACTTCCTTGATCTCGTTCAGGGACTTGCGGCCGAAGTTCGGGGTGCGGAGCATCTCGGCTTCGGTTTTCTGAATGAGGTCGCCGATATAGACGATGTTGTCGTTCTTCAGGCAGTTCGCCGAACGGACCGACAGTTCCAACTCGTCCACTTTCTTGAGCAGAAGCGGGTTGAACTCGAGACCGTCATCCTCATCCGCCTGACGCGCCGATTCCGGTTCGTCGAAATTGACGAAGATCGACAGCTGATCCTGAACGATACGTGCCGCATAGGCGACCGCGTCTTCGGGGGTCAAAGAGCCGTCCGTTTCGATCTTCATGGTCAGCTTGTCATAGTCCAGCACCTGGCCCTCGCGGGTGGGCTGCACATCATAGGCGACCTTCTTGACCGGCGAATAGATCGCGTCGATCGGCATCAGGCCGATGGGCGCATCTTCCGGCTTGTTCTTGTCGGCAGAGACATAGCCCTTGCCGGTGTTGACCGTCAGTTCCATGTAGAGGTCTGCACCCTCGTCGAGGTGGCAGATCACGTGGTCGCCGTTCAGCACTTCGATGCCGTTGGTTTCCGAGATGTCACCGGCGGTGACGACGCCCGGACCCTTGGCGTTGATCGACACGCGCTTGGGGCCTTCGACTTCCATGCGGAGCGAGACGCCCTTGAGGTTCAGAACGATGTCTGTCACGTCTTCGCGCACACCAGCGACGCTGGAGAATTCGTGCAGCACGTTGTCGATCTGAACGGATGTGATGGCCGCGCCCTGGAGCGACGACAGAAGCACGCGGCGCAGCGCGTTGCCCAGCGTGAGACCGAAGCCCCGCTCGAGCGGTTCGGCAACAACCGTTGCCACGCGCGACGGATCGGCGCCCGGCTTGACCTCAAGCTGCGTCGGCTTGATCAGTTCTGCCCAGTTTTTATGGATCATGCGTCCCTCCATTCTTGTTCCTGCCCCATGTCCGAAAGGCAGAAACGCCCGAGGTTAAAATGACGAAAACATGGCTCCGCCAAAGGGCAGAGCCATGCCTGAAAATCGGTACGTCTTAGACGCGGCGACGCTTCGGCGGACGACAGCCGTTATGGGCCATCGGGGTCACATCACGGATCGACGTGATGTTGAAGCCAACTGCGGCCAGAGCGCGGAGCGCCGATTCACGACCCGAACCGGGGCCCTGAACTTCGACTTCGAGCGTCTTGACGCCATGTTCCTGCGCCTTGCGGCCCGCATCCTCGGCAGCCAGCTGGGCTGCGTAGGGTGTGGATTTCCGCGAGCCTTTGAAGCCCATTGTACCGGCAGACGACCACGAAATGGCGTTGCCCTGTACGTCGGAGATCAGGATCTTGGTGTTGTTGAAGCTGGAGTTCACATGTGCGACGCCAGCAGCGATGTTCTTGGAGACCTTCTTCTTGCCTCCGCGACGGGTATCACGTGCCATTGGTTCGGACCTCCCTTATTTCTTCTTACCGGCAATGGCCTTTGCGGGGCCTTTGCGAGTACGAGCGTTGGTGTGGGTCCGCTGACCGCGTACGGGCAGGTTCCGGCGGTGACGCAAGCCGCGATAGCAACCAAGGTCCATCAGGCGCTTGATGTTCATCTGCGTTTCGCGACGCAAGTCACCTTCGACTGTGTAGTTGGCGTCGATATGTTCACGCACGGCGAGCACTTCGGCATCGCTCAGTTCGTTCACACGACGGGCGGGATCGATATTGACGGCCTCGCAGATCGCTTTTGCGGAGGTATGGCCAATACCGGTGATATAGGTGAGGGCGATTGGAACACGCTTCCCTGTGGGAATGTTCACGCCAGCAATACGTGCCACGTAGGTCTTCCTTTTCGTTGCGGGTCCGTAACGCCAGACCCTTTTTTCACAACATAAGGCCCGTCGGTTTTACCCTTGGGGCCCCCAGCTGATCAGGTGATCCACAAAGGGGAGCGACCCGCTTTGTGACGATGATTCTCGTTAAGAGATGGCGGTAGATAGGAGCGTTTGGCTGTCGCGTCAAGAGCCAGACAGGCCTCATTGGAAACTCACAAGGCCTGTCGGACTCCTTTGCCGGATTCAGGCGTCCAGCACCTTGGAAATGTCCGCTTTCACGGCAGACATCTCGCCCAGACCGTCGATCGAGGACAACTGCCCCTTGGCATAGTAATAGCCGATCAGTGGCGAGGTTTTCTTGTAGTACTCCATCAGACGCTGCTTGAGGCTTTCCTCGTTGTCGTCCGCACGGCGCTTGAATTCGGTGCCGCCGCAATTGGAGCATTTGCCGTCCGCCGGGATCGGCTTAGTGTTGTCGTTGTAGACCTCACCGCAATTGGCGCAGGTTGACCGCGCGGTGATGCGGGCGACCAGCGCGTTGTCGTCGACCTGCATTTCGATCACGGCGTCGAGGGTTTCGCCTTCTTCGGCGAGAAGCTCTGCCAAAGCATCAGCCTGAGCCAGGGTCCGGGGGAACCCGTCGAAGATGAAGCCCCCCTTCTTGTCGCCCTTCAGCTTTTCACGGATCAGGCCGATGACGATCTCGTCCGTCACCAACTCACCGCGGGCCATGACGTCGGCGACGATCTTGCCCATCTCGGTGCCGCTGTCCTTGGCTTCGCGAAGCATGTCGCCGGTGGACAGTTGGATCATGTCACGCTCGTCGCAAAGGAACCGCGCCTGTGTGCCTTTGCCCGCACCCGGCGGGCCCAACAATATGATATTCATCGGCGCGCCGGCGTCCTTCTTTTGCCTTTGGACTTACCCTTGCCGCGCAGTTGCGACTTTTGAATAAGACCTTCGTATTGATGCGCAAGCAGATGGCTTTGCACCTGTTGGATCGTGTCCATCGTCACCGAGACCACGATGAGCACCGAGGTGCCCCCGAAGTAGAACGGGATCGCGAACTGGCCGCGCAGGATTTCCGGAAGCAGACAGACCGCCGTCAGATAGGCCGAACCCAGGACCAACACGCGGTTCACCACGTATTCAAGATACTCGGCCGTCTTCTTGCCCGGACGGATGCCCGGCACAAAACCGTTCTGGTTCTTAAGGTTGTCGGCCACGTCTTCCACCTTGAACGATACGTTGAAGGTATAAAAGTAGGCGAAGAACACGATCATTGCGCCGAAGAACAACAGGTAAAGCGGCTGCCCCGGCCCGAAATAAGCGAGGATCGTCGACATTACAGGGCCGGAATTCTGACCGCTGAAGGTGCTGATCGTCGTCGGCAGCAGCAAAAGCGAGCTGGCGAAGATCGCCGGGATCACGCCCGACGGGTTGACCTTGACCGGCAGGTGGCTGTTCTGCGCCTCTGCGATCTTCATGCCCATCTGGCGGCGGGGATACTGGATCGTGATTTTTCGGAGCGCCCGCTCCATGAAGACCACGAACATGATCACCGCAATGACCATGAGGATCACCCCCACGATCACGGCAGGGCTGATGGCGCCGGACCGACCGGACGCGAAGAACTGTGCCAGAGCGGCAGGAACCTCGGCGATGATGCCGACGAAGATGATGAGCGAGATACCGTTGCCGACGCCGCGTGCGGTGATTTGCTCACCCAGCCACATCAGGAACATCGTACCACCAACCAGCGTGATGACGCAGGAGGCACGGAAGAACCAGCCCGGATCGGTGACGAGATCGCCCGCCTCAAGGCTCACGGCAAGCCCATACGCCTGGAACGTGGCCAGCAGCACCGTGCCGTAGCGGGTGTATTGCGCGATCTTCTTGCGCCCCGCCTCACCCTCTTTCTTGAGCTGTTCCAGCGATGGCACCATCGACGCCAGAAGCTGAACAATGATTGAGGCCGAAATATAGGGCATGATGCCAAGGGCGAAGATCCCCATACGGCCCAAAGCACCGCCGGTGAACATGCTGAGCATGCCGCCGATGCCGACGCTCGCTTGCTCCATGAAGTCGCGCAAGGCGATACCGTCGATCCCGGGAACCGGAATGAACGTGCCGATGCGGTAAACGATCAGAAGGCCGAGCGTGAAGA
This sequence comes from uncultured Marivita sp., assembly GCF_947488135.1. Classification (GTDB taxonomy): domain Bacteria; phylum Pseudomonadota; class Alphaproteobacteria; order Rhodobacterales; family Rhodobacteraceae; genus Marivita. The sequence goes on along the minus strand of NZ_CANKYW010000003.1, from coordinate 12,578 downwards.
AAATCCGGTTGCGCAGATCGGTGGCTTTACCGAGCGCAGACCAGCTTGTGTTCGCGGCCATTTGTTCTGCTGCTGATACCATGCGGGTCTCTTTTATGATGAACGCCGCCATGAGCGGTCCGGCTCAGGCGGCGTTTGGAAAGCTCTTGAGGGTATGTAAGCGGCAGGTGCGCCGCTCACAACCTCTTATTCAGCGGCCTGCGCGGTTGTGACCGTCAGCGACCCACCAGCCTTCTCCACCGCTTCGATCGCGGATTTCGATGCACCGGTGACGTTGAGCGTCACTTTCGCGGTGATGTCACCCTTGGCCAGAACGCGGATACCGTCCAGCTTGCGGCGCACCAGACCGGAAGCGACCAGCGCGTCCTCGTCAATGGTGCCCTTCGCGTCGAGCTTGCCGGCGTCGACGAATTTCTGGATCAGGCCGAGATTGACCACGGCGAACGCCTTGCGGTTCGGCTTGTTGAAGCCACGCTTCGGAAGACGCTGGTAGAGCGGCATCTGGCCGCCTTCGTAACCGGCAATGGCCACACCCGAACGGGATTTCTGGCCCTTGATACCACGGCCACCCATCTTGCCCATGCCCGAACCCGGGCCACGTCCGACGCGCTTTTTACGTTTGGTTGCGCCGGGATTGTCGCGCAGTTCATGCAGTTTCATATCGCTTCTCCTTCGCCGGACCTCCGCCCCGAAGCGAACGAGAGCGGCACACGGCATTTCTTGATTATGAGTCGCGGACCCTGTGGTCCACCGAGGGCGTATAGAAGGTTGGCCGAAGTGGATCAAGGGGGCACATGCCCCAAAGACCCGCAAAACAGGACGTCCAACGAAAAAGCCCGCCAGATTTCTCCGGCGGGCTTTCTACGCTGTATCTGGCGCTGGCTTAGCCGCGCTCTTCGATGATCTCGACCATGTGAGACACTTTACGGACCATGCCACGGATGGCGGGTGTGTCCTCAAGCTCGCGGGTCTTGTGCATCTTGTTCAGGCCCAGGCCGATCAGCGTCTGACGCTGGATACCGGGGCGGCGGATCGGGGAACCGACCTGCTTGACTATGATTGTCTTTGCCATTTGGATCAGGCCTCCTCAGCAACCTGGCCGCTTTCCTGCGGCGTGTCTTCACGCTTGGGCAGGATGTCGGCCACTTTCTTGCCGCGACGCTGTGCGACGGAGCGCGGGCTTGCCTCTTTGGACAAGCCGTCCAGCGTGGCGCGGATCATGTTGTACGGGTTCTGCGAACCGATCGACTTGGCGACGACGTCCTGCACACCCAGCATTTCGAAGACGGCACGCATCGGACCACCGGCGATGATACCAGTACCGGTCGGTGCTGTGCGCATGACCACCTTACCGGCGCCATGACGGCCTTCCATGTCGTGGTGCAGCGTACGGCCTTCGCGCAGCGGCACGCGGATCATCTTGCGCTTGGCTTGCTCGGTCGCCTTGCGGATGGCCTCGGGGACCTCCTTGGCCTTACCTTTGCCAAAACCGACACGGCCCTTCTGGTCGCCCACAACGACAAGCGCGGCGAAGCCGAAACGCTTACCACCCTTGACGGTCTTGGACACCCGGTTGATTGCGACAAGGCGATCCGCGAATTCCGGCGCCTGCTCTTCACGGTCGCGGCGATTGCCCCGACGATTGTTATCACGTTCTGCCATGTAGGCATCCTTTGTGTTGTGGGCCTCTGGCCCGTTGTCCAATCCAGGTGAGCTCTTGGCGCTCCCGGATCATCGGGAAGGGGTTGGCCCTTCCGCAAGCGCAAGGTGCGTGAAATCACGCACCCCACGGTTTTATGAAGGTAGGGTGCGCGCTTGCACGCGCCGCCCCATCAGATTTTCAAGCCGCCTTCGCGGGCTGCGTCGGCGAGTGCCTTGACGCGACCGTGGAACAGGAAGCCGCCACGGTCGAAATAGGCTTCTTCGACCCCGGCCTTCTTGGCCCGCTCGGCAATCGCCGCGCCAACCTTGGTGGCCGAGGCGACATCGTTTTTGCCGCCAAGGTCTTTTTCCATCGTGGAAGCCGATGCCAGTGTCACACCGTTCACATCGTCGATCAGCTGAACGCTGATGTTCTTGTTCGAACGGTGAACGCTCAGGCGCACGCGCCCTGCATTGACCTTGCGAAGTTTGTTCCGAACGCGCAGGCGGCGTTTTTGGAACAGATCACGTTTACTGTTTGCCATGTCCTTGCGTCCTTACTTCTTCTTGCCTTCCTTACGGAAGATGAATTCGCCCTTATAGCGAATGCCTTTGCCCTTGTAGGGCTCGGGCCGACGCCAGTCGCGAATGTTGGCTGCCACCTGACCCACAAGCTGAGCGTCGTGACCTTCGATCACGATCTCTGTCTGCTTGGGCACGGTCACAGTCACACCGTCCGGAATTTGGAAATCAACGTCATGCGACAGACCGAGGTTCAGTTTCAGGACGTTGCCCTGAAGCTGCGCACGATAACCAACACCATGAATTTCAAGCTCTTTCTTGAAGGTGTTGGTCACGCCGTGAACTAGGTTCGCCACAACAGTGCGGGACATGCCCCATTGCTGACGCGCGCGCTTGGATTTGCCGCGCGGCGTGACGGTGATGACGTTGTCTTCGACCGCGATGGTGACATCATCGGTCGCATGAAAGCTCTGGGTGCCTTTCGGCCCCTTCACTTCGACGGTCTGGCCAGACACGGATGCAGAGACACCCGAGGGCAGCTCGACCGGCTGTTTTCCAATGCGAGACATTACCAGACCTCCTTAGAAGAGCGTGCAAAGTACTTCGCCGCCAACATTGTGGCTGCGGGCACTTGCATCGGTCATGACGCCTTTGGACGTGGACACGATCGACACACCCAGGCCCTGACGGACCTGCGGGATGTCGTCCACACCCAGGTACACACGACGGCCCGGCTTGGACACGCGCTTGAGTTCGCGGATCACCGGGGTGCCATCGTAGTACTTGAGGCTGATTTCATACGCGGGGTGGCCATTCTTGTCCTTGGTTTCTTCGAAACCGCGGATGTAGCCTTCGTCCGCCATCACCGCGAGAACGCGGCCACGCAGCTTGGACGCCGGTGTCATGGTTGTGGACTTGCCGCGCATCTGTGCGTTGCGGATACGGGTGAGCATATCGCCGATAGGATCGTTCATTCTATGCCCTCCTTACCAGCTCGACTTGACCATACCGGGGGCTTGTCCATTGCTGGCAAGTTCACGAAGCATGATCCGGCTGACCTTGAGTTTACGGTAATAGGCGTGCGGACGCCCGGTGAGCTGGCAACGGTTGTGCAGGCGCGAGGGCGCGCTGTTCCGCGGCAGTTTTGCAAGCTTGAGGCGCGCCTTGAAGCGCTCTTCCATCGGCTTGCCTTCGTCGTTCGCGATTTCCTTGAGCTCAGCCCGCTTGGCGGCGTACTTTTCCACCAGCTTCTGACGCTTCTTTTCGCGTTCAATCATTGCTTTCTTCGCCATGGTATCGGTCCCCTCAGGCGTTGAACGGCATGTTGAAGTGCTTCAACAGCGCCTTGGCTTCCGCGTCGGTCTTCGCGGTCGTCGTGATGATGATATCCATGCCCCAAACCTCGTCGACCTTGTCGAAGTCGATTTCGGGGAACACGATGTGCTCTTTCATGCCCATGGCGAAGTTGCCACGACCATCAAAGGACGGCTTCACGCCGCGGAAGTCCCGGATCCGGGGCATCGCGATGGTGATCAGACGATCGAGGAAGTCATACATCCGGTCGCCACGCAGGGTCACCTTGGCACCAAGCGGCATTTCTTCGCGAACGCGGAAGCCCGCGATGGATTTCTTTGCCTTGGTGGTCACGGCCTGCTGACCAGCGATCTTCGTCAGATCTTCAACAGCGGATTTCGCTTTCTTGCTGTCACGGACAGCTTCGGCACCGCAGCCGATGTTCAGCACGATCTTGTCGAGGCGCGGAATCATCATGTCGTTCGAATAGCCGAACTCTTCCTTCATCGCGGCCTTGATCTGGTCGCGGAAGACGGTCCGAAGACGCGGGGTGTAGGTTGCTGTATCAAGCATCGATCACGTCCCCCGTGGTTTTCGCAAAACGCACCTTCTTGTCGCCTTCGATCTTGAAGCCAACGCGGGTCGGTTTGCCGTTCTTGTCGACGATCGCCAGGTTCGACAGATCGATCGGCATCGCCTTGGGTGTACGGCCGCCCTGGGTCGTCTGGGACTGGCGCACGTGGCGGATGGCCATGTTCACACCATCGACCACGGCCTTGCCGGCCTTGGGATCGACGGACGAGATGGTGCCCGACTTGCCTTTGTCTTTACCGGCAAGCACGACCACCTTGTCACCTTTGCGGAGTTTGGCAGCCATTACAGCACCTCCGGAGCAAGCGAGATGATTTTCATGAAGTTCTTGGCACGGAGCTCGCGCACAACCGGTCCAAAGATACGCGTACCGACCGGCTCACCTGCGTTGTTCAGGATCACGGCGGCGTTGCGGTCAAAACGGATGGCTGTGCCGTCTTCGCGACGGACTTCCTTGGCGGTGCGCACGACGACGGCCTTGCGGACGTCCCCTTTTTTCACGCGACCGCGCGGGATGGCTTCCTTCACGGATACAACGATGATGTCACCCACCGACGCGTATTTCCGCTTGGACCCACCCAGAACCTTGATGCACTGAACACGGCGTGCGCCGCTGTTGTCAGCAACATCCAGATTGGTCTGCATCTGGATCATAATCTGTCTCCCGACGTCCCGGACCGCTCAGAGCGAGGCATTGGCCCGGGGGTTTCGTAAATGCCGAAAGGCTATCGCTTACTCAGCGATAACCTCCCAACGTTTGGTCTTCGACTTGGGGGCGCACTCCTGAATGCGGACAACGTCCCCAACTGCGAATTTCTCGGCCTCATCATGGGCGCGATATTTCTTGGACTTCCGGATCGTCTTTTGAAGAACCGGGTGCTTGAAGCGGCGCTCGACGGAAACGGTCACGGTCTGTGCGTTTGCTGTCGATGTAACGGTGCCGGAAAGAATACGTTTGGGCATCTGTCTGGCTCCCTCTTACGCGTCGCTGGCAGCCGCAGCCGCCTTTTGGTTCAGCACGGTGTTGATGCGTGCCACGTTGCGGCGCACCTGACGGATGCGCGCGGTGTTCTCAAGCTGGCTTGTGGCCTGCTGAAAGCGGAGGTTGAAGGCCTCTTTCTTCAGCGAAACAAGCTCATCCCGGAGCTGATCCGGTGTCTTGTCATGCAGTTCCTTGGCGTTCATGCGCCATTCCTTTCTATCAACATCACCGGCGGGCCCCATCGTTGATGTGGGTCACCCCGATTCCCGGTGGAGGTGGATGAAGTGGCGCGTATAGGCGGGATGTCCGCGTCGCGCAACCCCTTTGTATTCAAGCTTCGGCCTTGACCTCTCGCCAATGCCGGAAACGCATATTATGAGGGAGGAATGAGCACAATATCTTCCCTCTTCGTAACCCGCCTCTACCGCGCGCCCTTGTCCGAACACGGACCGGCGATTGATCCGCAAGAAATGGAATCCTCCTGTTTTGCCATCGCCGAAGATGACGAGGCCGGTCAGCAGTGGTGCGAGGACAACGCCTATCCGGGCTATACCTCTTACGCGTCCCTGAGCGACCTACCTTGGCGTTTCCCGATTTTCGCCGATCTGGTCAAATCGCTCGACGCGCATGTGGCGGCCTTCGCCGAGGATCTGGAGTTCGATCTGGACGGGCGCAAGCTGGTTCTGGAAGACCTCTGGATAAACATATTGCCCGAAGGCGGCTTCCACGCCGCCCACATCCATCCGCATTCGGTGATCTCGGGCACGACCTATGTCTCAATGCCCGAAGGTGCGTCCGCGTTGAAGCTGGAAGATCCGCGCCACGCCATGATGATGGCCGCCCCACCCCGCCGAAAAGACGCGCGCGAAGAGATGCGGTCGTTTATCTATGTAAAGCCATCGGTCGGCGATGTGCTGCTCTGGGAAAGCTGGTTGCGGCACGAGGTGGTTATGAACCAGTCCGAGGACGAGCGCGTGTCGGTGAGTTTCAACTATCGATGGGAGTGACACCATGTCGGAAGACCGGCCAATCAAGTCAGACAAGCAAACACTATCCCAGAACGGCGAGCGTAGGGCTTGGTTGGCGGAAAATGCCGAGGCCTTCAAAGCGCGATCGGAATGGCACAAGAAACACGGCCATCCGCTGAAGGACATTATGGTCGGACCTCTCGCTGATACCTGGCGGGACTAGGCAAAAAACCCCTGGCGCTTTCGCACCAGGGGTTTCCAATCTCGTAGGGTGCGTGATCTCACGCACCGAACCGCTTACCAGTCCTCGCGGACCACGACGCGGGTCTTGATCGGCAGCTTCATCGCGGCCAGACGCAGCGCCTCGCGGGCGATGTCCTCACCGACACCATCGATTTCGAACATCACGCGGCCCGGCTTGACCTTGGCGGCCCAGAAATCCACGGAGCCCTTACCTTTACCCATCCGCACTTCGGTCGGCTTGGAGGTCACGGGCGTATCCGGGAAAATGCGGATCCAGACGCGGCCCTGACGCTTCATGTGACGCGTCATGGCACGACGGGCGGCTTCGATCTGACGTGCAGTCACACGCTCAGGCTGAAGCGCCTTGAGGCCGAAGGTGCCAAAGTTCAGATCGGAGCCGCCCTTGGCTTCGCCCTTGATCCGACCTTTGAACATCTTACGGAATTTTGTACGCTTTGGTTGAAGCATGATTAGTTCCTCCGACCGCCGCCAGCACCACGCGGTGCGGGACCGTCTTGCAGTTCCTGTGCCTTACGATCACGCGCAGACGGATCATGTTCCATGATCTCGCCTTTGAAGATCCAGACCTTGATGCCGATGATGCCGTAGGGCGTTTCCGCCTCGACATTGGCATAGTCGATGTCGGCGCGCAGCGTGTGCAGCGGCACACGGCCTTCGCGGTACCATTCTGTCCGTGCAATCTCGGCACCGCCAAGACGACCCGCAACGTTCACGCGGATGCCGAGGGCACCCATGCGCATTGCGTTCTGCACGGCGCGCTTCATGGCACGACGGAAGGACACACGACGCTCGAGCTGCTGCGCGATGCTTTCGCCAACCAGCTGCGCGTCTAGTTCCGGCTTGCGCACTTCAACGATGTTGAGGTGCAGCTCGGAGTCGGTCATCGCGGCCAGCTTCTTGCGGAGCGTCTCGATGTCCGCGCCTTTCTTGCCGATGATGACGCCCGGGCGTGCGGTGTGAATGGTGACGCGGCACTTCTTGTGCGGGCGCTCGATGATGACACGCGCGACACCGGCCTGCTTGCACTCTTTCTCGATGAATTCGCGCATCGCGATATCTTCGAGCAGAAGATTGCCGTAATCCTTGCTGTCTGCGTACCAGCGGCTGTCCCAGGTGCGGTTGACCTGAAGACGCATGCCGATCGGATTGGTTTTGTTACCCATTAGGCCTGCTCCTCAACTTGACGCACCTTGATGGTGATCTCCGAAAACGGCTTCATGATCTTGCCGAACCGGCCACGCGCCCGCGGACGGCCACGCTTCATCACGAGGTTCTTTCCAACATAGGCTTCGGCAACGACCAGTTCGTCGACGTCGAGCCCGTGGTTGTTCTCGGCGTTTGCAATCGCGGACTGAAGGCATTTCTTCACGTCGCCGGCGATCCGCTTCTTCGAGAAGGTCAGATCGTTCAGCGCCTTGTCCACTTTCTTGCCGCGGATGAGACCGGCGACGAGGTTCAGTTTCTGCGGGCTGGTGCGCAGCATCCGCAGCTTCGCCATGGCTTCGTTGTCAGCCACGCGGCGGGGGTTCTTTTCCTTGCCCATGACTTACTTCCGCTTCGCTTTTTTGTCAGCCGCGTGACCGTAATAGGTCCGTGTCGGGGAGTATTCACCGAACTTCTGACCGATCATGTCTTCGCTGACGTTGACTGGGATATGCTTCTGGCCGTTGTAGACGCCAAACGTCAGACCCACGAATTGGGGCAGGATCGTCGAGCGGCGCGACCAGATCTTGATGACTTCGTTGCGGCCGGATTCACGCGACGCTTCTGCCTTTTTCAAGACATAGGCATCGACGAACGGGCCTTTCCATACAGAGCGCGACATGGTTTACCGCCCCTTCTTCTTGGCGTGACGCGAGCGGATGATCAGCTTCTGCGACGCCTTGTTCCTGTTGCGGGTCTTCTTACCCTTCGTCGGCTTGCCCCACGGCGTCACCGGGTGACGACCACCAGAGGTCCGGCCTTCACCACCACCGTGCGGGTGGTCGATCGGGTTCATGACGACACCACGCACGCTCGGACGGATGCCCTTGTGGCGCATGCGGCCCGCTTTACCGAAGTTCTGGTTCGAGTTGTCCGGGTTCGACACGGCACCCACGGTGGCCATGCATTCCTGACGGACCAGGCGAAGCTCGCCCGAGCTCAGACGGATCTGAGCGTAACCGCCGTCACGGCCCACGAACTGAGCGTAGGTGCCGGCTGCACGCGCGATCTGACCACCCTTTCCAGGCTTCAGCTCGATGTTGTGAACGATCGTGCCGATGGGCATACCCGAGAACGGCATCGCGTTGCCCGGCTTCACGTCGGCCTTTTGCGAGGCGACGACGCGGTCACCGATGCCAAGGCGCTGAGGTGCGAGGATATAGGCCTGCTCACCATCGTCGTACTGGACAAGGGCGATAAAGGCGGTGCGGTTGGGGTCATATTCGATGCGCGCGACGGTCGCGCTCACGTCAAACTTGTTCCGCTTAAAATCAACGATACGGTAAAGGCGTTTCGCCCCACCACCGCGACGACGGGATGTGATACGTCCGGTGTTGTTCCGGCCACCCGATTTGGTCAAACCCTCTGTGAGGGATTTGACCGGACGGCCTTTCCACAGCTCCGAACGGTCGATCAGCACCAGCCCGCGCTGGCCCGGCGTCGTCGGCTTATACGACTTGAGTGCCATGCTTTCTGTCTTCCGTTAGCAGTGCAGGTCTTGTTTGACCCGCTATGTTTGGGCGGACGTATCCGCCGTTGGTATAGGGCCCCGAAGGTCCCCGGTTAACGCAACAACGAAGCCCCGGACGAATCCGGGGCTGCGCGGTTGGGGCTTACTAGGAGGTGTGGGCCACGACGTCAAGCGCTCCGATACCTCGTGCCTTCAGGGTGTTCGGCAATGTCCGCACTAATCACCGCTTAACCAGAAATAGCGAAGACTTAACATGCAAGCAGAAGTTGCAATGTAAAACAAAATGTAATACAAATGACGCAGAAATTTGAGTGGGACAACACCAAGAACCGGTCCAACATCGCCAAGCATGGGATCAGCTTTGAACTGGCGATTGAGATTTTCGATGGCTTCACAGTTGATGCACTGGACACCCGTGTGGACTATGGCGAAGTTCGGGTTCTGAGCATTGGCTGCGTCAAGCGCATTGCGGTGCTGGTCGTCGTTCACACGGATCGAAATCGCACCTGTCGGATCATTTCCGCCCGGCAGGCCAATACACAGGAACGCGCGCGCTATGTCCAAGCGTTACAAGACACCCCTGACGGCGGAAGAGATCGCCAAGCGCCCTGACGCCGAGATCGACTTTTCCGACATCTCCGAACTCGGTTCTGACTTCTGGGAAAACGCCCAGGTCATCCCACCCCGCACCAAACCCGTCGTCAGCCTGCGCCTCCCCGAAGACGTGATCGCGTTTTTCAAAAGCGAAGACCCCAAAGGGTATACCAAACGCATGGCCGCAGTCCTCAAAGCCTACGCCGACGCCCACAAAGCTTGACACTTACAATTTCCATTACCTTCACACCTTAGAGTGCGTGTTCACACGCACCACGCGCAATCCGGGCCATCGCCAGACCGCGAGATGGCGATCCAATGATCGTTCTACGGCGCTTTATATCTGCCAAATCCTAAGAACCTTTGAACGGGGCACCGGCGCCACCAACCCGCCAGCCCGTCCGGGCGGTCTGGCGATGGCCCGGCGGCTTCGCCGCTGTTCGGGCGAAATAGTTCACCCGTCAGTAGTCAACTATAAAAAAGCCCCCCGCCATCACTGGCGAGGGGCTTTCTCATTCTCACAACCCGGACCGAAGCCCGAAGCGATCAAAGACCCGTGGTCACGTCGATCGTGTTGCCTTCGGCAAGTGTCACGTAGGCTTTCTTCACGTCTTTCCGACGGCCCATTGTGCCGCGGAAGCGCTTGGTCTTGCCCTTGGTGATCGTCGTGTTGACTGCCTTGACCGACACACCAAACAGAGCCTCGACGGCCTCTTTGATCTGCGGCTTGTTGGCGTCGATCGCCACTTCGAAGACAACCGCGCCGTTTTCGGACGCCATGGTGGTCTTTTCGGTGATGATCGGCTTGCGGATCACATCGTAATGTTCTGCTTTTGCGCTCATTTCAGACGAGCCTCCAGTGCTTCGACACCCGCCTTCGTGAGCACGAGCGTGTCACGCTTGAGGATGTCATAGACGTTTGCCCCCATCGACGGCAGAACATCGAGGCCATCGATGTTGGCTGCGGCGCGGGCGAAGTTTTCGTTCACCTCGGCCCCGTCGATGATTAGCGCACGCTTCCAGCCCAGGTCACGGACCTGCTTGGCCAGTTGGGACGTTTTGCCATCGGACTCGATGTTCTCGATGATGACAAGCGAGCCGTCTTTGACCTTGGCGGACAGAGCGTGCATCAGGCCCAGCTTGCGCACCTTCTTGGGAAGGTCATGCGCGTGGCTGCGCGGGGTCGGTCCCTTGTAGATGCCACCCTTGCGGAAGATCGGTGCCTTGCGGGAGCCGTGACGTGCGCCACCGGTGCCCTTCTGGCGATAGATCTTCTTGGTCGAGTAGCTGACTTCGGACCGGGTTTTCACCTTGTGGGTGCCCTGCTGCGCCTTGTTGCGCTGCCAGCGGACCACACGGTGCAGGATGTCGGCGCGCGGCTCGAGATCGAAGATCTCGTCCGTCAGCTCGACCGACCCGGCTTTGCCGCCGTCCAGTTTGATCACGTCGAGTTTCATTCGTCGCCTTCCTTCTTCTCAGCTTCGATTTCAGCCTCGGCTTCCTTCAAAGCGGCTTCCTCTGCTGCGGCCTGCTCTGCTGCTGCGGCTTCTGCTGCGGCGGCTTCCTCTGCTGCGGCCTGTGCGGCGGCTTCTTCGGCCAGACGCTTGGCTTCATCAGCAGCCGACCGCAGAGCGGCGGGCAGGATAATGTTGTCAGGCGTCGGCTTCTTCATGGCGTCCTTGACTGTCACCCAACCACCCTTGGAGCCGGGAACGGCGCCCTTGATCATGATGATCCCACGCTCTGCGTCGGTCTTCACAACCTGGAGGTTCTGGGTCGTCACTTTGACAGCGCCCATGTGACCGGCCATTTTCTTGCCTTTGAAGACCTTGCCCGGATCCTGACACTGACCGGTGGAGCCGTGCGAGCGGTGCGAGATCGACACACCGTGCGACGCGCGCAGACCACCGAAGTTGTGACGCTTCATGGCACCGGCAAAACCCTTACCGATCGAGGTGCCGGAGACATCCACATACTGACCTTCAAAGTAGTGGTCAGCGGTGATCTCTTCACCCACATTGATCAGGTTCTCGGGCGCGACGCGGAATTCCGCGACCTTCCGCTTGGGCTCCACGTTCGCCGCAGCAAAGTGACCGCGCATCGCCTTGGATACGCGCTTTGCCTTGATCGAACCGGTGCCCAGCTGAACTGCCGAGTAGCCGTGCTGGTCAGGCGTACGCTGAGCGACGACCTGAAGATTGTCGAGTTGGAGGACGGTCACGGGAATCTGCTTTCCGTCTTCCATGAAAAGCCGGGTCATGCCGACTTTTTTCGCGATGATACCAGAGCGCATCATGGGATACCCTCCTTAAACCTTGATCTCGACATCCACGCCAGCGGCGAGGTCGAGCTTCATCAGCGCATCAACGGTTTGCGGTGTCGGATCAACGATGTCGAGCAGACGCTTGTGAGTCCGAATTTCCCACTGGTCACGCGACTTCTTGTTGACGTGCGGGCTCCGCAGAACGGTGAATTTCTCAATCTTGTTCGGCAGCGGGATCGGGCCGCGCACTGTGGCGCCCGTCCGCTTTGCGGTGTTCACGATTTCCTGTGTCGACGCATCGAGCACACGGTAATCAAACGCCTTGAGCCGAATGCGAATGTTTTGGCTTTGCATTGGTCTTAGCCTTTATTGGCGTTGCGGTTGAGAGGACGAAGCAAGACCACCCTGCCCCTTCTTCGAACCGGATACGGGACGGCATGACACCGTCCCGCGCAATTTGAATACGACCGCTTACGCGACGATTTTGGAGACGACGCCGGAGCCGACGGTGCGGCCGCCTTCGCGGATGGCGAAGCGGAGGCCGTCTTCCATGGCGATCGGCGCGATCAGTTCCACGTCGAACTTCAGGTTGTCACCCGGCATCACCATCTCGGTGCCTTCGGGCAGCGTCACGGTGCCGGTCACGTCCGTCGTGCGGAAGTAGAACTGCGGACGGTAGTTCGCGAAGAACGGGGTGTGACGGCCGCCTTCTTCCTTGGTCAGGATGTAGACCTCGGCTTCGAACTTGGTGTGCGGTGTCACCGAACCCGGCTTGCAGAGAACCTG